>NZ_FOJB01000001.1:0-2400000 GCF_900109955.1 Aliiroseovarius sediminilitoris | reverse complement strand
AGATTTCCCCAAACGAGGTAACCCGATGCCCCGAGCCCTTTTGGCACGTTATGCCGCCCGTATTGAACGCCCCGACCTGCGCCTGTCGCAATCCGAAGAGCTGACGCCCAACCGCATCAAAATCGAGGTCTTGTCAGGCCTGACCGTGGCTTTGGCCCTTGTGCCGGAAGCCGTGGCCTTTGCCTTCGTGGCTGGCGTTCACCCGCTCGTCGGGCTTTATGCGGCGTTTCTTGTTGGGCTGATCACCGCGGTGATCGGGGGGCGGCCCGGCATGATTTCGGGGGCGACGGGCGCGCTGGCGGTGGTGATGGTCGCGCTGGTGGCCAAGCACGGGGTGGAATACCTTTTTGCCACGGTCGTCCTGATGGGGATCTTGCAGGTCTTTGCCGGTGTCATGCACTGGGGAAAGTTCATCCGGCTGGTGCCACACCCGGTGATGCTGGGTTTCGTGAACGGATTGGCGATCGTGATTTTCCTGGCGCAGCTGACGCAGTTCAAGAACCCGGACAACCCGGAGCAATGGCTGACGGGCCTGCGGCTTTACAGCATGTTGGGCCTGGTCGGCCTGACCATGCTGATCATTTGGGGTATGCCGAAACTCACCAAGGTCATTCCCGCTCCTCTGGCGGGGATCGGGATCGTCGCGGGCATCGTGATCGCCTTTGGGATCAATGTGCCCACCGTGGGCGATTTGGCGTCAATCAAGGGTGGTTTGCCCAGCTTTCACAACCCTTTTGGCACGGGCGAGGGGATCTATCCCCCGGCGATGCTGGCCCCCTTCACGCTTGAGACGCTTTGGATCATCCTGCCCTACGCGGTGATCCTCGCCGCAATCGGTCTGATCGAAAGCCTTCTGACCCTGAACCTTGTGGGCGAGATGACTGGTCATCGTGGTGGCGCTTCGCAGGAATGTATTGCGCAGGGAACGGCGAATGTCGTCACCGGCTTTTTTGGCGGCATGGGCGGTTGTGCCATGATCGGGCAGTCGATGATCAATGTGAAATCTGGCGGGCGCACCCGGATCGCGGGGATCGCGGCGGCGATTTTCCTGCTGCTGTTCATCGTTGCGGCGTCCTCGTGGATCGAGATGATCCCGCTGGCCGCACTTGTTGGCGTCATGTTCATGGTTGTGATCGGCACATTTGCGTGGAATTCGCTGACCATCCTGCGCCGCGTGCCCAAGACCGACGCGTTCGTCATCCTGCTGGTGACCGCAGTGACGGTTTATGAAGATCTTGCGGTCGCTGTGGTCGTCGGTGTGATCGTCTCGGCGCTGGCATATGCGTGGAACGCGGCGGCGCGCATTCACGCGGTGACGCGCGAAGAAGACGGCGCCAAGGTCTATGACGTGGAAGGCCCCCTGTTCTTCGGATCGTCCGACGGATTTATTGAGCTGTTTGACGTCAAGAACGACCCCGATCTTGTGGTGATCGAGTTCGCCCGCTCGCGCGTGGTCGACCAATCCGCTCTGCAAGCGATCGAGGCGGTGGCCCTGAAATATGAGGCCGAGGGTAAGAAAATTCAACTGCGCCATCTGAGCCGGGATTGTCACAAGTTGCTGACAAAAGCGGGCCACCTGATCGTCGACAGTGATGATGACCCCGACTATGAGGTGGCCGCCGATTATTCGGTGCGCACGGGTATTCTCGGCAGTCACTAGGCGTCAGGTGCCAGCGCCTCCAACCCATCCACATCGCCCGCCTCCAGCGCCGCGCGCGCGCGGGCGATATGCTCAACCGGCCAGTCCCACCATGCCAGACGGTTCATCCGCGTGATATCATCGGGTGACAGGCGCATCTTGACCACGTGCGCCGGGTTGCCCGTGACAATGGCGTAATCCGGAACATCCGCGCGCACCACGGCGCCTGCGCCGATGATGGCACCATTGCCGATGGTGACGGCGGGGCAGACAATCGCGCCATAGCCCAACCAGACATCGTGACCGATCATTGTGTCGCGGCTGTCTGGTTGCGCCATGAGTTCCTGGTCCAGCGCGAAGATGCCAAAGGGAAAGCTGGTCAGCCCGGCAAAGGCATGGTTTGCGGTGGCGGTGATGAAGCGCACCCCATGGGCGATTTGGCAGAACTTGCCGATGCTCAACCGCCCCTCGGACTTCGGGAAATGATAGGGAGCCAAACGCGTCGCCCAGCCATCGGGCGGCGGCGGATCGAAATCCGAGGCATAGCTGAACGCGCCTATGTCAATATTGGGCTGATCTATGACATTGGACAGGAAAACCGTGCCTGCATGGATCGACCCATCGGGCAGTGTAACGGGGTAGACGCGCGTGGCGTCCGGCATGGAAAACGGCATGTGACCTCCTTGAAAGCGGAAATGAAGACATCAGGCCGAATTGTTCATGCCACCCCCCATGGTTGTGGCATCAGTTTAGCAGGCGGGTGAGCTTGCGTCTATTCACCCGGACGGTTCAGGGTGAATTTGTCCGTAACAACAGTGTAGTCACGATAGCCCAGCCGCGCCAGGGGGCGGGCCCGCGTGATGTCAAACATCCCGTCCACCATGCAGTCATCGCGCAGATGAATGCCCGTGACCTCACCGAAGCACACAAGGTTCTCATCGCCCGGCAGGCGGGTGATCTGGGTCAACCGGCATTCCAGGGCAGCGGGGGCTGCGGGTAGGCGCGAGGCGGGGATCGTTGTGCATTCGACCCGCTCCAGTTCTGCCAATGCAATCTCGTCCACATCGCGCGCATAGCTGCCTGATGTGGTGTTCATCGCGTCCGTCTGATCTTCGCCGACCATGTGAATGCAAAACACACCGGTTGTGTTGATATTGTCCAACGTGTCCTTGCCAAGATCGCGGTCGCCCTTGCCCGAGGTCGAAGCGAACATCACCTGGGGCGGGTCATAGGCGACGCCGTTGAAAAAGGAATAGGGTGCAAGGTTCTCAACCCCATCCACCCCGCGCGTGGATATCCACGCGATAGGGCGCGGCACAATTAACGCGTTGAACGGATTATGGGGCAGCCCGTGCCCGTCTTTCGGCTCATAGAACACCCGCTTCTCCCTTCCTTTTCTGCGTGTTGCCGTGATAGCAGCAAAGAACGACAGAAGGCGAGGGGCAGCGGGTGTACCACCTGACAGCAGAAACCGAAAAAGACTGGTGGGAGGTCGAGGCGCTTTACGATCTGTGCTTTGCGCCAGGACGCGAAGCCTTGTCATCCTATCGTTTGCGCGATGGGGTTGAACCTGTGGCGCACCTGTCTTTGGTCGCGCGCGATGATGCGGGCATATTGGCGGGAGCCATCCGATTTTGGCCCGTTTCGATTGTCGGCGATAACGGGTCACACGACGCTTTGCTTCTTGGTCCCGTCGCGGTTCACCCCACCCGTCAGGGCGAAGGCTTGGGCGGGCATCTGATCCGTGAAAGCCTTCTGGTGGCGCGGGATCTGGGGATGGATCGGGTGATGTTGGTTGGCGATGCGCCGTATTACTCGCGGTTTGGATTCTCAAAGCTTGAAAATGTGGTGATGCCGCCCCCGACCAACCCGGATCGCGTGTTGGCCTATCGTCTTCAGGACGGCAGTTGGGACGGCATCACTGGATCAGTCACGCGGGTTACATCCGCACCTGTCGATCCCGCTTGACCGCGGCAAACAGATCCACCTGATGGGTGCCATCGGATTGACTGGCCATCCGGTTCAGCCTGTCATGCCAGATTTTGCGCGGCCATGTATTACGCCGAACCGACGTGATGACCGCCGCGCCCAGCACCGCAAGGGCACCAGACAGAGCGTATGACAAGAACGCCCAGATTGCCCCTATATCAAAGCTGATTGCGAGCGCTGCGGCGGCGGTTCCAGTGAAAATTCCGGTGATGATAAAACTGATCGGCATGAGGATTCTCCTTGTTCTGTTCCAGTTTTGTTCCAAACTGGTGAACAAAGTGATAACTGCTGAAAATTTTCATCAACCTCTAGACAGCGACCGAGGATTGCGCCGGTTTTTTTCGGGTCAGTCGCTTAAGCACCGCCGGGCGGACAGATTGCGCACCGGACAGGCGGGCTTCGTCGATGACATCGCGAAGTTCAAGGATATTTGTGCGCCGTATCAGATGTTTGACCGGTCCGATTGACGCAGGGCGCATGGACAAATGCCGAACCCCCAACGCCGCGAAGCAGATCGCTTCGATGGGGCGGCCCGCATCTTCGCCACAAAAGCTCAGGGGCGTGCGGGCCGCCTCGCATCGAGTCACGATTTCTTCGATCAGGTTCAGAAATGAAACGTTCAGCGTGTCATAGCGGCGGCGCACACGCTCGTTCTCGCGATCAGCTGCGAAGAAGAACTGCTTCAGATCGTTCCCGCCGATCGAGATGAAATCCGCCATTTCAAAGAACTGCTGTGGGGCAAATACCATGGATGGAGTTTCCAGCATCGCCCCGATCTCGGTCTTTTCTGGCAGAATATGACCCAGCGCGCGCTCACGTTCGATCTCGGCCAACACCATTTCACGGGCATCGCGAAATTCATCGGTTTGGGCGATGAAGGGAAACATGACACTGAGTTTGCGCCCCGCCGCAGCCCGGATCAGCGCCTGCAATTGCATCCGCATGACGCCGGGCTTGTCCAGCCCGACCCGGATCGCGCGCCAGCCAAGTGCGGGGTTGGGTTCGTCCAGCGGGTTCATATAAGGCAGCACCTTGTCCGACCCGATATCCAGCGTGCGAAACACCACCCTCTTGCCCTTGGCGGCGTCCAGAACGCGGGCATAGGTGGCGGCCAGATCGCCGCGCCGCGGAACGCGGTCAACGGTCAGAAACTGAAGCTCGGTGCGGAACAGACCCACCCCGGCCGCGCCCGAGTTTTCAAGCGACGGAAGATCGGCCATCAGCCCCGCGTTCATGTGCAATTGCACTTCGGTGCCACACAGACCCATCGCCGGTTTGTCGCGCAGACTGCGATAGCGTTCCTGCTGCGCGGCTTCCATCGCCATCTTGTCGCGAAACGCATTGACCACGGTTTCCTCCGGGCGCAGGTGGACGATCCCGTTTTCACCATCCACAAGGATGTGATCGCCGTTCAGCGCCTCGGTCGATATACGACCCGCCTGAACGATCAACGGAATAGCCAGCGCGCGTGCAACAATGGCGGCGTGGCTGGCAATCGAGCCTTCCTCAAGCACGATCCCGCGCAGACCACGCCCATATTCCAGCAATTCGCCGGGGCCGATATTGGTGGCGATCAGGATCGGGTTTTCGGGCATTTCCGCGCCGGTTTCCTTGCCTTGGCCGGTCAGGATCCGCAACAACCGGTTGGACAGATCGTCCAGATCATGCAGGCGTTCACGCAGATAGGCGTCGGGCACCTGGCTCATTCGGGCACGGGCGGCGGATTGTTCTTTCTCAACCGCAGCCTCGGCGGACAGGCCACGATCAATGTCTTCTTCCATCCGGCGTTGCCAGCCCTTCGAGTTGGCAAACATCCGATAGGCTTCAAGGACCTGCATCTGGTCTTTGTCCTTGGTCAGCGTGTTGGCCAGAAGCTCGTCCACCGACACCCGCAATTGCTCGATCCCGTCGTGCAGACGTTCTTTTTCCGCGTCTGGGTCATCGGCGACCGGGTTGGTCACGACGACGCGTGGGTCATGCAGCCAGACATGGCCTTCGGCAGCGCCTTCTTGTCCGACGCCACCCGTGAAAGTGGTAGCGCGCTGGTGCAGGGCTCCCATTGCCTCGCCTTCGCCTACAAACGCGCCCAGCTCGGTCATTTCGGCCAGCACCATGGCGACGACTTCCAGCCCGTAAAGCTCGTCCGCCGAATATTCGCGTTCATCCTTGGACTGGATGACCAGGACGCCAAGGTTTTCACCCAGACGCTGGATCGGCACACCAAGGAAGCTGGAGTAAATTTCTTCTCCGGTCTCAGGCATATAGCGGAACCCGCGTTCGGATGGGGCGTTTTTTGTATTGATCGGGCGTCCGCGACGGGCCACCCGCCCCACAAGACCCTCGCCGACTCGCAGCCGGGTTTGGTGAACCGCTTCGGCTTTCAAGCCCTCTGTCGCACAAAGCTCCAATGTTTCGCTGTCGCGAAACAAATAGATTGAACACACTTCGACGCCCAAGCTCTCGGCAATCAGAGACGTGATTCTGTCCAGTCGCTCCTGCCCCTGCGACGCCGAGGCGAGGGTTTCGCGCAGTTTGACCAGAAGTTTGCGACTGTCACTTTGCTGGCTTTCTGCCATTCTTACCGTTCCCTGTTCCTGTGGGCGTCATTGATCCAACCGAATTCGGGCGGAAACGCGAACCACTTGGGCGACCCCTACCGTAATGGTAGCACGCCATGTTTTCCAGAAACTACTTGCGTTCTTTTGCGCCAGGTTCTGGCAGGCGGCGACATATCGCGCAATTGCCCGTCATTTCAGCAATTTGCCAATGGGATCGGCAATTTGTGTCTGTGCGGGGATTGGATCGCGCGAGCCGGCGGCACCGAAAAAGGATGGCCCGCCAAGTGTGGCGGGCCGTGTCTGAAAGTGTTCTTACCATGATGGTTGCGCAGGTGGCCCTGAGCCGGATCAAGCTTTTTCCAGCTCGAACGCGTCGTGCAGCGCCTGCACGGCCAACTCCATGTATTTGCGGTCGATCAACACCGAGATCTTGATCTCGGAGGTGGTGATGACCTTGATGTTGATGCCCTCTTTCGACAGCACGTCGAACATCTTGGCGGCGATCCCCGTGTGGCTGCGCATCCCGATGCCGACGACCGAGACCTTGGCTACATCCTTGTCGGCCACGATGTCGTGGAAATTGATATCACCGCGCGCTTTGGCATCCGTCATCGCCTTTTCGGCGCGCGCCACCTGATCGACGGGGCATGAGAAGGTCATATCCGTGCGACCTTCCTCCGAGATGTTCTGAACGATCATGTCGACATTCACGCCGGCTTCTGCCAGCGGGGTGAAAATGGCCGACGCGATGCCGGGGCGGTCCGCCACCGAGATCAGCGTCATTTTCGCTTCGTCGCGTTGATAGGCGACGCCTGCAACAACTTTACTTTCCACGATATCCTCCTCGTCGCAGACCAGCGTGCCTGCTTCCGGGTCATATTCCTCGAAGCTCGAGAGCACCCGCAGTTTTACCTTATAGCGCATTGCCAGTTCGACCGAGCGGGTTTGCAGAACTTTTGCGCCCAGCGAGGCAAGCTCCAGCATTTCTTCAAATGCGATGCGGTCCAGCTTGCGCGCCTTGTCTGAAATGCGTGGGTCGGTGGTGTAAACCCCGTCCACGTCGGTATAAATGTCGCAGCGTTCGGCCCCAAAGGCGGCGGCGAAGGCCACGGCGGTGGTGTCCGATCCGCCGCGCCCCAGTGTGGTGATCCGGCCATCATCGGCAATGCCCTGAAACCCGGCCACGACGGCCACGCGCATGCCTTCGCCAAACTTCGCCATGATGTTGTCGTTGGGGATGTCCTGTATTCGTGCCGCCGAATGCACACCAGAGGTTTTGACCGGCACTTGCCAACCTTGCCAGCTGCGGGCGGGCACATCCATTTCCTGCAAGCGCAGCGCCATCAGACCGGCGGTCACATTCTCGCCCGAACTGACAACGGCGTCATATTCGCGGGCGTCAAACAGTGGCGAGGTTTCTTCGACCCAGCCGACAAGCTCGTTCGTGCGCCCGGACATGGCCGACACGATGACGATCACGTCATAGCCATTGGCCACTTCGCGCGCGACCCGTTTCGAGGCCCGGTGGATCCGGTCCAGCGTAGCGACCGAGGTGCCGCCGAATTTCATCACCAGAATAGGCATCTTGGCCTCAAATCCCGTCCGTTTTCCCGTGTTCGCGCGTGTTTAGGGCGCGGAGGCGGAAAGCGCAAGACTGCGCGTGGTGCGGCAGGGTGCGTGCGGCTCAGTTCGATTTGCGTGTCGGGGTGAAGGGCAAGGGCATCACTGGCACGCCATCCTCCAACAATTCCCTGGCGTCGGCCAGTTTCGCCTCGCCATAGATCGAACGTTCAGGCGCGTCGCCCAAATGCATGGCGCGTGCTTCGCGGGCAAACGATCCGCCAACATACTCGCTTTCGGCCTCAACCCTGGCGCGCAGGCGGGCGATCTCGGCCTCGATTTCGGAACTGGGTGCGGCAAGTGTGGTTGGCGTCGCGGGATTGGCGGCAACCGGCGCGGTCGCCACAGAACGAGCCGGGCGCACTTTGGGGGCCATCAGGCTTTTTTCCACTTTGGCCGATCCGCACTCCGGGCAGGTAACATGCCCCGCCGCGCGCAACCCGTCATAGGCTGCGGCGTTCTGGAACCAGCTTTCGAACATGTGGTTCTGGTCGCATTTCAAGGCGTAGCGGATCATCTTGTCTTCCGAAGTTACCTGGCCGATTATATATGGCGATCCGCCAGGGCCTGTGCAAGCCGCGGCAGATGATCCGACTGGTTTTATTGGGTTTGTTTGGCACCCGACGGGTCGAAACCGCGGAGAATACGGCGCAGTTCAGGTTCCCAAACCAGTTGCGCGGCTTTCTTCTGCGACACCCATTTGCGCCGCCTTTGGCCTTGTTCCGGAAAGGATTTGTGCTGTTTTTTGACCTTCAAGGGAAAGACCGCAACGACACAGGGCAACCGTCCGCCGTCATGCGATTTCGAATAGGAATAGAACCCCAGCACATCATGGCTCAACTTGCCTTCCACACCGGCTTCTTCGAATGCTTCCTTGGCGGCGGATCCGGCGGGCGTTTCGCCGTCCATCGGCCAGCCTTTCGGAATGATCCAGCGGCCTGAACCGCGCGTTGTGATCAGCAGCACCTCGACCTTGCCGTCTCTCAGACGATAAGGAAGCGCGCCGAATTGCGTGCGAACGGATCGTTTGTCACTAAGTGAAAGCCGTATTGGCCGTGGCTTACCCTTCGCGATCGTCACTGTCTTGGTGCCCTTGATGCCCATCTTGCCGGTGCGGATATCCGGTTATTGTTATGTTTTGTTAAAGATAGCCCGTTTGGGTGGAAAATAAAGCGAAAATCCAGATGTGGTGCGAACCCGTCATGCACCCGCCACATCAGGTATGTCGGCACCGTGGTTTTCGGGACTGCCATGGCCGGGTGTTGGCACGATCAGTCGCGGGTGCCTGCGAACCGGTCCTGCCAGTTTTCCCGATCCTCGTCCGTGATCTTGGCGAATACGTTCTCGGGTACCGTGAAACTGTGCCCGGCGGGCAGTGTGCCAAGGGCTGCGGGCACGTCGTCGGGCCAGCTGTCGTCTTCCGAGTTCATCGCCTCGAGCATCGTTTTCGCGGCATCGGGAATGAAGGGCGCTGACAGCACCGCATAGAACCGGATCAGGTTAAGGGCCAGACGGATCTGTGCGGCGGCTTGGTCCGGGTCGGTCTTGAAAGTCGTCCAGGGCGCGGCAGTTTGCAGATATTCGTTGCCTGCAACCCAGATACCCCGAAGCTCCTGCGCGGCCTTGCGCACGTCGATGGCTTCCATGTGGCCTTCATAAGCCCGGGTCTTGGCGGTCAGGTCTGCTATCAACGCGTTTTCCAGATCACCATAGGTGCCACCTTCCGGCACGGCTTCCGAAAACTTCGAGCGACAGAACTTGGTCACACGGCTGACGAAGTTGCCCAGCACATCGGCCAGATCCTTGTTGACGCTGGTCTGGAAGTTTTCCCACGTGAATTCACTGTCCGAGTTTTCGGGCGCGTGGCTCAAGAGCCACCAACGCCAGTAATCCGCGGGCAAGATCGACAGCGCCTGATCCATGAACACGCCGCGTCCCTTGGAGGTCGAGAATTGCCCGCCATCATAGTTCAGATAGTTGAATGACTTGATATAATCGACCAGCTTCCACGGCTCGCCCGACCCCATGATCGTGGCAGGGAAGCTCAATGTGTGGAAGGGCACGTTGTCCTTGCCCATGAACTGCACGTAACGCACGTCATCCGCACCCTTGTCGGTGCGCCACCAGCGCTGCCAGAAATCATCGCCTGCGCCCAGCTTGTCGGCCAGTTCGGCGGTGGCGGCGATGTATTCGATCGGCGCGTCAAACCAGACATAGAACACCTTGCCTTCCATGCCGGGCCAATCTTCGTCGCCCCTTTTCACCGGCACGCCCCAGTCCAGATCGCGGGTGATGCCCCGGTCTTGCAGCCCGTCGCCGTCATGCAGCCATTTCTTGGCGATCGAGGTGGTCAAAACAGGCCAATCCGTCTTGGTGTCGATCCACGCGTCCAGCCTATCTTTCAGCTTCGACTGACGCAGATACAGGTGCTTGGTCTCGCGCACCTCAAGGTCGGTCGACCCGGAAATGGCCGAACGCGGCTCGATCAGGTCGGTGGGGTCGAGCTGTTTGGTGCAGTTCTCGCACTGGTCGCCACGCGCGCCGTCATAGCCGCAGTTGGGGCAGGTGCCCTCGATATACCGATCCGGCAGGAAACGGCCATCGGCGTGGGAATAGACCTGCTTTTCCGACACTTCCTCGATCAAGCCATTCTCTGCCAGCTTGCCAGCGAAATGCTGGGTCAGCTTGCGGTTCCGCTCGGACGAAGATCGACCGAAATTGTCGAATGAAAGCCGGAACCCGTCGGCGATCCGGGACTGAACGGCGTGCATTTCGGCGCAGAACTCGGCCACGGGTTTGCCCGCCTTTGCGGCGGCCAGTTCCGCGGGGGTGCCGTGTTCGTCGGTGGCGCATATGAACATGACTTCGCGGCCCCGACCACGGTTATAGCGGGCGTAAAGGTCAGCAGGCAATTGCGAGCCGACCAGATTGCCGAGGTGCTTGATCCCGTTAATATAGGGAATCGCCGAGGTGATAAGGACGCGGTTCATGTGAGCTCCGGTTCTGCGGTCGTCTTGTTGGTTTGCGGGCCGTATACGCCAAGCCTTTCAGCAATGCCAGAGCTTCGGCCCACGTGACGACCCATCCGGTTTGACTAGCTACGGTCGCGCAGTTTGCCAAACATCCGCCCCATCGAGAACGACGTGCGCGGCGTATAGGTGTAAGGCGTCCGCACCTCGCGTGTCGGGCGTTGGCGGCTGCGGGCCAGACCAAACACGATCAGGCCAAGATGCCCGACGGCAATAAATGCAAACAAGGCCGGGGGGCCGAAGCGTTCGATCAGGCCAGACGCCACCAGGGGCGAGGCAATGGCGCCGACTGCATAGAAAAACATCAGCGCCGCCGACAGCTCGACCCTTTGTTCGCTGGTCGCAAAATCGTTGGCATGGGCGGCCGAGATCGAGAAGATCGGGAACGTGGTGAAGCCGAACAGCCCTGCCGTCACAAAGGCCACGCTTTGTCCCATGTCCGAGGCCATGACCGTTATCCCACTGCTTAGGATGGCCGCCGCCGACAACCAGATCAGCACCCAGCGCCGGTCATATCGGTCCGCAAGCCAGCCCACGGGAAGCTGCGCCAATGCGCCGCCCAGGACGAAACTGGCCAGAAACCAGGCCAGTTGTCCGGTGGCCAGACCGACCTCTTGCCCGTAAACGGGGCCAACCATCCGAAAGGCGGCCGAGGTGATACCCGCCACGATCACACCCGCCACGGCCAAGGGCGAGCAGGTCCACGCCAGGATTGGACGCAGACGTGGTGTGCTGGGGGTTTCGGGCTGTGGTGCGCGTGTCAGGGCCAAGGGCAGGATCGCGGCGCAACAGGTTAGCGCCAGCACGTTGTAGGATACGTAATGCGCAGGCTCCAACACGCCGATCAGAAGCTGCGCGGCCAGCGATCCACCCAGATCAACCGCGCGATAGCCCCCCATCGCGCGGCCGCGGGTTTCATTGGTGATGCTCGCATTCATCCACGCCTCGATCACCGTATAGGCACCGGCGATGCTGAGCCCCGTCGCGATGCGCATGACCGCCCAAGGCACGGGATCAACCCACAGCATGTGCGCCAACAGCCCAATGGCGCCCATCGCGGTAAACCCGGCAAACGCGCGGGCGTGGCCGACGCTGCCCATCAGGCGCGGTGCCCACCAGCAGCCGACGAAAAAACCGACAAAATGCGCCGAGCCGAGCATCCCGATCTCTGCCTTTGTAAAGCCAAGCTTCAGCCCGGACAGCGCATCCAGCGGCCCCACGCCCCCCGAACTCAGTTGCAGCAGAATGACCGACAAAAGTAGCGGCGCAAAGGAAATCAGAAAACGCATCAGGACCTCGGGGGTTTTGACCAGCATCGGGGTTTTGCCTGCCAAGGCTAGGCCGAAAGCGACGGTCTGACCTTGGGCTGTGTCGTATCTGCGACAAAACCGCGTTGGGCTTGCGGGGCAAAAAATGGGCTGATATGCCCGGTTGAAAGCCTGATGGAATTCATCGGGTATCAGCCCGCACTTGCGGGAGCTGCAAAGGAAAGACCTTGCGACGATGGATGGTGCCAATTTGACCACTGCGCGACTGGAGATCCGCGATCTGTGCCGAGATTTCGGTGGGCGACCCGTTGTGCGTGGCGTATCCCTGTCTTTGCAGGCGGGGCAGGTGACAGGGCTGCTTGGCCCATCCGGCTGCGGGAAGTCGACAACGCTCAGGATCATCGCAGGTGTGGATCAGCAGACATCGGGCGAAGTATGGATTGATGGCCAGCAGGTCGCCGGTGCGGGCGTATTCGTGCCCCCTGAGAAGCGTCAGATTGGCCTTATGTTTCAGGATTTTGCGCTTTTCCCACATCTGTCGGTCGCAGACAACGTGGCGTTCGGGTTGAAAGGTTCGCGCACGGAAAAACGACTGCGCGTGCGCGAATTGCTTGAAAAAGTCGGCCTGGCCCGGTTCATAGACAGCTTCCCGCATGAGTTGTCGGGTGGCGAACAACAGCGGGTGGCGCTGGCCCGCGCCTTGGCACCGCGCCCGTCGATCATGCTGATGGACGAGCCGTTTTCCGGGCTGGACAACCGACTGCGAGACGGCATCCGGGACGAAACGCTTGGTATTCTGAAAGAGGAAGGCGCGGCGGTGCTTCTGGTGACGCACGAACCGGAAGAAGCCATGCGCATGGCAGACGAGATCGCATTGATGCGGGACGGCCAAATCGTTCAAAGCGGTGCCCCCTACAACATTTACAACGCCCCGGTGGATTTGAATGCGGCGGCGTTTTTTTCGGATGTGAATGTGATTACCGGAGTGGTCGAAGGCGCGTTGACCGATACGGCATTTGGCCAGTTTCTCGCCCCAGGCGTGCCGGATGGTGCCAAGGTGGACATCGTGATCCGCCCACAGCATCTGAAAATCGACTTTGATCGTGGTGGCAAAGGGCCAAGCCCGACCCATGACCACGGCGTTTGGGCCCGCGCGCTTGTGGATCGTGCGCGGTTCATCGGCAAGGAAAGTCTGGTGGATTTCCGCATGGAGGGCGACGGTTCCATCCTGACTGCTTCAGTCCCATCGGTGTTTCTGCCCCAACCGGGCACACCACTTTGGATTGCGATTCGGCGCGACAGGTGCTTTGTCTTTCGACACAGCGACAAGCCGGGACCGGACGCGCCCAGCCCATAGCCGTTTCGGCAACGCTCGGGCGTCAAGTCTTGGAAATGCGCGATCAGAAGTGCCGCGGATGGGCGATAAAGCGCGCCTGCGCGCATTTCGCGCATCATTTTCCCGCCAGTTTTGCGCTTTGGGGCTTTGAACTTGGCCCGCGAAGCAATAAATGTTGCAGGCGTTATTGATGTGGACGGGCGGGTCGCCCCTCCGAATGGGAGAACAATATGCTCAACAATATCGGCCTTCCGGGCCTTCTGCTGATCGCCATCGTGGTGCTGGTTCTGTTTGGCCGCGGCAAGATATCTTCGCTGATGGGAGAAGTTGGCAAAGGCATCACCGCGTTCAAAAAGGGCGTGGATGACGGCAAGAAAGAGATCGAAGATCAGGCCGCTGATGTCGCCAAGGATGTCACCCCGAAAGAAGAAAAAGACAAGGAAAAGGCGTAAGCCCGACCGCTAGGGGGCGCTGCCCATGTTTGATATCGGGTTTTCCGAACTTCTGGTGATCGGGGTTGTGGCCCTGATTGTGGTTGGTCCCAAGGACCTGCCGGGCATGTTCCGCACGCTGGGTCGTTTCACTGCGCGTGCCCGCCAGATGGGCCGGGAATTCAGTCAGGCGATGAATGAAGCCGCCGACGAAGCCGGGGCCAAGGACATTGCCGAGACCTTCAAATCCGCCACGTCGCCAAAGGCGATGGGGCTGGATGCGCTGAACAAGGCGGCAGACGGGTTCGAGAAGTGGGATCCTGCCAAGTCCCTTCGCGATCAAAAGAAGACCGATGCGAAGGCGGACGGAAAGGACAGCGACGAGAAATCGGTGGCTGACAAGGCCGGCGATGCTGCCGGACGCAAAATCCAGACCACCACCGCCACATCGGCGGCGGATCGCAAAGCGGCTGACGAGGCCCGCAAGGCCGAGATGTTGAAGGTCAAGCGACCTCCGTCGAAACGCCCCTCGGAACGGACGGTTGGCGAACCGGCTGTAGCAAAAGCCCCCGCCAAGAAACCCGCGTCGAAACCCGCCGCAAAGAAAACCGCTGCGAAGAAACCTGCGGCAAAGAAACCTGCCAAGACATCGGCGGCGACGTCCAAAGCCAAAGCCAAAGCAAAGGCCGCCCCGAAGCGCAAACCCACGGACACATCTGACGCATGAGCGATACTGACGAGATCGAAGACAGCTCGGCCCCGCTGATCGAGCATCTGACCGAGCTGCGCACGCGCCTGATCCGCTCGGCGTTGGCTTTCATCGTCGCCATGGTGATTAGCTTCACCGTGTGGAACCCGATCTTCAATTTCCTGACCGAACCGCTCTGTACGACAATGGCCGAACGCGGCCAGGACGAATGCGGGCTGATCCTGATCAAGCTGCAAGAAGGTTTCTTCGTGGCAATCTCGATCTCGTTGTTTGGCGGGTTGGTGTTGTCTTTTCCGTTCATCAGCTATCAGCTGTGGCGGTTCGTGGCGCCGGGACTGTACAAGTCGGAAAAGAACGCCTTTCTGCCTTTCATGATCGCCTCGCCTGCGATGTTCCTTATCGGTGCCTCCTTCGCATTTTATGTGGTCATGCCCTTGGCTTTTGACTTTTTCCTGGGCTTCCAGCAAGCCGGGACCGTGGGCGACACCAATGTGGCGGCCTCGATCGACTTTCAGGGGTCGGTGCAGGAATACCTGCGTCTAACGATCAAGTTTATCGTCGCCTTTGGTCTGTGTTTTCAGCTTCCGGTTTTACTGACTCTGATGGGCAAGGCGGGATTGGTCAGTTCGCAAGGTCTGGCGGATATGCGCAAATACGCGGTTGTTGGCATTCTTGTGCTGGCCGCACTGGTGACACCCCCCGATGTCATCACGCAGGTGATTCTGTTTGTCGTCGTCTATGGCCTTTACGAAGTTTCGATCCAACTGGTGAAACGGGTCGAAAAGAAGCGCGAAGCCGATTTGCGCGCGCAGGGTCTGTGGTTCGAAGATGACGAAGACGAGGCCAGCGAAGACGAGATGATGGCCGAGTTTGACGCTGATGAAGAAGACGTTCCGGGTCAGGTGGAGAAGGGCGAGTGAATGACGCGGACGCCATGACCCGCATTGCCAATGCGTTGGAGCGAATGTCGCCCGCGCCGTTGTCTGTCCCCGATTTCTCGACGGCTGACGCGTTTGTCTGGCATACGTCTCCTGACCGGCTGGAGCCTGTGGTCAATGTCAACCGCGTTGCCCTTGAACTTCTGATTGGGGTCAATCGTTCACGCGATACGCTGCTTGAGAATACGCTGCAATTCGCCCGTGGTTTACCCGCCAACAATGCTCTTCTGTGGGGCGCGCGGGGGATGGGGAAATCCTCGCTCGTGAAAGCGGTTCATGCCGAGGTGTTGAACCGAGGCGAGGCGTTGAAGATTGTCGAGGTGCAGCGCGAAGACCTGCCCTCGATCAGTCGCCTGCTGGGTCTGCTGCGAATTGCGCCGCATCGGTTCCTGTTGTTTTGTGACGATCTGAGCTTCAGCCATGACGACCAGCATTACAAAAGCCTGAAAGCGGTGCTGGATGGCGGGATCGAGGGGCGGCCCGACAACGTGGTGTTTTACGCCACGTCAAACCGCCGCCACCTGATGCCGCGCGACATGATCGAGAACGAGCGGTCCTCGGCAATCAACCCGTCCGAGGCGGTCGAAGAGAAGGTGTCACTGTCGGACCGGTTCGGCTTGTGGCTGGGCTTCCATCCCTGTGATCAGGATGAATATCTGACCATGATCCGGGGCTATTGCGATGCCTATGGGGTGTCGATCGACGACGACACGTTGCGGGCAGAAGCGATTGAATGGCAAGCAACGCGCGGGGCACGATCTGGCCGCGTGGCGTGGCAGTATTTTGTCGATCTGGCCGGGCGCAAGGGCGTGGCGCTGGGCTAAAAGGGAATGGTCTTTGCCCACTGTGCGCTTCCCCTGTGCGTCCCCTGTGCGAAAGCGTGACGGCCTTCGCGGCCACGAATAATCAACGATCGGGATACCTTTATGACCAACACGCCCGAACGCATCATTGCCTTTGACAACGCCAAGGCCAGTCTGACCGCGTATGTGTCGTCGGAAGATCGGCAAATGGTGATCGCCTCGACGCCGCCCAGTTCACGCAGCGGTTTGATGCAGTCGTCGCGGCCCTCGCGGTCTGGTTTGCCGCCACCGCGTTCCAGGATGCCGATTTGCCAACGAGATGCGCGTCACGCGCAACTCCAACGCGAAGGCATTGTCGTTCACCTGATTGCATAGAAGATCGAGGATGTCTCGCACCTGTTTGGCAAGCTCGGTCATCCGATGGGGACGTTGCGGGGCACATGACATAGCAAACCGACAACGCGCCGAAATCGCTGCCTGCGCCGCGTGCCATGCACCCGCGCGAACAGGCCAAACGGTTCTTTCGTAGTCGGGATTTCCATCGGGGAAATCGGCCATCGTCTGCATGTCGTCCCACGTCGTGAGCCCGTTCCGAAAAAGCAAAGAGTGGCGTAAGCCGGGAAAAAACTTCCAAGAGTTGGCAGGGATCAGGTGCGCGCTAAATCACGCCCCGGCTTGGACGGTGGCTTCAGAAAGCTGACCGCAATGGCTGAGAAAGAAATCATCACGGTTGCCGTGCCCAGCATCATCACAAGCCCACCGATCTGAAAGGTCAGACCAGATAAGACGGTTCCCAGCAGGCGTCCGGCGGCATTGGCCATGTAGTAAAAGCCGACATCCATCGTGACCCGCTCGGTCCGGGTGAACGTCAGGATCAGATAGGAATGAAGCGATGAATTGACGGCAAAGATGGCGCCGAACAGAAGCAGCCCCGTAATCAAGATGGCGGTCAGCCACGGTTGGGGATGTGGAAAGGCAAAGGCCATCAATGTCAGGAAAGCTGGAACAACCGAAAGCCCCCATGCCCAGTGCCGTGCGCCGCTGATCAGGTATGCCTCGGAGCGTTCGGTTGCCCGAAGCAGTTTGGGTGCCGCGGTTTGAACAGCGCCATAGAGGATGGTCCACAGCGCCATGAACGAGCCGATCAGGAAGAACGCCGCGCGGTTGCCTTGCTCGCTGCCATCTGACAGCACCGCGTAGAAATAAATGGGGATACCGACCACGAACCAGACGTCGCGTGCGCCAAACAGAAAGACCCGCGCCAAAGATAGCCAGTTCACATTTGATGATTTCGAGAATACTTCGGAAAATTTCGCGCCCTTTCGTCCTTTCGGCAGGCCGGGTGGCATGGCCGTTTGCGCAGCAACAAGGATGATTGCCAGAATTGCAGCCATGCCGAGCACGGCCGGGACGAACCCAAAGGTGGCCAGCAAACTGGCGCCCAACAAGAAGCCGACCCCTTTGACCATGTTTTTTGAACCGGTCAGCAGCGCGACCCAGCGGAACAATCCGCCCGCCTTGGCCGGCGCCAGCAGTTTGACCGCTGATTTCGACGACATCTTGGCAAGATCCTTGGCGACTCCGCTCGCACCCTGAACCGCCATGACATATGTCACAGACAGGCCAATTGCCCAGTTTGGATCAAGCAGCGCCAGTGCCAAAAGCGCAAGCACCTGAAGGCCAAGCCCCGCAAAGAGAGTCGAAGTCAGTCCGAACCGGGCAGCGATCCATCCTGCGCCCAGATTTGTAACCATGCCCGCGATTTCATATAGCACGAACAGATAGGCCAATTGCACGGGTGAAAACCCCAGCCCATGGAAATGCAGAAGCACCAGCATTCGGAGCGCACCATCGGTGAGCATAAAGGCCCAATAGGCTACCGTGACCACGATATAGGCCGACAACCCCTCTGGGCGGGAAGGGGCGTCGGTCACACCGATTCCCCAACCATCACGGCCACGTCGACCAAACGATGGGCATACCCCATCTCGTTGTCATACCAGACATAGATCTTCACCTGTGTGCCATTCACCACCATGGTTGAAGGGGCGTCGACGATGCCGGACCTTTCATCATTGGTGTAGTCGGCCGACACGAGCGGGCGTTCTTCATAGCCCAGAATACCGTTGAGCGGGCCATCTGCCGCCGCTTTGAACAACGCGTTGACCTCGTCGGCGGTGGTTGCCCTTTCGACTTCGAACACGCAATCGGTAAGCGAGGCGTTCAAAAGCGGCACCCGAACCGCATGGCCATTCAAACGTCCTTTAAGTTCAGGATAGATCAGCGTGATTGCCGTCGCGCTGCCGGTCGTGGTCGGGATAAGAGAGTTCAGCGCTGACCTTGCCCGCCGCAAATCTTTCGCAGGTCGGTCCACGATGGTTTGCGTGTTGGTCACATCATGGATCGTTGTGATTGACCCATGTTTGATGCGCAGGTTTTCATGGATGACCTTTACGACCGGCGCCAGACAATTCGTGGTGCAACTTGCCGCCGTCACGATGCGGTGGCGGTCAGGGTCATATGTCTGTTCGTTTACGCCATAGACGATGTTCGCGGCGTCGGCGTCCTTGACCGGGGCCGACACCACCACCTTCTTCACGCCCGCTTCAAAGAACGGTGTGAGTTTTGAGTGCGTTTTGAAAGCCCCGGTGCAGTCAATCACGACATCGACACCATCAAGGGGCAGTTCGGCAATATTGCGCGTTCCGATGAATGGCAGTCGCAGCCCGTCAATGGTGACACTGTCCGCATCATGGGAAAACTCGGCCTGCCAACGGCCATGCACTGTATCGAATTCAAGCAAATGTGCGTGCATTTCGGGGTCGCCGATCGCATCGTTGATCCAAGCGATTTCCGCACCTCGTTCAAGAAGCGGTCTGAGCGCCAGCTTGCCGATCCGGCCAAGCCCATTCAACGCATATACGGTCATTCTGTGATTCCTTAATCCATGTGTCCGAGGTCATCGACGGCCTTTTGCAACGAAATCCGGTCCAAAGACGCCATCGGCAGCGCGGCGAAGGCCGTAATCCGGTTGTATAGCGCGCCATAAGCCTGTTGAAAGGCCAGTTTTTTTTCGGCGTCGGACCCTGCTGTCTTTACCGGATCAGGCATCCCCCAATGGCCGCTGACGGGCTGACCTGACCAGGCTGGGCAGTCTTCGTTTGCGGCCTGATCACAAACCGTGAACACGAAGTCGAATGTCGGCGCATCGCCAGTCTGGAATTCGGCGATATTCTTGGACCTGAGCTTGGACACGTCGTGCCCTTTCTGCTTCAGGAGGGCGATTGCAAACGGGTTCAGGTCAGAGCGCGGCGCAGTGCCTGCGGAGTAAGCGACAAAGCGATCACCAGCCAACGAAGTCAGTATCGTTTCGGCAAAGACCGAACGGGCGGAATTGCCGGTGCAGATGAACAGGACGTTGTATTTGCGGTCAGCGACAGCAGGTTCCCGTTGGCGGTCGGGATCACGGTCGGGCAAGCAGATATCCGGGCGGCCACGGCAACAATCCAGCAGCAGATAATCGAAGGTCTCGCGTACAGCCTCGGTATCGACAGCATAGCGCAGCGAGGTGCCAACGCGTGTTTGCGTGACCAGACCGGCCTGCATGAGCGCGTTGACATAGGCCGACAGCGTGTTCGGTTTCAGATCGAGCGATTGTGCGATTTCGGTCGCCGGAACCCGGTCGGGATAGCGACGCATGAGAAGCCGGAATACGGCCAGTCGCTGAGGATGGCCGAGAGTGGATAAGCGATGGGGAATCAGTATTTCCATAATTCGAGAATTAATGAATTAATGATGCCAGCACAACCCATTTACCCATCTGGCGGCAATATTGGACTGTGCAGTCCGTGGCGTTTGCTAAACAGGCAGAGCGTTCACATCAATTGGGCCGAGCTTTTTCAACTGCATTTGCACTTCGGTTCGCAATTGCGCATTTGGCCAAAGGGCTGTCAGTGGCAGGGGGGGCAGACGCAAGGCGATACGGCGCCAGCGGTGGAGGATAAGAAGACGCAGCGCAGCGCGTGAAAGAGGTGCCAGATCGGCGTGAACCAGATTTCGCGCACCATCCAAAGCTTTTGCAAGGCAACGCGCTTCCATTCGAACAGCGTCTGGTAGCAACAGTTGGAGGATATTGTCGGGCAGAGTGGGGGCGCTGTCTGAAAAAAGCACCAACCCCTCAGTGTTGATCGGATGGTTGGGGCCAAGAAAGACACCCGGCGTGAGTTCCGTAAACCCTTGCGCCATCAGCGCTTGTTCGCAGCCCTGTCGGTCTGGTGCCAGCAGCGACACTGCCATGTGCAACTGGACAGGACCGGGCAGACCGGGCCCATATATCCGGTCAGCGACAGCATTGGTCTGCGTGCGCCCGTGGTCTGTCAGCGAATAAAGCGATCCGCGACCAGCGCGCTGGCTGGTGATCCAGCCATCTTTCCTCAGCCGGTGAAGTGCGACCCGTGTCGCCTCTGGCCGAATGCCGAGCGCACCCATCAACACGCCCAATGTGGTGCCGGAAACAACGTCACCGGGACCACGTGCCATGTCCCCCATAATGGACACGATCACTGACCAGACGCGTAAGTCTCCATCGCCCCGGATATGGGACAGGACGCTTTGGACATCATCAGGGATCGTGGGCGGGTCCATGGGGCGTCAATAGGCGTTCATGGTCAGAAGTTCGTATTCCGCCACCAACTCGTCATTCTGATTGGTAAGCGTGACGTGCCAGCGCACTTCGCCATACTTATCCGTGCGACGGGTCTTGGCCTTGACCGTCAGCCGCACCTTGATGCTGTCGCCCGCCTCGACCGGTTTCATGAAGCGCAGGTTGTCCAGCCCCGTGTTGGCCAGAACCGGGCCTTCGTTGGGTTCGACGAACAGACCCGCTGCAAAACTCAGGAGCAGATAGCCATGCGCTACGCGATCCGGGAAAAACGGGTTCCGCTTCGCCGCGTCGCTGTCCATATGGGCATAGAAGGTGTCGCCGGTGAAGTGCGCGAAATGCTCGATGTCATCGGTCGAGATTTCGCGCGACTTGGAATGTAACGTCTCTCCGATCGAAAGCGCGCCGAACGTGCGGGTGAAGGGGTGGGCGGGGCCTTTGATTTCGGTCGCGCCGGGCACCCATTTGCCGCCAATGGCGGTCAGGATGTCGGGGCTGCCCTGAATGGCGGTGCGTTGCATGTAATGCAGAACGCCACGCACGCCGCCCATTTCCTCGCCGCCGCCCGCGCGGCCGGGACCGCCGTGGACCATATGGGGCAGGGGAGAGCCGTGGCCGGTGCTTTCCTTCATCGAGGTCGCATTGTTGAAATAAAGGCGTCCGTGGAACGCGCCTGCACCCATCGCCACATCGCGCGCCACGTCGCCGGAGGCTGTGATGACCGAAGCCACGAGCGATCCTTCGCCCCTGTTGGCAAGTGCGATGGCATGGGCAATATCCCGATAGCCCATGATGGTCGAGACAGGGCCGAACGCTTCGGTCTCGTGCACCACCGTCGCGGTGTCGGGGGCTTCGCAGTGGAACAGCATCGGCTTGACGAAGGCGCTTGCATCCACATCGCCCGCAAAGTTATTGTCGTCCGGGTCGCCATAGACCAGTTTGCACTCTGATCCGATGGCCGCGGCTTTTTCCAACACGTCGGTTTTTTGTCCAGCCGAGACCAGCGCGCCCATGCGGGTCGTTTCATCGCGGGGGTCGCCGATCACGGTCTTGTCCAACCGGGCCGACAACGCTTCGATTACGTTTTGAACCTGTGCGCCGGGGGCAATGATCCGGCGGATGGCAGTGCATTTCTGACCCGCCTTCGTGGTCATCTCGCGGTGCACCTCTTTGATGAAAAGGTCAAATTCCGGGGTGTCCGGCGTGACATCCGGGCCAAGGATCGAGGCGTTCAAGCTGTCTTGCTCTGCCACGAACCGCACAGAGTTCTTCAGGATATTCGGGTTTGATCGCAACATGCTGGCAGTTTTCGCCGAGCCGGTGAAGCTGACGATATCTTGCGGGCCAAGCCGATCCAGCAAATCGCCCGTGCCACCGGAAATCAACTGCAACGCGCCATCGGGCAGAATGCCACTGTCCAGTATGATGCGCACGGCGGCTTCGGTTACGTAGCACGTCGAGGTCGCAGGCTTCACGATGGCAGGCACGCCCGCCAACAGGGTCGGGGCGAGTTTTTCAAGCATCCCCCAGACCGGAAAATTGAACGCGTTGATGTGCACGGCCACGCCTTGCAGAGGCGTTGCAATGTGCATGCCAAGGAAGGTGCCATTGCGGCTAAGTTGTTCGATCTCGCCGTCCAGATAGATCTGGCCGTCCGGCATTTCGCGACGGCCCTTGGAGGCGAACACAAACATCGTGCCGACGCCGCCATCAATGTCGATCATGTGATCGGACTGCGTCGCGCCGGTGTCGAAGCTCAGGTCATAAAGCGCCTGCTTGTGCTCGCCCAGATGGGCGGCCAGCGCTTTTAACATCTTGGCGCGGTCGTGAAATCCCATTGCACGCAGGGCCGGGCCACCCACATTGCGCCCATAATCCAGCATCGCCTGCTTGTTGATATCCGCCCCACCGGCCTCGGCGATTTTCGCGCCGGTGATGGCCGAGGCGATCGGGCGCGCATTGGTGCCGGGGGCAATCCATTTGCCAGCCGCGAAGCTGGAGACTTTCATCAGGGTCATGCTCTGTCCTTCGTCGGAAATGTCAGGGGCGGGCGGCTCAGGGCGCGCTTAGGCCAAGTTTTGAAAGCTCTGTCGCGGCTGTTGCTTCCCATTCTTCGCGCAGTTCTGCATTGGTCGAATTGCGCAATCCAAAAGCCTGCAATTGCGTCGCGCGGGTCGAGATGTCCTTGCCGAAACTGGCCGCCACACGGGGCCACCAGTAATCGACGCTCGCTTGCAGTGTCGCGATGTCGGTGCCGCTCTCGATCAGTCGGGCAATTCCTTCGGCGGCCAATTCAGCGTGGCGCGCCTCGATGGGGGCGATGGCGCGGAAAACATCAGCCAACGGCGCATAGGACACCCGCTTGAATTCACCCATTTGCACACCGACGGCCAGCCCCATCAGAAGGTTCATCACCACTGCATCCGACCAGCCTTCCAGCGGGTAGTTGAAGACAGCCAGCCGCATGTCCGTATCCGTGCGCGAGGTGCCGATGTCGGCGTCGCGGGCCAAGCGATCCGTCCAAGGGTGGTGGTTGGCATAGCGGGCAGTATCAGCGCCAAATTCGCCCATGATCGACAGCACCTTGTCGGCATTGTCGGTCTTTTCCAGCACGATTTTTGAGGCTGCGATGCGTTCCTTGATGCCGGGTCCTTGATTGACGATATCGGCAAAGCCCGCTGCCCCCGCCAGCGCGCTGTCCACGAAGGTGGCCATCAGGCGCATAAGTTCGGCCCGATAGCGCGCGGGCACGTTGCCCGGTGCGGTCAATACGCCCCCTTGGGCCAGATAATCGGTGATGCTCATCTCAGACATAGCGGTCTCCGTTCCATTGGGGGTTACTGGTCGTAGTCGATGACGACGCGCGCCGATTTGGCGTAGGATTGGCAGGACAGGACATAGCCCTTCTCGACCTCGTAATCTTCAAGAGCGTGGTTGGTCAGCATTTCGACCTCGCCTTCGATGACCTTGCAGCGACAGGTCGAACAGACCCCGGCCTTGCAAGCATAAGGTGCGTCGATGTCGTTGGCCAAGGCCGCGTCAAGGATCGAGGTTTCGGAGTCCATCGTGAAGGTCCGACTGGAGCCATCCAAGGCAATCACCGCTTCGATCCCGTCGCCTTTGACGGCGGTCTTGCTGGCAGCCTTCCTGGCCGCCCGACCGGGTTGGCCAGAGGCGAACAGCTCGAATTTGATCTGCGCGTCATCCAGCCCGTGGTCGCGAAGTGCGCGGGCGATGCCCAACATCATCGGTTCGGGACCGCAGATGAAGGCCGTGTCGACGGCCCTGATGTCGATCCAATGCTTGAACAACTGCGCGCATTTCGCTTCGTCCACCAGCCCGGTGAACAGGTCAATGTCCTGTGCGTCGCTTTCAAGAATATGGATCACGTTGAAGCGCCCCATATAGCGGTTCTTGAGGTCTTCCAGTTCTTCGCGGAACATGATGGTGGTGATCGCCTTGTTGGCATAGACCAGCGTGAACTGGGCATTCGGTTCGCGGGAAAGTGTCGTCCTGATGATCGACAGCACCGGTGTGATGCCTGACCCGCCTGCAAAACCCAGATAATGACGGTCCTGATCGGGTGCCAAAGACACAAAGAAATTGCCCATGGGGGACATGGCCTCAACGGTGTCGCCCGGCTTCAAGTCCTCGTTCGCCCAGGTTGAGAACGCGCCGCCATCGACCCGCTTGATGCCAACTTGCAGCTTGCCATCGTCCAGCCCTGAACAGATCGAATAGGACCGGCGCAATTCCTGCCCGTCGAAGTCGCGGCGAAAGGTCAGGTATTGCCCTTGGGTATAGTTGAAGGCCTCAGGATCGTCCGGGGTCAGCGTCACCACTACCGCGTCGCGGATGGTTTTCTGGATGTCGGTCACGGTCAGGCTGTGGAAGCGCGCCATGTTGGGTCTCCTCGATGCAGTCAGATGCACTTGAAATAATCGAATGGTTCCAGGCAGTCGCGGCATCGCCACAGCGCCTTGCAGGGGGTCGAACCGAACTGGCTTGTGCGTTCCAGATCGTGGCCGCCGCAGTTGGGGCAGCGATCAGGTTCGCCTTTGACGGACGGGGGGGCGATGCCGAATTTCTCAAGCGCCGCCTTACCCTTGTCGGTCAGCCAGTCGGTGGTCCACGGAGGGGACAATTGTTTATGCAATGCCAACTTTTCGATCCCGTGTGCGCGCAGGGCGGTTTCGATATCGAGGTTGATGATCGTGGTTGCCGGACAGCCGGAGTAAGTCGGAGTGACAGCGATGTTCAGCACGTCGCCCTCCCACTTGACGTCCCGAATGATGCCTAGATCGACCAGTGAGATCACGGGAATCTCGGGATCAGGCACTTGGTCCAGCCAGTCCCAGATCGTATCAACCGACGGCTGTCCCATTACCAGGTCGCACCTGGATAAGCACGTTGCAGCCATTGCATGCTGGTCAACAGGTGCCCCAGATGCTCGGTGTGCATGTAGCCTGTGCGTCCGCCTTTGTGGTGGAACACATCCGTGGGGATGGTCAGCGTGGCATGGGTCAAGACCTTGCTGACAAACACGTCATACTCGGTGCGCAAGGATGCGGGGTCGGGGGCAATGCCCGCGTCGACCATGGCCGCATCCACGTCGTCACCGTCAAACATCTCGCCCACATAGGGCCAGAGGTAATCCAGCGCAGCCTGCATCCGGGCATGGCTTTCCTCGGTGCCGTCACCAAGGCCAACCACCGTGTCGCCCGACCGTTCGACGTGATAGGCGACCTCTTTCGCGGCTTTCGCCGCAATTTCAGCGACACGTGCATCCGCGCTTGCCGTCAGACGCCCCAGCGTGATCGACGACCACGCATCATAAAGAAATTGGCGCAACAAGGTCTGGCCGAAGTCTCCGTTCGGCAGTTCAACCAACAGAACATTGCGGAAGTCCCAGGCGTCGCGCAAAAAAGCGAGATCATCGGCCGAGCGCCCCTTGCCTTCAACCTCGCCGGCAAGCTCCAGCCACATCTGCGTCTGGCCGATCAGATCCAGTGCGGTGTTGGCCAGCGCAATATCTTCTTCCAGCACGGGCGCATGGCCGCACCATTCGCTGATCCGGTGGCCAAGGATCAGGCTGTTGTCACCCATCCTGAGCAGAAATTCGAAGCGAGCGTTCTGGTCTTCCATTACATATGCCCCACGTCATCTGGGATGTCGAAGAAGGTCGGGTGGCGGTAAACTTTCGCGTTCGACGGCTCGTAAAGCGGGCCTTTTTCTTCGGGGCTAGAGGCCGCGATGTGGCGCGCCTCGACCACCCAGATCGACACGCCTTCGTTGCGGCGGGTATAGACGTCGCGCGCGTTCCTGATTGCCATTTCTTCGTCCGGGGCGTGCAGACTGCCCACGTGACGGTGGCTCAGCCCGTGTTGACCACGGATGAATACTTCCCAGAGGGGCCATTCTTTGGACATCTGATCTTTCCTTATTCAGCAGCTGTTCGGGCAGCGGTTTTCTTGCGGGCGTGGGCCATCAGCCCGTCGCGCACCCATGCACCGTCTTCCCAAGCTTTGACGCGGGCCTCCATCCGTTCAACATTGCAGGGGCCTTTGCCCTTGATGACGTTGAAAAACTCGGTCCAGTCGGGTTCCGAAAAATCGTGCGCGCCGCGTTCCTCGTTCCATTTCAGGTTTTCGTCCGGGATTGTCAGGCCAAGGTAATTTGCCTGCGGAACGGTCTGATCGACAAAACGCTGACGCAACTCGTCATTGGTGTCGATCTTGATTTTCCATGCCAGCGATTGCGTTGAATGCACGCTGTCCTTGTCGGACGGGCCGAACATCATCAGGGACGGATACCAGAAGCGGTTCAGCGCGTCCTGCGCCATACGGCGCTGGGCTTCGGTGCCTTGCGCCATCTTCATCATGATGTCGTAGCCTTGGCGTTGGTGGAAACTTTCTTCCTTGCAAATGCGGATCATAGCACGTGAATAAGGGCCATAGGATGTGCGTTGCAGCGGCACCTGGTTCATGATCGCAGCACCATCCACCAACCAGCCCACCGCACCAATATCAGCCCAGTTCAAGGTGGGGTAGTTGAAGATCGAGGAATATTTCATGCGGCCTGACAAAAGCTCCTGGGTCAGTTCGTCACGTGTGACCCCCAGTGTTTCAGCCGCGCAGTAAAGATACAGGCCATGCCCAGCCTCGTCCTGCACTTTCGCCAGAAGGATGGCTTTGCGCTCCAGGGTCGGTGCGCGGGTGATCCAGTTGCCTTCGGGCAGCTGACCGACGATCTCGGAATGGGCATGCTGTCCGATTTGGCGGATCAGCGTCGCGCGGTAGTCATCCGGCATCCAATCCTTTGGTTCGATCTTCTCATCCCGGTCAACGCGATCCTGAAAGTTCCGTTCTTCGTCAGACATTTCCGCGCGGCTCTTCACGCCTGTGCCTGCGGTTTTCACCAATTGAGCATACATCGTCAGATCCTTTCCAGAATAAGGGCGACACCTTGGCCCACGCCCACGCACATGGTGCACAGCGCATAGCGCCCGCTTGTGCGTTTCAGTTGGTAAGCGGCTGTCAGGACGAGGCGCGCACCAGACATGCCAAGCGGGTGGCCAAGTGCGATGGCACCACCGTTGGGGTTCACGCGCGGGTCATCATCCGCAACGCCCAATTCGCGCAAGGTGGCAAGACCTTGGGCTGCGAAGGCTTCGTTCAATTCTATCACATCCATCTCGTCGATGGTGAGCCCTGCTTTCGCCAACACCTTGCGGCAGGCGGGCACAGGGCCGATACCCATCACGCGTGGAGCGACACCGGCAGCAGCCATTCCGACAACGCGCGCCATCGGGGTCAGATTGTTCGTTGCAGCGGCAGCTTCCGATGCGATCAACATCGCCGCCGCGCCATCATTCACGCCCGAGGCATTGCCCGCCGTCACCGTCAGGTCTGGGCCATTCACGCCGCTTAACTGCGACAGCTTTTCGGCAGTTGTGCCGGGTCGCGGGTGTTCGTCTGTATCGACCACGACGGGGTCGCCCTTGCGCTGCGGGATTGTTACGGGAATGATTTCATCAGCGAAGGTTCCAGCCTTGTGTGCGGCCGCCCAACGGGCTTGGCTGCGCGCGGCAAAAATATCCTGATCCTCGCGGCTTACAGCATAGTCTTCAGCCACATTGTCAGCCGTTTGCGGCATTGAATGGGTGCCGTGCATCTTGTCCATCTTCGGGTTCACGAAACGCCAGCCGATGGTGGTGTCATAAACTGCGTTGGCGCGGGTGAAGGCCGATGTGGCCTTCGGCATCACGAAGGGTGCGCGGCTCATGCTTTCAACGCCGCCGGCGATGCACAGTTCATAGTCGCCCGCCCTGATCCCGCGTGCGGCCATACCGACCGCATCCATGCCCGAAGCACACAGGCGGTTGATCGTCGTGCCGGGAACGTCAACTGGAAGTCCCGCCAAAAGGGCCGCCATGCGCGCCACGTTGCGGTTGTCTTCCCCCGCCTGGTTTGCCGATCCGAAGATCACGTCGTCCACGGTTGCCCAGTTCACATCAGGGTTGCGTTCCAACAGGGCCGCGATGGGCAGCGCGGCCAGATCATCGGCCCGCACTTGCGACAAAGCACCACCGTAGCGCCCGATGGGGGTGCGAACGGCGTCGCAAATCAATGCGTCCATGTGGTCCTCCCTGACCCGAAAGCACGCTCAACTAAAGCTGACCGTGTGGTCGATAATACGAGTGACGACGATTCGGAGCAAGAGGATATGTTACGAGATCGTGGATCGCCTGATTGATACTGTAACGTGTTCGGGATGCGCATGGCGCAGCCCGACCTCAGAACCCCGCGGCAGCCAATAACGCCAACCAGGCCCAGACTGTCAGCACCGACAATCCGGTCGCCACCAATACGGTGGTCGCCGCCACGCGTTTGCCCACGCCATAGAGATTGGCGAAGATATAGGCATTGATACCCGGCGCAGATGCCGCCGTTATGATCGCCGATCGGAACTGATCCACGTTCAGGCCGAGTGCGCGGCCCAGACCCCAAGTAATCGCGGGATGCACGACAAGCGAAATCAGGCAGAGATAGCTGACGATCCGCAGGTCCCCTTCGGGCCGGTAACGATAAAGAACACCGCCAAGCGCAAAGAGGGCGGTCGGCAAAGCTGCACGACCAATCAGGCTCAGGGCATCATCCAGCACAACGGGCATCGGAACTTGAAGAAGGTTCACCACAAAACCAGCGGCAATCGCCAGCACAAGTATGTTGCGAGTCATTGCCCGCACGATCTGACGAATGGTTTCTCGCGGTCCGGCGCCTTGGGCGCGGGCGATCTCCATCGCCGAAATCCCGATACCATAGCAGATCGGTGCGTGGATCGAGATAATGGCGTAGTTGCCGGCCAGCGCGTCTGGCCCGAACGCGCGTTCAGTGATTACCAAGCCAAGGAGGAGTGAGTTTGAAAACAATGTCACGAAACCAAACGCCACCGCATCTGGCCATGGACGTCCAAACAACAGCCGCGCGCCCAACAGGCCCGCAAAGAACCCCGACACGGCACCCGTATAGAAACTGCTGAGCAACGCCAGATCAAACTCGGCGCTCAGGTCCAGCCGGGCAATCGCCAGAAACAGAAGGCAAGGGATCGCAACAGATTGCGCAAAGCGCATCAAACCATCAACTGCCCCGTCGTCGAGTATCCGCCGCCAACGCACAAAATAGCCAAACCCGATCACCAGGAAGACCGGCAGGACAATATTGACAAGCGTGCTCATTCAACCCGAACGTTGATGGTCATTCCGTCATAGGCCGGGGTGATATGAGGCGGGGTTTCAGCATTGACCGCGGCATGGTCAAGATCGATATGCATATTGGTCAGGACACCTTGTTTTGCACCGACGCGGTCGATCCATTCAAGCGCTTCATCCAGATGAAAATGCGTGGGATGCGGCGATCGGCGCAGCGCATCCAGCACGAACACATCCAGATCTTCAAGCAGGGGCAGCACGTCATCAGGAATTTCGTTCACATCCGGCAGATAGACCAACCCCCCGATGCGAAATCCCAGTGAATCCATCATGCCGTGGCGCACTTCGAAGGGCGTCATTCGGATATCGCCGCCCGCGCCACCGATGACCACATCGCCTTTGCCAACTGTGATCGAGTGCAGATCGAGGATCGGTGGATAGCTGGACCCTTCGGGCTGCACAAACGCATAACTGAACCGGGCCAGCAGGGCTTCTTGCGTCGGGCCATCCGCCCACACAGGCAGACGCTGTTTCATGTTGAAGACCACCATGCGCAGGTCATCAATGCCATGGGTGTGGTCCGCGTGGCTGTGGGTGAACACAACCCCGTCCAGCGTGCCAACCCCTGCCGCCAAAAGCTGGTGGCGCATATCGGGTGAGGTGTCGATCAGGACGCGGGTGACGCCACCATCTTCACCGGTGCGGGTCACTAGGGCTGAACAGCGGGTGCGGGTGTTCTTGGGATTGTCAGGGTCGCAATCGCCCCAATGACCGCCCAGCCGGGGCACCCCCCCGGACGAACCACACCCGAGAATGGTGAAGTCGATCTTCGCCATCACGCATCCGCCTGATAGGCGGCGACCTTTACAAACAGCCGGTCGAAATTGGCTTGCGTTTGCGCGGCGAACGCTTCGTAGGGCAGGCCAAATATATCAGCCCCGACCTTGGCGGTATGGGCGGTATAGGCCGGTTCGTTGCGCCGACCGCGGTGCGGCGGCGGTGCAAGATAGGGCGCGTCGGTTTCGACCAGAATGCGGTCAACCGGAGCGGTTGCGAAAATGTCGCGCAACTCTTGACTGCGAGGAAAAGCGGCGATGCCGGACATCGACAGATAGAAGCCAAGACCCAGCGCAGCTTTCGCAAGCTCGATCCCGGAACTGAAGCAGTGCATGACGCAGCTATAGGCACCGTTCCGATGTTCTTCGGTCAGAATGCGCATCATATCCTCATCCGCATCGCGCGAATGGATGATCAGGGGCAGACCTGTCTGGCGCGCAGCTTCGATGTGGATGCGCAGGCTTTTGATCTGGGCGTCACGGCTGTCAACCGTATAGTGATAATCCAGCCCGCTTTCGCCGATGCCGACAAATTTCGGATGGTCAGCAAGCGCGACCAGTTGATCGACCGTGACCATCGGTTCGCGGGCCACGCTCATCGGATGGGTGGCGGCGGCGAAGAACACGGGGTCATGGGCTTCGGCAATGGTGCGGACTTGGTCAAGATTGGCCATCTTCGTGCAGATCGTCACCATCCGGGTTACACCCGACTCGGCGGCACGGGCGATGACCTGATCCAACTCGCCGTCGAAATCCGGAAAATCAAGATGGCAATGACTGTCGGTAATCTGGGGCGTGCTCATCGGTGGCGTCCTTGCCTCAGGCGGCTTGGCGCGCCGCCGTGTCGTTGATCCTGAAAACCATATCAAGGATGAGCGCGGCGGGGTCAAGGTTAACAGCCCGCCCATGTACCGCGCGCGCCGACAACTCTTGCTGCAAGCTCGCCCAAGCACGGGCCGCATCCGGACCGGGGGAAAGGCGTGCCAGGCAGGCGGCCTCACCCGGTGCGGCCTCGGTGGACGGTGCAAAGCCGGCCCCGTGACGAGCCAATCGGGCCAGAAAAAGATCAAACAGGCGCAAGATCAATTCGAACTTTTCGGCATTGGCCTTGCCCACGGCGCTGTTTGCCAATCGAAGGGCGCGCGGTCGGTCAAATTCTCGCCCTGCCGAAAAGATGTCAATCAGAGCAGCATAGATCGCCAGACCATCAAGATGCCGAAGCCGAAGCGCATCCCCCGCTGACCCCGCTGCCAGTTCTCCCAGTCGCATCGTGTCCTCGGCTGATGGGGTTTCATCCAGTTCCGCCATCACCTGAGCCAGATCGCTGGGGGACAAGGGGGCAAGCCGCAATTCGCGACACCGCGAACGGATCGTCGGCAGCAGGCGAGAGGGTTGATGGCTGATCAGCATCAAAACCGCCCCTATCGGTGGCTCTTCCAACAGCTTCAAGAGCGCATTGGCCGCCGATGTGTTCATTTCGTCTGCCGCATCGACGATCACCACGCGACGCCCGCCCCCGGCCGATGACATGGCGAAGAAATGCTTGAGTTTGCGCACCTCGTCCACGGTGATGTCGCTTTTCAGGCGCTTGTTTTTTTCGTCCCAAGGGCGGCGCAAAAGAAACAGGCCGGGGTCCGACAGCACCCGGATGCGCCGCGCGACCGGGTGATCGTCGGGGATATCAAGGCTGGTGGGGGCAGGGGCTGCAAACATGCCGCCATCGTCCGCCGGGGTGGCCAGAAGGAACCGGGCAATGCGCCAGGCCAGCGTCGCCTTCCCCACGCCGCGCGGTCCGGTGATCAACCACCCGTGATGCAAGCGATCGGATGTATATGCGTCCAGAAAATCCGCCTGGGCCGCGTCTTGGCCGATCAGTCGAGCGGCTTCGCGCGGGTGCGGGGCGCCGTCGATCCGGTCGGATTCAGGAATGTTGTCGATATCTGTGCTCATGCGTCTGACTTGGCAACGCCTACGGCCTCGCGGGCGATCCTCAGAACATCCGCGGCGACGGTGTCGATGTCACGCGTTCCGTCGATGACGCGGATGCGGTCGGAAAACTGCTGGGCGAGTTCCAGAAACCCGGCGCGCATCTTGTGCTGCAAATCTGCGCCGAAATCCTCAAATCGTTCTTCGGTGCCGCCGCGCCCCTTGGCGCGTGACAAACCTGTGTCGGGATCCATGTCGATCAGGAATGTCAGGTCAGGCTCGCGCCCGATGACAAGGTCATGCAACTGATCCACCATGTTGCGAAGATCACCGGATCGGGTGCCCTGATAAATGCGCGTGCTGTCGGCAAAGCGGTCGCAGATAACGATCTTGTCCGCAGCCAATGCAGGGTGGATCAATCGCTCCAGATGGTCGCGCCGGGCGGCGGTAAACAACAGCAACTCGGTCTCGGCTGACCAGCGATCCGGGTCGCCTTCCAGAACCAGCGACCGGATTTCCTCGGCCCCCTGACTGCCGCCCGGTTCGCGGGTCAGGACAACCTCGTGCCCGGCCTGCTCCAGCGCCCTGGCCAACTGCTTGGCTTGGGTGGATTTCCCCGAGCCGTCAATGCCTTCAAAACTGATGAAAAGTCCGGCCATTCCTGCGTCAGTTGCTTATGGTCGCGGCTTCTGGCTGGATCGCGGCTGGTGGCGCGTCATTGCCCATTACCAGCGCCAGAACGCGTTCGGCGGCCACCGTCAGTCGCTTTCCAAACCCGGCGTTCCCCACGCCTTCGTCAGCGAACAGCGGCACCACCGTGTCGCTGAGACCGTCGCGGCTGATCACCATTTCAGCAAGTTCCTGACCCTGTGCAATCGGGGCCGCAATCGGGCCGTTCCAGTTGATCGTTGCCGAAACACCCTCGCGTTGCCCTGCCGGGATCAGAAGATTGACATCCTGTGCAGGAACAAGACCGACCGTATCGACTGCGCCCAACCAGACATCCGCTTCGGCAATCTTTTCGCCTGCTTTCACGGTCGTCTCCATGGTAAACTGTCGAAACGCCCAGTTGACGATTGCCTCGGCCTCTTCAGCGCGCTCTTTTTCAGAGGCCATCCCTGAAATCACAAAGACGATCCGACGGTCGCCTTGCAGGGCTGAACCGACAATGCCGTATCCGGCTTCCTGCGTGTGGCCGGTTTTCAGGCCGTCGGCACCAATTCCAAGATCCAGCAGCGGATTGCGGTTAAAGCGGTTATCGGGTGCGCGACCCTTGTAGTAGTATTCGGATTGCCTGAAATAACGATAATAGTCCGGAAACTCGACAATGATATGACGTGCAAGAATGGCCAAGTCCTTCATCGACATGCGCTGCAATGGATGTGGCCAGCCAGAAGAATTTCCAAAACTGGAATTTTCCATGCCAAGGTCACGCGCACGTTCGGTCATCATACGGGCAAAGGCGTCTTCCGTCCCGGCCAGCCCTTCGGCGATCACGACGCTGGCGTCGTTTCCGGACTGAACGATGATGCCTTGAATAAGGTCCTCGACCGTTGGGCGGTCGGTTTGTTCCAGAAACATGGTCGACCCACCAATGGACGCAGCCCGTTCCGACACGCCAAACTGGGTGCCCATCGTGACGCGCCCATCTGCCAGCGCCTCGAACAGCAGGTTCACCGTCATCAGCTTTGACATCGACGCAGGAGGCAGTGGGACGTCGGCGTTCTTCTCCATCAAAACTGTTCCGGTGTTGATGTCCAGCACATATGCCGAATTCGCCCGCGTTTCGAACGCGCGGGCCGGCAGGGTGGCGACAGCCAATATGGATAGCAGGGCGGAGATGAGCAAAGTGAGACGGAATAGCATAGGAGGTTGGTGGCCTTTATTGATTTACCCGGAAGGGCATTAGTTCGAGACAGGATAGGCATCGGTAAAGCCCATCGCGCTTGTTTTCTTCAGCGCTGCCGAGCGTTCTGCCTGCGTGCCGACCGGGCCGACCAGCACGCGCCAGAACGATTTACCATTCGATGATCCCGGTTTGATTGTCACGGTCATACCGGCCTTTCGCAACTCGGCCGCAGTTTGTTCGGCATTAGCCTCAAACGAGAATATGCCAACCTGAACATAGGGTTTCGGCAGGGCGCTGGCAGCGGCGGCCTGTGGCACAGCGGGTTTGGGCGGAGGTGCAGATTGCGCCGAGGCCGCTTCGGTTTTCGCAAGTGCCGCCGACGCCGCCGCAATCGGATCGTCCAGCGAAGATTGCTCGATATCGGCGGGATCATCCAGGTCCTCGGACGGCGCGGCAGGTGCTTCCCTGATGACCTCTTTACGCAAGGCGGTCACGCTCAGCTCGGCAGGGGCACCAGCCAACATGCCAAGGGCTTCAGCCGCATCTGACGACACCTGAAAGCGCGGACCCGGCACCTCGCGTTCTCGCCGAAACAAAGCACCAACGACGGATTTGCCATTGGACTGGTTGCGGATAATCACTCGTTCGGGGTCTTTGGCGTCCGGGTGCGCCACCCAAACACCACCAAGGCTGGGACGACCGTCCCACAACCCTTTTTCCGCCAGCTGAAAGATCTCGGGTGCTTCTACATCCCGTTCACGGCTTTGGGCGCGCCCGCTTTTGCCAGTTGCTGCGGATGCTGAACCCGTATCGTTCTTTTTCAGAAATTCAGGAAGCTTGGTGTCTTCGCAACCCGAAAGAAACAGTGCGCTGCCCAACACAATGGCCACTTTCAGAGTGGTCTTGCTTGCCATGTCTCGCCCCTAATTGTCATGCGGGCCTTGCGCCCGGAACTGCTCTGCTGCCGGGTATCGATCCCGATTATGCGGTAGTCTAACGATACATCGCACGCGTGAAAAGGCTCTCGCGCAACGCGATCTTGCGGTGGGCAGAAACCAGCCCGCGAAAACCTGCTTTCAGAATCGCACAACCACCGCTATCCCTTCGCTCGTCGGAGGAGTGGCAGAGTGGTTGAATGCACCGGTCTTGAAAACCGACGTAGGTGAAAGTCTACCGTGGGTTCGAATCCCACCTCCTCCGCCACTCTTTTCTTGCAAACAATAATAATAATCTCAGAGGCGAAAACAAAAGCCCTATGGCACCTGAGAGTGGCCGGTAGTGATCGTTACGGTCTCTCTTCGCGGATATCTGGATCGTTGCCTTTAATCTCAAAAGTCAACCGGGGCCAAGGAAGCCCTTTTCTTCGAGCCACATTACCAGCTAGGCAGACGCCTCTTCACGCGCCACCTCTGCATACTCGCTCAGGGCAGCTTCGCAGCCTTGGACCCAGATCATCGAAAGCCATTTGTGGAAAGTATCAGAAAATGTTTCTGAACTTGCCAAGTCGCCGTAGATTTTACTTTGCTCCAGCCATGCCCGAGGGCGCTCTTTTGCTGCATGCGCAACTAATGTGAGTTCAGCCCAGATTGGATCGTTGGCCTCGATGTCGGTGCCATCTTCGCGGGTTCCGGCGCACATGCGGGCCCAAAGTGCTTCGACCAGCGCAAGGCCGTCCACACTGCGCCCGGCTGCAAGCTGATCGCGCACGATCGGCAAGACAAAGCCCGTATGACGCGCGGAGCCGTCGAACGCCACACGGCGTGTCGTGTCGATAATCCGTGGGTTCGAGAACCGCTTGACGATCAAGTCAACATATTGAGCGGGGGTGCGACCGGGAACCGGGTCAACGGTCACAGCGATTTCGGTCCTTTGAACTTTGTCGAAAAACGCCAAGATGCCGGGATGTGCCATGCATTCGGCAATGGTTTCCATGCCGAGGATTTCGCCGACATTTGCGATGACCTGGTGCCCCGCGTTCAGGATGCGGATTTTCATGGTCTCAAAGGCGTGGACATCATCCGAAAAGGTTGCGCCAACTTCATCCCAATCCGGCCGTCCGGCGCAGAAGTTGTCCTCGATCACCCATTGGCGATAGGCTTCGTGGGTGACAACGGCGGCATCTTTGATGCCAAAGTCCGCCGCAAGGGCCAGTTCTTTTGGGCCGGTGGCCGGTGCGATGCAATCGACCATGGAATTGGGGAACGTGGCGTTGGTGTCGATCCAGCTTGCAAGGTTGGGGTCGGACATGGCCGCAAGTGACACAACCGTCTGGCGCAGGATGTTGCCGTTGCCTTGCAGGTTGTCGCAGCTGAGGCCGGTAAAGGGCCCAAGGCCTGCGTCACGACGCAGCCGAAGCGCGGCAACCATGGCACCAAACGCGGTGCGGGGCGCGTCAGGGTGGGCGGCGTCGTGCACAAGATCAGGATGCGCGGCGTTGAACCCTTTAGTGACGGGATCAACATAGTAACCGCTTTCGGTAACGGTCATGGCGACAATGCGAATGGCGGGGTCTGCCATTTGGCGGATAAGCGATGCGTTGCCGTCCTCGATCGGGAGGTAGTCGATCATCGAACCGACAACTTCGGCAGAGACGTTCTCCGGGTCAAGCTCGATCAACGTGGTCAAGCAATCCTGCGCCAATAGTTTGTCCCGCATCGCGGCATCATAGGGGCGCACGCCAGCACCGATAATCGCCCAATCCAAGGCTTTGCCAGCCTGCATCAGACGGTGCAGATACCATGCCTGATGGGCGCGGTGGAAATTGCCGACGCCGATATGCACGATGCCGGGCTTCAACGCCGCACGGTCATAGAGGGGGCGTTCGACGTTCAGTTGGTCAAGGGTCGCATTCGAAAGGGAGATCAGCTCATCCATTGTCCACCATCCACGTTGTAGGTTTGCGCGACGATATAATCCGCCGCGTCGCTGGCCAGAAAGACGGCCATGCCGGTTAAATCTTCTGGCGTGCCCATGCGCCCAAAGGGCACGGCATCGCCAACTTCCTGTTTCTTTTGTCCGGGTGCCTTGTTCTCATACTTGGCAAAAAACGCATCCACGCCGTCCCAGTGTTCGCCATCGACCACACCCGGTGAGATCGCGTTGACGTTGATACCGTGCTTGATCAGATCAAGTCCGGCCGACTGGGTCAGGCTGATCACGGCGGCCTTTGTGGCGCAATAAACCGCAACAAGCGCCTCGCCGCGCCGACCGGCCTGACTTGCCATATTGATGATCTTGCCACCTTGGCCGCGTTCGATCATGTGGCGCGCGGCGGCCTGCATGGTGAAAAGCGTGCCCCCGACATTGATATCGAAGACGCGTTGGTAATCATCACGCTCAATCTCGACGATGGGTGCTGCGGTAAAGAGCGCCGCGTTGTTGATCAGGATGTCGATCTGCCCAAAATGGTTGATAGTTTTGGCCATGGCCTTTTCGATACTGGCCTGATCCGTAACATCCATATGGACAGAGAATGCGCTGTCGCCAATCTGGTTGGCTGTGGCTTTCGCACGGTCCAGGTCGATGTCGGCAATGGCAACCTTAGCGCCCTCGTTGACATAGGCCTCGGCAAAGGCCCGCCCGATACCCCGGGCGGCCCCTGTTATCAGTGCTGTTTTGCCAGCCAACTGCATCAGTTGATTCTCAGGCCCTGAGCGTCAAATTTGTGCAGCTTGTCGAGCTGTGGTGTGAGGTAGATCTCGTCACCATGCTTGACCTGGATGTCGCCGGTGATCCGCACCGTGAACATATCGCCGGGGCCTGTGTCCAGTCCGGTTTCATGGACGTGGATGAACGTGTCCGACCCCAGATGCTCGGCCACGCCGACGATGCCTTTCCAGGTGCCTTCGGTGGTGCTGACGTCGGTATGCTCGGGCCGGATGCCGATCGTTGCGGCACCATGTTTTTCCGCCTCTGCCCCCTTCATCAGGTTCATCTTGGGTGAGCCGATAAAGCCTGCGACAAATTCGTTGCGTGGCTCGTGATACAGTTCCAGCGGGGATCCGACCTGTTCAATGAACCCGGCGCGCAACACGACGATCTTGTCAGCCATGGTCATGGCTTCGACCTGATCGTGGGTCACATAGATCATCGTTGTCTCAAGCCGCTTGTGAAGCTCGCTGATTTCAAGGCGCATCCCGACCCGAAGGGCGGCGTCGAGGTTCGACAATGGTTCGTCAAACAGGAACGCCGCAGGCTCTCGCACGATCGACCGGCCGATGGCGACCCGCTGACGCTGGCCACCCGACAGTTGACCGGGTTTGCGGTCAAGATAATCGGTCAGGTTCAACGCTTTGGCCGCGTTCTCGATCCGACGTTTCTGTTCGTCCTCGGGCACGCCCGCCATTTTCATCGGGAACGCAATGTTCTTGCGCACCGACATATGCGGGTAAAGCGCGTAGGATTGGAACACCATTGCCAGACCGCGTTTTGCGGGGGGCACGTTGGTCGCATCTGCGCCGTCGATCTCGATATGCCCTGATGTGATGTCCTCAAGGCCCGCGATGAGGCGGAGCAGTGTTGACTTGCCGCAGCCCGAGGGGCCGACGAACACCGTGAACTCTCCGTCTTCGATTGTGAGATCAAGCGGTGGAATGACTTCGACTTCACCGAAGCTTTTGGTCACTTGGTTGAGTTTGATTTGTCCCATTGGTCAGTTCCTTATTTCACAGCGCCGAAAGTCAGGCCGCTAACGAGTTGTTTCTGGCTGAACCAGCCGAGAATGAGGATCGGTGCGATGGCCATGGTCGAGGCTGCACTGAGTTTGGCGAAGAACAGGCCTTCGGGGCTGGAGTAGCTTGCGATGAACGCTGTCAGTGGTGCCGCGTTTGCTGCGGTCAGGTTCAGGGTCCAGAAGGCCTCGTTCCATGCCAGGATGAAGTTCAACAGCAAGGTTGAGGCAATTCCGGGGATCGCCATTGGCGTGAGAATATAAAGGATCTCTTCCCGCAGCGACGCGCCATCCATGCGTGCCGCTTCAAGGATTTCGCCGGGGATCTCGCGGAAGTAGGTATAAAGCATCCAGACGATGATCGGCAGGTTCATCAGCATCAGGATGATGACCAGCGCGATGCGACTGTCCAGTATCCCCAGTTTGATGCAGATCAGATAGATAGGGTATAGCACACCCACCGCCGGTAGCATCTTGGTCGACAGCATCCAGAGCAGGATGTCCTTTGTCCGCTTTCCGGGCACGAACGCCATGGACCAAGCTGCGGGAACTGCAATCATGATGCCAAGGATGGTCGAGCCGCCCGCGATGATGATCGAGTTCCACAGGAACTTGGCGTAGTTTGAACGCTCCATGACTGCGGTGTAGTTTTCCAGTGTCCAGTTGAAGGCAAGGAACACAGGGGGATCCGCAATAGCCGTGGCTTCGGTTTTGAAGCTTGTCAGGATGGTCCAGAGGATTGGGAAGAAGATCAGCAGACCGACAGCCCAAGCGGCGGTCGTATTGATGATCTTGCGTTGTTGAGTTACTGAGCGAGCCATTATGTGTTCCTCACGCGTCCAGGTTCTTGCCGACGATGCGCATCAGGAAGATGGCAACGATGTTGGCGAGAATGATTGCATATACGCCACCGGCCGAGCCTAAGCCGACGTTCTGACTTTCGAGCACACGCTGGAAGATAAGATACGTGAGCGTCCGAGTGCCGAATGCACCACCGGTTGTCACGAAAATCTCAGCGAAGATTGCCAGCAGAAAGATCGTCTGGATAAGCAGCACGATTGTGATCGCACGGCTCAGGTGTGGGAGCGTGATGAAAGCAAAACGCTTGAGCGGTGGGGCACCATCCATTTCGGCGGCCTCCAACTGCTCGCTGTCAAGTGACTGGATCGCGGTCAGCAGGATCAGCGTCGCAAAGGGCAACCACTGCCAGGACACGATCAGAACGATGGACGATAGCGATGCTTCCGACAGCCACGACACCGGCTCGGCACCAAAGAAGCGCCATAGATGAGCAAACAGCCCATTGGTCGGGTCCAGGAACATGTTCTTCCAGACCAGCGCGGAAACGGTCGGCATGACGAAAAACGGCGCGATCACCAGAATACGGACGACCCCTTGACCCCACATTGGCTGGTTAAGCAGGATCGCCAGCACTACGCCCAATACGAGTGTAATCACCAGCACGCCACCGACGATCGTCAATGTTGCAAGCACTGACGGCCAAAAAGCACTGGAACTGACAAAGCGCACATAGTTTTCGAAGCCAACCCACCCAAGGTCGCCGCCGCGCAGCGGAAGGTATTTCTTGAATGAGAAGACCAGCGTCATGATCAGGGGCACGAGCATCCAGCCAAGAAGCAGAATAACTGCTGGGGCCATCATGATGCGGGCTGCTGATCGGGAATGTTGGGTTGCCATTGGGCATACCTCCTCTGTTGATAGACTTTAGCCTATCATGAACGGAGCCGTGTTTTTGAAAGACTTGTGTGAGATCCGGGGAGCACAAAGGGAGAGTGCGTTGCCCCCCGGATCAAGGACGCGTTTAGCGGTAGCCAGCGGCTTCCATTGCGTCATTTGTCAGAGCTTGTGCTTTGGCAAGCGCCTCTTCCACAGACTGCTGACCGGCATAAACAGCCGAGAACTCTTGACTTACCTCAGTTGCGATACCTGCAAATTCCGGGATCGCTGCGAACTGAACACCAACGTAAGGAACTGGGTCCACGGTTGGGTTGTTCGGATCAGCCGACAGGATCGATTCCAGCGTCATCGCAGCGAAAGGAACTTCTTGGTAGTTGGGGTTCTCGTACAGCGATGTGCGGGCACCCGGAGGCACGTTTGCCCAACCTTCGTTTGCAGCAACCAGTTCAATGTAGTCTTTCGAAGTGGCCCATTCGATGAATGATTTCGCAGCTGCTTCTTTTTGCGTCCCGGCGGGAACCGCCAGAGCCCATGCCCACAACCAGTTCGAGCGCTTGCCCAAACCATTGTCGGGTGCCAAAGCGAAGCCAACTTTGTCAGCAACTTCGGAATCTTCGGGGTTGGTTACGAAGGACGCCGCCACCGTGGCGTCGATCCACATGCCGCATTTGCCCTGCTGGAACAGGTTCAGGTTTTCGTTGAACCCGTTGGTCGCATAACCGTTCGGTCCGGATTCATTCATCATGCCGACATAGAAGTTCAGAGTGTCAGCCCAGGGCTGCGTGTCGAACTGGGCGTTCCAGTCTTCGTCGAACCAGCGTGCGCCGAACGAGTTCGACATCGCCGTGATGAAGGCACCGCCTTCACCCCAACCAGCCTTGCCGCGCAGGCAGATGCCGTTGATGTCGTTGTCGCGGTCGGTCATTGCAGCAGCGGCTTCGCGAATGAAGGTCCAAGTCGGGTCCTTGGGCATTTCCAGGCCGGCTTTTTCCATCAGATCGGTGCGATACATGATCATCGAGCTTTCGCCGTAGAACGGTGCCGCATAGAGCGTCCCTTCATAGGACAGGCCGCCCCGCATTGCGGGCAGGATGTCGTCGGCGTCGTATTCGGCGGAAAGGTCATCCATGGGGATAAGCCAGCCGTTGGCAGCCCAGATCGGTGTCTCGTACATACCGATCGTCATGATATCGAACGAGCCACCCTTGGCTGCGATATCTGTTGTGACGCGCTGACGAAGTACGTTTTCTTCCAGAGTGACCCACTCAACCGTGTGACCGGTCTTGTCTGTGAAGTCCTGTGTCAGACCCTGCATGCGGATCATGTCGCCGTTGTTCACGGTCGCAATCACCAAATTCTCGGCAGTTGCACCGCCAGCTGTAACGAGCGCAATCGCCGTCGCAGCATAGAGTGTTCTTTTATATGACATCCGAAATCTCCTCCTGGTTGGATGATGAGATCAGAATACTCAAGCTGATGACGCGAAGTCAATTAAATTTTTGCGCGCGTAAAAAATAATAAACACGGGTGCGAAAGCAATAGCTTAGGCAGAGTCTCTCATCACCAGCCGCCCTTCAAATGTCGTCTCTGTTCGATCGGAGAGGCGTTCTTCTTTCTCTAGCATACCGAACAATTCATCCACGGCTCGATTCGCAATGGCTTCGTAATCTTGCGCGATCGTCGTCAGCGGGGGGCAGGTAAATCTGGAAAACGGGTGATCATCATGACCGGCAATCCGAAGGTCGCAACCAGCGCCATGCCCCACCTGCAAGCCCAGACCATATGCCGCCGAAAGCATGCCGATCGCCAAACGGTCGTTGCTGCACAGGATTGTGTTGGTGTTAAACGCCTTGGACGAAAGCAACCGTCCGCCTTCGATGCAGCCGATCTCCTCGAAGTCCCAACCGTCGCCGTCAGCCTGAAATATTCGAGGCTCGAAGCCATGTCGTTCCATACTGTCAACATAGGCTTGGTGGCGTTTGTTGGCATTGGGGTTCGTTGGGGATTTCATCTCGAAGAAGCAGGGTGCTTCACCGCTTCGGCAAAGGTATTCAACGATGAGACCAACACTTTGGGAATTGTCTGTCCCTACGAAAGCCTGACCGATATCGTTCATATTGGCGTCAAACAGAACGAGCGGGAAATCTTCGTCAAAGGCTTGAACGGCATCCTTGTCTGACATCCTTCCGAACGGTGCGAGCAGCACCCCCGCCGGTTTAAGAGACCTCAGAGAATGCAGGTTTTCCCGCTCCATGTCCGGGCTGCCGTGCGAGCTGAGCAGGATTGGGCTATAACCCGCCTTTATACAGGCCAACTCGACGCGGCGTCCAATTTCGGAAAAAAATGGGTCAGCAAGATTTGGAACCACGATACCAATGTTTTTGGTCGTGCGCCTGTTCTGGTTCATCGCAAACACGTTGGGCTGGTAATCATACTTCTTGAGAGCGGCCTCAATTTTCGCCCGGGTTGAGGTGCGCACGCTGTCAGGATCATTGAAATATTTGGACACGGTCGGGCGGGAAATGCCGCTTATCGACGCGAATTCTTCCATATTGCGAATTTTTAGTTGACCCATTTTGACACCTGAAGCCTATGAACGCGACGCGCGATAAATATAAAGATAAGAGCGCCCTTGGCAAAACGTCAAGAAAATATGTCGATTTCGTAAATTCTAAACTTTGACGAGGAGGTGCCACGAACAGAAACGATACGCGCCCGGCCCGCGCAACAGTGAGGCGCGCCGGGCGGGATGGCCCTGCGTGTCTTGCCCCAACGTTCAAGCATCGTGACCTATGTGTTGGCGCCGGGCTAGACCACGCAACTCATCGCGGCGAAATTGAACAACAATACATCTTTGACCACTTCGAACAGATCGTGGATGTTGAGCATCTTTCCGCAGAGTGCTCTTCAAAAGCGAATATGTCGCATGTCCGCTTTACAGGCGAACGAAAACCACCGCCGCCGGTCGGTCGACGGCGGTGATCTGGAATGTGTTGAAATGATTTTCCATCAACGCATCCTTGCAACACAAGATCAGCACCGGAAACCGTCGCTACGATAAGCCAAAGGTCAGTCACGTGGTGCCGTGCTTTATCATATCGGCGGCTTTCTCGGCGATCATCACGACGGGTGATGCGGTGTTGCCGGATACGATCCTGGGCATGATGGACGCGTCAACCACCCTTAATCCTTGCAGGCCGTGGACTCGCAAATCAGCCCCGACCACTGCGGCAGGATCATTGCCCATCTTACAGGTTCCGACGGGGTGAAATATGGTCGTGGCGATCTCACCGGCTTTTTGCAGAAGGGCGGCATCGTCCTGGTGGGCGGGGCCGGGCAGGATTTCTTCGGGGTGATAGTCCTTGAGTGAAGCGGCCGACATGATGCTGCGTGCCTGCCGTATGGAACTAACCGCCACCCGCTTGTCGTTCTCTGCGGAAAGATAGTTCAGCCGGATATCCGGTTGTATCTTCAGATCTTTCGACTGAGCGTGGCAGTTCCCGATACTCTCAGGCCTCAGGTTGCAGACCGACACGGTAATCGCCGGAAAAGGATGCAACGGGTCGCCAAGCCGGTCGGTTGACAACGGCTGAACATGATATTCCAGATCTGGAGTGTCCAGTGAGGGATCGGATCTGGTGAACATTCCAAACTGGCTGGGCGCCATCGAAAGGGGCCCGCTTTGGGTCAGCATGTATTGCAGCCCCATGCGGGCTTTGCCCCAGAAAGAATTGGTCATCGTGTTCAGGGTTTTTGCATTCTGCACTTTGAACACTGTACGAATTTGAAGGTGATCCTGAAGATTTTCGCCAACGCCCGGACTTTCATGGACCGGTGTGACGCCCAAATCGGAGATCCTGTCCGGCTGACCGACCCCTGACAGTTCGAGTGTCTTGGGCGAGTTGATCGCGCCCGCCGCCAGCACAATTTCGGCCGTGCAACGTGCCTCGAATGGTTTGCCCTTCCACTGAAAACGGACGCCCTTGGCGACTTTGCCGTCAAGGATCAAGTGTTGGGTATGCGCCCGCGTCAGAACCCGAAGGTTGGCACGACCCATGGCAGGGCGAAGAAACCCCGTGGCCGTGCTCCACCGGACGCCATTTTTCTGGTTCACCTCGAAAAAGCCCGAGCCTTCATTGTTGCCGTCATTGAAATCATCGCGTGGCTGGATCCCGAACTCTTTCGCAGCGTCCTGAATGGCAGATAGAATATCCCACCGCAGCCGCTGCTTCGAAACTTTCCATTCGCCGCCTGCGCCGTGCAGGTCTGTATGACCGCCATGGTGGTCTTCGGATTTCAGGAAATAAGGCAGGACATCGTCCCACCCCCAACCGATATTTCCCAATTGCCGCCAGTTGTCATAGTCAGAAGACTGTCCGCGCATGTAGATCATGCCGTTTACTGAGGTGCAGCCGCCAAGAACCTTGCCACGCGGATACACCAGCGCGCGACCGTTCAAGCCCGGTTCAGGCGCGGTCTTCATCATCCAATCGGTGCGCGGATTGCCGATGCAATAGAGATACCCAACGGGAATCTTCACCCAATGGTAGTTGTCTCGGCCGCCCGCTTCCAACAACAGAACCCGTGTCTTAGGGTCTTCGCTCAGACGGTTGGCCAGAACACAGCCTGCGGTTCCAGCGCCAATGATGATGTAGTCAAAGTTGCCGTCCAGCGTTTCAACCTGCGTCATTCGGATCTCTCCCACAAACAGATATGTCTTCCCCATGACGGGTCACGGGCGCCCTTCGGGCCGGATTGTGTGCGGCTTACCCTCTCTGATGGTCCTACTGAACGCAATGTTATCCTGCTTTGTAATACAGGTCATGATTGGCTAAGCTTGATGCGTGGTTCGACCACTGATCAGCCAAGCAGATAGCGATAGGCTGTTCCAATAACCGCCGCCACCGCCACACCCACCGCAATGTGGCGTGAGGTCACGACGCGTCGCTTGGGGGTGCCGCGCTCATATCGTGGGTCAAGCAGACGGGTATCGGCAAGGATCGCCCCGGCTCCTGTATCTTCTTTCAGATCGAGTGGCCGCAAGCCGCGCCCATCCAAGGCGTTCATTTCGTTCGCAGCGGCAAGGAGACTGCCGGACTTGGCGATGTTTTCTTTCAGGGTGTCCGGACTGCATCCCAAGTGCTCGGCCAAGAGACGATTGCGCAGCCCTGCAATGATCTCGCGGGTGTTGTCATTTCGCGCTTCTATGCTCAGGTCGCATTCGGTGTCGAACCCCATTGAGCGTCGGTCGATGTTGCTGGACCCCACGCGCAACACCCGATCATCGATCACGCACACTTTGGCATGGACATAGATCGGTTGAGCCGCAGCATTGACGGGCGATAGAATGCAGAACCGATTGTCATGATCGGCTTCCTGAAGCTCGTTGACCATGCGCGTTCTGGTGACATGCATGGCGTTGTCTTCAACAATATTTTCGGCCTGCACCGGGTTTATCACGATGATATCGGGTCCGGTTGGCTCTCGCAAACGTCGAAACAGCGCATCAGTGACGACGTCTGATGCAAAGTATTGACTCTCAATGTAAATCGACGATCGAGCGGACGCAATTCCATCCAAGACCATTTCTTCGATTTCGTTGATCAGGGGACGATCTTCGTCGGGTGGCTCGGTTCGCGAAATCGCCACAGGGACATCACGGCAACTGACGTCCAGCGAAGCGGGCCATATGTCGCGATCGGGCAAGTCAGGTGCCTCTAGCGCCTCTCCGGTTGCCCGCAACCATCGTATGCGGGCCAATTCTGCCAAATCGCGCGCGGCTGGGCCTGCCACGGCGGTTGTCACGTCATGCCAGGGGGCGGCGGGCGACCCATCGCGCAGCACACGCCGGGGATCATCGGGCGTGTGATCCGGCGTGTCCCAACGTGCATCGGTGACGTCGATGCCACCGCAAAAGGCCAGTCGGTCATCCACGACAACGATCTTTTGATGATGACATGCGCCGACAGGATGACGCCCGTCCAGTGCCAGTTTGATTCGATCCGGTCCAGCCATGTTCAGGCGCACCGCAGGCACCAGACGGCCCGGCGCGACCACTGCTGATCCGCTCCAGCGCAAGAGATAGATGTTAAGGTCTGGAGCACGCTCGACCACGGCCGCGATAAAATCGGCAACCTTGTTGGGATATCCGTCCGGAGCGTTACCATCTTCATTGCTTTCCCCTGGCAGCATTTCGATCTCCAGATCGAAATCCCAGCCGATCAGAAGCACTTGCCGCTCTGCCGTGATCAACGCCTCGCGCAATGCACGGAAATATGCGGCACCATCAATCACCAGTTCAAATTTCAGGGCCGTGTTGACCCTCCAGCAGTTTCGTCCCGGATTGAACAAACTGCTACGGTCAGGGTCTGCTTGATGATCTGGCATAGTTGACCAGTCTCCTTGCTTGGGCATGTTTCAAAGGCGTCACGCCAACAATTCATACGCGGGCCTTCAACGCCATCGGCCTGCAAAACGTTCCCCCGAGACGGACCGTTGTTCGGTGACGTTCAAGCCATCTGACACCAAACCCGCGCGGCATTTTGTTCAAAAAGTTTGGAACCAATGACGGTGTAGTGACGTTTTGAAATCAGGCGCGTGTGGCGCGGCACTATGTTGACAATACATGGAAGGTGGACATGAGAACACTTCATTCCCCATCGAAAGGGCAGGCGGGCAGACATCAAGATGCTCTGCACCCTGAGCAAAGCCTGACAAAAGCTTTGGAGATTTACCAAAGATTGCTGTCACACATGGATAATCGCCCCGTACAGGCGCGTGCCGAAACGATTTGCGCAATCTCGGACGGCTTGTCGCGGCTGGATGCCACGACGGCCCAGCATCAGAATCCAGCGTATCATGCGGACCCTGTGAGTGCTTGTCCGTCGTGATGCAGAGAAGCGTTTTCTAGATTGCCGGCTAACTCCACTTTCTTGACCTTAATCGAACGACGATCAAAGGAACTATCTGAAAATGCGTAATATTTATGATGCCATCGAGAACGATCACGACAATCACCGCGAGCTGCTGAACAAGATCAAGCAGAGCAGCGCACAAGACCGAGGCAGGCTTTGGCGCGTCTTCTATGAAGATGTGAAAAGCCACGCAGCTGCGGAAGAAGAAACCTTTTATTCGAAACTGATTTCAAAAACTTGGGGACAGGATGCAGCCCGACATTCGGTGCACGAGCATCAGCAGCTTGACGATATGATGGAAGAAATCAACGCCATGACACTGACGTCGGATCTGTGGATGAAGAAATTCGACCAACTGGCGCACGACTATGAGCACCACATGGATGAAGAAGAAAACGAAGTTTTTGAACGCGCAAAGGAAACCATAGATCAAGAAGAGATCGAAGGGTTTGGCGCCAAGTTTGAAGCGCGCAAGAAAAAAGAACGCGAACTGATCAACGACAAGCGCGAGGACAGCCTTGAGGATTAGACCCGCGCAGCGTTATTCGAGCACAGTGGCCGCTCTGACGCATCGCGCCTAAATCAACGTATCTTTGACCAGAAAAGGAAAGCCCCATGAGGAAACTGCAAAAAGGAACCTGGGTCTTGATCGCGGATGGCGAGAAAGCGCTGTTTCTTGTCAATGAAGGCAGCGCGCTGCACCCTAAATTGCAGGTGCTGCGGAAGGAAGAACAGGACAATCCAGCGATCCGTGAACAGGCCGCCAATCGGCGCGGGCGGGTGCACCAAAGCGCCAATCAGGGAAAATCGGCCTATGAAGACACCGATTGGCACCAACTGGGCAAAGAACGCTTCGCTCAGGATCTCGCCGAACATCTATATCGCAAGGCCCATAAGGACCAGTTTTCGCATCTGGTCATATGTGCAGCACCGGACATATTGGCGGTTTTGCGTGATGAAATCCATCAAGAGGTCCGCAGACGCGTGATCGCCGAGGTGCCGAAAACGCTGACAAATCATCCGCTTGACGAGGTTGCGAAGATCATATGTGCCGATCTGGAAGCACAGTCCTGAACACACCGAAATCTGTTTTGGGAACCAATCGGTCAGCCAGGCGTTGGTTTGGCGAAAGCAGCCTTTCAGGCTGCATGGAAATGAAAGGAAAGCAGAATGGATTTCGTGTCTGGTATAGGTGGCCTGATTATTTTGATCCTCGACATCTGGGCAATTGTATCGGTGCTGCAATCAGGCGTGCCCGCATTGAACAAGGTGCTTTGGATTCTGTTGATTTTGGTCCTGCCACTGATCGGCTTTATCATCTGGTTCGTTGCAGGTCCGAAAGGCGCCTAAGCAGCGTTTGTCTTCCGTCCCCTCGTATCTGACAGGCGCCTTCGGGGCCGAACGCGGCGCGTTCCAAACGGGATGGAAGCCCCTATCACACAAGCAAAGAAGGAGGAGAGGATGGCCAAATCAACCACACCTGCCAAATCGACCACGAAGAAAAAGCAAGCTGCCAAAAAGATCGACAAGGCCGTGGACGATACGACATCTGCGGTCAAAACCTCGGTCGAGGGTCTGAAATCGGGTGCCGAGGATATCGCAAGTTCGGCCCGCGATACCGCCGAAGCCACAGCCAACACGGTTGCAAACAGCGCATCGCGCGCGTCTGACACTTTGCGTGGAGCCGCCGCGTCCTTGCGCGACGGCTCGTTTCAGGAACGCAGCTTCGGGCAATTGGCTGCCAGTTTGGCGGATGCCTCGGACGCAATCCGCGACAAGGATCTGGGTCAGCTGTCGCGCGATGTATCAGATTTTGCGAAACGAAACCCGCTGTTGTTTGCCGGCGGGGCTGCGTTGGTCGGGTTCGCGATTGCGCGCATGATGACCAAACCAGGAGACAAGTCATGAGATCCGAACAATCAACTTTGTCGCTGATCTCGGATGTTCTGCGTCTCAGTTCAGGTCTGATCCAGAAAGAGATAGCGCTGGCCAAGGCCGAGCTTGGCGAAAACATCAACCGCGCAGGGGTGGCCATCGGCCTGTTGGTCGGTGCGGCGATCCTGGCGATGATCGCATTGAACTTGATTGCTGGCACGCTTGTTGCTGCTTTGACCTCTGCGGGCATTTCGGTCGTTTGGGCCACGCTGATCGTGGCCAGCTTCTTTGCCGTGATCGCGCTGATCATGGTTCTGAAAGCGCAAAGCGATTTGAAGATGGCCAGCCGCGCACCGTCGCGCACAGCTGCCCGCATTCGACGAGACGCAAACGCTTTGAAGGAGGCCGCACATGAAAAATGACATCGACCACATTCAAGATGGAATTGAAGCCGAACGCGCTGAGTTGGAGCAAAAGCTGTCGGCGCTGAACGACCATGTTTCCGTCGAAGCGCTGACCGCAGAAGCAGGACAGCACCTGCGTGCCGCAAGCGGCGATGTCGTCCAGAAACTGCTGGAGCGCTTTGGTCGGAACGCGCAGTCGCATCCACTGGCAGTCGCAGCCGTGGGCGCTGGTGTCAGCTGGCTTTTGTCCGGAGCAGGGGCAAGATCGTCAGATCCCGAACCGGTTATGCGTCGATCAATGGGTGCCTATAATGGCCCCAAGCCAGCCGAGGGCGACCCTGATCGCGACACGCCTGTCATGGTGGCGACGCATTCGACCAAGCGCCCGCCCGAAATGTTGGAACGGGTGCATGATCGCGCCAGTGACGCACTGGGCGCGGCACAAGACCAGTTGTCGGATATTCGCCAACAGGCAAATGACATGCGCAGCCGCATTGCTGAAGGCACCGAAGAACTGTCCGCCGAGGCACGCGCACGCGTTATTGCCGCGCGCGAGAAGGCTTTGGAGGTCGCGCAAGCATCCGGTCGCAAAATGCGGTATGCCAGCCAAGCCGGTGCCGATTTTGCGAAGGACAACCCGTTGGTTGTTGGCGGCATCGCCCTTGCTTTGGGTGCAGCTGTTGCTGGTGCTCTCTATATGCGCCATTCGGCCCAGACTGATGACAACGCAGTCGCAGACGATAGTGACGCGTTTTCCGAGGCCGACCGCGTCTTTGAAGAAGAGCTTGCCCGCGCCCGCGCCGTGCAGAACACCGCCGCGCAGGGCATCCCCGACAGCTGATATCAGGAGACAATAGATGGCTCGAGGTCGCGACGCACGAACCCCAACCGACATCCCTGGTCAGGGATGGCTTGATATTGCGGCGCGGATCGCGCGTCGTTTCGGTCGCGATCGCATCAACCTGATTGCGGCCGGTGTGGCGTTCTTCGGGATTCTTGCCCTGTTTCCGGCCATCACGGCGCTTCTGGCCGTCGGTGGTCTGGTTCTGGACCCCGGCCTGATCGTTTCTCAGATGGATCGTTTCCAAGGGGTGGTCCCGGCCGATGCCTTGTCGATCATTCGCGATCAGGCGACTTCGGTTGCGCAGGCAGACGGGTTGGAACTGACCTTGATCCTCAGTGTGGGGCTTGCGCTTTGGTCCAGTTCGCGCGGGGTGGCGACCCTGTGTGACGGGTTGAATATTGTTTATGCCGAGGATGAGAAGCGGGGTTTCTTCAAAAGAAACGCAACCTTTCTGGCGCTGACAGCCTTGTTGATGCTGGGCATCCTGCTGGCGATCATGGTGATCGTTGCGCTGCCTTTGTTGCTTGGGTTTCTGTCACTTGATCCGATCGCCGATCTGGCAACCCGGATCGGCACATGGGGTTTACTGATCCTAATGACGATCGCGGGTATTTCAGTGCTCTATCGCTTCGGACCCAGCCGCAAGGACGCGCGCTGGACGTGGATCTCTCCGGGTGCTGTGCTTGCCTGCCTGTGCTGGATGGCCGCGTCCTTTGCGTTCACGGTCTACGTCTCGAATTTCGCCAGCTACAACGAAAGCTTCGGCGCAATCGCCGGGGTGATCATTTTGCTGATGTGGTTGTGGATTTCCGCGATGGTTGTGCTGGTCGGTGGTAAGGTGAACGCTGAGATGGAACACCAGACTCGCGTCGACACCACGACGGGGCCGGACAAGCCGATGGGCGAGCGCGGCGCGGTGATGGCCGATACACTTGGCCAGACGCGCGCGGACAGTGAAGGGGAATGAGGTGAGACAAAAACCGAACTGGGCGCAGATTGGCATCTTTCTGAGCCTTGCGCTGTTCGTTCTTGACTGGGCCAGCGATTTCCTGATCCCGATTGTGGCCGCCATACTGGGATTTCTGATCATGCGCCCGGTTGAACGCAGCATGTCCAAACTGGGTATCCCCAGCGCCATCACAGCTTTTTTGATCTGCGCAGTGGCAGGCGCGGGGCTGACCTTTGCGGCCTGGAACTTCAGCCACCCGATTGCGCAGTTGGCAGAAGACTTGCCAAACATGATTAACGATCTGCGTCGAATGCCGAGTGCGGCGGCTGAGACGTTGGATAAACTGGGCGAAGCCGCGAAAGCAGCCGAGGACGCCGTTGCCAGCGCAAAGGACGAACCGGCAATGGCGGTGAAAGTGGTCGAAAGCACGAACTTTGTCAGCTCGTTGATCGCTTCCGCCCCGGTGGTGTTGGGGCAGATTGTCCTGACCATTGTGTTGATGTTCTTCCTGATTTCATCGGGGTCATCCTTCGTGCGTAAACTGGTGGAAAGCCTGCCCCGGTTCTCAGATAAACGTGCGGCGGTCGCGATGGTTCAACAGGTCGAGCAAAAGCTGGGCCAGTATCTGGGCGGCATCACCCTGATCAATCTTTGCCTTGGCATAGTCATCGGTGCCGCGATGGCGGCCTGGGGGCTGCCAAACCCCATCATGTTCGCAGTCATCGCGTTCTCACTGAACTTCATACCCTATATCGGCGCGGTGTTTGGTGCGCTTCTTGCATCAATCGTGGGTTTCAATGTCTACGATGACGCGTGGACGGCCATCCTGATCTTTGCAACCTATATGGCGTTGACGTCGATCGAAGGACAATTTGTTACGCCCCATGTGATTTCAAATCGACTTAAACTCAACCCGACCGTCGTGTTTGTGGCAGTGGCGTTTTTCGCGTGGATCTGGTCGGTGGTCGGGATGGTCATCGCGGTGCCGATCCTGATCACGGTGAAGGTGATCCTTGATCAGACGTCGTCGACCCGCTCGGTTGGCTTGTTTCTTGGCGGTGAGGGCGCCGGGGGCAACTATCTGCGCGGCGACGACCCTGACAGCTGAGCGCAAGTTGTCTACACATACTTCAAAAAAAGGCCCGCGAAGATGACACGGGCCTTTGTGTGGTGGTTATGGTGATCAACGAGGGAATTTCAGTCTTTATCTTCTTCAATACTCTGGTGCAGTGCGCCGCTGCTCGTTGTCTCGGGGTGCTTGTCGTCGTCAGCGGTTTCAGGGTCTTCAGATGATGTTGCGGACTTGTTCTGATGATCCTTGTCGCCTTTTTCACCAGGCTGATCCTTCAGATCATGATGTTGCTCGGACCCTTTCAGGTCGAGAGGTTTGTATGACGGTTTAATCTTGGCCATGTCTCAGTCCTTTGCGTTGTCGCCAACGGCGCTGGTCGATGCGGCTTGTCGTTGGCGTTTGTATATATTCAACGCACGACGGGCCAAATTGTTCCGCAGTCAGCTGTCCTCTGTGTTTTGCAGGTCAAACCGGCTGCGCAGCAATCCAACCATCGTCAGGATCAGAAAGGACAGCAGGGTGACAGTCGCGGCTTCGATCACAAATCCAAATCCGACGGCAAGACCGATGATGCCGACCACCCAGATCAGCGACCCGCTTCCCACACCACGCAATTTTCCGTTGCTCCTGTTGGACATGATCGCGCCAGCGCCCAGAAAACCGATGCCGCCGACGATCCCGCTGACCACGCGTGACAGGTCGAAGGCGACGCCCTTCGCGTCTGCTTCCGAGGCGATGTTCAGCGATACCATGCAGACCGCTGCCGCACCAAGACTGACCAGCATATAGGCGCGCATACCCAACGGTTTGTGTTTGAACTCGCGATCCAGACCCACGACCAGACCCAGCCCCATCGCGACCAGGCTGCGAACAACAAATGTTTCATAGTCGATCATCGAAATGTCCTTACTGGTCGTGCAACAATTGAAAAGGGCGCGGCCTGAACCGCGCCCTTAGCTTAAGCATTGATATGCGGTGATATCGCGGAAGGGGTCAGTCCGCCAACCACTTGTTGACCTCGTCGCGGGCTTCTTCTTTGGTCTTGCCGTATTTTTCTTGCAGCTTGCCCTCAAGCTGTTCGCGATTGCCGTCGATCTGGTCGATTTCGTCGTCGGTCAATTCGCCCCACTGTTCTTTCAACTGGCCTTTGATCTGCTTCCACTTACCTTGGATTTCGTCCCAATTCATGAGGTGCCTCCTTGCGTGTTGCGGTTTCTGACAGGTCAACGCGGCACGGATGGATTGGTTCCGATATCTTGCATGAATCTTGCACCAGATGACAGAGCCGCCTATTTCACCTGCCGCGGCATAACCGCCTTGTAGGTCACACTGTTGGTGTCTTCATGCCACTGCGCGATTGCATGAAGATCGTGGGTATAGACTTGGCGCAGCCTTGCGCTGACGGGATCGGGTTGCGCCAAATGCCCAACATCCGCTGAAATCGACAGATTGGCCTGGTCGCCGTCTTCAAGAAGGCTGATCTGAATGTGCCGGGCACCGGAACGCGACAGGCGCGTCAGCTTCTCGACGAGCAGATAGCACAGCGCATAGGCACGGTTGAGGCGAAGCTCGACGTTTTGGTAAGTTTCTTCGAATTCGATGTTGGCAGAGACAATGCCTTCGTGTCGCATGCCCTGGATCAGTTTGCTGACAACCTGACCAACCGGCAATACAGGTGCGTCGACCGAACGGTGCATGGCGTTGTGCACAAGATTTATCACGCGGATACGGGCCGCCAACCGGTGAACCAGTTGTCGTTCTTCTGGTGTGTTGGCGTCACTTTCGTAAAGGCGCAAGATCGACTGGATGATTTGAAGGTTGTTTCCGACGCGATGAAAAATCTCGCGCTGAAGGGTGTTGGCATTGTGTAGCCGGTTCTGCGCTTCCGCCTCTTCGTGCAGCAGTTGATCTGATAATACAGAAAACTCGGCCTGCATGGCTGTCGTTTCGTCCGTGGCCCAGCGACTAAGCCCAACCTTTGGAAGATTGCGATCTTGCCGGAAGGCACGCATATCGCGGGTCAGACGCGTGATGTCGTTCAATGCCATTTTGCGGATCAGCAGATCGGCCAACAACAGGCTGAGAGTAAGAAACAACAGTGGGACAAAGCCTGCATAGACGACGGTTAGCCAGAACGGCGGCGCAGCAACACCTGGGGCCAGCGTGGCAATCAAACGCAGATCGAAGGCAGAGACCGGAAGAACGGCCACATCGCGGTCTGATCTGCCGCTCAAGATGTCGCGGGCATTGGGGGCAAGAAGGTTGCCAAGGTCCTGATACACGGCCCGGTCAGACCCCATTGCAGTATCCGGGGTTCTGCTGACGAACATGTACCCCGTCGCCACATCGGGCAGGTCCACTTTCGGAATCTTGGCCCTGATGGCAACGATGTGGTCCGCAACCATATTTGTGGCAAGAATATCGCTGTCGGTCATCGTGACCCGTGGGGATTGTGCAACCGGAGGTGACGCAACATCCGTCGCTACACCAGACCGCTGCATGGCTTGTGCACACAGCGGTTGCCCGTCCATGTTATAAATCCCCACAGCCTCGATCGGAAAATTTGCCTGTAGGATGGCGTCGATCACCCTGTCGCACTCGCCACCACCGGGCAGACCGCGACTGGTCAATTCGCTGAGAAGGTCAAGAAGAAGATCGGCCTGAATCAGGGTCGACGTCACGGGCGCAAAGGCGCTTTCCACAGCATCGAGCGCGGCAATCTCGCGCGCTTGGTGGCGGTCTGACTGGATGGTATATTGATAGTAGCTGGCCAGCACCGCAATCGGTGCCATGACGATCAGATAAACCGCAACGAAGCGGCTTTGAAGTGAGCTTAGCAAGATGCTGCGGTCGCGGGTCACATGTGTCCTGATTGATTGACGATTGAAAGGGTTTGGCTGTCAGTCAGCTCCGTTGGTTTGTCGTCATCCAGATCCATAAGCCGGGCCAGCTCTTTTCGGGCGCGATTGGTGCGCGACTTCATTGTCCCGATGGCGACTTCGCAGGCATCGGCCGCTTCTTCATACGACAGGCCCAACGCGCCGATCAGTGTCAGCGCTTCACGATGCTCGGCTTTCAGTTGTTGAAACGCTGCCTTGAACTCGGTCATCTGCATGTGGCCGTCGTGATCGGGCTTCACTGACAGGGCGCCGACAATTTCGCCTTCCGGGTCTTCAGCTTCGCGCACCGCTTTTCGGCGTTCCGAATAGAACGTGTTGCGCAGGATGGTAAACATCCAGGCCCGCAGGTTGGTGCCGGTTCTGAACTTGTCGAAATTGCCGATAGCTTTGACCAGGCATTCCTGAACAAGGTCGTCCGCGCGGACGGCATCTTTGGTCAGGCTGCGGGCAAAAGCGCGCAATGCGGGAATATGCTCCAGCACAGCATCACGGGGATCAGGGGATGTCATTTCTCTGACTCCTCCGAGGATCTATCGGGGGCTGTTTCCTTTAACTTCGCCAGCAAATCCCTGAACCGATCCGGCACGCCTTCGTCCAGCGTTTCGCTGAACGCCTTCTTGAGGTTCTCGTCGATCAGATCCTGTGATCGTTTTTTGTTGGCGTTGTCAGCGGACATTGTTTTCACTCTGTTATCTCGGTTTATACCGGCTTAACATAGGCACAACGATCAAAACACCAACGGGTTCCCGATCCGGGGAAATAAAGTTCGAAAAGACAGGCAAAGGTGAACAAATGGATCACATCGCGACACATATTCCTTATCTGCGCCGCTATGCCCGTGCATTGACCGGCAGCCAACCGACAGGCGACGCTTACGCGGCTGCCGTCCTGGAGGCGATGATTGCAGACCCGGATACCATCCCGGATCAAAAGGACACGCGGGTGGCGCTGTATCGGCTGTTTCACGCCATCTGGCAAAGCTCGGGTGCGCCCGTTTCTGATGCGGATCGCGGTGCAGCTGCGCAAGCCCAGAAACGTCTGGCAAAGCTGACCGAAAATTCCCGCGAGGCCGTGTTGCTGAACGCGTTGGAAGATTTCTCGGCGGAGGATGTCGCCAGGATCATTGGCGTTGAACCCGCTGAAGCCGAGGCTTTGATCCGCATCGGCCAGACCGAGCTGGCCAAGGCCGCACGTGGTGCCGTGATGATTATCGAGGACGAACCTATCATCTCGATGGACCTTGAAGGGATCGTGTCCGACGCTGGTCACCGTGTCTTTGGTGTGGCGCAAACACGCGATGAAGCGGTCGAGATCGGCACAGACGGGCGCCCTGATCTGATCCTTGCGGATATTCAGCTGGCCGACGAAAGTTCGGGCATTGATGCTGTGAACGACTTGCTTGCTGCACACGGAGATGTTCCAGTGATCTTCATCACCGCGTTTCCGGAACGGCTGCTGACCGGAGAGCGGCCCGAACCTGCGTTCCTGATCACCAAACCGTTCCGGGCCGAGCAAGTGTTGTCCGCCATTTCACAGGCGATGTTCTTTTCCTCGACCGAAACGCTGACATAGCGGTTCGCGGGCGGCCACCGGGTCAGGGCGCTTCGGCCCCGGCCGGCTCGTTTCCTGAGGATTTCTGTACCGCGCGGTGGGCATAGATCAGGATGACGCTGCCCAGCACCGCTGCAATCAACGAGGCCAGCAGGACCGCAAGTTTGACCGATTCCAGTTGGGATCCCGCGAAGGCCGAATTTGCGATGAAAATCGACATGGTAAAGCCAACCCCGGCCAGACAACCGGCGCCCAGAACTTGTGCCATGTTGATTTCCGACGACAGGCGACCGATGCCGAGTTTTGCGGCGACATAGACGAACAGGAAGATACCCAACGGTTTGCCCACAACCAGTCCGAGGATCGCACCAAGACTTTCGGGAGCCGTGAAATTCACGCTGCTGGCAGTGATCAAAAGCCCGGTGTTGAAGAACGCAAACAGCGGCAGGACAAGGAAATTGATCCAGTTCTCCAGTGCATGGCGCACATGAACGCCTGGCGCACCAAGCCGGTCCATAATCGTCTGCAATTGCATGAAAGTCGGGGCGGCGACGATGTTTTCCGATCCGATCTGTTTGTCACGTTCGAACAGCTTTGCGGTCTGCGCTGCCACCGCGGCCCGGTTGGCTTTTGCGCGACTGGGCAAGGCAACGGCCGTCAGCACACCGGCCAGTGTTGCATGCAGACCGCTTTCATGGATGAAATACCACAGAACAACGCCAAGGATCAGATAAGGTGCACGCCAATAGATCTTGCCGATGTTCATCGCCATCATTGCAGCGAAGATGACACATGCCGCGATGAATGCTGCAAGTTGGAAGCCGTGTCCATAGAAGGCAGCGATCACCAGGATTGCGCCAAGGTCATCTACGATGGCAAGTGCCGACACAAATATTTTCAGCGATGTTGGCACCCGGTTGCCCAGCAGGGCCAATATACCAAGAGTAAATGCGATGTCAGTTGCCATCGGGACCCCCCAGCCACGTACCTCTGGGGTGCCCCAATTCAACGCGGCATATATCCCGGCAGGCACCACCATGCCGCCCAATGCGGCAATGATGGGCATTGCAGCCGCCGAACGGTTTGACAGCTCGCCTTCAACAAACTCGTGCTTGATTTCGATCCCGACCAACAGGAAAAACAACGCCATCAGCGCGTCATTGATCCAACTCAACAAGCTGAGTTCCAACCGCCAACTTCCCGCAAACAGGCCGATCGTGGTGTTTCTGAGCGCATCGAAAAAGTCAAAGAATCCGACGTTGACGAAAAGCAACGCTGCGACCGTCGCGACGATCAACGTCATCCCGGCGGACGCGGCCCAATCAATAAAACGAAATGCAGCAACCTCAAGCCGGACACCCAGCGGACGCTCGATCGCTTCCAGCAGGGCTACTTCGTCCCAAACACCTTGATACAGGGTTCCGTCGATAAACAGATAGGGCGCCGAGGGTGGAACCTCTTTCGACAACGAGTTGCGGTCATGTTGGATGCGTTCGGCGACGTCTGGTGCATCAAGGTCAGCCTCGAACCGGGCCAGGTCCAACCCCAGTTTGTCGGCCAGTTTTCCGACGGACGCGCGTGTGTATTTCGGAGGCGCTTCAAACAACGCAGTGACCATGTCGAAGAATCGGTCCTGTTGCCCGGCAGCGATGGCAGCCCGCGCTGCAATGTCGGCCCGCTTGTCCCCTTCAGGGTAGGTGAAGCGGACGGCAACCGTGACCTGATCAGGGGACAATCGGTCGGCCAGCCGCAGAATGATGTCCCGAAGGCGCCGTGTGGGTTTGTCGGTAAAGTCGACAAACCAGACCAGTCTGCGGGCGGCGGTTTCATTGCCGATGACGAAATCGTGGTTGGGGTCGTAATCCTTGTTCAGCACCATCGCTTTGCCTGCATCCTAAAATGGTGAAACACCTATTTGCGAAAATCCAATCGGCCAGGTGCGTTAATCCACGCTGCGAGGGCCAAACAGCAACCAGACGAGGAAGCCAAGGATCGGCAGCAACAGGATAATGACCGTCCAAAGCACCTTGGAAAGCGACGACGAACGAGAGCTCAGGATACTGTATATGGCATATATATCAAGGGCTAAGACGATTGCTCCGCCCAGGCTCATGGTCATGTTGTTCATCTGTCCGCCTTTCCATGTCGATGCGATGGTTTTTGACTGCCACCCTGTGGTGGCATGATCGCGTCGATGATTTTGTCAGTCCAAGTCAGTCCAAGTCAGTCGATTTCACGATGAACCTGACCCCATGCCAGCATCGCGAAGATAGCGGTGCCCCCCACCACATTGCCCGCCAAGACCGGCAAGAAGAAGCCAAACACGGCCTGTCGCAGTTCGAGCCCGCCGGTAACGATCAGATACGCCATTTCCACCGAACCGGCGACGATGTGGGTGAAATCCCCCGCCGCGATCAACCACGTGAACAGAACGATGATCGACACCGAGGATGCGCCAGCCTCGGGCAACATCCAGACGATAGCGGCCACTAGAATCCCTGCCGGAATTGCCCGGGCAAAACTTTCGGCGGCCGGCATACCGGTGGCGTGGCGTGAAAGCTGTTCGATTGCAGGCAGGATCTCGGCTGAGACGGCGCCACTGTAAGCGTAGAATGTTGCGATTGCAAAGGCACCAACGGTGTTGGCAAACAGAACGATCGACCACAAAACAATGATGCGGTTGAACACGGACCAACTGGGGCTGTGCAGAAAGGGCAGAACCGTCGTAATGGTGTTTTCCGTGAACAATTGCATCCGCCCGATGATCACCATCACGAATCCCAGAGAGTAGCCAAGGTTCTCGATCAGATAGCTGTAAGTTGTGTCGGGCAGATAGGTCCGCAAAACCGCCTCGCCCAAAACAGAAAAACTGATGACGATCCCGGCGGACACGCCAGACCAGAACAGCGATCCATTGCTGCGGTCCAGTTCTTCTTCTCCGTCGCGCCGGATCACCTCGTAAACAGTTTTGGCCGTCAGCTTGCTGGCATCCTCGATGGCCTGTTCTTCTTGGATTTCTTCTTCGGTCATGTGTTAGCTGTCCAATAGGTTGCTGTCTTTGTCGCCTTCGACCTGCACCTGCATCTGCGGTTCCAGGTTGTCCACCTCGTTCGACAGATCTTCGTCCATCACCGTGCGTTCAGGTTCGCGTTTGGGCTCTGGTTTCGAGGCGATGTTCGGCTTGTCGGTGTCGGGGGTTGACGCAGATGCCAGCGGAATGCCCTCCGGGAAGATGATCTCTCGGGCTTCATCGGGCATACTGATGCCAGCGTCGATCAGGGCCTTCATCACGCGCCGGATAAGGACCGATTTCAGTTTCAGAGGTGAAATGGCTTCCCCGTCAAACCAATAGTAGATCTTTATGATTACCGTGGACGCGCCCAGCGTATCGGCCAGAACCATCGGCTCCGGGTCGGTCGAAATCGCGTCATGTTCTGACAGCACTCGCAGAATGATCTTCTGGACATCGCTGATCGAAGCGTCATAGCCAATGCCCACCTCGAACGAACCGCGGCGGCTGGGGCTGGCCGAGAAGTTTTCGATTGTCGCCTTGAAAACGGCGGCGTTGGGGATCTGAATGTGGTTTCCTTCGGGTGAAACCAGAACCGTGCTACGGGTGTTCATACTATGCACGACGCCTTGGTGCCCGGCCACATCGACAAAGTCGCCGCGTCGGAAGGGTTGGCGCAGGCTGAGCAGAAGGCTGGCCAGAAAATTTTCGGCAATGTCGCGAAATGCAAAACCGATGACGATCCCGATCACGCCGGCACCGCCAAGGACCGAAATCGCAAGCTGCGTCAGCCCGGCGATCTGTAGCACGATATACAGCCCCACAAGAAACACCGGCAAAGCGATGAACCGCGCGGTCACGTCGCGCAGGAAAGGGGACCCCAGCCGTTCTTTCAATGCCCACCGGGCCAGTCGCGCAACACCTGCTGATAGGAACAGCGCCAAGGGCAGGATCAGAAGCGCCAACAGGATCAGTGGGGCGGCTGCGACCGTTTTATCCCAAAGGCTGCGCAGCTCTGAAATTGCCGGATCAATCGAGAAGTCGGCATCTTGCGCTACGGTCAGCCGATTGACGACCGCAACCACGCCATCGGTTTTCGCCGCAAGATCGCGCGCCCAGTCCTGCCGCTTGGACGATGCCGCTGTACCATCCAGAAAGACAATCCCATCCTGCACGTCGACCTGAACCCCTTCATACCACCCGGTTGCCTTCAGGATGGCCTGAATGCGGGTGGCAATCTGGTCATCCCGCACGCTTTCGGTGACAGAGATGGTCTGATCCGTATCAACGATTTCGGTTTCGACCCCGACATCTATCCCGTCGTTGCTGGATTGGGCCAGCGCTGTCCCGACGGGCAATGATGTGGCCAGCAACAGGGCAAAGGCCATAACTCGAAAAATGTTCTTCCCCATGGCGTGTCCCAAAGTTACCTTCGATTGAAAACGCAGGATGACCCGAATGGTTCCAAAGGGCGATGTCTTTTTTTGTTGTTTGTGAGGGCAACGACGTAAGGTCCGGGTCGCTGTTGAGGTGGACTCCTCCGAACTGCGTCGAATGATATACATCAAGGAAAGTGGCCAAGATTATGAAATCATTCAAATACGTTCTATCCTGCCTATTCCTGACAAGCCTCGCTCCCGCGCGCGCCGAACAGGTGGGCAACGTCGATGTCGACTGGCTGGGCAACGATATCATTATTGAAGCGATCAGAGACCCTGAAGTTGAGGGTGTAACTTGTCATGTCGCCTATTTTGAACGTGGGTTGGTCGATCGACTGTCCAACGGAAATTGGTTCGAGGACCCGTCAAACAGTGCAATATCTTGCCGTCAGACCGGCCCAATCGTGATCGGTGACATTGATCGCAGTGACGAAGGCGAGGACGTGTTCAGCCAGCGCATGTCGATCATCCTGAAAAGCCTGCGGGTAAAACGCATCTTCGACGAGGCCAATCAGGTGTTGATCTACATCGCTCACGCCCGCGAGGTGGAAAGCGGATCGGCGAAAATGTCGATCTCGACCGTGCCGCTCTACAATCCGTAATGACGCCAGACAGGTTTAGGAACACCTTTGCATTTCCCGGTTCATATCGCACACTGATCAGCAGTGTCCCTTTGCCAGTCTCACAGGTAGCCGAATGACATCATCCTCGTTTCCCACAGACCTTGTGCCCGTTCGCGGGTATGATTGGCCGCGCGCGCCAGCGACCAGTTCGTTGAAGGATGGTTATCGGCGGATGTGGGAAAAGTTGCGGGTGCTGGATGAGCGGAAAGCCGAATTGCTCCCAGATGATCTGGAGCGGGTGTCAGGATCAGTGGTCCCCGATGAGTTATGGGCCGCATTGCGCGTGCATCAGTTCGACCGTTTGGACAGCGTCTATTTGGATTGGACACGGCGCACTGACGGGCCACATTCCGTTTGCGCCTTTGTGACGATGCCCAGCGTGCCACAAGGTTTTCTTGCCGATTGGGCGGCTGATCGCGGGCTGGATCTGGTCGATGCGGCTGCGGTGCCAGCAGGGAAAGGTGCTTTGATCGTCCCCGACATTTCATCTCTGGTCCGGCGTACGCTGGAAGGGCGCGCGGCGATGCGGTCCTATTTGGCCGAGCTTGATGGCGCGTCGCGCAACGTGCTGTTGGGGGTGTCGAGCTGGACCTGGACCTATCTCGCGCAGACCTCCGCCATCGAGGCTGTCGTGTCAGATGCGCGTTGTTTTGCGCCGTTCAAAGACAAAGCCCTGGCGGAACTTATCCGCGCCTACATGGGCGACGAGGTGTTCAAATCCACCGAATCTGGCGATGAGATTTTGCCCGAAGGGGGCGACGGCGAAATCAAGGATCCGTATCTTAAAACCCTTGCCGCGCGGGCCTATGGCTGCCCTTGGGCTGCGATCAGACTGTTGGATGCCGCGGTGAACAGGGAAGCGGAAGCAGGCGGGGAAGGTGGCGAAGATGACCGCAATCCAGGTAACACGACCACCTGGTTGCAGGATCCAGCCTTGCCGCAACTGCCCGCGCGGATCGAGCGCATCGGCCATTTCATGTTACATGCGTTGCTGATCCATGGCCCACTTGTCGCAAAAGACTTGGCCACCGTGCTTCCGATGACATTGCCCGTCGGGCTTGCAGCAGCGTTGGGACGGCTTGGTCTGGTTGATGACGACGCGGGGAAGCTGTCAATTCGGCAAGCCGCTTATCCGCATGTGCGCCGTATCGTGTCCGAAGCCGGCCTGCCACTTGATCAGATATAGGATGTCGCGATGAATTCCGAGAATTATGATCTGACCAAATTGTTCAACGAAGTGTCCAGTTGGACCTTCGTGCAGATCGGGCTGGTCATTGTGCTAACTTCGCTGCTTTACCAGCTGTTGCGCTTTGTCGTGCCGCGTGTGGCCGAGCATTTGCCCGCACGGTTCCGTCTGCCGGCCCTGAACCTGATCCCGCTGGCGCGGCTTACTTTGTTCGTCGTCGCGGTGGTCTTGATCATTCCGATGGTTTTCAATGTCACGCTGAAGAATTTCGTGCTGGTGTTGGGCACCGTCGGTGTGGCGCTGGGGTTTGCCATCAAGGATTGGGCCACCAGCGCGGTGGCGGGCATCGTTGCTATTTTCGAACGTCCTTATCGCTCGGGTGACTGGATTCGCATCGGTGATGATTACGGCGAAGTGATTGATATCCACACGCGGTCCGTCAAAATTCGCACCGCCGACGACGACGTTGTCACCATTCCGCATTCCCGCATTTGGTCTGAAAATATCTCTAACGCCAATGACGGGGCGAAAACCCTGATGTGTATCGCTGAATTTATGGTCGCACCCGACAAGCCCACGGCTGGAATTATCGACATTCTGACGGATGTGGCGCACACCAGCCCCTATCTTGATTGGGCGCGGCCCGTGAAGGTGATCATGCACAACGAGGTTTATGCCACGCGCGTGCGGCTGAAAGCCTATCCGTTCGAATTGCGGGACCAGTTCAACTTTACAACTGACCTGACCGCGCGCGGGCGAGATGCGTTGATCAATGCCGATATCAAAATCGTTTCGACACCGGAATTTGGGGCAACGCAGTAAGGGCGTCTTACCCAAACTCGGGCTCCGAAAGGATTAATCGGGAACCAAACAAGCTTCCACACGTTCTTCTTTCAAGTGAAAGCAACAAAGGAGACATACCATGCTTGGTTGGTCCATCACGTTTCTCGTCGTCGCGCTGATTGCCGCGTTCCTTGGTTTTGGCGGCATTGCCGGTACGGCTGCGGGTATTGCCAAAATCCTGTTCTTCGTTTTCCTGATCCTGTTTGTGATCACGCTGTTCCGCCGCGCGGCCAGCTAGGTTGACCGGATGGAGAAACGCGCCCCGCATGGCCCGATGGTAACTCCCACGCCAGGCGGGGCGCGCATGTCCGAGACACACTTGATGATTGCCAATTCCCTTCGGAAGATGAGGGGCCAGTCTATAGGTACTGCGGGAGCAGGGGGCCGAACTGATCAATGCCACAACGGAAACGGGTTGGTTCATGTCCTGTCCCTCAGTGCGTCCAAGACCGCAGATGCCCTGATTGATCCCAAGCTGGTGCTAAGCTGGCTTATGGGTGCTATCGGCGCGCCGGTGTTTCTGATCGGCGCACTTGTTCCGGTGCGCGAAGCCGGGGCATTGCTGCCGCAGTTATGGGTGGCCCGATGGGTGCAGACGCAGTCCATCCGAAAACGATTTTGGGCCATCGGGGCGGCCGTGCAGGGCGTAATGGCGGTCGGGATCGCGATGGTCGCCCTCAAGTTGGAGGGCGCATGGGCAGGATGGTTGATTTTGGCGGCTGTGGCGGTGCTCGCCATCAGTCGCTCGGTTGCGTCGACAACATATAAGGATGCGTTGGCACGGTCCGTTCCGCAAGGGAAGCGTGGTGCTGTGATTGGTGCTGCGGGAAGTATCGCGGCGACTTTCGGGTTTGCCTATGGGGCGTCGATGTCGTTTGGGGTGTTTGGCGGCGTTTCGGTCGAAGCTGTCGCGGGCTTTGTGTTTCTGGCCGGGCTTCTATTCATCGCCGCAGCTTTGATGTTCATGCAGCTTCAAGAAGATGCGACAACAGACGCCAAGGAAAACGCGCAAGCCTGGTCGGAGTTCTTTCAGCCGCTTTTCACAGATCGTTCCTTTCAGTTCTTTATTCTTGCCCGCAGTTTTCTGACCGCGACGGCCTTCGCGCCGCCGTTCATTGTCATGGTGACGGTGGGTGCGTCTGAAAGCAGCCTGACACGACTGGGTCCAATGGTGGTGGCGTCAGCCTTGGCGGCGTCAGCATCTGCGTTTCTCTGGGGTCGCCTGTCTGATAAATCCAGCCGTTTGTCGTTGATTTTGGCAGGCCTGATCGCATCGGGTGTTTACGCATTGACGGCGGGTGTGGTCCTGTGGGGCAGCGGGGCGTTGAACATGTGGTATGCGACGAGTCTGATGTTCGTGGCGCAGGTCGCTTATCAAGGTGTGCGGTCGGGCCGAAGCATTTTCCTGACCGATATGACACAGAACGATATGCGTCTGCGATACACCGCCCTGAGCAATACCGTGATTGGCATCGTCCTTCTGGCAGGTCTGGGGCTGGGGGGCGTGGCCCATTTTGCTGGTGCAGCGCACGCGCTTTTGCTGTGCGCGGTGATGGCGGCTATCGGTGCTGGGTTCGCCACGCGTCTGGCACGGACAGAATGCGATGGGGTGCCGCAATGACCGGCAACCAGGATAAAGACCCGGACAACCAGATCGCCGATATCGTGGAGACCATCCATGAGATACGAGATCAGAAGGAAACGTCGATCGAAGCAATGATTGATCACTTGGGCGTGGCATCGTTCACGCCGATCCTGCTTTTTGTCAGCCTTGTCATTGTCACGCCGCTCAGTGGCGTGCCGGGGTTGTCGTCGATCAGTGGAATGCTGATTGCGATGGTATCGGCACAATTGTTAATGGGGCGCGAAAGGCTTTGGTTGCCCGCCTTCATCCTGCGTCGCCATTTGCCGCGCCGCAAACTTGACACAGCATTGTCCCGCCTTGAGGGGCCATTAAAATGGGTGCAGGACGTCACCACGCGTCGGCTGGCGGTGCTGGCGACCCCGCCTTTTTCCTATCTGCTTTACACAATCTGCTTACTGTGCGGTGCCGCGATGCCGTTTCTTGAACTGGTGCCCATGACGTCGTCGCTGTTGGCGGCCGTCGTCGCGTTGCTGTCCATATCGCTGATCAGCAAGGATGGTGTGTTTGCCCTGCTGGGGTTGACCGGTCTGGCAACTACAGTGGCCATGGTGGCCACTATCGGGCAGCTGCTTGGCTAGAACGGGTCGCATGAAACTGCCCCAAGTCCGGCTTCTTTCGCAAACCAGGACCGCGTTATTTTCGGTCCAACGAAAGGCTCAACCGGACGGCCGTTCCGGGATTGCGCTGCTCGGTTTTCAGGTCTGCTGACAGAGTTTTAGCCATTTGGCGCAATATTTTACCGCCCAGACCTGAACCAAGCGCATCGGTTTGCCCATCGGTTATTCCGCGACCATCATCGGTGACGGTAATAGTGACGCCATCTGCCGTAACCCGACCCTGCAATGTGATGGTTCCCCTGTTCTCGCCAAAAGCATGTTGCATGGCGTTGGTGACAAGCTCTGCCACCATCATGCCCAACTGCGTGGCCGTGTCGATACCCACCTCAATCGGGTCGGCAGGAATATCACTTTCGAAGTCGATGCGATCCTCAAGATCGGTAACGGCCTTGCAGATTGTGGCGAGATGGGCAAACAGGTCAACCCGGTTGATGTCGGTCGGAGCCTCGGTCCCCTGTTCCATCGAGGCATATAATGTTTGCAGGGACTGGATGCGGTTCATCACGGCCAGCAGCCCTTCATTCTCGCCGCTCTCCCGGATCTGAAGCCGCGCGGACGAGTGGATAAGCGACAGGTGGTTCTTCAACCGGTGGTGCAGTTCGTTGATGGCGGTTTCGGATTGGCGCCGCGCTTCCAGCAGCGATTCAATGGGGCTGTCGTCGATCTGCATCAGGACGCCGGTGAACCGCTGTAGGGTGCCGGCATCGTCGTGGATGGGTTTAATCGAAAGCCGGTTCCAGAAGGTTGTGCCGTCTGCACGGGTGTTCAGAACATCAGCCGCAATCTCACGGCCTTTTTCAAGTGCGTCGTGGATGCGCGCGACTTCAGTCTGATCGGTTGCGGGGGTTTGCAACAGGCGGCAGTTTTTGCCGATCAACTGGTCCTGCGGGTATCCAGTCAGATCACAAAACAGATCATTCACGAAGACCAGCGGGTTGTCGGGCAAATTAGGGTCCGTCATGCACGCGGCGTAAGGCAGCTCCGACAGGTTTTCGCGCAGCCAGGAATCGTCATAGGTTTCGGACATCTAACGGCCTGCTCTTGTTGCTGTCGCTCAACAGCTCCGAGTGGGGTCGCTGAGAGCAGAAATTGATGACGGACAGGTGGTGCGCCTGAAGCTGAAGCGCGTTGTTCATGGTTGGCGGGTTGATGGGCGATGCCCGACATGGAAGTTGCCCCGGAACCCGTTGCAGCGTCAAGCGCGTGGTTGGGTTAGTCGGCGTGATCTGACGTGACGGAAGACGCCTCGGCCAAGGTTAGCTCACGTAAACCCACCGTTCCGATCAAAACATCATCCTCCACCACCAGTGCAACATCAAGGTTCAGCCGGGTCAACAAGCGGATCGCATAGCGCGCTTGCATATTCCCCGAAATGTTGATCGCTGGCTTTTCCATCACCTCGTATACACTGACCCGGGCGGGTGCGCGGTTCCTGGCAAAGACCTGTCGTGCGATCATGCTGATCGTCAGAACGCCAAACTCGTCATCAGGCGATCGTTTTTCAATCACCATCGTGTCTTGCCCGGAGGTTTCGAAAATTTGCAACGCTTCGGCAACCGATGCCAAACCATTGATGATATGGGGGTCCTGCCGCACGGCGTCGCGAACACGGGTTTCTTCCGGCTGATTCATAACTCGTCCTTTTCCAACGATGTTTTCAGGGCTTTGACCTGTGTTTCAAGGCCGATTGCGTCTTCGATGTCGATCTGGAAGACGACGCCGCGCCCCGGTTCCTGCAAAAACTCGCCCGCTGTGCAGATGGTTTCAAGAATGTTGGCAGCAAGGTGTTCTTCCACCAGGAAAAGCGCCATATCCCGCTGTCCCGCGACCGTCAGGCCCAGAAAAGTTTTCTTCTTTTCCAGCCCTTCGCCGCGGACGCTGGTGATCACCGTGGCCCCGGTGGCTCCTGCGCTGCGGGCCGCGTCAACAATGACGTCCGTATAGGCATCCTGCGCCAGCGAGATAATCAGTTTGAACTTCATTCGATGTCCTCCGTTCTAGATTTTGGCGCGCGCGGTCGGTCCCGCCTTGCGTCTTTCCACTGCACCAATTGCGCATAGCCCATGACCGTGATCATGGGAAACAGGCTGGCCAAGGCAATCAAACCGAACCCGTCCAGCGCCGGGCTGCGGCCCGGAACGGTCGAGGCCAGCCCAAGCCCAAGGGCTGCCACCAACGGCACAGTTACCGTCGAGGTTGTGACCCCGCCGCTGTCATAGGCCAGTGGCACGATATTCTTTGGGGCAAAGATAGTCTGAACGATAACAACCGCATACCCCACGATCATATACATATAGAGCGGCGTTCCCGTAACGATCCGGTAGGTGCCGAACACCAGGCTGAGCGCGACGCCGACAGCAACTGCAATGCGAAGCCCCCATTCCTTGACCGTTCCCCCCGATACTTCGCGTGCTTTGATGGCCACCGCGATTAAAGACGGCTCGGCTATGGTCGTGGAAAAGCCGATGGCGAAGGCGAACAAATAGGTCCAGCCATGCGCGGTCCAGTCTGTGGGATCGCCCAGAAAGGCCGGGTCGGTCAGTTGGCGGGCCATCGCTTCGCCCAGCGGGAACAGGGCTTCTTTCAGGCCGAACAGGAACAGGCCCAGTCCCAGAACCACATAGACCCCGCCCACCAACACGCTGCGCAGATGTGGCACCGGTTTTCGCAGAACGACCGCCTGAAAAAAGATCAACACGGCCAGGATGGGCAGCACATCCTTGATGGTCGCGATGAAGGTGGCCAGCAGTTCTTCAATCATTGCATCGCCCCCACGATCCCAAAGCCAAGCACAAAGACGATTGGCAGCAGGCTGGCGAACGCGACCAGCCCGAACCCGTCAATCATCGGGTTGCGGCCCTTGATGACGCTGGCCAGCCCCACACCCAGCGCGGTGGTCAGTGGCACAGTCACGGTCGAGGTTGTCACCCCGCCGCTGTCATAGGCGATGCCGATGATCTCGGCCGGGGCGAAGGCGGTCATGATCACGACAAGAACATAGCCCCCGATGATCAGGTAATGAATTGGCCAGCCCAGCAATATCCGCATGACACCGATGACAAGGGACGACCCCACCGCCGCCGCGACGGTATATCGCAACGCATTGGCATAGCTGACCTGTTCGGCCTTGCTGGCGCCAACGGCACCAATGTCGGACATGACCCGCGCGGCTTCGCGACTGACGGCTATCAAGGCAGGTTCTGCCACGGTCGTGCCAAATCCCAACGCGAAGGCGAAGGTCAAAAGCCAGAACAGACTGCCCTTGTTGGCGAAGGCGTCGGCTAGGGATTCCCCGATGGGAAACAAGGCAAGCTCTAACCCCCGGATGAAGATTGCCAGCCCTGCCATGACAAACAGAAGTCCGATCAGCTTTTCACCGACATCATCCATGGGTTGTCTGAGGATCAGAAACTGAAACACGGCCACAACCCCGACTATCGGGGCCAGGTCACGTGCCGTTCCAAGCGTCAGAAGTGCTAGTGATTTAATCTCGTCCAGCAACGGGTTCCTGCCATTTGGATGGTTCAAACAGGCGGACCTGTCAGGCCGCGACCTCTGTCACCGTGTCATGTCAGCCCGATACTAGAAGCAAGCCCGGCAGCATACAATTCTGTTCTCGCCCTGATTGCGGTTTGACAATCTGGCATTGCTTGATGCCGGTATCTAAGCCTTTTGCGAAAATGGGTCTTTTGCCGTGTGCAATCTGAGGTGCCGCATGAAGGCACGTGTGACGCCTGAGGTGGGCCTGTCGTCTGACGACACGAAATAGCTGCGATACTCGATCTGCGAGTCAAAGGGGCGAAAGACGACATCGTCGGCACGGTATTGCACGATGGGGAAGGGGTTCACGATGGTCAACCCCAGCCCTTCCTTCGCCAAATCCACCGCCGCGAACGAGGTCGATGCCTCGGCAACAATGCGCGGCGTGCTGCGGTGGGCTTGCAGCACTTTGTCAAGTTGTGCGCGCCGGGCGTGGCGATGCGTCAGGGCCACCAACGCCTGTTCATGCAGGTCGGTGGGATGGATGATCGACCTGTCTGCCAACGGGTGATCATGCGGCATGGCGCAGACCGCGGTTGCAGACCGATAGGGGGTCAGTTTGACACCGTTGCGCGACAGCTCGACACCGCTGACCCCCAAATCAAACCGTCGATCCAGGATGCCGCGAATGACGTCTTCGGACGGGGCAACTTCAAGGCTGACATAAAAATGCGGGTTTGTTTTCAAGAAGGTGGCAATGTGATGCACCAGGAAACGGTGGGCATAGGTGGGCGGCGCAATAAGGCGCAAGGTCTCGCGCGCCATTTCAGGCGGGCCGTCGATCCGGTCCAGCGCTTCGAACAATGGATCCAGCCGTCGATTCATCTGCACCGCCTCGCTGGTGGGGCGCAGGCGCCCGCCCTCACGTTCAAACAGGATCCGACCGGTGCGGGCTTCCAGACTGGCAATGGAGCGGCTGATGGCAGATTGCGACAAGCCCAGCCTGACCGCCGCTTTCGACGTTGTGCCGCTTTCCATCAAGGCGCGGAGGGCCTGGTATTCAGGCAAACTGTGCCAGGATTTGGTCGGCATTGTGCTCTCTCTTCATAAGTGTAATCACTCTATGAGAAAATATCATGAATATTTCTCTCGTCTATGAGGAAACCTGACATAAGCTGGCGCGGTGTTGCCTTGGGGGAGATCACACGTGACCGGCCAAACCATGCCTTTGGTATTCGATGGGCACAATGACGTCTTGTTGAAGCTCTATCGGGCTGGCGGTAAAGCGGCTGCGCCAACCTTTCTGACCGGACGTGATGGCGCGATAGATGTGCTGCGCGCGCGGGCGGGTGGTTTCGGGGGTGGCTTCTTCGCCGTCTACATTCCATCGTCCGTCGACATGGATTTCAAGATGCAGGAAATGGCGAAGGCGAAATATGACCTGCCATTGCCTGACCCCATTGACTGGGAAGACGCGTTGCCAGTTGCAATGTCTCAGATTGCGATCCTGTTTGACCTTCAGGATCGTGGCGCGCTGACCGTCTGCCGGACAGCGGCGCAAATTCGCAAGACGCTCGAAGCTGGTCACATCGCTGCCATTTTGCATATCGAAGGGGCCGAAGCGATTGACGCGGAACTGAACACGCTTGAGGTTTTGTATCAGGCAGGGTTGCGCTCGATCGGCCCGGTATGGAGCCGGTCAACCATTTTCGGATATGGTGTCCCGTTTCGGTATCCCAGCACCCCAGATATTGGGGACGGGTTGACCGATCATGGCCTTCGCCTGATCCGTCGGTGCAATGAGCTTGGGATCATGATAGACTTGTCTCACCTGAACGAGGCGGGGTTCTGGGATGTCGCACGTCATTCGGCCAAGCCGTTGGTGGCGACCCACTCGAACGCTCATGCGATCTGTCCGCACAGTCGCAATCTGACGGACAAACAACTGGCTGCAATCCGCGAAAGCGATGGCATGGTCGGGCTGAACTTTGCAGTGGCCTTTCTGCGCGATGACGGGCGGATGCTACCTGATGTGCCGCTGACACAGATGCTGCGTCACCTTGATCATCTGATCGAACAACTGGGCGAGGATCGCGTCGGTTTGGGGTCGGACTATGATGGGGCGGTCGTGCCGCAAGATATAACAACTTGTGCCGGTCTGCCGAAGCTTCGGCAGGCCATGGCGCAACACGGATATGGCGAGGCGTTGATTGCCAAGCTTTGCCATGAAAACTGGCTGCGTGTGCTGGAAATAACATGGGGGGAATAGCCCCAACCTGCATGCAGCCCAAACGATAACTGAACAGGAGAGGTTCAAACATGAATACCATCAACAGATTGCTGACAAGTGCCGCGATAGGACTTGCTGTGGGGGTGTCGTCCTTCGCAGCCTATGCCGAAACGCCCGCCAATATGCTGGTCATCGCCAACCGTATTGACGATGTGACCACGCTGGATCCGGCAGAAAGCTTTGAATTCGCAGGCTCGGACATCAGCCGCAATGTCTATGGCCGACTGGTCACTCTCGATCCGCTCGATCTTGCTGCGGGCTATAAACCTGACCTGGCCGAAAGCTGGGAGGTCAGTGAAGACGGCAAGACCATCACCTTCACGATGCGCGAAGGTGTCACCTTCCATTCCGGCAACCCGGTGCGCGCCGAAGATGCGGCGTTTTCACTGCAACGGGCTGTTATTCTGAACAAGACGCCTGCGTTCATCCTGACCCAATTCGGCTTCACCCCGGAAAACGCAACCGAGACAATCCGGGCCGAAGGCAACAAATTGATCATCACGACCGACAAGCAATACGCGACATCGTTTGTGTTGAACTGTCTGACAGCCACTATTGGTGGGATTGTCGACAAGGAAACTGTGATGGCCAACGAAGTCGATGGCGACATGGGCAACACCTGGCTGAAAACCAATTCCGCAGGGTCCGGGCCGTATAAGCTCGATAGCTGGAAGCCGAATGAAAGCGTGACGCTGACCTCGAACCCCGATTACTATGGCGGAGCGCCGGCGATGGAACGGGTGATCGTGCGCCACGTTCTGGAAAGTGCTTCTCAGCGCCTTCTGCTGGAACGCGGTGATATCGACATCGCCCGCAACCTGAACCCGGAGGACATTGCAGGTGTGATGGAAGCGGGTGGTATCAAAGTCGAAGACGAGCTGAAGGGCCGTCTGATGTATCTGTCGCTGAACCAGAAACACCCGGAGCTGTCCAAGCCCGAAGTTCGTCAGGCGTTCAAATACCTGATCGACTATGAAGGAATGAAGAACAGCTTTCTGAAGGGGCAATATACGATCCATCAGAACTTCTTGCCGGCAACCTATCTGGGCGCTTCCGAGGAAAATCCCTTCTCGCTGAATCTCGAGAAGGCCAAGGAGTTGCTGGCGGCGGCTGGCGTGGAAGGGCTGGAAATCGAAACTGGCGTGCGCGAGGCGCAGGAACGGATCGAGATCGCACAATCCCTGCAAAACACATTGGCTCAAGCCGGGATTACGCTGAATATCACTGTCGGCACGGCGAAACAGATCCTTGCACGGTATCGCGCGCGCGAATTGGACATGTATCTGGGGGCTTGGGGGCCGGACTATCCTGACCCGCAAACCAACGCGGGCACCTTTGCCTATAATCCCGACAACAGTGACGAAGCGCAAGCCACCGGCCTTCTGGCCTGGCGGAACGCCTGGGATACCGGCGGGCTGACACCGAAAGTCGAGGCAGCCGTGACCGAGGGGGATCGCGACAAGCGGATCCAGATGTATCAGGACATTCAGGCCGAGTTCCGCGAGATTTCGCCCTTTGCGATCATGTTCCAGCAGATCGAACAGTCTGCATTGCGTGACAACGTGATGAACTGGTCCACCGGCCAGGCTGTGACCTCTGCCGCCTATTGGCAGGTCACAAAGTAAATGGCCCTGACCGAAGACAATCACGAGAGGCGCCCGCCAAGGGCGCCTCTTTCCGCCAGTATTTGGCCGGTGGCACGCACCACGGTTCGAACACTGGGGTCAATTGCGGTAACGCTGTTGGGGCTGCTGTTCGTGACCTTCATCATCGGACGGGTTATGCCGATTGATCCGGTGCTGGCCATCGTTGGTGAACGCGCTTCGCAGTCAACCTATGACGCTGTTTATCAGCAGCTTGGATTGGACAAGCCACTGATCGTGCAGTTCTTCTATTACATCTGGGATGTGCTGCATCTGGATTTCGGCACCTCGCTGCTAAACGCGCGCCCGGTGTCCGAGGATATCGTCCGCGTCTTCCCCGCCACGCTGGAACTGGCAACGCTGGGCATCATTTTCGGGATTGTCCTGGGGGTGCCGTTGGGTGTGCTGGCAGCTGTGCGCAAGGGGTCCTGGATTGACCAGGTTGCCCGCGTGCTGGCCCTTGTCGGTTACTCCATGCCGATCTTCTGGCTGGGCCTCATGGGGCTGTTGATTTTTTATGGTATTCTTGGCTGGGTGGGCGGGCCTGGCAGAGTGGGCATCTTCTATGTCGACGTTGTGCCCAGCGTCACGGGCCTGATCCTTGTGGACGCCGCCCTGGATGGCAATTGGGATGTGTTCCGAAATGCGTTTTCGCACATCATCCTGCCGGCATCGCTGCTGGGCTATTACTCGCTGGCCTATATCAGCCGCATGACACGATCATTTATGCTGGAACAACTCAGCGCCGAATACGTCACCACGGCACGCGTCAAAGGCATGTCGGAATGGGACGTGGTCTGGAAACACGCCTTCAAGAACATCCGCGTGCAACTGATTACCGTGATCGCGCTGAGTTACGCGGGCCTTTTGGAAGGGTCCGTGCTGACCGAGATCATCTTCTCGTGGCCCGGTATCGGCAGCTACATCACCACGGCCCTTCTGTCCGCTGACATGAACGCCGTGCTGGGGGGCACTGTCGTGGTCGGGCTGATCTTCATCCTGCTCAATATCTTCTCAGACCTGCTCTACAAGGTCTTTGATCCACGCGCGAAATAGGCGGGACACTGTCGATGACCGAACAAACGCTGAAACAATGGCTGCTGACGGACACGCCAACGTCGCGCCGTCACGCGAAAATCTCGAATTTCTATCAAGGCTGGCTGTCCTTTCGCAGCAATACGATGGCGATGATCGGGTTGGGCATTCTGGTGGCGCTGGTGGTTATTGCTGCCGCCGCGCCGTGGCTCTCGCCTCATGACCCCTATGTGCAGGATCTGGGCAACCGGCTCGCCCCCCTGGGCACCGAGGGGCATATCTTCGGCACTGACAGTCTGGGGCGTGATATCCTGTCACGGCTGATCTATGGCGCACGGATCACGCTTTATATCGTGGCGCTGGTGGCGCTGATCGCCCCTGTTGCCGGGCTGTTGGTCGGTACAATCTCGGGCTATGCGGGCGGCTGGACTGATACGATCCTTATGCGCATCACTGACATTTTCCTGGCCTTCCCGCGCTTGGTCTTGGCGCTCGCCTTCGTGGCCGCGCTGGGCGCAGGGATCGAAAACGCGGTCTTGGCGATCTCGCTCACTGCGTGGCCACCTTACGCACGGATTGCCCGGGCCGAGACGCTGACGATCCGATCATCGGACTATATCAGCGCGATCAAGTTGCAGGGGGCAGGCGCTCTGAGGATCATTACCAAGCACATCTGGCCGCTTTGTATCTCGTCGCTGATAGTGCGGGTGACGCTGGACATGGCCGGGATCATTCTGGCAGCCGCTGGCCTTGGGTTCCTTGGCCTTGGTGCCCAGCCGCCCAGCCCGGAATGGGGCGCGATGATTTCCGAAGGGCGCCGGTTTATTCTGGATCATTGGTGGGTTGCCACCATGCCCGGCCTTGCCATCTTCACCGTGTCACTGGCCTTCAACCTTTTGGGCGACGGTCTGCGGGATGTTCTTGATCCAAAGGCAGGTGAATAATGACTGTGCTTCTCGACGTTGAAAATCTCTGGGTGAAATTTCCAACCCGTCAGGGCGTTTTTGACGCCGTGCGCGGTGTGTCCTTCGCGCTGGGGCGCGAGCGGTTGGGGATCGTGGGCGAAAGTGGCTCGGGCAAATCCATGACCGGCCGCGCCATCTTGCGGCTGATCCGCCCGCCGGGGATCGTCGAGGCGGATCACATCAACCTTGAAGGCGTCAACCTGCTGGACAAGACCGAGAAAGAGATGCGCGAGGTGCGCGGCCAGCGGATCAGCATGGTAATGCAGGATCCAAAATTCTCGCTCAATCCGGTGATGACTATTGGTGATCAGATCATCGAGGCCTATCGGTTACACAATTCGGTATCCAAGTCGGCGGCCTATAACAAGTCGCTTGAGATGCTCGAAGCCGTCTCGATTCGCGATTCCGAACGGGTGATGCGTGCCTATCCGCACGAAATGTCGGGCGGGATGGGTCAGCGAATTATGATTGCAATGATGTTGATCCCGAACCCCGAGATCCTGATCGCGGACGAACCGACCTCGGCGCTGGACGTATCGGTGCAGCGACAAGTGCTGGATATCATGGACAAGCTGGTTAAAGAACGCGGGATGGGCCTGATCTTCATCAGCCACGACCTGAACCTTGTTGCCGATTTCTGTGATCGCGTGCTGATCATGTATGCGGGCCGCATTGTCGAGGTCTGCGACGCGGACAAGCTGCACGATGCCAAACACCCTTATACGCGGGGACTTCTGAATTCTCTTCCCCGGCTGGATGCACCTCGCGAGCGCCTTGAGGTTCTGAAACGTGATCCGGCCTGGTCCGAGGCCCCAAGTGTGAGTGGACGCGTATGAAGATGTTGGAAGTTCAAGACCTGAACGTCTGGTTCGGCAGCCACCGCGACCGGGTGGATGCGGTCAAGCACGCCACGTTTGACGTGGCACAGGGCGAAAGTTTTGGCCTGGTCGGGGAAAGTGGGTCGGGGAAATCCACGATCCTGCGCGCCATCACCGGGCTGGCGCCAGATTGGTCAGGCAATATCATGGTCGAGGGGCAGGTCATCGGGCACAAACGGCCCAAGTCCTTCTTCAAGACGGTGCAGATGGTGTTTCAGGACCCCTATGCCTCGCTTCACCCGCGTCATTCAGTTGATCAGGTGCTGGGCGAGACGCTGCATTTGCATGGCTTCAAGGACATCGACGCGCGGGTTGTCCGGTTGTTGGACGATGTGGGGCTGGGACAAAAGTTTCGCTTCCGCTATCCGCACCAGCTGTCTGGCGGGCAACGTCAGCGGGTGGCGATTGCGCGCGCGCTGGCGCCGGAGCCTGACCTGCTGTTGCTGGATGAACCCACCTCGGCGTTGGATGTGTCTGTGCAGGCGGAAATTCTGAACCTTTTGGCGGATTTACGCACCGAACATAATCTGACCTATGTGATGGTGTCCCATGACCTGTCCGTCGTGGGTCACATGTGCGACCGGCTGGCAGTGATGAAGGATGGCGAGATCGTCGAGGTGCTGGATGTTGATGTCCTGAGACATATGAATGCCGAGCATCCGTATTCAAGGCAGTTGCTCGAAGCATCGCTTTGACACGTGCCTGTGCGTTTTTTGATGAACAGCACGACTGGCTCTAAATTGTTTCCCTTCGTAACCATCTGATTTAAGCATCAGGTATGGCAGTTCGGCGACGCTGAACGCGGACTGCTCGGGACATTGCAGGGTGGGGACAGCATGGTCATCGAAGCGCTTGAACGTCAAACGCTTGAGCTTCTTGCAGAAAGGGGGCGGCCGCGTGACTTCAAGAAAGGCACTCAGATTTTCAGACATGGCGAGCGGGGGACATCGTTGCTGATCGTGGAAACGGGACGGGCTGAAGTCAGTATCACCACCGCAACGGGCCAAAAATCAATCTTGGGTCTGGTCGGTGCCGGAGATGTCATCGGTGACATTGCCTGTCTGGATGGCGGACCGCGCAGCGCCGACGTGGTTGCGTTGGAGCCTGTTACAGGTCTGGAAGTGGCCCGCCGGGATGTGTTGCAAATCCTGAAAGAAGACGGCGACAGCGCCATACTTGTCATCGTTGCCTTGTGCCAGAAGGCCAGAAATGCGTCTGAAATGTTCGAACTCAAAGCGCTGGCCAGTGGGCGGTCGCGACTGGCCAGTTGCATTCTGCGGTTGTTGAAGGATCAGAATGGCGATGCCAGCGCCGACCGCGTTCAGGTTAGCCAAAGCTGGTTGGGGGCCTATGCCGGCCTTACCCGTGAGAACGTGAACAGACAGTTGCGGATATGGGCCAGGGATGGAATTGCGCGGTTTGAAAAGGGGGCAGTCGTCATCACGAATCTGAATGCGCTGGAAGACATTGCGTTGAACGATGGCGATTGAAAAAAGGGGCAGATTGCAGCGGTTTTCACGAAAAAATCACACATTTGCTGCAAACATGCTTGCATGTGTGACCTGCGTCACAAGTTTTGACGCAATCTACGCATATACACAGAAGTGGAAGCGCTGAAGGCCCTAACACAAAAGGTCTTTTTAGCACGATAACTTAGCAAGGTATCGCTTTGGGTGGCCGCATCGCGGCGTTGGAGCGACATTACGTCCCGGCTTCTGCCGGACATTTCTGGGGTGCTTCCGCCTGACAAATGACGGTCAGGTAGGGCTACATCAATTATGGTGGCCGTGAGTGGTGAAGGCGCTACGTCAGCTCCGGGTTGTCCGACCCGGAGGCGCCGACCGTCTCATCTTTTTCTATATCCGCACGGATCGCTTCGAAACGGGACGCCCATTCTCGTTCGCCCCGTGCTTCGATCATCTCTACCGCCTGTCGGATCAAATCCCGTGCGTCATCCATATCGCCGCGCGCGGCTTTCACCTTGGCCAACACAGCATTGTAAAACGGAAGGTTCAACTGGGCACCGATTGCGCTGGCATGGCTGATATAGCCTTCGAACGTGGGCGCGGTATCCAGATCGCCGTCATAAACCCTGAGCAGCGACTGCCATAGCCGCCCGATCAGGGACCAGAACCCCGCGTTCTGTTCATCGGCAATGTCTATGCCGGTCTGAATTTCGGTCAAGGCGAGCGGTAAGTGGCCGCCTTCAAAAAAGGCCTGTGCCCCAAAGATATGAATCCATGGCAACTGAGTCGTTGCCCCGATCGCGTTCAAATGGCTCTTGGCGGCCTCGATAGCTCCCACAGCTCCATCCTTGTCACCCTTGCGAATAAGGATATGTGCGTCTGCCGACAGGACCGATGCCAGTGGATCCGCACCGATTTCGACAAACAGAATCCCATGATCTTCGGTGCGATACAGGCGTTTCAGCGCATTGCTGCTGTTTTCCGCGGCTTCGAAATCCCCGGAATAGAGTTCCTGCGCAGTCTTGTTGACAAGCCACAGGACGGCAAGTTCATCAGACCCGTTTGCTGCCAGCTTTTCCATTTGGTCAACCAATTCACGGCTGGCGCGGACCTCACCGCTGATGATGCGGTGCGCAAACAGACCGTAGAGAGTGATCATCCGCTGGCGATCGGTGCCCTCGGCATAGCTTACCGCGCTTTCAAGCTTCTTATAACTGTCCAACACGGTCGGATGAGAGAACCCCAACCGTTGCACCAAGGCACTGGCAAGCAAGGACAGAACCGGAAGGTATTCCTCGCGCGTGACGGTGTTCCCCTTCGCCTGCTTCTCCATATCCACCTGTGCGCTGTCCAGATACTTGATGGCCGGATCAAAGTTGGCCGCCATCAGCATTCGGACCCCTGCCGCAATACAGGCTGACGGGATCTGATCATGCGCTTTGGCGGCCAAAACATGGTCGGCCAGGATTTCCGGCAGCTTCGCGACAAGATCTGGATCGTGCAGTCGCAACTGGTCGGCAAATTGCAGATGAAGCGCCCGGCGGCGTTTGCCGGGCAACATCTCATAGGCGGCGTCACGCAGAAGAATGTGGTCAAAGGTCAAACCGTCCCGCCGCTTGTGCAGGATGCCGTTGATGGTCAGCACACGCAGTTCATCCTCGATGTTGCTGCGGTCAGGTAGCAGGAGCCTCGCATGGGCTGGGTCAACCACGCGCCCCAGAACCGACAGGCATTGCACGACATCCTTCAACGGGCCAAGCCCGTTGATGATGGCTTGAAATGTCGCTTCGATGCTTTGGGGCAGGGGCAGATCGCCGGCTTGGTTGCCCAGTTGACGGGCGCGTTCAGCCAGAGCCAACAGAAACAAAGGGTTGCCTTCCGCACCGGAAATGATGCTGTGCCGCATGTCCTCTGTCAGTGCGGGATAAGCCGCGAGGGCATCCTTCGCTGCTTCATCCGATAATGGCTGAAGGACAACGGTCTGGATCCCCGTTTCATCTATCAATGTGTTGATTTGGTCGGTCCGCCGGCTGGTGATGATCAATCGGTTGGTGAAACCCGGATCGTCAATGAGGTTGCGCAGAACAGTCGCGCTTTCTTCGTCGGCCCAATGGAAATCATCGAACGCTAAAGCCGCCATCTTACGGACCGCAATTTTGCGCAAAGCCTCAGTCGTCAATTCGATCCGACGCGACTTTTGCTGTTCCGGCGGTAGTGGCACGGGCGTTGCGTCGCGAAGCCCCAAAACGGTTGCCATCAAATTCAGGTCTTGGTCATTCAAGGCGACGCCGATGTCCGACAAACCCGCCTGCAATGCGGTCGATGGCGACGCATCGGTCAGTGAAAACTCGCTCCGCACGGCCTCTATGACCGGAAACAGCGCCGTTTGGCTGAGATTTGCCCGTGCGTCCAGGCATATGACGGGCGATGGATCGGCGCGGCGGATCAATTCGCTTAACACCGCCGACTTGCCGATCCCCGCAGGCCCGATCAGCGCAAATGTCGTCGCCGTCTCGCCCAACAGGGTCGACAACTCGCTCTCTCGTTCAAGCAGCTTTCGGCCGGTATCCGATTGCTCAAGGAATGTGAAGCCCGAGACCCCTATAACGTCGACGGGAACGTCAATGCCCTTCAGCGCGAGTGGTTTGTGCGATGTGATGTCCAGTTCTGCCAGTCGAGACAGGAACGATTGCGTTTCACCCGAGATCACGACGCCGCCTGTCGGTGCTTGCTCCTGCAAGCGGGCGGCTCTGTTGACATGTAACCCCGCCAGCTGAGGGAATAGAGTTCCGGTCTGCCCGACCCGGCACATGACCTGACCGCTGTCGATCCCGACGCGGACATTCTGGCCATTAAGTGTTTCGGGTGCGTTTTTTGCGATGGACAGGCCAGCCGCGATGGCTGAAAGCGCTGAATCTTCGCCGTCATGACCCAAGCCGAAACAGGACAAGACACCATCGCCGTATCGTTGCAAAACGGTGCCGCGATAGGTCAGGACAACATTGCTGACCAGTTCGTGGAAGGCTGCGATTGTGTCGTCATAGGCCTCCAACTCGGTCGAGTTGGCATAGGCTGTCGAGCCGACCAGATCGACAAACTGGATGGTCAGAACGCGGAGTTCAGGGTTTTGAGCGTCCAAGACAGCTTCCGCCCCGCAGTTCCCGCAGAACTTCGCCCCCTGCGCCAGCGGCTCGGAACATGCCAAACAGTTTATAACCTGCATTATATCCTCAATCGTTACGTCGCACCCAGGACCGTGCTTGTGCAGCGTGTCTGACGCGTCGGCTATCCAACGGGTTTGTCATCGACCAAGAGCACCAAATTCGGAAGGCACCCGGAAGCCTCATATCGCGATGATTTAAGAGCGGTCCGACTTCCATCTGCGTATCCGGAAAGCCATCTGCACTGGGATCTGTGACCGAAACCTCGCCCGATATCGGTGCAACATAGGACCGGTCAAGTTGAAGATCGAACGCGTTATAGAACATTTGCCCACGCGTATTTCGGGTGACGAATGTCATGTCCAGCAGGTCCGATATGGCCCCGTGTGCCGCGTGCCCCGACAAGGCGACCGGATCGCGATGCTGCTCGGCGCAGAAATCAATCGACAACGCATCCGCATTCGAGGCGGTGAAACGGGTGTTTTCGACGTTGATTTCCGCCTTCGACTTGGGCATCGCATAAAAGAATTTGCCCGCAAAGATGGCCGACGAATTGTTGACGTAAAGACGGCGCGGATACAAGAACGGTGCCGCGTGTCCTTCATCCGTATGCGTGTAGGGGATGGCAAAGGTCGCTTCTCCGTATGGGCGCATTGCCAGAAAGTTTGGAATGAAGGACCCGCGCACATTGTGATAGCTACAAAAGGACATGCCCACAGGGTGGTATCCCGGTCGCACCATCGGGCAGTGACCCAGATAGATACCGTCGGGCAGCATGGTCTGCACCTCGTCGCGGGGCCTTTCATAAAAGAAGAAAACGCCCGTCATCTCGCCACGTGCAAAGAACGGCGTCAACGGCCATGAGGTGCCGGAGATCGAGTTCGTCTGGAACATCGCCTTTTCGGGCAGGGTGTTTTCGCGGGGAATATCTTCGGCTCCGACATTCAGAAGATCGACCCCGGTGATGGCAGATGCGCAGGCAATCCCCGACATCGTTGCCCCTTCAACGCATCCCGCATTCAGCCCGCAACGGGTCCAGTCTCCGGCGAGGTAGAGGTTTGAAAACCCGCTCTCGGACGGGGCGAGGCGATGATAAACGCTGTTGGTGACGGACAGGACATAGCGCTCTGACCCGTACATATTGACGCGCGAATAGACGGCGGACTCGGGGTTGTCGTGAAAAAGCGCTTTGTCGAATTTGCCGCGTTTTCTTGCTTTGGGCCAAAGCTCCGGCAGGTCTTTGTCCATCCACGATGCGACATTGGTGTTGAACTCATCCAATGTTTCGCCGTCCGGCGCAGGCGCGCAGAAGTATGAAATTGAAGCCGGGCCAGGATCGGGCCAAGCCTCGTGCGGGATCAGGTGGGACATGTCCGCCCAAGTGTCCAGCGGTTCGGCAAATCCGGTGATGATCGTCCGCATGGGCGATGAAGGGATGGCCGTTGGGCTGTTGTGGACTTCCACCCGATCCTCCCACCCCATATCTTTGACGGATTTGTTCAGCCAAAGCTGGGCCGCGTGGGTGCCGACGGTCTTTACCCGGTCCAGCATCAGGCGCCACCGGTCTGACGTGGCCGACAGCTCCCGCGTCATATAGGGCAGCGATCCCAACGAGGCCCCCAGAAGCACGATATCGAAATCCTTGCCACGCTTCAGTTCAAATGGTGTGCCGGTCGGCGGGGATTTTTCGCATTCGAAATCAATACCCTGTTTTTTCAGTTCGGTGCCATCTACAAGTTGCGACCACAGCGGCTCGGACGGCCAGCAGGGCAGGCCGCCCACGTCAACCAAGGGTTCGTAGTTTCCTGATTTGACCTTGGCCTGACGGACCATTGAAAGGCGATCAACGCGTGTGCCGATATCGTTCAGATGAAGATCGCGGGCGGCGCAGAAGAATTCGAATTTCACACCTATTGCAGCCAGGACCTGATAGTAAGGACCGAAAATCGTGTCGCCCATCCCGGCCTGCATCTTGTGAAAGATCGCGGTCGAATAGGTGAAGATCAGACGCGACATCGCGCGGATCGCGGTGCCTGCGCCGGTGTCGCCCTGCCGGTCTGTGTTGCCCTGTGGAAAGCCGAAAACGAAGTCGTAACATCCGCGAATGGCAACCCAATCCAGCGCCTGATCGCTTGCGTTGTTCATTCGCAGCCAGTCGGTGAACTCCCACTGATCAAGAACATCATATCCGCTGGTGAAGGTGTCAGACCCGACGACTCCACGCATATAGGCCAGCCCGATATCCACCAGATAGAGGCCACGTCGCTTCGCGTCGTCCTGAATGTTTTCAGGCGTTTCCATCGCGTGGACAGCGGCTTGGGCGGCGTCGATGAAGTCCAGCAGGATATTCGTATCGCGGGCGGTGTGCTTTGCCGGATCAGCAGGCATCGAAGCCACGTGGCGATGGATGGACTGATGGTGGCCCAGCAGTCCTGATGGCAGCGCGATGCCCAACTGGTGATGCGGGCCGTCTTCCAACTCACCCTTCTTCATAAATTCGATAACGATCTCAAGAATGCGCATCATCATTTGAAACGGGTCGGGGACTTGTGTTTCCGATCCCGGCTGTTTGTCATTACCGGGCAGATCAATCACCCAAGGGCGCCATTGGTTTTCGTCCAGTGAGGTTGTCGGCACCCGCTCGGCGAGAAATAGATGGGACAGGGGTTTGAACGCCTTGTCCATCGTCCCCAAAGGATCACTTTCCTTACGCAACCCCAATTCGACCAATTGTTCATAGCAGCGTCGCATATTGCGAAATGCGTTGTCATAGAATCCGGCCCAAACATGCAATCCGTGCTCTTCGATACGCTGACCATATTCCGCGTTGCGCCCGCTGGCCCCTTTGCCACCATTGCGCCAGCCCAATTGATAAATCGTGATGTCGTATTTTTTGTCCCAATCTGGCGTTTGCGTGATGGCATAAACTGCCGTAATTGCACCTACGCCCCCGCCAATCACGGCAACTTTCTGTTTGGCCATCCCCATGTCCTTGTTATTTATTGGAAAACCCGTTGTTCCAAGGCTCTAGCTTTTTTGCCGGGCGGTTCTCCTTCAAGTTTATCTTTATCTTAACACTTGGTTAATTTCTACGTTAACGATTTCGTCAATAGCGGATAGAAAGGCCGATGACAGGGTGGGCTGCTTGCCCTTCTTGTCTTGTCTGGTCTGATGCGATGCAATCGCGGCACTGTTTGGGCTAAATCTAGTAAAAGTTGAGAAGGATATGAGCTTTATCATTAAGCGCGAGCCTCCGTTGAGGCGAACGGCCAAGCGTGTAGCACTGAAGGCCTGTCTGATGTCGGTGCGCCAGCCTCGTCGTTGCCAAATGAAAGTTAGCGGTTGATCCCGACCGCCGTCGCTTTTCTTATGAAACCGTCATCGAAATTCGAGGAGCATTGATGCCCAGATCACAAACAGGACCGACGCGGGCCAAGTTGCCATCCACCAGGCGATCCCTGCCAATTGCATTGATGCGCGCCCGCGAAAAGGTCATGGGACCTGTGCGCGAGATGCTTGCACCCATTGGCATCACAGAACAGCAGTGGCGCATTCTTCGCGTGTTGTCAGAGCACGGTGCGCTGGATGCGACCCATCTGGGTGAAAGGACAAGCCTGCTTTTGCCCAGTTTGACGCGGATCATTCAGGCGATGGTCGCGAACGGTCTGGTGACGCGCACCCGAGACAAGGCAGATCGGCGGCGGCAAATGCTTGAGATCACCGCAGCCGGGCAACAAATCATTGACGACAATCGCGACCGGGCTGGGCAGATCGCAGACGGCTACGTGCGCCATCTTGGGCAGGAACAATTCGAGGCGTTGCTTGATGCATTGGAAAAGCTGGAGCGCCTGTAGCACCCTGATAAGCATCACGTGCGTGTGAAACGTTTTCGGCGGAAAAACCGGTCAGAATATATCCGACAAAAATAATCAAGATTGCTTTACCTGACAAAATAACTCATCTATAGCGGGTTCGAAACACCAACAACGAGGGTTCCATGTTCCGAACGTCGCTTTACACAACCACCGCATTTTTTTGCAGCATGGCCTTTGCACAGGCATCTACGCCGGAAGATATCCTGAACAACTATGCCGATATTGCCCGGGCGGGGTATGAAGACAGCCTTGCTCTGGCACAGAAATTGAATACAGCGGTCGATGCGCTTCTGGCCGCACCGACTGACACCAGTCTGGCCGCCGCCAAAGCCGCTTGGCTGGCCGCCCGTGTGCCTTATCAACAGACCGAAGCGTTTCGCTTTGGCAACCCCTCGGTCGATGAATGGGAAGGCAAGGTAAATGCGTGGCCGCTGGACGAAGGGCTGATCGACTATGTTTCAACCGATCTGGGGGCCAATGACGAAAACCCGTTTTCGACAGCAAATATCATTGCGAACCCTGAATTGACCGTTGCTGGTGCAAGCATTGATGCCTCAGAAATTACCCCTGAACTGTTGGAAAACCTGCACGAGATTGAAGGGATCGAGGCCAATGTGGCGACGGGCTATCACGCTATCGAATTCCTGTTGTGGGGTCAGGATTTGTCGGGCACGGATCATGGTGCAGGTCAGCGACCAGTCACGGATTTCGATACGGAAAATTGCACCGGCGGCAATTGTGATCGCCGTGCGGCTTATCTGAAGGCAGCCACGGACCTGTTGGTCTTGGACCTTCGGGATGCGGTCGCCAATTGGTCCGAAGGCGGGCAGGGGCGTTCTGACGCGATCGCGGATGCCAACCGGGGCATCGTTATGGCCTTCACCGGGTTGGGCAGCCTGTCCTATGGCGAACTGGCGGGCGAACGAATGAAACTTGGCCTGCTTCTGAACGATCCGGAAGAAGAACAGGATTGTTTCTCGGACAACACCCATAACTCGCATTATTTTGACGGGCTCGGCATTCGCAACGTCTACACCGGGCGTTATGTGCGGGTCAATGGTTCGGTCATCGAAGGTCCGTCGCTGTATGACCTGGTGAAAGAGAAAGACGAAACACTGGCCAACAATCTTTTGGGTGACATGGATAGAACCATGATTGCGTTGGGTGACATCCGCACCGTCGCCGACGCTGGCACGTCTTATGACCAGATGCTGGGGGCGGGGCATCCGGGTGGTGCACTGGTTCAGAACGCGATTGACCATCTGGTGGCGCAAACCCGCAATATCGAGCGTGCAGTGGCGCTGGTCGGGGCCGATAGCGTGTCGATCGAGGGATCTGAGAGCTTGGACAATCCGTCGGCAGTTTTCGAATGATCCGTCGAGGCTGACAGCAATGAAAAGGGCAGCACATTAAGCTTGCCCTTTGCTATTTCGGAAGAATGGGAGCCGATCGCTCAAGGTTCAGTTCCGCATCCGAGAACACCCAAGGACCTCGCACCCCGGGTACACCGTCCGGGGCAATCTGCATATTGCGATGCTGAATCTGTGGGTTGGCGAAGGTCTGTTCCATTGTGTTGATCGGGCCAGCCGGGACGGTGGCGTCTTCAAGGGCGATCAGGATGTCGGCCATGGACCGGTTTGCAAGCGCCGCCTCAATCTGCGGCGTCAGGTCCGCGCGGTTCGCCACGCGGTCCTGATTTGTGGCGAAGCGGGCATCCTTCGCCAGATCGTTCCGCCCGATCACCTCACAGAAACGCTGGAATTGCCCGTCGTTGCCCACGGCCAGAATGATGTAGCCATCCCTTACCGGACATGCCTGATAGGGGGCGATATTCGGATGCTCGTTGCCCATACGGTTCGGGCTGGTGCCGGTCGCAAGGAAGTTCATCGCCTGATTGGCCATCATGGCGGTGGCACAATCCAGAAGGCTCATGTCCACATGCTGCCCGTGCCCGGTGCGGTGGCGTTGTTCGACAGCGGCCAGAATGCCGATTGTGCCATAAAGACCGGTCACGATATCGGTGATGGCAACGCCTACCTTCTGGGGATGCCCTTGCGGGTCGCCCGTGACGGACATCAGTCCCGAAAGCCCTTGCAGAAGGAAGTCATATCCTGCCCGCTTCGCCCAGGGTCCATCCTGACCGAACCCCGTGACCGAGCAATAGATGAGCCGCGGGTTCAGTGCGGACAGGCAACCATAGTCCAACCCGTATTTGGCCAACCCGCCAACCTTGAAATTCTCGATCAGGATGTCGGCGTCCTTGACCAGATCACGCACGATCTGCTGACCCGCGGGTGTGCGAAAATCGGCCGTCACGCAGTCCTTGCCCCGGTTCGCACAGTAATAATAAGCGGCGGTCCGGTCGCCATCACGCTCGATAAACGGCGGCCCCCATTTGCGGGTGTCATCGCCATCGGGGCTTTCGACCTTCACCACATTGGCGCCCAGATCGGCAAGTGACTGACCGATCCAAGGCCCGGCCAGAATACGGGCAAGTTCGACGACTTTCAGTCCTTCAAGCGGGTGCATGGCGGCTCCTAGAGGTATGGCGGGGTGCAGGCGGACACGATACGCGCAGGGCGGTCCGAAATGTTGCGAAAGCGGTGCGGTTCGCGCGAGTTGAACAGATAGGCATCACCCGCTTTCAGAACGCGGGTGGCGTCGCCCACCGTAATCTCCAACTCGCCTTCAATGACGATCCCGCCTTCATTGGCTTCATGTTCGATCATGGTTTCACCGGTGTCCGCGCCCGGTTCGTAAAGCTCGTGCAGCACCTGAAGTCCGTGCGCCTTGGCGTCGCCCACCTGCTTGATGGTAATCATCCGCAGCGCGGCGTCATTGTCCTGATACAGCGCCGATGTCAGGTCGCGCAGTTCGACGGGTGTAAAGAATACTTGATGAGTCGTGGGCGCTTCGGGTTCAAAAAACTCGGACATGGACATGTTCAATCCGCCCAATATCTTGCGCAGAGAGGCGACGGACGGGGACGAGTGGTTCCGTTCGATCATCGAGATCTGACCATGCGGGACATTCGCGGCCTCGGCCAACTGTCTTTGAGACAAGCCAAATTGCTGTCTGAGCGATTTCAGTCGCCCGCCGACATCGAACTCATCCTGCATGTGCTCTCCTCTGTCTTGCTGCGATTGTGCAGTCTGCGCAAACCTCCGCCTTCGTAAATCTTGCGCAAAATTTTGATAGCATTGCTCAGAATTTTGCGCAATATGGTGCGGAATCAAATTTCGAAATGGGGGATCGCATGTCGAACACCGAACAATTGAAGGCACGGCGCAATGAAGCTGTCGCCAATGGGGTTGCCACGCGTGGCATCTATGCCGCGCGCGCGGAGAATGCCGAGCTGTGGGATGTCGATGGCAAGCGGTTCATCGACTTTGCCGTAGGCATCGCGGTAAACAACACCGGGCACCGCCACCCCAAGGTGATGGCAGCGGTGGCCAAGCAGGCCGAAGCCTTCACTCACACCTGTTTCCACGTCGCACCCTATGAGGGCTACGTTAAGCTTGCCGAGCGTCTGAATGCCGCCACGCCCGGTGACTTTGCCAAGAAGACCATGCTGGTCACAACCGGCGCCGAAGCCGTTGAGAACGCTGTAAAAATGGCGCGCGCGCATACCGGACGGTCAGGAGTGATCGCATTCACTGGTGCCTTTCACGGGCGGACGCTGTTGGGGATGGCACTTTGTGGCAAGGTGACGCCTTACAAGAAAGCGTTCGGTGCGATGCCGCCCGAAGTCGTGCACATTCCGTTTCCGAACGCGTTTCACGGCACCTCGGTCGAAGTCTCTCTGTCGGTGCTCGACAACATATTCAAAAGCTCGATTGATCCGGAACGGGTTGCTGCGATGATCATCGAGCCTGTGCAAGGGGAAGGGGGCTTCAACATTGCGCCGCCAGAATTCCTGCGTGCGCTGCGGAAGATCTGTGATGAGTATGGCATCGTTCTGATCGCAGACGAGGTGCAGGCAGGCATGGCGCGGACCGGCAAGATGTTCGGCTTTGAACACTCGGGCGTGGCAGCCGACCTTGTAACCATGGCCAAAGGGTTGGCTGGGGGCTTCCCGCTGTCCGCCGTTACGGGCCGAAAAGAGATTGTGGATGCCGCCCCCGTCGGTGGCATTGGCGGCACCTATGGTGGCAACCCGTTGGCTGTTGCGGCCTCGCACGCTGTGCTGGACGTGATCGAGGAAGAAAACCTTTGCGAGCGAGCTGCCGAGATTGGCGACAAGATCATGGCCCGCCTGAACGATATTGCGTCCCGTCAGGGCATGGAGGCCATCGGCGATGTGCGCGGTCTGGGTGCGATGGTCGCGTTTGAACTGGTCACAGATCGTGACACGAACGCACCCGACGCCGCGTTGACCCAAGCCATCGTGGCCGAGGCCGAGGCGCGTGGGCTGATCATTCTGCCCTGCGGCACGCGCGCCAATGTTGTGCGGCTACTGCCCCCGTTGACCGTTCCGATGGATCAACTGGACGAAGCCCTTGATATCCTTGAAGCCTCGATCGAGGCTGCCGTCAACGCGAAAGGAGCGTGAGACATGGCCGATCTCGCCCCGCAATCCCGCCCGGACCTGTCCAGCTTCAATTGGGATGACCCTTTCCTGCTGGAAGCTCAGCTTGAAGAAGACGAACGGATGATCCGCGACAGCGCCTATGCCTATGCACAGGAGAAGCTGTTGCCGCGCGTGACGAAAGCGTTCGAGAAGGAAGAAACCGATCCCGCGATCTTCGCCGAGATGGGCGGGATGGGATTGTTGGGCACCACCATCCCTGAAGAATATGGCGGGCTAGGTGCGGGCTATGTCGCCTATGGCCTTGTGGCGCGCGAGGTCGAGCGGGTGGACAGTGGCTACCGCTCGATGATGTCGGTGCAATCGTCGCTCGTCATGTATCCGATCTATGCCTACGGCACGGATGCGCAGCGCAAGCAATACCTCCCCAAGTTGGCGGCCGGCGAATGGATTGGCTGTTTTGGACTGACCGAACCTGATGCGGGGTCAGACCCTGGCAGCATGAAAACCACGGCCAGGAAGGTCGATGGCGGTTATGTGCTGAACGGCTCAAAAATGTGGATATCGAATGCACCGATTGCGGATGTGTTTGTGGTCTGGGCCAAATCCGATGCGCATGGCGGCAAGATCAAGGGCTTTGTGCTGGACAAGGGCGCGAAAGGTCTGTCTGCCCCGAAGATCGAAGGCAAGCTGTCCTTGCGCGCGTCCATCACGGGCGAAATTGTGATGGAGAATGTCGAGGTGTCCGAGGATGCGCTTTTGCCCAATGTCGAGGGGCTGAAAGGTCCGTTCGGCTGTCTGAACCGGGCGCGGTATGGCATCGCTTGGGGTGTGATGGGCGCAGCAGAGGCCTGCTGGCATGCCGCCCGTCAATATGGGTTGGACCGCAAGCAATTCGGCAAGCCGCTGGCTCAGATGCAGTTGTTCCAACTGAAACTGGCCAATATGCAGACCGAGATCACCCTGGGGTTGCAAGCCGCGCTGCGCGTGGGACGTTTGATGGACGAAGCAAAAGCCGCGCCAGAGATGGTATCCCTGATCAAACGCAACAATTGCGGCAAGGCGCTGGAGATCGCGCGCCACGCTCGTGATATGCATGGCGGCAATGGGATCAGTCAGGAGTTTCACGTGATCCGCCACATGGTGAACCTTGAAACCGTGAACACCTATGAAGGCACACATGACGTGCACGCGCTGATCCTTGGACGTGCACAGACAGGGCTGCAAGCGTTTTTCTAAGACCCGGAACGATCACGAAAGGGTGCCAGATGGCGCCCTTTTTCCCGGTAATCAATCTTGTGTCCCGCTTAGACAATCCGACAATGCGTTGGCTTGCGAACGCAGAAGCTGAAAGTAAAGATTGGGGCCGGGGGACAGGCTGGCGCCGTTTGGGTCCAGCACGCCGAACCCGACGTCGGTCCCATCCACGAGGTCACGCATCATATCCTGATCCTCGGTTGCCTCCGCGAAGGCGCATCGGACCTTGCCGCTGGCCAAAAGCTTGTTGATCTCGGTCATACGTGCAGCGGAAGGTGGCGCGCTGTCACTTTCGCGCACGGCCCCAAGCGGCGACAAGGCAAAGTGACTTGTGAAATAGCCGTAAGCATCATGAAACACGATGAAGCCGTGATCGCGGATAGGGGCGAGCTGCGCCTCGATCTCGGTTTCCGTCTTTTGCAGGCGCAACAGTGCGTCAGCCGCATTAGCGCGATAAAGGTCGGCATTCTCGGGATCATGCCGAGCGAGCGTTTCGGCAATTTCGTTTAGCCAGGCGGTCCCATTTTCGGGCGATAGCCATGCGTGTGGATCTTGTGCGCGGTCCATCTGGCGCAGAACTGTTCCGGGCGCGTCCAGCAGCGCGACCCGGTCGGCGGGGCTGACGCCGGTCAAGGCGCGTTCCAACCAGGGCGTCAGGTCTGGCCCGACCCAGAACACCAGATCGGCTTGCGACAGCGCGCGCATCTGTGAAGGGCGCAACTGGAAATCATGCGGCTCTGCCCCTTGGGGCAGTAATAGATCGGGCTCTGCCAGATCGCCCATCACCGTTGAGACGAGCGAATGCACGGGGGCGATGTCGGTCACAACTCGCAGCGGGTCTGCAGCAAGCGGCGTGGCAAAAAAAATGAGCGCGGGCAGGATGAAGCGGTTCATGTTGGGCCTTGTGGTTGGGGGTGTGATGTTATACCATTTATAAAGTGATAATATTACAAAACTGGGATGTCAAATCCAAATGAATGATCAAGATCCGTCCTGTGCCTTTCACTCCCATGACCACGCGGCGTGTACCCACGACGTTTTGACCCGCGCCGAAAATCTGTGCCGAGAAAGCGGGGCGCGGTTGACGCCTGTACGCAAACGCGTGTTGGAAATCCTGCTGGAGGAGCACCGCGCGATGGGGGCTTACGACGTTCTGGATCGTCTGTCCGTCGAAGGGTTCGGAAGCCAACCCCCGGTCGCTTATCGGGCGCTGGAATTTCTTGTGGAGCAAGGTTTTGTGCATCGCATTCGACGGCTGAACGCCTTTGCGGCTTGCACCTCCCCCGGTGACAGTCATGCGCCGGTTTTCTTTATCTGCAAGGCGTGCAAGGCGGTGGCCGAGGTGCCGGGGCAATCTGTTCGGGACGAGGTGGATCGCATCGCAAGCGCCCTTGGGTTTGCCGTCGAACGCACCAATATCGAAGCGCTTGGCCTGTGCCCGACGTGTTCGGCCGAGGCGGCCGCATGAGTTTGATCACGGCCCGGAACCTATCCGTCTCGCACGGGCGGCGGCTGGTTCTGAGCGATGTGAATCTCACCATTGAACCCGGCGAGATCGTGACCATCGTCGGTCCCAACGGGTCCGGCAAGTCCACCTTGTTGCGTGCCTTGTTGGGGATGTTGCGCGTCTCAGGAGAGGTTACGAAAAAACCGGGTCTGGTCGTTGGCTATGTCCCGCAGAAACTTGCACTTGATCCCAGTTTGCCGATGCCCGTAACCAGCTTCCTGAACCTACCCAAACCGCATAGCCTTGCAGAGCAGGCTGAAGTGTTGCGGCGTGTTGGCGTGCGGAATGTGGCCGACCAACAAGTGTCGGAGTTATCAGGCGGGCAATTGCAACGCGTTCTTCTGGCGCGGGCGTTGCTGTCGAAACCGGATATTCTGGTGCTGGACGAACCCACGCAAGGGTTGGACCAGAATGGTGAAGCCGCATTTTATCAGCTGATTGAGGCTGTTCGCACCGAAACGGGTGTCGCGGTCCTGATGGTGTCTCATGATTTGCACGTGGTGATGAGCGCGTCGGACCGCGTGATATGCTTGAACGGTCACGTATGCTGCGAAGGCACGCCGCATGTGGTGCGCGATGCGCCTGAATACCGGGCGCTGTTTGGGCAAGGCACACGGGGTGCTCTGGCCTTGTATCAGCACGAACATGATCACGAGCATCACGGCTGCACGCATGATCATTCCACGGACAAGGACACAGCGAATGCTGGATGATTTTCTGGTGCGCGCGGCGTTGGCCGGGATCGGCTTGTCCATCGCCACAGGGCCGCTTGGATCGTTTGTCGTCTGGCGCCGGATGGCATATTTCGGGGATGCGACCGCACATGCGGCCATCCTGGGCGTGGCTATGGCGTTGCTCATGGCCCTTCCCATCTGGTTGGGCACGCTGGTCATTGCACTTGCGATGGCACTGACGATCAGTTGGATGTCCGCGCGGGGACAATCGTCCGATACCGGACTTGGGGTGTTGTCCTATTCGGCGCTGTCGGCGGGGCTTGTGGCGATTTCCTTTGCTCCCGGTGTGCGGGTGGACCTGGCGTCTTTTCTGTTTGGTGACATTCTGGCGGTGACGCGTGCCGATCTTGTGCTGGTGTGGGGTGGAGCCGTCGCAATTGCCGGGTTGATCGCGTGGCGCTGGTCGCGACTTCTGCTATCCACGCTCAGTCCCGATTTGGCGGCGGCCTCGGACATTAATCCGACCCGCGAAGGCATGGTGTTGACACTGTCGCTCGCAGTGGTGGTCGCGGTGTCGCTGAAAGTCGTCGGGGCGCTGTTGATATCGGCCTTGCTGATCATTCCTGCCGCGGCGGCTCGACTGGTGTCGACAAAGCCGATTGCCATGGCGGTAACGGCAGTTTTGATTGGCTGGGTTGCCAGTCTGGCTGGACTTTGGGGATCGCTCCATTATGACACGCCGGCGGGCCCATCCATCATCGTGGCGGCTGCGTTGATTTATCTGGTGCTGACGGGGTACAGCACCCTGAAGACCACCTGACTTGGCTGAAGGAGCTTGCATGTCCGCCCTTGAACGCGCCACCCAAATCGCCCGGACCGCCCAAGCCCGTGTCATCCTGCCGGAGCTTGACGACCCGCGTATTGTTGCCGTTGGCGACAGGTTGCGGCGCGAAGGGCTGGCGGTGCCGGTGCCCCTGGCAGAGCGTGGGGATCATCACATCGAGGCTTTGATGACCTCACGCCCGATGCGCGAGAGTATTGCGGCCCGGATGTTGGAGCGCCCCTTGATGCGCGCGGCCGCTATGGTGGCAAGCGGAGAGGCCGACATTCTGGTCGCAGGCGCCATCGCCCCATCGCGCCGCGTGATCGAAGCGGTGTCGATCGTGATCGGGCTGGAAGAGGGCACCACCACGCCGTCCAGTTTCTTTCTGATGGTCACGGCCGACGGGCGCGAGATGATATTTGCCGATTGCGCGGTAAACGTAGACCCGGACGCCGCACAACTGACGGATATCGCGCAGGTCTCACAGATCTCGGCACAACGGCTTCTGGGCGCTGCAAGCGTCGCCTTGTTGTCGTATTCGACGGGCCGCTCCGGCATTGGGGTTTCGGTCGACAAGGTTGCACACGCGGCGGAACTGTCGGGATTTCCCGGTCCGGTGCAAGGCGATGCGGCGCTGAACCGCGCTGTTGCCGCTCAAAAGGGAAGCACCGGGCTGGGCGACGCGAATGTGTTGGTGTTTCCCAATCTGGACGCGGGCAACATTGCCTATAAGCTGTTGGTGGAATTGGCAGGCGCGCGGGCCTATGGACCAATTCTGCAAGGGTTCAAACGCCCGGTCTGTGACCTGTCGCGCGGCGCAACAGTTGATGACATCGTCGCCAGCACCGTGTTGGCGATCGCTGCTGATCAGATGGCGCGATCCAGTTAGCTGGCCGCGCTGGCTTGGGCGGCGGTGACGGCGATCATATGCAGAATATCTTCAGCCGTGCACCCGCGCGACAGGTCATTGGCTGGTTTCGACAATCCCTGAAGCACCGGGCCAATCGCCGTTGCGCCCCCCACACGCTGGGCGATCTTATAGGCGATGTTGCCGCTTTCCAGATTTGGGAAGATGAACACGTTGGCGATGCCTTCCAGCGGACTGCCTTCGGCCTTTCGGGCGGCCACATCGGGCACGAAGGCGGCGTCAAACTGCAATTCACCGTCGATCAGAAGATCGGGCGCATGTTCTTTGGCAATTCTGGTGGCCGTGACCACCTTTGACACCGAATGATGTTCCGAACTGCCCCGGGTCGAGAAGGACAGCATCGCGACGCGCGGTGTCTCGCCCGTCAGCGTGACGAAGGAATCTGCCGATGACAGCGCGATCTGGGCCATTTCGTCGGCTGTGGGATCAACAACCAATCCGCTATCCGCAAAGATCATCGCGCCTTTTCGGGCGTGGTGCACCTCGCAAAACAACATCAGAAAGAAGCTGGACACCAGCGCACTGCCGGGCTTCGGGCCGATCACCTGAAGGGCCGTGCGCACAATCTCGGCGGTGGTGGTTATCGCGCCGCCGACGGTGCCATCCGCATATCCCGCCTTCACCATGAGGGCGGCAAAGACATAGGGGTTCACGGCCGCCACTTCGGCATCTGCGCGTGTCACCCCCTTGTGCTTGCGCAGATCGCGGTAAAGCGTGATCAACTCCGGCAGATGCGGTGACGTTGCGGGGTCGTGCAGCGTAATACCGTCGATGATCTCCAGACCAAGGGTCTTGAACGTGGTTATGATTTCATCCTGTTTACCAACAAGGTCAATCTGCGCAATCCCTTGTGATGCGGCGTCAAACGCGGCTTGAACCACCCGCAGCGCGCTGCCTTCGGGCAGAATGATCCTGTGGTGCGACCGTGCGGCGTTGCGCAGCAGGGTTTCCAGCGGTTTCATTGATGTCTCGCTCCCGTGGAGAACCGGCGATGACGCGATTATCGACAGACAAACGCGAAACATTCCGATCGGATTGGCCGGGCGTCAACTCGACGCCCGATCCAGACTTCAGACTTTTTGGGGCCGCATGTCGTCCTTGCTGATGCCTGCTACGACCACCGGTTTCTTCATCGCGTCGCGGCGGAACGGCTCGCCAAGTTCCTGGTTGATCATCGCTTCTATGATCGTCGTCTTGCCGTCCTTCTGGTCCTTGATTGCCTGATCCAGCGCAGCGGTCAGTTCGTCCATCGTGCGGGCGACCACGCCTTGCAGGCCACAGGCCTTCGCAATTCCAGCATAGCTAACCTGTGTATCCAGTTCGGTGCCGACGAAATTGTCATCATACCACAGGGTCGAATTGCGCTTCTCTGCGCCCCATTGATAGTTGCGAAACACAATCTGCGTGACGGCGGGCCATTCCTCGCGCCCAATGGCGGTCAGTTCGGTCACGGCGATGCCGAACGCCCCATCGCCCGAGAAACCCACCACAGGTGTATCGGGGCATCCAATCTTGGCACCGATCACCGCGGGCAAACCATAACCGCAAGGGCCAAACAGACCAGGTGCCAGATATTTCCGACCCGCCTCGAAGGTTGGGTAGGCGTTGCCAATGGCACAGTTGTTACCGATGTCGGAGGAAATGATCGCTTCTTTCGGAAGGGCGGCCTGAATGGCGCGCCACGCCATGCGTGGGCTCATCCAATCGGGTTTCGCACCGCGTGCGCGTTCGTTCCATGTGGTGCCCGGATCGTCCTCTTCATGATCCATCGAGGACAATTGCTGTGCCCAAGCGGATTTGGTTTGGGCGATGATCGACTTGCGGTCTTCGCGGCCAGCGTCGCCGGCATCTGCGGTCAGTTTGTGAAGCAGGGTGGAAGCCACCTTTTTTGCGTCGCCGACGATCCCGACGCTGATCTTCTTGGTCAGACCGATCCGGTCGGGATTGATGTCCACCTGAATGATCTTGGCGTCTTTCGGCCAGTAATCCAGCCCATATCCGGGCAGGGTCGAGAAAGGGTTGAGCCGTGTGCCAAGCGCCAGAACCACGTCAGCTTTCTGGATCAGTTCCATCCCGGCCTTGTTGCCATTGTAGCCCAGCGGCCCAGCGAACAGGGGATGGCTGCCCGGAAAGGCGTCATTGTGCTGATAGCCCACGCAGACGGGCGCATCGAGCCGCTCGGCCAACTCCATGGATTCCTGTATGGCACCGCCCAGCACCACCCCCGCACCATTCAGAATGACAGGAAACTTGGCGTGAGACAGAAGATCTGCTGCCTCGGACAAAGCCTGTTCCCCGCCCGCGGGGCGCTCAAATTCAACAATGGCGGGCAGTTCGATGTCGATCACCTGCGTCCAATAATCGCGGGGCATGTTGATTTGCGCAGGTGCGCTTGCGCGCTTCGCGTTGATGATGACACGGTTCAACACTTCGGCCACACGCGAGGGATCGCGGACCTCCTCTTGGTAGGCCACGCAGTCGGCAAACATGTTCATCTGCTCGATTTCCTGAAAACCACCCTGACCGATGGTCTTGTTTGCCGCCTGTGGCGTAACCAGAAGCAACGGCGTGTGGTTCCAGTAGGCGGTTTTGACGGCGGTCACGAAATTGGCGATGCCGGGGCCGTTCTGCGCGATCATCATGCTCATCTTGCCAGTCGCACGGGTGTAGCCATCGGCCATCATGCCGCCCGACCCTTCGTGCGCGCAGTCCCAAAAGGAGATGCCGGCGGCTGGGAAGTTATCGGAAATGGGCATGAAGGCCGAGCCGATGATGCCAAACGCGTGTTCGATGCCGTGCAATTGCAGCGTTTTAACAAAGGCTTCTTCCGTGGTCATCTTCATCTGGTGCTCTCCCTTAGAAGTAACGCGTGTCACGGTGCTGTTAGGGGTCCGGACAGACGTGGTGTCGTGAATATTCTTAGGCAGCAGAAAGGGGAGGCTATAGGGCCAGTTGACTGGGCTATTTGGCGCCAGTCTGACGCATCGCGGCGATCTCTTCCCCGATCAGGGATATTCCCTTGGGAATACGGACTGCCGGGATTGAACTGTAGGCAATCCGATAGAAATTGCGTGGTGGGGTGGAGCTACCGAAAAAGGGTGCGCCGGGTTCGATCACCACATCTTTCGCCATCAAGCGATCCGCCAGTTCACGAGTGTCGATGTCGTCAGGCGCGCGCATCCAGAAAGCAGAACCGCCAAAGACACCCCGCCCCGCAATGGTCAGGCCAGTGTCTTCGATTGCAGTGTTCATCACGTCGCGTCGTTGGTGATACGCCGCGCCGATTCTGCGGATCAGGGCGTCATAATGGCCAAGCGACAGGAAATAAGCGACAGTGCGCTGGATCAGGCCGGGGGGATGGCGCAACACAACAGAGCGCAAGGCGCGCGCCTCGCGGATAAACGGTTCCGATCCAACCAGATATCCAAGGCGCAGCCCGGGAAACAGGGACTTCGAAAAACTGCCGACATAGATCACGCGCCCCTCGCGGTCCAGCGACTTCAATGCGGGCGAGGGCGGGTTGAGGAATGACATTTCGAAATCGTAATCATCCTCGACCACCACTGCTTCCAGCTCGCGCGCGCGTTTCAACAACACCTTGCGCCGCTCCAGCGGCATAGTGGCAGTGGTGGGGCTTTGGTGGCTTGGGGTGGTATAGATGACATCGGTGCCTTCGGGCAGGGCGTCCGGTGCCAGCCCGCCCCGATCCACCGGAATTTTCACAAGGTGACAGCGGCTTTGCGTCAGGATATCGCGCAAAGAGTAATAGCACGGGTCTTCGATGGCTGCCGTCCGTCGCTGAGTGAGTAAGACCTGCGCGGTCAGCCAAAGCGCATTCTGGGCGCCAAGCGTGATCAGGATCTCTTCCGGACGGGCCAGGATGCCGCGCCGGGGCAGGATATGGCGCGTGATGAATTCGATAAGTTGCGGATCGTCCTGATCGTAATAGTCACGCATCATCGCCGGGTGGTCTTTCTGCCCCAAAGCCCGCAAGGCACATAGTCGCCACGAATTGTGGTCGAACAGCGTCGGGTCAGCTTGGCCGTAGATGAACGGGTATTTCATTCGCCGCCAGTCCGGCGGTTTGGTTGGTGTGCTTCCCCCGGTGAAATTCGTGCCGATGGTGCGGCCCCAATCGACCTTGTCCTCACCTCGCGACCGGAGTTTGAAAGATGGAGGTTCCGGCGCGTTTTCAGACACATAGAACCCGCTGCGCCCTTTCGAGGTCAGATAGTCATTCGCTTGCAGTTCCGTATAGGCAAGCGTAACTGTAATCCGGCTGACGCCCAGATGGGTAGACAGTCGCCGGGTCGAGGGCAGTTTCTCGCCTCGCGGCAATCGCCCGGACAAAATCGCTTCGGCGATCATCTGCTGGATCTGCGCCTGAAGCGTGCCTTGGGCGTCTTGGTCCAGAAAAAAGGTTTCCACCGGGGCTGCCATGCGGCGACCCTAACGTGGACTTAGGCTCAAAGCAATCTGGACATAAACCAGCGGTCAGCGATTGGAGGAAATCCACGCCGACATCAGGCCTGCATCCCGGAAGCATTCATCCGGGATGGCGCGGCGTTTCGCCCGTGCGATACGTTCGGCAAACGCGACCTGTCGGGACGTGGCCCGGCTGTCATGTGATCGGAAGGTGCCGGATTTCAGACGGTTCTGATGTTCACCGATCCAACCGGAAAGCGCGGCGCGATCGCTGATCTTGTCCGCGGGGATGCTGGCCCCCAGGCGGGCAGCAATATGGCGGGCATAATCGACCTGTTTCGGAGTCGGTGGCAAAGTGCGGGCAGCGTGCATGTTTGGTCCTCCTGTTCCTGATCTGTTTCACGACCGTTACTTGAGAACAAATATAGAACATTTTGAGGAAAAGTCCAGTCTGCACGCTGCAATCTCTGTTACCTGCGGGGCTGCTCCAGCCTCCAGGTCAGATTTGCGTGCACTGCGGGCCATTCGGACGCGATGATCGAATAGACCGCCGTGTCGCGGATCGTATCGCCGGGTCCGCGTTGGTGGCTGCGCAATATGCCATCCAGTTTTGCGCCCAGCCGTTCAATCGCGCGGCGGCTTTGCTGGTTCATGAAATGGGTGCGGAATTCGACGGCGATGCAGTTCACTGTATCGAAAGCATGTGACAACAGCAGGCGCTTGGCCTCGGTGTTCAAGGGGCCGCGTTGGACCGACCTCCGATACCATGTCGAGCCGATTTCGACCCGCCGATTGGCTGCATCAATGTTCATATAGGTGGTCATACCGACAGGGGTGCCATCAGGCGTCATCACACAGAAGGGCAGCATGGAACCTGCCGTCTGCAAACCGAGCCGTCGGTCGATTTCGGCCACCATCCCCTCGGGGGTCGGAATGGCGGTATACCAAAGCCGGTAGAGGTCTCCATCCGCACACGCCATGCGCAAGGCGGCGGCATGGTCGTGTGACAGCGGGGTAAGAATGACATGTTCGCCGGTCAGTGTCACAGGGGCGGGCCACATGGGATGTCCTTACTTCGATTGGATAGGGTCTGGGTCTGGCCCAGAACTCAAAAAAGCGGGCCAACGAAAAGACCCGCTTTTTCAAAGTTTCAGGTGACGGTTAGCCGAAGATTTTGGTCAGGGCCTTATCAACCGCATCGGTGATCCGATCCACGTCCTCGGCGGTCACGATCAGGGCTGGGCTGAAGCACAACACATTGTTGCGACCGGGGATGGACCGATTGCTTGCTCCGATGATGACGCCCTGTGCCCCGCAATCGCCAACGACGGCGGCGATTTCCTTTTCCGACACCGGCTCTTTGGTCTCGCGATCGGTCACAAGCTCGGCCCCAAGGAACAGGCCCTTGCCGCGCACGTCACCAATCACCTCGTGCTTGTCCATCAGAGCCTTCAGGTTGCCAAGCATCCGTTCACCCATCTTGGTGGTGTTTTCCAGCAGGCCTTCATCTTCGATGATGCGCATATTTTCCAGTGCGGCGGCGGGGCCAGCGGTGCAGCCCCCGAAAGTCGAGATGTCGCGGAAGTGGTTCAGCACATCGTCCGAGTTGTCCTTGAACATCGCGAACACTTTTTCTGTCGTTACGCAGCAAGCGATGGCGGCATAGCCAGACGCGACCCCTTTGGCCATGGTGACGAAATCAGGCTGAATGCCATAGTGTTGATAACCGAACCAGGTGCCGGTGCGCCCAAGGCCGCAAACAACCTCGTCGATATGCAGAAGAATGTCGTGCTTGTCGCAAATCTCGCGCACGCGATCCCAATAACCTTCGGGGGCTTCGATCACACCGCCACCCGCAGTGATGGGTTCAAGACACAGCGCACCGACGGTGTCGGGGCCTTCGCGCAGAATGACCTCTTCGATCAGATCAGCCGCCGCGCGGCCAAATTCGGCACCGGACAGGTGGCCCAACCCGATTTCATCCTTGCGATACTCCATGCAATGGGGCACGCGCACGAAATCGGGGGCAAACGGACCATACTGCATGTTGCGTTCGTCCTGTCCGCCTGCCGACATCGCTGCCAGCGTCGAACCGTGATAGTCGCGGTCGCGATACAGGATCTTGGTTTTCTTCCCACCATAGCGCTTATGGGCAATTTGACGGATCATCTTGAAGGCTTTCTCGTTCGCCTCGGATCCCGAATTCGTCACGTAAACGCGCGTCATACCCGGCATTTTCGAGATCAGTTTTTCCGAGAACATCGCGCCCGGAATGGACCCAGCCGAGCCTGCGAAATAGTTCAACTTCACCAACTGGTCTCGGACAACATCGGCGATGCTTTCCCGCCCATAGCCGACATTGACCGTCCAGACGCCACCGGACACGGCGTCGATATATTCCTTGCCGTTCTGATCCCAGACCCGCATCCCTTTGCCCTCTACGATGATCCGGGGATCAGCCGTTTCAAACGGCTTGTGCTGCGTCAGGTGGTGCCAGACATGGGCCTTGTCTGCTTCGACCACATGCGAGATGTCATTTTCCTTGAGTGCGCCGTCCATCCTATCCTCCAACGCTTGGTTGTCCCGGTGCACAGGGCAGGCGGGACTCAGTATCTTTGATCAAAAAACAGGATGACATTTCTGGCGCTGAAAAATAGGTCCAGCGCGATCTTGTTTTACATCCAGTTTGGTCCGAGATACCGGGTCTGCGACTTGCTCGCGTGTGATGACGGTTCGTTCGATTTATGGTCGGATCAGGCAAGGGGTGGATTTTGCCGTCAGCTTTGCTTAACTCGCTTTATGGCAGGACAAACAGATACAGTCTTGAACGCGATCCTGACGGGGATTGACCGGGGGGAGCTGAACCCCGGTGATCCGATCGACGAAAACGCGCTGATCGAAAGATACGCAGTGTCGCGAACGCCGCTGCGCGAAGCGCTGTTGCGGTTGGAAGCGATGGGTCTGATCCTACGTCAGCCGCGCAAGGGCGCGGTTCTTTTCAGGCCAACGCTTGAGGAGTTTCTGGCCATCCTGGAAGTCCATGCACGCCTGGAAGGGCAAGCAGCCGGGCTTGCCGCGCGACGCATGTCTGCCCAAGCGGCGGATCGCCTGATGCAGATCGTTGAAGCTTGCGAAGCGCATGCGCGCGAGCAAGGCGATGGTGATCCAGATGGGTATTACGCTCTGAACCTTGAGTTTCACAAGCAGGTTGGCGAGGCGTCGGGCAATCCGTTCCTACTGGACATGATCAAGATGAACGCGCGCAAACTTCTGGCCTACTACCGGGCGCGCTATGCCTATCCGGGTATGATAGCGCAAAGCGCGCAGGAGCATCGGCAGATCGCTGAATTGATTCTTGCGCACCAAGCGGACGAAGCCGAAGCATTGATGGTGCGGCATGTCCAGTTTGACCGGGTGACTGTAATGGACCTGCTGGCGGCTTTGGCCTGACCTGCTTCAGGGCGCGCGGTCGTGTTCGAAAAACCGGATGATGCAATCCGAGAACAATCCGTTATCTGCGGACATCGGCAATGACGCGCGGGCTTTTTCGATCACATCTGCGGGTTTGTTTGGGGCCAGTTCTTCGATCAGGGCGGCGATGAACTCATGGGTCATTTCCGGGTGGTTCTGTGTCGTGAAGACGTGGTCCCCGATCACGAACCCACCCACCGCGCAGCCGTCGTGGCGCAGGATGACTTCGGCACCGTCGGGCAACTTGGAAACCTGTTCGATATGGGCGCCGTATTGCCAAAACCTGCGGGCCTCCATCCAGGGCGGGCGGGCGGTGGCTTCGATTTCGACCGAGCCAATGACCCAGCCCTCGGGGTTCTGGCTGACCTCGCCACCCAGTGCAAGCGCTATGGCTTGATGGCCGAAGCAAGCCCCGAACAGCGGTTTCTTCGACGCTTCAATGCGGGTGATCAGGTCAAGCAAGCGCGCAATCCACGGTGCGTCATCATGCACGGATGCCGGGCTTCCAGTGACGATCCAGCCATCATGGATCGACTCGTTTTTCGGAAACTTACCATCTTTCACGGAATAGACGGTGAAGGTCCAATCCGGGCGCTTGGGGGCAAGAAGTGCGTGCCACTTTTCACCATCCCTTGGATGTAGCCGAGAAAACTCGCTTTCATCGGTGTTGGCCATCAAGATCGCGATACGCATGATTTCTCCGCTTTACATATTTAACATGTTATATAATATATTTTAAGACGCGCAACAGACAACCGCATTACAGCCAAGGAGGCGCGCATGACGGTCTGGACCCCTAATGACGACGGATTTGCCGATCTGTCCAGCCACGACACATTTGTCAACGGTGCGCCGCACAACACCTTCGCACGTCTGCGACGGGACGATCCGGTCAGCTGGAGCGATTGGGATGGGGGTGAAGGCTTCTGGAGCATCGTGCGCCATGCCGACATCACCGAACTGAATCGCAACTATCAGGTCATGTCCTCGGCCCGTGGCATTCGTATGGAGGATCAGAGCTATGAAGAGTATCTGGCGAGACGGACCTTTCAGGAAACCGATCCACCGGAACATATGAAAACACGCGTGAAGGTGGGCAAGGCGTTCTCGCGTCCTGTTGTGGCCGGGTTTGAGCAACAGATCCGCGACTTGTGCCACCCCATTCTGGATGCGGCGCTGGAAAAGGGCACGTTTGACGCCACCAAGGAGATTGCGCGGCAATTGCCGATGATGATGCTGGGCCGGATCCTTGGCACACCAGACGAGGACCTGCCGTGGCTGGTCGAAAAGGGCGATGCGTTGATTGCCAATACGGACCCGGATTTCACCGATCATGTCCTGGACAAAATGCAGACCGATGAATACCGGATGATGCCATTCAACAGCCCTGCCGGGGCCGAGTTGTTCGACTACGCCAAGCGCCTGATTGAAGAGAAGACCCGCAAGGGCGACACGGACGGCGTGCTGCACATGATCCTGCAACCCGACAAGGACGGCAACCTCATGCCGGAACAGGAGTTTCGCAACTTTTTCTGCCTGCTCGTGGCCGCAGGCAATGATACCACGCGTTATTCGATTGCGGCGGGCATTCAGGCAATGTGCCATCAGCCTGAACTTCTGGGTCAGATGCAGGACGGCGGAGACGTGTGGGGCACCGCGCCCGATGAAATCATCCGCTGGGCCACACCTGCGCTCTATTTCAGACGCACGGCGACCTGTGACCACGATATCCACGGCAAAACCATCCGCGAAGGCGATAAAGTGCTTTACTGGTGGATTTCGGCAAACCGCGATGAAGAGGTGTTTGACGACCCGAACCGCGTTGACCTTCATCGCAGTCCCAACAGACACATGTCATTTGGTCAAGGCGGGCCGCATGTGTGTCTGGGCATGCATTTGGCGCGGCTGGAGGTGCGGGTTTTGTTTGAAGAACTCGCAAAACGCGTCAAACTGGTGGAACCGGCGGGGGATCACAAGTTCCTGCGGTCCAACTTTGTCGGTGGGATAAAAGAACTGCCTGTCATGATGCAGGCCAAATAACTCCGGCAATCGGGGTTGACCCGGCAATGGCCGGGCAGGGAGGTTAGATGAAAGACCGTTTGCGCGCCCTTTGGTGCGATCACCTGAGCATTCTGCGCGGCAAATACCTGCCCAATCACAAGATCGAGGATGGGAGTACGCGCTTCTGCCGGTCCACCTTCGGCGTTCATTACGACAAAGACCTTCTGGACGCCCCCGGCGCGATGATGAAGGAAGGCCTGCCGGATATGGAGCTGCGCTGGCGCGAGGCGGATATCCGCGACAGTTGGGAAAGTTCAACCCAGATTGTCATTGGCGACCTTTACGATCAGGACGGGGTGCCGCTGGAACTGTGCGGACGACAAGCGTTGAAGCGCGCGATTGCGGGTTGGGAAGCACGCGGCCTGAAGCCGATGATCGGGATCGAGCTGGAATGCTATGCGTTGATGGCCAACGAGATCGGCCGCCTTGTGCCCTATGACGCACCGGGCGGTGTGGTTTACGGGACGGGGCCTTTTTCCGACCCGCTCAGGTTTACCGATGACATCTGGGAACGCGCTGACAACCTGGGCTTCAATGTCGATATGATCACGGCGGAGTATGACAGCCCCCAGTTCGAATTTACCCTGACCTTCGATGAAGCCTTGAAGCAGATGGATGACATCGTTCTGTTTCGCCAAATGGCGCGTGAGGTTGCGTTGGAGCACGGGCTGGTCCTGACCTTCATGCCCAAACCGATTGCCGAGGCAGGTGGTTCGGGCATGCACATCAATTTCAGCTTTCAGGATCAGGACGGGCGCAATGCGCTGGACAATGGTCCTGTGGGCGGGCCCGGAAACATGAACGATCTGGCGCGGGGCTGCATCGCGGGGCTGATGCATCACCACAAGGGTCTGTCGGGTCTGGTGGCGCCGACCTCGAATTCATACCAACGTCTGCAACCCGGATCGCTGTCCGGCTATTGGCGCAACTGGGGCGGGGATCACCGCAACGTCACCACGCGTATTTCGGGCGAGGGTGGGGCGAAAACGCGGCTGGAACACCGCATGGCAGACGCAACTGCCAACCCCTATACGGCGGTGGCGGCTGTGCTTCAGGCGGCGTTGCTAGGGGTAGAGCAGGGCTATGACCTTGGCCCGATGGAAACGGGTGATGGGTTTGACCGCACCGACGCCAGTGACGGCACCGCCGTAGACCTGAAACGCGCGATGAATGATCTGGAGGCCGACCGGGTCCTGGGTGACGCGGTGGGGCGGCTTCTGGTCGACAACCACATTTTCATGAAGCGCAAAGAGGTCATCAAAACCCGTGATCTGGAAGGCGACGGACTTCGGGATTTTTACGTGCATTTCGTTTGAAGCACGGAAAACCTATTAACCACAATTGAGGTGGTCCGAAGCCCCGTCTGATTTGTGCTACACTGGGCGCATAAAACGGAGGATCACATCATGCAGCTTGGGGCATTTTCAGTCAGTCTTGCCGTCAAGGATCTGGTGAAATCCCGCACCTTTTACGAGGCGCTTGGGTTCACTGCCTATGCCGGAACTGAAGAGCATAACTACCTGATCATGAAGAACGGAGACACGCTGATCGGGCTGTTTCACGGTATGTTCGAAGGCGCGATGCTGACCTTCAATCCCGGATGGGATCAATCGGCGGGCAACGTGGACCCTTTCGAAGATGTGCGTGACATCAAAGCGCGCTTGAAAGACGCGGGGCTGGAGGTGACGCAGGAACAAGGCGGCGAAGACGGCCCCGCCAGTTTTGTGGTGATCGACCCCGACGGAGTGCCGGTTTTGATTGATCAGCACCGATAATGAGAAAAGCCGCCCGGAAAGGGGCAGGCTTTGCATTTGGCGTGGCGTGGATCAGACCGCCGCGAACCCTGCTTCCAACGCGGTCAGGATCGTTTGCACATCCTCGGTGGTCAGCACCAGTGGCGGCGACAGGATGATGTTAGGGCCGGACACGCGGATCATGGCGCCGTTCTGATACGTGACCTCCTGAATGGTGTTGACCGTTTGCTTGTCGATAGGGGCTTTGGTGGCGGCATCCGACACCAGCTCCATCGCGCACATCAACCCGTGCCCGCCGCGCACGTCGCCCACGATATCATTCGCCGCGCCGATCTTTTGCAGCCCCGCGAACAATTCGGCCCCGCGTGCGGCGGCGTTTTCATTTACTTTCAGACGCAGAGTTTCCTCGAGACAAGCGATGGCGGCGGCGGCCCCCACCGGATGACCCGAATAGGTATAGCCGTGCCCGATGGCGGCCTTGTTTGTCGTGTCTTTCTCGAACGTTTCCACCACATGGTCGGCGATCATCACCGCGCCAAATGGGAAATAGCCATTGGTGATGGCTTTAGCGGTGCACGTAAAATCGGGCTTCACGCTCCAATAGCGGCTGCCGCTCCACCCGCCGGTGCGGCCAAAGGCGGTGATAACCTCGTCCGCGATCAGTAGGATGCCGTGTTTGGTGCAAATCTCGCGCGCGCCGGGCATGAAGCTTTCATGCGGCGGGATCACGCCGCCTGCGCCCAAAACAGGTTCCATTATGAAGGCTGCGATGGTGCCTGCGCCCTGAAAGGCGATTTCATCCTCAAGCGATTGCAGGCACAGCTGCGCCAGTTTTTCCGGATCAGTTACGTTGAACGGGTTGCGATAAGTATAAGGGGCGGGGATGTGAAAGCAGCCCGGCAGAAGAGGTTCATACTGGGTGCGGAAATTGGCGTTTCCGTTCACCGAGGCGCCGCCCATATGGGTGCCGTGATAGCCTTTCTTCAGGCTCAGGAACTTGGTGCGGCCCTGTTCGCCCCTGATTTTGTGAAACTGTCGCGCCAGCCGCAGCGCGGTTTCCACGCTGTCCGACCCGCCCGACGTATAGAACGCGCGCGTAAGCCCGTCGGGCGCAAAGAAGTCGCGCAGCATCTCGGACAGCTCTATCACCTTGTCATTCGTGGTGCCCCGGAAGGTCGAATAATAGGGCAGTTGGTCAAGCTGCGCCGCGATCGCGTCTTTAATCGGCTGGCAGGAAAACCCCAGGTTCACATTCCAAAGACCGCCGACGCCGTCCACAACCTCGTGCCCGTCCACATCTGTTATCCGCACACCTTGCGCGCCTGTGACAATGGTAGGCGGATTGGCCAAGCTATCCGCTGGGTGCGTCATGGGATGCCAAAGCGACCGGGCGTTCTTTTCTTTCAGAAAGTTGGAGTCTTTCATTTCAAGCCTCATTTTGCAGTAGGTTCTGCGGTTCGTATGATGGAAAGCTGCCGGGTGGAAAGCCACCCAGAATGCGGGTTGTCTGGCGGGCATGGGCCATCAACTTGTCTCGGATCATCATGCGCAGCGTGTCCGTCATTCGCGAAACGGGGGCGGCAACGGCCATCGCGCCGATGCAGGCCGACCGCGTGTCGAAGATCGGAACCGCGTGCGATATCACGTCCTCTTCAAACCCACCAGTTGAGGTGGCGATGCCCTCGGCCCGGATCGACGGGAGCAGAGCGCGAATTTCGGCTGGATCGGTGATGGTCTGCGAGGTTCGTGCGCTTAGTGGTCGCGCCAGGGTTTCATCGACGAAAGATGCCGGCGAATAAGCCAGCACAGCCAACCCCGATCCGGTGGAATGGAGTTCCAGCACCTCGGCATCCTCCATCATCACCATCGTGCCGTGGCGGTTGGAATAGGCATAGGCGAGGTTGGACAGAACGTCACCGTTCAAGAGCGACATATGCGCGGTTTCGCCCGTCGCGTCGCTGAGTTCGGTCAGTTGTTGCAAGGCGACCTCGCGCATTGGAACCTGATTTTCCCGCAGTGCGGCAAGGCGCAAAAAGGCTGGTCCCAGCCGGTATTCACGCCCGGTGCCGACCTGTTCCACGAATCCATGTGCGGCGAGTTCAGCCAACAGGCGATGGACTGTTGCCTTGTTCAACCCGGACAGGCGGGCCAATTCGCTCAGCCCGATCTGCGGTGTGGCGCGGCTGAAATAATTCAGCAATGACAGGGCTTTGGATGCCGTCCCCATTGATGATCCCATGTTCTTGCCCGGCGCGAGAGCAGGCGCGGTCCGTAAAATTACTTCGCATGTTCATTGTTTTCTTGACAGGATTGTTCGGCCTCTGTCAATCTAAATTAAAACCAATGGTTCAAATAATGAACCGACATATGAGACCACGACGCAATAGGGAGATCGTCATGAACACCAAATCCATTCTGGCAGGGGCCGTCGCGCTAACCGCTGCTGCACTTGCTGGCCCGGCGCTGGCCGAATACCCGGAAAAACCTGTCAGCTTCATCGTGCCGTGGCCTCCGGGCGATCTTGAGGATGTGCTGACGCGGATGATTGCCGAGGACTTTCAGGCGGAATATGGCGTGTCGGCGGCTGTGGTGAACAAGCCCGGCGGCGGCGGTGGTCCGTTCCCCGGCGCGATCGACGTGGCAACCGCCCCGGCGGATGGTTACACCATCGGCAGTTTCGTCCCCGCCGTGCCGGTGATCGGCCACGAGATCGGCATCGACGAACTGACCCCGGCCAAGTTTGACCCGATTGGCATTTTCCTGACCTATCCGTTTGTGATCGCGACCAGCATGGACGCGCCCTATAGCTCGATGGAAGAGCTTGCGGCCTATGCCAAGGAAAACGACGTGGCGCTTGGCCATTTCGGCGACGTTCTGACGCCCACACAGGTCACGAAAGCTTATGCGATCAATGCCGGTTTCGGCTGGGGATCGGATGCGGCCTTTGATGCGCTGGATTGTAACACGTTGGCGTCCGGCGATGCGGATGTCATCAACACAACGCTACAGTTGATCCTGCCTTGCCTTGACAGTGTGAAGGTTCTGATGGCCGTGACGGATGAACGTATCAGCCTGATCCCTGACGTGCCCACCATCGGCGAATTGGACGAAAGCCTGAACATCGCGCTGTGGAACGGTCTGTTCGTGACCAAGGATACACCTGCTGACGTGCGCGAAAAGATTGCGGCCGTCGCATCCAAGACCGTGATGAGCGAACGGGCGCAGGCCGTTGCCAAGGAAACCGGCGCGCTTGTGTATTGGATGGATGCGGATGCCTCTGCGGCGCGTATCGCGGCCGATCAGGAAACCGGAGCGCGGATTGGCAAGATCCTCGAATAATACTCCCTGAACAGGGCCGGCATCGTCTGGTCCTGTTCTCCGATGAGGGGCAGGCATGAGCGACGACATTTCCGAACACCCGGACCGACCGCAGCGCGGCCAAGTGCTGTTCGCAGCCTTGCTCCTGATCTGCGCGACGTTGTTGATCGCGGCCTTGGGTAGCCAGACCAAGTGGCTGGACGGCAAAGACTTCTTTGCCCAACCCCGGTTCTGGCCCGCGATTGGCGTTGGCGGCATGGTGGTCTTTACCGCGCTCCATTTCTGGTATCTGCCGCGCAAACCCCGACGTCTGCCGCGCTGGATGCGCGAGGCGGACTGGCTGCAATGGGCGGAAAGCCTGTTCTGGGGCGTGCTGGCGCTGGCCCTGTCGCTGTGGCTGGGGCCGATCAAGGCCGCGCCCTATGTGTTCCTTGTGGCGACGATCCGCGTGACGTGGCTGTATCAACACTGGACCGACCGGCGTGAGGCGAAGGTCTGGGCGTCCGTGGTGGAATGGGCCGGGTGGTTTCTGGCCTATGTCCTTTTGGTGCCAATCATCGGGTATCTGCCAGTGACTGTCGCCTTCACTGTGCTCCTGACCTGGCGAGTGGGCTATCGCGACCACATCATGATGTGGAGCGCGGTTCTGTTCGCGATTGCCGTCGTGCTGGTTTTCAAGAGCTTTCTGCAAGTAAAGATCCCCGGCAGCGCGCTGTACGAATACTTGCCGGGTGCGCTGCGCTCATTCTTCATCCTGAACTTCTGAGGCGCAGATGGACCTGATTTTCGACTTCCTTGTACAGGTTCAGGCCAGTTCGAACTATCTGGCCCGTTGGGATGTTGTGCTGGCGCTTCTGGTCGGGTCGGTTGGCGGCGTGATCATCGGCGCGATCCCCGGCGTGGGACCGGCAGTTGCGATTGCGATCCTGCTGCCCGCGACCTTCTCGATGGACCCGATCGTTGGGCTGACGGTGCTGTTGGGCATCTATGGGAGCTCGATGTACGGCGGGTCGATTCCGGCGATCCTGATCAACACCCCAGGCACGGCGGTGAACGCTTTGACCACCTATGACGGCTTTCCGATGACCACACGCGGCGAGGCGCGCCGCGCGTTATCGCTGGCCTATAGTTCGTCGTTCTTTGGCGGCGTCTTTTCGGTGATGTGTCTGATCTTTTTCGCGCCGGTATTGGCAAAAGTTGCCCCGATGTTCGGCAGCCGGGAAATCTTTCTGGCCGCGCTGCTGGGCATCGTTCTTGTGGTGACAGCACATCGCAGGCACACGTTGATAGCTGCCGCCATGGCGTGTTTTGGCATATGGCTGAACACCATCGGGCTGCATTCGGCCAGCTATTCCAAGCGTTATACATTTGACCAAAGCTGGCTGTCGGGCGGCGTGAACCTGATCGTCGTCGTGCTGGGGCTGTTTGCCTTAAGCCAAGCCTTTACACTGCTTCATGGCGACGACGACAAGGTCCGCCTGACCAAGCTGAAGGGCAGCTTTTTTCAGGGGTTCCGCGAACTTGCCCGCCACCCGCGGATTGCCGGAGTGTCCGCATCGTTCGGTGTGATCATGGGGATGATCCCCGGCGTGGGCGAGTTTACCGCGCAGTTCATGTCCTACACCTATGCGCAGAAAAGCTCGAAACGGCCCGAAGATTTCGGACATGGATCAAGCGAGGGGCTGATCGCCGCTGAAACCGCCAATAACGCCGTCCCTGCGGCGGCAATGGTGCCGTTGCTCGCGCTGGGCATACCGGGCGAGGCGCTGACGGCGATGATGTTGTCGGTTTTCTACGTCCACAACGTGATCCCCGGCCCGCAACTGTTCCAGAACGAGATGGACTTCGTCGTGGCGCTTTACCTCGCGTTGCTGATCCTGAATGTGCTGGTTGTGATCTTCTTGTTGGTGGCGACGAACCAGCTGATCAAGGTAGTAAAAATCCCCAATCGGTTCCTTGGCGTCTGCGTTCTGATCCTGAGCTTTGTGGGTGTCTACAGCCTGCGCAACTCGTTCACCGACTGCATTCTGGCGGCGGGTTTTGGCATCTTCGGATTTGTTATGAAACGTATGCAACTTCCCGTCGTGCCCATCGTGTTGGGCATGGTGCTGGGCGGTATCATGGAGGTGAAACTGCGCAGTGCCATGGCGCGGGTGAAAACCCCGCTCGACTTCATTGATCGCCCCATTGCGGCGATCCTGTTTGGAATGATCGTTCTGGTTCTGATCCTGCACTTCCGCCGGGTCTGGCTGGACTACAAGGAAAGAAAGACGGACGAATGGCAGACCAGTCACGCATCAACGAGCTTCGCCGCCATCCTGTCGCGCCGCAGAAACTATATATTGACGGAGCGTGGCAAGAAGGTTCGGGGGAAACGCAAGACGTTCTCTCGCCGATTGACGGATCGACGCTGACAACGATCATCCGGGCGTCGACTTCGGATGTCGATCGGGCCGTGGCCGCCGCACGGAGCGCATTTGACGACGGACGGTGGAGCAGGGTCGCGCCTGCGCATCGAAAGAAAGTGCTTCACAGGTTGGCCGATTTGATCCAGGCGAATGCACTCGAACTGGCCGTGCTGGGCGTGCGCGATAATGGGACCGAGATTGGCATGGCGCTGAAGGCTGAACCCGGATCAGCGGCTGGCACGTTTCGCTATTACGCCGAAGCACTGGACAAGGTGTATGGCGAGATTGCCCCAACAGGGGGCGACGTTCTGGGTCTTGTGCACAAGGAACCGGTGGGCGTTGTGGGTGCCATCGTGCCGTGGAACTTCCCTTTGATGATCGGAGCATGGAAGCTGGCACCTGCCTTGGCGGCGGGAAACTCTGTGGTTCTGAAGCCTGCTGAGACTGCATCATTGAGCTTGCTCAAACTGGCAGAACTGGCGTCTGAAGCGGGCCTGCCGGATGGCGTTCTGAACGTCGTGACGGGCGCAGGCTCTATCACAGGCGAGGCTCTTGCCATGTCGATGGATGTGGATGTGTTGGTCTTCACTGGTTCGGGTGGTGTGGGGCGCCGGCTGCTGGAATATTCAGCGCGGTCCAACCTGAAACGGTGTTATCTGGAACTTGGGGGCAAGTCGCCCAACATAGTGTTTGCCGATGCGCCGGAACTGGAGCAGGCAGCCAAGGTTTCGGCGGCGGGCATCTTCCGCAATGCGGGGCAGGTTTGCGTTGCGGGGTCTCGGCTGTTGGTCGAGGAAAGCGTGCATGATGAATTCGTTGAAGCGTTGTCACGCCACGCGGCCGCGATGAAGGTCGGCGATCCACTGGACCTGACCACGAATATCGGCGCGGTGAACAACATCCCTCAGTTGGAAGGTAATCTGGGTTTCGTCAGCCAAGCGATTGAGCAGGGAGCGACGCTCGTTCTTGGTGGATCGCGGATCCTTGAGGACACCGGCGGTTATTACATGGAACCGACCGTTCTGACTGGCGTGAAACCCGAGGATCACGTGGCCCAGAACGAGGTGTTCGGCCCGGTGCTGGCTGTGACCCCATTCAAATCTGACGAAGAGGCTGTGCAGATCGCCAACTCGACAAAATTCGGTTTGGCCGCAGGGGTTTGGACGTCGAACTTTGGCCGCGCCCATCGCATGGTGCGCGACATTCAGGCGGGCGTCGTTCATGTCAACACCTATGGCGGGGCTGACGGCACCGTGCCGTTGGGCGGCGTCAAACAATCTGGCAATGGGCATGACAAATCAATGCATGCGTTCGACAAGTATTTCGACCTCAAGACGGCATGGGTGCAGCTATGAGCGACAAGACTATTCTGGTCGTCGGGACCTATGACACCAAGGATGACGAGTTGAACTATATCGCGGACGTGATCCGTGGGCAGGGCGGTGCAGTCAGAACGATGGACATCTCGGTGCTGGGCGATCCCGGCGCATCTTGCGACTATTCCAAGCATGAGGTGGCCGAGGCGGGTGGGTCATCCATTCAGGCAGCTATCGACAGCGGAGATGAGAACGCGGCGATGCAGATCATGGCGCAGGGGGCGTCGGCGCTGGCATTGAAGCTTTACCGCGAGGGTGTGTTTGACGGGCTGATCGTTCTGGGCGGCACGATGGGCACGGATGTGGCGCTGGACTTGTGTCAGGCCTTGCCGATCGGGGTGCCAAAATACGTGGTCTCGACGGTCAGCTTCTCGCCCCTGATCCCGCCGGAACGCCTGCCGGCGGACGTTCAGATGATCCTGTGGGCCGGGGGGCTTTACGGGCTGAACTCAATCTGCAAGGCGTCTCTGTCGCAAGCTGCGGGGGCAGTGCTGGGGGCGGCCCGCGCGGTCGAGCCGCCGGATTTCTCGAAGCCGCTGATCGGGATGACGAGCTTTGGCAAGACGGTGCTGCGCTATATGGTCAGCCTGAAACCGGCGCTAGAGGCGCGCGGGTTCGAGGTGGCGGTCTTCCACGCCACAGGTATGGGCGGGCGGGCGTTTGAAAGCCTTGCTGCCGAGGGGGCCTTTGCCGCCGTCTTGGATTTCGCGCCACAAGAGTTGGGCAATCACATCATGGGGTCCACGATCTCGGCCGGCTCGGACCGGATGACCCATGCAGGCGCGTCGGGCACACCGCAGATGGTGTCGATCGGGTGCTATGATCTGGTGGATTTCATCGGTTGGCAGCAGGTTCCACCGAAGCTGGCGGGGCAGGAGGTCCATGCCCATAATCGGCTATTGTCCTCGGTGATGATGACGCCGGTCCAGCGGCGCGAGATGGCGCGCGCCATGTGCCGCCAGCTTTCGGGCGCCCGGGGACCGGTCACGCTGTTTCTGCCCTTGCAAGGGGGCAACGAGTGGGACCGCGCCGGTGGTCCGCTGCATGATGCCGACGGGCTGGCCGCCTTCTGTGATGAAGTTCGCGCCCAGTGTCCGGATAACGTCACGCTTGTTGAACTGGACGCCCATATCAACGACCCGGAATTTTCAGACCGGGTTCTGGCCGATTTCGATGAGTGGATGGCGACGGGAGTGGTCAAGCCCTGAGGCAACTTGTTGCACCCACAATGAATTGCTTTTCCAGTGTCGCAGGTATTTACTGCCAGTGTTAAGGAGTGACCATGCCACACCTGTCGTTCGAATACAGCACCGGGCTGGGCCAGCAGGCGGACCTGCAAACCCTTGCCGAAACCATGCGCGCGACCCTCGTCGCCACCGGGCATTGCCCGGTTGGCGGCATCCGCGTGCGCGGGTTCGAAGCGGATGTTGACGCCATCGGCGACGGGGCAGGCGGGTATCACTTCCTCGACATGATCCTCAGGCTTGGCCAGGGTCGGGACGAGGCGACGCGCGACGCCATCGCTGACCTGCTTTATGCGGCGGTTGAGGCTGCCTTGCGCCCGCAGATGGGCGATACGCCGTTCATCTTAAGTCTTGAGGTTCAGGACATCGAAACCCGCTTCAGCCGCAAAAGCTGGAGCAGTATCCACGCGGCCCTCCGCGAAAAGGAACCGGAATGAGAAAACTTGAACGCGCCCTTCCCATCGCACTGCTTCACGCGCGTGAAGCCACCTTGAAACCCTTTCGTCACGAGCTGGACCAGATCGACCTGACGGTGCAGCAATGGCGCGTGATCCGGGTGCTGGCCGAGGGCAAAGCCTGTTGTGCGACGGAATTGGCGGAACGCTGCGTGCTGATGCCCCCCAGCCTGAGCCGCATCCTGAAAAACCTGACGGAACGAGAGTTGATAGAACGGGTGGACGACAGTGATGGGCGTCGCCGCAAGGTACAGATCGCGCCCGCGGGCAGCGCGAAATACACTCAGATGTCGGGTAAGGCTGCGAAGATCTATGAGGATCTTGAGAACCGGTTCGGGCATGAGAAGATGGAAACGCTGCTGGACCTGTTGAACGAGCTTCGCATGGTGGCCACGGCGGAATGATGCAGTGATCCGCTTGCGTCGTGATTGCCTGCGCCTTACCCATGGGAAGGTCCAATCCTGAACGAGGTTCCCATGAGCGATCAACACGCCGCCCCCGAAGGCGAGATTATCCTGCGCACGCTGGCGATGCCCAAAGACACCAATACGGCGGGCGATATTTTCGGCGGCTGGGTGATGAGCCAGATGGACATCGCCGGTGGCATCATCGCGGGCGAACGCGCCCAGGGCCGCGTGGCCACGGTGGCCGTGAACGCAATGAAATTCATCCAGCCAGTGAAAGTGGGCGATGTCTTATGCATCTATGGTCGCGTTGGCCGGGTCGGAACCACGTCGATGTCAATCGAGTTGGAAGCCTGGGTCAAACGCGACCGCCTTGGCGAGCGTCACAAGGTGACAGAAGGTGTATTCGTGTTTGTGGCGCTGGATGAGGATGGGCAGCCGGTGGCGGTGGGGAAAGATTGACCTAAACAGCCGGACCATGTTGTCGCCGGTCGATGTGCACCCCCCCGAACTTGTCGGACGTCACGATAAACAGGTCGCCGTAATTGAGCGGTGGTTCGCCTCCCGCGCCCAACGCTTCCCAAATCTCGCGCAGGTTGCCCTTGTTGCCGACCCAGAGCACGGTTTTTCCTGCGGACTGGGTGATCAACCGTGTGGCCATCCCATCTGCGGGCAGGCGGTCGATGGGCAGATTGCGGTTGGTGGCAAGCGGCTGAGCCGTGTCCAGATTGCGCTCTACACTTGGCGCATAGATCGCGTCGATTTTGATCCCATCCAACGCGCCGACCAAAGCCTTTGCCCGCGCGCGGCCTGTGTCGTTCAGGTCAGACCCGGTTCGATCCCCGTGCCGAACGATGATCAGTGTCGTGTTTGGCGCCAATCTCTGACGCCCCTGACGTGCGCACGCGGTGACAATGCCAGCGCCCGTCAGCGCCAGAAAAACCCGTCTTTTCATAATGTTTCCCCCTCTTCTTAATGGGGGAATTTTAGGAGGTCGGGGGGAGGGTGGTCTACTTGACGGAAAGGTCAGGTGTGTATGGCGAAAGACTGGTGGACTTTATCTGTGAGTCTCCGTCCGGTCGATAGACTGGACTGCGCCCGACCCTCCTCACGGGAGGGCGTTCCGCCCACCCAGGGTCAGGCGTTGTCCTACATCTAAAAGCTTCCGACCTCAGGCCAATTCAAGCGCCTGTTTCAGATTGCGAAGTGTTAGTTCAGCGATACCAATCGAATGAATTTGAGGACGTCCACGAATTCCCTTTGCAAGCGTTCTTGGATGCCGTTGAGTGCTCGCGCTTGTGCTGCCAGCCGCGAGCCTTCCTTCGAGATACTGCATTTCCGTTTCCGTTACGGCGCTATTTGGTCCGCGAACCGGAAGGACATAGAACCGCCACTGGCTTGGGTCTTTCTGATTAGCTCGTCTTGGATCGTTTTCTGGATGCTCGCATAGGATGAATGCATCACAAAGAAACCCGCGCGACTCGCATGGAATGCCACGCTCCTCGAACCTAAGAGACTTTGGTAGATTTCGGTAAGTTAGGTTAAAGCTGGCTTTGGATTGAATTCCATCGTGAAGGTTCCAAGGCTGAAGGCGAGCAGTGTTCTTTACCTGTACTCGAACTCGATCTGGAAAATTAGCTGTAAGCGGGCCGATTTGAAGGTCCCATGGGAACCAACCATCTCCAACAATTGCGCACCTTTGTCCCAAAGCTTGTGCGACCATCGCTTCGCACCAGAATCCTCGAAAACTATTATCGAGGATTCTGTCCTTGAAAAGGTGATCGTTCAGACGGTTCTGAATTTGCTGAATTGATATGTTCATAAGCTGATACGCTGAGTGATTACACCATTAAAAAACGGCCCCGAAGGGGCCGCTCTTTCACCTCGTAAACTTCTTATGCTTCAACCGCTTGGGCTCCAGCGCGTCCGGTCCCAACCGCCGTTTCTTGTCCTCTTCGTAATCCTTGAAATTGCCTTCGAACCACTCCACATGCGCCTCGCCTTCGAAGGCCAGGATGTGGGTGCAGATACGGTCAAGGAAGAAGCGGTCGTGCGAGATGACGACGGCGCAGCCGGCGAAGTCGACCAGCGCGTCTTCCAGCGCGCGGAGGGTCTCGACGTCAAGGTCGTTGGTCGGTTCGTCGAGCAGCAGGACGTTGCCTCCCTCTTTCAGAAGCCGCGCCATGTGGACCCGGTTGCGCTCCCCACCCGACAACAGCGACAGTTTCTTCTGCTGATCACCGCCCTTGAAGTTGAAGGACGAACAATAAGCTCTTGAATTGACTTGCGCGTCACCCAGTTCGATCAGCTCGGCGCCGCCGGAAATGGCTTCCCACACGGTTTCATTCGGGTTCAGGTCGTCGCGCGACTGGTCGACATAGGACAGCTTCACCGTATCGCCCAGTTCAATCGTGCCGTCGTCCGGTGTCTCTTGCCCGGTGATCATTTTGAACAGGGTCGATTTACCCGCGCCGTTGGGGCCGATCACGCCGACAATGCCGCCGGGGGGAATGCTGAAGGACAGGTTTTCGATCAACAGCTTGTCGCCCATGTGTTTTTTCAGGCCTTCGACCTCGATCACCTTTGACCCAAGGCGGGGGCCGTTGGGGATGACGATCTGGGCGCGGCCCACCTTGTCACGCTCGGACTGGCTGGCCATTTCGTTATAGGCGTTGATCCGGGCCTTGGATTTCGCCTGACGGGCTTTCGCACCCTGACGCATCCATTCCAACTCGCGTTCAAGCGTTTTCTGCTTGGATTTGTCTTCACGCGCTTCCTGCGCCAGCCGTTTGGCCTTCTGTTCAAGCCACGCCGAGTAGTTGCCTTCGTAAGGAATGCCTGACCCGCGGTCGAGTTCCAGAATCCAGCCGGTGATATCGTCAAGGAAATAGCGGTCGTGGGTGACGATCAGGATGGTGCCCTTGTAGTCAATGAGGTGCTGTTGCAGCCACGCGATGGTTTCGGCGTCCAGGTGGTTGGTCGGTTCGTCAAGCAGCAGCATGTCGGGGGCTTCAAGCAGCAGCTTGCACAACGCCACGCGGCGTTTTTCACCGCCTGACAGCTTGGTGACGTCTGCGTCATCGGGGGGGCAGCGCAGCGCCTCCATCGACACATCGATCTGTGCGTCCAGATCCCACAGGTTCTGGGCGTCGATCTCGTCTTGCAGCTTGGCCATTTCCTCGGCTGTTTCGTCCGAGTAGTTCATGGCGAGTTCGTTATAGCGTTCAAGGATCGCTTTCTTTTCGGCCACGCCCTGCATGACATTGCCGCGCACGTCCAGCGACGGGTCCAGTTCGGGTTCCTGTGGCAGATAACCGACTTTCGCGCCTTCGGCCGCCCACGCCTCGCCCTGAAAATCCTTGTCGATGCCCGCCATGATCCGCATCAGCGTCGATTTACCGGTGCCGTTCACGCCGACCACGCCGATTTTCACGCCGGGCAGGAAGCTCAGGCGGATGTTTTCAAAGCATTTCTTGCCACCCGGATAGGTCTTTGAAACCCCGTCCATGTGGTAAACATATTGATAAGCGGCCATGGGATGTGTCCTCGCGTTTGACTTCCGGTTGTCTTAGCCAGACAAAGGGGGCAGGGCAATCCCGAAGGAGCTATCATGACTTATCACCCGGCCGAAGATCGCTATGAAAAGATGGAATATCGGCGCTGTGGTCGGTCGGGTATGAAGCTGCCCGCGATCAGTCTGGGGCTGTGGCACAATTTCGGGCATGACTTTCCACACGCGACCAAGCAGGCGATATGCCGGGCGGCGTTCGACAACGGCATCACGCATTTCGATTTGGCGAACAACTATGGCCCACCCTACGGTAGCGCGGAACAGGCGTTTGGTGAGATTTTGCGGACGGACTTTGCGGGCTTGCGTGACGAACTGATCATCAGTTCGAAGGCCGGATATGACATGTGGCCCGGGCCGTATGGTGAATGGGGCAGCCGGAAGTATCTTGTTGCGTCATGTGATCAAAGCCTGAAGCGGATGGGGGTGGACTACGTCGATATTTTCTACAGCCACCGGTTTGATCCCGATACGCCACTGGAAGAAACCATGGGCGCGCTGGATCACATCGTGCGCTCGGGTCGTGCGCTTTACGCGGGTATTTCAAGTTACAACAGTCAGCGCACGCGCGAGGCTGTGGCGATCCTGAATGATCTGGGCACGCCGTGCCTGATCCACCAGCCCAGCTACAACATGCTGAACCGTTGGGTCGAACGGGACGGGTTGAAGGAGACATTGGCCGAGCTTGGCGTTGGATCCATCGCATTCACTCCCTTGGCGCAGGGGTTGCTGACGGGCAAGTATCTGAAAGGGATACCGGCAGATAGCCGCGCCAGCCAAGGCAAGTCACTGGCACCCGAACTGGTGTCGGAAAATGTCGTCAACAGCCTACGCGCACTTGCCGATATTGCCGAACGCCGGGGCCAGACGCTGGCGCAGATGGCGCTGGCATGGGTGCTTCGCGATGGCGGGATCACCACCGCCCTGATCGGGGCGTCGCGGCCGGAACAGGTTTTGGACTGTGTCGGCGCGATTGGTCGTTTGGATTTTAGCCAAGCAGAGCTGGATGAGATCGATGCAAGTATCAGCGAAGAGACCGTAAACCTGTGGGCACGCTCCGCCGAGATCGACTGAGGGCGCATCGTTTTGGTTGCGACGAATACAGGCATTCTTATGCGTTACGATTTGCCATATGCGCGACCTGGTCAGGTCATCGGTCTGCTGGGCGGGTCTTTCGATCCGGCCCATCGTGGTCATGCCCATATCACGCGCGAGGCGTTGAAACGTTTTGGACTGGATCGGGTCTGGTGGCTGGTGACGCCTGGCAATCCGCTTAAGAAGAACGGGCCAGCACCCATCGCGTCGCGGTTGGAGCGCGCACGCCTCGTCATGCAGCATCCACGTGTCGAGGTAACAGATATCGAACGCCACACCCAAACGCGCTATACCGCTGAAACACTGCAAACGTTGCAACATATGTATCCGGGCGTTCGATTTGTCTGGCTGATGGGGGCAGACAATCTCGCGACCTTTCATCGGTGGGAGCGTTGGGAGTGGATCATGGCCAATGTACCCATCGGCGTGATCGCCCGGCCAGGCGACCGGGTGGCTGCACGAACATCGCCCGCGGCCAAACGGTTTGAGCACGCAAAAATACCAGGGCGATTGGCGCGGTGTCTGGCTTGGGCCGAGGCACCTGCATGGTCCCTGATCAACGTGCCGATGGTCGACATCTCATCATCGCAAATCCGTGCGCGTGGCGATTGGTGACGCGGCACGTTTCACGGTTGAGAGACTGTCGCCCCGAATCGGCGATCACGATAAATCGGGTTGCCCTGTGATCGCCCACGCGATTTAATTCGCCTATGGTCAAAGCAATTTCGAGGCGTGCATTATTGGGAGGGCTGGGCGCAAGTCTGGCCAGCCCTGTCTTTGCAAACGCCCCCGAACGTTCGATCCGGCCAGCCCCCAAGCTCCTCGATTTCTCAGAACGGCTGATCCCGTCGGCGGATGCGCTGATCGCCGATGCAAATCTTGGGGGCAAGATCGGCTTTGTGGTGGCTGAAGCCAAGACAGGCTTGATCCTTGAAGCGCACAGCCCGGTATTGCCTTTGCCCCCTGCAAGTGTCGCGAAGGCAATCACCGCAGTTTACGGTATCTCGTCGCTGGGTCTTGAACACAGCTTTGAGACGCGGGTGATTGCCACCGGCCCGGTTGAGGCTGGAGTCGTGCAAGGTGATCTTGTCTTGGTTGGCGGCGGTGATCCGACGCTGGATACCAATGCACTGGCGGCGTTGGTGAAGTCGCTGAAGCAGAAAAATGTCATGACGATCAAGGGTGATTTCATCGTTGATGGCCACGGACTACCCTATCAAAGGATGATTGATCCGGGGCAACCGGATCATCTGGGATACAACCCCGCCGTTTCGGGCTTGAACCTGAATTACAACCGTGTGCATTTCGAATGGAAACGCGCAGGTGAGGATTTCGATGTGTCCATGGAGGCGCGATCCGATCAGTTACGTCCGGCCGTGAAAATGGCGCAGATGCAGATCATTGACCGCAAAGTCCCGATCTATACCTATGAAGATGCCAAGGGCATCGACTATTGGACGGTGGCGCGCGGGGCGCTGGGGAAGGGTGGATCGCGGTGGCTCCCTGTGCGTCGCCCAGACATCTATACGGGCGAAGTTTTTCAGATTTTGGCCCGCGGCGAAGGCATCCGACTGCCAAGCCCGAAAGCGCGATCTGACAGGCTGGAGGGGACGATTCTGGCCTCGCATCGCTCGCGACCGCTCAGGGACGTGGCGCAGGGGATGTTGAAATACTCAACCAACCTGACCGCCGAGTTGATCGGGCTATCTGCCAGTGCGTCGCGCGGCAGCGTGCCGGGCAGTCTGATGGAATCAGGTGCGGCTATGGCCGATTGGATGAACTCAGAGCTTGGGGCGAGGCGTGCATTCTTTCAAGACCATAGCGGGCTGAGCGATCAGTCGCGTGTGTCCGCAAATGATATGGTGAAAGCCCTGGCAAGCGCTGGACCGAATGGTTATCTGCGAGAGTTGATGAAGGATGTGACACCATTGGACGAGATGGGGCGCCCGATCAATGACGCAGCCTATTCCATCAAAGCGAAAACCGGCACGCTGAACTTTGTCAGCACGCTGGCGGGATACCTGACCGCCCCTGACGGAAGACCGCTGATCTTTGCGATCTTTACCGCGGATATGGAGCGGCGCGCGGCGATCCCCAAGGCAGAACGCGAACGACCCAAAGGGGCTAAAGGATGGAGCCGGCGATCGCGTGTCTTGCAGCATCAACTCTTGTCGCGCTGGGCATTGGAATATGGCACCTAAGGGGGCGGATCGCCCCCTTGGCGATAACAGAGTTACGACAGATTCTAAGGACGTGGTGGGATATTGATGGCTGCTTGCGAGGCCGGGCGGTCAGCACAGTCCGTATGCCAGCGCAAAACATTCGCATAATGCTCAAGCCCCAAAGCGTCGGCGGCTTTGTAGCTGGTAAACAATGTGCGCACCCAAGGCCAGATTGCAATATCGGCAATCGAATAGTCGTCGCCTGCAACGACTGAGCGGCCTTCAAGACGATTGTCCAGAACGGATAACAGGCGTTTCGCTTCGGTTCTATATCGGTCCAGCGGGCGGGGGTCTTCGATCTCTTTGCCGCCATACGCATAGAAAAAGCCAAACTGCCCAAGCATCGGCCCGAAACCGCCCATTTGCCACATCAGCCACTGAAGCACTTCTGTGCGCTTTGCCATGTCCGTTGGAAGAAGTTTTCCCGACTTTTCAGCCAGATAAATAAGGATTGCACCACTTTCCCACAACGGCAGGGGTTTGCCGTCCGGTCCGTTGGGGTCGATGATCGCCGGGATCTTGTTGTTGGGGTTCAACGACAGAAACTCTGGCGTAAACTGATCTTCGGTTTCAAACCTGACCAAATGCGCTTCATAGGGAAGTCCGGTTTCTTCCAGCATGGCTGAAGCCTTGATGCCATTCGGAGTTGTCTGCGAATAAAGTTGAATGACGCTGGAGTCCTTCGCAGGCCAGCGATTGGTGATGTCGAACTGGTCGAGCATTTCGATCCTTTCAGGACGGCGAGTTGGTTCAGAGCGAGAACGGGTGCGACTCGGACACGAGACACCGCTCAGATCGGCTGTTCAGAGTGTCATATGCCGTGCGCGGGCGCCACGTTCAATGGCCGCTGCGTGCAAACGCTCGATGTTCAGTTCGTAACGTATTTCTTCCAGTATGCGCAGTTCGGGACCCTGAAGTTCGCCGTCCGCCGCAGCCACGTCGCAGGCCAGCGCGTAGGCGGTTTCCCAAAGAGGTTCAGGCAGGTTTTCCCGAACAAGCCCGAACAGGGCGTCCAAACCATCTTCAACCCCGAACAGGTCAAACACCGTCTGCGATACGGTCTTGATGCGATCCGGATCGTATTTCGCAAACACCGGCAAATGGTTCACGATGCTTTCGATCGTGACCAACTCGGCTGAAGTGATCTTTTCGTCCGACGCCGATACGGCGACCATTACAGCGATCAGGCTGTCTTCGGCGGTCATGGAATGGGGGGTCTGTTGCAATGGACATGCTCCTGTCTGTTGCGGTGCAGAATATTGACCCGGCGCGCCCATCGCAATAGGGAGAACACCTAGCGACAAAGCAGCGCAGACCGGATGTCCGCGCCACATAAGGAAAAAGCACATGTCCGAGATGCGAGACGCCGCGATGAGTTCGAAAGCCTGGCCCTTTGAAGAGGCGCGCCGGGTGCTCAAACGCTATCAGAAGGCGCCGCCCAAGAAGGGGTTTGTGCTGTTCGAAACGGGTTACGGGCCGTCCGGTCTGCCCCATATCGGCACCTTTGGCGAGGTCGCGCGAACCACCATGATCCAGCGAGCATTCGAGGTGATTTCCGACATCCCTACCAAGCTGATCTGCTTCTCTGACGATCTGGATGGGATGCGCAAAATTCCCGGCAATGTGCCCAATGCAGACGGGTTGCAGGCGCATCTGCAAAAACCGCTGACCTCAGTCCCCGATCCGTTTGGCGAGTATGAGAGCTTTGGCCATCACAACAACGCCATGCTGCGCCGGTTCCTTGACACCTTCGGCTTTGAGTACGAGTTCTATTCGGCCACGGATTTCTATGGCTCTGGCCAGTTTGACGAGGTGTTGAAGCGGGCGGTCGAGAAATACGACGAGATCATGGAGGTGATGCTGAAATCCCTGCGTGAAGAACGCCGTCAGACCTATTCCATTTTCCTGCCAATACACCCGGAAACGGGGCGGGTGCTGTATGTGCCGATGAAGGAGGTCAACGCGAGCGATCACACGATCACCTTCGATGACGAAGACGGGCGCGAATGGACGCTGCCGGTGACTGGCGGCAATGTGAAGTTGCAATGGAAACCTGATTTCGGCGCGCGTTGGGCCGCGCTGGAAGTTGATTTCGAGATGTATGGCAAGGATCACAGCACCAACACGCCGATCTATGACAAGATTTGCCGGATCCTTGGCTGGCCAGCGCCCGAGCATTTCACCTATGAGCTGTTTCTGGATGAGAGCGGTCAGAAGATTTCAAAGACAAGCGGCAATGGCGTGTCAATCGACGAATGGCTGACCTATGCCTCGACCGAGAGTCTTGCGTATTTCATGTATCTCAAGCCGAAAACGGCGAAGCGGATGCATTTTGACGTGATTCCCAAGGCAATGGATGAATATCACCAGCAACTGAACGCCTATCACCAGCAAGACCTGAAGGGGCAGTTGAACAACCCCGTTTGGCACATCCATGGCGGCGACGTGCCGCAATCCAACATGGTTGTTTCGTTCTCGATGCTGCTGAACCTCGCGTCGGTTGCATCGGCGGATGACAAGGATCAGTTGTGGGGCTTTATCAAGCGATATGCGCCAGACGCGTCCGCGGAAACACATCCCGATCTGGACGCTGCCGCCGGTTACGCCGTGAAATACTTCCAGGATTTCGTGGCCCCGGCGCGGACTTTCCGCACGCCAACCGATCAGGAACGCGTCGCAATGGAGGAACTGGCCGCAGCTTTCCGCGATGGACAGACCGCGCTGGATGTGATTGCCCGCAAGAATGCCCAGATGGGCAATGACGATCCTGCGCCCGATGTTGACTTCACCTCGGAAGAGTTTCTGCAATCCATTGTCTTTGCTGTCGGCAAGCTGCACGGGTTCGAAAATCTGCGCGACTGGTTCAAGGCGCTGTACGAGGTGTTGCTGGGGGCAAGCCAAGGCCCTCGGTTTGGCAGTTTTGCAGCCCTTTACGGCGCGGAAGAAACTGCAACCTTGATTGATCAGGGGCTTGCGGGTGAGTTGATGAAGTAGGGTTTTTCAGATTCGAAACCTTCAAGCGGCGCGCCTGATCGGTGCGCCGTTTTGCGTTGCGCAACCAAAACAGCGCACGCTGCTGTTCTGTTTCGTTAACTGCTGGTTGATAGCTCTTTCGGCGTTTTCTGCCCCGTCGCGCCTGACGCAATGGTGCATGCGATCATGACGCATGGCCGAAGGGGTTTGCATGTCTGGACCTGAAAGGGAAATCAATGAACAAGGCACTTACCGATGGGGTGGTTTTCATGCCCCCCGCATTCGAAGATGGATTGACGGTCTGGTCGAACGAGGACGGGACACCGGGTTCGCAGACATATGCAGGCGCGGGCAATGCTGCCTTGGTTCCGGCGGATCAGGATTTCGATGGGTGTCTGGAGCTTCTGAAAAACGAGACCACTCAAAAGCTGCGCTATATGGGGCAGACACCCTATGAGCAAGGCTGCTATCTGCGGGTGTCTGCAAAGGTAAAGGCGATCTCTGGTCCGTTGCCGTCGATACGCGTGGCGGCATGGCCTGCGCAATCTGGTGGGTCATATGCCGTGGGCAATCTGGAAACTGGACCGGTGACAGCGTTGAGCACATATGGCGAAGTTGTCGAAGTGTCAGCCATCATCGGATCAGGCAGCCGCAACGGTGTCGATATCATTTGGGGGGGCGATGTGGCCTATGCCCATGTCGGGCTTGATCTGATCGGGTCAAACGGCGGCGTGGTGCGGATTGACGACCTGGTGGTCGAGGATGTGACCGGGGCCTATCTGCGCGACATGATGGATTGGGTTGACGTGCGCGATTTCGGTGCTGCGGGCGATGGTCTTACCGATGACAAACCCGCCTTTGAAGCTGCCGATGCGGCGGCCAACGGGCGCACGGTGTTGGTGCCGGACGGCAGTTTTCGCATCGGATCAAACCTGACGCTTCACGCCGACATCCGGTTTGAAGGCACGGTGACAATGGCCGATGATGTTTATCTGTCGCTGACCCGCAATTTCGATCTTCCCACCTATATTGACGCTTTCGGAGACGAGGAATTGGGGTTTCGCAAGGCCTTTCAGGCGCTGCTGCACTATGCGGACCATGAGATTCTGGACATGTGCGGTCGGCGCGTTGATGTGACCGCGCCGATTGACATGCAGGCGGCATATGAAGCAGGTGACACGTTCCTGATCCGGCGTGTGATCAAAAATGGCCAGTTCTATGTGATTGGTGGGTCAGCCTGGGACAGCGAAAGCACCAGTTCGGCGGCCAAATACAACCCCGCCAACCCCTACAAACTGACCAATGTCGCCAATATTGCGGCGATTCAGGCGGGATCGGTCGTGACAGGTGCGGGCGTGGGGCGCGAGGTCTATGTCAAAGAGGTGAATATCGGTGCATCCGAAGTTGAGTTGAGCCAACCGCTTTGGGGACCGGCCGCCAACCAGACCTATACGTTCACCCGGCATAAATACGTGCTGGATTTCAGTGGATTTGCACAGGTGAACCGCATGAACCTGACCGAGGTTGAATTTCAGTGCAATTCCCACGCCTCGGCGGTGCTGCTGCCGCGGGACGGTGAAAACTTCGTCTTTCAGGATTGTTTCTTCATCAAGCCCAAGAATCGCGGCATCAGTTCGATCGGGCGTGGGTGTCAGGATTTGCACCTTGATCGGTGCCAGTTCGTGTCGTCCGAACAGAACGATCCCGCCACCACCCGCCAATCCGTCGCGTTCAACGTGAACGCCAATGATGCGAAGATTCGCGACAATCGGTTCCAGCGAATGGGCACCTCGATGGTGCTGCATGGATCGGGGCACATCATTCAGGGCAATCACCTGTTTCAGGGCGACGAGGTCACAGACGGTCCGCGCGTTGCAGGTATGGTGTTCACCTACGAGAACAACAAGACTGTTCTGAATGGTAATTATGTCGATAATTGCTTTGTCGAATGGAACAATGAACACGACGCTTTTCCCGACCACGGGTCTGAATACTCGTTCGGCGGAATGACGATCACTGGCAACATCTTTACCGCTAATGATGTCGCCTCGTGGTTCAAGTGGATCCTGATCAAACCCTTCGGCGACGGGCACTATGTCTCAGGCCTGCATGTGACCAACAATACATTCCGAACACTGTCCGGGGCGATTGATCGGGTTGAAGGTGTTTCGACCACCCATGCGGGTCTGGATTACTGGAGCATGAAGGACGTGACGTTCGAGAACAACGCCTTCACGGGTGTGACGCAAGCGACCGTGTCCCCTGTGACGTTGGAGTTTAACCAGAACACTGCCGCCGCGACCTGGACGATGGACGGGTCCGCCTATTTCCCGTTTGGGGGCAATGCACGCACGGTGCCCAGCGTTACGATTGAGGGGGATTTGCGCGATGTGTCGAACAATCAGGTTTGGGACAATCCGCATGTGCTGGTGAACCAGGGGGCGACTTTCAAGCAGGTGCAACTGAAATGGTCGCGCGCTGTGCGGGGCACGGCCCATGTGACCATGCGTGTCGATCGTCCGGTATAGGATAACGGACATTTAATCTGGAAAGGCTCGCGTCGTCGCGGGCCTTTCTCTATGAGAAACCGCGAATTCCGTTGATTCGGATCAAAGCGTTTGGCGCGGTGACGTGCTACCAATCTCCCGGACCCCGAAAAGGAGATTGGCGTATGACAGCAAGGCAAACCCCTGTATCGAAAACCCCCCCGAAGTCTACGAGCAGTAACGCTCAGCCGTCCGCAGGGACACCTGTGGAACCTGCGACAGAAGTGCGCAATGGCAAGAGCGGTTTTCCGACCGTAACCGAAGACAAGATCCGTCAGACGTTTGAGAACGGCAAGTATCCCTACAGGGTCAAACTGGGACGTCGGGAATACGAAGCGACCAAAGCGAAGATGCAGGCGGAGTTGCTGAAAGTGCAGCGTTGGGTCGGTGAGACCGGTCAGAAATTCGTGCTGCTGTTCGAAGGGCGTGACGCGGCGGGCAAAGGTGGAACGATCAAGCGGTTCATGGAGCATTTGAACCCTCGCGAAGCGCGCGTGGTCGCGCTGAACAAGCCAACAGATAAAGAGCGCGGGGAATGGTTCTATCAGCGATATGTTTCGCACCTGCCAACCTCGGGTGAAATGGTGTTCTATGACCGCTCTTGGTATAATCGCGCCGGTGTGGAACGGGTCATGGGGTTTTGCAACGCCAACGAATACCTTGAATTCATGCGCCAGACGCCGGAATTTGAACGGATGCTGACACGGTCCGGCATCCAGCTTTACAAATATTGGTTCTCGGTCACGCAGCCAGAACAGAAACGCCGCTTTGACAGCCGCAAGGATGATCCCCTGAAGCGGTGGAAGCTCAGCCCGGTGGATGTGGCGTCCTTGTCGAAATGGGACGACTACACTGAAGCGAAAGAGGCGATGTTCTTCTATACCCACACAGCGGATGCGCCGTGGACGATCATCAAGTCAAACGACAAGAAACGTGCCCGGCTTGAATGTATGCGACACTTCCTGTCAACGCTGGATTATCCCGACAAGGATCACGAGTTGGTGGGCGAGCCCGACCCGTTGATCGTCGGTCACGCAAGCCAGGTGATTCACAAGGCGGATCATATTTTGGGGTCCAGCCTGCATCCGGATCAGCGGCGCAGCAGCTGAGCTGGACATCTGGACCGAACAGCCAAGGGGGCCGGATAGCGGCCCCCTTTTCGCGTCTTGCCGCCGTTCTTGCCGCATCACGAAAGCGGTGCTTGCCTTCGCTTGGCAGCCCTATAAGCTTGGTTCAAAACAAGAGCAGGACAGTCCAATGACCCATTCCCGACGCTTCTTCACTTTTGGCTTGGCGGGTCTTTACCTCGCCGGGTGTCAGTCTGGCGCAGCGACGCAGTCGACACAACGGCCTGCATCCGGGTCAGCTTTACGATCGACGCCAAACCCGGCGTTCGAAACGTGGGTTCAAGGGGCCAAGGCCCGCGCAATGGCCAACGGTATCGGTGGCGCCACGATCACCCGTGCCTTTCGCAATGTCGGCTATCTGCCCGGGGTGGTTGAGCGTGATCGGAACCAGACAGAGTTTGTCCGCTCGTTCGAAGACTATATGGCCATCGCGGCTTCCGATGATCGCATAGCCAAAGGGCGCGATATGCTTCGGCGTCACGCCGGATTACTGTCTCAGCTCGAAGCGAAATATGGCGTCGAGAAAGAGGTGATCGTGGCCGTCTGGGGGCTGGAAAGCCGTTATGGCGAACGGCGCGGAGACGTGCCGGTGATCTCGGCCCTGTCGACGCTCGCTTTTGACGGCAGACGCGGCAAGTTCTTCGAAGGGCAGTTGATGGCCGCCCTGAAAATTCTGGAACGTGGCGATGTAACACCCGAGCGCATGACCGGAAGCTGGGCGGGCGCAATGGGTCACACCCAGTTCATTCCCACGTCGTATCTGGCTTATGCCGTCGATTTTCGGGGCGATGGTCGCAGGGATATCTGGTCGGATGATCCGACGGATGCTCTGGCTTCAACCGCAGCCTATCTCAGTCGGTCTGGCTGGCGAACCGGTCAGCGGTGGGGGGACGAAATTACCGGGCGCGCACCGTCAGGACGCGGGAAGGTCGTGACCCCCGCCGGCGCGAATGGCCCGGTGTTCGAGGTCTACCAAAACTACACCGTGCTGGGTCGATACAACAACGCGCAGAAATATATCATCGGTGTGGGGCATTTGTCGGATCGGTTGGCGGGCGGCCCGGCTTTGCGCGGCACGTTCGGCCCGGATGAAAACGGCCTGACGCTGGATGATCGCAAGGCGCTGCAACGCGGCCTGACCCGCGCGGGGTTTGACGTGGGGGAAGCCGATGGCGTGATCGGCACCAAGACCGTGCAAGCGATCGAGGCGTTCCAGCGCGCGCGCGGGCTTCCCGTCACAGGCACACCTTCCCGGTCGCTTTTGATCTTGTTGACATAGTCTGATACCGGACGCACGCACGGGGTATTCGGTGTCTTGCCCCGCCACATTTTCCGGCATAGGTCTGGGTGATGTTGCAAACCCTCACCCTTTCACAGCACATGCGCGCCGTCCTTGTTCTGGGCCTTCCGCTTGTCGCGTCGCATCTTGCGCAGTTTGCTGTGCAGATCATCGACACGATCATGCTGGGTTGGTACGGGGTCGAAGAACTGGCCGCCGTCACGCTGGCAGGCACCTTCTTTTTCATGTTCTTGATCATGGGGTCGGGGCCGGCTTGGGCCTTGATGCCAATGGTTGCCGAGGCGTCCGAGGCCCGCGACGATGTGCGCGTGCGCAGGCTGACCCGGATGTCCATGTGGTTCTCGGTCGGGTTTGCGCTGCTGGTGTTGCCGTTGATGTGGATGTCTGCGCCTATTTTGCGCGCCATAGGCCAGGATCCTGATCTGAGCCTGATCGCGCAGAACTACCTGCGCATTGCCGGGGTGGGGCTGGTGCCCGCTTTGCTGGTGATGGCGCTGAAAAGCTATCTTGCGGCGCTCGAACACACCCGGATCGTGCTGTGGGCAACGGTGCTGGCCGCCGTGATGAACGGGGTTATCAACTATGCCCTGATCTTCGGCAATTGGGGCGCACCAGAGCTTGGCGTGCGCGGGGCTGCCATTGCCTCGGTTGTTATCCAGATCGCATCGGGGCTGGTGCTGGTCGTCTATGCCGCGCGACTGAATGCGGAAAGCAGTTTGTTCCGGCGGCTTTGGAAACCGGATTGGGAGGCATTGAGTCACCTTCTGAAACTTGGCATCCCGATTGGGCTGACAACCCTTGCCGAGGTTGGGATGTTCTCGGCCTCGACCGTCGTGGTCGGGTTGATCGGCACACTGGAACTGGCGGCCCACGGGATTGCCCTGCAAATCACCGCGACGTTCTTCATGGTGCATCTTGGCCTGTCAAACACCGCGACGGTCCGAGCCGGGCGGGCGCTGGGCCGCAGGGATGAGCAGGGGCTGCGACGCGGGGCGCTGGCCGTGACTTTGGCATCGGTTGTGTTTGGCGGCCTGACCGTGATCCTGTTCTTTGGTGCGCCGGAGCCGATGATCAAGCTGTTCCTGAACCCGGCCGAGGTCCGCCGGGACGAGATTGTCGCCCTGGGAACGGTTCTTTTGATCGTGGCCGCCCTGTTCCAGTTCGCTGATGGGGCACAGGCCATCGCGATGGGGCTTTTGCGGGGTGTGCAGGACACGCGCGTGCCGATGATTATCGCCACGCTCAGCTATTGGGGTGTGGGGATGACCATGTCCTATGTGCTGGGGATCACGTTGGGCTTGGGCGCAGTGGGCGTCTGGGTCGGGCTGCTGCTGGGGCTTGTTTGCGCCGGAATTTTCATGTCTTGGCGGTTTTGGAAAAGCTCGTCCCGGATTGGCGGTGCGCTGTCGGGACGGGCCGCTTAGTCCTGTTTCAGGCGGTCCGCTTTCTTGCGCACCAGCACCGACCGCAAATCGTGCATCGCCAGCAAAAGCGCGTCTGTCACCTGTTCCAATGCCTCGGGAGTGGCTCGGGTCTGCGCCCAATGCGCCGTCAGGTTCAGGTGATCCACGCTGCGCAGAATGTCATCCAGTTCGCGTGCCTCAAGTGCGGCCCGCCGATCGGCCATCCATTCGGCAATCGCCGCATGATCCGCCTTGGTCAACTGATAGCCGCCTTGGGGTTTGACCTCGCCATTTTTGATGTTCACCGCGGCAATCTGGTCCAGCTCCAGCGGACGCTGCCGGTTTTCGGTGTTCACACGAAAGACGAACGCGCCATTCTCGCGCACTCGAAAGTAGTAGTCGGGCAGGGATATGCTCATCAGATGTCCTTGTCTTCGATCACGCGCCACAGGCTGCCATCGGGATCAACCAAATAGAACATTCGAGGCAATATGTCAGTGACGTCAGCAATGGCGGTCAGGCGCGGGATCGCGGCGGCATCGGTGGAAATATCCAGCTTGCTCCACTCATCATGCAGCGCGTCAACGTCCGGCAAACGCAGACAGGCCGAAAACCAGCTTGCCTTCGGATCAAGATCGGAATGTGGAAAGAACTCCACTTTCATTCCAGCTTTTTCAAGGATCATCCAGCCATCGCTGCGCCACACCAGACGAAACCCAAGACCTTCGTAAAAAGTCAGGGTGGCGTCAAAGCTCCGACTGGGCAGGTTGGCCGTGATCTGTCCTTGAAATGGGGCGTGCATCAGCGAAGTCTCTGACAAAACGCCTGAATGCGCGTGCAGGCTTCTTTCAGTGCGCCGTCCGACGTGGCATAGCTGACCCTGAAATTCGGGCTAAGACCGAAAGCCGCTCCAAATACGACAGCCACGCCGGTTTCTTCCAGCAACGCCTTGGCGAATACCTCGTCGTCGGTAATTTCGACTCCCCCAGGCGTGGTCTTGCCGATACAGCCTCTGATCGAGGGATAGACATAGAACGCCCCGTCCGGCACCGGGCATTCCAGCCCTTCGGCGGCGTTCAGCATGTCGACCACAAGATTGCGGCGACGCACGAAGGCTTTGTTGTTTTCGGCGATGAAGTCCTGTGGACCGTTCAACGCCTCGACCGCAGCCCATTGGCTGATCGAACAGGGGTTCGAGGTCGATTGCGACTGGATTTTCCGCATGGCCGAGATCAATTCAACCGGACCGCCCGCATAGCCGATCCGCCAGCCGGTCATCGCATAGGCCTTGGAAACGCCGTTGCAGGTCAGTGTGCGATCATAAAGGCGCGGCTCCACCTCGGCCGGGGTGCAGAATTCGAACCCGTCATAGGCAAGGTGTTCATACATATCGTCGGTCATCACCCAGACATGCGGATGGCGCATCAACACATCGGTCAGCGCCTTAAGCTGATTGCGCGTGTATCCGGCCCCGGTCGGGTTCGAGGGCGAGTTGAAAATCAGCCATTTCGTCTTGGGGGTGATCGCAGCCTCAAGCTGTTCGGCCGTCATGCGAAACCCGGTCTCGATCGGACATTCCACAATCACCGGCTCACCGCCCGCCAACAACACCATATCGGGATAGCTGACCCAATAGGGGGCGGGGATGACGACCTCGTCACCGGGGTTCAGGGTCGCCATCAAGGCGTTGTACAATATCTGCTTGCCACCCGTCCCAACCGAGATCTGGTTCGGCGCGTAATCCAAACCGTTTTCGCGTTTGAACTTGTCGCATATCGCCTGCTTCAACTCGGGCATGCCGTCAGGCGCTGTGTATTTCGTCTTTCCCGCATCAATCGCCGCCTTGCCCGCCGTCTTGATGTTTTCCGGCGTGTCGAAATCCGGCTCGCCCGCGCCAAGCCCGATCACGTCGCGCCCGGCGGCTTTTAACTCGGCGGCAAGTGTGGAAACCGCAATGGTCGGTGATGGTTTTACGCGATCAAGTGTCGCAGAAAGGAAAGACATGGTGTCCCCGATTTGTAAGTTGGTCCCAGTTCTTCTAGGGTCAGCCGCGAAACCAATCAAGCCAGAACCCGGTGCCCAGCGTGGTGCTTGAAATGTTAGGAAAAGCAAATGGACGACATAGCACAGGATGAAAATTGGTTCTCGGAAGAGGCCGCAACCTTTGGCGACCGACTGGCAGGCGCCCGCGAGGCGGTGGGCCTGTCACAAGATGATCTGGCCCGACGTATCGGCGTCAAGCTCAAGACCTTGCGCGGTTGGGAAGATGACCTGAACGAACCGCGTGCAAACAAACTACAGATGCTGTCGGGACTGCTGAATGTATCCTTGCGCTGGCTTTTAACCGGCGAGGGGGAAGGTGTGGCCGAACCCGTTGTAAGCCTGGACGACCTGCCCGAAGTGCGCGACCTGCTTCTTGAAATCCGAGACATCAAGTCACAGATGGCCCGGTCCGCCGATCAACTGGGGCGACTTGAAAAACGTATGCGCAAGCGGCTTGAAGGTGCTGCTGTATGACCGGCGTGCCCTTGGATCAGTTGAAGGAAACCCCCGGCGCGCGTCCGGGGGAAACGCGGGATGTGCGGGTCAAGCGGTTGGGGATGCGGTCGATGCGGCGCGGTATCAAAGAGATGGACATCATCCTGCACCGCTATGCCTCGGACAGGCTGACCCAGATGGATGATGGCGAACTGGATCTGTATGAGGCGTTGCTGGGTGAAAACGATCAGGATCTGTATCAGTGGGTGTCAGGGCAGCAAGAACCGCCTGAGCATCTGGCCGAGGTGATCCAGCATATCATCCACCATACTGCGGCGCGCTAATCCGTCCGGTTTGAAAATAATTTTCTGTAACTGCTGATCGCATTTAACTGAATGTTCGTTTTTCACGCCGAATAGTCACCTTGGTAACTAGGTCGGAGAGACGGATGAGCATGCACTCCCCCATTGGGCAGACAAGCAACCAGACATTTGTGTATCAGTATCTTGAAGCATTGGCGTTGGTCGAACGGCTGCACCGTTTGCTGCTGGACGTGATCAAGGATGAATTCGAACGGGTCGGTGTGTTGGAAGTGAACGCCGTTCAGGCCCTGTTGCTGTTCAACATCGGCGACAACGAGGTGACGGCGGGCGAATTGAAGACGCGTGGCTACTATCAGGGTTCGAATGTTTCCTACAACCTCAAGAAGCTCGTCGAAATGGGATATATGCACCATCAGCGGTGCGAGATTGACCGCCGCAGCGTCCGTGTGCGGCTGACGGAAAAAGGGCGCGGCATCCGTGATACGGTGGCCGGGTTGTTTGAACGTCATGCCGATGGGCTGCAATCGCGTGACGTGCTGTCATCCTCGGGGATCGAGGACATCAATATCGCGTTGAAGCGGGTGGAACGGTATTGGACGGATCAGATCCGATATATCTACTAGGCGGCTTGGTCTGACGGAGTTGTTGCAGGTCAGACACCACGACGCCCATAAGCTCTCGCAACAATTTGCGGGCCATGGCATCTTCGTAATCCCGGAAGTCAGCGGCCTGTTCGACGAACCGTCCGAAACCGTGGATGACCAGTTCTTTGTAATACGTCACAAGATCCGTGTCTGCATCGCCCGCGCCGATCACCAACCCGTTGATGGTGATCCCATCGAAGCCCGAGAGATAGCGCACATCCTGCGGTCTTGGTCCGGTATTGGCCGGTCCATCACCGGAAATATCCAACGTCCTTGTCAGACAATCGCGCCCCGCCAGAAGACGCTGACCATAGATCATGGCAGCCCCGATCCCTGTGGACGGGTCCGCCTTGATGCGCGCGGTGCGGCGCAGACGATCCGCAACCGAGAAAACAACCGTCTGATCAGTGATCGCGACCCAATCCTGCAACAGACGCTGATGGGCCGGACCGCTCCACTCGTAAACGGCGATCTGGATCGGACGGTCCGGTTGGGACAACAGAGCGCGCTGCACATCTGGCTGTTCCAGAGCTGCGGCCAACCCGTCCAGTTGCAGACGGTATTCCCCCTCATCTACGGACCCGGACACGTCCAGCCCCAGCGCCAGTGCTTGACGACAGGGAGTATCGGACTGTGCCACCGCATCCCCGACCCAAAGCGCAGCCAGAAGAGCCAGAAGGTATCCAAACCGCCCCTTTTGCATCACCAGTGGCCAGTGTTTTCCATGCTGGCCCATGGCTCTTGCGGGGGCAGGGCGTCACCGGCCTGCAACAATTCGACCGAGATATTGTCGGGTGAGCGGATAAAGGCCATATGCCCGTCACGCGGCGGGCGGTTGATCGTCACGCCATTGTCCATAAGGTGCTGACACATCTTATAAATATCCTCGACCTCATAGGCCAGATGTCCGAAATGGCGGCTGTCGGAGGGCAACCCGTCATCGCCATCCCAGTTATATGTCAGCTCGACCGGGCATTCCGGTTGGCCGGGAGGTGCCATGAAGATCAGCGAAAACCGCCCTTGTTCCGAATCCATCTGGCGGATTTTCTCAAGCCCCAGAAGCCCGTAAAACCGCATGCTGTCTTCAAGGTTCTTCACGCGCACCATCGTGTGCAGGTACCGAAGTTTCATCGCAAACTCTCCGTAGTCTGGTGGATCTGCGACCAGCCTATCAGGTCAAGCGGGCGAGAAAAGCAGAAACGCAGTATCCACGCCATCTGGGTGTTTTGCCAGAGGCCCCAACTATATATAGTGGCCGGGCAACCATGAGACGAGAGATTCGACATGCCCCTGAACCCCGAGCAGATCAAAGAAATCGAAGAGCAACGCCTGACCTCGCAACCGACCTTGCGGGCGGTCAGCCCCGGCATGGAAAAGCACCTCTATACCGCACATGAAGTGCTGGACCACGGCTTTGTCCGCGTCATCGACTATATGGGCGACGACGCCGCGATTTGTCAGGCCGCGCGGGTCAGCTATGGCAAGGGCACCAAGAGCGTGCAGAACGACGAAGGATTGATCCGTTACCTGATGCGTCACTGGCATTCGACCCCGTTCGAGATGTGCGAGATCAAGCTGCACGTCAAACTGCCCGTCTTCGTGGCCCGCCAGTGGATCCGCCACCGGACTGCAAATGTGAACGAATACTCGGCGCGCTATTCGATTCTGGACCGTGAATTCTATATCCCCGCGCCCGAACACGTCGCCGCGCAGTCGGTGGTGAACAATCAGGGCCGCGGCGCAGCGCTGGAAGGCGAGGAAGCCGCGCGCGTACTGGACATCCTGAAGGCCGACAGCAATCGCGCCTATGATCACTATGAACAGATGATCTCGGATGACGGTCAACAGGGACTGGCGCGGGAACTCGCGCGGATGAACCTGCCCGCCAACATCTATACCCAGTGGTATTGGAAGGTGGATTTGCATAACCTATTCCACTTCCTGCGCCTGCGCGCCGACCACCACGCCCAATACGAAATCCGCGTCTATGCCGATGCGATCTGCAACATCGTCGCCGACTGGGTCCCCGCCGCCTACGGCGCGTTCGAGGATTACCGTCTGGGCGGCGCCAACCTGTCAGGCCGCGCCATGGACTGCGTGCGCCGCATGCTGAAAGGCGAAGAGGTCACGCAGGAGAATTCCGGCATGTCGAAGGGGGAATGGCGAGAGTTTGAGAGTGAGTTGAAAGGGTGATGCTAAACTCAACGAGTTCACAAAGTTAAAGAAATGCACTGGAGTTTTGAAGAGTTGCTGGCTGCGTCCAAAGCAATGGAGAAGAATGCTTTAGAGGTAGAGGATGCAGCAATCGATCAACTTCAAAAGGGAGCAGCTAGTAATTATCTAGTATGTTCTCTCCAGCGGGCGTCCGTGCAAAAAGAAGTTATCGCGTTGGGGTTTATTAATCGATGTGAATTTCTTTTACAGAGCCATTTCCCTGAACAGAAACACATTTTCACACACCTCGAAAGGGTCTTCGAAGACAAGAAACAGGCAGATTTATCAAAATCTGTTCGTGCAATTAGGTTACTCAATAATGTCTTAAAACACGGTGAGGGTCGTAGCTTAGATGAACTGAGAAAAGAGAACGGACTTTGGTTCGCAGTTAAAAGTGAAGGTGAACATTTCTTCGATGAAGGTGATGTTAGCGAGGTTGAAAGCATCGTTGATACGCGTGGTGTATTCTTGGAGATTCTATTCAACAAAATGAAAAGTGTCTTTGATAGCATCGAAGAAGAATGAATATCGTTTGTTGTAGCCCGCGCCCGCGTACGGGCAGCGCCCGACCCTCCCCGTCGTGCCGGAGGCACGCCTTCGGCGTAACAGGGCGCTTCACGCCCGCCCAGGCTCGGGCGCTGCCCTTGGCAAACGAAGCGCGTCCTAACCAACAGCCCCAAACAAAAACCCCGCCGAGCATCCACTCCGCGGGGTCACAATTCCTAACCATCCAGCCGATCAGCTGACCAGTTCAAGGTCCACGGCAGAGGCGCGGCCGTCGCGGCCCTCTTGCAGGTCATAGCGGACCTTTTGGTTGTCGGCGAGGCCCGTGAGGCCCGAGCGTTCGACCGCCGAGATGTGCACAAACACATCGTTGCCGCCCGCTTCGGGGGCGATAAAGCCATAGCCTTTGGTGGTGTTGAACCATTTTACGGTGCCGGTTTGTTTGTCGGCCATTTCCGTCTCTCCTTCGTGGTGGGCGGCCGCACTGTGCGGTGCCTTCTTCGTACAGTCAGGTATCGTCCGGCTGCATGAAACGAGACGGTAGATAGGTCTGCTTACGCCCTTTCAGATTGGACAAGAGCCAGAAAAAATCAAGGGTTTCGTTGGGCCGCGCAGCCGTCGGCATGGTTTTGCGATCTTCCGTTTCGTGTGGGATCGGGGCATAAACAGCGCGGGGCGGGGCAATGAACCGCCGTTATTTGATCGGGGGCAGATGAACCTATGCGCGTTTGGGGGCTGAAGAATTGTGACACGTGCCGCAAGGCGGTGAAGGCGCTTGAGGGCGCGGGGTATCCGCTCGATTATGTCGATGTGCGCGCCGATGGGGTGGATGCGGATGATCTGGCGCGGTTCCATACGGCGTTCGGGGATGCTTTGGTCAACAAACGCTCGACCACGTGGCGCGGATTGTCGGACACGGAACGTGCGGGGGATCCCCTTGATTTACTTACACAACATCCGACTTTGATGAAACGCCCGGTGATCGGGGATGGTGATCGGTTGACGTTGGGTTGGGACGCAAAAACGCGCGACACATGGTTGGAGCGCGCCGCTTGAGCGCCTATCTGTACGGAAAGCAGGAGGTATCTGCATGCGCAACGCTGCATTGGTTTTGGGGATCATCGCCGGGATCTGGGGCATGATCGTCGGGTTTTTCGGCTATGGCTATACCGAGGTGATCGCACGGATGGGTGAATTGCCCGATCTGGCCGAGCAGGTCGACCATCCGGGCCGTATTCGTGCGTTTGCCCTGATCGCGCCGGTACTGGCGCTGGCCGGTGGGGCAATGGCGCGGTCTGTTGCGCAAGTGGGCGGCATTTTGTTGCTGTTGTCCGCAGCAGGCATGTATTTCGCCTTCGGTTATGGCGTGTTCACCATGTTCCCGATCGCTTTGGCCGGGTTGGGTGGATTGCTGGCGTTGGTTGCCGTGAAACCCGACCCGCATTGATCGGGCGTCAGCGGACCTTCAGCAGCCTGTCGATGGACAGCGGTCCCGCACCTTTCAACACAAGTGTTACCAGCACGACCATCCAGAACAGTCGTTGATCCAGGATCACACTGTCGGGGATGCGGTCAAACCACGCGCCCAGCGTTTCGGGTTGGTCAATGCCGCCATGGCCATACAGGTCGGTCAGGCTTTGCACGATCACAAAACCGATCATCCCCAGCGCGGCCAGACGCGTCAGCAACCCGATGGTGATCAAAAGCGGCAAAATGAACTCGGCCAACGTGCCGGCGACGACCACGGCCCAGTGAAACATGCCAAGTTGGCTGACATTATAAGATGCGGCCTCCATGGCTTTCGGGAAAATCTGCGCATAGGCCCCAAGTGAGGGCTGGATGATACCCAACACCCCGTCGCCGTGCTTGGTCAGCGCCGAGGCCCAGAAATATCCAAGCAAGGTTGCGGCGAAGGTGAACCGGGCGAGCGAGGGCAGGGTGGCCGGGGCCAGCCGCTCGGCCAGATTGACCAACGGGTTGTAAAGTGTTGCCAGGGCGTGCATGGCGGTATCCTTCCGAGTATCTAGTCTGGTTTGTCGATGCCGGTTATGGCTTGCGTTGCGATCAGGACAGCCACGGTGGCGGTCAGGTCGATATCAGGCGTGTCTGCGGTGGCCAGCCCAAGCGCCGTGCCAAAGCTTCGCCCTTTGATCAAGGACCGGACGAAGGGCGCCGCGCCGTTTGGCAGCACCTCGGCCACGGGGTCAAACCCCACTCGGCTGATCAGGATATTCTCTGCACCACCCGTTGGTTGTGGCCCATCTTTCATGTTGAAATCCCAAATTGCCTTCGCGGGCCACTTGGTCACGAGCACTTCGCAGGCAGGCGACATATGCAACCGCGACCGCATCAAGGCGGGCTGGTCCAATTTGGTCAGCGCCGTTGGGTCAATGGGTTGGGCGTCGGCGGCATGATAGGCGCGCCGCAGGGCCAGTTCCAGCCGAGCAACATCGGGCAGGTATTTCAGATGCAGCGTGCCCGGAAAGCTTTCCAGAAATCCGGGAAGGGCCGCGCCGTAATGCATCATCAAAGGCGAGGCTGGTGGGTGAATGCGCAGGTAAACTTTCGCCATTTCGCGGAAGAATTCATCGCCCACCAGCTTGGCCAGCACCGGAAATCCGGTCAGCATCGCCTCGGATAGGCTGTGCGCCACGTTGTTTCGATAGACCGAAAAACGTTTTAAGGCTTGGTGCCCGTCTGGGTTGGTCAGCCCGTCGGGCACCTTTTGTCGTGGATCAAGAAGCGCCTTGCAAAATGCCGCCTGGGTCACGGTCACATCGCCTGCGTGGCGAAGGGTCACACTGTCGCTCATGCCTGCACCCGTTCGGACAGTGCGGGTTCCATATGGCGCGTGGCACGCGCGGCCTCGGCCTCTAACACCTCCCACTCCGGCACGTCGTTGTCCCATTCAACAAGGACGGGGTGCGCACCTGCATGTGCGATTACATGATCAAACAGGGTCCAGACCGGTTCGTCCACCGGCTTTCCATGACTGTCGATCAGAAGTTTGCGCCCCAATTCATCGGCATCTTCGTCATGGCCGGCCAGGTGGAACTCCTCGACCTGATCAAGCGGGAAGGTGTCGATATAGGCACGCGGGTCAAACTCAAGGTTGGTGGCAGAGACAAAGACATTGTTCACATCCAACAACAGCCCGCACCCGGTGCGCTGGGCAACTTCGCGCAGGAACTCCGGTTCTGACCACGTGCTTTCAGCGAAAGCCAGATAGGAGGACGGGTTTTCCAGAAGCATCTTGCGCCCAAGATGGTCCTGCACCTGGTTGATATGCGTCGCGATGCGGTTAAGCGTGGAAATTGTATAAGGTAGCGGCAACAGATCATTCAGGAACGCACCGTCGTGGGTGGACCAAGCCAGATGCTCGGAGAACATCGCGGGGTTCAGCCAGTCGATCAACGTCTTCAGGCGCGCCAGATGTTCCGGGTCCAAGCGGGTCTCTCCACCAATAGAAAGGCCCACCCCGTGCACCGAGATCGGAAAGCGTTCGGCAAGGTGGCGCAGTTGGGCCAAGGGGCGTCCGCCATCGCCCATGTAGTTTTCCGCGTGAATTTCCAGCCAACTGACCGTGCCAGGATCATCCATGAGGGCGGCGAAATGCTGTGATTTATAGCCGACTCCCGCCCCATTGGGCAGTGTGTTGTCATGGGCGATATCAAGCATGGAAAGCTCCATCGAATGTCGGCTCAAGAGGTTCGCTTGGAAAGGTATGCGCCCCTTGCAGGCGCGGTCGACGCTCTGGCCGGAGGGTCCGGCCAGAGTAAAGTGCAACCGGATTCAACTGGCAGGAAGGTTGGTTTCCAGAGGCTCCAGCGAGCCTTTCAGCATCATACCTCCGGCATCAGTGACTTCCATGGTTTCACACGAACCTTTCGGCACCAGTTTAAAGGAATTGCCTTGATAATCGACGGTCGAGGTGCCAGCGCAAGTGGTGCCGGGGCCAGCGGCACAATCGTTTTGACCGGCAAGGGCAACACCGTAGCATTTTTCTTGATCACCATCGGCGAATGCGGGGACTGCGGTTGCAGCAACCGCGGCAGAGACGGCGCCAAGAACGGCGATAGATTTCATGTTGTTGGACATCGAGTTTCCTTTCGGGTTTTTATTCACACCGCTCTGAGGCGGTGAGAGAAGGGTAGAGGGCAGGGTGCCGCACGCTCCACTCACGAAAGCGTAAATCACGGGTCCGTTAGCAGTAGTGAGGGCAGCCGATCGGGTTACAGATGCAGCAAATCAAGATACTCAGCCCCTCGAAGCCCTGTTTTTGAAGGGTTTCTTGGCTGCGGATTTCGTCGATACAGGAATTATCGTTCTTTTTTCGGTCAGGCTTCGTGCCGAAAATTACAACAGAAATGCCGCCGATGTAGCTTTTGTTACAGGGTTGGCGGCCAAAAAGGCGTTCCGGTCACGGGCAATGTGAGGGTCTGTAACGCTTGACCAATGAAAACCCCCGCTCGTGGCGGGGGTGCTCAATATACTATCTGCTTAGGCCAGGTCGGGGGGCGTGGCTTCTTTCGCCAGCGTGGTTACAACCTCGTCCAGCGGCAGCACTTTGGAATGCTTGTCGCCCAGTCGGCGCATCGAAACCGTGCCGTCTTCGATTTCTTTCATGCCGCAAGCCAGGATGACCGGCACTTTGCCGACTGAATGCTCGCGGACCTTATAGTTGATCTTTTCGTTGCGAATGTCCGCCTCGGCACGGATCCCTTTGGCGTTCAGCGCATCAGCCACCTGCTGCACATAGTCATCCGCATCGGACACGATGGATGCCACCACGACCTGACGCGGGGCCAGCCAGAACGGCAGCTTTCCAGCCCAGTTCTCGATCAGGATACCGATGAATCGTTCGAATGACCCAAGGCAAGCCCGGTGCAACATATAGGGAAGATGTTTCGCGCCATCTTCGCCGATATAGACGGCACCAAGGCGTTCGGGCAGGTTGGGATCGACCTGAAAGGTGCCGCATTGCCAGACCCGGCCAATGGCGTCGGTCAGTTTGAAATCCAGTTTGGGTCCGTAAAACGCCCCTTCGCCGGGGTCGAGCGTGTATTTATGCCCGGTTTTCTTGATCGCATTCTCCAACGCGGCTTCGACATGATCCCACGACTCCTCGCTTCCCACCCGCTTTTCGGGCCGAGTGGCGAACATGATCTCGAACTCCTCGAACCCCAGATCCTTATAGACAGAGGACAGGAAGTCGATGAATCGGGCGCATTCCTCTTCGATCTGCTCTTCGGTGCAGAAAATATGCGCGTCGTCCTGTGTGAAGCCGCGCACACGCATGATCCCGTGCAAGGCTCCGCTCGGTTCATAGCGATTGCAGGAACCGAATTCGGCCATGCGCAGCGGCAATTCCCGGTAGCTTTTCAAACCTTGATTATAGACCTGCACGTGGCATGGGCAATTCATCGGCTTAAGCGCGTTGATCGACTTTTCGCGTGCGTGCTCCTCGTCCACTTCGACGATGAACATATGCTCCTGATACTTGTCCCAATGGCCCGAGGCTTCCCAGAGCTTGCGATCCACCACTTGAGGCGTGTTGACCTCGACATAACCGCCTGTGCGCTGTTTGCGACGCATGTAGTTTTGCAACTCGGTATAGATGGTCCAGCCATTCGGGTGCCAGAAGATCTGCCCCGGGGCTTCTTCCTGCATGTGGAACAAGTTCATCTCGCGTCCCAACTTGCGGTGGTCGCGTTTGGCGGCTTCTTCCAACATGTGCAGGTGTTTTTTCAGCTGCTCTTTGTTTTGAAAACCCACGCCATAGATACGTTGCAGCATGGCGCGATCACTGTCGCCACGCCAATAGGCACCAGCCACGTTCATTAGCTTGAACGCGTCGGCGGGCAGTTGGCCTGTATGTTGCAGGTGTGGACCACGGCAAAGGTCCTGCCAATGTCCGTGCCAATACATGCGCAAGGGCTCATCGCCCGGAATGGCCTCGATCAGTTCGACCTTGTAAGATTCGTTGTTGGCCTCATAGAACTTGACCGCGCGGTCACGTTCCCAGATCTCGGTCGTCACCGGTTCACGCTTGTTGATGATTTCCTTCATCTTCGCTTCGATCGCACCCAGATCTTCGGGCGTGAATGGTTCTTCACGATCAAAGTCGTAATACCAGCCATTCTCGATCACCGGGCCGATGGTGACTTTCACGTCGGGCCAGATTTCCTGCACCGCGCGCGCCATGACGTGGGCAAAGTCGTGCCGGATCAGTTCCAGCGCCTGCGTTTCGTCCTTCATCGTGTGAATGGAGATTGCGGCATTTCCCTTGATCGGCCACTGCATGTCCCAATGGACACCGTCCACGGTGGCAGAAATGGCCTTTTTCGCCAGCGAATTCGAGATGCTCGCGGCGACCTCGGCAGGGGTGATACCCGCGTCATACTCGCGTGAATTGCCGTCAGGAAATGTAAGGGATATCTGGCTCATAGCCGTCTCCTCGTCGTTTTGGCGCCCACGGAACGCCCGGTTGCGGGTTATGTGTGGGCGACTTTTGAACCTTGTTTCTGCGACTGTCAACGGGGGGCGGGCAAAGTTGGGGATTGCAGAGCATTTCGTGCCCGGTATGGTTTGCGCGCCACAACAGACAGGGAAGATCATGACCGACATCCAGTTTCTTGAGACCGCAAATGGTCGGCGCATCGCTTACGTGAAAACCGATGGGCAGGGGCCGACGATCCTGTTTCTGTCCGGCCTGAAGTCGGACATGGAAGGCACCAAGGCGGTTGCTCTGGAAGCTTGGGCTAAAGCCGAAGGGCGGGCATTCATGCGGTTTGATTACTCGGGCCACGGGCAAAGCTCGGAGGAATTTACCGACGGTTGCATCGGAGACTGGCACGAGGACACGCTGGCTGTGGTGGACCAGTTGATTGACGGGCCTGTGCTGGCGGTTGGCAGTTCGATGGGCGGCTGGCAGTCGCTGCTTTTGGCGCGTGCGCGACCGGGCCGGTTGGTTGGCCTTGTCACCATCGCGGCGGCGCCTGATTTTACCGAAGATGGATATTGGACCGGGTTCAACGACGATCAGAAAGCAGAGCTGGAGCGCGAGGGGTTCCTGTCGATCCCGTCCGATTATGATGAAGATTATGTTATCACCAAGCTGCTGATCGAAGATGGTCGCGATCATTTGGTTTTGCGCAGCCCGCTGCCGCTCAATATGCCTGTGCGCTTTTTGCAAGGCACCGAAGATACGGCGGTGTCCACTGCGCAGGCGCTGAAGTTGCTGGAACACGTCGACGGCAACGACATCCGGTTGACGCTGGTCAAAGGGGCCGATCATCGGTTCTCGGACGATGAGTGTCTGCGCACCATACAGAAGATGGTCAAAGTTGTTCTGGCGCGGATCTGACCACAGTCGGACGGGCAATAGCGCTTGCACCGGTATCATGGGCGGGCCAAGGTCACAGCAGAGGCAAAACAGAAACAAGCGAGCAGAAGATGCAGGAACCTGTGGTTCTGATCCCCGGAATGATGTGTGACGCGCGGGTGTTTGGGCCGCAGATTGAGGATTTGTCGCGGGATCATATGGTTGTGGTTGCCCCTCCGGTCTGTGGGGACACGATCCGCGACATGGCCGCTCATATTCTTGAGCATTTGCCCTCGCGCTTTGCGCTGGCCGGGCTGAGCATGGGTGGCATCGTCGCGATGGAGATCGCCCGCCGCGCGCCGGATCGTGTTTCCCGTCTGGCGCTGATTTCCACCACGCCCTTGCCGGACACGCCCGCCCAGGCCGCATGGCGCGAGCCGCAGATCGTGCGCGCCAGTGCCGGGCGGTTGGAGGAGGCAATGACGGAAACCCTGCCCCCCAACCATCTTGCCCCCGGTCCCGGACGGGAGGCGGTGGTGGCACTGGTGCACGATATGGCGCATCGGCTGGGAGGCGAGATGTTCGTCCGCCAGTCACGCGCCCTTCAACGGCGCCCTGATGCGCAGCGCAGTTTGCAGCGGTTGAAGGTGCCGACTATGGTGATGTGCGGTGCGCATGATGGGCTGACCCCACCCAAACGGCACGAAAACATGGCGGCCCTTATTCCGGGGGCCGAACTTGTGATCTTGACCGCGGCCGGGCATTTGCCAACCGTCGAGGTGCCGCAACAGGTCAATATCGGAATGCGAGCCTGGCTGGATATGCCGCTTGAGCTGCGCTGATCAAGCTACGTCAGTAGACTAAAAAGGCGCAGCTGCAATGCGCGCCTTGATGTGTCAGAGGTCGCTGAACCTACTTGCCAGCGGCCTTCACGACGTTCAGCTTGGCGGGTTTTGCGGCAGCTTTCCTGGCGCGTTTCTTGGCAGCTTGTGCCGCGTGGCGTCCGTCGTTCTGGTCAATGAAGTCCAGAACCAGAGGGCGGATATTGTTCCGCCAGCTTTTGCCAGCAAAAATGCCGTAGTGGCCCGCTCCATCTTCGACATGGCTGGCCTTTTTGTCCGCGGACAAGCCGGTCAGCAGGTCCAGTGCAGCGATACATTGACCGGGGGCGGTGATGTCGTCCTTGGTGCCTTCGACCGTCTTCACGGCAACGTCCGTGATCGCACCGATATTCACGGTATGACCGTTAACGACAAATGCGTTTTTGGCGATTTCGCTGTTTTTGAAAACACGTTCAACTGTGCTCAGGTAAAACTCGGCGGTCATGTCCATGACAGCAAGGTATTCGTCATAGAAACGGTTGTGTTTATCCCGTTCCGATGCTTCACCCTTGGCCACTCGCATGATCTGGTTTGAAAACGCTTTCGAATGCTTCTCTCCATTCATGGACATGAAGCCCGCCAATTGCAGCAGACCGGGATAGACCATCCGACCTGCCCCTTTGTATTTGAAGCCGACCCGCTGAATGGCGGTTTCTTCCAGCTGACCCATGGTCACGCGACGCCCGAAATCGGTCACATCCGTTGCCGCGGCGTCAGGATCAATCGGCCCGCCGATCAGGGTCAGGGTTTGCGGCTGCGCGTCGGGGTCCAGTTCGGCCAGATAGGCCGTGGCCGCCAGTGTCAGGGGGGCGGGTTGACAGACCGCGACGACATTGATGTCGGGGCCCAGATGGCGCATGAAATCCACCAGATACAGGGTGTAATCCTCAATGTCGAACTTCCCGGCACTGACGGGGATATCCCGCGCATTGTGCCAATCGGTGATGTAGATTTCGGCATCGGGAAGAAGACTGGCAACGGTCGAGCGCAGAAGGGTCGCATAGTGTCCGGACATTGGGGCCACCAGCAGAATGCGTCGTTTCTTCTCGGGGCGTCCAGTGACTTTGAACTGGATCAGGTCGCCAAACGGCCGTTCGACCCGCTTCTCGATCTGGACCACGTGGTCACGCCCATCTTCTCCGACGACGCTCAGGATGCCCCAGTCGGGTTTGGTGACCATGCGGTCAAAGCTGCGTTCTGTTACTTCGCCCCAAGCCGCCATGATCTGAAAGAAAGGGTTCGGAACCAAGGCTGTTGCGGGATACGAGCCCATGGCGGCGGCCGTTGCACCCAACCACTGATTCGTATTGCGGATCGTCTCCATCAGATCGTAAGTCGCCATGTACCGCATTTGATATTAGCCTTTGATTTTTACACTCTGCATTCGCATAGTTGGTTTCATATGCAGTTTTTACGATGCTGCACTTGCAGAAACCATAGGGGGGAAATTGTTTCATGACAACTGACCAAGTTAATAAAGGCCAGGAGCTGAGTGAACTGAACAACAACCTCGCCCGCATCGAGGAATTGTCAAAACGTCTGGCCAATATCATGGCACATCGAAAGCCTGTGCGCCCCAGCTTGCAGGCGCCGGGGCAGGAGTTCTATGTGAAGGCCGCCGGGACGATCTGGGCGGACATGATGGCAAACCCGTCCAAAATGTTCGAACATCAGGTGGCATATTGGGGCAAAACGCTGGAACATGCGATTGAAGCACAAGCGGCACTGGCAGCCGGCGACTTCAAGGCACCTGAGGATCCCGGCCCGAAGGACCGCCGATTTTCGAATCCTTTGTGGGATTCCCATCCTTATTACAACTATGTCAAACAACAGTATCTGATCAGTTCGCAGGCGATGGAAGACGCGCTGAAAGATGTGGAAGGGCTTGACCCGGAAGACACCAAGCGGATGGAGTTCTTCACCCATCAGATCATCGACATGATGAGTCCCACCAACTTTCTGGCAACCAACCCGGACGCGATGGAGCGAGCGGTGGAAACAAACGGGCAGTCGCTGGTGCAGGGGCTGGAAAACCTGGTCGCTGATCTTGAAGCAAATGACGGCGAACTTCTGGTCAAGCTGGTGGACGAAAGTGCGTTCGAGGTGGGCAAGAACATCGCGACAACGCCGGGGCAGGTTGTCTATCGCAACCGGATGATGGAGTTGATCCAATATGCCCCGACGACCGAGAAGGTGCACGCCACCCCGCTGATCATCTTTCCGCCCTGGATCAACAAGTTCTACATCATGGACCTGAAGGAACAGAACAGCCTGATCAAATGGATCGTCGATCAGGGTTACACGCTGTTTGTGGTCAGCTGGGTAAACCCGGACGCGTCCTATGCCGATGTGGGGCTGGGCGACTATATCGAAGATGGATATCTGGCTGCCATGCGCGAGGTGAAAGCGATCACAAACCAGAAGAAGGTCAATGTGGTCGGGTATTGCATTGCCGGAACAACACTGTCGCTAACCTTGTCTTTGATGAAGAAGCGTGGCGACAAATCCGTCAATTCCGCCACATTCTTCACCACCCTGACAGATTTCTCGGATCAGGGTGAAGTCGGCGTCTTTCTGGATGATGATTTCGTCACCGGTATCGAAGAAGAAGTCGCCGAGCGTGGCTATCTGGACAGCTTCTTCATGTCGCGGACGTTCTCGTATTTGCGGCCCAATGATCTGATCTATGGACCGGCGATCAACAGCTATATGCTGGGCAAGACGCCGCCCGCCTTCGATCTTCTGTTCTGGAATGGAGACAGCACGAACCTGCCTGCCAAGATGACCGTCGAGTATTTACGCGGTCTGTGTCAGGGCAACCGTTTTGCCAAAGGTGATTTCGAGCTGCTGGATGAGCATCTGTCGATTGCTGATGTCGACGTCCCGCTTTGCGCCATTGCTTGCGAGACAGATCACATCGCCGCATGGAAGTCATCTTATGACGGCATCCGGCAGATGGGATCGAAGGACAAGACCTTCATCGTATCGCAAAGCGGGCATATTGCCGGGATCGTGAACCCTCCTTCGAAAAAGAAGTATGGCCACTACACAAACGAAGATTGGCCCGCTGCATCGGATGACTGGATGGAAGGGGCGACCTTCAACGATGGGTCCTGGTGGGGCCGATGGGATGCTTGGCTGTCCGAGCGGTCAGGCAAGCAGATCGAGGCGCGCGAGGTCGGTGATTCGTCGCACAAACCTCTTGCCCCGGCGCCCGGCACCTATGTTGTGGCAAAACCAAATACCTGATTTTCAACAACTTAAAATAGTCAAATGCTGCGGTGCAGAAAAAGCTTGATTTTCTGCACCGCAGCATACATATTCTCCTCATAGCAATTCAGGCACCGACCTCCTCCCGGCGCCAAACCACGGAGATATGACAATGACTAAGACACAAGACTTCACCAAGATGTTCCAAGACATGATGGGCAACTTCCCCGTTGACATGTCGGTCGCTCAAGACGCTTTCAAAAACCAAGCCGCTCTGGCTGAGAAAATGTCGAAAGTTGCTCTGCAAGCTGCAGACAAATCGGCTGAGATCTCGACCAAATGGACCAAGGAAACACTGGCCAAGATGGGCGACGTCACCACAGCTAAAGAAGAAGCTGCTGATTATGGCAAAGCCGTAACAGACTTCGCTTCGGCCCAAGCTGAGCTGGCTGCTGAAAACCTGGCTGCTTTCGCTGAAGTTGCCAAAAAAGTTCAAGCTGAAACAGTTGAACTGATGATGGCTGCTGGCAAAGAGCTGGGCGACGATGCTCAAGCTGCTGTCAAAAAAGCAACTGACGAAGTTCAGAAAGCCGCTAAAAAAGCGACTGCCAAGTAAGCGAATTTCGCCGGATACCAACCTCCCGATCCGGCCTATTCCAGAAGGGCGAGCCTTGTGCTCGCCCTTTTTCCATGTGCGCCAGGTTCCGACCCCTCACGTAATAGTTGGTCAAAAAGCTTGCCTTTGATGTGGGCTTTGGTAGGCTTTTGCAGTGCAGCAAAAAAATGCTGCGGGGAGATAATATGGCTCAGAAACAAGAACCGCTGCTGATCAAGCGCTACGCCAGTCGGCGCCTATATAACACCGAGACGTCTGATTACGTGACATTGGACGATATCGCCGGGTTTATTCGCGATGGACGGGAAGTGCAGATTATCGACTTGAAATCGGGTGATGATCTGACGCGCCAATATCTGCTTCAGATCGTTGCAGAACACGAAAGCCGGGGCGAAAGTGTCTTGCCGGTGGATGTGCTGACGGATCTTGTACGGTCCTATACCACGCAGGCACACAGCGTTGTGCCACAGTTTCTGGCCGCAAGTTTTGAAATGCTGCGCGATGGTCAGTCCAAGATGATGGAAAACTTCGGGGCGATGGGCAATCCTATGGCGCAGATGCCGGGGTTCGAGGCGATGCAAGCGCAGCAAGAAGCCTTCATGAAAGCGATGATGAGCGGATTTCCCGGCAGCACCGGGTCGTCAGACGACGATGACGATGCATCCGACAAAACGGAAAATGGATCCAGGGACGAACTGGACGCCATAAAGAAACAGCTGGCCGAATTGCAGAGAAAACTGTCGGGGCTTGGCTGACACAATACGCCAACCGAGTACAATAAAAGGGACGCGCAATGGCCGCGTCCCTTTTTCTGTTTCCAACGAGTTGTCCGATGCGGGTCAGTAGGTGCGGATCAAACCGACCAGCTTGCCCTGAACCTTGACCTGACCTTCTGGCAGCAGGCGTGTCTCATAGGCCGGGTTGGCCGCTTCCAAAGCGATCATGCCGTCGGTTTTGCGAAACCGCTTCAGCGTGGCTTCGTAGCCATCCACCTGCGCCACGACGATATCGCCGTTCTGCGCCTGACTGGTTTCGCGAATGACAACCACATCGCCATTGTTGATCCCGGCGTCGATCATTGAATCGCCCTTAACCTCAAGCGCATAGTGACGCCCGCCGGTGGCCAGCATGTTTTCGGGCACAGACACGTGCTGCGCGCCGTCGGTGATGGCTTCGATCGGTTCACCAGCCGCGATGCGACCCATCAGAGGCAAGTCGCTGACGCCTAATCCTTCAAGGGCGATGGCGCTTGGCGGGGTGCGTTCGGGGCGGTCGCCCTTGATCACGCGCGGTTCGAACCCAGCGCGTCCGGCATTCTCCAACGGCTCAGGCAGTTTCACGATTTCAATGGCGCGGGCGCGGTGGGCAAGGCGGCGGATAAAGCCGCGTTCTTCCAAAGCAGTGATCAGCCGGTGAATCCCGGATTTCGAGCGCAGGTCCAGCGCTTCCTTCATTTCGTCAAAAGACGGGGGCACACCGTCACGTTGGATCCGTTTGTGAATAAAATCCAAAAGTTCCAACTGTTTGCGTGTCAACATGCTCTCACACCTCCGTCTTTCTGCATTCCGATACCGCAGCCTAAGCGACGGGTTAGAAAGGGCCCTCGTTGCGGGGCGTTCAGTGAATGTTCTATCCCTGTTCCCTTTTTGTGTCAACAGCGCACGTCAGGCGGGAACGCAGGGTCAGCAGATCGTGTCAGATCGGGAGGTAGTCAAGCCTTTCGCCTGCTTCGCGCGCTGGATCGGACGCGGGGCGAATGGCCAGCGCATTGGCCTGAGACAATACGCTCAAGAGCGCGCTGTCCTGGCTGTCGAATATCGTTATCTCGTCACCATCAACCCGTGCCCGCATGTAATGTTCGCGCGGGCCGTTCGCCTTGAGCGGGGCAGCCAAGATCGCTGTTTTGCGCGGCGCTGCCGCTGTCCCCAACCCGAGCATCGCGCGCATGGCAGGCACCAGAAACACATGGCCGCAGACCATCGAGGACACCGGATTTCCGGGTAGGCCGATCATAACAGCATTTCCCATCCGCCCAGCCATCAAAGGCTTTCCGGGGCGCATCAGCACCTTATAGAAGCTCTGTTCCATCCCCAATTCGGCGGCCACGTCGCCGACCAGATCATGGTCGCCAACAGATGCGCCGCCTATGGTCACGATCAGATCGGCATCCGCGGCCAGATCAAACGCGGTGCGCAAGCTGTCGGCATTGTCTCGTGCAATCGGCAACATGCGGGCGTGGCCACCATTTGCCTCGATCAAGGCTTTCAGGCCAAAGGCATTGGACGCGATGATCTGATCCGGGCCGGGGGTTTCGCCCGGCATAACCAATTCGTCTCCGGTGGCCATAAGCGCGATGATGGGTTTGCGGGTGACGGTCAAGGTGGGCACGTTCATCGCCGCCGCCAGCGCGAGGTCGGCAGGTGACAGCACGCGGGGTGCCGGGATTGTGTCACCGGGTGCGAAATCGGCACCCGCCGGACGCACATGTGGGACTGTGTCCAATTTGCGCGCAAGCGTGATCAGATCGCCCTTACGCTCTACATCTTCCTGAATGATCACGCGATCCGCACCGTCAGGCATCGGCGCACCGGTGAAGATCCGCACACATTCGCCGGGGCCAACGTGGCCATGAAATCCATGCCCTGCCGCACTTTCGCCGATGACGCGAAACATTGCTTCGGGGTCGGCCTCCACCCCGTTCAGCGCATAACCGTCCATGGCCGAGGCCGCGAAGGGCGGTTGCAGGCGGGAGGCTGTGATGGGGGCGGCAAGGGTGCGGTTCGCCGCGTCGGCCAGTGGCACCTCTTCCGTGCCCAGAGGCCGCACCAGATCGAATATCGCGTCCAGCGCCTTAGCTACGGTGATCATCAGGTATCCCCGGATTCTCGTGCGTAGACCCCGGATTTTCCGCCTTCTTTACGCAGAAGGCGGATGCCGGTGATCTGCATGCCTTTTTCGGCGGCTTTGAGCATGTCATAAACGGTCAGACAGGCAACAGACACAGCGGTCAACGCTTCCATCTCGACCCCTGTTTGGCCGCCGGTCTTGACGGTCGCGGTGATGCGCACGCCGGGCAGGTCGGGCTGTGGGGCCAGCTCCAGCGCGACCTTGGTGATGGACAGGGGATGACACAAAGGGATCAGGTCCGAGGTGCGTTTTGCCCCCATGATCCCGGCCAGCCGCGCCACACCCAGAACGTCACCTTTTTTCGCCGAGCCGGAAGTGACAAGGGCCAATGTCTCGGGCGTCATCTTCACGAACCCCTCGGCCAGCGCGACGCGGTCTGTCACGGCCTTGTCGGACACGTCGACCATATGAGCCTGTCCATCTGCGTCGAAATGGGTGAGGGGGGATTTGTCGCTCATGCGGGCACCGGATTGGCAAGCAGGGCGCGGGTTGCGGCCTCGACGTGGTCCTGACGCATCAGGCTTTCGCCGATCAGGAACGACCGCGCGCCATATTCAGCCATATCGGCCAGATCTTGCGGAGTAGACAATCCGCTTTCGCACACAAGGTGACGATCAGCGGGCGCAAGTTTTGACAGGCGGCGGGTGGTGTCCAGTGTCGTCTCGAAAGTCTTCAGGTTGCGGTTGTTCACGCCCAGAAGCGGCGATTTCAACGCAAGGGCGCGCTCCAGTTCGGCCTCGTCATGCACCTCGATCAGCACATCCATGCCCCATGAAAAGGCTGCATCTTCAAGCTCTTGCGCTTGAGTGTCCTCTACCGAGGCCATGATGATGAGGATGCAGTCAGCCCCCAAGGCGCGGGCTTCAGCGACCTGATAGGCGTCATACATGAAGTCTTTGCGCAGGGCTGGAAGCAAGACCGCGTCGCGCGCAGCGACCAAATAGTCGTCCGCGCCCTGGAAGGACGGTGTGTCGGTCAGCACCGACAGGCAGGTCGCGCCGCCGGCCTCATAGGCTTTTGCAAGCGCCGATGGGTCGAAATCGGCGCGGATCAGACCTTTGGACGGGCTGGCCTTCTTGACCTCGGCGATCAGGCCATAGCCGGTTTCAGCGGCCTTCATCAGCGATCGCGCAAAGTCCCGCGTGGGGCTTGCCTCACGGGCGGCGGCCTCGACCGCGGACAGGGGGCGGGCCGCTTTGCATGCGGCCACATGGTCCAGCTTGTAGGCTTTGATCTTGTCTAAAACGGTGCTCATGGGCGTGGTTTATGCCTTCGTGTGTTAAGGGGCAAGGCGCGGTATGTCACGCGACCGACGTCAGCTTTGCCAACGCTTCGATCTTGGCTTTCGCCGCTCCGCTGTCGATGCTTTCAGCCGCCAATCCAACGCCTTCTTTCAGATCGCTTGCCTTGTCGGCCACCACAAGTGCAGCAGCGGCGTTCAAAAGAACGGCATCGCGGAAGGCAGATGCCTCGCCTTCCAGCAGCGCGCGGAAGGCGACGGCATTCTCGGCAGGCTCGCCCCCGAGGATCGACGCAAGCCGGTGCACTGGAAGCCCCGCATCTTCGGGGTGAATTTCGCGGGAATGGATTTTACCATCCTCAAGCGCAGCAACTGATGTCACTCCGGTGATCGAGATCTCGTCCATCCCGTCCGCTCCATGCACCAGCCACGCTTTTTCCGACCCCAGCGATTGCAGGGTTTCGGCCATCGGAAAGATCAGGTCGGCAGCAAACGCCCCGGTCAACTGACGTTTGACACCTGCCGGGTTGGTCAGGGGGCCAAGGATATTGAAGATCGTCTTGCACCCCATTTCCTGACGCACGGGCATCACATGCTTCATCGCCGGGTGGTGCATCGGGGCCATCATGAAGCCGATGCCGACCTTGTTGATGGCGCGTTCTGCCACATCAGCGCCGACCATGACGTTCACGCCCATTTCGGTCAGCGCGTCCGCCGCGCCTGATTTCGATGACAGGTTGCGGTTGCCATGTTTGGCCACGGTCACGCCTGCGCCCGCCACGACAAAGGCCGTCGCGGTCGAGATGTTCAACGTGCCCATCCCATCACCTCCCGTGCCAACAATATCCATCGCGCCGTCCGGGGCGCTGACCTTGGCGCATTTGGCGCGCATCACGGCCGCCGCCGCCGCGTATTCGGAAACACTTTCGCCACGCGCCCGCATCGCAGCCAGAAGCGCACCGATCTGGGCGGGGGTTGCGCGCCCTTCGAACAGTTCTTCAAAGGCAAGCTCGGCCTGAGCGCGGGACAGTGGCCCCTCGGTCGCGGCATAGATCAGCGGTTTCATTGCGTCGCTCATGCGGTTACTTTCGTCTTGTTCAGGAAATTTTGAAGCATTGCGTGGCCATGCTCGGACCGGATGCTTTCCGGGTGGAACTGCACGCCTTCCACCTCAAGCTCTTTGTGGCGCAGACCCATGATCAATCCGTTGTCCAGCTCGGCGGTGATTTCCAGACAATCGGGCAGGCTGTCGCGATCTACGACCAGCGAATGATAGCGTGTGGCCAGAAGCGGCGAGGGCAGACCTTCGAACACGCCTTTACCCTGGTGCCTGATCTCTCCCATCTTGCCATGCACGATCTCGGGTGCGCGCACGACCTTGCCGCCAAACGCCTCGCCAATCGCTTGATGGCCAAGACAGACGCCAAACAGGGGAACTTTCGCGTCAGCCGCAGCGGCGGTCAAGGCCAGACAGATGCCCGCCTGCGCCGGATCACAGGGACCGGGGGACAAAACGATTCCATCCGCGCCCATGCCCATCGCCTCTTGCACATCCAGCGCGTCGTTGCGTTTGACCACAACATCTGCCCCCAACTCGCCGAAATAATGGACGAGATTGTAAGTAAAGCTGTCATAATTATCGATCAGCAGGATCATGGTGCGGCCTTTCGCCAAGAATGTCTCAGCAGGGGTTACGTCCTGCGATTGTCGGGCTATACATGATCCACGCAGGTGCCGACGGTCAAGAGCGGCACGTGCAAAGGATGAGGTTTCGGGGAGAGAAAGCCATGGCAAAGGGCTTCTTGTCAGGTGTTTTGGCCGGGACGGTCGTGTCGGGTCTTGGTCTTGCGGTTGTGTCGCTGCAATTGGCACCGGTGCAACCGGGGCGGGTCGATCCGCCGGCGGTTGATCAGGACATAACGATCACCGAAGACGCAGTGCCGCCAACCGAAGACCCGCCGGTTGCCAATGATACACCGCCAGACGCGATCAGTGCACCGGATGCGCCGGCCGACATGGAAACGGCAGATGTGGCGCCAGATGCAGATGTTCCCGTGGCAGATGCGCCAGCCCCTCCGCCCGAACCTGCCGTGCCGGACAGTGATGCACCGGGTGAAACCGACGCGCCACCCGCGGCCCCGTCTGATGACGCGCCACAGCCAGCAGAGCAAGACGCCTTGGAACAGGACGCCTCGGAACAGGATACCGGTGAGGCGAATGAAGACACCGATACAGATCCCAACGCGGCCGGGGAATCGGCTGACCGCAACCTGCCGCAATCCATACCCGACCTTGCCAACACCCCGCAGATCAAAAGCGACCCCGTCGCCCCCATCGGTGATCTGGCAGATGGTGTGACGACCAACCGCTTGCCCACGATTGAGCAGTCAACAACGGACGGAGACGCCGAGGCGACAGGTGACGACCCGGTCCTGACGGACACGCCGCTGCTGGCCATCGAACAAAATGCCGCCGTCTTTGCCAATCCGGAAGGTCGTCCACTGATGTCCGTCGTGTTGGTGGATCAGGGCGCAGCGCGTCAATCGTTGGGAGATCTGAACAATTTGCCGTTCCCGGTCAGCTTCATCGTGGATGCCAGTGCCCCGGATGCAGCCCAGGCCATTTCCTTTTATCGAGATGTCGGCGCCGAGGTGTTGATTGTGCCCGCCTTGCCCGTGAATGCGACCCCGACAGATGCCGAAGTGATCTTTCAGGCTCAGGCACCGCTTCTGGACCTTGCTGTTGGAGTTTTCATGGCTGAAGACAGCGGGTTTCAAAGCAATAGCCAGCTTGCGGCGCAGATTTCCGAGATTTTGATTGCCAGCGGGCACGGGCTGGTGTCTGAACCGCAAGGCCTGAACACTGGCCACAAAACCGCGCTGAAAAACGGTGTTGCTGCGGGCGTCGTGTTCCGTGAACTGGATGGCGAAGGGCAGGATGGCAAGGTCATGCGCCGTTTTCTGGACAATGCCGCCTTCAAGGCCGGTCAGGAAGATGGTGTGATCATGCTGGGCCGCGCGCAGGCGGAGACCCTGCAAGCCCTGATCGAATGGAACCTTGGAAACCGGGCGAAAACAGTGGCAATGGCCCCGGTCTCGGCGCTTTTGCTGGGTGGCTAAGCCCATCAGGCGCGGGGGATGTCGAACCCTTCGGGCGTCAGCGTGAAACCGTCGAACTGAAACCTCGGTGACACGACACAACTGACCAACGAATAGGCACCGGTGGATCGAGCGGCCTGCCAGTGGTGGTGTGGCACGATCATTTGCGGCGATTGACCCGCCGCAAGGTCCGCGCCGAGCTCCTGATCCAACGCAGACCCTGCATCGGTCGCCGCCATTGACAGGATCAGCGGCGCCCCCGCGTGATACAGCCAGATCTCGGTCGCATCGACCCGGTGCCAACGGCTGCGCTCGCTGTCTTTCAACAGGAAACAGATGCAGGTGCCGGATGGGCGACCATCGCTGGCCACATCCACCCATGTCTGACGTTAATGCCCGCCTTCGGGGTGCGGGGCGAGGTCGAGGTGGATGATGATTTGCTCGGGGGTCATGTCTTATCGTTTTCTGGTTGGGCACATTCTTTCGTGCCTGCGAAAAATGACACAAGCGTACATCCGTGATAGGGTTCGGTCACAATACTGCGCGATGGGGCAGGTGTCTGCGGCACGGAACCTTTCAACAAGAAAGGAAGATCAGATGTCGTTTTATATGTTCAAAGGTCAATACAGTACCGATTCCTTGCGGTCCCTCGTGGAAAAGCCGCAAGATCGCGAAGCTGCCGCAGGGAAGTTGATTGCGGCGTTGGGTGGTAAGTTGCATCACCTGTTTTTCTGCTTCGGAGAGGATGATGTCATGGCGCTAATCGAAGCGCCGAGCGATGAAGTAATGGCTGCGTGTGCCTTGGTGGTTGGCGCCTCCGGAACCATGGCGGGTGGATCAACAACCAAGCTCATGACCAGTAAAGAGGCCATGTCCGCAATGAAGCGGGCGCAGGAAGGCCAAAAGTCGTATCAGCCGGTGGCCAGTTAGGGCTCTTGATCGCCATGCAAAGAAAAAGGCCGGAGCATTGCACCGGCCTTTACCCTGATAATCGGCAAATCGCTTACTTCAAAATCGACCGCCCGGCATATTCCGCCGTCACCCCCAGCATTTCCTCGATCCGGATCAGTTGGTTGTATTTCGCGAGCCGGTCCGAGCGTGCGAGCGACCCGGTTTTGATCTGGCCGCAATTGGTGGCGACGGCAAGGTCGGCGATGGTCGCATCCTCAGTCTCGCCCGAGCGGTGCGACATGACGTTGGTCATTCGTGCGCGGTGGGCCATGTCGACGGCTTTCAGCGTCTCGGACAAGGTGCCGATCTGGTTGACCTTCACCAGCATCGAGTTGGCCGCGCCTTTCGCGATCCCCTCGGCCAGACGTTCGGGGTTGGTCACGAACAGGTCATCGCCCACAAGCTGGATCTTGTCGCCCAGCAGTTCGGTCAAGGCGACCCAGCCGTCCCAGTCGTCTTCCGACATGCCGTCTTCGATCGAGATGATCGGATAGTCGTCGCAGAGTGCTTTCAGATATTGGGCATTCTCCTCGCTGGTCAGCGATTTACCTTCGCCTGAAAGGACATATTTTCCGTCCTTGTAATACTCGGTCGCGGCGCAATCGAGCGCCAGATAGATGTCTTCGCCCGGTGTGTAGCCCGCTTTCTTGATCGAGCTCATGATGAAGTCGAGCGCGTCGCGGGTCGAGCCGATATTTGGGGCGAAGCCGCCCTCGTCGCCGATGCCGGTGGACAGGCCAGCGGCCGACAGCTCTTTTTTCAGGGTGTGGAACACTTCCGATCCCATCCGCACGGCTTCGCGAATGTTTTTCGCAGACACGGGCATGATCATGAATTCCTGAATGTCGATCGGGTTGTCGGCATGTTCACCGCCGTTGATTATGTTCATCATCGGCACCGGCAACACGCGCGCAGACGCCCCGCCGACATAACGGTAAAGGGGCAGGGCAGAGGCATCGGCGGCGGCTTTCGCCACGGCCAGCGAGACACCAAGAATGGCGTTGGCACCCAGACGGGCCTTGTTCGGCGTGCCATCCAGTTCGCACATGGCTGCGTCGATGGCTTCCTGTTCGGTGGCGTCAAAGCCGACCAGAGTATCGGCAATCTCGCCATTTACGGCCTCGACCGCTTCCAGAACGCCTTTGCCCATATAACGCGCCTTGTCGCCATCGCGCTTTTCAACGGCTTCATGCGCCCCGGTCGATGCCCCGGACGGCACGGCAGCGCGGCCCAGCGTGCCATCGTCCAGGATCACGTCTACCTCAACGGTCGGGTTGCCTCGGCTGTCCAGAATCTCGCGGGCAAAAATATCGACGATGATGGTCATGTTAGCGCTCCCAATAAGAAGAAAACTTCAGTTGAGGCTCTTTAGCGCGTCTTGCGTCATCCGACAACAGCCTTACGCGGGGTCAGTGATGTCTCCGCGCATTACACGCCGTTCGCGCAGGAAGGTATAGATGCCGGTGCCGATCACGACGCTTGCCCCAAGATAGGTCAAGCGGTCGGGATCTTCGCCGAACACGACGATCCCCAAAAAGATCGAGAAGATCAAACGACTGTATCTGAACGGCATGATGATCGACGTCTCGGCCACACGCAGGGCAATGACGATGGCATAATAACCAGACACGCCGAAAACTGTTGCCCCCAGCATCAGCAGCCAACCAGTCTGCTCAGGGACGACGAACGATCCACTGACCGGGATCAAAATGACACCCGCCGGAATGCAAGTTAGAAACGCATAGAATGCCACGCTGGTGGACGGGATCGTCGGGTCAAGCTGGCGGGTCAGCAGATCGCGAAGGGCGATGCCAAACACGGCAGCAATCGGCAGCAGGGCGGCCATCTGGAAGCCGTCTGCGCCCGGACGAATAATCAGAAGAACACCAAGAAAACCGATGCCAATGGCGGTCCACCGACGCCAGCCGACCTGTTCACCCAGAAACAGCGCGGCACCTGCCGTCGTGGCCAGCGGCATCGCCTGAAACACCGCCAAAACCGTGGACAGGGGGACGAGCGACAGGGCGGTCACGAAAAACATTGCCGAAACGGCTTCGGACGCATTGCGCCACAGCATGGCCCTTGATTTCATGTCACGATGCACAAGCGGGGCAAGCGTGCCACGTTGGGCATAGGTGATAATGGCAAAGGCCACCGCGCCGCCAACCCCAAGAAGAAACAAGGTTTGCGAGGTAGGCATCCCCTGCGTCATCGACTTGATGAAGACATCTTCCAACGCGAACGCAGCCATGGCGAAGATGATCAAGAAAATTCCACGGATGTTTTGCATGGTCGCGACACTTCACAGGTTCAGGAAAGCAACCCGGCGACAAGACCCGGTTTTCGCAGGCAAGGCAAGTCGACATCAGTGATGAATATGATCACCTGACGCGATGGATCCTGGTCCGCACTTTCATACCGCACCCGCCCGTCGCCAAGTTCGTTTTGCCACGGGTTCCGTCGTTTTCATGCAGCTTCACCAAGCGATAAACAGTCACCCGCGAGAAGTGACTGGCCGATCTGACGTAGCGGCGAATACCGCCATCGCACTACAGCCGCTCTTGCCAAGCAGGCAATGATCGTCCGATAGTCAGATCAACGCGCGGGCTTGACTTGCGACAGGCGGGAATGGCGGAGATCGTTGACGATACATTCAAGTAAAAGAGCCCGATCCGAGGATCAGAAGGTCAAGCGGCAGGCAGAGATTCTGGCCGCCGCGCGTGATCTGATCGAAGAATTGGGCTTTGACGGTGTGACCATGAACGCCCTGGCACGCCGTGCCAATCTCGCCAAGGGAACGCTGTATCTTTACGTCCGTTCCAAAGAAGAGCTGTTCTTGCTTTTGTTCGTCGAAGCGTTGGAGGATCTTGTCGGCCGCTTTGAAAACGAACACGAGCTAAGTGCACATCCGGCGGATTTGGCTGATTATCTGACCGATCTGTCGCAAAATACACCGCTGTTCCTGCCCCTGTTTGCGCGCTTGGTCGCGGTGATCGAGACGAACGTGGCGGATGAGCCGTTGTTTACCGCCAAACGAAGTATGCTGGCAAAATTTGAACGCTTCGCTGTTCACCTTGCCAAACTCATGCATCTGGATCCCGATCGGGCCGGGCTGGTTGCGCGCACCTTGATGAATGTTTTGCAAGGCGCCGCGCAATTTGATCTGACCGCGAATCGCGACCCCGAAGGCTTGCCGGATGACATGCGCGAAGCCTTCGCCATCAATGAATTCACCCGAAATTTCCGCCCGGCGGTTGAACTGATCCTTGGGGCAGTGGCCTCGGATTGAGCCGACCAGAGATGGGCTTGGACTGCCTGAGAAGGGCGTCGTCCCTACATCAACTCCGGTTCGCGCCCCAACCGCGACGCAAGCGGCGCGACCGTCAAGCCCTGCACGATGATCGAGAAAACGACGATGATATAGGTTGCGGTCAGGATCAGGGGTTTCCATTCGTTGTCGGGCAAGCTCAGCGCCAAGGCAACCGAGATACCGCCTTTCAAGCCCCCCCAGGTCATGATCGGGACAACACCGCGCGAGAAACTGCGGAAAGGCCTGAGCAAGATGACTGGCACGGCCACAGCCGTCAGCCGAGCAATCAGGGCCAGAATTATCGACAGCACCCCGGCGGTGACGGCATCCATGGTAAAGGCAACGGCGAAGACTTCGAACCCGATCATAAGGAACAGAACCGCATTCAGAATTTCGTCGATCAGCTTCCAGAACGCATCGACATAGCGCCGCGTTTCTTCGCTCATCCCATGTTTGGTGCCCACATCACCAATCAACAACCCGGCGCAGACGGCCATGATCGGGCCGGAGACATGCAGCGCGACGGCCAGCTCGTAGCCGCCAAATGCCAGCCCAAGCGTCAACAAAACCTCTAGTGAATAATCGTCGATGTGGCGCATGACGCGAAAGGTCAGCCAGCCCAGGACGACCCCCAGAAGGGCACCGCCGACAGCCTCTTGAAAAAACAGCTTAAGGGCAGCCTCGACGCTGGGGTCGGGGGCGTGTTCGCCTTGCCCGGACGTAAAGGCAAGCCCCACCAGCACCAAAAAAACGACGTAGCCAACCCCATCGTTGAAAAGGCTCTCCCCGGCGATCTTTGTTTCCAGTGATTTTTGCAGATTTGCTTCGCGCAAGACGCCCAGAACCGCGACGGGATCAGTGGGCGAGATCAACGCCCCAAAGACCAGCGCGATCAGCAGGGGCGCGCCAGTCAGCCAACTGAAACCGACACCTACAACAATCGTGGACAGGGCGACGCCCATGGTCGCCATTAGAAAAACGACCCCCCATTGCGCTCTCAAATCCTGAATTTTGACATGCAATGCGCCGGCGAAAAGCAACAGTCCTAACATGCCTTCCAGCAACGTGTCGGAAAAATCCAGATCGGCGACGATGCTGCGGACCTGATCGGCGACACCCATCGCCGGGATCAGGAAATCCAGCCCCATCAGCGCAAGAGACGCCATCAGAGACACCAACAATATGCCGATCGGTGATGGCAGCTTCAGGAACAGATAGTTGATCGACCCGAAGGCTCCGGCCAAAACGATCAGAAGCGAGGTAATTTGCAGGATATTCATACGGGTGTCCCAGCGGTTTCCGGCTGTCATAGCACGCTGTTCGCCATTGACAAATGCCGAAGCCACCGGCGCTGAGGCGCGGTTCGGTTGACCTCAACCTTTCACGCGAACATGTGCCCAAACCGGTAAGTGATCCGACGCCACTTTCGCCAGCGGAGACTGGTCCACACCGGCGTCGCGCAGTTCGACGCCCTCACTGAGTGCCAGCCGATCCAGCGCCGCAACGGGCCGCGCGGCGTGAAAGGATCGACCGGGCGAGATCACATCGAACCGGTGTTCCAGCGGTTCAAATCCACGCTTCGGCGACCATTCGTTGAAATCTCCCATAATCACCGTGGGCAAGGGGGAATGCGCCAACTTCTTCGCCAATTGTCGCATTTGCTGATGACGATAGGGGCGCAGTAAGCCCAGATGGGTGCCGACAAGCTTTAACTGTCCTTCGATCTCGATCGAAACAGCGCCGCGCGGCTCTAGCCCCGGCAATTCAAGCTGTTCGGCGCTATGAAAGGTCAGCCCCTTGCGCACAAGGATCGCATTGCCATGGCTTCCCAGCGAAACACCTTTGTGATCAAACGGCACCGCGACGAAATCGGTTTCATCGAACAACAGGCGATGGGGCAGGGCGGTCGGGCGTGGACCAAGGCGCCGGTCTGCTTCCTGCAACACCACAACATCCGCGTCCAGATGATTGATCACATCCAGTATGCGGTGCGGGTCGCGCCGTCGGTCCAGCCCGATGGCCTTGCGCATGTTGTATGTGACCAGCTTCAGGTCCAGAGCATGGGGTTCCATGGCTTCAACCTATTAAAGTCGCGGCGGCAATTCCAGAAGCCACACCGTCTCAGGTGCCGCAAAACGTGCGCAAGACGCGCTCATCCGGCTTTGGTGGCGTGGCGAGGTCCAGATCATCTGATCGCGGATCGAAGGGCTGAGCCAACGCATCGACCAGCCGGTGGAACGGGGCATAATCCCCGTCGATCCCGGCCCGAATGGCCTCCTCCACGCGGTGATTGCGGGGGATCAGAACGGGATTGGCGGCGCGCATCGTCCTCTTGGGGTCGCCCGGCTCCTGCTCCAACCGGCCTGTCCAGTCCGGGGCCCAGCTGTCCCAGGCCCCGTCATCGGTGATGTGCTGGCTTGCATCGCCCTGGGTCAGGGCGGTGAACGTGGCGGTAAAATCGGCCTGCGAACTGGCCATCCGGGACAAAAGGCCCGTGATCAGCGCCTCATCCCCATCTTCCTCTGTCACCAGCCCGATCTTGGCGCGGAACAGCCGCATCCATTCGGGGCTGAAATACTCGACAAAGCTTTCCAGAACCCGCGTTGCTTCCTCGGCCGCGTGATCCGGGTCGCCATCCATCAGCGGCAACAGCGAAGTTGCGAGCTGCGCAAGGTTCCAGACGGCCATATTGGCCTGCGACTGAAACGCATAGCGCCCTTGTTGATCGATGGATGAGAAGACCGTGTGCGGGTGATAGGCATCCATGAAGGCGCAGGGGCCATAGTCGATGGTTTCCCCGGACACGGCCATATTATCGGTGTTCATCACACCGTGGATGAAGCCCAAGCTCATCCAATTCGCGATCAGCCGCGCTTGTGCCGCCACGACTTCGGCAAAGAAAGACAAGGGTCCGTCTGCCTGAGGATAATGGCGTGCAATACAGTGATCCAGAAGCAGGCGCAGGGCAGGGCGATCCCCGCGCGCCGCGAAATACTGGAAGGTGCCGACGCGAATATGGCTGGCGGCCACGCGCATCAGGACTGCACCGGGATAGCGGCGTTCGCGTTGCACGCCCTCGCCGGTCAGGGCGGCTCCAAGGGCGCGGGTCGTGGGAACGCCAAGGGCGTGCATCGCTTCGGACACGATATATTCGCGCATCACCGGCCCGACCCAGGCCCGCCCGTCGCCATTGCGGCTGTAGGGGGTGACGCCGGAGCCTTTCAATTGGATGTCGCGGCGTCCAAAATCGCCCGTGACCTCACCCAGCAGGATCGCCCGCCCGTCGCCCAGACGCGGCACCCATCCGCCAAACTGGTGGCCCGCATAAACCTGCGCCAGCGGCTCGGACCCCGGCAGAAGCGTGTTGCCGGTCAGAACTTCGGCCGTCAGGGTGTCGGGGTCTATCCCAAGCTCCCGCGCAAGGGCATCATTGACCCGCAGCACCTGCGGATCGGCCACCGTCACGGGTGGCAATTTCGTATAAAACCTGTCGGGCAGGCGGGCATAGGAATTGTCAAAGATTTCGCGCATCGCCTGAACCTTAGCAGAGTTTTTGGGTCTCTACATCTCCCGCGTCATCAAGTGATAGCGATCGCGCGATTGAAACCCGATCCGTTCATACAGAAGGCGCGCACGGTCATTGTCGGCGTCGACTTCCAGATGCATGGCACCCACGCCCTGTTCGGCCAGGGCCCGCACAAGGGACGCCAGCGCTTCGCCGCCCATCCCGCGCCCACGCACCCGTTCGCGCACATAGATTTCATCCAGAAACGCATCCAGCCCGCCAAATTTAATCGACCAGCCAAAGCTGACGGCGATATAGCCGACGGGCGCCACGCGCGGGCCAATCATCCAGATCGCCCCATGGGGCGAGCCATCGAGCAGAGGTTGCAGAGCGCCGCGCCGTGTTTCGTCATCCTGCTCGATGCCGTTCTGGGCGTGAAACCCGGCGACAAGCGGCATCAACCGGTCAAGATCTTCCGGGGTGGCAAGGCGCAGGCTGCTCATAACCGGGCAATCCTTTCTGTCAGAAGGGTGAAGAACGCGTCGCTGTCCAGATCTCCGACGAACAGCGCGTTGGGCGCATGATCGGTGACGCCCCACCAATCGGCAACGGTCATGCCCATCGTCAGCTCCGACCGCGTTTCGATCTGCACGTTGACGTGGCGTCCGTGAAACAGGTCGGGCTGGATCAGATAGGCGATCACGGTCGGGTCGTGCAGCGGTGCGCCGTCTGATCCGTATTTTTCCTTGTCGAACCGTTCGAAGAAATCCGTCATCTCGGCCACCGCATGACCCACGTCGCCGGGCAGGGCGCGAAAGGCGTCGTTGCGCGCTTTCGTCACCAGCGCCTTGTGGGTGACATCCAAGGGCATCACGACCAGCGGAACGCCAGATCTGAACACAATATCAGCTGCTTGCGGGTCAACATAGATATTGAATTCGGCCGCGGGGGTGACATTTCCAACCTCAAAATAGGCCCCGCCCATCAGAATGATCTCCTGCACGCGGTCAATGATATCGGGCGCACGTTCAAAGGCGGTGGCGATGTTGGTCAGCGGGCCGAGCGGGCACAGGGTCACGGTGCCCTCATCATGGGCGCGCAGGGTGTCTATGATGAAATCAACGGCGTGCTGGTCTTGCAGCGGCATGGTCGGGTCCGGCAGAACCGGGCCGTTCAGCCCCGTCTTGCCATGCACATATTCCGCCGTGACCAGATCGCGCCGCAAGGGGCGGTCACAGCCCGCGAACACCTTGGTATCCGGCTTTCCCGCCAGTTCGCAGACGATCCGGGCATTCTTTGACGTCAGTGCCAAAGGCACGTTTCCGGCAACGGTTGTGATGCCCAGAACCTCGATCTTCTCGGGGCTGGCCAAGGCCAGCAGGATGGCCACGGCGTCGTCCTGTCCGGGGTCAGTGTCAATGATGATTTTTCGCGTCATATCAAACCCTTACGCCGCCAACTCAACCCAAATCGGGACATGATCAGACGGCTTTTCGCGCCCGCGCACATCCTTGTCGATCTGACAGTCGGTCAGAAGGTCAGCGCATTCCGGCGACAACAGGAAATGGTCAATCCGAATGCCGTCATTGCGCTGCCACGCGCCGCGTTGAAAGTCCCAGAAGGTGTAGTGCTCGGATGCCTGATTGCGGGCGCGAAACGCTTCGGTCAGACCAAGGTTCACGATCTTGCGCCATGCCTCGCGGCTTTCAGGACGGAACAGGGCGTCGTCGACCCAATCTTGCGGGCGGGCGGCATCTTCGGGTTGCGGGATGATGTTGTAGTCGCCCGCCATCAGGAACGGCATCTCATCTGCCAGCAATTCCTCGGCACGGGTGCGCAGTCGATCCATCCACGCAAGCTTATAGTCATATTTCGGCCCCGGCACCGGGTTGCCGTTCGGCAGGTAGAGCCCGCAGATCCGCACGGCGTGATCGCCAACCACGGTTGCCTCGATATAGCGGGCCTGTTCATCGTCGGCGTCACCGGGCAGCCCGTGGGTCACATCCTCAAGCGGCAGTTTGGACAAAAGCGCCACGCCGTTGAAGCTTTTCTGGCCATGGGTTTCGACGTTATATCCTTTGTCTTCAAAAGCTTCGCGCGGGAAGTTTTCGTCGATCGACTTGATTTCCTGCAAGATCGCCACATCAGGTTGCGCCTCGTCCAGCCAATCCATCAGCGCGGGCAGACGCGCCTTGATCCCGTTGATGTTGAAACTGGCGATTTTCATGCGGCCCCTCCTGTGTTTGGCGGTCAATGTGGGCGCAAACGGGCGGGGGTGCAAGCGATGGGTTTCAGGCTTCGGCGATATGCTGCCCGGCGGCGTGAGCGCTGGACCACGCCCATTGAAAGTTGAACCCGCCAAGCCAGCCCGTCACATCCACGCATTCGCCGATGAAGTAGAGCCCGTGGACGGTTTTCGACATCATGGACCTGCTGTCGATCCCGCCGGTGTCGATCCCGCCCAAGGTAACTTCGGCGGTGCGATAGCCCTCTGACCCGGACGGGGTCAGCGTCCAGTCAGACAGTTGATCGGTCAGCGCGCGCAATGCTGTGTCCGACTGGTCTGCCAGACGCGCGGTCAGGTCGAACCGGTCGGCCAAGTCCGCCGTCAGAAACTCCACCAGACGCGCAGGCAGATGACGCGCCAGCTCGGTCGAGATTTGCCGCCGCCCCTCGGCCTGACGTTGATTGCGGAGCGTGGTGAACAGGTCGCGCCCGCCGGCCAGGTCAATATGGATTGGTTCACCCTCGCGCCAGAAGGATGAGATTTGCAGGATCGCAGGCCCGGACAGGCCGCGATGGGTGAACAGCATCGCTTCGTCAAAGCGCGCCCGGTCGGTCCAGACGCGGACCGGCAGGGACACGCCGGACAGGGAGGCAAAGCGGCCTTCGGGGAAGGTCAGGGGAACGAGTGCGGGGCGGGGTTCGATGACCTCGTGCCCAAACTGGCGGGCGATGTCATAGGCAAAACCTGTCGCACCCATCTTGGGGATCGACTTGCCGCCCGTGGCAAGGACGAGGTTTTTGCATGTCAGCGTGCCCACCGTGGTTTCAAGCGCGAATCCTGCATCCGTTCGGGCGACAATTTGAACGGTGGTCGACAGACGCAATTCGGCCCCGGCGTCGAGTAGATTTCGGACCAGCAGGTCAACGATTTGCGTGGACTTTCCGTCACAAAACAACTGCCCGAGCGTCTTTTCATGCCATGCAATGCTGGCGCGGTCGATCAACTCGATGAAATCCCATTGGGTGTATCGTGCGAGCGCGGATTTGTGGAAATGCCGGTTCTGGCCGGTGAAGTTCGCGGGTTCCGCGTGCATATTGGTGAAATTGCAGCGCCCACCGCCGGAGATACGGATTTTCTCGCCGGGTTTGGCGGCGTGGTCAATGACCAGCACGCGCTTGCCGCCTGCCGCCGCGAAGGGTGCGCAAAACAATCCCGCAGCGCCTGCGCCAATGATGATGGTGTCCCAGTCGGTGTGCATGGGCTGCACCTAGCGGGTTGGATGGGGCAAGAAAAGGGGGATTACATCGAAAAGGATGTGCCGCACCCGCAGGAGGCCGAGGCGTTCGGGTTGTCCACGATGAACCGCGCGCCGATCAGCTCTTCGCTGAAATCAATGGTCGCATTGGTCAGGAAGGGCAGGGACACTTCGTCCACCACGACGCGTTCGCCCGCGCCTTCCAGCACCAGATCGCCCTCGGCCGGGTCATCCAGAGAAATGTCATACTGAAACCCCGAACACCCGCCACCTTCAACGGCCACGCGCAGCGCCTTGCCCTGAGCGCCCGCACCAATTTCGGACAGGCGCGCGAAGGCGCGGTCTGTGACGGTAGGGGGCAGGGTCAGGTCCATTGGAAATCCATTTCATGTTCACGCCAAAGGGAATATAGGGATGCCATGCGGGCGCGACAAGACGTCCGGACGGCGGAGACGGGACGGGACATCCCTGCGCGCCGACGTTGACAGGCGGAAGGGGGCCGTATGCTCGCCATTTATGCAACCCATCCCGGTGGCAGCCGGGGGCGGCTTTATGACGAAGGCGAAAGCGCCTTTCGCGAACCGTTTCAGCGCGATCGCGACCGGATCATCCACAGCTCGGCTTTTCGCAGACTGAAGCACAAGACTCAGGTGTTCGTGGAGCATGAGGGCGATTACTTCCGCACGCGGCTGACCCACTCGATCGAGGTGGCACAGGTGGCACGCACCATCGCGGGCGCGCTGGGGTTGAACAGTCACCTGACCGAAGCGGTGGCGCTGGCCCATGATCTGGGGCACACGCCGTTTGGTCACACGGGCGAGGATGCGCTGGACGCGATGATGAAGCCCTTTGGCGGCTTTGACCACAACGCGCAGGCGTTAAAGATCGTGACCTCGCTGGAACGCCACTATGCCGAATGGGACGGGTTGAACCTGACCTGGGAAACCCTTGAAGGAATTGCGAAACATAACGGACCTGTGACAGGAGAACTGCCACCTGCGCTGGCGGAGTATAACACCCGTCACGATCTGGAACTGCACACCCATGCGGGGGCCGAGGCACAAGCCGCCGCGCTGGCCGACGACATCGCCTATAACAACCATGACCTGCATGATGGGCTGCGCGCGGGTCTGTTCACCCTGGACGAGATCGCGGCTTTGCCAATCATCGGGCCGGCAATAGCCGAGGTCGACGCGCTTTATCCCGGTCTGGATGCAGGCCGCCGCCGACATGAGGCGTTGCGCCGGGTGTTCGGCGTGATGGTGGAAGATGTTTTGACCACCTCGCAGGCGGTGTTGGCCGAGGCCGCCCCGCAATCGGTCGAGGACATCCGCGCGCTGGATCACGCGGTGATCCGGTTCTCGCCCGCACTTTGGTCGGATCTGAAGGTGATCCGGGAATTCCTGTTCACCCGCATGTATCGTGCTCCGTCGGTTGTGACGATGCGCGCGCGTGTCACACGGGTCGTGGAAGACCTGTTTGCCCATTATCGCGCTGTTCCGTCCGACCTGCCTGGCGAATGGCGAGTCGAGATTGAGGCGGCCACCAGCGACCGCCGACTGGCGCGTTTGGTGGCGGATTATATCGCCGGAATGACGGACCGTTTTGCCTTGCAGGAACACAAGCGGTTTGGGTTGGATGATTAGGGGGCGCTGCCCCCTCGGGACCGTGTCCCTCACCCCCGGGATATTTTTAGCCAGAAGAAGCGGGCGCGTCTGTGTTCTGTTGCCTGTGTTCAGTTGCCTGCGTCGCTTGACCTTTGAGGCCGGGGTGCTAGGAGTGCGGCTGAGAGAAAGGGACCATAGACATGAACCTGTTTGCCGATATTCGCAGCCTTGTGATCGATGCGCTGAATGCGATGGTGGCCGAGGGCGCGCTGCCCGAACGTCTGAGCTTTGACAACGTGACGGTCGAGCCGCCGCGTGATGCGGCCCATGGCGATATGGCGACCAATGCGGCTATGGTCCTGGCAAAGCCAGCGGGGATGAAACCGCGCGATATTGCAGAGGCTTTGGCGGGCAAGCTGACCACTGATGACCGCATCGACGTGGCCGAAGTGGCGGGGCCGGGGTTTTTGAACCTGCGGCTGAATGCGGCGGTTTGGGCCGGTTTGGTCGAGGGTGTTCTGGGCAATGCGGGCTATGGTCGGTCGTCCATGGGGGCAGGCCAGAAGGTCAATGTGGAATATGTGTCGGCAAACCCGACAGGTCCTTTGCATGTGGGTCACACACGCGGTGCGGTCTTTGGCGACGCGTTGGCAAGTCTTCTGGAATATGCCGGTCATGACGTGACGCGGGAGTATTACATCAACGACGGCGGCGCACAGGTCGATGTGTTGGCGCGCTCGGTCTATCTGCGCTATCTGGAGGCCCACGGGCAGGAGGTGGCGTTCGCGGATGGCACTTATCCGGGTGACTATCTGGTGCCGGTAGGGCAGGCACTGAAAGATCAGGTTGGCGATGCGTTCGTCGGAAAGGGCGAGCAGTATTGGCTGGCCGAGATTCGCAAGTTTGCCACCGAGAAGATGCTGGACCTGATCCGCGAGGATCTGGCGATGCTGGGGGTGAAGATGGATGTCTTCTTCTCGGAAAAATCGCTGTATGGCACGGGCCGCATCGAAGAGGCCTTGGCGGCGTTGAAAGACAAGGGTCTGATCTATGAAGGCGTGCTGGAGCCGCCCAAGGGCAAAAAGCCCGAAGATTGGGAACCGCGCGAGCAGACCTTGTTCAAATCCACCGATCACGGTGACGATGTGGATCGTCCGGTGAAGAAATCGGATGGCAGCTGGACCTATTTTGCGCCTGACATCGCTTATCATTTCGACAAGATCGAACGCGGCTTTGACGCGCTGATCGACGTGTTTGGCGCGGATCATGGTGGCTATGTGAAGCGGATGAAGGCAGCCGTGTCGGCGTTGTCGGATGGACGTGTGCCGCTGGATGTGAAGCTGACCCAGCTTGTGAAACTGTACAAGAATGGCGCGCCGTTCAAAATGTCGAAACGGGCAGGCACTTTTGTCACCTTGCGCGATGTGGTCGAACAAGTCGGGTCGGACGTGACCCGGTTCGTCATGCTGACGCGCAAGAACGACGCGCCGTTGGATTTCGATTTCGACAAGGTGTTGGAGCAAAGCCGCGACAACCCCGTGTTCTATGTGCAATATGCCCACGCACGCGTGCGGTCGGTTCTGCGCAAGGCAGACGATCAGGGGATCGTCCTGACCGGCACGCCCAGGATCGAGGATGAGGCCGAGTTTGCCGTGGCCCGGAAGTTGGCCGAATGGCCGCGACTGATAGAGATTGCGGCGCGCACGCATGAGCCGCACCGGATTGCGTTCTATCTTTATGAACTGGCGTCGGATTTCCACGCCTTGTGGAACCGTGGCAATGACAAGCCCGAACTGCGCTTCCTCCAGGATGGTAATAACGCATCATCAGCGGCGAAAATCGCCCTGCCGCGTGCGGTAGCCGTTGTCATTTCGTCAGGCTTGGGTATTTTGGGTGTCACTCCTGCCGAGGAAATGCGCTGATCACAAGTGCTGCCTGGCGTGGAGAGAGGTTGACGCAGTAACCGGAACGGGACGCAGGAAGAGCCAAGAATGGCCGGCGCGTTCGCATCCGGAGTGAGGCAATATGGCAGAAGCGAATTGGGGTCCCGGGACCCGTCAGGCGACGTTTAACAATCAATATGATCAGGGCTATGCGTCCCCACATCGGGCAGAGCCGCCTTTGGTGGCGCCCACACATCAAGCCTTGCCGCAATATGTGCATCCGACGCATGGCGGGCCGCGATCACAGCATCTTCACCAAGGGTATCCCTCACACCCGCAGAGCGTCAGCCAACATGGCCAGTATGGTGATTATGATGCCCCGATGGCAGACATGGCCGACGACGAAACACTGTCCGCCGCCGCACCTTCTGCGCCCGGTAGGTTCGGCACTGCATTCAACTATGCAGGCGCAGCCCTGTCGCTGGCCCTGATCGTGGGGCTGGGCGTTTGGGGATACAAGCTGGCGGTGCGGGATGTCACGGGCATCCCAGTGGTGCGCGCGCTGGAAGGGCCAATGCGCGTGCAGCCGGACAACCCCGGCGGCGAAGCTGCCGACCATCAGGGCTTTGCCGTGAATGACGTACAATCAGAAGGTCAGGCCGCCGCCCCCGCTGACCGGCTGGTATTGGCCCCCGCGCCTGAAGATCTGGCGGACGAGGATATGATGTCCGACGTTGCGACCCGCGCCGAGACGGCGCCAGGAACGGATTTGCCGCTGCATGAAGCCGCCGCAATCTTGCCGGACGCAGACCCTGCGCCGGTAGACCCCGTTGCAGCGGCACTTGCCATAGCCGAACGGATTGCCGCCGATGTCGAAACGCTGTCAGACGATGCGGCGGACGAAACGACGTTGGCGTCGCTTTCTGACACTGCCGAAGACCTGACCGAGGTCGTTGCTGTGAAGATCATCCCCGCCTCGGTTCCGGGTGTGAGCCAGTCGCCGCGCCCGTCAAATCGGCCGGCTGACCTGACAACGCGCGTCGCAGCCACTCCGGTTGCACCCGCGGTGGTCGCAACGGAAGTGGCTCCAGACCAGCTCGCGGCCGGCACACGATTGGTTCAGCTTGGCGCTTTCGACAGCGACCAGGTTGCACGCTCCGAATGGGACAGGCTGAGCTCTCGGTTTGAAGATTACTTCGCGGGCAAGTCGCGTGTCGTCCAAAAAGCCCAGTCTGGCGGAAAGACGTTCTATCGCCTGCGCGCTGTTGGGTTCGAGGATCTCGCCGATGCGCGCCGGTTCTGTTCGGTTCTGATGGCCTCGAAAGCCGCCTGTATCCCGGTTGTGAACCGCTGATATGCAAAGCCCGGGCGCGTATATCTTCGGATGTAATGGGCCGCGGCTTTCGCTATCCGAGCGTGATTTCTACGAGCGCGCCCAGCCTTGGGGCTTCATCCTGTTCGCCCGTAACATTGAAAGCCCTGATCAGATCCGAGCGCTGACTGCGGATCTTCGCGGCGCAGTCGGGCGCGATGTGCCTGTTTTCATAGATCAGGAAGGCGGGCGCGTGGCCCGGATGACCGGGCCTTACTGGCGCGAGTGGCTGCCCGCGCTTGATCAGGTGAAATTTAACAAGGGCAATGCGCTGCGCACGCTCTACATTCGCTATCGCTTGATCGCGGACGAGCTTCTTGCGGTTGGAATCGATGGCAACTGCGCCCCGGTGGCCGATATTGCAAATGCCGATACGCACCCGATCCTGCGCAATCGCTGTTATGGCGAAGATGTGGTGCGCGTCGCTGAACGCGCGGGCATGGTGGCACAGGCGCTTCTGGAAGGCGGCATCTTGCCCGTTGTCAAACACATCCCCGGTCAGGGGCGTGCCAATCTAGACAGTCACCAGGAACTGCCGCGCGTCAAGACCAAGGCCAAGGAATTGAGCCGCACCGACTTCATGGCGTTCGAGCCATTGGCGGGTCTGCCGATCGGTATGACGGCGCATGTGGTTTACGAAGATATCGACGCGGATAACCCCGCGACACAAAGTCCGAAGGTCATCAGGCTGATCCGGGATCAGATCGGGTTTGAGGGGCTTCTGATGACGGACGATCTGTCAATGGAAGCGTTGTCCGGGCCGCTCTCGCTTCGGGCGCGCAGATCGCTTCAGGCCGGGTGCGACATGGTTCTGCACTGCAACGGTGTGTTGGAGCGGATGGAAGAGGTCGCTGAGGCCGTCGGGGAACTGACGGGGCAGGCATTGAACCGCGCCAATGCCGCGCTGGACTGGCGGCGCACCCCCGATCCTGTTGACATTTCCGCGCTTGACGCAGAGTTTCAGAGCCTGATGACAGGTCAGGGGTCTGAACGGGCTGCGGATGAGCGAGACTGAGGAATTTGAAAGCGACGCGATGTCGGTCTCGGCGCGGTTGGCGGCCGAGGCGCTGATCGTGGATGTCGAGGGGTTCGAGGGACCGCTTGACCTGCTATTGACCCTGAGCCGCACGCAGAAAGTCGATCTTCGCAAAATCTCGGTTCTGGAATTGGCCGAGCAATATTTGGGCTTTGTCGAGAAAGCACGTCATCTGCGCATTGAACTTGCGGCGGATTATCTGGTGATGGCCGCATGGTTGGCGTTTCTTAAATCCCGTTTGCTGTTACCGCCTGATCCGACTGAAGATGGCCCATCTGGCGAAGAACTGGCCGCCCACCTTGCCTTTCAGCTTGAGCGCTTGCAGGGAATGCGCGATGTGGCCGCCAAGCTGATGGCGCGTGACCAGTTGGGGCGTGATTTCTTTGCGCGGGGCATTCCCGAAGACGTTGCACGCGTGCGTCGTGTAACCTATACGGCGAACCTTCTGGACCTGATGCAGGGCTATGCCCGCATCCGCACCAAGGACGAATTTCGCCCCTTTGTCATGGACCGTGACGCGGTGATGACGATGGAGCAGGCGCTGGACCGCATGCGCGGCCTGATCGGTTTTGCAGGCGACTGGACCGATTTGACCTCGTACCTGCCTGAAGGTTGGGAAACCGATCCCGTCCGCCGCCGGTCGGCCACCGCTGCAAATTTCGCGGCTACACTGGAACTGGCCAAACGTGGTGCGGTTGAACTTCGACAAGGCGACGTGTTCGCCCCCATTCAAATCCGCAGGAAACCGAATGACGGCTGATGTAACGCCTAACGATGCCACGACCGAAGGCCGCTTGGATACGGCCAATGACAGTCTGTTCGAAGCCCCGCCGATGGGCGAACAGGAACGCATGGTTGAGGCCATTCTGTTCGCCTCGGCCGAGCCGGTCACGGTGAAAGAGCTTGAGGCGCGGATGCCGCACGGATCGGATGCGGCCGAGGCTTTGGTTTACCTTCGTAAGCGATACGAGGGGCGCGGCGTGTCCGTGGTCAAGGTGGGCGATGCCTGGGCAATCCGTACCGCGCCGGACCTTGGCTATCTGATGCAGAAGGAAACGGTCGAAACCCGCAAACTGTCGCGCGCCGCGATCGAAACGCTGGCGATCATCGCCTATCACCAGCCCGTCACCCGCGCCGAGATCGAGGAAATCCGGGGTGTATCCGTCAGCCGTGGCACCATCGACCAACTGATCGAGATGGAGTGGATCCGGTTCGGCCGCCGCAGGATGACTCCGGGTCGCCCGGTGACATTTGTTGTAACGTCCGGGTTCCTGGACCATTTCGGGCTGGAAAGCGCCCGCGATCTGCCGGGTCTGAAAGAACTGCGCTCGGCCGGGCTTTTGGAAAGCCGTCCGCCCCCCGGTGCGATGCCAGGCCCAGAAACCGAGGACGAAGACGAAAGCCCCGAAGGTCAGTCTGAACTGTTCGAAGATTGATGCAAACCCGCATCAGGTTTGCGGTTCGCCGTGAAATTGCCTGAGTTTGCGGTTAATATCCGCGCAATGGGCAGGAGAAGTGACATGAACGTCAATCAAATCATCAACATGATCGTCCGACAGGTGACACGCCGTTTGGTCAACAAGGGCGTCGATGTCGGGATCGACCTTGCATCCCGTCGGGGCAAGGCGCGTGACCAGATGACCGACGAAGAACGCGCCCGCGCGGACAATCAGGCCGGTCAGGCCAAGGATATGGCAAAACGTGCCCGTCAATCTCGCAAGCTGACCCGTCGGCTGTTTTGATGTCTGACTGGGCGTGATGCCGGTCAGATCCTTTGTGTAGGTAGCGTGAGGTGCATCGGAAGGCACGAAAGGTTGGTGAGCCACAAGCCTCACCAACCTTCACATTTCCGACTGTCAGACCGTCACGTTATCCTTCGCCATTACGTTGTAGATGACGCCGCCCAGGATCGCGCCAACCACCCAGTTGAAGCCGGACAAGATCGCGAACCACGGCACCCAGACCGTCGCGACCGAGAAGATGGCTGCGATGCCGAACGCTTTGACTGCCGCACTGTTCCAGCCATTGTTGTAGTGATAGATGCCTTCGCCCATGTTATACAGGTCGTCTTCTCTCAGAACCTCTTTGCGGTGCAGATAGTAGTCGACGATCATGATCCCGAAGATCGGCGCAAGAACGGCTCCCAAAGTGTTGACGAAGCCGCTGATCCCGAACTGGCTGATGAAGCTGTTCCAGAACCCGCCAATCACCAGCGCGAAAAGCGATGTGATCAAGCCTGCCTTGCGGAAGCTGATCTTCTCGGGTGACAGGTTGGCGATGCCGTTAACGGCGGGAATAAAGTTGGCCACAAGATTGATGCCGACGGTTGCCGCGAAGAATGTGATCGCGGCGATAACGCCCAAAAGCACGCTGTCGGTCCGTTCGACAATCTCGGTTGGATTGATGATTTCTTCACCGAAGACAACGGCGGCACCGCCTGTGGTCAACAATGCAAGCGCCGAGAACAGGATCATGTTGAACGGCAATCCCGCAAGGTTGCCCAGAACCATGGTCCGCTTGTCTTTGGCATAGCGCGAGAAATCGCTGAAGTTGATCATCACGGCGGCAAAATAGGCCACCATTGTTCCAACAATGGCAACGAACCCTTTAAGCTCGGTCCAGAACGTGCCTTCGGGGTTGGCGAAGATCGTCGCTGTAGCGGACAGAAGCTGACCGTCGGACCGTTGCCAAAGGACGATCACCAGACCGATCATCACGATGTAGACAAACGGGCCAGCGATATTCAGGAATGTTTCGACCCAGTTCATGCCACGCCAGAAGATCACAATGTGAAACGCCCAAACGATTATGAATGAAAACCAGTCAATGCCAGTCAGGCCAAGGATTTCCGCCCCTCCGCTTGCCCCGGTGATCGAGCGGATCAAAAGAGCCACGGCGGTCGAGGCGAAATAGACCTGAACCCCGTACCAGAACACCGCGACCGTTGCGCGGAGAATTGCTGGAAGTTTTGCGCCCTGTGTGCCCAGACTGGCGCGGGCAAGGACTGGATAGGGGATGCCGTATTTTTCACCGGCAGCGCCGGACAGATTGACCATCCACATGACAAACAGTCCGGCGGCGATCAGCGCCGCAAAGGCCGTCCAACCTCCTACACCGTATGAAATAAACAGCGACGCAACCAGCGAATATCCAAACAGCGATTGAACGTCATTGGCCCAAATGTTGAAAATGGCGAACCATCCCCAGGTTTTTTCGTCGGCACCGACCGGGTTAAGTGTGTTGCCCTCCGGATCCATCGTGCCGCCGTGGACGACGTGTGTTTCTTCGATAGAAGCCATGCTTTCCTCCCTGCGACCGCCCAGTGGGCGGCAGTTTGACGTTCTGCTGAACATCTTGAAAATTGAACTTGCAACTAACATTTTAGTAGATATTCTAGTTTGCAGCTATCAAGAAAATCACGTAGCACTTTGAGGTTTTAATTGAGAATGCAGAAAGCGGGGAAGCCGTGACCCAATCACGCGACGTTCAACTTCTGGCCGATAAGGCGCAGGAAGAATTGTGGTCCGCGTTGCGAACCGGCAAGCTGCGCGGTGGTCAGTTCATTTCCATCTCGCAACTGGTTGCCCTGCTGGACTTTCCGATTGCAGCGGTGCGTGAGGCCGTGAAGCAGGCCAGTTCGCAAGGTCTGGTCGCCACATTTCCAAAGCGCGGTGTGCAGGTGATGGAAGCCCTTCCCGACACCATTCGCGAGTGTCTCGATTTCCGTATGGTGCTGGACCAGGAGGGCGCACGGCGACGGATATCGCGCAACGCCTTGTCGGGTTTGAACGCCCTGCGCCAGCAACACGACGCGATGCGCAAGGCCGCACAGGCCGATGCAGGGCCGGAGCTTCCGCCAAAGGCCATCGCTGTCGATCTGTCACTGCATAATTATCTAGCCGGAGGGCTGGAAAACTCTCAACTGGTGGCCGCTTATGATGCCAACCGAATGCGCATCGCGATCATCCAGAATGTGCGCCCGTTTCTTCAGGATCGTATCGTTTCGGCGATGGACGAACATCTGGCAATCATAGATGCCATGCACAACAGAGATATCGAGCGCGCGTTGCAGGCTATTGACCATCACTGCGCACAAACGCTGCGTTGGTGGGGCGTTGCTTGAATGCAGTCGTCTGCCATCCGGTTGACCGTCTGGCTTCGCCGCTTTGACCGGCACCCATGGGCAGCTAAAACTGCTCATCTCCGGTCGGCTCGACATGGTCCGCCAGGTTCATGTGTTGCCGATACGCTGCCAGTTCCTGATACATCCGCCGCCGCGCGCGGCTCTGATTGCCTAACGGGCGGTGCGCGGGCAGGCAATGCCAGGGATTGATCCGCAGATTGCGCGCAAAGGCCATCTGGGCGGGTGTGTCGAAATCCTGCATCGGGACATGAATGCGCGCGACAGGGATCCATGGCGACAGATCTTCGGGCCAGAGGACTGACGCATCCTCGATCGGCATCAGGTGCGGGTCAGTCTGTATCTGCACCACCATGTCGAACTCGACCGGCTTGTCACGCAGCGTCCGGGCCATGTTGTCGCGCAGGTAATTCGGCGGCACGCGGCCAAAAGGTACGCCGGGGATGTCCATCGGCACGTCCGTGCGCGGCACATAGGAATAGAGCATCGCCCGCCCTTCGCCCAACAGGTAGGGCACGCAACTGTAGTAACGCTGCCCCAGCGGGTTAAATTGCGTCTCGTTCCACAGCCCCTGCATCAGGAAATCCAGCAAATGGCTATCTTTCGGGTTGAGGAAATACCAAAGCGGCTCGTCAATGGTGCTCCAATATTGCAGCTTGGCATTTTCGCGGGCGTCGGGTGTGACAAAGGTGGGTGTCACGACGGCGGGCCAGTCCTGCGTGAACTTCTCTTCCTCCATCAGCTTCGGGCCGGGCACGTCCATCAACTTCACCGACATCGACCCGAAGCCCACATCGCGAATATCCTCGGGCACGTCGGGGCCGGGGCCGGCAAAGCGGATATAGGCCGGATAATCCCGTTGGGTCGCAAACACCCCGTGGCGCAGATGATCGGGCAGGTCGGGCAACACAGTAAGGGTCGCGCGCACCAGGCCGTGCGTCTTGGTGTTTCCGCCGCGCTCATAGGCGCCAGGTTGAAAATGCAGGTTCATCTGCTCGCGCATCTCATCAATGATGGTTTGAAGCGCCTCTTCTTCCCAATCGAAGATTTTTTCTTCCGCCAATGCCAACCCAAGATCCTCGCGCTTTTTGTTCTTCGTTCGCTGGATCCACTTTGCCAGCGGCGGGCGAAGCCAGGCGTTCAGGCGCTGACGAAAGAATGGCTCCAACCGCCGCTCGACATGCAGTCCGACCTGCGTTGCGCGATGGATCAGGCGGCGAATTGGGATCAGGATCCTGTGCATTCAGACCTCCTTACTGCCACGGCTGGCAATGAATTTCAGGGCGCGCAGGCCGGGCAGGAAGAAATAGCCGCCGCCTTTTACGGTCACAAACCGGGGCAGGTGGGGGTGCCGGTCCGGCACGCCATCTGCCTTCTGGATCGAGAACCCGTCACTTGGCACGCCACTGATCGGCGCGCGACTGCCAAGCAGCGGGTCAGCCTCGCCGGTCAACCCGTCGAACTTGGGCGATGCGATCCACGCGTTCTGAACGAATTCAAACTGCCGCACAATATCCGCACAAAGGCAGACGAACAAAAGGCCGCGTTCGCCCATTGCGGCACCGTCTTTCAGCGCATCCTCCGGCGATATTCTGGAGCCATAGACCCGCCCCCGCCGCACCAGTCGGTGAAACCGGGTCGACGCGACCAGATCATGCCGCCCCGGCAGTTTGTCACGTCGTCGCCGGAACCCCAAAGTGCTAAGCAACCAAGCAAATCGTCCTTCGATGTGATGCGGATGATCCCCGGTGCGCGGATTTGCGCGTCGGATATGGGCGCCAAGCGGGCAGGACAGGCCGTCGACATCATCTTCATAGGTGAAATCGTTGCTGTGCGGTGATCCGGCGACATCGCGTGTGTTGTGCACAAGCGGGGTGCCATCCATCTGCCGCCCCACCATCTTGGCGGCAAGGGCGTTGCGGCGGTTTGGGTCGCCTTGCGTGGCGGTGTCCAGGTAGCGCCAGAACCCTGGCACATCCTGGTTCAACTGGCGAAACACAAGATAACTGCCGTTGCGCCCGAGATCACGCAGGCCGTCTGTGTCCGGCGCGTCGGCCAAAACCTCGCTGCCCGGAACAGATGGACTCAGCGACGGGGAAGCCGAGCGCGCGTTGTATTCGTTGCGATGCCCCAGCACGACTTCGCCTGGCGAGATCTGATTGCTGAACTCTTCCCGCCCGTGTTTCGAGGGTGGGTGTGCATTTTTCCAGTCGATCTTCGGCTCAGAGATGCCATCGCGAAATCCAAACGGCTCGGTCCCGTCATTCGGGCGGGTGGGGAAGCTGTGAACCCGTGCAAACGCGGTGTCGAAGGTGGCGTTTAGAACAGTGTCTTTCCATCCGCTCAATCCGCCCTTGCGGGCATAGAGCATGATCAGCACATGCGTCGCCTGATCGTTCCAGCCCCATTTGTCCGGCGCGTTCGCCCCAGTATCGCCCAAACGGCGGGACCTGCTTTCTTCACCAGCCATCCCCGACAGGTATGGATAAGCAAACCCGTCGGTGGCGTCGTCAGTCAGGCCGAGGGCTGTTAAACCAGTCGCGGTGAAGGCAACTTGCAGCGCGGTGTCAGGAGGGGCATCCAGCGTCTTTGCCGAAGTAACCGGTGCGTTCCGCAGCCAGGTCCCTGCTGTCGTGCGATCCTTCACGGTGCATAAAATGAACTCAGCCTCGATCAGGGCACCATGACCGAACCGGATCAGCCCTTGCATGTCGTCGAATTCCACGGCGTCGGTGGGTATGTCGGGCGCGTTGCTCATATCTTTGACACCCAGTTGCGCAGGGCCTTGGCGCCATTCGGGCGCTTTTCCAGCCCAAATCGGATTTCACTGTTGCGGGCCAGGTCCCGCGCGGTCAGGCCGGGATAGGCTTTGTACCAGACCTGCGTGGGCAGTTGGCGGTTGCGCAGGAAACGCTTGAATTTATCCTCTTGTTCGGCCCCGCCCTTGATCAGAAAACGCGTCGATGGATAGCCGACACCGTTTGAAAAAACGAGGTTCAGGCCCCAGGCGACCTTGTTCACGAAATCATCCATATAGCTTTCGACGGCGCCGTCATAATTGCTGCAAAACATGACCCGGCGCTTGTCATCGACAAAGACCCATCGCGCGAAGTGGATGGTCTGGACACGGGTCAGGTAGCCACGCCCATAGATATGCCGGGCCGAGTAGTTCAGCAGGTAAAGCGCGACAGTCGTGATCATGCGGCGCAACGGGCCGGGCTTCACATCGCCAAAGGCGGAAAACGGGTTGGTCACATCGTGATCCTCATAGCGGCTCAGTTCGGCCAAGCGTGCGTCGTCCGGGCGGGGCAAGATCTCGGGGTCAGAGCGTTCAAGGGTGCGCAGCCATACCAGAAAAAACGGCAAGGCCATCAGCAGAAGGGGCGAGATCACCAGCAGGATCACTGGCACGCTCAGCAGATCGACCCAACCGGTAACACGTTGGCGCAGACTCAGTCGCGCGGGTGGCGTCAGGTGAAGCGACCCGTTGGCCTGTTGCCGCCGGACATGTTCGACCAATTGCTTGTGAAGTCCGAATGGATCAGCTGTCCCTCGCTCTTCAACGATGGCGTCCAGCTTGGTTCGCAAGGTCGTGGCAAGCGTCGCTTCTTCGTGCACCTGACGCACGGTTCGACCGCGTGTGTTTACGTAGTTGGCGGCCTCGTCGACATTGTGATCTTCCATCCAGCGCAACAGATCGGCGCCCTGACCGAACCCGTTGCAATGGCTGAAAATTTCGGACAGGCCGTCGGCACAATGGGCGACCAGTTCCCTTAGAAACGCGTGCCGATCTCCGTCCACATCGCCAAGAAACGCAATCTGGAGGGGATAGGGTTGCGGGGGCTCGCCATAAGCCTCGATGTCGCGCCAGGTCTGAGCCTCGACCAGAAAAAACCGCGCGACGTGCAACTGGTCAAACCGGCCAAAGGGAAGCAGCCGGTTTTGGGGATCAGCGAAACCTGGCTTCACCGTCATCGTGTTGAGCAAGGCCACCAAATCTTCGGCCCGGCCTTCGGCGACCGGGGCAAGAATGAAGAATGTGTCTTGCGGTGTCATCAGGATCTAGCTTTCCGCGTTGAAATCAAGGGCGAAGTCAATCAGTCGCGTGTCGTCCCAATAGACCTTGCCCAGATACAAGCCCGGCTCGATCAGGCGGATCTCGTCGCGGATCCATTGCGCCACAATCGACGTGTCGGAATAATCCAGCACGATACATTCGTTGCCATCCAGCCAGCTTTTATCCTTGTAAACCTTGGCCAGAATGGCGTTCAGCCCGAAGGGCAGGATGCGGTTTTTCAGCACGCTTTTTTCGCTGTCGAAAACCTTCCCTTGCCAGGCAAAACCGTTGATGAACCGCGAGATCAGCGGCGTGAACCGTGTGCCCGGCGCGATGATCGCGGTGCCTTCGGCCTCGCCATCCGGGATGGGGCCGGCGGCAACGCTTGAGAACAGCTCGTCCAGCTCCTCTTGTTCCATGTCCATCAAACTCTCGATATCATGTGCCATATTGCACCTCCGCGTGCTGAGTGAGGGATTGCGTGTCGGAAAGCAGCATCTCGGCGGCTTTCTCGCCGATCATGTAAACGGCGGACGCGATGAAAAATCCGGGGATGTGCGGAAAGACGGACGCATCTGCGATCCGCAAGCCTTTGGTGCCGTGAACCCGCAAACGGCTGTCGAGGACCCCGCCTTTGTCCGCTGGCCCTATAGGGCAGGAACAGGACGCGTGATGACCCCAGCAATGGTCGCGCACGAATTGCGCAATCTCGGCGTCGGTCTGCACCTCCGGGCCGGGGATTTCCTCGGCTTTGATGCGCCCGGCTTCGTGCAGCGGCTGGCAGAGCTTACGCACAAATTTGACCCCTTCAACGACAGCCGACAGGTCTTCTTCGCCGCCTTCCGCGAAATAGTTGAAGTCGATCACCGGCCTGTCGCGCGGATCGGCCGAGGCCAACGTCACCCGACCCGCGCGGTTCTGCGTGTGCGCTTTCAACACCGCCCAGCTCAGATGGTTGCGGCTTTGCGCCAGATCGGCGGCATAGCCGGGGTAATAGCCGCTGAACCGTCCCAGAAGCGCCATGCAGAACAAGTCGGGCAGGGGCTGCGTCTCTGACGATTTGCGGATCACGGCAAGGGCTGCGCCATTGGTGGCATACAGACCGTCGCCGCGCGCCCGCCACTGCCGCCAAAGCCCGTCATCTTTTTCATATCTGCACTGGATCATGCTGTCCCAGCTGTCAAACGCCATCCGATTGACCACACAGACCTCGTATCGGTCCTGCAACGACCGCCCGACACCGGGCAGTGTGACCTTTGGCGTGATGCCATGCGGCGCCAATGTCTTCGGGTCGCCGATGCCAGACAACATCAAAAGCTGCGGCGTGTTGAAGGCCCCCCCTGCCAGAATGACCTCGCGTGCGGCCATGGCCTGTTTCGTTTCTCCCGGCGCGTTGCACGGGGCTGCATGTGCGCGGTAAAGCCGCGCACCTTTCAGGTATTCGACCCCGATGGCGCGGTTGCAATCGTCCAGCAAAACACGCGTCGCCAGCGCGTCGAGTTCGACCGTCAGCCGATCCGGGTGACGCTGTGCCACGTCCAGCACGCGTTCGCGCGCACCCACCCGCACGCCTTTGCGCGTGGTCAAGGGTGTATAGACCATGCCGACAGCGTCATCGTCGATCCGGTCGCGGTCATTGGGGTCGGCGGCGCTGTTGGCCAGCCAACGCAGCCTTTTCAGGAAATCCTGTGCCGAACCCCAGCTTTCGCGCAGCGAGTTACGCACCATATCCATGATATCGTCATCCCGCATCGCCGCACGCGGGATCGCTTTTTCGGTTGACAACCAGCCATCGAAACCGTGGCCGGTGCGGTCGATGCCGAACGTGTTCAACACGCGCTGCACCGGCCGGTGACGACAGTTTTCCAACCGCTGGAAGACCTTGCGCATGGCCGCGGGCGCCCAGCCGTCATCGCCGGTCAGATCCGCAATCCCCTGCCAGTCGGCATTGTGCGGATACAAGAAAATCATCGCGTTGTGCGCTGTGCAGCCGCCCAAAGTGCCTGCGCGCGGATACAAAACGCCATCCGGCCCGGCCTTCGGGTCACGTGCCTGTGTATTCTTGTCGTGATAGTGGTTGACCATGAAATCCCACCGGATCGCCGCATTCTCGGTCGCGAAAGGGTGAAAGGCGGGCACATCGTAGTCTTCCGGCAACCGGTTCGCGGCCTCGTCCATTCCGCGCACGCCACCGGACAAGGTGCGGGGGTCGCCACCCGCCTCCAAAAGCAGCACACGCATCCCGTTCTCGGCCAACCGTGCGGCCACGGTCCCTCCGCCAGCCCCGGAGCCGACGACGATATAGTCATGTTCTGGCTCCAATTGTCCGCTCCTCAGAAGCGTTTGAGAAAGGCGATCAGTGCGTTCTTGTCGTCGTCTTCCAGCTTGGTCCCGAAATAATGCCCGCGATTGACCACGAAATCGGGGCATTTGCTCAGTTCCAAGAGTGGCTCGATCAGATCCGCAAAGATCGCGCGGGCCTGCTCGTCGCTCGCGTCGTCGGGCAGTTCCTTCAGGTTGCGCTTGATCTTGATGATCAGTTTGGCCAACTCGAAATCATGGCTCAACCGCTCCAGAAGATCGGCTTGATCCAGCCGGACATTCAGGTTCGCCAGCAGCCCGATGGGCGTGCCCGCCGGGATCGGGCCAAGTTCGATATTGCCATCCAAATCGAACAGCCACGGCAGATCGTCGCGCAAGGGCGTCAGCAGTTTCACCAGAAAATCGGGCTGAAAACCGCGTGGCACGATAAGATAGCTCTGCTCGGTCGTGCGGTCTATCAGGCCGGGGACCTTGTCGCCCAGCACCGTGTCGCGCAGGCGCTTTTCGGGCCAGAGCATTTTGGTGATTCCATCCTCGAACGCTGCCATCCGCCCGGCGACGGACGGGTCGTGATTGTAATAACCGACCGTGTTGTTCAGCAGATAAGGCGCCGAGGACCACAGGCTGATCAGCGACGGCACACGGGTATAGCCCCGTCCGCCAGCCGGCATCTCATAGTCATACTCCTCGCCGGTCTTCGGGTGATGCACCTTGATCGTGCCCACCGACGGCAGCGCCTTGTAGGTCGAGGACGAGAAGTTATCCCAGATGTTGCCCTCAATCGCGTTGGTCGCCAGCGGGCTGCACGCGTTGGTTTCCAGCAGAGTCACCGGAATGCGCAACTCACTGGACAGGTAGTTGCCCTCCAGAAAATCCTCGGCAAGCACGATCTCGCGCATCTGGGCCTTGAAATCCTCGGTTCGGGTCAACGCGCCATAGCGGTTGAAACACTCCAGATAACCGGCGCCGGAACAGCCGCCCGGCATTGCCTCATAGGCGCTTTCCGGCAGCTTGGAGGAATGGCACCCGGCGCAATTCTCGGCAAAAACTGTCTTGCCACGATCCACCTGTGCGGCATCCTCGGTCAGAAAATCCCCCCCGCCCGGCGCGTCCACCAGCCGATCTGGCCGCCCGGCTTTCAGGAAATAAAGCGCAGTCAGCGGGGTCTGATCTTCGGTCGCGCGCCAATAGGCCGAGTTTTTCTGCGCAGTCTCGATCTTGATCGGCGTTATGTCGCGCCCGCCCACGATGGGGTTGAAATGGCGCGTCCATTCCTCGCTGAACAGCCCGATGTTCATGTAAACCCGGTTGAGCGCCCCCAGCGCCCCCACCGAATCCGCCCCGTCCTTCAGGACACGGGGGCTGAAGCTCAGGTCCGGGTCTTCGAAGTATTCGGTCAGGGGACCGTCGGGGACGTAGTCCTGAAACTGCTTGTTGTCCAACTCGCCGCCCTGAAGCCGTTCTTCGCCAAAACGACGGGCGACGGCCAGCCGTTCTTCCAGCAGATAGATCGCGTTCATCGTGCGCGGGTTGTTGATGTAGTCGGGCGACACAAGCGAGGTATCCAGCGTGCCGGGTCGCGCGGTGTGGATCAGCTGCACCATGTATTGCCGCTTGTCGGGCTTCCACGCAAAGATCCGGTCGAACCAGAAATACTGCGCGCCTACGGTGGCGTTCAGATTGCGCATCTCGGGGTTTTCCGGGTCGGCGGGCGGGTCAATCGGACTGGGTCCGACATGGCAGAACGCACAGGACATGCCGACGCGATAGGGCCGCACAAGATCATCGTCGTTATAGTAGTCGGGATCATTGTAAAAACGTTCGGCATCCCAAAGGTTTTCGGCACGTTCATCAAATTCGGGGTTTGGAAACAGGCGCAGGCCAAGCACGCCGGTCGGCTCTCCGTAGTAAGACCAGACGGGCATGTTGCGCCCGCGCGCGCCAATCTCGACGCCAGGATATTTCTCGGCGTTGGCGAAGGGGTCGGGGGCGCAATCGTCGCGCCGGATGTCCAGCCACAGCCCGTAACGATCTGCGACCGGACCGGTCGCCTCGTCAAAGCACGGCTCGTTGATCAAGCCCAACTGCTCGAACCTGTTGCTGCGCTTGGCGGCAAGGCTGGGGTGCGAGGACAGAGTCTTCAGCAGATCGAACTGCCCGAACGTGTCCACCGTCAGCGTGTCCCACAACAGGTCATTGCCGCCGGTCCAGACCATCCACATGTTGCGCCCCTTGACCTCGTCAGCGGTTAGCGCAATGCCGTTGTCCATATCGGCAAAGTAGTTTTCGTCTGCCGGGGGGAAGGTGGTTTCGTCCCGCCCAACCAAAAGCGCTTCGTCCAGAGGGCCTGAGAAAAGCTGGGCCAGTGCTGAGTGTGGCATCAACAGACCGGCCAAAACACACGAAATAACACGGAGCATCATGGCTAAACTCCTCGGTAAGATATTCGAAATAGAATCAATTTTAGGTTTTAAATAATGCTCCTATTCTCGCCTCAGGTCGGTTTTTTTGCAACAGTGGGACAAATCCGGGGTAATTGATCATGTGGTTTGGACAATCTGCCTCATCTATTTTCGATGTTCCTGAAAGCAGATTTTCTGCGATCTGAACTCCTGCCCCATCCGACATCACGTCATCCTGTGCCGAGCGTTCGCGCCCAAGGGAATGCATTCTGTGCGATGCGGGTCACGGGCTGCATTTTGGGTTCTCTGTAAAGTTGTGCTAGTATTATCGCTGTTTCTGGGCGCCTTCCGCCGATCATTGATTGAATGGATAACAAGATGCGCTGGATTCGCCGCGGTATTTCTGCCGCGTTTGTCTGCCTGGTATTTCTGGCCGATGCGTTTGCGCAAAACCTGCCGGACGGGCTGACGCTTGGTGATGACCGGATGCGATCTTTGTTCATCGACATGTTGGCAGGGCAGTCAAACCTCAACCTTCAAAGTTTTTTGCAAAGGCAGGTTATCTGCACAGATGATCGGACTTTTGCGCGGTTCCTGAATGAACGTGGCATCAGAACCCTGTTGATCACCGCCCGGTCCGGCCCGTTGGCACTGCGCGCCGGTCGATGCGATCTTCTGATCGAAGGGGCGGCGGTCAGGTGGGTGAGGGCAGCTTTGAGTTCAGCGCGACCCGATCCCGGTCCGACACCCACAGACCGTGATGGCCCGACGATCCAGCCTGCTGCCGACGAATTTACCGCATCCTCCGGGTCAGTTGCCATCATCGCCGATATCAAAGACCCAAGCGGCGTGGCGAATGCCGTGGCAAATGGGGCAACATCGGTTCAGCGCAATGGGGACCGGTATGAGTTCAAGATCAGGTTGCCGAATGATTATGCGCCGATACCGGTGACAATTTCTGCTGAAGACCGAATAGGCAATGCCAGTGCGCGCCGCGTTGCCGTTCGCCGCATTCCGGCCTGCGGATCCCCCACAGGGCTGGACATCGCCATGGCGCGGGAGATCCAGTTTGACTTGAATGCTCTTGGTTTGAATGTCGGCAGTGTCGACGGACTTATCGGGGCCCGAAGCTGTGCGGCCATCCGGCGGTTCGATCAGACGCCATTTAACAATTGGCCAGCGTTGCTAACGGCTTTGGCGCGTGCGCGGATTGGAATCACCGCGCAGGTGCTCAGCGATCCGACACAGGCTGAACAGTTGGTTGCTGTCGCCATCAGCGATCCGCGCAATACCGGAGCGGTCGAGTGGATCCGCATGTCCGCAGATCGCCGCGACCCCGAGCCGGACCGCCGGGTTCAGCGCGGTGAAACAACTTATCGCGTTGTGCTCGCCCCCGGCGAGGTGCAGAGCGTTCGTATCGAGGCATTGGACGGTCGTGCGCGCAGCCTTGCCCAGACAGATCTGACCCTTAGGCGATTGCCCGATATGGCACTGATCCTCGCATCAGAGCAGTTGCGAGGCGGGCGCATTGAGGCAAGCACTGACGCTGTGCAGGTGGTCATGACATTACGCGATCCGTGGCCCGGTGCCAGCGTGGACTGGCAGATCGGCAACTCTGATGTGGGCGACCGGCAGCGCTATGCCGGTGCGCCGATCGCGATCGATCTGCCGATGCCCAGCCCCAATGAAAGCAGCGTCGCCATCTTTCTTGCGGTCGATAGGGAGGGCACGATCCGCGCACGCAAATCGCTGACGCTTTTCCGATTGCAGGAGATGCGATTGCAAATAAGGGCCGATGACCTTGAGGAGGATATGATCGAGGCGACAACCCCTGACACGACAGTTTTCGTCGATCTTGTGAATGCCTGGCCCGATGCTGAACTCAGCATCGAGATGGGCGATGGCATGACCGAAATCTGGACCTATGGCGGTGAACCTCGTGCCATATCGGTTGCGATGCCGCCGCCCGGACAGAGCCGCCCGATATTGATCCGCGCGCGTGATCGGTCCGGCGCAGAACACGACCTGCGCACCATTGCGCTGCGCCGTCTTGCTGCTGGCCCTCCCGCTTGGCTATTGCCCGGTGCGGTCGGTTTGTTGCTTCTGGGCAGCGTCATATGGCCCATCAAGGGCTTCAGATTTTTCAAGAAAATGCAGGAGCAAAAACCATCTGCGCCAACGATCATTCCCCACGTGGATGCCGTGCCCGACACCACGCCCACGATGTCGGTCAAACCAGATCAGATGCCGCAGATCGTCCTGACAGTTGACCGGGGTGGGCCGACCGACATCACCATCATCCGTGAACAAGACGGGAGCGACGAGTCATGACCGAACGCACCGAAACGCTCGAATCTGCCATTCCGCCTGCCGATTTCAGCACAGTTGTCGAAGCCGTCAAATCCGCGTTGGACGAAGGCGATCCGGGGGTTCGCCTTGCCGGGATAGGGCTGGACGCCGGAACCCTGCACAAAACTGTGGCGGCTGCGGTCGAAGAGGCCCTGTCGATCTCGCTGATTGATACGCTTCTGAAGGCGTGGGAGGGCATGAAGTCGGTGCAAGCCCTGACGGGTGAAAAAGGTCCGATGGATGGCAGGACGCGGGTGGCGGCGTTGTTGAAGCACAAACTCAAAGCGACGCACACCCCAGAGGTTCGTCTGACCCTAGGTGAGTCAGTTGACGTGCGAAAAGTGCGCATCCCGATTGCCTTGACGGTCGAGGTCGCGGGTGTTTCCCTGACCGTCAGGGATCGCCAGATCGTTGGAGTTGCGGCGGGATATCTGCACCCGTCAGTCAAGATCAAGGTGGAAAAAGTGACGGTGGTCGAGACGAAACTGCGTCGGATCGACCTTTCGAACACCGTTGCGATCAATATTCCTCGACCTGAACAGCAGGGCTAAGCAAGCCTATCCTTCGCTATCGAGCGGGCCATGGGGCGATCATGATCGAAAATGCTTCGACAGTTTCAGCCCTTGTCCCTGATAGTTCGACTTGATGTCAGCGCCATATAGCACTTCGGGCACTTCGCTCATCCGTTCATAGACCAATCGACCCACGACCTGCCCGTGTTCCAACACGAAGGGCGCTTCGTGGCACCGCACCTCAAGCACCCCGCGTGATCCGGTGCCACCGGCTGCATCGAAGCCGAAGCCGGGGTCGAAGAAGCCTGCGTAATGCACGCGAAACTCGCCGACCATCGCCAGATAGGGGGCCATCTCGGCGGCGCAATCGGGTGGAATCGCGATCGCCTCACGGCTGACAAGGATATAGAAGGCACCGGGGTCCAGAATAATGCGTCCGTCGGTGGTATGCACCTCTTCCCAGTATTCCGCTGGATCGTAATGGGCGAGCCTTGACAGGTCGACAACGCCGGTGTGGCGTTTGGCGCGATATCCCACCAGATCGCCCTTGGCCGGTTTCAGATCGACCGAAAATCCCAACCCGTCAGAGATCACAGGGTCGCCGGACACGATTGGGGTGCGGGCATGGACCGCGCGCAACTCGTCGTCGGTCAGGATCGTTTTGCCCTGCCGGAAGATAATCTGGTTCAACAACTGGCCGGGCTGAGCCACGACCGAGAAACTCTGCGGGCACAGTTCGGCATAGAGAGGGCCGTCATATCCTTCGGGCACGCGATCAAACTCGATCCCGTGATCGGTGATCACGCGGGTCATCAGATCGACACGACCGATTGACGATTTGGCACTGGCCGCCGCCGTCATGCCTTCGGGCAAGCGCAGGCGCTCCATCAAGGGCACGACATAAACGCAACCCTTTTCCAGCACCGCGCCGCCGGTCAGCGACACCTCGTGCATGGTCAACTCGTCCAGCCGTTCGGCCACGGTCGAGGTATTGCCGGGCAGAAACGAGGCGCGCACGCGATAGGCTGTATCCCCCAGCCGCAGGTCCAGTGATGCAGGTTGAATCTGTTCATTCAGGATCGGCGAGGACGCCGCGATCCCGCCATCGGTGATCATCTGCCGGATCTGCCGGTCTGCCAATACGCCGGTTTTCATCTGCATTCCCCTTTGGCTTCGCCTCCCGGATACAAAAACACCCGCCCGAAAAACGGGCGGGCGGTTTTGAAGTTGGTCGGGCTAGCAGGACTCGAACCTGCGACCTTCCGTCCCCCAGACGGACGCGCTACCAGGCTGCGCCATAGCCCGACTGGAGACCTTACATAGTGATTTTCGCAGGCAGGGCAAGCGGGAAACGGCAGGAATTTCATCAATCCGCGTTCGGGCAGAGTTCGATCAAACATCCGCCTGCTTACGGTGTTTGTCCGGGATCGCGACCCATCTGCGCTGCCAGCGATTCCAGCCGATCGGCAAGGGCCTGAAGGGCGGCAATACGTGCACCGGTCCCGGTCTGACGCGCGCGCCGCAGAGTGTTGGTCAGCGATGGTGTGGGTGTCGCGTCACCATCGCCGGGATCGGCAGGAATATGGGAGATATCAATCAGCGGGGCAGGAGCAGACGCCACATCCGACGATTCGGACGCGCCGTGAAGCCCCGGAAGCTCTGGCGTGGCCGAACTGGGTTCGTCAGCTGTGTCTTTTGCGTTGTCTGATGAAGCCTCCGCTGCCACGCGAGACGAGCCAAAGACCTGTTGCGGTGCCGGATCTTCCGTGGGGTCGTCAGCGGGCTGGGGGCGTTCGTTGGACGCGGGTGTTCCAGATGGCGTGTCGACATCGCTGCGGGTAAAATGCGGCTCCGCCTCGCTTTGTGTCGCTGAAGCCACGTCTTCAGTTTGCGCTGGCTGGGCGGAAGCGGCGTCTGGCTGGTCAAGCTCAGGCTGTGGTTTGGCGGCGGCGGCGTCCTCGGCAGCTGATGTATCAGCGATTTCATCTTGGTGGCGGCTGTCATCCGGTTGGTCTTCCGGGGCGGATTTGCCAGCCAGCGGGACAACATTGGACGGTGTAATATCGCGCATCTCGTCGCTGTCCAGCGGTGGCGACATCGCAGCCACGTGTTTCACACCTTCTTCGCGCAGCAGCTTTTGAACGCCGCGAATGGTCATTCCGTCTTGATGCAAGAGCTTTCGGATGCCGCCCAGAAGTTCCATGTCGTTGGGTCTGTAATAGCGTCGCCCACCGGCGCGCTTCACGGGTTTGACCTGACTGAACCGGCTTTCCCAGAACCGCAGCACATGGGTCGGCACACCAAGCCATTCTGCCACCTCGCTGATGGTGCGGAAGGCGTCGGGTGACTTCTTTTCCATGTCCAGACCTGTCTGTTCTGCTTCTTTTATTCATTAGGGCGCAAGCGCCCGTCCGTGGCGTGCCGCGAAAGGGTCAGCGCTTGTTCCCTTCGTCGACCCGGTCTTTCATAAGATGCGACGGGCGAAATGTCAGAACCCGACGCGGCGGGATCGGCGCTTCTTCGCCTGTTTTCGGGTTTCGGCCCACGCGGGCGGCTTTGTCGCGCACCGAAAACGTTCCGAAAGATGATATTTTCACGCTTTCACCGGCCACCAAGGCGTCGGAAACATGACCCAATACAGTCTCGACCAATTGCGCGCTTTCGTTGCGCGACAGGCCGACTTCGCGAAATACGGCCTCGCTCAGGTCCATGCGGGTCAAAGTCTTTTCACTCATGTCGTCCCCCTGATTATTTTCAGGAAGCATGGGTGGTTTGAATTTCCGAGTCAATATCAACGGCTTGGGAAAAGCCGTTCGCATAGGGGTTTAAGGGATTTACCAGCGGATGACGACCGCGCCCCAGGCCAATCCCCCGCCAATGGCTTCGGTCACGACCAGATCACCTTGTTTGATCTTGCCCTCGGTGCAACCCACCGACAGGGCCAAAGGAATCGATGCGGCCGAGGTGTTGCCGTGGTCCTGCACCGTCAGGATCACACGATCCATCGGCACGCCCATCTTTTTGGCGGTGCCCTGAATGATGCGGATATTGGCTTGGTGGGGAACGATCCAGTCAAGATCATCATCGGTCAGGCCAACCTTGCCAAGAGCGGTTTCCGCAGTCTCGGTCAGCTTGCCAACCGCTTGGCGGAACAGCGGGTTTCCCTGCATCCGCAAATGGCCAGATGTCTGTGTCGTTGACACCCCACCATCGACATAGAGCATGTCGCGCATACGACCGTCCGAGTTCAGATCGGCCGACAGGATGCCGCGATCGGTATTCTCGCCGCTGCCGTCCTGCGCTTCCAGAACCAGTGCCCCGGCACCATCGCCAAACAGGACGCAGGTCGCACGGTCTGTCATGTCCAGGATGCGCGAGAAGGTTTCCGAACCGATCACCAGCACCCGGTCGACCTGTCCTGACATGATCAAAGCGTTGGCATTTGTCAGCGCAAAGACGAACCCAGCACAGACGGCCTGCACGTCAAAGCCGAAGCCGCGCGTCATGCCCAGTTCGCTCTGAACCATGGTGGCAACGGACGGAAAGGTCAGGTCGGGTGTCGATGTGGCCACGATGATGGCGTCGATATCATCCACGTCCAGACTGGCGTTTTTCAGAGCTTCTCGGGCCGCATGAGCAGCCATCTGCGACGTGGTTTCCCCTTCGGCGGCAAAATGGCGTCGTTCAATGCCCGAGCGGGTGCGAATCCACTCGTCCGAGGTGTCCACAATGTCTTCGAAATAAGAGTTCGGGACAACGCGTTCGGGCAGATAGTGCCCGACGCCCTTGACCACGGCGCGTCTTGTCATTCTTGCTGCTCACCCTGCCGGCATTCGGTTGCGACATCTTGGCGCGATGCGTCGCCGGATGCAACCCGCGCTGCGAGCTTCTGATTGAAGCCACCCTTGGCCAGTTGAAACGCCAGCCGGACGGCGGCGGAGATTCCGGTGGCATCCGCCGATCCGTGGCTTTTGACAACGGTTCCGTTCAGGCCCAGGAACACGCCGCCATTATTGCGGCTGGGGTCGACGCGTTGGCCCATCCGTTTCAGCGGTCCCATCGCAAGAACAGCGGCAAGCTTGGACAGGAACGTGGCACCGAATGCCTCGCGCAGCAGGCCGGAAATCAACTTGGCGGTGCCTTCACCCGTTTTCAGCGCAACATTGCCCGTAAACCCGTCGGTGACAATCACGTCAACGCGGTCCGAGGGCAGGTCCACACCTTCGATGAAACCGACAAAGTCGATCTGTGCGCCGTCAGCGGCATTGGTGATCAGCTCATGTGCGGCCTTCAGTTCGCTGCGGCCTTTATGTTCTTCAGTCCCGACATTCAGAAGGCCAACACGGGGACGCGCGATGCCCAGCCCGTTGCGCGCATAGGAGGCACCCATCATCGCGTATTGCAGCAGATCGTCTTCGTCTGCGCGCACATCCGCGCCCACATCCAGCATCACGTTGAAGCCGGACGGATTGTGCGACGGCCACAGGCAGGCGATGGCGGGGCGGTTCACACCGGGCAGCTTGCGCAGCCGCACCATCGACAGAAGCATCAGCGCGCCGGTGTTGCCGCAACTGACCACCACCTCGGCGTCACCATCACGCACCGCGTCAATCGCTGACCACATCGAGGTTTTCTGACCGTTGCGCATCACCTGGCTGGGCTTGTCGTCCATCGTGACGACCTCGTCGGCATGACGAATCTCGCACACGTCGGACAATCCCTCGGTGCGGGCGACCAGTTGTTCAAGCTCGGATTTGTTGCCGTGCAGGATGAACCCGATTTCGGGGTTTTTGTCCGCAGACAGCGCAAGACCGGCAACCACGGCTGCCGGTCCGAGATCTCCGCCCATGGCGTCGACCGATACGATAGTGCGTTTGGGGGCGTCCATTGTCATTCTTCATCCCATGCTCGGGGATTTTCTGACACGCCCGCCCGCGTCGGGCAAGAGGCTTACGCCGCGTCTTCGTCGTCGAATTCGACTTCGTCAGCAATGGCGACCACTTCGCGATCGTCATAATGCCCGCACGAGGGACACACGTGGTGGGGGCGCTTCAGCTCGCCGCAATTCGAACATTCGTTCGGGTTCGCGGCAACCAGCGCGTCATGCGCACGGCGGTTGTTGCGGCGCGACTTCGATACTTTGTTCTGTTGGACAGCCATGGTCTCAACCTTCGGTTTCGGGGGCATTGTTGCCCGGTGTCATTCTGGGGCGCAATCGCCCGATGTTCTCAAGTCATTCCTGAGTCTCGGCGCCTCATACGCGGTTTGCGGTGCGCTGTCCAACCCATCTTTTGGAAGAAGGCGGGAAAATACTGTCTTTCTTGATTCTTGCAAGGATGAATTGCGCCGTGTGTGGACGAATATCGCATTTCAGATGAAAATTATCGGCTGAGGCAAGACCATTGCCCGACCCTCAAGCCTATTTGTCCTTCCCCGAAAGCCTGTCGCGCAGTTCAGAAAGCCCCGCAAAGGGCTTTGCATCATCATCCGTCATGGGCTTGGTGCCCGGTTCGGCAAAAACGCTTGCCTGAATCTCGGCACCTTCCACACGGGGGTAGAGCGGCAGGGCAAGGGCGAGTGCCTCGATCATCACCTGACCCAGATCGATCACGTCACGCAGCGCGTCGACACTGTCATCTTCCGGCATCTCGACCTCTTCACCACCGGCAGGCTCGTTAAAATGGCTAAGCCACCGGCGTTCGACCGTGTCATCAATTCTGGTCGTCACCGGGTTCAGTGTCACAACGCAGTCCTGAACCACGGTCGCACCAAGATCGGCTGCCATTTGCCAATCGTGCTTGCCCAGCGGTTTTAACTGGCCTGTAAATCGCAGCTTGCGCACGCCGGTGATCCCAAGATCGTCAGCGATCGCGTCACATGCGGCCTGATCTGGCACAAGTTCAAACTGGGTTGGGCGTCCGGTCGGAAGATCGGCCACGCGAATGGGATGGGTGAACGGCAGGGCATCGCCTGATGGGGTCGTGTCGGTCATATTGCGTCTCCGCTGATTGTTCGGTGTCGCGTTTGGTCGAGCATATACATATGCCAAGCGAAGAATGCCCGTGATCGTTTCTTGAACCACGCGCGATCCTACGCTAAGCCGATACCCAAGACAGAGTGGCGAACGCAAGGGGGGCGGTATGTCTTATCTGCGCCAAATGGGCAGGAATATGGGCAAGATGGTCGGGGCATTGTTGCTTCTGGCACTTGTTGCAGGCTGTTCGGCAACATACCGCAATCACGGATATTTGCCGCCGAAAGAAGACGTTGACCTGATCGAGGTCGGCAAAGACACGCGCGAAACCGTATCGGCGTCAATTGGCAAACCCGGCACGTCGGGCTTGTTGGCGGGCAGCGGATATTACTATGTTCGTTCGCGTTTCAAGTATTATCTTTACAACGCACCGCAAGAGATCGACCGCGAAGTGCTGGCCATCACATTCACCGAAAACGGTGTGGTCGAAAACATCGAACGCTTCGGGCTTGAGGATGGGCGTATCGTTGTGTTGGAACGCCGTGTGACAGACAGCAACATCAAAGGTGTGGGGTTCCTGCGTCAGTTGTTCGGATCAATCGGCCGGATCGACGTGGCCGAACAAATCCGCGGAAACTAGCCCGCGACGACATGAAATGAAGCAGCGCGGGGCCGAAAGGTCGCCGCGCTTTTTTCGTTCTCTGATGCGGCCTCGTATTTCTGTCGCATCTTGCCCGTATCCCTTCCGGGGCGCATATATTGCAGCAGTTAGCCCGGCTTCAGGGCGGAGGTCCGATATGCCGATATTGACCACAGGTCGCTATGCCGCCCGGTTCGCAAGCACCGACGCTGACCTTCGCGCCGCGCAATCCCTGCGTTATCGTTGCTTTCGCGGTGGTGATGGTTTGGACGCAGATGCGTTTGATTCACGCTGTCGACACCTGCTGATCGAAGATCGCGTGACACGAACACTGCTCGGGTGCTGCCGCCTTATGCCGCTTGCCAATGGCGCGGGGATCGGGGGCAGCTATGCCGCCCAGTTCTACGAGCTATCTGCCCTGCAAGCCTATGACGCGCCGATGATCGAGATAGGGCGCTTTTGCATTGCGCCCGAGGCACCGGACAGGGCCGATATTCTGCGCATCGCGTGGAGCATGATGACGAGACATGTAGAAGCCGAAGGCATTGGGATGCTATTTGGCTGCGCATCATTTCAAGGCACCGACGCGGCCCGCTATCTTGATACGTTTGCCATGCTGCGTGATCGCCATCTTGCCCCGAACCGATGGCTGCCCCGGGTGAAGGCCCCCAAGGTCTTCCGCTTTACACAACGGCTGCGCCGAAAGCCAAATGCAAAACTGGCTTTGCGGTCGATGCCTCCGCTGCTGCGCAGTTATCTTGTGATGGGGGGATGGGTGTCAGATCATGCGGTGGTGGATCACGATCTGAACACGCTGCATGTGTTCATGGGGCTTGAGGTGTCTGCCGTGCCGCCCGCGCGTTTGCGTCTGTTGCGTGCGGTATCGGGTCAAGCCTTCGGTTGACGTTACAGGGCGGATTGCCTAACTCGGCGATATGGCTCGTATACCCCTTCTTCAGATGTCCGATATCTCGCTGACTTTTGGCGGCGATCCTGTGTTCGATGCGCTTGATCTGGTGATCCAACCGGGCGATCGCGTGGCGCTGGTGGGGCGCAACGGATCGGGCAAATCGACACTGATGAAGGTCATGGCGGGTCTGGTAGAACCTGATCATGGAACGCGCATTCTGTCGCCCGGAGTTTCGGTTGGATATATGGAGCAACACCCTGACTTGTCGCAGTTTGCCACGCTGGGCGATTTCGCGACCTCGGGGTTGGAGCCGGGGCAGGATTACTTGGTCGAACGGGTGGCCGAAGGTCTGAAAATGCGTCTGGATGCGCCGGTCGGCACCGCTTCGGGGGGCGAGAGGCGACGCGCGGCGCTGGCCAAGCTGCTGGCTGAAGCGCCAGACCTGATGCTGCTGGACGAACCCACCAACCATCTGGACATTCACGCGATTGAGTGGCTGGAGGCCGAGTTGTCACAAACCCGCGCCGGGTTTGTCCTGATCAGCCACGACCGGGCCTTTCTGCGGGCGTTGACCCGTGCCACGCTCTGGGTCGATCGCGGACAGGTGCGGCGGCAGGAAAAGGGGTTCGAGGGCTTCGAGGCGTGGCGCGACAGGGTTTGGGACGAAGAAGACCAAAGCCGCCACAAGCTGAACCGCAAGATCAAGGCCGAGGCGCGCTGGGCCGTCGAAGGTATTAGCGCGCGGCGCAAACGCAATCAGGGTCGACTGCGGGCGCTGGGCGAGTTGAAGGCTGAGCGCGCGGCTCAGATCAACCGGCAGGGGGCGGCCGAAATGGCGCTGGAGGCCGGGCCGAAGTCGGGTCGCAAGGTGATCGAGGCGCGTGGCATCTCGAAATCCTATGACGGTCGGGTGATCCTGAGCGATTTTGACCTGCGTGTGATGCGCGGTGAAACCATTGCCTTTGTCGGCCCGAACGGGGCCGGCAAAACCACGCTTCTGAAGATGCTGATCGGGCATGAAACGCCTGACACCGGCAGCGTGCAACACGGCACCGGGCTGGAAATTGCCGTGTTTGACCAGAACCGCACCGGGTTGGTTGAAGATGACAGCCTGTGGGAAAACCTGACGGGCGACCCTGAAATGCGGGTGTCGGGCAAGGCCGATCAGGTGATGGTGCGCGGCAATCCGAAACACGTCGTCGGCTATCTGAAAGAATTCCTGTTCTCTGACGCGCAGGCGCGCGCGCCCGTGCGGTCTTTGTCGGGCGGTGAAAAGGCGCGGTTGATTCTGGCAAAGATCATGGCGCGACAATCAAACCTTTTGGTGATGGACGAACCCACCAACGATCTGGACGTGGAAACGCTGGACCTGCTGCAAGAGCTGATCACCGCCTATGACGGGACCGTTCTGGTGGTCAGCCACGATCGCGATTTCCTTGACCGTGTGGCCGAACGCACCATCGCGATGGAAGGTGACGGACGCGCCACAATCTATCCCGGCGGCTGGTCTGACTATCAGGCGCAGCGTGGGGGTCATGGTGCGTTGCCCGAAAAAAAGAAAGATAAATCAAAGCCTAAAGTGGATAACATAAAGCAGGACATGAAGTCTGAACCCGACGGGCTGTCCTTTACCGAACGTCACCGTCTTGACGCCCTTCCTGCCGAGATGGATCGCCTGTCGGCCGAGATTGCCAAGCTGGAAGAGTTCCTGATGGACCCGGACCTGTTCACCAAAGAACCGGTGAAGTTCAAGAAAGCATCTGAAGGTTTGGCCCAGCGGCAACATGCCTTGGCCGCCGCCGAAGAGGAATGGCTGGCGCTCGAAGAAAAGGCAGAGGCCGCGCGCGGGTGAGGCGGGGCCGCAGGCCCCGCATCTTATCTTTTACACGGGAAGGTGAATGTTGAACCGCGCCCGGATCGCCGCGTCAACTTGCGGGTCAAAGCGCGCACTGCCCCGCTGCGCCAGAATATCCTCTTTCCGCGCAGTGGCCGCGGCGATCAGATCGGGTTTGCCAACCTCGGCCCATTCTTTCGGGGACGTCCGATCACCAAGGGTCGGATAGACGAAATCGGTCTGCATCCGGCTGAGCGTCTGATCTTCCCCAAGGTAGTGACCCGGCCCCTCAAGACAGACTGACTTCATCATCTCGATGCTGACCGAATCCTCAGTGATCTCGATCCCGCGCACGCAGCGCAGGGCTTGCCCGATGATGTCGTCGCCTAAGATCAGGCTTTCATGGCAGAAGCCCAGAAGCGATGCGTGCATGCCCGCAGCCTCATAGACCATGTTCAGACCCGACAGACCGGCCAGCACATTGGAACACATCTGTTCCCACCCCGCCTGCATATCCGGCAGTTTCGAATCCGAGAACCCGGCCGCCGCCCCACCGGGCAGGCCATAAAACTGGTGCATCTGGGCACAGCCCGCTGTCATCAACGCCTGTTCACCCGATCCGCCCGACATGGCACCTGACCGCAGATCAACAAGGAAGGGCCATGTGCCGAAGATCGCCGGGTGCCCCGGTGCGATTGCATTGACATAGACGACGCCTGCCAGACATTCCGCTACCGCCTGAACGATGGCACCTGCCAGCGTTGGGGGCGCTGTGGCTGTGGCCATGCCAGCCGACAGCAGCAATACGGGCATGCCTGCCGCGATCGCCTTCTCCATCACCTGACAGCTTTCTGTGGCGAATTTCATCGGCGGCACGACAAAACAGTTGGAGTTTGACACGAAGGGGCGCGCACGCCATGCGTCTTCGCCGCCCGCGATCAAGTGCAACAGCTCGATACCGTCTTCGACGAAGTCAGGCTCTGAAAACGAGACGCCGACATGCTTTTTTGTTCCTGATGTGCAGGCGTAGATCGAGTTCAGGTCCATCTCCCGGTTGTCGGGAATGTCACGACAGACCATCGGGCGTTGAAGGAAATGGATGTTGTCCAGTTGATCGACGATGCGCGCGGCATCATGCAGGTCCTGAACCGTGCTTTCGCGGTATTCCCGCCCATGCGGGTCGACCATGTGAACCGCCGCGCCTGCGGTGCCGTAATGCACACGCTTGCCGCTGAGGGTCAGGTCATGCTTTGGGTCACGCCCGCACAGGGTGATGCCCTTGGCTGCCTTGTCCAGCATATCTTCGACCAATGCGCGCGGAAAACGCAGGCGCCCATCGTCGCCAAGGATCGCGCCCGCCCGTGTCATGATGTCGATACCGGATGGCGGCGCGTCTGCCAGACCGATCTGTTCCAAAGCGTCCAGCGCCGCAAGGTGAATGCGATTGATGCCGTCCGGGGTGAGGGGCTTGAAGGTGCCGCCCTCCATTCCCGGGCGGACGGGGCGAACATCTTGGGCAAGGGGGGCTGCACGCAGGGCTTGGCGGGCAGCGCGTCCACCGGAGCGGCGGGCAAAAGTCTTTGTCATTGCATAAACCTGAGTTGTTGTGGCGTTTGGGTGACGGTAAAGGGCCGTCAAGGCCGCCCGCGCGCCGCACGTCCGCGTTCGGCCCCAATGGTCCGCACAACAATTGAAATGAGCCAGTCCAGCCGATCCATTTCCGTCCTCCTTACCCCAAGCGTAGCGGGTCAGGAAACGACAGGTCTGTTCTGTTCGCGTCATGCCGGGCGGTTAAATTCAGCTTTATGTGCCCACAACCATCACAACGGCGGCATAGTGAGCCGCAGCGCCCAACAGCACATGGACATGCCAGATCGCGCGATTGAAGGGCAGGTGTTCACCCAGATGGAAGAAAATCCCCAACGTGAACAGCAATCCACCTCCGACCAGCAGCACCAGAACAACAGGGCTGAACGAGGCGATCAGCGGCCCGATCATCAATACCGCCATCCATCCCTGCATCAAGGTCAACATCAAGCCAAACCGTTCAAACCGACCAAAGAAAAACAGCTTTATGGCAATACCGACGATGGCCAATGTCCATGCTGCCGCAACCAGAGCATACCCATTGGTGCCACCAACTCCGATCAGCGCAATCGGTGTATAGGTGCCCGCAATCATCAGATAGATCGCGGCGTGATCGAACTTGCGCAATACTTGGCGTGCGGACCGGTGCAGCGTCATGTTATACGCCGCAGACAATGTGAAACTTGCGATCAATCCGGCCCCATAGACCAACATCGGCGGCAATCGGCCCAACGGTGCGTCACCCATTGCCCAGTAGATCAGGGCGACAGAACCGATAATAGCGGCGATCACCCCCAAACCGTGTACGACGCCATCGGCGACGTACTCGTGATATGTAAAGTCCTTCCCGAACTCCATTGGATTCCCCTTTCGCCTATCAAATAGATAAGAACCAAAGCGGGTGCCGGCATGCCGTTATGCGGTAAGTTTAATGTCCGCCGCATAGGGCACGACCCGCATCCAGTGTATACGTTGACACGGAAATGTAAAGATTTCTTGCTCTTACAGGTCTTGCGCCAGATCGCCCAGCACTTGGGGGATCATCATCACATCTTCGCGCGTGCACGCGAACTGCCCGACAGCCACACGGATCACGAATTGCCCCGCATGGTTGGTCTGGGTCAGATAGAGGCGCCCGTCGCGGTTTACCCGTTCCAGCAGCTCTGCGGTCTTCGCATCACCTTTGAAGCGGAATGAAAACAAAGACAGAATCGGGGGTGTGGTGATCTCAAAGCCGGGCAGGGCGGCGATCACCTCGGCGGCCTCTGCCGCCCAGGCGACATGATTGCGGATGCGCGCGCGCAATCCGGTCAGGCCTTCCGAGCGCAGCAGGAACCACAGCTTCAGCGCCCGAAAACGTCGGCCAAGGGGCAGGGTCCATTCGTTGTAATTGACGACCTCATCTGCGCCCTGGGTCTTGAGGTATTCGGGGCGCAAGCCCATCGCTCCGATCTGCGGGGCAGGGTCGCGCAGGAACTGGACGGCACAGTCGAACTGTGCACCCAGCCATTTGTGCGGGTTGAAGATAATGCTGTCGGCGGCCTCGATCCCGGCCCAAAGGGTGCGGAATTCTTCGCAAATCATGGCAGAACCTGCCCATGCGGCATCCACATGGACAGTCAAACCATGGGCGTGCGCAACTTCGATACAGGCTGCGATGTCGTCACAAGCCCCGATGGAGGTGCCCCCAACGCACAGCACGACGCCTGCCGGTTTCAACCCTGCCGCAATGTCGTCGCGGATCAACTGGTCCAGCGCTTCCGGATCCATCGACCACGTTGGATGGTTGGGGATGGTGCGCACTTTCACAAGGTTGTCCTGCCCGATGCCGGACAGGCGCACCGCCTTGTCCACGCTGGAATGAGTTTGGGCGCTGGCATAGATGCGCAGGGTGGGTGCGCCGGACAGCCCTCTGGTGATGCCTTCGTGTCCCAAGGCAAGTTCGCGCATCGTGGTCACGGCCGCGAAAGTTGCGGTGGTCGCGCTGTCATGGATCGTGCCGGTGAACGCAGTCGGCAGGCCCAACGCGTCGCGCAGCCAGCGGATCACCAGTTCTTCCATCTCGTTGGCGGCGGGGGCGGTCTGCCATAGCATGGCTTGTGCGGACATGGCGTTGGCCAATTGCTCGGCCAGCATCGAGGCCGGGGCGGCATTGGCCGGAAAATAGGCAAAGAAACGCGGGTGCTGCCAGTGTGTCATCGCGTCAGGCACGAGCCGAGTGAAATCGTCGAAAATCGTTTCAATCGGTTCTGGCGTTTCAGGGACAGGAGCTTCGATCTTGTCCAGAAACTCGCCAGGTGCGAGGTCGGGGCGCACCGGGCGGTCACGCAGTCCGGTATGATAACCGCTCGCCCAGTCCGCCGCACGTTTCTGCCAATCAGCGAGGTCTGAATAATCCATCATCTGCTCCGCAATATTTTGTTAACCCGTTAACGAACCGTGGAGCGGCGTCAAGTCATCGGTGGCCCAACGGGGATCAGGCGTTTTCCAGCGCCGCGATGATCGGCGAGAAATCGGCGACCGACAGGCTGGCCCCGCCCACCAAGGCTCCATCCACATTCGAGACGGCAAAGATGTCGGCAGCATTCGTGGGTTTGACCGAACCACCATAGAGAATGCGGGTCGAGCGTCCGACACCCGCCCCAAACCGGCGTTCCAGACGTGACCGGATGAAATCATGCACTTCACCGATTTGATCCAGCGTCGGCACTTTACCGGTGCCGATGGCCCAGATCGGTTCATAAGCGACGACAAGGCTGTCGCCTGTCACCACATCCGGGATCGACCCGGCCATCTGACCGCCGATAATGTCGAGCGTATTGTTGGCCTCGCGCTCGGACAGGCTTTCACCCACGCAGACAATGGTTTTCAATCCAGCTGACAGGGCGGCCATGACCTTGTTGCGGACATCTGTGTCACTTTCCTCGTAATCTTCGCGCCGTTCGGAATGGCCCAGAATGACATAGCTGGCCCCGGCATCGACCAGCATCTGTGCCGAGATGTCGCCGGTATGAGCACCGGTTTCGTTTTGATGGCAATCCTGACCGCCGATTGAGATTTGGGCGGGAGTTGCGGCAGAAGCTCGCGAAATCAATGTTGCAGGCGGGCAGATCAGGATGTCACAACCCGGCGTCGGGTGCGCCTTGGCCAGCGCATCCAGCTCGGAAAGATTCGCACCGGTTCCGTTCATCTTCCAATTGCCTGCTGCCAATCTGCGCCGGGTCATCGCTTATCTCCTCGTTGGTTGATGTGTTGTCCGACGCAAAACCCAAGGCGTCAAGCCCTGCCGGGGGGCTTGCACCGAAAACATGGCTTGCTACAAATCCGTCAAAGCGGCTCTTGCAGAAGGACAGGCGCGATGATCCCAAGACTGGACGCCGCAAAGATTGCGGCCCGTGATCCCGAAACGATGGCTGCGCTGAAACTTGGTGTGGAAGACGTCGGCGTTCTGATCATTCACAATACACCGATTTCACGTCCCCAGATGAACGGCGTGCTGGAAAGTTACCGCGAATTTTTCCGGCTACCGGACGCTCGGAAACGGGTGGTTGATATGGCGCGGACCGGTTCGAATCGCGGATGGGGTGCGGCGGGGTCTGAACAGGTCGATCCGGCAGCCAATCCCGATTTCAAACAGGTCTTTGATTGCGGATTTGAACTCGACAAGGGCGATCCACTGCGGGCTCAGGGCCTGTTGGTCTATGGTGATAACCAATGGCCCGACCTGCCTGGATTTCGCGAAACCATCCAAAGCTATTATGCGCAGGCCTTGACCATTTCTCTGGACCTGTTGCGCGCGATTTCGGTGGCGATTGGTGAAGACGAGCACTTCTTTGACAATGCCTTTTCCCGCCCAATGGCGCTGTTGCGGGGCAATTACTATCCGCCGCGTCCGGATTGGGCAAGCGACAGGGATTTCGGCATTGCCCCGCACACCGATTACGGCTGCCTGACGCTTCTGGCATCCGATGGCGTGGCCGGGCTTGAAGTTCTGGGGGCGGACGGGCAGTGGCTGCCTGTCGATGCACCGGTCGGCGAGTTCGTGATCAATTTCGGCGAGATGCTGGAAATGTGGACCGGCGGTTGGGTCAAGGCGACGATGCATCGGGTGATCGGGTCAAAAGAAGAGCGGATCTCGGTCCCGATGTTTTTCAACCCCAACCATGACACGAATGTCGCGCCGGTGGGGGCGGACAAGCCGATCCTAGCCGGCGATCACCTTAAGAAACGGTTCGATGAAACCTATCTGCACCTGAAAGAAGCGCCGCCAGGTTGAAGCTCGTGCGACCGGCTTGAGGATAGATCAGGACAGGGCCGACAGCGCCCGCCGCGCCCAGTCGCAGGCACGATCGGGGTCGTCCAGCGCGGCGTCGGGCAGGGTCCAGTAGCCCATCGTTTTGCCGTCCATGCCAAAGATATGGCTGCCTTCTGCCTCCAATGCTTCGGCAAACGGGCCTTTGGCTTTCAGATAGACTTCGCCGCTGCTGGAGAGGATCGCGAAGACCTGCCCGTCGGAATAGAAAGTGGCCCCGCCCATCATCTTGCGATGGGTTACGGGGCCAAGCCCGTCGAACAGTTCTTTCACAAAGGCGATATCGGCGTCGGTGACGGCCATCAGCTTTGCGACGACCCCTCGGTCAGAGCCTCATCGAACTTGATCGATTCTCCGCAACCGCAGGCCTCGCTGACATTGGGATTGCGGAATTTGAAACCGGACTCCAGCAGCGAGATTTCATAGTCGATCTCGGTCCCGAACAGGAACATCTGCGCCATGGGGGCGATGATCACGCGGGCATCGCCCTGTTCGACCACTTCTTCATGGGGGTCAACTTCATCAACGTAATCCATGGTGTATTCCATGCCCGCACAGCCGCCTTTCTTGACCCCGATGCGCAAACCCTTATGCCCGCCAGACGCCATCAGCTTGGCGATCTGGGCTTCTGCGGCCTGTGTCATGGTGATCGGCGATTTGCCGGGAATACCAAACATCTGCTTCTCCTTCAGCCTTAAGCTAGGCGCTCACGTAGCGTCGCTCAAGAGCAGGGTGCCTCTGGGGTTACATGAAACCCAGTTCAAGACGCGCTTCATCCGACATCATCTCCATCCCCCAGGGCGGATCCCATGTCATGTCGACATTCACCTGTTTCACGCCCGCGACCGGCTCGATCGCTTCGACCAGCCAGCCGGGCATTTCGCCCGCCACCGGGCAACCCGGAGCCGTCAGGGTCATGATCAGATCAACCTCGTTCCGGTCGTTGATCTCGATTGTATACACCAGACCAAGGTCAAATATATTGACTGGAATTTCAGGGTCATAGACCGTACGGCAGGCTTCGACCACGCTGTCATACAGCGGATGATCAACCGTTGATGGCTTGATCAGCGGCTCGCCTTCTATCTTGTCGGTTGTGTTCATAGTAATTGCGCCATCATTCTAATCCTGACTGATCATATAAGGATTGATGCCGGCAAGGTCCAGAGCCAGGTCGGAACAAGACGGAGACTGTGGTATGGTGCAGGGATTGTGGGTTGGTGAACTGTCCATTGATGCTGGAGAGGGTGCATTTAGAGTGTTGAATATGTTGCATGTTTCGAGATTTGAGCCAAAACCCTGGAAATTCTCTGCATTGTGTCGAAAATCACAACCGCATGATGCGCAAACGCCTATAATTCGCCATAAAATGGACGTGTTCGACTTGAATCTATGACGGAAAGCGCTCTTTTGCGTAAACAGGTGCGACACGAGGAGCCTAGGCGGTGATTTCGACGAAAAACGGTGAGACGAAAACGGTGACATGTACCGAGCAGCTGGATCAGGCGGCACGGATGGTGCAGGACATTGCTTATGCGCTGGCAAACCGTGTGGATAACACGACGCTGACAGAGCTGATGCTGACCAGTCGCAAGCTCGAACGACTGTCTGAGCGGGTGAACGCCGCCAATCTTGGGGCCGTCAAGATCAGCCACGACGACGACAGCTGATCGGCAGGCGCGCCAAAACACGGTCTGGGTGACAGAAAACCCTTGGCATTGAGGACGTCTTGCGCCACATGAGCCGCATGCAAGATCAGAGCCAGAACCGCATCACCTTTTCCCTGAATGCCACGGACGGCAAGGCCCGCACGGGTGTGATTTCCACCCCGCGTGGCGATATTCGCACCCCAGCCTTCATGCCCGTTGGCACCGCCGCCACCGTCAAGGCCATGATGCCCGAAAGCGTGGCGGCGACAGGCGCCGACATTCTGCTTGGCAACACCTATCACCTGATGCTGCGCCCGACCGCCGAAAGAATTGATCGGTTGGGCGGGCTGCACAAGTTCATGAACTGGGATAAGCCAATCCTGACCGACAGCGGTGGGTTTCAGGTGATGAGCCTTGCCGGATTGCGCAAGCTGACTGAAAAGGGCGTGACGTTCAAATCCCATATTGATGGCTCGAAACACGAGTTGACGCCAGAACGCTCGATGGACATCCAGCGGCTTCTGGGATCGGACATTGTCATGTGTTTCGATGAATGTCCCGCGCTTCCTGCTGACCGCGGCCGGATTGCCGAAAGCATGCGCCTGTCGATGCGCTGGGCGGCCCGGTCGAAAGAGGCGTTCGGCGATCGTCCCGGCCATGCCCTGTTCGGCATCATGCAGGGTGGGTTGGAACGGGACTTCCGCGAAGAAAGCGCCGAGGCATTGAAGAAGATCGGCTTTGACGGTTATGCGGTCGGCGGTCTGGCCGTTGGTGAAGGGCAGGCGTCCATGTTCGATTGCCTCGACTTCGCGCCCGGTTTTCTGCCCGACGACAAGCCGCGCTATCTGATGGGTGTCGGCAAGCCCGATGACATCGTGGGCGCGGTCAAACGCGGTATCGACATGATGGACTGTGTTTTGCCGTCGCGATCGGGACGCACCGGGCAGGTGTTCACCCGTCACGGAGTTTTGAATATCAAGAACGCCCGTCATCAGGATGACCCGCGTCCCTTGGATGAAAGCTGTGGCTGTCCCGCTTGCCGCAATTATTCCCGCGCCTATCTGCACCATGTTTTCCGCGCGCAGGAGATGATTTCGGGGATGCTGTTGACATGGCACAATCTGCATTATTTTCAGGACATCATGCAGGGAATGCGCGATGCGATTGCCAAGCAGGCCTTTGCCGAATGGGAGACCGCGTTCCATGCAGGCCGCGCACAGGGCGATATCGACCCGCTTTAAGGGAACGGAAACCTGTTGATGCAAAATATGCCCTGGTTTGCCCTTGTTGTCGGCACGCGGCAGGGGCAGAGTGTAGGGGCAAAGCGGGTTGACGTTGGGCGGTGCGACCCCCATCTGAATATCCGAACAGGAGGCGCCCGAACTGCCGAAACACAGGGGTAGGGCGCTTTGCCAAAAACAAGGAAATATTATGAGTGAGCAACTGAGCCAATCCTTCCCGGTCCTGCCGCTGCGCGACATCGTGGTCTTCCCCCACATGATCGTGCCGCTGTTTGTCGGACGCGAAAAATCCGTCCGCGCTCTGGAAGAAGTGATGGCAGATGACAAACAAATCCTTCTGTCCAGTCAGATCGACCCCTCGATCGATGAGCCGGACGTGGAAGGCATCTATGACGTCGGTGTTCTGGCCAATGTGCTGCAACTCTTGAAGCTGCCCGACGGCACCGTGAAGGTGCTGGTCGAAGGACAGTCGCGTGTTCGGATCACCGACTATGTGGACAATGCCGAGTATTTCGAAGCCTTTGCCGAAGTGATCGAAGAACGCCCCGGCGACCCGAACGAGATTGAGGCGCTGTTGCGTTCAGTCGGTGAAGAGTTCGAACGCTACGCCAAGATCAAGAAAAACATTCCCGAGGAAGCCCTTGCCGCCGTGTCGGAAACCCGCGCGCCGGACAAGCTGGCCGATCTTGTGGCCGGTCATCTGGGTGTCGAGGTCGATCAGAAGCAAGAGCTTCTTGAAACCTTCACCGTCAGCGAACGGCTTGAGAAGGTCTATGGCCTGATGCAGGGCGAAATGTCCGTTCTGCGGGTCGAGAAGAAGATCAAGACCCGCGTCAAAAGCCAGATGGAGCGCACCCAGCGCGAGTATTACCTGAATGAGCAAATGAAGGCCATTCAGAAGGAGCTTGGCGACGGCGAAGAAGGCCAGAACGAGCTGACCGAGCTGGAAGAGAAGATCGAAGCCACCAAGCTGTCGAAAGAGGCACGCGAAAAGGCGGATGCCGAGCTGAAAAAGCTCAAGAGCATGTCGCCCATGTCGGCGGAAGCCACTGTTGTGCGCAACTATCTGGATTGGATGCTGGGCCTGCCGTGGGGCACCAAGAGCCGCGTGAAAAAAGACCTGAACAACGCTCAGAAAGTGCTCGACGCCGATCACTATGGACTTGAGAAGGTCAAGGAACGCATCGTGGAATATCTGGCCGTTCAGCAACGCTCGAAAAAGCTGAAAGGCCCGATCATGTGCTTGGTTGGCCCCCCGGGTGTGGGTAAAACCTCGCTTGGGAAGTCGGTTGCCAAGGCCACGGGACGCGAGTTCATCCGCATCTCGCTGGGTGGCGTGCGTGACGAAAGCGAGATTCGCGGCCACCGCCGGACCTATATCGGCTCGATGCCCGGTAAGATCATTCAGGCGCTGAAAAAGGCGAAAACCACGAACCCGCTCATATTGCTCGATGAAATCGACAAAATGGGGCAGGATTTCCGTGGCGACCCTGCATCGGCGATGCTGGAAGTGCTTGACCCGGAGCAGAACTCGACCTTCGTGGATCACTATCTTGAGGTCGAATACGACCTGTCGAACGTGATGTTTCTGACCACCGCGAACTCCTACAACATGCCGGGTCCGCTTCTGGACCGGATGGAGATCATTCCGCTGGCCGGTTACACCGAAGACGAGAAGCGCGAGATTGCCACGCGTCACCTTCTGCCGGAAGTGATCAAGGATCACGGGTTGAAAAAGGGTGAATTCTTGGTGCCTGAGCAAACGCTGACCGACATTATCCGCTATTATACCCGCGAGGCCGGCGTGCGGAACCTGAAACGCGAACTGGCCAAGCTGGCGCGCAAGGCCGTGACCAAGCTGGTCAAGAAAGAGGTTGAAGCCATCGAGGTGACTCCCGACCTTCTGGACGAATATCTGGGGGTGCGGAAACATCGCTTTGGTCTGGCGGAGCAAGAAGATCAGATTGGTGTTGTCACCGGTCTGGCCTGGACAAGTGTCGGTGGCGATCTTCTGTCCATCGAAGCACTGCGCCTGCCGGGCAAGGGCCGGATGAAGACCACCGGGAAACTGGGCGATGTCATGAAGGAATCGATTGATGCGGCCAGCTCGTATGTCCGCTCGATTGCGCCCGAAATCGGTGTGAAGCCGCCCCAATTTGAAAAGTGGGACATTCACGTCCACGTGCCGGAAGGTGCGACACCGAAAGATGGACCTTCTGCTGGTCTGGCGATGGTCACGTCCATCGTGTCGGTGCTGACGGGTATTCCGGTGAAGAAAGACCTTGCCATGACCGGCGAGGTTACGCTGCGCGGCAACGCGCTGGCTATTGGCGGTTTGAAGGAAAAGCTGCTGGCGGCGTTGCGTGGTGGCATCAAAACCGTGCTGATCCCGCAGGAGAATGAAAAAGACCTGCGCGAAATACCGGACAACGTGAAGCAAGGGTTGGAAATCATCCCTGTGAGCCACGTGTCAGAGGTTTTGAAGCACGCCTTGGTGCGCAAGCCGGTCGCGGTCGAATGGGATGAAGCGGCAGAAGAGGCGGCAGCGGCTGCTCTGGCGAAGAACCCCGCAAGCGCCCCCCCGGTCGCGCACTGATTGGCAGATAACAAAGAACGTGCGGGCCAAGTGTCCGCACGTTGCACATTGAAGGTGGCTTATGGTGCTGTATCTTCCTTGACGCGACGCAAGCTGGCACCACCACTCAACCCAAGGGGTATCCTATGGCCGTAAGCTCGAAATCAAAGTCCAAAGCCACACGCAGCCCGGCTGCGGCAAGTAAAGCGGCGGCGACAACGGCCGCACCAAAGGCGAAGGCCACCAAGCCGATTGAGGGCAGACCCACCACGCCGTCAGACCCGGTGGTGAAGACGAAAGACATGCTGGCGCGGGTGGCTGCCCGTACTGACCTTCGTCCCAATCAGGTCCGCGATGTATACGAGGCTGTTTTGGAAGAGCTGGGTACCGCCTTGATGCGCGGTGAAAAGTTGCGCCTTCCACCGCTTGGCATGATAAAAGTCAACCGGCAGAAAACCTTGCCCGATGCGGATGTCCTGATCTGCAAAATCCGTCGCAACAAGGCGTCGGACAAGGTCAAAGACCCTCTTGCGCCCACTGACGACTGACGCTAGAACCTGCCCCGTTGGGTGATTAGCTCAGTGGTAGAGCGCTTCGTTCACATCGAAGATGTCAGGAGTTCAAATCTCTTATCACCCACCAAGTTATCCCTTTGGCATGGACTGGGTGCAGCCTTTGTGCCGCCCGGCATCGCAACGCTACTAGACGTGGCCGGTGGAAAACTTGTGCGGCGACATGCCGAACGCTTCGCGAAACCGTTTCGAGAAATAAGCCGCAGATTCAAATCCGCAAGCCACCGCCACATCGACCACCGCCAGATTGGTTTCCGCCAGCAGGATGCGGGCGCGTTGAAGGCGCAGGTTTTGCAGGTATTTCTTGGGGGTAATGTCCAAATAATGCCGAAAAAGCCTCTCCATCTGGCGGCGCGAGATGCCAAGCTCCTCGGTGACGATGTCCAGGTTGATATGATCATCCAGATGTTCTTCGAAATGGTTGATGATGCGCACCAATTTTTCGTTGCGCACACCGATTGACGCCGAGGTCGAGCTTTGCTGGCGATCCGTTTCGGACCGCTGGACGGTGTGCAGGCACATGTTCAGGACGGCCTGTGCCAGCACCGGTCCGTGGGTGTCATAGATCAGCTTGAAGAACAGGTCCGTGGCGGCCGATCCGCCGCCGCAGGTCAGAACGCGGTTGTCCATGGTATAGAGTTGCTCGACCGGGTCCAGATCCGGAAAATGTTCGCGAAACGGCGCGATGTTTTCCCAATGCAGGGTGAACTTGTGCCCGGCCAATATTCCCGCCTTGGCCAATGTATACGTACCTGTGCACAACGCCCCGACAGTGCGCCCCATGCGCCATTGCTTGCGGGTCCAATCCGCGACCTTGTTGCTTGTCGAAAGCTCAGGCTGCACACCGGAACAGATGAAGATCCGGCTGTCGCTGGGCGTGTCCCCCAACGCGCGGTCAATGCCGATTTCGATCCCGTTGGAACAGCGCACATTCGCGCCATCTTCGGACATGGTCGTCCAGGTGTAGAGGCTCTGCCCCGTCAGTTGGTTTGCTATGCGCAACGGTTCGATGGCAGAGGTGAAGGCCAGCATCGACAGGTTGGGCAGCAGAACAAAAACAATCGGCTCGGGGCTGTCTTGTGCGTCAATCGCGACATGGGCAACGCCTTTGGGAACGACAGGGGCCGACATGTTCTTGGTCCTCACTGGTGGAATGCAGGCACCATACGTCACGTAATGCAAAGTGCAACCATTTGAGGTGGCCGGGCCGGGTGAGGGTTGGACGGCGGAGTGTCGCAGATTTTTTCACCCCTTGGTGCAAACCACTCTTGCAATCCCCGGTTTGCCAAGGCTATTAGCTGCGCAACGGGTCGTTAGCTCAGTTGGTAGAGCGCTTCGTTTACACCGAAGATGTCGGGAGTTCGAGCCTCTCACGACCCACCACTCCCCTTCAGTGGTATTTCATGTTGGCTGCGGTAATATTGGTGCATGTTAAGCCATAGCCGTGGATCAGCATGACCAAGCTCTATCCCGAAATCTTCGTCATCCGTCACGGACAGACCGAATGGAACCTGGCGCGGCGCCAACAAGGGCGCCTGGATTCACCCCTGACCGAGTTGGGGTGTCAGCAAGCCCGTGACATGGGCGAGATGTTGCAACGCGTCGTCGGCGAACGCGAGGATATAAAAGCCTTCAGTTCACCGCAGGGGCGGGCGCTTCAGACCGCGGCCCTGTCGCTGGCACCGTTCGGCTGGCCCGTGACCGAAGATGCGCGACTTTGTGAAGTAGCGTTCGGTGCGTGGGAAGGGCTGACCCAAGCCCGGATCAAAGCCGGTTGGCCCGCGCTTGCCGCGATGTCTGAAGAGGATCCGATCAACTGGCATTTCAGGTCTCCGGGGGGCGAGCGCTACCGTGATCTCGAGCTGAGGGCGGATGCGTTTCTTGGGGATTTGGCAGGCCCGGCAGTCATCTTCACCCATGGCATCCTGTCAAGGGTGCTGCGCACACGCTGGATGGGGCTGACCGCGGATGACATGCTGGACCTTCCCGGCGGTCAGGGGATCATCTTTCACCTGTCGCCCCGGCATGGGCACCGGACCATCGAAAAATAATCCGGAAAATGGGAAATGGCCGCTTGACGCCCTTGGGCCTGCGGCCTAGAACGCCCGAACAAGCCGCAAGGCTTGGCAGTGAGCGGTTGTAGCTCAGTTGGTTAGAGTACCGGCCTGTCACGCCGGGGGTCGCGGGTTCGAGCCCCGTCAACCGCGCCACCACTGCCCGAAAGCGACCCCGCCATTGGCGGGGTTTCTTCGTTTTCGGGCCTCTTGTCATACGCGCAAACCAGCCCGCCAAAGCGTGCCATTTCCCCATTGACGGCCCATCACCGCCGCTGTATTCACGCCGCCACGCGCGGTTGTAGCTCAGTTGGTTAGAGTACCGGCCTGTCACGCCGGGGGTCGCGGGTTCGAGCCCCGTCAACCGCGCCACTTCACCACATATTCAGCCAGAAGTTCAAACGGTAAACTGCCTGTGTCGAGCGCGCGGGAATAAGGCTTGCAAAGAAGGTACGCAAGATGTCGATCTTTGACGACATTCCGTTTTTCACCGTTGTGATTTTCTGCGCAACCATCGGCCTGGCCCCGTTTACGCCGCCGCATGTCTGGGAAAAGCTGGGGCTGTTGTTTTCAGGCAGCGTGGTGCGTCCGCTCGATATGCTGGATCTGGTGATGCATGGCGGGCCGTGGGTGATCTTGTTGATCAAGATCGTGCGTTATTATCGGTCGGGGCCGACATCTCGCGAAGGTTAAAGACCGGCCCGGCACACACGGCACCGGACCAGATTGTTCAGGACAGTTCTGCCAGAATACGTGCCCAGCTGCGGATGCCTTTATGGAAGCTCTCCAGATCGTATTTCTCGTTCGGGCTGTGGATGTTGTCGTCATCCTTGCCAAATCCGATCAGCATCGCATCGACGCCCAGAATATCCTTGAAATAGCCCGCAATCGGAATCGAGCCGCCACAGCCAGCAAAAGCCGCCGGGATGCCCCACTCGTCGGTCAGCGCCTTTCGGGCTTGTTCAAACATCGGGTTATCTGTTGAGACCTGCGCGGCAGGCGCGCCTTTTTCGGTGCGGTATTCGATGGTGAACCCGTCGGGCAGACGGTCTTCCAAATAGGCGCGGAAGGTCTTGCGGATCGCGTCCGGGTCTTGCTTGCCCACCAGTCTGAAACTGACCTTGGCGGACGCCTTGCTGGGCAGCACGGTCTTGAACCCGTCGCCGGTATAGCCACCCCAGATGCCGTTCACATCACAGGTGGGCCGCGACCACAGCATTTCAATCGGCATGCGGTCCTGTTCGCCTGCCGGATGTTTCAATCCGACATCGGCAAGGAATTTTACATGATCAAAGCCCAGCCCCTGCCATTGGGCGCGAATCTCGTCTGACAACTCCTCGACCCCGTCATAAAAGCCGGGCAGGGTGATGCGCCCCGTGTCGTCATGCAGGTCTGCCAGCGCACGGGTCAGGATGCGGATTGGGTTCATCGCCACACCACCATACATGCCCGAATGCAGGTCGCGGTCGGGGCCGGTGATGGTGAAATCCTCGCAGGTCATACCGCGCAGTTGGGTGATGATCGCGGGGGTCTTTGATTCGAACAAACCGGTGTCGCAGATCAGCGCAATGTCGGTGGTCAGCTCATCCTTGTTTTCTTCCATGAAGGGGATCAGCGACGGAGACCCCGATTCTTCTTCGCCTTCAAAAAACAGTGAAATGCGGGCCGGCAGGCTGCCGTGGACCGCAGTCCACGCCCGACAGGCCTCGACAAAAGTCATCAGCTGACCCTTGTCATCTGACGACCCGCGGCCCCGGATCACCTTGCCCGCTGGCGTGTCCTCAAGGGCGGGTTCAAAGGGCGGCGTGTCCCACAAATCCAAGGGGTCCACCGGCTGCACGTCATAATGGCCATAGAACATCAAATGCGGCGTATCCGCGGGTCCATCGGCGTGTGCGACGACCATGGGATGACCCGGCGTTTGTCGCTTATCGGCTTGAAAACCAACCGTTTTCAGATCATCCACCAGCCAATCTGCGGCCTTCTGACACTCCACCGCATAAGCCGGATCGGTCGAAATGGACGGGATCCGCAGCAGCGCAAGCAGGCGGTCGATTGCGTCGGGAAGGTCCGCATCAATGCGGTCCAGAACAGGGCCGAGCGTCATGGAAAGCTCCCATATCAGGTGTTATCGGCGCAGACCCTAACAGGCCGACCGGCACTGTCCACCCTGCGCAGAAAAGGGGGACGTAGTGTCGCGGAAAACCCAAAAAGGGTTCCGTTTGAGATGGATCAATGTAAAACCCGCCTGCAAACCGTTAACTCGGCAAGCAGCGACGTTCAGGGAAAAACATATCGAGTTTTCGAATATGTTTGTGAGGTGATACCCTGTATGTTGAACGAACGAACAGGATCAGACCGGCCAGGAGGGAACCTTGGATTATAATCACGAGCTTGATGTGGCGCTGCAGCGTCTGCATGACGAAGGCCGCTATCGCACGTTCATCGAAATCGAGCGTCATCAAGGCCAGTTCCCCCACGCCACGTGGAAAAAGCCCGATGGCTCCGAGATGCCGGTGACCGTCTGGTGCGGCAACGACTATCTGGGCATGGGGCAGCACCCCAAAGTGCGTGACGCCATGCACGAAGCGATCGAGGCGACCGGCGCAGGGTCGGGTGGAACCCGCAACATCTCGGGCACGACCATCTATCACAAACGGCTGGAAGCCGAGATTGCCGACCTTCACCGGAAGGAAGACGCGCTGATCTTCACCTCGGCCTACATCGCGAATGATGCGACCCTGTCTACTCTGCCGAAACTGTTCCCCGGCCTGATCATCTATTCCGATGCGTTGAACCATGCCTCGATGATCGAAGGCGTGCGCCGCAATGGCGGTGCGAAACGAATCTTCCGCCATAATGACGTTGCCCATCTGCGCGAGCTTCTGGAAGCCGACGACCCGGCCGCCCCGAAGCTGATCGCGTTTGAAAGCGTCTATTCGATGGATGGCGATTTCGGCCCGATCGAAGCCCTTTGTGATCTGGCGGACGAGTTCGGCGCCCTGACCTATATCGACGAAGTGCATGCGGTGGGCATGTATGGCCCGCGCGGGGCAGGGGTGTCAGAGCGTGACAACCTTGCGCACCGGATCGACATCATCAACGGCACCCTGGCAAAAGCCTATGGCGTGATGGGCGGCTATATCGCCGCATCCGCGAAAATGTGTGACGCCGTGCGCTCTTATGCACCGGGCTTTATCTTCACCACATCGCTCCCCCCGGCCGTGGCGGCAGGGGCAGCGGCGTCGGTCAGACACCTGAAAGAAGATCAGGCTTTGCGCGAGGCGCACCAGACCCAGGCCAAGATTCTAAAAACCCGCTTGAAAGCGCTTGGACTTCCAATCATCGACCATGATTCGCACATCGTTCCGCTGATTGTCGGCGACCCCGTCCATACCAAGCAACTGTCAGATATGTTATTGGAAAACTTCGGTATTTACGTTCAGCCGATCAATTTTCCTACGGTCCCACGCGGTACGGAACGGCTGCGGTTTACCCCGTCGCCGGTGCATGGACCCAAGGAAATGGATGCCCTGATCAACGCCCTTGATCAGCTCTGGTCGCATTGTGAGCTAAATCGCGCCGAGCTTTCTGCTTAACTCCAATCACGGACTGCACATTTTGTGAGAATGTGTTACCTTTCCGTTAGCGAAGGCAACGACCGCGAATCGTTGGCTTCATTTGGGACACATGAGGCACGAGGAGCAGCTGGATGATCGGGCGTTGGAACACGTCTCGGGTCGAGGAAGAAGAGAAGCCAACCGGCTTTGATTCTTTCGATCTGCGACTTGGCGATGTCATGCGTGGCGAACGTGCGACGCTTGGTAAATCGCTGTTGGATGTCCAGCGCGAACTCAAGATCAAAGCCACCTATATTGCCGCCATTGAAAACGCCGATGTGTCCGCGTTTGAAACACAGGGCTTCATAGCAGGCTATGTCCGGTCCTATGCCCGGTATTTGGGGATGGACCCGGAATGGGCCTATAAGACCTTCTGCAAGGAAAGTGGGTTCACCACCGCGCATGGACTTTCCGCAAGTGCCTCCAGCCAGTCTGACAAGACCAAAAAAGTTACGAAACGGGCTGATCACAGTGGCGATCCGCTGGCCAATCCCAATGCCAACTGGGTGCCCCAGACCGAAAGCATTTTTGCAGGGATCGAGCCCGGCGCTGTCGGCTCGGTGGCCGTGCTTGCGGCGCTGATCGGGTTGCTTGGCTATGGCGGTTGGTCCGTGTTGCAGGAAATTCAACGTGTCGATTTCGCGCCGATTGAACAAACGCCCGGTGTGCTGGCCGAGTTGCCGGATGTTGGCGGTGGACCTGCCAGCTTTGCCGCGGATGACGACACTGAAATCATGGCCGAAGCCGGTGCGGGACTGTCCCAGCCCCCGTCGGCGGAAGCACTGGATCGGCTTTATCGTCCGCAGGCGCTGGAAGTGCCGGTTCTGACCCATCGGGATGCACCAATCTCGACGCTCGACCCTGCCAGCGTTGGTGTGCTGGCCGGTGTGACTGCGCCTGATCTGGGGGCCGCACCCGCGTTGTTTGGATCACGCCCGAACAGCGATGCGATTGCTTCGCGTGACACGCAACGGATTGCAGCAAATGCAATTTCCCCGACCGCTGATGGAATTTCCCCGACCGCTGAAGGAAATGCCGAATCTGCCACCCGTGCAGTGCAAGTTCTGGGTGCTGAAGCAGCGGAAGTCGCCATATTTGCCGTACGCCCGTCTTGGGTTCGTATCCAATCTGCGGATGGAACCGTCATCTTCGAAAAGATACTGGATGCGGGAGAGCATTACGTGTTGCCCAAAACCGAACAGGCACCTGTGATGCGCACCGGCAATGCGGGATCGGTTTACTTCGCCGTGAACGGCACCGCCTATGGCCCATCGGGTGATGGTCCGTCTGTCGTGAAAAACGTGGCCTTGTCACAAGAGGCCTTGACCGAGGTCTTCGCCATCGCTGATCTGGCGAATGACGCCGATCTGGCGACCTATGTGGCTGAACTGAACCCGGCTCAGTAACATCATACATTGCAATCGCGCAGTGGCGGTGCGTGCTTGTCGCCGCGTCCCGCGCGCGCTATCCCTGGCCGCGAACATATCGGCGAAAGAGTGATCCCCATGTCTCACAATCCAATCCGTCCATGGCGTGACATCGAACGGCGTCAGTCGCGGCAGGTTATGGTCGGCAACGTACCGGTGGGCGGCGGGGCACCGATTGCCGTGCAAACGATGACGAACACCGACAGCTCTGATGTGAAGGCGACATTGGCACAGGTTATGGCGGCCGCCGAGGCCGGAGCCGATATCGTGCGCATCTCCTGCCCGGATGTTGCAGCGACAACCGCGCTGAAAGAGATCACCGCTGAAAGCCCGGTGCCGATTGTGGCGGATATCCATTTTCACTACAAACGCGCCATCGAAGCTGCCGAGGCAGGCGCGGCCTGCCTGCGCATCAACCCCGGCAATATCGGTGATGAAAGCCGAGTACGTGAAGTGATCAAGGCCGCAAAAGATCACGGCTGCTCGATCCGCATTGGAGTGAACGCTGGATCCCTTGAACGCCACCTGCTTGAAAAATATGGCGAACCTTGCCCCGAAGCGATGGTGGAAAGCGGTCTGGACCACATTCGGATCCTCGAAGACAACGATTTCCGGGACTACAAGATCAGCGTGAAAGCCTCCGATGTGTTCCTGTCCGCGGCTGCCTATCACGGCATCGCCGAGGCAACGGACGCGCCGATCCATCTTGGGATCACCGAGGCGGGCGGGTTTGTGTCCGGCACCATCAAGAGCGCCGTCGGACTGGGCAATCTGCTTTGGGCCGGGATCGGGGACACGATCCGTGTCAGCCTGTCTGCCGACCCGGTGGAAGAGGTCAAGGTGGGCTTTGAAATTCTGAAAAGCCTCGGGCTGCGGCACCGGGGGGTCAACATCATCTCCTGCCCTTCCTGTGCGCGGCAGGGGTTTGATGTGATCAAGACCGTCGCGACGTTGGAAGAACGCCTTGCGCATATTCATACCCCCATGAGCCTGTCGATCATCGGCTGCGTGGTAAACGGCCCGGGCGAGGCGCTGATGACCGATGTCGGCTTTACTGGCGGTGGTGCCGGGTCAGGCATGGTGTATGTGGCGGGCAAGCAGGATCACAAGCTCGACAACGAAAAAATGGTCGACCATATCGTAGAACTGGTCGAGAAGCGCGCCGCGGAACTCGAGAAGCAGTCCGAAGAGGCGGCGGAGTAATGTGGGGGCGTTGCCCCCTCGAGCCGACGGCTCTCACCCCCAGGATATTTTTGGCCAGAAGAAACGCAAATCCTCGCATTTCCATGGTCGTTGATAAGTCACGCGGTGCTTAATGCCGATCAGTGTGCGCTCGGGCTGCGAGGTAGGATCTGCTGTCCTTCCTCTGGCCCCAAACATCCTTGGATGAGCACCAAAGGCATGAGCGGCGAAGCCCCTTCGTTGACGGTTTGAGTTGGCCATTGGCGTCAATGTTCGGTGATTGACTGGATCGGAAATCGTAGATCGTTTTTCGTGATCAGAACCAGTTGGTCGTTGTTCATGACATAAAGGTCGCAGCGCGACACCCCCGTTACGAACACCACGCAGGCAGTGCTGTCAGTGCCGATCTTGTATTCGCCCAGCCATGTTCCGCTGCCGCCATAGGTATAGGAATATGTCCCGTCCCGATTGAAGACGGCGGTGGCGCCATCGTAGAATGTCAGCGTTTGGCCCGACACAGTGCTGCTCAGGTCGGCCTGCTCCATTCTGGTGTCACCGGGTCTGGTTTTCCAGCCTTCCGCAAGCGAAGGTGACGCAACAAGCAGCGCAATTGCGCCAAAGACATAGCGGAGAAATATGGTCATCGGGGGTCCTTTTGCCCTGATCCTATCCGCAATTTCCGCCGCGCCGGGTCACGTTGTGGAGAGCGGTTTCAGGTCTGGCTGAGCCGCGATTTGCGCCCGCCGCGTCGTTTTGACAATTGCGTTTTGCGGCCCGGCAATTCACTTAACACCGCGCGGCGTGCGTCGGGCGATAGTCGGGACCAATGGGCGATCTCGTCAATCGAGCGGTAACATCCGGTGCAGATGCGCGCGGCCGGGTGGACCACACAGATGTTTATACAGGGGCTTTCGACCTCGTCCCGTTTCCAGATGTCGTCTGACATTACAGATGCCTCATTCGATCCAACACACCTTGCAGGATATAGCCTGCGGCGACATGGTCGATCACCTCGGCGCGACGCTTTCGGGAGGTATCCGCCTCTAGCAGGGCGCGTTCGGCGGCAACGGTGGACAGGCGTTCATCCCAAAAGGTGATGGGGATATCGGTCAGTTTCTCCAGATTGCGGGCGAAACCGCGGGTGGATTGAGCGCGTGGACCTTCGCTGCCGTCCATGTTGCGCGGCAGGCCAAGGATCAACCCGCCCAATTCACGATCCGTGATAATTGTCTGCAACCGGGCAGCGTCAGCAGTGAATTTGGTGCGTTTGATGGTTTCCAGCGGGGTCGAGACCTGTCGCATCCGGTCAGAGACCGCAACCCCGATGGTCTTGGTGCCAAGGTCCAGCCCGGCAAGCGCCGACATCGGGGGCAGCGCGGCGGCAAACTCCTGGACCGTTTCGAAGATCACGGGGCGACCCCGGCCTGTTCGGCGGCTATGCGAACGGTTGCCAACGCATCGGGATTGTTCTGAAACAGGGTTTGGGCCTCGTCCCAGATCGTGCTGGCGCGCCCGGTGTTGCCGACAACGCCCAACACGTTGATCAGGCGCGCCCATTCTTCGGGTGTGCCACCTTCGGTCGCCAGTCGTTCGGAAAGCCGGTCGATCATCCCCTGAATCATCGCGGCGCGATCTTCTCCGCTCATCTCTTGTGCAGCTTCGATGTCATCGGCACTGGGACCCGTCAGGTTGGGCACGGCCGGGCGTGTGGGCGCGTCAGGCGGTGTGTAGTCCACGCCCGCAAAGGTTGCGAGGCTGCCGATCTGCGAACGCACCGAGGACCACCAGATGGCCGTGTCCGGTCCTTCTTCCAACAAACCGCGCCACAAGTTGAAGCCCATGTCGGGGCGGCCGTTCTGGGCGAACATCAGCCCGGAATAATAGCGCGCCAATTGGTGATTGGGGTCACGCTCAAGCGCCTTTCTGAGCATGTCTTCCGCCTCGGGCGAGATGAATCCACCAGCCGCATTGACCAACAGGTCGGCCTGCCGGACAAAATCGTCTGCTGTTGCAGCGGCGCCTTTTACCTCAATCAGATGTCCCATCGCCTTGTGCGCCGCGACCATATTGCCGATGGCGGCTTCGTGCTGGACCAGCAGGTCCAACCCGTGCGGATCATCGGGGTTTTTGGTGACGGCGTCACGCAAGCCCTCAATCAGCTCAAGATAATCCGCGGGCGCTTCGGCGGGGGGGCCGGGCCACGGCGGCATGTCCGCTTCGACCTCGGCCTGGCTGGGGCGGCTCTCACGCATTTCCTGGCTCTTGGCGATGCGCTTTTCACGGCCCAAATCCTGAAAGCCCGGTGAGCCGAGAAGCCAGTAAAGACCGAATGCGCCGCCTGCCAGCAGGATTGCACACAGACCGAGCGCCAGTCGGCTGAGGGTTCGAGGCGCGTCGGTTGGTCGGGTTTTGGCTTGAGCTGCCTTGTCGGCCTCAAGCAAGCGACGCGAGATCTCGATGCGCGCGCGTTCTGCGTCCTGGGCTGTCACCGTGCCACGTGCAACATCGCGATCCAATTCGCTGAGCTGGTCGCGATAGACCTTCATGTCAGAACTCAGCTTCGATGTGTCGTCGTCATTCGAGGTTGCGGTATCGCGCAGGCGCAGCATTTGTCGCGCCAGAACCAGAATGGTGGCGAGGGTCAGTGCCCCGATGAGCAGCCAGAAAACCATGGTTCCTCCGCGTGTTTACGTTTCCCTTCATCTAATGTGCAAAGGGGACGGGCAAAACCCTTAATGATCAGGTGCGACAATCACGAAGCCGCGTAGAGCCGCAAATGACGGTTCATGTCGCCTTTTTCATTTCATATGACGCTGGATTGTCGTGAGAAAACGTCGCTAGAGTCTAGAACCGACATGAAACAGAGCGCCCAACCAAGGGGATTCGCATGCGACGCTATTCTGCATTTGCCATTGCGCGTGAGGCTGCGCGCTATCACCAGGGGTGGGAACGCGCCTGGGCTTCACCGAAGCCGAAGAAGAAATACGATGTGGTCATCGTGGGCGCGGGTGGGCACGGGTTGGCCACGGCCTTCTATCTGGGTAAAAACTTCGGGATCACCAATGTGGCGATCATCGAAAAGGGTTGGCTGGGCGGCGGTAACACCGGTCGTAACACCACGATCATCAGGTCGAACTATCTGCAAGACCCTTCTGCGGCGATCTATGAAAAGGCCCGCTCGCTTTACGAGACGATGAGCCAGGACCTGAACTACAACGTCATGTTCAGCCCGCGTGGCGTCATGATGCTGGCCCAGACCGAAAGCGAGGTGCGCGGATATGAGCGCACGGCGCATGCCAATGCGCTGCAAGGTGTGAAGACCGAGTTCATCTCGCCCCAGCGCGTCAAGGAACTGGTGCCGATCATGAACATCAACGGTCCGCGCTATCCCGTTCTGGGCGCGCTGTGGCAGGCCCGCGGCGGCACGGCGCGGCACGATGCGGTCGCGTGGGGCTATGCCCGTGCGTGTTCCGACATGGGCATGGACATCATCCAGAAATGCGAAGTGACCGGGGTGCGTCAGTCGGGCGGCAACGTCACCGGGGTTGATACCACCCACGGTCAGATTGATTGTGACAAGCTGGCGATGGTTGTCGCGGGCAATGCGGGGGCGCTGGCGGATATGGCGGGCTTCCGTCTGCCGATGGAAAGCGTCGCGCTGCAAGCGCTGGTGTCCGAGCCGATCAAACCCTGCATCGACGTGGTCGTGATGGCCAACACCGTGCACGGCTATATGTCTCAGTCCGATAAGGGCGAGCTGGTCATTGGCGGCGGCACTGACGGGTTCAACAACTATACCCAGCGCGGATCGTTCCACCACGTGGAAGAAACCGTGCGCGCCTTGGTCGAGACCTTCCCCATCATCTCGCGCCTGAAAATGCTGCGCCAATGGGGCGGCATCGTGGACGTGACCGGAGACCGTTCCCCCATCATCGGCAAAACGCCCTTGGGCAACTGCTTCATCAACTGCGGCTGGGGCACAGGCGGCTTCAAATCGATCCCCGGATCGGGCTGGGCCATGGCCGAAACCGTTGCCAAAGGCGAACCCGGATCGCTTGCTGGCGCGTTCGGCCTGAACCGCTTCACCGAAGGACGCTTTATTGATGAGAGCGTGGCTGCGGGGGTGGCTCACTGATGGTTGCTCATCTATCCATTTTCCAATGTTTTGAGGATCAGTTTCGTAGGCATATTGATCGCAAAGCGCTTGGTAGGCTTCGCGATTGTGACACCGTTCGTGCAGATAGAACCATCTTCGCACCTGATCACATGAATGCTCAACTGCCCAAGATTCTACATCACGTTGGTCAATCCACATTGAGGATTCTCCTAAGAAAAAGCGCAGACCGCGCTGGTTTGTTCCAGCGTCGCGCAGTTCTTAGTTTTTCCCGATGCACGAAGTCCTCTGGCGGTTTCCCGAGTGCGAATCCCTCATCTTCCGTCGCGCTTGCCGCGACGGATCACGCCCGACCCGCCCCCCAGGGCGGGCGTGAACACGCCCACCCACGGGCCGGGCGCGATCCTCTGTTTTTCTTGAAAGGAGTGCAGCCATGCTGATCCTTGAATGCCCCTATTGCGGCGTGATGGCCGATGAAACGGACCTGCATGGCGGCGGCGAGGCGCATCTGAAGCGTTTCGGGCCCGGCTCGTCCGATGATGATTTCGAGACCTATCTGTTCCACCGCGCGAACCCCAAAGGCGTTCATTTTGAACGCTGGCGGCATGTCTCGGGTTGCGGCAAGTGGTTCCACGCGGCGCGCAACACCATGACGCTCGAGGTCTACGGCACCTATCCGGCCCAGACCTATGAGCCGCCGAAAGCACTGGTCGCCGCGATCAAGAAGAAACATCCTGAATGGGGGGGCTGGAAATGAGCACCCGTCTGGCACAAGGCGGTCGCCTGATCGACCGCACCAAACCGAAAAACTTCACCTTCAACGGCAAACGTATGAAGGGGTATGAGGGCGACACGCTGGCCGCGGCCCTTCTGGGCGAAGACCAGATGCTGGTGGGTCGGTCGTTCAAATACCACCGCCCGCGTGGCATCGTCGCATCCGGCGCGGAAGAACCCAACGCGCTTGTAAACATGGGGCAGGGCGGGCGTTTTGAACCCAACCAACGCGTCACCACGACCGAGCTGTTTGACGGTCTGACCTGCACCTCGCAAAACCACTGGCCGAGCCTTGAGTTCGATGTGGGCGTGGTGAACAACTATGCCGCGCGCTTCCTGCCAGCGGGGTTCTATTACAAGACCTTCATGGCACCCGCGCCCGCTTGGAAACATGTGTTCGAGCCGATCATCCGCAAATCCGCTGGTCTGGGCAATGTGCCGACCGAGGCGGACGTGGATCGCTATGAGCATTTCTATCACCACACCGATGTCGTGGTGATCGGTGGCGGTGTTGCCGGTCTGGCGGCTGCTCTGGCCGCTGGTCGTTCGGGCGTGAAAACGCTGGTGATGGAGCAGACCCACCATTGGGGCGGACGTGCGCCGGTTGACGGGGGCGAGATCGACGGGCAGTCGCCCGATGACTGGATTGCCGCCACGTTGGCCGAGTTGGAAGCAATGGACAATGTGACCCTGCGCACCCGCATGATGGGATCGGGCGTCTACGACCACGGCTATGCGCTGGGCTATGAACGTGTGGCCGATCATACGCCGGGCGATGACCGCCCGCGCCATCGCCTGTGGCGCATCCGTGCGCAGCAGATCGTCACCGCGACCGGTGCGATTGAACGTCCCTTGTCCTTTGCGGGCAATGATATCCCCGGCGTGATGCTGGCCTCGGCCGTGCGCGATTATGCGGTGAACTGGGGCGTGTCCGTGGGCGACCGCACCGTGGTTGTGACCAACAATGATGACGCTTACCGCACTGCACTTGTGATGAACGAAGCCGGGCTAGACGTTCCGGTTATTCTGGACGCGCGAGATCATTCCAACGGCCCGTTGGCAGAAGCCGCTCGCGCCGCCGGCATCCGGGTCGAGGTTGGCAAGGCGATTGCCAAGGTGAACGGCGGCAAGCGCGTGACGGGCGTGTCGATCTGCGCCCAAGCGGGCGAGGGTGCCGCGGTCGAGGAAATTGCCTGCGACGCAGTCGCCATGTCGGGCGGTTGGTCGCCTGTCGTGCACCTGTGGTCGCATTGTGGAGGCAAGCTGATCTGGGACGAGGAGCAGGCGCATTTCCGCCCCGATCCGGACCGTGCACCCACCGGGCATGACGGTCAGCCCTTTGTTGTCACCGCAGGCTCAGCCTCGGGTCCGATGGGGTTGGCGGGGGTCTTGTCGAATGCCTATGAGGCAGGCAAGCGGGCCGCCAAGGCGGCAGGCGGCAAAGCCGTGCGCAAGGCGGGGCCAAAGGCGGAGGCCGAAAGCACGCAGCCCATGGCCCCCGTCTGGATCATGCCGCAGGGCGCTGGTCATCAGAAACGCATGAAAATGTGGCTGGATTATCAGAATGACGTGAAGGTGTCGGACGTGCAGTTGGCCGCGCGCGAGGGCTATGAAAGCGTTGAACACACCAAGCGCTATACCACGTTGGGTATGGCGACAGACCAAGGTAAATTGTCCAATATCAATGGATTGGCGGTGCTTTCTGACGCATTGGGTCAACCGATCCCGGCGACCGGCACGACAACCTTCCGCCCACCCTATACCCCGATCAGCTTCGGGGCGATTGCTGGCGAAGCGCGCCACGAAATCTTCCAGCCGATCCGGCGCACGCCGATGCACCAGTGGCACGAAGACGCGGGTGCCTATATGGAACCCGTCGGCCATTGGCGTCGGCCCTATTGCTATGCCAAGCCGGGCGAGACCAACGAGCAAGCCGTGCATCGCGAGGTCCTGAATACCCGCGAAAAGCTGGGGCTGCTGGATGCCTCGACGCTGGGCAAGCTGATCGTCAAGGGGCCGGATGCGGGCAAGTTTCTGGACATGATGTATACCAACATGATGTCGAACCTGGCCGTCGGCAAATGCCGCTATGGTCTGATGTGCTCGGAAAACGGTTTCCTGTCCGATGACGGTGTTGTGGCCCGCATAGATGACGACACGTGGCTCTGCCACACCACCTCGGGCGGCGCCGACCGCATCCACGCGTGGATGGAGGAATGGCTGCAAACCGAATGGTGGGACTGGAAAGTTTATGTTGCCAACGTGACCGAGCAACTGGCGCAGGTCGCCGTGGTCGGCCCCAACGCGCGCAAGCTGCTTGAGAAACTGGGCGGGATGGATGTGTCCAAGGAAACTCTGCCCTTCATGCAGTGGAAAGACGGCAAGATCGGTGAGTTCGACGCGCGCGTCTATCGCATCTCGTTCTCGGGCGAGCTGTCATACGAGATCGCCGTGCCCGCCAGCCAGGGCCGCGCCTTCTGGGATACGCTGCTTGAGGCGGGGGAAGAGTTCGGCGTCATGCCGTATGGCACCGAATGTCTGCACATCATGCGGGCCGAAAAGGGGTTCATCATGATCGGGGACGAAACCGACGGCACCGTGATCCCGCAGGATCTGGGGCTGAACTGGGCGATTTCCAAGAAGAAAGAGGATTTTCTTGGCAAACGCGCCCAACAGCGCAGCCACATGACCGACCCCGATCGCTGGAAACTGGTCGGGCTTGAAACGCTGGACGGATCGGTTCTGCCGGACGGGGCCTATGCGGTGGCCGATGGCAATAACGAATATGGCCAGCGCAACATGATCGGGCGTGTGACCTCGACCTATTATTCGCCGACGCTCAAGAAAGGCATTGCGATGGGGCTTGTGAAGCATGGACCGGACCGGATGGGCGAAGTGGTGGACTTTCCGACGGTGGATGGGTCGAACACGGTGATCAAGGCGCGGATCTGCGATCCGGTCTTCTATGACAAGGACGGGGAGAAGCAAAATGTCTGATGCTGTGTCGGCACTTCAAGGCGCGTCCTTTGACGGCTACTGTAAGGTTGAAGAGGCCGGATTGGTCGGCATGATCACGCTGCGTGGCGACCTGTCATCGACAGGTGTTGCCAAGGCGGTGAAAGCCGCCACGGGCGCGGCCATTCCGGGGCAGGGCAAGATCACCGACGGCGTAAAGGGCCGTGTTGGCTGGATGTCTCCCGATGAGCTTTTGCTGATCACCGACCACATTGAGGCCCCGAAAGTGGTTGAGGCCGCGACCAGGGCGCTGGCAAAAGAGCATGCTCTGGTGGTCAATGTCTCAGACGCCCGCGCGGTGTTTCGCGTGAAGGGGACCGCTTGTCGCGAAGTGATCGCCAAACTGACCCCCGCCGATACCTCGCTCATGCAGCCCGGCATGCTGCGTCGCACCCGCATCGCCCAGATCCCCGCCGCGTTCTATCTGGAAGATGACGAGACTGCGGTTCTGGTCTGTTTCCGCTCGGTTGCGCAATACGCGTTTGATCTGTTGAAAGATGCGGCCAAGCCGGGGGGCGAGGTGTTCAGCTAGGCTGATCCGTCGGGGATACGTCATTTCGGATCGCGATCCGGGGTGACGTTATGATAAGTAGAGAAAACTCATCGCAGCCTCAACCAATGAGGTTGTCACCCCTGACCTGCACCGATATTCCGCTGCGCGAAGAAGTAAGTGTAAGGGTATGAAAATATGACAAAGTATATGGCGATTGTTGCTTGCGTTGCAACAATAGGGGTCGCAGCGCCGGGATTTGCGAAAACCTATGATTGTAAGGTTGACGAAGCCGGGTCCGGCGACAACAAAGGCATTCCCCCGCACATCATTGTCACCGACGACAACGGCAAGATCAGTGTGATTGACGGGCTTATCCAGAACACGATTGGCAAACCCATCGCCGCGCAGGTTGAAACCGAAAATGCCAAGCGGATCACATACACGTGGACTTTGGAACAAATCAAAGGTGATGTTTCGCAGCGATCGGCAAGCCAGATCGCCAGACTTGTCTTTCGCCTGACCTATCAGAAGGCAACAGGTACTGCCATCGCTTCGATGAAGCCGGTCGGCTATCGCAACACATTTCGCGCCAAAGGCAAATGCACGGTGAAATAACAGTCCGGGGGCTGGGTGGAATTCCGCCTTGCCCCTTGACCTTCCCCCGTCCGCTACCCCATCTAGGTTGTAACGGAAACACGCATGAACAGGGGGCTAGATATGGCTTTTGAACTTCCCGATCTTCCTTACGCACACGACGCGCTGGCCGATTTCGGTATGTCAGCGGAAACGCTGGAATATCACCACGACCTGCACCACAAGGCCTATGTGGACAATGGCAACAAGCTGATCGCCGGGACCGAGTGGGACGGCAAGTCGCTGGAAGATATCATCACCGGCACCTATGACAAATCGGCCGTCGCGCAAAACGGCATTTTCAACAACATCAGCCAGCTTTGGAACCACAACCAATTCTGGGAGATGATGGGGCCGGGCAAGACCGCGATGCCGGGCGAGCTTGAGAAGGCGATCAATGACAGTTTCGGCTCGGTTGACGAGTTCAAATCGCAATTTGCCGCCGCGGGTGCGGGCCAGTTCGGTTCGGGTTGGGCCTGGCTGGTGAAAGACACGGATGGCGCTCTGAAAGTCACCAAGACCGAAAACGGCGTGAACCCGCTGTGCTTCGGTCAGACCGCGCTGCTGGGCTGCGATGTGTGGGAGCATTCCTATTACATCGACTTCCGCAACAAGCGCCCCGCCTATCTGGACAACTTCCTGAACAACCTCGTGAACTGGGAAAACGTGGCGTCGCGCCTGTAATCCGGACCGGTCTGCGGCAACGTTTCTGTTGCCGGACGCATCACGAAACATCATGGCGGTCGCCCCTTGGGTGGCCGCTTTTTCTGTGCCAAGACTTATCGGTCAGCAGCCGGAGCACACGCGATGAGTGAGACCAGGAAAGGGATCGCGGCGATCATAGTCGCCTGCACCGTTTGGGGCTTGTCGCCGCTGTATTATAAGCTTCTGGAACACGTGCCACCATTGGAGGTGCTTAGCCACCGAACGCTTTGGTCATTGGCGATGTTCGGTCTGTTATTGGCTGTGCAAGGGCGCCTTGGGCATCTGCCTGCGTTGTTTCGCGGACAGTCGGCACTGCTGGTTGCCCTCGCAGCGCTTGTGATATCGGTCAATTGGGGCGGGTTCATCCTGTCGGTTCAAATCGGTATGGTGGTAGAGGCCAGTCTTGGCTATTTCATCTTTCCCCTCGCCATGGTGGTCCTTGGTCGTGTCTTGTTTGGTGAAGTGATAACCAGAGGCAAGGCCATAGCGTTGGCCTTGGCGACGACGGCGGTGTTGACGCTGACCCTGGGTCTTGGCGTCGCGCCTTGGCTCTCGTTGCTGCTGGGGGGCACCTTCGCGATCTATGGTGTGATCAAAAAGACCATGACATCTGGCCCCATTGTGTCTGTGACGGCCGAGGTGCTGATATTGGCCCCCGTTGCCATAATCTGGCTGCTGGGCACCCATTTTGCCGGTTGGCAGGGGATCGTTGGGCGCACGGGTGGCGTGTTCGGCACCGATTGGTGGGACAGTGTTCTGCTTGTGGTCTCGGGCCTGATCACGGCTGTACCGCTGGTGTTGTTCAGCTATGCCTCACGCCGTTTGGCGCTGTCCACGGTGGGGTTGGTGCAATATCTGAACCCCAGTCTTCAGTTCACCGGCGCGGTCGTGGTGCTGGGCGAGACGATCACGGTCTGGCACATGATTGCCTTTCCGCTGATCTGGCTGGCGCTCGCGATCTATTCAGCCGAGGTATATCGTCATGACAGGGCGTCGCGCAGGGCTGTGATCGCCTGATCCACATCGGTAACGACGGTCACGAAGTCGCGCAGGGTGCCTTCGGCGAACCCCTGATTGATTACATGGTCCAACAGCGCGACCAACGGATCCCAGAAACCGTTGACGTTCAAAAGCAGGATGGGCTTGGCATGTAGGCCCAGTTGGCGCCATGTCAACACCTCGAAGAATTCGTCCAGTGACCCCGCACCACCCGGCAATACCACCACGGCATCGGAGTTCATGAACATGACCTTTTTTCGCTCGTGCATATTTTCGGTCACGATGAAGGTGGTCAGGTCGCGTTTGCCCACCTCCCATTTCATCAGATGCTGGGGGATGACGCCAAAGGTCTGCGCGCCTTCGGCCTGCGCCGCGATGGCCACTGTTCCCATCAACCCCACATCCCCAGCCCCATAGACCAGCCGCCATCCGTTGCCCGCCAATGCAGTGCCAAGCGCCGTTGCGGCTTCGCGAAAGGCCGGGTCCGTGCCAAACCGCGAGCCGCAGTAGACGCAAACCGATGCTGTGTGCTGTGTCATGGATGTCCCCAATTCGTTGCCGCCTGAATGATCTTTTGACCGGTGTTAGCGGGATTGCTACTGTTCAACAAGCAGGTGCGGCTTAAAGATCGGCCGACAGGGGACGCAAATGACAACAGAAACAGGCAACGCTGACAAGGCAACCGGGCTTAAGGTGGCGGCAGGAGCCGTTCTTGCGGTTGCGATTGGTGTGGCGTGGTATTTCTGGGCGCAGCAACCGTCACCTGTTTCACCTGATCCGGTTGCAGAAACTTCTGCACCGCCGACGGATACCCCGGCAGCGGACAACCCGAAGGCAGATGTTGCTTCGCCTGCGTCCGAGGATGTCGCAGACGGGGCGGCAGAGGTGCCGACCTCGCCCGGTTCAGCGCCGGGTTTCGACGTTGTCCGCGTGGACCCGGATGGCAGTGCCGTGGTCGCTGGCCATGCCGAACCCGGAAGCACCATTCAATTGACGCTGGATGGCGCACCGCTTGAGGATGTCGAAGTGGGCAGCGATGGAAACTTTGTGGCCCTGCTGGACATTCCCGTCGAAACCCCAGGTGCACTGGGCTTTTCCACACTGGATGAAAGCGGCAAGGTTGTTGAGAACAGCGAAAGCCCGCAGACCGTTCTGATCGCCCCAACCACGCCTGCCCCGACCCCCGAGCCGGTCGCTGAAACACCAGATGGCGGCGATACGCCTGCCATGGCTGAAACAGATACCTCAAGCCCGGAAACGCCTGACGCCACGGTCGCCGCCCCGCAAGTTCTGCTGGCGGATGACGAGGGTATCGCAGTGTTGCAGGATGGCGCGGGTCTTCCCGCAGTCGACAATATCGTCATTGACGCAATTACCTATGACGAAACCGGCGACGTTGCCTTGTCGGGTCGCGGGCAAAGTGGTGCCAACCTGCGTGTCTATCTGGACAACAAACCGATCGAGATCGGCGAGGTAACGGAAAGCGGCCAATGGCGCGTGCCTTTGCCAGAAGTGGACAGCGGGGTCTATACTCTGCGTGTGGATGAACTGGCCGAGGACGGATCCGTCACATCGCGCACCGAGACACCGTTCAAACGCGAAGAACCCACCCAATTGGCTGCCGTGGCGAATGCGGACCCTGAAACCCCCAAAGCACGTGTCGAGGCGGTGACGGTGCAACCCGGGTCAACACTTTGGGCGATCGCGCGCGAACATCTTGGGGAAGGGCCGCTTTATGTGCGCGTCTTTGCCGCCAATCGCGAACAGATCCGCGACCCGGACCTGATCTATCCCGGTCAGGTTTTCGCGATCCCCGATCCGGAGTGATCTGTACCGCCTTTGGACAGCGTTGACACTCCTTCGGTGGTGTCAGTGCAGGCACAGATATCCGGATCGCGCGCGCAGCAATCGTTCAGCAAATAGGCGATGACACCGCCAAGGGCCTTGCAGTCCGCGGCATAGATGACATGGCGCGATGCTTTGCGTGATGTTACAAGTCCTGCGGCTTCCAATTGGGACAAGTGGAACGACAGGCCTGATGCTGATACACCAAGCGCTTCGGCAATGGCGCCCGCGGCCAACCCATCTTTGCCAAGGGGCACAAGCAGGCGCACGATTTCCAAACGTGTGTCATGTGCCATGGCTGACAGGGATCTGAGGACTCGACTCTGCTTCATATTTCAAATATCGGTGAAATATTGAAATGATACAAGCGCTGTCTGATCCCACCGCGCAGATAAGACATCGCCCGCCAAGATAAGGTATCGCATGGCCCCCTCCCGTATCACCTCGACCGAAGCGCCGAAGAATGGCTGGCGCACGATCAAACGTGTCGCCCCATATTTGTGGCCAGAGGACAAACCGTGGGTGAAACGGCGCGTGGTGATCGCGCTGGTGATGCTTCTGGCGTCCAAAGTGATCTCGGTCCTGACGCCCTTTCTGTACAAGGGCGCGGTTGATGTGCTGAGCGGCGAGGCGACCGGGGAAGCCTGGGCGCTGGCGATGGGCGCAATCGGTTTGACGCTGGCCTATGGCATGGCACGGATCATGACCAGCGGGTTTCAACAGTTGCGCGACGCGGTGTTCGCCCGCGTGGGACAGCGCGCCCTGCGTCAACTGGCGCTGGAGACGTTCACTCACATTCACCGTCTGTCGATGCGCTATCACATCACCCGCAAGACAGGTGGTCTGTCGCGGATCATCGAACGTGGCGTGAAGGGGGTCGAATTCCTTTTGCGCTTCATGCTGTTTTCGATGGGACCGTTGGTGCTGGAGCTTGCGCTGATCTCGGCCATCCTCTTTTTCGTGTTTGATGTCTGGTATCTGGCCGTCGTGGTTGGGACCATCGGTGCCTATGTCTGGTTCACTTTCAAAGTGACCGAATGGCGTGTGCGTATCCGCAAGGAAATGAACGATCAGGACACCGACGCCAACCAAAAGGCCATCGACAGCCTGCTGAATTTCGAGACGGTCAAATATTTCGGGGCCGAGAAGCGCGAAGCCGAACGGTATGACGTGGCCATGGCGGGATATGAAGTCGCCGCGCTCAAGACTTCGTATTCACTGGCCTTTCTGAATTTTGGACAGGTTCTTTTGATCACGCTGGGTCTGGTGGGCGTCATGGTGCTGGCCGCCATTGGTGTGCAGGCGGGCGACCTGACGGTCGGCGATTTCGTCATGGTCAACGCCTATATGATCCAGATCACCTTGCCTTTGAACTTCCTCGGCACGGTTTATCGTGAAATCCGCCAATCGCTTGTCGATATGGGCGAGATGTTTGACTTGCTTGAACAGCCCGCCGAAGTGACGGACAAACCCGGCGCCCCGGACATCAAGATCACTGGCGGTGCGTTGAAGTTTGATGATTTGCGCTTCGGCTACGACGCGAAGCGCCCGATCCTGAAGGGCGTGTCAATTGACGTTCCGGCAGGCAAGACGGTTGCGATTGTCGGCCCCTCCGGGTCTGGCAAGTCCACCATCGGGCGGTTGTTGTTCCGGTTTTATGACGTCAGTGGTGGCAGCCTGAAGATCGACGGGCAGGATGTGCGCGATGTGACGCAAGACAGCCTGCATGGCGTCATCGGCGTGGTGCCGCAGGACACGGTTCTGTTCAATGACAGCGTTTACTACAACATCGCCTATGGTCGCCCCGACGCCAGCCGGGAAGAGGTCGAAGGTGCCGCGAAGGCCGCGAGAATACATGATTTCATCATGAGCTTGCCTGACGGCTACAAGACACAGGTGGGAGAACGTGGGTTGAAACTGTCGGGCGGGGAAAAGCAGAGGGTGGGCATCGCGCGCACGCTTTTGAAGAATCCGCCGATCCTGCTGTTGGACGAAGCGACATCGGCACTGGACACACAAACCGAGCGGGACATTCAGGAAAGCCTGCGCGAGATGGGCGAGGGGCGCACCGTGATCACCATCGCGCACCGCCTGTCCACGATTGTCGATGCGGATGAGATCATCGTGCTGGAAGCGGGCGAAGTGGTTGAGCGTGGCGGCCATGACGCCTTGCTGGAAAAAGACGGACGCTATTCCGCGATGTGGGCACGTCAAGCCAGCGAGGCCGCACAGGAAGATACCCCTGACCAGATGCCCGCTTCAGGCCATCTGAAACTGGCCGAGTGATAACGAGCCAGCGACGGCCTGACTGGATCATACCGCGATTATTCGGCGGCATCCTTTCCGCCTGACCGGTTTTCCTCCGCCGCGTCCGGGTCTGACAAAGGAGCGGGTTCGGGCGCAACAGCCGAGGACGTGGCTTGGAGACCATGCATTCGCTTGATGTCCTCGACATTGGGCGACATGTCCCCGCTGTCTGGCAGATCGCCGTCCCGATCCGTCGGTTGATCCCAAATCAGATCGTGCAAGGTCGTCTTGCGCGCAGCCTTATCAAGTGCAACATCGCGGGCGGTTTGCCCCGAGCGGCGCGCCAGCGCGCGCAAGCCATTGGCAGACCGATAGGCGCCTGCCGATATCCAGATCCGCAGCGCCAGCATGGAGGGCGTGAACACCAGCGTCAGCACCGTTGCAATGCCAAGCCCGAACACCACAGCCGTTGCCAACTGTTTCCACCAAAGTGCCGTGGGGGCATCCAAAGAATAGCCACCGTTGAAGAAATCCAGCGACAGGCCAAGCATCATTGGCGCCAGGCCGGCCATCGTGGTGATCGTGGTCAAGAGAACCGGGCGGATGCGCGCCTCGGCGGTGCGGGTGATCGCCTCGATCTTCGGCATATAGCGGGCGTAATCCTGATAGGTGTCGATCAGAACAATGTTATTGTTCACCACGATCCCCGCCAGTGCCACGATCCCGGTGCCGGTCATGATGATCGAGAAGGGTTGTTGCATGACCATCATCCCGATCAGCACGCCGGTGGTGGACAGAACCACCGCCAGCAGCACCAGCACCGCGTTGTAGAAGCTGTTGAACTGTGCCAGCAGAATGATGAACATCAGGCCAAGCGCGCCGATGAAAGCTTGTCCCAGGAAAGCCTGGCTTTCCGCCTGATCTTCCTGATCGCCGGTCCATTCGTAGCTGACACCTGCGGGCAGATCGGCCCCGTCAATCCATGTGGTCAGGGCGGCGATCCGGTCGCTGGGTGTAACCGGGGTGCGGGTCAGATCGGCCCCGTCTTCGGTCGCCATGATCCGGTCGGCTTCTGCCGAGGTCACGTATTCTTCGGCCCCATCGGGATCGGTCAGGCGGATCAACCCGTCCTGCACACCTGCCTTCACGTCGTAATATCGGCTTTGATCCACCCGGTCGATCTGGGCAAGGCTGGGCACGGGCTTGCGTGTCACGAAGTTTGACATCGGCACCAGGCCGGTCGCGGTGCGGATTTTCAACCCGTCCAGTGTGGACAGGACGCGATCTTTTTGCGGCAGGCGCACGCGGATCTCGATTTCCTCGTCCGAGCTGTCGACGCGCATCGTGTCCAGGAGGATACCGTTGGTCACAAGCTGAACCATGCCGCCCACGGTGGCCACATCCGTGCCATAGCGGCCTGCTTCTTCCACATCCACTTCGATCTGCCAGTCAATGCCGGGCAGGGGCAGAGTGTCTTCGATGGCAGTCAGGCCGGGGGTGGCAGCGAATTGATTGATGGCCATGGTGGCGGCCTGCTCCAGCGCGTCCCAATCATCGCCTTTCAAGCGCAGATGCACGGGTTTGGCCGAGGCGGGACCTCGGTTCAGGTTCAACACCTCGGTTCGAATGCCGGGCAGGGTCGCCAGACGCTCCTCCAACCGGGCCATGACCGCATCGCCATCAAACTCAGGATCAATCTCGGTCGTGGTGAACGGGATCAACCCAAATAAAGGCGCGTCCTGTTCGATCGAGGGGCGATCCACCCACGCCACCAGCTCGATCTGCAATTGGCCGATGCTGTCGCGCGGCCCCATCGCACCGCCGGTGTTCTGGTTCAATCCGCCCGAACCCGCAAATGCGAAGACGGTTTCGATGCCTTTGGTGGACAAGGCGATTTCCTCGGCCTGTTTGACCATCGCATCCTGTTCTTCAAGGCTCAGGTTGCCACGGGCGCGGACATAGACGATGGCCTGTTCCGGCTCGCTGTCGGCAAAGAACTCGACGCCAAGATTGTTGCGGCCATACATCATGAAGGTCGACACCACGAATCCGATGACCAGTGCGATGGACACCAGCGGCATGATGGGGTTGCCCGAGATGAAGTGGATCAGATGCCCAAACCACGTGCGGCGATAGCCACCCTGGATCCGTCGTGCCTCGCGATGCCAGCTGAGCGATCCCAGCGTGATCGACGTGGCAGATGCCCCTAGCAGGAACATCACCGCGCCGGGCAGGACCGCCATTGCCCCCTTAAACGGGGGCACGCCACCAAACAGATAGCCGGGGTTCAAAAGCTGAAAGCCGGACAGGAGCAGCACATAGAGCGATGGCAGCACCAGCAATACACGCAACCACACGGGCAACCCGCGCAGCGCATCGGACAAGAAGCCTATCGTGCGGCTGATCCGGCCAGACACGCCGCCGACCACCGGCAGATAAATCAGTGCCACCAGCAGCGATGCCATAAGGACGAAGATCAGTGTCTTGGGAAGCCAGCCCATGAATTCGCCGGGGATGCCGGGCCAGAACAGCATGGGCAGAAAAGCGCAGAGCGTGGTCGCGGTTGAGCTGACGATGGGCCAGAACATTCGTTTCGCGGCGGCGGTATACGCCGCCATCGGTCCCACGCCTTCGGTGATTTTCTTATCGGCATATTCGACGACCACGATCGCGCCGTCCACAAGCATCCCCACCGCAAGGATCAGGCCGAACATCACGATGTTCGACACTGTCACCCCAAGCGCGCCAAACAGCGCGAAGGTCAGCAGGAACGAGGTTGGAATGGCAAAGCCCACCAGCAAAGCCGGCCTTGTGCCAAGCGCGCCCAGCACCACGATCATGACCAGCGCAATGGCGGTGATGACCGAGCCTTCCAGCTGGCGCACCATACTGTCGACGACATAGCTTTGGTCGTTCGATGTGCCGATCTTGACGGCTTGTTGCAGTTCCGTGGGCCAGCTCTTGCGCGTCTCGTCCACAAGTCCGCGCACCTCGGCGGCTGTGTCGATCAGGTTGTATCCTTTTCTTTTGACAACTTGCAGCGCCACCGTGGTGTCGCCGTTGAACCGCGCCGTGCCCTCGCGGTCTTCAAAGGTCAGGCGGATCGTCGCCAGATCGCCCAGAGTGACCACGCTGTCATCATTGACCTTGACGGGAAGATCGTAAACGTCCTGCACCTCGTCAAAGGATGAGGGGATTTTGACGGCGGTGGACCCCGTGGGCGTCTTGATATCGCCCGCCGCGATCAACTGGTTGTTGTTCTGCACGACCTGGATCAATTCTCCCGCCGTGACGTTATAGGCTTCCAGCTTAAGCGGGTCGATCTCGACCTCAAGCATCTCGTCGCGATAGCCGGTGAGGGAGGCTTCCAGCACAGCATCGAGCCCTTCCAACTCGTCCTGCAATTCTCGCGCCAGTCGCACAAGCGTGCGCTCGGGCACTTTGCCGGTCAGGTTCACAATGATGATCGGAAACTCGGAGAAGTTGATTTCATTGACGGAATAGCTGTCAAACCCTTGCGGAAACTTTCCTTCGGCCGAGTTCATGGCATCGCGCACGTCCGCCATGACATTTGTCTTGTTCCACCCAAACTCAAACTCCAGCGCCACACCAGCATAGCCTTCAGCGGCCGTGCCGGACATGGTTTTCAACCCGTCGATATCCGCAAGCTCCGTCTCCATCGGGCGCAGAAGAAGCTGTTCGGCGTCGGCTGCGGAAATACCGGGGAAGGGGACCGAAACAAAAAGAGCCGGGATCTCGATATCCGGCTCTCCCTCTTTTGGCAGGCTGACATAGGCGATCGCGCCGGACAGAACCGACAGGATCACAAAGGCAATGACCATCCGGGCCCGATCAGCGGCCCAATCGATGATGCCGATCATATGCCCGGCTCCTGGTAAGTGACATCAAGGGCCACCCCGTCGGTGACATAGTGGTGTCCGACAACAATCACATCTGCGGTTTCAGGCAGCCCCGTGACCCACACACCTTCGACGCTGTCACGCACCATTGAGACAGCAGAGAACCCTGCTTCGCCATCAACGGTGACGATCCGAACGCCCAGTTGCCCGTCATCATCCAGCGTCAACGCGCTTTGTGGCACCAGATGAGCGAGCAAACCGTTCCCGGTGATCACCACCTCGGCGGTTTGGCCTGCGCGTATTACCGGCGCCTCGTCCGGGCGTTGGATTTCGACATCGACACGAAAGGTTCGGGTGACGGGGTCGGCTGTATCGGCCACAAACGTCACTTTGCCTGACAGTTCGGGGCCAGCGGCAAGTCGCACATCGGCGGGAAGTCCGATATTCAGCTTGTCGACCTGAAGCTCCGAAACATTGCCGACCACGCGCACCGGATCGTATTGCACAACCGTTGCGCAGGCCGCGCCGGGCTGCAACAGTGTGCCGATATCAGCGGTGTCTGTTTCCAGCGTCCCGGGAAAGGGCGCGCGAATGTCCAGCCGCTCGATCTCGCGTTCGGCGGCGGCCACGGCGGCTTCGGCAGACTGAATGGCGGCAGCGGAACTGGCGGCCCCGGATTGTGCCGCGATATATCCGGCGCGGGCGGTTTCAACAGATGCCTTGGTGTTGGCCACTCGTGTATCCGAGGCAAAACCGCCTTCCGACAGCTTGGTCGCCGCAGTCAGGTTGAATGTTGCCTCGTCCAGCCGCGCCTGAGCTTCGATCACGCGGGCATCGGCTTCAGGTGCACGGGCTTTGGCCTCGGCCAGACGGGCGGTTGCTTCAGCCAGACTGGCTTCGCGGGTGCCGGCGTCAAGCTGGCATAAGACATCGCCTTCGTCCACAAGGCTGCCTTTGGCAATCTTGGCGGACACGACCTGCCCTGTCGTTTCGGCACGCAGTTCGACCCGGCGGTTCGCTTCGGTCCGGCCACGCAACAGGATCGGCAATTCGATCTCGCGCGCGGTGCTGCGCAGGGCAACCACGGACACACCATTGCTGGGCGAAGCATCGGCGTTTGACGCGGTGTCCGGGCCTTGTTCGCTGACAGTTTCGGCAGGCGTTCCCACCGCCGTTTCGACTGTATCACGTTGAAACACCAGCAGGTACAGACCTGCAACCACAAGGATCGCCGTGATAATTGGAAAAAGGCGCATAGGATTTCCTGCCGATGTAAAACAAACTGGCGAAAGACTATGCTTTGTTTCGAGTGGGAACAAGTGTGGCTTGCCTGACCCTTGCAACCAGAGGGCACGGCGACGCCCCGTGGAAAGCCAGCGGTCTGATACCCACCTGCGGAACCGACGGCTGTGCAATGCACCCCCTTGGCAACCGGACGTCATTCGGGCAAAAGGAGTTCAGATTTTGACCCGGAGGCCTGACCGTGAGCGAGACCGATACCTTCATCAACGAAGTCAGCGAAGAAGTGCGTCGCGACAAGCTGTATTCCCTGATGCGGAAATACGGCTGGATTGCTGTTTTGCTGGTCGTTTTGCTGGTGGGCGGAGCGGCCTATAATGAATGGCGAAAAGCCAATGATCGGGCTGCCGCGCAAGCCTTGGGCGACGCCATTCTGGCCGCTGAGGAACAGGCAGACCCGAACCAGCGCGCAACCGCTTTGGCGTCGTTGGACGTCAGCGGAGACGCGGCTGCCGTCGTCGCCATGTTGACAGCAGCCGAGGGCAAAGTTGGCGTGGACGCTCTGCGCGCTTTGGCCGATGATGCGAGCATCGACGGCCTGTATCGCGATCTGGCCCAGTTGAAACTGGTATCGAGGACCGCTTCGGGTCTGGACACCACCGAGCGACGCGCGCGGTTGGAACCTCTGGCGGTTCCGGGCGCACCGTATCGGGTGCTCGCCGAAGAACAGCTTGCATTGGTTGATGTTGACGAAGGTCAGACCGATGCTGCCATCGCCCGCCTGAAAGCGCTTTTGGTGGATGACGAAGCGTCTGGGGCCTTGCGTCGACGCGCGTCTCAGTTGATTGTGGCGCTGGGTGGGACATTGGAAACATCCTGATGACCCGTGCTGGGCAATAGCCCGGTTCGGCAAGATATATTGGTATCCCGGGGGGCATATTTTGAAGTTCACACACAGCGCCGCTTTTTTGGTTTCCATGAGCCTTCTGTCTGCCTGTTCCCAACAGGAGTATATCCTGCCGGGCGAACGGGAAGGTCTGCGCAGCCTGAACCCGCAAACGATGGGCGCTGCCGAACTGTCAGAAGCGGCCGCCGCCGTCGAAGGGTCAGGGCGCGCTGATCGCGCACAGCCAATTTCGTTGCCTGCGGCCGTCAATTACGCCAACTGGACACATCTGGGCGGTAGCCTGACCCACCAGGTGCAGCACCCTGCATTGTCGCCTGCGCCGAAGCTGCTGTTCGCGGCCTCGATCGGGCAGGGCAATGATCGCAAACACCGGATCACCGCCGAACCCGTGGTTGCGAATGGGCGTGTCTTTACGCTGGACAGCCGTGCGCAGGTGGTGGCCACATCGACCGCTGGCGCTACGCTGTGGTCGCGCGATCTGACCCCGCCGTCGGATCGGTCGGACGATGCGTCTGGTGGTGGTCTGGCCTATGCCGATGGCACGGTCTATGTGACCTCGGGCTTCGGTCTGGTCAGTGCGCTTGACGCCGCTACCGGCAAGGTCAGGTGGCAGCAAAAGATGGACGCCTCCGGGTCTGGTGCACCTGCCGTATCGGGAGGTCTTGTCTATGTGGTCAGCCGCGACAATAGCGCCTGGGCGATTGAAACCGGCACGGGCCGCGTGAAATGGCGCCTGTCGGGCACCCCAAGTCAGGATGGCGTGGTGGGTGTTTCGTCGCCCGCGGTCACTGATCGCCTGGTGCTTCTGCCCTTCGCCTCGGGCGAAGTGGTGGCCGCCCTGAAAAAAGGTGGCGCACGCACCTGGTCCAGCCTGATTGCCGGTGAACGCGCCGGTCGTGGATATTCCATCGTCACTGACATCACCGGCGAACCGGTTGTGAAGGGCGGCGTGATCTATACCGGCAACCCGGTGGGGCGCACTGTTGCAATCGACTTGTCGGGCGAACGTCTTTGGACCGCCAAAGAAGGCGCGGTCAGTCCTGTTTGGGTCACAGGTGGTTCGGTCTTCCTTGTGTCCGACGAAGCGCAGCTTGTGCGTCTGGATGCCAAGACTGGCGAACGCATCTGGGGCGTACCGCTGCCATATTTCACCAAGGCCAAAACCCGCAAACGCAAGGCAATCTATGCCAATCTTGGCCCTGTTCTGGCAGGTGGCAAGCTGTGGGTCGCCTCGTCTGACGGTGTGATGCGCGGCTTTAACCCCGTCAACGGCGCCTTGGTCGGTCAAGCGGCCATTCCGGGCGGGGCGGCCACCCGCCCGGTGGTGGTGAATGGCACCGCCTATCTTGTGTCGCGCGACGGAAAACTTCTGGCTTTGCGCTGACCGGTAAACCGTGTATGCGGGGCGCTTGACGTGACCCGGAGACCGATATGAGTTTCACCCTTGCCATTGTGGGACGCCCGAATGTAGGCAAATCCACCCTGTTCAACCGACTGGTTGGCAAGCGCCTTGCGCTGGTCGATGACCAGCCCGGCGTCACCCGCGACCTGCGTGAAGGCGAAGCGCGGCTGGGTGATCTGCGTTTCATCGTAATCGACAGCGCAGGGCTGGAAGAAGCCACCGACGAAAGCCTTCAGGGCCGGATGCGCCGTCTGACCGAACGGGCAGTGGAAATGGCTGATGCCTGCCTGTTTCTGGTTGATGCCCGTGCCGGTATCCTGCCATCGGACGAGGTGTTCGCCGATATTCTGCGCCGCAAGAACGCGCATGTGATCCTTGCCGCCAATAAATCGGAAGGCAAGGCGGGTGAGTCCGGGTATCTGGAGGCCTTCTCGCTGGGCCTGGGCGAACCGATCCGTCTGTCAGGCGAGCATGGCGAAGGCATGGGCGAGCTGATGGATGTGCTGCGCCCGATTTCCGAGAAATTTGCGAAACGCGCTGCTGAAATGGCGCCGGAAACGGATGTTGATTTTGACGAGGACGCGGATGATGGCCCGCGCCTTCCGACGCAGGAAAAACCCCTGCAAGTCGCGGTGATCGGTCGCCCGAACGCGGGCAAGTCGACCTTGATCAACAAGTTGATTGGCGAAGAACGCTTGCTGACAGGGCCGGAAGCCGGGATCACACGTGACGCGATTTCGTTGCGCTTCGACTGGGGCGGCGTGCCAACGCGAATATTCGACACGGCCGGGATGCGAAAACGCGCCAAGGTGCAGGAAAAACTTGAGAAACTTTCAGTTTCTGACGGGCTGCGCGCGGTGAAGTTTGCCGAGGTGGTCGTGGTGCTTCTGGACGCGGCAATACCGTTCGAGCAGCAGGACTTGCGCATCGCAGACCTTGCCGAGCGAGAAGGCCGCGCGGTGGTGGTTGCCGTCAATAAATGGGACGCCGAGCCAGAAAAGCAGGCCAAGCTGAAAGAGTTGAAAGAGGCGTTCGACCGCCTGCTGCCGCAGTTGCGCGGCGCGCCCCTGATCACCATTTCCGCCAAGACGGGTAAGGGGTTGGAGCGTCTGCAAGCCGCCGTCATGCGCGCCCATGAGATATGGAACCGCCGGATCAAAACCGCCCAGTTGAACGGCTGGTTGGCCGAAATGATCTCGGCCCACCCGCCCCCTGCGCCGGGGGGGCGGCGGATCAAGCTGCGCTATATGACACAGGTGAAAACCCGCCCGCCGGGCTTTGTTGTCATGTGCTCGCTGCCCGAGAAACTACCGGAAAGCTATAGCCGCTACTTGGTCAACGGGCTGCGTGAGGATTTTGACATGCCGGGCACGCCGATCCGGCTGACGATGCGCGGGCAGGGGGATCAGAACCCTTACAAGAACCGCAAGAAAGCCACGCCTTCGCGGCTGCGAAAGCATTTGGGCAAAGGTCGGGCGGACGAATAGAGTATACCAAGGCCTTGCAAAGACAGGATAAACGCGCCCCGCAGTGTCATATGACCGGCGGGGCGCTGCCGTCTGGGGTTGGTGAAATTTGCCAAACGGGTCAGTTCGCTGTCATGATGCCAACTTAGCCTGTTCCCAATCCTGTCAATAGCGGAGGTTCCCATGTCTCTTACCCTATCGCGTCGCGGCTTTCTGGCCGGCACCGCAGGGTTCATTGCCCTGCATCCCTATTCCGTTCAAGCATCGCAAAATCAGGCGCATTTGCGGATCATGGAAACAACGGACCTGCATGTTCACGTCTTCCCCTACGACTATTATTCGGATCGCGAGGTCGACACTGTCGGATTGGCCCGCACAGCATCCTTGATCGCCGATATCCGGGCCGAGGCGACGAATTCGCTTTTGTTGGATAATGGTGATTTTCTGCAAGGTAATCCGATGGGCGACTACATCGCTTATGAACGCGGCATGAAAGAGGGCGACACCCACCCGGTTATCAACGCGATGAATGCGTTGGGGTTTGATGCGTCAACTCTGGGCAATCACGAGTTCAATTACGGCCTTGATTTCCTGATGAAATCCGTGGCTGGCGCGGGCTTTCCCATCGTATGTGCCAACGTCGCCAAAAAGCTGGGCGCCACTCCGCGCGACGATCAAACGCTTCTGCCGCCCTACGTGATCGTGGACCGAGAGATCACCAATGGCGGCGGCACCGTGCAGCCCATTCGGATCGGATTCATTGGTTTTGTGCCACCGCAGATCATGAACTGGGACCGTCGCCATCTGGAGGGCAATGTGATGGCTCGCGATATCATTGAAGCCGCGCGCGCCTACATCCCGCAGATGCGCGAAGAAGGCGCGGATCTTGTTATTGCCCTGTCCCATTCGGGGATTGGCGCAGCGGAGCACAGTGATGGGATGGAAAACGCCTCGGTCCCCTTGGCGGCGATCGAAGGGATAGACGCCGTTCTGACCGGACATTCGCATCTTGTGTTCCCGTCATCGACCTATGCCGAGTTCGCCGGCGCGGATGTCGAAGCGGGCACGCTGATGGGCATTCCGGCAGTCATGGGAGGATTCTGGGGGTCGCATATGGGTCTGATCGACCTGATGCTGGAACATGATGGCGGTGCGTGGCGTGTGGTCTCGCACATCTCCGAGGCGCGACCGATCTACAAACGAAACGAAGACCGTTCGATCACCGCGCTGGTGGAAAGCGATGCCGCCGTGCTTGCATCGGTGCAGAAAGAACATGACGAGACGCTGGAATACGTGCGCCGTGCGGTGGGCAAGACCGATGCGCCGCTGCATTCCTATTTCGCGCTGGTCGCGGATGACCCATCAGTGCAGATCGTGTCGAACGCCCAGACCTGGTATATCGACCAGATGATGAAAGGGACCGAGAATGAGGGGCTGCCGATCCTGTCCGCCGCCGCCCCGTTCAAGGCCGGTGGGCGTGGTGGCCCGGATTACTATACGGATGTCGAAGTCGGCGACGTGGCGATTAAGAACGTGGCGGACCTGTATCTTTATCCGAACACGGTGCGGGCGGTGCGGATCAACGGGGCCACGGTGCGCGAATGGCTGGAACGCTCGGCGACGATCTTCAACCAGATCGAACCGGGTGCGCAGGACGCTGTGCTGCTGAACCCCGAGATGCCGTCCTACAATTTCGACGTGATCGACGGTGTGACCTATCAGATAGATCTGAGCCAACCGGCCCGCTACAACAAGGATGGCGAGGTGATCGCGCCCGACGCCCACCGGATCGTCAACTTGCAGTTCGACGGACAACCGATAGATGAGGAACAGCAATTCATCGTCGCGACGAACAACTACCGCGCAGGTGGTGGGGGAAGCTTCCCCGGCGCAGGGGGCGATACCACGATCTTTGAAGGACCGGATACCAACCGCGACGTGATCGTGCGCTATATCGTCGAGAAAGGCACGATCAATCCAAAGGCAGACGGAAACTGGACCTTCGCCCCGATGGAGAACACTACGGTTCTGTTCGAAACCGGTCCTGCCGCGGCCAAGCACGTCGCGAATGTGCCCGGCGTCGCCATTGAAGAGGCAGGCATGTCTGACAACGGGTTCGCCCTGTTCCGCATAGCGTTGTGAGCCGAAATGAAACAGGGGCGACCGGTTGGCCGCCCCTGGTGTTGAACTCCTGATCAGCCTTAGTTCAGATACGGCATCGGATCGACAGGTTCTGTCCCTTTGAAGACAAGGAACTGTATTGCGTTGTATTGGTTCTTCGACGCCGATGCGATCTGCTGGCCGCGTTTCACCGATTGGCCCTTTTTCACCTTGATCCCTTCAATGAAACTATAGGCGCTTTGGGTGCCGTTGCCGTGGTCGATCACGACGATCTCTTCGCCCTCGACATCTTTTGACACCAGCCGCACCGTGCCGTTGGCCGCCGCTTTGACCGGATCGCCCTGTTTGGCAGAGACAAGAATGTAACCAGCCTTCTCGGCGTCAAACAGGCTGGTGACTTTGCCCGCAACCGGCAGCGACATCAGGGCGTTGCTGGCGGGGGTGCGGGTTTCTTCGAGCTTGGGCGAGGCCGGGGCGGACACCTTCTCGGGCACCGCTTCATCCTTGGGTAACGGTTTGGCGGACGACGGCGGTATGGGAGCCGCGGATCCTTGGCCCGGTTGGGCGACGCTGGCGGTCTGGACCGGCGTGTCCACTTTCACCGGGATCATCAAAAACTGACCTTCGCGCACGGTTAGGCTTGGACCAAGGCCGTTCCAATCGGCCAGCGCACGAACAGACACGCCATAACTGCGCGCGATGGAATAGGCGGTTTCGCCACGCGTCACGCGGTGCTGGGTGGGTTGTTCGCCGGACGTGGCCGTTGCAGCGGGTTTGGCATTTGTGCCATCCGCACGGTCAATGGCATCCCCGGCCAAAGTCGTGATGTCGATGTTGTCGTCGGGTTGAATAACCCCGGTTGGGGGTTCGGCCACGCGACGGGGCAGGGCCAGAACTTCGCCCTCGCGCAGACGGGCATCAACGGCAATGCCGTTGTAGCGGCCCAGCTCTGCTGGTGCCATGCCGATCCGGCTTGCGACCTGCGCGACGGTGTCGCCGCGCTTGGCCACCGCCACCTGATAACTGGGATACGAAATCACGCCACGCGCGTCCGCTTTGGGTCGCGCCGCTGTCGTGGCCCCCTGTGCGGCTTCGGTGGTCGACAGGCCGCCGGGCGCAAAGCGCCGCATGTCCATGTCAAAAGTGCTGTCGCAGGCGGTCAGCCCCACCAGAAGCCCGATCAGGGCGGCAGAGCGCATATGGCGCCCCCGCATTGTGCGGAGCGCACGCGTTTCGGTCGTGCATGAAAGTGGCATTGCTCGTTCCTCAATCCATTGGCCTGTTGTCAGGCTCTGGTTGCGACCCCGTTGTCGGGCCTTTTCACTGCTGTGCGGGGCTTGGCCCCATGTCTCCGGCGTCCCGGCAAATCTTGCTCGCGTCAATCCTGCCCCAACCCTTCCAAAAGGGGCACGAAACGCACCGGCAGAAGCTCATCATAGTCGAACCCATCTTCGCTGCGCGTCACCTTGATCAGGCTTTGGACAGCATCGGACTGGCCCACCGGTACAATCATGATACCGCCTATAGCAAGCTGCGCCAAGAGGGGTCCGGGCGGATCCTCGGCTGCGGCGGTCACGATTATGCGGTCAAACGGTGCCTGATCGGGTAAACCACGCGATCCGTCACCCGTGATGGTGGTGATATTATGCAGATCCATCGCTTCGAACAGCTCGCGGGCCTCGCGCACGAGCTTTTGGTGCCGGTCGACCGTATAGACCCGGCGCGCGAGCCGCGACAGGATCGCCGCCTGATAACCCGACCCGGTGCCGACTTCGAGCACCTTGTCTCGCGGGCTGATTTGAGCGGCCTGCGTCATCAGACCCACGACCGAGGGTTGCGAGATCGTCTGCCCGCAGGAAATCGGCAGCGGCATATCCTCGTATGCGCGTTCAGAGAACAAGCCGCGCACGAAGGGGCCGCGATCAATTTCTTCCATGGCGGACAAGACGCGCGGGTTTGTTACGCCCTTCGACCGCAGAGCGAACAGGAATTGCATCTTGCGTTCCGCGTCTGTTGCGCCCGCGTTACTCATTCAAACAGTGCCCCCAAGCTGTCCAGATGGTCATAGGCGGTCAGATCCGCGCGCATCGGGGTCACCGAGATATAGCCGTCCAGATTGCGGGTCACATCCATGCCGGGTGCGGAACGGTTCGCTTGCGGGCCGCCCTTGATCCATAGAAACTTGCGACCCGAGGGGCTGTTCTGTGCTTCGATCTTGAAGAACGCATCGTTGCGCCATCCTTGCGGCGCGGCTTTGATGCCCTTGACCTGATCTGATCCTACAGGCGGGAAGTTCACATTGTAGAACAGACGGTAATCCGCCCCGTGATCCCAGGGCGCATCAGACAACAGCCGACGCACGACATCGCCGCCGAAACTTGCCGCCGCATCGAATATATTGACGAGCCCCTTGGTGCCGCGACCCATATATTGCGACAAGGCGATGGCGGGCAGGCCTTGCAGTGCGGCCTCCATCGCAGCGCCCAGAGTGCCGGAATAGAGCGCATTTTCAGCCGAGTTGTTGCCCCGGTTCACGCCCGAGATCACCAGATCGGGACGTTCGGGCATCACGTCATAGAGGGCCGCGATGACGCAATCGGCGGGGCTGCCTTCGGCGGCAAACCGGCGCGGACCGTGTTCGGCAATCATGAAGGGGTGCGTGTACGAAATGCAATGCCCGACGCCCGATTGTTCGAAGGCCGGGGCGACGGTCCAGATCTCGGCCCGTTCACCTGCAAGCTCTTGCGCGACCTCTTGCGCGATGGCTTCGGCGATTTTCAGACCCGGCGCGTTGATCCCGTCGTCATTGGTGATGAGAATGCGCATAGTCTGGCCCTTTTGCCCGTCAGTCCGGCCTTGGATCGGCGCGGTATTGCCTTCTCAATAAGGCAGCTTGGCGCGCGCGGCAAGCGCAGCGCATCCTTTGGGACGTGCATATTCGGGAAGGTGGCTTAAGCCAGCCCGGCTTCGGACAAAATGCGCTTGGCTTCGTCTTCGACCGGGGCAAGTTTGCTGCGATCTTCGCCCGGAAAGAACCGCGCGCGCATCGAGGTGGCCAACGGCTTGGGCTCTGCGATCACGATCCGTGGACCCAGCTTGGCGTTTTCGGCGGCCCAACTGCGCACCAAAGCCATTTGGGCGGCCTTGGTCGCACCGTAGCCCGCAAAGAACTTCTGCCCGGCATGATCATCGGCGAAGAACAAGGCCGTGCTGTCATCGGTCATCAAGGCGTTCACCATGAAGACCAGGTTGCGGGTGGCTTCCACATTGGTGTTCAGCGCCTGTGTCCAGCCCTTGTCGTCCAGATCGGGCGTGGGCATCAGAGCGGGACCATAGATCGCCGTATGCGCCCAGACATCAATCGGACCCCACCGGTCATGGATTGATCGGCACAGATGCGCCATCGCGTCGCGGTTGGTGATGTCCATGGGGGCCAGCGTGGCGGATCCACCTTGAGCCTTGATCCGGTCGTCCAGTTCCTCAAGCGCACCTGTGGTGCGGCCCACGGCGACGACGTGGTGCGTTCTGGACAGTTCAAGTGCAAGGGCAGCCCCAAGACCGCGCGATGCTCCGGTGACAAGGGCGATTTTCTGTGTGTCAGTCATGGCCGCGTCTTCGCATTCGTTTGTGGCTGAGGCAAGCTGAAAGCTGGTGCAAGCGGGTGCCGCGTCACTCTGCCGCCTTCAATTCAAACCCTTTTTCAACCTGGTCGGACGGTGTCACAGGGTATTCCCCCGAGAAGCAGGCGTCGCAATATTGCGGGCAGTCTTTTTTGCGGCCCGTCGCCTCGCCAACGGCGCGGTATAGCCCATCAAGCGAGATGAATTTCAGGCTGTCGACCTTCAGGTGCTCGCACATCTCGTCTTCGCTCATCGTGGCGGCCAGCAGCTTTTCGCGTTCGGGCGTATCGACACCATAGAAACAGGGCCATGCTGTGGGCGGCGAGGCGATGCGGAAATGCACTTCGGCTGCGCCCGCATCCAGAAACATGTCCTTGATCTTGCGCGTTGTTGTGCCGCGCACCACGCTGTCATCGACCAGAATGACCCGCTTGCCTTTGATCAGCGCGCGATTGACGTTCAACTTCAGCCGCACGCCCATATCGCGGATCTGCTCGGTCGGCTCAATAAAGGTCCGGCCCATATATTGATTGCGGATGATCCCCATCGCATAGGGAATTCCGCTTTCCTGGCTATAACCGATGGCCGCAGGCGTGCCGCTGTCAGGCACCGGGCAGACCATATCTGCATCCACGGGGTTTTCGCGGGCCAGTTCCACACCGATCTGGCGGCGGGTCTCATAGACCGATTTGCCGCCGATGATACTGTCGGGGCGCGAGAAATAGACATGTTCGAAGATGCAGAATTTGGACGGGCGCGGGCGGAAGGGGAAACTGCTTTCTACCTTGCCATCCGAGATGACGACCATCTCGCCCGGTTCGATTTCGCGCACCAGTTCTGCACCGATGATATCCAGTGCGCAGCTTTCCGAGCTAAGCACCCAGCCGTCACCTAGACGGCCCAGCACCAGCGGGCGCACCCCATGCGGGTCGCGCACGCCCATCAGCTTGGTGCGGGTCATGGCGACGACGGAAAACGCGCCTTCGACACGCCGCAACGCGTCTTCCATCCGTTCGGGGATGTTGCGTTGCAGGGACCGCGCCATCAGGTGGATGATACATTCGCTGTCCGACGAACTTTGAAAGATCGACCCACGCTCGATCAATTCCTTGCGAAGCGCATCTGCGTTGGTGATGTTGCCATTATGGGCAATCGCCGCGCCGCCCATCGAAAATTCGCCAAAGAACGGCTGCACGTCGCGGATCACGGCGCCTTTCGATCCGGCGGTGGAATAACGCACATGCCCGATGGCCAGTGGGCCGGGCAGCGTCTCCATTACACTGGTCTTGGTGAAGTTATCGCGGACATAGCCAAAACGGCGCGCCGAGTTGAACCCGTGTTCCGGATCGTGGCAGACAATCCCGCCCGCCTCCTGACCTCGGTGTTGCAGCGCGTGCAGGCCCAACGCCACGAAATTCGCCGCTTCGGCAAGTCCAATGACCCCAAAGACACCACATTCTTCCTTGAGCTTGTCATCATCGAAAGGATGTGCCGGAGGCAGGGATTTGGCAGCGGCAGACGAGGTGTCGGACATGGGCAGCGGCTCCGATTCCGTGGCGTTGGCCCCCTCTTAATCTAAGCGTGCCGATCTGTCATTAAACTATCACAGAACAAGGTGGGATTTCTCAGCCAAAGCGCCACTTGGGGCGATACGACCGATGAAATCGGTCCGAGCGTCGATGTATGGAAGATGTCGCCCAGCGACGTATCGCGGCAAGCTTCGAAATGGTTTCGGTTGCCCGAATTTCGTGCGCTTTGCGGATGTAGTGATCTGTGTCGATTGCGCCGTTTGCAATGCGTTTGACGGGTTCGTCCATCATAGCCTCCTCTTCGTGTGTGCCTTTCAATGATCTTGCCGCGCAAGACGATGGTATGCTTGAAGGGCGGCTTGTGATTGTCTTGAGACTTCTAAAGACCGGCAGAAATTTCTTGAGATTGGCGCTGTGCTGACGTCTGCTATACGCATGCACCTTGCCTTTTCGGACTGCGACCTGGATGTTGAACGGCGAATTCTGCGCCGGGCAGGTCGTATTGTGCATGTCGAGCCACAAGTGTTTAGTCTTCTTGTGGCATTGGCAGCTGCCAAGGGCAGGGTGCTTGATCGCGACGCCATCATCGACGCCGTGTGGAACGGGCGGATTGTATCGGATTCCGCAATCAGTGCCCGTGTTCATGCCGCGCGGCAGGCTGTTGGCGATGATGGTCGCGCACAGAGCGTCATTCGAACGGTGACGGGTGTCGGATTTCAATTGGCGCAGACGGTGCGCAGCGGCAGACCGGATACGGTTGAGCTTGATGTCCCTGCAATCGAGCAGGACGTTCACATGACCAAAAGCCTTGATGGAACGGGTCTGGCGTGGGCATCGTCGGGGGTTTCCCATGATGGGCAACCCGCTTTGCTACGTGGGGGTCATTGGTTGACCCATCTGGAACTTGACCTGAAGAACCATGTTTGGGCACCGCTGTTGGCCCACTTAAATCAGGGGCGGCGATTGCTGCGATATGATGTGCGTGGCACGGGGCTTTCGACCCGCAGTGTAAGTGACCTGAGCCTTGACCGCTTTGTCGAAGACATGCTTGCGGTTCTTCACGCCAGCGGCGAGCAACAGGTCGACATTGTTGCCGCGTCGCAAAATGTGCCGGTCTCGATCGCTTTTGCTGTCCGCTATCCAGAACGGGTGCGGCGAATGGTGCTTTTGTCGGGTTTCTTGCGAGGTGCTGATCGGCGCAGAGACAGCGCACCATCCATGACAGATGCCTTTCTTGCGCTGCTTCACAATGGCTGGGGAGATCCAGGCAGTCCATTCATGCAATCATTCTATGCGTTCTATATGCCTGAATCGACACGCGTGGAACGCGAGAGCTTGGCGGAGATCCAGTTTGCGTCGGCCAGTGCCGAAATGGCGGTTGCTTATCGACGTGCAATCGCTTCGTTCGATGTCACAAAACTGGCGAGCCTTGTCGATGCGCCCGTCTTGATTGTCCATGCACAAAAGGATGCCGTGAATCCATTATCCGAAGCTCAGGACATCGCGGCGCACATTCCCGTCAGCCAGATGATGATACTGGACAGTGCAAATCATATTCCGCTGCCACGTGACCCTGAATGGGCGCGCGCGTTAGAGCATATCATGAGGTTCTTGTCAGATTAGCAGCAAAGGTGCTGGCCGCTTTTGCGACCATCTACATCTATCCGCTCAAAGCGACGTTGACGAACACGCGCCCACAAGTTCTTCGTATTTGCCGACGATCCAACCGGGCGCGTCCTCGGGGATCTGTTCGTTGATCTTGTCCTGCGTGCGGGCAAAGATTTTCGCGGTGCGGCTGTCATCGACCATGGCAATCGTGTCCGTGGTCACGATGCGGTCATAGACAACCAGCGCAATGGCAACCAGAAGCAAGCCGCGCGCCACGCCGAAAATGAAGCCAAGTGCCTGATCCAAGCCCCCAAGTGCGGAACGTTGCACGGCAGAGGAGAAGAGCGGCGTGAAGATCGACACGATCACCAGCGCCAGTGCAAAGACCCCTGCAAACGCCGCGATCATCGACAGTTCGCAACTGTCAGCGATGAAGTCTTTCAGAACCGGGATTTCCTTGACCAGCGGCAAGGCGCGCGGCGCAAATATATAGGCCAGAATGGCGGCCGCGATCCACCCGAGGATGGACATGCCTTCGCGCACAAACCCGCGCGAATAGGCCAGAATGGCCGAAATCAGGATGACCGCCGCAACGATCCCGTCAATCAAGGTAAAGCCTTCCATGTCGTCTCACTTCGGCTCAAGCACTGCTTGCGACCGTCCCTGTCTGTGGGGCTAACCGGCCCCGAAAATCTCACCAACGAACCCGGTCAGGTCCGCCATTTTCTGAATCTTCAGCCCGGACCCCGAGCCTGTCTTGCTGCGTGTGGGCGCAATTGCGGCTGTAAAACCAAGTTTTTGCGCTTCTTTCAACCGGTTTTCGGTCTGTCCCACGGGGCGCAACGCCCCTGATAAACTGATTTCCCCGAAAACCACAGTCTCTTTCGGGATTGCGGCGTCCTCGCGCGCGGAAAGTAGCGCCGCCGCCACAGCAAGGTCGGCAGCCGGTTCGGAAATCTTCATGCCGCCTGCGACGTTAAGATAGACGTCCAGCCCTGCGAACGGGATGCCGCAACGGGCTTCCAGAACCGCCAGGATCATCGCCAGACGCCCGCTGTCCCAACCCAAAACCGACCGGCGCGGTTGGCTGAGGGAGGAGGGTGCGACAAGCGCCTGAAATTCGACCAGTACGGGCCGCGTGCCTTCGATGCCTGCGAAAACCACCGAGCCGGGGGCAGGGTCTTCGCGGTCGGACAGGAACAGAGCCGACGGGTTGAGCACTTCGGCCAGGCCTTTGCCGGTCATCTCGAACACGCCGATCTCATCTGCCGGGCCGAAGCGATTCTTGACGGCGCGCAGGATGCGGAACTGGTGGCCGCGTTCGCCTTCGAAATACAGCACCGTGTCAACCATGTGTTCGACCACGCGAGGGCCTGCGATCTGGCCGTCCTTTGTGACATGGCCAACCAGAACGACCGAAATGCCGCGTTTCTTGGCGAATGTGGTCAGCTCATGCGCGGCGGTGCGCACTTGACTGACCGATCCCGGCGCGCTGTCCACATGATCGGCCCACATGGTCTGGATGGAATCGATGATCGCGAGCGCCGGGCGCTCGGTGTCCAGCGTCGTCATGATGTCGCGCAGATTGGTTTCGGCGGCCAGCCTTACCGGGGCATCGGTCAGCCCCAGACGTTGCGCACGCATTCGCACCTGGGCCGAGGCTTCTTCGCCCGAGACATAGATCGTCGGCAGGCCAGCACGTGCAAATTTCGCAGCGGCTTGCAGAAGCAAGGTCGATTTGCCGATGCCGGGGTCGCCGCCGACCAGAATGGCCGATCCGGGCACCAGGCCGCCGCCCAGCACGCGGTCAAGCTCGGCCATGCCGCATTCGGTGCGGGGCGGCGGGGCTTCTTCGGTGGACAGGTCTGTCAGTTTGATCGCCGAGCCACGCTTGCCGCCCAAGGATTTTGAAGCAGGACCGGCACTTAGCGGCACCTCTTCAACGATCGAATTCCACTCCCCACAGGCTTCGCACCGTCCCGACCATTTGGAAGAGGACGCGCCGCAGGCGTTGCAAGTGAAGGTTTTCTGAGCTTTTGCCATGGGGCTTTTTGCCTGACGCTGCTGGGGGGTGCAAGAGGCGACGAGGAGGTGTTTCAGGCCCTCTGGCGTTTGCCCGTTGCGAAGCTGATCGCGATGGAGGTCAGGATGCAGGCGGTGAACAGATAAAGGCCCCATCCGGTCTCGATCTTCGCCATGCCGACGCCCTTCACGATCACGATGTAAAGTGCAATCAGGAAGATGTCTGCCATCGCCAGTTTGCCGAGGATGTTGAAGATGGGCAGCATCTTGCGGCGCATCATGCCGAACTGGATCAGCGCCAAGCCCAACACCTTCATGATCGGCGCAAAGACCGCGAAGAAGGTGACGAGCAGGGCAAGGATCACGTCCGTGTCCCACAGCGCTTGCAGGCCCGAGATCACGCTGACTTCCCTGAGACCAAAGAGCGGCAGGTTGATGCCGGCGCGCATAAGGGGAGCGAACCACGCGATGGGGAAGACGATCAGCAGGGCGAGGTTCAGGTATTTGAGCATGGCGATTCGGCGTCCGGTTTGGCGAGCTTTAAGGAATGACAGAGGGGAGTCGGGCGTTCTTCCTTAACGCACCGCCTCGATCGGCCCCTCGGCACTGCCCGAAATGAACTGCGTCAGGTAAGGGTCGCCCGAGGCATCCATATCCGAAACCGGCCCGGTCCACTGCACCTTTCCCCCGTGCAGCATCGCCACTTTGTCGGCGATCACGCGGACCGAGGACATATCGTGGGTGATGGTCATGGCGGTGGCGCCCATTTCGACGACGATTTCGCGGATCAGGTCGTTGATGACGCCGGACATGATGGGGTCAAGGCCGGTGGTGGGTTCGTCAAAGAAGATGATTTCAGGCTCGGCGGCGATGGCGCGGGCAAGGCCTACGCGTTTTTGCATGCCGCCGGACAGCTCGGCGGGGAACAGGTCGGCCACATCCGGGGTCAGGCCGACGCGGCGCAATTTCTCGACCGCAATCTCGCGTGCTTCGTCCCACGGGCGGGCCAGTGAGCCGCGCAGCAGGCGGAACGCGACGTTTTGCCAGACCGGCAGGCTGTCAAACAGCGCGCCGCCCTGAAAAAGCATGCCGAAGCGGGCCAGGAACGCGTCGCGTTCGGCTTTCAATGTGTCTTCGCCGTCCAGCGTGATCGTGCCGCTGTCCTGCGTCATCAGGCCCAGAACACATTTCAAAAGCACCGATTTGCCGGTGCCAGAGCCACCGATCACCACCATGCTTTCGCCACGTGGGATGGTCAGGTTTACACCTGCCAGCACCTGTTTGGGGCCGAAGCTCTTATGGACGTCTGTCAGTTCAATCATGAGGTAAAGAAGAAGCTGGTGAGAAGGAAGTTGGCGGCAAGGATCAGGATCGCGGCCGCCTCGACCGAGGTTTTGGTGGCCCGGCCCACACCCTGTGCACCGCGTCCGGAATTCATTCCGTGATAACAGCCCATCACAGCGGCAATGAACCCGAAAACCGCGCCTTTCACAAGGGACGACACGATGTCAGCGGTTTCAAGGAAGTTCCACGTGTTGTTGATATAGGCGCCCGGCGCGAACCCAAGCTGCTTGGTGCCGACGATATAGCCGCCCATGATGCCGATAATATCGCCGATCCCCACAAGCATAGGCACAACAAGGATCGCGGCCAGCACGCGCGGCGCGGTCAGGTATTTCATCGGATGTGTGGACAGGGTGACAAGCGCGTCAATCTGCTCGGTCACTTTCATCGTCGCGATCTCGGCGGCGATGGATGAGGTAACACGGGCGGCAATCATCAGGCCGACCAACACCGGCCCAAGTTCGCGCACCATGCCAATGGCGACGATCTGCGGCACCACGGCCTCGGCGGAAAACCGTTGCCCGCCGGAATAGATTTGCAGGGCGAGCGCCGCGCCGGTGAAGATCGCGGTCAGGCCCACCACCGGCAGGCTGAAATAGCCTATGTTCAAAAGCGCGTTCAGAAATTCGCGCGGATAGAAAGGTGGGCGCACGATATGGCTGAGTGACTGACCAGCGAAGATCGCCACACGACCCACCATAGCCAGAAAACCCAGCGTGGCACGGCCAAGAGCCGCCAGAGGGTATGTGATCGGCTTCATCCGCGACCTCGTGCATAGTATCGCGCATAGCGCGCGCCAAGCTGTGTCAGCACTTCATAGCCGATCGTTCCGCCCACGTCAGCCAAATCGTCCGGGGTCTGGTGTGCGCCCAAAAGGGTTAGTGCTTTGGGCTCTTCCTTCAAGTGGCTGACATCCACGGTGATCAGGTCCATCGACACGCGGCCCAGGATCGGGCAGGGCGTGTCCTGATGAAACAACACCGCCTTGTTCGAGATGTGGCGTGTGATCCCATCCGCATAACCGCCGCTTACGGTCGCAACGCGTGTTGCTTGTTCAGCGACCCAGGTATTTGAATAGCCGACGCTTTCGCCGGCTACCAGATCGCGGATCTGCACGACCGGAAGATCAAGCGTCACAACGGGTTCGGCGTTGTCGAAGGGCAGGCCGCCATAAAGGCCGATGCCGGGCCGTGTCAGATCGAAATGATAATCCGACCCCATCAGGATGCCACCCGTCGCGGACAGGCTGCGCGGCACGTCCACGCCCTCGGTCATTTCATGGAATGTGTCAAGCTGTTGGCGGTTCATAAGGTGGGTTGGTTCGTCGGCGCAGGCCAGATGGCTCATGATCAGGCGCGGGCTCTGCGCCACAATCAGATCGCGCAGGGCAGCCCATTCGGGCGGTTCCATCCCCAAACGGTTCATACCGGTGTCAAGCTGGATGCCGAACGGGTGGCCGGGCAGGGCTTCGAAATGACGTGTCAGTTGGTCGACTGAATTGAGCATGGGAACAAGACCCAGATCATGAATCATGTCGGTGTCGCCAGCCATGTGCCCGGCGAAGATGCTGATCTCGGGTCCAGGGCCAAGCGCTTCGCGCAAGGCTGCGCCTTCTTCAGCCACGGCGACAAAAAAGCGTCGCGCCCCAGCGGCAGCCAAGGCCCGCGCCACCTTTCCCACACCCAGCCCATAGGCGTCAGCCTTGACCACCGCGGCGGTTTGAACCTCGGGGTCGGATTTTGCGTCCAGCGCCCGCCAGTTGGCGGTCACGGCGTCCAGATCAATGGTAAGTCTGCCTGTGCTCATGTGGGGGTTTTTGACCTGTGGGTGGCGCAGGTCAAGGCCAAAAGCCGATCCGGTCTGACCCTGCGCATATTTCCCCGCCGAGTGTTGTCAAGAACCGCGCGAAAACCGGGATCAGTCGATCAATTTGGTCACAACCTTGCTGGACCCTTCCAGCGTGCGGTGCACCGGGCAGCGGTCGGCAATCTCCAGCAGGCGGGCCTTTTGATCGGCATCCAGATCGCCCTCAAGGCAAATTTCGCGTTGGAACTTATCGACCCGGTCGCGGGTGCCGGTCTCGGCATCCTGCGCGTGCACCTTGTCATGGCTGACATCCACGTACACATGATCCAATGGCCAGCCCTTGCGTCGGGCATACATGCGGATGGTCATCGCGGTGCAGGCCGCCAACCCCGCCGACAGAAACCCATAGGGCGACATGCCCTTGTTGGTGCCACCATAAGCCAGTGGTTCATCCGCAAATGTGTGGTGGGACGGCCCGGACTGGATGTCTTGCAAAAACCCTCGTGGGTCTGCTTCGCTGGCGCGCACAATGCCCTCAGGGGCACCGGGCGGTGGCGCGGGCGGGGTCAGTTCGACATATCTTGCCGCCCATGTCGCGATGACTTCGGCCACGTATTCGGCGTCGTCCGGGCGTGAGATCAGGTGATCGGCGTCGTCCAGTGTCACGAAGCTTTTCGGATGTTTTGCAGCCATGAAGATGCGGGCGGCGTTGTCAATCGAAACCACCTCGTCCCGCGGGGCGTGCAGCACCAAAAGGGCGGGTTTCAGCTTGTTCAGGATCGTTTCCAACTTGCTGGCGTTCACATCTTCGATGAAATCCTCGCTGACCCGGAAGGACCGACCGCCCAGCGACACCTCGGCGCTGCCTTCGGCGCGAATGCGGGGCAGATCTTCGCGGAAGCTCTCGATCACATGGGCAGGATCGGCCGGGGCACCGATGGTCACGACCGCTTTGGTGTCAGGCAACAGGCTGGCGGCTTTGAGGATGGCTGCTCCGCCCAGCGAGTGTCCGATCAGCAGGGTGGGTGACATGCCGCGCTTGTTCAGGGCCTTCGCGGCCTGCACGATATCTTCGACATTGGACGAGAAATGGGTGTTCTCGAACTCGCCTTCGGAATGACCTAACCCAGTGAAATCGAACCGCAGCACGGCGATCCCAAGCCCTGCCAACCGGGCCGCGATGCGACGAGCGGCAATAATATCTTTGCTGCATGTGAAGCAATGGGCAAACAAGGCCGTTGCCAAATGTGGCCCGTCGGGCATATCAAGCCGCGCGGCCAGTGCGTGCCCGCCGTGGCCGGTGAACGTGAATTTCTCGGTGGTCATTGGCAACTCCCCTTGATGCGTGCTTGCAGATTGGTCATCCAACGCTTAGCTCACAAGATCAGCGGAGCATTGCTCACGCAGTGGTGATTGAATGTTCCTTTCGAAGTTGATCTGGGAAACAGGGGCGCATGATTAAACGCGGTTTGAGAAACCTGCTATTGCTGGCACTTATTGCGCTGGGCGCTGGCTATTTGGGCCAATATCATCCGGCGGGTGATAGTCTTGCGGTTTTCCGTCCTCAGATCGCGCTGGTGATTTTGCTGCTGGCGATCCTTTTGTGGATCGCGAGGGCGCGGAAATGGGCGGCGCTGGGCATCGCGGCGGCAGGCGTCGCATTCGGCCCGATCTTCTGGATGAGCGGTGCGCTAAGTGCGTCAGGTGGCACCGGGTTTAGCCTTTATCAAAAGAACATGCGGTTTCGGGTGGAGGATCCAGGGCTTTTGTCGGCGGATATATTGGCGCGTCGCCCCGATTTCGTGACGCTGCAAGAGGTAAGCGGCGCCAATATGGCGGTGTTTGACCCGCTGGACGCCACGTATCAGGCGCGTCAGTTTTGTCCATTTGCAACCGTTGGCGGGGTCGCCGTGGCATCGCGTTGGCCCATGGTGCCGGGGTCAGGGTTTTGTGCCGAAGCGGACGGGTTGGCGGCGATGAAAGTGACGACCCCAAAAGGCCCTGTCTGGGTTGTGTCGATACATCTGCATTGGCCATGGCCGAAAAGCCAACCAGCCCATATTGCGCGGCTGTCCCCGATTCTGGAAAGGCTTGGAAGTGACGAGACGGGAGCGCCGCTGGTGATCGGTGGCGACTTCAATATGGTTCCTTGGAGTTTTGCCATGAGCCGTCTGACCAAGATCAGCAATACAGAACGGATCGGGCCGCCGCATGTGACCCTGACAAAGATGAAAGGCTGGATGCGTGTGCCGATTGATCACGTGCTGATCAGTGGTGGGGATGGCAGCGTGCAACGTATTGACCGGTTGGGATCCGATCATTTTGGCCTGTTTGCGCGCTTCGCATTGCCATTTGGAACATAGCCAGGTCGTCTCTTGCCATTCGCGCGGGGTCGGCGGAGTGTTGGCATCAGTATCGTTCGGAGTTTCTTAATGGTTGAAATCTGCCAAGCCGACCTGCCGATACGCCCCTGGGAAGACGATCGCCTGAAGCGACTTCCGGGCTTGCAGCCGATTACGCCGGGCGAATGGTTGGTGCAGGACGATGCTTACACTGCGCAAATGGCCCACCGGGTCGCCCTGATCAAAAACAGGCCTGACATCGTCCACAAGCTGAGCGAAGCCGCACGACCAGCGGCGGGCGAACTGCTCGATCTGGTCCTGCGCGAACTTGTCGCCTCTACCGGCTTTGTGGTCGGTGATCGCACCGTGACCTGCCCCGATGGGCGCGTTGTTCAGATCGACCATACCGCCCCGTTGCTAACCTGCGGACAATTGGTTCAGGAAGACCTTGTCGTGATGCAGAAGCAGGGTGACGAGCATGTGTTGACCGCCGCCATTCTTTGTTTCCCCGCCAGTTGGTCACTGGACGAGAAATACATGAAACCGTTGGTCCGCATTCACAAGCCGGTCGCGGATTACACACCTGACATCGCAAAGCGTGTGCAACGGTTGTTTGATGGCATACAGGTCGAGCGCCCGATGTGGCGCGCAAATTGCCTGACCTATGATGATCCCGAACTGCATCAGCCCCGACGCGAGGATGACCGGCGCCAAACATCGCAGAACGGCCCAAAATGGATCAGGGTCGAACGTCAGGGGATGCGACGGCTTCCAATGACCGACGCGGTGATATTTTCGATCCATACCTATGTGGTTCGACGACCGGAAGGTGATTCTTGAGCAGAAACTTATTAAGACATTCGACGATAAGCTGACAAAGATCTGGCGAGACAATGGCGCTTGATCTCTGATCGGTTGAGTGAGCGTGACGGATGCCATCATTCGGTGCGAAAATCTGCCTTTTAGACCGTGATTCCGCAATTTGGCTTGAAAAACAGCAGCTTTTGGCTATCGCTTGGGTGGACTTTAATCGTTGATCAATATGAATAGCGGAGGCTGCAACATGTGGCGGCTTCTTTGGTCGGTAACTTGGTTTGAAAGGTTGAGGAAATGATCCGGACTGGTCTGGTGGTTTTAGGTGCGGCAGTCGTGTTGTCAGGCTGCGTGCGCGCCAGCTATGAAAGCACACCTGTTGAGGTGAACACGCCGAAGGGGAAAGTGACGTGCCAATTATACACCCCCGATCGCGTGCAGTGGGATGAGGCGATTGCCAAGCCTGAAAGCATGAGCCAGCGGGAAGCTGATCGCATTTGTATCGGTAAAGGTGCTGAACAGCTGAAAGCATATCGCGCCGGTTAACGACGAAAGCGGGATGTCGAGCGGGACAGGTCGCTGCCTCGGCCAGCGCTTTTGATAACCACCGTCAGGTAACGGAAAAGGGCGCCGATCTCGGCGCCCTTTCCTTTTTGTTCTGCATCTGTATCAGCAGCTGTAATACAGCTGATACTCGATCGGGTGCGGTGTGTGTTCGTAGGCGTACACCTCTTCCCATTTCAGGTCCAGGTAGCCTTCAATCTGGTCCTTGGTAAATACGTCACCAGCCAGCAGGAAGTCGTGGTCGGCTTTCAGACTGTCCAGTGCTTCACGCAAGGATGCGCAAACCGTGTCAATGCCTTCCAGTTCTTCCGCAGGCAGATCATACAGGTTCTTGTCCTGCGCGGGACCCGGGTCGATCTTGTTCTTGATGCCGTCAAGACCGGCCATAAGAAGGGCAGCAAATGCCAGATAGGGGTTCGCGGCAGGATCGGGGAAACGGGCTTCGACGCGCTTGGCCTTCGGGCTTTCGGTCCACGGAATACGGACACAACCCGACCGGTTGCGAGCCGAATAGGCACGCAGAACAGGTGCTTCAAAGCCGGGGATCAGGCGCTTGTAGCTGTTGGTCGACGGGTTGGTAAAGGCGTTCAGGGTTTTGGCGTGCTTCAGGATGCCGCCGATGAACCAGATCGCTTCCTGGCTAAGATCGGCATATTTGTCGCCGGCAAACAGAGGCTTGCCGTCTTTCCAGATCGACATGTTGACGTGCATCCCGGTGCCGTTATCACCTGCGATGGGCTTCGGCATGAAGGTCGCCGTCTTGCCATAAGCGTGCGCCACGTTGTGGATCACATATTTGTATTTCTGAAGCTCATCGGCCTGTTTGGTCAGGCTGTCGAAAATCAAACCAAGCTCGTGTTGGCACGACGCCACCTCGTGGTGATGCTTGTCGGTCTTCATGCCGATTTGCTTCATCGTGGTCAGCATTTCGGACCGCAGGTCCTGTGCGTCATCAATCGGGTTCACGGGGAAATAACCGCCCTTGACGCCCGGACGGTGGCCGGTGTTGCCCATTTCGTATTCGGTGTCCGAGTTCCAGGCCGCGTCAACCGCGTCCACTTCAAACGACACTTTGTTCATGGTGTTCGAGAAACGCACATCGTCAAACAGAAAGAACTCAGCTTCGGGACCCATATAGGCCACGTCACCGATGCCGGAAGCTTTCAGGTAGGCTTCGGCTTTCTCGGCCGTTCCGCGTGGGTCACGACCATAGGCCTCGCCTGTGTCCGGTTCAACGATCGAGCAGTGCAGGCACAGGGTTTTTTCGGCATAGAACGGATCGACATAAGCGCTGTTCACGTCCGGCATCAGTTTCATGTCCGAATTTTCAATCGACTTCCAGCCCGCGATGGACGAGCCGTCGAACATGAAGCCTTCTTCCAGGAAGTCTTCGTTAACAAGGTCGCAGTCCACGGTGACGTGCTGCAACTTGCCGCGCACGTCGGTGAAGCGGATGTCGACATAGGCAATGTCGTCGTCCTTGATCATTGAGAGTACGTCTTTAACGCTCATTTCACTTATCCTCTGGTTCGAATCTTATGTGGTGTTAGGTCAGATCGCGTCGTGGCCGGATTCACCGGTTCGGATGCGGATCGCTTGTTCGACGGGGGTGACGAAAATCTTGCCGTCACCGATTTTGTCTGTCTTGGCTGCTTCAACGATGGCCTCGATGGCCTCGTCCACCTGATCCGCGGGCAGCACGACTTCGATTTTCACTTTAGGCAGGAAGTCCACGACATATTCTGCCCCGCGATAAAGCTCGGTATGGCCTTTCTGACGGCCAAACCCCTTTACCTCGATGACCGACAGGCCCTGCACCCCGATGTCCTGAAGCGCTTCTTTGACTTCATCCAGCTTGAACGGCTTGATGATGGCTTCGATCTTTTTCATCTGCATCCCTCATGTGGTTGCTCGCGTTGCGACCCAAAGACCACTTTCGCATGGGCGCGACAATTGGCTAGGCTGATGCCAAGGGGGGCGTGGTGGCCAAATACCGGGCAGATGCACAAAATTTAGGCAGATGGTATAGGATTTAGGCAAGTGATGAAGGGCGATCCATGACTGAATTGCTGACAGCGGCCCAGATGAGGGCCATCGAGCAAGCCGCAATCGACTCAGGCGACGTGACCGGGCTTGAACTGATGGAGCGCGCGGGCAGGGGTGTGGTCGAGGCGATTTTTGAGGAATGGCCGGAGCTGGCAAAGCCGAACCGAGGGGCCAGCCCCTCGGGCTCCCCGGGATATTTGGGGCCACGAGAAACACGGGCGGCGAGACGGCGGGCCGTTGTGTTGTGCGGGCCGGGGAACAATGGCGGTGACGGGTTTGTTGTGGCGCGTCGGCTTTTGGACAAAGGTTGGGACGTCGAGGTGTTTCTGTTTGGCGACCCGGATAAATTGCCGCCTGATGCACGGACAAATTACGACGTTTGGTGCTCGATGGGGGCAGTGAAGAAATTAGAAGTCGATGCGGTTACTTCCGGGCCGCGGCCAACGTTGCTGATTGATGCAATGTTCGGGACGGGCCTTACACGTGCGATTCCTCTTGATTGCGCGCTTGCATTTCACGCGATTGAAAAAAGAGATGTTGGCGATAGGCATCCCTGGCTGGTGCCTTACCATCGGGTTGCGATAGACACCCCTTCTGGGCTGGATACCGATAGCGGCAAGTTCCTTTTACCCGAGTTCAGCGGGGACGCAGACGATGAAGAGGATTGGGAGAGTTACTGGGAGTGGTGGCAGAATGACGCGTCAATGCGGCTTCTTCTCCCTGATCTGACAATTTCGTTTCATCGTCGCAGGCTGGGGCATGTTCTGTCGGATGTCAGTCGAAAAGTGGTGGTATGTGACATCGGATTGGGCAAAGAGGATCGCCATCCGGCGCACTTGCTCTGGCCGCATTCGAATGACGTGGTACGCTTGCTGGATTTCGACGTTCCAAAGGGTCGATCCAAACGTGCATGGCCCGGAAACGATCTTGATAAGAGGAGGGGAGCGCAAAGCCACAAATACACCCACGGCCATGCTCTCATCCTCTCAGGACAATCGGGCAAAGGCGGCGCGGCACGTCTTGCGGCGCGCGGCGCTTTGCGCATTGGGGCAGGGCTTGTCACTGTCGCCCCCACGCCCGGCGCGCTTCAGGAAAACGCGGCGCGGTTGGATGCGATTATGTTGTCTCCGGTCGGTGATGCTCCGACACTTGAAACCGTTTTGGCGGACGAACGGTTCAACGCATTGTGCCTTGGTCCCGGATTGGGGCAGGAACGGGCGCGGGAGTTGGTGCCGGTGGCGCTGGCGGCCGAGCGGGCGACGGTGCTGGATGCAGATGCGTTGACGGCTTTTGCGGACAATCCCGCCGGACTGTTCGACATGCTGCACGAAAACTGTGTGCTGACGCCCCATGCGGGCGAGTTCGCGCGGCTTTTCCCAGACATTGCCGAAAAGCTGAACGCCCCAGCCACCCAAGGTCCGGCATATTCCAAAGTGGACGCGACGCGAGAGGCCGCCGCGCGGGCAGGGTGCGTGGTGCTGTTCAAAGGGCCGGATACAGTGATTGCAGCGCCGGATGGGCGGTGTTCGATCAACTCGGCCGCGTATGAGCGGTCAGCGCCCTGGCTCGCTAGTGCTGGGACTGGCGACGTGCTGGCGGGCTTTGTCACGGGGCTGCTTGCGCGCGGTTTTAAGCCGATACAAGCCGCCGAAACCGCCGCTTGGATGCATGTCGAATGCGCGCTGGAATTTGGTCCGGGTCTGATCGCCGAAGACTTGTCCGAAATGTTGCCGAACGTATTCAGAAAGCTGGGCGTTTAGCCGGTTCAAGGGCTGGCTGCCTGATGGGTGTGGCAAGGAGGTCCAATCCCCCGACACGCAGCAGCTTCGGCTCGTCGAAATGCAACTGGAACAGCGGCAGTTCGGCGTTGATGTTAATGCGCCGCACCAATTCTTGGTCGATGATCGCGGAAACCGGAACGAGCGCCCGGTCGCGTCCGAACATTGCCTGTGCCAACCAACCCTTCACAACGATATGCTGCTGATCCGACACCACGATGGGCGCGGCGCATTTCCCCGTGCGCCCCTCTGCCAATGCTTTCGGAGAGATGCGGCACAGGCCATGGGCAGGCACGACGTGACAACTGACTGACCCAAGGCGTGCGCGGGTGCCATCAGCGGTCAGGATGCGATCGCCGGGGGCGAGGGTTTCGATCACACGTTCGCCATGGAATGTGCGCACCAATGCGCCGGGGCCAATACCAGCGGGTAAGGGCGTGCTGCGCACATCCCCTGCCACCACGCCGCCCGAAAAGGGGTTGGGTGTCATGTTCGTCCTGCCTTCGTCTGTGGCCCGGTATCCGGGCTCTGCTTATTCTTCGCACGCTAGCAATGTCGTTGATAAAAGCATCCGTTTTCTGATCTCTGGCGGCGGGGTCGGGACAATCATGGCACGCCTGTGACCAATACAGCGCGTTTTGCCGCTGATCCGGGGTGATCAGGCGCGTTTTTCCTCTCGCATCCCGACTATACTGGTGTTAGAAGGGCGCGAATTTGGGCGGCCCCTGCGAAACCAGTGCGGGCTGCCCACGGTTTTTGCGGGTGTGGCGAAATTGGTAGACGCACCAGATTTAGGTTCTGGCGCCGCGAGGCGTGGGGGTTCAAGTCCCTCCACCCGCACCAAAAGACGGAAAAGGACGAAATGATGCAGGTCACCGAGACCCTGAACGAAGGTCTGAAACGCGGCTATAAGATTGTGGTTCCGGCCGCTGATCTGGACGCTAAAGTCAACGAAAAGCTGGTTGAAGCGCAGCCCGAAGTCGAAATGAAAGGCTTCCGTAAGGGTAAAGTGCCGATGGCGCTGCTGAAAAAGCAGTTCGGTCAACGACTGATGGGTGAAGCCATGCAGGAAGCTGTCGATGGTGCGATGAGCAAGCATTTCGAAGACAGCGGCGACCGTCCGGCCATGCAGCCTGACGTAAAGATGACCAATGAAGATTGGAAAGAAGGCGACGACGTCGAGATCGAGATGAGCTATGAAGCTCTGCCTGAGATCCCCGAAGTTGACCTGAAAAAGATCAAACTTGAGAAGCTGGTGGTAAAGGCCGGGGATGCCGATATCGAAGAGGCGCTGGGCAGCCTTGCCGAGACCGCTCAGGATTTCAAAGACCGCAAGAAAGGGTCAAAAGCCAAGGATGGCGATCAGGTTGTGATTGACTTCCTGGGCAAAGTTGACGGCGAAGCCTTTGACGGTGGTGCGGCGGAAGATTACCCGCTGGTGCTGGGATCAGCGTCGTTCATTCCGGGCTTTGAAGAGCAACTGGTCGGCGCGAAAGCGGGCGATGACGTTGAAGTCAAAGTCTCGTTCCCTGCTGAATATGGTGCCGAGAACCTTGCGGGCAAAGACGCCGTTTTTGAATGCAAGGTGAAAGAGGTCAAGGAACCTGTTGCAGCGGAGCTTGACGACGAGTTGGCCAAGAAATTCGGAGCCGAGGATCTGGCAGCACTGAAGGGTCAGATCAGCGAACGTCTCGAGGCCGAGTTCTCGGGTGCCGCGCGCGCCGTGATGAAGCGTGGCCTGCTGGATGCGTTGGACAAATTGGTTGATTTCGATCTGCCGCCGTCGCTGTTGGATGCGGAAGCCAAGCAGATTGCACATCAGTTGTGGCACGAAGAGAACCCGGATGTGGAAGGCCACGACCACCCCGAGGTCGAGCCGACGGATGAGCATGTCAAACTGGCTGGCCGCCGTGTGCGTCTGGGTCTGCTGCTGGCCGAATTGGGTCAGAAGGCCGAGATCGAAGTCAGTGATGCCGAGATGACGCAGGCAGTCATGAACCAGGCACGCCAATATCCGGGTCAGGAACGCCAGTTCTTTGAGTTTGTTCAGCAAAACCCGCAAATGCGCCAGCAAATCCAGGCGCCTTTGTTTGAAGACAAAGTCATCGACTATGTCTTTGAATTGGCTGAAGTGGAAGAAAGAGAAGTGTCAAAAGACGACCTGCAAAAGGCCGTTGAGGCGCTGGAAGACGAATAAGGCTGGAATTGCCGCTGTACCAGAAAGGTCGCTCTGATTGGGGCGGCCTTTCTTTGTTTGGCTGCGTGTTCAACCCGGTCGCAGACCGGTTTCGACCAGAACGCCTTGCCGTTTGGCCTCGTAATAATATCCCTTGGCATACCACTTCATGGCGCCTTCGATGCTGCCGCCGGACACAATATAGGCGCCGCGCAAGTATTTGCCTGCGTATTTCAGGTTCACATCCGGGTTCAGAAGTTCCTTGGCAGGGCCGCGATGCCCCATCGTGCGGGCGGTCTGTGGCAAGATCTGCAACAGCCCCCAATAGGGGCCGTTGCGGGCCCATGGACGGTGCGTGCTTTCCCGCACCGCCTGACGGTGCACCAGCTCGCGCGGGATCTGATAATGGTCGGCCCATTTGTTGATCAGGGCGCGCAGTTCAGGTGTTTCGTTGGGATAGAGCGGTGGGCTAAAACCACGATTCCCACGACGCGCCACCTTTTCGGTTTCGGACGCGCCGCGACCAGAACAAGCGGTTAGGGCAAAACTGGGCAGGAGGGCGAGGAGGGCGCGACGGGAATACTTTTTCATGACGAAATCTATATGCGGCTTGGCAAAAGCAGCAAAGAGCAAACACCCGGGCTCGGCGACTCGCCGCTGATCCAGAATAGTCCGGTCTGTGTGATCTTTCTTCGGAGTTTCGGAACTTATGACCTGCGCCTGCGTTGGTCATTCAAGACCATAAAGGAGGAAACCGATGAAAGATCATCAGAAACCATCAATCAAGGCGACACTGGGCGACCCCTCAAGCGGCTCGGCTCAGGCGAGTCGATCGCACGACAACAACAGCGAAATGCAAGGTGGATACGGGCGTTTTCTGGCGATGATTGCCACATCGACCGTTGTGATGTTCGGTCTAATGTATCTGAACACTTATGCCATGGATCACGTTTTTTTCTCGCAAACGCGGATGTGGATGGCCCTTTACATGGGCGGTGTGATGGCGGCCGTGATGCTGGCATTCATGGTAGGTATGTACACTAACAGGGCCGCCAATATCGCTATTTTTATCGGCGCGGCAATCGCGTTCCTGCTGGGCGTGGGCCTCGTCCGTTCGCAGGCGACGATCGGGGATGTGGCATGGATGAAGGCCATGATCCCGCACCACTCGATTGCGGTTCTGACCAGCGAACGGGCGAACATTTCTGACCCCCGTGTGCGCGCCCTTGCCGACGCGATTATCGAGGCGCAACGCGCCGAGATTGAAGAGATGAAGCGCTATATCGAAGATATCGAGGCAAACGGTGATGCCCCTGCGGGAACACCGCGCGCGACACAAACTGACTGATCCACACGCGGAGAGGAGAGGCCGGTATGACCCTTGCAGCCGAAACAAATAACCCTGAAACAGCGCAGGCCGAAAGCCAGAGTTCAGGTTTGCGCGCGACCCTGTACCGGATGGCAATGCCTGGACATCTGTGCCCCTTCGGGTTGAAAGCGAAGTCCTTGCTGGAGCGAAAGGGATATGTCGTTGACGACAACCTGTTGACCACACGCAAGGAGGTGGACGCCTTCCAAGAGAAAAACAAGGTCGATGAGACGCCGCAAGCCTTCATCAATGGCGAGCGGATAGGGGGCTATTCCGACTTGAAGCGACTTTTCGGCTATCGCGTCTTGGAGGAGGGGGATGTTACATATCAGCCGGTCATTGCCATCTTTGCCGCAACGGTTCTGATGGCACTGGCGATTGTCGTGAATCTTTATGAAGGCTTTTCCGTCCTGACATGGGTCAAGTGGTTCTTTGCAATGTCGATCGTGGTGCTGGCCATTCAGAAGTTGCGCGACGTTGAGGGGTTCGTGAACGGATTTCTGGGCTATGATCTGTTGGCGCGCCGCTATGTGCCATACGGCTATGTATATCCCTTTGCCGAGCTTTACACAGGCATTGGCATGATGGCATTGATCGGAACCGGCAACGCGCTGATCTGGCTGGTGGCGCCGGTTGGGATGGTCATCGGCGTGATTGGCGCGATCAGCGTTATCAAAGCCGTGTATGTCGATCAGCGCGAATTGACTTGTGCCTGTGTGGGCGGAGGATCGAACGTGCCGCTGGGGGCGATTTCTCTTTCCGAGAACCTGGTGATGGTGGGCATGGGGGTCTGGATGCTGGGGATCTGGATGGCCGGTTGATCCTAATCGTGCGGACGACCTACTGGTGATCGTCAATAAAAAAGGCCACCCCCGACCGAGGGTGGCCTTTCATGTATGCGACTGTAAAAGAGATCAGTCCTCTTTCTCGGCCTCTTCAGCGTCAACCGCTTCTTCTTCGACGGCTTCTGCCAGATCTTCGTCTTCCGACGCAGCTGCGCCAATGTCGTCGAACAGTTCGGCGATCTCGAAATCGGCTTCAGCTTCCGCTTCGGCGGCCAGTTCCTGGATCGACTTGCCCGACGCTTGCAGCTCGGCTTCTTCTTGCGAGCGGGCGACGTTCAGTTCGATCTCGACCTCGACTTCGGGGTGCAGGATCACGTGAACGGTGTGCAGGCCCAGATATTTGATCGGAGCTTTCAGCGCGACCTGTTTCTTGTCAACGGTGAAGCCGGCTTCGGTGGCGACATCTGCGGCGTCGCGCGGGGTGACGGATCCGTAAAGGGCACCAGCGTCCGATGCAGACCGAATCACGATGAACTGTTGTCCACCGAGCTTCTCGCCCAGAGTTTCGGCTTCTTTCTTGGTCTCCAGATTGTGCGCTTCCAGTTGCGCTTTCTGGGCTTCGAAATTGTCGATGTTGGCTTGCGACGCGCTGAGCGCCTTGCCTTGAGGCAGAAGGAAGTTGCGGGCAAAGCCCGGCTTGACGTCGACGACGTCGCCCATCTGACCCAGCTTGGCCACACGTTCCAGAAGGATAACTTGCATGTTCAGATCTCCTTACTTCACGGCGTAGGGAAGCAGGGCGAGGAAGCGTGCGCGTTTGATGGCGCGCGACAGTTCGCGTTGCTTCTTGGCCGACACAGCGGTGATCCGCGAGGGGACAATCTTGCCACGCTCCGAGATGTAACGCTGCAGAAGGCGTGTGTCTTTATAGTCGATCTTCGGCGCATTGTCGCCCGAGAAGGGGCATACTTTGCGACGGCGGAAAAATGGTTTGGCTGCCATGGTTTAGATCCTTTCGAACTTAGCGGTCACGGGGGCGGCGGTCGCCACGCTCGTCACGCTTTTGCATTTGGATCGACGGACCTTCGGCGTGATCGTCAACCTTGATGGTCAGAATGCGCATAACGTCGTCATGCAGGCGCATCAGGCGCTCCATCTCCTGAACCGCCGGTGCAGGTGCATCGGTGCGCAGGAAGGCATAGTGACCCTTGCGGTTCTTGTTGATCTTGTAGGCCATCGTTTTGACGCCCCAGTACTCGCTGTCAACGACTTTACCGCCGTTGTCACCCAGCACGGTGCCAAAATGTTCAATGAGGTTTTCAGCTTGCGTATTGGACAGGTCCTGACGCGAGATGAAGACATGCTCGTAGAGAGGCATGTGAGCTCCAGTTCTTTTTCAAGCGCGCTTCAAAGGATGGGGCATTTACCTTCCCGCCCCCATCCACGAGAGGCCACGCGGTTCATAAACACACGGAAAGGACGGTGCCTTATACAGGTTTGGGCCAACGGTGCAAGGCCGTTTCCCCGTGGTCTGCTTGATATGCGATGCGGTGCGCAGACCGAAGGTCTTGATATTGCGATTGCCCGCGAAAGACCAGAGATGCGCCCTAATCCCGTCACAGTTGCATGAGAGCCAGATAGGCAAGGGAAAAGTAGCGATTTCGCTGTCGGTCCCGGTGGTATTGAACTGAAAAGGGCGGCACAATGATGCAGGGCAATATTCAAAACACCAAACATTCTGAAGCGATCCCTCAGGATCGTGGGGGGCCGGCACTTGTTCAGACCCCGTGGGGGTATAGGCTAAGCGCCGTCGGTGCAGAGGCGGGTTTGTTGCGGATCACGCATGCGGTGGGCCGGTTTGTCGGTCTGGTCCTGCTTCTGATTATTGCGGGCGTTTGGTCGTTCTCGGCCAACGCTTTTGCCGACCCATTGATCATGGCGATGAAGCTGGGTCTGACCGGCCTGTTGTTCGTGGTGGGATGGATGCTGTTCTGGTATGGCCGCGATGCGCGACAGGTTGAAGCGCAGGTCGACCTTGATGGTTGTGAATTGCGGATCGGGCACCGGGACGGCTTGAACCGGTTTCGGCAGGAAACGCGTATTCCCTTCAGTGATATCGGGTCGTTTCTAATCCTTCGCACCAATGATGACCCTTGCAACGCGGCACTTTATGCACGGATCGGCAGCGGCATGGACGCTTACGAGGTGATCGAGGGAACCGAGGCGGCGCTGGAACCGATACAAGCGCGGCTGGTGACAGATCTGACCGGCGAACGTCGCAGACGCGACCCAAAGAACCGCCGGATTTCGCGGGTTACGGGTAACGCGATATCGCTGGCGCGGGTATCTGCTCCCTGAACCAGCCCAGTCTCAACATTGAATTGATCGGTGCTTGTCTTGATTGGCGCGCGCCGATTTTCATTTCTGGCAAAGCGGATTGCGCCAAACGCCCCTGCGCGCTATGCCCATTGGTAAAGGTATAGCAACAGGAGTGCCCATGAGCCGTGCATTTGTATTTCCCGGGCAGGGGGCCCAGAGCGTCGGGATGGGCAAAGCCCTTGCTGATGCATACCCATCAGCAAAAGCCGTGTTTGACGAGGTTGACGAGGCACTTGGTGAGAAGCTCTCGACGCTGATATGGGAGGGCGAACAAGACGCTTTGACGTTGACGCAGAACGCCCAACCCGCGTTGATGGCAACGTCCCTGGCGGCGATGCGGGCGCTCGAGGCCGAAGGTGTGACGGTCGAAGCAGCATCCTATGTGGCAGGCCATTCGCTGGGCGAATACTCGGCCCTGGCTGCGGCTGGAACTTTTTCGATTGCAGATGCGGCCCGCTTGCTGCGCGCGCGCGGCAAAGCGATGCAGGAGGCTGTTCCCGTAGGGGTCGGGGCTATGGCGGCGCTGTTGGGGCTGGATTTCGAGACGGCGGAGGCGGTGGCGCTGGAAGCTGCCCATGATCAGGTCTGTCAGGCGGCAAACGACAATGATCCGACACAGGTGGTTGTGTCCGGCCACAAGGAAGCCGTCGAGCGGGCCGTCGAAATTGCGAAAGCAAAGGGCGCGCGCCGCGCGGTTCTGTTGCCTGTCAGTGCTCCTTTTCATTGTGCCTTGATGCAACCAGCCGCCGAAGCGATGGCCGAGGCATTGTCACATGTCGAGATGAAATCGCCTGTGGTACCTCTGGTGTCCAACGTGCGAGCACGAGCCATATCCGATTCAACCACAATCAGGTCGCTGCTGGTCGAACAGGTCACGGGCGCGGTCCGCTGGCGCGAAAGCGTGGCGTGGATGGCAGAACAGGGCGTGACCGAGATCTGGGAAATCGGTGCCGGGAAGGCGTTGTCAGGCATGATCCGGCGCATCGCGAAAGACATTGAGACGCGCGCTGTTGGCACACCCGACGATGTGACCGCGGCAGCTGAGGCGTTGAAGGTTTGAGCGGGGCCAAGGCTTGTCAAAATTCCTGCCAATCCATTCGAACGGAATGGGATCGGACGAGTTGTGAAGAAGGGATGATAAATGTTTGATCTGACTGAAAAGAATGCGTTGGTGACGGGAGCGTCTGGCGGTATTGGAGGTGCTATTGCGAAGGCGCTTCACGCAGCGGGTGCGACGGTGGCGTTGTCCGGTACGCGGGTTGAGCCGCTTGAGGCGCTGGCCGCTGAATTGGGTGAGCGTGCGCATGTGTTGCCGTGCAACCTGTCGGACGGGGACGCCGTGGATGCCCTGCCCAAACAGGCCGTCAAAGCGATGGGGTCGGTCGATATTCTGGTGAACAATGCGGGGATCACCCGCGATCAGATTTTCATGCGTATGTCGGATGAGGAATGGGATAGCGTCATCAACGTCAATCTGACCTCGACCATGCGTCTGTGTCGCGGTGTCATGCGACCGATGATGAAGGCGCGTTGGGGTCGGATCATCAACATCAGCTCGATCGTCGGTGCCACCGGCAATCCGGGGCAGGTGAACTATGCCGCGTCAAAGGCGGGTATGGTTGGTCTGACCAAGTCGATAGCCTACGAAGTGGCAAGCCGCGGGATTACCGCGAATTGCGTGGCACCCGGTTTTATCGCAACGGCGATGACAGACAAGCTGACGGATGATCAGAAAGACAAGATCAATGCGCAAATTCCCGCAGCCCGGATGGGCACACCCGAGGAGATTGCAGCGGCGGTGCTATACCTTGCGTCGTCTGAGGCTGGATATACCACGGGGGCCACAATCCATGTAAATGGCGGGATGGCAATGTTGTAACGGAATTGGCCGGGCTGGACGCGCTTGTCCACCTGACCTATAGAAGGTCTAAAGCGTTTGCCTATCTAATGCGATGTGCTATAGGCGGCGCATGTTTTTCTCCAACATACCTTTCGGGGTGGGGGATATTAGCGGAACACGCTGAAAACTAAGTGGCCCATCCCGGGTCTATCGAAAAAGGCCATGTGCCTGAAAAAACGTGAGGATTTATCATGAGCGACGTCGCAGATCGCGTGAAAAAAATCGTTGTTGAGCACCTGGGTGTGGAAGAGGACAAGGTCACGGAATCGGCCTCGTTCATCGACGACCTTGGCGCTGACAGCCTGGACACCGTTGAACTGGTCATGGCTTTTGAAGAAGAGTTCGGTATCGAGATCCCGGATGACGCTGCCGAGACCATTCAGACCTTCGGCGACGCCGTGAAATTCATCTCGGAAGCTGTGTAAGTTTTCAGGATTATCCAATTCTCGAAACGGCCTGCCAATCGGCGGGCCGTTTCTTTTTTGTTTCGAATTCGTAAACCACGCCGCTTTCTGATTGCATTAAGCCGAATTTGATCACGCTTCTTACGGTGTGATACTGTTTGACTGAACCACCGTTGGTTTAGCGAAGGAAGCGATCCATGATCATCTATCCGACACTTGAATTGCAGAACGGGCGTTGCGTAACGCTGCGCCGGGGGCGTCTTGAAGAACCCTCGATCTGGCATGTGGACCCGTTGGAGACCGCACAAAGCTTCGCTGAGGCCGGAGCAGAATGGATACATGTCACCGATTTCGATGCAGTTGATGGCACAGGTGAAAATACCGCACTGATTGAAGATATTATCAAGCACACTGGTTGCTCGGTTCAGGTCGCGGGCGGTATCCGCACCCGCGACCGGGTTGAAGACTGGATCGAGAAAGGGGTCGGACGTGTCGTGCTGGGAACCATTGCCGCGCGCGACCCTGACATGGTGAAAGAACTTGCCAACCGTTATCCTGATCAGGTCGTTCTGGCTGCGGATATCTGGCAGGGCCAGTTGATGACCGATGGGTGGCGCAATCCGGTGGCCATCACGCCCGAGGATTTCCTGGCATCCTATGCGGATGTGCCCCTGGCCAGCGTGTTGATCACCGATATTGACAGTGACATTGACCAGCCGGACGCGCAGCTGGGGCTTATGAGCAAACTGGCCGGACAAACCCGCCATCAGGTCATTGCCGCCGGGACGGTGCATGAGCTGGACGACGTCGCGCGATTGAAATACATCCCTAATATCGCGGGCACGCTGATAGGGCGTGCGCTTTTCTCGAAAGATGTGGATTTGGCCGAGGCGCTTGCAGTCGCACGACCCGAACCCGAGGCCAAGGCAGAGTTCATCTGACGTGCTCGAAAACAAGAAGTCGGTCGGTGACGCGCGGATGTGTTCCTCGTGTCTCCGACCAATCTTCAACATCGCATTGCTGAAAGCCAAGGCATCGGTGGGCTTTTACCGATCAGATGTAATTCGTCTTGCCCCGACATGCCCAGCCGCGCTATCACCCTGTGACATTTGAAAACCTGGAAAGGGGCAGCAAAATGCGTCGAGTGGTTGTTACAGGTCTGGGTATGGTTTCGCCTCTTGCGTGTGGGGTCGAGGAAACCTGGGCCCGTATTTTGGACGGGCAATCGGGTGCAGGTCCAATCACCAAGTTCGATGCGTCGCGTGTCGCAACCAAATATGCCTGTGAAGTGCCGCTGGGCGATGGTTCGGACGGCACGTTTAATCCTGATGACTGGATGGAGCCGAAAGAGCGTCGCAAGGTTGACGACTTCATCCTGTACGGGCTGGCAGCATCTGAGATGGCTGTCAAAGACGCAGGCTGGATGCCCGACGACGAGGAAAGTCTGCTGCGCACGGGCGTGATGATCGGGTCGGGGATTGGTGGTCTGGCCACGATTGCCGAAACCTCAATCACGTTGCATGAGCGCGGACCGCGCCGGGTCTCGCCCTTCTTCATTCCCGGGTCTCTGATCAACCTGATCTCTGGTCAGGTGTCGATCAAGTTCGGCTTCAAGGGTCCGAACCATTCTGTGGTCACGGCCTGTTCAACCGGTGCGCACGCGATTGGCGATGCGTCGCGACTGATCCAGATCGGGGATGCCGATGTGATGATTGCCGGCGGGGCTGAGGCCGCGATTTGCGAGCTGGGTATCGCCGGGTTCAATGCTTGCAAAGCGCTTTCCACCAAGGCTGAAGGCAACCCGCAGACAGCAAGCCGCCCGTATGATGTAGATCGCGATGGTTTCGTGATGGGCGAAGGCGCCGGGATTGTCGTTCTGGAAGAATATGAACATGCCAAGGCACGCGGAGCGAAAATCTATGCCGAGGTGCTGGGCTATGGTCTGTCGGGAGACGCGTATCACATCACCGCCCCGTCTGAGGATGGTGATGGCGGATTCCGCGCCATGCAGGCCGCCCTTTCGAGAGCCGGGCTGGAACCGTCGACGATTGATTACATCAATGCCCATGGGACATCGACCATGGCCGATACGATCGAACTGGGCGCGGTTGAGCGCCTGTTGGGTGATGCGGCTGAGAAAGCCACGATGAGTTCGACCAAAAGCTCTATCGGCCACCTGCTGGGTGCCGCTGGAGCGGTGGAGGCGATCTTCTGTATCCTTGCCCTGCGTGACCAAATCGCGCCGCCGACCATCAACCTGGACAATCCAGCGGTCGAGCCGCGCCTGAGCCTTGCGGCAAACAAGGCCGAACCACGCGAAATCAACACGGTTCTGTCCAACAGTTTTGGTTTCGGCGGCACCAATGCCAGCCTGATCATGGGCAAGGTCTCTGACTGATGTGGCGCAACATCGCCTCGAATGCGCTGAGCCTGTTCGTCGTCATCATGGTCGTCGCGATTGGGATGATAGCCTGGGGAAAGAGCCAATACACCAGCCCCGGCCCGTTGGCCGAAGCGATCTGTTTGCGGGTTGAAAAAGGGTCGAATTTTTCTCGGGTGGCCAATAAGCTGACCGAGCAGGGTGCCATTTCGAACGCGACGATTTTTCGGTTGGGGGTCGAGTATTCCGACAAGAAGTCCGCGCTGAAAGCAGGGTCGTTTTTGGTGAACGAAGGGGCCTCGATGGAAGAGATCGTCGATGTGGTCACACGCGGCGGCGCGTCCACCTGTGGCACCGAAGTTGTCTATCGGATTGGTGTTTTGGCGGCCGAGGTGCAGGTGCGGGAGTTGGACCCCGCCACACAGGAATATGAAATCACGGCCGAATTCAAACCTGCTGAGTTGGAAGGCGCTGCGCCTGAAACCTACACCAAAGTGCGCAATGAGAGCGACACACGCTATCGCATTGCCTTGGCCGAGGGCGTTACAAGTTGGCAGATCGTTGACAGCCTGAACCGCGCGGACTTCCTTGCTGGTGAGGTTGGGGACGTGCCGGCTGAAGGCACTCTGGCTCCGGACAGCTATGAGGTGAAGGTAGGCGCGGACCGCGCCACATTGCTGGCAGACATGCAGACCGCGCAGTCTGCCATTCTGACCGAAGCGTGGGATACGCGCGCGCCCGATCTGCCGTATGACAGCCCGGAAGAAGCGCTGATCATGGCTTCGATTGTGGAAAAGGAAACCGGCGTGGCCGAAGAGCGGCGTCGGGTGGCCAGCGTGTTCGTCAACCGTCTGAACCAGGGGATGCGCCTGCAAACGGACCCGACAGTGATCTATGGCGTCACTAAGGGGCAGGGCGCCTTGGGTCGTGGATTGCGGCAAAGTGAGCTGCGGTCTGAAACACCTTACAACACCTATATCATCGACGGATTGCCGCCCACGCCCATTGCCAATCCCGGCAAAGCCGCGATTGAGGCGGCATTGAACCCCGACAGCACGGATTTCATCTTCTTCGTCGCTGATGGCACCGGCGGACATGCCTTTGCAGAGACGTTGGACGAGCACAATCGCAATGTCGCCAAATGGCGAGAGATTGAGGCAGAACGCGCAAATCAGTGATTTCGTAAACAAATCATTACTTTGCCGCACGCTGTTGCGGCGGGGTGGTTTGACAGAACGCACGGTCGCCCGTAGGTTCTGACATACGCTAGAAGACGTGACTGTAACGGCCTTGGGTTTCCACCCTGGGCCGTTTTTTCATGTCGCTCGTGCGGAGATGAGCATGAGAGGCAGACACAATAATGACAATGATCACGCCCTTGGGGAAGGACGCGGCTTCGGAAGATTATCTGAAGATCGCGGACGCGTTTTTTCTGCGCGTTTTGAAAGAGCTGGACCGCCAGTTGAGCGCGGCGGAACTGGCCGATTGCGAGACCACACCGGGATTGGCGAAAGCCGTGACCGAGGTGCGCCGTGCCATGCAAACAGTATTTGAGGAAAGGAAACGTCTTGAACAAAACGGTAGTTACGCCTTTGGCGGGGCCGGAGCGGTCGCACTCGACCTTGCTCAGGCCCGAGATGAAATCGGGCGCAGACTGGCTTGCCTGCGCGACGCAAGAGGAGCGGGCGGCGTTTCTGAACAGCCTGAGTGATGGTGCATTGTTCGCCCTTCCGTATCTTTTTGCGTTCTGGGCCCTGGATCACCAACTGCCGCCAGACGGTGATTGGCGCACATGGGTGATCATGGGCGGGCGCGGCGCGGGGAAGACCCGCGCCGGGTCCGAATGGGTGCGCGCCGAGGTAGAGGGGGCTGGCCCCCTTGATCCCGGTCGTTCACACAGGGTGGCGCTGGTTGGTGAAACCATAGACCAAGTGCGGGAGGTGATGATCTTCGGCGAAAGCGGCATTCTGGCTTGTTCACCACCGGATCGTCGCCCGGACTGGCAGGCCGGCCGGCGGCGTCTTGTCTGGCCCAACGGGGCAGTGGCGCAGGTGTTTTCTGCGCATGAGCCGGAGAGCCTGCGCGGTCCACAGTTTGATGCCGCATGGGTGGATGAGTTGGCAAAGTGGAAAAAGGCCGAGGAAACGTGGGACATGCTTCAGTTCGGGCTGCGGTTGGGCGGCCATCCAAGGCAATGCGTGACCACCACGCCACGCAATGTCGGGGTGTTGAAGGCAATTCTGAGGAACCCTTCGACCGCGACAACGCAGGCACCCACGGAAGCCAACCGGGCTTATCTGGCGAAAAGTTTCCTTGAAGAGGTGCGCAGCCGCTATGCGGATACCCGGCTTGGGCGGCAGGAATTGGATGGTGTCTTGCTGGAGGATACCGAAGGCGCCTTGTGGACCATGGCGGCGCTGGACGATGCGCGCGTCACGGGCGACCTGCCAGACTTTGATCGTATTGTCGTTGCTGTTGATCCTCCGGTCACTGGTCACAAAGGGTCGGATGATTGCGGGATCATCGTGGCAGGGGTCGTGGCGCAAGGGGCACCGGGCGACTGGCGTGCTGTGGTGTTGGAAGACGCCAGCGTGTCTGCCGCCAGACCATCCCAATGGGCGGAAGCGGCGATTGCCGCGATGCAGCGCCATGGCGCGGATCGTTTGGTGGCCGAGGTCAACCAAGGTGGCGATCTGGTGGAGTCTGTCATTCGACAGATTGACCCCACAGTGCCGTTTCGCGCCGTGCGCGCCACGCGGGGCAAAAGCGCGCGGGCCGAGCCTGTTGCAGCTTTGTATGAGCAGGGCCGGGTGTCCCATGTAGGCGGAATGCCCATCCTGGAAGATCAGATGTGCCGTATGACGGTGCAGGGATACGACGGCAAAGGCAGTCCCGACCGCGTTGATGCGCTGGTCTGGGCGTTGCACGAATTGATCATCGAACCCGTCGCCAAATGGCGCAGACCGCAGGTGCGTACGCTTGGTTAAAGAGTTTTTTAACCTCGGATGGCAGAGTGCAAAACATCGAAAGGCGGGGTCCTGAGCCTTCTTCGTTCACGGACCCTGACCTGACCATCACCGAGACGAAAGTTTCAACGACCGGCGCTGCGATACACAGTTTGCCGGGCGGGAAAGATTTGCCGGGGGTCACACCCCAAAAAGACAGAACGCGAGGAGCACCAGCCCATGGTATTTGACTTTCTCAAGCGGGGCGACGCAACGCAAATGGCGGCCCAGCCGACCGAGACAAAAGCGTCTGCGACCGGGCCGGTTATCGCCTATGGTGGTGCCGGTCGCGTGGCCTGGAGCCCGCGCGATGCGGTCAGCCTGACCAAGGCGGGTTTTGCCGCCAACCCGGTTGGGTTTCGGTCCGTGAAGTTGATCGCCGAGGCTGCCGCCGCGCTGCCCCTGGTGTTGCAGGATGATGCACAACGGTTCGAGGTGCATCCGCTTATCGATCTGTTGGCGCGTCCCAATGCGGCGCAAGGACGAGCCGAGCTTTTTGAAGCCTTTTTCGGGCAGCTTTTGCTGACCGGAAACGGATATTTCGAAGCGGTGCAAGACGAAAATGGGTCTGTATCAGAGCTGCATGTGCTGCGCTCGGATCGGATGAACTTGGTGCCGGGGGCAGACGGCTGGCCGGTGGCGTATGATTATACCGTCGGCGCGCGCAAACACCGGTTTCATGTGGGCGAGGGCGCATCTCCGATCTGTCACGTCAAAGCATTTCACCCACAGGATGACCATTATGGCTTGTCCCCTTTGCAGGCGGCAGCCACGGCAATTGATGTGCACAACGCGGCGAGCCGCTGGTCGAAAGCCCTGCTGGACAACGCCGCTCGACCCTCGGGCGCGATTGTTTACAACGGGGCCGATGGGCAAGCGCAGCTGAGCGCCGATCAGTATGACCGCCTGCTGTCCGAGATGGAAAGCCACCATGTGGGCGCGCGTAATGCTGGACGGCCCATGTTGTTGGAAGGGGGGCTGGATTGGAAGCCGATGGGGTTCAGCCCCTCGGACATGGAATTTCAGAAAACCAAGGAAGCCGCCGCGCGCGAGATTGCTCAGGCCTTTGGTGTGCCGCCGATGCTGATCGGTATTCCGGGCGATGCGACCTATGCGAATTACCAAGAGGCCAGCCGCGCGTTCTATCGTCTGACTGTGGTGCCTTTGGTGTCGCGTGTGACGGCGAGTGTTGGCCATTGGCTGGCAGGGTTCACTGGCGAAAGCGTGGCCCTGAAGCCCGACCTGGATCAAGTGCCGGCACTCTCTGCCGAGCGTGACCAGCAATGGCGCCGCGTGGCTGAGGCCAGCTTTCTAACAGATGCCGAAAAACGCAGCCTGCTGGGTTTGCCGCCTCTGGCATCAGACGATGTTTAATCAACGAGGAAAAGCACATGAGTGATTTTCAGCCCGATCTGGGGCTTGAGCATAAATTCGTCAAGCTGGGCGACACGTCTGAAGTGGATGAAGGCATTCTGATTGAGGGCTACGCCAGCTTTTTTGATCAGTGCGACACGGGTGGCGATATTGTTGCCCCCGGCGCCTATGGCAAATCCCTGCGCGCACTGAAAAAAGCAGATCGCGGCGTGAAGATGCTGTGGCAGCACGACCCGGCCCAGCCCATCGGCGTCTGGGACGAGGTGCGCGAGGACGCCCGTGGGCTTTACGTCAAGGGGCGCATTCTGACCGACGTCGCCAAGGGGCGCGAAGCCGCGGCGCTGATCGAAGCAGGCGCGATTGACGGGTTGTCGATCGGCTATCGCACCAAGCGGGCAACAAAGAACGACAAGGGCCAACGGCTTTTGACCGAGTTGGAGCTGTGGGAGGTGTCGCTTGTCACGTTCCCGATGCTTCCGACGGCGCGGGTGGGGGCAAAGGGCGACACACCTGATGCTGACGATACCACTTTGCGTGAACTGGCAGCTTCGATCATCGAGGCCCGCCACATGCTGGCCCGACACCGCTGAGCCAGCGATCTGAACCCCTGAAAAGGACCCATAGATGAGCAAGAATGAGACGAAAGCTCAGGGCCAGTCGGCCGCGACTGGCGTGACACCGGCTGCCGAGGTGAAGACCGCACTGGCTGGCTTCATGAGTGATATCAATGCCTTTCATGACGACATTACGACCAAACTTCAACAACAGGAAGAGCGACTGACCATGCTGGATCGCAAATCAAACATCACCGCGGCGCGACCGCATCTTGCCGCCGCTGCCGATCTGGAAGCACCGCATCAGAAAGCGTTCGAAGCGTATCTGCGTTCGGGTGACGACGACGGGCTGCGCGGGCTGGACCTGGAAGGCAAGGCCATGTCGACCGCGGTCGCTGGGGACGGCGGTTATTTGGTGGACCCACAAACGGCTGCAACCATCCAAAGCGTGCTGAAATCGACCGCATCCTTGCGAGCCGTTGCGAATGTGGTGAATGTCGAGGCGACGTCCTATGACGTTCTGATCGACCATTCCGATGTTGGCTCGGGCTGGGCCACTGAAACGGACGCCTCGGTGGAAACTGGCACGCCGTCGATTGAGCGTATCACCATCCCGCTGCACGAGTTGTCGGCGCTGCCCAAGGCATCGCAACGTCTGCTGGATGACAGTGCGTTCGAGATCGAAACCTGGTTGGCAGGCCGGATTGCAGACAAGTTTGCGCGCGCTGAAGCTGGGGCGTTTATCTCGGGTGATGGCATCGACAAGCCCAAGGGCATCCTTGCCCACCCGTCGGTGGACAACGACATCTGGAGCTGGGGCAACCTGGGCTATGTCGTGACAGGCACATCAGGCGATTTCGACGCTTCGAACCCGGCGGATGCGATCATTGATCTGGTCTATGCGCTGGATGCTGAATACCGCGCAGGTGCGAAGTTCGTCATGAACTCGAAAACCGCCGGTGCGGTGCGCAAGATGAAGGATATGGACGGCCGTTTCTTGTGGTCGGATGGGCTTGCTGCTGGTGAACCGGCGCGTTTGCTGGGCTATCCGGTCCTGATTGCCGAAGATATGCCGGACATCGGCACCGATGCGACACCGATTGCGTTTGGCGACTTCGGATCGGGTTATACGATCGCCGAACGTCCTGACACTCGCATCCTGCGTGATCCGTTCTCGGCCAAGCCGCATGTGCTGTTCTATGCGACCAAGCGAGTCGGCGGCGATGTCAGTGACTTTGCAGCGATCAAGCTGTTGAAGTTCTCGGTCTCGTAAGAGCCTGAACCCGAGACCCGCACAACGCCTTACGGGCGGGTGCGGGACCGGGCGCGCGCCGGCCTCACCCCGTGTTGTCTAGCTGCTCCCCCTCCGTCCGAGCAACGCGGACGGTGCGCGCCCACCCTATTTCAAGTGACGTGAGGGGCCCGAATTTCGGAGATGATCCATGATGTTAGTCGAGCAGACCACTGTGCCGGGCGCGGTCCTTCCGGTCGCCCAATTCAAGGACCACTTGCGGCTGGGCACCGGGTTTGCCGATGACGGGGTGCAGGATGCCGTGCTGGAAAGCTACCTGAGGGCGGCTGTCGCCGCCATTGAGGCGCGCACCGGAAAGATCCTTTTGTCCCGCAGCTTTACCTGGACGTTGAGCGCCTGGCGCGATCTGGCCACACAGGCGCTGCCGGTGGCCCCAGTCAGCCAAATCACCAGTCTGAAGATTATTGACCGCCTTGCTGGCGAAGAGGTGATCAACACCACCCGCTATGTGTTGGAACCCGATATGCACCGGCCCCGGCTAGTGTCGACCGGGCTGTGCTTGCCGGCCATCCCCGTCGGAGGGCAGGTGGTGATCGGGTTCGAGGCCGGGTTCGGCGCGGATTGGGCGGATATGCCCGGCGATTTGGCACAGGCCGTGATGCTTCTGGCTGCGACCTATTATGAGAATCGCACGGATACCGGCGGCGCTGGGCTGGGGCAAAGCCAATGGCCGTCCGCCGTTGCCGCGTTGATCCAACGCTATCGCACAGTGCGCTTGTTTGGCGGCGGAGGTGCCCGATGAAGCGGCCGGTTCTGAACCGCAAGCTGACCCTTGAGGCACCGGTGCGCACACCGGATGGTGCGGGTGGCTTCACCCAAAGCTGGCAGGCTGTAGGGGAGCTTTGGGCGGAGATCAAGCCGCGCACCGGTCGTGAACGTGCGGCAGGTCTTGCCACGGTATCAACCATCGCGTTTCGCATCACTGTGCGGGCCGCACCGGATGGCGCCCCGTCACGTCCCGAGCCGGATCAACGGTTCCGAGCTGGATCGCGCCTGTTTCGCATCCTGGCTGTGACCGAGGCCGACGTGGGCGCACATTACCTGACCTGTTTCGCACAAGAGGAGGTGTCGGCATGAGTTATGGAGTCTCAGCGGCCTTGCAAGAGGCCGTGTACCAGCAGCTGACTGCGGATGCGATCCTGTCGACGCTTGTGACCGGTGCGATCTATGATGCGGTGCCGGCAGGGATCATCACCGGAACCTATGTCAGCCTTGGCCCTGAAGACGTGCGTGAACGGTCGGACATGACCGGATACGGTGCCCTGCACGAGATCACGGTCAGTGTGGTCACGGATGAAGCAGGCTTTCAAACCGCCAAAGAGGTGGCCGCCGCCGTCAACGATGCTTTGGTGGATGCGACGCTGACACTGGCACGGGGCCAGCTTGTTTACCTGAATTTCCATCGCGCGCGGGCGCGGCGGGTCGAAGACGCCGATATCCGTCGGATCGATCTGTTTTTCCGCGCGCGCGTTCAAGACGACTAACCCTTAACTACGGAGTGATCCCATGGCTGCGCAAAACGGCAAGGACCTTTTGATCAAGCTCGACATGACCGGCAGCGGTGTGTTCGAGACTATTGCAGGCCTTCGGGCCACACGCCTGAGCTTCAACGCGGAAAGTGTTGATGTGACCAGTCTGGAAAGCACCGGCGGCTGGCGTGAATTACTGGGCGGGGCCGGTGTGAAATCCGCCTCGATCTCGGGCTCGGGCGTGTTCAAGGATGCCACCACAGACGAACGGGCGCGTCAGATCTTCTTTGACAACGAGGTGCCGGATTTCCAGGTGATTGTGCCCGATTTCGGCGTCGTCGAAGGCCCGTTCATGATCACCTCGGTCGAATATGCCGGGTCGCACAATGGCGAGGCGACATATGAACTGTCAATGGCCTCGGCCGGTGAACTCAGCTTTACGGCGTTGTGATCATGGCGAACCCATGGACAGGTGAGGTCACGCTGGAAATAGACGGCACGCCGCATGTGATGAAGCTGACGCTTGGGGCACTGGCTGAATTGGAAACGCAACTGGGCGAAGACACGATCATCGGGTTGGTGGAACGGTTTGAGCGCGGCGCATTTTCAAGCCGGGATGTGCTGTCCCTGATCGTCGCCGGTCTTCGGGGCGGGGGCTGGCAGGGGCGGGCGCAGGATCTTTTAGCCGCTGAAATTGCGGGTGGTCCTGTTCGTGCCGCGCAGGCCGCAGGACAGCTTCTTAGCCGCGCCTTCGCCACTCCCACCGCTGGCGAGTCGCATTCGTGACCTCTGGTTTCGCCTTCGACTGGTGCGGCCTGATGCGGCTGGGGTTGGGGCGGCTGGGGTTGCGCCCGGATCAGTTCTGGGCGCTGACACCGATCGAACTGATCGTGATGGCTGGGCTTGATGGTCAACCCGCGCCATGCCTGCGCGCGCGGCTGGAAGAATTGGCAAAAGCGTTTCCGGATGTGCGGAAAAGCCCAATGGAAGGAGTTGATTGATGACGGGACTGGACAGCTTTGATGAACAGTTGGATGCGCTGGAAACAGCGCTGGGTGGGGCACAGGCGATGACCGCCGGGTTCGTCTTCGAACTGAAGGGCATGCACTCGACTGTTTCGGATCTGAGCGCGGATGTGAACACTTTGTCGTCTGGTATTTCCTCGGGCCTTCGAAAGGCATTTGATGGGTTGGTGTTTGACGGCATGAAGCTGTCGGACGCGCTGAAGGATGTGGCGCAATCGATGTCGCAGGCCGCCTATAATGCCGCGATCAAACCCGTGGCCGGACATTTCGGCGACATTTTGGGGCAGGCAGTGGGGGCTGTTACCAACGCTTTCTGGCCCTTTGAGAAGGGCGGGGCGTTTGCGCAGGGACGTGTTGTGCCCTTCGCAAAGGGTGGCGTTGTTTCAAGCGCGACGACATTTCCCATGCGCGGAGCAACAGGATTGATGGGCGAAGCGGGGCCAGAGGCGATCATGCCACTGGCACGCGGTGCTGACGGTCGCTTGGGCGTGCAAACCGGCGGCGGTGGTCGCCCGGTCAACATCACGATGAACATCTCAACCCCAGACGTTGAGGGGTTCCGGCGATCGCAAAGCCAGATCGCCGCGCAGATGTCACGCGCACTGTCGCGTGGCCAGCGCCACCGCTAATTCGCAGTCATTTCCAACCGAGGAGGGTTTCGCCCATGTCTTTTCACGAGGTCCGGTTTCCGGCAAATCTGAGCTTTGGGTCCGTTGGCGGCCCGGAACGGCGCACCGAGGTAGTGACCCTGGCGAACGGGTTCGAAGAACGCAACACGCCGTGGGAACATTCGCGTCGCCGCTATGACGCGGGCATTGGAATGCGCTCTCTTGATGATGTGGAAACGCTGATCTCGTTCTTCGAGGCACGGCGCGGTCAGCTTACTGGATTTCGCTGGAAAGACTGGTCGGACTATAAGAGCGGCCTGCCGTCAAAACCCCCGGAATATACCGATCAGATCATCGCTTGGGGGGATGGTGAAACGGTGGAATTCCCGTTGCTCAAGACCTATCGGTCGGGCGAGGAAACTTACGCGCGCCCCATTCAGAAACCGGTTGAAGGCACGGTCAAGCTGGGGCTGAAAGGGGATCCCCTGAGCGAAGGCACGCATTTCACCGTTGATTACACCACGGGACGCGTCACCTTCATGACCGCCCCCGAAACCGGGGCCGAAGTCACGGCGGGCTATGAATTTGACGTGCCGGTTCGCTTCGACACGGACCGCATCCATACGTCGGTTGCGTCGTTCCAGGCGGGCGATGCTCCCAATGTGCCGGTGGTGGAGGTGCGGGTCTGATGGCGTTGTCTCCTGAGCTTGAGGCCCATCTGGGTCAGGGTGTCACCACAATTGCGCGGTGTTGGAAAGTCACGCGGCGCGACGGGGTGGTTCACGGGTTTACCGATCATGATCTTGATCTGGTGATCGACAATCTAAGCTACCGCGCCGATACTGGCATGACCGCCCAAGCACTGAGCCAGACGACCGGTCTGTCCGTTGACAATACGGAGGCGTTGGGCGTGCTGAATGACGCGTCAATCACCGAAAAAGACATTCGCGCTGGGCGGTATGACGGGGCCGAGGTGGAAGCATGGCTGGTCAATTGGAGCGATACAAGCCAGCGGTTTTTGCGGTTTCGCGGCACCGTAGGTGAACTGGCCCGCGAGGCAGGTGGGTTTCGTGCCGAGTTGAACGGGTTGTCCGAAAAGCTGAACCAGCCGCAAGGTCGCGTCTATCAGATGCCTTGTTCCGCGGTGCTTGGCGACGGCGCGTGCCGGTTCAATCTGAGCCAGTCAGGATACCAGTTGGAATTGCCGGTGGTTGATAACACGAGCGAAACCACTTTTCAGTTTGCCGACATGTCCCTTTACCCAAATCGCTGGTTCGAACGAGGCAGGTTCACCGTGCTGACCGGTGCTGCCAAGGATCTGACCGGTCTTATCAAGAATGATCGCACAGGCGCGAATGGTGCGCGGACAATCGAACTGTGGGAGTCCATTCGCGAGCGTATGGTGTCGGGTGACATGGTCCGTCTGGAAGCGGGGTGTGACAAGCTGCCGACGACTTGCCGGGTCAAGTTCAACAACTTCCGCAACTTTCGCGGCTTTCCCGACATTCCCGGTGAGGATTGGTTGATGTCCTATCCCGTTGGGCATGGAAAGAATGATGGCGGAGACGCGCGCGAAACGAATGAACTGCCCGATTGGTCGGTTCTGGGCGGGGACGAGACCAACCCATTCGTCCCCAACTCGGGTGATTGATATGTCCCGATTGCAGCAACAGGTCGTGTCAGAGGCACGGCGCTGGATCGGCACGCCTTATGTGCATCAGGCGTCGTGCCGGGGTTGCGGGTGTGATTGTCTTGGGTTGATCCGCGGTATCTGGCGTGCCGTGCTGGGCGGTGAGCCTGCCTTGGTGCCTGCCTATACCGCTGACTGGTCCGAAGCCGCCCGGGCGGAGGTTCTATGGGATGCTGCCCGCCAGCATTTGGTCGAATGCCCGATCCGGGCAGCCCGACCCGGAGACGTGCTGCTGTTTCGAATGCAAGGCGGCGCCGTCGCAAAGCATTTGGGCATTCTGACGGGCACTGATGCCTCACCGACATTTATCCACGCCTACGCGAGCCACGGCGTGGTCGAGAACTCACTTTCTGCCCCATGGGCCCGCCGCATCGTGGCGAGTTTTGCATTTCCTGAAAGGACCAACTGATGGCAACGATCTTATTATCCGCAGTCGGTGCAGCCGCCGGGGCCTCGATCGGTGGTGGTGTTCTTGGTCTGTCATCGGTGGTGATTGGCAAGGCCATCGGGGCCACCGTCGGTCAGGTGATCGACAATCGAATTTTGGGCGAAGGATCCGAACCGGTCGAAACCGGCAAAGTGGACCGGATGCGTTTGACGGGGGCCTCTGAAGGGGCGGCGATCCCCATGGTCTTTGGTCGCGCCCGTTTGGGTGGTCAAGTGATCTGGGCAACACGCTTCAGGGAATCGGTCACGACGACCGGTGGTGGGGGCGGCAAGGGGATGCCATCCCCGCCTGAACCCGAGGTGACGACCTACAGCTATTCGATCAGCCTTGCAATTGCGCTGTGCGAGGGCGAAATCACCCGTGTTGGCAGGATTTGGGCCGACGGGAACGAGGTGTCGCGCACCGATCTGAACATGCGAGTCTATCCTGGCACAGAAACACAACTGCCGGACCCGAAAATCGAGGCTGTGAAGGGCGCGGGAAAGGCGCCCGCCTATCGCGGTATCGCCTATGTGGTGATCGAGGACTTGCCTCTGGGACAGTTTGGCAACCGTGTGCCACAGTTCAGCTTCGAGGTTTTCCGCCCCGAACAGCGCAACCAACCCAAGGAAGTGGCACGCGGCACCCGTGCGGTGGCGTTGATTCCCGGCACGGGCGAATACTCTTTGGCCACAACGCCTGTGTTTTACAAAAGCGCGCCAGGAGCGGTTGACGGATCCAACATGAACACGCCGTCAGGATGGACCGATTTCAAGACGTCCTATCGTATGATGCAGCAGGAAATGCCCAACTGTCTCAACACGGCCTTGGTAGTGTCGTGGTTTGGTGACGATCTGCGATGCGGAAATTGCGGAATACGACCACGCGTTGAGCAGAATGCTGTAGATGGCGACAGCATGGCGTGGAGCGTCTCGGGCGTGAGCCGCGGGCAAGCCGGACTGGTGCCGAAGGATGACGAAGGTCGCCCCGTTTACGGCGGCACCCCGTCTGATCGCGCCGTGATGGAAGCGATTGCGCTGGCGTCGTCCAACGGGCGCAAAGCGACCTTCTATCCGTTTATCCTGATGGAGCAGATGAAGGGCAACGCGCTGCCCGACCCCTGGACCGGCAATCTGGGGCAACCGGTGCTGCCCTGGCGCGGGCGGATCACGACATCCTATGCGCCGGGCCATGTGGCCTCGCCTGACGGCACTGCCGGGGCGGTGGCGCAGGTGGCCGCGTTCTTTGGCAACGCCCAGCCAGGTGATTTCTCGGTGACGGGCAACGGGGTCAGCTATTCAGGCCCGGCTGGCTTTTCCTATCGCCGCTTTATCCTGCATTACGCCCATTTATGTGCGGCTGCGGGCGGCGTAGATGCCTTCCTGATCGGATCGGAGCTGCGCGCGCTGACCCAAATTCGCGGCCCAGGCAACAGCTTTCCGGTGGTCGAACAGTTGATTGCGCTGGCGCAGGATGTGCGGGCGATCCTGGGGGCCGAGACCAAGATTTCCTATGCTGCCGACTGGTCAGAATATTTCGGCTATCACCCTCAAGATGGGTCTGGCGACGTGTTTTACCACCTCGACCCGCTTTGGAGTCACCCGCAGATCGACTTCATCGGCATCGACAACTATATGCCGCTGTCTGATTGGCGCGATGGGTTTGACCATGCTGATGCACATCACGGATCAATATATGATCTCGACTATCTTCAATCCAACATCGAGGGCGGCGAGGGGTATGATTGGTATTACAAGACACCCGATGCCCGGACGCTCCAGATCCGCACCCCGATCACCGATGGCGCACATGGAGAGCCGTGGGTTTATCGCTACAAGGACCTGCGCAATTGGTGGGAGCGGTCGCATCACAATCGTGTCGCCGGCGTGCGCGACAGTGATCCGACCGGTTGGTTGCCGGGATCGAAGCCCTTCTGGTTCACCGAGCTTGGCTGTGCGGCCATCGACAAAGGCACCAACCAGCCCAACAAGTTCCTGGACCCCAAAAGCTCGGAAAGCTCCAGGCCGCGCTATTCGAACGGGCGGCGGGACGATCTGATCCAGGCGCAATACCTGCGGGCGATCTACGACTATTGGGGGCGAGTTGACAACAACCCGACCCACAGCGCGACCGGCGTGCAAATGCTGGACATGTCCCGCGCGCATGTCTGGGCGTGGGATGCACGACCCTTTCCGCAGTTTCCCAACCGCAAGGGGTTGTGGAGCGACGGGGCGAATTATGATCGCGGCCATTGGCTGAACGGGCGGGTGTCGGCGCGTTCGCTGGCATCTGTCGTGGCTGAGATATGCGAGCGGTCGGGTGTCGTGCGATACGATGTCTCGAAGCTCTATGGCCTCGTGCGCGGCTATATCGTCGATCAGATCGGTGGCGCGCGCGCTGCATTGCAGCCCCTGATGCTCGCCTATGGGTTCGAGGTGACGGAACGCGAAGGCGTGCTTATCTTCAAGACACGTACCGGGCGGTCAGATCACAGGCTTGATCCTGACAAGATGGCGCTGTCGCCTGATCGCGATACCACGCTGGAACGCGTGCGTGACCCGGAAGCCGAGATTGCGGGGCGCGTCAGGTTGACCTATGTCGAGGGGGCAGGGGATTATGACGTACGGTCGGTCGAAGCGACTTTCCCGGATGAAAGCAGCCGCACGGTTGCCGCATCCGAAATCCCCCTGATCCTGACCCGTGTGGAGGCGCGTGCAATCGTCGAACGTTGGCTATCCGAGGCCCGCGTGGCACGTGACAAGGCGACATTTGCGCTGCCGCCGTCGGAGCTGTCGAAAGGGGCGGGCGATGTGATTGAACTGACGACGGATGCGGGCACCGAACAATACCGGATTGACTACGTGGATCACACAGAGGTTCAGACGTTGCGTGCCGTACGCGTTGAGCCAGGATTGTTTCAACCCTCGGACAGTGTCGAACCGGCCCCTGCGGTGAAGCCCTACATCCCACCCGCACCTGTGTTTCCGCTGTTCATGGATTTGCCGTTCCTGACCGGGGACGAGGTGCCGCACCAACCGCGTATTGCTGTTGCGGCCAAACCTTGGCCGGGGCGCGTGGCGCTCTACAGCTCGGTCACGGATAACGGCTATGCTGTCAATCGCATGATCACCGACCCATCGATCGTCGGAGTGACACGGACGGATCTGGAACGCGCGCCGTCAGGTGTGATTGACCGGGGTCCGGCCTTGCGGATTACGCTGACTGACGGCACTTTGGCTTCCTGCTCTGTTGATGACATGCTGAACGGTGCCAACGTTGCGGTCATTGGCGACGGCAGCCCGGACAATTGGGAGGTGTTTCAGTTTGCCGGTGCCGCGTTGGTGGATGAACGCACTTATGATCTGACCATGCGGTTGCGGGGACAGGCGGGCACCGATGCGACTGCACCGCAGACATGGCCGGTGGGCAGCTATTTCGTGCTGTTGGGCGGCCATCAGTCGCAGGTTCGACTGGCGTCCTCGGCGCGTGGGTTGAACCGGCATTACCGGATTGGCCCGGCGCGCAAGCCGCTGTCTGACCCGTCATTCCTGCATCAGATCCATGCCTTCAAGGGGATAGGTCTGCGCCCATATGCCCCGGTGCATCTGTCTGCCGACCTGTCGTCGGGCGACCACGTGATCCGCTGGATCAGACGCAGCCGCATTGACGGTGACACTTGGGGCGAGGGTGACGTGCCGTTGGGCGAGGCGGTCGAGCGCTATCGCCTGCGTGTGATCGACGGCGGGTCAGTCAAACGCGAAGTGGAACTGGCAATGCCGGAATGGAGCTACGACGCCATGATGCGAAGTGCTGACTTGGTCGGCGGTGCCTATATGGTCGAGGTGGCGCAAATCTCGGATCGGTTCGGCCCCGGACCCTATGCCCGGCTGGATGTGGCGCTGTAACCCATGCGTCCCGTTCTGCCCGGAGATATCGCAGCGGCCGGATGCGCGCTTCTTGTGCTTCCGGCCCGCAAGCGCCCCGGTGCCATGCTGGAAATGCTGCATCGCGCCGAGGCGGCTGACAGATACCGGCGGGCATTGGGCCACGCGCACCCCTCATGGGGCAATGGCAGCCTTGGATCGGTCGCGATGTGCTTGCCGCGCGCGGCTGAGCCGTTCCTTAACGACCCCGACTATGTCGACTGCATGTTGACTGTGTTTGCCGCGCTGAAAGCCCGAAATGACCGACGTTCCATGCCTACCCGCTCGCGCAATTGATGCATTTCGTCACGCAAGGGTCCAGATCAAGCCGACCAATTGGAATATCCTCCCCGCAATCTTCGCAATATCCGAACTCGCTCGCGTCCAGACGGGCAAGCGCGGCGTGAATGCGTGTGCGCTGGGCGGCACGGCGCGCACCCGTCGCCCTGGCCATGGCTTGATTTTGCAAAGCATCCATTCGGCTGAGCCGTCCCACCGCTTGTTGATCCAACTCGACCGTCTTTTGTCCCGACGCCCCACGTGCATCGCTGCGATCGAGCGCGCGCAGCGCCTCGGTCAACTGTGCGCGATAGGCAGTGATCTGGTTTTCATTCATGTCAGATATCTGTGATATCATGGGTTTGCATTTTGAACTCTGACTCTATCTGGTGTAGGGAATGGCTTCAACACGAGGAAAGACCATGGCAGAGAAGCGCGCAATCGTCACCGAAATCGAACCTGTCTGGGACCGGATTACCAGCGAAGCCCGTCAGGCGGTCGCGGACGAGCCGCTGATGGGCGGGCTGATCCATGCCTGTGTGCTGCATCACCGCACGCTGGAGAAGGCGTTGTCCTATCGGTTTGCCGCCAAACTCAACTCGAATGAGATGAGCATGGTGCTTTTGCGCGAGATCGCAGACGAAGCCTATGCCGATTGCCCGGATCTGGCTGAAGCCGCGCGCGCTGACATCACCGCCGTGCTTGATCGTGACCCGGCCTGCCATCGCATGTTGCAGCCGGTGCTGTATTTCAAGGGCTTCCAAGCGATGCAGGCCTATCGTGTCGGCCACTACCTGTGGAAACAGGGGCGTAAGGATCTGGCGTATTTTATCCAGATGCGCTGCTCCGAAGTGTATGGCATCGACATCCATCCCGGCGCGCGGATCGGACGCGGGATCATGATTGATCACGCCCATTCCATCGTGATCGGTGAAACCGCCGTCGTGGGGGACAACGTGTCGATGCTGCATTCCGTGACGCTGGGCGGCACTGGCAAGGAAGACGAAGATCGTCACCCCAAGATCGCGGATGGTGTGCTGATCGGCGCGGGCGCGAAGGTGCTCGGCAATATCAAAGTCGGCACCTGCTCGCGCATCGCCGCTGGATCGGTCGTGTTGGAAGACGTGCCAAGCCACAAGACCGTTGCAGGCGTTCCGGCCCGGATCGTGGGCGAGGCTGGCTGTGATTGCCCGTCGATCAACATGGATCAGCGACTGATTCAGTGACAATCGGCGGAAATCCGCAAGTTTGCGATAAATCAATGTTTTGATCTGCCGACTTCATCTATACGGAGCCGTGGACAATGATCGGAGATCCGAGATGAAACAGATTTGGTTTGCGGCAGTGGTAGGGTTTTCGACCCTTTTTCTGGTCGCCGTTGCCGGTTAACCGACCCGCAAAAGCTGGGTAGTATACCCCGATATGACAAGGGCGACGCGATTGCGCCGCCCTTTTGCTTTGCAGTTCGTCTTATCGTGACAACTGATCATATGCCTGCAATGCGCGCGCACCATACATGTAGCCCGGACCACCCCCCATCATGATGGCAACCGATACGGTTTCCGCGATCTCATCGCGGGTGGCACCTGCCTTGATGGCCGCGCGGACGTGAAAGCCGATGCAGTCATTACACTGCTTGGCAATGCCGATGGCGATGCATTGCAACTCCTTATCTTTTGTTGATAGCGCGCCGTTTCCCATCGCAGCGCGATGCATCCCGACGAACCCCTTGGCCGCATCCGGCTGACTGGCACGGAAGTTGTCCGTATTGGCCGATGTGTCGTCGAGCAAAGTTCTGAAATCCAATTGCGTCTCCCAATTTTTCCAAAGCGCTGGAAAAGCAAATGGCCCAAGGCGGTGGGGTTCGCCTTGAGCCATGTCAATAGATGCCTTTTTCCGAATACTTGTCAGGCCAACATTGATATCGGATTTTCAAGGTTATCCTTGATGGCGTTCAGAAGCTCTGCCCCAAGCGCCCCGTCAATGACCCGGTGGTCAACGCTCAACGTGACCGACATCACGGTCGCCACATCAAGCGCTCCTTCAGAATTCACGACAGGCTTTTTCACACCAGCTCCTACCGCAAGGATCGCGCCATGCGGGGGGTTGATCACGGCGTCGAAATTGTCGGTGCCAAACATCCCAAGGTTCGAGATGGCGAAGCTGCCGCCTTGATACTCATGCGGCGCAAGTTTACGGTCGCGCGCACGGGCAGCCAGGTCTTTCATCTGGCTCGACAGGCTTGACAGGGACCGCTGTTCCGCATCTTGCAGCACAGGCGTGAACAGGCCGCCTTCGATCGCGACGGCAACCGCCACGTCCGAAGCTTTCATCTTCAGAACCCGATCACCGGCCCAAACTGCGTTCGCGTCTGGGACCTGTTGCAGCGCTATCGCGCAGGCCTTGATGATGAAATCATTGACAGACAGCTTCACGCCACGCGCTTCCAACTGCTTGTTCAACTGACTGCGGAAAGCCAGCAGCGCATCCAACTGGATATCGCGCCGCAGATAGAAGTGCGGGATGGTCTGTTTGGCTTCCGTCAGGCGGGTGGCGATGATTTTGCGCATCCCGTCCAGCTTGACCTCTTCAAATTCGCGGCCTTCATACATTGCGACCACAGTATCCGACGACACGGACGGGGCGGGAGCCGCCGCGGCGGGTGCACTTGCAGGAGCAGCGGCGACTTTGGGCGCGGCGGTCGCGACCTCTACATCAGCCTTGATGATCCGTCCCTTGGGACCGGAGCCTTTGATCTGCGTCAGGTCCAACCCCTTGTCCGCCGCGATCCGTCGTGCCAAAGGTGAGGCAAAGATGCGTGTTCCATCAGCGGCTTGCGGGGCAGGGACGGCGGGAGTCGCAGCGGCAGGTGCCGATGCTTCCTCCTTCACCGGGGTGGCTTCAGCCTCGGTCGCCTTCGATGCCGCAGGTGTGCTTTCGGCGACATCGCCGACCTCTTCACCTTCTTCAACAAGGATCGCGATGGCAGTGTTCACCTTCACGCCTTCGGTCCCTTCTGCCACAAGGATCTTGCCGATGATGCCTTCATCAACGGCTTCGAACTCCATCGTCGCCTTGTCGGTTTCAATCTCGGCCAGAAGATCGCCCGACGCGACCTCGTCGCCCTCCTTGACCAGCCATTTGGCCAGGGTGCCTTCCTCCATCGTGGGGGACAGGGCGGGCATCAGAATTTCGGTTGCCATGACAGTGTCTCCTTAACGATAGGTTACGGCTTTGGCGGCATCAATGACCTCTTTCGTGGTCACAAGCGCGAGCTTTTCAAGGTTGGCGGCATAGGGCATGGGCACGTCCTTGCCGGTCAGGTTGATCACGGGCGCATCCAGATAATCGAACGCGCGTTCCATGATGGTTGCCGACAGGTGGTTGCCGATCGAGCAGACCGGCCAGCCTTCTTCCACCGTGATGCAACGGTTGGTTTTCATGACCGAGTTGATCACCGTGTCATAGTCCAGCGGACGCAGCGTGCGCAGGTCGATCACCTCGGCAGAGATGCCGTCTTCGGCCAGCGCGTCTGCGGCTTCGAGTGCGTATTTCATGCCGATGCCGAAGCTGACAATGGTCACGTCATCGCCCTCGCGCCAGATCCGTGCCTTGCCGAAGGGCACGGTGTAGTCATCCATCATCGGCACGTCAAAGCTCTGCCCATAGAGCAGTTCGTTCTCCAGGAAGACCACCGGGTTTTCATCACGGATCGCGGATTTCAGCAGCCCCTTGGCGTCCGCTGCCGAATAGGGCATCGCCACATGCAGGCCGGGAATCTGTGCATACCATGCGGCGTAATCCTGGCTGTGCTGGGCGGCCACACGGGCGGCGGCCCCGTTGGCGCCACGGAACACGATCGGGCAAGACATCTGTCCACCCGACATATAACGCGTTTTCGCGGCTGTATTGATGATGTGGTCGATGGCCTGCATGGCGAAGTTGAAAGTCATGAATTCGACAATCGGTTTCAACCCACCCATCGCAGCGCCAGTCGCAAGCCCGGTAAAGCCATGCTCGGTGATCGGGGTGTCAATCACGCGCTTGGCACCGAACTCGTCCAACAGGCCCTGGCTGATCTTGTAAGCCCCCTGATACTCGGCCACTTCTTCGCCCATCAGGAACACGGTGTCGTCCGCGCGCATTTCCTCGGCCATCGCGTCACGCAACGCTTCGCGCACGGTGGTCGCGCGCATTTCCGTGCCTTCGGGAATGTCCGTTTCGGGTGGCGCACTTCGCTTGATCGGCTGCGCGGCAGCCTTGTCATGGTCAGAAGCGCTCGTCTCTTTCGGAGCGCCGTCCGTCGCGTCATCATCCGCAGCAGGGGCGGCAATGTCATCCGCGCTTTCACCCTCTTCGATCAGGACGGCGATCGGGGTGTTCACTTTCACGCCCTCGGTGCCTTCTTCGACAAGGATCTTGCCGATGATGCCTTCGTCCACGGCTTCGAATTCCATCGTGGCCTTGTCGGTTTCAATCTCGGCGATGATGTCACCCGATGCGACCTCATCCCCCTCTTTTACGAGCCATTTTGCCAATGTTCCCTCTTCCATCGTGGGGGACAGGGCGGGCATCAATACTTCAGTGGCCATTCTTTTCTCTCCTCTGTCCGGGTCAGGCGTAAATGTCGGTCCACAGCTCTTCCAGAGCGGGTTCCGGGCTGTTCTTGGCGAACTCGGCGGATTCGTTGACGATGTTCTTGATTTCCTTGTCGATCGCCTTCAACTCGTCCTCGGATGCGTGTTTGCCCTGCAAAAGCAATTCGCGAACATGTTCGATCGCATCGCGTTCTTCGCGGATTTTCTGCACTTCTTCGCGGGTGCGATACTTGGCCGGGTCAGACATCGAGTGGCCGCGATAGCGGTAGGTCTTCATCTCAAGGATATAGGGACCATTGCCAGAGCGGCAGTGTTCGGTGGCGCGCAGTCCGGCCTCTTTCACCGCCAGCACGTCCATCCCATCGACCGCTTCACCAGGGATGCCGAACGCTTCACCGCGTTTATAGATGTCAGGGGTCGAACTGGACCGCTGCATCGACGTGCCCATGGCATATTGGTTGTTTTCAACAACATAGACCACAGGCAACTGCCACAGCGACGCCATGTTGAAGCTTTCGTAAACCTGCCCCTGGTTGGCTGCCCCATCGCCGAAATAGGTGAAGGTCACACCGCCGTTTTCCATGTATTTGTCAGCAAAGGCCAGGCCTGTGCCAATCGGCACTTGCGCCCCCACAATGCCGTGGCCGCCATAGAAGTGCTTTTCGGTCGAAAACATGTGCATCGACCCGCCCTTGCCCTTGGAATAGCCACCTTCGCGGCCTGTCAGCTCGGCCATCACGCCCTTGGGGTCCATCCCGCAGGCCAGCATGTGGCCGTGGTCGCGATAGGAGGTCAGACGCTTGTCGCCTTCCTTCGCGGCCGCTTCCAAACCGACGACAACGGCTTCCTGACCAATATACAAGTGACAGAACCCGCCAATCAGACCCATGCCGTATAACTGGCCGGCTTTTTCCTCGAATCGACGGATCAGCAGCATCTCGCGATAGTGATTCAGAAGATCTTCTTTAGATGTATTTGATTTTGCGGGTTTTTTCTGGGCGCTTTTGCGGGCTGCCATTTGGCGTCCTCCTCTTGGCGTCAACTGGTGCATGGGCGGTAGTTTAGTATTAAACTATCTTATACAGAAACTGCGCTTTCCGGTCGACAAAAACTTGACGTTGCGACAGGATGGCAGCCTTGCACCACGCGCATGGCCGCAAACCCGTTCAGCTTTCCAGTAGTGGAGTTGAAAGATCGACAGTGATTGCCATTCCGGTTAACGACGTTCAGCGCAGAACAACCTCGTCCCCGCGCACCATACCCAGCACCGACCGGGCCTGCTCGTCCAGCAAATCCAGATCCAGATAGTCGTCGGACAAACGATGTGTCTTGTTGGACAGGGCAGCAATCTCGGCCGAGAGCACATCACGCTCTTTGACAAGCGCTTGCGTCTCAGCCTCGATTTGCACGCGACGGAACAGTCCAAAGTCGCCCTGCACACTGGCAAAGGTGAAGTAAAGGCCAAGACCCACGATCACTATGAAGTAGATCGCCCCACCAAAACCAGCTTGTGCACGAGGTGCGCCCATAGGCTTCCTGTCTGTATGTACTGCCTCTTGCCCGTCTCTTTTCGGACGGTGCAAAGGCACTATGACACAGGTGATTCGTGTTGTGAATCCCAAATCGAATCACCGTGCGGTTTTTTTGGGCAAGGGCAGGGTCGTCATGGCTTCCGATCCCAGATACAGGCTTTCGGCTGCGATACGGTTTGCGTTCAGGATTTGGTGATCATCCAACAGAACGTGGAGATAGCAAAAGCCGGTGTCCGGGCGAAGCACCCTGATGCCCTCGCATCCCGCAAGGTCTTTTGCGGCGGCCAGTATCTGACTTGTGCCGAACATGCGTTGGGCGATCTTTCCCTCAAACAGAATGCGATGCTGGCGCGAGATCAAAAGCGGCTTTGATGGCCGGCTCTCCCGCGATCAATTTGAACCTCGTTGATCGAGACACCGCCAAGAAGGGTGCTGGCCATGGAACGCGCCTTTTCACCGGTTCACTTACTCTTACACTTCCCAAACGCGTATGCAGGGTTTTACGGAAAATGCAGAACGCGGTCGGGCGGCACCTGGTCTGGTGGATTTCAAACGCAAACGCCCGCAGCGTGAGCCACGGGCGCAATGCACGACTTGTCGCTGGATCAGCCCGCGATCGAGGCCTGATAGATGCTGTCGATCGTGTCCGCGATGGTCGCGTTGAACTCTGCGTCTGATTGTTGGACCGACAGTCCTTCGGTCAGGGCGCGTGAGAAACTGGCGATCATACCGGTGTTCTGGCTCAGCCGCGCATTGGCTTCGGCCCGGCTGTAACCGCCCGACAGGGCCACGACGGCAGCAATGCGCGGGTGATCCACAAGTGATCTGTATTGGTTCGGCGTCTCGGGCAGGGTCAGCTTCAGCATCACAGTTTGATCATCTGAAAGCGCGTCGAGTTGCGATTTCAACTCGGTCAGCAACAGATCCTCCGCTGCCGCCTTGTCCGAGATCGAGATGTTGATCTCGGGCTCGATGATCGGCACCAGACCGTGGGTCATGATTTGTTTTGCGACGTCGAATTGCTGCGCGACATTGGCCCTGATGCCATCGGCGTTGGCCGCATTGATGACCGAGCGCATCTTGGTGCCGAACACGCCCGCCTTCACGGCGCGCGCGCAAAGCGCATCCAGATCGGGCATCGGTTTCATCAGTTGCACGCCGTTTTCTTCGTTAGCCAGCCCCTTGTCGACCTTCAGGAAGGGCACAACGCCGCGCTCTTCCCACATATAGGTTGCGGTGGGTTTCCCTGCGATCTCGCGGTCCATTGTCATTTCAAACAGGATCGCGCCAATCACCTTGTCACCGGAGAAAGCCGGGGCCTGCGCGATACGTGTGCGCATGGCGTGGATCAGGTCAAACATCTCGGCCTCACTGGAGTAGGCATCTTCCTCGATGCCATAAAGGCGCAAAGCCTTCGGCGTCGAGCCGCCCGACTGGTCAAGTGCTGCAATAAAGCCCTGTCTGGCTTTGATCTTATTCATTTGTGCTTGGTTTGGCATGTCGGTCCTGTCTCAATCCGGTGAGTATCCCCTGTTCTAGGGGACTGGCCCGGACCATGCAATTGTGCTGGCGCTAACGAAGACAAGAAGAATTCACATTGCGGCGGTCAGATCAGGTTGGGGGCAAGGCGGAATGAAACGGTCGTGGACCTTGCCCCCAGCTTTGGCGCGCAGGGAATGAGGCGCGCGGGATCGCAGCCAGGCACGCGCCATTGCACAGGTTATTTCGTCAAAATCAACTTGCCCGCACGCGTGATCGTCAGGGTATAGACCATGTTGTTCAGCACGATTTGAGCCTTCTTGCCATATCCGGTCAGGTCCAATGCGTCGTGCTTGGGCGGCGTGGTCTGGCTTGCCGTGTCAAAAGCCGAGGCGGGCAGGGGGGCGGTCATCTGTGGTCTCCTTCAAGGCAGGCTTCGATCCATGTGGCCAGCGATCGCAGGCCTGGCAGGATGGGCAGCGGGGTTGGAATGTCGGTTCGAGCCAGTTGCGGGCCTTCGAAAGGGGTGGTCATTGTTGCGCTCCTGTCGGATGAGCATTTGTCGCTCGCAGTTCTCCGGCTGGTCGCGTTGGCAACTGGCTGATATCCATAACCTACTAAAACACTCAGAATATAGTCAAGCCAAGAAATCAGGCAAAAGAAAACCCCGCCGCCAGTGGTGGCGCGGGGTTCAAAACTAAGTTAATTCAGCGGTTTATTCGGAAAGAGCCGCCACGCCAGGAAGCTCTTTGCCTTCCATCCACTCCAGAAATGCACCGCCTGCGGTCGAGATATAGGTGAAATCCTTGGCGGCATCGGCTTTGTTCAGCGCGGCGACCGTGTCGCCGCCTCCTGCGACTGATACAAGATGCCCCGCAGCCGATAGTTCGGCGGCTTTCTTGGCGGCCGCATTGGTGGCGGCATCAAACGGTTCGATCTCGAACGCGCCAAGCGGGCCGTTCCAGAGCAGCGTTTTTGCGGCGTCAAACACTTCGGCGATGCGGGCCACTGTGTCCGGCCCCGCGTCAAGAATCATCGCATCCTGCGGGCAGGCATCCGCGGCAACCGTTTCATTTGCCGCACCCGCCGCAAATTCACGGGCCACGACAACATCCGAAGGCAGGATGATTTCGCAGCCTTCATCCTCGGCTTTTGCAAGAATGTCGCGTGCGGTATCGGCCATGTCATGTTCGGCCAACGATTTGCCCACATCAATCCCTTGCGCGGCAAGGAACGTGTTGGCCATGCCCCCCCCGATGATCAATTGGTTCACCTTGCCCACCAGATTGCCCAACAGGTCGAGTTTCGTGGAAACTTTGGCCCCACCAACAACTGCGACCAGTGGGCGTTCGGGATCGCCCAAAGCGGATTCAAGCGCCGACAGTTCGGCCTGCATCAGCCGGCCTGCACAAGACGGTAGCAAATGGGCCAATGCCTCGGTCGAGGCGTGCGCCCGGTGCGCTGCCGAGAACGCGTCGTTGCAATAGACATTCCCAAGTGCAGCCAGTGATGCCGCGAAAAGACCGTCATTCTTGGTTTCGCCCTCGTGGAATCGCGTATTCTCAAGCAACAGAACCTCGCCGCTCTGCAACGCCGCGACGGCCTTTTTGGCCGGGCCACCGATGCAGTCCTCGGCGAATTTGACCGGGCTGCCCAAAGCAGCCTCCAGCGCCGGTTGCACCACGGACAAAGACATTTCCGGCACGCGTTGACCTTTGGGACGTCCGAAATGCGCCAGCAGGACCGGTTTGCCGCCAGCGTCCAGAATATCGCGTATCGTCGGCAGGATACGTTGGATGCGGGTGTCATCCGTGACCTTCCCATCCTCGACCGGCACGTTGATATCCACGCGCGTCAGCACAACCTTGCCGTCCAGATCCATATCGTCGAGTGTTTTCCAGGCCATTGGTCCCTCCATCAGCTACGGGGCAGTTGCACATCAAAAGCCGGTCGGGGTCAACGGGTATGGTGATGAAAATGCGCCTGTCGCCTCTTTCATCTTGCCCCGTGGGGGCATAGGTTGGCCCGCGAATGCAGACCCAACAGACGAACCGGAAGGAGGCCCAGATGGCCGATTACAAAGACCCCGAAAACACCATCGTGATGGAGCTGAAAGGCGGCACAGTGGTGATCGAACTTCTGCCCGATGTGGCCCCAAAACACAGCGAGCGGATGAAGGAACTGGCCCGTGCCGGCGAATATGACGGCGTTGTCTTTCACCGCGTGATCGAAGGCTTCATGGCCCAAACCGGTGACGTGGCCAATGGCAAAGACCCCATGACCCTGCGCCGTGCGGGCACTGGCGGCTCGTCGCTTCCCGACCTGCCTGCCGAGTTTTCGAAACTGCCCCATGATCGTGGGACATTGGGTGCCGCCAGATCGCAAAACCCCAATTCGGCCAACAGCCAGTTTTTCATCAACTTCAAGGACAACCATTTCCTGAACGGACAATACACTGTCTATGGCCGCGTTACATCGGGCATGGAACATGTGGACGCCATCACCCGTGGAGAGCCACCAGCAGAGCCTGATGTTATGATCTCGGTCAAGGTGGCGGCAGATGTCTGAAGACTACGGCAAACGTGACAGGACGATCTTCTGGATCGCATTCCTCGCCGGCGTTACGATGGTCGTGGGCTACGCGATCTATACCCTCTGGCCACGTGAACCGGCCGAAGTTGATTTGTCGGCGTTGAGTGATGCCCCCAAACTGGAGCTGTCCATCGCAGGGCAGGCACAGGGCACAGTGGTGATCACGCTGCGTCCCGACCTGGCCCCGAAACATGTTGAACGGATCGCCCAACTGGCCCGTGAAGGCGCTTACGACGATGTGGTGTTTCACCGGGTGATCGACGGTTTCATGGCTCAGACCGGCGACGTGGAATTTGGCCGTGTCGATACCAATGATGCCAGCCGTGCCGGGATGGGGGGATCGCGCTATCCCGATCTGCCGGCCGAGTTCTCGGAGGTTCCTTTCGTGGAAGGCACCGTCGGCATGGCCCGGTCGCAAAATCCGAACTCTGCCAACAGTCAGTTCTTCATCATGTTCGCCCCTGGGCCCTTTCTCGACGGAAAGTATACGGTCGTGGGCCAAGTGACCCAAGGCATGGATGTGGTCCATGCCATCAAACGTGGCGAGGGGCAGAATGGCGCTGTCACCAGCCAGCCCGATGTGATCACCGAAGCGCGCGTGGTCGACTGACCGCAGCGCACGATCGCTCAAACCCCTGTGAAGGGGGCTATGGGGCCTCATCTTTCTCTGTCAGGATAGCTTCGGACAGTCCCATGAAAGAGAGGCCCCATGCGTATCATCCTGACGGTGCTCACCATCAGTCTTGGTCTTTGGGCGCATGAATTGCGCGCCGAACCGAAAAACTGGGTCTCCGAGTTTCCAAAAACCGATTTCACCCGAACAAATGTCGACGATTGGTCCGAGATTCTGTCCGGCGGGCCCGGTCGCGACGGCATCCCGGCGTTGACTGACCCGAAATTCGTGAATGTCGGGGACGAAACGCGCCTGGGTGCGCGCGAACCAGTGCTGACGCTTGAATTGAAGGGTGCCGCGCCCCGCGCCTATCCACTGCGATACCTGACCTGGCACGAGATCGTGAATGACCGCGTCGGCGGGGTTCCGGTGGCCGTGACCTTTTGCCCCTTGTGCAACTCGGGCTTGGTGTTCGATCGCCGCGTGGCGGGCCAGACCCTGACTTTCGGCGTGACGGGCAAGCTCAGAAACTCGGACATGGTGATGTATGACCACCAGACCGAAAGCTGGTGGCAACAAGCCATTGGGGAAGGAATCGTAGGACTACACACCGGATCGCAGCTGGAACAGCTTCCGGCCTGGATGGAAAGCTGGGCCGAATTCGCCAAGCGCAACCCCGATGGATTGGTCATGGATCAGCCCGCGGCAAGCCGTCCATATGGCCAGAACCCATATGCAGGCTATGACAGCCGAAGCCGCCCATACCCATTCTTTTCAGGCGAAAACCCCCCTCACGGTGTGCCTGCACTGGCTCGCGTCGTTCGTGTTGGTGAACGCGCGTGGCCAGTGGCGCGCCTGTCCAAGGCAGGCCGGATCGACGAGGCCGGGCTGACGATCAGCTGGACCTCTGGTCAAGCGTCGGCTTTGGACACGGCGCGCATTGCCAAAGGCCGCGATGTCGGCACCATTCGCGTGCGGGACTCACAGGGTCGCGATGTACCCCATGACGTGCTGTTCGCCTTTGCCTTTCACGCCTTCTGGCCCGATGGCACATGGATGCTGGGCAACTGAGCTGTTGTTTCTTCTGGCAACAAATATCCTGGGGTGAATGCGCATCGCGCAGAGGGGCAACGCCCCTTTCCCTCAGCCCTTACCCGTTTCCCCCACCCGTGAACATCGCGGCATCTTCCGCCGCCCGCCGGATGGCTTTTGATTTGTTCACCGTCTCTACATACTCCGCCATCGGGTCGCTGTCATAGACGACGCCCCCCCCGGCCTGAATATAGAGCTTCTCATCCTTCACTACGGCGGTGCGCAAGGCGATACACATATCCATGTCACCACCCGCGCTGAAATACCCCACGCCGCCGCCATAGACGCCGCGCTTTTCCGGCTCCAATTCGTCGATGATCTCCATCGCGCGCACCTTTGGCGCTCCGGAAACCGTCCCGGCGGGCATTCCGGCGAAAAACGCCGACAATGCGTCCTGATCCTCGTGCAATTCGCCCACCACGTTGGACACGATATGCATCACGTGGCTGTAGCGTTCGATGATGAACTCTTCGGTCGGGCGCACCGTGCCGATCTTGGCCACACGCCCCACATCATTGCGCCCCAGATCCAAGAGCATCAGATGCTCGGCCAGCTCTTTCTGATCGGCCATCAGATCGGACTCATAGGCCTTGTCTTCCTCGGGTGTGGTGCCGCGCGGGCGGGTGCCGGCGATCGGGCGGATTGTCACTTCGCGGTCAAAGACGCGCACCAGAATTTCCGGCGACGCACCCACCACCTGAAAGCCGCCAAAGTTGAAATAGAACATGAAAGGCGACGGGTTCGTGCGGCGCAGGCTGCGATAGAGCGCAAACGGGGGCAAGGGAAAATTCTGTGTCCAGCGCTGGCTGGGCACAACCTGAAAAATATCACCGGCGCGGATATAATCCTTGGCTGTTTCCACCGCTGCCAGATAATCGGCCTTAGAGAAATTTGACACCAAGGGCCCAAGTTCGCGCGCCTCGCCCAGATTGCGTGTTTCGGCGGGGGCGGCCCGGTCCAGATCGCGCAACGCGTCCATCACCCGTTCGGCGGCCTGAGCATAGGCCGCCTTGGCCGACAGGCCGCTGTCCACAAAGGCAGGCGACACAAGCGTGACGTCGCCTTTGACCCCATCCAGCACGGCCACCACCGACGGACGCATCATCATCGCATCGGGCAGGCCAAGCGGGTCGGGGTTCACGTCTGGCAGATGCTCGACAAGTCGGATCATGTCATAGCCCAGATAGCCAAACAGGCCGGCGGATGCGGCGGGCAGGTCGGCGGGCAGGTCAACCCGGCTTTCCGCCAATACCGCGCGCAACGCGTCCAGCGGGTCGCCAGCCATATCCTCAAACGCCTCGGCGTCAAACCGCGCCTGCCGGTTGATCCGCGCGCGATCGCCCCGGCACTCCCAGATCAGATCCGGCTTCATCCCGACGATGGAATACCGCCCCCGGACTTCACCTCCGGTCACGCTTTCCAACATGAAACTGTCCCGCCGCGCCTCGGTCAGTTTCAACATCAGGCTGACCGGCGTGTCCAGATCGGCCGCCAGACGGGTGTAGAGCACTTGGTTCCGTCCGGCGTTCCAACCGGCTTCGAAATCCTCAAACGAGGGTGTCAGAGCCATCAGGTTTCCTTTCCGGTCGCTTGTTTGCGGGTCACTGGAACTGTGCGTTTACAGCGTTGATGACGGCGCGATTCAACTCGATCCCGGCGCGGGCCTGAACGGCGCGGGCAAAGGCGTTTTCCACATCCAAGGCGATTTCCTGCGCTGTGCTGGCGGCGAAACTCGCTTTCAGTGCCTTTGCATCTTCGCTATCCTGATCAGCGGCTTGCACCGCGTCCAATCGGACCAAAACCACGCTGTCATCCGATTCCAGCACGCGCCAGTCGCCCTGTTCCATCTCGAACACGACAGCCATGAAATCCGCAGGTGTGCCTTCGACAAAGGCGTCGCGCGTCTGCCCTTCTTCAATCACTTCGGTCAGGCCGAGCGAGGACAGAGTTTCCCCTCCCTCAAGCTGTGGGATAAGCCCACGTGCCTGTTCTGCCAAAAGTGTCAGCTTCTTTTCAGCTTCCCACCCCGCCCGAACAGCCTCGGCCACTTCCGACTGCTCTTGCAAGCGAGGGGCCTGAAGCGCGTCCAGTCGCAGCGCAAAGACGCCGCCATCCTCCAAAAGCGTGATCGCGGGAAAATCGTCCGTCGTGACCGCCTCAGCAGCCTCGCGGAAGGCGTCATAGGCGGCAATGCCTTCGCTGTCCCCGGCGGTCCAATTCAACGTGCCCACACGCATATTGTTGCTTTTCGCAATCTCCTCAATCGTTGCGCCACCGGCGATCTGGTCGTCAAGCTCAGTCACCATGTTGCTGATCAGACGACGTGCCGCATCTGCGGCCAATTCGCCATGCAGGTCTTCGCGCACCTCCTCATAGCTCGTCTCGCGCGCTTCAAGAATTGCGTTCATGCGAAACAGGGCAGGGCCAAAGTCGCTGTCATGCGGCCCCGTTACGCCTGGCTCGGTCAGCGCAAACACCGCGTCGCCAGCCGCGTCGAGTTCGTCTTTCGGCAGGTCGCCAAGATCAATATCGGACAGTTGCAGATTGCGTTCGGCCACAAGGTCTTCGAATGTTTTTTCACCCGCTGCGATCGCATCAGCGGCAGCCTGAGCGTCCTCGGTGGTGCCGAACACCAACCGCTCGACCATCCTGCGTTCCGGCACCAGATATTCAGAAGCACGCTCGTCATACAGCGCGCGAATTTGCGCTTCGTCCACCGTGATTGTCGGGATGACATCTTCCGGGTTCATCCATGCATAGGTGATAACCTTGGTTTCCGGCAGCGTGAAATCCTGTGGGCGTGCGTCGTAATAGGCGGTCAACTCGTCCTCGGTCGGGATCGGCACCGGGGTGGTCAGCTGATCCATCGGAAGCGTCGCCCAAGTGAAATCACGTGTCTCGCGTGCATATCCATAAAGCGTATCCACATAGACAGGCTGGGTCGCCACACCATTGACCACTGCGGCTTGTAAAATCTGGCGACTGACCTCGTCGCGCAGACTTTTTTCGAACTCGGACGCGGTCAGCCCCGATTGCTCCAACGCGAATGTATAGCCCTCGCGGTCAAACTTTCCATCGACGCCTTTGAAGGCCGGAATATCGACGATCCGGTCGCGCAACTGCGCATCGCCGACCGAAATACCCAACCGTGCAGTTTCATTCTCCAGCGCGGCTGTGGCGATGACACGCGCCAACACTTGCTGATCCAGCCCAAAGCCGCGCGCCATTTCCATGGTCAGACGCTGTCCGGTTTCAGCCTGAAAGGCATTCATTTCCGATTGCAACTCGCGCAGATACCGGTTGGCATCCACTTCGGTGTCGCCCACGGTAGCAACCGTGCGGACCGAGCCGCCGAAATTGGTCGAGCCAAACCCCACGAGCCCCACCATCACCAGACCCATCAGGATCCAGCCGAAAGTGCGGGATGTCTTGCCGGTTGCCATGCGCGTGTTCCTTTTACCACCTGTTTGCAAGGGTTTTAGGTGAGCCAGCCGGGAATGCCAATATCTGTTGATGCGACTCGGTCAAGGACGGAAAGCGGCCAGCCGCTTTTGCACCTCTGCGATGCCGGCCTCGTCGATATTTGCAAAGGCCACGCGCATCTGCTTTGCGCCGTCGGCGTCCCCCACAGGTGTGAACATGGTGCCGGGCAGGGCAAGGATGGCGCACTGGTCCACCAACGCCCGCGCCAGTTTGTCCGACGGCAGGTCAAACGGGTGGTGCAGATAGGCAAAATAAGCACCGCAGCCCATCAGGCGCCAGCCATGCTCGGTCAGGGGCACAAAACCCGCGCGCATCGCGGCGGCCCGTGCGAGTATCTTTTCACGCTCCGCCCCAAGCCAATCGTCCAGATTGCGCAATCCCCACAGGGCGGCATGTTGGCCAAGCTGCGCAGGGCAGATGGTGACGGTGTCCAGAAATTTCTCGACCTCCGCCAACCGCTTGGGCGCGGTCACAATCGCCCCGACGCGATGCCCCGTCAGCCGATAGGATTTCGAGAAGCTGTAAAGGTGGATCACCGTATCGTCCCAGTCGGGATCGACAAACAGATCATGCGGCGCGCCGGGTTGAGAATGAAAATCGCGATAGGTTTCGTCGATGATCAGGGCGATCCCGCGGCGACGGGACAGATCGCGAAACGCTGAAATCACCGATGGCGGATATTCAACCCCGGTCGGATTGTTGGGCGTGACCAGAACGATGGCGCGGGTGCGCGCGGTGATCCGAGTCTCGGCGGCTTCTGCATCGGGCACCAAATCGCCCCCCGTCGCCAGCGGAACCGCGTTGATTCCCGCCATATCAAGCCACATTTTATGGTTGAAATACCATGGCGTCGGCACGATGATCTCATCCCCCGGTGCCGCCAACGTGGAAATCGCCGCGCAGAACGCCTGATTGCAACCCGAGGTGATGGCGATATTATCGCCCTCTACACGACCGCCGTAATGGCGCGTGATGTTAAAGGCCAGTTCCGACCGAAGCGCCGGCAATCCCAACACCGGGCCGTATAGGTGCACATCGGTCTGTCGCAAGACGGCGTCGGCCATGGCCTGCCGCATCGCGTCTGGCGGAGGGTCGACGGGCGCGGCCTGACTGACATTGATCAGCGGCTTGTCCGCGCTGAACACCTTGCCCGCGACCCAACGCCGTGCGTCCATGACAGGGGGGGAAACGGTGGCGGCAAGATGGGGATTGAACGGCGTCATGGCACATCGGTCCTGTGTTTTGCCACAACCTAGCCGCCACCCGGGCAAACGACAATTCACCTTGACCACCCCCCCGGCTTTTTAAGTGCTTCTTCTGGCGCGAAATATCCCGGGGTAGGGCCAAATCCACGATTTGGACCGAAGGGGCAGCGCCCCTCAGGCTCACATCGTGAGCCACCGAACGCCACCGAAAGCCGACCCAACCCGCCGGCAAACTGCCCCTGCGCTCAGTTCAGGCTGAAATACTCGTTGGCCACGCGCGCAAACCGCGCGATATCCAGCAACACGCCCTTGATCACGCCCTCCATGCCCGCGACGGCCAGCTTTCGCCCCTTGCCGTTCTCCGACGCATATTCGAAAATGCTGTCACAGGTCTTGTCCAAAAAAATCACGTCATTGGTCGGATCTTCGTAATCAACGGTGCAGGACCGCAGCGACCGTCCCGATGTCTTTTCCGCGAAGAAACTCAGCGTCGCTCCACCTTCCTTGGCCCCGCTATTGACGAAGATCTTGAACAGCCGGTCGTTCGGTTTCAGGGTCTTGGAGTGTTCCGGGTTGCCCATCAGGGAACTGCTTGTGGCGGCATCCGCGATTTCCTGCAACAACCCCCGGTTCTCCTGCATGATCTTCGGGTCCGGAACCAGCGCCAGTTTAGGTTGCGGGTTGTAGGACTTGATCAGGCTTGCCGCCTCGAAGCTCGCGGCGGCACGGGGCAGGAAATAGGCATAGACGCGGGTTTCGAAATCGGTCAGGGGACGGCTCTGAAACTCTTTGTCCGCGAAGGTCTTGATCCTGTCCGCCGTTCCATCGCAATCGAAATCAATGATCTTGTTGGGAAAATCGTCCTCGGCATCGGATAGCCAGATCAGGAACTGGCAGACTTCCTTTTCGACGTTAAAGGTGAAGGAAAAGATTGCCTTGCTCCAGTATTCCACCCGGATCGTGCGCCAGCCGCCCTCCTCGGCGATGGTGGGCGCTGATCGGGCCGCGGCATAGGTGCGCAGGAACGGCTCGGCGATGCGGTCTTGGGCAGTGACGACCCCGGCGAAGGCACTCCCCGCCAGACCAAGTGCCGCTGCCCATGCCCAACGGGCCATCACCCTTTTGAACGTCGACATCCCGTCCCTCCCCCGGAACTGAACGGAGGAAGAATAGCATATTCGCGTCAGATCAGGAAATCGTTTGGCGCACGGACGCAGGTCGTCGAAAGGCGGGCGCGCATCCCGTCAGACCGAACGCACAGGGCAAAGGCCGTCGCAGGGTCAGCCCTCAAGCACCACAAGCGCGTGGCGTTTCTTGCCCGCCGACAGTTTCATTGGTTGGCCCAGATCACCGGCAACAACCATCCGCCCGGCATCTGTCAGCGCTTCGTCGTTTACTCTGGCCCCGTTCTCGGAAATCAGGCGCTTCGCGTCCTTGCCGGATTTCGCCAGCCCGGATTTGACGAACAACTGGACAATCGACATCCCGTCGCCCAAATCGATCGGGCTCAGCGTCAGGGTCGGCAGATCATCACCTGCGCCCCCTTTCTCGAACACTTCGCGCGCCGTAGCCTCGGCGGCCTTGGCAGCATCCGCGCCGTGCAGCAAGGTCGTGACCTCATTGGCCAGGATGATCTTTGCCTCGTTGATCTCGGCCCCTTCCAGCGCGCCCAGGCGGTCGCATTCTTCGACCGGCAATTCGGTGAAGATTTTCAGGAACTTGCCGGTGTCCGCATCGGTCGTGTTGCGCCAGAATTGCCAGAATTCGTAAGGGCTAAGCATGTCACGATTCAACCAGATCGCACCGCCCTGGCTTTTGCCCATCTTCCGCCCGTCCGAGGTGGTCAAAAGCGGCGTCGTCATACCGTAAATCTCTTGGTCCAGCACCCGGCGGGTCAGGTCGATCCCGTTCACGATATTGCCCCACTGGTCCGATCCGCCCATCTGCAACAGACAGCCATAGCGGCGGTTCAGCTCAAGGAAATCATAGGCTTGCAGGATCATGTAGTTGAACTCGAGGAAAGACAGGCTCTGCTCGCGGTCCAGACGCGACTTCACGCTTTCAAACGACAACATCCGGTTGACCGAGAAATGACGCCCGATATCGCGCAGGAAATCGAGGTAATTCAGCCCGTCCAGCCATTCGGCATTGTCCAGCATGATCGCGTCGGTTTCTCCGTCGCCATAGGTCAGATACTTCACAAATACCTGCTTCATGCCCGCGATATTGGACGCGATTTGGTCAGGACCGAGCAGAGGGCGTTCGTCCGACCGAAACGATGGGTCGCCCACCTTGGTCGTACCGCCACCCATCAGGGTGATCGGCTTGTGGCCGCATTTTTGCAACCACCGCAACACCATGATGTTCATCAAATGACCCACATGCAACGACTGCGCTGTCGCGTCATAACCGATATAGGCCGGAATAACCCCCGCAATCAGCGCATCATCCAGCGCCTGATAATCGGTGCAGTCGGCCAGAAAGCCGCGCTCGATCATCACACGCATGAAGTCGGATTTTGGGTGGTAGGTCATGTTCTTTTGGTCCATCCTGATCGTTGAACCCCCCATATAGACGGGGGGCGGGAAAAGGAAAAGAGCGTGTTGAAAACCATCGACAAGGGCGCGTTGCGCGCATGTTTGGGGCATGGACCGGCCTGGGCGATGGGCTGCATGTCCGGCACGTCTTTGGATGGGGTTGATGCTGCACTGGTCGAGACCGATGGCGATGTGATTACACGGTTTGGTCCAACCACGTTTCATCCCTATTCCGATGCTGAACGCAATATCTTGCGACGCGCTTTGGGCAAATGGCAGTACGCGCCCGAGGTGCCCGCCGCAGCTGATATCGTTGAAACCGTTCACAGGGCTGCTATCACCGAATTGATGCAGAACGACCCGGCCCCCGTGCTTCTGGGCTTTCACGGCCAAACCTTCGCCCATGACCCGCAAGGCCAGGGCACCCATCAGGCGGGAGACGGGCAGGCACTGGCGCAGTCCGTCGGGCTGCCGGTGGTGTGGGATTTCCGCAGTGCCGACGTGAAGCTGGGCGGCGAAGGCGCGCCGCTTGCGCCGTTTTTTCACCACGCCTGCGCGCGGTTCATCAAGGCGGACGCGCCTTTGGTTTTTCTGAATTTGGGTGGCGTTGGCAATGTGACATGGGTCGATCCGTCGCGTCGCGCACCCGATGCCGCAGGTGCCTGTCTTGCCTTTGACACGGGCCCCGCCAATGCGCCAATGGATGATCTGATGCAGAAAAGGCGTGGCAAATCACATGACGAGGGCGGGCGACTGGCACTGTCGGGTGCGACAAAAACTGAGGTTGTCGATCTGTTTCTCGGCCACCGCTATTTCCACCGTATGCCCCCCAAGTCACTGGACAGAAATGACTTTCCGGATCTTTCCGCGATGGTTGAAGATTTGTCGGACGCCGACGCCCTGCGCACGCTGACTGCCTGCGCCGCAGCCGCTGTCGCGCGCGGGATGGAGCATTGTCCAACCCCGCCTGCGCGTGTGTTGGTGACAGGTGGTGGGCGTCGCAATGCGGCGTTGATGGCTGAACTTCGCGCTCGATTGCCCATGCCGGTCGAAGATATCGACACCACCGGGTTGGATGGTGACATGCTGGAAGCGCAAGCCTTTGCCTATCTTGCTGTGCGGGTGGCACGGGGGCTGACCACGTCAGCGCCGACCACAACAGGAGTCGCTGCCGCCGTGGGTGGGGGCATTGTCTCGATCCCGACGGAGGACTAAGCAGGCCGCTGCGATCTGACAGTCAGGTGCGGGCAATGGTTGCTTTGTCGGCGTAAAAGGCAAGATGGTCTTTCAACTCGGACAACCCCTCTACCGGGGCATCATACATATAGCCTGCATCCTCGATCACCGTCGATTTCGTCTGGATCGAGTAATGCCGCGCTTCGCCGCGATAGGGGCAGGTGGTGATCGTGTCGCTTTTGTCCAGAAACGCCATCGCCACGTCACTCTTTGGGAAGTAGATAACCGGGGCACGATTGCCCTCGATCACTTCAAGCGCGGATTGGCTTTCGCCCAGCACCGCCCCACCTGCACGAACGGTCCATTTCCCCTCGGCGGGGCGGATCTTGATTTGGTCAGCCATGGTCATCCTCGATTTGCAGGTTCCTCGCGCGGAACAATATCAGAAATTATCTAAAGGTCGCGTGTCAAATCGGCGCACAGGTCGATTTCAGCCACCGCAACGCAGCGTCATCAAGCCACGGCGTCAGCTTTTCGACGCAAGTCGCGTGGTAGTCGTTGAGCCAGGCACGTTCTTCGCCCGACAACATCTCGGGGATCACAAGGTGACGGTCGACAGGGACGAAGGTCAATGTCTCGAACGACAGCATGTCACGCTCGGCGTCACCACCGGTGGGGCAGGTTGCCTTTTCCACGACGATCAGGTTTTCCAGCCGAATACCAAACGCCCCTTCGCGGTAATACCCCGGTTCATTCGACAAGATCATCCCAGGCAACAGCTCGACATCCGAGATCGCGTTGAACCGTTGCGGTCCTTCATGCACAGACAGATTGGCACCTACGCCGTGCCCGGTGCCATGGTTGAAATCCTGATGCGCTGCGAACAGCGGATAGCGTGCGATCGGGTCCAGATCGCGCCCGGTCCGCCCCTTGGGGAAATAGACGCGTGACAAGGCAATCATGCCCTGCAAGACACGGGTATAACAGCGCTTTTCCTCTTCTCCTACATCACCGACACGCAAGGTTCGGGTGATGTCAGTGGTCCCGTCGCGATACTGCCCGCCGCTGTCCAGCACCACCAGATCGCCGGGGGCAAGGGGGCGGTTGGTCTCGTCGGTCACACGGTAGTGCATGATGGCCCCGTTCGGACCGGCCCCGGCTATCGTCTCGAACGAAATATCCAACAGCGCGTTTGACGCGCGGCGTTTTTCCTCCAGTGTCTTGACCAGATCAATCTCGGTCAACGAGGTTTTGTCCTCGGTGTCATACCAGGCAAGGAATTCAACGACGGCTGCGGCATCGCGCAAATGCGCCTCGCGCGCGCCTTTCAACTCTGTCGGGTTCTTCTGCGCCTTGGGCAAGATCGCCGGATCGCCACCCCAATCGACAGCGATGCCTGCCTTGTCAAGAATTTGCGAGACAGCCAGCGGGGCGGTCGCCTTGTCCACGCGAACGGGGCCATCGAGGGTTTTCAGGTGGCTTGCGAAATCTTTGACCGGGTGCAGCGAAACATCCTTGTCCAATTGCGCCTCGACCGCGCGCCCCTCGGTGGTGAAAAACGCGACCGAGCCGTCGTCACCCAAGATCGCGAACCCCTGCACCACGGGAATGCAGGGCAGGTCATCGCCGCGGATATTCAACATCCATGCGATGCTGTCTGACAGGGTCATCACGCAGGATTTCTGCCCCGCCGACAACAGCCCATCGGCCAGTTCCGAGCGCTTGTCGGCACTGGTCATCCCTGCAAATTCAATAGGTTGATCGATGATCTTGCCATTGGGCGCAGGGGGGCGATCATCCCATATCCGATCAACCAGATTATCGGTCGGGACAAGCGCGACCCGCGTGCCGTCCAACGCTTTCTCGATTGTCTCTATCTCAGATTTGGTGTGTAACCACGGGTCAAATCCGACCTTAGCGGCCTTGCCCGCCAGCGTGTCCTTCAGCCACGGTCCGGGCAGAGTTTCAGGCCAGTGAACCGGGGTAAACGCCTCCATATCGGCCTGCGCGCGCACCTGAGTGCGATAGCGTCCATCCACGAAAATTGCTGCGTGATCTTTCAACGCAATACAGAACCCGGCCGATCCGGTGAAGCCCGTCAACCAGCGCAAACGTGCATCGCAGGCGGCGACATATTCGCCTTGATGGGCGTCGGCACGCGGAATGATGAAACCGTCCAGCCCCTTCATGGCCATCGCACGGCGCAAACGCTCCAACCGAACTGGCCCATGCGATGGATCAGCGGTGGTGTCAAACGATTGAAACATGAACATTCTCCGATTTCCGGGGTGATCAGGAAAGGGCGCGCGCGACCTGATGGCCGACAATGCGCGCAACATGCCGTGAAATGCAGCCAGTGGAAAGGGGGTCAGCTGACCTTCTTTATGCCCAGCAGACGTGCCCGCGCGCGCGGATCGGAATCAAACAATGACGCGAGCTGCTCGGTCATCGCACCGGCCAGTTGCTCGACATCCGTGATGGTGACAGCGCGGTCATAATATCGTGTCACGTCATGGCCGATCCCGATTGCCAACAGTTCGACCTGTTTGCGTTTCTCGACCATGGCGATCACGTCGCGCAGGTGTTTTTCCAGATAATTCGCGGGGTTGACCGACAAGGTTGAATCGTCGACCGGCGCCCCGTCGGAAATCACCATCAGGATCTTTCGCTGTTCGGGCCGGGCGGTAATCCGACGATGCGCCCATTCCAGCGCCTCACCGTCGATATTTTCCTTGAGCAGACCTTCCTTCATCATCAGGCCCAGATTGTCACGCGTCCGCCGCATCGGCGCGTCAGCCTTCTTGTAGATGATGTGGCGAAGATCGTTCAGACGACCGGGTTGTTGCGGACGACCATCGGCCAACCATTTCTCACGCGCCAGCCCGCCCTTCCAGGCACGTGTTGTGAAGCCCAGCACCTCGACCTTCACCTGGCAGCGTTCCAGCGTGCGCGCCAAGACGTCGGCACAGATCGCCGCAATGGAAATCGGACGCCCCCGCATCGAGCCGGAGTTGTCCAGCAGCAATGTGACCACGGTATCGCGGAACTCGGTGTCCTTTTCCTGCTTGAACGACAGGGGAGTTGTGGGGTTGGCGACGACGCGCGCCAAGCGCCCTGCGTCAAGAATGCCCTCTTCCAGATCAAACAACCACGACCGGTTTTGCTGCGCTTGCAGGCGCCGCTGCAACTTGTTGGCCAACCGGCTGACCGCGCCCTTGAGTGGTTCCAACTGCTGATCCAGATAGGCACGCAGCCGTTCCAACTCGGCCGGTTCGGCCAGATCCTCGGCCATGATCTCTTCATCATGTTCGTTGTTGTAGACAAGGTAGTTCGGGTCCGCATCGGATGCAGGCGGCGGCGAGGGTGGTTCCAGCGGGGCATCCGCTTCGGGCATCTCCGCCTCGTCGCTTAACTCGTCCTCGGCCATGTCATCCAAAGACACCTGCGCCTCGGACTGATCCATCTGATCGTCTTGCGAGCGTTCGGGGTCGGCCTCGGCCTCTTCATCCTCTTGGGATTGCTCGTTCTGTTCGTCGTCCTCGGCCTGATCCTCGTCCGGCTCGGCGTCATCCTCGGACTGGTCGTCTTCGTTGTCCGGGTCGTCGCCCAACTGATCGCCATAGCCCAGATCTTCGATGATCTGACGAGCGAAGCGGGCAAAAGCCGTCTGATCGTTCAGTTTTTCACCCAGATCGTCCAGATGATCGCCTGCCTGACCTTCGATGAAGTCGCGCCACAGGTTCATCACATTGGACGCAGCAGGGGGCATATCGCGCCCCGTCGCCAAGTGCCGCATGAGGTATCCCGCTGCCGTCGCCAGCGGAGCATCAGCAGTGGCAGTGATCTGGTCAAAGCCCGCGCGCATCGCGTCGGTTTCGATCTTGGCGTCGATATTGCCCGCCGTGCCCGGCATATCGCGCGCGCCCATCGCCTCGCAACGGGCGGTTTCCATCGCCTCATAGATTTCACGAGCCATACCGCTGGCGGGCGCGTATTTCGCATGGGTCGCCTCGTTGTGATAGCGCAGCTTCATCGCATAGGCATCCGCCGTGCCGCGTGCCAACAACACCTCGTCCCGCGTCATCCGCCGCGTGACCTGTGGCAGCCGCATCGCGTCTTTCGTCACCCCCGACGGGTCCACCGTAAAGCTGACCGACAGTTCCGGCTCATCTGCAAGCGTCTTCGTCGCCTCGGCCAGCGCTTTCTTGAACGGATCAGCAGGGTTGTCGGTGGGTTTTTTCATCTGGTTGCTGCTTTGTTACGCTTGGGACTGCACAGATCCACGAAATGAAGCTGCTCGGATACGCGACCGGACTGGCAATGTGATATTGGTCGGCTGACGATCACCCCAAGCTCATGCTCACTGCGCTTTCCGGCAGTTCCTCGTCAAAACACCGCTGATAGAACTCGGCCACGATCTGGCGTTCAAGCTCGTCACATTTGTTCAGGAAGGACAGGCGGAACGCATAGCCGACCGAACGGAAAATATGCGCGTTTTGCGCCCAGTTGATCACGGTGCGGGGGCTCATCACTGTCGACAGATCGCCGTTCATGAAGGCCGTGCGGGTCAGGTCAGCGACCGTCACCATCTGGCTGACGGTCTTGCGGCCCTTCTCGGTGTTCAAAAGCGGGTTCTTCGCAAGCACGATGTTGGTTTCCGCGTCATGGCTCAGATAGTTCAACGTGGCCACCAGTGACCAACGGTCCATCTGCGCCTGGTTGATCTGTTGCACGCCGTGATACAGACCGGTCGTGTCGCCCAGACCCACGGTGTTCGCGGTCGCAAACAGCCGGAAGGACGGGTGCGGGGTGATCACCTCGTTCTGGTCCAGCAGCGTCAGCTTACCGTCATGCTCCAACACTCGCTGAATGACGAACATCACGTCCGCACGGCCGGCATCATATTCGTCGAACACAATCGCGGTCGGGTTGCGCAGCGCCCAGGGCAGGATGCCTTCCTGAAACTCGGTGACTTGCATCCCGTCTCTCAGTTTGATCGCATCCTTGCCGATCAGGTCGATCCGGCTGATGTGACTGTCAAGGTTCACGCGCACGGCGGGCCAGTTCAGACGGGCGGCAACCTGTTCGATATGGGTCGATTTCCCGGTGCCGTGATAGCCTTGGATCATCACGCGACGATTGTGTGAAAACCCTGCAAGAATTGCCAACGTCGTGTCGGGATCAAACTTGTAGGTCGAGTCAATTTCAGGCACGCGGCTGGTGCGATCCGCGAACGCTTTGACATGCATGTCGCTGTCGATCCCGAAGACCTCGCGGACCGAGATTTCTTCGGTGGGTTTTGCGTTCATATCCTGTGTGCCGTCAGCCATCTGCGTAGTTCCTTCTGCCTCGCGCGTCGCAACCCGACTTTGATGCCCGATGTATGAAAGGGGTGCAAGGGGAAGTGGCCGAGATTCGCGGCGTCAGAACACGCTGGCCATAGAAACATCCCGGAACTGGTTCGACCACCTCCCGTTGTTTCTTCTGGCCCAAAATATCCTGGGGTGAATGCGCAACGCGCAGAGGGGCAACGCCCCTTTACCCCTCGTGCAACCTAGTTCGGCGGTGCCCTACTTGAAGCTGCGGCTTTCCTTGATCTGATCCCACGCCCAGACGACCTGCTGCAACTGTTCTTCCTGCGACCGGTCGCCGCCGTTCATGTCAGGGTGCAACACCTTGATCAGCTTCTTATAGGCTTTGCGAATCTCGGCCTTGGTCCAGTGATCCTTGGCCTCCAGAATGTCGACCGCACGACGTTCGGTCGGGGGCAGTTTTCGGGTGCCTGTGATCGACTTGCCGGGGTTGCGCGTGGCGTTCTCGCCCAGCACCTGATGCGGGTCATCGACGCCCAGGCGCGCCCAGGCCCGTTGTTCATCCTTCGAGCCGAACGGCTTGGTTTCGCGCTCCCACACCCGATCCTTCTCGAACTGTTCATGGACTTCATTTTCGGGGGCACCCTCGAAGAAGTTCCACTTCAGATTATATTCCCGCACGTGGTCTTTGCAGAACCACTTGAATTCGTCCAGATGATCGGGCGAGCGCGGCGCGCGGTATTGGCCCTGTTCCTGGCACCCGTCGTGTTCACACACCCGTTTCGAGGTTTCGAACGCGCCAGACATCCCACGCTTGCCGCGCGGGTTCTTTTTCTTGGCGGCCGAAACCGACATATCAAAACCAAAAGGATCGTTGTTGGGCATGGGAATACTCTTTCCGACTCGGACCCGAGAGTTTACTGCATTTTCAAGACGATTGAAGAGGAAAAGGGCAGGAAATGAACAGGGCAGAGCAGATTTCCGAGGCGTTGGACACGGCATTTTCACCACAACATCTTGAAGTCATTGATGAAAGCGAAAGTCACAGGGGGCACGCAGGCTATCAGGATGGTGGGCAAAGCCATTTCCGTGTCGTGATCCGCGCGCCGATTTTCAGCGAGATGTCGCGCGTGGCCCGTCACCGGGCGATTCACGCCGCGCTGGGGGCCGAGTTGGTGGGGCAGATACACGCTCTGGCGCTGGACGTGGCGGGCTGAGCCGCCGCGCCCGATCAGGTTTCCTGACGCGAAATTGCCGGCGCGCGTTCGCTGACTGTGTTTGCTTCTTCCGCCGATGGCAGGGACGGCGCCTTGTGACTGTCCGCAGCATCGATGGGGGCGGCGATGGACGGCGCGCGGCGAACCGGTGTGCCCTGCGCTTCCGCAATCTCGGCCTCTACGGTTTCGTCCAGCACCAGCGCGCGACGAAACACCAGGATGTTCTGGTACACCGTCGTGCGCCCGGTGAAGCCGGACCGCTCTTCGCTGGGCAGGGTGTCGGCGCGCAGATACTCCCAGCCGTCGGCGGCCATGTCGTTCAGCAGTTCGGTCACTGCATTGGCAAACCGGTCTTCGCTGGTTTTGATCCCGCGGGCCTTCTTGCCCTTGCGCGGGGCGGGGATGGCTTCGTATTCGAACTGGGTCATGGCGTGTTTCCCTTAAAACTGGCTGGCGCACCCTAGACGATCGGCGCCCGGGCTACCAAAGAGGATTGAACGGCTTGCGGAAATCCGCCTGAGGGCAGGCTGGCTGCCCTTGGCGGGGCTGATCTATAGCCCCAATTTCGCGGTCACGATCTCGTTCACCGCTTTCGGGTTGGCCTTGCCGCCAGTGGCTTTCATCACCTGCCCGACGAAGAACCCGACCAGTTTCGGATTCTGTTTGGCCTTTTCGACCTGTGCGGGGTTGGCCGCGATCACCTCGTCCACGGCGGCTTCGATGGCGCCGGTGTCAGTGACTTGTTTCATGCCGCGCGCCTCGACGATTTCCGCCGGGTCGCCGCCTTCGGTATAGACGATCTCAAACAGGTCCTTCGCGATCTTGCCGGAAATCTCGCCCTTGGTGATCAGCTCGATGATCGCGCCCAGTTGCGCCGGGCCGACCGGGCTGTCGGTGATCGCGTGATCCTCTTTCTTCAAACGGCCGAACAACTCGTTGATGACCCAGTTGGCGGCCAGCTTGCCGTCGCGCCCTTCGGCGACGGCTTCAAAGAACGTCGCGCTTTCCGCGTCAGCGGTCAGAACGCTGGCGTCATATTCGGACAGGCCGAAGCTGGTGACGAAGCGCGCCTTCTTCTCGTCCGGTAGCTCAGGCAGAGTTTTGGCGATGTCATCGACCCAGCCCTGTTCGATCTCCAGCGGCAGCAGGTCGGGGCAGGGGAAGTAGCGATAGTCATGTGCTTCTTCCTTGGACCGCATCGACCGTGTCTCGTTCTTGTCGGCGTCATACAGGCGGGTTTCCTGCGTGATCTCGCCTCCATCTTCCAGAATGGCGATCTGGCGGCGGGCTTCAAAGTCGATGGCGGCCTGAATGAAGCGCATGGAGTTCATGTTCTTGATCTCGCAGCGCGTGCCCAGATGTCCGAAATCCTGCGTTTCCATGTATTTCTCGTATTGTCCCGGACGACAGACCGACACGTTCACATCGGCGCGCATGCTTCCGCTTTGCATGTTGCCATCACAGGTGCCCAGATAACGCAGGATCTGGCGCAGCTTGGTAACATAGGCGGCGGCTTCTTCCGGGCCACGAATGTCGGGGCGGCTGACGATCTCCATCAGGGCGACGCCAGTGCGGTTCAGGTCCACGAAGGACATGTTTGGATCCATGTCGTGCACGGATTTGCCAGCGTCCTGTTCAAGGTGAATGCGTTCGATCCGCACGCGGCGCGCAACGCCGGGTGCCATGTCGACGATCACTTCGCCTTCACCCACGATCGGGTGATAAAGCTGGCTGATCTGATAGCCTTGCGGCAGATCGGGATAGAAATAGTTTTTGCGGTCAAATGCGGAAAACAGGTTGATTTCCGCCTTAAGGCCCAGCCCGGTGCGCACCGCTTGTTCCACGCAATATTCATTGATCACGGGCAACATGCCGGGCATGGCGGCATCCACGAAGGCGACATTCGAGTTTGGTTCGGCGCCGAATGTGGTCGATGCACCGGAAAACAGTTTGGAATTCGAGCTGACCTGCGCGTGGATTTCCATCCCGATAACCAGTTCCCAATCGTCCTTGGCCCCGGCGATGACTTTTGGTGCAGGGGGTTCATAGGCGAGATGATCCAGCATGTGCTCATTTCCCGTGTTTCGTGATCTTCTGGCCTTCTAGGGCAGGTGCAGGCGCGGGGCAAGAGGCTGCGGGCGGGTCGAAGGCGCGTGGGGTCGTTCTGTCCACGGCACCCCTGCTTCACCCCCAGATTGTGCCGCATCGCAGCATAGCGGTGATTTTCTGGCGATGGTAGAAATTGATGCGCGCATACCAGCCTTGTAAACAACACATATCAGCGAGACTTTGCCAATTGCTGCGATGCCGCATCTGCAAAGTTGCTTAATGCAATCACCCCCCTTAGGACGCCGGGATGAATTAAGTGAGACAGCAACCGGACCTGAGCGAGGGACGATGAAACGACTGATTTTGGGCCTGGCGGCGGCGATGATGATTGCCCCAACTGCACAGGCCAACGAAATTCTTGGTTCGCGCGGGACGCGCGCGTCGGAATTGACAATGAAATGGGATGACAAGCCGCAAGCGCCGGCCTGGACGGATGCCACGATGAAGGCGCTGGAATCTCACGGGGCAATCCTGTCAGAAACCGTGCCTGAGGACATCAAAGCCTGGTGTCCGGCGTATGAGACGCAGGACAAGGTCGGTCGCAACGCATTCTGGACGGGCCTTCTGTCCACCTTGTCGTTTTATGAAAGCACATGGCGTCAGACCGCCGTGGGCGGTGGCGGCAAATGGTATGGACTTGTGCAGATCCTTCCGGCCACGGCGCGCGGTTATGGCTGCGAGGCACGGTCAGGATCGGATCTGAAAAAAGGCGAACTGAACCTGAGCTGCGCGGTCCGTATCATGTCTGTGACCGTGCCGCGCGACAATGTGGTTTCCCAAGGCATGCGCGGCGTTGCGGCGGATTGGGGTCCGTTCCATTCCAAGCCCAAACGCGAAGCCATGCGTGCATGGATCAAGGACCAGAACTACTGCGCGGTCAGTTGATCTGCGGCATCAGACTGATTGGAAACAGATTGGCAAGGGCGGGCCGTTCGGCCCCCCTCTGTTATTCGTGTGTCAGTCGCCCAACATACGCCTGACCATTTCCTGACTGTCGCGGCTCAGCCCGTCGGTTGCCAGAATGCGCCTTAGGGCGGATGTGATCATGTCCTGCCGGTCCGCATCGTAACGCCGCCATGTCTCGAACGCGGTTGTCATTCGCGCCGCGATCTGATGATTCACCGGGTCCAACTTGATCAGCCAATCCGCCGTCAGCGCATAGGCTTTGCCGGACACGTGGTGGAACCCCGCCTGGTTCATCGCAAGCGCCCCAAAGACCGCCCGGAAGCGGTTGGGGTTCTTCCAGTTGAACGCGGGGTCTTGGGTAAGGGTTGCGGTTACGTCGGCGGCTTTCTCGGGGGCAGCATGAGCCACCTGCATCGCGAACCACTTGTCCATAACCAACGCGTCCCCGTCGAACCGGCTGCGGAAATCGGCCAGGGCGTCTGCGCCCTTTTCGACATCCAGCAAGCACCCCAGCGCCCCGAGGCGATGGGTCATATTGTCCGCTTTGTCATACAGCGCCTGCGCGGCCGCGCCGCCATCCATGCGGTTGGTCAGCTTCAAAAGCTCCAGCCCCAGCGCCCGTTTGCCCGCCTGTTCTGCGTTGGGTTTGAAGGGTGCATTCACCTCCATCTCGGCTGACAGGCGCGGCAACAGGTCGTGCAGATGTTCTGCCGTCGCCTGTTTCAGTGTTTCGCCGGCGCGATGGATCTTCTGCGGATCCGGGGTGACGCCGGCGTCAAACAGGGTTTGGGCCAGATCATCCTGCCCCGGCAACCCCAACGCCAACGCGCGGAAGGCGGGGTCGAGGCTGTCATCGCGGAGCATCACCGCCAGCGCCTCAAGATAGTTGGACAGCGGTGCATCTTCGCCCGTCACCATCGCGATCAAGACGTCCTTGGCCAAGGTGCGTCCAGCTTCCCATTTGTTGAACGGATCGGTGTCATGGGCCAACAGGAACGCGCGCTCGGCAGGTGAACTGTCACGTTGCACGATCACCGGGGCCGAGAAATGGCGCAGGATGGACGGCGTGGGCTTGGCCCCCAGCCCGTCGAAGGTGAAGCTCTGCTTGGTTTCGGTCATTTCAAGCACCCGCGTCGGCACCACCTCGTCCCCGTTCGGACCGATCAGGCCGACGGCGATGGGAATGTGCTGCGGCTGTTTTTTATCCTGCCCGGGTGTAGGTGGTGTTTCCTGTTCAAAATGAAGCGTATAGGTGCCATCCTTGAAGTCCTCCATCACCTTCAGGCGCGGCGTGCCGGCCTGTTTATACCAACGGCGGAATTGGGTCAGATCGCGGCCTGTGCTGTCCTCAAAAACGCGCACCCAGTCTTCGATCGTGGCGGCCTCACCATCATGGCGGGTGAAATAGAGGTCCAGCGCCTTATAGTATTCTTCCTCCCCGACCAGCGTTTTCATCATGCCGATCAGCTCTGCGCCCTTTTCATAGATGGTCGCGGTATAGAAATTGTTGATCTCGACAAAGCTGTCAGGCTGCACCTGGTGGGCCAGCGGGCCGTTGTCTTCGCGGAACTGCCGCCCGCGCAGGGCGATCACGTCGTTGATCCGGCACACGGCCTTTGATCGCATGTCGCCCGAGAATTGCTGGTCGCGGAACACGGTCAGCCCCTCTTTCAGCGACAGTTGGAACCAGTCGCGGCAGGTGATCCGGTTGCCGGTCCAATTGTGGAAATACTCATGCGCGATGATCGCTTCGATCCGCTCGAAATTCGCGTCCGTGGAGGTCTTGGAACTGGCCAGCACGGCCGAGGTGTTGAAGATGTTCAACCCTTTGTTTTCCATCGCGCCCATGTTGAAATCGGACACCGCAACAATCTGGAAAATGTCCAGATCATATTCACGGCCATACACCTGTTCGTCCCATTTCATGGACGCCTTCAGCGCCTCCATCCCAAAGGCCGTTTTGCCCTCGTCACCGGGACGCACCCACAGCTTCAGATCCACCTCTTTGCCCGACATGGTGGTGAAACTGTCTTCGCGCGCGATCAACTCGCCCGCAACCAAAGCGAACAGATATGCGGGTTTGGGCCACGGGTCGTGCCATTCGGCCCAGCCATCGCCGGATCCGGTTGGATTGCCGTTGGACAAAAGCACCGGCAGGTCGCCTTCGATCCGCACCTTGAATGGTGCCATCACGTCGGGGCGGTCGGGATAGAAGGTGATGCGGCGAAAACCCTCGGCCTCGCATTGGGTGCAATACATGCCGTTCGACATGTAAAGCCCTTCCAGCGCGGTGTTGGTTTGCGGGCTGATTTCAACCTCGGACTCCCATGTGAAAGCGGTGCCGGGCACCTCTGCTTTCAGCCCGCCATCGACCAACTCTGGCGTGATCCCGGCCCCGTCAATGGCCGCGCGGATCAGCTTAAGCTGCTCACCATGCAAGAAGAAATCACGTGATGTCGTTGCCGGATTTGGCGTAAACCGAATCGTTGATCGCACGCGCGTCGCCCGTGGGTCCAGCACAAAGGTCAGCGACACCTCTTCGACCAACCAATTGGGCGGCGTGTAGTCGGCAAGGTAAATGGGCTGGGGGGCGGTGTCGGTCATCAGAAGTCCTTTCGGCTCGCGTGCAAGTCGGCAGGTTAGACGTGCCAAACGGGGGCCGCAAGGCAAGAGCGATGCTCGGTTGACGATTAAGTTTTACTTATCTGTTCGGGCAAGAAATCCCGCTTGCGATTTCGGGCTGTATGCGAGAGTCTACCGTAAATTCGACACTGCCGGGCAAAGGGACAGGGGATGAGCGACTATATCGACCGCAAAGGATTATCAGTGCATCGCGAGCTGGGGCGTTTTCTTGAAACGCGAGCGCTTGCCAAGACTGGCCTGAACTATGACGACTTCTGGCGCGGATTTGCCGATATCATTCACGAGCTTGGCCCAAAGAACCGCGCCCTTCTGGAAAAGCGCGAAACGATCCAGCAGCAGGTGGACGACTGGCACAAAGCCCGTGCTGGCAAGCCGCATGACGCCGAGGCCTATCGCACGTTTCTGAGCGAAATCGGATATCTTGTCCCCGAAGGCCCCGATTTTCAGATTGAAACTGCCAATGTGGACCCCGAAATTGCCGAGATACCCGGCCCGCAGCTGGTGGTGCCGATCATGAATGCCCGCTTTGCCCTGAACGCGGCGAATGCGCGGTGGGGTAGCCTGTATGACGCGCTTTATGGCACCGATGCGCTTGGCACGACCCCCAAACCGGGCGGCTATGACCCCGAACATGGCGCGCGCGCGATCGCGTGGGGGCGTGCATTCCTGGATCAGGCGGTGCAACTGGCGGCTGGAAGCTGGGCGGATGTCAATGCCGTATCGGTCAAGGAAGGCGCTCTGACCCCCGCGCTGGCCGATCCGGCGCAATTCGCGGGTCATGCCGAGGATCGAATTTATCTTAAAAACAATGGCTTGATGATCGAGCTTCGACTGGATGCCGAGACACCCGTTGGTCAGCAGGACCGCGCGGGCATCTCGGACATCCGTCTGGAAAGCGCCATGTCGGCAATCATGGATTGCGAAGACAGCGTGGCCGCCGTGGATGCCGAAGACAAGGTGCTGGCCTATTCCAACTGGCTGGGTCTGATGGACCGCACGCTGACCGAAGAGGTCACGAAGGGCGACAAGACCATCACCCGCAAGCTGTCGGGTGACATTCACTACACCGCGCCTGATGGCACGCAAGCAACCCATAAAGGGCGTGTCTTGATGCTGGTGCGCAACGTCGGCCACCTGATGACCAATCCCGCCATTCTGGACAAAGACGGACAGGAAGTGCCCGAAGGCATCATGGATGCCGTCGTCACCACGCTTTGTGCGATGCATGACCTGATGCGCGATGATGGCAATTCGGTCAAAGGCTCGATCTATGTGGTGAAACCCAAGATGCACGGGCCAGAAGAGGTCGCTTTTGCGGATGAGATTTTCACCCGTGTCGAGGCCTTGCTGGGCCTGCCGCAATACACCGTCAAGCTGGGGATCATGGACGAGGAACGGCGCACCAGCGCGAACCTCAAGGAGTGTATCCGCGCCGCCAAGCACCGCGTGGCCTTCATCAATACAGGTTTCCTTGATCGCACGGGCGACGAGATTCACACCTCGATGGAAGCAGGGCCGATGGTGCGCAAAGGCGATATGAAAGACGCCGCCTGGATCAGCGCCTATGAAGATCGCAACGTCGATGTCGGTCTGGCCTGCGGGCTGCGCGGGCGCGCCCAGATCGGCAAGGGCATGTGGGCGATGCCGGACCGGATGGCGGATATGCTGGAGCAGAAGATCGCACACCCCGAAGCGGGCGCCAACTGCGCCTGGGTGCCAAGCCCCACGGCGGCCACGCTGCACGCAACCCATTACCACCGTGTCGATGTGCTGGCCCGCCAGGACGAGATCGCCGCCCAAGGTGCGCGCAGCACTCTGGGCGAACTTTTGACCATTCCTGTCGCGCAAGGCGTGAACTGGTCCGACGCCGAAATTCGCGACGAGGTCGAGAACAACGCCCAGGGCATTCTGGGCTATGTGGTTCGCTGGGTGGACGCCGGTATCGGCTGCTCGAAAGTGCCGGACATTCATGATGTGGGGCTGATGGAAGACCGCGCGACCTGCCGGATTTCCAGTCAGGCTCTGGCCAACTGGCTGCATCACGGCGTCGTCTCCGAAGCCGAGGTGATGGATGCGATGCGCGCGATGGCCGCGAAGGTGGACGCACAGAACGCGGATGATCCGTCCTATGACCCGATGGCACCGGGGTACGATGGCGAAGCCTTCAAAGCGGCGTGCGATCTTGTTTTCAAGGGACGCGCGCAACCTTCAGGCTATACTGAACCCATGCTTCACGCGCATCGGCTGGCCAAGAAAGCACAGATGGCGGGGTAAGCCACCCTCGGAAGGAGGATTGAGATGAACAAGATCACACTGGACGCCGCGCGGATCATTGTCCGCGAAGCTCTGGACCATGGCGTCAAGGCCAGGATGAAACCCCTGTCGGTCGCGGTGGTGGATGCGGGCGGGCATCTGATCGCCTTTGAACGCTCCGACGGCGCGCCGGTGGGCCGGTTCGAACTGGCGTTTGGCAAGGCCCATGGCTCGGTCATGCTGGGCATTGGCGGAACCGCGCAGCGCGACCGTGCAGAGGCGCAAGCCTATTTCATCGCTGCGGCCAATGCTGCCTATAGTGGTAAGCTGGTGCCAGTTCCGGGCGGCTTTGTGGTCCGGAACGCTGCGGGCGATGTCGTTGGCGGTGTTGGCGTCACGGGGGATACGTCGGAAAACGATATGGCCGCGGGCGAAGCCGGGATTGTCGCGGCCGGGCTTGTGGCCGAGGGGTAAATGGTAGCGCCGCCCGTTGTATCGCTGCTATGGTTCCAGTATCCTCTGCAACCGAACTGAGTTCCCGGAGCAGGTATGACACGGCCCATCATCGGTATCATTGGCAACACCTATCTGATCAATGACCAGTATCCGTCCCATGCGGGCGGAACGATGAATTCCGAAGCCATTTCGCTGGTTTCGGGCTGTCTGCCGCTGATCGTGCCTTCCGATCCGCGCTTTGTGACGGTGGATGAGCTGCTGGACACCTGCGATGGCTTTCTGTTCACCGGGGGGCGACCCAATGTCCACCCCGCCGAATATGGCGAGGATGAAACCGAGGCGCATGGCGAATTTGATCGCTGCCGCGACGCCATCACCCTGCCACTGATCCGGGCCTGTGTTGATCGTGGTCAGCCGTTCTTTGGCATCTGTCGTGGGTTTCAGGAAGTCAACGTTGCCATGGGCGGCACGCTCTATCCCGAAATTCGAGATCTGCCGGGGCGTATGAACCACCGAATGCCGCCTGATGGCTCGTTGGAGGAAAAGTTCGCCATCAGACACGATGTTCATTTGCAGGAGGGCGGTGTGTTTCACCAGTTGCTGGGGGCCACCTGCGTGCGCACCAACACATTGCACGGGCAAGGGATCAAGACCGCCGGGTCGCGCATCGTGATAGAGGGTCACGCCGATGATGGCACACCGGAAGCCATCATGATCAAGGATGCCCCTGGCTTCACCCTTTCGGTGCAGTGGCATCCGGAATACAACGCCACCCAGGATCCCGTGTCACAAATCCTGTTCCGCGCCTTTGGTGATGCAGCGCGCGATTGGGCCGCTCGGTTGGGCGCACGCCGTCCCGTGCGGCCATCCGTGGCCTGATCCGCGCGGTTCGGTGTTGACCTTCTTGTTGCTGTAACGCCTGTGGTGGCGGTCTGGAAAGCGGGTCTCATGATGTGATCAAACCCGAAGTTGATCTAAGTGGTCTTGTGCTGTTGGCGTTCTGACTGGCCAACCGAAATCAGGTGGGCGACCCGCCCTGCAATGCGATGTAAGTGTTGCACAAGCGGAACCGATGTTCTGCCAAGGGGGCAAAAGGGTCTGCATGTTTCGATTGGGATGCCCGAACAAACCCATGGACAACAGAACAGCCACAAGGTGTTGGCGGCGACTTGTGCTGCGAACCACGGCGACACCTCTGGTGTTCGTAACCGGGCAGGACCACCCCTGATCCAGAAGATTCAAGAGCCTCGTATCACGCCGGCATCGCCTTTGTTGGGGCAAACGAGGTGGACCCTTGGGTGTATCACTGAAAGATTGGCGATATGGCACCTGTCGATGAGAGCGGCCATGCCGAGTTTGCAAATGGCATTGTCTTCAATCGCGCGCTACCGCCGGAAAACGGTATCAGCCGCGTCGACGAATAAAGCAAGGTGCCGAAATCTTTTGCCGTGAGGGACAATCCGTCCTAGGCGACGCGGGGCAACGCGCGAGCCTCGAACGCGCGCAGAACGATCCGGGCAGTATTACCATAGTGGCGCGGGTCCGCGCGCAGATCGGGGAACAGGGTGAACAGTTCTTCCCGGGCGGCGGCGTCGACGGCACCCAGACCTTCATGCCCCGGGTGAAAACTTTCAGTGGCGGCTTTGTTGGCAAAAACAACCTCGTGCCGGTCAAACATCATGTGGAAATAGGTCACTTGATCCGTTGGCTTGACCACCACGCTTTTGCCGTCCAGCAGGTGTTTGGCGGGCACCAGCACTTCACGTTCTGCAAATAACAGGGTCGCTTCGTGTCCGGCATATACCATACGGTGCTGTGGCGAGACCAACAAAGGCTTATCGTTCCCAAACCGGCCCTGAGCAATCTGGATCGGGGCCAGTTTACCTTTACCCGACACGGTTTTCTGACCCATCCAGCGAATGGGTTGCAGGCCGTTATCTCGCGTCACAACCAAGTCACCGGGCCGCAGATCCTGAATGGGGCGTTCACCGCGGTCGGTCTGGATCAGGGTATCCGTGGTAAAGCAGATAATGACGCTTTCGATATTTGAGAAGGTCAGCGTGGTGCCGTCGGACAGCGTCGCGGTCCCGTTTTCCGAGTTGCCCGGATCAAAAACCACGTCGTCCCAATCGTCGACAAGGTGGTTCAGATAGAGCGTATCCGTGTCGCTATCATCATCGTCTTCGCCGCCGTCGATGGTGATGGTCGGACCTGAACCGTCCAGTGCCGTCGCGGCATCCAGATTGAACGTGTCCGAGCCGGTGCCACCCGATGCTGTATCGCCTGCCGCAACGTTCAGCGTGTCACCGCCTGCGCCGCCGTCCAGCGTGTCGGCACCCAGCCCACCGGTCAGCGAGTCATTGCCACCTTGGCCATAAATAACATCGTCGCCGCCGCCGCCGTCAATGGTGTCGTCACCGCCTTGGGATGGATCGGGGATTGTGTCAAAATGGACATCCGAGACCCAGATCGCTTGCGTGCCGGATTGAGCGTTGCCATAGATGATCTCGATCTCGCTGACCGGACCCGCGATCTCGACCAGAACCGAGCCACCCAGATCGGATTGGCTTTCGCCCACATTATTTGCCGTGACAGTGTTGCCGGATACAGTGTCTCCACCTCCCGGTGTCAGCGTGACTGTGACCGGATCGCCGTTTGCGTCAATCGCGTTTACTGTCACCACATCGGTGTGGTTGCCTGACCCCCAATCCACATCATTGATGCGGAAAGATACGTTTTCGACGTCATCCAAAGAAGCGGCGCCTGTGGCGGCAGCGAAGTCAATCGTCGTCGTCGACGTCGTGCCATCGCCGTTACCATAAAGGTAAAGGCTTGAGTTGCTGTCAAAATCCTCACCCGAGGCAACATAGGTCGTGTCGCTTGTCTCGACGCGGTAGACCGGGCTGTTGGTTCCGTCGCTCGAAAAGCTGACCGTTACATCCATCTCGCCGGTGTTCTGGGTGAAACCCGCACTCAGATTCGTGCCATCACCGCCTTGCGCACTCCAGTCCAGAACTTCAGTTGTGTCAACCGGCGGTTTGTCGTCGCCATAGATGACATCATCACCTGCGCCGCCATCAATCGTGTCGTTGCCTTCGCCACCTTCGATCGTGTCATTTGCCGCACCGGACGCGATTGTGTCGTTGCCAGCGTAGCCGAAAATCACATCGTCATTGCCGCCGACGCCGGTGCCATCGCCACCATCGACCACATCGCCGTCTTCATCGGTGAAGCTGCCATCAATGACGTCGTCACCCGACGTTCCGGTCAGAACCCCATCATCTGTTGCATAGGCGGGTGCTGAGACCACCGAAGATGATGAAATCGTGGATACGGGGCCGTAATCGGGTACGAAATAGACGTTTCCGTCCGATGCTTCGTAGTACACGCCGGGTTCGGTGGTGTTTGTGTAGGTGGTGCCATTATAGGTCCCAGACCAAACCCATTCGCCCGCACCAATAGTCGAAGTGGTCGTGAAGGTTGCCAGTGGGCCGCCGATGCTGTCGCCTGCATCCAGCGAATAGTCGCCAAGTTGAACCAGATAACCCTGGGGCATTTAAATACTCATACATTCGTTAACACTATTGGAAGTTCCACCTTCCGATAGTTCCATTACTTAAACGTCAACCGGGCAAAGAAAAGACAAAATATAGAAAAAAGCGCCATATTTCAAGAATTTGAAATACTGCACCTCACTATTTTAGGGGAGGGACACACTAAACTGGCAATGAGCGATCCATTGTCCACCGATCGTGGAAAATGCCAGTTTTCTTGTAGGTCGATCAAAGGCGCGCAGCTTAGCCGATTCGCTTCGTGTGTCAGCGCTTATCACAGGAACGGGTCGCCATAAACGTAGCCAGCCGTGTCAGCCCCTCCCGGATCTCATCCGTCGACCGGGCATAAGAAAACCGCAGGGTCTGATGACCACGCACAGGATCGAAATCCATGCCGGGGGTCACGGCGACCCCGGCCTTGTCCAGAATTTCAGCAGCAAGGGCCCGGCTGTCGTCGGTCAGACCGCTGACATCGGCATAGATATAGAACGCGCCATCGGGTGGGGCGAAATTGCCAAAGCCGATCTTGGGCAGTTCCTCGATCATCATCTGACGATTGGCGGCGTATGTGGCAAGGTTCGCGTCCAACTCGTCCCGCGCATCCAGCGCACCAAGGGCTGCAATCTGGCTGGCGTGCGACGGACAGATGAACATGTTCTGGGCCAGCCGCTCGATCAGCCGCACATGATCCTTGGGCACGATCATCCAGCCAACGCGCCAACCGGTCATCGAGAAATATTTCGAGAAACTGTTGATCACATAGATGTCGTCCGACACTTCCAGTGCCGATATGGCACGGCCTTCGTATTGCAGACCGTGATAGATTTCATCAGCAATGAAGCTGGTGCCTTGCGCGTGGCAGGTGCTGATCAACCCTTCCAGCGCCGCGTGATCCAGCATCGTGCCTGACGGGTTGGCGGGCGAGGCGGTGATCAACCCGGCCAGATCGCCGGGGATTTCAGAGGGGACAGGTTGCAGGCGGTTATCCGCGCGGGTCGGAATGCCCACCGGTGTCAGGTTCAGAGCTTTCAGAATTTGCCGATAGGACGGGTAGCCCGGTTCGCCCAACCCCACCTTTTCGCCCGCGTCAAACAGTGCGGTGAAGGCCAGAATGAACGCGCCCGAACTGCCGGGTGTGACCACCACGCGCGCTGGCTCGATCTCAAGATTATACCAATCTTTATATAGGCTTGCGATGCCTTCCCGAAGTGCCGGAAGGCCAAGGGAAACGGTGTACCCCAGCGCGTCACCACCCATGGCATCCACCAGTGCTGCGCGGGCCTTGTCCGGCGCCGGGGTCGAGGGCTGGCCCACCTCCATGTGAATGATGTCACGCCCGGATGCCTCGGCGGCGCGGGCGGCTTCCATCACATCCATGACAATAAACGGATCGACAATGCCGCGGGTGGAGTTTTTCATGGCGTCCTCATCATGCTGCGCGCCCGTGTGGGTGCCCTTGGCGCGTAACAAAGTCAATGCTGCGCTGTCGCGGATATTGTCGCAGGCCAGTGCTGTTACATGGCGCGCCCGATTGCCAGAGTATTTGTGCGCCCAGGTGGTGCGGCCCAACAAGAACGGACAAACGACATGACATTCACACGGACCCTGGCCATGACCACCGCGCTGACATTGGCCACGGCCCTGCCGGGCACCGCGCTTGATCTGACCAGCATGACGGATGATGAACGCAACGGCTTTCGTGACGAGGTCCGCGCCTGTCTTCTGGATAACCCCGAAGTGCTGATGGAGGCCATCGGCGAGTTGGAGAAACGTCAAGCCGACGACCAATGTGGATACTGCCGTAAATCCTATGACGTTCTGCAAGAGCTTCTGGAAAAGGACAAGGGCGTGCGCCTGATCCTGAGGGAATTCCCGATTCTCAGCGAAGCCAGCATGCTTTCGGCGCGTTTTGCGATCTCGGCCAAGAGCCAGTTTGGGGAAGAGGCGTACGCCGCGCTGCATGACGCTCTGATCACGGTGCGGGGCAATGTAACGACCGAACGCCTGATCAGGCTGGGCGACGATCTGGGGCTGGACGGGCAGGCGATTGCAGATGGGATGAACACCCCCAATGTTGACACCGTTCTGGCCGAGAACCGGGCGTTGGGGCAACGGTCGCAGATCACCGGAATCCCTGCTTTCGTGATGCAGGACTGCATGGCGCGTGGCTAAATGCCGCTGGAGCAGATTGAACAGATCATCGCCACTATACGCGAAGAAAGCTGAAACCACATCCATTAGCGGCTGACCTTCCGGGCGGGGCTTGATAAGCTCCGGTCAGAACACAGCTCGGGCAAGGTCAAACCACAAGGTCAAACCACGATGACAAGACGGACGAAACGCGGGGCGGGGACGATCCTGCGGGCGGCGTGTTTCTCTGCCCTGATGGCAGGGGCAGGCTTCGGGCAGGAGACGGCGGCGCCGATCACATCCGTGCCGCCGGAGCCCCGGCCAGCGCAGTATGCCATCGGCATGCCCGATGTTTCTGCCGCAGTGACTATCGCCCCCCCTTCACGCGCGCCGGACACCGCTGCTCAAACGCTGACCGGGCTGGCGCGGCTGAAGGGCGCAGGGGTCACGATCACCGATCGATGGCGCGGCGCTGCGCTTGAGATCGAGATGTCCCGCGCGGTGCCGTGGCGGGTCTTTACACTCGATGATCCGCAGCGTGTCGTGGTGGACTTCTCGGAGCTGGACTGGGCAGGGCTTGATCCGCAAGCTGTGCTCGCGGCTTCGGACCGTATCGTCGAGATGCGGGCAGGGCTGTTTCGTCCCGGCTGGACCCGGCTTGTCCTGACGCTTGCCGCCCCGATGGTGGTGGAAAACGCATGGATGACCAGCACAGACACCGCAGACAGCACAGCACTGATGCGGCTGGACCTTGCGCAATCGACGCCGCAGGCGTTCGCCGCAACCACCGGCGCGCCGGACAGCGCCGTATTCACCCCCGTCACGCCGCGCCCCATGCCGTCGCCCAAAACCCGCCAGACCGGGTTTGGCGATCTGGTGGTGGTGCTTGATCCTGGCCATGGTGGCATTGATCCCGGTGCGGAACGCGAAGATGTGGTTGAAGCCGACCTGATGCTGACCTTCGCGCGCCAACTGAAAGAAACCCTGCTGCGGACGGGGGGCTTCAAGGTCGTGATGACCCGTGACCGCGATATGTTCGTCCCGTTGGAAGAACGCGTGACCATCGCCCGCCGGGCCGGTGCCGATGTATTCCTGTCACTGCATGCAGATGCCTTGGCTCAGGGTCGCGCGACCGGGGCCACGGTCTATACCCTGTCCGAAGACGCAACCGATGCGGCCTCGCAATCGCTCGCCGAGCGGCACGACCGGGGCGACATTCTGGCGGGCGTCGATCTGACCCGTCAGTCGGACGAGGTGGCGTTGGTCCTGATGGATCTGGCGCGCACCGAAACCACCCCGAGGGCCGAGGCACTGGCCGATGCTCTGGTCGAAGGGATCTATTCCGCCACTGGCTCCAGTTACAAATCCCCGCGCATGAAGGCAGGATTTTCGGTGCTGAAAGCGCCGGACATTCCATCGGCCCTGATCGAACTGGGGTTTCTGTCCTCGCCTCGTGATCGCAAGCTGTTGCAGGACGAAAACTGGCGCAGACAGGCGGCTGAGGGCATTCGCGATGCCCTGCAATACTGGTCGTTGCAAGACGCGTCGAAGGCTCAGCGGCTGCGGCAGTAAAACATTATATATCAGGTGGATACGCCGCCTTCTTTACAGTTTTGCAAAGAGGGCGACGTATGATTACAGACCCTTCGCGCGATAGCTTGCCGCCACACGCTTGATCGCCACGATATAGGCCGCCATGCGCAGATCATCAACATCATCGCGGGCATGCCAGACCTCGCGCATGTCCTGATAGGCGGTGCGCATCGTGTCATCCAGACCCGAGCGGACCAGCTCCAGTTCATCCGCGCCGCGCAGGTATTTTTCCTTGAATTGCGGTGTCATCGACCACGCATCGCCAAGGTAACGGTCCAGCCGTTCCAACTCGTCCACCACCAGTTGGTGACGGGCTTCTTCCTGACGCCGCTGCATCCGGCCAAACCGGATATGGCTCAGGTTCTTGACCCATTCAAAGTAACTGACGGTCACACCGCCTGCGTTGGCATACAGGTCAGGAATGATTACCGTGCCTTTTTTGCGCAGAACCTCATCCGCACCCGAGGTCAGCGGGCCGTTGGCTGCTTCGATGATCAAAGGTGCTTGAATGCGGTCCGCATTGGACAGGTTGATCACGCCCTCAAGCGCCGCAGGGATCAGGATGTCGCAATCGGTTTCAAGAACTTTTGCACCGTCCTCAAGGTATTTGGCGTCACCAAACCCTTTCACGCAGCCGTGCTGCACGATCCACTGGTGAACGGCTTCGACATCCAGACCCTCGTCATTGACCAGGGCACCGTCGCGTTCAATGATCCCGACGATTTTCGCTCCGTCCGCTTCTGACAGAAACTTGGCGGCGTGATAGCCCACATTCCCCAACCCTTGCACAACGATGCGTTTGCCTTCCAGCTTGCCGGACAGGTTTGCGATCGCGACATCCTCGGGATGGCGGAAAAACTCGCGCAGGGCGTATTGCACGCCGCGCCCGGTGGCCTCGACCCGGCCCGCAATCCCGCCGGCATGGGTGGGTTTGCCGGTGACGCAGGCGCGTGCGTTGATGTCGGTTGTATTCATGCGCGCGTATTGGTCGGCGATCCACGCCATTTCGCGCTCGCCCGTGCCCATATCGGGGGCAGGGACGTTCTGCGACGGGTTGATCAGGTCGCGCTTGGCCAGCTCATAGGCGAAGCGACGCGTGATCAACTCCAACTCGTGCTCTTCATAATCGCGCGGCTCGATGCATAACCCACCTTTCGATCCGCCAAAGGGTGTTTCCACAAGCGCACATTTGAACGTCATCAGGGCGGCCAGCGCCTCGACCTCGTCCTGGTTCACGGCCGAGGCATAGCGAATGCCGCCCTTGACCGGTTCCATATGTTCGGAATGGACGGATCTGTATCCGGTGAAGGTGCGAATTTCCCCCCTTAGCCGCACGCCAAACCGAACCGTATAGGTCGAATTGCACACGCGGATTTTCTCTTTCAACCCTGTGGGAATATCCATCAATGCGACCGCGCGGTCGAACATCAGGTTTACGGAATCGCGGAAACTCGGCTCTTTGATATTAGCCATATCAGCCATCTTTTTGCACCTCTGCGGTCTTTTCTGCACTGCCGCAGAATCAACCTTCTGCGACGCTTCTTGGAACAGGTTAGGCTTAATTGCCACCAAAGCCACCCCCGCAATCGCCCGGCAATTGGTGCGAAAGTCGGGTCAGAAGTCGCCGCTTGCCGCTTCTGTCGCGTCAATGCGAACAATATTGTGTCTTTCCACTGACAAAATCACATTTGCTATAAAAATGCCTTAGTTTCGCCACAGCCATTGATAATCTACCAAAAGGTTAAACCGTGTTCTGGTTTACGAGTTTTACCGTGCGGGGGCATGGGAAGGGAGTTCGAAATGGCGCGACATAGTGACCGCTTGGGGATTATGAAATCTAGGCTGGCCAGGCAAGCTCGCTTGGGACGGATCGGCAAATTTGCGGATGACGAGGATGGCGCGATGTTCATCCTTGCTATGTTTCTGTTCATCACGCTGCTGATCGTGTCCGGCCTGTCCGTCGATCTGATGCGATACGAGCTTCAGCGCACCCGCCTTCAGGCAACGATGGATCGCGCGCTTCTGGCCGCCGCCCATCCCGATCAGGAAAACGACCGAAAAGATGTCGTGATGGATTACTTCGCCCGGTCCGGGCTGGGGAACTATATCAAGAAAGAAGATGTGAAGGTCACAGTCGCGTCTGACGGCACGATGGTGACGGCCACCGCCAATATGAATGTCGGCATGCCGTTTCTGGGTGCTGTCGGTGTCGATTACATGAACGCACCTGCCAGCGGTGGGGCCGCCAAGATCAACCAGCTGACCGAGATTTCGCTGGTCGTGGATGTCTCTGGTTCGATGAAAGACAATGCGACAACAGGGAATTCGAAGATCTATGAATTGCGTAAGGCCGCGACAGAGTTTTCGAACCTGCTGCTGTGTAACCCCAATGACGGCAGCACGTCGACAGATTGCACGATTGACAACTTCAAGACGTCAATCTCTCTGGTGCCATATTCGACGCAGGTGAATGTGGGGCAGACCTTGCTGACCAAATTCAACCGTCTGGATGCACAGACCGATGCCTATTGTGCAACATTTCTGGATGAACAATTCAACCAAGCGGGCATAAAGTCGGATGCCGATCCGATTCTGGATCCGAATCGGATTATTCGCCAGGCGGCGAAATTCTATCGGTATGGCGGAAGCTACAAGAACACCAACTCTGATGCTTATCTGTCCTGCCATACGGATTCCTGGCGCGAAGTCGTACCGTTTGAGGTTTCGCCAACGGTAATGAAAACCAAGATCCAGGCGTTGCAAGCGGAGGGCGACACCGCGATTGACATCGGTGTGAAATGGGGCGCGGCCCTTCTGCATCAAGAGGCACAACCGGCGATCACCAGCCTGATCGGTGACGGCGTGGTGAACAGCAATTTCGCCGGACGCCCCTATAATCCGGCCACGACGTCTTCGTCAAAGTTTCTGGTGTTGATGACAGATGGTCAGAACACCAACCACCACTATGTTTATGACGGGTATCGCACCGGGCCTTCGCCCTTCTGGCTGACCATGGCACCTTACAAGGACAGCAAGGGCCGGGACAAAGAACGCGAAATCATGTCGGTCTATAGGGCCAGCACAGATCAGTACCAATGGTTCTATTATCGTGGGTCAAGAAGCACCCCACGGACAGAATGGCATGACAAACCGTTCGGAGATGATCCCAACGATTGTTTTGGCTATCCCTATGACGATGTCTGCGCAACCGAAACGGGGACCAGCTGGTGGGAAGAGCCACGCGTCGCTGAACCGACCCGCCTGTCCTGGCAGAACTTCTGGAAAAGGGATTATGTCTGGGGCTATGTCGAACGGTTTAGCTGGCTGGGAGACCCTGGGCGCTTGATCTCGAACAGCAACAACTCGGACGGTGATGCGGCCAATATCGGCGATATTGATGAACGCTTGAGGGATCAATGCACCGCTGCGAAGAACGCCGGGATGACGATCTATACGATCGAGATGGAGACAAGCTCGTCGACGGACACAAGCTCGCTGGAATCCTGTGCATCTGTGAAAGGTGGCAAGCGCCTGCACTACAAGGTGACGAAGGGTGATAGCAGCGTGAACCTGTCGCAAGTGTTCTCGAAAATCGCTGCGGACATCAACAAGCTGCGGTTGATCAACTGACACGGCAGGGCCGTGCGTGTGAAGTGCGGCCCAAAACAACCACGTGTTTTCTTTTGCGCCCGGATCGTGGCGAAACGTAGAACGGAATGTAACGAATGAAACAGGTATTGCAGGCATATTGGCGGCGGCTGCGCGCGTCCGATGGCAGCTCGACCGTCGAATTCGTGATCTGGTTCCCCTTGTTCATGACCTTGTTCCTGACATCGTTCGAGCTGAGCTTTTACGGGATGCGCTCCATGATGCTGGAACGCGCGCTGGATTTGAATGTGCGCGATTTACGGCTGGGTATCAGCCGCCCTGCCAATCTTGCCGATCTGAAAAAGGCGATTTGCCAAGACACGATCCTGTTCAGGAACTGCGAAGAAGAGATATCGGTCGATCTGCGACTGGTTGATCAAGGCAGTTGGTCCCTGCCGACGGGACCAATCCCCTGCGTCGATCGCGCCGAGAATATCAAACCCCTGACCAGCTATTCACCCGGTGGTGGGGGCGATTTGATGCTGGTGCGTGCCTGTCTTATCCGTGATCCGTTCTTTGCAACGACGCCGTATGTTATGGGCTTGCCGCGAGACCCGTCGGGTGGGGTGTCGATTGTCGCGGTGTCAACCTTTGTGAACGAACCATAGGGATGAGCATGACAAACACATTCCTTGATAAAATGCGTTCTGCCGCGGGTCGGCGTCTATCCCTGTTTGCCCGGACCGAGCGCGGCACGGTGACAGTCGAAAGCGTCATCATTTTGCCGCTGCTTCTGTTCGGCCTGCAAGCGTTGCACACCTATTTCGATGCTTATCGCCATCAAAGCCTTGCGCTGAAAGCGAACTATGCGATCTCGGATTATTTGTCCCGAATTGATAAATATGACCGCACCATATTGGAAGGGCTGGACGAACTGTTTGAATATATGTCGCGTTCGAAAGAAGAAAGCTGGGTGCGTGTGACGGTCGTGAAATGTGAACTCACTTCTGCGGAATGCAATGACGCGATCCCGCGTAAGCTGACCCTGGACCCTGGCGATTCTCAGGCCAGTTATAACAGCGGTATCACAGGCCATACGCAAGCAACGATGCGACAGTATCTGGGACCACATATTCCCAAGATGTATGATGGTGAAGAACTGATCGTTGTGGAAACCGTCGCGAAATATGAACCGCCATTTGCCGGGTTCTGGACCGGGATATATCCGCGCAACACAGAACATGTGGTCGTCACAAGCCCGCGCGAGTATCAGACACTCTGTTATGATACGGCGGCGAACCCGTGCCCGGTACCTGTCACACCGTAAACCGGTGCTGCCCCGCGTTCGGTCGGGGCAGTCTGACCCAGATCGGCATATGGTCTGACAGGTCGTGCGCAAACCGCGCGTAATCGGGGGTTCCATCGGGCAAAAGACCGGGGCCGGCATCCATGAACAATTGTGTGAAATCAAACATGCCATAATCGAACTGATCCGGGCCAAGCGTGCCCGCCAGGGCGTTATGACGCCCACGTGGCAGGCGCGTGTCGTCGGCAAGCCACGCGATATGGTCATAAGTCTGGGTGCGTCGGGCGTTGGTGTTGAACGCGCCATCAAGGAACGGGAAGTTCACCTTGGCATCCAGCCGCCGTTTCGCGTTGATCCCGGTGACGTAGTTTTCGATTCCCAAACGCCTGTCTTCGTTTGAACTGTCAAAATCCAGGTTCAGATCGCCCATGATCATGATGATCTTGCCGCGTTCGCTGACCGTCTTGCGGCTGTCATGCAGCAACCACTCCAGCAGGGCGAAGAACTCCTGCTCGCGCTCGGTCTTCTTGCCAGAAACCAGATGCGCGTTGACCGCATAGATTTCATACTGCCCATCCGGTCCGTCGATCCGAAATTCGACCAGATAAGGGCTGCGGATAAACTGCACGAATTTGGAAAACTGCGACCCCATGAGGCGCGTGGTGTTTTGAACCCAGGTCATCAACTGCTCCAGATAGCCGGGGTCGTCCTGACCCGGCACGCTGGTATCAAAGGACGCTTTCAGCGCCTCGTTCATGTTCGCGGCGATCGCCGTGCGGTCATAGGACAGGTCCGAGGCCAGATGACCGAGCCGGACGCGGTCATGACGAAACAGATAGGCAAAGCGTTCCGACATACCCTTATAGCCGGGACTGCGCCCGGTCACGTCGCTGTAAATTACGCCATAGTTGGGGTTAAGCGCGGCGACCAGTGCGTCCAGTGCGCCGGTATCGTCTTGTTGTTCCTGTATCGAAAGCAGGTCGGCCTGTGCGGCGATCCGTTCAATCATCCGTGTTGCGCCGGGGCTTTTCTTTGGCCCGTCGCGATCTGCCACCGCGCCAAATTTGCGGATGTTCCATGACATCAGGATGACCGACCCGTCGCGCCTCTCTGGCAGGCCATAGGCTTCGGGGTCTTGGGCAAGGGCCGCGTCCAGATGCGCCTCGATCTCAAGCCATTCGACGTCGGAGAATTTTTGGGCCATCGTTGCCTCAATCGATACAGTAATTCTGCAAGCATAGCACGAATGGACTGCGCGCGCTTCCCCACGCGCGAATTGTGCAATAATGCGCGACCACTGTTAAACTGCGCGCAATTGTAGAATGAACGGGTCGTCCCTAGATAAAAGCAAACGCCACATGACCTTCTGAAAGGGGGATACCATGTCCATTCGTCCCGTTTTGTCGGCCACCCAGTCGAAACCCACGCTGGAAGGCGCGGGTGTTCACCTGCATCGTGCCTTTGGCTTTCACGAGCCGGAAGCCTATGACCCATTCCTGTTGTTTGACGATTTCCGCAACGACGATCCGCGTCTGTCCGAAAAGGGCTTTCCCTGGCATCCGCACCGGGGGATCGAAACGATCACCTATGTTCTGGCCGGTGAGGTCGAGCACGAGGACAGCCTTGGCAACGCAGGGCGTCTTGGCGCGGGCGATATTCAGTGGATGACCGCAGGGTCGGGGATCATGCATCAGGAAATGCCGCACGCAAACACCAAGGGGCAGATGCACGGGTTCCAGCTTTGGGCCAACCTGCCGCGCGATCTGAAGATGACCGCGCCGAAGTATCAGGACGTGCCATCGGTCGAAATTCCGGTGATCGAGGAAGACGACGGCACCAAGGTGCGCGTGGTCGTGGGGGATTTCTGGGGCAAGTCCGGTCCCGTTGATGGGATTGCCGCCGATCCGCTTTATCTGGATGTGAGCGTCCCGGCGGGCATAACCAAGACCTTCCCGATCGACACGCGTCGCCAGGCATTTGCCTATGTGTTCGAAGGGGCCGGTGCCTTCACGGATGCTGCTGCGCCGCAGGGTGTGCTGTTGGAAAAAGAGGTCATGGGGCAGGAGGTCAACATTCGCGACCTGTCGGGCAACCGCACCGTGGTGCGCTTTGGTGCGGGTGACGACGTGCGCGTGCAGGCCGGACCCGAAGGCGTTCGGTTCTTGCTGGTCGCCGGTGCGCCGATCCGCGAGCCCGTGGCGTGGCACGGTCCCATCGTGATGAACACCAAAGACGAACTGCGGCAGGCGATGGCCGATCTGCGCAACGGGACGTTCATTCAGCCTGCGCACTGACGCTCAGGTCACGGCGGCCCGGGTGTGATACTCGGGCCGGTCCCATTGGCGGGTCGCCATGATGTCTGACAGCGTGGCCACGGCCCGGTCGACATCCCCGTTGTCAATATAAAGCGGCGTGAAGCCGAAGCGTATGATGTCCGGGGCGCGGAAATCTCCGATCACGCTGCGCGCGATCAGCGCCTGCATGGCGGCATAGCCATGTTCAAATCGAAAACTCACCTGTGAGCCGCGCATCGCGGCCTCGCGTGGGCTGGCAAGGGTCAGGTCAGGGCAACTGGCCTCGACCCCCTCAATGAACCGCTCGCACAGCGCAACCGACTGGGCGCGCAGGGCGTCCATGTCCACCTGATCCCAGATATCCAACGCTGCCTCCAGTGCCGCCATTTGCAGAACCGGCGGTGTGCCGACGCGCATCCGCTCGATGCCGGGGCCGGGGCGATAGTCAGGGTCGAAGGCAAAGGGCGCGTCGTGACCCAGCCATCCTGACAGCGCGGGCTGCACCCGATCGGCAAGGCGTGGTGCCACATGGATGAACGCGGGCGCGCCGGGGCCGCCATTGAGGTATTTATAGGTGCAGCCAACAGCGAAATCCGCATCCGCGCCCGCCACATCGACCGGGAAAGCACCGGCCGAATGGGCCAGATCCCAGATCACCAGCGCGCCGACCTTGTGTGCCGCCTTGATCAGCGCGGCCATGTCGTGTCGCCGCCCGGTGCGGTAATCCACTTCGGTCAACATCAGAACGGCAAGGTCGTCACCGATCGATGTGATGCGGTCGCCAACGTCTTCCGGGGCAGGGGTTTCGATCCGGTGTCCTTGATCCAGCGACCGCACCAGCCCCTCGGCCATATAGAGATCGGTGGGGAAATTGCCGCTGTCCGACAGGATCACGCGGCGACCGGGTCGCAGTGTCAACGCCGAGGCCAGCGCCTGATAGACCTTGATCGACAGGGTGTCGCCCACCACCGTCGTGCCCGGCGCGGCCCCGATCAACCGACCGATCCGGTCGCCCAGGGCGCGCGGCTGCGCCATCCAGCCGGCCTTGTTCCACCCGGTGATCAGCAACTCGCCCCATTCATCGCGCAGGCAGGACACCACCCGATCCCGCGCGGCAACCGGCAGAGGACCAAGCGAGTTGCCGTCCAGATAGGTCACGCCATCTGGCAGGGTAAAAAGCCGTTTGGTGGCGCTGAAATCGGTCATGTGATGCTCCGGTCGCGGTTCGGTGGCAGAGTATGGGTTTCCTTGCTGACGGCAAGGTCATATCCGTGCAATCGGCGTTGCACATCACACCCGATCCATTACAACTTTCGCAACATGAAACGACCGGAAGGCGGCACCCCTATGACACAATTCACCCGTTGGCTTGATATGCCGCCGGTCTGGCTGTTGACGATGATCGCGCTGGCCTATGGGTTGGACCGGGTTGTGCCGGGGTTGGGCTTCGGGCTGGGCGTGACCTTTGGGCTTGGCAACCTGCTGATTGTGCTTGGGCTTGGTCTGCTGGGTGTCGCGATGTGGGAATTCAGGCGTGCCCGCACCACTGTCATCCCGGGTGAGCAGCCGACGGTTCTGTTAAAGCGTGGCATCTACCGCTGGACGCGAAATCCGATCTATCTGGGCGATGCGATGATCCTGACAGGTCTTATACTTAGGTGGGACGTGCTGCCAGCCCTTCTGTTGGTGCCCGTATTCACCACCATCATCACCAAGCGGTTCATTTTATGGGAAGAAGCGACGCTTTCGGCCAAATTCGGCCCCGCATTCAGCGATTGGGCGGGACAGGTGCGTCGTTGGATATGATTGCCCCGCTGCACAGCAGCATTGCCCTGTGAAGGGGAGTCGCGTATTGAAACATTATTGTCGCAATGCGCTCCGTAACGATAGCATCTTGCGCCTGAGCCGCGTATAGGATGCGCAGGAAACCGCCGGGGCCGAGGGATTGACCCTCGTTCGGCAGACGACGGGAGAAGGAAGAGACTGTGAAGATCGGTGTACCCAAAGAAGTTTACGAGGGCGAGAACCGGGTCGCAATGACCCCGGAAAGCGCTCAGATGCTGCAAAAGCTGGGCTATGAATGCGTGATCGAGACCAAGGCAGGTAACGCTGCGGGCTTCTCGGACGCGGCTTACAAAGAGGCTGGCGTCGAGGTCGTAAAGACCGCCGCCGCGCTTTGGAAAGCGGCAGATATCATCGCCAAGGTGCGCCCGCCAAATGACGCTGAACTGAAGCGGCTGTCGGCGGACAAGACGCTGATCAGTTTCTTCAATCCGGGCGGCAACGAAGCGGGCATGGAAAAGGCCAAGGCGTCGGGCGCGAACGTCATCGCCATGGAGATGGTGCCGCGGATTTCGCGCGCGCAGAAGATGGACGCGCTGTCGTCGATGGCCAATATCGCGGGCTACCGTGCGGTGATCGAAGCGGGTAACAATTTCGGTCGTTTCTTCACCGGTCAGGTGACGGCGGCAGGTAAAGTGCCGCCCGCCAAGGTTCTGGTGGTCGGTGCCGGCGTGGCGGGTCTGGCCGCCATTGGCACCTCGACCTCTCTGGGTGCGATCACCTATGCGTTCGACGTGCGCCCGGAAGTGGCCGAGCAGGTTGAAAGTATGGGTGCCGAATTCGTCTATCTGGATTTCGAGGAAGACCAGCAGGACGGGGCTGCCACGGGTGGTTACGCCTCTGTCTCAAGCCCCGAATTCCGCGAAGCCCAACTTGCCAAGTTCCGTGAGTTGGCGCCAGAAGTGGACATCGTGATCACCACCGCGCTGATCCCCAACCGCGAAGCACCCGAGTTGTGGACCGAGGACATGGTGAAAGCCATGAAGCCGGGCAGTGTCATCGTGGACCTTGCGGCCGAGAAGGGCGGCAACTGCAAACTGACGGTCCCGGATGAGAAGATCGTGACCGACAATGGCGTGACCATCATCGGCTATACCGATTTCCCGTCGCGTATGGCATCGCAAGCGTCGTCGCTTTATGCCAATAACATTCGCCACATGATGTCTGACCTGACGCCTGAAAAGGACGGCAAGATCAATCACAACATGGAAGATGACGTCATCCGCGGCGCGACTGTGACCCATCAGGGCGAGATCACATTCCCACCACCACCCCCGAAAGTGCCGGCCATTGCGGCCAAACCGAAAGCGGTGGTGCCGGAACTGACCCCGGAAGAAAAACGCGCCGCCGAGGTTGCCGCATTCAAAGCACAAACCAAACAACAATTCACCCTCCTGGGTGTCGGTGGCGCGCTGATGCTGCTTGCGGGTCTGTATACTCCCGCCAGTTTCATGCAGCACTTCATCGTCTTCGTCCTGGCGGTGTTCGTGGGATTTCAGGTGATCTGGAATGTCTCGCATTCGCTCCACACGCCGTTGATGGCTGTGACCAACGCGATTTCGTCGATCATCATACTTGGTGCGCTGATGCAAATCGGGTCGGGATCGTTCCTGGTTATCTTGTTGGCGGCTCTGTCGATCTTCATGGCCGGGATCAACATCTTCGGTGGCTTCCTCGTAACACGGCGCATGCTTGCCATGTTCCAGAAATCTTAAGGGGGTAGGGATCATGGATTTTGGTTTCACCACGGCCGCATATGTTGTTGCGGCAGTTCTGTTCATCCTCTCTCTTGGCGGTCTGTCGGGACAGGAAAGCGCGAAACGCGCTGTTTGGTATGGCATTGTCGGCATGGCGCTGGCGGTGTTCGCCACGCTGGTCGGCCCCGGATCGGGCCTGTGGTTGCTGTCGATCGTTCTGATCGCGGGTGGCGGTGTCATCGGCACCTATGTCGCCCAGCGGGTCCAGATGACCGAAATGCCGCAACTGGTCGCCGCGATGCATTCGCTGGTCGGTCTGGCAGCGGTGTTCGTGGGCTACAACGCCCATATCGAACTGGGCAATGTGCTGGCGATGAGTGACGAGGCTCGTCAGGGACTTCAGGGCTTCGCGGCCCTGCTGGCGCATAAGACACCGGTTGAGCAGAACATCCTGCGTGTTGAGCTGTTCCTGGGTGTCTTCATCGGTGCCGTGACCTTCACCGGGTCGGTCATTGCCTATGGAAAACTCGCGGGCAAAGTCAGCTCGGCGGCGGAAAAGCTGCCCGGTGGCCATGCGCTGAACGCCGGTGCCGCGATCCTGTCGTTGATCTGTCTGATCTGGTATTTCAACACCGGTGGCTTCCTGCCGCTGTTCGTGATGACATTGGCGGCGTTCTTCATCGGCTATCACCTGATCATGGGCATCGGCGGTGCTGACATGCCGGTCGTTGTGTCGATGCTGAACAGCTATTCCGGCTGGGCCGCGGCGGCGATTGGTTTCTCGCTTGGCAATGACCTTCTGATCGTTGTCGGTGCTCTGGTTGGCTCGTCCGGTGCGATCCTGTCCTATATCATGTGCAAGGCGATGAACCGGTCGTTCATCAGTGTGATCCTGGGCGGCTTCGGCGGCTCGTCTGGTCCTGCCATGGAAATCGAAGGCGAACAGATCGCCATCGACGCCGATGGTGTGGCGGCAGCGCTTGAGGACGCCGACAGCGTGGTCATCATCCCGGGCTACGGCATGGCTGTGGCGCAAGCCCAGCAGAACGTGGCCGAACTGACCCGCCGTTTGCGCGCCAAGGGCAAGAATGTGCGCTTCGCCATTCACCCCGTCGCGGGTCGTCTGCCGGGTCACATGAACGTGCTGCTGGCCGAGGCCAAAGTGCCTTACGATATCGTGCTGGAAATGGACGAGATCAACGACGACTTCCCCGATACGGATGTCGCCATCGTCATCGGCTCGAACGACATCGTGAATCCGGCGGCACAGGAAGATCCCAACAGCCCCATCGCGGGTATGCCGGTGCTGGAATGCTGGAAAGCAAAACAGGTCTTCGTGTCGAAACGTGGGCAGGGCACCGGCTATTCGGGCATCGAGAACCCGTTGTTCTTCAAGGAAAACACGCGCATGTTCTATGGTGACGCGAAACAGTCGCTGGACACGTTGCTGACACTGATCAACTAGGTGAACCGGAAACCAAGTCAAACGCCCCCGCAGGTCGGGGGCGTTTTTCGTCTCAACGGTTCCAAGGCGTTGTGAATTGCGCAGACGCGCGCAATTTCTTGACTTCCAACGGCGCGGCACGTGGGCTACGCAAAGGGATGAACCCTTCGCGTGGCATAGCTCTGAAACTCGGATCGGTCGCCTTCTTTATCTCGCTTCAGACGATGGTGAAAGCGGTCACGGTCCATGTGCCTGTGGGCGAGGCGGTGTTTTTCCGCTCGCTTTTTGCGCTGCCGGTGATCCTTGGCTGGTTGGCGTATGAGGGGCGGTTGCACTCTGCCCTTCGCACCAAGAATCCATGGGGGCATATCAGCAGGGGCACGATCGGTGTGCTGGCAATGACGCTCAGCTTCGCGGCTCTTGGTTATCTTCCACTACCCGAAGTCACCGCCATATTCTATGCGGCTCCGATTATCACTGTGGCCCTTGCGGCGATCTTTCTGGGCGAACAGGTGCGCATGGTGCGTATCGGGGCAGTGCTGGCGGGGCTGGCTGGCGTGCTGGTGATCCTCTGGCCGCGTCTCGAAGGCTTTGGAGGGACGGGAGAAGATGATGCACTTCGGGCCTTCGGTGCCGTTCTGGCGCTTGTTGCGGCCTGCTGCATGGCAGTGGCGAAGATCCTGGTGCGCAAGCTGGTGGGGATTGATCCGCCCTCAACTGTTGTCATCTATGCGTCGTTGACAGCTGTATGCCTGTCTGCCCTGACGATGCCTTTTGGCTGGGTCTGGCCTACCAGGTGGGAGTTCGCACTTTTGCTGGGGGCCGGGCTGTTTGGTGGGGTTGGTCAGTTGATGTTGACCACGGCCTATACGCATGCAGATGCCTCGACCATCGCGCCGTTTGATTATTCGTCGATGTTGTTTGCGCTCGCCTTCGGTTACATCTTCTTCAGCGAGTTGCCGACGCTGCAAACGCTGCTTGGCGCAGGAGTCGTCGTTTTCGCAGGTCTGGTGATCATCTGGCGTGAAAGCCAATTGGGTCGAGATCGGTCCAAGTCGCGCGCTGTCGGCCCACCGGGCAGCTGATTGCCCATCGCACAGTGTATGGGCGCGAATTCTCTGGAAAAGTGGCGAAAACCCCGCTAATCTTCGCGCAACGACCCGCATAAGATGGGCGAATGAGGATCAATGGCAGATATAACCCGAACTACCGGGGCCTGCCGTTGGTAGATACGAGCGGTACAGACAAGTGGCAGGCATTTTCTCATGACAGAGATGGTATATGGCGCGGTTCCCGCGCGTGACGGCGACCCCATTCTTCCCCGGTGGTGGCGCACAATCGACAAATGGTCGGTATCGTGCATTCTGATCCTGTTCGGGATCGGCATTTTGCTTGGGCTGGCTGCGTCGCCTCCTCTGGCGGAACGCAACGGTTTGGCAAATTTTTACTATGTTGAACGTCAGTTGGTCTTTGGCGTGATGGCATTGATCACTCTGTTTGCCACCACGCTGATGAGCCCCCAAATGGTTCGCCGCCTTGGTGTGCTGGGATTTCTGGTCGCTTTGGTGGCGGTCATGCTGTTGCCGGTTCTGGGCACGGATTACGGCAAAGGTGCCGTGCGATGGTATTCGCTGGGCTTTGCCTCGGTTCAGCCGTCCGAGTTTCTGAAACCCGGTTTTGTTGTGGTCGCTGCATGGCTGATGGCCGCCAGTCAGGAAATTAGCGGCCCACCCGGGCGGTCGATGTCACTGGCGCTGGTTCTGGTGATCGTCGGTTTCCTCGCGCTGCAACCGGATTTTGGACAGGCCGCTCTGGTGCTGTTTGGCTGGGGCGTGATGTATTTCCTGGCCGGTGCGCCGATCCTGTTTCTGGCCGCGGCCGCAGGTGTGGTCGTTCTGGGCGGGATGTTCGCCTATAGCAACTCCGAGCACTTCGCGCGCCGCATTGACGGGTTTCTGACCCCTGACGTGGATCCCACCACCCAGCTTGGCTATGCCACCAACGCCATCCGCGAAGGTGGGTTTTTCGGCGTGGGTGTGGGTGAAGGGCAGGTAAAATGGTCGCTGCCGGACGCGCATACCGATTTCATCATTGCCGTTGCCGCCGAGGAATATGGCCTGATCCTGGTCCTGATCATCATCGCGCTTTACGCCACCATCGTCGTGCGCAGCTTTCTGCGCCTGATCCGCGAACGCGACACGTTCACGCGATTGGCGGGCTCGGGACTGGCGGCGATGTTCGGTATTCAGGCGTTGATCAATATGGGGGTGGCCGTGCGGCTGCTGCCCGCCAAGGGAATGACCTTGCCGTTCGTCAGCTATGGTGGATCGTCCCTGATCGCGGGAGGGATCACACTTGGTATGCTTTTGGCCTTTACCCGCTCCCGACCACAAGGCCGGATGCAGGACGTATTCGCAAACAGGAAGGGGCGATGAACGAGCCCAAACCTCTTCTTGTCATCGCCGCAGGCGGCACCGGTGGCCACATGTTTCCTGCGCAGGCAGTGGCAGAGGCGATGTTACGCAAGGGCTGGCGGGTGAAACTGTCAACCGATGCGCGCGGCGCGCGCTATACCGGCGGCTTTCCCCATGTGGTCGAGATCGAAGAAGTGTCCTCGGCGACCTTCGCGCGCGGGGGCGTGTTGGCCAAGGCTATGGTGCCCGTCCGTATCGGTGCGGGCATCATGGGGGCGATCCTGCAAATGCGCCGCGACCGACCCAAAGCGGTTGTCGGGTTCGGGGGGTATCCCACCATTCCGGCATTGGCCGCGGCCAAGGTATTGAACCTGCCACGGATGATCCATGAACAGAACGGCGTGTTGGGACGGGTGAACAGGATTTTTGCGACCCGTGTGAACGCTGTTGCCTGTGGCACCTGGCCCACCGCGCTGCCGGACGGTGCGAACCCTTTCTACACTGGCAACCCGGTTCGGGCAGAGGTGCTGGCCCGCGAAACTTCGGGCTATATTGCGCCTGGCGATTATCCGATGTCGATCCTGGTCATCGGCGGATCGCAAGGTGCGCGCGCCTTGTCGGACACGGTGCCGCCCGCGATTGCCGCTTTGCCGACGGAACTGTTGAAGCATATCTCGGTCAGCCATCAGGCCCGCGATGAGGATATGGCGCGCGTCAGCGCCTATTACACCGAACATGGCATCCGCGCGGATGTGCAGCCCTTTTTCAACGACATCCCGCGCCGCATGTCCGAGGCCCAACTGGTGATCAGCCGGGCGGGCGCGTCGTCGGTGGCGGATATCTCGGTCATCGGTCGCCCCTCGATCCTTGTGCCCTATCCGCACGCGACGGACGACCATCAAACGGCAAATGCGCGTGGGCTGGTGGAAGCTGGCGCGGCGATCTTGATCCCTGAAAGCCGGTTGGATGTGGACACGCTGTCCGAACAGATCAGAACGGTTCTGGACAATCCCGAAGGCGCCATGCGAATGTCGCGCGCCGCGCAGGGGCAGGCCCGGCCTGACGCGACTGAAGCCTTGGTGGAACTGGTCGAACACTTGACGGGCGTTGTCCCGACATCCTGATCCAGCGTGGCTGGTCCTGGACTATCGCATGAGCAGAAAGGCAACCGCATGAACGCAGCAGCGACCAAACTTCCCACCGAAATGGGGATGATCCATTTTGTCGGGATCGGCGGGATCGGGATGTCCGGTATCGCCGAAGTCTTGCTGAACCATGGCTATCGTGTGCAGGGGTCGGATCTGAAAACTTCGAAAATCACCGACCGTCTTGCCGATCTGGGTGCTGAAATCTTCGTGGGCCAGCGGGCCGAGAACCTGGCGAATGTCGAGGTCGTTGTGATCTCGTCCGCGATCAAGCCGGGCAACCCGGAACTGGATGCGGCGCGGGCGCGCGGCCTGCCGGTGGTGCGCCGGGCCGAGATGCTGGCCGAACTGATGCGGCTGAAATCCAACATTGCGGTCGCGGGCACACATGGGAAAACCACCACGACCACGATGGTGGCGGAACTTCTGGTCAAGGGCGGGATCGACCCGACTGTGATCAATGGCGGAATCATTCACGCCTATGGCTCGAACGCACGGATGGGGCAGGGCGAATGGATGGTGGTCGAGGCCGATGAAAGCGACGGCACCTTTAACCGCTTGCCCGCTACCATTGCCATCGTCACCAATATCGACCCCGAGCATATGGAACATTGGGGCGATTTCGACACGCTGCGACAGGGTTTCCTCGACTTCGTGTCCAACATTCCATTCTACGGGCTGGCCGTATGCTGCACTGACCACCCCGAAGTGCAGGCGCTGGTGGGCAAGATCACCGACCGCCGCGTCGTGACTTACGGCTTCAATGCGCAGGCTGATGTGCGGGCGGTCAATCTGACCTACAAAGGCGGCGTCGCGCATTTCGATATCGAACTGCACAATGAAGGCACAAGAATCGACGGCTGCACCCTGCCGATGCCAGGGGACCACAATGTCTCGAACGCGCTGTCGGCGGTGGCAGTGGCCCGCCATCTGGGCATGAAGCGCGACGAAATCCGCGCAGCGCTGGAAGACTTCGGCGGTGTGAACCGGCGTTTCACCCGCGTGGGCGAGGTCAATGGTGTCACCATCATTGACGATTACGGCCACCACCCGGTGGAAATCGCCGCTGTCCTGAAGGCTGCGCGCCATGCCACCGAGGGTCGCGTGATCGCCGTGCATCAGCCGCACCGTTACTCGCGCCTGCATGGTTTGTTTGAAGATTTCTGTGCCTGTTTTAACGAAGCCGACGTTGTGGGCATCGCCGATGTTTATGCCGCGGGCGAAGACCCGATCGAAGGGGCCAGCCGGGACGACCTGGTCGCAGGGCTTGTTCGCCACGGTCATCGCCACGCCCTTGCGATCCCGGACGAAGACGCCCTGACTGCGCTTGTCAAAGACCATGCCAGGTCCGGCGACATGGTGGTGTGTCTTGGGGCTGGCACAATCTCGACCTGGGCCAACAACCTGCCGAAGCGGTTGGGTTGAGGTCTTTCGTCGCAACAGACGTCGCACCGTCTGTCTTTCGGGTGGCAGAGGTGCACATTTGACGAAACACGCGCGGACAAGCGCCGTTTGATAGAAGATGGGTACATGGAACCAGCCCCGTTAAAACGCAATCTCGGCCTTGGCCTTCTGACCATGTATGGTATCGGCGTCATGGTCGGCGCGGGCATCTACGTGCTTGTGGGTGCCGTCGCAGCCGAGGCAGGCATCTGGGCGCCAATGGCTTTCGTTCTGGCCGGGATCGTCGCCGCCCCGTCAGCCCTGTCATATGCCGAACTCAGTTCGCGCATCCCCGAAGCCTCGGGCGAGGCGGCTTATGTCGAGAAAGGGCTGAACAGCCACTTGCTGGCGGTGTTGATCGGTCTGGCCATCGTGCTTGCGGGCACGGTGTCAGCCGCGGCAGTCCTGCGGGGCGGGGTCGGCTATCTGCTGTCACTGATCGACATTCCCGCAACTTGGGCGATCATCGGGTTTGGCGTTGCCCTGACCCTTGTCGCTGTGGCAGGAGTTCTGGAAAGCCTTGCCCTTGTGGCCCTGTTTACCATCATCGAGGTGTTGGGTCTGGCCACCGTGATCTGGGCCGGGTTCACCGCCCCGCCAGTGGCCGAGTTTACCGATCTGCCATCTATCTATTGGCCCGGCGTGGCAGGTGCCGCCGCTCTTGCCTTCTTTGCATTTATCGGGTTCGAGGACATGGTGAACATGGCCGAAGAAGCCCGCGACCCCACCCGCACCGTGCCAAGAGCAATCTTGATTGCGCTGGTTGTGACGACTGCGCTTTACGCAATGGTCTCGCTGGCGGCGATCAGGGCCGTTCCGGTGGACGAACTGGCTGGCTCTGACCGACCCTTGGTTCTGGTCTGGGAGGCCGCGTTTCTAATGTCCCCGGCCATGCTGGGTGCCATCGCGGTTGTCGCCGCGTTAAACGGTGTGCTGGCGCAGATCATCATGGCTGCACGGGTTCTGTTTGGATTGGGACGGCGGGAAAAGCGGCTGTCGATCTTTTATCGCGCGCATCCCCGGTTCGGCACGCCCGTGCTGGCGACGGTGCTTTTGGGTCTCGGCGTGGTGGCAGCGGCGCTGGCATTGCCTGTCTCGGACCTGGCGGAAGTCACCTCGACCGTCCTTCTGATCGTGTTCGCGGTCGTAAATGTCGCCCTGATTGCGTTGAAACGCAAAGACCCCAAAGCGCCGTTTCGCACCGCAAACTGGGTGCCGTGGCTGGGTCTGATCGCGGCGCTGCTGGCGCTTGGGGCTTCATTCCTGACCTCGGGTGCTGGATGAGCGCGCCGCTGATCGCCGCCGCCCTGTGGGTGATTGCCGCCACCGCTGTAGCGTTTCTGCCCATGCGACGTCAGTTTGTGCCAGGTCTGGTGCTTCTGGTGGCCGCGCCGTTCTTGATCCTTTGGATCGGGGCTAACCATGGCTGGCTGTGGGCCGGGCTTGGTCTTGCGGCCTTCCTTTCGATGTTTCGTCGACCCCTTTGGTATCTGACTCGCAAGGCGTCGGGGCGGGTATGACGCTGTCGCTGATCCTTGCCTGTTTCTGGGCCGTCCTTGCGCAGGTCATCGCGCTGTTTCCATCGCGGGATCATCATTGGCGCGTGGCTTACGTCTTGATCGCCATGGGCATTCCGCTATTGGGTTACGTGGTTTATCAAAACGGGCCGCTGGTTGGTGGGCTGGTCATGATCGCAGCAATGTCCATACTGCGCTGGCCAGTGATTTACCTGATCCGCTGGCTGCGCAAGATACGAGGTTGAAGTGACCCATCCAAGCAAGATCGAAACGCGCGGGGCGCTGGTGTCTGACAAGGACTTGTCCACCCTGACTTGGCTGCGCGTGGGCGGCCCCGCCGACTGGTTCTTCATGCCTGCCGATGACAGTGATCTGGCGCAGTTTCTGGCCGCGCTTGACCCGGATGTGCCGGTTTTTCCGATGGGGGTCGGGTCGAACCTGATCGTGCGCGACGGCGGTATTCGTGGCGTGGTGATCCGGTTGGGGCGAAGCTTCAACCGGATTGCGGTTGATGGCAACCGCGTCACCGCTGGCGTCGCCGCACTGGACGCCCATGTGGCGCGCAAAGCTGCGGACGCGGGTGTCGACCTGACCTTTCTGCGCACAATTCCGGGTGCCATCGGTGGCGCGGTTCGGATGAACGCCGGGTGCTATGGCTCTTATGTCGCTGATGTTTTCGTCGAAGCGCAGGCCATCACGCGATCAGGCGAGCGGGTGACACTGACTGCTGACGACCTCAATTTTCAATACCGCCAGACCGATCTTCCGGACGGTTGCGTGATCACCAGCGCAACATTTGAAGGCCCGATGGGCGATCCTGCCCGGCTTGTCGCCCGGATGGAGGCGCAACTGGCCAAGCGCGACGAGACCCAACCCACCAAGGACCGCACCGCCGGATCGACCTTCCGCAACCCGGTCGGTTTCAGTTCGACCGGGCGCGCCGATGACAGTCACGAGTTGAAGGCGTGGAAGGTGATCGAGGCCGCGGGGATGCGCGGCGCGACCCTTGGCGGGGCGCAGATGAACCCGATGCACGCCAATTTTCTGACAAACACCGGCGACGCCAGTGCCGCAGAACTTGAAGGATTAGGCGAAGAGGTCAGAAAAAAGGTTTACGAACACAGTGGCATAGAGCTAGTATGGGAAATCATGCGCGTGGGTGAATTGGCAGATAAATAAGCCAACGTATGCGCGCAGATACCGGGGTCGGGCAGGCCCTTCAGATCCGGTCGAAATGAACCGGCGACAAGGGGCAAACGCCCTTGCAAACAAGGGGCATAAAGCCCTGAGCAAAGGGGCGGTACAGCCTCCGATAAAGATAAACGCCGCGCGCAAAGTGCGGATAGGCGCCGGAAACGGCTGGGCAGTTGGTCGCGTTCTCGCGATCAAGGACGAGGCAAAAGAGCAGGCATGTCGGGCAAGACAGTCTCGAAAGTTGTGGTTCTTCTGGGCGGCCATTCGGCTGAACGGGAGGTCTCGCTGAGTTCCGGGCGCGAATGCGTTGCGGCACTGAAGGGCGAGGGCTATGACGTGGTCGCGATTGACGCCGGTTCCGATCTTTCCGAGCGTTTGCGCGCAGAGGCCCCCGACGTGGTGTTCAACGCATTACACGGCCGCTGGGGCGAAGATGGCTGTGTGCAGGGTCTGCTTGAGTGGCTGCAAATCCCCTATACCCATTCCGGCGTGTTGGCGTCCTCGCTTGCGATGGACAAGGAGCGCGCGAAGGACGCATTCCGCGTCGCTGGTCTACCGGTTGTCGATAGCGTGCTGGCGCCCGCCCACGAGGTGCGCGCACGTCATGTGATGGAGCCGCCTTATGTGGTGAAGCCGTATAACGAGGGCAGCTCGGTCGGTATCTACATTGTTCAGGACGGGGCGAACACGCCCCCACAACTTGCCCCGACCATGCCCGAAACGGTGATGGTAGAAACCTATGCGCCGGGGCGCGAAATGACGACCACTGTCATGGGGGATCGGGCGCTTGGCGTGACCGACATTCTGACCGATGGCTGGTATGACTATGACGCGAAATATGCCGAAGGTGGGTCGCGCCACATCATGCCCGCCGACATCCCTGCTGACATCGAAGCCGCCTGTCTGGATTACGCCTTGCGCGCCCACGCGGTGTTGGGCTGCCGCGGTGTCAGCCGCACGGATTTCCGTTGGGACGAGGCGCGCGGTTTGGACGGATTGATCCTGCTTGAGACAAACACGCAGCCGGGCATGACGCCCACATCTCTGGCCCCTGAACAAGCGGCGCATCACGGGATCACTTTCGGACAATTCTGCGCATGGATGGTGGAGGACGCCTCATGCGATCGTTGATGCGAAAATCACGCCCTTCGGGCCCGTATCATTCCGTTGCCGCGCCACGCCCGACGGGTTCAAATGGCACCGCGCGAGGGGGCGAGACCCTTCATCGTGATCCGGCACCGTCACGCATGGCCTATAAGGTGCATCGGCTCTGGCTGACCCCGGCGTTTCGGTCATTCCTGCGGGTCGGGCTTCCCGTCTTTGCCGTGCTTTTGACGGTCGGATGGTATTTCTCAATCCCCGACAATCGCGAAGCCCTTGCTGAAAAATACACCCAGATACAGAGGTCTGTGCAGGAGCGGCCTGAATTTATGGTCAAACTGATGGCGGTCGAAGGTGCGACACCGGTGGTTGCCGACGCGGTGCGGCAAATGCTACCGGTCGACTTCCCCATTTCCAGCTTTGATCTGGATCTGGAAGCGATGCGACAGGAAATCACCCAGTTGGACGTGGTTGAAAAGGCCGATCTGCGGGTGCGGCCTGGCGGGGTGTTGGAAGTCGCCATCACCGAACGCCAGCCGGTCATCATCTGGCGCCACGACGGCATCCTTGATCTGCTGGATCGCACCGGCCACCGCGTCGCAAGCCTGTTGGCGCGCGATGGTCGGTCGGACCTGCCGCTGATTGCCGGTGTCGGGGCTGACAAGGCTGTAAAAGAAGCCCTGGACCTGATCGAGACGGCGCATCCGTTTGGCCCGCAATTGCGCGGCCTCGTTCGAGTGGGCGAACGCCGCTGGGACGTGGTGCTGGCCACCAAGCAGCGCATCCTGTTGCCGGAAAACGACCCCGTCGCAGCCCTGGAGCAAGTGATCGCGCTGGATCAGGCGCAAGAGGTGATGGCGCGCGATTTGACCGTAGTTGACATGAGAAATCCCCTGAGACCGACGCTTCGATTGGGCGAGCCTGCCGTCGAAGAATTGCGCCGCATTCGTGCGATTGAGTTTGGAGTAGAAGACCAATGACCGATATTTACAGCCAGCAGCGCGCCATGCGCTCGATGCGCGAAGCCGCCATGCAGCGAGGTGTGATCGCAATTCTGGATATCGGCAGCTCGAAGATCGCCTGTCTGATCCTGCGCTTCGACGGGCCGGACCAGTTTCGGGAAAGCGATGGGGTGGGCAGCCTGGCCGGGCAAAGCGCGTTTCGTATCATCGGGGCGGCGACCACGCGGTCACGCGGCGTGCGCTTCGGCGAGATTGATGCGATGCAGGAAACCGAACGCGCCATTCGCACCGCCATCCAGGCCGCGCAGAAAATGGCAAACATCCGTGTTGACCACGTGATTGCATGTTTCTCGGGTGCAAACCCGCGCAGCTATGGGCTGGATGGTGTCGTGGAGCTGAACGACTCGGCCGTGACGGAAGATGACGTCGCGCGGGTGCTGGCTGCGTGCGACATGCCGGATATCGGCGACGGGCGCGAAGTGTTGCACGCCCAGCCGGTCAATTTCGCGCTGGATCACCGGTCGGGACTGAGCGACCCGCGCGGGCAGATCGGCAACCGGCTTGCGGTGGACATGCATGTTCTGACCGTCGATTCAGCGGTCATTCAGAACCTGCTCTATTGCATCAAACGTTGCGATCTTGAACTGGCGGGGCTGGCCAGCTCGGCCTATGTGTCCGGCATTTCCGCCTTGGTGGAAGACGAACAGGAGCTGGGCGCGGCCTGTATCGATTTGGGTGGTGGTTCAACTGGTCTGTCCATCTTCATGAAAAAGCACATGATTTATTCTGACAGTGTGCGATTGGGCGGGGATCACGTGACCTCGGACATCTCGAAGGGGCTTCAAGTGCCCTTGTCGACGGCGGAACGCATCAAGACTTTCTATGGCGGCGTCGTTGCCACCGGCATGGATGATCGCGAGATGATCGAGATCGGCGGCGACACGGGTGATTGGGAACATGACCGCCGCACCGTCAGCCGGGCCGAACTGATCGGCATCATGCGACCGAGGGTCGAGGAAATCCTGGAGGAGGTCCGGGCCTGTCTTGATGCGTCTGGGTTTGAGCATTTGCGCAGCCAGCAGATCGTGCTGACCGGCGGCGGCAGCCAAATTCCCGGATTGGACGGGCTCGCCCCGAAAATTCTGGGCCAGCAAGTGCGGATCGGTCGGCCTTTGCGCGTGCAGGGTTTGCCACAGGCCGCCACGGGGGCTGGGTTTGCCTCGTCCGTCGGGCTGTGCCTGTTCGCCGCTCACCCGCAGGACGAATGGTGGGATTTCGACATTCCTGCGGAAAGCTACCCCGCCCGCAGCCTGCGGCGCGCCTTCCGGTGGTTCAAAGACAATTGGTGAATGGGTCGTCCGGGCAGCAACATGCGGTGGCTTCGGCGAAATCCTGCTGAAATCTTCGATAATCCCTCAATATTTTGCGGCTTTCCGACCCTTTAGGGCGTGACGGAAGGCTGTTTTATGGGTTAACATGGACCAAATGAGGCAGTAACCGGCGATTCAGTCGGAATTAAAAGACCATATTGGCCGCCATCGGGGGACATCGGTGCGGCGCGGACATAGACAGGCGGACAAATCATGACTTTGAACCTTACCTTGCCCGGTCAGGAAGAGTTGAAACCTCGTATCACGGTGTTTGGTGTAGGCGGTGCCGGTGGCAACGCTGTCAACAACATGATCGAGAAGGAACTCGAGGGCGTTGAATTCGTTGTAGCAAATACAGACGCGCAGGCTTTGCAGCATTCGCGATCGAAAGACCGCATCCAGATGGGTGTGAAAGTGACCGAGGGGTTGGGCGCAGGTGCCCGCGCGTCGGTCGGTGCAGCCGCAGCCGAGGAATCGATTGAACAGATCGTCGATCACCTTGCTGGTGCGCATATGTGCTTTATCACCGCCGGTATGGGTGGTGGCACCGGGACAGGTGCAGCCCCGATCATCGCGCAAGCCGCGCGTGAATTGGGTGTTCTGACCGTTGGTGTTGTGACCAAACCCTTCCAATTCGAAGGCGCAAAACGGATGCGTCAGGCGGAAGACGGTGTGGAAGCTTTGCAAAAGATGGTCGATACGCTGATCATCATCCCGAACCAGAACCTGTTCCGTCTGGCCAATGAGAAAACGACCTTTACCGAGGCGTTCTCGATGGCGGATGACGTGCTTTATCAAGGCGTTAAGGGTGTTACGGACCTGATGGTTCGCCCCGGCCTCATCAACCTCGACTTCGCGGATGTCCGCGCCGTGATGGACGAGATGGGCAAAGCCATGATGGGCACAGGCGAAGCAAATGGCGAAGATCGCGCCGTTCAGGCCGCCGAGAAAGCCATTGCCAACCCGCTGCTGGATGAAATCAGCCTGCGCGGCGCGAAAGGTGTGTTGATCAACATCACCGGCGGTTACGACCTGACCCTGTTCGAACTGGACGAAGCGGCCAACCGTATCCGCGAGGAAGTGGATCAGGACGCCAATATCATCGTCGGTTCGACGCTGGACACCGACATGGAAGGCGCGATGCGTGTGTCCGTGGTGGCCACCGGCATCGACGCGGTGGATGTGAACACCGAAATGCCGTTGCCGCGTCGCAGCCTTGCTTCACCGCTGCAAGCGCCGCTTGAAGTCGAGCAGAAGATGGAAGCCGAAGCACCTGATGCGGTTGCCGCAGCGGCTGCGATTGAAAATTCGCCTGCGCCGAAAGCTCCCTCGGCTGAGGTTGCCGCCAGTGAACCAACATTGTTTGGCGATCTGGAGCGGGAAGAAGTCGCCCCGAAAGCGCCGACCGAAAACGTGTTCCACGCCGATCAGGCCGGCGGTGATATTCCACCACCGGCTTATCAGCCGCGCGAACAGGAAGCCGCGCCCACGGGTTATGACGAGCAACCGGATGTGGCAACATTTGTGGCCCCGCGGGCGCCAACACCGGGCACCCCATCGCCCGAGGCTTTGGCCCGTTTGCAAGCCGCCGTGCACAATCAGCCGCGCGCGCAACAGCCCGCGCCGCATCGCGAAGCCCCGGCCCACTCCGACGCCGCCGCGCATGACAAACCGCGCTTTGGCATCAACTCGTTGATCAATCGGATGACCGGATCAGGGGCCGCAGGCGCCGAAGATCAGGCTCGCAGCCAACCGCCGGTGCAATCCGAACGGCCCGCCCAACCGCAGGCGCCGGCAGCCGACCCAGAACACGACAAGGTTGAAATTCCGGCCTTCCTGCGACGTCAGGCGAACTAGGTTTGTGACAAACAGGATCGCGCGACAGCAGCTTCGCGTGATCCTGATGTTGCACCAGGTCCACAGCAGGACGACTTCTGTGCCGAGACACTGTTTCACCGTTCACTAAATCACCAAAAGAGACCTGCCATGTGGTGGGTCTTTTTCTTTTGGAAACAACCCTTTGTGGCTCGGGGATAGGCGCTTCGGCAACCTCCCGCCCGAGCGAGTCCTGATGTTACAGACCGTTACAGAGGTTTGAATTGTTATTGCACCGGGCAGGATTTACCTCTGTGTCACCAAGCCATACATGCTTGGAGCGCGTCAGACCTGCCGCTGCATGGAACGGTTTCAAACACCTTTTTACGCACGGAGACTGGCAGTGGTGAACGGATAGAACCGGACGCCACACAGACCCAAGACGCTAAGGACCTGTGCCACTCCACACAGAACCTTGTTGTCTGCGGCTCCTGGCGCGGCGAAGAATGTGGATCGAACCGGATGCTGGATCATCAAGCATGACCCCAAGGCGGCGCGATCCGAACTGAGGCAAATAAAGAGGCAACACGTGCAAACCACAGTTGCAAGCAGTGTGACATTTACCGGCACCGGACTTCACTCCGGGCGACCGGCACGTATGCGCGTGCGACCTGCTTCGGCAGAACACGGCATCTGGTTCAAACGCATCGACGTTCTGGACCGGGACAATCTTGTCCCCGCCCATTGGGCCTCGGGTGTTCCCACACCGTTATGCACCCTGATCCGCAACGATGCGGGGGTCGAGGTCAAAACCATCGAACATATCATGGCCGCACTTGCAGGATGTGGTATTCATAACGCTTTGGTTGAACTGGATGGCCCGGAAGTGCCGATCATGGACGGCAGTGCGGCGCGGTTCGTCGATGGTCTGGTGAAGACCGGCGTGCGCGAATTGTCCGCACCTGTGCGGGTGATTGAGATACTGAAACCCGTCGAATACCGGGAAGACGACGGCGAACACGCCATATGGGCCCGGTTAGAGCCATCCGACGGATTTGAGATCGATTTTCACATTTCGTTCCCGGACCGTGTGATTGGCACGCAAAACAAGCGTCTGGACCTGTCGAACGGCAATTTCGTGCGCGAACTCAGCGATTGCCGCACCTTCTGCCGTCGTGCCGACGTGGAAGCGATGCACGAGGCGGGGCTTGCGCTGGGGGGCACCTATGACAACGCTGTCGTCGTTGACGGCGATGATGTTCTGTCGCCCGGTGGTCTGCGCCGCATCGACGAGGCCGTGCGCCACAAGATGCTGGATGCGGTGGGCGACCTTGCATTGGCGGGCGCGCCGCTGAAAGCACGCTATGTCGGGCATCGGGCGGGCCATGCGATGACCAACAAACTGCTGCGCGCCCTGTTCGACAAACCTGATGCGTGGCGCATGGTCGAATGTGACGCCGCAACCGCGCGTCGGTTGCCGGGCGTGGGGGTGCGCCGCTCTGATCTGCCCATGACGGCATGATCGCGGCCGGAACCTGTTGATTTCAAATCGGATACCACGCTTTTCAGGCGTGGTTTCTGCGTTTTTCGGACCGTGTGGGTGGGGCGAACATGCGCCAAGTGACCCAGAGGCGCGAAAATTGCCGAGCAAACCATTTTGCCTCGAAAATTTCTGTGCTAGGACAGGCGGGAACAATTCAGACCAGTCGGTCGAATGACAATTTTTTGGGGTGGCACCGGTCATGATCCGTGTGAAATTTGGCAAAGCTAAAGCGTTTCGCGAAGAACCTGTCGCACAGCTTTTTGCGAAACGCGGCGCGACATCTGAGCGTTGCGCACGTTTCGCTTCAAATGAATGCCGCAGCTTCAAAACGAAACGCTTAATCAGTGTGATGCTGGCGTCCGGCATCGTTCTGTCATCATGCGGTGGTGGGTCTGGCAGTTTGGGGTTTGGCAGCCTTGGAGGCAGTTCAGGCGGCGGTGGGCGCGGATTGTTTGGCGCGTTTTCCCAACCGGTAGAAAAAAAGCCGATCGATCAGTGGACCGCGGAAGAAATCTATAAGCGCGGTGAATACGATCTTGACCGCGGAGACCCCTCGGAAGCGGCCAAGTGGTTTGGCGAAGTTGAACGCCTGTATCCGTATTCGGAATGGGCGAAACGTGCGTTGATCATGCAGGCTTTCGCGTTCCACAAAGACAAGGACTATGAACAGGCGCGCGCCAGCGCACAGCGTTACATCGACTTTTACCCCGCTTCGGAAGATGCGGCCTATGCCCAATATCTTCTGGCGCTCAGCTATTATGACCAGATTGACAAAATCGGCCGCGACCAAGGCCTGACATATCAGGCGTTGCAAGCTTTGCGCACCGTGATCGAACGCTATCCTGACACCGAATATGCAAAGTCGGCGATCCTGAAATTTGACCTCGCCTTCGACCATCTTGCCGCGAAAGAGATGGAAATCGGACGGTATTACCTGAAACGCAAACATTATTCATCGGCGATCAACCGGTTCCGCGTGGTCGTCGAGCAGTTCCAGACCACAACGCACGTCGCCGAAGCGTTGCATCGTCTTGTGGAAAGCTATCTGTCGCTTGGATTGGTCGAGGAAGCCCAGACCGCAGGGGCCATTCTGGGGTATAATTTCCAGTCGAGCGAATGGTATCAAAGCAGTTATCGTTTGCTGACCAAGTCCGGGCTGAAACCCGAGGTAAAGGGCAACAACTGGCTCAGCGCGGTCTACCGCCAACTGATCAAGGGCGAATGGCTCTGATCCCTCACCGGGGCGGGGCGACGACTGACCGAGGGCATCATGCTGCGTGGTCTTGATATCCGCGACCTTCTGATTATTGACCGGCTGGAGCTTGAGTTTCAGCCGGGGCTGAATGTTCTGACCGGGGAAACCGGTGCGGGAAAATCCATTTTGCTGGACAGTCTTGGTTTTGTGCTGGGCTGGCGCGGACGCGCCGATCTTGTGCGTGCCGGGGCCGAACAGGGCGAGGTCACGGCGGTGTTCGATCTTGCGGATGGTCACCCCGCCCGCGCGGTGCTGGATGAAGCGGGGATCCCGGCCGAGGACGAGTTGGTATTGCGGCGCATAAACCGTGCGGATGGGCGCAAGACGGCGTGGGTGAATGATCGCCGCGTGTCGGGCGATGTGTTGCGCGCGCTGTCCGATACGCTGGTCGAGCTGCACGGCCAGCAGGATGATCGCGGGCTACTGAACCCGCGTGTGCATCGGCAATTGTTGGATGAATTTGGCGCGCTTGGTCCCCAAGTTGGCGCGACCCGCGCGGCATGGCGCGACCTGTCCCGCGCGACGAAGGCGTTGGATCAGGCCCGCGCCGATCTGACCGCCGCGCAGGCCGAGGAAGATTTCCTGCGCCACGCGGTGGCCGAGTTGGATGCGCTTGCCCCGGCACCAGGTGAAGACGCCGAGCTGGACAGCCGCCGCCGATTGATGCAGGCCGCAGAACGCATTGGCGAGGACATCACCAAAGCCCATCAGGCGCTCTCATCTGGCGAGGGGGCCGAGGCGCGGATGGGTGATGCGCTCAGGTGGCTGGAAGCGGTGGCCGATCAGGCGGGCGAGGCGCTGGATCCGCCGATCTCGGCCCTTGGGCGGGCTTTGGCAGAATTGGGCGACGCGGTGCAGGGGGTCGAGGCTGCGCTTGATACCCTGTCTTTCAATCCGCACGAATTGGAAGTGGTTGAAGAGCGTCTGTTTGCGATCCGCGCCATGGCCCGCAAGCATCAGGTGGCCCCCGATGATCTGGGCGGTTTCGCTGAAGACCTGCGTGCGCGGCTTGACGCGCTGGACGCGGGCGTGGATGCGATTGCCGGGCTTGAGAAGGATGTCGCCAAGGCGCTGACGCACTACAACAGTGCCGCCGCCTTGCTGACTCAAGCGCGCGTCACGGCCGCCAAGGCGCTGGATAAGGCCATGTCGGGCGAATTGGCGCCATTGAAAATGGAGCGCGCGGTATTCACCACAGAAATCACCCCGATGGATGCGGGTCCGGATGGGTGTGATCAGGTTACATTCACCGTCGCGACCAACCCCGGAGCGCCGTCAGGTCCATTGAACAGGATCGCATCGGGTGGCGAACTCAGCCGGTTCCTGTTGGCGTTGAAAGTGTGCCTGACGCGTGAAGCTGACGGCTTGACCATGATCTTTGACGAGATTGATCGCGGTGTGGGTGGGGCGACGGCCGACGCGGTTGGGCGACGTCTGGCGGCTTTGTCCCTGGGTGGGCAGGTGCTTGTTGTGACCCACAGCCCGCAGGTGGCCGCCTTGGGCGATCATCATTGGCAGGTGCAGAAAACCGTGTCGCAAGGCATGACGCTGACCAATGTGACACCGCTGGATGCGCCCGCCCGCGTGGACGAGGTGGCGCGCATGATTTCCGGCGACACGATCACCGATGCCGGACGGGCCGCCGCGCAAGAACTTCTGGACGGTTAGGGGCGATCACCCTTGCGGCACAAGTTTGCCGGGGTTCAGAATGCCCTTGGGGTCGAGCGCGGTCTTGATGTCGCCCATGACCGACCAGGCCGGGCCATGTTCCGCGCCCATCAAGCCCAGTTTCCCCATACCGATCCCATGTTCGCCAGTGATTGTGCCACCCATCGCAAGGGCGCGGGTGCTCATTCGGGCGGCCAAGTCCTTGGCCGCCGCTTTCTCGGGCTCGTTGCCGTCTTCGATCAGCAGGGCGGCGTGAAAATTGCCGTCCCCCACATGACCCAGGATCGGTCCCATAAGGCCCGATGCTGCGATGTCCGCCTGCGTCTCGGTGATGGCCTCGGCCAGTTTTGAAATCGGCACGCAGATATCCGTGACCACGGCCTTTGCGCCGGGGCGCAGGGACAGCACCGCGTAATATGCGTGGTGGCGGATCTTCCACAGCGCATTGCGATCTTCGGTCCGGGTGGCGTGTTCGTATCCGGTGGCGCCGAAATCCGTGGCAATTTCGCCAAAGGCTTCGCTGGCTTCGGCAACGGCGGTGGGGCTTCCGTGAAATTCGACCAGCAAATGCGGGCATTCAGGCATGTCGGTCCCGGCATAGCCGTTGAAGGCGCGTGCGGTGTCGGCGTCCACAAACTCGATCCGCGCCATTGGGATCCCCATCTGGATCACCTGCTGCACGGCCCCCACGGCAGACGCCATGTCGGGAAAGGCGCAGATGCCCGCGCTGATCTGTTCTGGCACACCGTGCAGGCGCAGGGTCAGTTCGGTCATAATGCCCAGCGTGCCTTCCGATCCCAGAAACAGCGCGGTCAGGTCATAGCCAGAGGCGGATTTCGCCGCGCGCGATCCTGTCTTGATGATCCGCCCGTCTGCCAGCACCACCGTCAGGCCCAGCACATTGTCACGCATCGACCCATAACGCACTGTTGTGGTGCCCGAGGCCCGCGTCGCCGCCATTCCGCCAATCGAGGCATTGGCACCCGGATCGACCGGAAAGAACACGCCCAACGCGCGCAGTTCATGGTTCAGTTCTTCGCGTGTCACGCCGGGCTGAACGACTGCGATCATGTCGCCCGGATCGGCGGAAACAACACGGTTCATACGCGACATGTCGATACATAGCCCCCCCATCGGCGCGCTGGTGTGACCTTCCAACGACGTGCCCGCGCCATAGGGAATGACCGGCACACTGGCCGCATGGCACAGGTGCAGAATGCGGCTGACCTCGTCCGTGGTTTCGGGCCATGCCACCGCATCGGGAGGGGCCGGGGCGAAATGAGTTTCGGAACCGCCATGATGCGACAGATCGGACTTGGAGCGGCTGAGCCGATCGCCTAGCATGGACGAAAGCTCGGTAAACACGGTGTCGATGGTCATCCCATCCTCCCCAGCAAAGCCGGAACAACTTATGGTAAATGCGTGATCTTGGGAAGGGCCGCGCGGGCGGAGGACGATGCCTAATCGGCTAAAATTGTTCTTAGATCGCGCTTGGCGGGATTTGCAGGATCGGTCCTCTACCGGTTGGCATATCTTGATCGAGAAAGGACCAAGCCAAGTGCAATTCTGGCTGATTGCGCTGATGATCGGGATCGCGTCGGGTTTTGCGGCATTGGGATTCCGAAAGGGAATCGAGACGCTTCAGGCGGCGCTGTATGGCACTGACGATCTGGCCCATCTGCACAGTTTTGCGGGCACCTTGCCATGGTATTGGGTGCTTCTGCTGCCCGCGTTCGGCGGATTGGTTGTCGGGATCATCCTGAACTGGTTCACCCATGACGGCCGGGTGCGCGCGGTGGCCGACGTGATCGAAGGCGCCGCCTTGTGGGACGGGCGTGTCGAGAAACGCGCCGGACTGGGATCGGCGCTGGCCTCGCTGATCACGCTGTCGACCGGTGGGTCGTCGGGGCGCGAAGGCCCGGTTGTGCATCTTGCCGCTGTGATCTCAAGCTGGGTTTCGGCGCGGATCAACGCCAATGGCGTGACCGGGCGTGATCTGTTGGGCTGTGCGGTCGCGGCGGCGGTGTCGGCCAGTTTCAACGCCCCGATCGCGGGGGCTTTGTTCGCATTGGAAGTCGTGCTGCGTCATTTCGCTGTGCACGCTTTTGCGCCGATTGCCATCGCGTCGGTCGCTGGAACCGTGATCAACCGCCTTGAATATGGCGATGTGACCGAGTTTGTCCTGCCCGCCGAAGGATCGCTTGCTTTCTATGTCGAACTGCCTGCCTTTTTGCTGCTGGGGCTTGTCTGCGGAGTGGTCGCTGTCATCTTGATGCGGTCCATCTTCTGGGCCGAGGATGTGGGCGACACCATCCAGACTGCCACGCGACTGCCTCGGGTGTTGCGACCGGCCGGTGCTGGGCTGATCCTTGGTGCCATAGCCATCTGGTATCCACATATCATCGGCGTGGGCTATGAAACCACATCGGTTGCCCTGACCGGCGGGATGGGGCTGCAACTGGCGATCACCTTTGTCGTCGTCAAGGTTGCCGCAGTCGCAATCACCATGGCCGGACGCATGGGCGGCGGGGTGTTCTCACCGGCCTTGATGGTCGGGGCTTTGACCGGGCTGGCCTTCGGGATCGTGGCGACCGCTGTGTTTCCCGACGTATCAGGGTCCGAGACACTCTATGCGCTGGCGGGCATGGGTGCTGTCGCGGCGGCGGTGCTGGGCGCACCGATTTCGACCACATTGATTGTGTTTGAGCTGACGGGCGACTGGCAAACCGGGATCGCAGTGATGGCCGCGGTGTCGCTGTCCACGGCGCTGGCCAGCCGCTGGGTGGATCGGTCGTTCTTCCTGACCCAGTTGGAAAGACGAGGTGTTCACCTTGCCGCTGGCCCTCAAGCTTATCTGCTATCCACAGTGCGCGTGGCGTCGATCATGCGGGCAAGTAATCACGACAGGGCGGCGAATGAAGAACAGTGTTGGGATCTGATCGAACAGGGCGTGTATATTGACGGGAACGCGACGCTGGAGGCCGTGATGCCCATGTTCGAAACCTCTGCCGCGCGGTTCATACCTGTGGTCACGTTGGGCGGCGAGGGGGATCCGCCCGAACTTTGGGGAGCGGTGTTCCAGGTGGACGCGTTGAAGGCTTTCAACCGGGCACTGGCGGAAACGGCGGCCGAGGAACATAGTTGATTCTTGAACGGATCAACTCGCCAGCGCGCGGCTGAGGGCGCAGAACTCTTCGATGCCGATTTCTTCGGCGCGCGACGTCGGCTTGATTCCGACCGAGGTCAGCACATCCTCGATATCGGGTCGCAACCCTTTCAAAGACGCGCGCAGCATTTTGCGGCGCTGCCCGAACGCCTTCGCCACAAGGGCTTGCAGCTTGTCCGGGTCGGCTTCGAACCGGGGCGCAGGCAGGGCGTCAAAATGCACTACGGCGGAATGAATTTTGGGCGGCGGGGTGAACGCTTCGGGCGGTAGTTCCATTACCACGCGCGGGGTGGTGCGCCATTGCGACAGCACCGCCAGACGGCCATATTTCTTCGATCCCGGCTGGGCGACAATCCGTTCGGCGACCTCTTTCTGGAACATCAGGGTCAGGCTGGCCCAGACCGGCGGCCAAGACAGAGGGGTCAGCCATCGTACCAGAAGCTCGGTCCCGACGTTATAGGGCAGGTTTGCCACGATACGGATGGGCGGGGTCAGGTGCTCCAGCGGATCAAGGTCCAAAGCATCGGCATTGATCACTTCAAGCCGGTCGGGATAGACCGCCTGTATCTCGGCCAGCGGCGCCATGGCGCGGCTGTCTTTTTCCACTGCCAGCACCTTGCGTGCCCCTTCGACCAGAAGCCCGCGCGTCAGCCCTCCGGGTCCGGGGCCGATTTCCAGAATGTCAGAGTTCGCCAAATCACCCGCCTGCCGCGCGATTTTGGCGGTCAGGTTCAGATCGAGCAAGAAGTTCTGCCCGAGCGACTTCTTGGCGATCAACCCATGGGCCGCAATGACGTCGCGCAAGGGGGGGAGGCCGTCGATCTGGCTCATGTCCGACGCTTCTGTCGGATGCGGCCCATCTGATGCGCCATGCGCAACGCCGCGACCAACGAGCTTGGGTCGGCCTTGCCAGTGCCCGCGATATCAAACGCGGTGCCGTGATCGGGCGAAGTGCGCACGAAGGGCAGGCCAAGGGTGACGTTCACGCCGCCGGCAAAGTCGATGGTCTTGATCGGGATCAGGGCCTGATCGTGATACATGCAGATCGCCGCGTCATAGCCTGCGCGGGCTGCGGCGTGGAACATCGTGTCGGCAGATTGCGGCCCGATCAGGTCCAGCCCTTCGGCGCGCAGACCGTCCAGCACGGGGGTGATCATCTCGATCTCTTCATACCCCATCGCGCCGCCTTCGCCTGCATGGGGGTTCAACCCCGCCACGGCGATACGCGGGAACGGTTTGGCAAAATCATGGATCAATGCTGCATGTGTCGTGCGAATGACCTGTGCCAGAAGATCACGGGTCAGCGTGGATGGCACTTCGGCGATGGGGATATGGATGGTGGCGGGTACGACCCGTAGCCCATCACAGGCCAGCATCATCACGACCTCAGCGCCGCCTGCAAGATGGGCCAGAAATTCTGTGTGACCGGGAAAGGCGAAGCCTGCGCCGTCTTTCAGCGCCTTCTTGTGGATCGGGTTGGTGCAAACCGCCAACGCTTCGCCAGATCCGGTCAGTTCCACAGCGCGTTCGATTGCCGCGATCACATGTTGCGCATGGTCCGCTTGGGACAGGCCGGGGCGGCGGGGGCTGCCGAAGCCGTGAGGCAGAACCGGAAGGTGGTCAGCCATCAGCGCCTCGGAGGGTGCGGAGATTTCAGCGAAGGCGACGCCGTCCGGCAGGTGTGATGGATCACCGATCAGAAAAAACGGCACCTCACCCTTCAATGCGTCAAAGGCAGGACCGACAATATCGGGGCCAATCCCTGCCGGTTCGCCCATGGTTAAAGCCACCGGCGGCAAACTGTCCGCGGACGGCGCGCCAGTGGTCATTGATCGCTGTAATCTTCGATATGGGCCGCTGCCTTCAACTCGTCCAGATAGGCATTGGCGAAACTTTGCAGACGCTGGTTTTGTAATCGCAGCTTGATGTCGTCGCGGCTGACCTCTTCCGGCAGGTCGCGGGTGCGCGAGCATAGCATAAGGAACACAAGATTCTGGCCCGAGGCCGAGGTCAGGTTGGTCGACACCTCGCCTTCGTCCAGCTTGGCCAATTCCAGCGCATAGTTGGTGGGAATCTCACCAATGGAGAGCGTTTCACGTTGCAACTGCTCGGGCGAAGCATCCCTGATGATGCCGTAGAGATCGTCGCAAGTATCTGCTTTCGCGCGAATATTTGCAGCCTCGCCAAGGGCGGCTTCGGTCCGCCCACCGGGCAGCAGCAGCGTGGCATAGTCCACCGTCACATCCGTCGGCTGCGGGGTCTCGATCTCTTCAATGGCGCGCATCTGAAACACCGCCACGCCGTTATTGACGGGGATCGGGTCACTGACATGTCCGGGGGCCAGCGGCAGGATCTGCGCGGCGACTGCTGGGGGCAGGTTGGACAGATCCATCCACTGCAACCGACCCGAGCGTTCGCGTGACGGGGCCACGGAATACTGCCGTGCTGCGGCGGCAAAAGCGGGCAGGGTGGTGATCTCGCTGAGTTCCGAGGCCTGCGCGTTCGACGCCTGCAATTGCGCTGGGGTCTGGGCGGGTAGTATTATCTCGGATAAAAGCACACGCACACCCTGGCCAGGGCGGGTCAGGGCCAATTGGCGATCCACCTCATCGTCTGAGACCTGAACGCGACCAGCCCAGCGGGCCCGCACCACGCCACGCCAGGCGATCCCGCCCGACACGAAGTCACGAAATGTTTCAGGTGCGATACCGGCCTGCGAAATGATATTGTTGAAGGCTTCGACATCCAGATTGAACCGGCCCGTGAATTCCTCCATCCCGGCAAGAATTTCTTCTGCGGTCGGTTTCACATCCGCATTCTCGGCGGCCTGGCGTTGCAGGGCTTCGTTCGTCAGTTGCTCCAAGGCCAGTTGCCGAAGGTTGCCGGGGGCCTTCAGGATGGTCAGAAATGCCATGCGCTGCGACAACTCATAGGCGGTGATGACCCGGTCGTTGATCTTCTTTACCGGTGCGAACAGATCCTGGGCCATTGCTGGTCCCGCGCTGAACGGTGCCAAGACAAACAGTCCGGTCATCAAGATTGCCGCAAGGCGCTGGATCCACCGGGGTTCCGGCAACGTGCAGGCGCGGCTGTTGTTCATGCGTTTCACCATAGTTCTGTCCGATCTGCTCATCGTCATCTCAACCTGTCATCTCAATCATCGGTTTCGATCAGCCGCTGCATTTGTTGGACGTTTTGCCCCGCGCACCGCCAAACCCCGTCAGTTCGACCTTGAAGCCGAAATCCGTTGTTGGCGTCACATTAATGGAGGATGTGAAACGACGCGAGAGGGAAAGGTCCACAAAAATGCATTCATTTTGATAGCGCAGCCCCAATCCGGCCCGTGTGGCCTGCTGGGCCTCAAGATCAAAGCTGCCATCTGCCGACACGCGCCAGAAGTCGCTGATCTGATAGGCCCCGTCCAGCCGCAATTCATGGGTCGGGTCGGGGCGGTTTTCGGCACTGTCTTCGATGACCCAGATATGGGCCGCGCTGAACTCGAAATCGTCGGCCAGATAGGCGGCGCGCGTTTCGGATTTGGTTATCCCGAAATCATCGTCCAGCAACGCGCGGCCCTGCAAGGCGAAGCGTCCGCCGAAATTCACATGCGCGCCCAGAAGCCAATCCGAACGATCTCCGGCCAGCCCGGACGCATCGGTGAACTGGTCAAACCCGCTTTCGCGGAACACCCGACCGGCGGCCAGCGTGAAGGCCCAGCCAGACGGCGAATGCCGTGTCCAGCTCATCCCGACCGCCGCGCGCGCGCCATCTTCGCGCCGATCATAGCCGGGAAAGCGGTTCAGATCGAACAGATTGGCTTCGTCAAATTCGACAAACACGCTGTCTTCGTTGGGAATATCGGCGCCGACTTGCTTGGACCACGCCACATGGGCGACGGGTTCCAGAATATCCACCGCGCCCGATGCGGCCACGCGCGACATGGGCCATCTGAGTGTCACACCGGCCGATGGTGCGGCGAAACTTTGTTCGGACTCGAAACGGCTGTCCTGTTCGATCCAGTAGACGTTTGCGTCAACGCCCGCCTCTGCTTCGATCACCAGACCGGAGGGGCCGATCCAACTGCGGGTCCAGCCCAGCCCGGCCCCCAGACGCGCCATGTCACGGCCAAGGATATCTTCGTTGCTTTCGCGGAAATGCGCCTGCCATGACAGGTTGCCGCGCACCTCGCCGCCCAGCCAGGTCGGGAAGAAACGGCGCTCATAGAATGTGTCGATCTGGGCAAAGGGCAATTGGTCAGATATCGGCAGTTCGGATTCTCGCAATGTGTCATAGCGGGTGATGCCGCCGAACACGAACTCGTCCCGACGCGCCCGCATCACATTGATCGCGTTGCGCAACCGGTCCTGATCGGAATAACCGTAATCCAGCAAGTAAGCGGGGTCCGAGACCTCTTGCAGCTCAAAGCTGAGCGTGTAGTCGCGGGGCAGGGCAAACTCACCCTCGCCAAAGACGTAATACCGCGTCTGGTCGGGCAGAACGCTGTCGCGGCTGAACGCACCGGAAAACTCGATATCGCCCGCCCGGAACGCCTGACGATAGCGCAGCTCAAGCGTGGTGGTCTTGGCTGCCAGAAACGGCGACAGGGTAAGATCGGCGTGATCGCCCAATCTCAGAAAGAACGGGGCAACCAAACCCACGCCCAGCGTTGACGTGGTGCGAATTCTTGGCGGTAAGAACCCGGTCGCGCGTTTCAGAGTGGGATCGGGAAGGCGCAGGCGCGGCAGATAGAAGATCGGCACGTCCGCCACCAGGAACTGTGCGCCGTGAAAATATAATTGTCGCGCCTTCTCGTCATGCACCACGCGGTCAGCCCGGATCTGCCATAGCGGCACCGGGTTGGCTTTACACACCTGGCAGGACGAGGCTGCAACGCGCGTCATTTGCGTATACCGGTCATTCACGCGATTGATCTGGGCGGCTGCGATCTGCAACTGTTCGTTCAGCACAAGTCGCGCGCTTTTCAGGATGCCGTTGCGCAGGTCTGACGACAATTCGGCCGCATCGGCAATCAGGACCGTGCCGTCTGCACGGCTGATCGTGATCGGTCCTTCGATGCTCAGATTGTCCGTGACCTTGTCATAGACCACGCGGGAAGCGGTTAGCCGCGTGCCTTCATACAAGACGACCACATTGCCCTGTGCGATCAACGCGGTGTTGCCATCGACACGAACGAGATCCGCGATCAGGCTGGCCTGACCTGCCATTGCAGGTCGCATGGGGGTGATGACAGCAATGGCAGCGACGGCAGATCCCAGCCAAGCTGCCAGAAGGCCAGTGCGTAATCTTGAGCGAACGCCCATCACCCGTCCTCCAAATGCAAGAGAAGCCCCATAGGCATCATGATTGCAGCGATGGGGGGCACCCATGCTGCCAGGAGCACGGGGATCTGGCCGTTTTCACCCAGAATTTGTGCGAAATTACGAATGAAATACGCCCCGAAGCCCATCATCAGCGCCAGCAAGACCATGATGCCGGTGCGGCCGAAACGGGTATGGCGCATGGTAAAGCCTGCGCCAATCAGCACCATCGCGACCAGAAAGAACGGAGTGGCAAGCTCCATATGAAACCAGACACGATGCGCACGGGCTGAGAAACCGGCGGTTTCCAACTGGTTGATAAAGCGTGGCATGTCCCAGATCGAGATCGAACTTGGTTTGCCGAAACTGTCCCTGATCTGTTCCTGTGTCAGGTTCGAATCCACTATATATTCGTCATAGGACACGGCCTCCATCTCGGGATTGTCGGCGTTCTCAAGATCCCAGACCTTGGCGCTGGTCAACATCCATTGGCCGGGTTCAAGACTGGCCGTTTTGGCCTCGATCCGAAGGGTGGGAAGACCGTCCGGTGCGAAGGAAAAGAAGGTAACGCCCGACAGGCTGGTGCCTTCCAGATCGGATTTTGTCGCGCGGATCACGGTCTGCCCATCCTCGTTTCCTTGCCGCAGCCACACCCCGTCGGTCGAGATTGACAAGACCGACCCGCCGGTGCCTTTATACTGGGCCGCGATGCGCTCGTATTTCTTGGACGTTGCCGCCGCGATCGGGTTGCCGACAGCCACCGCGATCAGGCCGAACAGGAATACCGTCAATGCGGGCGAGACGAGTGTATTCAGAGCAGACCGTCCGGCGGCACGGGTCACGACCATCTCGGAACTGCGTGCAAGGCTGAGGAACATCCAAAGCGTTGCCAATATGACGATCAATGGCAGAATGCGGTACATCCAGACCGGCGCGTTCAACAGAGTCAGGCCAAGAACATTTCCGAAGCCGACCGCGGCACTGTCAAACCGGCGCATGCTTTCCACCATGTCCAGAAGCACGAAGATCATCGCCAACACAACCAGCATGGTCAGAAAGGCAAACAGAAACCGGCGTGCGATATAGAGGTGTAGTTTCATGCAGCCCCCGCCGCCGGTATCCTGGACATCTCGCGCAAGGTGCGCCGCCGCCGCCGCATATCGCGTGGCGATGGGCGGCTTGCCATGATCAGGACAACGATGTTCAACACGACCCCGACGCCTGTTGCGACATAAACCAGCCATAAATAGTTTGCGTCCCGGCGTGCCATATCCAGCATCGTGTTGTCCAGCGTTTGAAGCAGCGCAACAGCGCCAAGCGCCAACACGACCTGCCGCCAAAGCCCGAAGCGGCTGAACCCCGCGACGATCAGCATCGAGAACCCGGTCATCGCCGTGACCACGGAATAGAGCGCCTGCGCATTGCGGAAATGTCCCTCGGCGCGCAAGGCCGCGCGTGTCTCACCTGTCTCAGACAGGGTGGCGACAGGTGGATCCAGAAGCTCGGGCGTATAAATCTGGGTGACGGTGCGATTGCCGCCGATCGGCCCCGACAGAAGGGCTGAAATGTCATAGGTGAAATTCTTGAACCCTGTGGTCGACAGCCGTTGCGATTTGGCATTCAAGACCTGTGCCAACCCGTCAAACATGATCAGCCGCGGCCCCGCATCGGTGCGCAGGATCAGCGCTTTCTTGGCGGTATATGTATATTTCTGCGCCGCATTGCGTTCATCGGACAAGAAGATGTCCAGCAGTTCGCCAGCCGGGCTGATCTCGCGAATATAGAGGGTAACGCCGTCCACCGGATGGACGAAACTGCCTTCGGTCAGGAACCGCGCGGTGATGTTTTCGGAAATCTCGGCCTGCCGTTCGGCAAAGCGCAGCTGGCTCATCGGCACCAAAACATGGGTCAACACCAGCATGAACAGCGCGGTGAAAACCCCAAACACCAGAACCGGTCGCGCCAGACGGAACGGGCCGAACCCGGCGGCTTGCGCCACGACCAGTTCGCTTTCAGAATTCAGCCGGTTCGTCACTGATACGGCCGCCGCAAAGGACGCAATCGGGATGATGAACACAATGACACCGGGTACGATCATCGCCGAGAATTCAAGGAACACCATGGCGGTCTGACCATTGGCGATCAGCTGATCGAACAGCCTGACCGCCCGGTTCACCCAAAAGAGCAAAACAAGCACCAGCCCGTAAAAGCCAAACAGCAAAATAAGCTGCGACAGCATATAGCGGTCGAATCTGGCCACGATACCCCCGGTGAACCCCAACATGTTGTGGGTCATTTTCTAGCCCATCCCACCGCCGGGGAAAACTGCTATCTGGTCAATCGGTGTGTGGCTGGCTAGGAATGGCAAAAGATTGCCTGAAAGGAATGTCCCATGACGACCCCGATCCAGCCCGTTTTCAGCGAAGTCAACCTTGATCCCATCGGCGAACATGAAGGCCGCGTTGTGGTCGTTTTGTCCGAACCGGGCAAGCTGCATCCGGCGGCGCGGCGGGTCAACAAGCTGACCCGTGGTGCGCTTCTGCGTTTCGCGGAAAGCGAGGCATTCGACAAGATGAAAGACGGCGACGCGCATGAATTGGCTTTTCCTACGGGTATGAACGCCGAGGCGGTGCAGGTCATTCGTCTTGCGCCGCGTGCCGATATGAACACCGCACGCAAAGCGGGCGGGGCGATTGGTAAGTCCATGGCAGGAAAGGATGTTCTGGTTCTGGCCGGACCGGTCAAACATGCCGATGATCTGGCGCTGGGGGCGGTGTTGCGGGCCTATGCGTTCACCGATCACAAGACAGGCAAAGACGCCCAGGTCAAGCCGGGCAGCCTGACCGTGATGGTGTCGCGGGTTGACCAGTTCGAAGGCGCGACGGACCGCATCAATGCGCAAAGCGATGGGGTGTTCTTCACCCGCGATCTGGTGAACGAGCCTGCGAATGTTCTGACCACCACCGAGTTTGCGGACCGACTGGTTGCGCTGAAAAAACTTGGGGTCAAGGTCAAGGTGCTGGAAGAAGACGCGCTTGAAAAACTTGGGATGCGCGCGCTTCTGGCCGTGGGGCAAGGGTCGGAAGCCCCGTCAAAAGTGGTCGTCATGGAATGGTTGGGCGGCGAAAAGGATATGGCGCCGCTGGCTTTGGTCGGCAAAGGGGTCGTGTTCGACACCGGCGGCATCAGCATCAAGCCCGCCGCCGGCATGGAAGACATGACCATGGACATGGGTGGAGCGGGCACCGTCGCGGGCGTAATGAAAACATTGGCCACCCGCAATGCCAAAGCCAACGTGGTCGGGCTGGTCGGGCTGGTTGAAAACATGCCCGATGGCCGCGCGCAGCGTCCCGGCGACATTGTTACCTCGATGAAAGGCGACACGATCGAGGTGATCAACACCGACGCCGAGGGACGGCTCGTTTTGTGTGACGTGATGTGGTATGCTCAGGAGGAATACAAACCCGCCGGGATGATCGATCTGGCAACCCTGACCGGCGCGATCATCATCGGGCTGGGGCATGAGAACACGGGCGTCTTTTCCAATGACGACACGTTGTGCGACGGTTTGCTGGACGCGGCAAAAGCCGAAGGTGAAGGCGCGTGGCGAATGCCGATGGGACCGGGCTATGATCAGTTGATCAAGTCGAACAAGGCGGACATGAAGAATGTCGGCGGTCGCGCCGCTGGGTCGGTGACTGCCGCGCAGTTCCTTGGCCGCTTCGTAAAGGAAGGCCAACCCTGGATTCACCTGGATATCGCGGGCACCGCGCAAGTGGCGCAGGACGGACCACTTGCGCCGAAAGGCGCGACCGGGTGGGGGGTTCTGGCGTTGAACCGTCTGGTGCACGACATGTTCGAGGCTGAATAGCATGTCCGACCCGGCAACAGGGACCCAAGACGGGCAGGGTGCGTTGCACGACAAGACCGGCGAGGTCTTTTTCTATCACATGACGCGCAGCCCGCTTGAGGCAACATTGCCGGTTCTTTTGCAAAGGTCATTGGAGGCAGGTTGGAAAATCTGCCTGCGCGGCACCGATCCCAAGCGCATGGCGTGGTTGGACGAGCGTCTCTGGACAACATCGGATGATGGGTTCCTGCCGCATGGCCAATCGGGTGGACCGCATGATGCGGATCAGCCGGTGCTGCTGACCACGGACACAACCATTCCCAATCAGGCCAATGCGTTGATTGCGGTCGATGGTGCGGCGGTAGATGCTGAAGAATTGGCGGGTCTGACACGGGTCAGCATTCTGTTTGACGGCAATGACCCAGATGCGGTGGTCCACGCGCGCTCCCAGTGGAAAGAGGTGGCGGCCGCAGGTCTGACCGCGAAATACTGGAGCCAGGAAAGTGGGCGGTGGGAGATGAAGGCAAGCTCGTAAGTAGTTGATAGCAATTAGTTTTGAACGCCTAGTTTCCGCGCGTCAGGATCAATCTATCCCGCTCGATCTCGATCTTTTCAAACCGCTGCAAATAGTCGTTTCCAAGCAGCGACCCCGGCATTTCGCCATCGTTTACCCAGACCTCGACGCCGAAATCCTCGACGCCCAGAAATTCGACGCGCGCAATGCGGGCGGGGGCGGTGCGGACCGGGCCATTTGCGCTCATCGCGCGACCGAAAAAGCGCAGCGCCTCCATCTGCACCCCTGCCCGTTCGGCATCTTCTTTGGTCAGAACGATTTGGCTGGCTCCGGTGTCGACAACAAAATCAATCGGCTGCCCGTTCATCAAAAGGGTGGCATAGAAATGGCCGTCGCGTGCCCGCGGCAGCTCGATCTGACCTGTTTCCTGCACCACGCTCTGACGCGGTGTAATGTCGTTTCTGATATCCTGCCAAAGCCCGACACCCGCCATCGCGCCGATGAAAATCAAGCCCCAAATCAGGGCGTGGCGGAAGGTCTGACCGATATTTTTTCGATTCTCGGCAATGAAATACCCGCCGATCGCTGCCAGCAGCAGCGTAAGATATATCGCACGTGCATAGTCGTCGCCTGTCATACTGGTCTCCGAAACCCTTACCCGAAAGATATAGGAAGGGCAGGCGCATTTGTCATCGGGGCAGGGCGCCGCGTGTCAGCCCATTAGCCCAAAGTCGCGCAGCCCTTCCAGAATGAACTGAACGGCCAAAGCAGACAGAAGCATACCCAATAGCCGGGTTACGACCTTGATCCCCGTTTCGCGCAAGACATGTTCCAGCAGTGAGGATGCGTTGAACAGAATGAAAGCGATCAACAGCACCACCACCATCACCGCCACCGCCAGCACGACACCGGAAAAGCCGTCGCCCTGTCCCGACAACAGGATCACCGTCGCAATCGACCCCGGACCGGCCATGATCGGGATTGCCAATGGAAACACCGACGGGTCGTCGTGGCTGTCAACGCCGTCCTCGGATTGATCCTTGCGACGTGCTGTGCGGCGTTCAAATACCATGTCCAAAGCCAACAGCAACAGCAGGATACCGCCCGAAATTCGGAACGCGGGCATCGAGATGCCAAGGAAATTCAGAACATTTTCGCCCAGAAAGGCGAACAGGATCAGCAACAGACCGGCGGTTCCGCAGGCCCGAAGTGCAATGCCCCGCCTTTCCCGCGCCGTCCTGCCTTGAGTCAATGCCATGAACAAGGGCGAGATCCCAATCGGGTCCATCACCACAAAAAGCGTGACAAAGGCGGGAATGAACAGATCAAGATCCATCTCTAACCCTCGGCTTTTTCAAGTTTATCCTGCGCACGCAGCCACAGTTCCTCGGCGCGGTCCAGGGCTTCGTGAACCTCGGCATGTTTCTTTTGCCAGACCACGACCTCGTCCTTGCGCTCTGGTTCATATATCCCCGGATCGCCCAGTTTGGCGTCCAGCCTGTCGCGCATCGCTTCCAGTTTTTCGACCCGCGCTTCTGCTTTTCTCAACTCGGCGCGCAGGGCAAGGATCGTGTCCCGGTCGGCGCGTTTCGGTTTCGCAGGCGCAGGTTTCGCCTTGGCGGATTTCTTGTCGTCCTCTGATGACAGCAACATTTTGCGATAATCTTCAAGATCGCCCTCGAAGGGCGCGACGCCCCCGTCATTGACCAGCCAAAGCCGGTCGGCCACCAGCCCCAGCAAATGCATGTCGTGGCTGACCAAAACGACCGCACCGGAATAGGCGGTCAGCGCCTCGACCAGGGCCTCGCGGCTTTCGATATCAAGGTGGTTGGTCGGTTCATCAAGGATCAGCAGATGCGGCGCATCCAACGTGGCCAGTAGCAGCGTCAACCGCGCCTTCTGCCCGCCAGACAGCCGCGCAACGATGGTTTCCGCCTGATCCGCGCCCAGCCCGAAGCCTGCCAGCCGCGCCCGATGGCGACCGGGAAGCTCGTTGGGGCGCAGGCGACGCAGGTGTTCGATGGGGGTTTCATCCTCATACAGCTCGTCCATCTGATGCTGCGCGAAATACCCGATGCGCAGCTTCGATGATTTGGTCATCTTCCCCGTCATCAGCGGCAGACGATCCGACAGCAGTTTCGACAGGGTCGATTTGCCCTGACCGTTCTTGCCCAGAAGCGCGATCCGGTCATCCTGATCGATGCGCAAATCCATCCGCGACAGAACCGTCGTGTCGCCATAGCCGCAGGATGCGCCCTCCATGTTGATGATCGGGGGCGACAGCTCTTCAGGTTCCGGGAAGCTGAACGCCTTCAAAGCTGCTTCTTGCGGGGTGGTGATGGTTTTGAGTTTCTCGATCATCTTCAGCCGCGACTGCGCCTGCACAGCTTTTGACGCCTTCGCCCGGAACCGATCCACGAAACTTTGAAGATGTGCGCGCCGCGCTTCGACCTTCTTGTTTTCGCTCTCGGCAACGGCCAGACGCGCCGCACGGGTCTCGGCAAACCGGTCATAGGCACCCTGATACAGCGTCAGCTTACGGTCTTCCAAATGCAGGATTGCGCCGACGGACCGGTTCAGCAGCCCCCGGTCGTGGCTGATAATCAGAACCGTATGAGGATATTTCGTCAGGTACTGCTCCAGCCAAAGCGCGCCCTCAAGGTCCAGATAGTTGGTCGGTTCATCAAGCAACAGCAGATCCGGTTCGGAAAACAATACCGCCGCCAACGCCACGCGCATCCGCCAGCCGCCCGAGAAATCCGCGCAGGGCAGGGCGTGCTCGTGGTCGTCAAACCCCAGCCCTTTCAAAATCGCCGAGGCGCGCGCCTCGGCGCTCCAGGCATCAATATCGGCCAGCCGGGTCTGGATGTCCGCAATCCGGTGGGGGTCGGTGGCGGTTTCGGCCTCCTCCATCAACGCCGCCCGTTCAGTATCCGCCGCCAGCACGGTGTCCAGCAATGAGGTTTGCGAGGCGGGCACTTCCTGCGCCACCCCGCCAATCCGCGCGCCTTTGGGAACTGAAATCTCGCCGGATTCCAACGCCAGCTCACCCCGGATCAGGCGAAACAGCGTCGTCTTGCCCGTGCCATTGCGCCCGACAAGGCCCACTTTGTGACCATCGGGGATCGCTGCGGTGGCACCGTCAAACAGGGGGCGGCCCTCAACGGCGTAGGTTATATCTGAAATCTTTAGCATGTTGTCTCATGTGCCTGAGCCGCGCGCGGGCGTCAATCGCTGTCACGCACGGTCAGAACAGGTCACAATCGCCGCTTCCCAAATCCTTGATCCCATGTTACGGGACGCGCCAATCACATATGCATCGGGGCAGGGGTCCCGTTGCCCAAACGCAAAAGGGACCGACATGGCCATTCAACGCACATTCTCGATCATCAAACCCGATGCCACGAAACGCAACCTGACAGGCGCCATCAACGCCAAGATCGAAGCCGCTGGCCTGCGCATCATCGCGCAAAAGCGCATCCACATGACGCAGAAACAAGCCGAAACCTTCTATGGCGTCCATAAAGAGCGCCCCTTCTTCGGTGAACTGGTCGAATTCATGATCTCGGAACCCGTCGTCGTGCAGGTTCTGGAAGGCGAAGACGCGATCAAAACCTACCGCACCGTGATGGGCGCCACCAACCCGGCTGACGCTGATGAAGGCACCATCCGCAAAGAGTTCGCCCAGTCGGTTGGCGAAAACTCGGTGCACGGCTCGGATGCGCCGGAAACCGCCGCCGAAGAAATCGCCTACTTCTTCTCAGGTCTGGAACTGGTGGGCTAAGCAGGTTTGTCGGACGAATGAAAGGCCGCGCGAGGGAACTCGGGCGGCCTTTTCCATGTCTGCCGCTTTCTTCTGGCTTGAAAATATCCCGGGGTGAGCGGCCTCGCCGCGAGGGGCAGCGCCCCTCAGGCTCACATCGTGAGCCACCCGATCAGACGCCCGACTGTCTTGGAATTCCAATTTCATCCAAGATCGCTTCCATCTTGTCTTCCGAAGGCGTGTTTGCGCTCGCTTCAGCCTTCAGCGCATCAAACCGCGCGCGCAATTCAGACTTTTCCTTGCCCTTGCAATCATTCCAGGGACGCCCCTGCAACCCCATGACCATGGCGTAATATCCGATGAAATGTGGACGAGAGCCCGCAGCCAGAAGGCGGCGATAGGCCTCATCCGCGCCCAACTCCCGCAATTCATCCGCCGAGTGGATACCGGCACGCGCGAAGGACGCATCCGACGCGGGCCCAAGATTGCGTATGGACGAAACAGGATCAGTCATGATCCCAACTTAAGCGTGTAGCTCGACCGTGAAAATACGTCAGATACTGGCCCAGTCCGTAAACACCACGGCGGGCGTTTCCGGTTCCTCGGTCTTTGTTCTGTCGGTTTTCGGCGGTGTTTGCTGTCGAAGATAACGAACGACACGTTTTGGTGTTTTAATCTGTTTATTCTGTGACTTATATACCATTTCCCCACTCCAGTTGCTGAGGTTTGCGCCTGAATATGACGCACCATTTTTCCCACCAGAGACCTTTCGGTATTCACATGTTAACAGATTATGAACGATGAGTGGCGAATAAATATTTCACAATTGTGTTGTCTGTTGAAACATTGTGGCGTCAGTGTCACACAGATGACCTGCGGTCAGCGGGCGGCAACGCATATCCCACACCATCCCACACCATCCCACATTATCGTTGTCACATGACGATCACGCCAGTGCGCAACCGAAAGCCGCGCGCGCAAACCACGGCCCCGAACAAAAGGTCGATCATCCAGGCCACTGCGCGGAAGGCAAATGAAACAGCTTTGGTGGCGTGGGAATGATCGGTAAGGGACTGCCCGGTTTCGGGCGCCGAACGGTCTAGGATTGCGGATCGTCCAGTGCGCCGTGGATCGCAAATTGCTCAAGCCCGGCGTCCTGAGCTTCAATCACACGATAGGTTTCGCGCACGCCCGCTTCCGTCAAATCGCGCGCAACGGTCAGCAAGGTGTTGGCCGCATGTTCGTCACACAGATCCGCCATCTGTGAAAGTTCTTCGATGGCGACTTCGCGTGCGGTCTCAAGCGACGGTGCGCCGTAAACATCGACAAAGTGCTGGGCCAGACGGTCGGCCAGGGTGTCGCGTTCGCCGGACTCGATCTGGGTGACAGCGACAAAGCTGACGCGGCCAAATGTTTCGCACCCCAACCAGCCATTGGCAAACGCCTGACGGGCCTTGCCGACTAGATCAGCCTCGGACCAGTTGGAAAATTCGAACCCGCCGGAGATGCACCATTCGCCGGTCCTGGCGGGATTATGGAAAACACGGGTATCGCTTTCGTCAAAATGGATTGCGCGGGCAAGTTTCATGCGGGCTCCGTTAACAGGGCGGTCAGGGGGATCAGATGGGATTGGCCGTCGGTTTTCAACAGCAGGCCGAGGTTTTCGTCAAGGCCGACGAACGTGCCGCGTTGCCCGGCGACGGATATTTCGGTGTTGCGCCCATAGGCCACGCCAATCCAGTCCTGATGCAGGCGCGCGGGACCATCTTCGGCCCAGGTATTCAACGCCACCAACGTATGGCGCACCCATGCCTCAAGCAGGGTCACGGCGTCCACATCGGTGCAGCCCTCGGCATAAAGCGCGGTGATGTCCGGTGTCAGCCCGGTTTCCTCCGACGCGGGCCAAAGGTCCAGTGACAGCCCGACCACCAGCCAGTCGGGCACCGCATCGGGGTCCGGTGCGGACGCCGCCATGTTCAGCGCGCCACAGCGCGCGCCATTCAGGTATATCTCCCCGCTCCAGCCCAGATGCACTGCGACTTCGGGTGGGGCAAGCGCGCCAAGGGCGTTCTGGAACCCGATCCCGCAAAGCGGCAACATGCAGGCTGCGTTGCCCAGCGGAACCTCGGGCGCGAAAACCATCGCCGCGCGCAGGCGGTCATGGGCCAGATCATACGTAACCAACCCCGCGTCGCACACCCCAACCGCCTGCGCGCAGGCCAGTGCGAACGGGTCTGAACCATCTGCATCAACGCCAGAGAACAAGGGGGGAAAGACAGGCCGTGTCATGCGTGACCGGCTGCGACCAGCTTCTGCGCAACCTCGCGGAACGCCGCCGCCTGCGGGCTGTCCGGCTTGGACACCACGATCGGCGCGCCGCCATCTGCGGCCAGCCTGATATCCAGATGCAGTGGAATTTCCGCCAGCAATGGCACGCCAAGTTTGGCCGCTTCGGTTGCAACCCCGCCATGGCCGAACGTGTGTTCTTCATGGCCGCATTTCGAACAGATATGGGTCGACATGTTTTCGATCATCCCGATGATGGATGTGCCCAACTGGTTGAACATATCAATTCCCTTGCGCGCATCCAGCAGCGCCACATCCTGCGGGGTCGAAACGATGATCGCGCCGTCAAGCTGCGCCTTTTGTGCCAGTGTCATCTGCACATCGCCAGTGCCGGGCGGCAAATCGACAATCAGCACATCCAATGCACCCCATTGAACTTGCGTCAGCATCTGCTGAAGCGCGCCCATCAGCATCGGTCCACGCCAGACCACAGCCTGATCGTCGTTTGTCATCAGTCCGATGGACATCATCGTGACGCCGAAATTGCGCATTGGCAGAATGGTCTTGCCATCGGGTGAAGACGGACGTCCCGACACCCCCAGCATCCGCGGTTGCGAGGGGCCATAGACATCAGCATCCAGCAGACCGACGCGTCGCCCTTCTGCCGCCAGCGCACAGGCCAGGTTGGCGGCAACGGTGGACTTGCCCACGCCGCCCTTGCCGGATGCGATTGCGATGATCCGGTCCACACCCGGTACTTTCTCAGGTCCTGTTGGCTCAGAACGTCGCCCAAGACCCAGATCGGGCGGAGCAGCGGGTGCGCTATGCGCCGTCATCACAACGGATAGTTTTTCAACTCCGGGCAGGGCTTGCACCTTCGCTTCGGCCTGGTCCTTCACTTTTGTATAGGCGGCGGCATGGCTGCCGCTTACCTCCAGCACAAAGCGCACCACGCCGTCTTCGACAGTCAGTGCCTTGATCAACCCGGCCTCGACCAGCGAGCCACCACTGACCGGATCGGTCAGCGTGTTCAGCGCAGCCAACACATCCTCACGACAAAGCGTCATGTTCGGCTCACCCCTTGATCGTGCCGGTGACGACGTGTTCCAGATCCAGACCGTCGATTGTCAGCACCATCCGCGCTTCGAAGGTTTTGCCGTCCGTGCCACCCGCCTTGCGGGCCGCTTCTTCGATGGCCTGCTGCGAGGTCACGCCGACCTGTTTCAGGAATTTGCGCATCGACATGTTGAAATCTTCGCTCATCTTCATCTCCTTTTCAGGGTTGTTCATCACCGCCGCGCCTGTCCGGTCTAGTGATCCTTGCGTTTGGAAAAGTAGTCTTCGGTCGTGCGCACGGCAGGTCGTTCGCCGCCAGTGAATGGATTGTCTTGCGAATGGAATTGTGCCTGCACGCGGCAATTTTCGCACATCTGGATCATCCGCGCAGCGGCGGGGTTGGCAAACATTGCGTGGTTGCCCGCCAGCTTTTCAACGATCCGCTCAACAGTGGATTTGACGCCGAACAGGCTACCGCATTCGACGCAGGCGAACGGCTCTTCCTCGTGCAAGACCACCTGCGATAGCGCCGCGTCGGTCAGGTTAAGCTGCGGTTGCAAAGTGATGGCGTTTTCGGGGCAAACATTGGCGCACAGACCGCATTGCAGGCAGGCATCTTCCTGAAAGCGCAATTGTGGCTTGTCTGGGTTGTCCACCAATGCGCCGGATGGGCAGAGCGAGGCGCACGCCAGACACAGTGTGCAGGCATCGGTGTCAACGATCACAGCGCCATAAGGTGCGTGGGCGGGCAGGGGGGTGATTTCTGCTTGGGGTTGCAGCGTCTTTGCGGCCAGCCGGGTAATCTGGCGGCGTGATCCTTGCGGCAGGATCGGCGCGGCAAGCTGTGTGGTGGGGACATTGCGGTCAAACAGGTGATCCGACAGCCTATCGGGGTCTGTGATATCCAGCAGTGCGACGTGATCGCCTGACCAGATGGCTGCGGTCAGATCGACCTGCGTCTGCAATACATCGCGATCGCTTTTCGGGGCCAGCAGGATATCCACCCCGGCAAAACCGCTGGCCAGGGCCGCGAGCATCTCGGCATGACCGAACATCGCCAAAGCGTCGATTTCCAGCGGGATCACATGGGCGGGCAGCCCCTTGCCAAACCGAGCGGCAAGGCGGATCATTTCGGCACCGTGGCCGTCGTGCACGAGAAGCGTTCCGGTCTGCCCGCCAGCCTTACGGTAGGTCGTGGCCAGCGTGTAGATGCGGCGAAACACATGATCAAGCGGCGGCGCGTCATAGGTGATCGCCCCGGAGGGACAGACCGCTGAACAAGCGCCACAACCGGCGCAGATCAACGGATCGACGCTTACATGTTCGCCGGCAGGCAGGATTGCACCCGTGGGGCAGACATTCAAACAGTTGGAGCAGGCAGGTTTCTCGGCGCGGGAATGCGCGCAAAGAGACGGCTCCAGTCGTACATGGAGCGGTTTTTCAAACGTGCCGACCATCTGGCTGGCGGCAAGAATGGCATCGGCGACCGCCGGCAGGCTGTCCGGGTCGGCGCGCACATAGCCATCGCGCTTGTCCGGGGCGGGAAACAGGGGCGTATCACCAGTCAGGTCAAGAATCAGGTCACAGCCTGACTGCGCGCCGTCGCGTGGTGCCGTCAGCGCGGGTGTACCGCGCCCGCCCGGCAAGACCTGCTGGAACGCGTCAATCGTCACCTCAAACTGGCCCAGCGTGCCTGCGACCCGGCGCAACTGCCCGACGCAACTGTCATAGCGGGTCGTCACGGGCATGTCCGCCGGTTGCGAGACAAGCACCGTCACCGCCAGAATATCGGCCAGTTTCTCAGCGGCACCAAAGGCCGCATCCGGTGCGCCCAATATAAGGCAAGTGCCCTGCGAGACGACATCGACGGTCTTGGGCTGGGGCATCACGAGTGCTGCGTCGGCCACAAGGGCTGCCATTTTTGCGGTCGTGTGCGCGGCGTCTGCGGTCCAGCCCGCTCGGTCGCGTATATCGACAAAGTCGGGGATGGGCGCACCAATATCTTCGGCCAGGTCTGCGAAGCGGCTGGCTTCCTGCTGGCAGGCAATCATCACACCGCCCTTGGCCATCGCCTTGGCGGCCAGGTCGGCTTGCGCCTGACACAGTGCAGTGTGCATGCGCGAGCATTCTAATCCCGTCGCCGCGCCCAATGCGTCGCCGTCAATATTTTGCGTGCCCAGACAATCACAGATCAGCAGTGTTTTTTTCATTTCGACCCCTCACCCATGTATTGGTAGGATGGAACGGCGCCGGATGAAAGGCGGTGTGACCAAATTCGGCGATCATTTCCGAAGATCGGTGGGAAAGGACCGTAACAGCGATGTGTCGGCGCAGTTGGTCTTGGTCAGAGCGTTGGCCGAAACAAGGTTGCGTGGCTGCCCAAAGCCGACAACGTACTTTATTTTTCTCGTCGTTTCAGTAGACTGATTGAGACTCGAGATAACGTCGTAATCAACAGGTGCCAGTTTGTCCTTCATCTTTCCCAATTCCCAATCCATCCCGCTTGGGGTTGTGATGCGGAAAACGCCCGGTGTGACGCGGTGGGCGAAATGGGCCTGGCGGGCGGTTGATGTGTTGCCGGGTGCAGGGCCTGCGCGGTGGAAGGTTCTGCGCACCGAAGGTCAGGTGACAGACTATCACGCCGCAACCGTGCCGCTGGAGCTTTTTGTTTCGGATACCGAGGCTTACGTGCATGAATTGCAAGCGCGCCAACCCTCCATCTACGTGATACTTAGCCCGGATGAGACATCGCCGGAGACCCCGTGGAAGCTGTCGCTTGCCACGGCATCGCCCTATGAGGCGCAGGATTATTGTGATTCCTCTGAGGTTCTGGTGGAAAAAGTGCCTATGCCCGAAGGCATGTTGGCCTGGGTCGCAGATTTCGTGAACCGCCACCACGAAGAAGAAGAATTTGTGAAACGCAAGCGCAAGAATATGAACGTGGATGGTGATCAGGACGGCATCGGTGATCCGCGCATCGTGCAGGACAGCGATGTCTACCGCTCGCCACGCCGCCGAAGGGAGTCCATGAATTGAGCCGAAACGCGACATTCTGGGACCGTCGCCGCGCCGCTGTCGAGGCTGAGGCGGAAGCCATCGCGGCCGAGAGGCAGGCAGCGATTGAGGCCGAGCAGCGCAGCGCCTTGGAAGAGAAAAGCGACGAGGATATTCTGTTGGAGTTGGGTCTGCCTGATCCCGACACTATGTCCGAGGGCGACGACTTTGCCGCCTTTATGGCCAAGGCCGTCCCTGAACGTATCCGCAAGCGCGCACTGCGCAAGCTGTGGCGTAGCAATCCGGTGCTGGCTTGCGTGGACGGGCTGAATGACTACGACGATGATTATCTGACCGGAAGCTACGGCAGCGCACCGCTTCAGACCACATATCAGGTGGGTAAAGGACTGCTTGCGCATGTGCTTGACGCGGCGCGTCAGGACGAAGCTGAGGGGGACGCGGCAGAAGACGACGTGAAACCACTTGGCAAAGAAGACAAACTGGCCGAAGATATTGGCAAGGACGTTCTGGCAGATGGGGTTGAAGCTACGGCCCCAGACGTTGCGGAAGATCAGGGACAGAAGACTGACCACCCCACGCCGCGCAGAATGGTATTTCATTTCGACGGACATGACGTATGACCCTGGCACAAACTCATCCCGAGACAATCGAAGAGGACCGGTTGCGCGCTGACCTCTACAATTATCTCGGCGTTATGTTGGCGGGCCCGCCGGATGAGATGCTGTTGGAGCAGACTGCGGGGCTGACAGGGGATGCGTCCCCACTGGGTCAGGCGATTGAGGGGCTTGCGCGGGTTGCGAAAGTTACGAAACCCAAAGCGGCAAGCAGGGAATACAACGCGTTGTTCATCGGCCTTGGGCGTGGTGAGCTGTTGCCTTATGCCAGTTATTACATGACCGGTTTTCTGAACGAGAAACCACTCGCCAATCTGCGCGCCGACATGGCTGCCCTTGGGATCACCCGGGCACAGAACACGTTTGAGCCGGAAGACAACATCGCCTCGTTGATGGAGATGATGGGTGGCATGATCGTCGGGCGCTTCGGCAATGCGACACCATTGCAGCGCCAGAAAGATTTCTACAACACACATATCGGGCCATGGGCCACGTATTTCTTTGCGGATTTACAAGGTGCCAAGGGGTCGGTGTTTTATGCTTCGATTGGAGCCGTCGGTTCAGAGTTTCTGAGCATAGAGCAGGAAGCATTTCGCATGATGGCAGGCTGACGGCCTGTCGATATAAGGGTGGCCGGGGGCTGCCTTGAGACGACAACAGGGAGGGAACACATTCAAATGGCTGATACAAAGCAAGGCACAACGCGTCGGAATTTCCTGAAGATTGCCGGCACCGCCGTGCCGGGGGCGGTCGCCGTCGCCAGCGGCACCACCGCCGCGCAGGCAGCGCCTGCCGAAGTCGATCTGTCATCGCAAGTGATGCAGGACACCGAACATACCCGCGCGTATCTGAAAAGCACCCGCTTCTAAAGCCGCGCGACCCGCCCCGCCACCACTTGGCAGGGCGAATGAGACTGGGACCAAGACGTCTGCAGCGCAGAACCAGGGAGAACAATGATGCTTAGAAAAAAAACAAATGGCAGCGCGCGGCGTTCCGCAAGACCGTCAATCACACGTGCTGCAACCACCACCGTTGACCGCCGCACTTTCTTGCGCGGCTCGGGACTTGCAATTGGCGGGCTGGCGGCTGTTGCTGCAACTGGCGGCACCGTCACGCAGGCTACGGCACAAACCGCAGCGGAACGGGCGATTGAGATCAAGAAAACAGTCTGCACCCATTGCTCGGTCGGATGCACGGTCATTGCCGAGGTGGATAATGGCGTCTGGATCGGGCAGGAGCCCGGCTTCGACAGCCCGTTCAATCTCGGCGCGCATTGCGCCAAGGGCGCATCGGTGCGCGAACATGCCCATGGTGAACGTCGCCTGAAATACCCCATGAAGAAAGAAAATGGCGAATGGGTCCGGCTGAGTTGGGAACAGGCGATCAATGAAATCGGCGATGGCATGATGAAGATCCGCGAAGAAAGCGGGCCGGATTCGGTGTATTGGCTGGGGTCTGCCAAGCACAGCAACGAACAAGCCTATCTGTTTCGCAAGTTCGCCGCCTACTGGGGCACCAACAACGTCGATCACCAGGCGCGGATCTGCCATTCGACCACGGTGGCCGGTGTGGCGAACACATGGGGCTACGGCGCCATGACCAACAGCTATAATGACATTCATAACTCCAAGGCAATCTTTCTGATCGGCAGCAACCCTGCCGAGGCGCATCCCGTTTCGCTTCTGCATATCCTCAAGGCGAAAGAGGAAAACAACGCGCCGGTGATCGTGTGTGATCCGCGCTTTACCCGCACGGCGGCACATGCCGACGAATATGTGCGCTTCCGGCCCGGCTCCGACGTGGCGCTGATCTGGGGCATTCTGTGGCATATCTTCGAGAACAAATGGGAGGATCAGGAATTCATTCGCACCCGTGCCTGGGGCATGGACCAGATCCGCGACGAAGTGAAACGCTGGACACCGGAAGAGGTCGAGCGTGTAACTGGCGCTCCCGGTGAGCAGTTGGAGCGGGTTGCGCGCACCTTGGCCAACAACCGTCCCGGCACCGTGATCTGGTGCATGGGTGGCACGCAGCACAGCAACGGCAATAACAACACCCGCGCCTATTGTATCCTGCAACTGGCCCTTGGAAATATGGGCCGCCCGGGTGGTGGCACCAATATTTTCCGCGGCCATGACAATGTGCAGGGGGCCACGGATCTTGGGGTTCTGGCTGATACACTGCCAGGCTATTACGGCTTGTCGGATGGCTCGTGGGCGCATTGGGCACGTGTTTGGGAAGAAGATCTTGACTGGCTCAAGGGACAGTTTTCCGATGCGACGTTCGGCGACACCAAGATGATGAACCTGACGGGCATTCCTGTCAGCCGTTGGATCGACGGGGTGCTGGAGGACAAGGCCAACCTTGACCAGCCCGACAATACCCGCGCGATGGTGCTTTGGGGCCATGCGCCGAACTCGCAGACTCGCATGAAAGAGATGAAGACCGCGATGGAGAAGCTTGACATGCTTGTCGTCGTCGATCCGTATCCGACCGTCTCGGCCGTGTTGCATGACCGCACCGATGGCGTCTATCTGCTGCCAGCCAGCACGCAATTCGAGACGCGTGGCTCGGTGACGGCCTCCAACCGATCGCTGCAATGGCGTGAACAGACAGTTGCGCCACTGTTTGAATCGCTGCCCGATCATACGATCCTCGCGAAGTTTGCCGAGAAATTCGGTTTCCATGACAGGATGTTCCGAAATATCGCGATTGACGACGGAGGCGAGCCTAATGTCGAGGACATCACCCGCGAGTTCAACCGCGGCATGTGGACCATCGGCTATACCGGTCAAAGCCCCGAGCGGTTGAAGATGCACATGGCCAATCAGCACACGTTCGACAAAACCTCGCTGCGCGCCGTGGGCGGCCCAGCGGATGGTGATGTCTATGGACTGCCTTGGCCCTGCTGGGGCACCGCCGAGATGAACCATCCCGGCACGCCGGTTCTGTACGATATGTCGATCCCGGTGGCCGAAGGCGGCCTGACCTTCCGCGCCCGGTTCGGGGTGGAACGTGACGGCGACAACCTTCTGGCAGAAGGCGTCTATTCCGCGGGGTCCGAAATCAAGGACGGCTATCCCGAGTTCACCATGCAGATGCTGCGTGATCTGGGCTGGGACGGCGATCTGACGGACGTGGAACGCGCCAGCATCGACCGGGTTGCCGGCTTCCCGGACGGGGCACCATTGGCGGCGGAACCGGCGGATGACGGCGGCACTACCGAGGAAGTTGGCGAGACATCTCAGCAGGGCGATATGCCGTCGGATTACCAGTCCAAATCCGGTGGCGTGAACTGGAAAACCGACCTGTCGGGCGGCATCCAGCGGGTGGCCATCAAGCATGGCTGTGCGCCCTTCGGCAACGCCAAGGCCCGCACCGTGGTCTGGACCTTCCCCGATCCGGTGCCACTGCACCGCGAACCGTTGTATACCAACCGCCGCGATCTGGTGGCCGACTATCCGACATATGAGGACAAGAAATTCTGGCGCGTGCCGACGATGTACGAATCGATCCAGAAGAACGATTTCTCGCAGGATTATCCGATCATCCTGACGTCGGGCCGTTTGGTCGAATACGAGGGCGGGGGCGACGAATCCCGTTCGAACCGGTGGTTGGCGGAATTGCAGCAGGATATGTTCGTCGAAATCAACCTCCGCGATGCCAACAATCTGGGCGTCCGTGATGGCGAACAAGTCTGGGTCGAAGGGCCCGAGGGCGGCAAAGTCAAGGTGATGGCAATGGTCACTGAACGGGTCGGAGAAGGCGTCGCCTTTATGCCGTTCCATTTTGGTGGCCATCTAGAGGGCAAGGATCTGCGCGACAAATACCCCGAGGGGGCCGATCCTTATGTTTTGGGGGAATCCACCAACGTCGCCCAGACCTATGGCTATGACAGCGTAACCCAGATGCAAGAGACCAAAGCGACCCTCTGCAAAATCTGGTCAGCGTAAGGGAGAAGAGAAATGGCAAGAGCAAAGTTCCTCGTTGACGCCGAACGCTGCATCGAATGCAACGCCTGTGTCACCGCCTGCAAGAACGAAAACGAAGTGCCGTGGGGTATCAATCGCCGCAAGGTGGTCACGATCAACGACGGCAAGCCGGGCGAACGCTCGATTTCCGTGGCCTGCATGCACTGCTCGGACGCGCCCTGCATGGCAGTTTGTCCGGTTGATGTGTTCTATCAGACGGAAGACGGGATCGTGCTGCATTCCAAAGATCTGTGCATCGGTTGCGGTTATTGTTTCTATGCATGCCCGTTCGGCGCACCGCAGTTCCCCCAAGCGGGGAATTTCGGGTCGCGGGGCAAGATGGACAAATGCACCTTCTGCGCCGGTGGCCCCGAGGAAAATAACTCGGCTGCCGAGTTCGCCAAATATGGCCGCAACCGGATCGCTGAAGGCAAATTGCCGATCTGCGCCGAGATGTGTTCCACCAAGGCCCTGCTGGCGGGCGATGGTGACACCGTGTCCAGCATCTATCGCGAACGGATCGTCGCCCGTGGTTTTGGCGCAGGCGCCTGGGGTTGGGGTACGGCCTATGGCAGGAAAGGTCAGGCCGGACCACGATTGGGAAGCGGCGGATAAACCCGCCCGCATTCCCTGCGTTGAACGGGCGGTCCTGACCGGGCCGCCTGTCTTTTGCGACACAAGGTAAGGATCGTCCAAATGCTTCGTCTATTCGCCGTTTTTGTCCTGGTTTTTGGCCTGCTGACGCCCGTGTCGGCACAAGAGGCTGTGGACAATCCGCGCGCCGAAACAGGCGGGGCGCAGACATTGGCCGACATCCTGCGCCGTCAGGCCGACCAGAAGGTGGACGACACATTCCGCCGTTCCGTCACGGGTGACCCGGACTCTGCCGCGCCGATCACCGCCCCGCTTGGGACGCTCGGTGGGCAATCTGACCCTGACCTGTGGCGCGCGCTGCGCTATAGCACGGCGGACATAACGACACAGACACGCGGACCTGCCGCAAAGACTCTGATTCAGGATGGCGGCATGTGGTGGCTGAAGTTTCGCGAAGGGCCGCTGTTAACCTATGGCGCGGGCCTTTTGGGGGTCACGCTGCTGCTGCTGGCGCTGTTCTACCTGTTTCGTGGACGTATCCGAATTGACGGCGAAAAGAGCGGCCGCACGATCACCCGGTTTTCCGGTGTTGAGCGGTTCGGGCATTGGCTGCTGGCGGGTTCTTTCCTCATCCTTGGTTTGACTGGCCTGATCTCTCTGTTCGGGCGCAAAGTGTTGATACCAGCCTTCGGGCACGACGCGTTCTCGACCCTCGCGATTGGCACCAAATGGGTGCATAACAATATATCTTGGGCGTTCATCGCGGCGCTGGTCATCATCTTTGTCTTCTGGGTGGCCCACAATCTGCCGGACCGCACCGATCTGAAATGGATGGCGGAAGGGGGTGGCATCGTCGGCGGCGGACATCCTCCGGCCAAGAAATTCAATGCGGGGCAAAAGCTGATCTTCTGGTCCACGATCATCTTGGGTGCATCGATTTCGCTTTCAGGTCTATCGCTGCTGTTTCCGTTCGAGTTCAATTTGTTCGGCGCTACCTTTGCAAAGCTGAACGATTGGGGTGTTCCCAACTGGTTCGGGCAGGACCGTCTACCCTATCCGCTGACGCCTCAAGAAGAAATGCAATACGCTCAGCTTTGGCACGCGGTCGTCAGCTTCGTGCTGCTCTCCATCATTTTTGCTCATATCTATATCGGTTCGATCGGGATGGAGGGTGCATTTGACGCCATGGGCAGCGGCGACGTTGAAGAGCAATGGGCCCGCGAACACCACAGTCTGTGGGTCGACGAGGTGCGCGAGGCCGAAATCCAGCAGGGCAAGGAGGCGTAGGATGAAAGCGTTTTTGGCAGCATTATTCGCCCTCGTGGTGATCACCGTCGGCGCAAATCAGATCTTGGTGAACAGCGACTTTTCGTCGAGTGCCGTTACAGCATCATCGGAAAATGTAAGACTGAGCGACTGAGGCTGCTGTCGGGCATCGTAAACGAAAATCTACCCGTGCCGGGCAGGGCGGTCATTTCACCGTTCTGAATGTCACATTCGTTGCCCTGGTCAGTTATTTCAAGAAGCTTCCGGAAATCATTCGCTTTGCAGTGACGATGTATGCCCTTTTCCGGTTGCCGCGTCGAGGTGAGGAAGAGGTGAGGTGCCCCTAGTTTTCCAGACACCTTCTTTGTTGACGTTTTGTTGTCTGTTTTCGAAGTCGACGGGCGACAGCGTCCCGTACACCCAGCTCGTCGGAGGCGTAAGCTCGTTCCACTAGGGAGGCAACTCTTTCATCGGCCACTTCAAGTGCCGCTCGCGCTGTCAGTTCACCACGGTCTGCGGCTGTTTTTTACGCGATTGACGCTGAGCCTGCTCAATCACCCGTTCGACCTGTGGACGAAACTCAGGATAGGCCTTGAGAGCTTCCCGTTCGCAATCTCCGAGAACGCGTTTGAACTCACGCTGGGTGATAACCCCTGCTGCCGCCTTGGGAACTCATCGTCGATATTCCCAACTGCCTGATTTTAGTTGCCTTACATACTTCAAGATTAGCCCCATGTGTGCTCCTTGTGTACTCAGATGTGTACCGAGAGGAGGGTCATGCCGCCTATTTTATTAATATTTCACCACTTTCAAGGGGAAAATGGCTCCGGCGGTAGGGATCGAACCTACGACCAATTGATTAACAGGAAAGCGTAATTGTGGTTAGCAGTGGTTATCGGTGGTTTGCGTAAGTATACAAGTTCCTTTAAAAACAGGTGCTTGAAGCTCGTTTACATCAATTGGACGTTAGCGTAGGTTAGCGCAAGTTAGCTGAAAAGTCTTACGTCAGTCTTACGCGAGGTTCAACGATGCCCAAAATGAAATTCACCAGAACTGCCCTTGAGAAGCTGCGACCCGACCCCGAGCGGGACACGTTGTATTGGGATACCAGCACGCGCGGCCTTGGCCTGCGGATCACGAAAGGCGGGGTATACAGCTACATCTGCCAGGGCCGGGTGCGCGGGACCACGAAGGACAGGCGCGTCACCATCGGGAACTATGGGGTTAAGGGCGGCCTGACATTGGAAGAAGCGCAGATACGCGCGGATGACTACCGCAAGCTCTTCCAAGACGGCGTTGACCCGAACGAACTGAAGAAGAAGCACGAGGTTGAGATGGTGACACTTGGCGCTGTGGCCAAGGAATATCTGGCCATCGGCAACCTGAAACCCACCACGGTCAAGTGGATCAACTACTACGTCACCAAGGTATTTGCTGATTGGGCGGACAAGCCCATTGCCTCCATCAACCGCGACATGGTGAAAGAGCGTCACGCCGAGTTGAAGCGGGGTGGCCTGCACGGCAAGAAGCCCGCGCCATCTACCGCCAATGCCGCGATGGTCGTTTTGCGCACCCTCATCAACTTCGCCATCGAGGACTATACGCTGCCGGACGGGACGCAGTTGATTACCACAAACCCGGTGCAGGTCTTGAATGGTCGCGGCAAGAATAAGCGTTGGGCACCCGAGGGCGACAGGACGGATCGGTATATCCCGGTGGATCGCCTTGGAGCGGTCTGGAACATGTTGCAAGAGCTGCGGCAGAAGACGACGCATAGCGACACGCTGTCCGCAGTTGATCTGGTAATTTTCAGCCTCCTATGCGGAGGAAGGAAGAACGAGGGGGCGGGATTGACTTGGGATAGAGTGCATTTCGAAAGCGACCCGGCGCGGTGCTACTGGCACCTCAAGGACCGGAAACAGGGCAAGCCGATTAATCTGCCGATGCCGACGCAGGCGATTGCACTGCTGAAAGAGCGGCGGCGGATGACGAATGGCGACTTTGTATTCCCGAGCCGGGGTAGGACCGGTCACGTGACGGACCCTCGCGCGACGATGAAAAAGGTGAGCGAGGTGGCGGGGCTTCACCTTTCACTCCATGACATGCGTCGCACCTTTAGCGAAACCTCGGTCAAAGCCTGTCGCATAGAGCGGTTTCGCGGTGACCTGTTGATCGGTCACAAGCCCGACCAACGGGATGTTGGCGCAAATAGCTATTTGGACCTGACCGATCTTCGATGGCTTTACCCCGAGGTTCAACAGGTGGCGGGCTGGATTGAAGAGCAGGGGCGGATTGCGGCGGCTAAGGCGGCGAGCGAGAACGTGGTGGACATGCAGCGCGCATAGTCGCCCCGTATACCCCCAAAAAATGCCGGCTGTGTGCATGGCTCGGGGCCTGCCAGGGGTAGGGTGGCGGCGTGCGCGGCTTGCCCCTGTAGCGCGGCCTGTGCCCCCCGATAGTAAAATTTTCACTTCAATGAATCAGTCACTTAGCGAAAGATCGGTCTAGCCCGAATTTCGATGCAGCGAATTCTGTGGCTTGACGCAGCCATCGACCGATGTATTTTCGGACATGCACGCTGAAGCTCTCCGCCCTGCGCGGTCCGTGTCTCTAGGTTCCCGCTGGTCCCCACAAGACGCATCATCTCTGACACAGCGATTTATCGTGCGCTCCAGCATTTATCGCAAGGAGATGGGTTATGAACCCCGTGTACATTCTTAATGACGATCAAGCCGAGGAACTTGCAGACCTTTTCAAAGCAACCCTCACGACTGGTGAGTATGGCTTTGACGTTCCCGGCGGGAACAAGACCTACAATTACATGGACCTGACGCGTTGCTTGAACGCGGCATATCAGGCCATTTGCAAGTTGGTTGAGGACCGCGATATTGCGAGGCACGCCGCCGAGTAAATTATCCAACATTGCCGCGCGAAAGCGTGCTAACTAAAATTAACGGCCCGCGCTAATCAATATGGTGCGGGTTGTCCACTCAACAGGCTCCCGAATTGGGAGCTGGGCACCCCACCACCGCTCTGGGTTCTCCGCGGATCGACATTCGCGGGAGATACAGAAATGTCCCACTCAAAACCCAACGGCGGTGAAAAACCTGCGTCCGCTTCTCACCCCGACGATATGCTGACGACGGCGGAAGCTGCGCCCCTCTGCGGCTACGCGGAGAGCACCATGAAGCTCAACCGTCACCTTAAACGCGGACCCAAGTTCATCAAGCTCGGAGACGGCAAGAATGCCGCTGTGCGTTACCGTCGCGGTGACATTGACGCATGGCTGACGGAGCGCACATTCGCCTCGACCGCTGAATACAGCGCCGTGGCGCGCCATTCGCAGAGCCGTGCGCGCACCAGCATCCCCGCGCGCACCTCGCATGTCACCCCGCCGTGGCTTCGGCCGACCGTCTGAGGGTGCATACAATGTTCAGCAACCCTAACGGACTCAAACTGCGGGCGCGTTTGCGTGCGCCCGCCACGCGAAAAGACATGCGTAAGAACCACCATGAAAAGCGGCCGGATGCTGGGGGCACCCGACCGCTGAAAAGACAGTGGACAATGAACCCCACCGAGCAGGATAAGGAGCTCATGCAATGAGTATGGGAAATAACGCCGGTATCGGCAACGACGCCATGCACATGGATATGCCGGGGGTGCGACATGGTTAAGTTGACCCCTGAGGCGATGAACGACTTTATGAAGAACGGCATTGGCTGGAACCCCCGGCCTCTGTGGAAGGGGGTGCAACCGGAGGAATACCCGGTTCACCGCTTGCCGCCCGTCATTGCGGACGCCGTGCGCGAGGTGCAGGCATACGCGCAAGCGCCTATGGCGATGGTTGCGGCCTGCGCCTTGTCGGTGGTGTCAGCCGCCGTGCAAACGCGCTTCGGGGTCCAGCGTGACGCCGTGCTTCGCGGTCCAGCTTCGCTCTACCTGCTCACCGTCGCAGAGTCGGGTGAGCGCAAAACCCTGATCGACAAGCTGTTCATGGAACCGCTGCGGGAATGGGAAGCCCAGCAGATGCGCGAGGCTCGTGACGAGAAGGTGCTTTTCGAGGCGGCGCTTGAGGCTTGGGAGGCGGCGGGGAAGAACCCGCTGGACAAGCCCACCGAGCCTCGGGTGGCCCGGATGCTCCGGGGCGACGATACCCCGGAGGCACTGAGCAGGGCATTGCAGAGCTATCCCATCGCCGCTGTCATCACGTCTGAGGCCGGAGTGATCTTCGGTTCCCACAGCATGAAAGCTGAGAGCGTGCAGGGCAACTTGGCGCAGGTGAACGTGATGTGGGATGGCGGACCAATCAGCCAGGACCGGATTGGGCGCGACAGCATTCACGTTGAACGCTTGTGCGCCACGATGGGTCTGCAAGTCCAACCCGCCGTTCTGGATCACTTTGTCCAGCGCGCCGGGGGCCTCGCGCGGGGCATCGGGTATTTCGCCCGGTTCCTGTTCAGCCAGCCCACCTCCACACGCGGCACGCGGTTCTACAGCGACCCGCCAAGCGACATGCCCGCCCTCCGTGCCTTCCACGCCCGCGTCACCGCACTCCTTGCCGCGCCAGCGGTGTTTGACGAGTTTGACCGACTGGTGACGCAATACATCTCCCTCGATGAGAGGGCGCACCGGACATGGATGTTCTTTCACGACGAGGTGGAGGAACGGATGGGCGGTGACGAGGAATACGCGCGGATTCCAGACGTGGCGAGCAAGGCGGCGGAGAACGCGGCGCGGCTGGCCTGCTGTTACCACACCTTCAGCGGTGCCCCTGAACCGGCAATCACCGAGGAAGCAATGGTCGATGCCTGCGCCCTGATGCGCTGGTATCTGGACGAGGCGGTGCGCTTTGGACAGGTGGCTGAAATGACCGAGGAGGTGCGGAACGCGGAGAAGTTGGAAGAATACCTGACGCAGCAATTGCGGATGGACAAGAGCTTGGTGGATTCCGGCATCACCGTCCGCACGGTTCAGCAGAAGGGTCCGGGTCCGCTGAGGGTTCGCGCCAAACTGGACGCGGCGGTGGAGCTGTTGGAGGACCATGGACGCATCCGGGTTATCCAAGCCATCGGCAGCAAAAAGCGCTTCATTATGGTCGCGCCGCAGGTGATGAAGGAATGGGCATGACCACGGGCAGCGCAAAGGCCCGCCAACCGTAGCAACTGTAGCCGCACCGTAGCCGTTTGCTGGCTACGGTGCATTTCTATATGCGCCAAGGGGTTACGGGCCGCTTTCGGGAAACGTAGCCACTGTAGCCACTTTCCCGCATCTCGCCACGCAGCCGCGATTAAACGTCTGTTTACCTCGGTAGCGCAATTAGCTCTTACTAAAAATACATCCGATTAAGTGTGTTTGGGGGCTACGCTACAATCGCTACCATTTTCGCAAACGCCCCTGCGGCTACGGCTACAATGGCTACGATTCCGGCAAGTGGCTGTTTTTATTAGGTATCATGTGGCTACAATTGGGGCAAAAGCCCGATTTCTCGCGGCTACGATAGGCTACGATTCCCGGCTTTAAGCTGTCCTCGCCGTGAGAAAGGCCCCCTATGCGGGTATTGGTGCCTTACGCCGGGGCCAGCCCGCCTTACGCTTTACCAACACTCAAGGGCGCATCTGGCGGAAGCGGCGGGAACTGCATGGGTCTGGTATGTGGTTATACCGAGCGGCACGGCGTGCGTAAGAACTACCCCACAATGATGCCATAGACCGTGCTGGCGACCTTGTAGAACAGCCATGACGCAAACCCGCCCAAGGCGAGGCGGTGCTTTAGCGCGCGATCCTTATTCTCCTCGAGAACGTTCACGGGAAAAGCCCACTTCGCGTAGGCCGTCAGTGCCCGGTAGAGGATTAGCGAGAGGCCCACAAAGTAGATGAACAGCGGCCAGCGAAACAGCTCAAACTTCCCGCCAATCGGTATTAGCTGATCCATGTAGTAGGCAGAGAAGTAGAGCGACACCGGCAGCGCGATGAGCCACATGCCAATGTCATACGCGAAGTTCCGGTGAATCGCGCCATACCAAGTTTTGTGCGTAGTCACCTTCTTCTCAACGGCCTTCTGAACCGCGTTGAAGAAGGTAATGTCCTGCGCAATGACCGTTACGTTGCCCTCGTTGGCTGTGGCTGCTGATACCAGCGGGTTCGGGTCAAACACCTCCGGTTTGCCGAAGTCCAAAAAGACCGAGATACGGTTTACTGGCTCGTTGCCGCTGGCGTGTCGTTTGAAGGCGGTGGCGTTGGTGAAGAAGATGGACTTAATGGGCTTCGGAAGGTTCGGGTCGTCAAAGACCGCTGCGGATTCGCCATATAGCTGCTGATCCCGCAAGCCGTTCACAGTGATGGTGAGGCAAAACGCATCATCAAGGAGAAAAGCCTTCCGCGCCTCCCACTGCTCATCGGTCAAGTCCGGTTCGCGCGGTAATGTCGAAATTACCTGCTCGCCAAACTTCCTGTTGATGGCGTGAAGGTCGCGATAGACGTCCTTAATGTTCTCCAACGAGAGCCGACAGCCGCGGACAGGTATTACCTCTTCATACCAGCCCACCGGCTTGCGGTCCGTTGTCACCAATGCGTCTTCTGTCATCGAAAGGTCCGAAATTGCACATCGATCAATAAGTAGTCCATATGTGCGCAATTTTCCATGCCTAATAACACGATGTAGTGCGCACACAGAGCCGCCGCTACAGTGGCACCAACACCCCGCCAATGCAAAGGGGGCGAGTTGCCCCGCCCCCCTTGCTACAGCGCCAGGACAGCCGCGCTACGCTGCTAGTGCGCGCCGCGCCTGTATGGCCTCGATCCGCGCCCGGAAGCTCGGGCTTGCCCATACCGCCTCCACTGGCTTGAGCGCCGCCAACCTGCGGGCGGGCTTGCACGCGGCCAGCGCGCGTATGCGCCCGGCCCGTGCCTGCGCCAGCAGCGCAGCACCATCCACCGGGGCCGGTGCTGGCATGTCGCTGCGCCACTCGGTGCGCAGGTAGAGCGGCAGCGGTTTCGGTCCGGCAGGACGGACGCGGCGGGCCTGCCGTGTGGTCATTGTCATGTCGTTCATCGGTTCCCCCTATGTTCTGAACGACCCCCTAAGCACGACACGTCTCGGGGGCAGCGCAACGGCAAACTGCCCCCGGCCAGCAAAAAGGCGGACCAATGGCCCGCCTTTGCGCGAATTGCTGGACCTGTCAGCCCGCTAGGTGGCGGATCGTCACCTTGTCGGGGAACTGCTTAACCACAGCGTCAAGCTCATCCTGCGTCACGCCCTCGTAGGGCGCTGTGCTGGTCTTGTGGCCATAGTCCACCCATACCGCGTATTCGCCATCCTCAAAGGTCGCCAGCAGCGTGTTGCCCTCGTCAATCTCTGCCAGCAGCTCTTGCACCATATCCATTTCGTTCACCTTTTGTCCAAAGCCCCTACACAACCCATACGATAGTTCAGAACGACCGCGCAAGGACGAACGCTTGATGTGCGGTCAGCCCGTCTGTGCGGCGCAGACTTGATGCAACTAATTGATCGCAAAACAAAATCCTAGCGGACCTATTTGCGAAAGTCCTACCCTGAAACTGCAAGCATAAGTTTCACTCTCTATCCGAGGACAAAATGGCAACCGAGATTGACACCCGCGTCTCCATCGACCTTCACCCCGAAACCGTGATGAAGCTGGATGGCGTGGACGCCGACACCGCGCCTTTCATCGCCCCGGCGGTCGAGGCGTTTGAGGGCGCGTATTCCTACCTTACCAGCATCCACGAGGTGCGCGCGGCGGCGTTTGCCGACCCGACGCTGACCCCGGAAGCTGCATTGCTCCGCACCGACGACCATGCGGCGGGCAAGCTGGCCGCTGTGACGCAGCGGTTCGACAGCACCATTGCCCGGTTCACCACGACCATCAAGTCGCTGGAAAGCGACCTGTCCGCGTCCGTGAAGGAGCAGGCAAGCAAGGCGGTCAGCGGCGAGGTGCGGGCGCACATGAAGGCAAGCAAGGACCGCGTGAAGCTGATGGAGCAGGCGCTGGCGGAGAAGGACGACGAAGTTTTGTCCGCGGTGCTGGGCGCACCGCCCATGCTCTCGGGCTTGACGCGCGAGCTGCACGCCGTCTTCCTCCGCGCCTACAACGAGCAGCGGAAACCGGAGGCCAGCAAGCGGCTGAAGGCGCTCACGGCCGCCCGGACGCACCTCGAGAACCGGGGTGGGCTGATCCTTCGTGAGATGGAACGCGCGGTCGGCACCGTGCCGATCATCAAGCAGGACAAAGCGGGCGTCTCCCGCATCGTCGGAAAGGTCACGCCCCGCGAGGTTCGCGCCGCGCGCAATGCCAGCGCCGCTGTCTACAAGAAACACGCGTGAACCGTCAGAGAGGCACATTGATCCATGAGCCAACAAAGTGACCAGAAGACCGATGCGGAGCAACCGGACTGGTTGAAGAACCATGTTCCCGCCAAGCCGAAGATGGGCAACCCGAACTGGCACAAAGGGATGGCGAGTCCCAACCCCTCAGGTCGGAAGGCTGAGTTTGGCACCGCGCGCACCAAGATCGCCAAGATGCTTCAAGACAGCGCGGGCGAGATTTTGGACGTGATGATCGCCAAGGCGAGGGACGGTGACAGCGCTGCCGCCCAGCTCGTCCTTTCGCGGGTCGTCGCCCCGCTCCGTGCCGACAGCGGACGGGTCAAGTTCGACTTCGACCCCTCGTTGCCGATTAGCGCCCAGGTCGAGAAGGTGCTGGATGCGGTAGCCACAGGGAAGGTCAGCCCGGAGGTGGCGCAGCAAATCGTCTCCGCCATTGGCACCCTGTCCTCGGTGCGAGCCACCGAGGAATTGGAGCAACGCATTATTCAACTCGAAGCGAAGGCGGTGAACTGATGGAGATCGTTTCCACAGGTGACGGGCGATATGCTGCCATCGGCCCGCTGCGCGACGAGGCCGCGTTCTGCATGGTGACGCTCAACGGGCGAATGGTCTGCGTGACCACCAGCGAGCTTTATCGCGAGGCCGTTGACACCCTGCTACGCAACCCGCCCGAGGTCGGCACGCCCTACCTGATGACCTACAGCGGCGCCGAGTTCGTCGCACTGTTCGACAAGGCGCTGACCGAGCGCTTGGACGGGGCCGACCCTGCCGATGCCGCTGCCGTGGTCAGTCGTGCCCTCGCTGTCTTGACCGGCTTGCGCAACGACGAGGCGAACCGCGACTTCTGGCCCGAGGTCGACGCGCTCCTAGCGAAGTTGGAGGTGCGATGAGACGCGACCCCGCAGAACTGCCGTTTAGTGGCCGCTCGTGGGACGATCCACCGCCGCGACGGGTGCGGAGCTATGACCACGATGACTACCGCAACCTCACCTTCCATGCGGGGCGATACTTCCGCAACGAAAGCACCATCCGCGACCCCGACTATTCGGTGAAGGCGGACGACCTGACGGCGATGCGGGAGCGGAGCGCGGAGGAAGCGGAAGATCGGCAAGCCCGCAGTGACGCGAACTTCGCCCGCGCCTTGGAGTTGGGCGCGGCGCTGAAAGTGCTGCGGGGCGAGGCGTGAGCGTCCGGGGTCTCCTTGGCCGGGTTCGGCGTCTGGAAGAGGCTCGACTGCCGCGACCCTCGCCATTCGTCCGCCTGTTCGGTTCGTTCGCGACCTTCGAGGCGAAGTGCCTTGATGAGATGGCTGACGGGGTGCTGGCGAAGGACTTCCCCATCGATTGTCTGGCCAAGTGGGAACGAGACGGAACTTGGCAGGCGGGACGGTGACGGATGAGGCACCAACATGGCTGGTGGCATGGCAGGCAAAGCAGCCCGTAGCCCCCGAAAAGCCGCCGCTACAGCCGCAGGCCGCACCGAGCCAAGGGGGTAGCACCGGCAAGCGCGAGCGTAAGCAGCGCGCCAAGGTGGTGCTGATGGGGGAGCGGCTTGAAGAACCGACACCTTGGAAGTGGGACGGCGGCAAACGGCGGGAACCCGTGCTCGACCATGACCACGACCCGCCGCGCATCGTCCGTCGAGTCGGCTGGCGTGTCTGCATGAGTTGCGCCAGTCCCTTCTGGAGTGAAGACGTAATAGGAGTCCGCATGTGCGAGAACTGCAAAAAGCCGCCTGACAGGCGGCGGTGAAAACCCATAACCCCCGTGGCTGGAGTGGCGCACGGGGAGCGGTCTCGCCAGCCGCCCGAGGCATAGCGGTTCAGTTCCTCGTTAAGCGCAACAACCGCAGTCAGGGCGGGGTAACTCCTTTCCCCGTGACCTGTAGAGCGGCCCGGGTGCATGTGCAGCGGGTCGCTTTTTGTTTGCATGATGAATCAGGAGCTTACGCAGTTGCGGACCTATCGGGAGGTCTTACGCCCAACTTACGCAGCATTCATGAACTACAAAGACCGCCATTGGCGGTCTCGGTAAGTAGCTGCTTTTATTGGTTTAATTGGCTCCGGCGGTAGGGATCGAACCTACGACCAATTGATTAACAGTCAACTGCTCTACCGCTGAGCTACGCCGGAACACGAGGGGCGATATAGCAAGTGCGATTCAGGGCCGCAAGAGGGATTAGTGTTTTTTTCAGCCAATTCGCCGAAATACCGCGTTGGCTTCAAGGCGGGGTTCTGCCTCGACGATTTCGCGGGTCGCAAGGTCTATCAGGTGGGCGAAAACGTTGCGCTCAGCGGCTGGGATCAGGGCCGGGGGGGTCTCCACATAGATCGCGCGGGTCAGTGTGGCGACTGTCGCCGGTCGTCCGTCAGACAGGGCGGCCAGGATTTCCGTTTCACGCGATTGTCTGTGCGCGATCAGCCAGGCCAGGCGCGCGGCGGGGTCGGTGATGACCGCGCCATGTGCCGGGTAGAGGATGCGGTCATCCCGCGCGGCGAGTTTGGTGCAGGATGCCATGAAGGCCGTCAGGTCGCCATCTGGGGGTGAAACCAGAGAGCTGGCCCAACCCATTACGTGATCCCCTGTAAAAACAGCATCTTGCCATGCAAAGCTCAGGTGATTGGCAAAGTGGCCGGGGGTCCAGATGGCTTCGATTTCCATCCCGCCTGCTTGGAACAGCTCGCCATCTTCCACAGTGATGTCGGGTTTGAACGTTGCGTCAACACCTTCTCCGCCCGAGGTCAGGCCGCGTGCGACGAGGTCTTGCATGACCGCGCTTCGCCCCGCTTGTGCATCTCCAAACGCGATGACGGGGGCGCCGGTGGCCTCGGACAGGGGGCGTGCCAAGGGCGAATGGTCCAGATGCGCATGGGTCACGAGTATCTGCGTGATCCGTTCGCCACGCTGGAGGCTGGAGAGCAGCGCCTCCATATGTTCAGGGTCGGCGGGGCCGGGATCTATCACCGCGACATCGCCTTCGCCCAGCACAAAGCTGTTGGTGCCCCAATAGGTCATCGGCGACGGGTTCGGCGCGATGATGCGCCGGATGCCGGGGTCCAGTGGGATCATCACACCTGCGGGCGGACGGTCTGACGCGTCGATCCTGTTTGCCAAGGGGGCCTCCGTATCTCGCGAATCCTCACCGAAAGTAATGCCGCGCGGTGGTTGCTTGGCAAGCAGGTCGCTGCGTCATAGGGTCTGGCTATGGTTCAATTGCCCAAGAACAGATTTCTCGATTTCGGCTGGCTGAAGCAATTCATGCCGCGCGGACTGTATGGGCGGGCAGCGCTGATCCTGATCGTGCCAATTGTGACATTGCAACTGGTGGTGTCCGTGGTCTTCATTCAGCGGCATTTCAATCGGATCACGGTGCAAATGACATCGGCGCTGGTGCTGGAGCTGGATTATCTTTTGACCGAAGTAAACCGGGCCACTACGCCAAAAGCGGCGCGTCAGAGTGTCGAGAGGGTGATTGACCCGCTGGCGATGTGGATCGAGCTTCCCGGCGCGCCGGTGGATACGACAATCCGGCTGACAGACTTCACCGGGCCTTGGGTGGCAAAGACGCTGCATGCAGGCGTGCCGGACCTGACGGGCGTGGATTTGGCATCCGAACATGCTGGGGTGATTGTCGGCGTCATCACCGATCATGGGCCGATGCGGGTCGGGTTTTCGCGCGACCGGGTGTCGGCGTCGAACCCGCACCAGTTGTTGGTGTTGATGGTGGCGACCGGCATTCTGATGACGCTGATTGCCTATCTTTTCCTGCGCAACCAGCTGCGCCCGATCCGTCAACTGGCCAAGGTCGCCGAGGCGTTCGGCAAGGGCCAGGTGGTGCCCTATAAGCTGGCAGGCGCAACCGAGGTGCGATCGGCGGGTAAGGCGTTTCTGGATATGCGGTCGCGCATCGAGCGACAGATCGAACAGCGCACGCTGATGCTGTCTGGCGTCAGCCACGATCTGCGCACCCCTCTGACCCGGCTGCGACTTGGGCTGGCAATGATCGACGATGAAAGCCGCGAGGATCTGGAGCGGGATGTCGAAGACATGGAACGTCTGGTTGACCGATTCCTGAGCTTCGCGCGCTCCGATGCGCTGGAGGATGATCCGGAACCGGTTGATCTGGCGGCGCTGACCCGGCATCTGGCCGACAACGCGGCGCGCGCAGGACAGAATGTCGTGTTGGGCGAGTTGGCCGATCCCGGAACCTATCCCGTACGTCGCGCTGCGCTTGAGCGGGCGTTGGAAAACCTGCTGGGCAACGCCACACGCTACGGGTCGCAGGTGCGGTTGTCACTTGTCACCGGGCGCGGCGATTTGCGGTTCGTGATCGAAGATGACGGGCCAGGTATTCCGCCCCAAGCGCGCGAGGAAGCCCTGAAACCCTTTGCCCGCCTGGACAAGGCGCGCAATCAGGACAAAGGGTCGGGCGTCGGATTGGGGTTGGCCATCGCCAGTGACATTGCACGGGGTCACGGCGGCCACCTTCGATTGGGTGACAGCGCTGATCTGGGGGGGTTGAAGGTGGAGTTCGTCTTGCCGCGATAGCCGTCTTCAGATGTTGCAAACAGGCACGACAAGTCCCGTTCTGTCCGATGACCTGCAACAAGGACCAAGAAGTGAACTGAAGCATGGCCCGTGGGCACCCCAAACCCGTTCCAGATATCGAGCGCTGGCAACAGCGCGTGGACGTGGCGGCGGCATTTCGTTGGACTGAGCGTTTGAACATGCACGGAGGCGTGGCAAATCACTTCAGTCTGGCCGTGAACACTGCGAGCACCCAATTTCAGATGACCCCCAACCGGTGCATGTCGCGTGCATCCGTGCCTCTGACCTTCCTCTTCTGGATGCTGGAGACCCAACAGCGTAGCACCGTCCGCACGCGCCCGGCCCAACCGCGTGGGGACTGCATGGGGCGATCCATCGATTGTGCTTACAAGCACGTTGCGCGATGCATGTGCATTCGATCCACGCAACAGTATTGGCATCGTTTGCAGACAGCAATACGCCACCCATCGGCCAGAACTGCGCGACGTTCTACAATCGCGATGTGACAGATGATGGATATCCGGGGTCTGACCGCCGAGGAACGTCTGGTCGCACGGCAAGACCGATCAGCCCCATTGATCGCGGCGTTTGAAGTCTGGCGGACAGCCCACCGTGCCCACGCTTCACCAACGCACCTTTGGGCGAGGCACTCAACTACGTCACCAAATACCAGGAAGGCCTCTGCCTAAACTTGGCCGCCGCCCGCCTGCGCCATATCGCCGGAACATAATGGGCAACCCGAAAGTACATGAACATGACACTGCTATTCGCGGATCAAACTCAAGGAGTCGTCTTCGCATGAGCCAAAAGTTTGAAAGACTCTGGACACTACCGTTCAACATTCAGATTGAAGCGCGTCACACCCCATGTGCTGCGCCATACGGCTGCAATGCAACTGCCAGAGAGCGGTGTTGATCGAACAATCATTGCTCTTTGGCTGGGGCATGAAGAAATCCTTTCATGCGCAATCGCATCGATCCGGTGTTGTGGTAGGCCCGGAGGGATTTGAACCCCCAACCAAAGCGTTATGAGCGCTCTGCTCTAACCGTTGAGCTACAGGCCCACTGTATTCTCATCGTGCGCCCTTGCTAGCAAACTGGTGCGCGGCGTCAAGCGAGGCGTGGACTCTTTGCCCCCCTTGAGCTATCGCAAGCGCAGTTTTTATGCAGGTCAATCGGGGGACCAGATGAGCGACGCATCCAAAGGTATTACATACGCGGACGCAGGCGTGGATATTGACGCGGGCAACGCGCTGGTCGAACGGATCAAACCGGCTGCCAAACGCACCAATCGTCCGGGCGTCATGGCCGGGCTGGGCGGATTTGGCGCGCTGTTTGACCTGAAGGGCGCTGGGTTCACAGACCCGGTTCTGGTGTCCGCCACCGACGGGGTAGGCACCAAGCTGCGCATCGCGATTGACACCGGCAATGTGGACACGATCGGGATTGATCTGGTCGCCATGTGCGTGAATGACCTTGTGTGTCAGGGCGCTGAGCCGCTGTTCTTCCTTGATTACTTTGCGACAGGACGTCTGGAAACCGACAAGGCCGCGCGGATCATCGAAGGCATCGCCAAGGGGTGCGAGTTGTCCGGTTGTGCCCTGATCGGGGGCGAAACCGCTGAAATGCCCGGCATGTATGAAGATGGCGATTTTGATTTGGCCGGCTTTTCGGTCGGTGCGATGGAGCGCGGTGAGGACTTACCGAAAGGCGTCAAGGAAGGTGACGTGTTGCTGGGCTTGGCGTCGGATGGGGTGCATTCGAACGGTTATTCGCTGGTGCGCAAGCTGGTCGAGGTCTCGGGCCTTGGTTGGGAGGCGGACTGCCCGTGGGACAGCTCGGTCACGCTGGGCGAGGCCTTGCTGGCCCCCACGCGCCTTTACGTGCGTCAGGCGTTGGAGGCCGTGCGGGCAGGGGGCGTTCATGCGCTGGCCCACATCACCGGCGGCGGCTTGACTGAAAACCTGCCGCGCATTCTACCCGATGGGCTGGGCGCGCTGGTCGATCTGGATACATGGGACTTGCCGCCCGTCTTCAAATGGCTGGCGGCAACCGGCGGGATGGATCAGGCAGAACTGCTCAAGACCTTCAATTCGGGGCAGGGCATGGTGCTGGTCGTTGACGCAACACAGGCCGCCGCCGTGACCGAGCGGCTGACAAACGCGGGCGAGCGTGTCACCCAATTGGGCCGCATCCGGTCGGGCACGGGTGTCAGCTATATTGGGTCGCTTCTGTGACCATGAAAGACGGGGCGCATAAGCGGGTCGCAATTCTGATTTCCGGCAGTGGATCAAATATGGTCACATTGGCGAATTCGATGACCGGCGATCACCCGGCGCGTCCCTGTCTGGTTTTGTCGAACGTGGTTGAAGCTGGCGGGCTTGAAAAAGCGCGTGCGCTTGGCATTCCAACCGCCGTGGTGGACCACCGAAACTTCAAGGGCGACCGCGAAGGTTTCGAAACCGCGCTGAACAATGTCTTGGAACAGGCGCACCCGGACATCATCTGTCTGGCCGGGTTCATGCGTATTCTGACTGCGGGTTTTACCGACAAATGGTCCGGGCGCTGTCTGAACATCCACCCCTCGCTTTTGCCCAAATACAGGGGGCTTCACACCCATCAGCGCGCGATTGGCGCAGGCGATACCGAAGCGGGTTGTTCGGTGCATGAAGTGACGGCAGAACTGGATGGCGGACCGATCCTTGGGCAAGCCCGCGTCCCCATCGAACCCGATGACACTGCTGATACGTTGGCCGCTCGGGTTCTGGTGCAGGAACACCTGCTTTATCCAGCCGTCCTGCGCCGCTTCGCATGTGACGACCGCACGCCGATCATCCTGCCCTGATGCGCCCTTGTCGCCCAAGGCTTCCCTTTTTCACGGTTTCACCGTAAACCCGTCAAAATGCCGGACGGCACACGGAAACGAGCAGAAAGACTCTGTATGATTACGATTACAACGACCGAGGCGCTGGCCGAGTTCTGCATCCGCGCCGCCAAACACGCTTACGTCACGGTCGATACGGAATTTCTGCGCGAACGCACCTATTATTCGAAGCTTTGTCTTGTGCAACTGGCAGTTCCCGGCGATGCGGACGAAGATGCCGTGCTGGTGGATCCGCTGGTCGAGGGGTTGTCGCTCGAACCGCTCTACGACCTCTTCCGCGACGAAAATGTGGTGAAGGTGTTTCATGCTGCCCGGCAGGATCTTGAGATTTTCTTTGTCGAGGCGGGCGTGTTTCCCAAACCGCTGTTTGACACGCAGGTGGCCGCAATGGTCTGCGGCTTCGGCGATCAGGCGGGGTATGAAACATTGGTGCGCAAGATCGCGCGCGCGCCAATGGACAAATCCAGCCGCTTCACCGACTGGTCCCGCCGCCCTCTGACAGATGCACAGAAGAACTATGCCATCGGGGATGTCACGCACCTGCGCCAGATTTACGAATACCTGGCCGCAGAGCTGAAGAAAAGCGGGCGCGGGCCGTGGGTCGAAGAGGAATTGGCCATATTGACAGACCCCGCGACCTATACGATCCACCCGGAAGAGGCGTGGATGCGCCTGAAAACCCGCACCAATTCTTCACGCTTTCTGGGTATTGCCAAGGAACTTGCCCGCTTTCGCGAGGCTTATGCCCAGTCCCGCAACGTCCCCCGTAATCGAGTGATGAAGGATGATGCGTTGCTTGAACTGGCCTCGACCAAGCCGCGCAACATGCAGGATCTGGGGCGGTCACGTTTGCTTTTGCGCGAAGCCCGCAAGGGCGAGATTGCCGAGGGGATATTGCAGGCAGTCACCGCTGGGCTTGAAATGGCGCAGGAAGATTTGCCGAAAGCGTCCGACAAGGCCCGCGACAAGCTGCAAGTGAACCCGGCGTTGGCCGACTTATTGCGCGTGCTGCTGAAAGCGCGTTGCGAGCAGGAAAAAGTGGCGCAGAAACTTATCGCGTCGGCGGCTGATCTGGATGCACTGGCGGCCGGTAGACGCGATGTCCAAGCGCTGCGCGGCTGGCGGGCAGACGTGTTTGGCAACGACGCGCTGCGCCTGTGCGAGGGCAAGCTGGCGCTGGCCGCCAAAGGTCAACGGGTCGAGGTGTTCGAGGTCTGAGCGACCTCGTCACCCTGTCATTCTGGCCTAGCGGCTGGAAGACCGGCTGTTGCGTTCACCGACCACACGGATCATGCGGACCCCTTGCAGCTTGGTATTGGACACAAACTGTCCGACCAGCACTTCGCGCTGTTTGGGGCGTCCGGTATTCGTGCGATATGGCGGCTCGCTGATGCGGAACATATAGGTCAGGACGCCATCGACCGGACGCTCGAAATTCTCCGGCACCAATTCTGCATCCCAATAGCCAAGTCGGGGGGGCAGACCTTTGGCCTGAATGATGGCGCCGCCGGTGCTGCGCAGCACTTGCAGTTCCACCACGTCAGTCACCAAACCGCGATACTCCTGATCCTCAAGGAACCCGCCTTCCGGGATGACGGCCACAGCCTTGACGCCATCCGACCGGAACCAGTTGACAGGGTTCAGGTTCGATGTGCTGCCACAGGCGGTCAGCCCCAGAACAAGGCTGGTCGTCACGGCGGGCAGGGCAAAACGGCGCAGGGTCATGGTCGCTCCTCTTCTTCTGTCCAAAGGGTTAGCCCATGTGCAGGGTTTTGAAAAGAGAACACTGCGAACCCTGTGGGGGTCTGGACCTTTGACGCAGATCGCCCTAACTGATGGACAACGAAGAAGAAGGACCAACCCTATGGCCAGCCCCGCCTTTGAAGAAATTGTCGAGGATTTTGCGTTTCTGGACGAGTGGGAAGACCGCTATGCGATGGTCATCGACATGGGAAAAGCACTGCCGCCGATGGAGGACGCGCTGAAAGCACCGTCCACCAAGGTCGAAGGTTGCGCCAGTCAGGTCTGGTTGCATCCTGAAATTGATGGCGGCATTTACCGTTTCCACGGCGACAGCGATGCGATGATCGTAAAGGGCCTGATCGCGGTTCTGGCAGCGCTTTACAATGGTTTGCCCGTGACCGAGGTCGGCAAGGTCGACGCGCCTGCCGAACTTGCGCGGTTGGGCCTGAACGAACACCTGTCATCGCAGCGTTCAAACGGTCTGCGCGCGATGGTCGAGCGTATTCGGATGCAAGCCGCCGACGCGGTCTGATCACGCCAGGGGCTTCAGGGCCGCGGCCAGATCGCCAAATCCGGTGAACTTTCGTTCATATTTCAAGCCAATCCGTTCCGCTGCCGCTTCGGCCATACGGTCAAGATCGGGATTGTCGGTTTGCGCCAGATAAATCAGCCGCGTGTAATGCCCAAAATACATGTCCCGCAGTTCCGGGTGGCGGTCCAGACCCAGCGGTTTGATCACGAAACTCTCAAACCCGCGCGCCAGAAAATCGGTCAGGTAAAACACGTCGATTTCATCCTCGGCGCGGGCCGCAAAAGCATCATTGCCTTCAAAGAAGCTATAGCAATGCGGCCCCCGGATCATCTCGATCCCCATTTCGTCACACAGGGTGGCCAATTCGCCGCCGGTGCCGCAATCGGCATAGGCCAGAAAGATCTGGTCGAAATCAGCGCCGTGTTTTTCGACCGCGGCGCGCACAGCGCCAGGGATTTTATCCGGCGTGTTGTGCAGGATCGCGGGCAGGCAGGTCAGGCTCATATGATCCCAGCCGTTCAGGCGGATCAGGGCCAGAATTTCGTTCGCCAGCGCACCGCAGGCCAGGATCAGGACCTTGGCCGAGGCATCCGTGGGCGCCAACCCGTTGCGGGTGAGTTCTTCGTCGCTTGGCTTCATGATCCGTTCCGTCCCGACAAGGCACGGATCCCGATCGAGGCCAGCATGACCAGCGGCAACACTGCCATGGCCACCTGCCCATCCAGTTTGCCGGATGTCACCGCCAGGCTGCCGACCAAGATCGTCAACCCGCCAGACAGGATCACCAAGGCGATCAGGAAAAAGAACCGTGTTTTACTCATGCTCTCATATCTGGGGGCTGGTGTGGCAAATGAAAAGGCCCCGCCGTTGGGGCAGGGCCTTGTTAGAATTTATCGGACAAGGTCAGCCCGCAGCAAGCTGGTTATGTTTGCGCAGCATATAGTCTTTGGCCGTCTCGACCGCGACTGCGGCATCACGGCAATAGCTGTCCGCACCAATCGCCTTGCCGAATTCCTCGTTCAGGGGCGCACCACCGACCAGAATGGTATAGTCGTCGCGAATGCCTTTTTCGATCATCGTGTCGATCACGACCTTCATATAAGGCATCGTGGTGGTCAGCAGGGCCGACATGCCAAGGATGTCTGCCTGTTCGGCTTCCAGCGCCTCAAGATAGCTTTCGACCGCATTGTTGATGCCCAGATCGACAACCTCGAAGCCAGCGCCTTCCATCATCATCGACACAAGGTTCTTGCCGATGTCGTGGATGTCGCCCTTCACGGTGCCGATGACCATCTTGCCCATGCGCGGCGCGCCGGTGGCGATCAAAAGAGGTTTCAGAATGGCCATGCCAGCCTTCATCGCGTTGGCGGCCAGAAGCACTTCGGGCACAAACAGGATGCCATCGCGGAAGTCATGCCCGACAATGGTCATGCCTGCCACCAATGCTTCGGTCAGAACCTTGTAGGGTTCCCAACCGCGCTCGAGCAGGATGTTGACGCCTTCGGTGATTTCTTCCGCAAGACCGTCATACAGGTCGTCATGCATCTGCTGGACAAGCTCTTCGTCGTTCAACTCGCTCAGGATGATATCGTCTTCTTGGTCGGACATGTCTGCCGTTCCCTAGCTAAAACTCGTGGTCTTCAAATCCCACATGCGACGATTTCGCACGTTTGGTCTGGACCGATTGCGACACTGAGTGCCCTTTGACCGACCTGATGGCAAATGAATAATCCGCGACGAAATGGTGAATCTGCTTCATATGTTCCCGATATGTTCTTATGATGAGGCATGGTTTCAGACGGCGATAACAAAATCAGGGCCGAGGCAAGGCGCGGGCGGGGCGCGGTCAGCAACGACACCGGCAGGTTCGAGCCGTATCAGCGTGTGGGTGTGGATGACGGGTGGCAGCAAGAGGTGCCGCGCACGATCCAGACCCATGTGGCCATCGAAAACCCGCGCAGTGTGATCACCCGCAACACATCGCCCGATATCAGCTTTGACCGGTCGATCAACCCGTATCGCGGCTGCGAACATGGGTGCATCTATTGCTTCGCCCGGCCAACCCACGCCTATCTGGGGTATTCCGCCGGGCTGGATTTTGAAACACACCTGATCGCCCGCCCAAATGCGCCAAGACAGCTGGAGCAGGAATTGTCACGCCGGCGTTATGACGTGGCCCCGATCGCGATTGGGACCAATACCGATCCCTATCAACCGATTGAGGCGCGGTATCGCATCATGCGCGGGGTGTTGGAGGTTCTGTCGCGGTTTCGCCATCCGGTTACAATCGTCACCAAGGGCACCCTGATCGAACGCGACATTGATTTGCTGGCAGAACTGGCGCAGGCCGGGCTGACCCATGTGGGCGTTTCCGTCACCACGATGGATGCGGCGCTGTCGCGCAAGATGGAACCACGGGTGCCCAGCCCGAAAAGACGGTTGCAGATGATCGAACGCTTGTCTGCCGCCGGGATTCCTGTGCGCGTCATGGTCGCGCCGGTTGTGCCCGGCCTGACAGACCACGAACTTGAAGCGATTCTGAGCGCGGCAAAGGACGCGGGTGCAGGGGCGGCAAGCTATATTCTGCTGCGTCTGCCCGGTGAGGTGTCAGAACTGTTTCAGGATTGGCTGACTGAGCAGGTGCCAGACCGCGCCGCCCGCGTGATGGGCCGGATGCGCGAGATGCGCGGCGGTGATGACTATGATTCGGAATTTGGTTCTCGGATGGTTGGGAAGGGCACATTTTCTGATCTGTTGCGCTGTCGGTTCGACATTGCACGCAGGCGGCTTGATCTGTCCAAAGACTTGCAAAAGCTGCGCTGTGATCTGTTTTCGGTGCCGCCGAAAGCCGGGGATCAACTGTCTCTGTTCTGACAGGATGCACCCAGATGGCCAACAGAAAACGAGGGCGGTTGCACCCTCGTTTTCGGGACGATCTAGCCAGATATGCTTAACTGCGGCGGCGACGAGACCGGCGGTCGCGTTTCGGTCCCGCGTCGTCGCCAGTGCCATCAGAGGCAGACGAGAACCCGCCAAGCGCGGCTGCGATCTGTTCCAGCGTCGGGCGGCTGTCGCTTCGCGGGCGGGTCTCCAACGCGTCGCGCATGGCGCGCAGGTGATCGGGCGTTGTGCCACAGCATCCGCCAATGATCGTGGCGCCACAATCGCGGGCCAGAACTGCATAATCCGCCATCAATTCCGGGGTGCCATCATAGTGAATATGGCCGTCCACATATTTCGGGATGCCCGCATTGCCCTTGGCGATGATCGGTCGTTCGCTGCCTTGCGCGGCAAAGCCCAAAACGGTGCGCAGCAAGTCTGCCGCGCCGACACCGCAGTTCGCCCCAAAAGCCAGCGGCGGCTTGCCGAGTGTTTCCACCATTTTCGCCAGATCAGCCGACGTGATGCCCATCATGGTGCGCCCAGCGGTGTCGAAGCTCATCGTGCCGCACCATGGCATGTCGGCCAGTTCGGCGGCACGGGCGGCGGCCTTGTATTCCTCGGGCGCCGAGATGGTTTCGACCCAAAGCACATCCGCGCCGCCTTCTTTCAGGCCTTCGGCCTGTTCATGAAACATCTCGACCGCGCTGTCGAAGGTCAGGCTGCCCATCGGCTCCATGATATCACCGGTCGGGCCAACGGACCCGGCCACGACCACCTTGCGGCCCGAGGCGTCGGCGACCTCGCGGCCCAGTTCGGCGGCGGCGCGGTTCAGTTCGCGCACCCGGCTTTGGGCATCGTGCAGTTTCAGCCGTGAGGCATTGCCACCAAACGAGTTGGTCAGGAAAATGTCCGACCCCGCATCCACTGCGCCTTTATAAAGCGCGCGAATATTGTCGGGTTTGTCGACATTCCACAACTCGGGCGCATCGCCGGAGGTCAGGCCCATGTTGAACAGAGTGGTTCCGGTCGCGCCATCGGCCATCAGCCAATCGCGTTCCGTCATCAGTTGGGTCAGCAGGTCCGTCATCGGGGGCTCCGGAGATAGAAAAAATAGTATTGCCGCTACCTGCCACGGATTGCGTTCAGGCGCAAACCCAATGCGTGGCGAAAGGCATCAATCTTGCGTCGTTTCCGCAGTGGGTCGATGGCAATCCTTTGATCCGCACCCCGTCATCGTGAAAAAAAGCGCAGCCGGAAAAGCTGCGCCTGTAATCTTGGGTCTTTTGTCGTCTGAAAGCGGCGATCAGACCTCAGTGACCAACTCGGCTTTGGCGATGGCCAGAAGCTCGGCCCGTTTGGCGCGGACTTCATCGGCGCTGACCGTGCTCAGATCACCCGTGACCTTGCGCACCACATCTTCGTGGCCGGCTTCTTCGAAATCTGACTTGATCACTTCGCGGGCATAGGCGTCGGCTTCATCGCCGGTTTTGCCCATTTTCTCGGCGGCCCACAGGCCCAGCTTTTTGTTCGCCCGCGCTTCTGCCTTGAAAATCATCTCTTCATCATGGGCAAATTTGGCTTCGAAGGCGTTCTCGCGGTCATCAAAGGTGGTCATGGCGTTCCCTTGTTCATGGTCCTGTGCCCTCGGCAGGCCGAATGGCGCTTGTCGATACTGATATGCCAACGAGAAGCCGTTATCGCAACCCCGCTAGCGCTCTCAAATCCGGGAAATTGTACCATATCGGCGATATTCTTGCCCAGCGTCGGGCTTTCACGTATAGGGCGGGCATCAGCGGGAGTCGCGCGGGCAGGGGGTCCGCCAATGGCTGCATCCCGCACTGACCGACGGAGGTCTTATGGCACGGCGCAAGAAACTCTATGAAGGCAAGGCAAAGATCCTGTATGAGGGCACCGAGCCGGGCACAATCGTGCAATATTTCAAAGACGATGCGACCGCGTTCAATGCCGAAAAGAAAGACGTGATCGACGGCAAGGGTGTCCTGAACAACCGCCTGTCCGAGTTCTTCATGACCGGGCTGACGCAGCTTGGCATTCCCAATCACTTCATCAAACGGCTGAACATGCGCGAACAGCTTGTGCGCGCCGTCGAAATCGTGCCGCTTGAGATCATCGTGCGCAACGTCGCCGCAGGGTCCATGGCCAAACGTCTGGGGCTGGAAGAGGGCACACCGCTGCCCCGACCGATCGTCGAGTTCTCCTATAAAGATGACAGCTTGGGTGATCCGCTGGTCCCCGAGGAATACATCGCCGCGTTTGGTTGGGCCAGCCAGCAGGAGATGGACGAGATCGTCTCGATGGCGCTGCGCGTGAATGATTATCTGTCGGGCGTCATGTATGGCGTCGGCATCAAACTGGTCGATTTCAAGATCGAGATGGGCCGCGTTTACGAGGGTGATTTTCCGCGTTTGATCGTGGCCGATGAAATCAGCCCCGACAGTTGCCGCCTTTGGGACATGGAAACCGGTCAGAAGCTGGACAAGGACGTGTTCCGGCGCGACCTTGGCAACCTGGCTGACGCCTATACCGAAGTGGCGCGTCGCCTGGGTGTCATGCCGTCCAACGTGACCCACACCCCCACCAAACCGACCCTGATCAACTGAGGATTAGCCCCGATGAAAGTACGTGTTGATGTGATGCTGAAAACCGGCGTTCTGGACCCGCAGGGCGAGGCCGTGCGCCACGCGCTTGGCAATCTGGGCTTTTCGGGCGTGGAAAGCGTGCGCCAGGGCAAGGTGATCGAGTTGGACCTGGCCGATGGCGCCTCGGAAGAGGATGTCAGGAAGATGTGCGAAAAACTGCTGGCCAACACAGTCATCGAAAATTACGCTATCAAGGTGCTGTGATGAAGGCGGGCGTCATCGTTTTTCCGGGTTCCAACTGCGACCGCGATCTGGCGGTGGCGTTTGAGCGGGCGGGCGCAAAGGTGTCGATGATCTGGCACAAGGAAACGGACCTGCCGGGTGATCTGGATATAGTGGGCATTCCCGGTGGGTTTTCCTTCGGAGATTACCTGCGTTGCGGTGCGATTGCGGCGCAATCACCCATCACGCGGTCTCTGATCAAACATACCGAGCGTGGCGGCTATGCCGTCGGCATTTGCAACGGCTTTCAGGTGCTGACCGAAACTGGTATTCTGCCCGGTGCACTGATGCGCAATGGAAACCTCAAATTCATCTGCAAACCCATTGGTTTGAAAGTGGAAACCACGAATTGCGACTTCCTGTCGGGCTATGAAAAAGGGCAGGAAATCACCGTTCCGATCGCCCACCATGATGGCAATTACAACGTCACGGATGAAAAGCTGGCACAGTTGCGGGATGAAGACCGGATTGCGTTTACCTATGTCGACAACCCCAACGGTTCGACCGGGGATATAGCCGGGGTGATGTCCAAGAACCGTCGCGTGCTTGGCATGATGCCGCACCCGGAACGCTGCGTGGACGAAAAACACGGCGGCACCGATGGCGTGGCGATGTTCCGCTCGTTGGTGGACAGCGTCGTCGCTGCGTGATTGCGAAGCCGGTCTTGCGGACCTATCTTTGACCCATGGTCGATCTTAAGAAACGTCCAGTCCCGCCCCCGCGTCCGGGGGTCAGTCTTCGCGCGCGCCTTGTGCTTGTTGCGTTGATTTCGCTTGCTGTTTTTGTGGTCTTCTTTTCAAACCGTCTGCTGACCGAGCGTTACACGGAAACGACGCGAAACCGGGCTGAGCTTCGGGTGGCGCTGTATTCGGGCAACCTGCTCAGCGAATTGCAGCGCAACTCGGTCGTGCCTCTGTTGCTGTCGCGTGATCCGGCGCTGATCAATGCTTTGAATTCCGCCGATTATTCGCAAAGCACCGCCCGACTGATTTCCTATCGCGACGAAATCGAGGCCGCGTCGCTGATGCTGTTGGACGGTGGCGGGCGCGCCGTTGCCGCCACCACACGCGAAGCACTGGGGTCGCAACACCGCACAAACCCTTATTTTGTTGAGGCACTCAGAAGCTCGGAAACTGTCTTTACAACGGTGCAGACCGAGGCCGGGTCGTATGAGTTTTCCTATTCCCGCAAGATCGAAGACAGCGATGGCGTGATCGGGGTGATTGTCGTGAATGTGGACCTGCGCAAGTTCGAAAGCAGTTGGTCGGGCATCTCGGATGCGGTGCTTGTCACCGACAGCGAAGGCAACGTGATCCTGGCCACGGAACCCCGCTGGCGCGGCAAACCGGAAGGCGAAGCGCTGGCCACCGTATCCGCCACCGACGCGATCCGGCGCAGCGTGCGCGACGCGGCGGACTGGTCGGGTCTACCATCGGACGTCCTGTTTCTGGGCGAAGAGGTGATGCGCCATGAGAGCCGGGTGCCCTTTCAGGGATGGCGGATCGCTTCTTTCACGTCCTACGCGTCGGTGCGCGAGAAGGTGAACGCAGTTCTGGCGCTTGAAATCATGGCCTTTGCGATGCTTCTGTCGCTGTTGTTTTACCTGATCAGCCGCCGTGCACAGTTCCGTTCGGTGCTGTTTGCGCAGGAATCGGCGGATTTGCGGCAGTTGAACCTTGCCTTGCAACGCGAGATCGCCGAACGCAAACGCGCCGAGGAAAACCTGCAAGTGGCCGAACAGACGCTGGCACAAAGCTCGAAGCTGGCCGCTTTGGGCGAGATGTCAGCGGCCGTCAGCCACGAGTTGAACCAGCCACTGGCAGCCATGAAGACCTATCTGGCCGGGGCGAAACTTTTGCTGCAACGCAAACGCCCTGATGAAGCCTTGTCCAGTTTCCAGCGTATTGATGACCTGATCGAGCGGATGGGCGCCATCACGCGGCAGCTGAAAAGCTATGCCCGCAAGGGCGGCGACGCGTTCGAGCCGATGGACGTGCGCGACAGTGTCTCGACAGCCCTGTCGATGATGGAGCCACAGCTAAAAAGCCGCGAAGTGCGCATCACGCGCAATATTCCGCGCGAACCTGTTATGGTAATGGGAGATCGCTTGCGTCTGGAGCAAGTGTTGATCAATTTGCTGCGCAATGCGCTGGACGCAACAAAAACCGTTGATTTGCCGCAGGTTGATATCATCGTCAGCCGGGGCGATTATGTGTTGATCACGGTGCGCGATAACGGAAACGGAGTGGAAGACCTGGATAACCTGTTCGAGCCTTTCTATACCACCAAGGCGCCGGGCGACGGCGTCGGGCTTGGACTGGCGATTTCGTCCGGCATCGTGACCGATCTGGGCGGTCGTCTGACGGCACGCAACGGCCAGGATGGCGGCGCCGTTTTCGAGGTTGAACTGCCGGTTCTGGATGACGAAGAAATGGACGTTGAAGCCGCCGAATAGGGGCGACAGTGCCGAGAATGTATCAGGAGGCTGCCATGGCGCAGGCAATGAAAATCGCGATCGTCGACGACGAACAGGACATGAGACAATCCATCTCCCAATGGTTGTCCCTGTCCGGTTTCGAGACGGAGACCTTTCCGTCTGCCGAGGACGCCTTGAAGGTGATCGGGCAAGATTATCCCGGGGTCATCATTTCGGACATCAAGATGCCCGGCATTGACGGCATGGGGTTCCTGAAAAAACTGATGAGCCTCGACAGCTCGTTGCCCGTGATCATGATCACCGGTCATGGTGATGTGCCGATGGCGGTCGAAGCGATGCGGGTGGGGGCCTTCGATTTCCTTGAAAAACCATTCAACCCGGATCAACTGACCAACCTGGCCAAGAAGGCCACGCATAAGCGCCGGTTGGCCATGGATGCCCGCGCGCTGCGCCGGGAATTGTCCGATGGTTCGACCATCATGAAAAAGCTGATCGGCGCATCGCCGGTCATGTCGCGTTTGCGCGAGGATATTCTGGATATCGGGCAGTCGGACGGTCATGTGCTGATCGAAGGCGAAACCGGCACCGGCAAGACATTGGTGGCCCATGCGCTGCACGCTGTCGGCGCGAAGGCCGGCAAGAAATTTGTCGTTGCCACTTGCGCAGGGCAGGAAGAAGACGATCTGACCCGTCGCCTGTTCGGCCCGATGGAAGACGGCGGCCCGCAGCCCTTGGTCGAGGAAGCGCGCGGTGGCACTCTCGTTCTCGAAGACATCGAGGCATTGCCGATGGGTCTACAGGCCCGCCTTTTAACATGGATGAACGATCAGGGGACGCCCGCTGAAACGCGTGTTGTCGCGATCTGCAATCTGCAAGAACAGGGTAAGACCTGCGAGGATTGCCTGCGCCCGGATCTGTTCTATCGTCTGGCGGCGATGAAGATCACCCTGCCACCCCTGCGGCAACGGGGCGAAGATATCCTGATGCTTTTCACCGGCTTTGCGGACCAGTTCGCCGACGAATACGGATGCGCTGCCCCGACGGTCAGCGCCCAGGAAGCCGCCCAGCTTCTGCAAGCGCCATGGCCCGGCAATATCCGTCAGTTGATCAACATCGCCGAACGGGCCGTGTTGCAGTCGCGGCGCGGCACTGGCACGATCTCGTCGCTTCTGATGTCGGACCATGACGAGGTGCAGCCGGTCATGACGACCGAGGGCAAGCCGTTGAAAGAATACGTTGAAGCGTTTGAGCGGATGCTGATCGACAACACGATGCGCCGCCATAAAGGCTCGATCGTCGGGGTGATGGACGAGCTGTGCCTGCCCCGCCGGACCCTGAACGAGAAGATGGCAAAATACGGGCTGCAACGATCTGACTATCTTAATTAAATGGTGGACGCAGTGGGATTGGCACCACTGTGCGCATCCTATTGCTTGATTGGCGTCAACCGGTCGACTAATCTCTGGTTGTTTACATGTTAAGCAATTGGAGGTCGCGATGAAAGCGCCTGAAAACAAGCTGAAACGCGCGCTTGGCGCGGGCAACATGCAGGTTGGTCTTTGGCTGAACCTCGGCAGTCCGTCTGCGACAGAGCTTGTTGGCGGCACCGGTTATGATTGGGCGCTGATCGACGGTGAACATGCGCCTTATGATCCCGTCCTTATTCAAACGCAATTGCGCGTGCTTGGGCAGTTCGACATCTCGCCTATCGTGAGGGTGCCGATTGGGGAAGACTGGGTGATCAAGCAGGTGATGGATCTGGGCGCGCAAAGCCTTCTGGTGCCGTTGGTCGACACCGGCGAGCAAGCGGCAAGTCTGGTGGCAGCCACACGCTATGCGCCAGAGGGGCGACGCGGCATGGGGTCGGGGGTCGCACGGGTTGCACGTTTTGGGCAGGTCGACGAATATCTGACAAACGCGAATGACGAAACATGTCTGATCGTGCAGGCCGAAACCCGCCTTGCCGTTGAAAATATTGATGAAATCGCAGGCACGGACGGGGTTGACTGCGTCTTTATCGGACCGGCTGATCTGTCGGCTGACATGGGCCATCGCGGCAATCCCGGCCACACGGACGTGAAAGAGGCGATTGCACATACGGTGGAGCGCATCCAAGCGGCCGGTAAAGCGGCGGGTATTCTGCATTATGACCACGCCAATTTCGGCTATTACGCTGATCTTGGTGTGACATTTCTTGGGGTAGGGTCCGAGGCCTCGCTTCTGCGTCTTGCACTGGCTGAAAACCTGCGGACCGCGCGCGCGGCAACCACCGCCTGATCCCGAAAGTTCTGGGCGGATCGCGACCAACGTCGCGACATGCGGCAATCCGACAAGACAGCAGGGCTTTCGTTGTGTGGCCACTCGGGTTAAATGAGCCAAGTTGTGTTCAAGGATTGCGCTTCAAGGATTCCCCGATGGCCAAAGCCCCGTATTTTCCGCCACCTCCGCCCCTGCCGCCGAAGACCCGGATGTTTCAACGGATGCCGCCTGCGGTGTTCACTCCGATCATGGGGGCATTCGGGCTTGGTTTGGCGTGGCGGCGTGCCGCCGATATACTGGCTGCTCCCGCCGCGATCGGAGAGATTATGCTGGGTGCCCTGACCTTGCTTTATCTTTTCAGCCTAGCGGCTTATGCCATGAAATTCATGCAGCGCACCGGCATTTTTTCCGAGGATCTGCGTGTGTTGCCGGGCCGTGCGGGTCTGGCGGCCATGGTGTTGACCGGTTATCTGCTTGCTGCCACCATTGAACCGTTCTCGCTGGTTTTGGCGGGGGCGATGCTTCTTTTGACCTTTGCGGCGCATGTAATGCTTGCCGGCCGGGTCATCTACAAGCTGATCACCGGACCGGTCGAGACACGGATTGTAACGCCCGTCTGGCACCTGATCTTTGCCGGTTTCGTGCTGATCCCGCTGGCCGCCGTGCCGCTTGGCTGGACCGGTTTTGCCACCATTGCGTTCTGGGGCGGGTTCTTTGTCGCCGCGATTGTCTGGGGTGCCAGTGCCGCCCAGTTTCTGCGCACCCGCATCCCCGGCCCGCTGCGTCCGCTGTTGGCCATCCACCTGGTCCCGGCAAGCGTGTTGGGCACCGGCGCTTATCTGTTGGGAGAGACGCAGATGGCCTTGGTGTTCAGCGTTATGTCCATAATCATCCTGAGCGGGTTGATCGGGTGTGCGCGTTGGCTGTTGAAGGCCGGGTTCAGCCCGCTTTGGGGCGCGTTCACCTTCCCTCTGGCAGCATTTTCCAGCCTCATGCAACTGGGTGCCGTGGTCACAAGCAGCGACATCTTGCGGATTGTTGCGGGTGCAAGTCTGGTCGCCGCCACACTCATCATATTGCCGATCATTTATAAGATCATTCAGATGTGGACCCAAGGCGTGTTGGCAGCGAAAACCAACGCCGCAACGGCCTAGGTGTCAGGATCAAACGGCGCGAGAGCGGCCTGGGTTTTCTTGGTCAGGCTCGCCCGGATCAGCGCATAGGATCGGTGAATGCGGTGGGTCAGCTCGTCCTGCCCCACATCCAATGGCAACAGCACCCAAGACCGATGGAAATAAGGGGCTTTGATGCCCACTCCGGCCTCGATCAGCATCGCGGCGGTCTCAATATCAGGGGTCTTGACCGACACACCTTCGGTCACAGCCCCCATGGCCGCGAAGATCTTGCCGCCCACTTTCCACACGTCATGGCCGGGTCCGAACGGTTCGGACCAGTCCGCGCCGGGCAGGGTCTTGCAGATGTTGTTCACAGCGTCACGTGTCATGGGCGCACGATAACCCGCTTGGCAGGCGCGGGGAAGGGTGTTAGCGTGTGTCGCATGAAACGGAAAAGCATCAACATTATCTGCTGCATTCCCTGCTGAGACACACAGGCGGGCCGTTCTTCTATTCCATACATGTCAGGAAGTTGCTAAGCCCGCCGCGGGATGACGCTTGCGCGGACGCACGAGGACATAATGGAAGTTAAAATTCAACTCCACGATACAATGCAACGGAAGAAGCGGCCCTTCGAGCCGATCAACCGCGATGATGTCCGCATGTATGTCTGCGGGCCGACCGTCTATGACCGCGCCCATCTGGGCAATGCGCGCCCCGTGGTGGTGTTTGATGTGCTCTATCGCCTGCTGCGCCATGTCTATGGGCCGGATCACGTGACCTATGTGCGCAACTTCACCGACGTGGATGACAAGATCAACGCAACCGCACTGGCCCGCAAGGAAGCGGGTGCCGAAGGCAGCTTGGAAGAGCTGGTGCACGAGCGGTCGGATGAGACCATCGGCTGGTATCTGAACGATATGCGGGCGTTGGGCGCGCTGGACCCGGACGAAATGCCTCGCGCGACCGAGTTCATCGGGCCGATGATCGCCATGATCGAGGATCTGATCGCCAAGGGCCACGCTTATGAGGCCGAAGGGCATGTGCTGTTCGCGGTCGAGAGCTACAAGAACTATGGTCGTCTGTCTGGCCGGTCCGTCGATGACATGATCGCCGGTGCTCGGGTCGAGGTTGCACCCTATAAGCGCAACCCGATGGATTTCGTGCTGTGGAAGCCCTCGACCGATGATCTGCCGGGGTGGGACAGCCCCTGGGGTCGGGGCCGTCCGGGTTGGCATATCGAATGCTCGGCCATGAGCTATGAATTGTTGGGGGCGACCTTCGACATCCACGGCGGCGGCAACGATTTGCAGTTCCCGCACCATGAGAACGAGATTGCCCAGTCGAAATGCGCCCATCCCGACGCCGGGTTTGCGAACTACTGGCTGCACAACGAGATGTTGCAGGTCGAGGGCAAGAAGATGTCCAAGTCGTTGGGCAATTTCTTCACCGTGCATGATCTGTTGGAACAAGGCGTGCCGGGCGAGGTGATCCGGTTTGTGTTCCTTGGCACGCATTATCGCAAGCCGATGGATTGGACGGAAAAGAAGCGGGCGGAGGCGGAGTCCCATTTGCGCCATTGGCACAAACTAGAGCGACAAGGGTTAAGCAAAAAACTTGAAGACGACGAAATAGCCGATCTTGTCGATCAGCAGTTACTTGACGCCCTTGGCGATGATCTGAACACGCATGAGGCCATGCTGCGCTTGAAGCAACTCCGCAAGGAAGCGGAAATGTTTGCCGAGAAGGACTCGGAGGCAATGCGGCGCTTCTTCGCGAATGTCCGCTTCATGGGATTTACTGATCTCGACGTAGGCCGATTGAACACAATGGCATACATCAAGGAGGCAGTCGACGAGGTCCTGCTGAACAGTATGATTGCTGAGTTGCAATCCGCTCGCACCGCAAAAGACTGGGCGAAAGCGGATTCCATCAAGGCTAATCTAGAAGCAGCCGGCGTTAAGATCATGATCGGGCCGGACAAGGTCGACTACGAATTCACCGCCGACTTCGACCCCTCCAAGCTGGAGGGCCTGTGATGCCTTCACTTCAAAGCAAAACACAGGTTCGCCCACGACCCGAGGGTGGGGGTGTCTTCGCCCCCGCCCTGGGGGGCGGGGCGGGGGCGAACCGGGCCGCAGGCGACCCGGTGTGTCAAATGCAATCGGGCGCTGGCCGTGCCGCAAGCGCCACGGCCGGGGGGGCAGGACTATGACCGAACGCCTCTACCTCTACGACACCACGCTTCGTGACGGCCAGCAAACCCAAGGCGTGCAGTTCTCGCTCACTGAGAAACAGCAGATCGCAACCGCGTTGGACAGCCTTGGCGTCGACTATATCGAAGGCGGCTGGCCCGGCGCGAACCCGACTGACAGTGACTTTTTCGCCGCCGCCCCCAAGACCCGTGCGACCTTCACCGCGTTTGGGATGACCAAACGGGCAGGGCGCTCGGCCGAGAATGACGAGGTGCTGGCGGGCGTGATGAACGCGGGCACGCCTGCGGTCTGTCTGGTGGGCAAAAGCCATGATTTCCACGTCACCACCGCGTTGGGGATCGAACTGGACGAGAACGTGGAAAACATCCGCGCTTCGGTCGCTCATCTGGTCGCGCAGGGGCGCGAGGCGCTTTACGATGCGGAACATTTCTTTGACGGCTACAAGGCCAACCCCGACTATGCGTTGAAGTGCCTGAAAGCCGCTTTTGACGCAGGCGCGCGCTGGATCGTGCTGTGTGACACCAATGGCGGCACGCTGCCGCACGAAGTGCACCAGATCACCAAAGCGGTGATCGCGGCAGGTCTTCCCGGCGATCATCTGGGCATCCACACCCATGACGACACCGGCAACGCGGTGGCATGCTCTCTGGCCGCCATCGACGCGGGCGCACGGCAGGTTCAAGGCACGCTGAACGGGCTGGGCGAGCGTTGCGGCAACGCCAATCTGACGACGCTGATCCCGGTGCTCTTGCTGAAAGAACCCTATGCCAGCCAGTTTGAAACCGGCGTCAAACGGGATGCCCTTCAAGGCCTGACCCGCATATCTCGCAAGCTGGATGACATCCTGAACCGCGTCCCGAATAAAGCGTCGCCCTTTGTCGGCTCGTCCGCCTTTGCACATAAGGCGGGGTTGCACGCGTCTGCCATTCTGAAAGACCCGACGACCTATGAACACATCCCGCCAGAAACCGTCGGCAATGCCCGTATCGTGCCGATGTCCAACCAAGCGGGCCAATCGAACCTGCGCGCGCGGCTGGCCGATGCCGGGATTGACGTCGCGCCGGACGACCCGCGCTTGGGCGACATCCTGAACCGGGTGAAGGAACGTGAAGATCAGGGTTATGCCTATGACAGTGCACAAGCCTCGTTCGAGCTGGTCGCGCGCGACGTGCTGGGACAGTTGCCGAGATTTTTCGAAGTGAAGCGCTACAAGGTCACGATCGAGCGGCGCAAGAACAAACGCAACCAGACGGTCAGCCTGTCTGAGGCTATCGTGGTGGTAAAAATCGGCGATGAAAAGAAGCTGTCCGTGTCGGAAAGCATGGACGCGTCCGGCACCGATCGCGGCCCGGTGAACGCGCTGGCAAAGGCGCTGGCGAAGGATCTTGGCCCCTATCAGGACATCATCGACGACCTGCATCTGGTTGATTTCAAGGTGCGCATCACTCAGGGCGGGACCGAGGCGCAGACACGCGTGATCATAGACAGCGAAGACCGTGACGGCCACCGCTGGTCGACCGTGGGGGTCAGCCCTAACATCGTCGATGCGTCGTTCCAGGCGCTGTTGGATGCCATCACCTGGAAGCTCTTGCGTGACGGGGCCAAGCCTGCATGACCGATGCCCCGCACGATCCCATCGCCGCCTGCGCCGAAATGGTGCAGAAGGGCGACCCCGACCGGTTCATGGCCACAATGACGGGCGATGTAAAGGAACGCAAACGCCTGTTTCCACTCTATGCGTTCAATCTGGAGATCGCGCGCGCGCCTTACATGTCGCAGGAGCCGATGGTCGCAATGATCCGTCTGCAATTCTGGCGCGACGTGATCGAAGCGGCGGTTGAGGGGCGCGAGGCACCGAAACACGATGTTGCAACGCCGCTGTCGCAGCTGGTCATTTGGGGCGATGTGCGCGCAGCGCCTTTGCTGACGATGCTTGAGGCGCGCGAAGGCGATGCGCAGGGCGAGCCGCGTCGCCACACCGACCAGATCCGCGCTTATTCGCGCAGCACCTCGGGGGCGTTGATGCTGGCGGCAGGACAAGCCACAGGGTTGACCGATTTCGAAGGTAATCACGCAAAGGATCATGCATTGGAGGGGTTGGGCGAGGCATTGGGCATTGCCAATTGGCTGATGTCTCAACCGGCGCTGAAGGCGGCGGGCCGGGGGCATGTCCTGCCTGACGTGGACACGATCCGCGAATTGTCCGAGACCGGGCTTCAAGCGCTTGAACACGCGCATACCGTGCTGGGCAAGGGCGGCAACGCCGCGTTGCGCAGCGCGTGGCGAAGTCCTGCGATCTTGCGTCAGGCGCAGAAATCCCCTCATTCGGTCTTGGACGGAACATTGGGCCAGTCCGAATTTTCCCGCCGCGGCGCTTTGCTGTGGTGCAGCCTGTCTGGGCGGTGGTAGCCCGTCACCAGCGCGACCTCGGGCACCTGCGGCACAGATCCTTCATCACAACGCTTGCCAAGAATCACATCCTTGCGTCAGGTAGGCAGGACTGCCTTGAAGCAATTGCCGGGGATGAACGGGATGGTGGCACCGAAACTCTTTTTCACGCGGGACGAATATCAGGACCGGCTGGCAAAGACGCGACGCGAGATGGCGCGACGTGAGCTTGATCTGTTGATCGTCACCGATCCGTCGAATATGAACTGGCTGACGGGTTATGATGGCTGGTCGTTCTATGTCCACCAATGCGTGATTGTCACGATGGACGGCGCGCCGATCTGGTTCGGACGTGGTCAGGACGCAGCAGGCGCGCTGCGCACCTGCCATATGTCGCCGGACAATATCATCGGATACCCCGATCATTACGTGCAATCCACCGAGCGTCATCCGATGGACTACCTTTCCGCCCAACTGGCGGATCGCGGGCTTGGCCACGGCCGCATCGGGGTCGAGATGGACAATTACTGGTTCACCGCCGCCGCCTTTGCGTCACTGCAAATGCACCTGCCCAACGCGCAATTCACCGACGCCACAGCCTTGGTGAACTGGCAACGCGCGGTGAAGTCCGAGGCCGAGATCACCTTTATGCGCCAGGCCGGGCAGATCGTTGGAAAGATGCACCAGCGGATATTCGACAAGGTCGAACCCGGTCTGCGCAAATGCGATCTGGTGGCCGAGATCTATGACGCCGGGCTGCGCCATGACGATACGCTGGGGTATGGGGGCGATTATCCGGCCATCGTGCCTCTGCTGCCGTCCGGCGCGGATGCAGCCGCCCCGCATCTGACCTGGGACGATCAGCCGATGAAATCCGGCGAAGGCACGTTTTTCGAGATCGCAGGCGTCGTCCACCGCTATCACTGCCCGCTGTCGCGCACCGTGTTTCTGGGCAAACCCACGCAGATATTTCTTGACGCCGAGAAGGCAGTGCTTGAGGGGATGGAGGCCGGTTTGGAGAAGGCGCGCGCCGGAAATACCTGTGAAGATATCGCGCTGGCTTTCTTTGATGTGCTGAAGACATACGGGATCGAAAAGGACAACCGCACCGGCTATCCCATCGGTCTGTCCTATCCGCCCGACTGGGGCGAACGCACCATGTCGCTGCGCCCCGGCGACAAGACGGTGCTTGAGGAAAACATGACGTTCCACTTCATGACCGGACTGTGGATGGACGATTGGGGGTTCGAAATCACCGAAAGCATACGCATTGGTATGGACGGACCTGAATGCCTGTCCAATGTGCCGCGCAAGATGTTTGTGAAGGATTAGGCCATGATCAAGAACCCGATCACGCCCACCATTCCGCTGGATCAGGACGGCGAACATCACGGATTTCTCAGACTGCCTTACAGCCGCGATGACAGCGCCTGGGGGTCGATCATGATCCCGATCACGGTCATTCAGAACGGCCCCGGTCCCACGGCGCTTTTGACCGGGGCCAATCATGGCGACGAATATGAAGGGCCGATTGCTTTGCAAGAACTGACCGTGACCCTGAAAGCTGAAGAAATCACGGGGCGGGTGATCATCGTGCCTGCCTTCAATTATCCTGCCTTTCGCGCCGGCACCCGCACGTCGCCCATCGACAAGGGCAACATGAACCGGTCTTTCCCCGGCCGCCCGGACGGCACGCCCACCGAGAAGATTGCCGATTATTTCCAGCGCGTTCTGCTGCCGATGGCCGATATCGCGGTTGATTTCCACTCCGGCGGCAAGACGCTGGATTTCCTGCCCTTCGCTGCGGTGCATATTCTGGACGACAAGGTGCTTGAGGCCGACTGCGTGCGTGCCATGCAGGCGTTCAACGCGCCATATTCGGTTCAATTGCTCGAAATTGACAATGTCGGCATGTATGACACCGCGGTCGAGGATATGGGCAAGGTTCTGGTCACGACGGAACTGGGCGGCGGGGGCACCTCCACCGCGCGCTCCAATGCCATTGCCAAAAAGGGCGTGCGTAACGTGTTGATCCATTGCGGCATTCTGCAAGGCGAGATGCAGATTGACGACACCGTGACCCTGACGATGCCAGATGATAATTGCTTCCTGTTCAGTGAAGGCGATGGACTTTACGAAGCGATGATCGACCTGGGCGATCCGGTTCGAAAGGGTGATGTCGTGGCCCGCCGCTGGTCGCTGGACCGCACCGGCCAGTTGCCGGTTGACTACCACGCCCGACGTGACGGCATATTGATCAGCCGCCATCATCCGGGTCTGGTCAAGTCCGGGGATTGCGTTGCTGTGATCGGTGTGGCCGACCGCTGAGAGCACTGGATTTCGCACCGGTCTTGCGGTATTCCGATTCTGACCCAAGCAATAAAGGCATTGCGCGCTGCTGCTGGGGCTGAGCGGAGCTGACCCGCCCGACCCAACGCCGCAAGACGCCAAGGGTCCATGCGCCAAAGCTCCTATCGTCTGTAAACCCGGCGGCGCGCCGCCTGAACGATTGAGGTAAGCGATGCTTCACAATGACCAACTTGACGCGTGGGATCGCGAAAACTTCTTCCATCCCTCGACCCATCTGGCCCAACACGCGCGCGGCGAAAGCCCGACCCGCGTAATTCGCACCGCATCTGGCGTCCATATCGAGGATCGTGACGGCCACAAGCTGCTGGACGCGTTTGCCGGTCTGTATTGTGTGAATGCCGGCTATGGCCGGCCCGAGATCGCGGATGCCATCGCTGATCAGGCGCGCGAGCTGGCCTATTACCACTCCTATGTGGGTCACGGCACCGAGGCGTCGATCACGCTGGCCAAGATGATCCTGGACCGCGCGCCTGCAAATATGTCGAAGGTCTATTTCGGGCTGGGCGGCTCGGATGCAAACGAGACCAACGTGAAATTGCTGTGGTATTACAACAATATCCTTGGACGGCCCGAGAAGAAGAAGATCATTTCGCGCTGGCGGGGCTATCACGGGTCAGGGCTCGTTACCGGATCGTTGACAGGGCTTGAACTGTTTCACAAAAAATTCGACCTGCCGCTGGCGCAGGTGATTCATACCGAAGCGCCGTATTATTTCCGTCGCGATGACTTGGACCAGAGCGAGGCCGATTTCGTCGCCCATTGCGTGGCCGAGCTTGAGGCGCTGATCGACCGCGAAGGAGCGGGCACCATCGCCGGTTTCATCGGCGAACCGGTTCTGGGCACGGGCGGCATCGTCCCGCCACCCGAAGGCTATTGGGCGGCCATTCAGGCGGTTTTGAAAAAACACGACATCCTGTTGATCGCCGACGAGGTCGTGACCGGGTTTGGACGGCTGGGCACCATGTTCGGGTCGGACCATTACGGCATGACGCCGGACATCATCACCATCGCGAAAGGGCTGACATCGGCCTATGCGCCGCTGTCCGGGTCCATCGTGTCCGACCGGGTTTGGAAAGTGCTGGAGCAAGGCACGGACGAGAACGGCCCGATCGGCCATGGCTGGACTTATTCCGCCCATCCGATCGGCGCGGCGGCGGGGGTTGCGAACCTGAAGCTGATTGATGATCTGAACCTGATTGAGAACGCGGGTAAGGTGGGCAAGTATTTGCAGCAAGGGATGAAAGACGCCCTGTCGGATCATGCCCATGTGGGCGATATTCGGGGCGAGGGGATGCTCTGCGCGGTCGAATTTGTCGAAGACAAGGACAGCCGCAACTTCTTTGACGCCGCCGACAAGATCGGCCCGCAAATCTCAGCCAAGCTGCTAGAGCAGAGCAAGGTCATTGCCCGCGCCATGCCGCAGGGTGACATCTTGGGCTTTGCTCCGCCCTTCTGCCTGACCCGTGACGAGGCAGACACGGTGGTTGCCGCGACCCTGCGCGCCGTGACCTCGGTGTTGGGATAGCGCGAATATCTGATTTGCAAGGGCAGGGCGCAAGCATGTCCTTGCAAATCGACGCTGGTCAATATGGTGTCTAAGGCCAAAGAAATCTTTCCATAGACAAGTATTATTTGCCTTGATAGGGCAATATAATGGATCAGGCAGATTGGATTGACGAGACGGCCACCCAATTGGCCGATCTCTATAGTCGCCAATTCGGGGGCAAACCCGGCGGGCGGTATCGCATATCGGCCAAGTTGCTGCGTCAAATGGCCAGACGGCGCAGGCTGTATGAAAATGACATTCGGCACCTGTCGAGGTGTCTGTTCGAAAAAGGCTATGTGTTGATTGACATGGATGTATTCTTTGTGGTCATGGGCACGAACTCTTTCACCAATTATCGGCGGGCCAATGATGACACGCTTGGACAACACGCATGACAAAGCCTAGAACGGCTCACCCGCAGCAGATCATTGGCTGGCGCGAACATATCTCACTCCCTCAATTCGGTATCTTTGATCTGCCCGCCAAGGTGGACACCGGCGCGCGCACATCGGCGCTTCACGCGGTGGATCAGAATGTGTTTGACCGTGATGGTGCCCCGTGGGTCGAGTTCATGATCCCGTTGAAAAACCGCCGCACCACACGCCGTATCTGTGCGCCCATTCTGGAAGAGCGTGATATCAAGAACACCGGGGGCGTGCCCGAACGGCGGCTGGTCGTGCGCACGACGCTGGTGATCGGCAAGCGGCACTGGCTGATCGACGTTTCGCTGGCCAATCGTGAGAAGATGGAGTTTGATGTGATCCTTGGGCGCAGCGCGATCCGCAGGCACAGAATGCTGGTGGATCCGCGGCGGTCCTATCTGGCCGGTGCGCCGATTGCCGTCATGGCCGCACTTCCGCGCGAAGTAACACCCGGACCGGTGCCCATCCCCGACCTGCACACAGGAGAAGAAGAATGAAAATTGCCATGTTGGCCCGCAATGCAGGTTTGTATTCCCACCAGCGCTTGAAAGAGGCCGCCGAGCAGCGCGGGCACGAGTTGGATATCATCGACACGCTTCGCTGTTACATGAACATCGCATCGCGGCGGCCTGAAGTGTATTACAACGGCGAAAAGCTGCGCCACTATGATGCGGTGATCCCAAGGATCGGCGCGTCCGTGACGTTCTACGGGCTGGCCGTGCTGCGCCAGTTCGAGATGATGGGCGTCTACCCCCTGAACGAATCCGTGGCGATTGGGCGGTCGCGCGACAAGCTGCGCTCGATGCAGCTTTTGGCGCGGGACGGGATCGGCCTGCCGGTCACGACCTTTGCCCATGACCCGAAACAGACGGACGAGGTGTTGAAACTGGCCGGAGGCGCGCCGCTGGTTGTGAAACTGCTGGAAGGCACGCAGGGTATCGGTGTGGTTCTGGCCGACACCAACCGCTCGGCCAAATCCGTGATCGAGGCGTTTCGCGGTGCCAAGGTGAATATCTTGGTGCAGGAGTTCATCAAGGAAGCCGGTGGCACGGATATTCGGGCGCTGGTGGTCGGCGGTCGGGTGATAGCCGCGATGAAGCGCACGGGTGCTGCCGATGATTTCCGGTCGAACTTGCACCGCGGCGGCAGCGCCGAGGCGATCAAGATCTCGCCCGAGGAACGATCAACCGCGGTGCGGGCGGCAAAGTCGATGGGGCTGAATGTCTGTGGCGTCGATATGCTGCGCGCCAATCACGGGGCGGTGGTGATGGAAGTAAACTCCACCCCCGGTCTGGAAGGGGTCGAGAAGGCCACCGGCATCGACGTGGCAGGAAAGATCATCGAGTTTCTTGAGAAAGACATCAAGCGCGGCTCGACCCGGACCAAGGGCAAAGGCTAATGCCGGGCCGCGAACCGTTTCGTCTGGGCGGGGTTGATGTGGCACCGGGCAGCCGCCGGACCATCGACCTGCCGGTCAGCGTCTTGTCGGATCACACGCCGGTCACGATGTCGGCCCATGTCATCCATGGCCGCAAACCCGGCCCCACGATCTTTGTCAGCGCGGGCATTCATGGCGACGAGGTGATAGGCGTTGAGATTGTGCGCCGCCTTTTGACGATCAAGAACCTGCAAACCTTGCGCGGCACCCTGATCTGCGTCCCGATTGTGAACGCCCCCGGTTTTCTGATCCGATCCCGGTATCTGCCGGATCGGCGTGACCTGAACCGCAGCTTTCCGGGGTCTGACACCGGGTCGCTGGCATCGCGGCTGGCAGATATATTCCTGCGCAAGATCGTGTCGCGCTGCGACCTTGGGATTGATCTGCACTCGGCCGCGGCGCATCGGACCAACTTGCCGCAAATCCGTATTTCGCCCGACAATTCCGAGACGCGTCGCTTGGCCCGTCTGTTCGGTGCCCCGGTTGTGCTCCGGTCCCCTTTGCGCGACGGGTCTTTGCGGGCGGCAGCGAAAGAGACGGGCGTCGATGTATTGCTGTATGAAGCGGGCGAGGCCTTGCGTTTTGACGAAATGTCGGTCCGCGCTGGTGTGATGGGCATACTGCGTGTGCTTCTGGATCAGGGGATGATCAGCCGACGAGGCGTTTCGAAAACCAAGGCCGATCCGGCCTTTTGCACCTCAAGCCGCTGGATACGGGCCGGGCAGGGCGGGCTTTTGCGCACCTATAAATCCGAGGGCGACACGGTCAATCAAGGTGATGTTCTGGCGGTTGTCTCGGACCCGTTTGGCGAAGTGGAAGCCGATGTTGTCGCGACCTTGCCGGGCATCATTGTCGGGCGTGCCGTGCTGCCGATTGTGAATGAAGGCGACGCGTTGTTCCATGTTGCCCGGTTCGAAGACAGCAAGGATGCGGATGACAAGATGACAGCCATTTCCGCCCAGCTTGAGGATGATCCATTATTCGACGAGGATGAAATCATCTGACGCGGACGGAGCACGGGTAATGAGACATGAGTGAATATGAAATCCAAACCACCGACGCGCCCGAAGAAGACGGGCTGGTTTTCGCCGTCACTCTGCGTGGTGACGGCAGTGGGACCTTCGCGGATTGGCAGACGGTTGAAAGCTGGACCCCCGAAGACGACGTGATCTGGATCCATCTGGATCGCGCCAGTGACAGGGCGCAGGCCTGGTTGCGTGACCAAAGTGGCTTGTCCCCGGCCACCGCCGAGGCATTGTTGGCGGAAGAAACCCGGCCGCGCGTGTTTCGTGGAAAAACCGGTCTGACCACCGTCATTCGGGGAATGAACCTGAACGCCGGACAAAGGTCCGAGGACATGATTGCGCTTCGCATTTGGTCCGATGGGACGCGGGTGATCACGTTGCGCGATCAACGGCTGCAAAGCGTTCGCGACGTTCTGGCAGCACTTGTGGATCACGGCACCGGACCCGCGACCATCGCCGAGACCTATTTGCGGCTGATCGCGCGTGTGAATGAACGCATCGGGCCGACCATTGATGCAATCGAGGACCAGATCGACGATATCGAAAGCAACCTGGAGACCTATGACACGTCTGCTACACGCAAATCCGTTGCTGATCTGCGCCAAAGGACCGTGATCCTGCGCAGGTATCTTGCCCCACAGCGCACCGCGATGGGCGAGTTGTTGTCTGACCCGCCAGTCTGGGCGGGGGATACCTGGCGCACGAGTTTTCGCGAGACCACGGATCGCGTGATCGGTTATGTCGAAGAGCTGGATCAAGTCAAAGAACGCGCGCTTGTCATCAAGGATGACATTGCCAACGAATTTGCCGAGAAAACCAATCGCACCCTCTACGTGCTGGCGGTGATTTCGGCAGTCTTTCTGCCTCTGTCCTTTCTGACCGGGTTGCTGGGCATCAATGTCGGCGGCATGCCGGGGGTCGCGAACGACAATGCGTTCTGGATCTTCAGCGGAGCAATCGCAGTGCTTCTGGTCGTCGAGATCGCGATGTTCAGATACCTGAAATGGCTTTAGATGTTTGGCAACCGAGGCGCATGTATCTGCACCTCGGCTCGCCGCATGTCTCAGGCACCAAGTTGCGCGGCTTCTTTCGCCAGTTCAGTGATCCGGTCCCAGTCGCCCACCATCACCAGATCACCGGGCGCCACCCATGACCCGCCGACGCAGAGCGTATTGGGAAGCGACAGGTAATCCATAGCATTTTTCAGACTGACCCCCCCGGTGGGGCAAAACCGGATCTGGGGCAGAGGCGAGGCAAGCGATTTCAGAAACGGCGCGCCACCCGCAGCTTCAGCGGGAAAGAATTTCTGCACCGTATAGCCACGTTCCAAAAGGCGCATGGCTTCAGACGCCGATGCTGCACCGGGCAGAAGCGGCAGGTCGTTGGCCTCACACGCATCCAGCAAACGGTCCGTCGCGCCGGGGGATACGCCGAAAGTCGCGCCCGCTGCCTTGGCGTTTTCCACATCTTTCGACGTCAGCAGCGTACCTGCGCCAACAGCGCCACCGTCGACGCGGGACATTTCCGCGATCACCTCAAGGGCGGCATCGGTGCGCAATGTCACCTCAAGCGCGGGCAACCCGCCTGCGACCAGAGCTTGCGCCAAGGGCGCGGCATGGGCGACCTGATCGACGACCAGAACCGGCACAACCGGGGCCAAACGGCAAATTTTTTCGGCGGCAATGCTTGCCTCTTGCGGGGTCATGGTTGTCTCCTCCAGGACAGGGTGCTGGCACCTTCGGTTGCGGGCCGCGCCGCGCGACGGAAGGTTTCAAAAAGTTCACGGCCCATGCCGTCTGTGTTGGCGCTTAGATCGACCTGAACGGCGGGCCGGTCCATGGCACCTTCGGTGATAACTTCAAGCGTGCCCTTGTCCGCGTCCAGACGGATGATATCGCCATCGCGAATACGCGCGATCGGACCACCATCGGCGGCCTCCGGGGCCACGTGAATGGCGGCAGGCACCTTGCCAGACGCACCAGACATCCGGCCATCCGTGACAAGCGCCACCCGTTGGCCGCGCTGCTGCAAGACCGACAGGGTCGGGGTCAGCCCGTGCAGTTCCGGCATGCCGTTGGCGCGCGGCCCTTGGAAGCGGACGACCACGATCATGTCGCCCTCAAGCTCGCCTGCCTTGAAGGCGGCTTTGACGCTGTCCTGATCGTGGAACACGCGGGCAGGCGCTTCGATCAGGTGGTGTTTCGGATCGACCGCCGATACCTTGATCACGCCCTGACCCATATTGCCGGACAATTGCACCAACCCACCGGTTTTCTGGAACGGGTCGGAGGCCGGGCGCAGGATCTTGTCGTTCAGGCTTTCACGCGGGCCGGGTTCCCAACGGACCCGGTTGCCATCCAGTTTCGGGTCCTGCGTATAGGCGGTCAGATCGCCCATGATGGTCTTGGCATCGGGGTGCAACAGCCCGGCCTCCAGCAACTCGCCAATCATGTAACCAAGGCCACCCGCGGCGTGGAAATGGTTCACATCGGCCAGCCCGTTCGGATAGACCCGCGCCATCAGGGGAACAATGGCCGAGATATCGGCGAAGTCTTCAAGTGTCAGAATAATGCCCGCCGCCCGCGCCATGGCAGGCAGGTGTAGGACAAGGTTGGTTGAGCCGCCGGTTGCCATCAGCCCAACAAGCCCGTTTACGAACGCCTTTTCATCCAGAACGTGACCCGCAGGGGTAAAGCCTGCGCTTCCGTCCTTGCTGATCGCCAGCGCCCGGCGTGTGCCTTCGGCGGTCAACGCGTCCCGCAGGTCGGTATGCGGCGTGACAAAGGACGCGCCTGGCAGGTGCAGCCCCATGAACTCCATCAGCATCTGGTTGGTGTTGGCGGTGCCATAAAAGGTGCAAGTGCCGGGGCCGTGATAGGCCGCCATCTCGGCCGCCATCAGTTCCTTGCGTCCGACCTCGCCGGTGGCGAATTGTGTGCGCACCTTGGCCTTTTCGTCGTTTGACAGGCCTGATGTCATCGGCCCGGCCGGCAGGAACACCGCCGGGATATGCCCGAAACTCGCCGCGGCAATGACCAGTCCCGGGACGATCTTGTCACAGACGCCAAGGAAGAGGGCCGCATCGAAAGTGTTGTGACTCAGCGCCACGGACGAGGCCAGCGCGATCACATCACGTGAAAACAGGCTCAACTCCATCCCGGTTTCGCCCTGCGTGACGCCATCGCACATGGCAGGTACGCCGCCGGCGACCTGCGCCGTCGCACCTTCGTCGCGCGCGATCTGTTTGATCAGGTCAGGATAGGTCGCGAAAGGCGCGTGAGCGGACAGCATGTCATTATAGGCCGTGACGATGCCAAGATTGGGCGCGCGACCCTCGGCCAGTCGATCCTGGTCAGGTCCGGCCCCGGCATAGGCGTGCGCCTGCCCGGAACAACTCAGATGCGCGCGCCGGGGTCCGTCCTCAGCCGCGCGGTTGATTTTATCCAGATAAGCTTGCCGCGTGTCGTTGGATCGGGTGATGATCCGCTCGGTTACCTTTAGAAGATCGCTGTTCAGGGTCATGGCTGCGTTCCTGTTCCTCATCTTTGCAGTATGGCACAGATGGTTGGGTTCAGGGGCTTCTAACAGGAAATGATAGCGCTAACAACCTTTATCCGGTGCGATTTGATGCACGCATCGGCTTTGAGGCTTTCAAAGCGTGAACGCAGGGGCTAGTCAGGGCAAAACTGACCAACTGAAAGACCGATCCATGGCAGATGCCACCGACGGCGCAGATCGCGTCACGATCCGTTTGAAACCCAAAGCCAACGCACGTGCCATTCGCCACGGTGCGCCGTGGGTGTTTGACAATGAATTGGTGACGGATCGGCGGACGAAAAAGATCGAAGCAGGCGCGATCGCACGATTGGAAGACGCAGCCCGCGACCCGCTCGGTACCGTTGCTGTAAACACCAACTCGCGGATCATCGCCCGAATGCTCGACCGCGACCCGGGCGCGGTGATTGACCGCACATGGCTGGCAGCGCGTCTGGCGGCGGCCTTGGCCCACCGCAAAACCCTTTTTGACGCCCCTTTCTATCGCCTGATCCATGCCGAGGCCGACGGGCTGCCGGGTGTGATCATCGACCGTTTTGGCGACATCGCCGTGATCCAACCCAATGCCGCCTGGGCCGAGGTTCTGCTGGACGACCTGGCCGCCGCAATGGCGCAGGTGACTGGGGTGACGACCATCCTGAAAAACGCCTCTGGCCGGGCGCGCGGGCTGGAAGGTTTGGATGACCAGAATGTCGTGCTGCTGGGGCGGGTGCCCGATGCCCCGGTGGCGGTGCCGATGAACGGGGCGATCTATATGGCCGATCTGACCGGCGGACAGAAAACCGGGCTGTTCTTTGACCAGCGCCCCAATCACGCCTTCGCGGCTGGCCTGTCCCGCGAAGCTCGGGTGTTGGATGTGTTCTCGCATGTTGGCGGGTTTTCACTGGCCGCGCTTGCGGCAGGGGCGACACAAGCCGTGGCGGTCGATGGATCTGCACCCGCGCTGGCCCTGGCGGAAGAGGGCGCGCGCCAGATGGGCGCCGAGGATCGTTTTACAACGGCGCAGGGCGACGCCTTCGAAATGTTGGCCGCACTGGCCGAAGAAGATCAGCAGTTTGATGTTGTGATCTGCGACCCGCCCGCCTTTGCGCCTTCAAGGAAAGCTCTGGAACCTGGCCTGCGCGCCTATGAACGATTGGCACGTCTTGCAGCCCCCTTGGTGGCTCCCGGTGGCTATCTTGGCCTCTGTTCTTGCTCGCACGCCGCGACGATCGACAAGTTCCGTGCCGCGTCGATCCGGGGCATCGGCCGGGCAGGGCGCAACAGCCAGTTGATCCACACCGGCTTTGCAGGGGCTGATCACCCGATGCACCCGCACCTGGCCGAAAGCGGCTACCTCAAGGCGCTGTTTTTCCGCCTCTTGCCATGAAAGTGCTGATCGACGCCTGCGTGCTGTACCCGACCGTGATGCGCGAAATGGTGATTGGTGCGGCGAAAGAGGGGTTCTTCACCCCGCTCTGGTCACCGCGCATCCTGGAAGAGTGGGCGCGCGCCGCTGGCAAACTCGGCCCCGATCAGGACACCGTCGCCCGCGCTGAAATCGCGCTGTTGCGCGACCGTTGGCCGAACGCCAGTGTCCTTCCCAATGATGGCGATCTCAGACGCCTGTGGCTGCCCGACGAAAACGACATCCATGTGCTGGCCGCCGCCATCGCAGGGCATGCCGACGTGCTTCTGACCACGAACAATGCCGATTTTCCACGACACACGCTGGCTGAAGAAGGCCTGCGACGCGAAAGCCCCGACCCTTTTCTGTGCGCGTTTCTTGATGAAAACCCAGATGGGATTTGCCGCGTGGCCGCACGTGTACTGACACAAGCCTGCACCCTGTCCGGCGAAGACTGGACAATCCGTCGGCTAATGAAAAAAGCACGTCTGCCAAGATTGGGCAAAGCGCTCGAAACACGGCTCTGACCGGCGTTTCTTCTGGCCAAAAATATCCTGGGGTGAATGCGCGCACGCGCAGAGGGGCGACGCCCCTTACTGCCTCACCGCACCCATTTTGCTTCGTTCTTTTCAATCGCGGCGATCCGTTCGGCGGTTTTCGGGTGGCTCATCAACCACGCCGGCATGACGCCCGCACGGTTTTTGGTCAGCGCATCCAGCTTGCCAAACAAGGTCTTCTGAGGCTCCGACCCGATCCCGGCCTTGATCAACAGCGCGGTCGCATAGGCGTCCGCCTCGTATTCATCGCCCCGGCTCAGGCCCGCCGCCACCAGCCGTGTCAGAAACCGTGCGATATAAACCCCGGCGCCGGGCAGGAACCGCGAGATCATCATCGACAACACGGTGCGCAAGGCGTTCTGGCCGGAAAAATCGATCATCCGCTTGCGCGCGTGTCCCAGCGCCACATGACCCAGCTCATGGGCGATCACGCTGGCCATTTCCTCGGCACTGACTCGCCCCTGCCGATACTCGTTGAAGAACCCGCGCGTGATGAAAATTCGCCCGTCCGGCGCGGCCAATCCGTTGACCGGATCAATCTCATAGATGTGAACCGGGATGTCCGCGATATCCAACGCGGCGGCCATTCGGTCGGTCAACGCTTTCAGCTTTGGGTCCGCCAACCGCGTGGATTGTGCGTCCAACTCGCGATGCGTGCGCCAGACCGAGAAGTGGTAGAGCAGCAGGCCATATGCAATGGGCAGAAGAATGGGGATCAGCTTCAACATAGGCTTTATATGGGTGCTGTTTTATCCGCTGGAAAGGGATTAACGCGACAACGCGTCAGATTTCAGCGCCTCTTGCGCGTCTTTCGCTTTCAGGACAGCGCGAATCCAGACCAACATCACCACCGCGACGATCACAGCGACCAAAAGCCCAGCGATATTGCCAAGAAGGGCAGCCAGACTTTCGATGCGGGATGCAAACCCATAGCCCAGCCCGACATAAAGGCTGACCCAGATCGTTTCCCCGAGAATATCCCAAACGGCAAATCGCACCCAACCCAGTCCGGTTGCGCCAGCCACGAAATTGACCCAGGGCCCCAAGGGCGCAACGGCCCATGTCGACAGAAAAACGCCAGTGCCGCCGTATTTGTCCACGAAGGCGCGCGCCCTTTCCAATATGGTTCGTTTTGCAGGCGTGCGTGCCAGCCACTGCAAAGCGCTTGCCCCACCATATCGCCCAATCGCATAGCCTGTCTGATCCCCTATGACCGCGCCCACAAAGGCAGAAAGCATGACATATACCAGCGAAAGATCCCCCGCCGCCGCAAACGCGCCGCCTGCCAGCATCATCAGAGAGGTGGGGATGGGAAGCGCGAGACATGACAGAAAGGCCGAGAGGAAGACCACGACAGGGCCATAGTCCAACAGCAGGGCAAAGATGGCGTCGGTGGTGATCATTGGCGGCCACCGGTTGCGCTGTCAGCTTGGGATGCGCGGTGCGCGGCAATGGCGGCTTCCAGATCGGCGATCATAACGTCCAACGGGATACCGCGCGCCTCCGCAAGTCGGCGCAGACTGCTTGGGCCATCACCCGGCTGGCCCAGTTGCAATGCCTCAAACATCACCTTTCGCGGAACATCCCACGAATAGGCAACGTATCTGGCGGTCATCCATCCTTCGATCGGTTGGTCGATATGGGCGGGATCGTTCCAGTAAATCCAGCTGGCGGTTGTTCGGACGGCAAAAAAGACGCTCATGACCAAAGCGACCGCCAGAATAAGCGTCGCAATTGGGGCCGCGCCCCAGATGCGTTTGATAAATGAAAACATTGCGGTTTCCTTGCCGGTTGGGTCTTGAACGCGTGGGCGCAGGACTTCCGTCGCTTAGCGGCCCAATTCTTTCATCCCGCGCTCAATTCCCTCAAGCGTCATTGGGACCATGCGGCCCTCGAAAACCTGACTGATCATCTGCACCGACTGGGTATAGCGCCAGTGATGCTCGGGCAGCGGATTGATCCACAGATTTTCGGGCCATTGCTCGCGGGCGCGTTCCAGCCAGACCTGACCGGGTTCATCATTCCAATGCTCGTTTGCCCCGCCACGATAGGCAATCTCATACGGGCTCATCGAGGCATCACCGACGAAAATGCATTTGTAGTCCGAACCATAGGTGCGCAGCACCTCCCATGTCGGGATCTGATCGGTCCAACGCCGCGCATTGTCGCGCCACACACCTTCATAAAGGCAGTTGTGGAAATAGTAATATTCCAGATGCTTGAATTCGGCGCGGGCGGCAGAGAAAAGCTCCTCGACGACCTTGATATGCGGGTCCATTGATCCGCCAACATCCAGAAACAGAAGGACCTTCACCGCATTGTGTCGTTCGGGCCGGGTTTTCACGTCAAGATAGCCGTGTTCGGCGGTGGCGCGAATGGTGCCGTCAAGGTCAAGTTCTTCATGTGCCCCGTCGCGCGCCCAGTTGCGCAGGCGTTTCAAGGCAACCTTGATGTTGCGTGTGCCCAGTTCAACAGAATCGTCCAGATTGCGAAACTCGCGCTTGTCCCAGACCTTCACTGCGCGTTGGTGGCGGGATTTGTCCTGCCCGATGCGCACGCCTTCCGGGTTGTAACCATAGGCCCCGTAAGGCGAGGTGCCGGCGGTGCCGATCCACTTGTTACCACCCTGATGGCGCCCTTCCTGTTCCTTCAGACGCTCTTTCAGCGTCTCCATCAACTTGTCGAACCCGCCCAGAGCCTCGATCTGGGCCTTTTCTTCATCGGTCAGGAATTTCTCGGCCATTTTTTCAAGCCATTCCTGCGGGATGTTGACGGCTTCCAGAATTTCCTCTGAAGAGATCGCTTCAAGCCCTTCGAATGTTTGTGAAAAAGCGAGATCAAACTTGTCAAGGTTGCGTTCGTCCTTCACCATCGCGACGCGGGCGAGGTAATAAAACCCTTCGATGTCATAGGTGACAAGCCCGGCTTTCATCGCCTCTAAAAACGCAAGAAACTCGCGCAGAGAGACCGGCACCTTGTTGGCGCGGAGGTTTTCAAAGAAGGGCAGGAACATCGCGCAGACCTAGCGGCTGATGATGATCGAGGCGAATAGCGCGATTAAGCCAAAGGCGATGGCATACACGGTCGCATATTGCGCGATGTCCATCCGATTGCCGCCACGTTTGCGGGCGCGCAAACCGCCAATCAATGCCCCAAGAAGAAGTGCTGCGATGACCAGCATAAGCGTTTATCCCTTGCGAAGGGCCGTCGGTGAGTGCCCCCATTCCATCTAGCCCGGCGATATGGCAGCGATTTCGCTGAGCCGCGCGCCGACCTGCTCGTTCGAGCCGAAGCCATAACGCGCCCAGCCCAGACTGTCGAGCCTGACAAGCTGTGCCTCGCGGGGGCGGCCCGCAAGGTCAAGCGCTTCGGCCTTGATCATCATCAAGGTGGCCAGAAGGGCGGCGTTTTCGGCTTGTTTCACAGGAGCGATATGGGTGTTCACAATGGTGATCGCCTCGTCCGCCTGTCCGGCGGACAAGGCATAGGCAGCCAGTTGCACCCCCATATGGGCAGCTTGAAGCGCAGTTTCGGGATTGGCACGATAGATCGCTTCGGCCTCGCGAAATGCAGCAAACGCGTCCTTGCTGCTTTGGCGCATGTGCAGGCGACCATAGGCGAACAAGCTGAACGCCAACCGGGTGTCGCGCCAGCCCATTTTGCGGGCGATGGCGACGGCAGTGATGGCCGCGTCACGTCGGCGGGTTGTTGATTGTCCTTTGCCCAGCGCCGTCTCAATGGCATCTTTCCATGCCGCAGGCGACTGGCCGCCGATGCGCGGCATACCGGACCCACCCGCAGGGTTCAGCCGGGCCAGAATGGCCGGCAAACGGGCGGCCACGTCCCCTCGGCTCATCCCTGACGCCAGTTCGGGGGCGTAATAGGCGCGTAGGATCAGCATATCGAACCCGGTCAGGACGGTCTGGAAATTGTCGTCGTTGAAGACGCTGTCATGCAGGCGATACAAGTCGTTCACCGGCCCGAGCGCCTGTGCGACCTCTTCATGCAGGCAGTCGCGCAGTTCTTGCGGGCTGACATCGCCTGGCAGGAACACGGCCATTCGGGTGCGGCTGCGCAGTTTTGCCCAGTCCAGCTTTGCGGTGCCACGCGCTGCTTTGTATTCCTGCCAGCCAGACACATTGGGTGCCACAAAGCATGCGGCATGCGGTACAAGGCGCTGCAATTGCCGTTTCGGAATGACCTCAAGCGTGATCGAGGCCGCATCACCGGCCATCACCTGATGAATATTGATCCCCGCCTCGATCCGCAGCCGGGCCAGCAAGCGGCTGAGGTCCGCCATCATGTAGGAAGGGGCATCGCCCGTGACCCGCAGGGTGACAGGTCCTTCAAACCTTGTCAGCACAGGCAGGGGCCGCCCGCTTTCCAACTGGAAAGACAGGTCCAGAAAATCACCGGCGATCACGCTGTTGGCACGGGTGGGACGGGTGATATGGGTGCTGCCGAAGGCTTTCATCGGCGGCAGGGCCGGGGGCAGCGCGACCCGGCGGGTTGCGACCTCCTCCTGCGGGGTGTTCGGGGACATTGGAACCGAGCAACCGCTGAAGGTGAGCGCGGCCAGCATGGACGCAAGGGTCATCAATCTCATTTTTACGCCCTCCCATATCGGATGAAGGGCGTTTTGACGCCAATCCGGTCATACAGCTTGCGGGCCGTGTGGTTGAAATCTTGCGTCAGCCAATAGACGGATGGCGCACCGGCCTGATCGGCGTCGGCATAGACCGCTTCGATCAATGCGCGCCCGACGCCCGTGCCGCGAACCGACGGGTCGGCATAGAGGTCTTGCAGGTAACAGACGTTTTCAATTTTCCACGCGTGACGATGGAACAGGTAATGCACCAGACCCACGGGCTGGTTCCCCACGCAGGCCAACAGCCCGTGGAACTCGTTCGGATCCTCTGACAGAAGCCGGGCGAAGGTGATTTCATAAACCTCCGGGGCGACTTCGGTCTCATAGTAGCGCAGGTAGCCTTCCCACAGGCGTGCCCACGCGTTCCTATCAGACGGCGTCAATGGCCGAACGGAAATGTGCGCATTGTCTCCCATAACAACACCATCACACCCGCATTTATGCCCCCCCAGGCAAGGGTCAGAGTTTATGGGGCGGTCATGGTTTGACCAAGGGAAATGGCGTGAATTGGGGCGGTTTTACTGCATGACCATGAGGAAAAACAATATCTTGTGCGGTGCATCTCATCCGGCACTAGGAGAATCTGGTGAAAATGCGTGAGGGTCGCGAATCGTTCGCTATAGCCCGATCACGTCGAAATCCGGGCTGCCGGACCACGTAATCTCCCACTTGGCGCCGGGGCGGACGTTTTGCACGGCGGCTGCATCGAATGCGACAAGGCAAGTGCCGCCGGGATGACGCACGGACGGATAGACCAATGCCCGATGCCCGTCGGCGCGCAGGTGATTGGCCAGCTCCTGCCCACGCGGATAGCCCCGCGCCGGGTCTTCATGCAGGGCGGGGTGGCCGGGCTGGCCGGTCAGATCAGGGAAGTCGCCGATGAAGTCAGCCAGCAGCTCGACATAGCGCACTTTGGTATCGAACAGGCCGATATGGGTCAGCTCGCGGGTATAGTGATAACCGACCTCGGCCAACGAGGTCATCGCGCTCCAACTGCAATACCATGCACCGCGGGTCTCGTCGTTGAACCGATTGCCCCCCGCCCGGCGATAGGTGAACGCCGCGTTCACATGGCTCAGGCCATAGATGCGAAGATCGGCGGCGCGGCGTTCCCATGCCAGTTCCAACCGGTTGACGCCCATATCGCGCCCGCGCTCGGCGATGTGGCGGGCCGAGGTCATGGCTTCGACTTCGGCCAACAGGGTCATTTCGTCGTCGCCATCGACCAATCCGCGCAAAACCGGCGGTTTGTGATAGGTGGCGGGGATCAGACGGACCAGTGCGCGGTCGCTGACCGATCGCAGCGGAAGGGGGTCGCTCACATTCCACCCCGCAGTGCATCGACATAGTTTCGCACGCGCAGGAATTGCGGCAGCCCATCGGCGATCATTGTGTCGATGGGACGGGCGCCGTCAAACAGAGGACCGGTGTTGGCAAGGGTGATCCACTGATCGGCAATCGTCTCGTCGAAATAGAGGTGCAGGGATTTGTAGATGCCCACGAGGGCCGACAAGCGCAGCATCTGGTCGCGCGTCAGGTCGCCCTTGAAACCGGGATTGCGCGCGCGCTTCCATGTGGATGTGGACATATCCGCCAGCGCGGCGGCGTCATCCAGTTTCAAATCCCAAGCCTCGGCAATGCGGCCAAAGGCCTTCAACGCCACAGCCGCATGGTCCGAGGTCGGACGGGCCGGAGGCGGGGTGATGGGTTGTGGGGCGGCGTGCATGGTGCATCTCCTGTCGTGTTGATCAGAAGATAGGACCATATGGACTGAATGTCAAGATCATGTGGCCTTATTGACGTCCGCCACGCCCGTCGCGACGGGCCATGAAAGCCAGCCGTTCAAACAGATGCACGTCCTGTTCGTTCTTCAACAGCGCGCCGTGCAACGTCGGTAGCGCGGACGCCCCATCGCGTTTCAGCGTTTCGGGATCAATATCCTCGGCCAAGAGCAGTTTCAGCCAGTCCAACACTTCCGAGGTCGAAGGCTTCTTCTTCAGCCCCGGTTGCTCGCGAATTTCATAAAACTGAGTCAGCGCTTCGGTCAGCAGGCGGGGTTTGATGCCGGGGTGGTGCACTTCGACGATTTTCGCCAGCGTGTCGGCGTCCGGGAACCGGATATAATGAAAAAAGCAGCGGCGCAGGAAGGCGTCCGGCAGTTCCTTTTCGTTGTTCGAGGTGATGATGATGATCGGGCGATGCCTGGCGCGGATCGTTTCACCCGTCTCATAGACGTGAAACTCCATCTTATCAAGCTCTTGCAGAAGGTCGTTGGGAAACTCGATATCGGCCTTGTCAATCTCGTCAATCAGAAGGACAACGCGTTCATCGGCGTCGAACGCCTCCCACAACTTGCCGCGTTTGATGTAGTTGCGCACGTCATGCACACGCTCATCACCCAGCTGGCTGTCACGCAACCGGCTGACGGCATCGTATTCATACAAACCCTGCTGAGCCTTGGTGGTGGACTTGATGTTCCATTCGATCATCCGTGCGCCAAGTGCGCCTGCGACTTGCATCGCCAGTTCCGTCTTGCCGGTGCCGGGTTCGCCCTTGACCAGAAGCGGGCGTTGCAACGTGACGGCAGCATTCACAGCGACCTTCAGATCGTCGGTCGCCACATAGCTTTCGGTGCCTTCGAAGCGTTTTGTCATGCTGCTATCCCTTGCGGTCAGGTCTGAACAATTACCGGGCGAAGTAACTTGACCGTCGGGTTTTGGCAAGGGTGCGGATACCTCCCCGAAGCCTGATCCGGGCCGATCCCAACGCTGTCTGCACACACCTGTCGCACGCAAGAACGTTAATCCGAGTGTTTTTGTTATATTTCAGTTGCTTGCTCGTTATAAGGGAAAACCTTGTCCAATCGCGTTCATTGCCTAGTGACATCTGGCAAAAGCGGGTGTAAACGAGCGCCACAAGAAGCCGGACTCCTGTGGGGCAACAAGGTTGTTAGGTAGTTATAGTCCGGTAAGTTGAGGGAGTTGGTATGAAAGCAGAGACTTTCCTGCCCGACGATTACAGTCCTGCCGAAGACGAACCGTTTATGAATGAGCGTCAGACGGAGTATTTCCGTCGCAAGCTTCTGGCCTGGAAAGAAGAGTTGTTGGACGAAAGCCGCCATACGCTGGAAGGCTTGCAAGACAACACTCGGAACATCCCAGACATCGCGGATCGTGCGTCGGAAGAAACAGATCGGGCATTGGAGCTTCGTACACGGGATCGGTCGCGCAAGCTGGTTGGCAAGATCGATCAGGCTTTGCGCCGGATTGAAGAAGGCGAATATGGCTACTGTTCGGAAACGGGCGAGCCGATTTCATTGAAACGTCTGGATGCACGCCCGATCGCCACCCTGAGCCTTGAGGCGCAGGAACGCCACGAACGTCGCGAAAAAGTCCACCGCGACGATTAAGCCGCGGACCGCTGAAAATAACGGGATGGGCGCACTTGTCGCGTGGCATGACGCCCTGAACCATGACAAAAGGCGCTGGAGAACCCGGCGCCTTTTCTTTTGCCTTGTCGTCATGTGCTATGACACCAAACCAGCCGGACTGTGAAATGGATCAATATCCGCCGAGGAGCACAACGCTATGATCGCAGGACAGAACGTCACCATCCTTGGAGCAGGGATCGGCGGGCTGACGGCGGCCGTGGCCTTGGCGCAACGCGGCGCGAACGTCACCGTGTTGGAGCAAGCCCCTGAGATAACCGAGGTGGGCGCAGGGCTGCAAATCAGTCCCAATGGCGTGCGCGTTCTGGATGCGCTGGGTCTGGGCGACGCGGCCCGTGCCCGTGCCGTGCGGGGCACCGGGGTCTGGCTGCGCGATGGTGTCTCGGGTCACGAAGTGATTGATTTCAACTTCGAGAAAGTGGCTCCGGGCGCGAGCTTCTTGCTGTTTCATCGCGCCGATCTGATTGATCTTCTGGCGGAAGCCGCGCGCGATGCCGGGGTGGCAATCCAGTGCGGGACGCGGGTCGAGCGCGTCACACCCAGCCTGACCACGGCGCGCGTGAAAGTCACAGGCGAACCGGCGCAGGAGATGGCGTTTCTTATCGGTGCCGATGGGTTGCGATCCGTCGTCCACAGCGCAATGAACGGGGCTCGCGCGCCCTTCTTCACCGGGCAGGTGGCGTGGCGCGCGACTGTGCCCGCGACCGGCAGGGAACCCGCCGAGGCGACGGTGTTCATGGGCCCCGGACGGCATTTGGTGACTTATCCGTTGCGCAATGGCACGATGGTGAACCTTGTCGCAGTCGAAGAGCGCAGCGCATGGGCAGACGAGGGGTGGAACCATCACGATGACCCCGACAACCTGCGTGCGGCGTTCAGCGGCTTCTGCGACGATGCCCAAGCGCTTCTGGAGCGGGTCGAGACGGCGCATCTGTGGGGATTGTTCCGCCATCCGGTGGCGTTGAACTGGCACTATGGCCATTGCGCACTTCTGGGGGATGCGGCCCACCCGACCTTGCCCTTCATGGCGCAGGGCGCGGTTATGGCAATCGAAGATGCGTGGGTGCTTGCGGCCTGTCTGGATCGCGACGGGCTGGACGCGGGACCGCAACGTTATCAGTCTCTGCGCCGCGACCGCTGCGAGAAGATCGTGGCGGCGGCGGGCAAGAACGCCCGCAATTACCACTATGCCAACCCGCTTGCGCGGCGCGTGGGGCACGGGGCATTGCGGCTGGCCGGACGACTGGCCCCGCAACAGGTGTTCAATCGGTTCCGCTGGATCTATGACGCCGATGTGACGCGGATCTAGCAGCCGTCAGGATTGCAACAGCGCATCGACCTCGCTGCCCGGCATCCCCGTGCCCAACATCGAAAAATCCCCGGTTTCAAACATGGCCTGCGCCGCGTCGTGGATGACACGGTGGGTCACGCGAGCCAGCGCTGATCCAAGCGATATACGCGCCACACCCGCCTGTGCCAGATCGGCGCGACCAGCCTGCGACATTGGTCCTGCCGCCAGCGCATTGACCGGCAGCTTTGTGGCCGCACAGACCAGCGCCTGATCCGCCAACGTGCCGGGAAAGGGGACATAGACGCAATCCGCCCCAGAAGCTTCGTACCCGGCAATCCGGGCTAGCGCTTCTTCCAGATCATACTGCCCGTTCATCACCCCATCGGCCCGCGCCACAAGGATGAAATCGCCGGGCAGGGCGCGGGCGGCGGCGGCGGCGGCCTTGATCCGTTCGATGGCAAACGGGCGATCATATGGCGTGGCTGCGGGCAAGGCGGTATCCTCGATCGAGATACCCGCCAGTCCCGCCTGGTAAGACAGGCGCACGGTTTCGGCGCAAGTGTCGGGATCATCGCCAAAGCCGTTTTCGAAATCGCCGGACACCGGAATGGTCACGGCGGCGACCAGATCCTGCGCATGGGCCAATGCCTCCTCCCGGCTGACATGACCCATATCGGGACGCCCCAGAGTGAAGGCATGCGCGGCGGACGAGGTGCCAATGGCCTGCGCCCCAAAACCCGCGAGCATTTTGGCGCTGCCAATGTCCCAGGCATTGGCCAGAATAAACGGATTTCCCTTTTGGTGCAGGACGCGAAACGCAGCCCCGCGGTTCTGATCATTCATTGGCCTGTCTCCGATCCACCTGCTGACAGTGTTGAAGCAAGCTTTTCTTGCCCGCGTTGGGTTGTCAAACGTTGTCTCATTGGTGGACAATCGCGATTTTTCCGGCAAAGCGCAGAAATGTCGGGCGTTCCCCTTTCCAAACCGCCCGCTCCATGAGATAGGGACGTGCCAAACGAACACTCCCGAGGAGAAAGCCCATGGAGATTCGCGAGGCGCTCACTTTCGACGACGTCCTTCTGGTTCCGGCCGCCAGCAATGTGCTGCCGTCCACCGCAAACACGACGACATTCGTGACGCGGTCGATTGCCATGAACATCCCGCTGCTCAGCTCGGCCATGGACACCGTGACCGAGGCCCGCATGGCCATCGCCATGGCGCAGGCCGGCGGCATGGGCGTCATTCACAAGAACCTCGACCTCGACCAACAGGCCGAGCAGGTGCGCCGCGTGAAGCGGTTTGAAAGCGGCATCGTCTATAATCCGATCACGCTGACGCCCGACCAGACGCTGGCCGACGCCAAACTGTTGCAGGACCGGTATCGCGTCACAGGTTTTCCCGTGGTCGACGAAAAGGGCCGCGTGGTGGGGATCGTCACCAATCGCGACATGCGCTTTGCCACCGATGACAACACACCGGTAAAGGTGATGATGACGTCCGACAACCTTGCCATGTTGCAAGAACCAGCCGAGTTGGAAGAGGCGAAAAGCCTGATGAAAGCCCGCCGGATCGAAAAGCTGTTGGTGACGAATGGCGAAGGCAAGCTGACCGGGCTTCTGACCTTGAAAGACACCGAGCAAGCGGTGTTGAACCCTACGGCCTGCAAAGATGACCTTGGTCGCTTGCGGGTTGCGGCGGCCAGTTCGGTCGGCGACAGTGGCTTTGCGCGCTCCGAAGCCCTGATTGACGCAGGCGTGGATATCGTCGTCGTGGATACGGCGCATGGCCATTCCGAAGGGGTGATCGAGGCGGTGAAGCGGATCAAGGCGCAGTCGAACAGCGTTCAGGTCATTGCAGGCAACGTCGCAACCGGGGCGGCCACCCGCGCCCTGATCGACGCAGGTGCCGACGCGGTGAAGGTGGGGATCGGTCCGGGGTCCATCTGCACGACGCGGATGGTTGCTGGTGTCGGTGTGCCCCAACTGACTGCGATCGGGGATTGCGCGGCGGCGGCGGGGGACGTGCCGGTGATCGCCGATGGCGGCATCAAGTTTTCGGGCGATTTCGCCAAGGCCATCGCCGCGGGCGCAAGCTGCGCGATGGTCGGTTCGATGATCGCGGGCACCGATGAAAGCCCCGGCGAGGTGATCTTGTATCAGGGCCGCTCGTTCAAAGCCTATCGCGGGATGGGATCGCTGGGCGCTATGGCGCGCGGCTCGGCCGATCGCTATTTCCAGAAGGACGCAGCGTCCGACAAGCTGGTGCCGGAAGGCATCGAAGGCCAGGTGCCGTATAAAGGTAGTGCCGGGGCTGTCATTCACCAATTGGTCGGCGGTTTGCGGGCGGCGATGGGGTACACCGGTTGCGCCACCGTGGCCGAGATGCGCAAGAACTGTCAATTCGTGAAGATCACCGGGGCAGGTCTGAAAGAAAGCCACGTGCATGATGTGCAGATCACTCGCGAAAGTCCAAACTATCGTATTGGATAGGAATATCATGAGGTTGTGGCGCTTTGTTAATGTTTTCGGAGCAGGGCGGTGACGCCCGGCGCCCGCGTCGCAGCGGCCATCGACATCCTTGATATCCATCTTTCTGGCACTCCGGCGGAACAAGCCCTGACCGGCTGGGCGCGGGGGCATCGTTTTGCAGGGTCGAAAGACCGCGCGGCGATCCGTGACCACGTGTTTGACGCGCTTCGGCGGTTGCGTTCTTCGGCTGGTTTGGGTGGCGGAATGACGGGTCGTGCGGTCATGATCGGTCTTTTGCGGGGACAGGGGATCGACCCCGACACGCTGTTCACAGGTGTAGGCCACGCCCCCGCAGTTCTGGCCGATCAGGAACGCGTGTCCGGCGGCGACCTCTCGCGCGCCGCGCGCCTTGATTGTCCGGACTGGATGCTGCCCCACTTCGATCAAAGTCTTGGTGACAGGTCAGATGACGTGCTGGAGGCGCTGCGCCACCGCGCGCCCGTCTTCCTACGGGTCAACAGTGCCCGCGCAAACTTGGATCAGGCGCAGAGCCAATTGGCGGAGGATGGGATCGTGACGCGCCCGCACCCGCTTGCTTCGACGGCGTTGGAAGTTTTGGAAAATCACCGCAATATCAATAGCTCACGCGCCTTCCTTGATGGGTTGGTAGAGCTTCAGGACGCCGCCTCGCAAGCCGTGGTCGAGGCCTTGCAGATCGCACCGGGTCTGCGCGTTCTGGATTTCTGCGCGGGTGGCGGCGGGAAAGCGTTGGCGCTGGCCGCTCTCGGGGCCGAAGTCGTGGCGCACGACATTTCGCCTGCACGGATGAAGGATATTCCGGCGCGGGCTAAGCGGGCGGGATGCCAAATCCAGATTGCCACACCGGACAGGCTGGGTGATTTCGGGACGTTCGATCTGGTGTTTGCCGACGCGCCCTGTTCCGGTAGCGGATCATGGCGTCGTGCACCGCAGGGAAAATGGCTGATGACGCGTGAAAGGTTCGCCGGCCTCTTGGATACCCAGCAGACGGTTTTGTCGCAGCTTCCGACCCAAACTGCACCCGACGGGGCGATTGCCTATGCGACCTGTTCGCTACTGGATGCTGAGAACCGGGCGCAAGTGAATTGGTTCATAGCAGAACAGTCCGGCTTCGCCATCGACCTCGAAGCCCAGTTTTCGCCTCTCGACGGCGGCGATGGGTTCTATGTTGCGCGACTAAAGCGAATGTAGGGCTTGGCAAAGACAATCACAGGTTGTTAACCTAGATCTCATTAATCGGCGCTTAACCGACCACGGGCAATAACCGGGGGGCCGATTCTGAAAAAGGGGATCTCTGTGTCGTACGCTGACTTGTCGTCCAATCCATTGACCGAAATCGCCCTGCGCTTATCGCAGCGGGTCGGATACTTGCTCTCTCTTGCGGTGCTTTCTGTCGGTGCGGCCTGGTTCGTTAGCTTGCCGGTGGCGGGGTTGACCCTGTTGCTGATCGGGCTGACCTTTCTGTCACTCGCGTTGACCGTCACGGTGTTGACTGCGCATCACCACCGCCAGCAAAGAACGATGTTTCGAACCGTGAAGCGGTTTGCCGATCGTGACGGCGCGGCCACTTTTGCAACCGATGCCGACGGGATGATCCGCTATCAGAATGTCGCCGCGACCGCGGCTTTCGGACAACAGCTCGGGGCGACCTTGGCCAGCACTGTGAACGACATGTTTGCAGCGCCTGCTTCGGTTCTGTTTCGGTTGCAAAACAAAGCCCAGGCCAAGGGGGCGGCCTGCGAAGATGTCGTCTTGAGGCGCGGACATGTGCGGCTTTCGGTGCACACACTTGCCGGCAGCGGGTTCCTGTGGCGGTTGGAAGAATTTGGCGAACGCGGACAGGGCGGGCGCACCGGCGAACATATCAGCCTTCCAATGATGATCGTGTCGAAATCCGGCACCATTCTGTTTATGAATGAATCCGCTCGCCGCTTGTTGGGCGGCCGCGAAACCACTCTGGACCGCGTGTTTACGGAATTGCCCCTAAAGGCAGGGGCGGTGATGCAGGTTTCGGCCAAGAATGGTCCTGTGCCCGCGTTTGTTTGCGAGTTGGAGATCAGCGCCGGCAGGCGGGAGATCTATCTTCTTCCGCCACCGGCCGGTCCCGCCATTACCAATGAAGAATGGGCCTTTATCGAAAGCCTGCCAGTGCCGTTGATCAAGTTGGACACAACGGGTGCGATCATCATGGCCAATCGTCGCGCGCGCGGGCTCTTGGGCGATGAAAACGCCATCGGCACGCAACTGGCAGATCAGGTCGAAGGATTGGGGCGCCCGGTGTCCGAATGGCTGCGTGAGGCGCATGCCGGGCGGCATCTCGGGCGGGCTGAGGTCGTGCGCGCGGTGAAACCGGATGAGGATGTGTTCCTGCAAATCTCTCTGGGGCAGGTCGCGGATGAGGCGGGCCGTGCGCTGGTCGCCGTGTTGCAAGACGCGACCGAGCTGAAGACGCTCGAGGCGCAGTTCGTTCAGAGCCAGAAAATGGAAGCGATCGGACAGCTGGCTGGTGGTGTGGCGCATGATTTCAACAATTTGCTGACGGCCATTTCGGGGCATTGTGATCTTCTGTTGCTGGGTCGCGATGAAAACGATCCTGAATATTCAGACCTGTCGCAAATCCATCAGAATGCCAATCGCGCCGCGGCACTTGTGCGCCAATTGCTGGCCTTTTCGCGCAAGCAAACCTTGTGCCCCGAAAAATTGGCCCTGACCGAGTCTCTTTCGGATCTGACACATCTGCTCAACCGTCTGGTCGGCGAGAAAGTGTCGCTCGATCTGGATCACGACCGCAATCTGATGCCGATCCGTGCCGACCGCCGCCAATTGGATCAGGTGATCATGAACCTTGTGGTCAACGCCCGCGACGCCATGCAGGATGGTGGCGAAATCCGTGTCGAAACCCGAAATGTCACAGTGGAGCAGGCGATGCACCGCGACCGGGCAACCGTGCCGGCTGGCGATTATGTCACGATCCGTGTGATCGACCAGGGCACGGGCATTCCCGCCGACAAGCTCAGCAAGATATTCGAGCCGTTCTTCACCACGAAAGGGGCAGGTAAAGGCACCGGTCTTGGGCTGTCGATGGCCTATGGCATCGTGAAGCAGATGGGCGGGTTTATCTTTGTCGATTCAATCCCCGGTGCCGGATCGACTTTCACGCTGTATTTCCCGGTGTGTCAGGAGAGCGACGAGCAAGACGTGCCGGGTGAAGAGGTTTCAGCAGATCAGGTGGATGCCATTGATGATCAGGGCGACGATCAGATTCAGGCCACGTTGGATGCCCTGACGGTTGATGATCAGATCGTTCTGGCTGCTGAGACCGTGACCCTGAAGGGGCCGATCCGACCGTCCCAAGCCAGCGATGGTTTTCTGGGTCAATCAATAAAGCAGCCCCCGACGCCCGTGACCGCATCCATTCCCAAACCCACTCACGACCTGGACGACGTAAAAGATAACATCGTCTTGCTGGTGGAAGACGAAGCTCCGGTGCGCGCCTTCGCGTCGCGTGCTTTGCGAATGAGGGGGTTCACGGTGCTGGAGGCCGAGAATGCCGAGGAAGCCCTGAAAACACTGGAAGACACGACATTGTCGGTTGATGTCTTTGTCACCGATGTCATCATGCCCGGTATGGATGGCCCGACTTGGGTGGCAAAGGCGCTGGAGGATCGGCCGGGTGTGAAGGTTGTGTTCGTATCAGGTTACGCTGAAGATTCGGTATCTGAACATCAGTCACGCATTCCCAATTCCGTGTTTTTGCCCAAGCCGTTCTCTCTGACCGATCTGACCGCGACGGTGCAAAGACAACTGCACTGATGCCGACATAACAGACAGGGTGTCCAACTCTGTCCGCACCTGAAAATTGATCGTTAACCCTTTGCTTACCATTCCCCGTCAAACTTAATAATGAAAACATAACTTGAAATGTTCTTATTTTGTGCTCATAACGGCATATGAGAACAAGAGCAGAACACGAGCATGATTGCCGCCCGTTCGCGGGTGTGAAATAAGGGATGATAACAAATGGCAACGGCGGATATCTTTGATATGAAACGTGACGGTGACAAACAGAAGGCGCTCGACAGCGCGCTGGCGCAGATCGAACGACAATTTGGCAAAGGGTCGATCATGAAGCTGGGGTCGGACAATCCCGTCGCCGAGATCGCTTCAACCTCGACCGGATCGCTGGGGCTGGATATTGCGCTGGGGATCGGCGGGCTGCCAAAAGGCCGCATTGTCGAGATTTACGGCCCCGAAAGCTCGGGCAAGACCACGTTGACGCTCCATTGTGTCGCCGAGGAACAGAAAAAAGGTGGTGTGTGTGCCTTCGTGGATGCCGAGCACGCTCTGGACCCGCAATATGCCAAGAAACTTGGCGTTGATCTGGATGAACTGCTGATCAGCCAACCCGATACGGGCGAACAGGCGCTTGAGATTGTCGACACGCTTGTGCGGTCGGGCGCGGTGAGCATGGTGGTCGTCGATTCGGTCGCCGCGCTGACGCCCCGGTCCGAATTGGAAGGCGATATGGGCGACAGCAATGTCGGCGTGCAAGCCCGGTTGATGAGCCAGGCGATGCGCAAACTGACCGGCTCGATCTCGCGTTCGAAATGCACAGTGATCTTCATAAACCAGATCCGCATGAAGATCGGTGTCATGTTCGGCAGCCCGGAAACCACATCGGGCGGCAACGCACTGAAATTCTACAGCTCGGTTCGGCTGGACATCCGCCGGATCGGCGCGATCAAGGACCGGGACGAGGTGGTCGGCAACGCAACCCGCGTCAAGGTCGTCAAGAACAAGGTGGCCCCGCCGTTCAAGCAGGTTGAATTCGACATCATGTATGGCGAAGGCATCTCGAAAATGGGCGAGCTTCTTGATCTTGGGGTGAAAGCTGGCGTGGTCGAGAAGTCCGGCGCCTGGTTCAGCTATGGTGACGAACGGATCGGTCAGGGGCGGGAAAACGCCAAGACCTATCTGCGCGAAAACAACCGCACCGCGCTTGAGATCGAAGACAAGATCCGCGCCGCCCACGGGTTGGATTTCGACATGCCGGAAGCGGAAAAAGATGATGACGACGACGGGCTTTTGGAAGCGTGATCTCGTCTACATGATATTGGGAAGGCCGGGCTGAACCCGGCCTTTTCTTTTTGGGCGTCGGTGGCTGTGGACAGGGGGGGCTGGCAAAGGTAAATGAATGTGAACGCCCATTCAGAGATAAGATATCATGGCCAGCCTTAACGACATCCGCTCCACCTTTTTGAAATATTTCGAAGATAACGGGCACACGGTTGTGGACAGCTCGCCCCTTGTGCCGCGCAACGATCCGACGCTGATGTTCGTCAATTCGGGCATGGTGCAGTTCAAGAACCTGTTTACGGGGCTTGAGACCCGCGACTATACCCGCGCCACTACGGCACAGAAATGTGTGCGCGCAGGCGGCAAACATAATGATCTGGACAATGTCGGTTACACAGCCCGCCACCACACGTTTTTCGAAATGCTGGGCAATTTCAGTTTCGGAGATTACTTCAAAGATGAAGCGATCCCCTTTGCGTGGAACCTGATCACAAGGGAATTTGGGATTGACCCAAAACGCCTGTTGACCACGGTCTATCACACGGACGATGAGGCCTTTGGGATCTGGAAAAAGGTCGGCGTGCCCGAGGACCGGATCATTCGCATCGATACGGCCGACAATTTCTGGCAGATGGGGCCGACCGGTCCCTGTGGGCCGTGCACCGAAATTTTCTATGATCACGGCGATCACATTTGGGGTGGCCCTCCGGGCAGCGCAGAAGAAGACGGCGACCGGTTCATTGAAATCTGGAACATCGTTTTCATGCAGAATGAACAGTTCGAAGATGGCTCAATGAAGGCGCTGGACATGCAGTCCATCGACACCGGCATGGGGTTGGAACGGATCGGCGCGCTGCTACAAGGCAGCCATGACAACTATGACACCGACCTGTTCAAAGCGCTGATCGAAGCATCGGCACATGTCACGAACGTGGCCCCCTATGGCGATCAGAATGTGCATCATCGGGTGATTGCGGACCACTTGCGCTCGACGTCATTTTTGATGGCGGACGGTGTGATGCCCTCGAACGAAGGGCGTGGCTATGTGCTGCGCCGGATCATGCGCCGCGCGATGCGCCACGCCCATCTGCTGGGCGCGCAAGACCCGGTAATGCACCGTCTTGTGCCCGAATTGGTGGCGCAGATGGGTCAGGCCTATCCCGAACTTGGCCGCGCCCAGACAATGATCGAAGAAACGCTTCTGAACGAAGAAACCCGGTTCAAGAAGACACTCGACCGCGGTTTGAAACTGCTGGATGACGAGGTGTCAGGCCTGCCCGAAGGTGCGGAACTGCCCGGCGAAACTGCATTCAAACTCTATGACACCTATGGGTTCCCCTTGGATCTGACGCAGGATGCGCTGCGGGAAAAGGGACGTGGCGTGGATCAGGCCGGTTTTGACGCCGCGATGGAAGAGCAAAAAGCGCGTGCGCGGGCCGCATGGTCGGGGTCAGGTGAAGCAGCGGATGCGACCATCTGGTTTGATCTGGCCGAACAGCATGGCGTGACTGAATTTCTGGGCTATGACACCGAACATGCCGAGGGGCAGGTTCTGGCACTTGTCGCGGACGGCGCATTGACGGATCGGGCCACATCCGGGGACGAGGTTCAGATTGTCGTGAACCAGACGCCGTTTTATGCCGAGGCTGGCGGTCAGGTGGGCGATACCGGCCTGATCCGCACTGACACCGGGTCGGCCCATATCACCGAGACCAAAAAGGTCGCGGATGTGTTCATCCATTTCGCCAAGGTGGATGAGGGCGAGATTGCCACGGGGCAGGGCGCCGAACTGGCGGTTGAACACCTGCGCCGCACGGCGATCCGCGCCAACCACTCGGCCACGCACCTGCTGCATGAAGCCCTGCGAAACGAGCTGGGTGATCACGTTGCGCAACGCGGGTCGTTAAATGCGCCGGATCGTTTGCGCTTTGATTTCAGCCACAACAAGGCGGTTTCGGCGCAGGAGTTAAGCAACATCGCCCGCGAGGTGAACACCTATATTCGCCAGAACGCGCCTGTCGAAACACGGATCATGACGCCGGATGACGCGCGCGAGATTGGCGCGCAGGCGCTGTTTGGCGAGAAATATGGCGACGAAGTGCGCGTCGTCTCGATGGGTCATTCGCCCACCGGCAAGGGCACTGATGGCCAGACCTATTCCATCGAGCTGTGCGGTGGCACTCATGTCCGCCAGACCGGTGATATTGGCGTATGCGTGATCCTGTCCGAAGGCGCGAGCGCGGCGGGCATTCGCCGGATCGAAGCACTGACCGGCAAGGCTGCTGTTGCCTATATCGAAGCAGAAGCCGCGCGCGCCTCGGAGCTGCAAGGCATGTTGAAAGCCAAGCCGGACGAGGTTGTGGACCGCGTCAAGGCGTTGTTGGACGACCGCAAGGCGCTGAACAATGAGATTTCAGCGTTGAAACGCGAGTTGGCGAAGGTCGCGGGGGCAGGGGCGGAGGCCAAGGATATCGGTGGCGTGAAGTTCCTTGCAATGACCATAACGGGTGTCGCCGGGAAAGACCTGCAAACGCTTGTGAATGAACAGAAAGATGCGCTTGGATCAGGTGCAGTTCTGATCATTTCGGACAATGACGGCAAGGTCGCCGTGGCCGCAGGGGTGACGCCGGATATGACTGACCGTGTGTCGGCGGTTGACCTTGTGAAAGCGGCTGTGCCTGCACTTGGCGGCAAGGGTGGCGGTGGTCGCCCAGAACTGGCGCAGGGCGGGGGGCTGGACTTCTCGGGTGCCGCAGCCGCTGTGGCCGCAGCCGAAGCTGCCATCGCGGGCTGACAGGCCCCATTGCAAAATCTGATCGGCCGCGTATCGTCTGCTGACTTACGCGGCCTTTTTATATTGCAGGAGAGACACGATGCCCGCCCTTTGGATTGCCCATGTGACCGTTACGGATGAAGAGGCCTATGGCAAATACGCCGCCCTTGCCGGGCCTGCGATTGCGAAACACGGCGGCCATTTCATCGCGCGCGGCGGGCGCTATGTGCAACTGGAGGGCAAGGACCGTCCACGCAATGTGGTGGCGAAATTCCCAAGCGTCGAGGCCGCCGAAGGATGCTATCGCTCGCCCGAATATCAAGAGGCGTTGAGCCACGCGCGCGGGGCGTCAGAGCGCGAATTGTTGGTGGTTGAAACGGACGAATGAAACTCTAACATCGATTTCCCTGATCATACCGCTTTTTGCGATTGCGGGCAGCACGGTCGCTTGGATGGTCAAAGAGTTCCGGGAAAGGGCGTGGGATCGACGAAAGCGGTTCTTCGAGCTTATGAGTGTTATCGAAGCAGATGGCAATCGCGCCGCCGCCCTGTCGTCACAAACCTTTGGTTTGACGGGGCGGGTCGGCGCGGTCCGGCGGGTTCGCCGGGCGGTTTCAGGATGGGACGTTGGTCGTTACTGATCTGACGACCGCGCCTGCCGTTTCCGCTCGTGCGGGTCCAGATACCGTTTGCGAAGGCGGATCGAGTTCGGCGTCACTTCGACCAATTCATCATTGTCGATATAGGCGATGGCTTCTTCCAGCGACATGGTGATCGGGGTGGTCAGGCGCACGGCCTCATCCGTGCCCGAGGCGCGCACGTTGGTCAGCTTCTTGCCTTTCAGTGGGTTTACCTCAAGATCGTTTTCGCGGCTGTGTTCGCCGATGATCATGCCCTGATACACATTCTCCTGCGCGCCGATGAACATGCGTCCGCGATCTTCAAGGTTCCAAAGCGCATAGGCAACGGATGTGCCGTTCTCCATCGAGATCAGGACACCTGCGCGACGGCCTGGAATGGAGCCCTTATGGGGCGCCCAGCCGTGGAACACGCGGTTCAGAACCCCGGTGCCGCGCGTGTCGGTCAGAAACTCGCCGTGATAGCCGATCAGACCACGCGACGGCACATGGGCGATGATCCGGGTCTTGCCTGCGCCTGCGGGCTTCATCTCGGTCATTTCGCCTTTGCGCGATCCGGTCAGTTTTTCGATCACGACGCCGGAGTATTCATCATCCACGTCAACGGTGACTTCTTCGATGGGTTCCATCGTCTCACCATCGACTTCACGCATGATCACCTGCGGGCGCGAGATCGACAGCTCGAACCCTTCGCGGCGCATGTTTTCGATCAGAACGCCCATCTGCAATTCGCCACGGCCCGAGACTTCGAAGGCTTCACCGCCGGGGGTGTCTGCGATCTTGATGGCAACGTTGCTTTCAGCCTCTTTCATCAGGCGTTCGCGGATGACACGCGATTGCACCTTCTTGCCTTCGCGGCCCGCCAGTGGGCTGTCGTTGATGCCGAAGGTGACGGTAATGGTGGGCGGGTCGATAGGCTGGGCATCCAGCGGTGTATCGACCGCCAGCGCACAGATCGTGTCTGCCACGGTGGCCTTTGACATGCCCGCGAGCGATACGATGTCGCCCGCAAGGGCTTCGTCGATGTCCTGTTGCCCCAGGCCGCGGAAGGCCTGAATACGGGTGACGCGAAACTGCTCGATCTTTTGGCCGATGCGCGACAGGGCTTGCACGGTCGCACCAACCTTGAGACGTCCGGTTTCCACACGTCCGGTCAGCAATCGACCGACGAACGGGTCAGCACCCAGCGTTGTGGCGAGCATGGTGAAGTCTTCGTCCTGATGGGCCAGCTGACGCGGGGCAGGGACGTGGTTCACGATCAGGTTAAAGAGCGCGTGCAGATCCTTGCGCGGCCCGTCCAACTCGGCATCCGCCCAGCCGTTTCGACCCGAGGCGTACATGTGCGGGAAGTCGAGCTGGTCATCATCGGCACCCAGATTGGCGAACAAATCGAAGCATTCATCCAGAGCACGATCGGGTTCGGCATCCGGCTTGTCGACCTTGTTCAGAACCACGATGGGGCGCAGGCCCAAGGCGAGTGCTTTCGAGGTCACGAATTTTGTTTGCGGCATTGGGCCTTCGGCGGCGTCAACCAGCAACACAACACCGTCCACCATGGACAGGATCCGTTCTACCTCGCCGCCGAAATCGGCGTGGCCGGGCGTGTCAACGATGTTGATCCGCGTGCCTTTCCATTCGACCGAGGTGGGTTTGGCGAAAATGGTGATGCCGCGCTCACGCTCCAGGTCATTTGAATCCATGGCGCGTTCCGCCACGGCCTGATTTTCCCGGAACGCGCCGGATTGTTTCAAAAGCTCGTCAACAAGGGTCGTCTTGCCGTGGTCAACGTGTGCGATGATCGCGATATTGCGCAGGTCCATAGGGCCACCTTAAGGGGAGAACGTATCAAACGTATGAGAAGTTAGGGGCGCGCATAGCCCGGTTGGCGTTTGAACGCCACCAAAAAAGCAACTCTTGCTAATTTTCTCGCCGCAACTGGCGCGGTGTCAATGTTGGGCGGACTGCGAGAACAGGTGGATGATCAGGATACCACCAAGGATCATTGCCAGACCGATCAGCGCAGGCAGGTCGAGCCTCTGCCCAAACAGCGCGTAGCCAATACAGGCGATGAGCACGATGCCCAACCCGGACCAGATCGCATAGGCCACACCGACCGCCATGTATTTCAACGCCCATCCCAACAGGACGAAGCTGATGCCATAGGCGACGACGACGGTCACGGATGGCCAGAACCGGCTGAATTGCTGGCTGGCTTGCAGCGCGGTTGTGCCGATGGTTTCGGCAAGCACGGCGAAGAACAGGATCAGGTATGGCATGATATGACCTCGTGGAATGGGGCTAGCGGGACCGGTCCCAGTCTGGCTTGCGTTTTTCGATGAAGGCGCTGATCCCTTCTTCGGTGTCGCGCAGCATCATGTTTTCAACCATCGCCCCACCCGCAAACGCATAGGCCGCCTCCAGTGACATATCGGCCTGATCATAAAACCCCGCTTTGCCGATCTTGACCGCAGCGCCCAGCTTCGAAGCCACGGATTGTGCCAGTTCATCTGTGGCCGCGCGCAAGTTTTCGTGCGGGACGACGCGGTTTACCAGCCCGATCTCGCGTGCGCGCGCAGCGTCGATGAATTCGCCCGTGGTCAGCATTTCAAACGCGACCTTGCGCGGCACGTTGCGGGTCAGCGCCACCATGGGGGTCGAGCAAAACAGCCCGATATTGACGCCATTCACCCCAAACCGCGTGCCCTCGGCCGCCACGGCCATGTCGCAGGTCGCCAGCAACTGACAACCGGCCGCTGTTGCGATGCCATGGGCCTCGGCAATGACCGGTTGGGGCAGGCGGGGGATCATGCACATGACCTCGGCGCAGCGATCGAACAAGTCATTGAAATAGGCAGCCCCACCGTCTTCGGCTTGCCGCCCGGCAGTCATCTCTTTCAAGTCATGACCTGCGCAGAACACTTTGCCTGCACCAGCGATCACCACGGCGCGGATCGTGTCGTCCTGCGCCAACGCCTCGAACTCGGCTTTCAGCGCAGCCAGCATCGCATCCGACAACGCGTTCAACGCACCGGGGTTGTTCAGGGTCAAACGTGCAACTGACGCTGCGTCCTCACGGATCAATAGTGGGTCTGCCATCTTGTCCTCCCTCAATATTCTGGCCCACGATAGGCGGGAAAATCACGAGGGGAAACCATGCAGTTGAAAATGTCGCGCGACCAGCTTCAATCCTTCCTGGAGGAAGCGTTTCCCCAAGTCGCGCCGGATTTCGAGATCGCAGATGTCGCTCCGATGCAGATCACAGTGCGCACCCGGATCGGCGACAAACATCTGCGTCCCGGTGGCACGGTGTCGGGGCCGACGATGTTTGCATTGGCGGATGTGTCGATCTATCTGGCGATCCTTGCGATGATCGGACCAAAGGCGCTGGCCGTCACTACCAATTGCTCGATTGATTTCATGCGCAAACCCGCGGCCAACACCAGTCTTGTCGCCCACGCACGTTTACACAAACTGGGACGGGTTCTGGCGGTCGGGGATGTGTTGATCCACTCAGAGGGCAACGACGCGCCTGTTGCCCGCGCCAGCTTGACCTATTCGATCCCGCCGGAACGGACTTGACCGGCGGCGGGGATTGGCGCACCAAAAACGAACCCAAGCGACGAGGCCCCTATGTCCCAACATATTTCCAGCGACCCGGATCCCATCACGCCTCCAGCCGAACACAGTCGGCTCGCCCAGTTTCCCGTTACCTTCTTTGCGATTGTCATGGGGCTGGTCGGATTGGCGCTGACCCTGCATGCGGGCGCCCCGGCGGCACCGTGGCTGGCCCAGGCGTCATCCCTTGTTTTACTGATCGCAATCGCGGTTTTTCTGGTGATTGCGGGGATCTACGTCGCCAAGGCCCTGCGTTATCCGGCGATGGTCGCCGAGGAATGGCATCACCCGGTGAAAATTGCCTTCTTCCCGACGATCACGGTATCGCTGCTTTTGGTGGCGACAGCGATCTTTCCCTATGATGAAACACTGGCCACCTGGATCTGGCTCGCCGGTGTGGCGGGACAGGGCGTTCTGACCATTGCGGTCGTGACGGGCTGGATCAGTCATCGCAGTTTTCAGGTCGGACACCTGACTCCGGCGTGGTTCATTCCTGCCGTCGGCAACGTGATTGTGCCCATCCTTGGTGCCCGCATCGGGTATATCGAAACTTCGTGGCTGTTTTTTTCCGGCGGTATCATCTTTTGGATCGTATTGCTGACATTGGTTATGAACCGATTGATCTTCCACGACCCCATGGCGGCCCGGCTTTTTCCGACGATGGTGATCCTGATCGCACCGCCCGCCGTCGCATTTCTGGCCTATGTCAGCATGACCGGGACAGTCGATGGCTTTGCGCGCATATTGCTGAATGCGGGCTATATCTTTGCAATACTGGTGGTCGCACAGGTGTCGAAACTGACCAAACTTCCCTTTGCGCTCAGCTGGTGGGCCTTGAGCTTTCCGCTGGCCGCGCTCTCGATCGCGTCCTTCCGCTTTTCGCAATTGGATGGATCGCGTGGACACCAAACCCTGGGGGTTTTGATCCTGATTTTTCTGGTTCTTATGGTCGCTGGTCTTGTATTGCGCACAGGGCAAGCAATCGCACGGGGCGAGGTTTGCCGACCAGAATAGGCGGGAACGGGGCGTTTTTTGTGGGGTAATATATTACCATAATTCTAACCCTTTGTTTAGGCGTGTATTTTAGCGAATAACTTCGCTTGACCGCCGGGCTAAAATCACTAAAACCAGCCCATCCGAAACCCAATCAGGGCTGAATCAATGAAAACCTTCTCTGCAACGCCTGCAGATATCGACAAGAAATGGATCATCATCGACGCTGAAGGCGTCGTGCTGGGTCGTCTTGCGTCGATCATCGCAACGCGTCTTCGTGGCAAACACAAAGCCTCGTTCACACCGCATATGGACATGGGTGACAATGTCATCGTGATCAATGCCGATAAAGTTCAAATGACCGGCAAGAAGCGCACCGACAAAGTGCACTACTGGCACACCGGTTATCCGGGCGGCATCAAATCCCGCACAGCAGGCCAGATACTTGAGGGTGCCCATCCCGAGCGTCTGCTGACCAAAGCCGTGCAGCGTATGCTGCCGGGCGGTCCGCTGAGCCGCAAGCAGATGACCAATCTGCGCGTCTATGCCGGTGCCGAGCACCCCCACGAGGCGCAAAGCCCCGAAGTGCTGGATGTCAAATCCATGAACTCCAAAAACACGCGTGAGGGCTGATCATGGCTGAAGAAATCAAAACACTCGAAGACCTGAACGAAGTTGCCGAGGGCACTGAAGCCGTGGTCGAGATTGCTGCGCCTCGGGAACCTGTTCGTGACGACCTTGGCCGTTCCTATGCCACCGGCAAGCGTAAAGACGCGGTTGCCCGCGTCTGGATCAAGCCGGGGTCTGGCAAAGTCACCGTGAACGGCAAGGACATGGACAAGTATTTCGCGCGTCCCGTTCTTCAGCTGATCGTGCGCCAGCCCGAGCAAATCGCTGGTGTTGAAGGCGAGTTTGACGTGGTTGCCACCGTAAAAGGCGGTGGCCTGTCCGGACAAGCTGGTGCCGTAAAGCACGGGATTTCGAAAGCGCTTCAGCTTTACGAACCCAGCCTGCGTGGCGCCCTGAAAGCCGCCGGCTTCCTGACCCGCGACTCGCGCGTTGTGGAACGCAAGAAATACGGTAAAGCCAAGGCCCGTAAGAGCTTCCAGTTCTCGAAGCGTTAATTCGGCTTCTCTGCTTTATGAAGACAAAAGCGCCTGCAATTGCGGGCGCTTTTTTGTTTCGCCTTTGTTGTTTCACACAGCGCAATGATAAACGCGAAGGCAAACCGCCATGGTGTCGTCCATTTCCGGTTTTGATCTGGCTTGAATGGCGCGGGTGGGTTAAGTCTTATTCTCGACGAATTTTAGTGTTCAAAAGGGTCCGCGATTTGTCTGCGGGCGATTCCCTGTCTTGATAAGGTCCCCGTGACCTGAACCAAAACCAAAAGAATGAGTTAGGTATGGTCTACAAGTCTCTGAGTGTATTGGCTGGATTTTTATCAAACGGATTTTGGCGTGAATCGGGTTTCGCCCCCCAGAAATGGAACCTGACGTCAGGCGGCAATGATGCTCAGTTTGGGACGATAACCTATTCGGTCGGTTCGAACTGGTACGACGGCAATGGCATTTCAATCGGGCGACGAGAGCTGGTGCGTGACGCGTTTGACTATTTGTCGAATGCAACAGGAATAAACTTTCAGGAAACCTCTTCCTACGGCAATGCAGATATTGTTTTCGGCGACGAATACGCCGGTGCCTTTGCAGGTGCCGTGGACAGCGATGGTGGCGGTTTCGTCGACTATGGTTATGTGAATGTCAGCAAATACTGGATCAGCGGATCAAGCAGTGAAAACAATTATGTGATGCAGACGTTTCTGCATGAAATTGGTCATACCCTGGGGCTGGGGCATCAGGGCCTGTACAACGGAGGTGGCACCTATCCTCAGAACGCCAGGTTCACCAATGACAGTTGGCAAAACAGTGTCATGTCATATTTCTCGCAGGCCGTGAATTTTAACGTAAATGCCGATTTCGCCTATCTGCAAACCTATATGGCCGCCGACCTGCTGGCCCTTGATCGCATGTATGGCGGTCAGTCCTACAATGGGACATCGTTCGGAACGTCAAACGCGTTCAAGGGCAACACCACCTACGGATTCAATACGACGATCTCACAAAGTGACGATCCGATCCTGTCACGAATGTCGATCTATGCGGATACCAATGCCTATACGATTGCTGACGGTGGGGGCATAGATACGCTAGATTTTTCCGGATGGTCCTTCGATCAATCCATCAACTTGACGCCCTCCTCGTCTGTTAAAGCAAAGCCGACATTCTCGGGAGTCGGTGGATTGAAGGGCAACCTGACGTTGGCGGTCGGTACGGTCATCGAGAATGCAATCGGCGGGCAGGGGGACGATACGATCATTGGAAACAACGTATCCAATACGCTGACTGGCAACGCTGGGAACGACAAGATCTATGATAAGGCCGGATATGATAGAATCTTCGCAGGCGCGGGGAATGACATAATCTATGCCTCATCAGGCAACGACCGCATAGACGGCGGCAGCGGGACTGATTGGCTCATGTTCACCGGTGCAAAGAAGGCGTTTGTGAAATTGGATCAAAGCAGCCCACAAAACACCGGATTTGGCCAGGACACGATATCGGGCATAGAGAATGTTTCGGGTGGTAAAGCCAAGGATTCATTGTTCGGAAATGAGCAGGGAAATGTCCTAAAGGGCAACAACGGCAACGATGTCCTGCACGGGAAATCAGGCAATGATAAACTCTATGGTGGACACCAGAATGATTTGTTGTCGGGTGGTGCTGACGAAGACGAGCTTTTCGGCGGCATTCACAACGACCTACTCTATGGTGGGGATGGCAACGATAAGCTCTTTGGTGGATCACAGCACGATAAGCTGTTCGGCGGGTTGAGCGATGACATCCTGAAGGGGGAAAAAGGTCGTGACGTTCTGGACGGCGGTGAAGGACGTGATTTGCTCTATGCCGGTGTCGATCTTGACCGAGATACGTTCATTTTCAGAAACATCAGCGACAGTGCTATAGGGTCAGATCGTGACCAGATCCTCCAGTTTGACAGTGGCGAAGATGATCTTCACCTGGCTCAGATAGACGCCCGAGTAAATGTACCTGGCGATCAAAAGTTTGTTTTCTCAAAGAACGGCGCACAGGCAAACTCGGTCTGGGTTGAGGATGCAGGCCCACATTCTTTGGTCAGAGCCGACGTCGATGGTGATGCGCTGCCAGATTTTGAAGTTATGGTGCTGGGTGTTGATGTCCTGTATGGCTATGATTTTATTCTGTAAACGCGGAAGGCTTGCGCAAGTGCTCAGCACTCATCGGCATTTAGGAGTAATGCTTGAAAGAAAGCAAAAGGCTCGTGTTTTTGCGACAATCTAATGATGGCGCGCAACTTTGGATGGTGAGGCGCACGCTCCTTTTCATGTTGCGAGGGGCAGGGTGATGGCCTATATCCCGCCCAGACCTTGTGTCACTGGCACCCGTAGCTCAGCTGGATAGAGCGCTGCCCTCCGAAGGCAGAGGCCAGAGGTTCGAATCCTCTCGGGTGCGCCAATTCTTTATCCTGAAAAACAGACGATGTGGTTGACGGGGTCAAGCCCGATATCGTGTCACGAAATTTCGCAAGATTTGGGCAGGCGCGTGCACGTTGGCTGCGTGCACCATATCCACCAGGGCCTCGGCTTCTTCGGGGGGGAAATAGCCGTGATGTTTGTAGATGCCGATGCGGGTTTCAAAGCTGTGCGCGTCGGCTTCGGGGTGGAACTGCGTGGCATAGACACTCTGTCCGTATCGGATCATCTGAAACGGGCAGCGAGGGGATGAGACCAACTGGCGGCAACCCTCCGGAAGGTGTTGCATCGCCTCTTTATGGCCGACAAAGGCTTCGAACCTGTCTGGAATGCCGTCGAGCAGGGGATCGGTGCGCCCGTCTTTCGTCACGTCACACGTGCTGGCGCTGACGGGTTCGCCGTATTTGTCTTTTGACACGGAACCCGGTTCCAGATGCTGGCCAAGAATGCCAATCCCATAGCAGCAGCCCAGAAACGGGGTGTCCTTTGCAGTGATCTGCGGCATCAGGGATAGGCATTCGAATTCAATCCGCGCCTCGGCCGGGGTTTTCTTGTCAGGCGCATCGGATACGCAACCCGGCCCACCACCGACAATTACCCCGGAAAAATCGTCAAGGTTCAGGTCGGCCGGGATGTTTTGCTGATCCAAACGTATGCGACGCACCTGGTCGTGTTCCAACCCGCCCTTGGCCAAAAATGCCCGAAATTCATCATCAGACGCATCGGTTTCCGGGCGGAGTTGCAGGATCAGAAAGGGTTTCATGGACACCTTGTATCAAGTCGACAGACGATGGCAAAGCCCGGGGTCGGGGTCAATCATATGGCGTCGTCGGTGCGGCGTTTTGACATTAGGTGTGTTTCGCCGACTCAGATACATATCGTAATATCAGAATGTATTCCTCCGCCGCGCGAACCGGAGCAGAGGAGGACAGAGCCGTGAAGAGATTTCTTGCAACGATCCTTACGCTTGGGCTGATCGCCGGGACAGGCGGGTCAGCCGCCGCCGAGGATCAGGCCGCAGCGCCAACTCCGCCACCCGCACCGGCCAGGTCGATTTCCAGCGCGACGGCGGATCACATGAAGTTCGACATCCTGAAAAAATCTTTCAGCTCGGGGCCGGAGGTGACCGAGGCCTGTGTCAGTTGCCATACGGAAGCTGACAACCAGATCATGCATTCAATCCATTTTGAATGGACCTATGAAAGCGACAGCGGGCAAACGCAGGGGAAATCCAAGGTGATCAACGCATTCTGTGGCAACGTGGCCGGGAACGAGCCGCGCTGCACCTCGTGTCATGCGGGCTACGGTTGGGATGATATGTCAACGACATCCGTAGAGGCGGGCGCAGTGCCCGATTGTCTGGTGTGCCACGACCGCTCGGGTCAATACACCAAATCGGCCACCGGGGCCGGGCACCCGCCCTTGGACCCGGTGAAGCCTGGCACCAGCACCATTACAGGCGCCGCGGCCTGGCCGGTTGATCTGGCAAAAGCTGCGCAGTCCGTCGGGATGCCGGGGCGCGACAATTGCGGCAACTGCCATTTCTATGGCGGGGGCGGGGACAACGTGAAACACGGCGATCTGAGTTCGGCGCTTTATGCCCCATCGACCGAGGTTGATGTCCACATGTCGCCCGACGGTCTGAACTTCACGTGCTCTACCTGTCATGTCGAGGACAGGCACAACTGGGCCGGGTCGCGCTATGATACGGTGGCCAAGGACGCCACCGGGCGTGGAAAGCCGGGGGCTGTGCGCACTGCCGCGACCTGTGAAAGCTGCCATGACAGCGATCCGCATCCGCTGAACATCAAGGGCGTGAAGCTGAACGATCACACAGACAAGCTCGCGTGCCAAAGCTGTCACATCCCCGAATTTGCGCGCGGAGGTGTCGCCACCAAGACCTATTGGGACTGGTCGACCGCAGGCCGCATGGGCGCCGATGGCAAACCGATGCACGAGGCGAATTTCATCCAGTCGGATGGCAAAGAGCTGGACACCTATCTGTCCACCAAGGGTGATTTCAAATGGGGTGAAAATGTTGTGCCGTATTACGCATGGTTCAACGGCCATGTGGAATACGCGACCGGGGAAGAGATCAACCCAAAGACCATTGTCGAAGTGAACCGTATCAACGGCACGCCCGGCGGGGTGGACAGCCGAATCTGGCCCTTCAAGCGGATGGAGGGGCGGCAGGCCTACGATACAGGCAGCAACAAACTGGCTTATTCCCATGTCTGGGGGCCGACCACTGACACTGCGTTTTGGACAAACTTTGATTGGCCCAAGGCGATCGAGGCTGGCATGAAAGCGGCAGGGCAAGACTATTCCGGAAGTTTCGATTTTGTCGATACCGAGATGTATTGGCCGATCACCCATATGGTTGCACCCGCAAGGGACGCGCTGGATTGCGCAGCCTGTCACGCGCAGAACGGGCGGCTGGATGGGATCGCTGCGGTCTATATGCCCGGCACCAATCCGCGATCCGCCATCGGGATGTTGGGCATGGCGCTGGTGGCGTTGACAATTCTGGGTGTGGGGTTGCACATCGTTCTGCGCCTCATCGGTGGCCGTCAAGGAGGCACAGATCATGGTTAGACGCGTCGTCAAGGTTTACCCCCGTTTCGAACGTCTGTGGCACTGGACCCAGATGGTGATGATCGTGATTCTCCTGTTCACTGGTTTTGGTCTGAACGGGGTGCATTCACTTCTGCCTTTCGGCCCTGCGGTGATGTTGCACACCATTGCCGCATTGGTGTTGCTGGCGGTCTGGATATTCGCGACGTTCTGGCTGTTTACCACGGGCACATGGCGGCAGTTTGTGCCGCAGCTCGAAGGGTTGCTTCAGATGGCACGCTTCTATGCCTATGGTGTCTTTCGTGGGGAAGAGCCGCCCTATCGCAAGGTCTTCTGGCGCAAACACAATCCGCTTCAGGCACTGACCTATTTCGCGTTGAAAGTCGTAGTGTTTCCGGCGGTCTGGGGGTCGGGATTACTGTATCTGACTTATAATTTATGGGCAGCGGATGCGGCGTCGTCTTTCGCGCTATACATCATCGCGAATGTGCATTTGCTGGCCGCCTACGTGATCGCAGCCTTTGTCATCACCCACGTCTATCTTCTGACGGTTGGGCATGGATTCCGGTCCCATGTGCGCCCGATGGTGACAGGTTATGACTGTATAGACCTGACACCCGAGCAGGAGGCCTATCTGGAAACCAATGAGCCGGGTCGGCTCTTGTCCAGGAAAAAGTAGGGCTGGACGACAGAAACAGAAAAGGCCCTCGGAACGGGGGCCTTTTTCATGTTGGTCGGATTTGTCAGAATACCTGCGGCGCTATCGGCCCCAGCTGCGCACCACGCCACTATCCATATGGACGAAGTTCGACCCCGAATATTTGCCGACGCCACCGCCACTGAAGGAACGCGCGGCTTTGAACATCTGGTTGACCGATCGGGATTTCAGGCGCAGGTCAGCCGCCTGACCTTTCATGTGCAGCGAGTTTTTCGCCACACCTCTGGACTTGGCCCGCAACATCGCGTTTGTTTTCGGCGACCGATAACCCGACAACATCATATAGGGTTCCTTCGTGTCCAGAAGGCTATGCGCGGCTGCCATGATATCCACCGTGCGGGTGTCGATATTGACCGCTTGATCTGTGCGCCAGTCGCGCATGAAATGATTGATCTCTTTCAAGGCATCTTTGATGTAGTCGCCTTCGATCCAATAGATCATGTTGAGCGTTTCGCCTGTGCGCCCGGAATACATGGCGAGCCTTCGGACATCGCCCCCACCGCGAAGGAAACCCGCGGCATTTGCATACATTGGCGCTGCGGTTACTGCTGTGGCGGCAAATGCGCCCAACAACCCACGGCGTGTGATAATGGATTTGGATCCGACCGAATTGTCGATAGTCATGTCTCAGCGTGTCCCGTCGCTTGCCTGTTTCTGCGCCTGAAATGGATCGTTGTCCAATCAGGTTAACAAGTGTTTTAGCCTCTTCCCCAGGCTTGTCGAGTTTATGGCACAACTCGAATCGCGGGCCAAGCAAAGATTTTCGGTGCTTAACGTGTTCAAGCAAAATCGGCAAAATATTGCTTAAACCAGTGAAAAAGTGGTAAACCGTGGCAGAAAGACGTCAAGGCATGGGGCGCAGGGCAGCTCTGCCCGGAACCGACCTGTCAATCGTCATTGTGAATGGACTTGTGGCTGTTAATCGTGGATTATCTGATTTTACACGCAGGTTTAACATAGTTATTGGGCAAAGCATGAATATGATCGCGCTGCAACGACATCCTATCCCCTACAGAACCGCTTTTTTTGCAAGGCTTTTGGGGATATTGTTCCTTTCGTTTCTTGCCGCGCCACTGACCGCGCAAACCAAAGTATCCGCCTTCGCGCAAGCGGTGGCGGAAGCGGCGGCACGTGACACGGAAATCGCTGAATTTTATCGCGAAAACGGCTATCAACCGATCTGGACCGGATCGCTGTCGCAGACCGCATCACGCCGCACGGCCCTGCTGAAAGCGCTGACGGCGGCGGGCGATCACGGCTTGCCTGCCTATGACACTGCGGTCTTGAAAACCCGACTGTCCGGTGTGCAAAGCATGCGCGACCTTGGCCGCGCCGAAGTCGAACTGTCAAAACTGTTTCTGAGTTATGCCCAGGGTGTGAACAGCGGCGTCCTGACGCCTTCAAAGGTTGATAGCGGCATCGTCCGCGAGGTGCCACGCAAGAACGGCGCAGATCTGTTGGCGGAATTCGTCCGGTCCGACCCTGCCGGGTATCTGAAAGCCCTGCCGCCGAAATCGCCGGAATACGCACGTCTGATGAAAGCGAAACTGGGTCTGGATCAACAGCTTGCCAATGGCGGCTGGGGCGCACCAGTTGCCGCCAGCGCGTTGAAACCCGGGCAGTCGGGTGAGGCCGTTATTGCCTTGCGTAACCGCCTGATCCGTATGGGATATCTGAGCCGTTCGGCCAGCCAGTCCTATGACGTCACCATTCAAAAGGCCGTGCTGCAATTCCAGCAAGACCATGGGCTGACCGCCGATGGTGTGGCCGGTCCAAGCACGATTGACGAGATCAATGTCGACCCGGAAAAACGTCAAGCCTCGATTTTGGTCGCGATGGAGCGGGAACGATGGACCAATTTCGAACGTGGAAAACGCCACGTCTGGGTCAATCTCGCGGATTTCAGCACCCAGATCGTCGATGGTGGGCGTGTGACCTTCACGACCCGCTCGGTGATCGGAAAGAACCAGAGTGACCGGCGTAGCCCCGAGTTTTCGGACGTGATGAAATTCATGGTCATCAACCCGACCTGGAACGTCCCACGCTCGATTGCGACGAAAGAGTATTTGCCGATGCTCAAACGCAATCCGAATGCGGTCAGCCATCTGAAACTGATCGACAGCCGGGGCCGGGTGGTCAATCGGTCTTCAGTGAATTTCAATGCTTATTCGGCCAGATCCTTTCCGTTTGCGATCAAGCAACCGCCCTCCAACGATAATGCGTTGGGGTTGGTGAAGTTCATGTTCCCGAACAAATACAACATCTATTTGCATGATACGCCCGCCAAAAGCCTGTTTGGGCGCGAGGTGCGGGACTTCAGCCACGGGTGTATCCGCCTGAGCGAACCGTTTGATTTTGCCTATGCGTTGCTGGCCAGACAAACTTCCGATCCGGAAGGAACCTTTCACAAGATTCTGAACACGGGTCGTGAGACACGGGTCAATCTGGAAGAACCGGTTCCGGTGCATTTGGTTTATCGCACTGCGGTGGCACCTGCAAAGGGCCGCATGAACTATCGCCGTGACGTTTACGAACGTGACACCAAAATCTGGGCCGCTTTGCAAAACGCCGGGGTGGCGCTTGGTGCCGTAGACGGGTAAATCCTTGGGTAAAGATGGTGGCGCACATATCGTGCCCCCATCGGCACAAGGGGATCAGATGCAGTTCACTCTTTCAGAAATCGCCGCGTCATTGGGGGCCGTGGTGTTTGGCGATGGCGATATCGTTCTGGTTGGCGCGGCCGAGCCGATGGATGCGGGACCAGACCAGCTTGCGCTGGCGATGAACCCAAAATACGCGGACGGAATTGCGAAGGGAAAGGCCCGCGCGGCGCTGCTGTGGGATGGGGCGGACTGGCAATCGTTGGGGTTGGATGGTGCGATCTGCCTGAATCGGGGTAAGGCGGCGATGCCGCTTCTGACCCGGGCGCTTGACCCTGGTCTGGGCATCGCCGAGGGCATTCACCCAACCGCTGTTGTCGATGACACCGCGAAAATCGGTGCCGGCGCCCGCATAGGGCCACTTGCGGTAATCGGCGCGAATGTGACCATCGGCGCGCGCGCAACAGTCGCGCCGCACGCCACAATTGGATACGGCACGGTCATCGGCAACGATCTTGTCCTGCATCCGGGTGCGCGCATCGCGCATCTGTGCACCATCGGAGATCGCTATATCGGACAGTCGAATTCGGTCGTCGGAGGCGACGGTTTTTCCTATGTCACGCTTGACAAGGAAAGCGCCGTGGAAAGCCTGCGCGGCGGCATGGCCGAGGGTGAAAAAGCCGTGGCCGTTGTCGGCAGCCATCATTGGGCGCGGGTGCATTCGCTGGGCGGGGTCGAGATCGGCGACGACGTGGAACTGGGGGCCAGCTCTACCATCGACCGCGGCACGATCCGGGCCACCCGCATCGGGCGTGGCACCAAGATCGACTGCCAGGTGCAGGTCGGCCATAACGCGGATGTGGGCGAAGACGTGATGATGTGCGGCAATGTCGGCGTGTCCGGGTCCGCCCGGATCGGCAACCGTGTTGTGTTGGGTGGCAAAGTCGGGGTCAGCGACAATATTTTCATCGGCGATGATGTAATTGCGGGCGGTGGTACCAATATTTACACCAACGTTCCTGCTGGGCGCGCGGTTTTGGGAAGCCCCGCGGTGAAGATCGAAACCGAAATGGCCATCCGCCGGGAATTGCGCCGCTTGCCGCGGTTGGCCGAAACGCTGCGCGAGCTTCAGAAAACTGTTTCAAAACTGGTGGACAAGAACTAAAAATCCGCAAAACGCGAAAGGGTATGTCATGTCGGACAACATCAAAGACCGCGTGATCGCCATCCTGGCAGAGCAGGCCATGTTGGAACCCGGCGATATCTCACTGGATCAATCGCTGGAAGACCTTGGCATTGACAGTCTGGGGCTTGTCGAAAGCATCTTTGCCATTGAAGAGGCGTTTGACGTCTCGGTCCCGTTCAACGCCAATGACCCGACCGAAGGGGATTTCGACATTTCCTCGGTCGACGCAATCATCCGTGCGGTGCAGGGTTTGGTTGCGACGCAGGCCGCGTGACCGTGACACGGCACATGCGCCGGATTGTGATCACCGGGCAAGGCACGATCAACGCATTGGGACGCGATGTGCCTGAAACGCTTGAGGCGATGCGCGAGGGCCGCAGTGGCATCGGCGATCTGGAATTTCAGGATGTGGAACGCCTGTCGATCCGCATCGGTGCGCAGATCAAGGGCTATGAACCGGAGGCCAGCTTCAACCGCCAGCAAATCGCGCTTTATGACCGGTTCACGCAGTTCACCCTGCTGGCCGCGCGCGAGGCGATCGGGCAGGCGGGCCTTGGCTTTTCGGGCGAACTGGCAACCCGCTCCGGTGTGGTTCTGGGCACGTCCGGCGGCGGGATGAACACGCTGGATGAGAATTATCGCACCGTTTACGAGGATGGCAAGAACCGCGTTCATCCCTTCGTGGTGCCCAAGCTGATGAACAACGCCGCCGCCAGCCATGTGTCGATGGAATGGAACCTTAAGGGACCAAGTTTCACCGTGGCGACCGCCTGCGCCAGTTCCAACCACGCGATGGGGCAGGCGATGCAGATGATCCGGTCCGGTATGGCCGATGTGATGATCACCGGCGGGTCCGAGGCGATGCTGTGCTTTGGCGGCATCAAGGCATGGGAGGGTCTTCGGGTCATGTCGAAAGACGCCTGTCGCCCTTTTTCCGCCAACCGCAACGGTATGGTGCAGGGCGAAGGCGCGGCGGTGTTCGTGTTCGAGGACTATGAGCACGCCCGCGCCCGCGGGGCCGAGATTCTGGCCGAGGTGGTGGGCTTCTCGATGACTTCGGATGCCGCCGACATCGTGATGCCGTCCAAGCAGGGGGCGTCGCGGGCCATTGTCGGGGCGATGCGTGACGCGGGCCTGAACCCCGAAGATGTGGGCTATGTGAATGCGCACGGAACGGGCACGACGGCGAATGACAAGACGGAATGCGCGGCAGTGGCCGATGCGTTTGGGCATCATGCCGATGACCTGATGATCTCGTCCACCAAGTCGATGCACGGGCATCTGATCGGTGGCACCGGCGCGGTCGAGCTTCTGGCCTGCATCATGGCGCTGCGCGAGGGCGTGATCGCGCCCACCATCGGATACGAGGAACCGGACCCGGAATGCGCGCTGGACGTGGTGCCCAACGTGGCGCGCGACGTGCGGGTCAATGCGGTTCTGTCCAATGCATTTGCCTTCGGGGGGCTGAACGCCGTTCTGGCACTGCGCACAATCTGATCTTGAGACGGCAGCCCAATGACAAACGCCGCCCCATGAGGCGGCGTTTTTTGTGTTCATATGCTCGGCTTACTGCTGTGACGGAACCGGAACAATCAATTCGTTATAGGAATCTGTGAAGCCTTTCAAAGACATGGACAGGTTGACCTTTTGATCCGGCGCGGCGGCTGGCACAATTGTGACGGTGGCCGTTGCCCCGCGTTTGAACCCATCAACCTCGGCTTGGGTGAAACCGATATTCGCGACGCAACCGGGTTGCGCGCAGAACCGGAACGGATAGCGTTTGCCCTGCCCACCATCCACAGCAACGGTCAGCTGTTGGGTCAACAGGGTTTCAAGCGGCACAACCACTGTCGCCCCGGCAACAGCCTGACCGCCATCGGGCAACCGTCCAAGCGATATTTCGGCAACTGAATTGCCCTTGTCGTCTTTCAGAAGTTGATACATCTGGCAGGGGTCATCCCCCTGACCTTCGGGCAATGTGATACATTTGCGCTCCCAATCGCCTACAACCTTTTCGATATAGGTCTGGCCCGGTTGGCGTTCACCATCCACCGGTTTACCCAAATCGACATTGGGTTGATTGGCCGGCTGTTCCGCCTCGGTTGCGGGGGCCTCGGTGGGGGTCTCGGGTGTGTCCTGTGCAAATGCCGGGGTCGCCAGCGCCAAAAGAACTGCCAGCGGCAGCGTTTTCATCAGCTCAGCCTTCATGTCGGATCCTTACATATATTTCGGGTCTCATTGGGTGTGTGGATACCACGACCCAAAACGGGTGTCAGGTGCAAAACCTTAAAAGGTTGAGCCGGAGTCACCGTCAGCTCTGATTTTGGGCAAAGGACCGCCGAAAAGGGACCGGGATATCAACGGTGGCCGGGTGGCGAATTTCCCCGGATTTTGAGCTTGATAATGACCGAAAAAAGAAAAGGATCCGACAGGCGGATCCTTTTCAATTGTTCTCTCCCTGCCGGACTGACCGGCTTATGAGGCAGACGCTATGTCACTTGGTCGCAGGGGTCAAGGATTTTTGCGACGGGTTTTTCAAGCAAAATGTCGGTTTTTGACGACATGTGGAAACTCGACCATCGACGCCTAATTAATTCACCTTGTTAAGAAAAACGCCTCGCCCGAAGGCGAGGCCAGTCTGACAGGGAGGATGTCAACCCCGACAATCGACAATTGTCGGGGTGAATCCACTATGGTGCAAATCGGTTAATTTTGTATTGTTTGGACAAGTGTTTTTTGGCCCTTGGGAGGCGAGTAGATGGATGGTGCGATTTTCGTTGGTGGCGGGGGTGAAGACTATGCCACCAAGCAGGGGCTTTTGCTTAGATATGCCAATCGGCATGGTTTGATCGCCGGGGCGACTGGCACCGGGAAAACCGTGACGTTGCAGATTCTTGCGGAAAGTTTCGCAGCCCAGGGCGTGCCGGTGTTTCTGTCTGATGTCAAAGGTGACTTGTCTGGGCTGGCCAAGGCCGGGTCAGCGGGCTTTAAGCTGCACGAGGCCTTCACCAGTCGCGCCCAGAAGATCGGCTTTGATGATTACGCTTATGAAGCCTTCCCCGTGACGTTCTGGGACCTGTATGGCGAACAGGGCCACCCGATCCGCACCACCGTGACCGAGATGGGGCCGCTGCTGCTGTCCCGCCTGTTGGAGCTTACGGATGCGCAGGAAGGGGTGCTGAACATTGCCTTCCGCGTGTCCGACGAACAGGGCTTGCCGCTTTTGGACCTGAAAGATCTGCAAGCCCTGTTGGTTTGGGTGGGCGAGAACGCGAAAGAGCTGTCTCTGCGCTATGGCAATGTCTCGACCAGTTCCGTCGGGGCGATCCAGCGCGCGTTGCTGGTTCTGGAAAACCAGGGTGGATACAAGCTGTTTGGAGAGCCAGCCCTTGATCTGGCCGATATCATTCGCACCGATCTTGATGGGCGCGGCCGCATCTCGATCCTGGCAGCCGACAAACTGATGGGTGCGCCGCGCCTCTATGCGACGTTCCTTCTGTGGCTGATGTCCGAATTGTTCGAAGAATTGCCCGAAGTGGGCGATCGGGACAAACCCAAGATGGTGTTCTTCTTCGACGAGGCGCATTTGCTGTTTGACGACGCGCCCAAGGCATTGGTGGACAAGGTCGAACAGGTGGCGCGGCTGATCCGCTCCAAGGGCGTGGGGGTCTATTTCATCACGCAGAACCCCGCCGACGTGCCAGAGGACATCCTGGGCCAGTTGGGCAACCGTATTCAACACGCCTTGCGCGCGTTCACAGGCCGCGACCGCAAGGAGCTGAAACAAGCCGCCGAAACCTATCGCGACAATCCCCGGTTTTCGACCGAGGATGCGATCCGCGAGGTGGGCGTCGGCGAGGCTGTCACCTCGTTTCTGGAAGCCAAAGGCGCGCCAAGCGTGGTTGAACGCACATTGATCCGTCCACCCAGTTCGCAGCTTGGCCCGATTGAACCGGGCGAGCGAAAGATGCTGATCGACGCGTCCCCGATTGCCGGGAAATACGAGACCCTGAAAGATCGCGACAGCGCCTATGAAATGCTGACCAAACGGGCTGCTGACGCTGCGAAAGAAGCAGAAGAGGCAGAGCGTCGCGCCGCCGAAGCGGAAGAAACCTTGACCTTGCGTGAGTTCAACACCGGGCGGCGATACACCGGCACCGAAGATAACAAACCAGTTTCACGCCGGCGGTCGCAAAAATCCGATGAAGGGTTCAGCGAAGCGGTCCTGAACGTGGTGGTCAAAGAACTGAAGGGCACGACAGGCAAACGCATCGTGCGCGGAATCTTCGGGTCATTGTTCAAGGGGCGCTAGGTGCGCCGCCAGAATCTACTGCAACTTATAAGTCCGAACCGTGCCATCTTCGCTGGTCAGGGTCGCTTGGTCGCCGTCGATCTGGACATCCAGACAGCCGGTTGAGCGCATGGGTTCGGGCGTTGGGTCCGTCAGGGTGCGACAGTATTGACCGTTCTCGACCGTCCACGTGCCGCCGAATTGCATGGTATCGCTGCCGCCACTGATGGTGCCATCCTCTTCCAGTTTGATGGCCAGGCCGGTCTTGCCGACAAAGGACTTTCCGGCCAGTGCCTGATACAGCGGGTCTTGTGTGTCACTGTCGGCCATCGCGACGGGCGCGGTGGCGATCAACGCGCAGATTGCGGTCGTCAGGGCGAGGGGTGAATGGGCGCGCTTGGTCATGGACTGCTCCGATATCAGTTGGTGTTATCCCAGCTAACCGTCATCTGACGGTCGACTGCAAGTCTAAACCCCGCGATACAGCCACGCATCACGCGGAGACTATAGCGGGCGTATCTTCAGCATCGCCACCCGATTGCCATCGCGCTTCACAACTTCGAACCGGAAGCCGTGGAAGGAAAAGACCTGGCCTTCATTGGGGATCATCTGGGCCTCGTGGATCACCAGCCCGGCGATGGTGTTGGCTTCGTCATCCGGCAGGTTCCAGTCATTTGCCCGGTTGATGTCCCGGATCGTCACGGCCCCGTCGACAAGATAGTTGCCGTCCGCGTTGCGTTTGATTTCAGGCTCGGTTTGAACGTCGAACTCATCGGTGATTTCGCCCACGATCTCTTCCAGAATGTCCTCAAGCGTGATCAGGCCTTCCAGCGATCCGTATTCATCCACGACCAGCGCAAAGTGGGTGTGACGGCGCAGGAACTGACGCATCTGGTCGTCCAGCGTCGTGGTTTCGGGGATGAAATAGGGTTTCATCGCCACTTGTAGAACGTCAAATTCCTCGATCGGTTTACCTTCGGCCTGCGCCATATACATCGCGCGGCTCAGGTCTTTCGCGTGAATCACGCCAATAATGTTCTCTGGTTCGTCGCGATAAACGGGCAGGCGGGTATGCCGCGAGGCAAGGATTTGTTCCAGCACTTCGATTGCAGGGGCCGAGGCGTCGATCATCTCGATCTGGCTTCTGTGCAGCATGATTTCTTCGACGGCGCGATCACCCAGATCCAGCGCACCCAGCAACCGGTCACGGTCTTCTTTTTCGACGGCCCCTTCGGAATGGCCCAGCGCGATGGCGCCCATGATCTCTTCCCGCACCGCCAGAATGTGGCTGTCCGGGTCGGTTTTTACGCCAAACAGGCTTAGCAATCCGCGGGTGATGACACGCACTGCCGAAACAATGGGCGAAAACAACGAGATAACCACCGAGATTGGGCCGGAGGCTTTCGCCGCGGCCTCCTCGGGCATCGTGATGGCATAGGTTTTCGGCAGCACTTCAGCGAAGATCAAGACCAGCAGGGTCATGACCAGGGTCGCAAGTGCGACGCCGCTGTCGCCGAACAGCCGGGTAAACAGCGCGGTCGCAAGCGAGGCGGCCAGAATGTTCACAAGGTTGTTGCCCAACAGGACCGACCCGATCAGGCGTTCGTTATCCTCGGTGATCGTCAACGCGCGTTGGGATCCCCGGTCGCCCCGGTCTGCGCGTGACCTGAGCTTTCCGCGCGATGCTGCCGTCAGCGCCGTTTCCGACCCTGAAAAGAATGCCGAAAGCACCAGAAGCGCCGCGATTGCCCCGCTGCTGATCCAAAAGCCAGTGTCCATGATGATCCCGTTTGCCTTTCGTTTTTCTGTTACTGCGTTTTGCGCAAAACGTAATAGTCTTATGTAGGTCAACGCGTATGCTTTCAAGGGATGGGCAGGAAAGGGGTGCAGATGGGCATGGTCATGAACGAACTCACGCGCTTCGGTGTCGGGCCGGTCAAGGGCGATGCCGGTCATCAAGCGCGTGAGGTGATGGCCCTGTCGCTTCTGGATTGGGCCACTGTCACCATTGCCGGCGTTGGTGAACCCGTCGCGCGGATCATGCGCGAAATGGCTGTGGACGACGGCGGCGGCGCCCAGGCCAGTGTGGCCGGGTTATCCCGAAAGTTTCCGGTGCGGGCGGCGGCGATGGTCAATGGCACCACGTCCCATGCGCTGGATTACGATGACACACATTTCGCGCATATCGGCCATCCATCCGTTGCGGTGGTGCCTGCGGCGCTGGCGATTGCAGACTGGATTGAGGCGCCTGGGTCCGACCTGCTGGATGCAGCACTGGTCGGTGTTGAAGGTTCGATCCGCATCGGGCGTTGGTTGGGGCGCAGTCATTATCAAACGGGCTTTCATCAGACCGCCACCGCAGGCGCGTTTGGCGCGACATTGGCCGCGGGGCGGTTGCTGGCCCTGAGCGCACACCAGATGACGCAGGCGCTGGGTCTGTGTGCCACCCGTGCGGCAGGATTGAAGAGTCAGTTCGGAACGATGGGCAAGCCTTATCACGCCGGTCTTGCCGCCCAGACAGGGGTCGAGGTGGCACGGGCGGCGAAGGCGGGCTTTATCTCGACGTCAGATGGGATCGACGGGCCTCAGGGTTTTGGCCCCACACACGCGGCGCAAGCGGATAACACGGTCTTTGAGCGGCCAGGCCAGCATTGGGACATTCTGTCGATCAGTCACAAGTTTCACGCCTGCTGCCACGGCACCCATGCCATGCTTGAGGCGTTGGCCCAGATCGAGTGCGCTGCGCCCGACATCGCCGAAATGCAGCTTTGGACGCATCCCCGATGGATGAGCGTGTGCAACATTCCTCACCCCAAGACCGGGATGGAGGTCAAATTCTCTTTTGCCCATTGCGCCGCGATGGCGCTGTCAGGGGTCGATACATCGGCCTTGGACAGCTTTTCGGACGAAATCGCGCGCGATTCGTTCTTGTCCGCTCTGGCATCGCGGGTTCATGTGGTGGCGGATGACAACATTGCGGAAACCGCGGCACGGGTTGAAGTGACCCTGCGGTCCGGCGCGGCGTTCACGGCCGAGCATAATCTGAACCAGACCATGACGATTGAGACCCGGCGCGAAAAGCTGGAGGCAAAAAGCAGGGCGCTGTTGGGGCCACGGGCCGAGCCTTTGATCGACGCTGTGGGATCGCTTCCCGACGTGCCAACGCTGTGTGGACTGCTGAGGTCGGCTTGACCGGGACCGGCGGCGGACCTTGCAGCCCGCCTGTCTTAATTCAGCGTCTGAGCCGCGTTACGACATGATGTCATAGGCACGTTCCCCGTGGGCTGACAGATCAAGCCCGTTTGTCTCGATCTCAGGATCCACGCGCAAGGGCAGGAACAGCCCAACCAATTTCACCAGAACCACGGTCATGATGGCAGTGAACGCACCGACGATTGCCAGCGCACCCAGTTGCGCGATCCAGCTGCCCTGACCGAAAACCGCGATCATGATCGTGCCAAAAATTCCGCCCACGCCATGCACAGCGAACACATCCAGCGTGTCGTCGATTTGCAGTTTGTTGCGAATGAAATTTACGGCTTCCTGACACAGAACGCCGGCAACACCACCGATGATGAGCGCCGCGATGGGCCCGACGAAGCCGGATGCGGGCGTGATCGAGGCCAGACCGGCAATGGTGCCGGTCACGATACCCACTAGACTGGCCTTGCCGTATTTGATCCGCTCCCACACCGCCCAGGATAGCGAGGCGGTCGCGGCCGAGATATGGGTGACGGTGATCGCCATGGCTGCACCACCATCTGCGGCCAGTCGCGAACCGCCGTTGAAGCCGAACCAGCCGACCCACAGCATGCCCGCCCCCATGAATACCATCCAAGGGGCATGGGGTGGGGTGGTGCGGTGTCTGCGCGGTCCCAACATAACGGCAACGATCAGCGCGGCAATGGCGGCGGTTTCATGCACGACGATGCCACCCGCGAAATCGCGCGCGCCAATCTTGCCAAAGATGCCACCATCGGACAGCGCGCCACCGCCCCAGATCCAATGCACGACCGGCGCATAGCAAACGAGCATCCACAGACCGGAGAAGGCCATGACGAACCCAAACCCGATCCTCTCGACATAAGCACCGACGATCAGCGCCGGGGTGATGATCGCAAAGGTCATCTGGAAGGCGAAGAACAGAACCTCGGGCAAGGTGCCCGACAGGCTGTCAGCCGTGACACCTGACAGGAAAGCCTTGTCCAGACTGCCAAACCATCCATGTGTCGCGTCACCAAACGCGATGGTATAGCCGAAAGCCAGCCACAGCACGCTCATCAAAGAGGCAATGGCATAGACATGCATGAAGACGCTGAGCACGTTGCGCGCACGCACAAGCCCACCATAGAAAAGCGCCAGCCCCGGCAGCGACATGAACAGCACCAGTGCCGTCGCCACGATGATCCAAGCGGTATCTGCCCCGTTCATAATCCCCTCCTTGAGTGAGTCTGTGGTGCCGCGTTTTGTGGCGCAGCACGGACGAAGACGGGATAGTGTTCGGCAGATTTGCTGAGAGAAGGCGCGCAAAAATATAACTCGCCTAATTATAAGGCACAGTTTCTTCGGGTTTGGGTGTTATCTGGGCGCCGTGCAAACCTGTGTTCAACCATCGCCCAATGCCAAGGCAGCTTGCGTCAAAAGCATCAGTGCGTGTTTCGCGGCATCGGCACGCACATTGGCGCGGCCCGCAGCGCCGAATTCAACCGTCTCGGTCTTGCATGTGCTCGGTGTGGCGATCCCGAAGCAAACGCGTCCCTCGGGCTTGTGCTCGGATCCGCCGGGGCCGGCGATACCGGTGATTGACACCGCCAAGTCCGCCTGTGATCGGTCCCGCGCGCCTTGTGCCATCTCATGCGCGACCTGTTCCGACACCGCGCCATATGCCTCAAGCGTGGATTGATTGACCCCAAGCATCTCGTGTTTGGCGGCGTTGGAATAGGTGATGAAACCACGGTCGAACACATCAGAACTGCCGGCCACTTCGGTCAGCCACGCACCAACCATGCCGCCGGTGCAGCTTTCTGCTGTGGCGATGATCAAGCCCTTGGTGCGGCACAGGTCAAGAAGGTCAGAGGCGGAGACTTGTTGGGACATGGGTTATATCATAACCGCATGGGCGGCATATGCGGCAAGGATCACGGTGACGGCGGCCGCGACGCCAGCATAGACATCATCCATCATCACCCCGGCCGCGTCGCCGCGCCGGTCGGCAGTGCCGATGGGACCGAATTTGGTGATGTCAAAGAAGCGGAAGGCCAGAAAGCCGACGATCCAGCCGGGATAAAGCGCAAGGATATCCGCGCCCATCATCTTGGCCCCGAAGGACACTGGAAACAGGGTGATCCACATGCCTACCACTTCGTCGATCACCACCTCGCCGGGATCGTGGTTGTCTGACCCCGCAGTGTAGGCCTCGGTTGCCTTGAGACCAATGTAATACGCAATGATGGTGGCCCCGGTCAGCAGGACGGGGCCTCCGACAAGATGCAACAGCCACGCAGCGGGCAGCGCAGCCAGCGTGCCCCACGTGCCGGGGGCGGGCTTCATCAGCCCGGAATAGAAGAACGTCGCGATCAGTTTGGCGGTTGGTTTCTGCATCCGATCAAACCTTGACCAAGGTTGCCGAAGCCAGCGATGCGATGCCTTCAGATCGGCCGGTGAACCCCAGACGTTCCGAGGTGGTGGCCTTCACCGACACCCGGTCAACGTCCAGACCCATGATTTCCGCCAGTGCCGCGCGCATGGCGCTTGCATGTGGGCCGATCTTTGGTTGTTCGCAAATCAGGGTCACATCGGCGTTCGACAGGCGATAGCCGCGCGACTTGGCCAGATCAACCGCGTGGCGCAGGAAGATATGGCTTTTCGCCCCTTTCCACTGGGGATCAGACGGCGGAAAATGCTGGCCGATGTCGCCCTCGGCCAACGCCCCGTAGATGGCATCGGTCAGCGCGTGCATCCCCACATCCGCATCCGAGTGCCCTTTGAGTTTGCGGCCGTGCGGAATGCGCACACCGCAAAGGATGACGTGATCGCCATCTTCGAACGCGTGCACGTCGAACCCGTTGCCAATGCGGATGTCCATTTCCTGCTCCTTTGCCGTATCGCGGATCAGCCGTTCGGCGCGGGCAAAGTCGCCCGGCATGGTGATCTTCAGGTTATTTTCATCGCCCATCGTGATGGCAACGTCCAGCCCGGCGCGGCGCGCCACGTCGACATCATCCGCTGCCCCGCCCGGATGGGCGCGGTGGGCGGCGAGGATCGGGCCAAAGTGGAACCCTTGTGGGGTCTGGGCGCGAAAAAGTCCGTCGCGCGACCGGGTGCCTGTGACCACGCCGTCGGTGCCATGCCACAGCGCGTCGGTGACAGACAGGGCCGGGGCAGCGCCGGGGGCGCTTGAAAGTGCGCCGATCACGCCGTCGATCACATCGGCGCTGACCAGCGGGCGGGCCACGTCATGGATCAGCACCAGATCGGGCGCATGGTCGACCAGAGCTTCAAGCCCCGCGCGCACGCTCGCGTCACGGGTGGAGCCGCCATGCACAAGCTGGACCCCGTCAATGTCGCGGGCCAGCGCATCATCATCAGGATGAATGACAAGCACGTAGCGTGTGATGCGGGGATGCGCTTGAAAGGCGGCCACGCTGCGCTGTGCCACCGTCGCGCCAGCGATCCGGCACCACTGCTTGGGCAGGCAAGTGCCTGCGCGGGTGCCGCGTCCGGCGGCAACGATGATGGCTGCGATTTCCATGGCTCTTGTTTAGGCTGTGCCGAAATGAAGGACAATGGGGCCATTTGGGTCAAGAAAGTTGCACAAAAAATAGGCAAACTAAGAATCTAATCCTCGCGCGCGGCGTCAGAAGTTGCTATTTCGCAAGGCGTCTTACAGCTTCAAGCATGTTGCACAAGGATTAGGCATGTCAGTCCGCGTCAAGGATCTCACCCTCGACCCTCCGGTTTTGCTGGCCCCCATGGCCGGCATCACGGATCTGCCGTTTCGCAACCTTGTCGCCAGCTTCGGCGCGGGGCTTGTGGTGTCGGAAATGGTCGCTAGTCAGGAAATGGTGCAGGCCAAGCCGGGGGTGCGCGAACGGGCCGAGCTGGGGTTTGGATACGCCGATACAGCGGTGCAGTTGGCCGCGCGGGATGTTTATTGGGCCGGTGAGGCTGCGCGTATGGTCGAACAGAATGGCGCAAAGATCATCGACATAAACATGGGATGCCCCGCCCGCAAAGTGGTCGGTGGCATGTCCGGTTCGGCCCTGATGCGCGATCTGGATCATGCGTTGCAGTTGATCAAGGCGATCGTGGTCGCGGTTTCGGTGCCCGTCACGCTGAAGACCCGCCTTGGTTGGGATGAGGACAGCCTCAATGCCGCGACGTTGGCGCAGATGGCCGAGTCGGCGGGCATTCAAATGATCACGATCCATGGTCGCACCCGTTGCCAGTTCTACAAGGGCTGCGCCAATTGGGCCGCGATCCGCCCCGTGAAAGAGGCCGTGTCGATCCCGGTGATTGCCAATGGCGACATCGTGGACACGGCGACCGCGCGGCAGGCTTTGGCGGCAAGCGGTGCCGATGGTGTGATGATCGGTCGGGGTAGCGGCGGGCAACCATGGCTTTTGGCACAGGTGGCGCATGACATCTGGGGCACAGCCGCCCCGACGATCCCGCAGGGCATGGCTTTGGCGAATATGGTGACGGAGCATTACCGGGCCAGTCTTGATTTCTACGGTGCTGATCTGGGCGCACGGGTCATTCGAAAGCATTTGGGCTGGTATATGGATATGGTCGAAACTGATGCCGGGTTGCGCCGTCGCATCCTGTCAAACCGCGACACCGCTGATGTGTTGTCCATGCTGCCTGACGCCATGCTGACCGAACGGCGCGCGGCATGAGTGGCGACGGTCATCTCTGGTCGGCATTGCCGGTGCCCGCGATCGAACTTGGTGAAGACGGACGCGTTCAACGGTTGAACGGCACAGGCGAGATGTTTCTGAACATTTCGGAACGCAGCCTGATCGGTGCTCGGTTGGGTGTAAAAATTGAACTATCCGTCGATATTGACGACGCCCTTGCGCGGGTGCGCAGCACCGGCGGCCCGCTTTATGTGGACAGCGCCAAGCTGACCCTGCCGGGCGGCGATCTGCGCGAAATCAATGTTCAGTTTTCGCCGCTGACCACGCCGGGGGGCGATAAGAACCACGTCCTGATCCTGCTTCAGCCGCGCAATGGGGCCGAGCATCTGGGCTGGGTGCAAGGCTCGCAGGTGGCGGCGCGGCAAGCCATCGGCATGGCCGAAATGCTGGCCCATGAAATCAAGAACCCGCTGGCCGGGATCACCGGGGCCGCGCAGCTTTTGTCGATGTCACTGTCCTCGGAAGATCGGGAACTGACCGACCTGATCGTCGCAGAAAGCCGCCGTGTTGTGGCGCTGCTGGATCAGGTGGAGCAGTTTGGCGATCTGCGCCCACCCGCCTGCGCTCCAGTGAATATTCACGATATTCTGGATCGTGCGCGGGCAACGGCGCAGATCGGATTTGCACCCGGCATGGTAATCTCCGAGGCTTATGATCCATCTTTGCCGGATGTCTGGGTTGATGGCGATCAGATACAACAGGTCTTTCTGAATTTGCTGAAGAACGCCGCACAAGCCTGCAAAGGCGAAGGGAAAATAGAAATACACACCTATTACGAGGCGGGGCTGCGTCTGCACTTGCCTGAAGGTGGCCAAGCGAGTTTGCCCTTGCAGGTCGAGGTGATCGACAACGGTCCGGGCCTGCCCGCCGACATCGCCGATCATGTATTTGACCCGTTTGTTTCGGGACACGAAAACGGAACCGGGCTGGGTCTGGCGCTGGTGTCCAAGATCCTGACGGATCACGGCGCGCTGATCTCGGTCGACAGCCGTCCCGGACGCACCGCATTTCGCATATCCCTGCCGGTCGCCCCGGCCCCCAATCGGAAAGGAGGCTGACCATGGACGGAACCGTTCTTGTCGCCGATGACGATCGCACGATCCGCACCGTTTTGACGCAGGCGCTGACCCGCGCGGGGTGCCGGGTGCACGCCACCGGGTCGATGGCAACGCTGATGCGCTGGGTCGAAGACGGGCGCGGGGATGCCGTGATCTCGGACGTTGTCATGCCGGATGGAAACGGGTTGGAGGCGCTGCCGCGGATCGCGAAATTGCGGCCCAACCTGCCGGTGATCGTCATTTCAGCCCAAAACACCATCATGACCGCTATTCAGGCCGCCGAGGCGGAGGCGTTCGACTATCTGCCGAAACCGTTTGATCTGCCAGACCTGATGAAGCGCACGGCGCAGGCGTTGGAACGCAAGCGAGTGCGAACGCCCAGTGATGCCGAAGCGGCCCCGCACGCCAACACCGCGACGGATTTGCCATTGGTTGGGCACACCCCTGCAATGCAAGAGCTGTATCGCCTTGTTGCGCGGGTTCTGAATGTTGACCTGCCGGTGCTGATCACCGGCGAAAGCGGCACGGGAAAGTCGCTGATCGCACAGGCCCTGCATGACTTCTCCGAGCGGCGCGAAGGGCCTTTCATCATCGCGACGCCAGATGATCTTGCCCCGTCGGACGGGGTCAGCGATGTGGTCCGGCGCGCGCGTGGGGGCACGATTTTATTTGATGGCGTCGGCGATCTGGATGCGGATGCGCAAGCGCGCCTGTCGCGTCTGCTGGACGGTATGGGGCCGAACGGTCCGCGTGTTCTGGCGATATCGCAAGGGGATCTGGCAAAGGCGGCGGCGCAGGGCGCTTTTCGCGAAGATCTGTATTACCGCCTGGCCGGTGTCGTGATCCCGGTGCCCAGCCTGCGCGAACGGCTTGAGGATATCCCCGCCCTGTCCGAACATTTCCTGGCCCGTGCCGCGCGCGATGGTCTGCCCGAACGGCGGTTTTCCTCTGACGCAGCGCAGACCCTTCGGGCGTTCCCGTGGCCGGGAAATGTGCGTGAACTGGAAAATCTGGTCAATCGGCTTGTCGTGACCAGCGCCGAGGAAGAAATCACCAAGGCGGAAGTTGAACTGGCTTTGGGCAGAGCGGCCTCTGCATCGTTCGTGACAGCGGATATCAGCGATGAACGTCTGTCAGATTCGGTCGCCCGGCATTTGCAACGTTATTTCGATTTGCACGGCGGAACACTGCCGCCAACCGGGCTTTATCAGCGGATTTTGCGCGAAGTGGAGCTTCCGTTGATCGAAATCGCACTGGACGCGACCGGCGGCAACCAAGCTAAATGTGCCGATTTGCTGGGAATCAACCGCAATACCTTGCGTAAAAAGATCACCGAGCTCGAAATCGAGGTGACACGCCGCCGTAAGTTGATGTAAAAGGGCAACAGAGCGTGGCAATTGGGCAAAGACCCGGGCCACTCAGGCGGTCGCTGCGGAAACGCGGCCATGACGAGTAGGGGCGAGCACAGTGGCGCGACGCGCGGTGCGGAAGTCGAGGCTGGACCAATATCTGTCCATGCGCCGGTGGCGCAGGTTCAGATCGGTTGGTGCCTTTGGAATGGTTGTCCTTGGCCCGGTTCTGGCCATTGTGACATTCTTGACGCTTGGACCTTTTGCCCAACGCGCTGATAGCAACACGTTACGACTGATCCTGCTGGCTGATGTGATCTATGTAATCATGGTGGCGGGGCTTGTTCTGGCAGGGCTTGGCCGAATGATCGTGGCGCGCCGTCAGGAAAGCGCGGGGTCACGGCTGCATTTGCGATTGACTGTGGTATTTGCGGTCATCGCGCTCAGTCCCACCATCCTTGTGGCAATCTTTGCGATGTTAACCCTGAATATGGGGCTTGAGGGCTGGTTTTCCGACCGGGTGCGCACTGTGGTCGGCAATTCCCTTTCCGCCGCGCAGGCCTATAAGCAGGAAAGCCGTGATGGGCTGGTGCAGGATGGTGAAGCCATCGCGGTGTTTCTTGAACGCCAGCGCCAATCGCAACTGCTGTTGACGGATGCTGAACTTGGGTCGTTGCTGACACAGGGTCAGGCTCGGATCCAGCGTGGGCTGCGTGAAGCCTATGTGATCGATTCACACGGTGTTATCCGCGTGCGGGGTGGCGGATCGTATCTGTTCGATTATGAACAACCCAGCCAGGCCGATCTGGACCGGGCGCTTGCGGGCGAAACCGTGGTCATCGAGGATTGGCAGAACAACGAGTTCCGGGTTCTGATCAAGCTGGACAATTTCTCGGACCACCTGATCCAACTGACCCGCGATGTGAACGGCGAGATCCTGGACCTTGTCGACGAAACGCAGGAAGCGGCCCGCGTCTATAACCAGTTGGAAAGCCAGCGCGGCCAGCGGCTGTTCCAGTTTGGTCTGATCTATCTGGGTTTTGCGGTGATCCTGATCCTTGCGGCCATCTGGATGGGCATGTCTTTTGCCGAACGTCTGGCCCGCCCGGTCGGGCGGCTTGCTGGGGCCGCGCAGCGGGTTGGGGCAGGCGATCTGGACGTGCGCGTCATCGAGGAAGATGGCGATGATGAGATCGCCATGTTGGGCCGGTATTTCAACCAGATGACCACCCAGTTGAAAGGCCAGCGCGCCCGACTTCTGGAAAACACCGAACAGATCGAACGCCGCCGGCGGTTGTTCGACAGCGTGCTTGGGTCCGTGACCGGCGGTGTGATCGGCCTGAATGCCGAAGGGCAAGTGACTTTCGTCAACCGTGCCGCAGAAGATCTGCTGGACGTGCGCGATGAAACCGGCGTCGAACGGGAACTGGCGCTGGTGGTGCCCGAATTCCAATCCCTTCTGGACGATGTGGCAAGCGGCAATCGTGAAACCGCCCAGACAGAACTGCGTCTTACGCGTGGCGGGAAGCAGGAAAACCTGTTGGTGCGCATCGCGACACGCCGGTCGGATGAGGGCGGGTTGGAGGGCTATGTGGTGGCGTTCGACGATGTCACCGACCTCGTATCTGCCCAGCGCATGGCGGCATGGGGCGACGTCGCCCGTCGCATCGCCCACGAAATCAAGAACCCGTTGACCCCAATCCAACTGTCCGCTGAACGCATCAAGCGTAAATTCAGCAAAGTGGACGGTATCGACGTGGAGGCGCTGGAGCAATATACCGATGTTATTGTGCGCCAGACCAATGACTTGCGTCGCATTGTCGATGAATTCTCGAAATTCGCGCGTATGCCCGAACCTGAACGGCGCGCGACCGATATCGTGACCTTGGTGCGCGACGCGGTGCTGCTTCAGCAGGCGGGTCAGGAGGGTGTGACCATTCGTGCCGAATTGCTGGATGGGCCGATCAATGTCGAGATTGACCCCACCATGATCGGGCAAGCCTTGACGAACTTGATAAAGAACGCCGGTGAAGCGATTGAAACATTAGAGGAAAAGGGAACGCCACTGAATCATTCACCAGAGATTCGGGTGGATATGCAGCGCGTTGCGGGCGGGATCGAGATCACAATCGCCGACAACGGAATTGGATTGCCGGAAGACCGGTCAAGGCTGTTTGAACCCTACGTCACGACACGGGAAAAAGGAACCGGACTGGGGCTTCCGATAGTGAAGAAGATTATCGAAGAGCATGGCGGGCGTCTGACCCTTGAAGACGCGCCCGCCTTTCAAGGCAATGGCGGCCATGCAGGCGCACTTGCACGAATTTTTCTGCCCATGGATGACGGGCGGACCGAGCAGCAGAAAGCGGGGGCAACATGAGCGATATTCTGATTGTCGATGATGAACGGGATATCCGGGAACTGATCTCGGATATTCTGGAAGACGAAGGCTTCACGACCCGATTGGCGGGAACGTCTGACGAAGCGGTGGCGGCGGTGAAAGCGGAACTGCCGTCGCTGATGATTCTGGACATCTGGCTGAAAGATTCAGCGATGGACGGGATCGATATCCTGAAAATGGTGAAACGCGAACATCCCGAAGTCCCGGTGGTGATCATCTCGGGTCATGGCAATATCGAAATTGCCGTCGCCGCGATCAAGCAAGGGGCATACGACTTCATCGAAAAGCCGTTCAACATCGACCAGTTGATGGTGGTGATCGGGCGTGCGATGGAAACCAGCCGCCTGCGCCGCGAAAACACCGAACTGAAACGCCGTGACACCCACCCAACCGAGATGATCGGATCAAGTGCGGCATTCAAGTCGCTGAAATCCCATCTGGATAAGGTAACTAAGTCGAACGGTCGTGTGCTGCTGTCCGGTGCCGCGGGCGCGGGGAAAGAAATGGCTGCGCGCTATGTGCACGCCAATTCCGACCGGGCGTCGGCACCCTTCGTGGTGGTCAACTCCGCCTCGATCGAAGCGGATCGGATGGAAGAGGTGCTGTTTGGCCGCGAAAGCGCCGAACGCGGGATCGAACCGGGACTGTTGGAAGAGGCCAATGGCGGCGTGCTGTATTTCGACGAGGTGGCTGACATGCCGCCGGGCACGCAATCCAAGATCCTGCGCGTTCTGGTCGATCAGCGGTTTCAGCGTGTGGGTGGCAACGACAAGGTCTCGGTCGATCTGCGTGTCATTTCGTCGACAAATCGCGATTTGCAGGCTGAAATCGACGGTGGTCGCTTCCGTGAGGAGTTGTATCACCGGCTGAACGTGGTGCCGATTGCCGTGCCGCCCCTTGGCGAACGCCGCGAGGATATTCCTGAGCTTGCGCGCTTTTTCCTGAAAGCGTTCAACCGCGATCAGGGTCTGCCGTTGCGCGACCTGGCCGATGATGCGGAAGCGATGCTTCAAACCATGCAATGGCCCGGAAATGTGCGACAGTTGAAGAACATGATCGAACGGGTGCTTATTCTGGGCGAAGGCACCGGGCCAATTCAAGCCGCTGACCTGCCGGGGCAGGACAGCGGTGGAGATGATAGCGGCGATCAGGGGATCGTGGTGTCAGGTGCGCTGGCGATGATGCCACTGCGCGAAGCCCGCGAGGCGTTCGAGCGGGAATATCTTCTGACGCAGATCAACCGGTTTGGCGGCAATATCTCTCGCACGGCGAATTTCGTTGGTATGGAACGGTCGGCCTTGCATCGCAAACTGAAATCTCTGGGGGTTGTCACCGGGTCGAAGGCAGGGGCACGTGTTGCCTATGTGGCGGATGAAAACGAAGAAACAGAAGTCGAGGCCGACGCCTGATCATCTTGGGCTTGCCGTGTCCGGTGGTGGGCGGTTTTGGTCTGCGGGCATTGACCCTGATCGGACCATCTGCCATGGATTTTTTGATGTGACATCAGGGAGAACCGGATGAAGGTCATCATTTGCGGTGCCGGTCAGGTGGGCTGGCAAATTGCGCGTCACCTGTCCAGCGAGAAGAATGACGTGACGGTGGTGGACAACAACGCCGGACTTGTTGCGCGGGCGACGGATACGCTGGATGTGCAAGGCGTGGCGGGCCATGCCTCTTATCCCGATGTGTTGGACCGCGCCGGGGCCAGGGATGCTGATATGATCATTGCCGCGACCCATTCGGACGAGGTGAATATGGTCACCTGCCAGATTGCCCATTCGGTGTTTGCCATTCCGCGCAAGATCGCGCGGTTGCGCGCCCAAAGCTATCTGGATGCAATTTACGCCGACATGTATCGGCGCGACCATCTGCCCATTGATGTCGTGATCAGCCCGGAACGCGAGGTTGCGCAGGCGGTGTTGAAACGGCTGCAAGCGCCATCGGCCTTTGATATCGAAAGCTTCATGGACGCGCGCGTTCAACTGTTGGGCATTCAGATCGCCGATGACTGTCCGGTGGTCAACACGCCGCTGCGTCAGTTGACCGATCTGTTCTCGACACTCAGCGCGGTGGTGGTCGGCATTCGACGCGACGGATCCCTGTTTGCGCCCGAGGCAGGGGACCAGTTGTTCGGCGGCGATCAGATTTATGTGTTTACCCGCACCGAGGATGTAAACCGCACCCTTGAAGTGTTCGGCAAGTCGGTGAAGCGTCAAGAGCGTGTCGTGATCCTTGGCGGCGGCAATGTGGGTTTGGCCGTGGCGCGGGAGCTGGAAAACCGGACTGACCGGATCCGCGCCAAGGTTGTCGAGTTGAACCGCGCCGTCGCCGAGCGTGCCGCCGATGCGTTGGAACGCACGGTGGTGTTGCATGGCGATGCAATGAACATCGAACTAATGAACGAAGCCGGTGTGCCCCGCGCGGACGCGATCCTGTCGGTGACGGATGACGACAAGGTGAATCTGTTGGCCGCTGTCAGGGCGAAGACAGCGGGATGTGCGATGTCGATCTGCCTGATCAATGACCCGTCGCTGGTCAACCTGATGGAACCGTTGAAGATCGACGCCTATATCAACCCGCGCACCCAGACCGTCAGCTCGATCCTGCGCCATATCCGTCGCGGTAAAGTGCGCGAGGTCTATTCGCTGGGCGATGCCGAAGCGGAAGTGATCGAGGCACAGGTGCTTTCGACATCGCCCATCGCGGGCAAAGCGGTGCGCGACATTGATTTCCCCGAGGGCGTTCTTGTCGGTGCGATCCTGAAGGGGGACAAGGTTGTGAAGCCAACCGCCAAGACGCGGATCGACGAAGGGGACGTGATCGCCTTGTTCTCGATGGCGGCAGACGTGCCCGAGGTCGAACGCTTGCTGCAAGTGACCATCGATTTCTTCTGATCCCGCCGCCCGGACAAGGCCAAAGCCATGCTTGCCACGATCGTCAAACTGCCGCTGCTTGTGATCCTGATGGGGATCAGCGCGCTTGCGATGTTGATGCCCGCGGGCTTCGGCTGGATGATTGGCGAGTTTTACGAGGCGCGGGTCTTTCTCTATGGCGCGCTGCTGTTCGGATTTCTGACCTCGTTTCTGGCGATAGCGATGGCTGATCGAGACCGCTCGACCCGACATCGACGTCATCTGTTGGCCCTGCTGGGGCTGTTCGTTCTGTTGCCGGTGATGCTGGCGGTGCCCTTTCATCAGGCTGTGCGCACGACCACCTTTCTGAATTCCTATGTCGAGATGGTATCGGCCCTGACCACCACGGGCGCAACCCTGTTTGAAGATGCGGATCGCATTGCCAGGTCGGTGCACCTTTGGCGCGCCTTGGTGGGCTGGATGGGCGGGCTGTTCATTTGGGTCGGTGCGATCGCCATTCTGGCCCCGATGTCGCTGGGCGGGTTCGAGGTGCGGGCCAGGTTCGGCAAGCGCGGAGCAGCCGCGTCAGGCGACACCCGGTTTGGCGCGGGTGTCAGCCAGATCACGCGCGTGGCCGACTTTTCTGAACGTATCCGAACCTATGGTGTGCGCCTTCTGCCAGTCTATGTTGGCCTTACCGCGGCATTATGGCTGGGTCTGATCATTGCCGGTGATACGGCCTTTGTCGCATTGAGCCACGCGATGTCGACCATTGCGACCAGCGGTATCTCTCCGGTCGGTGGTCCGTCGGGCGCCAATTCGGGCTATGCCGGTGAGATTGTGATGGCGTTCTTCTTCATTTTCGCCATCTCGCGCGTGACCTTTGCGTCGGACATGCAGGGCAGCGAACGGCGACGGCGGTTGTCGGACGACCCCGAAATCCGCTTGGCACTGGTGATCGTGGTCGTGCTGCCATTGTTTTTGTTCCTGCGTCACTGGGTAGGGGCTTATGAAGTGGATGAAGAGCAGAACTGGATTGCTGGTCTGACGTCTCTTTGGGGCAGCTTCTTTACGGTGCTGTCCTTCCTGACCACGACCGGATTCGACAGCGCCGCCTGGTCTGTCAGCCGGGATTGGTCGGGTCTTCAGACGCCAGGGCTGATCCTGATGGGTTTGGCACTGATCGGTGGCGGGGTCGCCACAACGGCGGGTGGGGCAAAGTTGATGCGCGTCTATGCGCTGTATCTGCACGGGTTACGTGAAATGGAAAAACTCGTCCATCCATCTTCGGTCGGCGGATCAGGCACCGAGGCACGTCACATCCGCGGTCGCGGGGCTTACATGGCATGGGTCTTTTTCATGCTGATGTCGATGTCCGTGGCGCTGGTGATGGGGCTGTTTTCGCTGCTGGGACAGGATTTCGAAAGCGCCATGACGCTGACCATTGCTGCACTGACCACGACCGGGCCGATTGCGCAGGTCGCAGCGGCCGAGCCGATTTCCTATAGCACCCTGTCAGACCCGGCCAAGGCCGTTCTGGCCGGGGCAATGATCCTTGGCCGTCTGGAAATGCTGGCCATCATCGCGCTGCTCAGCCCCGAAGTCTGGCGGCGCTGACGCGTCGCGCTCAGTGTTTGCACGTGATGGGCGAGGTGCTGCGCTGCGGCTCGTCCCGACGCTATTCTGGTCAATTCCTTGATCCCAAGGTGCAAAAAGGGGGTGGAAAAGGTCAAGCCCTCACGCCATAGTGGCGGCAAGGAGATATTCTGCCGGGGTCCGGCAGCACGAGAGAAAAAAGGAAAAAAGCGATGGCTGCCGACAAACAGAACCTACAGGACGCGTTTCTGAACCATGTTCGAAAATCGAAAGTTCCGGTGACAATCTTCCTGATCAACGGCGTGAAACTTCAGGGCGTGATCTCGTGGTTTGACAATTTCTGCGTCCTTCTGCGCCGAGATGGACAGTCGCAGTTGGTCTATAAGCACGCGATATCAACCATCATGCCGGGCCAACCAATAAACCTTTATGATGGCGAAGACAGCTGAGCGACCTCATTGACCGGGAAGAACAGCCCACGCGGGCCTGGGTTTTCCACCCCGAACTGACATCCGACCGTAACCGCCGAGACGCGGCCCCAGCGCTTGAGGAAGCCGTGTCGCTTGCGATGGCCCTGCCCGATCTGGAAGTGGTCGGCGCAGAGGTTGTGCGCCTGCCCACGCCGCATCCCGGCAAGCTGTTTGGTAAGGGAAAGTTGCAGGAACTTGGGGCAAAGCTGCACGCCGCCGAGGTTGAGCTGGTTTTGATAGACGGACCGGTCAGCCCGGTGCAGCAACGTAATCTTGAGAAGGAATGGAAGGTCAAGATCCTTGACCGGACCGGTTTGATTCTTGAGATATTTTCCGACCGCGCGCGCACCCGCGAAGGGGTGTTGCAGGTCGAAATGGCAGCGCTCACCTATCAACGCACACGGCTCGTGCGGGCGTGGACCCACCTTGAACGTCAACGCGGCGGACTGGGTTTTGTCGGCGGCCCCGGTGAAACCCAGATCGAGGCCGACCGTCGCGCCATTGATGACCAATTGAATCGGTTGCGCAAGCAGCTTGAAAAGGTCGTAAGGACCCGTGAATTGCACCGCGCAGCCCGCGCCAAGGTGCCGTATCCGATTGTCGCGCTTGTCGGTTATACCAATGCCGGAAAATCCACCCTGTTCAACCGGATGACCGGGGCGAAGGTTCTGGCGAAGGATATGTTGTTTGCCACGCTTGACCCCACCATGCGCCAGATCGAACTGCCCGCGATCGGCAAGCAGCCCGCGCAAGGGGGCGGACGCAAGGTGATCCTGTCCGATACGGTGGGTTTCATCTCGGACCTGCCGACACAGCTTGTGGCCGCGTTCCGTGCGACGCTGGAAGAGGTTCTGGCCGCCGATCTGATCTTGCACGTGCGCGACATCAGCCATGAAAGCACCGATGAACAGGCCCATGATGTCGATCTGATCATGACGGAGCTTGGGGTGAGCGAAGACACGCCCCAGCTTGAGATCTGGAACAAGATCGATCTTCTGGACGCCGACGAACAAGACGCCCGCCGCCGCGAGGCCGAGCGTAATGACAGCATTCTGGCCATCTCGGCCCTGACGGGTGAGGGGTTCGATAATCTGGTGCTGGCCATCGACACCGCCCTTGATACACCTCGCAGGACCGAGACTGTGGTTCTGGCTTTCTCGGACGGACGCAAAAGGGCATGGCTGTTTGACAAGGGAATTGTCGAGACCGAAGAGCCGGGTGAGGAGGGCTGGGCGATCACCGTGACCTGGACCGAACGGCAGGCTGCGGAATATGCGGCGCTTTGAACATTGCCAGCCCGCCGGATATCCTGACTGTTGGTTCGACGACGGCGCTAGTTCTTCGGCACAAGCTGTGTGACCCCGACTGACGCTGCTCGCGCCAAGGCTGGGTCCAGCGACATTGGAGTGTATTCCCCGCGCCGCCACAGCTCGCCCAGATCGTCATAGTGCCGCGATAGCGGATGGCCCGATTGGCCAGTCGAAATCACGAACAGCGAACTGTTGGGGTCGGCAAAATCATAGACGCCCCGATATCCGGCCCCATGCACATTGCGATAGGGATTATTGCCAGTGCCCGCGGTGCGTCCACGCATCAGCGTGTTGTCGCCCCCGGAAGTTGACTGTCGAATGTTCACGAACCAACTCAGGAAGGGTATGTCCCCCAGAACCGGGTGCTTATGCGTGACCTCGTGAAAATCGCCCCAGCGCAGACTTTCCTGTTTGCCACCAGCATTTTCATCCAGCCACAACAGGGCGTCATCCAATGCGACACGGGCAATGTCGGTGCAGGTTTCCTTGGGCGCGGACTGGATCACGTCGCACCAGATGCCGGCCCCTTCGACATCGCGATAGACGCGTTCGATGAATATCGGTTCGATCTGGGTGAACTCTCCGGCCAACGGGCCAAGTTCGTCCCGGATCAGACGGGTTTGCAAAGCGCGCAGCCATGCAGAATAGATCAGCGGCTCTGGCATATGCTCATTCATTTCGCCGTTCCAATTGGCCAGAAGCTCCAACGCGCGTTGGCGTGCGCGCTCGGGGGTGCCATCGGGGGCCGCATCGCCGGTAAACCACAGATCCGCCCCAACCAGCGGCAAAAGCGTGCGTGCGGTGACGGACACCGAATCAAGCTGGGCTTCGATGAAACTGTCGCGCGTGTGCACCTCGCGCGCCTGCATCAAACGGCTCCAGCGCTGCACACGCTGGCTGTCGCCCCAATCATAGCTCATGTGATTGGGGAATGGGCGGTCCACGAGCTTGTTGTTGGTATTGCCAACGATTCCGCCTGTGGGTTGCACGAATTCGGGATTGGCGCTGTAACTCAGAATGCCCTGCCACCGGTTTTCGACCACCCAACCGGGGCTGGGAATGCGGCCGCGGGTCTGGTGCTGCGCGTCGCGCTTGGGCATCGCGCCGATTACCTTCATCGCGATATTCTCTTGATCCGCCATGGTCAAGGTCAGGCTGGGGGCGACATAATCAGAGCCTGCCGCGATCCCCTCCATCACCGTTTTCGAGCGCAGCAGGCGAATTGCCGCGCTCATCGAGCGGTCTTCCTTGGTCAAAAGTGTCCAGTTCAGCGACATTGCGTGGCCAGGCGGTGTGATGATCCCAAGATCAAACAGATGCCCCGGCAGGATCGGACCATTCTCGGACCATTGCAGGTCGAAAGTAACGGGGGCTTCGTCCTTGATCTGCACAATCGAGCCGCGTTTTATCAGGGGTTTGAACCCCTCGGGTGTTTGCACCTCGTTGGGGTTGTCGGGGTTCAGTTTTTCGACGTGCAAATCCTGATCGTCCAGGTAAGACGATGTGACGCCCCAACCGAAACTGTCAGATCGCCCGACCATCATCGCTGGCATACCAGGTATGGTGCCACCGATCACACCACCTGTGGATAATTCCAGCCGCGCGAGATACCAGATTGAAGGCGCGGTGAATCCCAGATGCGGGTCGTTGGCCAGAAGAGTGCCGCCAGCGGCGGATCGTTTTGCCGATGCGGCCCAGGCATTCGACGCGCCAGCCTGCCCGCGACGCGGAGCCGGCCACAGGTCCGGCAGGTCCTGACGCTTGGTCAGATTGGCAAACCGGGTCTTTGGAACGTCAAGCAGGGCGGCGTAGTCGGGCAGGGCGGCGACCCCGGTGCCGGGAATGTCGGGCAGGATGTCTTTCACGCGATCCTCTGGCAGGGCAAGCGTCACGCGCGCGCGCAAGAGTTCTTCTTCCAGTTGACCGGCCAATTGCACGCCCAGAAGTTTCAGAATCGCGATGCTGTCTGCCGGTTGCCACGGTGAAACATCGTTCGGAAACAGGAAAAACTCGGGTGCTCCGCGCCCCAGCGCCTCGGAATTCACACGGCTGAGATAGGCGTTGACGCCCGAGCTATAGGCCTTCAGCGCAGCCTTGGTATCATCATCCTGCACCTCGACCGCTGCTTTGGCCAGTGTGTACAGGTCAAGCCGACGCATCAGCTCGTCCGCCTGCAAGGTGCGACGGCCAAATACCTCGGACAATCGGCCTTGTGCGGTGCGCCGCATCATCATCATCTGCCACAACCGGTCCTGGGCATGGACGTATCCCAATCCGAAAAAGACGTCAGCGTCGTTCTGAGCGAAAATATGGGGTATATTGGCGTTGTTTCGCACAATCTCGACCGGGGCGGTGATGCCTGCGGTCTGCCGGGTTACATTATAGTCGGGCAGCGATTGTGCGGCCAGATAATAGACCAGCGTCATCACCAGCCCGGCCAGAACCATCAAGCCAGCCACGATTCGGATCATCCAAAGAACGACTTTGCCCATTAAATCCTAATCCACCGTTTCGCACATGTCGTTGCACGGTCGCCGTTGACCTTGCCTGCTCACGCGGTAACTACTGTGCATCACACGGGAATTCAACGGAAGGGAACGGTTATGGCGAAATGCGCATTTTTGGGCTTGGGCGTGATGGGATACCCCATGGCGGGACATCTTGTTGCAAAAGGGCACGAGGTGATCGTTTTCAACAGAACGGCCGGGAAAGCAGAGCGTTGGGCCACGGAACACGGCGGCAAATGGGCGGCCACCCCGCGCGAGGCGGCGAAGGGTGCCGATTTTGTCATGGCTTGCGTCGGCAATGATGACGACTTGCGCGCCGTCGTCCTGGGCGCCGAGGGCGCATTGGCGGGGATGCATAAGGGCGCAATCTTCGTCGATCACACAACCGTATCAGCCGCCGTCACGCGAGAGCTTTTTTCCACCGCCGCCAATCAGGGCGTGTCGTTCGTCGATGCACCGGTATCCGGCGGGCAGGCAGGGGCCGAAAACGGGGTTCTGTCGATCATGTGCGGCGGGGATCAGGCGGCCTATGACGCGGCAGAACCAGTCATGCAGGCCTATGGCCGCACCGTGAAACGGTTGGGCGACAGCGGCGCGGGGCAGTTGACCAAGATGGTCAATCAGATCTGCATTGCAGGGCTGGTGCAAGGCCTGTCCGAAGGTCTGCATTTTGCCGAAAAGGCCGGCCTTGATATTCGCGAGGTGGTGGATGTGATTCAAGGGGGTGCGGCGGGCAGTTGGCAGATGGTCAACCGGCACAAGACCATGGCGGATGATCATTTTGAACATGGGTTCGCTGTGGACTGGATGCGCAAGGATCTTGGAATTTGCCTGTCCACCGCCGATGAGAACGGGGCGTCGCTGCCGGTCACGGCTTTGGTCGATCAATTCTATAAAGACGTGCAGAAAATGGGCGGCGGGCGCTGGGACACGTCCAGTTTGATTAAGCGGTTGAAAACCGCGGGGTAAGGTTCTGTAAAGTAATAAAAAAGGGCGGTCTTATACCGCCCTCTTTGGTTTCTGATCCGTCCGGGTCAGGGAATGATCCGCGTGTATTTCGCGCCTTCGATCGAAGCACCTGCGATCAACCCTGCCTGACCAAACACCACTGCCACCACCGGTGACGACGCGGTGATCGTGTCTGCGGTCAGACGGTCCCCTTCTGTCTGGAAGGCGTATTTGATGTCTGCCGATGCCACCCAGCCAGCGGCCCGACGGAAATCCTGTAACGCCTGATCGGTCATGAAAAACAACACATGCGCATATTGTTGCGCGCCGATTTGCAGGCCGGCACTGGCTTGGGTCAGCAGGTAATAGTCAACAGTGGCGTCATTGATGCGCAAGGCGCCGCGACCATAAGCCCCGCCCAGGCCAAAGCCAGCTTCAGTAACCAATGGCATGATCAGCTGGCCGGTCGATTTCGATGCCAGTTCCCGCGTGCCCGGATAGCGGTTGTAAAGATAGTCCAGCGTGCTGTCGACGCGGGCGTCGATACGATCGCCGTCGCGCGACCCGATGCCGTTGGCGCAGGCAGCCAGGGATAGGCTCGCGCCGCCTGCTGCTATCATGAATCCTCTGCGGGAAAGCCTGTTCTTTTGCATAATTTCGCCTCGTTGAATGCGCCATCGGCGCGACATGTGCTCGATTGTGGTTCTCAGCCCACTTGCCACAAAATATAGCGGCAAGTGACGCGGCTGTCACCCGTTAAGCGCAAAAGGCGCGAAAAACGGCCTATGAAGTGTGATGGATTACAAGCCTTTGAGCAATCGCGCCATACGAGGTGCGAAATAGGTCAGGATGCCGTTGCAGCCTGCGCGTTTGAAGGCCATCAGGCTTTCCACCATCACCTTGTCCGCGTCCAGCCAGCCATTTTCTGCTGCGGCCATCAGCATCGCGTATTCGCCGGACACCTGATAGGCGAATGTGGGCACGCCGAACGTGTCTTTCACCCTCTGGCAGATATCCAGATAGGGCATGCCGGGTTTGACCATAATCATGTCCGCGCCTTCGGCCAGATCGCGTTCGACCAGCCGCATGGCTTCCTCTGAATTGGCGGGGTCCATCTGATAGGTCTTTTTGTCGCCTTTCAACGCGCCGGACGCGCCGACTGCATCGCGAAACGGACCATAGAAGGCTGACGCATATTTGGCGGTGTAGCTCATGATCGTGACGTTGCGGTGGTCGGCGGCTTCCAGCGCGTGACGTATCGCGCCGATGCGACCGTCCATCATGTCGGACGGGCCAAGAATATCCGCCCCCGCCTCGGCCTGTGCCAAGGCCATTTTCACCAGTGCCTCGACCGTTTCATCGTTGACAATCTCGCCGTCGACGACGATCCCGTCGTGACCATTGATGTTATAGGGGTCCAGTGCCACGTCGGTCATCACGGCAAGGTCAGGCACCGCGGCCTTGATCGCACGAATGGCCCGGTTGGACAGGTTGTCGGGGTTCCACGCTTCCTCGCATGCCTCTGTTTTCAGGGACGGGTCGGTATTTGGAAAAATGCAAATCGCCGGAATGCCCAGATCGGCGGCCTCTCGCGCAGCGACAACAAGCCGGTCGACGGATTTGCGGGTGACGCCGGGCATCGAGGGGATGGCGTCCTCGTGATCCTCTCCGTCCACAACGAAGACAGGCCAGATCAGGTCATCCACCGTCAAAGTGTTTTCCCGCACCAGATTGCGCAACGCGGCGCTGGACCGGGTCCGGCGCAGGCGTGTCATAGGAAACGGTGCGACCGTGGTCGGATGTGGTGCGCGGCTCATCTTGGTCTCCTCTGGCTCGGGCAGGGCACAACTGGACCTGACCGATTTGGCTTCAAACTTCCTGCCATGGGATCACGTCCATCACAAGTGCGCAATCTGCCGCCATTTGCTGCAAAAGCGGGCTGGCATTGCTGCGCCGCCGCAGCTAGTCTGGCCACATATAAGACCGGCCCGAGCAGGCAGACGATCCGAACGACGTTCGGACCGCCCGGAATACGGCCCCGAAGCAAGGTGACGTGCACGTGGATTGGTATTCCACCGTATTTGAAATCATAGACATGCGGTCCTTTTCGAACCTGTGGTACTGGATCGCGCTTGCCGTGGCCTGGTCCACCGTCAGCCATTGGGTGGTTGGCGTGCCGTTTGATCTGATTCAGAAGGCCACCCGGCTGGAAGGCGAGGCGCAACAAGATCTTGAAGATCTGGTGCGCATCAACTGCAATCGTGTCTTGTATGTCGCGGGCGTATCGGGCCTGTGGATTCTCGGCTTTGCCGCAGCCTTGTTCACGTCGATGGCAATCTTGGGCTTCTGGTACAAGGTCGAATTTGCGCAGGCCGTCTTTTTGCTGCTGTTTCCGATTGCGTTGGCTGGACTGATGTCGTTGAACACCGCGGCCGTGATCCGCGAACGCGCGCTTGAGGGCGAAGACCTGCGTAAACGTCTGAACCGCCACCGTGTCCAAACCCAGTTCCTTGGCATGGGCGCGATCTTCGTGACCTCGCTCTGGGGGATGTATCAAAACCTGTCATTGGGTGTATTGCGCTGACCCTGCGCCCTTGACACCAGACCTCAGGCCGTTACCTCGCCGTCATGGAAAAATTGCTGCTCTCTGGTGCCCCCGAAGGCTATGACGCCACATTGGTGGTGAAAGAACTGGCCCGTGGTCATGGCCCGGTTGTGCATGTCGCGCGCGACGACAAGCGGGTGGCCGCGATGGAGGCCGCGCTGGGGTTCTTCGCTCCCGATGTCACCATCCTCCGCTTTCCGGGGTGGGATTGTCTGCCGTTTGACCGTATGTCGCCCAACGCAGCCGTGTCGGCCACCCGCATGGCGACACTGGCGGGGCTGGCGACGGGTCAGATTGCAGGCAAGTTTGTCCTGCTGACCACGCTGAACGCGGCCACCCAGCGGGTGCCAGAGCGGGCGTTGCTGAAAGAAACATCCTTCACCGCGCGCGTGGATCACCAGATCGACGTGGATGCGCTTCGGGCGTTTCTGGTGCGTATGGGCTTTTCGCAAGCGCCCACGGTGATGGAGCCGGGCGATTTTGCGATCCGGGGCGGTATCATCGACATTTACGCCCCCGGTCATGACGGCCCGGTGCGGCTGGACCTGTTCGGTGACGTGCTGGACGGCATCCGTCGCTTCGACCCGGTCACGCAACGCACCACCGACACGTTGAATCGCATCGAACTGGCCCCCGTGTCCGAGGTTATTCTGGACGAGGCCGCGATCACCCGGTTTCGTCAGAACTACCGCATCGAGTTCGGGGCCGCCGGGTCCGACGATCCGCTTTATGAGGCCATTTCGGCCGGGCGCAAGCATCAGGGCAACGAACATTGGTTGCCGTTCTTTCACGAACGGTTGGAGACGATTTTCGACTACGTGCCTGATGCCTCGGTCATGCTGGACGATCAATTGACGCCGTCGCGGCTAAGCCGGTGGGAGGCGATTGTTGATCAGTATGAAACCCGTAAGATCGCCATGACTGCGAAAAACCGGATGGATACGGTCTATAAACCCTGCCCGCCGGGCTTGCTGTATCTGGATGATGCCGCTTGGGAAGCTGCATTGGCCGATACGCGGGTTGTCCAACTGGCCGCGCTTCCGCAAGCCACGGGTGCAGGCGTGCTGGATGGTGGTGGGCGCATCGGGCGCAATTTCGCACCGGAGCGTCAGCAGGAAAACATCAATCTGTTCAAAGCACTGACAGATCATGTTGAGACGAAGATAGATCAACCGGTGATCATTGCGTCCTATTCCGAAGGTGCACGTGAACGGCTGCAAGGACTGCTGTCGGATGAAGGTCTGATCGCCACCACGCGGATCACCGATTTCCGCGATGTGCCGGATGGCAAGGGCGGGGTCTATCTGTCCGTCTGGCCGTTGGAACACGGCTTTGAAGGCCCGGATCTGACGGTGATTTCCGAACAGGACGTATTGGGCGACCGTCTGATCCGCGCGCCCAAGCGCAAACGACGGGCCGAGAACTTTCTGACTGAAGCGCAAGGCCTGTCCGCCGGTGATCTGATCGTCCATGTTGATCACGGCGTGGGCAAGTTCACCGGTCTTGAAACCGTTACCGCGATGGGCGCGCCACATGAATGTCTGGCGCTGGAATATGCAGGCGGGGATCGGCTTTTTCTGCCCGTCGAGAACATTGAGCTTCTGTCGAAATTCGGCCAGGACACCGGGCTGCTGGACAAGTTGGGCGGTGGGGCGTGGCAGGCCAAGAAAGCCAAGCTGAAGGAACGTATCCGCGAGATCGCCGACAAACTGATCCGTCTGGCCGCGGAACGCGAGCTGCGAAAAGCGCCCGTGCTGGACGCACCCCATCATGCATGGGAGGAGTTCTCGGCGCGGTTCCCGTATCAGGAGACCGAAGACCAGCTTGGCGCCATCGAGGATGTGTTGACCGACCTGTCCTCGGGTCGCCCGATGGATCGCCTGATCTGCGGTGACGTGGGCTTCGGCAAGACCGAGGTCGCGATGCGCGCGGCCTTCGTGGCGGCCATGTCCGGTCAGCAGGTCGCGGTCATTGCACCGACCACGTTGTTGGCGCGACAGCACTATAAAAGTTTCGCCGAACGCTTCCGGGGGTTTCCCATTCAGGTCGGACAGCTCAGCCGTTTCGTCGGACAACGCGAGGCGAACCTGACTCGCGACGGTATGACCCGCGGCACGATGGATATTGTTGTCGGCACCCATGCGCTGTTGGCCAAGGATGTTCGGTTCAAGACCCTGGGGTTGCTGATTGTCGATGAAGAACAACGCTTTGGCGTGGGGCATAAAGAACGGCTGAAAGAAATGCGGTCCGACGTGCATGTGCTGACGCTGTCCGCCACGCCGATCCCGCGCACCTTGCAAATGTCTCTGTCAGGTGTGCGCGATCTGTCGATCATCGGCACGCCGCCGGTGGACCGTCTTTCGATCCGCACCTATGTGTCCGAGTTCGACAGCGTCACCATACGCGAGGCGCTGTTGCGCGAACATTACCGTGGTGGGCAAAGTTTCTTCGTGGTGCCACGTATCAAGGATTTGCCCGAGATCGAGGCGTTTCTGGCCGATCACGTCCCTGAAGTCACGTTCGTGGTGGCACATGGGCAAATGGCGGCGGGCGAGCTGGATCGGCGCATGAATGCCTTCTACGACGGCAAATACGATGTGCTTCTGGCCACCACGATTGTGGAAAGCGGAATCGACATTCCGACCGCCAATACGATGGTGATACACCGCGCCGACATGTTCGGACTGGCGCAGCTTTACCAGATCAGGGGCCGGGTGGGGCGGTCGAAAACGCGCGCCTATGCCTATCTCACCACCAAGCCGCGTGTGCCGCTGACACCGACCGCCGAAAAACGGTTGCGTGTGCTCGGGTCGCTGGACGCGTTGGGCGCGGGCTTCACGCTGGCCAGCCAGGATCTGGATATTCGTGGCGCGGGCAATCTGGTGGGCGAGGAACAGTCCGGTCAGATGCGCGAAGTGGGCTATGAGCTTTATCAACAGATGTTGGAAGAGGCGATTGCCAAGATCAAGGCGGGCGAACTTGAAGGGCTGTCAGACGCTGACAGCACTTGGGCACCGCAGATCAATTTGGGCGTTCCTGTACTGATACCAGATACTTACGTGCCTGATCTTGATGTGCGCCTTGGCCTCTATCGTCGTCTGTCGTCGCTCGCCACCAAGGTCGAGCTTGAAGGCTTCGCCGCCGAGCTGATCGACCGCTTCGGCCCCCTGCCGAAAGAGGTCAACACCTTGCTTCTGGTCGTGCGGATCAAGGGCATGTGCAAACGTGCGGGCATCGCAAAGCTGGACGGGGGTCCGAAGGGTGCGACGATCCAGTTCCACAACGACAAATTTGCCTCGCCCGAAGGGTTGGTCGAGTTCATCCACGCCCAGAACGGGCTGGCCAAGGTGCGTGACAACAAGATCGTTGTGCGCCGCGACTGGCGCAAGACCTCGGACAAGATCAAGGGGGCGTTTGCCATCGCGCAGGATCTGGCGATGAAGGTGAAAGAGGCGCGTGAGGCGTCCAGCAAGGCAAAGACGGCAGGGTCCTAGCTCATGTTTCCCCGGTCCAGTTGCATCAGCGCCCATGCAAGCGCCGAACATGTCGTGACCCCGATCAGAAGCGGAAACGGCGTGTTGTTGAAGGCCAACCCAATCGGGGCGGCAATGGCGATCGCTGCAACGGTGGGCACAGCACCGATCACGGCGCTTGCGGTACCCGCCACATGGCCCAACGGCTGAATGGCCAGCGCGTTCAGGTTGCCAAAGCTCAGCCCGTTCAGGAAAAACAGCGTTGTCGCCCAGCCGCAGAACAGCCACAGCGCAAACGCGCCTTGTGGGGCCAACCACCACCATGCAAGCAGCGTCAGTGAGGCCAGAACCGTCTGCGTGGCAAACCCCGCCAGCGCCAGCCGACGCATTCCCAAACGCATCACAAGCTGGGCATTTAAGAACCCAGAGAAGGCGGAAAAAACCGTCACCAATGCGAAATAATAGGGGAAGTTCGTGCCCGCGCCCAACACATCGACAAAGATTTGCTGGGCCGAGCTGATGAAAGCCATAAGCTGACCGAATGCCAGCGTGATGATCGCCATGTAGATCAGCGTCACCCGTGTTTGCAAAACCACCTTGAACGCCGCCAGTGTGGGCCGCAGTGACAGTGGCCGCCGACGCTCGTTCGGCAGGGTTTCAGGTTGGCGCACCAGAAACCAGGTCAGGATCGCGGCGGCCAACAGGATATAGGCGGTGAACATCTGTCGCCAGCCAAAACCCAGCACGATCCATTGCCCGATCATCGGGGCGACCGCCGGCACGAAGACGAAGAACCCAAACGCCATGGAGTTGACCCGCGCCATCTGCCGCCCTTCGTAAAGGTCGCGGGTCATGGCCATGCCGCAGGTGCGCGGACCGGCAGCACCCAAGCCTTGCACAAACCGCCAGAACAGGATGGCCTCAAGCGACTGTGCCCAAAAGGCGGCAAAAGCGGCCACCATGTAAAGCAACATGCCCATCGACAGGGAAAAGCGCCGTCCCATGCTGTCGGACAGCGGGCCAAAGATAAGCTGCCCAAGGCCCGCGCCAATCACGAAGGCGCTGATCAGAAGTTGCGCCTTGTTGATGTTGTCAGGAACCAGCTGCGCGCCGATTTCCGGCAGGGCGGGCAATATCGAGTCGATGGAAAACGCGACCATCGAAAACAAGGCCGCGATCAACAGCACGTATTCCCGCAACCGCAGCGGTGTTTGTGGTGAAATGTGCTGGGAAATACGGCGGGTGATCAATCTGCCGGGCTTTCAGATGACCCCGCAGATGACCCGGCCGCCAATTGCGCGATCAGGTCATCAATCACCTGTGTCCAAAGCTCGGTCGGTTGGGCACCGGACACCACGTGTTGATTGGCCAGCACGAAGGTCGGCACGGATTGGACCCCTTTGCGTCGCGCATCCATGTCGCGGGCCCGAATGTCGTCTGCATCGGCATCTGTCGCCAGAAGGCGGCCCACAACATCCCTATCCATTCCAACTGAGGACGCAATTTCGACCAATCGCGCGGGGTCGCCAATGTCGATCCCGTCGATGAAATAGGCGCGGAACAGGCGGTCGACGACGGCGTTCTGTTTGAACTCGATCCCCGCCCAATGGATCAGGCGGTGGGCGTCCAGCGTGTTGGGCGTGCGCGTGATGCCTTCAAGATTGATCTCAAGGCCCGAGGCTTCGGCCTCGGTCGTCACGGGCAGATAGGCCTTCACCGCGCCTTCTTGACCGCCGAATTTCGTTTCCAGATAGGCGCGACGATCCATACCGTTCTTGGGCATGTCCGGGTTCAACTGGAACGGATGCCATTCGATCTTGAACGGTTGGTCAGGCCGCGCCTCAAGCGCCCGGTCAAGACGTGACTTACCGATATAGCACCAGGGGCAGATCGGGTCGGAAAAAATATCAAGCCGGATCATTGGGGTCTCCTTGGGCGAAGTCTCTACCGGGGAATGTCAGGGATGGGAAGTGCCGTGGATCACAGCTTGGTGAACAATCCCGATTCAAAATGTTCACGCAAGGTCGCGCGCAACAGCTTGTTGTTGGCACCACGCGGAAGCGTGTTCAGCGGGATGAACAGGCGCGGGCATTTGTAATGCGCCAGTTGTGCGTGGGCATGGGTTGACAGCACTTCCTGCGGGACCGGATCAGCTTCGGGCGTATAGAAGCAGGCGATGATCGTTGCGTCATCCTTCACGGCCACCTCGGCGCAGGCGGCTTCATGAATGCCGGGATGCAGGGCCATGGCGGCCTCAACCTCGATCGGCGAGACGCGGAAGCCACCGGCATTCATGATGTCATCCGAGCGCCCTTCAAAGGTGATGGCGCCGTCCGGTCCCATGCTGACAGTGTCGCCGGTCAGGAACCAATCACCGGAAAAGCGGTTCTTTGTATGCGTTTCTGCACCAAGATAGCCCAGCATCAGACCCGGATCGCTGCGATGCACCGCCATAATGCCCGGCGTGCCGCGTGGGGTGACGTGGCCCTCTGCGTCCAGCACCGCGATATGCCGTCCCGGTTGTGGATAGCCCAGGGTGCCGTCAGGCGCCGGGTGATTGGGTGCGCCGGAAATGAAGGTCGAACATTCCGACATGCCATAGGCTTCGTGGATCGGTGTCAGCGTGGCCGCCTCCCAGTGCGCGCGCGTGGTGGCGGGCAGTTTCTCACCCGCAGACAATCCGTGACGCAAGGCGGGCAGGGCGGGCAAAGTGCCGCGCAACACCTGACGGTAAACACCGGGTGCGGCGGCAAAGATCGTTGCGCTCTCGCGCGCCAGAAGCTCGCCAAGCTGGGCCGAACTCGTGCCTGCCGCCGGGATCAAGGCGGTTGCGCCCACTGACCACGGATCCATCAGCCCGGTGCCCAGCGTATAGGTCCAATTGAACGCGCCCGCATGCATCAACCGATCGTCGCGGGTCAGCCCATACCAGCCATCCCACATCATTTGACGCGCCCAGATCGCACGGTGGGCATGCACCACAGCGCGTGCCGTGCCGGAAGTGCCCGAGGTGAACACGATATAACCCGGCCGTTCGGGGTCGCCCATGTGGAAAGGGGCTGGCGCATAATCGGCCAATCCGTGCAACCCATCCACATCCAGAACCGGAGCATTCGTGTCAGCAGGCAGGGCAATCCCGTCATCGGCAATGATCAGATTCGGGGCGACCATGGCCGACATCTTGGTGATTTCCGCCTGCGTCAACTGGGATGAGGTCGGCACCGGCACCAGCCCCGCTGCAATCGCACCCAGAAAAGAAATTGGGAAATCCACGGTGTTGCCAAGTCGTAACAGCACCCGGTCGCCCGGTGCCAGTCCCTGCGCCAACAACCCGCCCGCCAGGCCGCGCACAGCACGGTCCAACTGGCGAAAGGTCCAATGGGTCTCGTCCGTTCCGTGCGGCGTCACCACCGACAGGGCCGTCTTGTCGCCCAGATCTGCCGCATGGGTCAGCACATAGCGCGCCATGTTGAACGCCTGTGGCGCGGAGGGCAGCGGGGCGGTGGGGCGAAACTCGGACAGCATAAGGGGGATGTGCCAACGTCCGGGCGAACTTGCAAGGGTGCACCGTTGCATCACCCGGGTTTCCGTGTATTGAAAGCGCATGACAAAGCCCGAACAACCCAGCCTGATCCGACTGGCCCGTGAAAACGAAGATGATCGCCCCGATCCCAGCCCGCTGGACCTTGGCGCGCGGGTGCGCGATCTGCGCAAATCGCGCGGCTGGACGTTGGAACAAGCGGCGCGGCAGGCAGGGCTGGCCCGGTCAACCTTGTCGAAAATCGAAAACGGTCAGATGTCGCCCACCTATGAGGCGTTGAAGAAGCTGGCGGTCGGGCTGGAAATCTCGGTGCCGCAACTGTTCACCGCGCCAAAAGCCGCACAAGTGTCGGGCCGCATGGCCGTGACCAAAACCGGCGAAGGCGCGGCGCATGCCACCGCCACCTATGAGCACGAATTGCTGGCCGGTGCGCTGACCAAGAAAACCATGCTGCCCTATCGTGCACGGGTGCGGGCGCGGTCGTTTGACGAGTTCGACGGCTGGGTGCGCCATGACGGCGAGGAATTCCTCTATGTCCTGACCGGCGCCATCCGCCTGATCACCGAGTTCTATGAACCGGTCGAAATGAAACGCGGCGACAGCGCCTATTACGACGCGTCTATGGGACACAACGTGATCTCGACCAGTGCCGAGGATGCGACGATCCTGTGGGTCACGTCACTGGTGTAAGGGGGGGGCGATGTTGGGTGACTGTCGGCTGTGCGGACGGATCTGCCGTTCATTTTGCTTCTTTCAAGGTCCGCTATCTTGGCCCTAGGCTACCCCTGTCGTTGCTTGTCGGTCGTGGCTCCATTGCCGGGGTGGCTGGCCATACATCCGCTTAAACTCACGGCTGAATTGAGATAAGCTTTGATAGCCGACATCCCACGCCGCCTCCGACACGGTCTTTCCTTCGGCAATCTTCATGGCGGCGTTGTTCAGCCGCATAGACTTCACGAACTGTATCGGAGACATCGTCGTGGCTTCCTTGAACCGCCGATGGAATACCGCCCGACTCATGCCGACGTGGTCGGCCATATCGTCGATGGTAACCTGCTCTTTCAGGTGGGTTGAGAGGTAGTCGATGGAGCGCGCGATTTCGTTGCCGACGCCAAAGGCCCGTCTTGCGGCGGCCCCGGCCTCGCCCGTGAGCACCGCGTAACACAACTCGCGCAGTCGCCCCTGTCCGAGCACCTCGAGATCAACCGGATTGTCGAGCAGATCGAGAAGCCGCAGCAGTGCCTGCGTGAAACCACCATCCCAGGACGCCAATGCCAAAGCCGATGGCGCGCTATCCCGCGATTGTCTGTTGCCACCAGCGGCGGTCCCGATCTCCATGGTGAGCTCGCGCATGATTCGAGGATCCAAAGCGATCACCACGCCGATCAGAGGATCTTCTTCGGACGCCTGTGGCGTGCCAGCCTCAACCGGTAAGGTCATGGGGCACAGCAAGTATTTGTCGCTGCCATAGACGTGGTGCTCACCGTCCAGCACAGCTTCCTTCGTGCCACTGAGAATAGCCACCACCGTGGGCTCGTAGACAGCAGGGACGCAGGGCATGGCCTCGGTCACCCGGAAAAGCTGGACGCCTTTCAACGCGGTATCGACGAGGCCTGCCTCTGGCAGACGGCGCTCGATAAGGTTTTTGATCCGGTCTTTGGTCATGCACTCTAGCTGGCAGAGGACTTTCATATTTGCAATGGGGTTGAGACGATTGGGCAAGTAATCGAGAGGATACCGCCTGTTTCTAGGTCCCGACTGGTTCTATCTGTGCTTTCAGACGATGACACCCTAAACCGCCAGCTTGGGCTGGCAGGAGACAGAAAATGACAGATACAACATTCGGACCGAAAGGCTGGACACCCGAGCGCCTCGGCGACTTGTCCGGCAAGACCTACATCATCACCGGCGCCAACGCTGGCGCAGGCTTTCAGGCCGCGCGCATCTTGCTGAAGAAGAACGCCAAGGTGGTGATGCTGAACCGCTCAGCCGAGAAATCCGCGGCCGCAATCGCGGACCTGAAACAGGTATTCGGCGGAGAGGCCGACGTGCGCTTCATCCGCATGGACCTGTCCGTTCTGAACAGCGTGCGCGAGGCCGCCGAAGAGGTCCTGAAGACCGTGCCTCGGATCGACGCGCTGATCAACAACGCGGCTATTGCGCAGGTGCCAACGCGCAAGTTGACCGTTGATGGGTTTGAAAGTCAGCTCGGCACCAACCACTATGGGCATTTTCTGCTGAATGGCCTGCTGTTCGACCGCATCGCCAAGAGCAAAGGCCGGATCGTGGTCGTCGCGAGCCTCGGCTACAACATGGGTCTCAAGACCATCAAGTTCGAGGATATGAACTGGGATGAGGGCTACGGCGCGAACACTGCCTACTCGCAAAGCAAGCTGGCGCAGATGATGTTTGCCTACGAACTGCAGGACCGGTTGGCCGCTGCAGGGCGCAATGAGGTCGAGGTCTTCGTCTGCCATCCGGGCTCGTCAGCCACATCGCTGATCACCACCAGCGGCAGCCGCACGATGCGGTTCATCTGGTGGCTGATGACCAAGACGCCAATGGTCCAGACTGCGGAACAAGGCTCATACCCCGAAGTCATGTGCGCGACCGAAGAAGCCCTGACCGATCAACGCGCCCTCTACGGTCCGACGGGCCGCATGGAAGCGGTCGGCCCGGTCGGCAAAGGCACACTGAACGCCCACGCCCATGACAAGGCTGTCATGACACGTCTTTGGAATGAGTCTGAAAAAGCCGTCGGGTTCGAGTGGAAACTCTGACCAGTTGATAGAATTCGGTTGCCAACGCACCGGTCCGGATAGCGGACATTGGTGCGCTGCAGCATCGGTGACTCTGGGCTCCAACCGGTCATTTACCCCGTCGTAAACGCTCTGGTCGTCAGAACCCTCACCCCGGAAACCAATGCCGCGTCTTGTTTGCGAAGGTCACAAGCGACAGCATGACCGGCACCTCGACCAGCACGCCGACGACGGTTGCCAGCGCCGCGCCCGAGTTCAGGCCGAAGAGAGAAATGGCGACCGCGACGGCCAGTTCAAAGAAGTTTGACGTGCCGATCATGCAGGCTGGCGCGGCGATGTTGTGGGGCAGGTTCATCGCGCGGGCAGCGCCATAGGCGATGGCGAAGATGCCATAGGTCTGGATCAGCAGCGGGATGGCAATCAGCACGATGGCCAGCGGTTTGGCCAGGATGGTTTGCGCCTGAAAGCCGAACAGAAGAACGACGGTGGCCAGTAGCCCGATTACTGACCACGGTTTCAGGCGGGCAAGGAAGGCGTCCAGTTGAGCCTTGCCGGACTGCATCAGTCGGTGGCGCGTCCAGACCCCTGCGGCCAGCGGCAACACGACATACAGCACGACGGACAGAAGCAGCGTTTGCCACGGCACGGTCACGTCGCTGATCCCGAGAAGAAACGCGGCAATCGGGGCAAAGGCGAAGATCATGATCACGTCATTCACGCTGACCTGCACCAGCGTATAGGCGGCGTCACCCTTGGTCAGCTGGCTCCAGACGAACACCATGGCGGTGCAGGGGGCGACGCCCAGAAGGATCATCCCCGCGATATATTCACTGGCGGTTTGCGGATCGACCCAGCCAGCGAAGATCACCCGGAAAAACAACCAGCCGAGCGCGGCCATGGTGAACGGCTTGATCAGCCAGTTGATCACCACTGTCAGAACCAACCCCTTGGGCCGTCGTCCGATATCGCGGATCGAGGCGAAATCGACCTGCACCATCATCGGATAGATCATGATCCAGATCAGGATGGCGACCATCAAGTTGACGTTTGCAAACTCGACCCCGGCGATCAGTGAAAACAGGTCGGGCGCAGTATTGCCCAACACAACGCCCGCCAGAATACAAAGCGCCACCCAAAGCGACAGGTAACGTTCAAAAAGTCCCATCCGGCGACCCCATTCCCCGTGTTACGCGTGGTCTAACCACGAAACGCAAAAGTGCCCTAACGCAGGGGCCGGGCGGAAACAACCCTATTCCTCGTACCACCAGATCTCGGGCTGGAAGCCCAGATAATCGCCATACATCGGCACACGTTCGGGGTATTTCAGCTCTTTCACATGGGCGATATGCGACAGGTCAGTATAGCCCAGCGGGATGACATAGCGACCGGCGGTCAGCACCCGGTCCAGCGCCCTGGTGGCGGCACGAAACTCGTCCTGACCGGCTGCGTTCAGCATCTTGTCGATCAGACCGTCGATCGCGGCACTTTTGACGCCCATCCAATTGCGTGTGCCTTCTTTATCAGCACTTTCCGATCCCCAATAGAGCTTCTGCTCGTTGCCTGGGCTCAGCGACAATCCGCGCCAATAATAGGCCATGTCAAAGTCGAACACGTTGGTGCGTTCCGTATATTGTGCGCTGTCAACCGAAGTGATGGTGGGCGCGATCCCCAAACGCTCCAACGCGCTTGCGAAAATGTCGATCTCCTGCCGGTTCTCGGACGATCCGGTGTTCAGCAGGATTTCGAAGGTAAAGGGCTGACCCTCGGCGTTCTTCATCACGCCGTCCTGAACGGTCCAACCGGCCTCCGCCATCAGATCCATTGCGCGGCGCAACCCATCGCGGTTTCGGGCAGATCCGTCAGAGACCGGCAGGGTGTATCCTTCCAACGCGCCGTCCGGCAGATCGTCATACGCCATCAGCATGTCGCGGACGAGGCCTTCGGCGGGTTTGCCGGGTTCCATGCCCAGAATCGAATTATGGAAATAGGATTGGATGCGTTTCTTGGCGCCGGCGTTGATACTTTGGTTGATGAACTCGAAATTAAACGCATGGATCATCGCGTCCCGCACACGAATGTCCGAGAAGGCCGGACGGCGGGTGTTCATCACATAGCCCATGATGCCTGTGGGCCTTTGGTGCGGGATGTCCGAAAGCACAATGTCACCCGACTGCACCGCCGGGAAATCGAACTGTGTGGCCCATTTTTGCAGATTGGTTTCGCGGTAAGTGGTTGCTTCTCCTGCTTTGAAGGCCTCGAAGGTCACATCGCCGTCGCCATAGTAATCGAACCGGATTTCGTCCAGATTGGCTTGTCCCTGCATGAATGGCACATCCTTGCCCCAATAGTCAGGGTTGCGTTTCAGGATCAGATAGCGACCGGGTTCAAAATCACCAATCACATAGGGAGAAGATCCAATAGGGATCACATCAATGCCCGAGGCTTCGAAATCTTTCCCCTCCCACTGTGTTTTTTTCAGGATCGGCCGCATACCAAGAATAAGCGGCAGCTCGCGGTCTTCGGTGTTGAATGTGAACTTTACCGAGCGAGGGCCGGTCTGTTCCATCGTTTCGACCTTGTCCCATGCACCCTGATAACGGGGATGACCTTTGGTGCCGAGCACCTCGTAGGACCACATCACATCCTCGATGGTCAAAGGGCTACCGTCCGAAAATTTGGTGCCTTCGCGCAGGGTGTATTCGACCCATGTGCGGTCATCATTGGTTTCAACCGATTCGGCCAACAGTCCGTAAAGTGTGAACGGCTCGTCGTAACTGCGGCCCATCAGGCTTTCGAACAGCATGAAACGCAACTGCCATGGCGCGCTGCCTTTTCGGATCACGGGATGCAGCGAATCATAGCTTCCTGCTTCGGCAAAAACGATCTTGCCACCTTTGGGTGCGTCGGCGTTCACATGGGGCAGGGACACAAAATCCGGTGGCAGGATGGGGTCGCCATACATAGCTATGCCATGTTTGGGTTCGGCATACCCGGTTTGTGCGGCAACGATCGAGAGCGTTATCGCCCCGATCAGCCTGCGAAACATCTTTGTGGGTGCTGCTCTCATCCGCGTCATTTTCCTTCACGTCCCTGATTTGATTTGGGGAAACACTAGAGGCGGAAAATAGTCTTTTCAAACTTTTAGCTTGGAACGCGGCGCTCAACCGCTTATAAAGGTGTCACTGCTCGATAGGTTTCTTGCCTGTATGAAACCTGCCTCAATAACTTAACGCCCGCTTCGTGCGGGCGTTTTTTTTATGGCTGAAAACCGGTTGGCCCTGCCTCTGACCGCTGCAAGAGAATCGGGGTGTTTGTCACTGTCACAAAACCAACCTTCGGGTGACACTTGCGGGTGGGCCGGAAACCACTGGCGCGCAAAAGTCATTGGGTTATGCTGCATTGCAACAACAGTTTTCTGAGAAGGGATCACCATGGCCATCACAACATCGCTGGACGGCAAAACCGCCGTCATCACCGGATCAAATTCGGGTATCGGGCTGGGGATTGCACGCGAGATGGCGCGGGCAGGTGCGGATGTGGTTCTGAACTCGTTCACCGACAATGACGAAGATCACGCGCTGGCAGCGGGTCTTGCCAAGGAATTTGGCGTCACCGCGCGCTATATTCAGGCGGATATGTCGAAAGCCGATCAATGCCGCGGCCTGATCGAGAAAGCCGGGCGGTGCGACATCCTGATCAACAATGCGGGCATTCAACACGTGGCCCCTGTTGAAGAGTTTCCGACCGAGAAATGGGATGCCATCATCGCGATCAACCTGAATTCAGCGTTTCACACCATCGCGGCGGCCTTGCCGATGATGCGCAAGGCCGGGTGGGGGCGGGTGATCAACATCGCCTCGGCCCACGGTCTGACCGCATCGCCCTATAAATCCGCCTATATCGCGGCCAAGCACGGAATTGTTGGCCTGACCAAGACTGTTGGATTGGAAACCGCCGAAGACCCGATCACCAGCAATGCGATCTGCCCCGGTTACGTGTTAACGCCGTTGGTCGAAGCGCAAATCCCCGACCAGATGAAGACCCACAATATGGGCCGGGACGAGGTGGTGCGCGATGTCATGCTGGCCCGCCAACCGTCGAAAGAGTTCGCAACGGTTGAACAGATGGGCGGCACCGCGGTCTTCCTGTGTTCTGATGCTGCGGCCCAGATCACCGGCACCACAATCTCGGTCGATGGCGGCTGGACGGCGTTGTAACCCGGAATGGCACACCCAAAGCGTATCAATCTGGCCCTACAGGGCGGAGGGGCCCATGGTGCCTTTACCTGGGGCGTTCTGGATCGTCTGTTAGAGGATGAAGGGATCGAGATCGCGGGGATCTCGGGCACGTCCGCCGGGGCGCTGAACGGGGCGGCACTGAAGGCCGGATTGGTCGCTGATGGCAAAGGGCAGGATCGCGATGCGGCTCGCGCCAATCTGGATGCGCTGTGGCACAAGGTGGCGGGGGTGCATGACCTGCGCATGACCTCGTGGTTTGCGCAGTTCGTCCCCCAGAACGAGTTGATCAGCCAGGCTTTCCAGGCCTCGCCTATGTTTATCTGGGCCGATATGGCCAGCCGCGTGGTCAGCCCCTATGCCTATGGCCCGTTTTATCGGAACCCGTTGCGCGCCATCGTCGAGACGTTTGATTATGACAAGGTTTGCGCCGGGATCGGGCCGCGCCTTCATGTCTCTGCCACCAATGTCCGAACCGGCAAGATACGCGTTTTCGGTGGGCACGAGATGAGCACCGATGCCATCCTGGCCTCGGCCTGTCTGCCCACTGTGTTCAAGGCGATCGAGATGATCGATCCGAAAACCGGGACCAAGGAAGCATTCTGGGATGGTGGCTATACCGGTAATCCTGCCCTGTTTCCGCTGTTCGATCCGACGCTGCCCGCCGACATTGTGGTGGTGAACATCAATCCGTTGTTTCGGCATGACATACCCCGAAACGGGGCCGATATTCAAAACCGGATCAATGAAATCAGCTTCAATTCGTCGCTTTTGCGCGAACTTCGGGCCATCAACTTCGTCAAGCGATTGATTTCCGCGGGCCAGTTGTCGTCGGGCCAGATGCGCGATGTGCTGGTGCATATGATCTCGGATGACGAACTGATGCGCGACCTTAGCACCGCCACCAAACTGGTGCCGTCATCGGTCACGTTGCTGCGCTTGAAAGATGCCGGTCGAACGGCGGCTGATATGTTCCTGGCAACTCATCGAGATGATCTGAACACGCGTGGTACGGTCGATCTGGAACAGATGTTCGGCTAAAGCGTTTCGCGAAATGCTTTAGCCAATTGAGCCCGATACCACGCCCGTGATCAATCCAACTGCGATGGCCCACATGGTCAGCCCGATCACCACGTCCAACACGCGCCATGCGCCGGATTTTTGCATGATCGGTGCCAGCAGCCGGGCACCATATCCGAGGGAAAAGAAAAAGACGAAGCTGGCCGTCATGGCACCTGCACCAAACGCTATCCGCTGCGCCCAATCGGAAAACGAGGTCGAAATCGCACCGATCAGGCCCAGCGTGTCCAGATAGACATGCGGATTGGCCCAGGTGAAGGCGGCGGCAATGGCAATCACCGTGCTCAGGGATCGGGATTTTCCCGCAATCTCCATCGCATAGGTGCCTTTAAGGGCGGCCAAGAACCGCATCGCACCATAGACGATCAGAAAACCAGCGCCCGCCAATGCCATGATGAGGGGCAAGCCGGGCCAAGCCTCGACCAGTGCGCCGAAGCCAAGCACACCTGCGGCAATCAACACTGCATCGGAAGCTGCACAGAACAGGCACAGCCAGAATACATGCTGACGCAAAAGACCTTGGCGCAATACGAATGCGTTCTGCGCGCCGATGGCAAGGATAAGGGAAAAACCAGTCGCGAAGCCTGTAATCGCAGGCGCGATAAAGTAACTCATTTCGGTTTAACATCAACCGGTTGCGTCGGGTTCTTCGAGTTCGGATAGACCAAACCGGCAGAGATGACCAACTTGGCTGCATCTTCGACCGTCATGTCCAAAGAGATTACGGAATGCCGCGGCACGAACAGCAGAAAGCCCGATGTCGGGTTCGGCGTGGTCGGCAGAAACACCGAGATAATGTCTTCGTCCACCGGGATGCGCGCGTCAATCTCGCCTTTGGCCTTGGTCGATATGAATGCAATCGCCCAGATCCCCTTGCGGGGGTATTCAACCAGGCACGCCTTGTCGAACTTGGTTTCGGTCGATTGGCTGAAGACGGTCTCGGCAATCTGCTTGATGCCGTTGTAAAGCGAGCGCACAACCGGCATCCGGTCGACAAGGCTTTCGCCCCAGGCCAGAAACGACCGCCCGATCAGCCCCTTGGCGATCCAACCGACAAACACGGTGAACATAAGAAACACAACGACGCCCAGCCCGCGCACATTTATGCGCACATCCTCGCCAAAAAGCATCTTGAACCAAGCACTGTCGCCGAAGAACGTGTCGATCAGGCTGTCGGGGTGATAGCGGGCGGGCACGAAGGGCAGAACCCAACTGTCGATCCATCCCACAAAGGTCCAGATCATCCACATGGTCACGGCAATCGGCACGACCACAACAAGCCCCGCAAGGAAGTTGTTGCGCAGCCCTGCAAATGGGCGCCGCTTGCGCTTCGTGTGTTCGTCGTGTTCGGTCATGAAAACCCGTTCCCCGGTGTTGCCCAGCGAAACTTAGGCACTGTGAATGACGTCGGCAATAGCAGACAAGCGGTCAACCCGATGATTCACGCGTATTTCAAGGGGCTGGGGTATTTTCATGAACCAGACGCCCCGCATCGGGGCTGGACGGGGCGCAAGGTGGAGCCTATCAAATTGAAAACAGGTATGGGGAGCCATGCGCGTGACAGCCGATATAGACGTTGATGACCTGACCGAAGAGGCAGCCCGCGCCGAGTTGATGCGATTGGGTGAATTGCTGGCTTCGGCCAACGTCTCTTATCACACCGAAGATGCGCCAACGATCTCGGATGCCGAATATGACGCGGCCAAGCGGCGAAATGCAGCGATCGAGGAACGGTTTCCCCATCTGAAACGCTCGGACAGCCCCAGTGATCAGGTGGGCGCGACCCCCTCGGACGGGTTCGGCAAAATCACTCACGAGGTGCGGATGTTGTCGCTGGGCAACGCGTTTTCAGACGATGACGTGACCGAGTTCGACGCCCGCATCCGGTCGTTCCTGGGGTTGGCGAAAGATGCGCCACTTGCCTATACTGCCGAGCCGAAGATCGACGGGTTGTCGCTGTCGATCCGCTATGAACAGGGTAAGCTGGTCTATGCGGCCACGCGTGGCGATGGCGCGGTGGGCGAAAACGTGACCGCAAATGCCCGCACCGTTTCGGACATCCCCGAACTGCTGGACGGCGCGCCCGACGTGTTTGAGGTGCGGGGCGAGGTCTATATGTCCCATGACGATTTCGCATCCCTGAACGCGCGGCAGGCCGAACGGGGTGGAAAGACCTTCGCCAACCCACGTAACGCCGCCGCGGGATCGCTGCGCCAACTGGACGTAAAGATCACCGCAGATCGTCCACTTCGTTTCTTTGCCTATGCGTGGGGCGCACTCAGCGCACCGCTTTCTGACACCCAGATGGGCGCTGTGAAGCGTCTGGCTGAACTGGGCTTTCAGACCAATCCTCTGACACAGCAGTTCACCGATCTTGACGCGATGCTGGCCCATTATCGTGCGATTGAAACCCAGCGGGCGACGCTGGGCTATGACATTGACGGGGTCGTCTACAAGGTGGATGATCTTGGCCTGCAAGCGCGCTTGGGGTTTCGATCCACCACGCCGCGATGGGCGATCGCGCACAAGTTTCCTGCCGAACGCGCCTGGACCCGTCTGGAAGCCATTGATATTCAGGTGGGCCGCACCGGCGCGCTCAGCCCTGTCGCTCGCCTGACCCCTGTCACGGTCGGTGGCGTGGTTGTGTCGAATGCCACGCTGCATAACGAGGATTACATCGCAGGTCGCGACAACAAGGGCGAGGTCATTCGGGACGGCAAGGACATCCGCATCGGCGATTGGGTTGAGGTCTATCGGGCCGGTGACGTGATCCCCAAGATCTCGGATGTAGATCTGGCCAAACGACCGGATGACGCGGCGCCATATACCTTTCCGAAAATCTGCCCGGAATGCGGATCAGACGCCATCCGGGACGAGGGCGACGCCGTGCGCCGCTGCACGGGTGGCATCATTTGTCCCGCGCAAGCCGTTGAGAAACTGAAACATTTCGTCAGCCGCGGTGCGTTCGACATCGACGGTCTGGGGGCCAAGCAGGTCGAGATGTTCTATCACGACGACACGCTGCCCATCCGTGAACCCGCCGATATTTTCACGCTGGCCGCGCGTGATAAAAACAACCTTGCGCGGCTGAAAAATCGCGACGGATGGGGCGAGAAAAGCGCCGAGAACCTGTTTTCGGCGATTGAAGAACGCCGTGCAATCCCCTTGAACAAGGTGATTTTCGCGCTTGGAATCCGACATGTAGGGGAAAGTGCTGCCAATCTTCTGGCCCGCCATTATGGCACATGGGAGGCATTCGAAGCCGCCGTTGTTGCTGCCCAGCCGGACACTCCAGAATGGGATGACCTGATGTCCATCGACGGGGTTGGTGCAGTCATGGCGGGGTCATTGGTCGCGGCGTTTTCGCAAGAAGCCGAGCGCGCCTCGATCGACCGCTTGGTGGCGGAACTGGACGTGCAGCCAGTCGCCGCCCCAAGAACCGATGGCAGCCCCGTGGCGGGCAAGGTCGTGGTGTTCACCGGTGCGCTGGAAAAGATGACCCGCGCCGAAGCCAAAGCACGGGCCGAGGCATTGGGGGCGAAGGTCTCTGGCTCGGTCTCGGCCAAGACTGACCTGCTGGTGGCAGGACCAGGGGCTGGCTCAAAAGCCAGCAAAGCCGCCGATCTGGGGGTGGAAACCATCGACGAAGACGGCTGGCTGGCCCTGATCGGGGACGCGTGAGCCATGGCAACCCGGCCCGAAATCCTGTTCCCGCTGTTCGCCGAACTTGAAACCCTTGGCGGGATTGGAGAAAAGACCGCCAAAGCATTGGAAACATTGGGCATTGAACGTCCGCGCGATCTTCTGTTCTGGCTGCCGCACGCAGGTGTTGACCGCATGTTCCGCGCCTCGATCACCGAGGTGCAGCCGGGTGACATGGCGACGGTCGAAATCGACGTGGTGCAGCATAGACCGGGGCGGACAAAAACCGCGCCTTACAGGGTCGAGGTGCGCGACGCACTGACCGCGTTCGAGCTGGTGTTTTTCCACGCCAATGGCGTATGGCTGGGTAAACAATTGCCCGAAGGCGAAAAGCGCGTGATTTCCGGCAAGGTCGAAAGTTTCGATGGCAAGCTGCAAATCGTCCATCCAGATTACATCGTGTCGCCGAAAGACGCCGCCAGCATTCCCGATTTCGAACCGGTCTATCGCCTGACAGCCGGCGTTACCGGACGGGTGATCGCCAAAGGGGTGGGCGAGGTTTTGACGCGACTGCCGGTTCTGAAGGAATGGATCGATCCTGAACTGAAAACGCGTGAGCGCTGGCCTGATTGGCACATGGCGCTCAGGGCGGCCCATGCGCCCGAGGGCGCAGACGATCTGTCACCGCAATCGCCCGCGCGCAGGCGGCTGGCCTATGACGAGTTTTTCGCCCACCAACTGACATTGGCCCTGGCCCGCGCCAAGGTGCGGCGCAGCAAAGGGCGGGTCAGCGTTGGCACAGGCGATTTGCAGGCCAAGGTGCTGGCCGCCTTGCCCTATGTGCCGACCAGCGCCCAGACCCGCGCGGTGGAAGAGATCAGCGCCGATCTGGCCTCGGGCCTGCGGATGAACCGGTTGTTGCAGGGCGATGTGGGCTCGGGCAAGACGCTGGTCGCGCTGTTGTCACTGCTGGTCGCGGTCGAGGCGGGCGGGCAGGGCGTTATGATGGCCCCCACCGAGATTCTGGCTCGACAGCATTTGGAAGGGTTGCGGCCTCTGGCAGACGCCGCAGGTGTCGTGGTCGAGATTCTGACCGGGCGCGACAAGGGGGGCGAGCGGCGTGCCAAGCTTGAGGCTTTGGCCAAGGGTGATATTCACATTCTGGTCGGCACCCACGCGGTGTTCCAGAAAGACGTGGAATTTCATGACCTTCGCCTGGCCATCGTGGATGAACAGCACCGGTTCGGCGTCTCGCAACGGATGGAACTGGGGGCCAAGGGGCAGGCCGCTGACGTGCTGGTGATGACCGCCACGCCGATCCCGCGCAGCCTCGCGCTGGCGCAATATGGGGACATGGATGTCTCGGTTCTGGACGAGAAGCCACCGGGGCGCAAACCGATCAAGACGGTTCTGGTGTCATCTGGCCGGATCGACGAGGTGGTCGAGCGACTGCGCCGGGTGATGACGGACGGGGCGCAGGCTTATTGGGTCTGCCCGTTGGTCGAGGAAAGCGAGGTGATGGATCTGACCGCTGCCGAAGAACGGTTCAAACATTTGCGCGCCGCCCTGGGCGAAGACGCTGTCGGCATGGTGCATGGTCAGATGCCTCCTGCTGAAAAAGACGCTGCCATGGCGGATTTCGTCGCGGGCAAGACCAAACTTCTGGTCGCGACCACGGTGATCGAGGTGGGGGTGGATGTGCCCAATGCGTCGATCATGGTGATCGAACGGGCCGAACATTTCGGGCTGGCACAACTGCACCAATTGCGCGGGCGCGTGGGGCGAGGGCAGGCGGCCTCGACCTGCTTGTTGATGTATCAGCCGCCCCTGACGGAAGGGGGCGAGAAACGACTCGCGGTGATGCGTGACACCGAAGACGGGTTCGTGATTTCCGAGGCCGATCTGGAAATGCGTGGTGCGGGGGACGTGCTTGGCACGGCGCAATCTGGTCTGCCACGGTTCTGGGTGGGCGATCTGGAACATCAGGCCGGGCTGATGGCTGTTGCGCAGAAAGACGCGCGCCTGCTGTTGCAACAGGACCCGGACCTGACCACGCCGAGGGGGCATGCGGCGCGCGTGCTTTTGTGGCTGATGCGGCAGGACGAAGCGATCCGTTTGATTTCAGTGGGTTAACATATTTGTTCTCAAAAGTTCACAAATGTTCTTAAAAAGTTCTTTACAGATGGGTTAAGAATATGCGAACAAAAGGGCAACAAAGCGGATGGCAGCCCCAAGATGCCACCAGAACAGAGAGCAGGAGTTGACCCATGTTGAATGATGTGAAAACCGCATTGGCCCGTTCGTCCGCCACCATCTGGCAGGATGCGATCGGGGGCATGTGCCTGCTTGTTGTGTTGTTTGGCGCGCTGCATCTGCCGGGGGTGATCTGACCCCACATCCAGTTTCTGCCAGCTCAGGGTCCGGACATAGCATCATGTCCCAATGTCGATGCGTCCAGACGGTTCACTGCCCGTCGCCTGTCCCGCGTTTCGGTGTTTCTGCCTCATTCCTGCACCGGAACTGATTATCCCGAGCCGCAACTGCCGCCGCCTCCCTGCCAGGAGCGCGGCGGTTTTTTTTATGTGGCGTCAATCGCGCCGAGCGTGGCTTCGAAAGGCAGCAGGATCGAGGCGTGGCGGTTTTTGAAATCACGGGCGGGTTGCAGAACCTCATAGCCATCAAACGGTGCGGCAGGGATCGGACCGTTTTGGGTCAGCATTGCATGCAGTGCGTCGCGACCGTGTTGCAACGTGTCGCGGTCCAATCCGATCACAGCCTTGCCGAGAATGGCGGCCGAGGCTTGACCCAGTGCGCAGGCTTTCACGTTTTGCGCAAACTCAACGACCTTGCCATCTTCAAGGTTCACGCCAACGGTTACGGTCGACCCACAGAGGGGGGACCGCGCCTTGGCTTCACCCTGAGCCGCTTCAAGACTACCGAGATGGGGGATTGCCGCGGCCAGGGCGAGGATTTGTTTTGAATAGAGCTTGATCAGGTCGTTGTCGCTCATCTGTCCTGCCTTTTCCGTCGCGTTATCTCGGTCTACATAGGATGCTGACAGGCAATTGGAAAGGACGGGCGATGAATTTCGATACAGGCAGTTTGACATACGACGACAAGGGGCTGATTCCTGCCATCGCGCAGGATGTCGAAACGGGCGACGTCTTGATGATGGCCTGGATGAATGCCGAAGCCATAAGACGGACCTTGGAAACCGGGCGTGTCACGTATTGGTCACGTTCGCGACAGGCGTTTTGGGTGAAGGGCGAGACGTCTGGCCATGTGCAGGAGATGGTCGATTTTAGGGTCGATTGCGACCGCGATTGTCTGTTGCTGACCGTCCGGCAATCCGGCCCGGCGTGCCATACCCACCGGCGCAGTTGTTTTTATACCGCTGTGCGGGGTGGGGATGAAGTCGAGATCTTGGCGCCGATGGCGTGAGCGGCGCGCCGGGGGTTTTGCACCCCCGGACCCCCGCAGGATATTTTGAGCCAGAAGAAACCGGGAAGGTATCAGAGACCAACCATGCGCCGGATGTCGGACGGGGTTCGTCCGTCGTTCCGATAGGTTGAAATGGCCCGGGCGTCATCCCGTTTGGCCAGGCGTTTGCCGTTTTCGTCCCTGATCAGCCGATGGTGGTGATAGGTCGGCACGGACAGATTCAGGAGGGTGAGCAGGATCACCTGTATGGCGGTGAAGTCGAACAGGTCTTCGCCGCGGATGACATGGGTGATGCCTTGTGTGGCGTCGTCGATGGCCGAAGCAAGGAAATAGGCGATCATGCGTTCGCCTTTGCGTGTCAGGACCACATCGCCGATCTGTTCCTGGGCCTGATCGGGGTCGATCTGGTGCGTGCCCTTATGGGTGCCTCCGGTTTCCTGAAAGGATGGTAGGTCATCGGCCAGCATGACAAGCGCGCGATCAAGGTGCAGGCGCAGCGCGTCACCCTGGTTGCGGTCGGATATCGGGCGGGCTTTGCAAGTGCCCGGATAGACCTCGTGCGGGTGACCTTCTTGCGGAGCGGACAAGGCGGCCCGGATGTCGGCGCGACTGCACGAGCAGGGGTAGAGAAGGTCGTGCTCTGCCAGTTGGTCGAGGTACAAGTCATAGGAGGAGATCTGTTCGGATTGGCGCAGCACGGGCGCGTCCCAGTGAAGGCCCAGCCAGGTCAGGTCTTCACGGATCAGGGCGTCCCATTCGGGTTTGCTGCGCTGGAGATCCGTGTCCTCCATCCGCAAGAGAAACCGGCCTTGAGCGGTCCGCGCCATGTCGTGGCACAGCATAGCGGAATAGGCATGGCCCAGATGCAGCGGGCCGGTGGGGCTGGGGGCGAAACGGGTGATGAAATCAGTCATATGCGCCCGGTCCTTCAGGCGAAATGTTCAAGCCAAGTGGCCCACGCGTCTTTGGCACGGTCGGTATAGGCCTTGTAACGGTCCTTGCGCCCACGACGCCCGCCTTTCAGCCCGTCAACCGGGCGGAACAGGCCGAAGTTGACGTTCATGGGTTGGAAGGTCTTGGCGTCCGCCCCGCCAGTGATGTGGTGAATCAGCGCGCCCATGGCAGTATCTTGCGGCACGTCGGGCAGGCTCTGCCCGAGGATTTCGGCGGCGGCCAAGCGCCCGGCCAGCAAACCCATGGCGGCGCTTTCCACATAGCCTTCAACCCCCGTCACTTGCCCCGCAAACCTGAGGTTCGGGCGGGACTTCAGGCGCATCTGGCAGTCGAGCAGCGTGGGTGAGTTCATGAACGTGTTGCGGTGGATGCCGCCCAGCCGTGCGAAAGACGCATTCTCCAGACCGGGGATCATCTTGAACACCTGGGCCTGGGCGCCGTATTTCATCTTGGTTTGGAAGCCGACAATATTATACAGCGTTCCCAGCGCGTTATCCCGACGAAGTTGAACCACCGCATAAGGTTTGTCGTCAGGCTTATGGGCATTGGTCAGCCCCACGGGTTTCATTGGCCCGAACCGTAAAGTTTCGCGACCACGTTCGGCCATCACCTCGATCGGCAGGCAGCCGTCGAAATATGTGGCGGTTTCGCCGTCGTGAAACTCGGTCTTGTCGGCGGCCAGAAGCGCGTCGATGAAGGCTTCGTATTGGTCCTTGGTCATCGGGCAGTTGAGGTAAGCCTTCTGCTCCTCGACCGTGTCGCCCTTGTCATAGCGTGACTGCGCCCAGACCACGTCCATGTCGATGCTGTCGGCATAGACAATGGGGGCGATGGCATCGAAAAAGGCCAGCCGGTCCGTGCCGGTTTCGCGCGCAATGGCGTCGCCGAGCGCGGGGGATGTCAGTGGACCGGTGGCGAAGATCCAGTGCCCGTCTGAGGGCAACGTGCCGACCTCGCCATATTCAACGCGGATGTTTGGCAGTGCGCGCAGCTTTTCCGTCACATATTGCGCAAAGGCGTCGCGATCCACAGCAAGGGCACCACCCGCGGGCAGGCGGTTCTGGTCGGCGCTGGACATGATCAGCCCATCCGCCCGGCGCATTTCCCAATGCAAAAGTCCCACTGCATTCTGCTCATCATCATCAGACCGAAACGAGTTGGAGCACACCATTTCGGCGAAATTCCCGGTCTGGTGGGCGAAGGTTTCGACCTTTGGTCGCATCTCGTGCAGGATCACGTCCACACCCATATGTGCGGCTTGCCATGCGGCTTCGGACCCGGCCATGCCGCCGCCCACGATGTGTAAAGTCTTGTCAGTCATGGGGTGCAGATAGGAGATCGTCGGGCAAAAGGGAAGAGCCCCTTTTCAGCACCGTTGATGCAGAAAAGGGGTGGAAGTGGAGCCAGCGGATTAGCTTTCACCGTCTGTGGCGTCTTCATCCTCGGATTGTTCGATGATCCGCGCGACCGAGACGACCTCTTCCCCTTTACCGGTGTTGAACACCTTGACGCCGCCTGCGCTGCGCGAGCGGAAGCTGATGCCGTTGACCGGACAGCGGATGGATTGCCCTTTAGATGTGGCCAACATGATCTGGTCGTCCATCTCGATCGGGAAGCAGGCGACGATTTCACCGCCCTTCATCGCCGCCACACCTTGGCCTCCACGGCCGCTGACGCGGTAATCATGACTGGTGGTCAGGTTGCCAATGCCGCGTTTGTTGATTGTCACAAGCAAATCATTGGCCGCCAGCATTTGCCGATAGCGGTCTTCGGACAGATCGCCTGCGTTGTCTTCACTCGTATCTTCGTCCGAACTGTCATTGCCAAGTTCAGACCGGAACCGCTTGATGAAGCCTGCGCGTTCGTCCGGCGTGGCTTCGAAGTGGCGAATAACCGAGGCTGATACGACCTCATCCCCTTCGTTTACCAGCTTGATCCCGCGCACACCGGTTGAGGAGCGCGAATTGAACACCCGCACGTCAGTGACAGGAAACCGGATCGCCCGCCCACCGGAAGTGACCAGCATCACGTCGTCATTCTCGTCGCAAATGCGGGCGTTGATCAGGCGGGTGCCTTCGTCTTCGCCTTCGAACTTCATCGCAATCTTGCCGTTGCGCATGACGTTGGTGAAATCCGAGAGGCGGTTGCGGCGCACCGAGCCCTTGGAGGTCGCAAAAACGATTTGCAGGTCGTCCCAGTCTTTTTCATCACGGTCGACCGGCAGGATCGCGGCGATTGAGACCCCGGTCGGGATCGGCAGAATATTGACGAGAGGCTTGCCCTTCGCGGTCCGTCCGCCTTGGGGCAGGCGCCAGGTCTTGAGCTTATAGGCCATCCCGTCATCGGTGAAGAACAGAAGCTGTGTATGGGTGTTGGCGACAAAGAGCGTGGTAATCGCATCTTCGTCCTTGGTCTGCATCCCCGACAAGCCTTTGCCGCCGCGTTTCTGCGCACGGAAGTCGGCCAGCGGCGTGCGCTTGGCCCATCCGCTTGCGGTAATGGTCACAACCATGTCTTCGCGCTCGATCAGGTCTTCGTCGTCCATGTCGCCGGACCAGTCGACAATCTCGGTGCGGCGCGGCACGGCGTAAGCCTCTTTCACCTCGGTAAGCTCGTCCGAGATGATCGCCATGATACGTTCACGAGACCGAAGAATATCCAAGTAATCTCTTATCTTTGCAGCAAGGTCTTGAAGTTCGTCCGTGACCTCTTTCACGCCCATGGCGGTCAGGCGTTGCAAGCGCAACTCAAGAATTGCACGGGCCTGCGTTTCGGACAGGTTATAGGTCCCATCCTCGTTCATCTTGTGGGTCGGATCGTCGATCAGCTGAATATATTCCGCGATGTCACGCGCAGGCCAGCGACGTTCCATCAATTTGGCACGGGCGTCCGCCGGGTCATGCGAGGCACGGATGGTGGCGACCACTTCGTCAACATTGGTGACGGCCACGGCCAGACCACACAAAACATGGCTGCGCTCCCGCGCTTTGCGCAGTTCAAATGCCGTCCTGCGCGTGACAACTTCCTCTCGGAAGCTAATGAAATATTTCAAAAAATCGCGAAGCGTCAGTTGCTCGGGACGGCCCCCGTTCAGGGCCAGCATATTGCAACCGAACGAGGTTTGCATGGGGGTATAACGGAACAGTTGGTTCAACACGACCTCGGGGGTCGCGTCGCGTTTCAACTCGACCACCACGCGCACACCGATCCGGTCGCTTTCGTCTTGGACAGCCGAAATGCCTTCGATCCGCTTGTCACGCACAAGTTCGGCGATCTTTTCGATCATCGTGGCCTTGTTCACCTGATAGGGGATTTCATCCAGCACGATGGCATAACGGTCCTTGCGGATTTCCTCGATCCGGGTCTTGGCGCGCATGATGACGCTGCCGCGCCCTTCCAGATACGCTTTTCGCGCACCGGACCGGCCCAGCATGATAGCCCCTGTCGGAAAATCGGGGCCGGGGACATAGTCCATCAAGCCTTCCGACGTCAGGTCCGGGTCTTCTATCAGGGCCAGCGTCGCATCCACAACCTCGCCCAGATTGTGAGGCGGAATGTTTGTTGCCATGCCAACGGCGATGCCGCCGGCGCCATTGACCAGCATGTTCGGGAAACGCGCTGGCAAGACGGTCGGTTCAAGATCTTTGCCGTCGTAGTTGTCCTGAAAATTAACCGTGTCTTTTTCAATATCGGCCAACAGCGAGGCGGCGGGTTTGTCCATCCGCACTTCTGTGTATCGCATGGCCGCGGCGTTATCACCGTCCATCGAACCGAAGTTCCCCTGCCCATCCAGCAGAGGAAGCGACATGGAAAACGGCTGCGCCATGCGCACCAAAGCGTCATAAATCGCGCTGTCACCATGCGGGTGGTATTTCCCCATTGTGTCGCCCACCGGGCGGGCCGATTTACGATAGGGTTTGTCGTGCGAGTTGCCCGTCTCGTACATGGCGTAAAGAATACGCCGGTGCACGGGTTTCAGCCCGTCGCGCAGATCAGGGATCGCCCTGCTGACGATCACGCTCATCGCATAATCGAGATAGGAGGTCTTCATCTCCTCTTCGATTGTGATCTGGGGGCCGTCGTATTGGGGTCGTTCAGGCGGCAATTCGCCTGTCTGCTCAGGGGGTTCTGGGGTGTCTGTCACGTTGTCCGCCGTTTTGGTGCATTTCACACTATATCTAGGTCTGGGAACTATATCATTGGCCTGACGGCAGGGGCAACCAAAAGGACTGGATTTGCCCCTGAAACCGGCGGAAAATCACGGTTTTTCTTGACGGTTGCCCCCTTGGCAATCGGCGTCAAGTAAACGAGTATCGCGCCAAAGCCTATGGGAGAGCCGAATGTCCAAACCCCGCAGTATTTTTGAAGAAGTCAGCGACGACACCACGACGTCGCGCGCCGCGCCGGAGGCGGGTGTGATCGAGCGGGGATCAGGCGGAGGAGCGGCGCGCGGGGCGGTGCGACTTTGGCTGATGCTACTGTTCGCATTGGTTGCGGCCATGGTGGTCGTCGGTGGGTTGACGCGGCTGACGGATTCGGGTCTTTCGATCACCGAATGGGCACCCTTTACCGGGGCAATGCCACCTATGAACGATGCCGACTGGGCGGCAGAGTTTGGGAAATATCAGCAAATCCCTGAATTCAAGCTGCAAAACAGCGGCATGGATCTGGTCGATTTCAAATCCATCTATTGGTGGGAATGGGGCCATCGCCAGTTGGGCCGTTTCATCGGTCTGGTCTGGGCAGTTGGCTTTTTCGGTTTTCTGGCAGCGCGCAAGATCCCCAATGGCTGGACCGGTCGTCTGCTGCTTCTGGGCGCGCTTGGCGGTTTGCAGGGTGCCATCGGCTGGTGGATGGTGTCCTCGGGCCTGTCAGGCGACCGGGTCGATGTGGCGTCCTACCGTTTGGCCATCCATCTTGGTCTGGCCTTCGTCATACTGGGGCTGATCGCATGGTATGTGCTTATGCTGGGCCGGAAAGAGGCAAGCCTGATGGCGGCACGTCGTGGACGCGAGACAAAATTGTTCGGCATGGGCACCGGCCTTATGCATCTGGCACTGTTGCAAATCGTTCTGGGCGCGCTGGTCGCCGGGATCGACGCAGGCCGCAGCTTTGTCGACTGGCCGTGGATGGCGGGACAATTTTTCCCACCGGACGCGCTTGGCCTGAGTCCGGTCTGGCGCAACTTTTTTGAAAATGCAGGTCTTGTGCAATTCATGCACCGGATCACGGGTTACTTGCTGGCGATCTTTGCCATCGTGGTCTGGCGCGCCTCGCGCCGGTCGGGCAACCAGATGGTGCGGTCGGGCTTCACCCTCGCCACGCTGATGGTGTTGGGGCAGGTGGTGCTGGGTATCACCACGGTATTGCAAGCCTCTCCGCTGCATGTGGCGATCACGCATCAGGTTGGTGCAATCCTGACCTGGGTTTTGATCCTGAACGCCCGTTTTATGGCGGGCTACCCCGCCGAGCAATCCATTCGCAAGTGAAGGTGACAGATGACTGCCTTTGATGATTTGATGGCGTTTCAGCGCGACACGCAGGCGCTGGCCGAAATCGCCGGTCGCCTTGGCTGGGATCAGGAAACCGTTATGCCCGAAGGGGCCGCACCGCAGAGGGCCGAGGAAATGGCCGCGATCGAGAACGTGCTGCATGCGCGCCGCATTGACCCGCGGATTTCCGAGTGGCTTGAAGCCGTAGAGGCCAGTAAACTGACCCCGGCCGATGCCGCACAAATTCGTGAAATCAGACGCGCGCAGACCCGCGCGCTGAAGGTGCCGGTGGATTTGTCGATGGCGATCGCGCGGGCCACATCCGCCGCCCAACGCAAATGGGCGGATGCGCGGGCCAAGGATGATTTCACCGCTTTTTGCCCTGTGTTGGAAGAAATCGTCGCACTGCGGAGGGAAGAGGCCGCCGCCCTTGCCAATGGCGGCGATCTTTACGACGCGCTGCTGGATGATTACGAACCCGGTGCGTCAGGTCAGGACATTCAAACGATGTTTGACGCCATGCGTTCCAGATTGGTCAAGCTGCGGGATGCGGCACTTGGATCGGCCCACCAGCCCGAGAAGGTGATCGGAACCTATCCGGCCAAGAAACAGATGAAGCTGTCCGCCAAGCTGGCGCGCACCTTTGGCTATGACCTGACCCATGGGCGGATCGACAAGGCGGTGCATCCTTTCAGTTCCGGCTCTGGCCTTGATGTGCGCATCACGACCCGCACCAGCGATACCGATCCGTTCAACTGTTTCTATTCCACCATCCACGAAGTCGGCCACGCCTGTTACGAACAGAATGTCGACCGCGCCTATTTGCTGACGCCGATCGGGCGCGGTGCCTCGATGGGGGTGCATGAAAGCCAGTCGCGGATATACGAAAACCAGCTTGGCCGCTCGCGCGCCTTTTCGGCCTGGCTTTTCGATCGAATGCAACGCCGCTTTGGCCATGCGCCAGCCAGCGATGCGGATGCCTTTTATGGCACCGTGAACCGGCTGGAAAAGGGCTATATCCGCACGGAATCGGACGAGGTGCAATATAACCTGCATGTCATGCTGCGCTTCGATCTGGAGCGTCGTCTGATCGCGGGCCAGTTGGATGTGGCGGACCTGGAAGAGGCGTGGAACGCGCGGTTCGTGACCGATTTCGGATACGAGGTTGATCGCGCCGCGAACGGTGTGTTGCAGGATGTGCATTGGGCGGTGGGGCTGTTTGGCTATTTCCCGACCTATAGCCTTGGCAATGTCTATGCGGGCTGTTTGCACGAGGCGTTGCAGCACGACCGACCCGATCTGGATGTGCAACTGGCACAGGGCAACGCGACCTATGCGACCGACTGGTTGCGCGACAAGGTGCAACGGCACGGCGCGCTTTGCGCGCCGCAAGCGGTGATCGAAGGGGCCACCGGCAAGCCAGTCTCGGTCGAGCCGTTGCTGGCCTACCTTGAGGCTAAGTTTGGCGAGATCTATAGGCTTTGATTGGAGAATTCGATCAGTTTTGCGCTTAGTAAGTCGGGGCTAATGGACCAAGCATCAATCGCGGCCTTGCGGGACCTTGCAGTCGTTCACCTTGCCCATATCGACGATGGCAACCTGCACTTTGCGGACGTCGGGGCGGTTCCGGCTAAGACCCGGTTTACGGGCAGAAGAAGCCAAATCTCCTGCACAGAAATTAGTCAGCCAGCCGTTCCTCGATTGCAGACAGTCCGGCTTCGTAGATCCCGGCAATCGTTTTCTCAGTCTCGGGATCATCTGCCGAGAAACGACCAGCCCAAGTGATGGTCGTACTGTCTCCGTGTGTAATCGAAAACGTCGCGGTGTATTTTTCAAGCGGTAGTGGAGAACTGACGATCCTGTAGGTGTAGGAAAGCCCCGGTTCCACTGCGATCCGCTTTTCGACGAATTCTCCACCATCAGTCAACGTCAACACACGGTGGAGAGACCCGTCGATAACCTTGAGACTGCAGTCACTTACCGCCGGATGCCAATCGTCAATATCGCAGAAATCGCCCACTTGATTCCAAACCGTGTCTTTCGGAGACGAAACTTGCAATGATCGTTCGACCGTGTATTGCTCCGCCCATCCGACAGTGGCGGTGGCTTGAACGAGCACTGCCAGCGAAGTTATCAGAATCGGATTCATTGATTGTGTCCCACTTTGACCAAATCCTATCTGCTTGCGCGACAAATCATTCGCAAGTTCAGAATACCATAAAAGGGCACCTGACCAAAGGTTAAATATACCCAATGGCCGGCTCGCTGTGGTGCACGCCGCGGAAGTCTGTGGTTTCGTTAAACCCCGGCACAGCCATCCGAGCATTGTGATCAAATGTCTCCAACATCGGCAAATGACCGGTTCGTCCCAACCGCGGCATCGGTAACTATGGGCTCAAACCCAACAATCAACGAACAATCTTCCGTGGTATCATATTGACAGTCAGAAGGATTCCAAATGGCAAAAGTAACCGGCATCGGCGGCGTGTTCATTCAGTCGACCAGAGACGGAGCATCTCTGGCAAACTGGTACAGGGACAATCTGGGGATCGAGCTATCAGATTTTGGCGGCGCGGTTCTGAACTGGCAGGACGACGAAGCCAATGATGGGGGGTTGACTGTCTGGGCGACGGCGGACAGCAACAGCACCTGGTTTGCCCCAAGCACTGCGGGTTTCATGATCAATTATCGAGTGGATGATCTGGACGGCCTGCTTTCCCAACTGAAGGCGGCAGGTGTGCAGATCGTTGCCGGACCTGAGCGTCACGAGAACGGTGATTTCGCGTGGATCATGGACCCGGAGGGCAACAAGGTTGAACTTTGGCAGCCTTGTGAATGGGACGATTCCCGCACAGAAAACGCAGGCTAGACCAGAACAACTTCAGGTCAGTTTCCGCAGCAACAGCTTTAGCTGCGCCCGCCCGCGTGCCTCGGCCCGGCGGATGCGGACCGCGGTCATGAATGCCTCTTCCAGCGTGGTCGAGGATGCGCCAATGGTTTTCTTGATCTCATCAACAAGATCTTCCTCGCCCGTCAACTCGACCGCTTCCAGCACGTCTTTCGCCATGGCGTCTGCGACTTGTTCAAGAAGATCCATCGGCGCCTCGTTCAGCGAGTGGTTTCTGTCAGGCGGCGGCGCACATATTCATCCACATGCGTGATCATGGTGTCCATATGGTCATTTTCAAAGAAGTGACCCGACCGTTCAATCTCGGTATGTGTGATGGTGATGCCTTTCTGCTCGTGCAGCTTGTTCACCAGCGCATGAGTGTCTGCCGGGGGTGCCACCCGGTCGGCGGTGCCGTTGATGATCAGGCCGGAACTGGGGCAGGGTGCCAGAAAGCTGAAATCATACATGTTGGCGGGCGGGCTGACCGAGATGAAGCCGGTGATTTCCGGGCGGCGCATCAAAAGCTGCATGCCGATCCAAGCGCCGAAGGAAAAGCCTGCGACCCAGCAATGTTTGGCGTTCTGGTTCATGGATTGCAGATAATCCAGCGCCGACGCGGCATCGGACAATTCGCCCACACCCTGATCATATTCGCCCTGACTGCGACCCACGCCACGGAAATTGAACCGCAGCACGTTGAAGCCCATATTATGGAACGCATAGTGCAGGTTATACACCACCTTGTTGTTCATCGTGCCGCCGAATTGCGGGTGCGGATGAAGGATGATGGCGATGGGGGCGTCTTTTTCCTTCTGGGCGTGATAGCGGCCTTCAAGACGGCCTTCGGGGCCGGGAAAAATCACTTCGGGCATTCGGTTGCGGCCTCTTTTTTTCGTCAGATCCTGCGTCAGGCTGCCACTGCCAGCATTCTTGACGCATACGGACCCGCACCATAATACAGGGGTGGCGAATTGACAGGTCTGGAACCTGCCTTTGCCAGTCCTAAGTGACCTAGTGGTGATAGTTCAAAAGGTCAATGTTTTTGCAGAGAGGTTACGCGATGAAGCTGTCAACCAAGGGGCGTTACGCGATGGTCGCGCTGGCCGATCTGGCGTTGCAAAACGGCGACAGCCTTTTGTCGCTGACCGATCTGGCCAAACGTCAGGACATTTCCCTGCCTTATCTGGAACAGCTCTTTGTTAAATTGCGGCGTGCCGGTCTTGTCGACAGCGTGCGTGGGCCGGGCGGCGGTTATAAACTGGCGCGCGCGGCGTCCGATATTCGGGTGTCCGAGGTCCTTGCGGCCGTGGACGAAACCGTGTCTGCGATGCACAAAGGGGCAGGGGCATCGGGTGCAAGCTCTGGCTCCAAGGCGCAATCCATGACCAACCGGTTGTGGGAGGGTCTGTCGGCCCATGTCTATGTATTCCTGCACCAGACCCGCCTGTCGGACGTGGTGAAGAACGAGCTGACACCATGCCCCGCAGTGCCGACATTGTTTGCGGTTGTGGATGAGGAATGATAGGCGGCAGCGGCGTTTGCCTGCCATCCTGAGACGCGTAATCGAATAGGACCCGTCGGTGCCCCGAACCTATCTTGACTGGAACGCCACAACACCTCTGCGCCCCGAGGCGCGGGAGGCGATGATTGCGGCGATGGATCTGGTGGGCAACCCGTCATCCGTCCATGCTGAGGGGCGCGCGGCGAAAGGTTTGATCGAACGGGCGCGCAAAGACCTGGCCGCGGCGTTGGGGGCCGAAGGGGCCGATATCATCTTCACCTCGTCCGCGACCGAAGCGGCGGCGCTGGCCTTACAAGGGCGCGGGATCGCCTGTGCGGGGATCGAACATGACGCGGTGCGCAGTTGGTGCGACGAAAGCCTGACGGCTGACATCAACGGCGCGGTGTCCGTCGCTGACCCAGCGCAAAGCGCATTGCAGGTCGCGAACTCCGAAACCGGTGTAATTCAGGCACTGCCGGACGGGCTTTTCCTGACCGACGCAACGCAGGCCTTTGGCAAGATCCCTTTTGCGTTCAACTGGTGCGGGGCGCAGATGGCCATCGTCTCGGCGCACAAACTGGGCGGGCCGAAGGGCGTGGGTGCCCTGATCGTCAAACGTGGCACGGATATCGAAGCGCGGATCAAGGGTGGCGGGCAGGAAATGGGTCGTCGGTCGGGCACTGAAAACGTGATCGGTATTGCCGGATTTGCCGCCGCTGCCCGTGCGGCCCAGACCGATCTGGAGGGTGGCGTTATGTCTGTCACCGAAAAACTTAGAAAGATTCTAGAAAACACCATTGCGGAATCGGCAAAAGAGACTATTTTTGTCGGGAATGATGCGAACAGGCTTCCCAACACCTCGTGCTTCATCACTCCGGGCTGGAAGGGTGAAACACAGGTGATGGTGATGGACCTTGCCGGGTTTGCGGTTTCCGCAGGTTCGGCCTGTTCATCCGGGAAGGTAAAATCCAGCGCCGCCTTGGTGGCAATGGGCTTTGACCGGGAACATGCGGGATGCGCTTTGCGTGTCTCGCTTGGCCCCATGACGAGTGAGGATGAGGTGCGTGCCTTTGCCAAGGCATGGATCATGGAATACGAGAAATTCCGGGCGCGGGGTCGCTAGGCCCTTTGCTTGGATGAAAGGACAACATGGCCGGTGTAGATGAACTGAACGTCAAAGAAGGCGTTGAAGAAGAAACCGTCGAGGCGGTAAAAACGCTGGCTGGACAATACAAGTACGGCTGGGAAACGGATATCGAGATGGATTATGCCCCCAAGGGCCTTAATCCCGATATCGTGCGGCTGATTTCCGAGAAAAACGAAGAACCCGAATGGATGACCGAATGGCGTCTCGGGGCCTTTGCGCGCTGGGAAAAGATGGTCGAACCAAGCTGGGCGATGCTCAGCTATCCCGAGATCGACTTTCAGGATCAGTATTACTATGCCCGTCCCAAGTCGATGGAGGTGAAGCCGAAGTCGCTGGACGATGTTGATCCCAAGCTGCTGGCTACATACGAAAAACTTGGCATACCGCTGAAGGAACAGATGATCCTTGCCGGTGTCGAAGGCGCCGAAGACGTGCCCGCCGAAGGGCGGAAGGTCGCCGTGGACGCGGTGTTTGACTCGGTGTCCGTGGGAACCACATTTCAGGCTGAACTGAAAAAGGCCGGCGTGATTTTCTGTTCCATCTCGGACGCGATCCGCGATCATCCCGAATTGGTCAAAAAATATCTCGGCTCCGTCGTGCCGGTGTCGGACAACTATTACGCCACGCTCAACTCGGCGGTGTTCTCGGACGGGTCGTTCGTCTATATCCCGCCCAACACCCGGTGCCCGATGGAGCTGTCCACCTATTTCCGCATCAACGCGGAGAATACCGGCCAGTTCGAACGCACGCTGATCATCGCGGACAAGGGCTCCTATGTCAGCTATCTGGAAGGGTGCACGGCCCCCAAGCGCGACACCGCCCAGCTGCACGCCGCCGTGGTGGAAATCATCATCGAAGAAGATGCCGAAGTGAAATACTCGACCGTTCAGAACTGGTTCCCCGGCGACGAGAACGGCAAGGGTGGCATCTATAACTTCGTGACCAAACGCGCCGATTGCCGGGGCGACCGGTCCAAGGTGATGTGGACGCAGGTCGAAACCGGGTCCGCCGTGACGTGGAAATACCCGTCCTGCCTGTTGCGCGGCAATGAAAGCCAGGGCGAGTTCTATTCCATCGCGATCACCAACAACCATCAACAGGCCGATACCGGCACCAAGATGGTGCATCTGGGGCGCGATACCAAATCGCGGATCGTGTCCAAGGGGATCTCGGCGGGCGTGGCGCAGAACACCTATCGCGGACTTGTCTCGATGCACCCGAAGGCCAAGAACTCGCGTAACTATACGCAATGTGACAGCCTTCTGATCGGCGACAAATGCGGCGCACATACGGTGCCCTATATCGAGGTGAAGAACAATTCCTCGCGCGTGGAACACGAGGCGACGACCTCGAAGGTGGATGACGAACAGATGTTCTATTGCCGCCAGCGGGGCATGGACGAAGAAGAGGCCGTGGCCCTGATCGTTAACGGCTTCGCCAAGGAAGTGTTGCAAGCCCTGCCGATGGAATTTGCCATGGAAGCCCAACAGCTTGTGGCGATATCGCTGGAGGGGTCGGTGGGGTAAAATGAGCCAGGACCACTTCCAAGACATGCCGGACCGGTTGGATGCGCAAGGACGCGGTGTGCAACCGGACGCGCAGCCCCCGTCCGCACCGCGCCATGACAACAAGCTTTCGGGCAAGTGGGCGATGCTTGGGGGAGTCTGTTCGGCGGTGGTGCTGTTGCTGTTTGTAAACCTACAGGCGATTTCTGATCTGGCACCAGAACGTGTCACGCAAAACGATACCCCCGGGGCCTTTGCTATGCCTGTCGCGCTTCTTTCGGTCGCTTGGATCGCGCTTATTCCATCATGGTTTCTGGTCAGCGTCATCGTGAACGCCCTGCGCCGCAAGACCCGCATGGCCCCACCATCTTTTGTGATCGGAGCCTTTGTTGTCCTCGCGCTTGGGCTTGGACTGTTCAAATTTTTCGGTGCGGGAGGGGCAGGGTGAGAGACTTCTTGAGTAATGTGGAAAGCGCCATACCCTATATTCTGCCGGCCATCGGTGGCGGCGCGGCTGTGATTTACATCAACACTCACAAGATGGATCAGCTGAACCCGATGATCTGGATTCCGTTCGGCATCTTTCTGGGATGGGCTGCGTCGCGCGGTGTGATGAAACTGTTGGATCTGTGGCGCTGATGCAGCGTGAAAAAAGGGCGGATAAGATGATTATCACCACAACCCCATCCGTAGAAGGTCATCCCATCGTTGCCTATCACGGCATCGTCACCGGCGAAGCCATTTTGGGGGCGAATATCTTTCGCGATCTATTTGCACAGGTGCGCGACATCGTGGGCGGACGCTCGGGGGCTTATGAAGAAGAACTGGGCAAGGCGCGCCGCACCGCGCTGGCCGAGATGGAAGAACACGCGGCGTCACTGGGCGCCAACGCGGTCGTGGGCGTGGACCTCGACTATGAAGTGATCAACAACATGCTGATGGTGTCGGCCTCGGGCACGGCTGTCACTGTTTCGTAAGGACGATATAAAATGCTTAAAATCAATAACCTGCACGTCAAACTTGAAGAAGAAGACAAGCGCATTCTGAAAGGTGTCGACCTTGAGGTGCCCGCCGGGTCGGTGCATGCGATCATGGGTCCAAATGGCTCGGGCAAATCGACGCTGTCCTATGTCCTGTCGGGCCGTGATGGGTATGAAGTGACCGAAGGCAGTGCCTCGTTGGAAGGCGCTGACCTGTTGGAGATGGAACCGGAAGAGCGCGCCGCGGCTGGCCTGTTTCTGGCCTTCCAATATCCGGTCGAAATCCCCGGCGTGGGCAACATGACCTTCCTGCGCACCGCGGTGAACGCGCAGCGCAAAGCGCGCGGCGAAGAGGAAATGTCGGCCGCCGACTTCCTGAAATTCATCCGCGCAAAGGCAAAAGAGCTGAAAATCGACGCCGAGATGCTGAAACGCCCGGTGAATGTCGGCTTTTCGGGTGGCGAGAAGAAACGCAACGAAATCCTGCAAATGGCGATGCTGGAACCGAAGATGTGCATTCTGGACGAAACCGATTCCGGTCTGGATGTGGATGCCATGAAGCTGGTGTCGGAAGGCGTGAACGCCTTGCGCGATCAGGGCCGCGCTTTCCTTGTTATCACCCACTATCAGCGTCTGCTGGACCATATCAAACCTGACGTGGTGCACATCATGGCAGGCGGTCGCATTGTCAAATCGGGTGGTCCCGAACTGGCGCTGGAAGTTGAAAACAACGGCTATGCCGACATCCTTGCCGAGATGGAGGTCGAGGCATGAACACCGCCACAAAACAAGCCACACCCATGATCAGTGCCGATGCGCGCCCGGTCTCGGGTGCATGGGCGCAAGAAGCACGGGCCGATGCCGCCGCGCGGCTGGCCGATGTGGGATTGCCCACACGCCGGGATGAGTATTGGAAATGGACGTGGCCCGACAGTCTGATCGCGGCCTCGCCATCGCCCGCCGCCGTATTCGATTATGCAGGCGAGCCGCCGGTCTTTCATGCGATCGACCGACTTACGGTCGTCTTTGTCGATGGTGTGTTTGACGCAGATGCCTCGGACGATCTGTCGGACGAGGGGATCGAGATCGAGCGTCTGGCGGATGCGGCTGCTGCCGATATTCACTGGGCCAAAGACCTCTATGGTGTTTTGGAGGCACGCGGCCAATCTCCCGTCGCCCGCCCCTTGGCCGCCCATAACACAGCGATGGCCACCGATGGTGTGGTGATCCGCGTCACCGGGCAGGTCAGCCGCCCGGTCAGCCTGTTCTATCGCCACGACGACGCAAATTCGGACGCGGTGTTGCACCATGTGATCCGGGTGGAAGAAGGCGCGAAGCTGACGCTTCTGGAAAACGGAGCCGCCGCGGCCCGTTTTTCGAAAGTGTGCGAGGTGGACGTGGCCGATCGCGCTGAATTTCACCACATCCGCGCGCAGGGTCGCGATCACGAACGGCAGGCCATCACCCATCTGTTTGCCCGCCTTGGCGCGGAATCGGTGTTCAAAAGCTTCACCATGACAGTGAATGGCCGCCTGACCCGCAATGAGTGCGTGATCGAGCTTTTGGGTGACAACGCGACGGCCCATGTCGCGGGCGCTGCCTTGGGCGATGGGGCAGATGGCGATTTTCACCATGATGACACGGTGTTCATCACCCATGATGCCGTGTCCTGCGAAAGCCGTCAGGTGTTCAAGAAAGTCCTGAAAAACGGTGCAAAAGGGGTGTTTCAAGGCAAGATCCTTGTGAAACCGGATGCGCAGAAAACCGATGGGTATCAAAAGTCGCAATCGCTTCTGTTGGACGAAGACGCCAGTTTCCAGGCCAAACCGGAGCTTGAGATCTATGCTGACGACGTGATCTGTTCGCACGGCTCGACCTCCGGCGCGATCGACGAAGAGGCATTGTTCTATCTGCGCTCGCGCGGCGTTCCGGCCCATATCGCCACCGATCTTCTGGTGCTGGCGTTTCTGGCCGATGCGATCGAAGAGATCGAGGATGACGCTATCGCGGCTGAAATCAATGACCGTCTGGATGCGTGGCTTGCCCGCCATCGCGGCTGACCAAGGCCAGATGCGATGTCTGTGATTGATGATGTGATCCGAAGCTACCGCGCGCCCCGCGCGGTGTTTCGGCGCAGGCTTGATCTGGGCGCGCGTGAGGACAAGGCCCTGGCCGTTCTGATGGGGGGCTGCCTTCTGGTCTTTGCCGCTCAACTTCCCCGATTGGCGCGTGTCGCCCATGAAACCGGACAGGATCTGAATATGCTGATGGGGGCGACCATGTTGGCGTGGATCTTCATCATGCCGCTGGCATTCTATCTGATCGGAACGCTGAGCCATGTCCTGATGCGTCTTGTCGGCGGTCATGGCAACGCCTTTGCCGCTCGGTTTGCGCTGTTCTGGGCCTTGTTATGTGCCACTCCGCTTTGGCTTCTTTGGGGGTTGGTTGCGGGGTTTATTGGCGAAGGTGTGCAAATGACTCTGACCGGCGCGCTTGCGCTGTTGGCTTTTCTGCTGTTCTGGTCCATCAACCTGCGTGAAGCGGAACGTAGGGTGGAAGGATGATCCATGCGGTTTGATCCCGGTTATCTTTTGGGTATGGCGCTGCAAACGGTGCCCGAACCGCGAAAGGTCGCGCGCGACCTGTTCGACCTGGATCTGCCGCGCGAGGTCCTCTGGACCGCGCTGGCGCTGGTCGTTGTCGTGAACGCCGCACTCGGCGTGCTGGCGGGGATGATGTATCCGCTGGACCCCGCTCAGATGGGCACCGTATTGTCCAGCCCGGTTCTGCTGGGCGTGATCGAAGCCGTGTTCATGTTCGGTCTGGCTTGGGGGATCTTCGCAATCGGGCGAATGTTTGGCGGGCAAGGAGCTTTGTCAGACGCCATCATCACCGTGGTGTGGATGGAGTTTATCTTCCTGATGTTGCAGGCACTGACGCTGGTTCTGACGTTTTTTGCACCAGGACTGGCGGCGATCCTGATGATTGTGTCCGTCGTTTTGTTCTTCTGGGTGCTAAGCCATTTCACCACTGAAAGCCACGGCTTTCGGTCGACCGGGTTGGTTTTCACCTCGATCCTGGGGTTCATGATCGTTGCGGTGTTCGCCTTGTCTTTCGTGCTTGTGCTGCTGGGGGTCGAGCCGATGCCGATGCCCACCGCCCCTAACTGACCGGAGCCCGCGCCATGTACGATATCAACAAAATCCGCGCCGATTTTCCGATCCTGTCGCGGCAAGTGAACGGCCAACCGCTGACCTATCTGGACAATGGCGCCTCGGCGCAGAAGCCACAGGTGGTGATTGATACCGTGACGCGTGCCTATGCCGAGGAATATTCCAACGTCCATCGCGGCCTGCATTTCCTGTCCAACCTCGCCACCGAGAAATACGAAGCGGTGCGCGGCACCGTCACGCGGTTCTTGAATGCCGGGTCCGAGTCGGAAATCATTTTCAATTCAGGCACCACTCAGGGCATCAACCTTGTGTCCTATGCGTGGGCAGCGCCACGAATGCAGGCAGGAGACGAGATTGTCCTGTCCACTCTGGAACACCACGCCAATATTGTGCCATGGCATTTCCTGCGCGAACGCCAGGGGGTGGTTCTGAAATGGGTCGATCCCGAACCCGATGGATCACTTGACCCGCAAAAACTGCTGGATGCGATCACCGACCGGACCAGGCTGATAGCCATCACCCAATGTTCGAACGTGTTTGGCACGGTGGTGGATGTCAAGACCATCTGTTCCGAAGCCCGCCGTCGGGGTGTTCCGGTGCTTGTAGACGGGTCGCAAGGGGCGGTTCATTTGCCCGTCGACGTGCAGGATATCGGGTGCGACTTCTATGCGATCACCGGCCACAAGCTCTATGGGCCGTCCGGTTCTGGTGCGATCTATATTCGCTCTGAACGTCAGGCAGAAATGCAACCCTTCTTTGGTGGCGGGGACATGATCAATGACGTGACGAAAGAATGCGTCACCTATGCCGCCCCTCCGCTGAAATTCGAAGCGGGCACGCCGGGTATTGTGCAAACCATCGGCCTGGGTGCAGCGCTGGAGTATCTGATGGACTTGGGGATGAAGAACATCGCTGCGCACGAGGCGACGTTGGCCAGCTATGCAACCGAACGGCTCGCCGGGCTGAACTGGGTCAACGTGCAGGGTACGGCACCGGGCAAGGCGGCGATATTCTCGCTGACGATGGAAGGCGCGGCCCATGCCCACGACATCTCGACCATTCTGGACAAGAAAGGGATTGCCGTCAGGGCAGGGCACCACTGCGCCAAGCCCTTGATGGCGCATCTGGGCGTGTCCGCGACGGCGCGTGCGTCGTTTGGGCTATATAACACCAAGGACGAGGTGGATCGCCTGGTCGAAGGGCTGGAACTGTGCCACCGGCTTTTGGTCTGACCCACCCGGCCCGCTTCAGTCGTCGGGCCGGATCAAACCAAGCCCTCGCAGATAGATCCCGATCCCGCTTTCCAGCAGCTCTTCCGGCGGGAAGGGGCTTTTCTGGCCGGGGCTGCCACGCCCGAAAAGTTCGACGACCCCGTGGCTCATCGCCCAGATATGCGCGCTGACCATGCGCGATGGGGGGCGTTTATCCTCGGGAATGTTTTCCGCCAGTTTTTCCGCCGCATTTTCCAGAACACCCATCGCCCGCCCGGCGACACGGGCCAGATCGGCAGAATGGTTGATCGAAATCCCGCTTTCGAACATCGAGATATAGTGACCGGGATACCTGCGCGCAAAGGCCAGATAGGCGCGGCCGGTTGCCTCGAAACTGGCCAGTGCCGAGGGCTGGCCCTTGTTATAGGCATAGACCATCAGATCGGCGAATATCTCATACCCCTGACGCGCGGCTTCGGCAATCAGATCTTCGCGCCCTGCGAAATGACGATAAACAGCGGCTGGCGTGACGCCCGCCTGTTTGGCAGCTTCGGACAAGGTGAAGCCGGTCGGGCCTTTCGCCTCGATCAGTTCAAGCGCCGCATCGACCAACGCCTGCCGCAAGTTCCCGTGGTGATAGCCGCGCTTAGCCATCCCAAACCTCTGGCCCGCCGCTGATAGTGCTGTCAGGCGGATGGGCAACGTTCGAATCTTTACCAGTGTAATCAATGTTTTGAAGGACAGCGCGTATCGCGGCAAGACGCGCGCGTTTCTTGTCGTCGGACCGGACGATGGTCCAAGGCGCACGTGGGCGGTGGCTGCGATCAAAGGTTTCCTGGATGGCGTCGGTATAGGCATCCCAGCGGTTCAATCCTTCAACGTCGATCCAGCTGAGTTTCCACTGTTTCAAAGGGTCTTTTTCGCGGGCGAGGAAGCGGCGCAACTGTTCAGCACGCCCGACATTCAGCCAAATCTTGACAAAATGAATGCCTTCGTCGACCAGCATGTCCTCGAATTCGGGCAGTTGACGAAAGAATGCTTCTCGCTCGGCATCGGTGCAAAAGCCGAAAACCTTCTCGACCACTGCGCGGTTATACCAGGACCGATCGAACAAAGTTATCTCACCTTCGGTCGGCAAGTGCCTGATGTAGCGTTGAAAATACCATTCCCCCGCCTCGCGGTCCGACGGTTTGGACAGGGCCACGACATGCGCCACGCGCGGGTTCAGGTTCTCGCGAAATCGCTTGATCGTGCCGCCTTTTCCCGCCGCATCGCGCCCTTCGAAGATGACCACGACTCGCTTGCCCGTGGCTTTCACGTCAGCCTGCAACTTCACCAGTTCAAGCTGAAGGGCCTCAATCTCGGCCTGATAGATGTCCTTGTCCATGCGGGCGCGATAGGGATAGCTGTCTGACAGAATATCCTTCTTGCGGCCGTCCGTGATCGCCTTTTGGACCGCAACTGGCGCGGTCTCTTGAAAGAATTTCGAGATGGCACCATCGAACGGCAAAGACATACGCAAACTCCTGATTTCACGCCATTATGGGGCGAAGGCCGCGGGTTGGCAATTGGCAGGCTGCATCGGTTGGTTCAGTTACGGCGGTCCTGCTTGCTTTCCCCGATCTGGTCGATGTCAAACGGCGTGGTCAGATACATTTCGCTGATCCAGTTGGCGTAAAGCAGATGCGCGTGGCTGCGCCAGCGGTTTTCAGGGCGTTTGCCGGGATCGTTGCCGGGATAGTAATTTATCGGCACGTTGATCGGCGCGCCCTTGGCGACATCACGGTCATATTCGCCCTTCAGTGTGCCGGTATCATATTCGAAATGATTGAAGATATAGAGCGCACGATGCGCAGTGTCTTCGACCAGACACGGCCCAACCTCATCCGATCCCAAAAGCGTGGTCAACCCGACTGTGGCATCAATCTCGTCCTGCCGCATTTCGGTCCAACGGCTGACCGGCACGACGCAAGTATCGGAAAAGCCGCGCAGATAGGGCGAGGCGGGATCAAGGTTCTTTTGCGGAAAACACCCGAAGGCCTTGGCGTCCAGAATGTGCTTCTTAACCTTGTGGAAGTGATAGATCATCGCCATACCGCCCCAGCACACACCGAAGGTCGAATGCACGTTGGTCTGGGTCCAATCGAAGATCTGGCTGATCTCGTCCCAATAGGTCACGTCCTCGAACGGCATGTGTTCAATCGGCGCGCCGGTGATAATCAGCCCGTCGAACTTCTGATCGCGCACGTCCTCCCACGGTTGATAAAACGCGCCGATATGGGCCTGGCTGGTGGTTTTCGACGTATGTTCCGACGGGCGCAGCAGCGTCAGTTCGATCTGCAACGGATGGGCACCGATCAATCGTGCAAACTGAGTTTCCGTTTCGACCTTCTTGGGCATCAGGTTCAGCAAAGCGATCCGCATCGGACGGATGTCCTGCTTGTCGGCCTGATCTTCGGACATGACCATCACGCCCTCATCCTTCAGCACATTCGCTGCGGGAAGGGAGGAAGGTATCTTGATCGGCATGTCACATGTCCTTGGGTTGCGGGTGAAGTCTGTCAGATAAGGTCGGATCAGGCGGCGTCAATGGCCGTAGCGATCATCGCCGTGAAATCGTCCGGGGTCTTGATGGCAGCGACGTCATGGGCACAGAGCGATACACCGTAGCGCGCCATATGCTCATAGAGTGGCTGGCGATGGGCAAGCGCCTGCGCATAGGTCCAACGGATGAAATCGTCGGGTTCAACATCGTCGGCCTTGACGCTGTTTTTTAACAAATAATCTTCCCAGATACGCGCCAGAAACTCCGGTTGATAAGCCATTGGTTTGGGCGCGCGGTCAAAGCGTTCCACCAGTCGCCGGGTATGAGCCTTGTCCCCCCTGAGCCAGACCAGAAGGCAGTGCTGGCTGAGTTCGGCAATCAGTGGATCGTTTTCGCACAGGGCCGGGTCGATCCATTCGCAGATGGATCCGCCGCTGTCGCAAATGAAATGGGGATAGCCATAGATGTTTTCGGCCCGGTCGATGAAATGGCCGGTGTCCATCAGGGCGGCAGTTTCCGCCGTTCTAAACTGCGTTTGCCGTCGGCGATATTCTTCGATTGGCACGCCACCTTTGTCAGGCGCGCCCGGTTTGCCCAGATAGGTCGCAACCGGGGTCAGGTGATCAAATCTTACCTTGGGTGCGATGCGGATCGAATCCGACAGCAGAAGCTCGCGCAAAAAGGGGATTTTCATCGCCTCGGTTTTCAGATTGTCGGTGATGTATTCGTCCATGTACCGGGTGCCGATCCGGTAATCGATGGAATAGTGGAACCAATCGCCCTGTTCGCGCAGCATTGTCGAAAGATAGGTCTTGCCCAGCCCGGACATGCCAAAGAACAACACCCGCTTATGCGGGGCATCTATCCATTCCTGTGCGTTTTGATACAACATCTTGCATCCACCATTTTGCCCCTTGGTAAGCGGGGAAAGCGGGCGGGTCAAATGGTTCGCATCAGATTGGGACGGAAAGGGAAAATGAAAACGCCCCGCGCGGTCGGCACGGGGCATTCTGTGTTTCTGACGCAAGGGGTCGCTTAGAAGCGCAGACCCATTTTCACGCCGACGGCAACGGCGCTGCCACCGTCATAGACGACGGGCAGGCCACCGGATGTGACGGTCTTGCTGTCGAATTTGGTGTATTGAACGCCGGCCGAGATATCGTAGTTGCCTTGGGTGTATTTCGCGCCAAGAGCAACGGATTTCGATGCACCGGCAGGGGCCAGGAAAGTAGCACCGGTATCCATCCCATTCTCATAGCCGACGGACAGCGAAACCGACCAGTTGTCGTTCAGACGGCGACCGATTCCCAACTCGTACGAGGTGATATCTTCAACAAAGTTCACCCAGTTTGCATCCCCGAAAGCCGGGCCGGTCGTGTCAAGCGAGATACCATCCCACATGGCATGACGGATCGAGCCGAACACCAGCGTGTTTTCTGCAATGCCCGTCTGGAAATCGAGGTTGAAGGCCTCCGGCATGGTGACGGAGCCAGTCACGGCGTCCACGCCAAACGGCGTGGCGCGGAAACCAGTCAGAGCGTGGTCAACCGAAGTGAAATAAGTCAGGGCGACACGCAGAGCAATTTCAGGCTTCTCATATGCCACACCGACCAGACCACCCCATTCGTTGCCGCTTTCGGCACTCAGGGCGCCAAGGCTTGAAATGATCTCGCCCGATACTTTCTGGGCGCGGACACCACCGTGAACCGAGAACCCGTTGCCCATTTCATAGCGCAGAATTCCCGTCAGGGCAGAGCTTTTGACTTCCGCCATGCCAGGGGCAAGGGGGGCGTCGATATATTGGATGCTTGCGCCAAAGGGTTGGTCCCAGATCAGCGCAAGGCTCAGGTTATCGTTCAACTGGGTCTTGTAGCCCAGCGAAAACATCGAAAAATCAACCGCCGATTGGCTGATCGGAAAAACGCCGGCACCGACACCTTCGATGGTCGGGCTGACATTGGCATATGAGAAGGACAGGTAGTTGCCTTCTTCAAACAGGATCGAGATGTCCTGGTCAGACCTGTCGATCCCCGCCTGAGCGGTGGTTGCTGCGGCGGTGAAAAGCGCAGCGGTTGTGAGTGTAAGTTTGTTCATCATTCCTCCCGTGAACCACAAACTGTCCGAACTAGATATGTTACATTAGGGCAAGGCTATTTGTCGCACTTGATATTGGTCAATCGTTACCTTGGGTCACATAACACAGCGCCGTTTATAACCGGTTAAGCGATGTGGAAAGGACACGGTTTCAAGCGAAAATCCGGCTTCGACCGGCTATTGCATAAGTTGTATTGGGTGAACTAGGACGCGCGAGGTGTCGCCTCGGCGCGGATGTTGGCAAGGTTCGCCACAACAATCAGACTCCCGCCCAGCACGAGTGCCCAACCAATCGGTTCGTCATAAAAGACCGCGCCAATCAGTGCGATCAGGGGCAGGCGGGTAAAGTCGATGGGGATCACCACCGAGGCCGGGGCGAGCGACAGGGCGGTGGTCAGGCAGGCATGCGCCAGAAGACCGGCGCAGCCGATCAGAACCAGCCACGGTGCGGTTGCCAGGCTGGGCAGGGTGACGTCCCCGTCATACCCCGCTGTTACCATACCGAACACCAACTGCGTTGAGGTGAGCCAAAGAAGGATCGCCAATGTCGTTTCAGACCGGGTCAACCGGCGGGTGAGCATCGCCGTAAAGGCAAAACAGATCGCCGACAGTGCCGCCGCGCCAAGACCCACCGAGTTCACCGCGCCAGAACCGGGCTGCGCTATGATTACAATGCCGACAAAGCCCACCGCAGCGCTGATTGCCCGGATCACGGTCAGCCGTTCGCCCAGCACCAGCGGCGATAATGCCGCGACCCACAGGGGCGAAGTGAACTCCAACGCAAAGACTTGTGCAAGTGGTATGGCTGTCAGGGCGAAGAACCAAAGATTCTGCCCCGCAAAATGGGCAAGGTTTCGGACCACGTGCAGCGGCGCATTGAGCATCGTGATTTCGTTCTGCCGACCGCGTGCAATGAGTATTGTCAGAACAATGACAAACCCTACGCAGGATCGATAGAGCATCAGCTCGAACGTATCCAGTTGGTGACTGACCGCGCGCCCTGCAATGGCCATCGCCGAAAACGAGGCAATCGCGCCGGTCATCCAAAATGCGGCACGCACGGTGGGTGTCACGCTGAGACCTCTTCAATGGTGTAGTGACGCGGAATGCCCGCGGTGACGGCAGCCCATGGGCTTTGGGCCGCGCGCATCTGATGGGCGTCAAAATCGACCCGTGAGTCAAAGAGTTCAGAAACAAGATAGCGACCCGGACTGGTTTCATCTTCCGTGACGTCGAAGCGAAGACAGCCCGGTTCCGCCCGGGTCAAGGCGATGTGTTGGGGCAACGCGTCGTGAGCCAAAGCACGTCGCGCTTCGGGAACATCAATGTAACCGGTCAGGAATATCTTAGGCATGGCGGCACGTTAACAGACGATTTAGGTTTTGAAAGCCGAAACACTCAGGGTCGTGCGTCCTTTGTCCGCCGTTCGAAAAGCACGTTCGCGTAAGCTGTGTCGCGATCAAATGGATGCTTGTTTCCAGCCTCGTCCAGCGCGTGCACCTCATAGCTGTCGTCCAGGTCGTCCAGAACCTGATGCAACATTTTCCGTGTCTTTTCGCCGGCGTCGATCCGATATTCCAATAGAATTGGCGCGGTGTTGCGGGACAGGAAGGTACGCCCACTGCGCAGGACATCCAGTTCCGCGCCTTCAACATCAATCTTGATCAACTTGATCCGGTCCGCAAACGGCGACCGCGCCACGTAATCATCCAGCGATTGACAGGGCACCCATTCGAAAGTGTCAACGCCAACCGATGTTGACCAGTCTTCATGTAGTGAACTCGCACCTCGGTTCCCGTCGCGCAGATGCAGTTTCAGAAACCCGCCAACACCTGACGAAGAACCAAGCGCAATCACATCCACATGGGCTTTCACATCGTTCAGCGAAATATTTCTGAGCAATTGTGCCGCCGTGTCTTTCGACGCCTCAACCGCTGCAAGCTCGCAACCACGTTCGCGACAAATCGGAATGCTGGCGGTTCCGATGTTGGCACCGATGTCCAAAATGACGTCGCCGCCTGAAAGGCCGAGGTTTTGGGCCATCGTATAGACCGTCATTTCAAACGGTTCGTTTCGTATGAAACTTTGAAATCCGATATGGTCATTGAGGTCGACCAACAACCTGGTGCCCTGCCAGTTGATCTGCGCAACCGCGGGCTGGTATCGGAACGGTCTTATTTTTCTGATGTAATTCGGATCGAAAAACCGCGCCGCGCGGTATACAAACGGAAATTGATTGAGCTTCTGCAACACAAGAATTACGGGACGAAACCGCAAACGTGCTGTGAAAAAGGTGATCGCCCTCACCAAGATTGCTTTCATGCTTTACGGTCCCACGATGGCCGATACCTCGTCGCAGTTAACACCTTTAGAGGGTGTCGAACAAGGGGATCACCACCCAAACGGGTGAAACGCTTTGGGTCAAATTGGGCTGGCGACAGAAGAAACGCGGCAGGCGCTTATTCCCACTCAATCGTACCCGGTGGCTTCGAGGTCACATCATAGGTCACACGGTTGATGCCCTTGACCTCGTTGATGATCCGCGTCGCGGTCTCGCCCAGGAAATCATGGCTGAACGGGTAATAATCTGCGGTCATGCCATCGACAGAGGTCACAGCGCGCAGGGCGCAGGCATAATCATAGGTCCGTCCATCGCCCATCACACCTACGGTGCGGACGGGCAGGATGGCGACGAAGGCCTGCCAGATTTCGTCATAGAGGCCATGCTTGCGAATCTGGTCGATATAGACCGCGTCGGCCTCGCGCAGGATGTCCAGCTTTTCGCGAGTGATTTCTCCGGGGCAGCGGATCGCAAGACCGGGGCCGGGGAAGGGGTGGCGACCGATGAAATGGTCGGGCAAGCCCAGTTCACGACCCAAGGCGCGCACTTCGTCCTTGAACAACTCGCGCAGCGGTTCGACCAGTTTCAGCCCCATCTTTTCAGGCAGCCCGCCTACATTGTGGTGTGATTTGATTGTCACCGACGGCCCGCCCGAAAAGCTGACGCTTTCAATAACATCGGGGTAGAGCGTGCCTTGGGCCAGAAATTCTGCGCCCTCGATCTGGTCGGCGTGTTTCTGGAACACGTCAATGAACAGTCTGCCAATGATCTTGCGTTTGGTTTCCGGGTCGGATTGCCCGTCCAACTCGCCCAGGAACAACTCCTGCTCGTCTGCGTGGATCAGCTGCATGTTATAATGGTCGCGGAACATGGTGACGACCTCTTCCGCCTCACCCTTGCGCAGCAGGCCGTGGTCCACGAACACGCAGGTCAACTGGTCGCCAATCGCTTCGTGGATCAGAACGGCGGCAACCGAACTGTCGACGCCACCGGACAGGCCGCAGATGACCTTTTTATCGCCGACCTGTTCGCGGATCACCCGGATCGCTTCTTCGCGATAGGCATCCATGGTCCAGTCGCCCTTGAACCCGGCCAGCTTCACGAAGTTTTCATACAGCTTTGCACCCTTCGGTGTGTGGTGCACTTCGGGATGGAACTGAACTGCATAGAAATGTCGCGATGGGTCGGCGGTGATCGCGAACGGCGCGTTGGGCGAGGTGCCGTAAACCTGAAAACCCGGTGCGATTTCAGAGACATGATCGCCGTGGCTCATCCAAACCTGTTCAACCCCATGTTCAAACCAGCCATCCAGCAAATCCAACTTGGCTTCAGGGGTGACGTAGGCGCGGCCAAACTCGGATGTGCCATGGCCGCTGACCACCTTGCCGCCAAGCTGCGTCATCATCGTCTGCTGCCCATAGCAGATGCCCAGAATCGGCACGCCGTAATCGAAAATCTCTTGCGGGGCGCGGGGGCTGCCGTCGCGGGTGACGCTGTCGGGGCCGCCAGACAGAATAACCGCTTTCGGGGCCATTTCGCGTACGAAATCCATCGTAACGTTCTGATAGGGGTGGATTTCGCAATAGACGTTCAACTCGCGCAGACGCCGCGCAATAAGCTGCGTCACCTGGCTGCCGAAGTCGATGATAAGAAGGCGGTCGTGGCTCTGATCTGTCATGGAAACCGATTAGGGCAGGGGCGGGGGCAACGCAAGTCCCGCCGTGGGCACTTCGTGACTTGTTGGACACTTTTTCCAACCTTTTCCGTTCAGATGTCGCTTTTGCCCCATGAAGGACGCTTGCGAGCGGATTTGACCGGGGCCGCAGGATATTCACACATCAACAGGATAATTTGGAGGACATCCATGACCGAGGCACCCACCCGTCGTGGTCGCGGAGGCGGCGGCGCAGCACGGCGCGCAGAACGCACCGCTGTGCGGATCGAATGCGCCAAAACCATATCGCGCAATATTCCCAATCTCGAGATTCTCAACGAAGAGGCATTGGAGATCATCGAGTACAACGCCGAAACGGTTCTGGAAGAAGTCGGCGTCAACTTCGTTGAAAACCCGACCGCCCTTGAGCGTTGGAAAAACGCCGGCGCCGATGTCAGTGGCGAACGGGTGCGCATACCGCGCGGATTGGCGCGTGAGCTGTGCAAGACCGCGCCCAGCAGCTTCACCCAACACGCGCGCAATCCGGAACGGAATGTCGAAATTGGCGGCAAGAACATGGTGCTTGCACCTGTTTACGGCCCCCCATTTGTGCGCGATGCAGCCGGGGGCCGTCGTTATGCCACGATGGAAGATTTCCGCAAATTCGTGAAACTGGCCTATATGTCCAAATGGCTGCACCATTCGGGCGGCACGGTGTGTGAGCCGACGGATGTGCCCGTCAACAAACGCCATCTGGACATGCTGCTTGCCCATATGACCCTCTCGGACAAGCCCTATATGGGGTCGGTCACGGCCCCGGAACGGGCGCAGGACAGCATTGAGATGTCCGAGATCCTGTTCGGCAAGGAGTTCGTCCAGCAAAACACAGTGATGACGTCGCTCATCAACATCAACTCGCCCATGCAATATGACGACGTGATGATGGGTGCGATGGAGGTGTTCGCGGCCAACAACCAGGCCTCGATCATTTCACCCTTCATTGTGGGCGGGGCCATGGCACCGGTATCGGTGGCGGGCACGCTGACGCAGGTGCTGGCCGAGGTGTTGGCGGGCGTGGCCTACAGCCAGTTGGTGCGCAAAGGGGCGCCGGTCGTGGCGGGGACGTTCGTGTCGTCGATCGACATGAACTCGGGCGCGCCGACATTCGGCACACCGGAAGCGGCGCATGTGACCTATGGCGCGGGGCAGTTGTTCCGCCGCCTTGGGCTTCCCTATCGGTCTGCCGGGTCGTTCAACGGATCGAAACTGCCCGATGCGCAGGCGGCGTATGAAAGCGCCAACAGTCTGAACATGGGGCTTCTGTCCGGTGTGAACTTCATGCTGCATGCCGCCGGTTGGCTGGAAGGTGGTCTGGTTGCGAGCTTTGAGAAGTTTGTGATGGATGCCGACCAGTTGGGCACATTGCATCATCTTGCCAAGGGCATCGAGGTTGATGAAAACGCGCAAGCCATGGATGCCATCCGTGAAGTCGGGCCGGGCGGGCATTATCTGGGCTGTGCGCATACCCAGTCGAACTTCAAGACCGCGTTCTGGCGGTCCGACCTGCTGGATTACAAACCGTTCGAGACATGGGAAGAAGAAGGTGCGCGCGACACCGAAGCGCTGGCAACGGCGCGGGTGCAGAAACTGCTGACCGATTACCAGCAACCAGGTATTGATCCGGGTATTGCCGAAGGTCTGCGTGACTATGTCGAGACCAAGAAAGCCTCGATGCCGGATGCGTTCGGCTAAGGTGGAATCGTTCGCGGTCCGTTCCGGTCGGTTAACATCGGGGTAAGGGGGCTTAACGGCCCCCTTAACTCTTTGTGCAGGGGCGCTTGGATTACTGGACTTCGCGGGGGCTCTGGGGCAGCAGACGCAGCTCAGACATCAGCGCGATCAGCACCTCGACATGATGGGCGATGGAGTAAGACGCATCCCCCGATGTCCGCGTATCTTCCAGTCGCGCCTCTTCCTGTAGCAGCTCATCCAGCGCCTTTGCCGGGCTGGGCGTCATCGTGGTTTTCATGAGTTTTTTCAAATCTCTATCCCGATTATAGTCAACCAGCCCAAACCGTGCGGCGCGGACCAGGATACGCGGACGACGAAGGGCTTTTATACAGGTGAAGGCGTCGGTCATGGAGTGTCCTTTCAGTGATTCTTCATGATCGTGACACAACCGCAGCGGGTGTTGCGCAAGCCTCGTTGATACCGTGCGCGGCCTTTAACAAATCTTACCGGTTCAGCAATGATCCTTTCTCCAGACAATGTGGGTTAACGAACCGCTAACCAATCGAATGATAGGTCTTACCGGCTAAAATTCAACCTGCGGTTGCGCGGTGGAATATCGCGAAACGCACGGAACGCCAATTGGAAGGGGCTTGAATGCAAAACGCGACGCCATCTGGGATCGAACACAACTCTGTACTGCGCTGGTTGCCGGACGAGGTTCACCTTTATCTGAAACACACCGAGAAGGGTGCGTCGATCCGTTCACTTGCGCGCGACATGGGTGTCCATGCCTCGACCGTGATGCGTCAGGTGCGCAAGACCGAAGCGCGCAGGGATGACCCTTTGGTCGACGCTTTGCTAACCCGATTGGGGGCAGGGCTGCGCGACGGTCGGGCTGATCTTGCAGCAAACGAACACGCGCAGGATAGCCCCGACGAAGATCCGGTGTCGCCCCATATGCTGCGACTGTTGCGGGCGATGCTGAAGGACCGGGCCGTTATGGTGGTCAGTCAGGGTGTTGATACCGCCGTTGTGCTGGCCGCCCGTGATGATGGCGACCCTGTGACACTGGCGAAGGGTCCGACCGAGGTTGTGGAAGTCATGGCCCTGCGCGGTTGGATCGAGGGCAGCACGCGAGGACGGATTTGCCGCTATCATATGACGCCAGAAGGTCGGGTCGCCCTGAACCGCATGCTGGCCCAAATGGAGAGCCGCGCGACCGGATTTGCTGAAGCACAGACAACCTTCATGGGGATGTCCAATCATCCCGGTCCGGGCAACCGCAAGCGTTCTGCCACAACATCAAAACGCCCGATTGGCGCCGACAGCCCCGTGCGGGTACTGGGGCGCGCGAAGGGACATCAAGAACCCTATCTGGGACCGGATCTGGTCAGCGCTGCCGAGCGGTTACACCGCGATTTCGCTCTGGGCCAGTGCGCCGTATCCGGGTTGAATTCGTGGGACCGTGTTCAGGCAGCCATTCCATCCTCGACCGGTGCGGCGGCGGGGAACCCGTCCGACCGCAAGCTCGATGCCCGCAAGCGATTTGCCGATGCGATTACAGCCCTTGGACCAGAACTTGCCCAGATCGCGATGGCGGTCTGTTGCCACGAACGCGGCATGGAGCGCATCGAGGCCGACCTGGCGATGCCCGCGCGATCGGGGAAATACATGCTGCGGGTCGCACTCAGTTATCTTGCGCGCCACTATGACAAAGTGACAGGCGACGATCATGACCTGATCTACTGACTTGGGCTCGTGTGTGGATTGCCCAGGAAATCCATCAGATCGTCCGAAGTCATGATCTGACATTCCAGATCCGGATAAAGCTGGTGCAATTCGCGCTTGATGACAGTCGGATCTGGCAGGGTATCTGTCCGGATCAGATAGATGCCCTGAAACCCGAGCGCGCTCAGATGCTGACCGATCTCGATACAATCTGTTTGCGCGCAGAACAGGGCTGACATCACCAACTGAATGTTTTTCTTGCCAAATTCTGCGCGCGACAGGCGAAAAAACGTGTCGCATGTCATATGGGCCAAGCGATATGTATCCCTCAGCCGTTCATCTGCGATTGCGTCGCCCCCCAATGCCAACAGCATTGGTTTCTCAAAGCGGCTGTCTGTCATCAACCCGATACCCGTTCGAAGGCTTTTGCGGCCTCAGTCACATTATTCGTTGCAACGCAGGACGATATTCCCGGCCTGTCGTCCGCAATTACGGATCACACATATAAGGCGAGCAAAAGGTTTGCAATTCTCCCCCCATGAAGTTTGCCGTATTTTTTGCAGTTTGACCTGGCGACAATATCCCGCCATCCCTGTACCAGCGAAAGCTGAACCAAGGGTGCTACTGTGTGATGTCGTCCAGCGAAGTTTTGCAAGCGTTGCCGATACCCGTTTTGGTGGTTGGCCAGGATCAACGGGTCACAGGCCAGAACGGTGCTGCTGCACACCTGTTCGGCGCTGATCTGCTGGGGCGCCATGTGGCGACCGCCATCCGCCAACCGGCATTGCTCGAGGCCATCGAAGCAGTGCTTGTTGGCGCGCCGCACGCCGATGCCCGTCTTGTATTCTCGCCCCATGGTCGCGATCTGATCTACAATGTGCATGTGGCGACACTTTCGTCTGAACGCAGCGCCATCCTGACATTTCTGGATGTCTCGCGGCAGGAAGAGGCCGGGCAGATGCGGTCAGATTTCGTGGCGAATGTCAGCCATGAACTGCGCACACCGTTGACCGCATTGACGGGCTTTATTGAAACTCTGCGTGGCCCGGCGCGTGATGATCCGGCCGCCCGCGCACGTTTCCTGGATATCATGGAAAAAGAAGCAGGCCGGATGAATCGGCTGGTAACGGATCTGTTGTCGCTTGGCCGGCTTGAAGACATGGGGTGGATGCGCCCCACCGATCTGGTCGAACTGGATCAGGTGATCCTGATGGTGATTAACGCACTCAACCCCGCGGCAAAGGATCGCAATGTCGATGTGCGTGCCAGTTTTGACACCACCCGCCCCGTTATCGTGTTGGGGGACCGGGATCAACTGACGCAGGTTTTCACCAATCTGACGGAAAATGCGATCAAATATGGGCACAAGGGTGGAACTGTGCAGATCACTGTCAAAGCGGTGGCGCAGATGCCCGCGTTCAAGGGGCCGGGGCTGGAGGTCACGGTGCAGGACGATGGCGACGGCATTGATTCCAAACATCTTGGCCGTTTGACTGAACGGTTTTACCGGGTCGACAACCATCGGTCACGTGAACTGGGCGGCACCGGGTTGGGGCTTGCGATCGTCAAGCACATCGTGAACCGGCATCGCGGGCGTTTGCGGATCGAAAGCACCCCCGGCGCGGGCAGTTGCTTTTCCGTTACCTTGCCGGTGCCCGATCCCACCTGACAACTTTTTCTCGCAGTCTTCAGAAAATTTTCTGTCCGACGCGGTTTGTCACATTACTTTTACAAAACTTACACAAAACCTTTGATCAAGACCCATAGGACAGCCGCATGTCGTCCGAGGGGGCGATGCCATATTGAAACAGGAGCTATCCATGTCCTTCGCGAAACTGACCGCTTCCACCCTGGCCATCGCTGCCGTGTCTGCAACTGCTGCTGCGGCGCGTGATCAGGTTCAGGTTGCCGGGTCATCGACCGTGCTGCCCTATGCCTCGATCGTGGCGGAAGCCTTTGGTGAAAACTTTGACTTCCCGACACCGGTGATTGAATCGGGTGGATCGTCGGCAGGCCTGAAGCGTTTCTGCGAAGGTGTCGGGGAAAACACCATCGACATCGCCAACGCATCGCGCAAAATCAAAGCCTCCGAGGTCGACGCCTGCGCCGCGGCGGGCGTCACCGACATCGTTGAGGTGCGCATCGGCTATGACGGCATCGTCTTTGCCAGCCAGATCGACGGCCCTGACTTCTCGGCGTTTGAGCCTGCCGACATTTACAACGCGCTGGCTGAACAAGTGATCGTCAACGGTCTGTTGGTCGATAACCCCCATCAGAAGTGGTCGGATTTCAACGCCGACCTACCCGACGCCGACATTGCGGCTTTCATTCCCGGCACCAAGCACGGCACCCGCGAAGTTTTTGAAGTCAAGGTGATGGAAGAGGGCTGCAAGGCCACCGGCGCCTATGACGCCTTCCTGACAATCGCAGAAGGGGATGATGACAAAGCCAAGGCAAAGGCCGCAGCCAAAATGTGCTACGGCGTGCGCACTGATGGCAAATCGGTCGATATCGACGGGGATTATACCGAGACGCTGGCCTCGATTTCTTCAAACAAAGACGGTATCGGCATCTTCGGTCTGGCGTTTTACGAAAACAACACCGACACGCTGAAAGTGGCGACCATGTCAGGTGTCTCTCCGTCAACCGAGACGATTGCAACCGGTGAATACCCGGTATCGCGCCCGCTCTATTTTTATATCAAGAAGGCGCATATCGGCGTGATCCCCGGCCTGAAAGAATTTGCCGAGTTCTTTGTCGCGGATGAAATTGCTGGCCCTGATGGCCCGCTGGCAGAATATGGTCTGGTATCTGATCCTGAATTGGGTGCCACGCAAGCCGCAGTCGCCGCGGAAGACGTGCTGACCAACTAAGTGAACGCGGTGTGGGGCAGGGGTCCCGCACCGCATTATCCCTGCGGGTTCGGCAACGGATCCGCATAGCTGCTGCAAGAGTTCTTACATGTCTGCACTTTGGCTTCTTGTGATCATACTGGCGCTGGCAGTCACCGGCTTCTTTCTTGGACGCCGACGCGCGATGGCTTCGGTCGGGGGGGATCGGCGGAAACTTCATTCCTTGCCGCATTATTATGGCTTCAATGTTGCAATGCTGGCACTGGTGCCGGCTCTTCTTGTTTTGGCACTGTGGGTTGTCGTGCAGCCCATTGCGATCAATGCCAGCGTGGCAGGCCTGATCCCCGACGGGCTTTATGAGGATGCCGGACAACTGAACCTGATCATGAGCGACGTGAACCGCGTGGCAACCGGGCTGGATCAACTGGTCCGCCAAACATCATTGACCGAGGCCGGAGTGGCCAGCCTTGACGCTGCCTCTGTTGATCTTCGCGGGCAACTGGCACAGGTCGGTGTCGCGGTTGGGGCTGATATCAGCCCCGCCATCCTGACCGCCGCGCAAGTGCTGCGCAGCAAAACTGAAACCGGCACGATGGCGTTGACAGTGATTGTCCTGATTATTGCGGCGGGCGGTTTTCTGGCCGCAATGCGCGTGACCTCGGGCACGTTCCGGGCCCGCAACCGGGTCGAGGCTGGAGTCAAGCTGTTGCTGATTGGGGCAGCATCCCTTGCCATCCTGACCACCATCGGCATTGTCCTGTCGCTGATCTTCAACACGATCAGCTTCTTTGGCATGTTTCCAGCCGGCGATTTTCTGTTCGGCACGGTCTGGAGCCCGGAGGGGCGCGGCGGATCCGAGCACTTGGGCATACTGCCGCTTCTGTGGGGCACGCTTTATATCTCGCTCGTCGCGTTACTGGTCGCAGTGCCCATCGGCCTGTTCGCGGCGATCTATCTGGCCGAATACGCCAACCGGGCCACCCGCGCCTTCGCCAAGCCTATGCTGGAGGTTCTGGCGGGCATTCCCACCATCGTCTATGGTCTGTTTGCCCTGACCGTGGTCGGACCGATGCTGGTTACTGTATTCGGTGCGGACGGGTTGGGGTGGATGCAAGGCGCGCGGTCGGTGATGACAGCAGGGCTGGTCATGGGCATCATGCTGATCCCGTTTGTCAGCTCTCTGTCCGATGACATCATCAACGCGGTGCCGCAGGCGATGCGCGATGGCTCGTACGGGCTGGGCGCGACACAATCGGAAACCGTTCGTCAGGTGGTTCTGCCGGCTGCCCTTCCGGGCATCGTGGGTGCCGTGCTGCTGGCCGCCAGCCGCGCGATTGGCGAAACCATGATTGTGGTGATGGGGGCAGGGGCTGCCGCCCGGCTGGACCTGAACCCGTTCGAAGCAATGACGACCGTCACCGCCAAGATTGTCAGCCAGTTGACCGGCGACAGCGATTTTGCCAGCCCCGAGGCGCTGGTCGCCTTCGCGCTTGGTATGACCCTGTTCATCCTGACCCTTGGTCTCAATGTCCTTGCGCTCTACATCGTGCGCAAATACCGGGAGCAATACGAATGACCGACGCCGCTTTTCCAAACGGTGCCAACGGGTCCGCGCCGCGCGCGCCATCGTCGCTTCTGACCCAAGACGCCCGCACCAAGAAGCGCAACGCCGCCGAGGCCCGGTTTCGCGCCGGTGGCATCATGGCCATCGCGGTTGGCCTGATCTTTCTGGTGGTGCTGATCAGCTCGATCATCCTCAAAGGTGTGGGCGCGTTTCAGCAGAGTTTCATCACCCTGAATGTCGAGCTTCAGGAAGCGAAACTGGACAAGTCCGGGTCCCGTGACATCGAGGCCATCAAGAAGGTGACAACCTTCGGATATAACCCGCTGATTGATGATGCACTCGCACGCGCGATTGCCGAGATCGGGGCCGATAACCCGTTCAGCAAAGGCAAAGACCTGCGCAAGATGATCAGTTCGGGCGCAGCGGCAGACATTCGCGACCATGTCATCGCCAACCCGGATCAGATCGGTGAGACCGTGACGTTCAAGCTGCTGGCCTCGTCCCGTGTCGACGGCTATCTGAAGGGCCGCGTGACCCGTGAAAGCCTGGCCCGCGACAAGAACCTGACACCAGAACATCTTGATGTCATTGATGCGCTCACAGACGCGGGTGTGGTGACGAAATCGTTCAACCTTGACTTCATCACCGGCGCGGATGCGTCGGAAAGTCGCCCGGAACAGGCTGGAATCGGAGTCTCTATGCTGGGCAGTTTCTATATGATGCTTGTGGTGCTGGCCTGCGCTTTGCCCATCGGCGTGGCTGCGTCCATTTATCTGGAGGAATTTGCCCCGCAGAACGGGTTTACCGATCTGATCGAAGTCAATATCTCAAACCTTGCGGCGGTGCCGTCCATCGTGTTTGGCATCCTTGGTCTGGCCGTGTTCATCCAGTTCGCACATTTGCCGCAATCCGCCCCACTGGTCGGCGGGCTGGTCCTGACCCTTATGACGCTGCCAACCATCATCATTTCGACTCGCGCGTCTCTGAAATCAGTCCCACCCTCGATCCGCGAAGCCGCTTTGGGGGTAGGGGCCTCGAAAATGCAGACCGTGTTTCACCACGTGCTGCCGCTGGCCATGCCGGGCATCCTGACCGGCACCATCATCGGTTTGGCTCAGGCGCTTGGCGAAACCGCGCCGCTGCTTCTGATCGGCATGGTGGGCTACATCGCGTCGAACTATCCCGATGGTCTAATCGAAGGTTTCATGGCGCCGAACTCGGCCATGCCTGCGCAGATCTATGAATGGGCCAAGCGTGCCGATCCGGCCTATTATGAACGCGCCTGGGGCGGCATCATCATCCTGCTTCTCTTTTTGATGAGCATGAATATCCTTGCGATCATCCTGCGCCGCCGGTTTGAACGCCGCTGGTGAGCCGCAAAAAAGAATGCGAAAGACCGAACCCATGAACGATATGACAAAGATTGAAAGGACCGCCGCGATGCACGACATCAAGATCACGGCAAAAGGCGTGCAGGTCCATTACGGCGACACGCATGCCATCAAGGATGTGTCGGTCGATATTCAGGACAACACCGTCACGGCCTTCATCGGCCCGTCAGGCTGTGGAAAATCCACATTTCTGCGCTGCCTGAACCGGATGAACGACACCATCGACATCTGTCGGGTCGAAGGCGATATTCGCCTGGACGGCGAAGACATCTATGACAAACGCGTCGATCCTGTTCAGTTGCGCGCCAAGGTCGGTATGGTGTTCCAGAAACCCAATCCGTTTCCCAAGTCGATCTATGACAACATCGCCTATGGGCCGCGCATTCACGGTCTGTCCCGCAACAAGGCCGACCTGGACGAGATTGTCGAAAAATCACTGCGCCGCGGTGCCATCTGGGACGAGGTGAAAGACCGACTGCACGCACCCGGCACCGGGCTGTCCGGCGGACAGCAGCAGCGTCTGTGCATCGCCCGAGCCATTGCGACCGAACCCGAGGTTCTTCTGATGGACGAACCGTGCTCGGCGCTTGACCCGATTGCCACCGCGCAGGTGGAAGAACTGATCGACGAACTGCGCGAGAACTACTCGGTGGTGATCGTCACCCATTCGATGCAGCAGGCCGCGCGGGTCAGTCAGAAAACCGCGTTCTTCCATCTGGGCAACCTGGTGGAATATGGGGATACGGATCGGATATTCACCAACCCCACAGACCCCCGCACCGAAAGCTATATCACCGGCCGGATCGGCTGACGACGGATCGCCTCTCAAAGGGCAGGAGACATACATGACCGACCAACATATCGCATCCGCCTTCGACCGCGACCTGGAAGAAATCCAGGCTCATCTGATGAAAATGGGCGGGATGGTCGAAGACGCCATCCGCGAAGGTGCCAAATCGTTGAAGCGTCGGGACGAAGAATTGGCCGATACCGTGCGCAAGAACGACAAGAAGATCGACGCGCTGGACCTGCAAATTCAGGAAGAATGCGCGCGTGTTCTGGCCCTGCGTCAGCCGATTGCATCCGATTTGCGCACGGTTCTGACCGTGATGAAAGTGGCCGCGAACCTGGAACGGATCGGCGACTATGCCAAGAACATGGCCAAGCGCACCACTGTTCTGGTGCATATGCCTCCCATCGACGGCGCTTCAGGGGCGATCAAACGGATGGCCGGGGAAGCGCAATCCATGCTGACAGACGCACTGGATGCCTATATCCGCCGCGATGCCGATCTGGCGCATGATGTGCGCCAGCGTGACCTTGAGATTGACCAGATGTATAACGCGCTGTTTCGTGAGTTTCTGACTTTCATGATGGAAGACCCGCGCAATATTTCATCCTGCATGCATCTTCATTTCATCGCCAAGAACATCGAACGGATGGGGGATCATGTGACCTCGATCGCGGATCAGGTGATCTATCTGGTGACAGGAGAAATGCCGGACGAGGCGCGCCCGAAAGGCAATGCGCCCAACTACGAGATCCCAAGCTCCAGTGAAACGGGGGCCAAGGGATGAGTGCAGATAAGCCCTGCGTTTTGCTGGTCGAAGACGAACCAGCCCAGCGAGAGGTCCTGCGCTATAACCTCAGCGCCGAAGGCTATGACGTCACCATGGCCGAAAACGGTGATGAGGCGCTGATCCTGATTGATGAGGTTACGCCAGACCTTGTGCTGCTGGATTGGATGGTGCCCGGTGTGTCCGGCATCGAAATTTGCCGCCGCCTGAAAACGCGCAAGGAAACCCGCACCATCCCGGTGATCATGCTGTCAGCCCGATCAGAAGAGGTTGACCGCGTGCGGGGACTGGAAACCGGCGCTGACGACTACGTGGTCAAGCCGTTCTCGGTCAGTGAACTGATGGCCCGCATCCGCACCCAGTTGCGACGCACACGTCCGGCGGCGGTGGGGCAGCGGCTGGAGTATCAGGATATCCTGCTGGACGGCGAAAGCCACCGCGTGACGCGGGCTGGTGCGCCTGTGAAACTGGGACCGACAGAATTTCGTCTGCTGTCGACGTTGATGGAAAAACCCGGACGGGTCTGGAGCCGCGAACAATTGCTGGATCGCGTCTGGGGGCGCGATGTCTATGTCGACACGCGCACGGTCGACGTCCATGTCGGACGCTTGCGCAAGGCGCTTTGCCGACAGGGTGGTGACGATCCGCTACGCACTGTGCGCGGCACAGGATATGCACTGGGGTAGCGCGCACTGCTGCGAGCCTTTACATCGCATAATCAGTATTATGTAAAAATTATACATACAGAATGAGTGTGGGATGTTAGCTATATCCTGCAACACACTCATATCATTACACTAATGGACACCCGGCAAATGGGAATAATACCTCCATCATCCACCCTGGCGTCTGCGTCTTGCTTTCTGTGCACCGCTTAACACCACGTGTAACACAGACCGCCTCGATCTCCGCTGTGGCGGATCACGTTTGGGATAAACACTGACATCCTGTTTTTTCTCGACAATTATTGCACGAGCAGCAAAGAATGCGGTCGAGAAAAGGAATTGATTGATGATTTTGTTCGATGTTCTGGACGCGCCGCGCCGAGATTTGTCGGGAATACCTGACCCTGCCGCATGTCTACCAACATCATGGTATGACAGCATTGTAGAAGCCGGGACGATCTGAATGGATCCTACACTCGATTACATGGCGCGGATATGTCATTGCACGTCCATCGCAGAGCTTTGGGATATTCACTGTGAGGCGATGAATGAATTTGGGTTTGACCGGCTGGTCTATGGTTGCACCCATTTCACAACGCCGACATCGCTTGGCCCGCGTGAAGATACGTTAATACTGTCTTCTCATCCCCCCGAATACGTAAAACTTCTCTATACCGATGACGAACTGTACCGCCATTCTCCGATGATCGAATGGGCATCGAAGAACAGCGGCGCTTGCAGTTGGTCCTGGGTGCGTGAAAACATCGACAAGCTTTCGGAAGGCGGTCTGAAGGTTCGGGACATCAACCGTCAAATGAATGTCACCGCAGGCTATACGATCTCGTTTCCGGAATCCGCCAAACGTGCCCGTGCATTGATGGCGTTGACTGCCAGGAACGGGCTGACTCAGGATGAGGTCGATCAGATTTGGGAAGAGCATGGCAAGAGAATCGAGACCATGAATCATGTCGTGCATCTGAAAATAATGTCCCTGCCCCAACAAACCGATCGTGCGAAGCTGTCGGCACGCCAGCGCGAAGTGCTGGAATGGGTGGGCATCGGCAAGACCAATCAGGACATCGCGACGATCATCGGCGTTTCGGCTGCCACGGTCGAGAAGCATTTGCGAATCGCCCGGTCCAAACTTGGGGTTGATACAACTGCGCAGGCAATCCTCAAAATCTCATACCTGAATCAAATTCGCTCCCCTCATGGTTGATTGAATTGACCCTAGGGAACTTATTCAAGATAATTTCACGCCATTGTAGACCGTCTGCGAACAAAAAATCACATCTAGTTGACCTAACGGTACGGAAACCCTGACTTCCATTTCGCTTCATTTTGAGGCATTATAGTATTGTTCCGTGAGTGGTGGCTTTATAGCCGTTGGAACTTGAAGGGGTGGACGTACTGCGATTTCAGACAACGTCTCATTCTTCCGGGAAACCGGGAGCTGGTGCTGATGGAGTATTTTTCCCAGAGGCACCAGCAACCTAAAGTACCCGGAAATCTAGAAAGAAACATACATGTCCCGTGTGGGTCTTTTGCGGCGTCAACCTTCCCGTTGGCGCCGCGCTTCATTTGGTGCCAGGTGCGATCAGCCATCCCGCTCTTTTCTTGCCCGATCAATACAAAAAAGGGCCGGTCGCCCGGCCCTCTCTGGACATCGTGGTGAAACCTGATCAGCCGTGTACGGCAGCCGCCACTTCGGCGGCGAAATCAGCCTCTTCTTTTGCGATCCCTTCGCCCACCTCCATGCGGACATAGCCAACGATCACGGCACCGGCTTCTTTGGCGGCGGCCTCGACGGTCAGATCTGGATTGATCACAAAATCCTGACCCAGCAAAGTCACTTCGGCCAGGAATTTCTTCATGCGGCCTTTGATCATGTTCTCGATGATGTTTTCGGGCTTGCCGCTTTCGCGAGCTTGCTCGGTCAGGATCGAGCGCTCTTTCTCAACGACGGTCGCGTCAAGCTCGGCTTCGTTCAGGGCTTGCGGGCTGGCCGCCGCAATGTGCATGGCAACCTGACGACCGAATTCTTCCGAACCACCATTCATCGCAACCAAGACGCCGATTTTGCCCATGCCGTCCGCAGCTGCATTGTGGACATAGGTCACAACGGTTTCACCTTCGACCGATGCCATGCGACGCAGCGACATGTTTTCACCGATGGTGGCGATCTTGTTGGTGATCGTGTCGGCGACCGACTTGCCACCCAGGTCAGCCGCGTTCAGCGCGTCCAGATCGCTGGCGCTTAGGGCTGCATTCGCGATCCCCGAAACCATCTGCTGAAACTCGGCGTTCTTGGCAACGAAGTCGGTTTCCGAGTTCACTTCAACGGCGACGCCCTTGCCGCCGGACACGGCGACGGCCACCAGACCTTCGGCGGCCGTGCGGCCTGCTTTCTTGGCGGCTTTCGCCAGACCTTTGGTGCGCAGCCAGTCGACGGCGGCGTCCATGTCGCCATCATTTTCGACCAGTGCTTTTTTCGCGTCCATCATCCCAACGCCGGTGGATTCGCGCAGTTCTTTGACGAGTGCAGCAGTGATTGCCATATCTCAGCTCCTTGGTGTCTCGGGGTCTGGGGCGTTATATACCCGCCCCCGGATCATTTCTGTATCAAGAAATGCGAGGCAGATCGCCCTGCCCCGCAATTGTGCGGTCGTTACTCGACCGGCGCAGCTTCTTCAGCAGCTTCAGCAACAGCTTCTTCGGTCGGAGCTTCTTCCATCGCACCGAGATCAACGCCAGCTGCGCCCAGTTGGGCCGACATACCGTCCAGGGCCGAACGCGACGCCAGATCGCAGTAAAGCGCAATGGCACGGGCCGCGTCGTCGTTGCCCGGAATGATATAATCCACACCTTCCGGCGGGCAGTTGGTGTCAACCACGGCCACGACCGGGATGCCCAGCTTGTTGGCTTCGGCAATCGCCAGCGCTTCTTTTTTCACGTCGATGACGAACAGCAAATCGGGCACACCGCCCATTTCGCGAATGCCGCCCAGTGACGCTTGCAGTTTCGCCTGCTCGCGTTCAATGCCCAGACGCTCTTTCTTGGTCAGGCCTTCAGCACCGTTCGCAAGTTTCTCGTCGTATTCTTTCAGACGGTTGATCGACTGTGACACGGTCTGCCAGTTGGTCAGCGTGCCACCGAGCCAACGGTGGTTCATGTAATACTGCGCCGACTTCTCGGCGGCTTCAGCGATTGCTCCAGCGGCTTGACGCTTGGTGCCAACGAACAGCACGCGGCCACCCTTGGCGACTGTTTCGCGTACCGCGTTCAGTGCGGCGTCGAGCATCGGCATCGTTTGTGTCAGGTCAAGGATGTGAATCCCGTTGCGCTCACCATAGATGAACGGGCCCATACGGGGGTTCCAGCGTTGAGTCTGGTGGCCAAAGTGAACGCCAGCTTCCAATAGCTGACGCAGTGAGAAATCAGGCAGCGCCATGTTCTTTTCCTTTCCGGTTTCTACCTTGACGGGGCCATACGAGCAGTTCATGTCCTTGAAATCTAACCACTTTCACGGCTTCGATCTCTTGGTCATTCCCCGGCTCAACCGGCGGACGTCCGAGGATGTCTCCCTCATCAGCCCAACCCCGCCTGTGGATTGATGGGGGGCGTATAGACCCCAACCCGGGGACTGACAAGCCCAAAATGCGGGGCTTTGGCTATATTTTGTTGGTTCTTGCTGTGTCGATCGGTTGCCGGCTGATCCGCTCTTGTGTCACGCTGCAATCCTCGGCAAACAGACAGCATGACGTTGACACATGATATTCTTTGCATCGGGTCCGTGCTGTGGGACGTGATCGGGCGCACACAGCACCCGATGCGCATCGGCTCGGACGAACCGGGGCGCATCACGCGACTGCCGGGCGGTGTGGCCATGAACATCGCCATGACGGCGCAACGATTTGATCTGCGCCCCGCCCTTTTGACCGCGATTGGCCGTGATGCCGAAGGGGAAGATCTGTTGGCCGAATGCGGCGCGCGCGGCATGGTCACGAGCTATGTTTACCGCCCGCCTGGTTTGCCCACCGATGTCTATATGGCCATCGAAGGGCCGCAGGGGCTGGTCGCTGCATTGGCGGATGCCCATTCTCTGGAAGCTGCTGGTGATGCAATTCTGGCACCGCTGGAAGACGGCTCGCTTGGCTCTGCCAACAAACCATATGCGGGCGTTATTGCGCTGGATGGCAACCTGACGCTGCCTTTATTGTCGGACATCGCGGGTCGCCCCAGCTTCGCCGACGCCGACCTGCGCGTGGCCCCGGCCAGTCCCGGCAAGGCGCGCCGATTGGCACCCCTGATGGGACACCCGGGCGCCACCCTTTATGTCAACCGCGAAGAGGCCGGATACCTGGCCAATCAGCGGTTCGACAATGCGCTTGAAGCGGCCGAGGGGCTGCTGGCCGCCGGGGCGAACCGTGTGCTTGTCACTGATGGCGGCAGCTTCGCCGCAGATGGCAGCAAGCTGCGCGGGGTGATCCAAACCCCCTGCCCCGCCGTGCGTGTGCGCCGGATCACCGGTGCGGGCGACACTTTCATGGCCGCACATATTGCCGCCGAAATGGCGGGCAAAAATCCGGCTGAAGCGCTGGCGCATGCCCAGGAAACCGCCGCCCATTACGTATCCGGAGAAGACGACACATGACCCTGCCCCTGACCTTTTCGCCCGAGGTTGAAACAGCGCGCAAAATTGGCCAACCCATCGTGGCGCTGGAAAGCACGATCATCACCCATGGGATGCCGTGGCCGCAGAATGTCGAAACCGCCCGCGAGGTCGAAGCCGTCATTCGCGAAAACGGCGCTGTGCCGGCCACCATCGCAATTCTTGATGGACGACTGCATATCGGTCTGACCGATACCGAGCTTGAGACTTTGGGCCAGGCCCAGAACGTGGCAAAACTGTCGCGCGCCGATCTGGCCGCTTGCATCGCGACCGGCGGCACGGGCGCGACCACAGTGGCCGCCACGATGATCGCGGCGCATCTTGCGGGAATTGAAGTCTTTGCGACGGGCGGAATCGGCGGCGTGCATCGTGGGGCCGAGACAAGCTTCGACATTTCTGCCGATCTGCAAGAGCTTGCCAAGACGCCAGTGACGGTTGTCGGGGCCGGTGCGAAAGCCATTCTCGATTTGCCAAAGACGCTTGAAGTGCTGGAAACGCTGGGCGTTCCGGTCATCGCATATGGCCAGACGGACTTTCCGGCTTTCTGGTCGCGCAGTTCCGGACTTCCTGCACCCTTGTCGATGGATGATCCCGCCCAGATCGCGGCGGCAATGAAAGTGCGGCGCAGCATGGGCCTGACGGGTGGTCATTTCATTGCCAACCCGATTCCCGAGGCGGACGAGATTCCCACCGAGGTGATCACCCCGGTTATCGAAGAGGCTCTGACCGCCGCCGCTGCGGAGCGGATCGCGGCCAAGTCAGTAACTCCCTATCTGTTGGATCGCATCTTCCACGCGACCGACGGGGCGTCGTTGGTGGCGAATATTGCCCTTGTCAAAAACAACGCGCGCCTTGCGGCACGCATCGCTTGTGAATTGAAGGCCTGAACACAGTTCGGTGATAAAAGTCAGTGGTGAAAAGCCGCCGGTCCCACGCCGATGCCGGTCGGCCGCGACTTACGCGCCCATCGCGATTTTTGCGTCCAATTCGGCAGGCTCCGGGTCGCGCAGGACATAGCCACGCCCCCAGACCGTTTCGATATGGCTGTCGCCTCCGGTTGCCGTAGACAATTTCTTGCGCAGTTTGCAGATAAATACGTCGATGATCTTCAGTTCCGGCTCGTCCATCCCGCCGTAAAGGTGATTCAGGAACATCTCTTTCGTCAGGGTTGTGCCCTTGCGCAACGACAGAAGCTCCAACATCTGGTATTCCTTGCCGGTCAAATGAACGGTGCGCCCGTCAACATCGACGGTTTTTGCATCCAGATTGACGGCAATAGGTCCGGTCTTGATAACCGATTGCGAATGTCCTTTCGACCGGCGAATGATTGCGTGGATGCGGGCAATCAGTTCTTCCCGGTGGAATGGTTTGGTCATGTAATCATCAGCCCCGAACCCAAAGCCCTTGATCTTGTTTTCGGTGTCATCGGCCCCGGACAGGATCAGGATCGGTGTTTCCACCCGCGCCATGCGAAGCTGACGCAAAACTTCGTGCCCATTCATGTCAGGCAGGTTCAGATCAAGAAGGATAAGATCATAGTCATAGAGCTTTGCCAGATCGATGCCTTCTTCACCAAGATCGGTTGCATAGACATTCAGATTGGCATGGGTCAGCATCAATTCGATGCTACGCGATGTTGTCGGGTCGTCTTCCACCAGAAGTATACGCATATTTCGGGTTCTCCGCTAAAAAGTCCTAATGTTCGCAGTCAGCATCTCGTGAAATGGTTAACCACACGTTACCCATGCAGAACTTTTAGCGAAAACAATCTAAGGTTGTCTATACCTTTGTAGAGAGGTGGCCTTCAACGCGGCCTCTCCGTGATCGGACACAGCCCGGATCCACTCGGCCAACTCCTCATCGGACAAGGCATAAAGCTCTTGCGCATCTCGTTCCGAAATCAACCCGGACATTACGCCCCGCACCACGGCCGCTTTACGGCTGGCGACCCAGCGCCGTGTGGTTTTCGGTGGCAGATCAGCACGCGTCATGATCGACCCATCCGGCAGGGTCACTGCGCGCGGCCCTTCAACTTTTTTCAGATACATATCCAGCCCTCACGTCTTGGTCTGTGACGATTTTCGACCGTTACACTTAAAGAGAGGTGAAGCTTCCCCTTGTTGTTCATTCGAATTTTCATATATTCCGACATTCTTCTGGAAAGGATTTGGTCATGTCCACGACCGTCAAAGCCAAAACAGCCCCGGTGCTGAATTCACTGGGCTTCGCCAAACCGCCCGCCGAGACCCGTGTCGTGGTCGCGATGTCGGGTGGCGTGGACAGTTCGGTCGTGGCCGCGATGCTGGCCGAAGAAGGCTATGATGTCATCGGCGTGACCTTGCAGCTTTACGACCACGGTGCAGCCCTTGCCAAGAAAGGCGCCTGCTGCGCCGGAATCGACATTCACGACGCTCGCCATGTTGCTGAAAGCATAGGGTTTCCGCACTACGTGCTGGATTATGAAAACATCTTTCAGGACGCTGTGATCGAGGAGTTCGCCGACAGCTATCTGGGCGGAGCCACCCCCGTGCCCTGCATCCGCTGCAACGAGCGGGTTAAATTCAAGGACCTGTTGGAAACTGCGCGCGATCTGGGGGCCGATTGCATGGCGACGGGACACTACATCCAGCGCACCGTGGGTCAGGTCGGCCCGGAGCTTCACCGCGCCGCCGATCCTGCCCGCGATCAGAGCTATTTCCTGTTCTCGACCACTGCCGAGCAGTTGAATTATCTTCGTTTCCCCCTGGGCCACCTGAAAACCAAGCATGAAACACGGGCGCTGGCGCGAAAATACGGGCTGGAAGTCGCCGACAAGCCCGACAGTCAGGACATATGCTTCGTGCCGGATGGGAACTACGCCAGCGTCATCGAAAAACTGCGCCCCGGGGCCGCCGAACCCGGCGAGATTGTGCATGCAGACGGGCGCGCGCTGGGGCAGCATGACGGCGTCATTCACTACACCATCGGCCAAAGACGCGGGCTTGGTATCGGCGGATTGTCCGATCCGCTTTACGTGGTCAAACTGGACGTGGATGCCAAGCAGGTCGTGGTCGGGCCGAAAGAGATGCTTGCCACACGCACAGTTCCTGTGCGTGAGATCAACTGGCTGGGCGACGAACCCTTCATGTCGCGCATGGAATGGCATATGGGCGTGAAAATCCGATCAACCCGCCCGCCGCGCGAGGCGATCATCCGTCCGATTTCCGAGACCGAAGCAGAGGTCGAACTTTTGACCCCCGAAGAAGGTGTCAGCCCCGGACAGGCCTGTGTGTTCTATTCATCGGACAGCTCGCGCGTCTTCGGCGGCGGCTGGATCTGGCGCGGCTGAATCGGTTTTTTTTGCTCCGGTTCACACCCCACTTGACCAATGTGATTGCGGCGGCGGAATTATGGGTTGAGAATGCGAGGGAAACGACACTGAAAAGGACTTCTGATGCGTAATCTACTTCCCGCCCTTGTCGCCGCCGCGCTGCTTGGTACGCCGGTTCTGGCTGCGGAAACCTATGAGCAGCGTTTGGCGATCGCCACCGGCTATATCGAAGCCACCCTGGAAGACATGGACATGGAAGCAATGGTCAAGACCATGTGGCAACCCCTTGTCAATGATGTCACCGCCAAAGGCATTCCCCTGAATGATGACCAGATCGCCCGGATCGACCAGCTTTATCAGGATGAAATGACCGGTCCCATGTACGATATCATGCGCGATCAGGCAGCTGTCATGGCCGAATTGTTCACATTTGACGAGATCAAGGCCATTCGCGATTTCTATGCCACCGATCTGGGTCGTTCGGCGATGAGTAAACTGCCACAGGTGACAGAACGGCAGACGCCAATGGTGATAAAAATGGTGCAGGAAAAGATGCCCGAGATCATCCCGAAAGTTCAGGCGATCCTGAGCGAAGGCGCTGAGGCAGAGTAGCGCCTAAGCTGTATCGGCTGGCGCGTCAGGCTGTTTGTGCCCGCGCCACCACGTTCAGAACCGAACGGGCGGCCCGAAGTCCGGGTGCCTCGCCCCCTTTGCCAAGACGATCCATTGTCAATGACATCGCGCTTTTTTGGGCCGAGGGGTCGGCCAGCGTTGCCAGAAGCGCCGGCGCGATCTGGTCGGGCGTGCAGTTTCGCCCAAGAAACTCCGGCACCACCCGCGTTTCGGACACCAGATTGACCAATGTCACGGTGTCGATTTTCAACAAGCGCCCGATCAAGAGCCGGCTAAGCCAGTTCATGTCATAGGCAATCACCATCGGTGTCGCGGCAGCCGCGAGTTCAAGTGATACCGTCCCGGACGCAGCTAAAGCCACATCTGCCGCCCGAAATGCGGCCCGTTTCTGATCTGCTTGATCAGCAGGGATCAGGATCGGTTGCACGGGCCATTTGGCGGTCATGTCACGCACCAGCCCGTCCACGCCCTGCGCCACCGGCAATACGACCTTGATGTCGGGGAGGTCGTGTTGAACACGGCCCAAAGTCTCGCCAAAGCGGTCAGCCAGGCGCGCCACCTCGCCCTTGCGCGATCCCGGCAATGCCAGAAGCAAGGGAACATCACCAATCCCACGATCCTCGCGAAAGGCCTGCGCCTGCGCATCCGAAGCGACCGGCTCCGCCACAACCGGATGGCCGACAAACTCGCAACTCATCCCCGCGGCTTCCATGTAAGGTGGCTCGAAGGGCAATAGCGCCAGCACATGATCGATCCACTGCGCCATTTTCTCGGCCCGTTTCGGACGCCACGCCCAGACCGAGGGCGCAACGTAGTGCACCGTGGGAATGTCGCGGCCAAAGGTCAGCCCCTCAACTTCATCCTCTTTCACGATCCGCGCCACGCGCAGACAGAAATCCGGACTGTCGATCGTGATCATCACATCGGGACTGGCTTTAATCACTGCCTCGGCCGTTTCACGGATGCGGCGTTTCAGGTGGAAATATTTGGGTGCGACCTCGGCAATACCCATGACAGACAGGTCGGACATGGGAAATTGCGATTGCAATCCTTCACCAGCCATCGCGGTGCCACCGATGCCCAGAAACTCGACGTCATCCACCACAGATTTCAGTCCCGCCATCAGCGCCGCGCCCAACCGATCACCCGAGGGTTCGCCCGCGATCAGGAACACCTTCATGGCGTGGCCCCGCGCACGTCCAGGAAAAGATCATGCTCTTCAATCAATCGTACGACTTCGTCTTGCTCCATAACGATCACATCGCCTGCCGGTATCACGATGCCGCCCAGGCCCGCCTTGGCCACCGCCTCCACGGTTGCCGGGCCAATGGTCGGGATATCCATGCGCTGGTCTTGTCCGGGTTTGGAACGTTTTACAAACACGCCACGCGCGCCCAGCTTCAGATGTTCGGGAGATTCAGATACGAAACGCAACAACGCATCGGTGCCCTGAATGGTCTCGATCCCCAGACATTGTCCGCCCGCCACAACTGCCCCCTGCGCCAGATCTTCAGGGACCAACGTGTTCAGAATGGACCAGGCACGATCCGCATCCCGGCGGTCCTGATCGCTGGGGGTGCGACCGATGACCGTGGCGTCAAGGCTCAGCCCTTGCGCCACATCGGTGGCGGCGACCACCTGAAACCCCTGTTCTTCGAAAACCTCGGCCACCAGCCGCAAAAGCGCGTCATCGCCCTTGCCCAGAACCGCCTTGACCCGAGGAAACAGGCCCAGAGTCACACGGTCCATCCGCAAGGGGTTCAGCTTAGGGCGATCAACCTTGCCCGCAAAAACCACGCGCGCGACCCCTGCCCCGCGCATGGATTTGAACAAGGCACCCAGTTTTTCATAGCTCGCCTCGACCAGTTCATGCCCGTCCGGGGCGGCCACTTCGACGCCCTTGATCGTCACGAACAGCGCGCCCGGATTGCTGGCGGCAATGCGGTGCGGCAGGTCCCCGGTTCCGGCGATGATGGCAAGGCGGTCGGTCATTGCTGCTCGCTATTTTGGGGTCAGGAAACCACGGTCGCTGTCACCGGTGATAAAGGCAACCAGTTCGCGAACATAGTCGCTGTCTGCGCTGTCCGCCAAACCGGCGGCGCGGTCGCGAAACGACCCCTCGCCGTTTTTCAATACCTGCAAGGCAGACCGTAAGGCCGCGATATCAGCTCGCGCCACCCCACGACGTTTCAACCCGACAAGGTTCAACCCGTCCAGTTCCGCGCGCGGCCCTTGCACCAAAGCATGTGGCAAAACATCGGCTGTCACCATCGACAAGGCGCCGATGATCGCACCGCGACCGATGCGGATCCATTGATGCAACCCGGACAGACCCCCGACGATCACATCATCTTCGATGACCACATGACCGGCCACCGCGACATTGTTGACCAAAATGACGTTGTTGCCAATCTGGGCGTCATGGGCCACATGGCTGCCCGCCATGAACAACCCATCGTCACCAATGCGCGTGACAAAGCCGCCGCCGGCGGTGCCGGTGTTCATGGTGACATGTTCACGGATGCGGTTGCGTTTGCCAATCACCAGCCGCGTATCCTCGCCCGCGAATTTCAAATCCTGTGGAATCTCGCCAATCACCGAAAACGGAAAAATCACAGTCTCGTCGCCTATTTCGGTATCGCCGGTGATCACCACATGGGATTTCACCTCGACCCCGGCACCAAGCCTGACCTTCGGGCCGATCACGCAAAACGGGCCGATCCGGCACTCGGCACCAACAACCGCGCCGTCTTCTATGATCGCGCTGGCATGAACCAGGGCTGTGGGATCAACGCCCCCTTTGGCAGTCATCGGTCAGCCTTTCCCGCCGGTCACGTCGATCATTGCCATAAAGGTCGCCTCGCAGGCCAATTGGTCACCGACCATGGCGCGCCCGTCGAATTTCCAGACCTTGGCGCCGCCGCGAATGGTGGTCACATGCAGCTCAAGCACATCGCCCGGCACGACCTTGCGACGAAACTTGGCGCTGTCAATGCCCATGAAGTAGACAACGGCTCCCGACCCGACAAGGCCCAACGACAAGGACACCATCACCGCCGAGGTCTGCGCCATCGCTTCGATGATCGTGACACCCGGCATGATCGGCAGACCCGGAAAGTGTCCCTGGAAATGCGGCTCGTTCATCGTGACCATCTTGATGCCCTTGGCAAATTCCTTGGCGCGAATATCCTCGACCCGGTCCACCAGCAAAAAAGGATAGCGGTGGGGAATACATTGCTGGATCAGTTGGATATCTGCGGTGCTGGGCACGTCTGATGTCATAGTCACGTCCTTTGCATATGGGGCTCTTGGTGGCCCAGTCCTATCTGACTACCAGTCTGGAACGGTTGAAACAATTGCTATCAGTTATCAGGCGATGTGCCGTCCGGGGCTGCGTCCCCCAAGGGAAAGACCGGCATTTCGGGTGCGGGCTGTTCCGGGGGCACAACCTCTCCCGCCGGGGATGAGGGCGCGCTGTCTTGCAAATCGCTGCCATCACCCAGCACCTGATCGATACGCTCAACCGCAAGTTTGGTGATGTCGATGTTCTGCGTGGTCAGCAGTATGGCGCGCCGATCCAAGATGACCACAGCGCCCAATTCGCGCACCAGCTTTCCCAGAATCGGGCCGATCCGTTCAAAAAATGCGGCTTGTTCCCGTTCCAGCGTGCGGACAAATTCCTGCTCGCGTTCAGTCCCTTCAGTGCGCAGAGCTTGAACTTTTTCGTCGAACGCCTTGGCAAGTTTGCGAAAGTCATCGGGCGACATACCGTCCCGCTTATCGGTCAGTTCACGCTCTTCCTTTACCAAGGCCTCTTCGACCTTGCGCGTTTCACTGGCCAGCCGCACGCGTTCAGACTCGACCGTTTCGACCACCCTGCGGCCATATTGTGTGTCGGAAAACAGACTTTGCCGATCAATGGTGACAATCTGAGACACGGCGCTGCCAGTCTGCTGGGCCATCACCGGCGTGGGAAGTGATCCGAAAATCAGCCCCGTCGCCAATGAGACCGGAAAGAAGAACCGGACGGCATGACGCCGCAAACCGCAACATGCGTATCGCAGCGCCAGCCGGATCACTGGATCAGAACTCTGCCGAAATCGTAAGCTCGAAGCTGTTCTCTTCGTCATAGTCTTCCTTGGCCAACACATGCGAGAAGTTGAACCGAAGCGGACCGATCGGTGTGTCCCAGAAAATCGACGCCCCGATTGAGGAACGCAGATGCGCGCTGTCGTCAATCGTGCCGCCCAACGTGTCGTCCAGCCCCCACAACGTCCCGGCGTCAAGGAACAGACCGCCGGTGATGCCGTATTCTTCGGGCAAGCCAACGGGGAACTGAGCTTCAAGACGCGCGGCCGCAAACTTGTTGCCGCCCAACGTATCCTGATTGATTGCCGTCAGGTCCCGCGGTCCGATCCCATTGGTGGCAAATCCCCGCAATTTGGACGGGCCAAGGCGGAAGCGGTCCGTCACCCGCGACGGGTTGCCGTCGAGACCGTGAAGGATCCCGCCTTCGATGGTCGCCGTCAGTGTCACTTGATCGTTCCATATCTTGGTCTGAGCCTGCGCCAAGGCGGATGCCCTTGCGTATTGATAATCTGCACCCAGACCGCCCAGATCGCCGTCGAACTGAAGCAGATACCCGCGGTTCGGGTCCAACCCGGTGCGGCGCGTATCATAGCTCCAGGTCAAACCGACACCCGCGCCAACCTGCCGGCCGCGCGCGCCTTCGTTTTTCAGGACTTGCGAGCTATCATTATCGACATCGGTGATTTCCGCGCCATCGCCATACACACGCAGACCAAGCCGGGAATATTCGCTGATCGGAAACGAGATTGAAGGCCGAATTGCCAGCGAGCGCGTGTTGTAGAAGGACGAGGCGAAGGCGGTTTCCTGATAATAGGCTTCGAACCCCAGCTCCAGATCACGATCCAGGAAATTCGGCTCGGCAAATTTGAACGAGAAACTCGACGTATCCTCACCGCTTGAATAGCTGGCGCTGAGATACTGTCCGCGACCAAGGAAGTTGCGTTCCGTGAAAGCAATATTCAGACCAAAGCCGTTTTCAAGACTATAGACGCCGCCAAAACTCAGCGATCCGGTCGGGGCTTCTTCGACATCGACATCAATCACCACCTGGTCGGGTGCAGATCCCTCGCGTGCCTCGACATTCGAATTCGAGAAATATCCAAGCGCGCGCACACGTTCTGCCGCCTCGCGAATTTCGCGGGGGTTGAACGGGTCGCCTTCCACCACGCGGAACTGGTTGCGCACCACGCGATCCAACGTGGTCGCGTTGCCTTCGATGTCGATTCGTTCGACGATGATGCGCGGGCCGCGGACCAGAACCAGATCAATATCCAGCGTGCGCGCGCGTTCGTTGCGGGTCACTCGCGGTTCAACGCGGACGAAATCCTGACCATTGCGAATGGCCAGACGTTCCATTCGCGCAATGGCGTTGTCCATCAGCGCCGGGCTGTAGACAACACCCGAGCGCAATTTATGCACCGCTTGATAGTCGGCCGCGTTTATATTGTTCACCTCGGACGAGGTGGTGATGTTGCCAAACCGGAACTGTTGGCCTTCTTGCACCGAAAAGGTGATGAAGAAAGCGTCGCGCTCGCGGGAAAATTCGCTTGTGACGCCCGTGGTTTTGAAATCCACATAGCCGCGCGACAAATAGAAGTCGCGCAACACCTGCTTGTCGAACTCGATCCGTTCCGGCGCATAGGTGTCGGCCCGGATCAGGGCACGCAGGATGCCGGCCTGCTTGGTTTCAAGAACCCGCCGCAGTCGACTGTCCGAAAACTGACGGTTGCCGACAAAGGACAGACGCTCGACCTCGACATTGCGGCCTTCGACAACTTCGAACACCAGATCGACACGGTTGTTCGAGCGGCGGATGATTTTCGGTGTCACCTGCGCCGCCAATCGGCCTTGCGCCTGATACAGCTCGGTGATGGTTTGAACGTCCAGCTCCGCGTTGGCCGGACTATAGACCTGACGTGGCTGGGATTTCAGGAGGGGTGCAAAGACGTCATCTTTGACCTTGCGGTTTCCCTCGACCGATACAACATTGATGGTCGGGTATTCGCGGACCTTTACCACCAAAGTGTTGCCGCGTGGCAGGATTTGCACGTCTTCGAAAAGGCCAGAGCCGACAAGACGTTGATATCCATCATTCAACTGCGCCGCCGAGACGGCCTCTCCTTGGGCGATTCCCAGATAGGACAGGATGGTGGCGGCTTCGATCCGCTGCGTGCCCTCGATCTCGATCCGCTGGAACGCATAGGATTGCGCGACCGCAACATGCGGCACCGTGACCGTAACCCCGGTAATTGCCAGAAAAAATGCCAGCCCACCGCTGGTCAAAAGACCTTTTGCGCCGCGCCCTGTTGTCTTGAAACGGTTGCTGCCCAACCTCTTATCAAATGCCATCGTATTTACTTTCCCCAGACATCCCAGTGCCAATGTGGATAAGGGGTTGCGACGGTCTTGTCAAAGCGCGAAACAAGACTTTCGAAAGGGGGCGGCGCCGCGCCAATTCGATGACCTCCGGTGTGCGTGCGATGTAGATTGTCCAGATGCGCTCGACGCGATCAAATCCGGCATCCGGTCATGACAAACCCGCGCACAGGGTTGCTGTGGCGGGTCAAGGTGATGGTCGTGCCATCCCGGCGATTTTCGGGGGATCACAAAAGACTATGCAGCGCCGCGCTTAAGAGGAGAGCGGCTGCAATCGCGCTCGCGAAGAATAATCTATCCCAGTTCAGATCAACCAAAACAGCGAATGCGTTTGATCCGCGATCTATCCGGTCCATTGCCCAACCCTTTCAACGAGTCGCAGTTCACGACACCTCAAAGATTAAAAAGCGATTGCGGCACAACCTTTTCAGAATTGCGGCAAGATTGTGGCAAGTGCGGGTTTACAGTGGTTTCACGGGCAAAACAGGTCATTCGTGACCCCAAACACCATCAAGGACAACACCAGAGACAGACCAATTGCCAACAGAACATTAAGAACCTTGTCGGACGGTGCTTTGCCCGTCACCGCCTCCCATGCATAGAACACCAGATGTCCACCGTCCAGAACCGGGATCGGGAACAGGTTCAACAGACCGATGGCCGTCGACAGCATCGCGATAAAACTGATGAAGCTGGTGGCTCCCATCGACGCGGCCTGCCCCGAGACCTGCGCAATGCCAATTGGACCGGACAGATTGCAGCTTGAGATCGCACCGGTGATCATATGCCAAAGCCCCGACAGGCTGGCGCGGATGATATAGACCACCCGTTCAGCCCCGGACGCGACGCTTTCCCAGACACCGGGTGTGCGGGTCGCCGGTTCAAACACCATGCCCGAGGTGATGCCGATCAGCCAACGGGTTTCAAACCCGCCATCGGCGCTGGGAATGTCTTGCCGGCGCGGGGTCAGCGTTACCTCAAGCGGTTTGCCCTCGCGCACGATGCCAAGGGTCATGGGGCTTCCATCACCGTTCACCACGATCTCGCGCAGGGTGTTGAAGGTGGGCACCGGGGTGCCATCGACCGTCGCGATGAAGTCGCCTTCTTTCAAACCCGCATCAATCGCCGCCGATTGCGGGCTGACAGACCCGACAAGGGCGGGAAAGGGATGGGTTGCGGTCAGATCCATCACCTGCCCATCGCGCCGAACCCGATAGTCGATCAGGGCCGTATCGGGCAGCTTTTCGACCAATGTGGCAAAGTCCGCCAAGGGCGGAGTCTCGATCCCGGCAATCGACAGGATCTCGTCCCCGGATCTCAGGCCATCTTCCATTCCCGGCACGTCCAATGGTGTGGCAACCGACAGCGGATCACGCGCGACGCCGGTGGCAAGCGCAAGCCCGGCAAAGACAATGATCGAAAGAATGAAGTTGAAGATCGGCCCGGCTGCAACCGTGGCTGCCCGCGCCCAGAGCGGGGCCCCATGCATGGTATGGCGCCTTTCCTCGGCGCTCATCGCCGCCATGGCGTCTTCATCCGCGCTGCCCGACGCGACATTGGCGTCCCCCCGGAACTTTACATATCCGCCGATGGGGAAGGCCGCGATCTGCCATTGCGTGCCGTGTTTGTCCATCTTCGAGGTCAAAACCGGGCCCATCCCGATCGAAAACACGTCTGCCTTGATCCCGGACCACCGCCCGACGATGTAGTGGCCATATTCATGCACCGCGACAATCACCGTCAGCGCAGCCAGGAACGCCAATATCGTAAAGGCGAGGTTTCCAAAATCGGGAAGCAACCCGGTGAATTCCATGGGATGTCTCTCCTGCTCTTTTTTCTACTATTGGCCGCTTACACGGCGGGGTATGAACCGATGACTTGCTGGGCAGTTATCCGTCCCATTTGGTCGGCGGCGCGAACATTATCAAGGGTCATTGCGCCCTGCATCAGGGTCACATCTGCGTCAAGACGCGTCAAAACCTGTTCAACCACGTCAGCCATATCCATGAAACCGATGCGGCCCGCAATGAAACTGTCCAACGCCTCCTCTTTCGCCGCGTTGAAAATCGCTCCGCACAAGCCGCCTGCCGCCATCACCTCGCGCGCCAGACGCAGGGCGGGGTATCGTTGCTCGTCAGGTGCACGAAACTCCAAGGTTGCAATTTGGGCCAAATCCAGACGATCCACTGGCAATGTGCGCCGATCCGGCCAATGTAGCGCATATCCGATGGCATGGCGCATATCCGGCGCGCCAAGATGCGCCATCAAGGCACCATCGTTGAACCCGACAAGCGCGTGAACCAGACTTTGGGGGTGCACGACGACTTCGATTTGATCTGCACGAAAACCAAAATACTCTTTGGTTTCTATTACTTCCAATGCCTTATTAAACATGGATGCGCTGTCGATGGTGATGCGTTGACCCATATCCCAGTTTGGATGGGCACTGGCTTGCGCCAACGTGGCATGAGCGAGTTTTTCCAACGGCCAGTCGCGAAATGCCCCACCCGAGGCCGTGATGATCACCCGCTCGACCGCTGCCAGGTTTTCGCCTGCCAGCCCCTGAAACACCGCCGAGTGTTCGCTGTCCACGGGCAGAATGCGAGCGTGATGCGCTTTTGCCGTGGCCATGATCAGCGGCCCCGCCGTTACCAGGCTTTCCTTATTGGCCAGTGCCAGCGTCGCGCGGGCTTCCAGTGCGCGCAGACCTGGCAGCAAACCGGCCGCCCCTACGATTGCGGACATGACCCAATCGGCGGGTCGCGTGGCGGCCTCCTCAATCGCGGCCTCGCCTGCCGCAGCCTCAATCCCCGAACCGGACAACCTGTCGCGCAGGGCTGGCAGGTGCTCTTCATGCGCGGTGATCGCGATGTCCGCGTTCAGACGGATTGCATCGCGCGCCAGCAAGGCCACGTTATGCCCACCGGTCAGCGCCACAACGTCATAGGCGGCAAGGTCACGCGCGATCAGGTCAATCGTGGATTGCCCAATCGACCCGGTCGCCCCAAAGATCGAGACCCTGCGCTGCGATGTCGGTGTCATGCGCCCTGCCCTGTCATACCGCTGAAATCATAAAGGATGCGGCCCCAGTCAGAAGCAGCAGAACCGCCGAGGCGCCGATCATAGCATCAAACCGATCCAGCACACCGCCGTGACCCGGAATAAGGTTTGAGCTGTCTTTCACATTCATCTTGCGCTTGATTGCACTTTCAGCAATGTCACCCATTTGACCGGCGAAGGCGATCACGGGGGCGAACAAGGCTTCCGTCGGGGTGAAATCGCCCAGACCTGCCCCAAGCAAGCCAATCAACAGTGCACCGACCCAGCCCGCAATCGTGCCGGACCATGTCTTCTTGGGACTGACCTTTGGCCAGAATTTCGGCCCACCAAGCGTGCGGCCCACAAAATAGCCAGCCACGTCGGACATGATGATGATCAGCAAGAACCAGATCAGAACCTTGCCCGGTCCCATCACCACAAAGCCCAAACCGGCCAGCATGATCAGGCTGCAATAACCCAGAAACAACAATTTGTGCCGTTTGATCAATGCGGTGCCCAGCAGCGGTGGAATCAGCAAAAACAGCGTTCTGGACGCGATCAAACCACCTGACCGATCGGCGATATCAACGCCAAGCCCGGTAACGAATATGGCGATGGCCGCCAGAATTCCCAACAGAATATAGACGCGCGGTGTCTCGGGTTGCATCAGGCGCGCGAACTCCCCCACGGACAGCCCGATCACTGTGCCAATCATGATCAGATAGACCGGATTGCCAAGCGCAACGGCTACGATTGCGATGGCTGCCATGGCGATGGCAGAAAGCACGCGCGGTGCCAGATCGGACCATTTCGAAGAAGAATTTGCGGTTGTCATGCGGGGTTTATGGCACTCACACGCGCGGCCCTCAAGCTGTTGATCACGCAGATGTGGGGCAAAGCTATGGCGTGGCGCAATTGTCGCGCCACCGATGGGCCGATCAGGGACCGGTCTGAAGGTTACTCGGCAGCGGTTTCGACCGCACCGAACCGGCGCTCGCGCCCGGCAAAACGGTCGACCACCTCCTCAAAGACCTCGGCTGAGAAATCGGGCCAGAGCGTGTCGATGAACTCATACTCCGCATAGGCGGATTGCCACAGCAGAAAATTCGAAATTCGCGCTTCGCCGGATGTGCGGATTACCAGGTCTGGATCGGGTAAAACGCATGTATCCAAGTAACTTGTAAGCGTTTGCTCATTCACGCTTTCAGGATCCAGCTGACCCGCGGCCACATCCAGCGCCATGCGACGTGTTGCGCGCGCAACCTCGTCCCGGCCACCATAATTCAGGGCGATGGTCAGATGAACACGGTCATTGCCTTCGGTCAGCGTCTCCAGCTCGTGCATCAGAGCGATCAGCTTCTTGTCCAGCCGGTCACGATCACCGATGAAGCGCACCCGCACGCCCTCGGCCAGCAAGGCACGCGCTTCTTTCTGGATATAGCGACGAAACAAGCTCATCAGACCGGCAACCTCGGCCTGAGTCCGCTTCCAGTTCTCGGTCGAGAATGCAAAAATGGTGATGTATTTCACGCCCAGATCCGGGCAGGCTTCGACGATCTCGCGCACCCGTTTGGCACCTGCGTGATGGCCAAAAAGTCGGGGTTTTCCGCGACTTTGCGCCCAGCGGCCATTGCCATCCATGATGATGGCAACATGATCAGGCGACTTATGCGCCTTCTCTGCTTTGTCCGCGGCTTTTCTGCCCATCGACATGCCCAATTCTGTTTATTCGATCAATCTTCGCCCGATTGAGGGTCAGACCTGCATGATCTCTTCTTGTTTTACCTCAAGCGCCTTGTCGACATTACCAACAAATCTGTCTGTCAGGCCTTGCACTTCATCATGCCAGAATTTGTGATCATCTTCACTCATTCCATCATTCTTTGCCTTTTTAAGCTGTTCCATGCCATCACGACGCACATTCCGAATAGAGACGCGCGCGTGTTCTGCATATTGCGCGGCAACACGGCTCAACTCGCGGCGGCGTTCTTCGTTCAACTCGGGGATCGGCAGCATGATGATGGTGCCATTGAGCTGAGGATTGATGCCCAACCCGCTTTCGCGGATCGCCTTCTCAACCGCGTTGACCATGCTTTTGTCCCAGACATTGATGGTCACCATACGCGGTTCCGGCACGTTCACGGTGCCCACCTGGTTGATTGGTGTGCGCTGCCCATAGGCTTCGACCATGATCGGCTCAAGCATCGAGGCCGACGCACGCCCCGTGCGCAGCGACGCGAATTCCGTTCTGAGCGATGCAATCGCACCGTCCATTCGGCGTTCCAGATCACCCATATCCAGTTCAAATTCTTCGTTTGCCATCCTGTGGCTTCCCCTTGTCTTCTTCTCGTCCCTACGTCCGAGCGTCTTCGGCCCGGTATAACGCCACCAGCCATATGATGTATAGGTCCGGTTGACCGGACCCAGCACGGTGTTTCATCGGTTGGCGAAAAATCGCCCCATGCGTCTGCGCCGGTCAGCTGCCAACACGGGTATAGGTGCCCTTGCCCGACAGGATGCCCCGGAACCCACCCGGTTCATCCAGCGAAAATACGATGATAGGCAGGTTGTTGTCACGCGCCAAGGCAATTGCCGACGCATCCATCACCCCCAACCGCTTGGCCAGAACATCGTCATACGAAACTTTATCATAGCGCACGGCATCCGCATTATTGACCGGGTCCTTGTCATAGACCCCATCGACTTTCGTTCCCTTGAAGATCGCCTCGCAAGCCATTTCATTTGCGCGCAAAGTCGCGGCTGTGTCGGTGGTGAAATACGGGTTTCCAGTACCTGCCGCAAAGATGCAGACGCGCCCTTTTTCAAGGTGGCGCACCGCGCGGCGTCGGATATACGGCTCGCACACCTGATCCATCGGAATGGCCGAGATCACACGGGTGTAGACCCCCAGACCTTCCAATGCCGATTGCATTGCCAACGCGTTCATCACCGTGGCGAGCATTCCCATGTAATCCGCCGTCGTCCGCTCCATCCCCTGGGCCGATCCTTGCAGCCCCCGGAAAATATTGCCGCCGCCGATCACCATGCAGATCTCGACGCCCATATCATGGACCGATTTGACCTCTTGCGCGATGCGCTCAACGGTGGGCGGGTTCAGACCGAACCCCTGATCCCCCATCAGCGCTTCGCCGGAAATTTTCAACATGACGCGTTTATAGGTCGGTTGCGGGATATCGACGTCGCTGTCTGACGCGTCTTTGCCCGAAACCCCTGAGGCCTGATCACTCATCGGTTGCCACTTTCTGGTTGTCGTGATTGTTTTGGCGCAAAATGACCGATCAAGGCACATTATTCAATGCGCGATCCGCGTCCCCTGTCAAAAAAGCCCCTTCGGGGCGAGATGTGCACGAGGCCACATGTCCCAGACCCGAATTGACATAAAGTCCATCGCCAAAAGCGTACCGAAAGATCGACCAGTTGTGATCGCTGGCCCAACGGCGTCAGGAAAATCAGCCTTGGCCATGGCCATCGCGGAAGCCTCTGGTGGGGTGATCGTCAATGCCGATGCCCTTCAGGTCTTTGACAATTGGCGGGTGCTGACCGCGCGCCCGTCAATCGCGGACGAGGCTCAAGTGCCGCATCGGCTTTACGGGTATGTTCCGCGCAACTATCCTTTTTCCGCCGGGCATTGGCTGCGCGATGTTGCCCCGATCCTGAAAGGCCCGCTTCGCCCGATCATTGTTGGCGGGACGGGGCTGAACCTGACTGCCCTGACCGAGGGGCTGGCCGACATCCCTTTGACTCCGCCCGAAATCCGCGTCGAAGGCGCACAGCGGATGGCCGAAGGGGGATTGTCCGCCCTTCTGGCCGATCTGGACGCCGAGACACTGGACCGGATCGACCAGCAGAACCCAGCCCGCGTGGCCCGCGCATGGGAGGTTCAACGCACCACCGGGCGCGGCTTGGCCAGTTGGCAAGACAGCACGCCGCCACCGTTATTGCCGCTCGCTGACACCTGCCCTTTCGTGTTTCACACTGACCGGGATTGGTTGCGGGACCGCATCGCGCACCGCTTTGATTTGATGCTTGAACAAGGCGCTTTGGACGAGGCGCGCGCCAACCTTGACGACTGGAACCCCAAAGACCCCAGCGCCAAAGCCATTGGGGCGGTCGAGTTGATCGCGCATCTGAAGGGAGAAATGACGCTGGAAGACGCCCGCAACCATGCCATTGTCGCATCGCAGCAATATGCCAAAAGGCAACGGACATGGTTTCGCAAGCGGATGGGCAACTGGCAGGTGATTCCCCTGCCCTGACCGTGACACACTGCCCGCACGCTGATGGCTGACCGTTATCATTTCTGCATCAATCCGCCGAAAACCCGTCATTTGTCGCCCAAAGCCTGTGGACAAGCTGTGGATAACGCTGTTGCATAAAAAATCTGGGGACAGCGACGTGTTTTTGGGATACCCATGATACGTTGCTCGATATTGCCCGTATTATACGTCTGACGCTGAACCTATGACCAAATCCGATACTTTTTCGTCGCCCTTCCGTGTCCTGCCGCTTGCCCGGTTGGGCAGTGGTGGCAGGTGGCGCACCGAGGCCATGCGATCCTATGGCGCGCCGGTTCTGTTGTGGTTCACCCGCGGTCAGGGCCGGATCACCGTCAACGGTGTGACCGCCGGTTATGGTCCGCATAACTGCTTGTTCCTGCCCGCAGGCACCATGCACGGTTTCGAAATGTCCAATCAGGTGAACGGCACCATCGTGGTCTTTCCGCAAGGCAGCGAAGAGGCGTTGGCCCTGCCGGACGAGGCTGTCCATATGCGTCTGCGCGAAGCGGACAAGCAGATGGTTCTGAACGGTCTTGTCGATGACCTGCAACGCGAGATGGAAAAATACAGCGATACGGCCCACCGCGCCATGATGTGCCATGCGGGCCTGCTGTCTGTGTGGCTGGAGCGCCAACTGGCCGACACCAAGGTCGAGCAATCGGAAATCGGGGCCACAGGGCGTCTGGTGAACGCTTTCGCCGCGCTCGTCGAACAGGAGTTCCACACCGACAAGACGGTGCGCGACTATGCCGCTGAACTGGGCGTCACACCGACCCATCTGAGCCGTGTGTGCAACCGAACCTGTGGGCGCCCCGCCTCGGCCATCCTGCAAGACCGCATCCATTACGAGGCGCGTCGTTTGCTGACCGAAACGCATATCCCGATCAAGGACATCGCCAAATCGCTTGGCTTTGCCTCGGCAGCCTATTTCACTCGCGCATTCCAGAAGCAAACCGGCACCACACCGTCCGCGTTTCGTAAAGGCGGCTAACCCGGCTGACGAATTCGCAACACATGGGTAGTGTCGCCTGAAACACTTGCCAAAAGGTCGCCCTGACGCTGTAACCCGAGTGTTTTTTTCATGAATTACAAACGCGCTTCGACGATCGAGTTGATCCTTCTTTCCGCTGCGGCCTATGCGGCCATTCCGGTCGCCCTTTCGGAAATGGATCCACAGCTCGTTTCAAGTTTCCCGGTCGTCCTGATTGCACTGAAAGTCGCGATTTCATTGCCTGTGGTGGTATCTGCCTGGGGGCGCAGCCGGTTCCTTCTGTCCCTAAAGGACCGGAACATCCTGTCGCTGGCCTCGATACAGGCCTTCTTTTTCATTCTGTCCCTGCTTCTTTTTACGATGTCTCTTGCCTCGCTTGATACGCCGGTGGCCATCGTCATCGCCGAAACATGGCCAATTCCGTCGGCCATCGCGATGGGGTATCTTTTGCGAGATCAACTCAGCCGGTTGAACGGCAGTGATTATCTTTGGGGTAGCATCGCTTGTCTAGGCGTGGTGCTGGTGCTTGACCTTCCCTCAAAGCTGGATGGTGTGGATACGAGCACATGGATCGGCGCCTTGCTTGCTCTGGCCTCGGCTGTGGCCATGGGCTTGTCCGTCGCGTTCAAGGCGCGCGCGGTGAAGTTGATGCGCGACCGTCATCACATCGGTCCTGTCCTGAGTTATTTCCTTTTGCAGTTCTTTTTTCTGCCAGCTTTGCCACTGTTCGCGATCTATTTCGTGTTCCTTTCGGGCAGCAATCCAGAAATTGATGTGCCGATGCCCAGCCTCTGGGCAGCCTTGCCATGGATGATTGTGGTGGTCGGGCTGAACTTTTCGTCCTCGGTTCTGTATTCCTTTGCCACATTAAAATTGAAACGCGCATCCGACGGGTTTGTCTGGTTCTTTACACCCGCCTTTTCCCTTTTGCTGTTCTCGCTCTGGACCGGAGAATCCCTGAAGGGGCACGAGTTGATCGGCCTGACCTTCATCCTGAGTTCAAATCTGCTGCTGACCATCGCCGCCGACACGTCAAGGGCATTCAAGTCGCTTGTTCTGACGGTTTTGGCGGCTGGCTCATGGTGTTACTTCGTGCCTCCTTTTTTCATCGAAAACGAGTTCTATTTCGATGCTCTGAGCATTCTGAGCATCTTTTTCGTCGTCATTCTGGTCGAGGGACTGGGCCAGGTGTCACGCCAGACAGAGGAAGAGGAACGTCTTTTGATCGGGTTGAATCATGCCTTGGCCGACAAGGATACGCATCTGTCCGACGCGTTCCAGAACCTGTGCAGGCGCCAAAGTCCCGTCAGTTTCAAACGCCGCTATCACTTGCTTCGCCGAGCCTTGATCGCAGATGGGTATCGAGAGATTGCGCAAAAGCTTGACCATCTGGCACATGTACGAAATCGCACCCTACGGTTAGGCAGGCATGTCTCGCTGGCGGCCTGTCTTGTGGCCACGGCCGCCATTGGCCTTTTGGCACGCCCCGAAACATGGTTGGCCGAGATGTTCATTACCGTCTACCTGCCATCCATGGTGTTCTCATTTTTCATTCTGATCGAAGGCCAGTTGGATCAGGAACGGTCGCTGTTTCGGCGCCTGACAACGCCCAGCGGCGATCATGTCATTCGGATCATGTCACTTCGGTCGCCGCGCGACAGCGTGATCTGGTCCCTGATCCTAAGCGCCTTCATCATCGTAACCTACGCATACGCCCTCTCTCTTGCCCCGGCATAAACTGGTCAGATCAGGGTCAGGGTTTTCGCTCACCCTATTCGTTGCAAATGAAATGACTTTATGTTAGTTAACATCGAAACAGGAGGACACTCATGAAGATCGAACAGATTCACCACGTCGCCTATCGCTGCAAGGACGCGAAGGAAACCGTTGAATGGTATGGGAAAATGCTGAACATGGACTTCGTTCTGGCGATCGCCGAAGACCATGTGCCATCAACCCATGAGCCCGACCCGTACATGCACGTCTTTCTTGACGCCGGGAACGGCAATGTGCTGGCTTTCTTCGAGCTTCCCACCAAACCCGAGATGGGGCGCGATCCGAACACGCCGATCTGGGTGCAGCACATCGCGTTTAAGGTAAAAGACCGCGACGAACTGATTGAGTTCAAAGAACATCTTGAGAAAGAAGGTGTCGAGGTCCTCGGCGTCACCGATCATTCGATATTCCATTCGATCTATTTCTTTGATCCCAACGGGCACCGCGTCGAACTGGCCTGTCCCGACCCCGAAGAAGAAGCGATGCTGGCCCGGATGGACGAGGTCAAATGGGATATGCTGAACGAATGGTCGCAAACCAAACGCGCGCCAAAACATGCCGAATGGCTGCACAAGAAAGAATTGTCCGGGGTAGAATAAACAAGGCCACCACTCTAATCTGGGCGCGATCCTCACAAGGACGCGTCCAGATGCCCCAATCCCGCTTCGCCCCCCTGCCAAAGCCCCCTTATTACGCGGTGATTTTCACCAATCAACTGGCCAAGGCCGCGCCGGGATACGAGGCAATGGCAGACAAGATTTTCGACCTTGCTCGGACTCAGCAAGGGTTTTTGGGGGCTGAAACCACCCGCGATGCGTCGGGCCATGGGATCACCGTGTCGTATTGGGCAGATGAAGACGCCATTCAGGCGTGGAAACAGGTATCAGATCATTTGATCGCGCAAAAGCTCGGGATCAAAGGCTGGTATGAACGATACAGTTTACGGGTGGCAAAGGTCGAACGCGCCTATTGCGGACCGCATGGCCGTTCTGTCTGAGCGGCTATCCTAACTGCCCAGAATGGCCCGGACATAGCCGCGCGTTTCTTTGTAAGGCGGCACCCCAGAATATTTCAGCACCGCTTCCGGCCCGGCATTATACGCCGCAAGGGCCAATTTCCACGACCGGAACCGATCATATTGCTGGCGCAGATAACGTGCGCCGCCCTCAAGATTCTGGGCGGGGTTATGAGGGTCGACCCCCAACTTGCGCGCGGTGAACGGCATAAGCTGTGCCAGTCCAATAGCACCTGCATGGCTGCGCGCGCGCGGGTTCCAACCGCTTTCCTGTTGCACCAGTCGCAAGAACAGGTCTTGTGGAATGCCGTGGCGCAGCGCGGCGGCTTTCGCCAGCGCCAGATACTCGCCCTTGTATTTTCCGTTAAAGGACGGAATGCCATATGTCGGCACGGCATCTTTGTTGGGGATCAGGCGCGTGCTGGCCGCATATTGCTGGGCCGCGCGCGTATCCAGAACACGGGTCTGCGAGGCAAAAGCCGCCCGACCGCCCGAGCTTGAGAACAGGTTTTCTGCAAAAGCGGCCTCGCCCATCGAGTTGATGCCCGCCACAAGACCCAAAACGGCACCGTATGTCTTCAAAAATTTCTTGCGCGACATGCCTGTCCCCTGAAAATCCTCGGGCGCAATATACGCAACTTCGTCTTTTTGGGGAAGAGGGTGCGGCATTTTGCGAAGATGCGCTCTGACACGCTTGGAAATCCCGCTGTTCTGGACGGGCCAATCTGGCAAGGTCAACGGGATTTCCGTTTTCATCTGCGCCACCACATGGTGTAACGATGGGGTCGAATTACAGAATCGAAAGGACGACGGATGGCGGGTTCGCTTAACAAGGTCATGCTCATCGGCAATCTGGGCGCTGACCCGGAAGTGCGCACATTCCAGAACGGTGGCAAGGTGTGCAACCTGCGTATCGCCACGTCGGAAACCTGGAAAGACAAACAAACGGGCGAGCGGCGCGAGAAAACCGAGTGGCATTCGGTTGCGATCTTCCAGGAAGGTCTGGTGCGCATTTGCGAGCAATATTTGCGCAAAGGGTCGAAAGTTTTCGTCGAAGGCAAACTGCAAACCCGCAAATGGCAAGACCAATCCGGTAACGACCGCTATTCGACCGAGGTGGTGCTGCAAGGATTTGACGGCACATTGACCATGCTTGATGGGCGCGGCGAAGGCGGTGGCCAAGGGGGCGGCAATCAGGGTGATGGCAATCAGGGTGTCTATGGCGGAGGAGATCCCGGCGCCGCGCCTGCGGGCGGCGGGTTCGACGATGAAATCCCGTTCTGATGACATCTGAAAAGACACAAGCAGCCGTCCTTTTTGGGCGGCTGTTTTCCTAGGCCCGTCCGGCCAACGCCTCATCCAGAACCGCGCGCACAACGTCCATATCAACGTCATCGGCCACGAAAGCATCCCCAATGGCGCGGGCAAGGATGAACCGCAGCTTGCCCTGCTCGACCTTCTTGTCCTGCCCCATCAGTGTGATCAAACCGTCTGTGTCCGGCAGATCGCCTGCAATATCGGACAGGTCCTTTTTCATGTCCATCGCCGCCAGATGTTGACGGAATCGCGACGGGCTTTCCTGACTGATCAGCCCCAACCGAGCCGACGTTTCGAACGCCAACACGCACCCGATGGCGACGCCTTCACCATGGAGCAGACGGTCGGAATAACCCGTTGCCGCCTCGAGCGCATGGCCGAACGTGTGACCAAGGTTCAGAAGGGCGCGATCCCCCTGCTCGGTCTCGTCGCGCACCACGATGTCGGCTTTCATCTGGACGGATCGGCGCACGGCCTCTTCACGCAGTTCCATATCGCCCGCGGCCAGTGCCGGGCCGTTGACCTCAAGCCATTCGAAGAACGCGCCGTCGCCCAGCCCGCCATATTTCACGACCTCGCCGTAACCGGCCAGAAAATCGCGCGGGCTCAGCGTCCCCAACGCCTCGATATCGGCCAGAACCAGAGAAGGTTGATGAAAGGCACCGATCAGGTTCTTACCTTGCGGCGCATTTATCCCGGTCTTGCCCCCGACCGAACTGTCGACCTGCGCGAGCAGCGAGGTGGGCAATTGCACAAAGCGCACGCCACGGCGAAGGATTGCGGCAGCAAACCCCACCAGATCACCGATAACGCCGCCACCAAAAGCGATGACAACGTCGTTACGCTCGACCCGTTCATCCAATAACCATTCGACAGTTTGTGTCAGGTAAGGCCAGCTTTTCGTTCCCTCGCCAGGCGGTAATATCAGGGCTTCCGAGTCAATCCCCTCGGCCGACAGACCATCCTGAAGCGTTGCAAGATGCAGCCCCGCGACAGTCTGTTCCGTCACGATCCAGACCCTTGGCCGGTTCAGCAGAGGCGCAATCTCTACACCCGCCCGCGACAACAGCCCGGGTCCGATCCGCACGTCATAAGCGCGATCACCAAGTGGCACATGAACCGTGGTCATATCAGGTCTCCTCAAGCACATCGGGGCGTGTCAGCAACGCCGCCACCACCGCATTTGCCATATCTGCAATCGTAAAATCGCGCTGTGCCTCTACCGACAGATCGGCCTGAGCATAGACGGGAACACGGGTGTCATAGATTTCAGTCAAGGTCACCTTGGGATTTGCAGTGCGCAACAGGGGGCGGGTGTCCTTGTGTTTGACCCGTGACCATAGCAAATCAAGATCGGCGTTCAGCCACACCGCCACACCCCGCTCCGAGATCATGTTCCGATTCTGCTCGGACATGAATGCGCCACCACCCGTGGACAGCACCGCGCGTTCCGTGTCCAGAAGGCGGCCAATCACCTCTGATTCGCGCTTGCGAAAGAATTCTTCGCCATCCCGTTCGAAAATCTCTGCGATCGACATGTTGGCAGCCCGCACGATTTCTTCGTCACTGTCCAGAAACGGCACATGCAGACGGTTGGCCACCGCCTGTCCGACCGCGGTCTTGCCCGCACCCATCATGCCAACCATGACGATGGATTTCTTCAACTTGAATGGCAAAACGGCGCCCACTTGCCCAAATTCGGATTTCTTTCCTGAATGGCGTGATCTTACAGAAAATGCCATATATAAAATCAGACAAAACACCACTTGAGGCAGAAAATGGGTGGAACGACATGCTGATCCGTTTGATCAAGCTTATATTCTTCTTGGCAATCGTTGGCTTTATCGGGCTGACCGGTTTCGCGTTCTTTGGCGACATGGCACCAAGGACCGCACCGCAAAGCAGTACTGTGACGCTGAATGGTGGCTGAGCGGCGACGGGACGGACAATCAGGACGCGCCGCTTACCTGAGCGGCGCGCTGTTGTGTGTTCTAAGCAGTTTGGCGTCCCCTACTACGGCACAGACTCCGCAAGGGGCTGGTCCCTTGTCTGCCATCGACTGGCTTTCAGACAGTATCGCGCTGCCGCCCCCGTCATCCGAGAGCGCTATCCTGCCCCCGGCATTGGATGAACCGGCCACAAGCACCGGAGCCTCTGTCGCCGAGGTGACAATGGCACTGTTGGAAACGCCGGTTTTAGATGCGGTCGGATTGTTACCCGGTGTGGTGACAGGGTTGCCGCGTGACCTTTGGGGTCTGTCACGCCCCGATGATCTTGCACGCCGCATTGCGGCGCTTGATCTGGATTTACAGCCGGCGATGCAAAGCCTGCTTCAAAAGCTGATGCTGGCCGAACTTGATCCTCCCAAAGGGGCCAGCGCGGGCGAAGATCGCCTGTTTCTGGCTCGGGTCGACCGGCTGTTGTCGCTGGGTGCACTGGACCAGGCCGAGGCATTGCTGTCCCGTTCCGGTTCGGTGAATCCCCGCGTTTTTCGTCGTGCCTTCGATACCGCGCTTCTGCTGGGCAACGAAGACTTGCAATGCACAACACTGCGCGCCACGCCCGAGCTTAGTCCCACCTATCCAGCACGGGTTTTCTGTCTTGCACGAAGCGGCGATTGGGATGCCGCTGTGCTGACCTTGGAAACTGGACGGGCGCTGGGATATATCAGTGATGAAGAGGATGCTCTGCTCGCGCGGTTTCTTGACCCGGACCTGTTTGAAGGTGAACCCGACCTGCCCCGACCTGATCACCCCTCGCCCCTGACATTCCGCATGTTCGAAGCCATTGGGCTGCATATCAACACCGCATCCCTGCCGCTGGCCTTCGCGCAATCCGACTTGCGCGCAAATATCGGCTGGAAGGCTCGGGCCGAGGCGGGTGAACGATTGGCCCGTGTGGGTGCCGTCACCGAAAACCAGCTATTGGGGCTGTATTCCGAACGCAAGCCCGCAGCGTCCGGCGGCATCTGGGACCGGATGAGCGCGGTGAAGCGCGTCGAAACCGCCCTGGCCGCACAGGATGACGACAAAACGGCGCGCGCGGTTCTGAACCTGTGGCCACACCTGGAAGAAAGCGGTCTGGAAGTCCCCTTTGCGCAGCTGCTCGGCCCCGATCTTGCCACGCGTAATCTGCCGGGAAATGCGGGGGACATTGCGCTGCGACTCGGGCTTCTGTCGGCGCAATATGAACAGGTGGCCGAGGCCGCACAACCAAGCCCAGGCGACGCGCTTGCCCCGATTCTTTTGGGGATCGCCCGCGGTCAAACCGCTGACCTGTCGCCGATTGACGATCGCACCCGCGCGGTGTTGGAGGGGTTCTCGGCCACCGCCCTGCCGGTCCGCCTGCGCTCGCTCGTCGAACAGGATCGACTGGGCGAAGCCATCTTGCGCGCGATCGAGCTGTTCACTGCGGGCAGCAATGGCGATCTGGATGAGCTGACCGATGCGCTGGCCTTTTTCCGACAAGTGGGGCTGGAACAGGTTGCCCGTCAGGCCGCGCTTGAATTCCTGATCCTTGAGAGGCGCGGATGAACGCCGACCACGCCCGCTGGATTTCGACCTTTCTGGACGCACAGGCGGCCGAACTTGACGCGTCCGAGAACACGCTTTTGGCCTATGGGCGCGACCTGAAAGGGTTTGCCGAATTTGCGGACGACAGGGGGATGGGCTTTGCCGACATTGCCCGCGCCGATATCGAGGCTTTCATGGTGGATTGCGACACGATGGGACTGGCCCAATCCACCCGCGCCCGTCGCCTGTCTGCCATCAAGCAATTATATCGGTTTGCCTACGAAGAAGGCTGGCGCAAAGACAACCCGGCAATCAAGATCCGGGGGCCGGGACGGTCGAAATCCCTGCCGAAGATCCTGAGCGAAGATCAGGTTGACGCGCTATTGACCACCGCGCGCGATTACGGTCGCAGCCCGATGGACAAGCAACGGAACACCTGCCTGATGGAATTGATCTATGCGACCGGTATGCGGGTCAGCGAGCTTGTCTCGCTGCCCGTCGCTGCCGCGCGGGGCGAACCACATATGCTGCTGGTCAGGGGCAAGGGTGGCAAGGAACGCATGGTGCCGCTGTCCGCCCCGTCCCGCGATGCGCTGGCCGTCTGGCTTGCGACCCGCGATCAGGCCGAGGAGGAGGCGCGCGCAAAAACCGGCGCGAAGCCGTCGCCATTTTTGTTTCCGTCTGGTGGAAAAAGCGGCCATCTGACCCGGCATCGTTTCTATGGGCTGATCAAAGAAATTGCCGTGGCCGCCGGCGTCGCGCCCTCGGCGGTAACGCCCCATCGCCTGCGCCATGCCTTCGCCACGCATCTGCTGGCCCATGGCGCTGACCTGCGCTCGATCCAAACCCTTCTGGGCCATGCCGACATCTCCACCACCGAGATCTATACCCATGTGTTGGAAGAACGTCTGAAAGACCTTGTTCTGACCCATCACCCGCTATCGGACCCCGACTGACGCGTTATTGCGCTATACATTCGCGGGCGGACAGGCTATCAGCCCGCTTTCGCATCCAATACCGCAGGGCCACAGCACATCATCGCCCATCTTGCCCTGCCCAACAGAACAGAATTGATCGCCCGTGAAACAGCTTATCTCTGACGCGCTTGCCGAGCGCGGATATGACACACTGACACCGGTCCAGACCGCCGTGTCCGACCCCGCGCTGGAAGGCGCGGACCTGCTGGTGTCGGCACAAACCGGATCGGGAAAAACCGTAGGCTTCGGCCTGTCCATCGCACCGGTTCTGTTGGGAGAGGACGATCAGTTCGGACCGGCCGCAAGCCCGCTGGGTCTGGTGATCGCCCCGACGCGCGAACTGGCCATGCAGGTCAAACGCGAGCTGAACTGGCTGTTTGCCAAGACCGGAGCGGTTGTGGCGTCCTGCGTGGGCGGGATGGATATGCGCGATGAACGTCGCGCCTTGGCCCGTGGCGCGCATATCGTCGTCGCCACGCCGGGGCGTTTGCGCGACCACGTCATGCGCGGCTCGATTGATCTGTCAGCATTATGCAGTGTGGTGCTGGACGAGGCAGACGAAATGCTCGATCTGGGTTTCCGCGAAGATCTTGAGTTCATTCTGGACGAAACCCCCGAAGATCGCCAAACCCTGCTGTTCTCCGCAACCGTGCCGAAAAGCATCGCGACCCTTGCCGCGCGTTATCAGAAAGACGCGCAACGTGTAACCACCGTGGCCGAGAAAAGTCAGCACAGCGATATTGAATATCGCGCCATGGCCGTGGCCCCCCGTGATGGTGAAAACGCGATCATCAACGTGCTGCGCTTCTTTGAAGCTCCCAATGCCATCATCTTCTGCAACACCCGTGCGATGGTCAGCAGGTTGGCCACCCGCCTGTCGAACCGTGGCTTTTCCGTCGTGGCTCTGTCTGGTGAGTTGACCCAGAACGAACGGTCAAACGCGCTGCAATCCATGCGCGACGGTCGGGCACGGATCTGTGTGGCAACCGACGTGGCGGCGCGCGGCATCGACCTGCCGAAGCTGGATCTGGTGATTCACGCCGAACTGCCCAACAACCACGAAACCCTCCTGCACCGGTCGGGCCGCACCGGGCGTGCCGGGCGCAAAGGGGTCAGCACGCTGATTGTGCCGCCCGCATCGCGCAAAAAGGCCGAACGCCTCTTGCGCTTTGCCAAGCTGACCGCAGACTGGGGCCCTGCCCCTTCCGCACAAGAGGTTCATGCCGAAGATCAAAAGCGCATTCTGGAAGATGAGGTCTGGACGCAGGAGCCGACCGCGAACGAGGCCGCCTTGGCCGAAGAGCTGGTGGCGAAATTCACCCCCGCTCAATTGGCCACAGCCTATCTTCAGCTTTACCACACGGCCCATGCCGCCCCGGAAGAGCTGTCAGCGACCAACGCCAAACCTGAAGAGCGCAAGCCGTTTGGGCCAAGCGTCTGGTTCACCCTTGCCAAAGGGCGGGAACAGGGGGCCGATCCGCGCCACTTGCTGCCGATGCTGTGCAAGGCGGGCAATATCACCCGCAACGACATCGGGGCCATTCGCATTCAGGACGATAAATCCTATTTCGAGGTGAAGGAGGCTCAGGTCGACGGGTTCCTTTCCACCCTCGGCGCAGGCATGACGATCGAAACATTTGCCGTCGAACGTTTGGACACCCACCCGGATCTTGGGCGCACCGGCAAACCTGCGCCGCGTGGCAAGCCACGCAAGTTTGACAAGGCGGACCCGAAGCCGCACCGCAAAGGGCCGGTCAAGACTGCCGCGCCGTCCGAACGCAAATCCAACCCCAAGCACAAGTGGAAAGACGACAAGGACGCAGATCGTCCGGTCAAACCCTATGCCAAGTCGAAGGACGAGGATCGGAAACCCCGCAAGGCACCCAAACCTGATGGCGACAAGCCCAAGGGTAAACGCCCGACCGACGGTAAAAAAGGGCCACCCCCGCCGAAAGGTAAAGCGTCCAGCAAGAAAAACAGGGCCCGTGCTGCCGCCAAGGCGATCGCAAAAGCCAAGGGTGGTGACAGCGCACCGAAACGGCGGCAAAGCTGACGAAGAACCGCGCCCCTAGGCGAGCGGGGTCTGGCCTTGTGGGGTGTAAAGCGCTGAGGCGCGCGTCTCGAACGCCGCGACGATCCGGTGCATCGCTTCGTTGAACACAAGCCCGATCACCTTTTGCAAAATCGCGCTCTTGAATTCGAAGTCCACGAAAAACTCTACCTCACACCCATCCGGATGCGGATGAAATATCCAATGGGATTTCAAATATTTGAAGGGGCCGTCCAAATATTCTGTGTCGATCCGTTGCCCTTCTTTGTCCAACCAGACCCGGCTGGCAAAACGTTCGCGAAACACCTTGAAACTGATCACCAGATCGGCGTCCATCAGGTCGCGCCCATCCGGCTGAGGCGTGATACGACGCACACGCGCGGCGGAATTCCATGGCAGAAACTCGGGATATCGACCCACATCTGCCACCAGATCATACATCTGCTCGGCCGTATATGGCAGGACGCGTTTTTCACCATGTGTCGGCATGACGACGTTTTCCCTTCTCACTTGCCCGCACATGTCCTAGGAATACGACCGGAAATCAAGGGGGAAGACATGGCACAGCGACCATATGTCATCGACACGATGATCTCGGCCAAGCAGATTGCGGCACGGGTTGAAGAGCTGGCGCAGGAGATCCAAGACGAGTTCAAGGGCACCGACAAGCTGGTGGTCGTGGGGCTGCTGCGCGGATCCTTTGTCTTCATCGCCGATGTTGTCCGGGAATTGGATCTGCCGGTCGAAGTCGATTTTCTGGAGGCTTCGTCCTACGGAGATTCGACTGAAAGCAGCCGTGAAGTGCGCATTCTCAAAGACTTACGCGGCGAGATTTCGGGGCGTGACGTGCTGGTGGTCGAGGATATTGTCGATACTGGCTTCACCCTGAAACATGTCGTTGGACTGTTGAAGGCCAAATCCCCGCGCAAACTGAAGACCATCGCGCTGTTGGACAAACCCTCCCGCCGCGAGGTCGACATCTGCGCCGACTGGATCGGGTTTGACATCCCGGACGAATTCGTGGTGGGCTATGGCATCGACTTCGCACAGCGCGACCGCAATCTGCCGCATATCGGCAAGGTGCGGTTTCTGGATGAAGACTGAACCATGAACCCACGTTGGTTCATGCGCATGTCAAGATGGGCGCGCAACCCACCATCAGCCAAACGGGTAAAGCTGATCTTGGCTGTGGTCGCAATCAGTTTGCTGATTGTAGCAATTGAAAAGATGTTCGGAATGCCGGATTGGATGCAGATTGAACGCGTCCGCTTCAAACCTTAATTCTGTTTTCAATCAACTTCTTGCAAGCTGCTCCTCACGCGCGGTGCGCAGCCGCGCGAAGTCATCACCCGCGTGGTAGGATGATCGCGTCAGCGGGGTCGAAGACACCATCAGGAACCCCTTGCCGTAAGCCGCGGTTTCGTAATCCTTGAACTCATCGGGATGCACGAACCGCTCTACCGCGTGGTGTTTCGGGGTCGGTTGCAGATACTGCCCGATGGTCAGGAAATCAATACTCGCCGCGCGCATATCGTCCATCACCTGCAACACGCCCTGCCGATCTTCGCCAAGCCCCACCATGATGCCGGATTTGGTGAACATCGACGGATCAAGCTCTTTCACCCGCTGCAACAGGCGCAGCGAATGGAAATACCGCGCACCGGGACGCACCTGCGGATAAAGACCGGGCACGGTTTCAAGGTTGTGGTTGAACACGTCCGGCCGCGCCTCGACCACGGTTTCCAGAACGGTCGGGTCGCATTTCAGGAAATCCGGGGTCAGAATCTCGATCGTCGTGTCGGGCGACTGGTGACGAATGGCGCGGATGGTCTGGGCGAAATGGTCTGCCCCACCGTCCTTCAAATCGTCCCGGTCCACCGACGTGATCACGACGTGATTCAGCCCCAGCTTTTTCACCGCATGGGCCACGCGGCCCGGCTCAAACGCGTCCAGTTCGTCGGGTCGTCCCGTAGCGACGTTGCAGAAGGTGCAGCCGCGCGTGCAGATATCGCCCATGATCATCATGGTGGCGTGGCCCTGGCTCCAGCATTCGCCCGCATTGGGGCAAGCGGCTTCCTCGCACACCGTGGACAGCTTGTTTTCGCGCATGATCCGGTGCGTTTCGGCATAGCCTTTGCCGCCGGGCGCTTTCACACGGATCCAGCTGGGCTTTTTCGGCTGTGCATTGTCCGGGCGATGCGCCTTTTCAGGGTGGCGGCTTTCCGGGATTTTCAGGTCACGCATGGCATTCCTCCGCGCCAAAGTCGGCTGTGTGACATATAACGTTATCCTGCTGACGAGTCACCTTGAAAGCCGCATGGCTGACATGATCCTGGCGCATACCAAGCGCCGCGCCGAATGCATGGCAGTGGTCATCTGTGACCCAATGCTGCACTTGCAAAATCTTCGTTGAGCCCCATCTGGAATCGTTCTAACAACATCACCGACCCAACCCGCGCGATTCCCCGGGCGGGCGACAAGAAAAGGATTTTGACATGCAAACCGGCGTTCGCGTTCCCAACATCACCTTCCGCACCCGTGTCCGTGACGACAGCATCGAAGGCCCCAACCCCTTCCGTTGGCAGGACATGACTTCGGACGATTACTTCAAAGGCAAGCGCGTCGTCCTGTTCTCGCTGCCCGGCGCGTTCACGCCCACCTGTTCGACCTACCAACTGCCCGGCTTTGAAAAAGGTGCCGAAGATTTCCGCGCACAAGGCATCGACGAGATCTATTGCATGTCCGTCAATGACAGCTTCGTCATGAACGCCTGGGCCCGCAACCAGGAGCTTGAGAACGTCAAGGTCATCCCCGACGGTTCGGGCGAGTTCACCCGCGGCATGGGCATGCTGGTCAACAAGGACAACCTTGGCTTCGGTGCCCGCTCGTGGCGCTATGCCGCGATCATCAATGACGGCGTGGTCGAAGCATGGTTCGAAGAACCCGGCCGCTGCGACAACCACGGCGAAGACCCCTACGGCGAAAGCGCGCCAGAAAACGTGCTGGCTTGGCTGAAAGAGGCGGCCGAGAAAGTTGCGTAAGGCAAATCGAAAATGCCAATTGGGCCGCTGATCTCAGCGGCTCAATTTTTTGAACGTGTTCATAGCCTGCCTGCATATCTTCGTTGCGGATCGGTACCGCCGTTCAGAAATGCAAGTGCAGGGCCAATTCAGCTTAGCGCGATCAGCCCCTGAACGCCTTGTTCTCAACGGGGCGCGTCCGGATTACACAGACAGGCAATCGGCTCCGAAAGGTCCGATTGATGGCTTGCAGCGGTCGAAGCGCCCGCAAGTGCGTCCATTTTCTTCGCCAGCTTAATATCCAGATTCGTTAGTCCGTCGGCATCATGTGTCGTCAAGGTGACGTCGACAGTTCGATAGACATTGAGCCATTCTGGGTGATGGTTCCACTTTTCACACCAAATCGCCACGCGCGACATCCAGCCCCAAGCCTCCACAAAATCACGAAAGATATAAACCTTTCGAATTGCATCGCGGCCCGAGACCGCTCCCCAACCGACTTCTCCCATTGGGATCAGATGTTCCCGACGCTCTTCGGGTGTCAAAATATCTGCCATTCTCAGCTTTCCTCCATTCAAAAGAGTATAACTTGCCGAACAGCCGGCAGAAACCTGTGTCCACTCGGATGCGAAGAAGATACTGGATACCTACGCACCCAAAGCCTTCAACCCCGTCAAGAACCGCGCCGCGTTCTCCTGATAATGCGCGGCGGACGCCTCCAGCCCTTCGATCGTCGCCGCATCCAGCTCCCGCACCACTTTGCCGGGTGCACCCAGCACCAGGGACCCGTCGGGGATCACTTTACCCTCGGTCACCAGCGCCCCTGCCCCGATCAGACAGTTTTTGCCGATCACAGCGCCGTTCATTACGGTGGCGTTCATACCGATCAGGCTGCCGTCACCGATGGTGCAGCCGTGCAGAAGCACTTTGTGGCCGACCGTGACGTTTTCACCGATGGTCAGGGGGAAGCCCATATCCGTGTGAAAGACGCAGTTTTCCTGCACGTTTGTTCCCGCGCCTACGTCGATCAATTCGTTATCGCCGCGCAAGGTGCTGCCGAACCAGACCGAAGCGCGCGCGCCAATCCGCACCTTGCCGATCAGGTTGGCATCCGGCGCGATGAACGCGTCATTGGCGATGTCAGGTGAAACCTCGTCCAATTCGTAGATCATTCACTTCCCTCTTCAAATTCGGCTTGCAACTTACGGACATGGTTCAACAATCCCGGTTGCTGGTTGCGGCGCTGCCGGGTAGCCTCGACAATGGTGATCAGTCTTTGTGCGGTTTCTTCCAGATCATCGTTGATCAGCACATAATCATAGCTGCCCCAATGGCTGATCTCGTCCCAGCTTTTCTGCATCCGCTTGGCGATTGTCGCTGCGTCGTCCTGTCCGCGCCCTTCAAGCCTGGCGCGCAATTCCTTGATCGAGGGCGGCAGGATGAAGATCGATAGCGAATGCGAGGCAAGGGACGAATTGCGGATCTGCACCTCGCCCTGCCAGTCCACGTCGAACAGAACGTCACGTCCCGTTTCGATTGCCTTGCGCACGGGTTCAGACGGCGAGCCGTAGAAATTGCCAAAGACGTGGGCGTGTTCCAGCATTTCGCCCTGAATGACCATGTCCTTGAACTTGGGTTCGTCCACGAAGTGATAGTGCTGCCCGTCCACCTCGCCCTCGCGCGGCGCGCGGGTGGTAGCCGAGACCGAGAAGCTGAGCGTCGGATCCCAGTCCATCAGCCGCCGCGCCAAAGTAGATTTGCCCGCGCCCGAGGGCGAAGACAGGATGATAAGAAGGCCGCGCCTGTCGGACATATCGTTACTCCACGTTCTGAACCTGTTCGCGCATCTGATCGATGACATGCTTCAGGTCAAGGCCAATGGCGGTCAGATCCTTGAATTGTGCCTTGGAACACAAGGTGTTGGCCTCGCGGTTGAATTCCTGCATCAGAAAGTCGAGCTTGCGGCCCACGGGCTGATCCGAAGCCAGATGCCCGCGTGCGGCGTCGATATGGGCGTTCAGCCGGTCGATTTCCTCGCGCACATCGGTTTTCACGGCCAATATGGCAAGTTCTTGCGCAACGCGATCAGGGTCGGCCCCGTCGGTATTGGCCATCACGCGTGACAGGGCGTCTTGCAACCCGGTGACTTGGGCATCCTGACGGGCGGCCATCACGGCCTCGGCCGCCGCGACAAGCCGGGCCACCTCGTCTAGCTGATCTGACAAAACCTGGACCAACGCCGCACCTTCTTGTGCCCGCGACGCAAGAAGCTGATCCACCAGCGCGGGAATGTCTTCTGTCAATCTGGCCAGCAAGGGCGCCGTGTCGTCATCTGTCATGGCGCGTTGTTCCAAAACGCCACGCATTCCAGCAATATCAGTGGGTTGCACCGGCGCGACCCGCAAACCGCGCGCTTCGGCTTCGGCGGCAATAGCGGTCAACTGGGTCAACACGCGCGTCAGTTCGTCGGGGTTGATCGATTGCGATCCCGCCTCGTCCCGACGGGTGATTTTCAGGCTGACCGAGACGCTGCCCCGCGCCACTGCCGCCTTCAGGCTTTTGCGAAGAACCTCCTCCAGGCCACCCAACCAATCGGGCACCCGAATTTTGATATCCAACCCGCGCGCGTTTACCGACCGCAGGTCCCAAACCCAGTTGTACCGGGCATCCTCGGTCGCAGTGCTGGCAAAGCCCGTCATGGATAGTGGCATGTAGAATTAACCATTTGCTAAGTTTTTATGCCAATTTCGAATGGAATGTGACATATTAAGACATCGGTAAGGATTATCCTTCCAATCGTTAACAAACGGTCACAATTTGAACAAGCTCGCTGGTTATCACCAAATTTATTAAAATCGTTTCAAACCCTGGGACGCGAAGATGAAAATTGAGTATCTTAAAGATGGTAATGTTGTCACGCTGGCGTCAGCCCGGCGGACGATCAAATTTCCTGCCATCGCACAGATTGAAGCTTACTGGCACGCACTGCGGAATGGTCGTCTGATGCCCGCACGCGGTGACGTGGACCCTCGCGGTCTTGGAAAAAACCTGACATATGCAATGATACTGGAACGCATCGCGCCGGGCCATGCCCGCATCCGTTTGGCGGGTCAGCATGTCAGTGATGTTCTGTCGATGGAAGTGCGCGGCATGCCTCTAAGCGCGTTGTTTACACCCGACGCCCGACACGAGATGCAAGAAGCGCTGGAAAGCGTGTTCACGACACCCGCCGAAGTCAGTCTGACATTGCGCAGCGAATCCAATCTGTTTCACAAGAAATTGGACGCGCAATTGATCCTGCTTCCCCTGAAAGACATCCACGGCAATGTCACGCGCGTTCTTGGCGGGTTTCAGGTCGATGGAAAACTTGGCCGTGGACCGCAACGGTTCACAATTCGCAGCTTGGACATCCGTCCATTGACGGTGGCACAGACGCCTGAGCACAAAAGTTGCGATGCGGCGCGGCGGCAAAAGCGCGACATTGCCCGACCAGGTTACTGGGACATCCGTGGCGCGCCAACTTCCCGATCGTCGGGATCGGACAAGCCGGATGTGACGCGCGTCGATATCCGGCCGACGCAGGCTGGACAAAATCGCAAAGGCGAAGGTCATATCATGCGCCCATCGGATACCAGCGGCATCCCGGTGCCGGGCATGGCTGAACTTGCGGCAAGTTTCCATGGAGCCTCGCAGCCCTTGCGCATGAACGCGCCGGCACGGCCCGGTGGCCATCTGCGGCTTGTCAAACAGGACTGAACAACCGCACCCCGCCGCGCGGGCATCACAGACAAAACAAACCCCGGCCGTTTGGACCGGGGTTTTCTTTTGTTTCCGCGTGTTCGGGCGATCAGCTGGCTTTGACGGCCGCCGCGTCTTCGCTGCGCATCGACGACAGCTCTTCCGCCACAAGGAATGCCAGTTCGAGAGACTGGCTGGCGTTCAGGCGCGGGTCGCAGGCTGTGTGATAGCGGTCCGACAAATCCTCGTCCGTGACGGCGCGCACGCCACCAGTGCATTCGGTGACGTCAGCACCCGTCATCTCGAAATGCACACCGCCGGGGATGGTGCCTTCTGATTTGTGGACGGCGAAGAATTCCTGCACTTCCTTCAGCACGGATTCGAACGGCCGGGTCTTGTAGCCCGTTGCCGATTTTATCGTGTTGCCATGCATCGGATCGCAGGACCACACGACGTTGGCCCCTTCTTCCTTCACGGTTTGGATCAAGCGCGGCAGGTGTTCTGACACTTTCCCTGCCCCGAAGCGCGCGATCAGGGTCAGCCGACCCGCGTCGTTGTTCGGGTTCAGCTTGGCCATCAACAGCTTCAGGTCATCCGCCGTCGTGGTCGGCCCGCATTTCAGACCAATCGGGTTCATGACCCCGCGGCAGAATTCCACATGCGCCCCGTCGGGTTGCCGGGTGCGATCCCCGATCCACAACATATGGCCGGACCCCGCAACGGTTTTGCCCGTGGTGGAATCCAAACGCGTCAGCGCCTCTTCATATTCCAGTAACAACCCTTCATGCGAGGTGTAGAAGTCCACGGTCTGCAAGGTATGGGCCCGGTCGCTGTCGACACCAGCGGCGCGCATGAAGTCCAGCGTGTCCTGAATACGCTCGGCCATTTCGCGGTATTTCTCGGCCTCATCGTTTTCGGTGAAGCCAAGGGTCCAACTGTGCACCTTATGCACATCCGCCAGACCACCCGTTGAAAAGGCACGCAACAGATTCAGCGTCGCGGCCGCTTGGGTATAGGCCTGCAACATCTTCTGCGGATCAGGAACGCGCGAGGCTTCGGTAAAGTCCAATTCGTTGATAATGTCTCCGCGGTAGCTTGGAAGCTCGACGCCACCCACCGTCTCGGTCGGGGCTGAGCGTGGCTTGGCGAACTGACCGGCCATCCGGCCAACCTTGATCACCGGCACTTTCGCGCCATAGGTCAGCACCATCGCCATTTGCAGCATCACTTTGAACGTGTCGCGGATCGCATCTGCCGAGAAATCCGAGAAACTTTCGGCACAATCCCCGCCCTGCAACAGAAACGCCTCACCGCGCGAGGCGCGACCGAGCTGTGCACGCAGGCGCATTGCTTCGCCGGCAAAGACCAGCGGAGGATACTTCGCAAGCTGTGCCTCGACCTCGGCCAGTTTGGCCGCGTCGGTATAGTCAGGCATCTGCACCCGTGGCTTTGTGCGCCAGGTCGACTTGTCCCACTCCGTCATGTCTCTGCTCCGTCTTGCGTCATGATCCCGCGGCTGCGGGTTTAAGGCCCTTCTTCTAGCGCGGTCAGCGCTAACGTGCAATTACCGTTATGGAATAGGGATAGGTCGCGTTAAGGTCCTGAAAGGCCAGTCCTGACTGGTTGTGTAAATGTCGGCGGTTTCGCTCTTGCCGCATCCGTTCAAACCTGATGTGGTCCCCGGCAACACAAAGAGACCGATCTGCACAAGGTGACTCGGATGACTGAAAAACCCGTATCGACGCGCTCGGCCCCCCAACGGTTTGTTTTCGTGCTTGTCGAAGGGTTTACGCTGCTCAGCTTTGCGGGCGCCGTGGACGCGTTGCGCATTGCCAACCGCGCCGCCGGACGAACGCTTTATGAATGGGTGATCATGGGCGAAGGCGGACAGACCATTACATCGTCTGCCGGGCCGTCGTTCAATCTGGATAGTGATCTGGGCGAGCTTCGGCGCGACGATACAGTGATCATCTGCTCGGGTGTGGATGTTCAGACCCATTGTTCACAAAAGCTTTTGAACTGGTTGCGGCGTGAAGCGCGCCGTGGCGTCAAAGTCGCAGGCTTGTGCACCGCCGCACATGTGATCGCCAAGGCAGGTCTGTTGAACGACAAACGCGCGACCATTCACTGGGAAAACCACGACAGCTTCGCCGAAGCCTTCGACGAGGTCGATCTGACAAAACGCGTATTTGTGATCGACGGCAATATCATGACCGCAGCAGGCGGCACTTCGTCGATTGACCTGATGCTGAAACTGATTGCGGATGAACATGGCGAGGACATCGCCAATATCGTCGCCGACCAGCAAATCTATACCTCGATCCGCACTGACCGCGACACCCAGCGCCTGTCGGTGCCCACACGGATCGGTGTGCGCCATCCCAAGCTCAGCGATGTGATCCAGAAGATGGAAGCCAATATCGAAGAGCCTATTTCGCCGTCAATCCTTGCTGCCGACGTGGGCATGTCGACACGACAGCTTGAACGGTTGTTCCGGCGCTATCTGAACCGTTCGCCCAAGCGGTATTACATGGAGTTGCGGCTTCAGAAGGCCCGCAATCTGTTGATGCAAACGGATATGAGCGTGATCAATGTGGCGCTGGCCTGTGGCTTTTCAAGCCCGTCGCATTTCTCGAAGTGCTATCGGTCGCATTATGACACAACGCCTTATCGTGAACGTGGCAGCCACGCCACTCGCGTCGCGACGTGATCCGAACCGACCGGTTGTGCCTGCGCGCGCCGCGACAGGACGATCTGGATGCCCTGCACAGGGTGTTTGGCAACGTTGAGGCCATGCGATACTGGAGCCATCCCGCCCATACCCAGCGCGCGCAGACGCAACAGGTGCTGCACGACATGATTCGGTCGCACACGGCCACCGGCGTTGAATTTGTCGTCGAGCATCAAGGCCGGGTGATTGGCAAGGCCGGTCTTTGGCGCATTGCCGAACTGGGATACATCCTGCATCCCGATCATTGGGGCCAGGGGTTGGCCCACGAAGCCCTTGGGGCTGTCCTGAACGCCGCCTGGGACCGGCATCCGCAGATTGACAGGATCACTGCCGAAATCGACCCGCGCAACATCACCTCGGCCCGGCTGCTGAGTCGGCTTGGGTTTCAGGTGACGGGCCATGCCGAAAACACCTTGCAGGTGAACGGGGAATGGTGTGACAGCACCTACTACGACCTGTCCCGACCCCAACGCCAAGCGTGACGTGCCGCTTTTTTCCGTCCGACACCGCTTGGCTCTTTTCTTTTCCGAAACGCTTGCCTAGGCTCGCCTTCGGATATTTTCCAACTGGGAGAGAAAGTATGAAAAAGATTCTTATGGCAACCGCCGCCAGCGCACTGATGAGCGGCGCAGCCTTTGCAGAAGAAGTGAAGGTGGGTGTCCTTCTTGGCTTCACCGGCCCGCTTGAATCGCTGGCGCCCCACATCGCGGGCGGCGCGGAAATGGCCATCGCAGAAGTCAACGATTCGGGCTTGTTCATGAACGGGTCCACTGTGACGGCCGTGCGCGGTGATTCAACCTGCGTCGATGCCGCCGCAGCCACCGCAGCCGCCGAACGTCTGGTCACGGGTGAAGGCGTCGCCGGTATCGTCGGCGCAATGTGCTCGGGCGCGACCGGTGCGGTTCTGACCAGCGTGGCTTTGCCCAACGGGATCGTGCAGATCTCGCCGTCAGCCACGTCGCCAGGTTTGTCGACCATCGAAGACAACGGACTGTTCTTCCGCATGGCCCCGTCCGATGCGCGTCAGGGCGAGATCATGGCCGATATCATCACCAGCCGTGGCATCAACGAAGTGGCGCTTACCTATACCAACAACGACTATGGGAAGGGTCTGGCCGACAGCTTCGCGGCCGCGTTTGAAGCAGCCGGTGGCACTGTGACCATCAACGCCGCCCACGAAGAAGGCAAAGCCGACTATTCGGCCGAGGTTGGCGCGCTGGCATCTGCTGGCGGTCAGGCGCTTGTGGTGGCGGGATACTCGGACCAGGGCGGTTCGGGCATCATCCAGGGCTCGCTTGACACCGGTGCGTTTGACACATTCGTTCTTCCCGACGGCATGGTGTCTGACATCCTGACCCAGAAGTTCGGCAGCGACATCGACGGCAGCTTCGGCCAACACCCGAGCTCGTCAAATGACGGCGCTGGCAAGCTGGAAGAAATGCTGGCCGCTGGCGGGATCGACGGCACGTCGCCTTATGCCAAGGAAGGCTATGACAGCGCCGCTGTCCTGCTTCTGGCGATGCAGGCCGCAGGGTCTACCGACGGCGCTGCCGTCAGCGCAGCCGTGACCGAAGTGGCCAACGCCCCCGGCGAACCCATCGGCCCTGGTGAGCTGGCGAAAGGTCTTGAGATCCTCGCAGCAGGCGGCGACATCGACTATGTCGGCGGCTCGGACGTTGAACTGATCGGCCCCGGTGAAAGCGGTGGCAGCTATCGTGAGATCGAAATCAAAGATGGCGCCATCGAGGCTGTTAAGTTCCACTAAACAACCTTATAAACCTAACGAAACAGCCCGGATGTTTTCCGGGCTGTTTTGGTAAGGCGGGCGGCCTACTTCCGGTTGCGAGAGGGGACAGACATGATCGTCATCGAAGACGTTCACAAGCATTTTGGCGGCTTTCACGCAGTGGACGGCGCGACAATGCGGATCGAGGAACGCTCGATCACCGGGTTGATCGGACCCAACGGCGCGGGCAAGACCACCTTGTTCAACGTGATTGCCGGGGTGCTGCAACCGACATCGGGCCGGATCACCATGGCGGGCGAAGACATCACCGGATTGCCGCCGCACGAATTGTTTCACAAGGGGCTTCTGCGCACGTTCCAGATTGCGCATGAGTTCGGCTCGATGACCTGCCGCGAGAACCTGATGATGGTGCCCGGCGGGCAGACGGGCGAACAACTCTGGAACACGTGGTTTGGCCGCAAACGCATTGCCGATGAAGAACGCGCCCTGCGTGCCAAGGCCGATGAAGTGCTTGAGTTTCTGACCATTTCCCACATCGCCGACCTGCGCGCGGGCGAAATCTCGGGCGGGCAGAAAAAGCTGCTGGAACTGGGCCGCACTATGATGGTCGACGCCAGGATCGTTTTCCTGGACGAGGTCGGCGCGGGTGTGAACCGCACGCTGCTCTACACGATTGCCGACGCCATCAAACGTCTGAACGAAGAACGCGGCTATACTTTCGTGGTGATTGAACACGACATGGATTTCATCGACCGCCTTTGCGACCCGGTGATCTGCATGGCCGAAGGCAAGGTGCTGGCCCAAGGCACGCTGGACGAGATCAAGGCCAACGAACACGTGATCGAGGCCTATCTGGGCACCGGTTTGAAAAACAGGGATAAGGTAGGCGCATGAGCGGGAACCCCTATCAGGACGATCGCGGCAACAAGGATGCGTCGATCGTAAACCCAAAGGGTCAGGGCTCGATGATCCCGGCCACCGGCACCGGGCACCAGATGCACACGGGCGATGCCTTTCTGATTGGTGACAGCATGACCGGCGGTTATGGGAAATCCGGCCCCGACATTCTGCATGACTGCACCATCGCCGTGGACAAAGGCCAGATTGCGGTGATCGTCGGCCCCAATGGCGCGGGCAAATCCACCGGCATGAAAGCCGTGTTCGGGATGCTGAACTTGCGGCAAGGCTCGGTCCGGCTGGATGGCGAGGATATCACCGACCTGTCCCCGCAGGCGCGTGTCCATAAGGGCATGGGCTTCGTGCCGCAAACCCAGAATATTTTCACGTCAATGACCGTTAAGGAAAACCTCGAAATGGGGGCGTTCATTCGCGAGGATGACATTTCCCAGACCATGGCGCAGGTCTATGAGTTGTTCCCGATCCTTTATGAGAAGCGCAACCAGGCCGCGGGCGAGTTGTCGGGGGGCCAGCGACAGCAGGTTGCCGTGGGGCGCGCTCTGATGACCAAACCGAAAGTTCTGATGCTGGACGAGCCCACCGCCGGCGTCAGCCCCATCGTGATGGACGAGCTGTTTGACCGGATCATCGAAGTGGCGCGCACTGGCATCTCGATCTTGATGGTGGAACAGAACGCGCGGCAAGCGCTTGAAATTGCGGATAAAGGCTATGTTCTGGTGCAGGGCGCGAACGCGCATACAGGCACCGGAAAAGAACTGTTGGCGGACCCCGAAGTGCGCCGGTCGTTCTTGGGGGGATGAGGATGCTGAAACATATTTGCATGGCCGCCGCGACCAGCTTTGTCGCCCTGCCCGCCCTTGCTCAGACCTGCACCTTCACCACAGAATGCTATGAAGCCGAGGCCTGTCAGGACACCAGCTTTTCGCTGACCGCCGCGTTGGACGACGCGAAACTGGTCACGGATTTTGGCGATCTGACCGTCGTGGGCGTAAAGAATGACGCGCCCGTGACCACCGTCTTCGCCACCGGCGAAGGCGCGGAATACCTGTTATCGCGCAATGCCGGCACTGCGCGCTTTACTGCCCACTCCAATGACGGGCCCACGTCGATCACCTATCTGGGCACATGCGAGGGAGAGTTCTGATGGATCTTCTGAACGCCATTGTGGCGCTTCTCAACTTCGTCGTGATCCCCGCGATGGCCTATGGCAGCCAGCTGGCGCTGGGTGCGCTGGGCGTCACGCTGATTTACGGCATCCTGCGGTTCTCGAACTTTGCGCATGGCGACAGCATGGCCTTCGGGGCGATGGTGACGATCCTTGTCACCTGGTGGTTCCAGTCGATGGGCCTGTCCATCGACCCGCTGCCCACCGCGCTTCTGGCTCTGCCCTTCGGTATCGTCGGAACCGCCTTGATGCTGCTGGCCACCGACCGCGTGGTCTATCGGTTCTATCGCCGGGTCAAAGCCAAACCCATCGTGTTTGTGATGGCCTCGATGGGCGTGATGTTCATCATGAACGGTGTTGTGCGCTTCATCATCGGTCCCGATGACCAGCAATTCGGTGACGGCGCACGTTTCATCATCAGCGCGCGCGACTTCAAGACCATGACCGGGCTGGAGGAAGGATTGGCGTTCAAGACCAGCCAGGGCCTGACCATCGTGACCGCTGTCATCGTCGTCGCCGCGCTGTTCTGGTTCCTGAACAAGACGCGCACCGGGAAATCCATGCGCGCCTTTTCCGACAACGAGGATCTGGCGCTGCTGTCCGGTATCAATCCCGAACGCGTCGTGATGATCACATGGATCATCGTGGCCGGTCTGATCACCATCGCAGGCGTGCTTTACGGTCTGGACAAGACCTTCAAGCCGTTCACCTATTTCCAGCTTCTGCTGCCGATCTTCGCCTCGGCCATTGTCGGTGGGCTGGGCAACCCGCTGGGGGCCATCGCGGGCGGCTTCGTCATCGCCTTTTCCGAGGTCGCAGTGACCTATGCGTGGAAGAAGGTCGCGACCTATGTGCTGCCCGAAAGTCTTGAGCCGTCCAGCCTCGTGCAGTTGATGTCCACCGACTACAAATTCGCGGTCAGCTTTGTCATTCTGATCATCGTGTTGCTGTTCAAACCCACGGGTCTATTCAAGGGGCAATCGGTATGAGCCAATCCCTTCGCACACCGCTTCTGTTTGCGCTGGTGGCGCTTCTGTTCGTTCTGCAAGGTTCCACGGACTGGTGGATCTTTGCGGGCAGTTGGAACTCCTCCCTGACCATCCTGAACATGGCGCTGATTTCTGCCGTGATGGCGTTGGGTGTGAATTTGCAATGGGGTTATGCGGGCCTGTTCAATGTCGGGATCATGGGCTTTGTCGCTTTGGGAGGATTGGCCACAGTCCTGATCGCGATGCCCCCCACCCCCGGGGCTTGGGGCGCGGGCGGATTCAGGATCGTCGCGGGCCTTATCATGGGCGCGGGCACGATCATGCTGATGGTCTGGCAATACAAGACCCTGGCGCAAGGGCGTTTGCGCGCGCTGGTCATGTTTGCCACGCTTGTGGTCGGTTTCGTCGTCTTCCGCTGGATATTCGATGCGGGCGTCGCAGGGGTCGAGGCGATCAATCCGGCGCAAACCGGATATCTGGGCGGGTTGAATCCCGGCGGTCAAGACAATTACCGTGGCCATGGATATATGACCCTGCTGGCTTGGCCGGTGGGCGGATTGCTGGCGGCGGGGGCCGCATGGCTGGTCGGCAAGACCGCACTTGGCTTGCGGTCGGATTACCTTGCCATTGCAACGCTGGGTATCGCCGAGATCATCCTTGCCGTCGTCAAGAACGAAGACTGGCTTGGCCGTGGTGTGAAAAACGTGATCGGACTGCCCCGCCCCGTGCCGTATGAGGTGGACTTGCAACAAAGCACCAGTTTCATCCAAAAGGCCGATGCGATCGGTATGAACGTCACCACGGCCTCGACGCTGGCGGTGAAGCTGTCCTATTCGCTGCTGTTCACAATTGTGTTGGTGGTGCTGGTGATCTTGGCGCAATTGTCCCTGAAATCGCCTTGGGGTCGCATGATGCGCGCCATTCGCGACAACGAGGTCGCAGCAAGGGCGATGGGCAAGGACGTGACCCACCGCCATTTGCAAATTTTCGTGCTCGGGTCAGCCTTGTGCGGACTGGCGGGTGCCATGATGACCACGCTGGACGGGCAGTTGACGCCGGGCACGTATCAACCGCTCCGCTATACTTTCCTGATCTGGGTGATGGTGATCGTGGGAGGATCGGGCAACAACCTTGGGTCTGTGCTGGGGGCTTTCGTCATCTGGTTTTTCTGGATTCAGGTTGAGCCGATCGGCAATTGGCTCATGTCGATTGTCACCTCCGGCATGACGGACGGATCGCCCTTGAAAACGCATCTTCTGGATTCCGCGGCCCACATGCGCCTGTTTTCTATGGGGATCATCTTGCTTTTGGTGTTGCGGTTCAGCCCAAGGGGGCTGATCCCCGAGAGGTAGCACCGGCATGTCCCAAGCCACGTCCCTTGCAGTCTTGATCATGGCCGCAGGCCAGTCGCGGCGGATGGGGCGGGACAAGCTGTTGCTGCGGGGTCGTGACGGTGCGCCCTTGCTGGCCGACCGGATCGACACCGCACTTGCCACCGGACGTCCTGTATTTGTCGCCCTGCCCGACCAAGACACCGACCGGCTGAAAATTGTTCGCGCGACAAAAGCCACGCCCCTTTTCTGCCCGAATGCCAGCCTTGGCATGGGCCACAGTCTGTCGGATGCGATAGGGATGTTGCCCCTTGATCTGGATGGAGTGTTGATCATGCTGGCCGATATGCCAGCCCTGACAACTCAGGACATAAACCAGGTCTGTGCGGCCTTCGGTCCAGATTGCATCTTGCGAGGTGGAACGCAGAACCTTACCCCCGGCCATCCGGTGCTTGTTCCCGCACGGTTTCTGAGCAAACTTGATGTTCTTCAAGGGGATCAAGGCGCACAAAACACCCTAAAGGACGTGCCAACCCGGATTGTTCCCCTTCCGGACGATCACGCTGCCTTCGACATTGATACGGGCGAAGATTGGCAATTGTGGTTGACGCGGACCGCGCAGCCCTGATTGCGCCGGTTCGCGTGTTCTAGCCAAACAGCAAGGCAACCTCGCGCTCATCCAGGACGGGTCTTGTGCGCACATAGGCCGCGCGGCCCTGTTGGCTGACCAGTTTGGGAAGATGCGACAGGATTTCCTGCGCTGTCTTGGCGTCTTCGGCGACGATTTGATCCATATTCGGCCGCAGGCTTTCCAACCAGTCATCACCGCATTTCACAAGCTCATAGGTGTCAAACAGCAGATGCACGAATATGGGGTTCACGGTCGGATCTGGTGAGAACATGCCAATGTCGGCAAGATGGATGGCCGGGCACAACACTTCATTGGCCCCAAACAAAATTTCGGTCTGATAATGCGATACAAGAACCAATTGGTCCGATGTCACAAGCGTTGAGCTTTCATGACCATCAAATGACGTGCGGCGCATCGGTACACTCGCCTCATCGGCCACGCGTGATGTGCCAACCCAACGCAGGGTCGAGAAACCACCACCATAGGTCTTCACCTGATCCCCGATCTGCAATTCACGCGCAATCACAGGGCCGCGCAACGTTTCGACCCGCGTATTGGCCGACAGTCCAGACGACGCGATGCCCCTGCGGGAGTGGCGCCCCCGCATTGGGTCATTCACTGGCGATGTCGATGAAAAGCCCGTCCAATGGATCGGGATGGTCTCCTGCACTCGGATATCACGCAAGCTCAACTCAAATACCCCTGAAAACAAGCCGGATAACCCCCGGCGATACGAACATATTAGCAATTTGCGCCCAAATTATGAAGAAAACCTTTGAAAATCAGTGTGTTTTCAATCCTTGCGGGTAAAGTTCAGGCAATATGGCCGCATTCGCGCCATGATTCACGACCTATGGTTGTGGCGTGGACATCTCTTAACCACCCTGGAGTTATGCAGTGAAGTGACTATGATTCTTGCAATATTGTCGGCCCTATTTGGACATCAGGCGGTCCAATGATGTCATCAGGTCAGCCAGAAGCTGATCGACGGGTTCACAACCAACGGACAGCCGCACAAACCCGCCGGCCACATCATCCCCCCAACGCGCCCGTCGTTCAGCCGAACTGTGCAGACCGCCAAACGAGGTGGCGGGACGAAGATAGCGGCAGCCTGTGATGAAGGCCTCGGCCCGGTCTTTGGTGTCCAGCGTCAGCCCGATCAGGAATCCAAACCGCGACATCTGCCGCTTTGCCAACGCATGCGCAGGATCGGTCGCCAGCCCCGGATAACGGATCGCAGTAATGGCCGGATGATCAGCCAGGGCCGGGGCGATGATTGCCGCCGATTGGCACATGCGATCGAACCGCACGTCGAGCGTTTCAAGCCCGCGATGCAACAGCCACGCCGCATGGGGTGCCGGGATGGCGCCGGACATTTTGCGCCAGTCCAGAACCGCGTCGCGCAGCGCCGTATTGCGCGTGGCAACATGGCCCATCAAAAGGTCGGAATGTCCACCCGGCGCCTTGGTATCGGACGCCACGACCATATCCACCCCCAGATCCAGCGGGCGCTGGCCAAATGGCGTCATGGTCGTGTTGTCTACGATGGTGGTTCCGCCCGCCTTGCGCACCGCCGTTGCGATCGCATGGATGTCGCACAGGTCCAGCCCGGGGTTGGAGGGGCTTTCGATGAACGCCACGTCGATGCCATCAAAGCCACCATCCGCAAAGCCAAGGATGGGCCGCTGAACCACGCGCACACCGAACTGCGACAGAAATCGGTCAGACAACAGACGCGTGACGTAATAGCCGTCCGATGGAATCAACAGGGTTTGCCCGGCCTTCAGAGTGGCAAACAGCGCCGCCGAGATTGCCGCCATGCCCGACGGGAACGCAACGCAGGGCGCGTCTTCCAGCACGGACAGGCTATGCTCCAGCGCGTCCCAGGTTGGGTTGTCCACGCGCCCATAGGCCGCCGCACCCTCGGGATCACCCGGCAGATGAAACATCGAACTGGATACGAGCGGCAGCGCCACTGGATCGCCTTTTGATAAAACCTGCCCCCGAAGGTGCAACAGATCAGCGGCAATCTTCTGTGCGTGTTTATCCATACCTTCATCCCTTACGACACATCGCGCAAGGATGCGCCACGTGACGACCGTTCTACCTGACTTCGGAGTGGTGCCCAAGGAGAGACTCGAACTCTCACGCCCGTGAAGGCGGGGGATTTTGAATCCCCTGCGTCTACCATTCCGCCACTTGGGCACTGCGATGGGATTACCCAAGCGCCGAGGCAACGTCAACGAGGTTTTGCCCTGCCCCCGGCGTTTTTATTGCTGCTAGAACATCACCCCGACCAGCCACAGCGTGATGCCCGGAAAGGCGACCAGAACCACAACGCGGATCAGGTCGGACAGCACGAAGGGCGCGACCCCGCGATAGGTTGCCGACATCGGTATATCGCGGGCCATCGAGTTGATGATGAACAGGTTCATGCCCACCGGCGGCGTAATCAATCCGACCTCGACCACGATCAGGGCAAGGATGCCGAACCAAATGCCCGCCTCTTCAGGGGTCAGACCGAAATCCAGCACCTCGATGATCGGATAGAAGATCGGGATGGTCAGAAGGATCATCGACAGGCTGTCCATGACACAACCGAAGACCAGATAGGCGATCAGCATCAGTGTCAAAACCACCAGTGGCGAAAATCCCTGTCCTGTGACCCATTCGGCCAGCATTTGCGGGGCCTGCGTGAAGGCAAGAAACGAGTTGAAGATCTGCGCGCCCAGCACGATGAAAAAGATCATCGCAGTGGATTGCGCAGTGGACAGGATGCTGTCCAGAAACCCCTTCCAGGTCAGCCCGCCGGTCATCACACCGTAAAGCCCGGTGGCAACCGCGCCCACGGCGGCGCCTTCGGTTGGGGTGAACAAGGCTTGCACACCAGTCTTGGTCCAGTTCCAGTCCGCAGCGATACCGCCCATCACCAGACCAAAGATCACCACCACCGGCCAGATCGATAACAAAGTCCGGAACCGGTGCGCATAGGGCACCCGATCCGCGGTGGTGGCGCTGTCTGGATTGATCCGCACCATGACGGCCACGGTCAGCATGTATCCAAGCGCGGCGAGGATGCCCGGCACCAAGGCGGCGATGAACATTTTTACGATGTTCTGCTCTGTCAGGATCGCATAGATGACCAGAATGACCGAGGGCGGGATCAGGATCCCAAGTGTCCCGCCTGCGGCCAGAACGCCGGTGGACAGGGCGTCGGAATAGCCACGTTTTCGCATTTCCGGCAAGGCCACTTGCCCCATGGTAGAGGCCGTCGCCAGCGACGAGCCACACACCGCGCCGAAACCCGCACAGGCCCCTACGGCGGCCATGGCCACTCCACCCTTTCGGTGGCCAAGCCAATCGCTTGCAGCCTCGAACAATGCGCCGGACATGCCGGATTTCGTCGCAAACTGCCCCATCAGCAGAAACAGCGGCACGATGGACAGCGAATAGCTGGAGAACGTGTCATACGACAGCGTCTTGAGCTGGCTCAGCGTCACTGATGGATGCCCCATCAGGTACCAGATGCCGAAAAACCCGGTCAGCCCCATGGCCAACCCGATGGGCAGGCGCAGAAAGATCGCAAGCAGCATCAGGGCAAAGGCGACAATCGCCAGTTCGATCCCGGTCATACCCGTTCCTCCTTGCCATCAAGCACCCAGTTGAAAGACCGCCAGACCGAATAGGCCGCGACAATCATAAAGAATGCCGCGCCAACCAAGCTCAGACCGAAAGGGATCCATAGGGGTATTTCAAGTTCATAAGTGCTTTCGGCAAAGAAGGGTTTCGCCCCCATGCCAAGGACATTGCGCAGACCGTCCGAACCGAACGGAAACTTCTCGCCGAACCCCAACCACAGCCGCCACAGGATGATGAACGCTGCCCCCGTCAGGAACAGATCCCCGATCAGTCCAAGGATCGCCTGCATCCTGTCGGACAGTTTGGAAATAAAGATATCGACCGTGACATGACCGCGCTTGAACTGGCACCATGGCATGAAAGCAAAGACCGCAATCGCGCATCCCATCTCAACGATTTCATAGTCGCCTTTGACGGGGATGAGACCGAAACCCGAAAGCGTCCGCCCGATGATCGAAATCACCGTTGTCAGTGCAATTGCGACCAGAACCGCCCCGCCGGAATACGCCATCCAACGACTTGCGCGTTCCAACCAGCGGCCAACCCGTATCTGTGCCGATTTCGCGATTGCCAAAGCTATCCCCTGTTTATCTGATGTCGGGTCGGCGTGCCTTTTTCGATGCACCACCTTTGCGCAAAAAAAACTCCGGGCAAACCCGCTGCCCGGAGCTGTTTTTATCGTCGATCAGTTGTCGGCATATTTGGCGACAAGCTCTTTGGCATAGGCCACCATGCCTTCACCATCCAGGCCTTTGGAGGTCATGTCAGCCGCCCAGGCTTCAACCTGTTTGTCGCCAATGGCCCGGATTTCGGCGACCAGAGCCGGATCAAGCTCGTGAATGGTGTTGTCGGTGCCCGCCACAATCTCGCGCCCGATCACGTCGCCCTTGTCGAACGAGGCGCCAGCCCAACCCGAGGTCTCAAGTCCCGAGTTGGCGTCGATCACCGCTTTCAGGTCGTCCGGCAGGTTGGCATAGGTGTCCTTGTTCATCGCCCAGATGAAGAACGTGTTGTAAAGCGAGCGATCGCCGGGAAATTCCGTGTGGCTGTCTGCCAGTTCGTGCACCTTCAGCGGTGGCACGATTTCCCATGGGATCACCCCGCCATCCACAACGCCCTTGGACAGTGCTTCGGGGAAGGTCGGAAGCGGCATGCCGATGGGGGATGCGCCCAGTTCTTCAAACAACGCATTGGCCTGACGCGACGGTCCACGCAGTTTCAGCCCTTGAAAATCCTCAAGTGCCTTTACCGGTTCACCCTTCTTGTGGACAACACCGGGGCCGTGGACATGGGTGGCCAGAAGTTTGACGTCGCTCATCCGTTCCATCAGGTATTTTTCCGAATACTCCCACGCCGCCTTGGAGGAGGCTTCGGCGTTGCGGCCCGTCATGAAGGGCAGTTCGAACGCTTCTGCTTCGGGGAAACGGCCCGGCGTATAGGCGGGCAGCGCCCACCCACAATCAATCACGCCATCGCGTATCTGGTCATACAGCGCCTGAGGTTTGCCGCCCAGCTGCATGGCCGGATAAAGTTCAACCTTGATCCGACCACCGGATTCCTGTTCGATCTTTTCGGCCCATGGCGTCATGAAATAGAGCGGCGTGGACCCAGTCGGCGGTAAAAAGTGCTGACATCTCAGCGTGACTTCTTGCGCGAAGCTGGCTCCGGCGGTCAGCCCAAGTGCTACAGCGCCAACAAAAGCAGTTTTCATGGTGAATTTCATTTCGCTTCCTCCCAAACGCGAACTATGTCCGGTCTGCCACTGGCGGTTCCACCGCCTTACAGACAAACCGATAAAAACAGGCTCTTTGCCGTCACGCAAGTATTATCGACTGCACGGTCGGGTTTGCTTATGATCCTGTCGCTGAAATATTCGTAAACAAAACTCGTTGCATGCGCAACAACCTTGTAAACATGACGATTTTTCCGCTACTTAACGCATGTAATATTGGCGTATGTGCATCCACGTTGGACGCTGTCGGTTCAATTCCCGAACCAATCCAAAAAGAATCACCGTTCAGATCTGGTCCGCCGAGAAGGTATCGCAACTGCGCATATCGCGACTCTCATAGCCCCGTAGGAACCAGTTCTGGCGCTGTTCGGATGTGCCATGGGTAAAGGTGTGCGGCATCGGTATGCGGCCTGCACTGCGTTGCAGCGTATCATCACCGATCTGACGAGCGGCGTTCATCGCCTCGGCCACATCGCCACGTTCCAGCGAGCCAAACCGTGCCTGCGCCTCGCGTGCCCAGATGCCCGAATAGCAATCTGCCTGAAGCTCGATCCGAACCGAGACCGCGTTAGCCTCGGCTTCACCAACCTGCGCGCGGATGGAATTGGCCTGCCCCAGAATGCCCAACTCGTTCTGCACATGGTGCGCCACCTCATGTGCAACCACATAGGCCGCCGCGAAATCCCCCTTTGCGCCCAACTGTCGGGACAGCGTGGTGAAAAACGAGGTGTCCAGATAAACCTTGCGATCCCCCGGACAATAGAACGGTCCGGTCGCACCAGACGCACCGCCACAGGGGCTTTGCGTGACACCTTTGTAAAGCACCAGCGTCACCGGATTGTAACTCTGCCCAACTTGAGTTCGAAACAGTTCGTCCCAAACTTCTTCGGTATCGGCCAGTGTGACCGAGACAAACTCACCCTCCTGCCGGTCGGCCTCGGTGATTTCGCCGCCGCCGCCCGATCCGAGCGTTCCGCCGCCTTGCAGGAATGGGGTAACGTCAACACCCAGGAAATAGCCGATGGCCAACACCGCCAAAAGCCCAAGCCCGCCGACCTGCGCCGCGCCCCCTGCCCGGCGTCGATCTTCGATGTTCCGACTTCCGCGCCGGCCTTGCCATTTCATCGTGATGCTCCCTTTGCCCACCCGACAACCGAAGCATCGGACCATTGCACTATCGTTTCACAGCCAGTTTACCGGCCATTCGACTTCTATCAAGCCATGATGTCCCGCCTGTCCCTTGACGTCACGCACGGGGCGTGGTTCGTGAGCAAAAAGCAAGAGGCACGCAGATGATCAGGCGTCTTTACGATTGGACCATGGGATTGGCAGACACGCGCCACGCGTTGTGGGGGCTGGCGTTTGTGGCGTTTCTGGAAAGCTCGGTCTTTCCGATCCCACCCGATATCCTGATGATCCCGATGATCATCGCCCGCCCGTCGCGCGCTTTCGTGATTGCCACGGTCGCGCTGGTCGCGTCCGTCCTCGGCGGGGCGTTTGGCTATTTCATCGGGTGGGGTCTGTTTGAAAGCGTCGGCCAGCCTGTGCTGGAATTCTATGGCAAAACCAACGAGTTTGGCCACTTTGCCGAGACCTATAACCAATGGGGTGCCTGGGCTGTGCTGATCGCGGGTGTGACACCGTTCCCCTACAAGGTCATTACCATTCTGTCCGGCTCCACCGGCCTGAACTTTGGCGTTTTCATGGTCGCCAGCGTGATTGCAAGAGGCTTGCGTTTCTTTGTTGTCGCGGCCCTTTTGTGGAAATTCGGCGCGCCGATCCGCGACTTCATCGAGCGGCGTTTGGGTCTGATGTTCATCCTGTTCGTCGTGATCCTGATCGGCGGATTTTACACGGTAAAATATCTATGAGATTTCTTGACCGCTTCACGGCGAACCAGTTGATCGCCTTCGCAGCCATCTCCTCGGCGCTGATCCTTGGCGGCGCATTCGTCTTTCAGGCCTTGGGCTATGCGCCCTGCAAACTGTGCCTGTGGCAACGCTGGCCCCATGCTGCCGCCATCGTGATCGGAGGCGTGGCACTTTCGACAAAGCAGAAAGCGCTTGCCTGGCTTGGCGCGCTGGCGGCAGCAACGACATCCGCTATCGGCTTTTTCCACTCAGGCGTTGAACGCAAGCTGTGGGACGGCCCAAGCTCGTGCACCGGCAGCGGTGTCGCAGATATGTCTGTCGATGACCTGCTGTCGAAAATCAACGATGCGCCGCTGATCCGCTGCGATGAAATCCCATGGGATCTGTTTGGTGTCACCATGGCGAACCTGAACGCGGTCGGCGCGCTCGTGTTGGCGATCATTTGGGTGGTGGCGGCCACCCGAAAAACCTGATCAACCCTGTTTGCCTCGCAACAATTGGCGCAGGATACCGTGAAAAATCTGCACATCGGCGCGCGTCATGGGCATCCTGCTCCACATATTGCGCAGCGTGGTTTTCATGACCGGCGCCTTGGTCGGCGGATAGAAGAACCCGGCCTCATCCAGTCGAGCCTCGTAATGCTCCGCCAGTTTCTCAACCTCGATGGACGGTGCGCGCTCAGAGCCTGCCCATTCCATCACCTCGTGCTGAAACTCGGTGGTCTGGCGCCGCCATTCATAGGCGGTCAGAAGCACGCATTGCGCAAGGTTCAAAGACGCAAACCCGGGGTTCACCGGCACCGAAATGATCGCGTTTGCCCGCGCCACCTCGCCATTCTCAAGCCCGGTCCGTTCCGGCCCAAACAGGATCGCCACCTTCTTGCCCTCTGCCCGCATCGCGCGCGCCTCGGCCATGGCGCGTTCAGGGCTGAGGATCGGTTTCGCCAAATCGCGCGAACGCGCTGTCGTGGCGTAAACATAGTCGCAATCGCCGATCCCGTCCGCGAGCGTGTCATAGACCCCCGCCCCGTCCAGCACCCGGCCCGCACCAGACGCCATGGCCACCGCTGATTGGTTCGGCCAACCGTCGCGCGGGGCGATGATGCGCATCCGCTCCAGCCCGAAATTCAGCATCGCGCGCGCCGCTGCCCCGATGTTTTCGCCCATCTGCGGACGCACCAGCACGATTTCGGGCTGCGGCCCCAGATTATCCGTCATGTGATCCGCCAATGCCGACCCTTCCCTTTGATTGGGCGCGTGATACGCTGAGCGCAGCATCAGGGCAAGCATGAGGTCGCGCATGGCATATGACGAAGGAATCTATGAGCTTTTGACAGACGATCTTTCAGCGACCCACGGATTGTCCGAAAAACGGATGTTCGGCGGGATCGCTTTTATGCTGAATGGCAACATGCTGTGCGGCGTGCACAAGGATGGCGCGATGTATCGCGTTGGCAAGGTAAATGAAGCCGCTGCGCTGGCGCTGCCTGGGGCAGAACCCATGGCGTTCACGGGCCGACGCATGGGCGGCTTCATCGAGGCGGGTCCGGACGCAATGGCAGATGATGACACGCGCGGCGACCTGCTTCGCTTGGCGCTGGAATATGTCGCCTCGCTGCCTGCGAAGTGACGCCGATCCCCTTGTCAGGCTTGCAAAGACGCTCTAGCCGTCTATGAAGCTGCAAAACACCCCACGAAGAGGACCGCGCGCGATGGCCGAGACAGTTTTCGAACTTCCCCAGCTTTATCTGGTGACACCGCCCGAATTTGAGCTGTCGCAGTTTCCCGATCAGCTCGCCCGCGTGCTGGACGCCCATGAAACCGCCTGTCTGAGGCTATCGCTGGCCACAACGGACGAGGACCGCATCATGCGCGCCGCCGACGCTTGCCGCGAAGTGGCCCATACGCGCGACGTGCCGATCGTGATCGCGGACCACGCTCTGATGGTTGAACGCCTGGGGCTGGATGGGGTTCATCTGGGGGATGGCGCGCGCCGGGTGCGCAAGAGCCGCGACGATCTTGGCCACGACGCCATTGTCGGAGCATTTTGCGGTGCCTCGCGCCATGATGGCATGACGGCTGGTGAAGTGGGCGCAGATTACGTCAGCTTCGGGCCTGTGGGCGCGACCGCACTTGGCGATGGCACCCGGGCCGAGGCGGACCTGTTCGATTGGTGGTCCAAGATGATCGAAGTGCCCGTGGTGGCTGAAGGCGCGCTGGACGAAGACACCATCCGTGCTTTGACACCCGTCACCGATTTCTTCGCCATCGGGGAAGAAATCTGGCGCACGGACGACCCATCGGCGACGCTGGCGCGGCTTTTGGGTGCAATGACCGGTTAAGTCGCCTGGTCCTTCAAATCGTCCAATCCGCTTCGAACGGCGGTTTCGCAATAGGCCGCCAGTTCTTTCCGACCGGCAAAGTCAGACACCTTGACCGGCGCGTGATAGACCACTTCAACCCGGCCCTGCCGACGCGCGGCAAGCGTTTGCACCAGATGCGGCGCAAAATCCATATCGCCCCACCAGCCGTAAAAACGCGGATCGGCACCATGGGGCGCAATATAGCGCACCGTGACCGGCTGAACCCACATGAAATCTCGCATTTCAGGCGTAAAGAACGCGGCGAAAAGCGTTGATTTGAAAGGCAGAACGCGGCGCGAGTCGCTGGATGTGCCCTCCGGAAAAAAGAGCAACTTGTGGCCGGCCTGGAGGCGTTCGCGAAAGACCTCGATCTGCATTGTGGCTTCGCGCCGGTCACGGTTGATAAACACGGTGCCCGTTGCGCGCGCCAACCAGCCGATACCGGGCCAACCCGCCACCTCGGATTTCGACACGAAATAGACGCGCTTCCTGGCGTTAAGCGAGAAGATATCAAGCCAGCCCGCATGGTTGGCAACCACCGCCCCCTTCTCGCGCATGGGAGTTCCGATCGCTTTGAAGGGGATGCCAAGGATCACAAACGCCACACGGCAGACAAATTGGGTGATGTGCGGTGTGATCGGTCGCCTGATGCCGCACAAGGGCCGCTCGATCAGTCGGATAAGCAACAGCACGACCAAACCGCCGAAAACAAGCACTGCCAAGGGAAACCCGCGCGCGACGATAAGCAGCCAATCTGCACCAGACGGACGGAAGGGATGCGGCTCTGGCTCACCATGCCACTGGGCGGTCATCTGTGGGACTTTCCGGTGTAGATTGCCTTGTGTTTCTCACTCATCTGTTCGGTGTCCATGATCAGGCACACATCCGTCGTGTTGAACTCATGGTCAACATAGGCCCCTTCCCCAACAAAGCCACCCAGCCGAAGATAGGCCTTGATCAACGATGGCACCGCCCGCATCGCGGCAGGCCGGTCGATATGATCCGCATCGATCAGGTTCATGGATTGAAAATGCGCAGGTTGAGCTTTGACCCGTAACGCTTCGGGTGCCAAGTGGCGGTGATGCAGCAAGGACAAAGGCGCTGCCAATGCGTTGATATCCGTGCCATGAAACGAGGCGACACCAAACAGAAGCTCGATCTTGTGCTCTGCCACATAGTCGGCCAACCCGGTCCAGAGAAGCATCATCGCGCGGCCGCCACGATAGTCGGGATGAAGGCAGGAACGCCCTAATTCCAACAGCTTACGACCCGAAGTTCGTAGTGGCGTAAGATCATATTCATCTTCGGAATAAAACCGCGACAAGCCGTTTCCGGTCGTCGACAGCCGATCCCCCCTCAGCAACCGATAGACGCCCACGGCAGGGCATCCTTCACGGGCCTGATCGAACAGAATCAAGTGGTCAAAATAGGGGTCAAACGCGTCACGTTCCAGCCGCGCGTCATGATCGACCAACTTGCCCGTTCCGCCCAGTTCAGCCACGAAAACGTCATAGCGCAATCGCTGGGCAGCGATCAGGTCAGCCTCGTCTTGGGCCAGGCGCAGGGCAAAATCGGGTTTGGGCATCGTTATTAACGTTTTGCTAACTTTGCTGGGCTTTTATGGTGGTGGCTTAGGGTTTGCAACTGAGTGGGCGGCTCGTTATGATTGTATTGCTTTCCGATGATTTACTTTAAGTTGCTTGCGGAGGTTCAAAAACCGGGATCAGGTCTATGCGATCCGAAACAATCACCTGCTTGCCAGCATGCTCAAAATTCACCGTGATCTTGCCGCCGATATTTGATTGCACTTGCCCTACGCCCCAGTCCGGTTGGTTCGGATGACGCACCAACATACCCGGTTCCAGCATCGATCCCAAATTCATCCGTCTTCCTTTCAAGGTATCTTCCATGACCCAACAAGACCGCGACCTGACGTCCCTTATCGGCTCTCGTATCTGCCATGATCTTATCAGCCCTCTGGGCGCGATCGGCAACGGCGTTGAACTGTTGCAGCTTTCCGGTTTGGCCGATAGCCCGGAAATGGCGCTGATCGCAGAAAGCGTCACCAACGCCAACCTGCGCATTCGCTATTTCCGCGTGGCCTTTGGTGCTGCATCTGAAGATCAACTGATCGCAGAACACGAAATCCGTGCCATTCTTGCGCCCGGCGTGGATGGTCGTAAGATCGAAGTAGACTGGCACCCCACCGGAAACCAACCGCGCTGCGCGGTCAAATTGGCTTTCCTGATCCTTCAGTGCTTTGAGACCGCAATGCCTTGGGGCGGTCGGATCGAAGTGCGCCGCGACGGTGCACACTGGCGGATACAGGGTCAGGCGGACAAGATGAAAGTGGACACCGTTCTATGGAACATGGTCTCGACCCTGCAAAGCGACGCCGACGTGCCCCCGGCGCAGGTTCACTTCGCGCTGGTTGGGCCCGAACTGGCCCGCCAAGGTCGCAATGCCGGCGTGACCATAGCAGAACATTCGATCAGCGTGGAGTTCTAGGAGATATCACGCGCGGGTCGTGCCGTCCCCTTCGACCAGATACTTGAACGATGTCAGTTGCGCCGCACCCACCGGCCCGCGCGCGTGCATCTTGCCAGTGGCGATGCCAATCTCAGCGCCCATGCCGAACTCGCCTCCGTCCGCAAACTGGGTCGAGGCATTGCGCATCAGGATCGCGCTGTCCAGCCGGGTGAAGAACCGTTCGGCAGTCGCGTCGTTCTCGGTCAGGATCGCATCGGTATGAGACGAAGAATAGCGGTTGATATGGTCAATCGCCCCGTCCACGTCGTCGACAATCCGGGCCGCGATGATACTGTCCAAAAATTCCTTGCCCCAATCGTCCTCGGTGGCAGCGATGGTGCCCGTCAGCCCGTCGCCCGCATGCACCTCGACCCCGGCATCCATAAGATCATTCAACACCTTCTGTCCCAAGATGACCGTATCGCGGTGAATCAACAGGCACTCGGCCGCGCCACAAATTCCTGTGCGTCGGGTCTTGGCATTCATCACCACCCGTGCGGTCTTGTCCGGGTCGGCGTCCTTGTCGATATAGATATGCACGATGCCTTCAAGGTGTGCAAAGACCGGCACACGCGCCTCGCGCTGGACCAATCCCACCAACCCCTTGCCGCCACGCGGCACGATCACGTCGATGTAATCGGTCATTGTCAGCATCTCGCTTACCGCTGCTCGATTTCGGGTCGGCACACGCTGGATGGCATCCACAGGTAAACCTGCGGCACGCAATCCGTCTTGCAAACAGGCATGGATCAGCCCGGCAGAATGAAAACTCTCGGACCCGCCACGCAGGATCACCGCATTCCCCGCCTTCAGGCACAGCGCACCCGCGTCCGCGGTCACGTTCGGACGGCTTTCATAAATCACGCCAATCACACCCAATGGCGTGCGGACGCGTTTGATATGCAAGCCCGAGGGACGATCCCATTCCTCAAGCACCTCGCCCACCGGATCGTTCTGCCTCGCCACGGCGCGCAACCCGTCGCACATGCCCTTGATGCGATCTTCGTCCAGCATCAAGCGGTCCATCATGGCGGGCGACAGACCCTTGTCGCGACCAAACGCCATGTCTTTCTGGTTGGCATCGGTAATTTCGGCCCGCCGGTCCCAACAGGCATCCGCAGCCGCCAGCAGGGCCTTTTCCTTGGCCCTTGCCGGAGCGAAGGCAAGCACCTTGGCCGCATCGCGCGCGCGGCGTCCGATCTCGGTCATCATGGACGTGATGTCTTCGCTCATGGTTGATCTCCGTTCTCTTGATCGCTGTCCTTACAGGGCCATGTCGTCGCGATGGATCAGGGCGGCGCGGCCCGGATAGCCCAGAATGGCCTCGATCTTGTCCGACCGCTGCCCCTTGATCGCCCGCGCTTCGTCCGCAGTATAGCGGCTTAGGCCAGCGCCCAGATGAGTTCCATCGGACCCATGTATTTCGATCGGGTCGCCGCGCTGAAAATCACCCCGCACCGCGGCCACCCCGGCAGGCAATAGCGATTTGCCCGAGCGCAGCGCGCGTTCGGCCCCCTGATCGACCACCACCGCGCCGCGCGATTTCATCGACGCAATCCAATGTTTCCGCGCTGCTTTCGGGTCGGTGCGCGCAGTGAACAAGGTGGACGCCGCGCCTTCGGCCAAGGCAGATAAGGGGTTCATTCGCGACCCCAGCGTGATCGTCATGTCACACCCTGCCCCGGTCGCGGTTTTCGCGGCCATCACCTTGGTTTTCATCCCGCCTTTAGACAGACCCGTGCCCGCGTCGCCTGCCATCGCCTCAATCGCGGGCGTGATTGCGTCGATGACGTCATAGCGCGTGGCGGCGGGATCGTCCTTGGGGTTGCCGGAATAGAACCCATCCACATCCGACAGCAAAACCAGATGGTCGGCCCCAACCGTGACGGCCACCTGCGCGGCCAGCCGGTCGTTGTCGCCAAAGCGGATTTCATCCGTGGCCACCGTGTCATTTTCGTTCACGATGGGCACAACGCCCAGCGACAGAAGCGTCTCTAACGTGGCGCGTGTGTTCAGGTATCGGCGGCGATCGGCGCTGTCCTCCAGCGTCACCAGCACCTGCGCGGTGGTCGCACCCAAGGGGGCGAGTGCCGTTTCGTAGGCTCGCGCCAGCCGGATTTGCCCGACCGCAGCAGCCGCTTGCGACTGTTCCAGCGACAAGGTGCCCAAGGGCAACCCCAACACCCCGCGCCCCAAGGCGATGGAGCCAGAGGACACCAGAACCACATCCGCCCCACGCGCCTTCAGCGCAGCCACGTCGGCGGCCAGAGACTGCAACCAATCGGATTTCAATGTCCCCGTCGCGACATCGACCAGAAGCGCCGAGCCGATCTTGACCACGATACGGCTGGCCTTCGTCAGGGTTGCCACGTCTGTTGCTCCTCTCGGGGTTTCTGGCGGATGCGGTCCTCGGAAATCTCTTTACGCAACGCACGCAGCACGTCGGTGGTCCCTTCATGAGCGACACCGGACATCAACATCACTGGGCCGGCGACGGCCTCAAGCATCTTGCGCTTTTCTGCGCGTTCCTCGTCATCCAACGCGTCGATCTTGTTCAGAACGGTGACGCGGGGCTTGCCGCCCAGAATGTCGCCATAGGCTTCGATCTCGGTGATGATGGTTTGCCAGTCTGCCACCACATCTTCGGACGTGCCATCGACCAGATGCAGCAAAACGGAACAACGTTCGACATGGCCAAGGAACAGATCGCCAAGACCCCGCCCTTCCGACGCACCTTCGATCAGGCCGGGAATGTCGGCCACGACGAATTCGGCGTTGTCAACACCGACCACTCCCAGATTGGGGTGCAGCGTGGTGAAGGGATAATCCGCAATCTTGGGCCGCGCGTTCGAGGTCGCGGCAAGGAATGTCGATTTTCCCGCGTTCGGCAGGCCCAGCAACCCCACATCAGCGATCAGCTTCAGACGCAGCCAGATCGTGCGCTCGACGCCTTCCTGCCCCGGATTGGCGCGGCGCGGCGCGCGGTTGGTCGAACTGGTGAAATGCAGGTTTCCGAACCCCCCATTGCCGCCCTTGGCCAGCACAAAACGCTGCCCGACCTCGGTCATGTCGGCAATCACGGTCTCTTGGTCTTCGTCCAGGATCTCGGTTCCCACAGGCACCCGCAGGACAATATCGTCGCCGTCCGGTCCGGTGCGCTGTTGCCCCATGCCGGGGCGCCCGTTGCCTGCGAAAAAGTGTTGTTGATAGCGAAAGTCGATCAGGGTGTTCAGCCCGTCAACGACCTCGATGACAACATCGCCACCGCGTCCGCCATCCCCACCATCGGGACCGCCATATTCGATGTATTTCTCGCGCCGAAACGACACGCAGCCCCCGCCGCCGGAACCCGAACGGATATAGACCTTTGCGAGATCGAGGAATTTCATCGGGCGCACGCCTTTTCTGGTTACGATATTTGCGATAGAGGGAAATGAGCCGAGGCTCAAGAGTTCAAGGTGGTTTGCGTCGCAAACAGCTTACGGATTGACGGGGCGTGGCAGGGTGAAACTGCGCAGGGGAACATCGCCATTGCGCGCCCTGCATCTGCCGATTGTCGGGCAGGTCTCGGTGAAGCCCAGCTTGTCCAGCACCCGCACCGAGGCCGGATTGTCTTCAAACGCCGTTGCGCGGATCGCATCCCAATCGTAATGCGCCCATACATAAGCGATGAGTTGTACCCCCATTTCGGTTGCATATCCTTTGCCCCAATGCGCGGGCGCGAACATGTAACCCAGTTCCGGGCCATTCTCTTCGCGGGACATGATGCCCATGGCACCGACAAGCTGGCCATGGCGAAATACCGGACCGGCCAGACCGACCGCCGGGTCGCAGGGGGCACAACGCGATTTCGTATACGCAGGGTCTGCGGGCCAGGGCCAACTGGCGGTCATGCGCACCACGTCAAAGTGAGACACCAGCGCGTGGAAGGCGTCGACATCGGCAGGCTGTGTGCGGCGCAGCATCAAACGGTCAGTGATCAGACGGGTCATCATCGGCGGGACTGCCAATCTGCGCGACTTAGTTCGACTTTAATCAGTTCAACATCAATGTCTTGAGAGGTGCAGTGCACCTGTTCGATCACGCCGGTATGGCGAAATCCAAGCGTTGTCAGCACCGTGCGCGACGCGATGTTGTCACGAAAATACCCCGAGCTGACCTGGTCGATCTCAAGATTGGCAAAGGCCCACTCCAAGAGAGCCGTCGTCGCCTCGATCATCACGCCGCGTCCTTGGTGCGCGCGCCCCAACCAGTAGCCAAGTGTCGGGTCCAGTCCAACCACGCCCGAGACCCTGTTGTTCCGTTCAATGGCCAACCCGCCCAGCCGAGAGGTGTCGGCCAGATGGGTCAGAAACCCGTTGAAATCAGCAAGTGTATAGGGGTGCGGGACGACGGTCAGCCAGCGCGCGACCTCATAGTCGTTGAGCAAGTCAACCACCTGATCACCATCCGCAGCCGTCAAAGGACGGAGCGTCAGCCGCTTCGTCCTGATAAGACAATCATCCATTATAGCAACGCGTTAAGATATCTTGTTGATGTAAGTCCATGTCGGCACATTGGCGTTGCGCGCCACGCAGTGGCTTTCGGCGTCGCCGATATATTCAAACCCCGCATGGGTCAGAACACGGGCTGATGCGGCGTTGTCCTGAAAAACCTCGGCAAAGATTGACGTGTTGTGCTGTGGGTTGGCCGCAACAATCGCCTGCACGGCCTCTGACGCGATGCCAGTGTTCCAGAACCCCGGCGCGACCCAATAGCCAAGTTGAGATTGCGCCCGATCCAAATGGGTCAGGCTGATCACGCCCAGGACTTCGCGCCCATCGTTTTGCGCGGCGTCCATCACCCAGACATCTTCATTACGCTCGTCTTGCAACGACCGTTCGATGAATGCCTCGGTCGTGCCGGGTGGCAAGGGATGCGGGATCGACCGTGTGCCAGACGCCACGCGTTCATCCGCCGTATACATGGACAGCATCCCCGCATCCGAACGTCGAACGGGGCGAAGCACAAAGCGGTCCGCCTCGATAAGCGGTTGGCGTGTGATCTCAACATGCTTCATGGCTTTCCCTCCTCTGAAAAGCGCAGAACGCACCGGGTTGGTCAGTTCTCCCTGGTGGACATATCGCAGGATATGGGGGGCAATAAGACCAAATTATGAAATCCCGATGAATGGCAGATAGGTGCTTGATACAAAAAGAAAAGGGGCCGGCATTCACAGCCGGCCCCTGGTTTGTCACAACCTTGTCAGGTTCGGCTTACTCAGCGGCCTCCGCCACCGGGAGAACCGAAATAAAGGTGCGGCCTTTCAGGCCTTTATGGAATTGGACCTGGCCTTCAACCGTCGCGAAGATGGTGTGATCCTTGCCCATTCCAACATTCGCGCCCGGCCACATTTTGGTGCCGCGCTGACGCACAATAATGTTTCCGGGAATCACGACTTCACCGCCAAATTTCTTGACGCCAAGGCGACGACCGGCCGAGTCGCGGCCGTTACGGGATGAACCGCCTGCTTTTTTATGTGCCATGCTATCTCTCCTTAGCTCAGATTAGGCCAGCGTTTTGGCCTGCTCAACCCACTCGGGCTTAACTTTGACAGCGTCAAAGCTGTCAACGTCAACGGCCGCAAGTTGGGCGAAGGTGGTGATGCCAGCGTCGGCCAGCTTCTTGGCGGCGGCGGGACCGACACCGGTGATTGCTGTCAGGTCGTCCGCAGCAGCAGCCGCAGAGGCCTCGGCCTTCTCGGCTTTCTGCGGGGCAGCCTTTTTCGGCGCGGTTTTCTTGGCCGGCGCAGCGGCAGCACCACCCGGAACCGACCCCGCACCAATCGCAGCTTTCACGCCCGACTTATCTGCACCCTTCTCCAGGATGTCAGTCACGCGCAAGAGCGTCAGTTGCTGACGGTGGCCCTTGGTGCGCTTGGAGCCATGTTTACGACGACGCTTCACGAAGTGAATGACTTTGTCGCCTTTGATCTGGTCGATGACTTCGGCCTGCACACCAGCACCGGCAATGGTGGGGGTGCCGACGGTTGCACCAACCATCAGAATCTCGTTGAACTGGACTTTTTCGCCCGCAGCAGCCGCCAGCTTTTCGACGCGCAAAACGTCTCCTGCCTGGACTTTATACTGCTTGCCGCCGGTTTTCATAACCGCAAACATTTGATCTTCCTTCATATTCCGCGTTCTGTGGCCCCGAAAACCCGGTGTTTGTCGAAGGGTTGATCCCTTCACTTGCCTCGAACAGCGCGCCCCGATGGGCAATGTTAAACGCCCCCACTCGGGAAATTCCCGGTAGGAGTGGCGGCTTATCGGGTGAAACGGCCTGCAAGTCAAGCCGGTTTCCAGTGAAAACTCCACCGGCGCACGACCCCGCTCTGCCACGCAACAACCCTTGCGACCCATGGCATGACATATTAGGCCATGAATGGAAATATCCTGCATGTGCGCCCGCTGCTCATGCCTATGACCAAAGCGCAAGGAGCCTGCGATGCTGCCGCTAAATTCCAACCAGATCCCTGCCATGTTCAATCGCGCCATGGGGCTTGCACGCGGCGGCAAACCACGCGAGGCGCTGGACCTGTTTGCCCAGATTTCGAAGCTCGCCCCGAAACGCGCCGAGATCCCCTTTCACATGGGACAGATTCATATGCAGGCGGGGCGTCCAAAGGATGCGAGTCACTTTCTGGCACGCGCCGCCCAACTTGCGCCGACCGAATTGAAAGTGTGGCAGGCTTACGCTGCCGCCATCGCCGCCTATGGCGATGACACCGCCCGGAAAGAGGCAAAGGCGCAGCTGAAAGCCGCAAATCTGGGACAGCGCGATCGGAAGGCGATCGCCAAGGCAATGGATGCCGTCCAGACCAGCACCGCACGCGTGTCGACCAAAGTGACGACCGCCGAGATCGACAGGCTGGTCGCGCAGATCAATGCCGGCAAGATGGCAGAGGCCGAAGCGCAGGCGCGCCAATTGATCGCCACGCGTGGCGGAAGCGAGATTCTGTCGACCATACACGGTGCGGCACTGGCCAGTCTGGGCCGCACCGCGGAGGCGGAAACCGCCTTTCGATCAGCCTTGACCATTGACCCCGATTACGGCGAGGCCGCCGCACAACTGGGGCAATTGCTTTTGGCGTCCGGTCGTCATCAGGAGGCCAAGCCTTTGCTGCTGCATGCCCGACGGCTGATTCCGCACAACCCGATAGTTTTGGGCAACCTTGGCAAGCTCTATCAGGATCTGGGTTCGCCCTACGAAGCGGTGGATTGCCTTGACAGGCTTTTGAAACAGGATCCGGACAACCGTCTGGCCCTGATGACGCGGGCGCAGGCGCATCTCTCTCTGGAAAACGCTGCCGCTGCGTTGGCCGATCTGGATCATCTGGAGCGGCTTGCCCCGCCCACCGGAGAAACGCTTGCCCTTGGGGCGGTCGCCCGCAAGCTGGCGGGAGACGCCGATGCTGCCCATGAACGCATCAAGGCGGCTTTGGAGGCTGATCCGAACAATCTGCGCGTTGTCACCATTGCGGCCAACATCCTGCAACAGGAAGGGGCTATGGAGGCCGCTGATACCGTTCTGCGGGATGCCCTGGCGCGCGATGTGCGATCCGGTGCGATTTACCGGATGATCGCCCATGGCAAGAAACTTGCTGCCGATGATCCGGTCGTCACCGAAATGAAAAACCTGTGGCTGCGTGACGACCTGCCCGATGATGGCCGCATGGATTTGGGCTATGGGCTTCTGAAAGTCATGGAGGACCTTGGCGACGACGATCAAGCCTGGCACTATCTGTCGCGCGCAAATGAAATCATGGCAAAGCGCCACCCTTATGACCGCGCCAAGGCGCAACGGGATTTCGACAAGCTGAAAGCGTTTCTTGATGGCTTCGACAAGCGCCAGATTGGCAAGGTCGGCTATCAGGACAACCAAACCATCTTCGTGACCGGCTTGCCGCGATCCGGAACCACTTTGGTAGAGCAGATATTGGCCAGCCATTCGACCATTACCGGCGGAGACGAGTTGAGCATCCTGCACCCGTTGGTGTTTCGGTCTGTTGCAAGAACTGACCGCGACGGGGGCACTGTTGCCGATATGACCCCGGACCAGTTCGAGACCTTGGGCCGCGACTATCAGGCCGCCATTGATGTTCGTGTTCCGGGGGCGGGGCGGATCACCGACAAGACAATTTCGACCTATCAGATCGCGCCGCTGGCATGGCTGGCACTGCCCAATGCCAAGATTGTCGCCCTGCGCCGCGATCCGCGTGACAATTTGTGGTCGATGTTCAAGAACCGCTTTGTCACGGGGCTGCACCTTTATACCTACACGCAATCGGATCTTGTCGAGACCTATCGCCTGTTCACCCAATACCTTGCATTGTGGCAAGAGATGGCACCCGACCGTATCTATGAGCTTGAGTATGAAGCCCTTGTCGCCAACCCCGAACGGGAAGTGCGAAAGCTGTTGGAGTTTTGCGATTTGGAGTGGGAAGACGCCTGTCTGGACTTCCACAAGACCGACCGTGACGTGAAAACGCTGTCGCTGGCGCAGGTGCGGCAACCGTTATACAGCTCGTCCATCGGGAAATGGCGTAGATACGAAAACCAGCTGAGCGAGATGATCGACGGCCTGAAAGGGTTGGACGGAGTGCCAGAGGAGTGACCAGATGCGCCCCGCCCGCCCCATCTTTTTCCACTCACCGGTGGTCTAGAGGTCTTGCTGCGCCCCAAGCTCGCCCACGGCACGGCCCAGATCGGCGGACAATCTGACATAGATTTGATCCAGCGCCTCGAACATCGCCTGATTCAGCGCGTGACCGGCCTCGGTTTCGGAAAACGCCACATAGTCATCCAGCACATCCTGCGGCAGCGGACCATAAGCCATCGACAGAAAGGCAAACAACCATTCCGAAGTGTCGCGCCGGATTTCCTTCTCTTGCGACCAGACCTCGAACAGGATTTCCTGTTCGGTCAGCTTTTCGTCTGCAACCGGATGGGCGTCGGTCATCGCCCGCAAGAATGCATAGTTTGAATTCAGCGCGCCCATCACGTTGCGTTCAACCAGGTCATTGACCTCGACAAACCGCAGAATGGCCTCTTCATGCGTCGTCAGGATGCGTCCGCTCAGCCACGCGCGACGAGCACGATCTTCAACATCGGCATCCAGAAAGGCACGACGGGCGGTGATTTCAAGATCGACAACGCTCTGCACGTCATCCGTTTCATAGAAATCACATAGCGCATCCAGATGCGCGGCATCCAGCGCTGCTTTCATTGCAGTCTCGGCTTCGGACTTCAGGCGGTCAACATCATATATCGCCTGCACCCGACGACGCCACGGATCGCCACCCGGATGGCCCAGCAAATCAACATCGGCCTCCAGCGCCATACTGGCCCCTTCCTCATGCATGATGTCCAGCAGTTCGTTCAATCGCAGAAGCGACCAGAGCTTGTCGTAAGTCTGCGTCTCGTTCTGCCCCACAGGTGTCACATCACGCGGCACAGCCCAGGCACTGGTTGCCACACCAGACACCGTCAGTGCGAAAAGCATCGCTGCGACGCCAAATGTATGTCGCAGTCGAATGGGCATCACAGTTCCTGCTCGGGGCGCAGATCGACCAAACGGCTGGCCAGTGTCTCATACCGCTCGGCCATGATCTGATACTGAACCGCGTTCAAGATCTCGTAGACCTGGCCCATCTTCGGATCCTGAAGCGCGGCGAGATAATCGATCAGTTCTTCATCGGTCAGATCACGATAGGCATAGGCATTCGCGACAAGGCTGTTGACCTCGATGTTCTTGCGCATCTCACCCGCCTGCGCCATCAACATCAGGCGCAGATCTTCCTCCGAGATGTCAAAGTCGCTGGCCCCCGCCGCCACAGCCGCCATCAAATACCGGACTTGAATTTCCACGATCGACCTGATCGCGGTTTCCGTCGATCCAATCGCCGTGCCCATTTCGCGAAACAGATCAATGCGGATACTGTCTTGTTCAAGCAATTCGCCGGTCAGCCGCTCTCCTTCGGCATATTTCACGGTGTCATCCGCCATGTGGCTTTCATTTTCCACCTCGACCAAACGCTGGCCAAGCGGACTACCATAGAAGGCCGCACCGTGATCCAGAAGCTCGTCCGGCATGACGGCGCCCAGCATTTCGACCGCCTCCGAGATCATCTCGTCAGGGTTGAAAACCTCCTCGGCCAGTTTGACCCATTGGCGGCCAAACACATCGGGATCCTCGCCGGTCAGCGCCGGTCCCGCCATCGCGCCCTGCTGGATCGAGGCAATCGCAACGTCAAAGCCCGTGACCTTCAGGAAGTCGCGAATGTCCTGTTCTTCCGCCGCCTGCGCCGCAGTCGCACCCCCTAAAATCAAGAGCACAAAGGCAAATAACGGTGCCAATCTGTTAAGTCTCATTGGAACAATTGCCCTTTTGATTGGTTTGGTTCCCCATAACCTAGCCCCACACAGTTCGGGTGCCAAGCTCTGCTCGATCACGAAACCGCCGGTCGGCAATGAATTGTTCAAAAAAAAATGGCTTGCACATGCCGCGCGAGCGAATTATGCCCCCCGCAAGACCCCCGCGGAGAGGTGCCGGAGTGGTCGAACGGGGCGGTCTCGAAAACCGTTGTGGGTGCAAGCCTACCCAGGGTTCGAATCCCTGTCTCTCCGCCACTACCCCTTTACCGCTTGTTTTAAATTGTTATTCAGACTTTACGTTCATCACCAAGCATGAAGCATGGTTTAATGGGGTGTCGGCACAGCGACAATTTACGTCATCAGAAAACGTCACCTACATTCGTCGCAAGTCGCCATCCCGAAAGATGTCTGATTGGCCGCTGCGAAAAGAAAGCCTTCAAGCAATCTTTCGACACGTCGGACAAGAATGTGCCCTTTATGCATGGGGTCCATGGGAAGGGCCACAGGCAAGCCCGCTTTGCCCGCACCAAACATGCGGGTAAACTCATGGTTGTTCGAAGTCGGGCTTTATCGTATTTTAAGCTAACGGATCGCGTATATCCAACCCCGATGACAGACCAGAAACCACAGCAAGACGGCAGGAAAAAACCTGAAGAGAAGTCGTTCTGGAAGACAATTCCCGGCATTCTGACGGGCATTGCCGCCGTTGTGACAGCCGTTGCAACCTTGCTTGCCGCGGCCGACAAGGCGGGTCTGTTCGCCTCGGACACCCCTAGACCATCGACGACGACGCAAAAGATCGACACCGGCGGCGACGTGACCACAAGCGGTGACAACAGCCCGATCGTTCAGGACGTAGATGGCGACGTCTCCATCACGGGCGGCCAATGATCGGGCGCGCGGCATGGATCGCGGCGCTGACCGCCCTGCCCTTTGCCGCGCATGCTCAGGACATCACGACCTATGGGGATTGCAGTCCGGTCATTCAGGATGTCGGCGGCGATGTGACGGTCGTATGCTACAAGGACCGCGACCAGAAACCCCGGTTCCGTGTGGTCTACTACCGGTTGGGTGGCATCGGGCAGAGCTTTCTGATCAACGGCAAGCTGTCACCTGAATGGGAGAAGTATCTGGGCGGCCAGCAGGCCATCGTCAACAACGCCGTCCATTCCGAAATCCGCAATCTTACCGATAAATTCGGTCAGGAAATCGGGGGCAGCTATCTGTCTGGCAATGTGGGGTTCGAAGGTGGCGACTTCAGCATGGGGCTTGCCGACTACGCGCAAGAGGTGAACGCTGACATCAAGGTGTTTCAAAGCGATGCGGGCGCAATGCCGGATTTGAAGGCAAACGAAGGCTGGCGGGTCTTCGGTCCCGGAGAGCTTTTCGTCCCCGATCTGGATGCTGCCCGATCCCTGTTTCAACAATATGCAATCCCGGCGGGCTATCAGACCTTTTGGGGCACGTCATCCGGGCCGGCGGAATGGGTCGAACCCGGATCGAAAATGACCGCGCCCACCCTGTGGCGATCCCTGACTCTGGCGGACCTGGAGGATTATGAAACCCGTTATGATGCCTATCTGGGTCGAGCGCTTGATATTTCCAATGACGCGCGCAGCACAAGTGACCTTCGTCAACGGTCCGAACGCGGGCTGTTTGCCAATGCAGGCGCGGGATATTCTGCGGGACGCCGCATTCAGCACACCTCCCTTGATGCGCTGCGATACCTTGCACGAAACGGCTTGCCCGACAATTATGCCATTGTGATGGGTGAACCCGGGATCCATTACGGCTGGTCGTTCACCGCCAACACGCGCAGTGCCGATCTGCTAGTGGCAGTCCTGGAAAACGTTGGCGACACGCCGATGGATGTGGGCGCCTTCAGCATCGCCGAAACCAATCAGATGACCTTGCGACGCCATGACGACACACAGGCCCTTCTGGCCGCGGCGCGCCCTGTGGAAAAGCGGTTGTGGCCGCCGGGAATGCTGGCGCCGGGGGAAAAGCTGGTCATTCCGGTTCGCATCGAAATGCCTTTGTTGCCGGAGTTTTTTGATTGGATCACATCGAGCTATCGTGACAATTATGCAGCGAGCGAAGCGATCCGGGACGAAGCTGCGACCTCGGCGACCAATCCGATTGCATTCGTTCATCCGAACGAGCGTTCAAACGTGCTGTTTGCCCTGCCCCCGTCCGACTTGCCCAAAGGGCGCATTCCTGAATTGGTAGAGCGGTTCGAATACGGTCCCGCATGGGCCATTCAGGCAGTCGAAGTGGATGGCATCAAATATGATTTCCGCCAGCACGACCCGAACAACTTCATCCTGTTTGCCGGAGGGGGCATTGGCAGTTGTCCCTATATCTATACCTATCAGGAAGACGGTGACATCTGGATCGAAGAAAACCATTTCTTGTTGGGTGCGACATCTCCCAACAAGAAACGCACCGACCGGTTGAAGCTTGGCCAATTCGACGGGCGTCTGGAAATTCGCGAGAAAGAACATGAACTTGCCCATATCGACCAGATCACCCTGATCCTGCAAGATGATGAGGGCGTCGAAGAAACCTACCCTGCCGTATGGCCAACAGAATTGTCCGCTCAGGATGGGGAAAACCTGATCCTTGGCTATGGCGAACGCGCCGAGGTTCAGTTTGACCTGCCCGATGGTGCGTGGGACGGGAAGACCGTGTTCATCTCGGCCACCGGTTATTATCTTCCACTGTCCGACCCATCGCTGTTTGCCAGCCGCCGGTGACGGGATCACCCGATCAGAACGGCGCTTCCAGTTCGCTCAATCGCACATAGACGGTTTTCAGCTCGGAGTAATGCTCGATCGCCGCTTTCGAGTTTTCACGCCCCACACCCGAGGCTTTGGTGCCGCCAAACGGCGCTTCCACCGGCGCGTCGTTATACGTGTTGATATAGCACGTGCCGGCCTCGAACCCGGCCACGACGCGGTGCGCGCGAGTCAGGTCATTGGTAAAGACCCCGGCGGCCAAGCCAAATTCGGTATCATTGGCACGGGCCATAACCTCTTCTTCGGTGTCGAAATCGAGCACCGACATGACCGGACCGAAAATCTCTTCGCGTGCGATGGTCATATCGTCGGTCACATCGGCGAAGACGGTGGGTTTCAGGAAAAAGCCATCGCCCTTGATCCGCTCGCCGCCATGGACCAGCCGCGCACCTTCTTCCTTGCCCTTCTCGATATAGTTCATGACGATGTTCAACTGCCCTTCGCTGATCATCGGACCGAAGCTGGTGGTCGGGTCCAGCGGGTCGCCAATGACGGCGCCCTCCAGTCGTTCGGTCAAACGGGTCAGAAATGCCTCTTTGATGCCTTTCTGCACAAAAACACGCGTGCCGTTCGAACAGACCTGCCCGGACGAATAGAAATTGCCCAGAATTGCGCCCGATACAGCGTTTTCCACATTGGCATCGTCAAAGACGATCATCGGGGATTTACCGCCCAATTCCATGGTGACATGCTTCATTTCGGCAGCAGCGGCGGCATAGACCTTCTTGCCCGTCGGCACGGACCCTGTCAGCGACACCTTGGCCACGCGCGGATCAGTCACGAGGGCGGCACCAACCTCGCCATAGCCTTGCACGACATTGAACACACCGGCGGGCGCACCGGCCTCTATCAGGATTTCCGCCACTTTCAGCGCCGAAAGTGGCGTCATCTCGGACGGTTTGAACACCGAAGTGTTGCCGCAGGCCAGCGCAGGTGCGGCTTTCCAACAGGCAATCTGGGTGGGATAGTTCCATGCACCGATCCCGACGCAAACACCCAAAGCTTCGCGGCGGGTATAGACGAAATCTCCATTGGCAAGCGGGATATGTTCGCCAGTCAAACTACCCGCCAGCCCGCCGAAATACTCCAACGCATCAGCGCCGGAGGTCGCGTCCGCCACGCTGGTTTCCTGATAGGGTTTGCCGGTGTCCAGCGTTTCCAGAACCGACAGGTCATGGTTGCGGTCGCGCATGATGTCGGCGGCGCGACGCAGGATCCGGCCCCGTTCGGTTCCGGTCATCGCTGCCCATTCCATTTGCGCCGCTTTCGCAGCGTCCAAAGCCTTGTCGATAATTGCAGGGGTCGCGGCATGAAGCTGGGCGATCACCTCGCCGGTTGCCGAAAAGATCACGTCAATCGGAGCGCCGTCCTTGTCTTCGACATACACGCCGCCGATGAAATGGCTTGCTTTGGGTTGCGCTCTCATTTGGTTGCCTCTCTGCGATGCGCGATGACCGGTGGATGAATCACGGGATTCGCGCGTGTCTGTGGTATTGTCTAAGTTTGCAGGACAGATCACGAAGAACCATCCAAAAGGCGACGGGCCAAGGCACGCATTCGACGCCCTGCCCCACCCACCGCGGCGGTCAATCAGCCCTTGAAGCCCATCGCGACCACGAATTTTTCGGAACTGTCCGACCGGCTGGACGGCGGCTTCACATTCACCACCTTCTCGAATTTCAGCTTGAGCAGCTTCTGCAACTCTCCTTCGGCGCCGCCCGCAAGCACCTTGGCAAGAAAAGTGCCGCCCTCGTCCAGCACGTCGAAGGCAAAATAGGCCGCAGCTTCGCATAAAGCGATGATCCGCAAATGGTCGGTCTGTTTGTGGCCCGAACTGGAGGCCGCCATGTCGGACATGACCACATCCGCCTTGCCGCCCAGAAGCTCTTTCACCACCAAATCCGCATCGTCTTCCATGAAGTCAAGCTGGTGGAATGTGGCCCCGGCCAGCGGTTCAACCTCTTGCAGGTCGATGCCCAGGAAGGTGCCGACCTTTTTGCCGCTTTTTTCGCCAAGCGCATTTATGCGCGGCACGGCGACCTGTGCCCAACCTCCCGGCGCACAGCCCAGATCGACCACCCGCGCCCCATTCACCAGAAACCGGAACTTGTCGTCCAATTCCATGATCTTGTAGGCCGCGCGCCCGCGATAGCCTTCGGCCTTGGCACGCGCGACGTAAGGATCGTTCAACTGCCGCTGCAACCATCGGGTCGAGCTGTTGCGCCGCCCGCGGGCGGTTTTTACCTTCACGGTCAAATCCCGTTGCCCCCGGCCCGAGCTTTTGCGCACTCGCCCGCCCTTCTTGCCGCCTGTGTCCGTCATCAGAATGGTCCGCCTTCCAAAACGCCGTCCGCAGACATCTGCGAATACAAGATGCCCTCGCGCAGGCCACGGTCTGCGACACTTAACCGATCTGTGGGCCAGACGCGCAATAACGCTTGTAAGATCGCAGCGCCAGACATGATCAGAGATTGCCGGTCCCGCCCGATATGCGAATTCATCCGCCGCCCTTGCGGCCCCAACGCCAGATAGCCCTGGATCACCCGTTCGATCTGGTCCGAGGTCATGCGCAACCCGTCCACCTTGGTCCGGTCATAGCGGCGCAGACCCAGATGGGTCGCCGCCACGGTCGTTACCGTGCCGGATGTGCCAATGATCTGGAACCCTGCACGGGGCGGTTCGTGGTGGAACGGGCTGAAGCCAGCCAGTTGTTCCTCGAAATGCACCGACATCAGCGCATAGCGCCCCGCATCGTCATCCACGTCGTCAAACATCTCGCGCAAGGTGGCGACGCCCAAAGGCACGGAAATCCAGTCCACCACGCTGGCGGCTGGAAAGTCGCTCACGCCACCGACAAAGCCACGCCCCATGCGCATGATGGAGCGCGGACGTTCCAGCGGCGGGACTTTCGACAGGTCGATCCAGACCAACTCGGTCGAGCCGCCGCCGATATCAACGACCAGCAACTGTTCGGTCTTGGTGGACACCAGAGGCGCGCAGGACACCACCGCAAGGCGCGCTTCTTCCTCGGGCTTGATGATCTCAAGCTCCAATCCGGTTTCGCGCCGGATGTAATTCATGAAACTTCGGCCGTTTGACGCGCGGCGGCACGCCTCGGTCGCGACAAGTCGCATGCGTTTCACATCGTGTTTGATCAGCTTCTTGCGGCAGATCCGCAAAGCCTGAATCGTGCGCGACATAGATGACCGGCTGAGCCGACCCGAGGCTTCCAGCCCATTGCCCAACTGCACAGATTTGGAAAAGCTGTCCACAACATGAAACTGGCTTCCCTTCGGTTGGGCAACCAGCATTCGACAACTGTTTGTTCCAAGGTCCAGAGCCGCATAAAGGCTTGCCGGATCCACGGGTGACGGCGCGGGGGTATCGACCGCTTTCGGGAACGCGCCCGCACCTTCGGGACGCTTGGGCGCCATAGCTCACGCCCTCCATATCAAGTTACCGTCAAGATAGGGCCGCGCCGGGGGTCTGACAATCCCTTCCCTGCATGTCGGACGCATAAATTCGTCAACACACATAATCATCTTGAGAAGTTTTCAGGCCCGCCCCCATGGCCGCGCCTGCCCATCTGACGTATCCCACATTTGTCAATCCGTGCCGTGCAGGTCGCTTGTGGTCTGCGTGGTGTCGAAAAACGACGCGGGAACCGCCCTGCCCACGCGTAGGTAAAGGAAAGCGGAGGAGGAAGATTCGCATGCCAGACGTAACCATTGTGTATTGGAGGGACATTCCCGCCCAGGTGATCGTCGGCAAAGGGCGCCGTGGGGCAAAAGCCCCGCTGCCCGAGCGGTTCGAACAGGCCATTGACCGGGCCGCCATGAAGATCGGCGCTGAGGACAGCGACGCCTATCTGGCGGAATGGCGCAAGGCTGCCCCCTATTCCGTGGACGGAGATCCACATGAGGTCGCAGCGGCAGAAGCTGCCAAGATCGACGCGGATTATGACAAAGAGCGGCTGATCGCTCTGATTGGCAACGACGGATGGGCGTAAGCCTGTCCCGCATAAAGGAGGCAGCCATGGCGCTGTTGAACTTCCGCAAAAAGCCGACCGAAGGTCAGGCCACGCCCGCGTCCCCCGCCCTTCAGGACTTCCTGAAAGGCTATTCGATCGAGGTGATGCCGCGCACCGCCGAGAAGGTCGAGGATTTCCGCGACCTGCTGCCCGACGGCACCCGCGTCTATATCGCCCATATCGACGGCACCCCGATCGAGGATATGGTCGCAACCGCCAAACGCATCAACGCCGAAGGGTTCGAGGTGATGCCGCATTTTCCTGCGCGCATCATCAAGGACGAAGCGACGCTGGCCGACTGGATCGCACGCTATCAAGGTGAGGCGAATGTGAAGCAAGCGCTTCTCTTGGCCGGTGGCGTGGAAAAGCCACATGGCGATTTCGACTGCTCGATGCAGCTGTTGGAAACCGGACTGTTCGACAAGGCCGGATTCACACAGTTGAACGTTGCAGGCCACCCGGAAGGCAACCGGGACATCGACCCGGACGGTTCACGCAAGAACGTCATGGAAGCCCTTCTGTGGAAACAGAAATTCTCGGAACGCACAGACGCGAAAATGGCGATTGCCACGCAATTCGCCTTCGAAGCCGGTCCGATCATCAAATGGGCGGACGGGCTGAAAGAAGCGGGCGTGGATCTGCCGATCCATATCGGCATCGCAGGCCCCGCGAAGCTGCAAACGCTGATCAAATTCGCCATCGCCTGCGGTGTCGGCCCGTCGCTGAAAGTGCTGCAAAAGCGCGCGATGGATGTGACCAAGCTGCTTTTGCCCTATGAGCCGACAGAGGTTCTGAACGAACTGGCCAACCACAAGGCGGCCAATCCCGACTTCAACATCACTCAGGTGCATTTCTTCCCGCTGGGCGGGATCAAGACCAATGCCAACTGGGCCATCGAAAATGGCGGCGAAAACACCGCTCCAGTCAACGTGACCAAAGGATAAAGAATGACCCGTACCATCGTTGAATCGCAAACGAAAACCGCCATTATCGGCTTTGACCAGCCGTTCTGTGTCATCGGCGAACGCATCAATCCGACCGGGCGCAAGGTTCTGAACGCGGAACTGGAAGCAGGCGATTTCAGCCGCGTTCAAAGCGATGCGGTGGCGCAGGTCGCGGCGGGTGCAACGGTGCTGGACATCAACTCGGGCGCGGTGTTTTCCAACAAGATGGCCGAAGACCCGCGCTATGCGGATAACAACTTCGTTGAACCGGACCTGATGCGTCAACTGGTCGAGACCGTTCAGGCCGTCACCGATTGTCCGCTCTGCATCGACAGCTCCGTTCCCGGCGCGCTGGAGGCTGGGTTGAAAGCCGCGCATGGCCGCCCCCTTCTGAACTCGGTCACGGGCGAAGAAGAGCGGCTGGAACTTGTTCTGCCGCTGGTCAAAAAATACAACGTGCCGGTTGTTGCGATCTCGAACGATGACACGGGTATTTCGGAAGACCCGGACGTGCGCTTTGCGGTGGCCAAGAAGATCGTCGAACGTGCCGCCGATTTCGGCATTCCGGCGCATGACATCGTGGTGGACCCGTTGGTCATGCCGGTCGGTGCAATGGGCACCGCGGGCCTTCAGGTCTTTACCCTTGTGCGCCGCCTGCGCGAGGAACTGGGCGTGAACACGACCTGCGGCGCGTCGAACATCTCGTTCGGCCTGCCCAACCGGCACGGCATCAACAACGCGTTTTTGCCAATGGCGATGGGCGCGGGCATGACATCTGCGATCATGAACCCGGTCGCCCTGCCCGTTGGCCCCACCAAACTGGCTGAAAAGAAGGCTGAAGTGGAAGCCCGCGGCATCGTGATCCCGGCAGACATGGACGATGAAACCTTCTGCCAGTTGTTTGGCCTTGGATCGACCTTGCCCAAAGCCGGTAAGGAAATGGAGGCCATCCGCGCTGCCAACTTCCTGACCAACAACGATGATGGCGGGGCCGAATGGATCAAATTCAACTCGGTCAATGCTGGTGCTGCGGGTGCCGCGGGTGGCCGTCGCGGCGGTCGTCGCCGCAGGGGCTGATACGCCCTGTTTCCAACGAAAAATGCCCCTGGAAAGTCCGGGGGCATTTTTTAACGAGACGCATACGCGTTGACTATTTCATCATCGCGATCGGCGCGTCGGTTGTGAAAATATAGTCTTCTGCCCCAGAGTGACAGGCGATACAGCCGGCATCCGCGCCCTTGGCAACCCGTCCGGCCAAACGCATGCCGCCTGCATTCATGTCAAGCGACCCATCTGGCAGATACTTCGCCCAAAACCAATTCTGGTTGTCGGCGTCATATCCCTCTTCGCGTTGAAACATCACCGTGTAAGCACCAAGATGCTTGTCCGGATCGGCCAGAACCTGATCCACCTCAACCCCTTCCGGTCCAAAGTTACGCTTCACAATCAAGGTGCCCGTATGGCCATTCACTTCGGCACTGGAATAAAACGTCTCAAGCATCATCCCGTGCGGTTCAACACCGTCATACGGGAAGCTGCGGATCATACCCTCTCCGGCAAGTTTTTGGGTTTTCATCACTTCCCAAACCGCCTGCGCATAGGCTGCATCCTCATCGGTGCCGAAAGGGCTGTCCTGGGCCTGCGCGCCTGCTGCCATCCCAAGTGAAGCAATCGCAGCCATCAAAATCTTGATATTCATCATTCCATCCTCCACATTGCCTTTGGAAATAAGGTATCCGAACGAGACATCACACAGGCACAACTTTGATCACCGTCGCGGGATACAGAGTGACCAGCCGTGATTGGACGCCTCATGCGTCCTGGGTCACTTTAACCCCATGTATCAAACCGCCCTTGCAATATGTACGATCCTGCTGACGACCGAAAGCGGTCTGGCGGAAAGCTGTGTCACGAACTCCTCGGATCAAACATATTTCTTTGCTGTTACTCCGCCGACCGGAGCGCGCGTAACCGCCCAGTTGGATCCCGGTGAAGGTCTGTGTGCAGCCACCAAAAGCGGCGCAATCGTAAGCGTCTATGAAAGCGCAACCGCGATCGAGGGCTGTTCGCGCCTTGTTGCGGAAAACCAAAGCGACAGCCTGATCAAATATGCGGAGTTTGATCGCTGTGCCTGGGGGTCGCATTCGCAGTAGCAGGCGCGGCGGTCGTCGTCGCCGGGGCCGATCTTCGCCCCAAGTCGAAATAAATCAAGGCTCGCCAAGCGCGGGCCTTTTTTTGTCCCGCGATGGCGTTCCCCACCGATGACGCGGTCGGTGTTTTCTGCTATGTTGTCAGGATTGAGAAGGTCTTGCATTCAGGCACCGCACCAAAGGAGGGTGAACCCATGATTGTGAGGATATTTCAAGTTGTTACACGACCTGGCAAAGAAGACGCGTTCGGCAGGTTCTTCCACGACACTGCAATTCCGTTGATGAAAAGGACAAAGGGGCTTGTCCACGTGATCCCAGGTGCGCCGCTTGCCGACACTCCCCGAGAATTCTGTTTCGTCATGGTATGGGAAGACATCGACGCGTTAAAAGCCTTTGTCGGGGACGATATTTCCAGCCCGCATATCGACCCGATGGAGGCCGAGCTCGTTGAATCGCGGTCCATCAAACACTATCATTTTGTTGAATCCGAAATTCTTTTATAGCATTTGTTTCTGTCGCTTACCTGCGTGAATTGATGTTCTGCTCTTGCAACGACCGAAACAATGCTGCGCGGGGTTCGACAAAGGAAGTGGAGAATCCTTCCTCTTTCCCTGTAGTTAACCGTTGCAATTGACTCATCTCAAAGTCATCGGGATGCGCGCCCTCTACCCAGAGGTTGCGTAAACAGGAAAGGACAGGCCGATGAGCGCGCCGCTTGAAGATATCACCATCCTTGATCTGACCCATGTTCTGGCCGGGCCATATTGCTCGATGATCCTGTCGGATCTGGGAGCAAAGGTGATCAAGGTCGAGAAACCGGGCACGGGCGATGACACACGGCATTTTCCCCCGTTTCGCGATAACTACAGCGCCTATTTCGCCACCATCAACCGCAACAAGCAATCCATTGCCCTCGACCTGAAAGACGAAGCCGACCGGGCGGTGCTTGATCGGCTGTTGGGGCAGGTTGACGTGGTGATGGAGAATTACAGGCCCGGCGTAATGGAACGGCTGGGCTATGGTTGGGACAGCCTGTCTGCCAAGCATCCCCAACTGATTTATGGTGCCGTGTCGGGATTTGGGCATACCGGGCCGGACGCACAGCGTCCTGCTTATGATATGGTTGTTCAGGCGCGCGGTGGAGTGATGTCGATCACCGGTGAAAAGAACCGCGAGCCGGTGCGAGTGGGTGCTTCGGTCGGTGACATTGTGGCGGGCATGTTTCTGGGGCACGGGTTGTTGGCAGCGCTCTATCAGCGGCAAAAAACCGGCAAGGGGCAGAAGATCGACGTGGCGATGCTGGACAGCCAGCTGGCCATTCTGGAACACGCCATCGCAATCACCAGCGAAACCGGTGTATCACCCGGCCCGTCCGGTGCGCGCCATCCCTCGATCGCGCCGTTCGAAACTTATCATACGCAAGACGGATTGATGGTCATCGCCTGTGGCAACGACGCCATGTTCAAGAAGTTCTGCGGCGTGATCGGCAAGCCAAAATGGGCCAAACGCGCCGCGTTCGCGACCAATCTGGCGCGGTGCGAAAACGTCATGCTGCTCAGACGCAAGATCGAGACCGTCACCCTTGCCCATCCACGCGCTTACTGGATCGAGCTGTTCACAGCATCGGGCATTCCCTGCGCCCCCATTCAGACCGTGGCCGAAGCCATGCAGGACCCGCAGATCGTTGCCCGCAACATGGTCATAGGCATGCCCGCGCCGGCGGGGCAACAGCCCTTCAAGGCGGCAGGCAATCCGATCAAAATGTCCGGCCTGGCAGACTTGACCTCGGCGGGGCCTGCGCCGTTGCTGGACGGGAACCGGGCAGAAATTCTGGAATGGCTTGATCAGAAGGAAACCTGCAAGGCCCCGGCTGACTGACCCAACTGGCCTGATAAGCATCTGATTTCCCCTCAATCTGCCAAAAAAGACGTTTCCAGACCCAAGATGCCGCAGGCAGGCATTGCACCTGCTGGCCCCTTCCCTAGATTAAGCGAAACTCATCAAGGAAGACGCGCGCATGTCACAGGATCCTTTGGTCGTTTTCACCCCTTCTGGCAAACGGGGCCGCTTTGCTGTCGGCACTCCGATTCTGACCGCCGCCCGCAAACTTGGCGTCGATCTGGACAGTGTCTGTGGCGGTCGTGGTATTTGTTCGAAATGCCAGGTCACACCCAGCTATGGCGAGTTTTCCAAACATGGCGTGACCGTGGCCGAGGATGCCTTGTCCGAATGGAACAAGGTCGAGCAACGCTATGACGACATTCGCGGCCTGCCAAAGGGGCGTCGTCTGGGCTGTCAGGCCACGGTCCAGGGCGACGTGGTCATCGACGTGCCGCCTGAAAGTCAGGTGCACAAACAGGTCGTGCGCAAACGGGCAGAGGCGCGGGACATCACACTCGACCCATTGGTGAAGCTGTTCTATGTCGCGGTTGAAGAACCCGACATGCACGAACCGTCAGGCGATCTGGAACGTCTGGTGCTGGCTCTGAAAGAGCAGTGGGACCTGGAGGATGTGAAGGCTGATCTGCACATCCTGCAAGGCTTGCAACCGGTTTTGCGCAAGGGTGAATGGAAGGTCACGGTGGCTGTCCATCTGGGCGACGATGAAAACCCACCGCGCATAATGCATTTGTGGCCTGGCTACTATGACGGGGCGGTTTATGGCGTGGCCATCGACCTTGGGTCGACAACCATCGCCGCGCATCTGTGCGATCTGGCAACGGGCGAGGTCGTCGCCTCCTCCGGCCTGATGAACCCGCAGATCAGGTTTGGCGAAGATCTGATGAGCCGGGTCAGCTATTCAATGATGAACCCCTCGGGCGCGCAGGAAATGACCGACGCGGTGCGCGAAGGGCTGAATGCACTGTTCACGCAGATCGCCTCGGACGCCGAGATCGACAAGGGCCTGATTATGGACGTGGTCGTGGTCTGCAACCCGGTCATGCACCACCTGCTGCTGGGGATTGACCCGTTTGAACTGGGCCAGGCCCCGTTCGCGCTTGCGACCTCGAATGCGCTTCGTCTGCGGGCGGATGACCTGAACCTGTCGGTCCACCACTCGGCGCGCGTCTACCTGCTGCCCTGCATCGCGGGCCATGTGGGCGCGGATGCGGCTGCCGTGGCGCTGTCGGAAGCGCCTGACAAATCCGACGACCTTGTGCTGGTCGTTGATGTCGGCACCAATGCCGAGATTCTGTTGGGTGACAAGACCGGTGTAATGGCGTGTTCGTCGCCCACCGGCCCGGCCTTCGAGGGCGCGCAGATCAGCGCAGGCCAGCGCGCCGCCCCCGGCGCCATCGAACGGGTCGAGATCGACCCCGCCACCAAAGAGCCGCGCTTCAAGGTGATCGGGTCGGACCTGTGGTCCACCGAGCCGGGTTTTGACGTGGCGATTGCGACCACGGGCGTCACCGGCATCTGTGGCTCCGGCATCATCGAGGTGATTGCAGAAATGCGCATGGCCGGGCTTGTAGATGCGGGCGGGTTGATCGGATCGCCCGAGCAAACCGGCACCGACCGTTGCTTTGCTGACGGGCGCACCTATTCCTATCGCCTGTGGGATGGCGACAGTGATAACGGCCCGATTGCCGTCACCAACGCCGATATACGCGCCATCCAGATGGCCAAAGCGGCGCTCTATTCCGGCGCGCGTCTGTTGATGGACAAGCGCGGCGTCGATGCGGTGGACCGTGTGGTGTTGGCCGGTGCTTTTGGCGCGCATATCTCGGCCAAACACGCCATGGTGCTGGGCATGATCCCGGACTGCCCGCTGGACAAGGTGACGTCAGCAGGCAACGCGGCGGGCACCGGCGCGCGTATCGCGCTTCTGAACCGTGCCGCACGGGCCGAAATCGAAGAGACCGTGCGCAAGATCCAGAAGATCGAAACCGCCGTTGAGCCGCGCTTTCAGGAGCATTTCGTCAACGCTTCGGCCATGCCCAACGCGGTCGAGCCGTTCCCGATCCTGCGCAGCATTGTGACATTGCCAGATCCCAGCTTTAACTCGGGTGGCGGCGATGGAGAGGACGGTGGACGGCGGCGCAGACGGCGGCGCGGCTGAAACGCGGCGCTGGCATATGTCAGCCACTTGACGCCCCTTCACGGGTGACATAACCAAAGTGGCACGCGGGTGTAGCTCAATGGTAGAGCAGCAGCTTCCCAAGCTGACGACGAGGGTTCGATTCCCTTCACCCGCTCCAGTCTTCCAATGCTTGCCGGATGCCGACACCAGCGCAGCTGGCTAAACGCCAAGGTGCCCGATGTCCGATCCATTTGCCCATATCCCGCTGGTCACGCCACTGAATGCTACCCAATTACACAGCGTCGGCGTGCCCGAGGGCTGGAACTATGGGCTGGCGGACCGCGTTCGGTTTCACGAGTTGGACGCCTTGAACCACGTCAACAATGTCGCCTATTTCCGGTGGTTTGAATCAATCCGCATCCCCTATTTCGCTCACGTCCATGTCACAAGTTACGGCGACGGCGACCCGCAAGTGGTTCTGGCAACCAATTATGCACGTTATTTCAAACCGCTGCATCTGGGCGACAACTATGTGATCACCGCGCGCACCAAGAGTTACCGCAACAGTTCGTTCGTCATGGAATACGGCACCTACGTGGATGGCGAGCTGATGTGCGGGTCCGAAAGTGTGATCGTGACCCTGGAACAGGACGGTGTGACCAAGCGCGCCCTGCGCGCTGACACCATCGCAGCTTTCCGGGCCGAAGGTGCCGAAGGCCCGGCGTAACTCTTACCCCAGCAAAGCCTTGCGCAGCATGTTCAACGCCACCAGCGTCAGGAACACCGCAAAGATACGTTTCAGCGGTTTCGGGTCCATCGCATGGGCGATTTTCACGCCGTAGGGTGTGGTGATCATCGTCATCGCCACCACCAGTCCGAAGGCTGGCAGGTTGACCGCACCGATCGTAAAGGGCGGGCGGGCGTCGGGCGCAATCGACACCAACAGGAACCCCAGAACCGACGGCACAGCGATCAATACGCCAAAACCCGCGGCTGTCGCCACCGCATTATGAATCGGGCGGCCGTGCAGCGTCATCAATGGCACACCGAAACTACCACCGCCGATCCCCATCAGCACCGACAAAAACCCAAGCGCAGGTGACAACAGCGCGCGGCGCAGACCGGTCGGCATCGCTTCGGCCAATCGCCAGTTGGCACGCCCCAGCCCCAGATAGGCCCCGATCACCAGCCCCAGCCCGCCAAAGATCGCCTGCAACACCGTCGAGCGCAAACCCGAGGCGACCAGCACTCCGATCAAGGCCCCCACCGCTATGCCCGGCGCCCATGTTTTCAGGATGTCCCATTCCACCGCGCCCTTGCGGTTATGCGAATGAACCGACCGGAGTGATGTGACGATGATCGTTGCGAGCGACGTGGCCAGACAGATTTGCATCAACTGGTCAGACGCATAACCCAAGGCGGTGAACGCATAGAAAAACGCGGGCACCAGCACGATGCCACCACCAACGCCAAGAAGGCCCGCCAGAACGCCAGCGAAAGCGCCGATCACCAGCAAAAGCCCGGCCATCGGCAGAAGAATTGAAAGGTCTGGCATGAATGGCCTCAGCTTACGGGGACGTGATCGGGCACATGTGACAGAGCCTCGGCCACCAAGGCAACCCCTGCGCCGTCCTTTGACGCGCCTTCGGAAAGGATACGACGCCACTTGCGCGCGCCCGGACGGCCTGTGAAGGTTCCCAGCATGTGACGCGTGATCGAATGCAGGCGCACGCCCTTGGTCAGTTGCGCCTCAATGTAAGGATACATCGCCTCGACCACCTCATGGGCGGTGCGCGAAGGGTCGGTCGCGCCGAAAATCGCCTGATCCGCGCCCAACAGCACACCCGCTGGATCATGATAGGCCGCGCGCCCGATCATCACCCCGTCCATAACGTCAAGATGCGCGCGGGCGTCCTCCAACGTGGTGATGCCACCATTGATCGACAGGTGCAGCGCGGGAAACGCCGCCTTCATCCGGTGCACCAAGGGATAATCCAGCGGCGGAATGTCCCGGTTTTCCTTCGGGCTTAACCCTTGCAGCCACGCCTTTCGCGCATGGATGGTAAACCGGGTTACACCGGCTGCGGCGACGGTTTCGATGAACGCAGGCAGGACCTCATCGGCACTTTGATCATCCACCCCTATCCGACATTTTACTGTAACTTCCGTATCTTGCGCGACGTCTTTCATCGACCTCATGCATTCTGCCACCAACGGTGCATCGCGCATGAGCACCGCACCGAACGTCCCTGACTGAACGCGATCCGACGGGCAGCCGACATTCAGGTTCACTTCGTCATACCCGCGCGCAACGCACAGCTTCGTGGCCTGGGCCAGTTCCTGCGGGTCAGAGCCGCCAAGCTGCACCGCCACCGGGTGTTCTTCGGGATTGAAATCAAGCAAATGCACCGCCCCCCCACGCACCAGCGCGGGCGCAGTCACCATTTCGGTATAAAGCAGCGCTTGACGGGTCATCAGCCGATGGAAATAGCGGCAATGGCGGTCGGACCAATCCATCATCGGAGCAATAGAAAGTCTGGCGTGTTTTCTTGGCAGCATTACTCTTGTATCTTCAAACTGTTGCAGGGCAAAGTTTATGCGCAGGAATACGCTCCAACATCGCCAGATTTTTCCATTTTAGACGACTCATGGCACACGCGGCGCACACGACACGGCCACTATAAGCGAGGTCGCCTTCGCTGGATACCAGATCCAGATCGGCGCAACAGCTGTTGTGCTTTGCGCCGATCCAATATCCATTTCCATGCCATCACTCCGGCCTTCGAATGCTCGCCAAAAGTGCTACGATTTCTGAAGAGAACAGGACGCACAAAATGCGTAGAACCGAAATCCGTCAACCATTCGGCCCTATGGTGTTTGCCAGATATCAGAGTTCGAACACAGACAGCGACAGGGATGTATGGGCCGCGCATGGCGTTTATAGTGGCCACGAATGAAACGAAAGGAAGGCAACATTGCTTCTGTCTATTGCTCTTTCCGTATCGGCATTTCTTTTGACGGCCGTGATGCATCTCATCGCTCTGAGGTGGTGTAGTGGCGGGATGGCCAAGATACCGTTGCACTCCTCGACCCGCGTTCTTGCGGTATTGATCCTGCTGTTTTCCATACACATGCTGGAAATCGGAATCTTCGCAGTCGCTTATGCTTTGGCCGAACGGTGGTTGAACCTGGGTGCGTTTGCGGGTGAACCCATCGTGACACTGCTCGATTACTACTATTTTTCGGCGATAACCTATACTTCCCTCGGAATAGGCGACATATTCCCCACCGAGCATTTGCGTTTTCTAACCGGCGTTGAAGCGCTCATAGGTCTTCTGCTGATCGCCTGGTCCGCAACATTTCTCTATGCAATGATGAACCGTCTGTGGGTTTGGCAGCCTTGTGCCAGGCCGGATGGACCGCCGCAAGATATGTCAGGACAACCGCCTGCGGCGCAAGGTCCGAAGGACATCATCGACGAGGATGACGGCAAGGTCTGAGCCGAAGATCACCGCCATGTGGGCAATATCCGCGCGCGACAATCGCGCGCTACTCAGCCTTGGCCATGCCGGTCCTTTTTAGGCGAGATTTGCGCCATGTCGCCGTTGACGCCGCGAATTGCAAGGCAACGACACTCGCCACAAGCGCCACGAACGGCCATTGCGCCCAGTTCGGGTCCGGCGTCTGGCGGTGGTAATCCAGGAAATGCAGGAACAGGAAATAGGCCGTATGCAGCACTGTCAGCCACCAGAGTATATACGTGCCCTGCTGGATGAATTTCCATACGTTGTTGCCCAACCGCCGCTGGCTGTAATCGTTCGACGTAACCGCCAGGATGATGCCATAAAGAAGCGCCAGCAAACCGATCAGATTGGCCAGTGCGAACCCGTGGTTGACCATGACGTATCGTTGTAGTCCCGGGTGGAATTCGAACCCGAACAGGCGCATCAGATCAAGCGTGACCCATCCGAACAGGATAATGGCGGCATGAGCGAGGGCCAGCAGGATAGCGTATATGCCCAACTCTCGCCGATAAGGCAGAAATCGCACAGAACCACGCCAAAGCCGCGATACCGGCCCTATCGCCATTGCCAGTGCGACCAGAACAATCGACATATCGCCAACGGCCCGGTTCCAACGGTGCATGGCGGACCATTCGGCACGGCTATACAACAGAAGCCCGGTGCCAAGCACGGACAAAACGATAACGACCAAGTGTCGTTGCCACCAAGGTCTTTGATCTACTGTCAATTTCAAGACGCGTGCTCCTGCTTTTATTGATTGATGCGTGCATAACTACGCTGCCTGGTTGGTCCAAGCCTTGAGATACAGTCTTTCAAAGCCAAAAACCGCGAGAATGGCAAGCAGTGCATAGATAACAATTGCGGGATCACTTTGCAGTTTCATCGAGGTAAAGGCCGCCAACACCACCGCATCAAAGGTGAGCGCCATCAACAATACCGGTGCCGCCGCCCCGATCTCTTTCCGTCTGAACCGGAAGACGCCCCAATGCACGACCATATCCATGATGAGATAGAAAAACGCACCCAGCGAGGCGATCCTGCCCAGATCGAAGAACACCGCCAGCGTCGAGGCGATCACGACCGTATAGAGCAGCATGTGGCGCTGGATCTTGCCCGACATGCCGAAATGGCTGTGCGGGATCATCTTCATGTCGGTCAACATCGCCAGCATTCGTGACACGGCGAACACGCTGGCCAGAACGCCCGACGCGGTGGCCACGGCGGCGAGCAAGACCGTCAGGTAGAACCCCACCTGTCCCAGCGCGGGTTCGGCCGCTTGAGCCAGTGAGTAATCGCGCGCAGCGATGATCTCGTCGATGGACAGGCTCGCGCCGACACCGAAAGCTACAAGCAGGTAGACAACCACGCAGATCGCAATGGAGATCATGATTGTGCGACCCACATTGCGATGCGGGTCGGTGATTTCGCCGCCGCTGTTGGTGATCGTCGTAAACCCCTTGAAGGCAAGGATCGCCAGCGCAACCGACGCAGTGAACCCGACAAGTCCGAAAGATTCGGCCGTCTGCGATGCGGCAGCGAACTGAAACCCGCTCGACCAGAGCGCGGCAATGCCAAAAAGCGCGATACCGCCGATCTTGATCGCAGCCATGATCAGCGACAGCAGCCCGACAGAGCGGTTCCCGGCGATGTTGACGAGAAACGCAAAGACAATCACCGCCACCGCCAGAATGGGGACCAGCGGCCCGCCGGTGATGTCAAAGGGGCGCAGGACATAGGTCGCGAATGTGCGCGCCACGAGGCTTTGGGCGATCACCATGCTGAGCGCCATGAGCAGCGCCGCCCCCGCCGCGATCGCGCCTGAACCATAGCATTTCTGAAGGATCATCGCGATGCCACCCGCCGACGGCCACGCGTTCGACATCTTGATATAGCTGTAAGCACTGAAGCCTGTCACGATGGCGCCGACGATGAAGGCCAACGGGAAAAGCGGACCGGCAAGTTGCGCGATCTGTCCGGTCAGCGCAAAGATACCCGCGCCGATCATCACCCCCGTGCCCATGGCGACGGCACCACCCAGGCTGATCGAGCCTTCACGGTAACTGCCGTGCCTGTCGTTATCTTTATCGTGGTTCTGCATTCTGTCCTGCCTTGTTTGTTTCCGCATCAATCGGAACCGGTCCGGTATGCCAACGGAAGTTACAATGATCATGGCCGCTGGCAATGGTCTTGGGCCGAACTAGCCGCCCGCCCCATTTTTCGGCCAATGGAAAGTCGAGCGCGCACCATGTCGCGGTGCAAAGCTCCGCATTGCCGTTTTGGGCAAAGAAGTCTGCGACGGGGCATTTCGTGCAGTCGAAGGCGACAACATCTTTGCCCGCGTCGACATCGCGCCAGCCGTATCCCGGCGGCCCAAACGGGAAGCGGCGGAACAGGTCGGTCGCAATACGCAGACGTTTTGCCGGGTCAGCAGTGATGGCACGGGCCAGTTCCAGGGGGGGATCGGCCATACGGCGATAGATATCCCAGCCTATCGCATGGATCAGCGCGTGGCTCTGCTCGGGCGACCGCGCGTGCGAGACAAGCGTCCGGTGCAACGCAAGTGTCAGCGCGGCGAGATGTGTGGTCAGCATCGCGCCAATGTTCGGCTGAAGCGGAATCTCGGTCTCGAGAGTATCGTAGGTCGCCCAGGTTTCCGAAAGTAGTTGCTCTGTCTCCTGCCCCAGGTGGCGTCGCGCAAATCTGTGAAATAGGGTCGCAAGCCCGGCACGTCCGATGCCTCCATCCGACGACCCGCGCGCGCCCAGCACGCTTTCCCACATGCCCTGGGTCGCAGATCTGTCCCAGGTGTCATCAATCGCTTCGGCGGGTGGCATGGCGCCTGTCAGCAAGAGTTCGGGAAGGATTTGCGAGATTTTGCCCAACGGATCGGATTGTGCAAGCCTCGCGGTCAGTTCCCGCGCTATGAACGGCCGCGAGATTTCGTCGAAGCGCATATCCGGCGCCAGTTTGAACAGCAGCGCCTCGGCGGTGGTGAGTGCCTTGGCGTGCAGCATGAGAGACGCGGGAAATACGAAGCCCGCCCGGTATCCTGCACGCATCATTGCAAGGTATGTTCGCGCAAGGCTGGCCTCGCGCGAGGGCACCGCGTAGAACCGGGTAGCGAGACTCTCAAAACTTTGCTGGAACAACACGTGATCTGCGTCAGGCAGCGGCTTGGTCTGCTTGCTGAAATGGTAATAGGCACGCCGGGTCTGTCGCTGTGCGACGGCAATCCAGTAAAGCACGAACCGGTCGCGTTCTTCCGTATTCAACGCGCCAAACATACCGAAATCCAGCAGGGTGAACGTGCCATCGGCGTGAAAAACGATGTTGCCCGGATGAAGATCGGCGTGAAACAAGCCATCCGAGATGAACATCTTGAGCAGCACCGACACCAGCCTGTCGACCAGCGCGGAGCGCGTCTGTGCAGAAAGAGTGGTCGCCGCCTCGGACAGCCGCATGCCGTCGACCCAATCCATTGTCAGCATCCTGGCCGTCGAGAGGTCCGCGAAGGTCAATGGAATATGCACGCCATCTTGTTCGGCAAGATTTACACGAAACCGTTCCATCACACTGGCTTCGGCCCGGAAATCCAGTTCGCCCAACGAATAGCGCCGGAACTCTGCCAGGAATGCAGCCAAGTTTGTGCGACGAAGCCGTCGCGGTGCCAGAAGGCGGACGACTCGCAGTCCAAGTTCCAGAGCGTCAAGATCGCGATGGAACAGCGGCTCCAGCCCGGGCCGCTGCACCTTGACGGCAACGGTCCTGCCATCCAGCAACCTTGCCTTGTGCACCTGGGCAAGCGACGCGGCGGCGACGGGCGTGGGTTCAAAGCTGGCAAATGCCGTTTCAAGAGACGTCGCAAGCTCTTCCTCGACAACCTGGCGAACCGTCTCGAACGCGATTTCCGGTGCATGTTCCTGCAAAGCGGTCAGCCGTGCGACATAGGCTTCCGGCAGGATGTCCGGGCGGGTGCTGAGAATTTGTCCGAGCTTCACGAACACGGGGCCGAGCGCCGTAAGGTTCTCGGCAAACCGATCCGCTGCGCGCGTGTCATCACCGGTTGGAACGTACCGGCGAAGCGCCCGGATGTCCGCAGAAAGGCTGGCGAAGATCCGGATCAACCGCATGAGGCTCCGAAGCTGTTTCATGCGCTGTCTCCATTGGTGCCGTAGATCCACGTCTCAACCGGCAAGACCGGTCGTAATCGCGGCAAGGCGTCGAGCGCCCCGGACAGGGTCAGGTGGTCATCTGCGTCCGAAATCGGCACACTCGTGCCAAATTCGATGGCACCACCCAGACGGATCAAACCTATACTTCGATCCCTGCACATCTGGTCTTGCGCCATATTGATCTGCCCTGCCTGTTTCAGAATGATTGAGTGATGGCACCCGTCAGCGGCACCTATGTAACCTACCGGCGAAACGCCCTAGTCATGATCGTCTTGCATGTCATCATGCGCGCCTTCCTGCTCCATGTGGTCCATCATTTTTCCGACCTTGTCCGGAATATCTGCCGTCGAGAATTTCGCCTGTTCATCGGCGTCATGGGCAAACGCGATTATGGCGGCCAGTTCGGCACCGTTCAGATTGACGACATCGCCAAATTCGTCACGTTGCAATTCGACCATTGCCTCCGCACCAGCCCACATCCGGGCGGCGAATTCGACGGCGTTCATGGGCAAGTCCATGAATTCGGCGTCCAGCGGCGGCGCGTCTTCGCCGCCGACACCATTGACCGAATGGCAGACAACGCAGCCCTTCGACGCAAAAAGCATCCGTCCTTTGGCGGCGTCCGATCTGCCCGTCATAGGGCTGTTTGACACCGTGACCGGCATATCTTGTCGATGGCTTTCTGCCCGCGCCGGCACACTGCCCAGAAATGTAGCAGCGGTGGCGAATATAAGAACTGGCGTAGTCAATAAAACCTCCGTTACAGGTTTCGTTGATGTTTGGCAGGTGCCCTTTTTACCCTGCCTGCTGCGAACCGATCGCACAAGTGACCACACCAGAACCGGAAGGAACGCCAGTGCCTGAATGGTCGGCCCTTGCATGATGCTACTGCGTTTCATCACGCACTGGGGACCGTCACAGAGGAAGACGAGCGTTCAGGCCAAGACATCGTTCAGGCAAGTGTCAGCGCAGCACGTGACAATCTGACGAAGGGGGGCGGTCTGCTTGACATCCGGTTTCGACCCAGCTGGTTGTGCTGAGAATTTTGGGCGCCAGATCGGAAACTGACACCGGTTTTCCGTTATCGGGTATCCTCCATCCAATTGATGCCGTCCACCGTATCAGCAAGCGAGGTTTCCAATGCCCTGCGCGGAGAAATCCCGTCAAGCGGACGGATCGCAGCATCCAAACGTCGTGCAGCGTTATATCCCTGTGCCGCCGCCTCGGTCGGTGCGGTGCCATATGCGCTGCGATAGCGCGCGGCAAAGCTGCCCGGGGCGTCTTCAGTTGCCCAATTGTCGGGAAGCGCGCCTGTATGTATCAAAACCCCGTCGAATCCGAACTCCGAAAGCGTCGCGGAGGTCAGCGTCTCTGACCCCATCACCACCAGGACATCAGGCGACGACTGCGGTGACCCGGTCAATCCGACGACCCGACCAGCGGCTTCGGCAGGCAGTGGCAGAACCTGCACGTCCACCCCGCCAAGATGGCCATCGGATGTTTCGGCTGGATGCCCGTCGCGCTCGTCTGCCGCGAGCAGAAACCCGTTGACCGCCTCGGCGAGACGCGACTCGCGGTTGTCGCCGGTCACGAAAATCGCGGCGGTGAACTCGTGTGCGATTGCCGCTGTTCCGGTGACGGTAAGGCCAAAGGCAAAGAGCGCTGCCCGAAAGACATTCAATCTCATATTTTTGCACCTCGCAGTCGCAGCGCGTTCAGCACCACCGAGATGGACGAGGCGCTCATCGCGAAAGCAGCAAACATCGGGCTGATCAGAATGCCGAAGAATGGAAACAACACACCCGCAGCCACTGGCACGCCTGAAGCGTTGTAAATCAGCGCAAAGAACAGGTTCTGACGGATGTTGCGCATGGTGGCGCGCGACAGGCGCCGCGCGCGCACGATCCCGTCAAGGTTGCCTTTGATCAGCGTGAAACCCGCGCTTTCAATGGCCACATCCGCGCCAGTGCCCATCGCGATGCCAACATCTGCCTGCGCCAGAGCGGGCGCGTCGTTGACGCCATCACCGGCCATGGCGACCTTGCGGCCTTTATCCTGCAAATCGCGAATGATCCGCGCCTTGTCCTCGGGCAACACATCGGCGCGGATCTCGTCGATCCCCAGCCGCGCGCCAATGGCCTTGGCCGTGCGTTCGTTGTCACCGGTGGCCATGATGATCCGAAAGCCCAGATCATGCAGCGCTTTCAGCGCGGCAGGCGTCGTTTCCTTGACCGGGTCGGCCACGCTGACCAAACCGGCAATCTTGCCTTCCAGCACGACAAACATCACGGTTTCGCCCTCGTCGCGCCGTGCGTTGGCCTTTTCGGTCAGCGCGCCACCCTCAAGCCCCATGTCGGTGATCAAAGCGAGGTTTCCCAGCGCCACCGCTTGTCCGTCGACCACGCCTTTGACGCCCTTGCCGGTCACCGCTTCGAAATCGCTGGCATTTGCCATGTCCACGTTTCGATCTTCGGCGCCACGCACGATGGCTTCAGCCAGCGGGTGTTCCGAGCCACGCTCAAGCGAAGCGGCCAGCCTCAGCACCTCGGCCTCGTCATGCCCCGGTTCCGGCAAGACCGCGACAAGTCGGGGCTTGCCTTCGGTCAGGGTGCCGGTCTTGTCCACGATCAGGGTATCGACCTTCTCGAACCGCTCCAGCGCCTCGGCATTCTTGATCAGAACGCCTGCCTGCGCACCGCGGCCGGTGGCCGTCATGATCGACATCGGCGTGGCCAGACCCAGCGCACACGGACAGGCAATGATCAGCACCGCCACCGCTGAAATCAGGGCATAGCTCAGCGCAGGTGCCGGCCCCCAACTCGCCCAGGCGATGAAAGACAGGATCGCGATCACGATCACCACAGGCACGAAGAAACCCGCGACCTTATCGGCATATTTCTGGATCGGCGCGCGCGAGCGTTGTGCGTTCGCCACCATCTCGACAATCTGAGACAGCATCGTGTCGGCCCCGACCCGCGTCGCCTCCATCACCAGGCTGCCGGTTCCGTTGATCGTCGCCCCCGTGAGCGCGTCGCCCTCGGTCTTCTCGACCGGAACCGGCTCGCCCGAAATCATGCTTTCATCCACCGAAGAGCGCCCATCCACAACGGTGCCATCAACCGGCACCTTGTCACCTGGGCGCACGCGCAGACGATCGCCGACTTGCACCTCCTCCAGAGGGATTTCTTCTTCGGTCCCGTCATCGCGGATCACACGCGCTGTTTTTGCCGCCATGTCCAGCAGCGCACGGATCGCCTTGCCGGTGCCTTCGCGGGCACGCAATTCCATCACCTGCCCCAGCAGGACAAGGGTGACGATCACGGCCGCAGCCTCAAAATAGACACCGACATTACCTTCGGGATCGCGAAAGCCATCGGGGAAGATATCAGGAGCCAGAACGGCGACGATACTGAAGAGCCACGCCGCCATCACACCCATGCTGATGAGCGAGAACATGTTGAGGTTCAACGTCCGGAAAGAATTCCAGCCACGCACCATGAATGGCCAACCGCTCCAAAGGACAACGGGCGTGCCCAGCACAAGTTCGATCCACAGCGTCGTGCGTTCGCCAAAAATCTCGCGCACGCCGGGGAACCCCACATAAGGTGCCATCGTCAGGACAAGCAGCGGGATGGTCAGCACGGTGCCGACCCAGAACCGGCGGGTGAAATCCACCAGTTCGGGGTTCGGTCCCTCTTCGATCATGGTTGCACTTTCCAGTTCCAGCCCCATGCCGCAAATTGGACAGGAACCTGGTTCCGGCTGGCGGACCTCGGGGTGCATCGGGCAGGTATAGATCGCACCCAAGTGGCCAGCGGGGACGGTGTCGTAGCGCCCACCCTTTTCGCCATTCGCGGCGGCGCCATGTGCATGGGCGCCATGTGCATGGGCGCCATGATCATGACCATGGCAGGCATCGTGTCCGCCGTGAGAATGCTTTGACTCCGCGACCTCGGTCTCGGGCACCAGGTGCATACCGCATTTCGGGCAATCGCCGGGTTTGGTATCGCGCACCTCGGGATGCATCGGACAGGTATAGATGATGCCGTCTTCGGAAACGGCAGAGTGAAGTTTCTGTTTCATATGTTTGCCTCGAACATGTTATTTATTTCAGTCGGAAGTTTCTGTTGCCGCGTCCAGACGCGTCAAAGCCCGTATAGAAGAAGCAGGAATAGCCCGGCAGCGACGTCGAACACGGCGCACAACGATATGTACCAGCTTGGAACATCTGCCCCGAATTTGCGATTATGATGCAGGATGTCCCAAACAGCATGAGCGATCAAGCCCAGCCCAATCATCGCCGGCCACCACATCACACCCGCAAGCGCTGCCAGCGCAAACCCGATTGCCACTGCAAGTTCACCCCAGAAGACTTTCTGTGAAATGTGTTGTGCCGCAAAACCAATGTAGGCACCGCCGATCAAAGCCAGGGTCAGCGCCGAAATCAGGATGGACACATCTTGCTCGACACTTAGGTGAACTGGCGCCGAGACAAGAAAAAGTCCGCCCCCCATGAAGAAGGGGCTTACACCATGCGGCGCGTGACTGCTGGCTTTCATATTCGCGTTCATCCGTTACGTCCTGTCGAATCCCTGGTGCTCAACGTGCTCCTTCCAGTGGCCGGAAGGTCAACCCCCTTGGTGATCTTCAGGATAGTTTCGGCAAGAAGCGATGACACGCCGATGAAATTCGACCGATGCGGAATCGTATCGGTTGTGACAATCCGTGCGGCACCGGCCGCCAGAATATCGTCGTGGGCCGATCCTGCAAAAACCGCATGGATGACCAGGCACACCGGCGCGCGGGTGCCTGCCGAGACCAACCGTTCGATGGTGCGCACCAGTGTCCGCCCAGACGAAGCGATATCATCCAGTATCACAGGCGTACCTGCCCGCAACAAGGCATTGTCCGGCACGCTGACCTCGACCTGACGGTCGCCGGTTCGGATCTTGCGCAGCACTTCATAAGGCCGTCCGGCCAGGTCCGCGACCTCGGCCACCCATTGCTGGCTTTCGCTGTCTGGGCCGAGCAGAACGGCGTCAGGAATATTTTCCACGATCCATGCTGCAAGCAGCGGGGCGGACACTGCCCGGATTGCAGGTATCGGGAAGACATCGTCCAGTTGCGCGATGCGGTGCAGATGGGGATCAATGCTCACCAGCCAGTCGAAACTTTCGCCCAGGAATTGCGCGAAGATCGGCGCGCTGACCGCCTGCCCGACCTTGAAACGACGATCCTGCCGCATGTAGCCGAGATAGGGTGCAATCAATCCGACCCGGCGCGCGCCCATCTCGCGGGCGGTCGCCGCGGCAAAGCGCAAGGGCAAGGCAAGACGGTCTGGATCGCGCAAGGTTGCCAACAGCGCCACATCAGCCCCGTCCAGATCGGCTGGCAGGGTCATCAGGCTCTCGCCATCGGGGAAATGGTGCCAATCGAGCGGTCGCAAATCGACCCCCATCGCGGGGGCCAGAGTTTCGGCCAGCGGCTTCATCTCGGGAAACGGAACAAGGATCATGGCACACTCTCGGACAGCGTGATTACATCGGTCTGGGATTCGGCATAGGACAGGGCATATGCCAGTTCGCCGGGTGTTTCGGCATGAAGCTCATAGAGCGGCTGACCTTTCTCCACCCGGTCGCCGATCTGCGTCAGCAATCGAATGCCTGCGCTTTTTTGGCGCGGTGCGCCAGCCAACTTGGCGATGCGGGCGATGCGGCGGTTGTCTACGGCCATCAATACGCCCGCGTGCGGGGCGTCAATCTCGATCCGTTGCGCCGCCGTTCCCGGTTCCCGGAAGCCACCCTGCGCTGCGCAGATGGCCAGGAATTTGGCTTCAGCGGCACCACTGTCCAGCACCGCCTGCGCCCGGCCCCGTCCCTGCCCCGCCACGGTGCCCGGTGCGAGGTCCAGAAGATGCCCGGCCAGATCCAGCGCCCGTTCGCGCAGATCCACAGGTGCGCCTGGCGCCCGTCGCAGAACCGCGAGCACATCCAAGGCTTCCAGCGCCGGACCGATGCCGCGCCCGACGGGGGCCACACCGTCGCTGACATGCAGCGCCAGGTTCAGACCCATCGCCTTGCCCACTGACGACAGCCGGGCACCGAGGGCTTCCGCAGCCGCCATGGATCGCACCTTGGCGGTGGGTCCAACCGGCATGTCGATCAGGACATGCGTGGCACCTGCTGCGGCCTTTTTGGACAGCACGCTTGCCACCAGTTGACCGGTCGAGTCGAAATCCAGCGGGCGTTCAACACGGATGAAATGATCGTCAGCGGGGCTGAGGGCAAGCCCGCCCCCCCAGACGATGCACCCGCCCTCGGCTTCGACCACCCGGCGCAAAGCGGTGGCATCGAGCGCAACCGGGGCCATGACCTCCATCGTGTCGGCCGTGCCCGCCGGCGACGTGATCGCCCTGCTGGACGTCTTGGGGATCAGGTGCCCCGCCGCCGCAACGATAGCCACGACAATCGGGGTCGTCCGGTTGCCCGGCAAACCACCGACGCAGTGCTTGTCGAGAACGGTGCGTTCACCCCAGTCGAGCGTCTGCCCCGCATCTTTCATGGCACGCGTCAGCGCCACGGTCTCGGCCTCGTCCAGCCGATCGCCTGCGCAGGCGGTGATGAAGGCTGCAAGGTCAAGATCAGACAACCGATTGTCGAGCGTGTCCCTGACGACTGCCGCAAACCCCGCCTGATCCAACCTGCCGCCATAGGCTTTCGCCCGGATCACGGACGCGGAAGCAGCCGGTTCGGGGTGCGAGAACATGGCCTTGTCCCCTTCCCTTGCGCCAAGCGCCTGCCAGGCGGAAGCGGATAGCGCCGCCTGGTCTACGCCAAGCCATGACCCGCGACCGACGACGTTCAGGGTCGCGATAATCCAGCGGCCCTCCAGATCGATCCGAACGCGGGCCTGAGCGGCGAATCCTTCCGAGCGACAAATATGGCAGTCTTCATTCATATAAACGATCGGTTGACTGTAAGTGTCGATACCGGCGGGGATAAGAGCAAGCGTATCAGTCATCGCGGGCGGTCCAGAAAGACAGATTCAAGGTGCTCCGGCACGCGCACGGGGCGGCCAATCTCATGTTCGACACGAAATCTCAGAGTGTCCGCCGCCGTGGGTTCCCCATGGGTCAGATATGTCATGTCCGGGGCTGGACCCGCAGACATCCAATGCAGGATCTCATCGGCATCGGCATGCCCGGAAAAGGACTGAAGCTGAACCACTTCGGCGTTGATCGGGAAGTCCCGACCAAACATGCGCAGACTTTGCGCACCCCCGGCCAGTGCAGCGCCGCGCGTTCCGCCAGCCTGAAAGCCGGACAGCAGGATGGTGTTGCGCGGGTCCCCTCCAAAGCTGGCCAGATGGTGCAGGATACGCCCGCCTGTCAGCATCCCGCTGGCCGACACGATGATCATCGGGCCATGACGCGTGTTCAGTTCCTTCGACTGCTCGACCGTGTTCACCCGCTTGGCAATCTCGAACATCGCGTTGCAGTCTTCGCGGCTGACGTGATGCTCGGTGTGGTGGCGGTGATAGATTTCGGTCGCATCCACCGCCATCGGACTGTTGAGATACACTGGAACATAGGGGATGTCACCGCGCCGCATCAGCCGCGAGATATGCAGCATCAGCCCCTGCGCCCGCCCGACCGCGAAAGACGGGATCAGCACCGTGCCACCGCGCGAGAATGTGCGTTTCAGGATCGGAGCCAGTTCGGCCTCGGGGTCGGTGTCGGGGTGTAAACGATTGCCATATGTGGATTCGCAGACCAGCACATCGGCCCCGCCAAAAGGTGTCGGCGGTCGCATCAGCGGATCCGGATCATGCCCCAGATCGCCGCTGAAGTGAACAACCCTGTCGCCGATCTCAAGTCGGATCTGGGCGGCGCCCAGAAGATGTCCAGCCGGAATGAACCGCGCCGCAATCCCATCGCCAAGGTTGATCCTGTGATCGAAGCCGTGCGTCTGAAGGCGTTCCAACGCCGTCTGTGCGTCCTTGAGCGTATAGAGCGGTTTCGGGTTCTTATGTTTCGAGAACCCCTTGCGAGCGGCAAAACGCGCCTCTTCTTCCTGAATATGTCCGCTGTCGGGCAGGATAAGGCCGCACAATTCGGCGGTTGCCTCGGTGCAATGAACCCGTCCACGAAACCCCGCCCGGATCAGCGCAGGCAGATACCCCGAATGGTCCAGATGTGCATGCGTCAACAGCACCGTGTCGATGGTATCGGGACGCACCGGAAACGGCTTTCGATTGCGTGCGCGCAATTGCTTGAAACCCTGGAACAGGCCGCAATCGACCAGAATGCGCTGTCCCATGGCCTCGATCAGGTAGCGCGATCCCGTCACGGTTCCGGCAGCACCGAGAAAGCGCAGTTTCGGACGTGCGATCAGTGTCATGCCTTAACTCCGTTGCTCGCGATGGCGTTGAAGAGCCCGCCGAAGATCAGCGCGGCGTACCAGCCATACAGAAAGCTCTCAGCCAGGCCGATAAGAAAGCCGGTTGGGGTCAGCCACACGAAACCGGGCAGCAGGCCCGCCCAAGTCTGGTACATCGCATAACCGGGGAAGATCAGGTCGAATATGACGCAAACCAGATATGTCAGCACCAGAAACAGGCTCAGCGCCCATCCCAGCGGCATGATCGGCAGACGCGCACGCCCTGTCCCGGTCTCCGCGCCCATGACACAGGCCCCGCACGTCATGCGCAGGGCCAGAAAAAGGATCGCTGCGATTGCAGTGAAATAGATGAGTGGCATCATGGCTTGTTCCTTTCATCTCGATTTTCGATGCGTCGCGCCGACACCTCGGCCAGCGGATATCGGTTCAGGATGGGCGCGCATCCGCGCAAGGCGTTTGCCCTGCGCGGGCTGGCTTCAGTTCTGGCCGCAACAGCAGCCGGACTTGGCCGGTTTGTCGCTGGCGGCTTCCGTGACGCGCGGCTCGGCCTTGGTTTGCGGCTGCGCTTCGGACTTGCCACCGCAACATCCCGTCGAATTCTCGGCGGATTTGTCTTGAGTCTGGGAGTTGGAACGGTTGTCCATCTGGACCTCCTTTTGTTTGCGTTCATCCTGTAGACGTCAGTCGTCTGAAAGCCTTACAGGACCAGGATACCCAACATGAAATTTCGAATGCGGCTCACCATGTGCTCGGCCAGAAACCGTTGGGATAAAAGTTCCGAAGGACTGATATCGCCTGCCAGGACGGCAAACGGGCTGCTGACGGAGGCCGGGGGCGAGTCCTTGAACACGGTCATCCCGAACCGCTGGACCTATGCGTCCCTCATGCCGCACCGGTCAGTCTTTGGAGCAGGTCGGAACCCACACCCGGATCGACTGATCGGTCTGACGCTGGTAAGTGGTTGCGTGGTAACTTCAACGCCCGTCCTCATTCGGGGAGGCGTCAGTCAGCGCCCCTTATATACCATAGGACCATGCCGGCAGTCGGCCCATCTTGATCTCGACACTGCGCACACCTGGCACGTTCTCGACCGCGACGCGAATTGCGTTCTCTTCGAAATCGCTATCTGCGACGCCCCAGACGGCGACATGGCCCTTGTCGACGGTGTAGTTGATCAGGTTGACCGCCGCACCGGGCACCTCCTTCAGGGACACATCTATTTTCGTGCGCAACACGCGATCGTCCTCGGTCGGCTTGCGCAGTGTCCCTTCCGAAATGGTCGACAGGGCATGGAGCAGGTTGGCGCGGCTGACAATCCCCACCACGCGCCCGTCATGCAGCACGGGAACCCGTTTGATCCGGTGCTTTTCCAGAAGACGCGCAATCTCGGCAACCGGAGTGGATTCCCCGACTGATACGACATCGCGGGTCATCACATCTTCGATACGGTGACTTCTCAGCTTGACGAAATCCTGGGCGGAGTCACCCCAACCGCCCAGCACTTCGAGCCACCAGGATCGGCGTGGACCGTCAAGCCTGCGCACACGTCGCATCAGGTCGCCTTCGCTGATAAGCCCCTTCAGATCGCCTTCGGCGTCAAGAACTGGCAGGGCGCTGACGTGATGATCCAGCATCAATCGAACCGCGTCCTCGACCTTTCCGTCCTGCTGGGCAGAGATCACGGATGTTGTCATGATATCCTTGGCTTGCATGTCATGGTTTCCTTCGCGAGTAATGGGTTTATGAACCGATCCATCAATCAGGTGCCGATCACGAGTTGCAGATCCTCACCCAGATCATAAGGCGGAATATCGAGGTTGCGTGGCGCAGGTCCCTTTCGGATACGGCCAGACATATCGTAGTGCGATCCATGGCACGGGCAGTACCAACCACCAAATTCGCCAACCGCCGACCCATCCTGACCCAGTGGGATGCAGCCGAGATGGGTGCAGACACCGATCACGATCAACCATTCGCCAGCCGCATCCGCCGTGCGGTTTTCGTCCCGCGCGGGGGTGTCGCCTGCCTGGTTCGGGTTTTCACGCGCACTGTCTATGGGGTCGACAAGATCGACAAGATCAACCGCGCGCGCGGCCGTGATCGCCGCCGGGGTCCTGCGCCAGACAAAGACCGGGCGCCCCTGCCACTTGACGGTAATCCGCTGTCCGGGTTCGACGCCGGACAGGTCAACCCGGACGGTTCCGGCAGCGGTTACGTCGGCTGAAGGGTTCATCGAATTGATCAACGGCCAGACTGCGGCGCCGACAGCAACCGCGCCTGTGGACGCGGTTGCGTAATACAGGAAATCGCGCCGCTCCGACGCGGGCAACGGATCATGGTCATCTTTGGTAACGGTCATCGCGCATCCTCCGACTTGGTGTTTTTTCCTGCCGCACGAACGGGGCTTTCGACATGGACACCCGCATCGACATGCAGCACCTCGCCCGTGATGCCGCTGGTATAGTCGCTGGCAAAGAGCAATGCCGCACGACCGACCTCGTCGGCTTCGATATTGCGGCGCAAGGGGGCGGCGCGTGCGGTCGCGTCCAGAAGACTCGCAAAGCCGGTCAATCCCGACGCCGCCCGGGTCTGGACCGGTCCCGCCGAAATGGCATTGACGCGGATGTTCGCCGGGCCGAGTTCATGCGCGAGATAGCGAACGGTAGCTTCAAGTGCTGCCTTCACCGGTCCCATCACATTGTAATTCTCAACCACACGCTCACCACCCAGATAGCTAAGGGTGATCAGGCTGCCGCCGTCGGTCATCAGGGGTTCAGCAAGATGCGCCATGCGGATCAGCGAATGAACCGAAACGGCCATTGCTTTTGAAAACCCCTCGGCCGAGCAATCGGTCAGGCGACCGTGAAGGTCGGCGGGTGGAACACTGCCCACTGCATGAAGAATGAAATCCAACCGCCCCCAACGTCTGGCAATCGTATCGAAAACGGCATCGAGTTCGCGTGGAACATTGACGTCACAGGGCAAGACGATCGGCGCGTCAAGCCGCGACGCCAAGGGTGCCACGTAAGGTCTTGTCCGTTCATCGACGTAAGTTATGGCAAGTTCGGCTCCGGCCTGTCGGAAATGCATCGCGGCAGGCCATGCCAGGCTGCGATCATTCGCGATGCCGATGACCAAGCCCTTCCGACCGGACAGATCCAGCAGTTCCGCCGGATCGCAGCATTCGGGAAAGTCAGGCATCTTCCGATGGCGCGCTGGTGTCGGCGTCCGGTTTCTCGTCGCGCGCACTTTTTTGCTTGTTCGACTTGCCGCCATGCTTATGGCCGCCGTGACCGTGCCCGAAAAGGTGCATCGCTGCCATTCCGCCCAACAAGAGGACGATGACCCAGTTTTCAATAAGCCAATTCATAGTCGTCATTCCTTTTTTGATGTGGCGGTCGGTTGGCCCGCCTGTGTGGTGGAGGTGGCGAAAGGGAAATTGCCGTACATCGCACCAAAGACCTGTGTGACCCACGCATCGCGCCCTTTGCGCCAGGCGCCCAGAACCGCGCCCGTCTGCGCCAACAGCACGCGTTCCGCAAGGATTGCGGGTTCGTCGTCCGGCAAAGGCTCCCGATTTTCGCGCACCGTATCGGCTGCGGATTTAATCAGGGCCATCCATGGGTTCACCCGTTCGGAAAACATCGTTCTGGTCCATCGCATGGGATGCAGGGCACGCAGCGTGTCGGCGCTGGCCGGGGATGTTGCAGCTCTGAGCCATGGGCTGACAAAAGTCGAATAGACGGCTTCATTGATCCGCGACATCTGGGCCACCTGCGCCAGCGCCGCATCGTCTGAGACAATGCCAAGATCATGGACTTCGCGCGGCTCGAAGCGCAGCTTGAAATCGTCGGTCTTGCGCGTCGGACCATCGGAAGATTTGTCGATCACCATCTCATAAAGGCCGGGTGCGAGCGCCTCGACCGCGTCCAGGCTTTCCAGGATCGCCCGATGTTGAAGTCGCGCGACGGACCCCGACACGAAGATGCCCAGGTGCCCGACATGTTCATGTGTCATGTAGACGATGCGCTGCCCGGCGGCCTTGAGCGCATCGGTGTCGGGATAGAGCCGCGCGATCCACCCCAATGCCTGCTGTGGCGGCGTGATGTTGTCGCCTTCCGAGGCGAAGACGATGATTGGATTGCTGATCCGCCTCAGGTCGATGGTGCAATGCGCGTCCAACTCCATCTCGCCCTGTTCCAGCCGGTTGCCGATGAAGAGGTTTTGCGTGATGCCCAGAATTTCTTCGCGGCTGAGCGTATAGTAGCCATTCCACCAGCGTTCGAAGTCAAGGAACCGCTCGCGCTCGGTATCGGCATGGACAAAGAGGTTCGCGTATTTCTCCCAGATCGCTTTTTCGGGTTGCAGGGTCTCGAAATTCTGCGCCAGCCACGCGCCGTCGAACCGCCCGTCCCCCAGATCGGCGACCATGTGTGCAGCCCACGACCCGCCAGTCAGCGCACCAAGCATCCGCATCGGGCTGGATTCCGCCTCGCCCGACCAGTAGCTGAGCGGCGAGCCGTTCAGCACAACCGGTCCGGTCAGCCCGTCGCAATCCGCGGCCAGAAGTGTGGCCGCCCAGCCGGCCTGGCAATTGCCATAGAGCACGGGCGGCGTCTTCGGGTGACGTCGGACGACCTCGGACACGAAGTCGCGCAGGGCATGGTGCACATCGGCCAGGGTCTGGCCGGGCACGGGCTCAGGGAAAAAGATCACGAAATAGACAGGATGGCCCTCATGCATCGCCATGCCAACCTCGCTGTCGTGCTTGAAGCCGCCAATGCCGGGGCCATGGCCGGCGCGCGGGTCGATGACGATCACCGGCGCCTTTGCCTCGTCCACACAATCTTCCCAACAATCGTCGCCCGCCCGCGTGATCCTGAGCAGGGCATAATTGGCTGGCCGGTCAAAGGTGCGCGCATCAAGAAGCAGCTCGTAGTCGAAATCCAGAAGCGGCGGCATGCCCTGCCGTTCATGCGCGATCATGTTGTCCGCGCGCTCGCGCAGCGTATCGAGGAACAGCACCCAGCGCTCAAACGCGTCTTGGGAATAGGGTGTGTTTGCGCCCGTCTTTGCAATGACAGCGACGGGTGCAGCGGGATGATCGGGTTTGACTGTCGTAAGACGCAGGCGCTTATTCATCGCTGATTTCCTTCTTTCCAGAGGTTTCTTCGGACTGGCGCTTCGCATCCAACAATAGCACGAGGTCCTTTGCGACATCCTCGCGTAAACCGGTCAGAAGATAGGCCGCATCGCCAGGCTCGATGCCCAGTGCGCGCGCAGCATCCGTTGGGGGTTGCTTCAACACTTCCACATGATGGAACACCGCCTGTGCCAGCGGGGCGTTTGCGCGCGTCAGAGTCTCTGCACATGCGCAGGTCATCCGCGACATGAACGCTGGAACGCCGATATCGCGCGACGGTCGTTCCGTTGCTCTCGCATTATCATTTGTTGTGATCTTTGGCATGTGCCGAACACTCCCGCTGCAATGCCCCTTGGGGCAGTCACAGAAGAAGACGGCGGTTGGGGCAAAACATTACAAGACCGACCGCATGACGATCAGGACTGCGGCGGCTCCGCCTCGCAATCAGTCTCGTGCTCTTCATTCTCGCAACCTTGAGGCGGACAGAAACAATCGTCGCGGTCATTCTGGCAGCATGCACCGCAATGGTTTGTCAGCGCCTCGCGCAGAGCCGTGCGCGCGCGGTGCAATCGAACGCCAAGAGCGTTGCGGGTCAACCCAAGGTCGTTCGCCACGCTTTCGCGATCCTCTTCGCCGAAGTCAATGCGCCGGATCAATTCCGAATCCGCCGGGCGCAATTCGGAAATCAGTCCACCGTGGCAGGTGCAAAGCCGCGCCATCTGCGTCGGCGCATCGGCTATCCATTCTTCCGGTTCGCGAGCCACCGCGGCCGCCAGTCGTCCGCGCCGTGTGCCCTTGCGGTAATGGTCGTTCAACGTGGACCGCAGAATCGCATAGAGCCAAGCATCCATTCGTTCAACGTCGCGGAGTTGATCCTTGCGGTTCAGCACGCGGATGCAGAAATCTTGCAGGACATCCTCTGCATCTGCCCGATTGCCAAGTCGTTTGATCAGAAACCCCAGAAACGCACCGCGCCCGTCCAACAATGCACGTTCCGGCGAGCCGTCGGGATTTTCCGGATTGCCGGTATCTTGCGGAACCATGACTTGCCAGCCTTTCCATAGTCTCGATTTGCAGCACAATTAGACTGGTGATTATCTCCTGTATGTTCAATGTGCACGCATTATTTATGTGAAATAACTTGCCTCAACGCTCGTCCTTCTGAACAGCAAATCAATCGGCACTCGTCCGTTTGGCAGAGAGATGATTCCGACGACACAAACGATGGCCTGTTCGCTCAACCAATTGATCTATCGCACAGCTTTTGCCGATCTAGCTGTGTTGGCTTTGCAATCTGCCTCTGAGGTTGACGAACACAATGCCCAGAATGACCAATGATATTCCGGAAAGCTGCATCACAGTAAGGCGCTCGTTAAAGAACAGCGCCCCGATCGTGAGACCGAAGATCGGAACAAGAAAGCTGAACACGATCGCCCGGTTCAGTTCGACTTCTTCCAATACCGAGAACCACAGCCAGTAAACCAACGCAGAGCCAAACAAGGCGAGACCCAGCAGAGACATTACAAAAACCGGCGTCCATTGGATGGCAGTCTGGTCTTCAAGAACGAAGGACGCAACCGCGAGAGGCAGGCTGCCGATCAGCAACTGAAAGCCCATCGCGAACAGTCCGTCAACTTCGCCAGCGATGGATTTGATCGCCACGTTGCTGACCGTCACTCCCACCGCTGCCAAAACGATATAGGCAAAGCCGATCGCTGACCCGTCTCGCCCTCCGTCGGCCAGTTGCGGCAAGGCAATCACAAGTATTCCCGCGAACCCGATCAAAAGCCCTGCCCAACCAATTTTCGGCAATCGCTCGCCAAGCCACGCAACGCCCAGCATTGACGCAAGCAGCGGCTGAGCGTTGGCGATGACTGTGGCAAGACCGGGAGATACAAATTCTGCCGCATGAAACATGCCCAGGAAACCCAGACTTGTCGCGCCAAGGCCAACGACACCCAGCGTTGCCCATATGCGCCAACCACGCGGAAACGGGCGGCCCAGCAAGACTGCAACAAGCACCAAGGCGGCTCCGGCCAGAACCGCCCGCATTGTCGCAAAGGTCAAATGTGGCGAATATTGCAGCCCTGCCGTGATCAGCGGAAAGCAAACCGCCCACAGGAACATGGCCAGAACGATCTTTGTTATTGTTGTCGGCGACATCGGGATTTCCTTATTCAGGTCGGAACCGGCACGAACCGCGGAAATCTTCCGGCTTGCCAACTCAGCGACGAATGACTGCTTTATCTCGTATTTGATGATCGCTGGCCAATTCCAAACAGCGATTGCCAACACATTGCCAACACCATGCGTAACGCGCAACGGAGCCTTTGCGACGATCCGATGGGCTCGGATGGGCGAAGTAACAGGACGTTGCGTCAGCCGAAATCTTACATATCTCAAGACAGACGACTGATTGCCGACGCGCCCAGAGGTCGAGGGTGCGCAGATATACCACGAGACCAGCAGACCGCCCCGGTTGGCATTTCACCCCGACGATGTAACATTCCCAAGCATTCGACGTCTTATCCTACAGAGGTGTCTGATGCGATATGAAAAGAAAGACAGATTGTCTACAGCAGAGCGGCCTGACGTTGCTGCCAAGGCTGCGGACGCCGCCGTCCGTTGCGCGTTGGTGGAAGGCCGCCAGCAGATCCTGAATTTCCTGCGTCGGAGACTGGGCGACCCGCAGGCCGCCGAAGATGTACTGCAATCGTTCATGTTGCGGGCCATCGACCGCTCCGTGCAAATTCGTGATTTGCGTGCCGTTCGCGGATGGCTCAGCCAAGTACTTGCGTCTTCGATTGCAGACTATGGTCGCGGGTTATCGCGGCAGCGTCGAAGCGAGGTGGTCATGGCTCCGAACGACCTTGACGCCGTACACATCGGTTTTGACGAAGAACTCGATGAGGCAATATGCAATTGCCTCTACAAACTGTTGCCAACACTCAGACCGGAATATGCCGAAGTGATCTGGCGCGTGGATCTTCTGGAACAACCGCGCGCCGCGGTTGCCGAAGACCTCGGGATCACGTTGAACAATATCACCGTTCGCCTTCACCGGGGTCGGCAGGCGTTGAAAACACGGTTGCAGCAAATGTGCCTGACCTGCCCGGTCCATGGCTTTCTTGACTGCCACTGCGACGCCGCCGAAAAAGCCCGTGCGCGGCGAGAATCCCCGGCGGACGCCACCGAAGTTTGAAGGACAAACAGAACAACGAACGATCGCCCACATTTTGACTGCCGTCGCGTTCGCAGTCACCGCCCACGGACGACAATGACTGCAAAATTCAGGAGCGCCACCCATTTCGGACGAAGTGCATCTGAACGCAGTTCATCTGGCTTCAGATGCCACCCACCACAACACGGCCCTGTAATGAACCTCGGCATCTGTCGTCTGTTTCAAGTGAGCGGGGGCGCCTGATGCGCTTTCCTGATCAACACAAGCCCGGAGTCAGCACATGTCCGATAGTGAATCCTCCACAGATGAAAGCCTTGACCTGCACGACGGCCAAATGCGGCACCAGAGTTTTGCGCCAAGGCGTGCAACCATGTGGTTGCTCGCCAAATCGCTTCACCGCCTCATTCAAAACGGTCGTCTGACCGTGTTCGATCCCAATGGCGAGAAATGGTGCTTTGGCCCCGGTGGCGGCCCGACCGTTTCGGTCCGTTTGGATGATGTCGGATTGCCGGCGCGATTGCTGGCAAACCCGAGCCTTGCGCTTGGCGAGGCATATATGGACGGAACGCTCCGCATTGAGACGGGCAGCCTGCGCGACCTTCTCATGATCTGTACAACCGACATTGATACCCTTGACCTGATGCCCGGGAAAAGGCTCCGGCGGTGGCTGGACAGGTTGCTGAGTCGCAGACTGCACCACAATCCGATCAACCGCGCCCGTTCGAACGTGGCGCATCACTATGACCTCTCGACCAAGCTCTATGATCTGTTTCTTGACGCAGACCGACAATATTCCTGCGCCTATTTCGCAACGGGAAACGAAACTCTGGACGAAGCGCAAGACCTCAAAAAACGGCACATCGCGGCAAAACTGCTGTTGCGGCCCGGCCTCGACGTTCTTGACATCGGGTCGGGCTGGGGCGGTCTGGCACTGGACCTTGCTCAACAACATCAAGCCCACGTAACCGGCCTGAGCCTGTCGGCGGAACAGATTGCCGCCGCGCGCGCCCGCGCAACGCAATCCGGTCTGTCCGACCGGGTCGCCTTCGAACAGCGCGACTATCGCGAAGAACGGGGCCGATATGACCGGGTCGTGTCAGTTGGCATGTTGGAGCATGTCGGGCACAGCGGCTTCGATGATTATTTCAACACGCTCCAAAGGGTTCTGAAGCCCGATGGCGTAGCTCTTGTGCATGCGATCGGCACGATGGCGCCCGCTGGTGGCAGCGACCCGTGGATCCGTAAATACATCTTCCCCGGTGGCTATCTTGCGCCACTGTCCGCAACCATTGCTGCGGCGGAACGGTCCGGGCTGTGGGTCACAGATGTCGAGATCCTGCGCTTGCATTATGCACAGACCCTGCGACACTGGTCCGAACGCTTCGCTGCCGAACGTGAGAGCGCGCGCAGGCTCTATGACGAACGGTTCTGCCGCATGTGGGAGTTCTATCTGGCCGCCTGCGAAACGGCGTTCCGGAATGGTCGGTTGATGGTGTTCCAGATCCAGCTTGCCAAACGCCGCGACACCGTTCCGCTGACGCGAGCCTACATTGCCGAAGCCAGGTCACATCGGCGTTTGAACGTCAAGTCGACTGGCAACCAAACTGGGAGAACGAGATGACTGGCATGAGACATATCAAGGTGGCCGTGAACGGATACGGCGTGATCGGCAAACGTGTCGCAGACGCGGTGGCCGTGCAGACAGACATGGACCTGATCGGCGTGGCAGATGTGGTCGCCGACTGGCGCGCACGGATGCCTGCCACCAAGGGTTTTGCCCTCTACGCCGCCGACCCGGAACGAGCGCCCGCAATGCAAGACGCAGGGCTGGAACTGGCTGGCGGACTGGACGACATGCTTGCCGCAGCCGACATCGTGATTGATTGCACACCGAAAAAGATTGCCGCACGCAATGTCGATACCTATCGTAAAAAGGGTATCCGCTTCATCGTTCATGGAGGGGAAAAACACGCCGTGACCGGCCATTCCTTCGTCGCGGAAGCAAATTATACCAGCGCAGTCGGGCGCGACAGCACCCGGGTCGTATCCTGCAACACGACCTCGATCGTTCGCACACTTTCCGCGCTGAAGCAGGCCGGGCTTCTTGTCTCCGCGCGCGGGACGCTGCTCAGACGTGCCACCGACCCCTGGGAAAGTCATTTGGGGGGTATCATGAACACCCTCGTTCCCGAGCCTGAAATTCCCAGCCATCAAGGCCCGGATGCACAAAGCGTCGATCCTGATCTTGACGTGATCACGATGGCGGTCAAAGTGCCCCAGACCCTTGCGCATCTGCATTACTGGTCGGTTCGCATGCCGCGAAAGGCCTCGAAGGACGAAGTTCTGGCGGCGTTCCGTGCGTCATCCCGCATCGCGCTGATCCGAATGGCCGACGGGCTGAGTGCGATCAACACGGTCAAGGAAATGATGGCGGATCTTGGTCGCCCGAACGACAGCCTTTACGAAGTGGCTTTGTGGGAAGACATGCTCAAGGTCGAGGGTGACGAGCTGTTCTATGCCTACATGGTCGACAACCAGGCGATTGTGATCCCCGAGACCATCGACGCGATCCGCGCCTTGACCGAAGCCGAGTCAGACGGATCCGCATCGATTGCGCGCACGAACACAGCACTTGGGGTCGGTGCATTCACAGCCGAAACGCTGACCCGCTAAGAACCTGACGCACTGTTTTTTGGCGCGTCACCCAAAAGATACAAATGTCGCGTGGCGTTCGACCTGATCCCGGTCACAGGGATCAGGTCGAACGCTTTGGGCGAAGGGGTTGCACCCCCTGCCCGTTGAATCAACCCGCAGCCATGCCGCCATCGACGGGATATTGCGCGCCTGTGATGAAGGCGGATTCGTCAGAGGCAAGGAACAAGACCAGGTTGGCAATATCGAGGCTTTCGCCATATCGCCCCAGCGGGATCGTATCCGAAAGCTGTTGCTTCACTTCATCGCCATGGCCCGGATTGAAGCCGTCCTCCAACGACCGCATCATCCGGGTATTGACCGGCGACGGATGCACGGAGTTGACGCGCACATTGTAGCCCGCGACCTCAATCGCAGCGGCGCGCGTCAAACCGACGACGGCATGTTTCGACGTGATATAAGGCGCGACGTTCGGGCTGCCCTTCAGGCCGGCAATCGACGACATGTTGATGACGCTGCCCGCGTTCTGCCCGATCATCACAGGCAGGACATGTTGCAACCCAAGAAAAGGACCGCGCACGTTGACCGCCATCACGCGGTCGAAATCCTCGATCTTCTGATCGACAAGCGGCGCGACCTTGCCTTCGATCCCGGCGTTGTTGAAGAACACGTCAATGCGCCCGAATTCCTCGATCGTCTGCGCAACGTATCGTTTGCAATCCTCGACCAGGGAAACATCCGCCGCGATTGTCAGCACATCGCCGGATTCGCCAAGATCCTTTGCGGCATCCGACAGATCACTCTCCTTGAGATCCACGACCGCCACCTTGGCACCTTGGCTGAGAAAGAGCCGCGCGGTTTCCAGACCGATACCCGCTGCACCCCCGGTAATCAGGGCGACTTTGTCTGCAAGACGTTTCATTGAGAATCTCCTTTTTCTGGTGTTGATGGTGACACACGAACCTGCGTCCCGGCGGCTCCATCCAGCAACGCCAGCGCATCCTTGAGGCGGCCGATCCCGGCAAGGCCGCCCCCGTCGGCGAAATCGGCCGCCGCCGCCATCTTGGGACCCATCGACCCCTCAGGCAAGTCCAGCGCACGCGCTGCCTCTGGCGTCAGCCGACGGATCGGGGCTGCGTGATCGGTGCCGAAGTCGCGGTATGCCGCGTCCACGTCGGTCAGCAGAAGCAGCGCATCAGCCCCCAGCCGCCGCGCCAGCAGCGCACTGGCGGCATCCTTGTCGATCACCGCCTCGATCCCGGTCATACTGCCGTCAGGCAAACGCAACACCGGAATACCGCCACCGCCGGTGCAGATCACGATCACACCCTGATCCAGCAGCAGGCGCAGCACGCGCAAGTCTGGGATATCCTGCGGCTTTGGCGAGGGGACCACGCGCCGCCATTTGTCCCCGTCCTGCGCGATGGTCCAACCGGCGGCGGCGGCGCGTGTTTCGGCCTCGTCGCGCGCATAGACCGGGCCGATGAACTTGGTGGGCGCCTGAAACGCCGGATCGTCGGCATCGACAACCACCTGCGTCAGCAGCGTGGCCACCGGGTGCGCATGGTCCAGCGCATTCTCAAGCTCCTGTTCGATCATATAGCCGATCATCCCACCGGTTTCGGCCCCCAGCACGTCAAGCGGGAATGCCTCATCAGGCTTGTAGGCCGCGCCCTGAAGCGCCAGAAGCCCGACCTGTGGTCCGTTGCCGTGTGTCACCACCAGCCGGTGTCCGGCGCGCACCACATCCGCGAGCGCCGCAGAGGCCGCGCGGACGTTGGCGCGCTGATTGTCTGCCGTCAGGGGTTCGCCCCGCTGCAACAGGGCATTGCCCCCCAATGCTGCGACCACCAGCACGTCTAGTTCCCCAACGTGGCGACAAGCACCGCCTTGATCGTGTGCAACCTGTTTTCCGCCTGATCGAACACGATGGAGGCGGGACTTTCGAACACCTCTTCGGTCACTTCCATCGCGGTAATGTCGAAATGTTCGGCGATCTCGGCACCAACCTCGGTGTCGGCATTGTGGAAGGCAGGCAGGCAATGCATGAATTTGGTCTGTGGATTGCCGGTTTGCGCCATCACGTCGGCATTGACCTGATAGGGCAGGAGTTGGCGGATACGCTCCTCCCATTTATCCTTGGATTCGCCCATCGACAGCCAGACATCGGTGTAGATAAAATCGGCGTCTTTCACGGCCTTGGACACATCCTCTGTGATGGTGATGCGCGCACCGGTCTTTCTGGCGATCTCTTGCGCCTCGTCCCGAATGGCCTGTTCGGGCCAGAGCGATTTTGGTGCACACAGACGCACATCCATGCCCATCTTGGCCCCGCCGATCAACAGGCTGTCGCCCATGTTGTTGCCCGCATCGCCCAGAAACGCATAGGCGACCTGACCCAGCGGTTTGTCCGAATGCTCGGACATGGTCAGAAAATCAGCTAGGATCTGGGTCGGGTGAAATTCGTCCGTGAGGCCATTATAGACCGGCACGCCTGCATACTGGGCCAGCGTCTCGACGATCGGATGACCAAACCCGCGATATTCGATGGCATCATAGACCCGGCCCAGCACGCGGGCGGTGTCCTTTACGGTTTCCTTCTTGCCCAGATGCGATCCCGACGGCCCCAGATAGGTGACATGCGCGCCCTGATCATGGGCCGCCACCTCGAACCCGACGCGGGTTCGGGTGCTGTCCTTTTCAAAGATCAGCGCGATTTCCTTTCCGGTCAGGCGCGGCACCTCATAGCCGCCATATTTGGCCGCCTTGAGATCGGCAGACAGTTTCAGCAAGAAGCCGATTTCCTGCGGGCTGAAGTCCCGCAACGTCAGGAAGTGGCGGTTTCGCAGATTATATGACATGGGTTTTCCTTTTGTCAGATTGCGTCGCGGATGGTCGGGCAGCTCATGCAATGACTGCCGCCCCTGCCCCGGCCAAGCTCGGCACCGGGAATGGCCAGCACTTCGATCCCGGCGTCTTTCAGCGCGGCGTTGGTGTCATCGTTGCGGTCATAGCCGACCACCACGCCGGGGCGCAGCGCCAGCACGTTGTTGCCGTCGTTCCACTGCTCGCGCGATTGCTCGGCCAGATCGCTGCCCCCCGTCGGGACAAGATGCAGTTTCTTGACCCCCAGTATCTCGGCGGTGATCTCGAACAGGTGGCGGGCGTCACGGCGAATATCGAGAGGGGCGTTTCCCGGTCCGGGGCGCAGGTCGTAGCAGGTGATGGCGTCGGCCACCTCCTTGAACGTGGTCACGACATCATTGCCGCAATGAGTGAAGACCGTGTCCAGATGCATCGCCGCGCGCGACCGGGGCATCTGGCAGGCGATGACGCGCGTCACATCGCCCCCCATGAACAGGGCTTCGGCCAACTGGCCCACCGCCTGCGGGGACGAGCGTTCGCCCATGCCGACCATCACGACCCCATGGCCGATGGGCATGATGTCGCCACCTTCCAGCGTCGCGGCTCCGAATTCACGCGTCGGATCGCCGAACCAGACACGCGCACCCGTAAACTTGGGGTGAAACCGATAAACGGCGGCCATGAGCAGCGTTTCAGGCCGCCGCGCCTGCCAGTACATCGGGTTCAGTGTGACCCCGCCATAGACCCAGGCGGAGTTGTCGCGGGTGAAAATGAAATTGGGCAAGGGCGGCAGGATGAAGCCGTGCTGACCAAGGTAGCTGCCGAACATGCCGGACGGGGTGAAGGGCAGATCATTCACAGTGATCCCGCCGACCAGGAAGCGGGCCAGATTTTCGCCCGGCAACTCCTCCATCCAGGCGCGCAGATCGTCCCGCATCCCCACGCCCACATCGTTGCGGGTGATCCGATGATCGAGCACCCAGGCGCGCCCTTGCGGTATGTCCAGCGTCTGGGCAAGCAGCGCCATGGCGTCCAGCACTTCGATCCCCTCGCCACGCATAATGTCGGCAAAGACGGCATGGTCCTTAATCGCCTGCTTGACCCAGAACACATCGTCAAACAGCAGATCCGCACAATTGTCTGGGGTCAGGCGACGGTGGGCAAGACCCGGTGGCGATACGATCACCTGACGCAACTGCCCGGTTTCCGAATGGACACCCAATTTCAGCTCAGACATCTGAGATAGCTCCTTTTTTCAATCAGAGAATGGCGGCCAGACTGATGCCCGCCGAGATGAAGACGACAAGGATCAGCAGCAATGGCCAGACGAAGACGACCCATCGGTCGAACGACACGCGTCCGATGGCCAGACCGCCGATCACCACAGCGGATGTGGGCGTAATCAGGTTCACCAGACCACTTGCGGATTGATAGGCAGTCACCACAAGGTCGCGGCCAACGCCTGCAAAGTCGCCCAAAGGCGCAAGGATCGGCATCGACAGAACCGCCAGGCCCGACGAGGACGGCACAAGAAAGCTCATACCGATTTCGATCCAGAGCATCAGGTTGATGAACGCGATCTCCGGCAGGCCACCCAGGGAGTCGGCCGCGCTGTTCAGGATGGTGTCGGCGATCAGACCCTGCTCCATGATGACCACGATGCCACGCGCCAGTCCGATCACAAGGGCGACCCCCAGCAGATCCTTCGCGCCGTCGACAAAGGCCGTGGTCAGCTTCTTTTCACCCATCCGCGCGACCAACCCGACGACAATCGCCATACCGAAGAACAATGCGCCCATCCGGGCCATCCACCAGCCCTGGCTCGACACACCCCAGATCATTACGGCAAAGGTGGCGAAAAACAGGACAAGCACCAGTTTCTGGATGCCGCTCAGCTGCGGTTCGATCACGTCCACATCTGCGTCGTTCAGGAAAAACTGGCGATCGCTGTCGCGTTGACCGGCCACGACGGACCGGACCGGATCCGCCTTGACCCTTGAAGCGTAGCGCATGACGTAGGCGATACAGATCACGAGGCCACCCAACAGGATGACCAGCCGCAAGGCCATGCCTTGGGTGAATGGAATACCCGCCGCGTTCGAGGCGATCACGGTGGCGAAGGGGTTGATGGTCGATCCCAGCGTGCCGATGCCCGCGCCGATCAGGATAATTGCCACGCCGGTCACGGAATCGTAACCGGCGGCAATGACGACCGGGATCAGCAGGGCATAGAAGGCAAGCGTTTCCTCGGCCATCCCATAGGTGGTGCCGCCCAAGGCGAAAAGCGACATGAGGATCGGGATCATCCATATCTCGCGACCCTTCAGCCGCACCATCGCCGTCTGAATCCCCGTATCGATTGCTTTGGTTGCATTCACCACACCCAGAAAACCGCCCAGCAGCAGCACGAACAGCGCCACGTCGATGGCATTGGCGGCATAGCTGTCAGGGTCGTAGAACCCCGCGACGGGTGCCAGCATGACATCCACGAAACCCTGCGGATTTGCCTCGACCGTCTGATAGGTGCCGGGCACTGCAATCTCGCGTCCGACCTCGTCATTCATCGCACGGTCGTACTGCCCTGCGGGAATGATCCACGTAAGAGCGGCAACAACAATGATCAGCAAGAAAAGGATCGAATAGGCGGTGGGAAATCGTGCCGCCAGCCCATCTCCGTCGGGTTTTTTGTCTATTGATGTATCGGTCATAGTGGCCTCCCCTTCATTCAATGTGTTTGGTGCGCTTGACTTGTGGAACCCAACGCCTGGATGGATTCAGGTTCCACCGGATCGCGCCGACCACCCGCGCTGCCTTGGCCGCCGCCGATCCCTTCCAGCCGCGTCCGCTTGAGCAGAAGCGCATTGACGGCGACCAACGCCGAGCTGCCCGACATGGCAATCGCCGCCACGGCGGGGCTGATGATCAGCGGATAGAACACGCCCGCGGCCATCGGAAACGCGACAACGTTATACGCCACCGCCCAGAACAGGTTCTGGTGCATCTTGCGCAGGGTGGCGCGCGACAATTCGATCGCCCCCACGACATCGTAGGGATCGCTTTTCATCAGCACGACATCGGCGCTTTCCATCGCCACATCGGTGCCCGCTCCGATGGCAAAGCCGACATCGGCCTGGGTCAGCGCGGGCGCGTCGTTGACGCCGTCACCGACCATTCCGACCTTTTTGCCTTGGGCCTGAAGTTCCTTGACCTTGTCGGCCTTCTGACCCGGCAGCACGTCGGCCAGCACCATGTCGATGCCAAGCTCGCCCGCGATGCGCCGCGCGGTGCCCTCGTTGTCGCCGGTCAGCATCGCGACCTCGACCCCGCGTTCGCGCAGCTTGGCCACGGCGGCCTTGGCGCTGGGGCGCGGCGCGTCGGCAATGGCGATCAGGCCCAGCACACGCCCGGCCTGAGCCACATGCACCACGGTGCGGCCTTCACCCTTCAGACGCTCGGCCTTTGCTGTCAGGGCCCCAAGGTCAATACGTTCCTCGTCCATCAGCCGTCGGTTGCCAACCAGCACGGGCTCGCCCGCGATCTCGGCACGCGCGCCGCGGCCTTCAAGGTTCTCGAACCCGGTCATCTGCGGCACATCGAGACCCTCGGCACGTTTGACGATCGCCAGCGCCAGAGGATGGTCCGAGCCGCGATCAACGGCAGCCGCTGCGCGCAGGGCGTCGTCCTCGGAGCGACCCTCGGCCGCGACGAGTTCGACAACGCGCGGTTCGCCCATCGTCAGCGTGCCGGTCTTGTCGAAGACGATCACGTCAAGCTTCGTCGCGTCCTCAAGCGCCCCGGCATTCTTGAACAGGATGCCGTGCTGCGCCCCCAGCCCGGTGCCGACCATCACCGCCATCGGGGTGGCCAGACCCAACGCATCCGGGCAGGCGATGACGAAAACGGTGATCGTCAGCGTCAGCGCGAACAACAGCGGCGAACCGATCCACCAGAACCAGACCGCGAAGGTGGCCAGCCCGATCACGATAGCGATGAGGACCAGCCATTGCGAGGCACGGTCCGCCAGAAGCTGTGCCGGTGCCTTGGAATTCTGCGCCTCTTGGACCAGCTTGACGATCTGCGCCAGAGCGGTATCGGCACCGACCTTGGTGGCGCGGTAGCGGAACGTGCCGCTCTTGTTGATCGTGGCCCCGATAACGGTATCGCCCACGGCCTTGTTCACCGGCATCGACTCGCCCGTCAGCATCGACTCGTCCACCAGCGACGATCCTTCCAAAACCTCACCATCCACCGGGATCTTGTTGCCGGGACGGATCACCACCGTTTCGCCTTCCAGCACTTCGGAGGTCGGCACCTCGACCTCTTGCCCGTCGCGGATCACAATGGCCTTCGGCGGCGCAAGGTCGAGCAGTGCCCGGATTGCCGCAGACGCCCCTGCCCGCGCCCGCATTTCCAACCAGTGGCCCAGCAGGATAAAGACCAACAGCACCGCGACCGCCTCGTAGAATTGCACACCTGGAAAGAAGAAGGTCGAGCCGACGCTGAACACATAGCCGGTGCCGACCGACAGCACGACCAGCACCGCCATGTTGAGGATGCCGTTTTTCAAGGCCCGCCACGCCGCCACGAAAAACGGCCAGCTTGGCCAGAGCACCGCCGCACTACCGAGGAAGAACAGCCACAGGTCCAGCCTGAGACCGAAAGGCGGCGCCGGGGGCGTGAACATGCCGCCCATTGGCGAGTAGATGAAGATCGGGATGGTAAAAAGCAGCGCCACCCAGAAACGGTTGCGCATGTCGCGGACCATGTCGGCCATCTCCATGCCGCCACCATGGCCCATCTCATGCGCCATCGCATCTTTGGCGGCAGGGGCTTTTCCGCCCTGTGCTGCATGGCCTTCATGGTCCATCTGGTTCCGCTGACCGACATGGTTTGGAACCTGTTCTCCGACACAATGGAAGCCGCAGGCGTCAATCGTCCTGCGCAGTGCCTCATCATCTACCGCCGTCTCATCGTAGTGCACGGTCACGCTTGCCGACGCAGGGTTTGCCTCGGCGCGTTGCACCCCGTCGAGGGCTGACAAATGGCGTTCGACCGCGAGATGATCGAGTTTCTCGAACAGCCCGCGGACCTCAAGGGTCAGTGTTTTCAAGTTTGGCTCCTGTCTAATCATCCATGCGATCGGGAACGACCGTTTGAGTGATAGACGTTGCCTGTCGCCAAAGGTTACAGCGTCAACCAACAGATTTTGTGGGAAACGGTCATCCGGCAATCCAATATGCGGCTTGGATGGTCGCCGGATCGAACCTTCCCGACGTATATCTTGGGTGCCGGAACATCTTTCACCGTAAGGTTTTGCACCGTGCTGCGTCTGAGTTCATGTGTCGGGGTATGATGAGCAGGTGTATCCAACGTCGCGTAAAAGCGGCCAGAGAAGTGCCTAAGCAGGCCATCCCCCCCGGAAAGGATGCTGAGATTTGCCGGAAGAAAAAACAATCCTGATCGTCGGCGGCTACGGTGCCGTAGGAACGCATATCGTTACCGAACTGCACAGGAACCTGCCCGAAGCACAGATCATCGTGGCTGGCCGGTCCCTGAAAAAAGCGAAAGCACTTGCCGACACATTCGCATCGGGAGTCACCGCCCAGCACATTGACCTGACCTCGCGCGCTTCCATCAATGCCGTATTTCCGATGGCGTCGCTTGTTGTTCTGAATACCGAAGCTGGTGCCGAAACGGCCGCACGCGCCTGCATTGATCACAGAATATCCATGATTTCGGTTGCAGCCAGCGTATCGGTCATGCGGACTATTGGCAGTATATCGGCTGATGCCCAAGCCGCGCATGTCGCGCTTGTCACCGAGGTCGGTCTTGCGCCGGGCCTGAGCAATCTCATGTTGCAACACATCGTAGATGACGTACCCCAAACGGAGGTCGCGGAACTGATCTTGCAGCTTGGCTTGGTCGGAACACACGGCGTGGAAGCAATGGACTGGACACTGGCACGTTGCGTCGAGGCAAGCAGGGCCGAAAGCATCGTTCCCCCATTGCCAGCCGTCGGTCGCTACGTCATCCCGGTCGATTTTGTCGATCGGGACAAAGTGAAACAGAAATTGCAGGTGGAGACTGTAACATCAGCCCTTGCACTGGTCCCGAAATGGTCAACGCGAATGCTGCCTGCGATCGCACCTTTGCTGGTCAGATACCCAGGTATCCTGAGCGTATCGCAACCTTTCCTCAGAGCAATTCTTCAGGCATTGCGCCTGTCCGACGACACCTTGGGACTGTTCGTACGCGCACGGTCCGATCACGCTAGCGGAACGATACAATTAGCCGGTCAGAACCAATCGCGGGTAACGGGCATGGTGGCCGCAAAAGTGGCAGAAAAACTGCTGACCGCCGAGGCCGCCCAAAGAACCGGCCATGTCGGAATATCCGACATTGTTAGTCTTGAAGAGTTACTTCCATCGCTGGAAAAGATCGGCTGTAGTCTTGTGAACGAGCGCAGTTCGATTTGAGCCTTGCGGGATAAACCAAAGGAAACCGACCGATGACACATCGATCAAGAACAGGCTTCACGAGTGGCAGCGCGTTTGGCGCAGATTATATATCAACTCTGCCGATGTCGCGTCTCGGCATCGAGGAGGTTGGATCAGGTCAGGACAGATCAAGCCTATTCCCAAGGCACCTGGAAAAGATCCTGAAAGCGGAGGCTCGATGTTGACAGGCCGGATGAGACCGAATGACGGAGCCCATAAATCCTTCGCCCTTGTGTTCAGCGGCGGCGGGGCAAGGGGTTTGTCGCATGCCGGTGTGCTCAAGGCGCTGGTCGCCAGAGGCTACGTCCCCAGCGCCATCGTGGGCGTATCGATGGGCGCGGTCGTCGGCGCCACATATGCGCTGAATGATGATTGGTACGACGAACTGGTTGGTATGGATACCAGCGGGTTTCCGGCAACGCCCGACTTTCGCCTGCCGGGCCTGGTCGCAAGGATGAGGGGGCTTCGGACCGCTTTGCTTGCCGCACGGGACATGTATTTCGGTTGGGGGGCCGGTGCGCGCACCGAGACATGGGGCCGCAATGTCCTGTCCGACCTGACCCAAGGCAAGAACCTGGAAGATGGTCGCGTGCCGGTTTTCGTCTGTGCAACCGACATGTTGTCCGGTGAACGCGTCGTATACGGCAAGGGTCGCGCAGCGGATTACGTATACGCAAGCGCGGCACTTGCTGGGATATTGCCACCCCTGACCGATGATCCGCATGTGCTGATGGATGGGGCTTACGCCGACATCGCACCTATTGACATCGCGCGTGCCAGCGGTGCGGAGGTTGTGATTGCCGTGGATCCCAGCCAACGTGAAACCACGACCGGTCCGCAAAACGGTGTGCAGGCGATGTTGCGGTCTGTCGAAGTGTGCCAGAACCAACATGCGCGGTTGCGCTTCGCCCAGGCAGATCTGGTGATCCGCCCCGAATTTTCCCAAACGATCGGAACGCTGGAGTTCAAGTTCAAGCGCCATTGCATCGCAGCGGGAACCGTAGCCATCCGCAGCGCATATACTGAGATCGCGGCACTGCTCGATCTCAGCCCAGAGGACCAAGCGACCGCGTCGGCGTAAAATTAAGACAGTGCGGCGCACCTTTGGCGCGTCCGGTGCATCCGGCGCATCCGGCGCATCGCAAAAAAATTCGTCACCCCGGAACGATTATAGCGATCGGTCCGTAAACACTGGCACCTGCTATCCAAGTTCGACCGCCAACTCATAAAGCTCTGATCGCTGCCCCGCAGGACGAATGGCCATGACCTGCTGAAGGCGTCGGAAAGGCCAAAAGTCCTTCTGGTCCCGATGCGCGTTGATGAACCCAATCACGTGTTCCCTCGAACACTCGCCAGGGCTTGTCATAATGTCAGTTCCATTTGCGCCGATGATGCAGCCGGTTCCGATCACCATATTGGTTCAAATTATGAACACACCCGACCCAGCATTGAGGGTCGTGAACGAGATAGAACATTGTTTTATCAGGTTACTTTGCGCGCCTACCAACTGTAGGCGTCAGATATTTCCATGCTGAAACACGCCCCAGCATTCCCGAATTTGCCCCTTTGCGACGACATATTGCGCGCACAGAATAGACGAAAATGGCCTCCACCACCAAACTTCCTTTCGGTGCCAAACGGGTCCAGATCAGACGAAAGGATCGTAACGATGCCCAATGCTGGGCTGACCAAGCGGGACCCCGGTCGGGTCATGGGCTGGCCGAACATGCCGTCCGTCTGGCAAACTTTCGCGATCTCGTTGACCTGCAAATAGACGACAGGTGCGAGAATGGGAAACCATCCCGTCGCAACAAGGCTGCCACGCTTACCACTCTTAGACGCGACCTGGAGAAGGAACGGATCGGTGTTCCTCATCGGCAGACGCAGATGGATTTCGACGCTTGCGCTTGGGTCATCGTCATGGCGCAGGCAACGCATCTGGGGAAGCATAAGAGAACGATTTTCCCTTTTGACTCTCGATCTGTTGCCACCTCATTCCGTCGTGCTTGCCAGAGGTCGCGGTGAGGACATGCGTTTCCTCGGTATTCACCGTTAAACAGGTTTTTCTCGTAACCGACCATAAGGATTGGAAAATGTTGCGCTGTCATACCCTATTCCGGCCTGAAACGCCTCACCGCGTTCACGACGCGCGCTGGCCATCCCCGTCCGACAATCTCGCGGCGGAGGGATCCGAGCGTGAGAGGCGTGCCACCTTTTCATGACGGTGTTGGCGGTCAAGAGAGCGGCCCCGGTTGAAGCCATGAACGTCTGCGGCAGTGCGATCAGGACGATCCCACCGCGGCCCAAAACAATGCTTGAGCAGGCGGCACCGCCCAGCCGTTCGTTCAAGAGCATGTCGGCAGGGATCGCCCCCATTTGCGGCTGGGTGCAGGCGAGGACCGTCGCGATGGTCGGTTCGTGTTTCACGGCGGGTCCTCCTGATGCTCTGGCCGTGTCGCGGAAACTTCAGGTCTGGACCTCACCTGCGGCGCCGTGGTCGCCGTGCCGGCACCAAACACAATCGCAATCCTCGTGGCTACAGCTTGGATCTGCAAGCGGTGCGCTGTAGCTCCGCCGCGCGATCGGCAGCGCCAGCCGCTTCAGCGGCGTCAGGTCGTAGGCGCGGCGCAACAGGTCACCTGCATCACGATTTGCAAGACTTCCAATGGCAAACCGCATCCCCGTCTCGCCCGCCAGGTTGAAGATCCAGCGGTTGGCGATCCCGGCCTTCAGCCCCGGCCCCAGTTCCGCTTGCCAGACGGCGGTGTAGTCGTCTCCTGAAAGCAGGCTTTGTGCGGCCAGCACGCCCGAGTGGATGGCGTAGCGCATCCCGAACCCGGCAAGCGCGTCCTGGAACCCGGCGTGCTCGCCAATCACAGGATGACCGCCCTGTTTAGCCGTCCGTGGCAGGCGCATGTTGCCGTAGCCGCCGAAGGCGCGCGGATTGCGCATCTCAAGGCCGACATGGACTCGGAAGAATTCCTCGGCCGCCCTGACATGTCTGGCCTGATCGCGGAAGCGCGTGAACATGCAGCTCGCCACAGTGCCGCGCCCGTTTTTCACCAGCAGATAGGCGTAACCGGCTGGTGCGACGGCATGTCCGAGCGCCAGCCAGGCACCATCAGCCATACCCGTCTCGAAGACATGACCCGCTGCGATCACCCCGGCCTCGCGCGGCCCCGCGGCAAGAACTCCGGCACCGTTGAAATCGTGGACCCGATCGCCGAAACGCAGCTCGACTCCGGCGGCGCGGGCCTGGGCCAGAAGCGCGCTGTCGAGCGTTCCCTCGCCTGGGCCACGGCGGACAAGATAGAACAGCGCTCGCCGCCCCCGCACCCGGTGTTGTCGCCCTGCGGGGTCGAAGACGATACCCCGATCAAAGGGATGGTGCTCGAAATCGGCGGCGATACCGGCCGCCACCAGGTCCTCCAGCGCATCCGACTCGCGGGACCAGTTTTCCAGGCCCTGAAAATCGTCGTGAAAGCGGTGGCCGACGCGGTCCTTCCATTCACGCACCACGACCTTGGCACCGCCACGCGCGAGCACGATCGCGCAAGCAAGGCCCGCAGGCCCTGCCCCGACGATCGTGAAAGCCATTTTGGTGTTCATCTATAACTTTCCCGCGTGATCTGCTCAGGCGCGACCGGTCAGGCACAATGGCCGTTTGGGATGGTCTTGCATCGACATCTGCCTCATAGGCCAGATTCTTCTGCCTGGGTTTTTGGGCGTGTCGAACCACGGCGCGCCCTCGGACCCGCCGTGGTTCAGACGTTATTCCATCGCGGGCAATGCACCACTTGCGATTGCCGCTTCCAGTTCGTCGGCATCGATCGCGCCATCGGCGTTGGTGTCAAGCGCGTCGTAGTCGCTCTGTGTCAGTTCGGCATACTCGGTTTGCATTTCGGTCAGCGTGTAGAGCCCGTCCTGATCGGTATCCATCTCGTGAGCTAGGGCCGCACCGGTCACGGCCAAGAATCCGGCAGCTGCGAGTGAGATGATGCGTGTCGTTTTCATTGTGATGGTTCTCCTGTTCTGTGTTTGTGTGAGTGATCCGGGTTCAGAAAGCCAAATTCATGGGCTTCTGGCGGTCCGGAACGGATCGTATCGGCAGTGGGGCCGGAACGGCCCGGGATTGCGCCTGGACAACAGCCCAAAGGGCGGGAGTCGCAAGGGCCAGGGCGATAAGGATCAGGGTCATTTCCAGTGCCTCCTTCCAGTTTCACGCCCGAGAGTTTCTCTGTGGCGCTCAAATAGAAGACGTTGCCGGACGCATTCCATTACAGGCTGCATGACCAGTATTCTGCCATTCCGGCATCAGATCGGGCGTTCGGCCACAACCAGCTGATAGGGTCCGCCAAAGACGCGCCGCTCGTGCCACCTGGTCCGGTTGGGCGCGGACACAAGCGACCGCTCCGGCCTGCACCCCGGTGCTGCGGCATCCGACAGGCAGCGGGACTGGCCCCAGAGGTGCGCCGTGACCGCGGAGGGATGATCTAACACGCGCAAGCTGGCGGGCCTGAGATAGACCCACCAGTCATAGAGTTCCAAGTCGTCTGGGTTCGCCGGGGCGGCGGACGCACCGGCGGTCAGCGCAGCCGTCAGGCACGCGAGCGCCGTCCCAGGACCCCGAGCGTGACAATCGCCACCGCCCCCAGACCAAAGGCCCAGAGCATCCAGGTCGGCAGGTAAAAGGTCATGTAAACCTCCCAGCCCACTTTGCCGAGGGTCTTGGTCACAAGCGACGGCGTACCGTTGAGCGATCCGCCCAGCGTGCCGGTAATGGTCACGACCGTCGCGCCAATCAGCGTCAGCACGAATGTCACCCAGCGCTGCGCGCCCTCGAACAGGTGGCGCCGATAGCGGTAACCAAGCACGCCCAACACGGTCCAGTAGCTGAGTGTCCAGGTCGCCAGCATAATGTGGTTGCGACCCAGCGGCGACTGGGTAATTGCCGACCAAGGGTAGATCGACAGCCCCAGCCCATAGGCCACCAATCCGGCAAACGAACCCAGCAGGATCAGCGGCCAGACCGACTTTTGCAGCCGGACCGCAAGCTGGGAATCCGAGAATACACGGAAGAAAATGAACAGCGCCGCCGTCAGCCAGAGCGCGATCGGGAAGTGCACCACCAGAATGTGGTAGACCGGAGGGATCGAGAAGGATGGCGCGCCTTCAAGCTCCATTTCGACGCCGCCGCCACCGCCATGGGCGAATGCTGCGCCAGCACCGAGGGCCAGCAGCGCAGATGCGACAAGACCGATCTGGATGGCCGGTCGATATTGAATTGCATGTTTCATGTTCGGTTCCCCGTGTTCGCGTGTGCTGTGACGTGTTTTGGAATATGTGCTCATGCCCTGTCCTCCGGACGGCGGAACAGCAGCACCATGCCGACGCCGAAGGCCACGATCAGCGACAGGCTCATTGCGAGGGTCCAGAGCCATTGGCGGCGGATCTCATCGGCAAATTCCATTTCAACCCCGTAGAGCGCGAGCTGGCGTTCGCTGTGCTGGTAGGCCGCAGGAACGCGTGCCGCGACCCGGTCTGCACCGGGGTGCTGGCGCGGGTCAGTCAACCGTCCCCAGGTGACTTGGCCGGGATAGTAGACCTCGACCTCGGTCCAGGGGCCGGTCCAGTCCGGCTGGCCTGGTTCAGAGCGTTTGGCCTGAATTTGCGCGGGTTCGCCCAGTCCCAGCGACACCGGCAGAGAGATATAGTGCCAGCGCATGGTCGAGGCGTTGCGGAATACCGCGAACGCCACGTCATAGCTGCCACCGTCGCGGAATATCTTGTCGTCGAGCGGGTTGCCCGTGTCCATCTTGCGCTGCAACGTCACATCCCAAAACCCGTTGCGCCAGCGTGCCACCGCCGGTTGCACGACGTCCCCACGCGAACCCGATTCCGGTTGAAGGAAACGACGCGGTATCGTGTCGCCGTTCTTCCATGCAAAATCAGGGTCGAACGGCACGGCGGTCTGCGCAGTGAGATAGTAGGTGTCGTTGAAACCTACCTCTCCGGAAACGACATCGTCGAAAGCCAGTGCGCGATAGCCCGCGACATCGGGGGCGAACATATACTTCGGCTGGCCGGTGGCCTTGTCGAAATTGGTTGAATAGGGGCCGGTGCCGGTGTCGCCCTCGCGGGCCTCGGCAATCAGCCCGTCATCACCCAACCCGATCGGGTTTGACCGGCTTGATCGCCATTGCCAGAGGTCGATGAACTGACCCGCCGCGCGCAGCTTTTCCAGATCGCTCTCGGGCCTGACGGTGTCGAAATCGTTTGGATCGGTCCGCGTCGAGGGCAGATATTTCGTCCGCTCCTCGTCGGTCTCGGGCGTGCCGGTGAAGGTGGTCAGCCCGTCGCCGATCGTGATGTAGCCACCGTAGCGCGAAAACAGCGGCACAGAGCCGTCGTCGATCATCATCGCCACCCGGTCCTCGGTCAGGAACTGGGGGTTGGGGCCCAGCGACTCGCCGCCGCGGGCTTCCCACTTGCCATCCTGATAGACCAGAACGTCATTGAAGATCGCAGGCCGTTCGACCGGCCAGCGGTAACGGAACCAGATCGTCTCGCCGTCATAGGCGACCTTGACCTGCAAGGTGCTGTCCAACTCGCCGGGGATCACGATGTTGCGCTCGGGATCATCCCTTACGATACCGGTCCCATGTGTAACCCAGGCCGCCACCAGAAGCCCGGAAAAGATCGCCGCCGAAGCGGCCAGATATGTTGTTTGACGCGTCATTCCATTATCCTTTTCCGTGGGCGGGCTTGCGCGCCGCCGTTGTTTGTCTTGTGCCCGTGGTCAACGGTCGGTCCGGCACCGGCCACCGCCGCGACGCTCTTCGCATCGGTGAGAAGCGCGCCGGGAATGGGGCATCAGCTGCGCGGTATCGCCTGCGCGCTGGACGCGGCGCATTGGCGCGACCGAACGATCTCTTAGGGTGATCATCTCTGGTCTTTCTTTGACTTGCGGGCCACTGCCTCGGGTCTCAAGCTGCCCTGTCTCTCAACAAGGACGTCCGGTCGCGCGGACCATTACCGATTTTGTTGCCGTGGGTGGCAGGCGGTCGCCGGTTCACCACGCCGCCCGGCAACAGCCGAAGGGCCCAGTGCCCGGATTTCGCCCGGCGGGCGACCGGTCAGGGTGCCATCGGCGGTTTGTGCCCTCGCGCCATCGTGGAATTTCCACACCGGCAGCCGTGAGAGTGGCGCGAATCTGCGGGCCCGGGAAACACCGGCTTGCAAAGCCCGAGAGCCATCAGCACAGTGATATCGCGCCGGGTCGCAGCCAGCATCTCTTCCGCTTGCGAAATCCCGATACCCAGCGCGCGCGCAGCCCGGGCGGTGGTCTGTCCGTCCAATTCTGTCATCCGGAACAATTCGCGACGCAGACTTGTGTCAGTGTCCTGCAATCCCGAATTGCAGGCACAGAACAGCGCATCAAGGATGTTCCGGAATTCCTCGTCAAATTCCGGCCCGATCGCGTCGAGGCCGGAACATGAGGATCGTGACGTCATCATGGGCACTCCTCCCTGAGTTGCCGGGCATGAAAGCCCTTCATCTGGTAGACGCGGTTTTCAGGACATCATTACGCAAACGGCAGATCAGTCGGCGTGGCTGCGGCCCCCGCAATCCGTCCCGTCGACCGGGCGCACGAGGCTAACCGGTGGGCAGGAACAGTCGGCAAAGCCAAGCAGTCTGACATTGAGGGTGCCGGGCCTGAGGTCGAGTTCGGCCGCGACCGAAGCGCGGTCATCCTTACGACAATGGTCGTTGCGCGCCGAGCGCAGCACCCCGTAGAGCCAGGCATCCATGCGCTCTGCCACGTGCAGTTGGTTCTTTCACGCCCGGACGCAGACTTGGGATTCCTGAAGCACATCTTTGCATCGGCGCGGTTGCCCAGACGCTTGGCCAGAAAGCCCAGGAATGCCGAACGCCCGACGGTCAACCGGCGGTCAAAGCGCCTTCCGTCAGGCAAACAGCACCGGGAAATCGCGCGCGCATTTGTTCCGCACGATGATGTATATCAAATGCAGCGTTCCCCGCCCTGCAAGAAGGCAGAAGAAGGAAATATAGGCATGACGCTGGAACAGGATCTCAACGACGACCTCCGGGACGCGGGACCAGACAAGCCCCGCGCACCCGGCCAGCGGGACCGGATCTCAGCCGCAGGATACGTTTGGATTGAACGGCGCGTATATCCCTTGGGGGTTCTCGCGCTGGGTCCAGATATGCAGATCGTAATGCGGTTCGAACCCATGGGCTTCATCGCCATCGGTATCGCCCATGTCCGCCATCGTATCCCAAGGCTGATCGCGGAACATCGGCGGGCTCTCGTTGCCCGCTTCGGCCCAGGCCGCCTGGAAGATGAGGTTCTCGACCCCGACCAGAACAAGCGACCCGTCCGTCTGCGGCTCGTAGAGCAGGATTGACGGTTTGGCAAAATCGGTGTTCATCCCTGAGCCGTTCACCCGACCGTCGCCCGGCGGCGCAAGACCAAGCAAACCGGGATGGATATAGTGAATGCCCATGCTCCCCATTTCGGGCGGCAGACCTTCGGCGGCGGCCGACGTGCAATCGCCCGGCGGCGCCGGAAAGAAGCCCTCGGCCAAAGCCACGTTGACATCCGCATACTTCTCTGTTGCCGCCAGAATGGTGCCCATCCAGTCCGTATCGGCCAGCGCACCGGAAGCGGCAAACACCCCTGCCGCACAAATAATCGCTCCATATCTCATGACGCAAATCCCCCATTTATGGTGGGCAGTGCCACCCACCAACCCATCGCACATGCCAAGCCTACGCCCTCCCCCGAGTCGCAACAAGCCGCAGCGCGGCATCCCCTGGTCGCGACCGCCCGTGCGCCCTTGACCGTTTTCAGGCGAACAGCACCGGGCATTCACGCGCGCATTTGTTCCGCACGATGATGTATATCAAATGCAGCGTCCCCAGCCCTGCAAGAAGGCAGAAGAAGGAAATATAGGCATAGCGCAGGAACAGGATGTCAACGACCACCACCGCGACGATGGTCAGCGCGAACCAGCGCATGTGGTAATAGGTCGAGATCGCAGGCGGTGCGATGATCAGGAACAGGTAAACCACATAGGTCATCCAGCGTGGCATCAGGTAGTCGAGGATCATCGTGCCCTCATAGGCCAATGAATCCTGATTGACCGTTACCTCAACCCAGTCGGGCCGCACCAGATGCGGCAGGTAGAGTGCCAGGCCGAACGCCAACCCGGCGACCGACATCGCCGCCATCCAAGGTCGTCGACGACTTTCGGGCGGTTCCAGCACCCAACTGGCCAGCGGTATCCAGAACGGCCACATGAACCAAGTGAAGAAGATGAAGCCAAGCGCGCCCAGCAGGGTCGTGCCCGGATCACCGGTGTTCACCCCCCACCAGACATTTCCTTCCATGAACTGCTGGAGACCGGCGAAGACCGGCATCAGGGCCACCGGAAGGTAGCGTTTGTTGATCGCCCAGGCCCGCGCTACTGCGTAAGTGCCACCGGTGACAAGGAAGGCGCTGGCGGTGAAGCTGACAGTCTGGGAAAGGCACATGCGAGAGGTTCCAGTCGGAATTGAAAAGACGAACTTCTTTCGTTCTATCCGCCCGGCGGAACACTGTCACGTGCTGTCTGCTCACCTTGCCCCCTACCGTTGCTTTGCCACCGGCACAACCGGGGCGGCCGGCCAACAGCGGGACGACAACATGAAACGCGCTTCCGAAGATCGAGGCGAGCGGCGTGCTCATCCCCCTCAGGATACAGGCCGCTCCGACCGTAACGTGGTCCGGGGTATGGGAACCGCTTTCCTGCCCTGCTGCCAGCGCACTTGTTCTTACCCGGACCATGCGAACGGCATGTCCACGCCGGTGTGCCGCGCAGGGGCAACGGCCTGTGACACGATGCCCGGCAGGCGATCGGTCCGGCCCGACATGGTTCCGGTGCAAAACCGCAGTTGTGCAGTTGTCATGCCAAGTCGCCGTGACTATGTTTCGGTACATTCAGCGAGTCACGGCAGGAGCTACGAAAAACAAATGAGTGAGCTTGCCCAATACGCTATTCTTTTCGGCCTGACGGTCGGCACGGTCGGCTTGGTCCTGAGCCTCTATGCGCTGGCCCGTGTCATTGGCCCAAGTCGAGCCGAACCAGCCAAGGACGTGCCCGCCACTGCCGGCACATTGTCGCGTGATCCGGTTTGGGTGCGCTATCACGCGAAATATTACGGCTATGCATTATTGTTTCTCGCCTTCGACATGGAGATGGCATTCATGTATCCATGGGCGGTGGTCTACCGCGAAGAAGGGTTGGTCGCCCTTCTCGACATGGGCGTTTTCCTGGCGGTTTTGTTCCTTGGGCTGCTCTATGGCTGGTCCCAGGGCGCGTTGAGGCGGCAATGAAGATTTTGTCCGGAGCACGCGAAGGCAGGATGACGGGTTTTCGTGGACTGATCGCGCAGGCGATGGCGCGGGATCTGTGCGCCTTTGTGGTGCCGGGCCCCGATGTCGCGCAGGCGCTTGGGCTGGATCTTGCCGCTGCCGGACTTCACCGCGCCGATACCCCGCGCCACGCGAATGTGTTGCTGATTGCCGGGCCGCTGCCGCCCGCGCTGCGCGACGCCGCCTGCGTTGTCTGGGCGCAGATGCCCCGGCCCCGCGCGATCCTCGCGTTGGGTGCCGGTGAGATCCCCGCCCTGCCCGAACCGGACGCGATCGGCGCGTTGTCGCAGGACGGATTGGCCGCCGGTCTTGCCGATCTCCGCCACGCCTTCGTCTCCGGCGCCTTTGCGCAGAAGGTCACGGATTTCACCGCTCCTGCACTGACGACACGGATCGAATATACCTGCCCGATGCACCCCGAAGTGGTGTCGGACGAGCCCGGAAAATGCCCCAAATGCGGGATGTTCCTGGTCGAGCGTGCAGTGTCGGGATCGAACAAGACGGGCCATGAAGGCCATGAAGGCCATGAAGGCCATGAAGGCCATGAAGGCCATGAAGGCCATGAAGGCCATGAAGGCCATGAAGGCCATGAAGGCCATGAAGGCCATGAAGGCCATGAAGGCCATGAAGGCCATGAAAAATCGCCTGAGCATCCAGCGCAAGCCGAAAAATCCAACCATTCCACACACGCCACCCATACCTCCGCAGGTCTTGCGACCTACACCTGCCCGATGCATCCCGAAGTGATCTCGGACACCCCCGGTTCCTGCCCGAAATGCGGCATGAACCTGGTGCCGCAGGCCGACACCGGGGATCACCGTCATCACCAACATCGCGGTCAAGATGACCACGGCCACCACAAGCCCAAGTCGCAGGCGGCGACCGAAACCTACACCTGCCCGATGCACCCCGAAGTGATCTCGGACACCCCCGGTTCCTGCCCGAAATGCGGTATGAACCTGGTGCCGCAGGCCGACACCGGGGATCACACGGGACATACCGGTGCCGACGAACAGGGTGGAGAGCAGGGTCACGGCGGTCACGGCGGTCACGGCGGTCACGGGCCCGCACCCGACATTCCCGGGATCGAGCCGCATTTCATGTCCATGGCCGCTCTGACCGAAGGCAAGCCCGTCAGCCCGGACGGATTGGTCATGGAATGGATCGACGCGCCATACGGCCCGTTCTTTCCGGGACTTCCGAGTGGTCTTGGGCTGATGCTCACGCTTGACGGCGACAGTGTGGCGCGAGCCGAGGCGGCAAGCCTCGGCGCGGTCGCACTCGCACCGGGCTTTTTGGCGGCAGAGTTGCCCGACCGGCTCGCCGCACTTTCACCGCTCTCTCCTGTGGTCTTGCGCGAACTTGCCTGTCGGGCGCTTGAAACCGCTGGGGGGCGCACGCCCTCGCCAAGCGATACCGCAGCCCGCGTCGCCGCTGTTGAACGCGAACGTGTCGCCAGCCATTTGTGCTGGCTCGCCGGGCTTGCCCGACAGACCGGGCTCGTGTGGCTGGAACGCCGTGCTGGCGCTCTTCATCAAGGGTTGCGCATGGCCGATCCGGGCGAAGTCGCACGCCGTGCCCCGGCGATCCGCGCGTTTGCAGACCGGCTGCGCCGCACGCCGCTCCTCCGCGAGAGGCTGGCCAATATCGGACGGATCAGTCGATCCGGAGCCGAGGGCATCGGCGGTCCCGTCGCGCGCGCCTCGGGTATCGTCACGGATGCACGGGAAAAGGACGAGGCCTATGCCGCGCTCGGCTTTCAGCCGATAACCCAATCCGAGGGCGACGCCTGGGCGCGGCTGTCGCAGCGCGGGGACGAAATCGGGCAAAGCCTCGATTTGATTGCGCGCATCGGGGCCATCGCCCTGCCCGTCCCACCCACGCCACTGATGCCGGACGGGCACGGCATGGCAACGGTCGAAACCCCGCGCGGCCCCGCCACGCTGCATCTGAAGCTGAAGGGCGGTGCGGTCGAAACGCTGTATCTGACGACGCCTTTCGCGGCGCTTGCCGGGCTTGTCGGGGCGATGACGGACCAGATGGAATTGGCCGAGGCACTGACCGCTGTCGGTTCTCTCGACCTCGATCCCTGGGGGACCGGCGCATGACCATCGCCGCCATCCTTCTGGCGCTTGCCATCGGTTGTTACGCGGTAGCGGTGCTTGAGGGCTGGGCGGTCCACGGGCGGTTCAGTCTGACGCGCCCTGCCATCTCGGCGCTGGCGCTGCTTGGCCGCGAACAGATCCTGCCGCGCACGCCCGACCGGCTGTTTTACGAGGCCGGGCCGGTGCTGCTGCTGATTGCGGGACTTTTGTCGGTGGCGGTGATCCCGATGGCACCAGAACTGATCATCACCGATCTGGCCATCGGCGCGCTGTTCCTCAACGCCGCGTTGGCCTATGTGCTGGTGGCACTGATCATGGCCGGCTGGGGGCCGAACGGGGCCTATGGCATGATCGCGGGCTGGCGGTTCCTGGGTCAGTTCGTTGCCTATGCGATGCTGATCGTGATGCCGATCACGGCGGTCGCGATGCGCGCCGAGTCGCTGTCCACCACCCAGATCGTGTTGTCGCAGGCGGCGTTGTGGAACGTCGCCTATCAGCCCATTGGCTTCGTCCTGTTCGTGATCGCGGCAATGGGCGTGGCGTGGCTGCCACCGATCGACCTGCCCACGGGCGGCGGCGATCTGGCCAGCGGGGTCGAGGCCGAATACACCGGCGCGCGGCTGGCGATTTTCAGGCTGGCGCGGCTGGTGATCGTCGTGGCGCTTGCCAGCGCCACCGTCACCTTTTATCTCGGCGGCTGGCTTGGTCCGTGGCTGCCGGGCTGGGCCTGGACGGCGCTCAAGACGCTGGTGGTGATTGCGGCGATGCTGCTGGGAGGCCGCCACCTGCCGCGCCTGCGCGAGGCACGGTATCTGGCCGTCAGTTGGAAACTCGGCATTTCGCTGGCGCTGGCCAATATCTTCCTGGTTGGCGTCATCGCCCTGGTGGTGCCGATATGAGCCTTGCCGCCGCCTTTTTCCTCGCCTTCTTCGGTATTGCCGCGATCTGGTTCGGCGTCGTCGTATTCCGCACACATTCCATGGTGCGTTCAGCCATTGCGTTGCTGTTCAGCCAGACCGCCATCGGAGCGATGTTCCTGGTCATGCAAGCTGAATTTCTGGGCGTTCTCCAGATCATGATGATGGCCACCGAGATGAGCGTCATGGCGATCTTCATGGTCATGTTCATGATGGATCCCGGCGGCATGGGAAAGATGGACATGTCCCACCAGAAACGCCTGTCGCTCTGGGCCGGAGGCATCGGGCTGGGGGCGGCGCTGGCGGTGATCTGGACCGCTGGATGGCAGGGGCCGGTGCCCGATGTGCCGGGTGCAGACGAACAGGCGCGGATGCTGGGTCGCGAGATCCTGGGCCGCTCGATGTTCGTCTTCGAAAGCGCAGCGCTGATGATCCTGACGGCGATGATCGCCGCGACAATGGTGGCCATCGCCCCGCGACAAGAGGATAAGAGATGATCCCCGAACTCATGATTGCACTCAGCGTCGGTGCGGCGCTGTTTGGCGTCGGCCTTTATGGCGCACTGAGCCAGACCAATCTGGTGATGATCATAATGGGGGTCGAACTGGTGCTTGCCGCCGCCTTGGTGAACATGGTCGCCTTCTGGCGCTATCTGCACCCCGATGTGACGGCGGCCAAGATGTTCGTGCTGATCGTCATGGCGGTGATGGCCGTCGAAATGGCGGTGGGCTTTGGCATCGCCATCGCCCGGTTCCGGTCGCGCGGATCGGTCGAGATGGAAGAAGCGCGGGAGCTCAAGGGATGAACTGGCTGGCGCTCACGCTTCTGGCCCCGCTGGGTGCCGGGCTTGCGGTCTTCGTGCTCCGGCGGCTGCCAGCCGCAATCGCGCTGGCGGGCGCAGGGTTGGGGCTTGCCGGGGCGCTCGGGCTGTTCGCCGGAGCCATGGATGGCACAGACGTCATGGCCTCGCTGCCCTTCCTGCCAGACCTTCCGATCCGGCTGTTGGCCAGCCCGTTGACGGCAACGCTGTCGCTGGTTGTGGCCACGGTCGCCGCGATGGTGCTGACCTATGCCGCTGGCTACATGGCCCGCGATCCCGAAAAGATCCGCTTTTTCGGTACCATGCTGATGTTCGTCGCCGCGATGCAGCTTCTGGTGCTGTCGGGCGACTGGATCACGCTTCTGGCGGCGTGGGAGATGATCGGCTTTTCCTCCTACCTGCTGATCGGCTTCTGGTATGGTCGCGCGGGCGTTCCGGCTGCGGCCATGCGGGCGTTTCTATACACCCGCACCGCCGATCTGGGGCTGTATCTCGCCGCCTTCCTGCTGATCGGCGTGGCCGGAACCTCCGAGATTTCCGCCACCCTTGCCACCACCGGCACACCGGCGCTGATCGCCGGACTTCTGCTGCTGTTCGCCGCGATGGGGAAATCGGCGCAGGTGCCGATGCAGGACTGGCTGATGCGGGCCATGGCCGGGCCGACGCCGGTCTCAGCGCTCTTGCATTCGGCGACGCTGGTGGCGGCAGGTGCGATCCTTCTGATCCGCGCGGCACCGATGCTGCCGGGTGGCGCGTTGCTGGCTGTGGGTGTCGTCGGCGGGATCACCGCCCTCGTGGCTGGGCTGATGGCGCTGGCCGCGCGTGACCTCAAGCGCCTGCTCGCGGCCTCCACCGCCAGCCAGTACGGGCTGATGCTCGTGGCGCTCGGCGCCGGTGCACCGGTGGCAGCCCTTTTGCACCTGATCGCCCATGCCGCGATCAAATCCTCGCTGTTTCTTGGCGCGGGCGTGTTCCAGCATGACCGCGAGCGCACCGATCTAGACGCGCTGGCCGGTGCCGGACGCGCCCGCCCCGGTATCTTCGCGGGCTTCGCGCTGGCGGCACTGGCGCTGGCAGGGCTGCCGCCGATGGCCGCTTATGTCTCGAAGGATGCTATCCTCGCTGCCGCGCTCGACAGCCCGTCTGCGGTCTGGCTGCTGCCGCTGGCGCTGGCCGGGTCGGTGCTGACCGGGGCCTACATGGCCCGGGCGCTGCGTGTGCTGTGGTCCGGCGCGGCCGGCAAGGCCCAAGACGCGGTGCCTTACATGGCAGTCGGCATGGGGGTTCTGGTCACGCTCGCCGTGACGCTCGGCTTCGGGTTCAAACCGCTTGAGACGATGTTGGGCGCGGAACTGCCCGAGCCCTCATGGATCATCCCGGCGATGGGATTGGCCGTGGGCCTTGGCGGGCTGGCGCTTGGCTGGGCGCTGCCTCCCGCCCGACTGCTCGGCCCACTGCTGGCCCCGGCGCAAAACGGCTTTGCGGTCGGGGGCGGCATGGACGCGCTGGTGGCCCGCCCCGCACTGGCGCTGGCCGCCGCATGCGAACGTTTGGAGCGGTGGCTCTTTGCTGGCGTTCTCGCGATAGGCCGGTACAGTCTGTCTGTCGGTCGCAATGCCCTTCGCACCGACCACGACATTATCAACGGTACAATTTTCGGTTTTGTGGACCGCACGATCGCGCTGGCTGCCCGCGCGCGCCGCCTGCAAAGCGGCTTCATCCACCGCGAAATGGCGTTGACCTTCGCCGGTATTGCCGTTGTCGTTGGCGTTCTTCTCGCCGCTCCGCTCTTTCTCTAAGGATCGAATTTATGCCGCTTCTGACCATCGCCACCTTCTTGCCGATCCTGTCGGGTCTTGTCCTTATGGCCCTGCCAGACCGGTCCGCAAGAACCGCGCATGGGGTGTCCATCGCGGCAACCGGGACCGTTTTTCTGATCACGCTGGCGATCTGGTCGCGCGGTATTGTCCCCAGCGGATTCGCGCAAATCGAGGAAATCGCCTGGATCCCCGCCATCGGCGCAGCCTATCGGCTTGGGTTGGATGGGCTGAGCCTGCCGCTTGTGCTGCTCACTTCGCTGCTGTTCCTGCTGTCGGCGATCTATTCGGCGCGGATCGGCCAACGTGCGGCCAGCTATGTCGTGCTGATGCTGATGCTGGAGACCGCCGCGCTCGGCACTTTCATGGCGCTGGACGGGCTGTTGTTCTACGTCTTCTTCGAGGTTTCACTGGTCGGCATGTATTTCATGATCGCCGGCTGGGGCTATGAGGACCGCCAGCGCGCCGCGCTGATGTTCTTCCTCTATACGCTGCTGGGGTCTCTGCCGTTGCTGCTGGCGATCATCGGGCTGTATCTGGGCAGTGGCTCGTTTGACATGCGGGTCTGGATCGACGCACCGCCGCTGACCGGGCTGGCGGCGATGCTGGCCCTTATTGCGATGTTGTTTACCTTCGCAGTCAAAATTCCGGCCTTTCCGGTGCACACATGGCTACCGGCGGCACATGTTCAGGCCCCCACAGCGGGCAGTGTGATCCTGGCGGGCGTGATGCTGAAATTCGGCACCTACGGGCTGGTGCGCTTTGCATGGCAGATGACGCCCGAGGCTTTTGTGCTGGCCGGTCAGGTGATCCTGGTTTTCGGGGTGGTCAGCGCGCTTTACGGCGCCTTCGCGGCGCTGGCGCAGACGGACCTGAAAAAGATGATCGCCTACACCTCGGTCAACCACATGGGTTACGTCGTGATCGGCGTCGCGGTGGCGGCACTGGCAAGCGATCCGCGCATCCGAACCATCGGGCTCGACGGCGCGACTTTGCAGATGGTCAGTCACGGGCTGGTGACAGGCGCGCTGTTCTTTCTGGTCGGCATGTTGCAGGACCGGGCGCATAGCCGCGAGATGACCGATTTCGGTGGGCTTCTGGGCCGCGTGCCATGGTTGGGCTGGGCGTTCATCCTGTCGGCCTTCGCCTCGCTTGGCCTGCCGGGTCTGGCGCATTTCCCGGCCGAGTTCCAGGTCTTCCTGGCCACGCTCAACGCAGCACCCTGGGCCATTGTCGCGGTTCTGGCCATCGTGGTGACGGCGGCGCTTTATCTGCGCGCCATCGCGGCGGTGTTTCTGGGAGAGGCCAACGACAAGTGGGCCGACATGCCCGATCTGGACCGGCGCGAGAAACTGGTTGTGGTGCCGCTTCTGATCCTGACGATTCTGGTTGGCGTGGCACCCGGCTGGCTGATTGACATCATCCACACCACCATGACGAGCTTGGCCAACTGATGCTGCGCGACCTGTCCTTTCTCGCCCCCGAGCTGCTGCTGGCCGGTGCCGCCATGCTGATGATCGTGGCCGAAATGGCCCGGGCGGCGCGGTTGGTGCTGGCGATCGGGCTTCTGGCGCTGGCCGCGTCCACGACGCTGACATTTGCGGTGCTCGATGCCGACACCACCGTGTTCGGCGGCACATACCGGATCGACACAATCGCCGGATGGGCCAAGTTGATCCTGCTTCCCGGCACGGCGCTGGCGCTGCTGATGGCACGGTCCGAGATCGCCGGGCGCGACCGCGAGGGCAGCGTCTATTCCCTTATCGTGCTGGTCACGCTGGGCGCGCTGATGCTGTCGGGGGCGGGCGACATGATGGTGGTCGTCATCGGCGTGGTGCTGACCGGGCTGGGGTCTTTCGCTCTGGTGAGCTATCCGCGCGACGACGCGGCCACCGAGGCGGGGATGAAATACCTCGTCTTTGGCGCAGTCACCGGATCGGTAATGATCTACGGGCTGACCTTCTGGTTTGGCGGTGCCGGATCGACGCTGTTCTCCGAACTCGACCAGTTGCGCGGCCAGACACTCGTGACCATTGCGGGACTGATCGCGGTGATCGTGGGCCTTGGCTACAAGGCATCGCTGGTGCCGTTCCATTTCTGGGCGCCGGACGCCTATGACGGCGCGCCGGTCTCGGTCGCGGCCTATCTGTCGGTCGTCACCAAAATGGCGGCCTTCTTCGCCTTCGCCCAGGTGCTGCGCGACCTCCCGCGCGAGTCCGTCTGGCCGTTCGCGCTGGCGCTGATCTCGGCGGCGACGATGACCTACGGCTATCTTGCGGCATTGGTGCAGACCAACCTGGTGCGGCTGATCGCCTATTCCTCTGTGGCGCAGTCGGGATACATCCTGATGGGCGTCGTGGCGCTCGGCGTCAGCCCCATCGCGGTTCCCGCCATCCTGGTATTCGCGGCGGCCTATGTGGCGATGAACCTCGGCGCATTCGCCGTCGTGATGGCGACAGGGCGGACGCTTGACGATCTGCGAGGCGTCGGGCGATCCCGCCCCTGGCTCGGGGTGGCGATGGTCGTGTTTCTGTTGTCGCTCACCGGGATTCCGCCGCTTTTCGGCTTTGTCGGCAAGGTCTATCTGTTCATGGCGGCGGTCGAGGCAGGCTACCTGTGGCTCGCCATCGTCGGGATCCTGAACTCCGTCCTCGCGCTCGGGGTTTACCTGCGCATGGTGGTGCCCTTGTATCGCGCTTCCGATGACGCCGTGGCGGGGCCGATCATGCCCCTGCTTGCGATGGTACTTGCGGCCACGGCAGCGGCGACACTGGGCCTTGGCGTGCTGGCGGGTATTCTGCTTCCCTGACAGAAGGCAGATTTAGGGTCCGGTCGAGTGGTGGGCCCAGGCAAATGCTTGTCGTGCGAAGTGCGTTTTCAGTTGAATTCATGCTTTGTGCGAGCGGCATCAGACCGACGATCGCACATTTCAGCACAAAACCGCCCCATGAAAACGCGGACAAATGATGGGCAAATCACGCTTTGCCTGAAAAATCGGTGTTAAGAATCCATCCCGCTGGTGTTCGCTCAACCGCAAATCCTGTATCGGGTGTCGCCTTTGGTGCAATCACATGCGCTGGTGGTGCGGCCTGCGGCATCGGCGAGACGGTCAAATGCGAGCTTCGAACCTCATGTGACCTACCGCGGCGCCATGCGGATCGCACCATCCAGCCGGATCACCTCGCCGTTCAACATGCCGTTTTCAACGATGTGTCGCACCATGGCGGCGTATTCAGCCGGGTCGCCAAGGCGCGAAGGGAACGGAACTTGCGCGCCGAGGCTGTCCTGCACCTCTTGTGGCAGACCGGCGACCATGGGGGTCTTGAAGATGCCCGGTGCGATGGTCATCACGCGGATGCCATCGCGCATCAGATCGCGTGCCATGGGCAGGGTCATGCCCACAACGCCGCCTTTCGACGCAGCATAGGCCAGTTGTCCAATCTGCCCGTCAAATGCGGCGATGGACGCCGTGTTGACGATCACGCCGCGTTCACCATCGTCCGTGACGGGGTCGGCCAGTGCCATGCCTGCCGCCGATTGGCTCGCGCAGTTGAAGGTGCCGATCAGGTTCACGCCGATGGTTTTCGCAAAAAGGCCGGGATCATGGGGTTCGCCTTTGGACTGGGTTTTCGAAGCAGGCGCGATGCCGGCGCAATTCACCATTATTCGTTCCTGCCCAAGCGCTGCACGCAGCGTCTTGAACCCCTCAGCAACCGATGCCGCATCAGACACGTCCACTTTTGCAAAAGCACCGCCGATGTCCTTGGCCTTCCTTTGTCCGGCCTCTTCGTTCAGGTCGAAGATACCAACATTTGCACCTGCGTTCGACAAGGCCTCAGCGACCGCGCCGCCCAACCCGGACGCCCCCCCCGTGACGATGGCAACAGTGTTTTCAGTGATCTGCATGGCAAGTCCTCCGCTCATGGCATGAGGCGGCATAGCAAGAATTGCACAATCGTTCAATAAATCCCGACAGGCGATCAACGTTACGCAGCGTCGCCCGGCCCTGCACAGATCGGAACTGCCCCATCGACCGGTCCCAGCGCCTGCATAGCCGCGAACTGGGTCAGATAAACACAGCCGGTCAGGTTCTCAACAAAACGGGTCCGCATCAGACGGTCCATGACCGGGCCTTTGACTTCGGACAAGCTGAGCGTGATGCCAGCGTCGCCCAGTTGCCGGTTCAGGTCTTCCAGTGTCTCCAACGCGGACAGGTCAATCTCGTTCACCGCCGAACACATCAGCACCACATGCTTGATGCCGCCTTTCGCGACACGGGCCAGCAGGTAGTCTTCGATATACCGCGCGTTGGCGAAATAGAGGTTTTCATCCAGTCGAAGCGTCACCAGTTCCGGGTGGGTCAGCACCTTGTGGCGGTTGATGTTGCGAAAATGCTGCGTGCCGGGAACCAGTCCGACCTCGGCGATATGGGGACGCGAAGTTTTGTAGAGGTAAAGCACAATCGACAGGATCACCCCGGCCGACACACCGATTTCCACACCGAATCCAAGGGTCAGCAGGATGGTTGCCAGAACCGCCGTAAAATCGGCGCGATGGTAATCCCAAGTGGCCTTGAGGATGTGGAAATCAACAAGGCTCAGGACCGCGACAATGATCGTGGCGGCCAACGTGGCCTTGGGAAGGAAGAACAGAAGCGGCGTCAGGAACAGCGCGGCCCCCGCGATGCCGACCGCGGTGAACGCACCTGCTGCGGGGGTTTCCGCACCAGCGTCGAAATTCACCACCGACCGCGCAAACCCACCCGTGACCGGATAGCCGCCCGACATGGCCGCCGCAATGTTGGACGCGCCCAATCCGACAAGTTCCTGATCCGGCACGATGCGCTGGCGCTTCTTGGTGGCCAACGTTTGCGCGACCGAGATGCTTTCCACAAATCCAATGATCGAGATCAGCAGAGCCGAGCCAAGCAGACTGGTCCAAAGGTCGGCATCGAAACGGGGAAACGTCAATGGCGGCAGACCCTGCGGCACGTCGCCCACGATGGCGACACCCTTTGATTGCAGATCGAACCCCCAACTGATCAGGGTCGTCACCGCCACCGCGCCAACAGGTCCGGCTTTTGCCAGTATGTCGGCCATTCGCGGGCCAAGTCCAAGCAAAAGAAGCAAAGGTTTCAATCCCTTGCGCACCCAAAACAGAAAGGCAACCGAGGCGGTCCCAATCACGAATGTAAACAGGTTGGTCTGCGTGATATGGGCGAAAAGCGAGCCGATCAGGTCAAAGAGCGAATGACCATACGCGTCAATCCCAAGAATATGTTTCAACTGGCTGGTGGCAATCAACAGGCCCGAGGCCGTGATGAACCCCGCGATCACCGGGTGGCTTAGAAAATTCGCCAGAAAGCCCAGCCGGAACACGCCCATGATCATAAGGATTAGCCCCGACAAAAACGCCAGCGTGATCGCGGCGGCGGCATAATCCGCCGGGTTGTCCAAGCCAAGATTGCCCACGGCCGCTGCGGTCATCAGGCTGATCACTGCCACCGGACCCACCGCCAAGGCGCGCGATGTGCCGAAGATCGCATAGGCCAGCAGTGGCAGGATCGAGGCGTAAAGCCCCATCTCGGCCGGCAAACCTGCCAACAGCGCATAGGCCAGTGATTGCGGGATCAGCATGATCGTGACAATCACCGCCGCCACCAGATCCGAGGTCAGCGCCGTATTGTCATAGCGGGCACCCCAGTCCAGAATGGGCACATAGCGTCTGAGGGCAGCGCCGCGCGCCACCATTTTTTGCTCTTTATCCATGAGCTTTTTCCTAAGTATTCGAGAGACTTACCCCTGCAAGGGTCAAGCGTTGGCTTGCGCGGTCATCCACAAAATCTCGCTGCGTGTGCCGGTGCGGCAATAGGCGAAGACCGGGCCCGGCGCCTCGTCCACCACGCGTTGAAACTCGGCCATGACGGCAAAGGCGTCTTCACGGTTCGACATGGGCAGGAAAGACGTGGCCAGCCCTGCGGCTTCGGCAGCAGCACTGATCTCGGCCCAAGCGGGCTGACCCGGTTCTTCCCCATCGGGGCGGTTGCATATCACCACGGTGAATCCGGCAGCCTTGATGGCGGGAATGTCATTTGCGGTGATCTGCGGCGCGACCGTCACCTTATCGTCGAGTTTCTTCATCTGCATGTCACTGCCTTTCCAAGCGTCATCTCAAAGCGTGTTCACGGGCACTTTCAGGAAGGTCTTCCCATCTTCATCTGCGGGCGGCATGTCACCTGCCCGCATATTGACCTGAAGCGACGGGATGATCAGCCGCGGCATGGCAAGTTGCGCATCACGCTCGGTGCGGAATTTCACGAATTCCTCTTTGGTTTTGCCGCCACCCACATGGATGTTGTGCGCTTTCTCATCCGCCACACTGGTTTCCCACTGAATATCGCGCCCGTTCGGCCCGTAATCGTGGCACATGAATAGCCGGGTTTCATCGGGGAGGGCCAGAACCTTCTGAATGGAATCGTAAAGTTCGCCCGCGTCGCCGCCCGGGAAGTCGGCGCGTGCTGAACCCCCGTCGGGCATGAAAAGTGTGTCGCCCACAAAGGCCGCATCACCGATCACATGCACCATGCAGGCCGGTGTATGGCCGGGCGTGTGCATGACGAACGCATCCATCGTGCCGATCTTGTAGGTATCGCCTTCCTCGAACAGCCGGTCAAACTGGCTGCCGTCACGCTGGAACTCGGTGCCCTCGTTGAAGACTTTGCCGAACACTTCTTGCACCACGGTGATCTTGGATCCGATGCCGATCTTGCCGCCCAACTTGCCCTGAATATAGGGCGCGGCGGACAAGTGATCGGCATGGACATGGGTTTCGATCAGCCACTCAAGCGTTAGCCCTTCGGCTTTGATAAAGGCAATGATCTGGTCCGCATGGTCATGGGTGATCCGACCGGCGGCATAGTCAATGTCCATGACACTGTCGATCACCGCACAGGCTTTTGACGCCGGGTCTTTGACCACATAGGAGATCGTGTTCGACTCCTCCTCGAAAAAGGCTTTCACCTCGGGTTTGAGGGACGTGTTGACGGGATAGTCGCTCATGACATGTCCTTTCCTGTCTGTGCAGGTGCGATTGGCACCCAATTGTCAGTTGGCCTGCGCGGCGTCCTGCCGCCGGGCTGAGTTTGCAATCATCCAGCGGGCCAAAAGCATGCCCGCAATCAGGGAGGCGGTGAATATCAGAACCGCAGGGTTGCCGGTCGAGATCACGGGCAGTGCCGCACCGGGACAAAAGCCAGACAGCCCCCACCCAAGACCAAAGGTGAACGACCCCAGCACCAGTTTTCGGTCAACCAACTTTGTGCCGGGCAGCTTGAAGCCTTCGGCAAAGGCGGGCTTGGGGCGTTTGAAGACGAGCATGTAGCCAGGTGCCGTCACCAGGAGTGCGGCCCCCATCACAAAGGCAAGGCTTGGATCCCAGGTTCCAAAGACATCAAAGAAGTTCAGAACCTTGGCCGGGTTCGCCATGCCCGAGATCGCAATCCCCAGCCCAAAGACGACGCCTGCCAGATATGTCAGTAAAAGTTTCATCCTGCGCTCCTGCTACAGACCAACGACGTGACGGGTCAGAAACACCATCACCGCCGTGCCTGCCATGAAAGTCAGCGTGGCGACGATGGACCGCGTCGAAAACCGCGCCATGCCGCAGACTCCGTGCCCCGATGTGCAACCCGAGCCATAAGTGACCCCGACGCCAACGATCAACCCGCCGATGATCATCGACAGGGTGGAAACCGGCACCTCGATCGTCGGAAAGCCGCCCGTTGCGGCCAGAAAGACCAGAGGACCGGTCAGCATCCCCGCAAGGATGACCGCGCGCCACGACCAGTCGGTCGAACTGCTGGGTTGCAGAAACCCCGCCAGGATTCCGGTCGCGCCAAAAACGTTCCCGCGCACCCACATCAGAAATACGGATGCAAGTCCAATCAGCGCCCCACCGATCGCGGAGGCCCAGGGTGTAAATTCGGTTTCGATCATATTCGCCTCACAGCTGTCCTGTTCGCATGTTAAGTTAAGCTCAGTCCGTGACTGGAACAAGAGTTACATTCGTTTTTTTGAATGTTTTTCTGACTTCCGCCACGTCAACAAAAACCCCGCCTGCCATTCGGGCACGCGGGGCTTGATTTTTCAAGGGAATTGCGACGGCTCAGTCGGAAACCGCGTCTTGCACGATTTCGTCCAGAAGCGCCTGAACCTTTTGCATGTCACCGTCTGGATACTTGCGATAGCCCACACGCACTTCGCCATCCGTATCGGTGACGAAGATGCCATAGGGGCAAAAGGCGATGTTCATCGGGTCAGGTTCCATCACCTCGCGGCTGATCTGAGCCGAGCAGAACAAAAAGATGTCAGCCGCGTCATAGATTTTGACGTCAGACCCGACATCGCCCTTCGTGCGTTCAAGCATCGCGCCTGTGCGGCTGACATAGTCGATTACCAGCCCCTTTCCCACAATGGCCGTTTCCACTGCGAACGTTGCGTCATCGAACTCGCCTTCGAACGCATAGGTGATCGCATGATCGGTTTCCTGCATGGCATGGTTGTCGGCCATGACCGGCGCGGCGAAAAGGCCGGCACACAGAATAAGAGTCAGTAGCTTTTTCATAAGAGGCACTCCTTGACGATCAGCGGGCAAGGTCCCTGCCCCGTCCGCAGATTGCGCCGGGGCAAAACAACTGCCCCGGTCATTGACTGAAACATATTCTATCAAGCGAATATTATCAACAGGTCATCCGAACATGTCCGCGGTGATCCCGGCATACCAGCCGATGCTTTCCTCATAGGTTGCTTTGCGCAGTTCGGAATCCTCGCCGGTCTGGCTGATAAACCCGTCCACCTTGGCGATCTTTTCATCCGTCGCCTCGTAGCTCGCGCCAACCTTCACGCCGTTGTCTGTGTCGATCAACGACCAGCAAGTGTTGGTGAACTTGGCCGGGAACAGCTTGGACCCGGTCAGCGCAGCACGCACCGCCATCGCGGCCACTTTCGCCTGACTGTTGGCAGCGAAGCCGGACTTGGGCATGTCGCCCTGCTGGCTGGCATCCCCCAGCACATGGATGTTTTCATCCACACGGCTTTGCATTGTGTGCGGGTTCACTGGCGCCCAATTGCCATCGGTGATACCTGCAATCTCGCAAATGCGCCCGGCCTTCATGGCGGGGATCACGTTGCACACATCGACCTTGGTTTTTTCGCCGTCTATGGTCAGCGCCATTTCATCGGGATTGACCGACACGTTTCCGCCTCCGAAATCCGATCCGATCCAGTCGATCATTCCGCTGTAAAGATCCCCCCAACCTTCCTGAAACAGCGCCATTTTAGAGAATTTGTCTTTCGGGTCGGCGATGATGATCTTGGCGGTCGGGTTCTTCGCCTTCAGAATATGCGCCACCATCGAGATCCGCTCATACGGCCCCGGAGGGCAGCGGAACGGGTTGGGTGGCGCCACCATGGCGAAGGTGCCGCCTTCGGGCATCGCCTCGATCTGCGCTTTCAAAAGTTCGGATTGCGACCCGGCCTTGTAGGCATGGGGCATCTTGTTTTGCTGGGTGACATCCCAGCCCTCGACCGTGCCATCGACAAAATCAATGCCGGGCGACAGGATCAGGCGGTCATAAGGCAGCGTCGCCCCACCTGCCAGCGTGACGGTGCGTGCCGCGCGGTCGATCCCGACCGCCCAGTCATGAACCACGTTGACCCCGAAATCGGACGCCAATTTGCCATAGCTGTGCGCGATCGAACTCAGCTTTCGAAACCCCGCCAGATACAGGTTCGAGAAGAAGCAGGTGTAATAACTGCGCGTGGGCTCGACCAGCGTCACATCGATCTCGCCCTTGCTGTCCTTGGCGATGTAACGCGCCGCGGTCGCACCGCCAGCGCCGCCACCGATCACCACGACCTTGGGCTTACCGTGGTTCGAGGCATGTGCCATCGGAGCCGCCAAGCTGGCCGCAGCAGCCCCCGCCGCCGCGCCGCCCATGAAAAGACGTCTGTTCAGTTGCATAGGAATTCCTCCGGGTTTGGTGCGAAGTCCGCGCGCACCGTTTGCATTGGGCTGACCAGTTCCGGCCTGCCCGCTCATGGCCGGGCAGCTTCGAAATAGGCAGCCAGGGCGGCGATCTCTTCATTGGACAGGCGACCGGCCATCATCTGCATCACGGGATGAGGGCGAAACTTGTCCTTATACGCGTGCATCGCAACCACGAAATCTTCGGCAGGCCAGCCAATGATGCCCGGAATGCCGTCGTTGTTACCGCTGAGCTGGTGGCAAGATGTGCATTCCGACGACAGGTATGCGCCATAATCCGGGTCGCCCTGAATGGCGAGGATGGCCGCATCGACCGAGTGATCCGTGCCCGCAGCGGTGGGTGCAGCTTCCGGAATGTTGCTGGGATCATCCGAGTATCTTCGCAAAAACGACAGCAAATCAGACCGTTGACCGGCGTCCTTCAACCCCTTGTACGCCATGCGCGTGTCGGACGCGAACGCCTTGGGGTTTTGAACATAACGATCCAGCAGATCAAAGTTCCAGACCAACCCATCTTTGCCCATGCGGGTCAGACCGTTGGAATAGTCAAACCCGTCAACCCCCGCCGCTCGTCGCCCGAAAATGCCGTTCAAGTGTGGACCAACCCGGTTTTTCGCGCCTTGTCCGACCGAATGGCATTCTGAGCATTCGCGGAACACCGCCTCGCCTTTTTCGGCGTCTCCGATCTCGTTTGAAAAAGCAGAGGTCGCCGCGAAAATCATGGCGGCAAGGCCGAGCGTGACGCGCCGTTTCCAAAGCGTGCAAAATCTGTAACGCGCTGGAACAACCCTCTGAATATTCTTCTTCATACCATTTTGCGTGCAATGGCCGCGCGTGCCGATCACCACACGTCAGGCGTTTCGCCCTTTTCTTCCATTCGTTGAAAAATGTCCTGAAGATAGCGTTGGAACACTTGGTCCTGATAGGCATCGGTCGTCACAAACTCCAACGATTTCAGAAAGTGGAACGGCTTGAAATAGCCGGGCATCCGAAAGGCTTCGGCGGCGCGGGCAGTGCTCGTGTCAGACGCATCCGAGGGGAAAATCACAACGGTCGGTGTGAAATTGACACCCCATTTGACCGCAAGAGCGCGTTCCTCCAATGCCTCACCATCGAAATCGACAACTTCACGCGCCCCGAACAGATTCAACTGCACCACCATGTAGTATTCCTTCAGGTGGTCCACGATTTGCTGGCGGGTAAAATTGACCTCGTGCAGCTCACGACAATAGGGACAACCCTGTTGTTCGATCAGGATCAGAAGGTCTTTGCCATCCGCACCGGCTTCGGCCAGATCATCGGCCATTTCAAGGAAGCTGTCGGTGAACCAGGGCTGTTTGTGCAATCCATCATCGCCCAACTCGGCAGCCGTCACATATGTCGCCCAAAACAGGCTCACAACACCAAGGAAAATTGATCGTATGCGCATCGGACCCTCCTGATGGTTCATGCACCTTTCATGCCGCCAAACGCCTGCGTGACAAGGCCGACGGCCCTATGCTCAGCCTAGCACAGCTCTCTGACCCTACCAACATTCACCCAAAAAAGGGCACCGCCGCATTCCGACGGTGCCCAGGTTGGGGATGGGCATCCTATTGACTGTTTGACTTCAAAAATTCGAGGATTGCCTCGATATCCGCGTCCTTTTTCAAGCCCGCAAATGTCATCTTGTTGCCCTTCAGATAATTGCGCGGGTTGGCCAGATAGCCCGAAAGCGTCTCTGTGTCCCAGACCAACCCGCTTTCGCCGGCTGCCATCATCGGTTTGGAGTACTTAAACCCTTCGACGGTTCCGGCGGTCCGACCCCAGACTCCGTTCAGAACAGGTCCAACGCCGTTTTTCGCGCCCTCGCCCACCTTGTGGCAGGCCTTGCATTTTTTGAAGACCTTCTCGCCATCGGCGGCAAGATCGGCATCAAAGGCGACAGCCATGGGCGCTGCCTCTTCGGCAGCAGGGGCTTGGGCCTCGTCCGTTGCGGCGGGGGCTGTGGTTTCCACCTCGCCGCCGTCAGCACCCGCATTCGGATCGCCCTTGAAGACCACGTTGCGCGTGATCTCAACCGGGCCGGATTTGCAATCGCTCATGCAGCGTTCGGTAAATTTGCCATACTCGGTCTCGGGCCGGTCATCGACAATGAACCCGTCCGCATTGGGCATTGTCACGTCTGTAAACGTTTCTTTCGACAAGGTGAAATCGTCTTCCACCAGGTAGTTCGAATAAAGAATATACGCGACAATCGCATAGACATCGTCATCCGACAGCGTTTGCGCGGAACCGAACGGCATGGAGCGGCGCACATAATCAAATGTGGTCGACAGGTAAGGCCAGTAAGACCCCACCGTCTTCAACGGGTCTTCATCCGCCAGGGTATCTTCGCCGCCTGCCAATTTCGGCCAGTTGCCCACACCTTCGGCGAATTCACCATGGCAAGACGCGCAGTTTTCTGAAAACAAGGTCTCTCCGGTCAAGACGTCGCCCGAGCCTTCCGGCAGGTTTGACCCATCCGGGAACACATCCAGATCCCACGCTGCCACTTCATCGGCGGTTGCCGCGCGTCCCAAGCCCAGCTTTTCCGCCATCGCGGGCGCGGCGGTCAGGGCGACAATGGCGGTCGCCATTAAGAATTCAGGAAACTTCGACATTGTTCGCCTCCCCGTTCGCATTGACATGCCAGGTCTGGATACCATTGTTGTGATAGATCGAGTTCAACCCACGCACCTCGCGCAGTTGCGTTTTGGTTGGCTGGACATATCCGGTATCGTCCATCGCCCTCGATTGCAGGAACATCTCGGACCCGTCCCAGTCGATCTCCAGATAGAAGCGGCTCAGTGCCATGGGCTTGCCGGGTTCGGCCAACCGAGCCTCTTGCCACGTGAGGCCGCCATCCAGCGACACATCGACCGCCGTGATCGCGCCGTTGCCCGACCACGCAAGCCCGGTGATGACCAGCGGCCCCTTGCCGTGCGTGATCGGCTTTTGCGGGCTGGGGCTGGTGATGATCGACTTGGCGTCCATTGCCCAGGTCCACTTGCGCGAGGTGCCGTCAGCCAGTGTGTCAGTGTATTTTGAGGTTTCTTCCCGGCTTTCCACCGGTTTGTCCAACACCTCGATCCGGCGCAACCATTTGACCCACATGTTGCCTTCCCAACCGGGCACGACAAGCCGCACGGGATAGCCATGCTCCATCCGCAGTGCTTCGCCGTTGGCTTTGAAAGCAATCATGCAGTCGTCCAGCGCTTTCTCAATCGGGATCGAGCGACCGTTGGACGAAGCATCCGCGCCTTCCACATAGATCCATTTACCCGCCAGATCGCCAGCCGCACCCAGCCCGGCTTCTTCCAACAGGGTGCGCAGGGTCACGCCGGTATATTCCATGTTGTGGATCATGCCATGAGTGTATTGCGCCCCGTTCAATTGCGCGCCTGCCCACTCCATGCCGGTGTTGGCCGCGCATTCCAGAAAGAAGGTGCGCGCAACGCGGGGGAAACGCTCAAGATCGGCATAGGTGAAGACCAGCGGCGTATCGACCATCCCGTTGATCATCAGGCGATAATCTTCTTTGCGAAGGCTGATCGCGCCCGAGTGGTGACGTTCGAATGCACAGCCCTGCGGGGTGATCGTCCCATCCAGCGCGTGAATAGGCGTGAAGTTGATCGACGAGATCGTGTCTGCCGTCAGCCACTCTACATTGCGGCGGATCACATCGTTTTCGAATTCAATCGGCAGACCATAGGGCGTCGCATCCACTCCGTCGCCCAGACCGGTGGCCCAGTCCTGCACTTCGGTGATCAGCGGATCACCCTCGGCGCGTGCAGTCCCCGCGGCCCCAATCGCCGCCCCGGTTGCGGCAGCCCCTTTCAGGAACGCGCGACGGGATGTGCCCGATTTCGTAGAGCTGTCACTCATTTGGCATCTCTCCTCTAACATCTCGACATTCGCCTATGCACATGAATAGGCCAGAAAAATGGCTCGGAACCGTGTAGCCCCAAGCCGTGATGGATCAGGCGCCGACCACTGCAACTGAATTGTTCGGGTCCAGCCTGATGGTGCCTTGCTTCTTGATGTGGCTTTCGACCACGTCCCATATCTGCGGGCCTTCGGTGCCTTCGTTCACCGATGCCCAGCCAGCGACCACATAGGTTTTGGCCGGATCAATCGTCTCGCCGGTTTTCAACAGCGTCATTTCGGTGATCCGGTCACCCTGTGGCTTGGTGATATCGATGCGGTAGCCCATGCCACCGATCCGCACCATGTCACCGCCCTGCTGGTAGTAGGGATCGGGGTTGAACAGATTGTCGGCAACATCCTCAAGGATCGTGTGAATGAACTCGCCCGTCATTTCAGTGCGGTATGCTTTGCCGTAAGTCATCGAGGTGACGTTCCAGATATCCTCGCGCGTGATCTCCTGCCCCGGCAGGATCGACGGCCCCCAACGCACGCCGGGCGACATGGCGATGTCGGCTTCGCGTTCGTTGATCAGCGCATCGCAGATCAGGTCATCCCACGATCCGTTGAAATTGCCGCGACGATACAAAAGCGTGTCGGTGGTCCCAATCACCTCTTCCAACTCGGTCTTGAAGGGCGCGCGCTGTTCGTCAATCAGTTGGGTGATAGTAGCATCCGGTGTGATCACGTCGGCGAAGATCGGGATCAGCTTGTGACGGATCCCCATCATCTTGCCATCCCGCACATCCAGATCGACGCGGCTGACGAATTTCGAGTTCGACCCTGACGCGATGATGAAGGTTTGTTCCACCTGCACCGGTTCGGGTAGCGCGTCATGGGTGTGGCCCGACAGGATCACGTCGATCCCTTTGACTTTGCTGGCCATTTTCTTGTCCACGTCAAAGCCGTTATGGCTGAGCACCACAACCAGTTCGGCCCCTGCCGCGCGCACCTCGTCCACCATCGCCTGCATGTTCTCGTCGCGAATACCGAACGAGTATTCGGGGAACATCCAGCCGGGATTGGCGATGGGCATATAAGGGAAGGCCTGACCGATCACGGCAACTTTGACCCCGCCACGTTCAAAGAACTTGTAGGGTTTGAACAGTTCGGCGGGTTCGTCCCACTCAGCATCGAAAATGTTCTGGCCGAGGGCAGCAAAGGGCAGCCCGTCGACAATCTCGTTCACGCGGTCCGATCCCAGCGTGAATTCCCAATGGAACGTCATCGCATCGGGTTTCAGCGCGTTCATTACGTTGACCACGTCCTGCCCTTCGGTGTGATAGCAGGTGTAAGACCCGTGCCAGGTGTCGCCCCCATCCAGCAGCAACGCGTCGGGACGTTCGGCGCGAATGGCGTTGACCACCGTGGCCACACGATCCATCCCGCCGACACGCCCATAAGTCTGTGCCAACGCGGCAAAGTCGTTATAGGTCAGGGCGTAAGCAGACGGTGATCCATCTTCGATACCGTAAGCGCGACGGAACGCCGCGCCGGTCACATGCGGCATCTGCCCTTTGGCAGCACCTACGCCAATATTGATCTCGGGCTCGCGGAAATAGATCGGTTTCAGTTGCGCATGAATGTCGGTGATATGGATTAGGCTGACATTGCCAAACGTGTCGAACTTCAGAAGATCATCCTGTGTCAGCGCCTGCTGCGCAGCCAGTCGCGCCCAGTTACCAAAACCCGACGTGCCATAAAGCGCCGAGGCAGCCATCGAGACCTGAAGAAAGTCGCGGCGAGAGATCATGAGCGGTTTCCCTTTGTTCGTCAGCACCTGAACACGCGCGATCCATGCAGTGCTTTGAATATATTGACATAAAGAAACCCCGCCCGGATGAACCCGGACGGGGCGAAAGACTTAGTTGCGGACTGACGGCCCTTCGACCGACAGGCCATTGCCACGCGAAGCGACATAAAGCTCAAGCGCCACGAACTCGGGCGATCCTGTGCTGAACGTTTCGGCGCGGGTGTCACGAATGCAGCCCTTGAAGCGCGAATGCGACCCGTTCAGCTTGGTGTTTTTCAAGCGATAGGTCGGAAACCCGTTGATCTGGCCTTGGCTCAGGTGGTCAGCGCGGATCATGTTGCCATAGTTGTTTTCATGGCAGTTCGCGCAGCTCAGTTCCAACTGGCCATAGCGTGTGTAATAGATTTCCTTGCCTTTTTCCCACGTGGCCTGCGCTGGGCCATCAATGGCGACATTGACAGGCATCCCGCGCGAGACGGACGCCAGAAGCGCCTCGACGTCGATGGCAGCGCTGTTGTCATAGCCCCAAGGCTCAGCCCCCATACGGTTTTCGCGACAATCATTGACCTGCATCTGAAGTGTACGCACTTCACCGGCCTCTTCGTTCCACTTGGGATACACGGCCTTTACGCCCGCCATCTCCTCGGGTGCGCCATGACAATCGGCACAGGACTTGCCTTCCGATCCGTCTGCGGTGGCCCATATCTCGGCCCCGTTTTCGACGCCCAACATGCCGGGGTTGTCGAAATCATCCATTTGCATGGTTTGTGTCTGATCTGACCGGAACCGCCAACCAGACATCACTTCGTCCAGCGCATCCGACAGATGCGCGGGCGCCGTGGTTTTGGTGACGATCTCGATATCGCCATTGATGATCAGTTCAGCGTTTTCATCCGCTGTGGCGATCGTCGCCCCGGTGAACGCGGCAGCGATCAATGCTGCAATGCCGTGAAGTTTTTTCATTATTGTTACTCCTCCCTTGCGCCGTGCTCAGCCGACCGCGATTGGCTTTGTTTCTTCATAGACAGAGCCATCATCGTCATACCAAGTAAACTTGAACTCGCCGGCCTCATCGACCTTGGCATCGAATTCAAAATACGGGTTGGTCGAGATCGCAGGTTCAAGCTTCACGTCAATAACCATCTTGCCGTTCAACTCGCACGTGAAGCGATTGATAATCGACCGCGGGATCAAATTGCCGTCGCCATCTTTGCGCTGACCCGATTCCATCTTGTGGCTGATCAGGGTCTTCAATGTCACCACTTCGCCGGCACTTGCCGACTTGGGGACTTTTACGCGGGGTTTTACACCTTTTGCCATGTCTTCAAGCTCCTCTGATTAGCCGCCGCAGCCGCCGATAGTGACTTTTACCGTCGATGACGCTTTCACAAAGCTTCCATCGGGCATTTTGGCGATGGCGATCACGTCCTGCGTGCCCGCCAGACGCATCCGGGTCGAAGCCGCCTGACTGCCAGCCGCTTCGCCGAAGTTAAACTGGGCAACGTTGGGGGTCGGATTGCCAGCGGCCAGCAGAATGATGGATTCCGCACCGGGCGCATCAACCGACACCGGTACAGTATTACCGTTCTCGGCGATCTCCGGGGCGGTCAGGGTGACACCACCCTCGCCCATCTCAGCACCGCCGGTAAAGGCGGCAATCGCGTCTTCCGCAGCGGCGGCGGCGCGCATCGGCAACATGGCGACGGCGGTTGCGCCGAGACCAAGCACCAGAGCATCACGTCGTGTGAATTTCATCTGTGTCTCCTGTAGATAGGGTTTGCCGATCTGTGCGCTTATTTCAGCGTCATCAGATAGGCGACAACATCTTCGATCTGCTGCGCTGACAACAGCGGTTCAACCTCGCCCTGGTGGGCCTTGCCGGTATAGGCGTTGCCCAGACGTGTAAATCCATCTGTCTTGTAGAAAGACGGCATCATCGAATCTTCGAACATCATCTTGGCATTCGCCACGATGCCGCGCAGTTCCGCCTCGCTCCAGCGGTCGCCAGCGCCGTCAAGCAGCGGACCAACCTCACCATGGAACGGCACGTCAGCCAGATCAGTGATTTCGTGGCAGGCAACACAGTTGCCCAGTGATTTTGTCGATACGACTTTGGCGCCTTCCATCGGATTGCCGGCGACGCCCGTCAAAGACTGGGCAATCGCCCCTTCTTCAAACTTGACATCCGCAGGCGCGACCGTTTCGGCGTTTGCCATTCCGAGCCCTGCAAGCAGAGCGACAAGCGTGATCGTTGTCCGCTTCATGATACCTCCCATGACCGTTGTGTGCACAACTATGTGCTAAGGTAACATGCTAAGTAATTTGCGCAACATCAAATTCTAATTTTTGAATTTCTTATAAATCCTACCATAAGTTCAGGTGTTTTTTTTTGCAGGCTGCACCTTGTCGTTGCGTGTGAACCCTCCAAGAAAACAATCGCTTTAATGACCATTCTAACCCACATTGCCAAACCACGGCATCCATTCCAACATCAGCTGCCCAATGACATTCACGCTGTTGGTCGCGATCAGAATCGCGAATACCACAAGCATGCCCCCCATCGCCCGCTCGACCCAGGGCAGATATTTCCGGTTGCGTCCGGCCCACGCCAGAAACGGTCGCGCAAACAACGCCGCAATCACGAACGGCGTGGTCATTGCCAGCCCATAAACCGCCAGCAGCGATGCCCCGCGCCACACGTCGCCCATCCCCGATGCGATCATCAGGATCGAGGCAAGGGCTGGCCCGACGCAGGGCGTCCAGCCAAAGCCAAAGGCCAGCCCCATCAGATAGGCCCCGATCAGGGTGCTGGGGGCAGCGGTGCTTTCCAGTCGCGCCTCGCGATACAGAAACGGGATCTTGACGACACCCAGGAAATGCAGGCCAAACGCCAACAGGATCGCCGCCCCGACATAACTCAGCGGTTCTTTATATCGTGCAAATGCCGACCCCAGCGCCGTCGCTCCAAGCCCCAACAGGATGAAAATCGTCGTCACACCGAACGCAAAGGCGATCGCGGACACAACAAGCCGTCGTTGCGCGCCCTGACTGATCCTGCCCTCGCCCGTCAACTCGTTCATCGAGATACCGGCCATGTAACTTAGGTAAAACGGCACCATCGGCAGAATGCACGGCGTGAAGAAAGACAACACCCCGGCAAGCGCTGCACCAGCAAATGAGATGTCGAGCATGACCATTCCTTGAAATCAGGACATATTCAAATTAGTTGTTGTATTGAAACAAGGTCAACCTTTTCCCGACACAGGGGCAAATCATGTCGCGTCTTCGTGCTGTCCTGACAGCCATGTTACTGGGCTTCTTTGCGCCGCCTGCCCTTGCGGCAGAACTGGTCATGGTCGAAGAACCCGGCTGCCCATGGTGTGCAAAATGGGAACGTGAGCTTGGGGCAATCTATCCCAAGACCCCCGAAGGCCAGTTCGCACCGCTGCGTAAGGTGCAACTTCATGATCTTCGAAAAACGGACGGTCCGGCCAGTCTGGGCATCGTGCTGGACCGCCCTGTCATGTTTACACCCACCTTTCTGCTGATCGAAGACGGGAAGGAACTTGCGCGAATACAGGGCTATCCGGGCGAGGATTTTTTCTGGGGGTTGCTGGATCGGATGTTGAGTGAAAAGACGACCTACCCAGCCCCGGCACCGATCGCCAACTGATCCGACAGCGGCAACGGAATGGCCCGATGTTCCCGCGCAACCACGATGCAAACATGGTTCATGCAGTCAGATTGCATTAACCGCGATACGTCTATATGACAGCGAAAGCGGTATCAACGAAGAGGACACCCACATGGCATTGCCTGTCATCCGCGAGGACATGACGAGCGACGAGCTGGACAAGATGATGGCCAGCGCCTGCGACGCCTCGACCCTTCTGAAGGCGATCAGCCACGAAGGGCGGCTTATGATCCTGTGCCATCTAGTCACCGGCGAAAAATCCGTGACCGAGTTGGAACACCTTTTACATGCGCGCCAAGCAGCCGTGTCGCAGCAACTTGCACGCTTGCGTCTTGAAGGGCTTGTGACCCCGCGCCGCGAGGGCAAGACGATCTTTTATTCGCTGACCGATGAACGCCCGCGGCGCATTCTGGAAGTGATTTACGAGTTGTTTTGTTCGACGGACGACGCGGACCAGGTGAAGAAGGCCGCCGAATAAAGGTCTTGTTCCGCCACCTGCGGGGAAAGATGTCAGGCAAAGAGACAGACGGTTTTCGCCGCTGACCGAAAAGCTGGCGGTTCAATTCCCGGTCCGGGATACAGGAGCATCCACCCATGTTCGACTGGATCAGCGACGCCAATCTTGCCGCATTGATCGGCCTCGTCGGCGGCGTGATGTTGGGTCTGTCGGCCCGGCTGGGACGGTTCTGCACCCTTGGTGCTATCGAAGACGCGTTATATGCTGGATCGTCGCTGCGGATACGCATGTGGGGCATCGCGATCGGGGTCGCCATGATTGGCACCCATCTGTTGATCGCTACGGGTGTCATTCCGCTGGAAGATGCAATCTATATGCGGCTGGGTTGGAACCCGCTCGCCTCGGTCATCGGCGGTTTGCTGTTTGGGTATGGCATGGCGCTGTCCGGCAATTGCGGTTTCGGCGCGTTGGCGCGGCTTGGCGGTGGCGATCTGCGGGCCTTTGTGATTGTCGTGGTGATGGGACTGTCCGCATATGTCGCGATCTCGGGGCCGCTGGCCCATCTGCGCGTGCTTGCTTTTCCTGAAACCCTGGCGGACCCAGCGGCACTGCCGTCAATCTCGGTCAAGCTCGAAGCGCTTTCGGGCCTGTCTGCTCCTACCATCGGCATTGTGGCCGGGGTGCTCCTGATCCTGGCCATGTTCACCGGCAAAGAGATGCGGCACGCCCCCCAGACCGTATTCTGGGCCGTGGTCGCTGGACTCGCCGTGGTGATCGGCTGGGGCGGCACGGCCTGGGTCTTCACCAACGGCTTTGCGGCTACCCCGGTGGAAAGTCACACCTTTTCAGCCCCGTTGGGAGATACGCTGATCTACCTGATGACCTCGTCCGGCTCGTCGTTGAATTTTGGCGTCGGCAGCGTTGCGGGTGTTTTGATAGGCGCTTTTACTGGTTGCCTGTTCAAAGGGCACTTCCGCTGGGAAGCCTGCGAAGACCCGCGCGAGTTGAAACGTCAGATCGGCGGCGCGGCCATCATGGGACTGGGTGCCGTCATCGCCTTTGGGTGTTCCATCGGGCAAGGCCTGTCTGCCTTTGCGATCCTGTATTACGGTGCGCCCGTAACCTTTCTGGCCATCGTGGCCGGGGCAGCCTTGGGTTTGAAGCAGCTGATTTCCGGCTTTGCCGTCGCCGAGTGACGCGCAACGGATGAAAAACGCACAGGAGGCATCGGGCAGAACCTCATTCGCTCTTTTCACGCATCGGTCCGCAAGTTAGGGTCCGCCCCTGACAAGACCCGGTTGCCCGCAATCGGACGTTAAGGAAGACAGGGAACCGCAGGGTCATGACCAACTTCACGCCAAGCCCGGATCACGCTGCCGCCTTTCGCGCAGCCCTTGGCCTGTTCACCACTGGCGTGACCATCGTGACCGCCAAATCAATGCGGGGTCCGTTGGCGATGACGGTGAACAGTTTTACCTCGGTTTCGCTTGACCCCCCGCTGATCCTGTGGTGTCCAGCCAAAATTTCGGCCCGCCATGATGCCTTTGTGGCCGCCAAACATTTCGCGGTTCACCTGCTCTGTGATGACCAGATCGACATCGCGCGCAGTTTTGCGCGTCAGGGCGAGGATTTCTCGAATTTAGAATGTCGCCAGGATTTTCATGGTGTGCCGGTGATCGAACCCTGCCTGGCCCGCTTTGACTGCACAACCGAACAGATTGTCGATGCGGGAGACCATTCGATCGTATTGGGACGGGTCCACCGGGTCACGGCTCATGAAGGTCGCCCACTGACTTTCCATGCGGGCCGGTTCGGGGGGTTTGACAGCACGACCTGAAGCGATATTCTGACGCGTCACTGGGTCATGATCTGGGCACGCTCATAGCTTGTCGTCGCTTCGGTCCCGTCGTCATACACAAGCCGGACCGAAACCACGTCAATCGATTTCAGGTCAAACGCCACATAGGGCAGCTTGTCATCAACCTTGATGGCATTGGGCTGAGGCTCGTCTTCATAGCAGGGTTCAGCGTCAAACCGCGCCTCGCTGTCGCCATTCAGCGAATAAAGAATCTGCTCCAGCCCGCATCGCCACGCCAACAGATGCGTGAAATACAGCAGATCTTTACCCTCGTATTCCCGCACCGCGACCCAACTGCCCTTGGTGGCGTCAAGAATTGGCCGCACTTCATCCGCTGTCGTGAAGTTCTGCGCCATAGATGGCGCTGCAAAACCCGCCAGCATGATCGTCGCGATCAATCTTCTCAACATACTCAACTCCTTCAAGATCAACGTGATAAACAAATATTTACAATATGATGCGCAGACAGGTTGATCGACTGTTCAAATTGCCGAACCCACATCCTGCCTGAAGTGCTTTCAGACTCGCCCCCATCCCGACTATACTGCCCGAAATAAAAAGCGCAGGCAAAGCACAGATGACCAAAGCCCCCCGGAAATCGGCGAAAATACGCCCTGATTTCAACATTGTGATCGTCGCGCAGGCGGGGAGGCTGTCGTACGAGGCGGTGTTGTTTGCAGCCTCTTTACGGCAATCCGACCCGGATTTCGGTGGCAGACTGTTAGTCGCCGAACCACAGCCTTCGGACCACTGGCCGAACGATCCACGCATCAAGCCGCATATTCGCGAGGCGCTGGACGCACTTGGTGCTGAAATCGTTCCATTCGACAACCGACATTTCGGTCATAGCTACCCCAATGGCAACAAGATCGAGGCGCTTCTGGCGCTGCCCGAAGGCGAAGCGTTTGTTTTTTTTGATACGGACACCGTGATCACCGGAAAGCTGTCCGAGGTGCCGTTTGACTTCACCCGTCCAGCCGCCTCGATGAAGCGCGAAGGAACATGGCCCAAGGTCGAGCTGTACGGGCCGGGCTATGGCGCGACCTGGAAATCGCTTTATGACAAGTTCGGCCTTGATTACGCGGCATCGCTGGACCTGAGCCACCCGGACGAATACTGGCAGCGCTATATGTACTTTAACGCGGGATGGTTTTTCGGCGCCTGCCCGCGCGCGTTCGGACAACGGTTTCTGGACTATGCTCTGGCTATTCGGGACGACCGGCCCGATGCACTTGTCTGTCAGGAGTTGTTCCCCTGGCTCGATCAGATCGCCTTGTCCTTGGTGATCCCCAGCTTTCGCGGTGGACGTCCGGGGCCGGAGCTTGACGGGATGGACGGAGATGTCACCTGCCACTGGCGCATTCTGCCGCTGGCTTATGCGCGCGAATGCGACCGGGTGATCGAGGTGATCGAAACCGCGTCTGCACCCAACAAGATCAAGAAGATCCTGAAAGAATACGATCCGATGAAGCGTATGATCTATCAGGGGCGCGGCCAGAAAGTGCGCGCCATGTTCGACCGGAACGCCCTGCCCCGTCGCGAACAGAAAATCCGAAATCAGATCAAACGCGAAGGGTTCTGGATGCGGTGACGCGGCGAACCCGCGTTAAAAAAGGCGCATCGTTTCCGATACGCCTTCTTTGTCTGCAAAGGATTGGCCCCGAAAGGCCGACCCCTTATGCCAGAGCGATATTCGTCGCGCTTTCGCGGCCGTCACGACCGGGCTCGATGTCGAAAGTCACTTTCTGGTCGTCTGCCAGACCGGTCAGGCCTGCACGTTCGACAGCAGAGATGTGTACAAACACGTCCTTGCCACCGCTTTCAGGTGCAATAAAGCCAAAACCTTTAGTTGAGTTAAACCATTTGACGGTTCCATTAGCCATCGTTTTTCTCCTAGTTAGTCTGCCCACGTCATGCGGCAGGTCGGCAAAGTCAGTACAAGATCGAGGGACTGAGCCTTTAGGAGCAGTGTAGTCGATAGTGGTAACGTCGCAGGCCCTACATGGGGCTCTTGCATCAGAAATACAAGTGTTTTTCTTCAGCGGATATTTATCGGAATTTTTTTGCGCATCCGATGTGCGCGTGCGCCGTCATCACGCGCTGAAGACCCGCGACAAATCCCGAAATCCCTTTACTTCAATCGGATTGCCGGACGGATCCTGGAAAAACATCGTCCATTGCTCGCCCGGTTGTCCTTCAAAGCGCGCTGTGGGCGGAATCACCCATTCAGTTCCATGCGCTTCCAACCGATCCGCCAGCGCGCGCCAGTCGTCATAGGCCAGCACCACGCCGAAATGCGGCATCGCGACCATGTGGGCACCGACCTTGCCGCTGTTTCTGGTGTCGAACGGCTGTCCCAGATGCAGGCTAAGCTGATGGCCAAAGAAGTCATAATCGACCCATGTGTCAGTCGATCGCCCCTCGTCACAGCCCAGAAGATCGCCATAAAAGGCGCGCGCGGCGTTCAGGTCGGTGACGTTTATCGCAAGGTGAAATGGCGTCGGCATTATGCGCTCCGGAACAAGGTTCTCAAAACCATATCATAGGGCGGAAAAAGGACCAGACCGAAGCATTCGGTTGAATGTGGTTCCAAACTCCACATCCCCATCGCGTGCCCGATGCAACACCCGTTGAAGCCCCGGCCCCTTTCGCCTAGCCTGCGCGCAACCAAACAAGGGAGTATTCCATGTCCGACGACCGCCAACTGGGCTTTGACACGCTGCAAATCCATGCAGGGACCGAGCCTGACCCCGCCACCGGTGCCCGTCAGGTGCCAATCTACCAGACCACCGCCTATGTTTTCAAAGATGCCGAGCACGCCGCGCGACTCTTCAACCTGGAAGAAGTGGGCTATATCTATTCGCGCCTGACCAACCCGACGGTCGCCGCATTGCAAAACCGCATCGCAGCGCTTGAAGGCGGCGCAGGTGCTGTTTGCTGTTCATCCGGTCACGCAGCCCAGATCATGGCCCTGTTCCCGTTGATGGGTCCGGGCAAGAATGTCGTTGCCTCGACCCGTCTTTACGGCGGATCGGTCACGCAGCTAAGCCAGACCATCAGGCGCTTCGGTTGGGAAACCAAGTTCGTCGATTTCGATGACGAGGCCGCCGTGGCCGCCGCCATCGACGACAACACCCGTGCGGTGTTCTGCGAATCCATCGCCAACCCCGGCGGCTATATCACCGATATTCCGGCAATTGCCGCGATTGCCGACAAGGCGGGCGTGCCGCTGATCGTCGACAACACATCGGCCACGCCTTACCTGTGCAACCCAATCTCGCTGGGCGCGACGCTGGTCGTGCATTCGACCACCAAATACCTGACCGGCAACGGCACGGTGATGGGCGGCTGCGTGGTGGATTCGGGCAAGTTCGACTGGATGGCGTCCGACAAGTTCCCGTCACTGAGCCAGCCAGAGCCTGCCTATCACGGTCTGGTCTTTGCCGAAGCCCTTGGCCCGATGGCTTTCACCTTCCACTCCATCGCCATTGGCCTGCGCGATCTGGGCATGACCATGAACCCGCAAGCGGCGCATTATACCTTGATGGGGATCGAGACCCTGTCGCTGCGGATGGAAAAACACGTCGCCAACGCCGAAAAGGTCGCCAATTGGCTGGAAGCCGACCCGCGCGTCGACGCCGTCACATATGCCGGGCTGGACAGTTCGCCCTATAAGCACCGCGTTGCCACCGTCTGCCCCAAAGGCGCCGGCGCTTTGTTCACCGTCGCGATCAAGGGCGGCTATGACGCCTGTGTGAAGCTGGTGGACAGTCTGGAGCTTTTCAGCCACGTGGCGAACCTTGGCGATACACGGTCGTTGGTTATCCACTCGGCATCAACCACGCACCGACAGTTGTCACCCGAACAACAGGAAGCCGCAGGGGCTGCGCCGAACGTGGTGCGGATTTCCATCGGCATCGAAGACCCGGACGACATCATCGCCGATCTGGATCAGGCTCTGGCGAAGGCCACGGCCTAGGTCAATCCAGCGACAGAAAAGGCCGCCTTCTGGCGGCTTTTTCATTTATATACTGATGCTTCGGCGTTATTCCTCACCCAGTTCGAACACCATGGTCACGCTGGCCTCAATCTCAACCTCGCCCACTGCAATCGGCATATCAGATTGTGCAGCCTCCATCGCCATGCGGCCATAGACCGGCGCAGGGGCATATCCGCCACCCTCGTGAATCGAAACGACAGACCCCAACTTCACACCAGCCGCATCCGCCAGCACCTTGGCCCGCGCCATCGCGTCTTTCACAGCACTTGCACGCGCCGCATCCTCGGCCGGGCCGCGATCCTGCAGATCGAACTGCAACCCGCTGAGTTGGTTGGCCCCATCCGCGGTCACAGCCGACATGATCTGCCCCAGCTTGGTCAGGTCGCGCACGCGCACTGACACCATCGTATTGGCAGTGAACCCGACCAGTTTCGGCGGCCCGTCCGGGTTGCGGTTGTAGTCATATTTTGGCGACAGGTTGACTTGCGAGCTTTGCATGTCGCGCGGCTCGATCCCCTGTTGGGCCAGACGGTCAAAAATGTCCTGTGCAACCCCGGCCACCTGATCCAGCGCGGCGCCGGCCTCGGGCGCCTCTTTCGTCACACCAAGGCTGATCCGGGCCATGTCAGGTTCCACGTCGGCGATGCCCTGCCCGGTGACGGTCAGCCGCGCGTCGTTGCTGTCCGCCCAGACGGGTGATGCCACGGCCATCATCAACCCAAAAATCGCAATCGTTTTCCGCATCTTGCTCTCCTGTTTTGCGCCACTCTGCGCCGATATTTGCCGGGTGCAAGGCGGGAACACCACCTGCTCTTTCCATAAGCGAAAACCTGCTATAGTTTCCAAAGGGTGCGCCCAGCCAGTGGGCTTTTTTCGCACGTTCGGGGTTCCGGAATTTCTCCGGGAAGGGTCAGAGCAGGACGACAGACAGTATGAAGCCCAATTTTGCGCTTGATCTCAATCATGACGGTATCGGCCTTGTTCATCGCGGCAAGGGTGGCTGGGTGCTGGTGGGTGAAGTTTCGCTGGACCATCCGGATCTGACAAGCGGGCTGGATTTGTTGCGCCGCAAGGCCGCTGATCTGGAAAGCGGCGGGTTTTCCTGCAAGTTGATCATTCCTGCGTCGCAATTGCTGTTCACCACCCTGACGGCCCCCGGCCCCGATAACGTCACGCGCGATGCCCGGATACGCGAAGGGCTGGAGGGGCTGACCCCGTATCACGTTGATGATCTGGTGTTCGATTGGCGCGCAGACCCCGATGAAGACGGGATGGTCCATGTGGCCGTCGTGGCGCGTGAAACACTGGATGAAGCCGAAGCCTTTGCCAACGAACATAACCTGAACCCACTTTGCTTCGTCGCCCGCCCGTCCGGCAGTTTTTCGGGCGAGGCATTCTTTGGACCGGTGAAAAGCAATGCCGTCACAGCCGGTGCGTCGGTCGAACCCGACCGCGCGCCCGTGCCTGAAGTGCTCGGAACCATCTCCGACAACAAGCGGGCACAGGCCGTTTTGAGCGAGGAGGCACAAGCCTCTGAAAAGGCAGCGGCGAAGTCGGCAACATACGGGGCGGATAAGGATCAGACCGGTGCTGCACCCCTGCCCGAACTTGCCCCCTTCCCGCCAACGCCGGATGAACCTGCACCCGTCGGATCACAACCTGCCAAACCCGACGATGCCACTGCCAGCACATCGGCAGAACCAGCACCCGATGCCGTTCCAGATACAGGGATCGCCAAAGCTCCCAAGCCGCAAGATGTCAAAGAGCCGGAAGACAGCGCAGCGCCAGAAGATATACCGCCTCCGGCCGGTCAATCACCTGCTCCGGCGCCCGAAACTGACAAATCGGGCAAGGATGACCCGACCGCGCGCGGCACAAAAGTGTCAGGCATCGTGCCACCACCTCCACCGCTCAATGGTCCCGAGGCTGCTGTGCCAGCGTCCCGCACGGCATCGGGCGCACCGACCTTTTCCTCCCGCCGCGTCGAAGATTCGGCACCCAGCGAACCAAAAACAGACCCGGTCGAGATCGAGATCAAGCCGCGTCTGTCCTTCGGCGTTGATCGTGACGCCCCGGACGGCAAAGCGCCCTCTGCGCCGAAACCATCCGAGCTGCAAGAGCCACCTGCACAGAAACCTGTCCATGTGCCAGTGACCGCGCCGATCGCCTTCGGCGATGACCCCGCCTTTGCAGCACCTCGGGCAGAACCTAAAAAACATGCTGCGCAGGGAGATGGGAAAAGCGCCGAAAAACTGACTGCCGCCGCGCGCAAAAGCGCGGCTGGTTTGGCAAGTGCAGCAGACGCCGCGGGCCAACTTGGACGCAAGGCCGCCCAAAAGATCGAAGACCGGCGCCGCGAAAAATCCGACCAGCAAAAAGCCACCCGGCCAAAGGTAGCGCTTCCGAAACTCCGCAACCGTCGGGCGGATACCAGTGCAGATCCGGCCGACACTGCAATAGCTCCACCCCCGTCGCAGCTTGGCGGCACGGGACACGCGGCGCGGCCAACGAAATCAACCAGAACACCGTCGCCGCGCGCCCGTGAGGCGGAAACGATGACGGTGTTTGGCGCGCGTCAAATCCAGGACGTCGGTGGGAAACCGAGATATCTGGGCCTGTTCTTGGTGTTGGGCCTGCTTCTGCTGATGGCGGTTGTGGCCCTATGGTCGATGTTCTTCCTGAATGACAGCACGGCATGGCTGTTTCCCGAACGCGAGGACCCGTTTGAAGCCGCGATTTCGACAGACCCGGACGCCATCACGCAAGAAGCCGAAGAGGACAACATCAACGCCGCCCTGGAAAATGAAGTGGATCAGGCACGGGCCGCGACGGGCGGGCGCGACCCGCTAACACCCGAAGCGGCGCAAGCCCGCTATGCCGCCACCGGTATCTGGCAACGGGCACCGGAACCGATGAGAAGCCCGGAAACCACCGATCTGGATGACCTCTATGTCGCATCAATTGACCCTGAGACGGCTGTGCAGGATGCGGTCGCCCTGCCCGCGACCGGCCTGCTGAGCGGATCCGCCGCCCCGGTCAACACCGCCCCGCCGCCGCCGCTTGGCACCACCTTCGCGCTGGACAGCAATGGCCTGGTCATCGCCACGCCCGAAGGCGCGCTTTCGCCAGACGGTGTCATGGTCTTTGCCGGAAAGCCCGCCCTTGTTCCCGCCCCGCGCCCCGGCAGTGAAGCGGTTGTGCCGACCGTTGAAGAGACAGTCGATGCCACGCCAACCTTGCCGCGCATCCGTCCGCGCGCGCGCCCAGAAGGGTTGATCGAGGGCAATGAGCGTCTGCAATTGGGTGGTCGGACGCGGACCGAACTGGCCGTGCTGCGCCCACGCGTCCGCCCAACCACACCTCGCGCCGCCGCACAGGCGGCCGCGATCACCGCCGCGTTGCAGGCCGCTGACGATCCCTCGGCCAATGACGAGGCCGGAAACCCGTCGACCGCCGGGATCGTATCACCGACCAAACAGGCCATTGCGACATCGCTTGAGCCTCGCCAGCGGCCATCGGGGTTCAACAAGATCGTCGCGCGCAGCAATGCGGCCCGTGCTGACGCATCCGATGGCTCGGTCGCGGTGGCTGCGGCATCGCCGAAACAAAGCGTGACCCCCAGCATCCCGACACGCGCCTCGGTCGCCAAACAAGCCACGATCAAAAACGCCATAAACCTGCGTAAGATCAGCCTGATCGGGATTTATGGATCGGCGTCGTCGCGCAGGGCCTTGGTGCGCCTGCCGTCGGGCCGGTATCAGAAGGTCGGCGTCGGCAGCCGTCTGGATGGCGGCAAGGTTCTGTCCATCTCGGCGACGGAGCTGGTCTATAAAAAGGGATCACGCTCGGTCAAGTTGGAAATCCTGCCGTTCAGCTAACCTATACAAAACGCCCGATGGTCGGACCACCGGGCGTTTCATGCGCTCGTCTCAGGCATTGCGCCCGGACTTTCGTGTATCAGGCCACGTCGCCCAGCTCGCCTTTTTCGATCTGCTCGCGTTCGATCGATTCAAACAGGGCTTTGAAGTTCCCTTCGCCGAACCCATCGTCGCCCTTGCGCTGAATGAATTCGAAGAAGATCGGGCCGATCACGGTTTTCGAGAAGATTTGCAACAGGATGCGCGTCTCGCCCCCGCCAACGACTCCTTCGCCGTCGATCAGGATACCGTGCTTCATCATCTTGTTCTTTGGCTCTTCGTGACCTTTCACACGATCATAAGACATGTCGTAATAGGCCTCGTTCGGGCCGGGCATGAATTTCAGGCCACGCCCCGCAATCTCGTCTACCGAGGCATAGATATCTTCGGTGCCGACAGCGATATGCTGAATGCCCTCGCCTTTGTATTTCTCAAGATAGGCGACGATCTGCCCTTTCTCGCCGCGGTCTTCGTTGATCGGGATACGGATTTTTCCGCAGGGCGAGGTCAGCGCGCGGCTGAACAGCCCGCTGTGCTTGCCTTGAATGTCGAAGAACCGGATTTCTTCGAAATTGAACAGATCACCATAGAACCGGAACCATACGTCCATGTTCCCCTTGAACACGTTGTGCGTCAGGTGATCGAGGTAATAAAAGCCGACGCCTTTCGGATGGGCATTCGACATCCAGTCAAACTCTTCATTGTAAGCGCTGGTGTCAAAATACTGGTCGATGAAATAGATCAGCGACTCGCCGATGCCATAGATCGCAGGCACATCCATCGCCTTGCCGTCACCATCATAGGGTTTTGCGCCCATCTTCACTGCATGGTCAAACGCGTGCTGGGCATTGACGACGCGCCAGCCCATCGAGGGCGCGCAGGGGCCATGTTCCGCGATGAACTTCGCGGCGTGGCTGCCCGGCTCCATGTTGATCAGATAGCTGACATCACCTTGCTGCCACAGCTCGATCTTGCGGGTCTTGTGGTTGGCGGTCTGCTCAAACCCCATCTTGGTGAACAGATCGCGCAGTTCCTGCGGATCGGGATGGGCAAATTCGACAAATTCAAACCCGTCGGTTCCTGCGGGGTTCTTGTCACTGATTTCTGCGCGCGGGGCATCATGTGGAAACGGACCCATTGGCTCACTCCTGTTCGTTAACACGTTACCTAACGAGTATCCTGCATTCAGCTTGATATTTCCGCGCATTGTTTGCATTATTAACCGCTAAATTTGCGCACAACGTGCACGTTAACGCGATATACGCGAGTTTTACGCATATGGATGAGACGGATCGAAAACTGCTGAAAGCATTGCAGCAAGACGCCCAGATGACGGCGCAGGATTTGGGTGACTATCTGAACCTGTCACCCAGTCAGGCCGGGCGCAGACGCGCGCGGCTTGAGGAACAGGGCTATATCCGCGCCTATGCCGCCCGGCTTGATCCGACGCGCCTTGGTTTGCAGGTGCAGGCTTTTGTGCAAGTGCAGATGGAAAGCCAGTCGCCCGAGTCAGCACGCGCCTTTCTGCGACTGGTTAACTTTCGCAGCGAGGTCACATCGGTTTGGACCCTGACCGGCAATTCCGATTACCTGATGCGGGTCTATTGCAGCGACCTTTCGGCGCTGAACGTGCTGATCCACGAGGTGCTGTTGCCGCATCCCTCGGTCGCGCGGGTGCAAAGCCAGATCGTGTTGGATCACGTCAAGCAGGACGCACCACTGCCCACCGATCATGGGTAGACCCGGACCGGGCCGATCACGAAATATTTCACTTAGCCATTCTGATCCGCATCCGTTATCGCTGGGTCCATGGCTTATGATTACGACAAACTCTACAGCAAGACGCCTGACGCGCTTGGCCGACCCACCGAGACCTTCACCCGATTCTTTGACCGGCTTGACGGTCGCCCCATTCGCGTTCTGGACGTTGGTTGCGGACAGGGTCGCGATGCGCTGTTCATCGCGCGACAAGGGCATGTCGTCGTTGGTGTTGATCTCTCGCCCCATGGTATCCGCGATCTTGAAGCGGCGGCGCAGCGGGAAGATCTACCCGTCGAAGGCGTGGTTGCTGACATCACGTCCTACCAGCCAGACGGGGTCTTTGACGTAATCCTGATCGACCGGACACTTCATATGCTGACGCGATCCGCTCGACACGACGTCCTTGCCCGGCTGCTGGATCACGTGGCGGATCAAGGATGGCTGCTGATCGCTGATGAGCCGTCGAACATCACGGGTTTTGAACGCACAATAGACGCACACGATACCGCTTGGGCGGTGGAGGTCCGCCAATCGGGTTATTTGTTCATGCGGCGAAACTGATCGCGTTATCCGTTTGCCACGCCCGCCTCGGCAAAGGTTGCCATTCCGGAATGGCACGCCACGGCCCCTTGCAGGATGCCGATGGCCAGGGCCGCTCCCGACCCCTCGCCCAGACGCATGCCCAGCGACAGAAGCGGCTCTTTCCCCAGTGCGGACAGAACGCGCCCATGTGCCGCTTCGGCAGAGTTGTGACCCGCCACGGCATGATCGAGAGCGGTGTCCGACATCTGGTGCAAACAGGCCGCAGCCGCCGAACAGATGAAGCCATCGATGATCACCGGGATGCGGTCAACACGCGCGCGCGCGATGGCACCGGCCATGGCTGCCAACTCGCGCCCGCCAAGACAACGCAGCGCTTCGGCCCCGTTGCCCCTGGCTTTGGGGTTCTGCGCCAAACCGTCAGCCACCACCCGCGTCTTCAACGCCACACCCGCGTCATCCACCCCGGTGCCGCGCCCGACCCAATCACCCGGCTCACCGCCAAACAATGCGTGGGCGATCGCGGCGGCAGAGGTTGTGTTGCCGATCCCCATCTCGCCTGTGACCAGCAAGTCGGTACTCGCATCGACCGCGTTCCAGCCCGTCAGCAAAGCCTCGACCAATTCCTCCTCGCTCATCGCCGGGCCTTGGGTGAAATCTGCCGTGGGCCGATCCAGCGACAACGCATACACATCCATCTTGGCCCCAAATGTCTTGGACAATTGATTAATCGCAGCGCCGCCATGCTGGAAGTTCAGAACCATCTGTTCGGTCACTTCCGCAGGAAAAGCCGAGACGCCTTGTGCGGTCACGCCGTGATTACCTGCAAAAACAATAACCTGAGGCGCTTTGATCGCAGGCCGCCCGGTGCCGCGCCAGCTGCCATACCAGATCGCCAGGTCTTCCAGCCGCCCCAGCGCACCGGGGGGTTTGGTCAGCTGACCGTTGCGCTCCTCTGCCGCCGCGCGGGCCGCCGTGTCGGGACCACACGCCCCAGCAAGCAGGGTTTTGAACGCGGCAAGGGTGGCGAAGGGCGTGATGGTCATGGCGTGGTTCCCGATTGATTCCCGATGCCTCTCTCTTTACCCATGGCCGTGGACCGCAACCAGACCGCAAAAGACCAATTATGACCAAAGACGACACCCGCCCCACTGACGACGATGCACTGGCAACGCTGGCGGACATCCCTGCGGCGGTCGGACTTCTGACGCGTTTGCCGATCCGGTTGGACACTGATGCGGCTGTCAAACGCGGCGCGCGGTCGGCCTGGGCATGGCCCCTTGTCGGGATGATCCCCGCGGGGCTGGGCGCGCTGGTCGGGTTTGCCGCCCTTGGGTTTGACCTGCCAGCCCTTTGGGCAGCCTTGGCCGCGCTTGTGACCCAGGTGATGATCACCGGCGCGATGCACGAAGATGGGCTGGCCGATACTGCCGATGGGCTGTGGGGTGGCGTAACCCAGGCGCGGCGGTTGGAGATCATGAAAGACAGCCGCATCGGCGCCTTTGGCGTGATCGCTTTGGTGCTGTCGCTCGGACTGCGCGCCGCGTCATTGGCGGTGATCCTGCCCACTGATGGCGCATTCTGGGCGCTGCTGGTGGTTGGAGTGGTAAGCCGCGCACCCATGGTGGCACTGATGTTTACCCTGCCAAATGCCCGCGATTCCGGCCTGTCACAATCCGTGGGGCGGGTGCCACAGAACACCTTGCTGCTTGGTGCTGGATGTGCCCTTCTGGCTGCTTTGGTCTTTACCCCTTACGCCCTGATCGCCCTGTTCTTCTGGGTCGGGCTGGGCATAGTAATCCTTGCCATCATTGCCCGGCAGAAGATCGGCGGCCAGACCGGAGACATTCTGGGGGCCAGCCAACAGGTTGCTGAAATCTCGGCGCTGGCGGTGTTCGCAGCGCTGTTGAGCTGATCGCAAACGAAAACCGCCGCCTGACACATGCAGACGGCGGTTCATTTTCAAGAAGTGAAATCACGCAGCCGCAGCGCGCGATTGCAGCACGTCACCGATCTTCTTCTGCGCGGCCAATTCATCGCCACCGCCAACCGCTGAAACTTCGCGAGTCAGGCGTTCAAGTGCAGCCTCGTAAAGCTGGCGCTCGGAATAACTTTGTTCGCGCTGATCATCGGTGCGGTGCAGGTCGCGCACGACCTCGGCAATTGCAAGCAGGTCGCCCGAGTTAATCTTTTGCTCATATTCCTGGGCACGGCGCGACCACATCGCACGTTTGACGCGGGCCTTGCCTTTCAGGGTTTTCATGGCATCCGACACTTCGTCCGGGCTGGCAAGATTACGCATCCCGACTTCGGTGGCCTTATGGGTCGGAACCCGCAAGGTCATCTTGTCCTTTTCGAACGAGATGACGAAAAGTTCCAGTGAGATCCCAGCGACTTCCTGCTCTTCAATCGAGACGATCTGACCAACCCCATGGGCCGGATAGACGACATATTCGTTCGGGCGGAAATCCAGCTTTTTCTTGCTCATACGACGCATCCTTCGCGCAATTGTTGTGTTTTCTGCTGGGTGGGCATATTCTTGACCGGTCGACAAAAAACCGCAGGGCATCTGAATACCCGTCGGTTGGCTTTCATTTTTCGGTACGTTTCACCGTCATCCGGCGTTGCTTGCCCCAACAAATTCACGGTCATCATACCACAAAAAACGGCACCGCGAAAGCGCCGCGGTGCGGCAGGCGATATTTTCACTTCTATCTCAGCATGTTACCTTACTGACCGACGGTCAAATACGGTCAAAATCGGCGTTGTTTTGCGCAGATTTCGAATCACTGTTCCGCCGGGGCTTCCGAGAAGTATTTTTGCAGCTTGCCTTCTTCTCCGTCCCGCTCTTCCGCGTTGGGCAGAGGCTCCTTGCGCTCGATAATCACGGGCCATAGTTCGGAATATTTGCGGTTGAACTCGACCCAGCTTTCTGTGCCTGGTTCGGTATCGGCGCGGATGGCGTCGGCGGGGCATTCCGGTTCACACACGCCACAGTCGATGCATTCATCTGGGTGGATCACCAGCATATTCTCGCCTTCATAGAAACAATCTACAGGGCAGACTTCCACACAATCCGTATATTTGCAGGCGATACAATTGTCTAAGACGACATAGGTCATGATGACACCTCACTTTGGCATACAGCACCCAATATGGCAGGCGACGCGATCATTCAAGGTATCGCTTGCGCGAAAGATCCAAGCTGCGACGATCTTTCTTGGTCGGACGCCCTTTGCGGTCAGACTGGAGTATGGGCTTGGACGGATCAGGGACAGTGTTCTTGCCCATGTCTGGCGGATCGAGGTCAACATAGAGCGTTTGCGCCTCGGCTGCCGGGCCACGCCGCGTTGACAGGGCAAGGATTCGGATCACCCGAACCTGTCGACCTTGCGGAAAGGTCAGCACATCACCGGCCCCAACGTTGAATGACGGCTTCGAAATCTTGTCGCTGTTGACGCGTAAATGCCCCGCAGAAATCACCTTGGTGGCCAGACTGCGCGTTTTGAAGAACCGGGCGTGCCACAGCCATTTATCGGCACGCATCTTTGAACCATGTGCACCGGGGGGCGGGGTGGTTCCCCTGCCCCCGGATGCGGTGATGTCGTCGCTTCCCGTCAATCAGTTCTTTTCCTTCAGCGCCAGCAAGGCGGCGAAGGGATTGTCCGGGTCGATGGCTTTTTCTTTTCGTGGCCCGGACTGATAGCTTTTCGGCTTGGTGTCGCGTGGACCTTTGCGTGGACCGCCCCGGCCCGGCTTGCCGCCGGTTTTACCACCGGGCTTGCCACCTTGTTTGCCACGCGGTCGATCACCTTGCGCACGGTCCCCGCGCGGTTTCCCACCACGGGCGCGACCAAAGCCGCCCCATGTGAAGGTATAGAACACTTCGGTTTCGGGGGCTTCGGGGGCTTCGGATGCCTCTGGGGCTTCTGGGGCTTCTGCACTTTCGGCAGAGGTTTCGGTCGGCACTTCGGCGGGCACCTCGCCCGGCGTTTCGCTTGGCATCTCGACAGGCAGTTCAGCCGGTGCCTCTGACGGGGTCTCATCCGGCGTCTGAGCAGGCACTTCGGTCGGTGTCTCGGTTGGTGCTTCCGTGGGCGTCTCGGTCGGGTCGCCATCGGCGGATTTATTTTCGGCGTCTGCTGCGGGCGCTTTGACCTTCACACGCTCGGCCTTCGCGGCCTTATAACCAAGCCCCTGCATCAAATCCGCGAACTGCTCCAGCGTCATGCCGGTGATCGACAGCATGTCGGCCTTGGCTTCGAACCCGCCGCGGCTGTCTTCGGCACGCAGCTGATCGGCCAGACGTTCCAGCATGTCGATGCGGATCGCGCGCGCTCCGGCGGGGCGATAACCTGCCAGCATATAGGCGGATTGATCCACTCCCTCGACCACCGGGATCGTGACAAGGCCGGGCGGCGGCGATTCAGGAAACTCTGACAAGTCTTTGAACAGGCTGTCCAAAACCAGACGCAACCGGGTCGGCGCAGGCTTCAGAAGCAGCGGCATGAAGATGGTGAACTGACCGAAGCGCACACCGTGTTTGCGCAAGGCAGACCGGGCATCCTGATCCAGATCCTTCACTTCCTGTGCCACCTGATCGCGCGGGATAATCCCCAGCGCCTCGATCATGCGGAAGCCGAAGCCACGCGCCAGGCCGGTCAGCGTCTCGTCCTTCTCGATGGTGGTCAGCGGCTCGAACAGCGCCTGCACCTTGCGATCGATGAAATGCTGCAACCGACGCGCGACCTTTTCGGCCACATCACTGCCGGCCTCTTCATCGACGAATGCCTGCACACGCGGTTTCAGAAGTTCATCACCCTTGACCAGCTTGCCAACGGCCAGCTCGCCCCACATCAGCCCACCTTGCTCGGTGAAATCCAGCTCGGTATCCGGCGCGTTATAGAACCGGTCCGCGCGCAGGTGAAATTCTGGCGCAAGCGCCTTCAGGCTCGCCGCCCGCAGGGTTTTTGCCTCTTCCGGGCTCTGGGACGAGTCCTGGCTGAACTGAAACCCGTCCAACCGGCCAACGAATTGTCCCTCGACCGTCACTTCACCTTTGTCATTCACGTCAGCCACGAGGCTCTCCTTCTGTTTCAACCGCCGCAGCAATACCGATGTGCGGCGATCTACAAATCTTTTGGTCAGGGCGCTGTGTAACGCATCCGACAGGCGATCTTCTACAGCACGAGTCTCTCCGCGCCAATGGGCAACATCGTCCAGCCAGTCGCGGCGCTGTGCCACATATGTCCATGTGCGAATATACGCCAACCGCTTGGAAAGGGTATCTATATCGCCCTCGGCCCGGTCGATCCGCTTCACTTGCCGGGCAAACCAGTCTTCGCGCACGCGCCCATGCTCGTGAATGTCACTGAACAGGCTGGTGATCAGGCTGGCATGCTCTGCATGACTGATACCACGAAAATCAGGCAAACGGCATATGTCCCACAGAAGCCCGACAGAGCGCCCGTCGGTGGCGCGGGCGACGACCTCGGCGTCCTCGGACAGCATCTTCAGGGCCACCACGTCATCGGCATCGCGCGCGCGTGTCAGCCAGTTGTTGGTGGTGGGCAGTTCGAGTGAGCGGATAAGCGCCTGCAGATTGCCAAACGTCAAGTCGGCATTCCGCCAACACAATTTTCGGATCGGTGTGAAGGAATGCGAGGTGATCGCCTCGGCCACCTCGTCCGACAACGGTGCGGCCTCACCCGTCACACCGAACGAGCCATGTTTCATATACCGCCCGGCCCGGCCAGCGATCTGTGCCAGTTCATTGGGCGCAAGCTGTCGCATCCGGTTCCCGTCAAACTTAGACAGGGCCGAGAAGGCGACATGGTCGATATCAAGGTTCAGCCCCATGCCGATGGCATCCGTGGCGATCAGATACTCGACCTCGCCATTCTGGTACATCTCGACCTGAGCGTTGCGGGTGCGCGGGGACAGCGCGCCCATCACCACCGCCGCACCCCCTTTCTGGCGCCGCATCAGTTCGGCGATTGCATAGAGGTTATCAACGGAAAATCCGACAATCGCAGATCGCCCCGGCATCCGGCTGAGTTTCTTGGATCCAGCATGGACAAGCTCGGAAAATCGTTCGCGATAAAGAAACTGCACCTCGGGCACCAATCCCGCAATCGCGCTGCGCATGGTGTCGGACCCCAGGAACAGCGTTTCCTGAGTGCCGCGCATATGCAGCAGACGGTCGGTGAACACATGGCCGCGCTCGGGGTCGGCGCAAAGCTGGATTTCGTCAATGGCGACAAAATCGGCGCCCAGACCCAGTGGCATCGCCTCGACCGTCGCAACCCAATATTGCGCGCGTTCGGGCACGATCCGCTCTTCGCCCGTGACCAGCGCGACCGCATTGGGGCCACGCAAACCGACCAGCTTGTCATAGACCTCGCGCGCCAAAAGGCGCAGCGGCAGACCGATGACACCGCTGCGATAGCCCAGCATCCGGTCCAGAGCATAATGGGTTTTGCCTGTGTTGGTCGGACCCAGCACGGCGGTGATCCGCGGGCCACCCCGCGCGCTGTCCGAGACCATGTTCTGCCCTTCCGTCCGTGTCGGTGGGCGCAATTGCCCGCGCCCGTTCCGTTCAGATATCCCGCCCTTCGGCAGATTCAAGCCGTTGGACGGCCTCTTTTACGCGTGGATTTCGGGGATGTATAGCAAGCGACAGGCGATAGGCCTCAAGCGCGCCGCGATTGTCGCCCAACTCCTCGAGAATAATCCCCAGCCCGGACAAGGCAGCGAAATGGCGCGGCTCCAACGTCAGGACTCGCGCGATGTCATCCAGCGACAAACCCAGCCGCCCGGACAGATAAAAGGCCGTGGCGCGTGCGTTCCAGCCTTCGGCAAAATCAGGGGCATGGTCGGTCAGCGCGGTCAGATGCTCGATCGCGACTTCGAAATCGCCTGCATCCATCGCCTTGCGACCCCGGTCCAGAAGCAGGTCGAACGCGTCTGACCCGGACCGCGACCAAAGCTCCCAGATCTCATCCTCAAGCGCTTTCCAATTGCTGTCATCAGCCTGGGCCAATTGGACGAAAAGCTGGTCAAGCTTGTCCGTCATGGGCACGGGGGCGGTGGTGGTTGCGGGCGCGCTTGATGACGGCTCGGAGGTCTGGGCTGCGCCGGAGATGGGCAGACCAGTCATCAGCGCAAGAATCGACGCGGCAAAGATACTTGTGCGAACCATGTCGAAACTTTATCAGAAGCGAGGCGTCACAACAGACACATTCCCGTGCAACCGGCGGATTATCGCAGCAATGCGACCTTCCCGCGCGTCACTTCCGCGAAAAGCGATTTACGCCTGCGTCAGCACTGCGTTAGCATTCCTGCGATATTGACGCCTGGATGGGCAGAAAACGGAGGATAGCACGTGAGTGACGTGATCAATGCGGCAGTGGCCGCCCTGAATGAAAAAATGGAAGGCGGCTTTGACGGCGGCACGGCGAAATTTGTGCTGAACGGAGCCGGGTCCATCATGGTCGATGGCAATGGCGCACGGGTGGGCGACGAAGAGGCTGACGTCACTCTGACCGCCGATTCCGATGTGTTTCAGGACATGCTGTCAGGCGAGATGAACCCAACCACGGCCTTCATGAGCGGCAAGCTGTCGGTGGATGGTGACATGGGGTTGGCAATGCAGCTTGGCGCTGCTCTGGGCTAAGGCCATACGAAGGACACGGCATGTCAGACGCACCCCTGTTCGACGACATCGCGAAAGGTCCGCCCGGTGGGCGCGCCTTTTGGCGCATGGCGTCGGACGGTGTGCGGGTGCGCCTGGCCCATTGGCCGCGGCCGGACGGATCGCCCAGGCGCGGCACCGTTTTGTTGTTTCCCGGCCGCACGGAGTATATCGAGAAATACGGGCTGATCGCCGCCGAACTGGCCGAGCGTGGATTTGACACGCTGACCATCGACTGGCGCGGACAAGGTCTGGCCGACCGGCCGGACAACGAACGTGCGCTGGGTCATGTCGACCATTTCGACGAATACCAGCTCGATCTGGCCCAGATGATGGCCTTGGCAACCGAGCTTGATCTGCCCCGCCCCTTTACAATGCTCGCCCATTCAATGGGAGGCTGTATCGGATTGCGTGCGCTGCACAACGGGCTGGAGGTTGCCGGAGCGTGTTTCAGCGCACCAATGTGGGGCATCATCTTGTCCAAACCCGTCCGCCCACTGGCCTGGGGCTTTTCCTGGGCTTTGCACCGGTCGCCATGGAAGCTGGCCTTATCACCCGGAACCGCGCGCCAGACCTATGTGCTGGCGGAACCGTTTGATGACAACATGCTGACGACAAATGCCCAGATGTGGGACATGATGCGCGATCAGGCGAAAGCCCACCCTGAATTGACGCTTGGCGGCCCGACGGCGGGCTGGCTTTTTGCCGCGCTGACCGAGATGAGAGAGCTTGCCAGCATGGCAGCCCCAAATGTGCCCGCCGTGACATGGTTGGGCACGAATGAGCGCATCGTCGAACCCGCGCCCATCCACGCGCTGATGGCCCGCTGGCCGAACGGGCGGCTTGAAATCCTGCAAGGGTTTCAGCACGAAGTGATTATGGAAGCGCCAGAAGTGCGCAGTCGGGTTTACACCTCGATCGAAGACCTGGCCCAAGGGCGCAAGACCACATCGGCCGCCTGACCCCGACGCCAATCTGTTGGCGATCAGTCGAGCTAAGTTACAGTTCGGCTCTTCTTCATCGCTTGCAGATGCGCCACCAAAGCGCGGGTTGATCCGTCAAGCCCGGCCCCATCCGCAGCACCAGATACCACCGGTTCCAACGCCACGGCCAGTTCCTTGCCAAGCTCGACACCCCATTGGTCAAACGAGTTGATGCCAAGGATCACGCCTTCCACAAACACGCGGTGCTCATAAAGCGCGATGATCTGGCCCAGCACTTCGGGTGTCAGTTTGGGATAGAGCAAGGTGGTCGACGGACGATTGCCCGGAAACACGCGGTGCGCGGCCTGGCGTTCAAGTTCTTCGCCTTCGAAATCCTGTGCCTGCATCATCTGGCGCGCCACCTCGAGCGACCGGCCCTGCATCAAGGCTTGTGATTGCGCCAGACAATTGGCCATCAACAATCTGTGCTGATGGTCAAGTTCTGGTTCGTGCCCCGACGCGCCGACCATGAATTCACACGGAATGATATCTGTTCCCTGATGGATCAACTGATAAAACGCGTGCTGCCCATTGGTGCCGGGTTCGCCCCAGACCACCGGGCCGGACACCTCGTCCAACAGGCTGCCATCCAAGGCGACGCGCTTGCCGTTGCTCTCCATCTCCAACTGCTGAAGATAGGCCGGAAGGCGGGCCAAACGCTGCTCATAGGGCAAGACCGCGCGGGTCGGATAGCCACAGATCTGGCGGTGCCAGATCCCCACAAGCGCCAACATCAGGGGCATGTTGTCCCGACCTTGGGCATGACAGAAATGTTCGTCCATCGACCGGGCGCCTTCAAGCATCTGGTCAAACCGATCCGGGCCGATGGCGATCATCAGGGACAGGCCAATCGGACCCCACATCGAATAGCGCCCACCAACCCAGTCCTCGAACCCGAAGACGCGTTCATCCGCGATGCCCCATTCGGCCGTTTTTTTCAGATTTGATGACAGGGCCGCGAAATGAAGCCCCACAGACCCCAGCCCCACTTCGCGCGCCAGCCAATCGCGGGCCGTGGCGGCGTTGGTCATGGTTTCAATGGTGGTGAAGGTCTTGGACGCCACGATCACCAGTGTTTCCGCCGGATTCAGTCCCGCCAGCACGTCCGCAATCTGTGCCCCATCGACGTTCGAGACGAAATGCACGCGCGGTCCATCATGATACGGAGACAGGGCAAGCGTCGCCATCGCGGGGCCAAGGTCAGACCCGCCGATCCCTATGTTCACTACATCACGGAACCGCCCACCGCCCGGTGCACGGATCTGGCCTGACCGCAGTCGCGAGGCAAAGTCGCGCATTCGGGCCAATGTTTCATGCACCTGGGGGATGACGTCAGTGCCGTCCACCTCGATCCGCGTGTCGCCACCGGCGCGCAGGGCCACGTGCAGCACCGCGCGATCCTCGGTCAGGTTGATCTTCTTGCCCGCGAACATATCCGCGCGGCGTGCGGCCACCTGCGCGTCGTCCGCCAGCGCGAGCAGAAGGTCGACACCGTCGTCATCAAGGGCGACTTTGGACCAGTCAAACACCAGCCCCAACGCCTGTGTCGAGAACGAACCGGCGCGGGTGTCGTCGGCAAACAGGTCTGATATTCGGCTTGCATCATTTGCCGCGCAATAGGCTTTCAACTCGCTGAAACTCATGATCTTCCTCAAATATCTCCGGCCTGCGTCACGCGGCCCAATGAACTGTCATATCCGTCAAAACCGCCTTGACCGGAGCGTCGAACGCGTCAGCGGCATCAATTGCGGATGCAAGTGCGGCGCGTTTACCTTCCCCCATTATCAGCAGATGTTTCGACATGGCGCCATTCAAAACCGGCGCGGTCAACGTAACACGCGGTTCATCCGCCCCCGGCGCACGCATCGGCAGCAGAGCCGGGGCCTTCGGGGACAGCCCATCCGACAAGCGGTCCGCCCCCGGAAACAGGCTGGCCGTGTGCATATCCTCGCCCATGCCCAGCAACACCACCGAGAGCGGCAGCGCGCCCCGAATGCCTTCAGACAATGTGTCCAGACAATCCTCGGGCGCCGATGTTCCGCCATAAAGCGGGATCAGACGGGCGGCGGCGGCTTTGTCAGTCAACAGTCTTTTCTTCAACAATGCGGTGTTCGAACGCGGGTTGTCTTCGGGCACCCAACGTTCGTCGGTCAGCATCACGTCCACCCGCGCCCAGTCCAGATCGACAGCGGACAAAGCGTCAAAGACCGGGCCTGGCGTTGTGCCACCGGGCACCGCCAGCGCGGCACGGTCTTCGCGATCCAGTGCCATCGCCAGTTCTGACGCGATCTTGTCGGCCAAGTCCAGCATCATCATGTCGCGATCGGCATATTCGACCAGTTTCATTCGCGGATCTCCCTCCATCGGCGACCGTCTTTGTGCAAGAGCATAAGCGCCTCTTCCGGCCCAGTCGAGAACGGGTCGTAAAGTTTGGGCTTGTCGCCACGATCCTGCCACCCGGCAATAATCGGATCGGTCCAGGCCCAGGCCGCTTCGACCTCGTCGCCGCGCATGAACAGGGTTTGGTTGCCCCGGATCACGTCCATGATCAGCCGTTCATAGGCATCGGGGGCGTCGGCCGCTTCTTCCCCCAAGGCGTCGGCAAAGGTCATGTCCAGCGGCACGTCGATCAGGCGCATCCCACCCAGACCCGGTTCCTTGATCGTGACCTTCAGATCCATGCCTTCATTCGGTTGCAGACGGATGGACAATTCGTTGGCGGATTGGCCGGTATCCTCGTCAAAAATGGAGTGAGGCGGCTCCTTGAAACGCACCACAATCTCGGACATCCGTCCACGCATCCGCTTGCCGGTGCGCAGATAGAACGGCGTGCCATTCCAGCGCCAGTTCGAAATTTGCAGCTTCATTGCCACAAAGCTTTCGGTGGTGCTGGCACCGGTTTCCGCATCCTCAAGATAGGACGCCACATCATCATTGCCACGATACTGACCGCGCACGATGTCGTCGGTGGCCACCGGATCAAGCGCGCGGATGATCTTGAGCTTTTCATCGCGCACCGCGTTGGGTTCGAATTTCGAGGGTGGCTCCATCGCGGTCAGACACAAAAGCTGCATCAGGTGGTTCTGCACCATATCCCGCATCGCGCCGGATTTGTCGTAATAGCTGCCCCGCCCTTCGACGCCAACAGTTTCCGCGACGGTGATCTGGATGTGATCCACGTATTGCGCGTTCCACAATGGTTCGAACAGCATATTACCAAACCGCAGCGCCATCAGATTTTGCACCGTCTCTTTACCCAGATAGTGGTCGATCCGGTAAATCTGATACTCATCGAAATGCTTGGCCAGCGAGGCGTTCAGCGCCCGCGCACTCGCTTCGTCATGTCCGAACGGCTTTTCGACCACGATGCGCGCAGTTGGACCAGCGATCCCATGCGTGTGCAACCGTTCGGCAATGGGTCCAAACAGGCTTGGCCCGACCGAGAAATAAAAGGCTTGAACAATATCCTGCCGCACCACGTCTTTCAGATCCGTCCACCCCTGCTTTCCTGTCGCATCCAGTTGAACGAACCTCAGACGCTCAAGAAAGCTCTTCAGGACTTTCGGATTGCATTTCTTTTTTGACACAAACTCGCGCACAGCGGATTCGACGAAAGTGCGATAACCATCCGTATCCATATCTCCACGCGCAGCCCCAATAATCCGCGCATCGTCGGGCATCTGGCCGTCCAGATGGCGCCGATACAAGCCGGGCAAAATCTTCCGGCGGGCAAGGTCGCCGGTGCCCCCAAAAATCACAAGATCGAACGGATCGACGGGAATGACGCGCGAGACCATGGGCTACTCCAAATTCTGTTAGCGCTAACGGGTTTTGACATGGCTTCTACCTGTCCCGCGATGCAAAGTCTAGCATTCATCATCCCTATCTCAAGCTAAAGTGGGGCCAATGCGGAATTAGGCGGTCATCATGCACAGAAGCTCGAACATGATCGACGCCCCCAGATAGGCCGTCGCGCCCGAGGCATCAAATGGTGGCGATACTTCGACCAGATCCGCGCCGACAATATTCACGCCTTTCAGGTGGCGCACCACGTCGATCGCCTGAAACGAGTTCGGACCGCCAATTTCTGGGGTGCCGGTGCCAGGCGCAAAGGCCGGGTCAACAAAGTCGATGTCATAGCTGACATAGGTGTCGCCTGATCCTGTAATTTCGCGTGCCTCGGCCATCACGTCGGCCACACCGCGCTGATGGAAATCCTCGATCGGTATGACGCGGATCCCGACGCTTTCGGCAAAATCCCGGTCTTCGTTGTCATAGGCGGTGCCGCGAATGCCGATCATCACCACGCGCAAGGGGTCCAACAGCCCCTCCTCTACCGCGCGGCGGAAAGGGGTGCCGTGGGTATACATCGTGCCGCCGAAATAGGAGTGATAAAGATCCGTATGGCTGTCGAAATGAACCATACCCAAGGCAGCATCCTTGGCCAGCGCCCGCAAAATCGGCAAGGTGCACAGATGATCGCCACCTGCGGTCAGCGGCCTGATACCTGCCGCCTTCACCCGCGCATAGAATCGCTCCATCCGCTGCAAACTGTCCATCAGGTCGGCTGGGTTCGGGGCCACATCGCCAAGATCGGCGCAGTTCGCGGCCTCGAACGGCCGCACACCGGTCGCGCCGTTCTGCGCGCGGATCATGGTGGACATGTCGCGCACCTGGCGCGGGCCATGGCGTGGCCCCGGACGGTTCGTGGTGCCCCCGTCCCACGGTGCGCCGATCAAGCCGATCTGGACATCGGAAAATCGGGGGTGATCGAATTCCACATGAGGAAGGCGCATGAAGGTCGGAACCCCCGCAAAGCGCGGCAGGTCGAAACCGGAAATGGGGGTGAAGAACGGATCAGACATGGCGAAGCTTCCTTTTTGTTGGGGCAGGCTATCGCCTTGCGCGGTGTCCGTCACGCGTCCAGTTCTGCATCCCAATACAGAAAGTCCACCCAGCTTTCATGCAGGTGGCCCGGAGGGAACTTTCGCCCAACATTTCGCAACTCTTCCGCAGCGGGTTGGCGCGGCGGTTTGCGCAGGTTCAGCCCCGAATACCGCAAGGGTTTGGACCCTTTGCGCAGATTGCACCGCTGACACGCCGCAACGACATTTTCCCAGCTGGTCACGCCGCCTGCGGCACGCGGCACCACGTGATCAAAGGTCAAATCGCCCTTGGCCCCGCAATACTGGCAACAGAACTCGTCCCTTAAGAAAAGATTAAAGCGCGTGAAGGCCACGCGCTTTTGAGGTTTCACATAATCTTTCAGGACAACGACCGAGGGGATCCGTATCTCAAGCGAAGGGCTTCGGACCACCTCATCATACTCGGCGAGTATGTTGACCCGATCCAGCACGGCAGCTTTCACCGCCTCCTGCCATGGCCACAGGGAAAGGGGGTAATATGACAAAGGCCGATAATCTGCATTGAGCACAAGCGCGGCATGGGTCTTGACCCCGCCGCCTTCGCGCACAAACTCTGTCCTGAAATTGCCATCCATCACGCGTCAAACCTCGACCGTATACGCCCTTGTTCGGGCCATCGGGGCGGGGACGCCCGCCCCATGCTCATAGGTTGACTATATATAGGCAGATCAACCTGACAAGCCCCATGATGTTGGGGTAACGCAGGTATGAGGGTCGTCTGTGTCAGGCTTATGACAGGATTGTCTATTTCTGTGCCGTAGGTGTGATCCCCAGCTTGTCCTGAATGAAGCTCAGCGCCACCGATAACCCGTCCATAGCAATGCCATGCCCGGTGCCTTTCATGATGAAGCCATAGGTTTCAAACCCGTTCGCCTGAAGGATTTCACCACTTTCCGAGAAATGGCCCGGCGGCACCATGTCGTCCTGATCACCATGCACCAACAGCACCGGCGGTTTCGACCTGATGTGATCCGCGAACTGGTCGGGTTCCAACATTCGGCCCGAAAACGCGACGATCCCGGCGATGGGGTCGTCGCGGCGGGGCAGCACGCGCAGCGCCATCATCGTGCCTTGCGAAAACCCGAAAACGATAAGTTGTTCGGGACGTATTCCCTCATCCTCTAGCACCTGATCCAGAAACGCGTCGATATCCTGCGCGGCCTGATTGGCACCATTCATGCTGTCCTCTTCCGAGGATCCGTCCAGCCATGGAATGGGAAACCACTGGAAGCCAAACGGGTTGCCCGCGCATTTTTCCGGCGCGTCCGGGGCGATGAATGTGGTGTCGGGCAGGTGCTCCGACAACGGGTCAGCCAGACCCAGCAGGTCCGCCCCATCCGCCCCGTAACCGTGCAGAAACACGACAACCGATTTGGTCTTGCCCGAAGTCGCTGCGCGGCGTTTCACATCCAGTATTCGGTTCATCAGCGGATCCCTTCGCGTTGCTTTTGCACACGGTAATAGGCCCAGAGCAGCCGCGCCGCAACGCCTCTCCACGGAGACCACGACAGCGCAAGCGATCGCATCCCTTTTTCCTTCGGGCGCGCGGGCAGGTCAAAGAGCAGCTTTGTTGCTTCTTGCAGGGCCAGATCGCCTGCCGGAAAGACATCTGCGCGCGCCAAGGAAAACAGGGCGTAAATCTCGGCGGTCCACAGCCCGATGCCCGGCACGGCGGTCAGCGTGGCGATCACCTGATCCGACGGCATGGCGCGCAAACCTGGATAGTCGATCCCTGCCCCGGCCAGCGCCTGGGCATAGCGGATCTTGGGTCGCGACAGGCCCAGAGCGGCCAGTTCCTCGTGACTTGCGGCGGCGACCTTTTTGGGCAGCACCATCCCAGCCGCCTCGACCCGCGCCCAGATTGCAGCGGCGGATGCGGTTGAAACCTGCTGGCCCACAATGGCAAACATTAACGCCCCGAACCCGTCGTCGCGCAGGCGCAAAGGGATCTCGTCGATTTGATCTCGCACATGTTGGAAGGCTGGCTCTACCACACATAGCCAGTCTGCCCCTTCGCGCAGGCAGTCTGACCCATGGATCAGGCGTTCTGCTTGGTCAGCCACGCCAGCGCCTCCTGCGCAGACTGCACGTGGTCGCACTCCAGCATGGCAGGCCGTTCCAGCAAGGCAACGGGACGCCCCAAAGCGCGGGCTGCATCAAGTTTTGCGCGGGTCGGGCCACCTGAATTTCGCGCCACAACCCAATCAACAGCATAGGTTTTCAGCAACCTCATCTCATATGCGAACACGAAGGGCGGCTGGCCGATGATCCAACTGCCGTCATAAGGAAACGGATCATTGGTTCGATCCACACGCCTGCAAAACAGCGTTCTGCCTTCGGCAAATTTGGACCATTCGTCGATGGATTGTGCGCCCGTTGCCAGAAAAACGCGCGCCCCTTTGGGGACCAGCTTGTCAACATCGTCTTGCGTCGTAACGTTGTGCCACCGATCGCCGTCCTGGGCCTGCCACGCGGGACGCAACACACGAAGATGCCGCAGCCCAAGCCGACGCGCGATGGTCAGTGTCCGACTGGAGATCTGCGTTGCAAACGGATGGGTTGCATCAATCACGGCTTCAAATTTGCCCATTTTCACAAAGCGTTCTTGCGCTTCTTCACCGCCAAATCCCCCCCTACGGGTCTGGATCGGATACAATCCCGGCTCGTCCGTGACACCAGCCAGTGATGCCACGGCGTCAATCCCGTCGGCGGCCAACTGGTCTGCGATTGCACGCGCCTCCCGCGTGCCGGCCATCAACAGCGTCTTCACGACGCCCGTCCGATCACTGCGCCTTGTCGGTCAATCATCACGACATCAAGGGTCACGTCGGCACCCCGCAGCATCATCGCGGCCTCTATCCGGGCTTTTTCAACGATTATCTTAGCCAATTTTTTTCCATGTTTTTCATATGCTTCCAAAGCAGTATTCATGTCTTTTACATTGTTGTCGTCCAGCCATTCGGCCAGCAGTTCAAAATCCACTTGACTGCGCCCCGAATGCAAGTCGCGCGCGCCTTGGGCCAGTTTCGTCAACTTGCCAATGCCTCCACCAATGGTTGCGCGCTGGATCGGGTGGCGCGCAAGGTATTTCAACATTCCCCCAACAAAATCCCCCATATCAAGCATGGCGCCATCCGGTAGGCCATAAAGCGCCTGCACAACACGTTCCGAGGTCGCCCCGGTGCAGCCCGCCACATGGGTCAAGCCCTCGGCGCGCGCCACGTCGATGCCCCGGTGGATCGATGCAATCCATGCCGCGCAGGAAAACGGGCGCACGATGCCAGTGGTGCCAAGGATCGACAGGCCTCCCTTGATCCCAAGTCGCGGATTCCACGTCTTTTCAGCCAGTTCCGCGCCGTTTTTAACCGATACCGTGACGTCCAGATCCGCGCTTTTTCCAAATATATCCGCTGCTTCATGGATGACCCATTTCATCATCTGGCGCGGCATGGGGTTGATCGCGGGTTCGCCCGGTGGAATCGGAAGACCTGGTTTGGTGACGATACCTACGCCGTCACCTGCAAGAAAGCGGATGCCCTGCCCGGTCTGGCCCGTTGCGACACGCGCGCGGATCAGTGCGCCGTGGGTCACGTCGGGATCGTCGCCCGCATCCTTGATGATCGCGGCTTCGGCCCAGCCGTCATCCCGCGCCGCCGCTTCAATCTCGAATGTTGGCGTTTCGCCTTTGGGCAAAGTGATCGTGACCTGTGACGGCACGCCCGCACCCCACAACCCCTCCAGCGCGGCTTTCACCGCAGCAGTGGCGCAGGCGCCTGTGGTCCATCCGCGTCTCAGTTTGGGGGGCAAATCACTGTTCATCGCGCTGACTATAGGCTGCACATTGCGCGCCGCCAATCCACGCTGTGAGGTCGTATCGGCGCTTTTCGTCGCCCGCGTGCCAGTGCATAAGGAGCGCATGAGCGACTCGCAGACATTTACCACCCCCAAACTGCCGGGCAATGACTGGCCGCAGATGCTGCCGGGCTGGGTCTGGCTGGTCGGTGCTGGCCCCGGCGATCCGGGCCTGTTGACCATCCACGCGGTCAATGCACTGTCGCAAGCCGACGTGATCGTGCATGATGCGTTGGTTGCGCCGGACATCCTGTCCTGGGCGCGGCCCGAGGCCGAGGTGATCTATGCCGGCAAGCGGGGCGGCAAGCCGTCGGCCAAGCAGCGCGATATCTCGTTGCAGCTCGTCGATCTGGCACGCATGGGTAAGAAAGTGCTGCGCCTGAAAGGTGGCGATCCCTTTGTGTTCGGGCGCGGGGGCGAAGAAGGCCAGACGCTGGTGCAGCACGGTGTGCCGATCCGTATCATTCCCGGTATCTCGGCGGGGATCGGTGGGCTGGCGTATGCGGGCATCCCCGTCACCCACCGCGACGTGAACCAGTCCGTGACATTTGTGACCGGCCATGATCAGTCGGGTGATACCCCCGGATCGCTGGACTGGGACGCGATTGCGCGCGGGTCGCAGGTGATCGTGATCTACATGGGCATGAAGCATCTGGACCGGATTCGAACCGCCCTGATGGATGCCGGTCGCCCGAAGGATGAACCCGTCGCCATCACATCCAACGCGACGACGCCCGACCAGCGGGTTCTGGAAACGACCCTTGACACCTGCGTCGAGGACGCCGCCCGCGACAGCATCGACGCCCCGGCGATTATCTGCGTGGGCCGCGCCGTTCTGATGCGGCAGGCGCTGGATTGGCAGGCGTTGGCGGCGGGGATGCAGCCAAGAAACACCGATCCGCTGGGGCGCGGACGTCCGGCCGAGGATCGTTGATGCCCCGCCCGGGACAGAGAGGTCTGATCCTTTCCGCACCATCCTCGGGCAGCGGCAAGACCACGCTGACCTTGGGCATTTTGCACGCGTTGTCCCGCCGGGGCGCAGATGTCAGCGGCGCAAAGTCCGGCCCGGACTATATTGACCCGAGATTTCACGCCGCCGCCTGTGGGCGGGACTGTCCCAATCTGGACGCATGGGCGATGCACCCCGCACGGATAGAAGCCCTCGCCACATCGGGTGCGGACCTATTGTTGATCGAAGGCGCGATGGGGCTGTTCGATGGCGCACCGCCAGACGGACGAGGCGCGACGGCCGATCTTGCCCGACAACTTGGTCTGCCCGTGGTGCTGGTGGTGGACTGCGCGCGGCTGGCCCATTCCTTGGCCCCATTGGTCAAGGGGTTTGCATCGCATGACCCCAGAGTTCGCGTCGCGGGGGTCATCCTGAACAATGTTGGCAGCCCGCGCCACGAAATGATGCTTCGCGCCGCCTTGCGGGGCAGCCGGGTCACGGTGCTGGGGGCCGTCCACCGACAGCCGGGTATGGAGCATCCCTCGCGACATCTGGGGCTGGTTCAGGCGGGTGAACACCCGGACTTGCAGACCTATCTGGGCCGGGTCGCCGATGCGGTTGAAGCCGCCCTTGATCTTGCGGCGCTGGCGGCACTGGCGGAACCGATCAGGACGCAAATAACCAGCAGTCCGCGTCTGGCAGCACCGGGCAAGCGGATCGCGATCGCCTCGGACCGCGCCTTTGCCTTTGCCTATCCGCATATTCTGGCCGATTGGCAGGCCGACGGCGCGACCGTCCTGCCCTTCTCGCCGCTGGCCAACCAAGCCCCGGCCCGCGACGCTGATTTCATCTTCCTGCCTGGCGGCTATCCGGAATTGCACGCCGAAACACTCGCCGCCGCGCAGACCTTCAAAGCCGGAATGCGCGCCTCGACCTGCCCGATTTATGGAGAGTGCGGAGGTTATATGACCCTGGGCCACGCAATCACCGACAAGGACGGCACGCGGCATGAAATGCTGGGGCTGCTGGATCTGGAAACCAGCTTTGCCACCCGGAAACTGCATCTGGGCTACCGGTCGCTCACTGCGACGCAAGGCCCCTTTCCCGGCACATGGGCGGCGCATGAGTTCCATTATGCCACCACCGTGCGGACCGAGGGAACCGCGCTTTTCGACGCCACCGACGCCGAGGGCAACGCCCTGCCGCCCATGGGGCTGGTGAACGGGCATGTGTCGGGCAGTTTTGCCCACCTGATCGACCGGGCCTGACGTCCGGCTATCGAATCCCGCGTCCCGACCGGTTTTTCCTTCTGGTCAAATCTGCCCCCTACAGATACGCATATGCGCATGAGTGATGCGATCCTGCACCCAGCCGATGACGGCCGCGCCAAGCGCAACGTGACCATCCTTGTTCTGGCGCAGGCGCTTCTGGGTGCGCAGATGCCCATGATCTTCACGATGGCGGGTCTGGCGGGACAATCGCTTGCGTCCAACCCATGCTGGGCAACGCTGCCGATCTCGCTGATGGTGGGCGGCTCGATGGTCTTTGCCAACCCTGTGTCATGGATCATGCAAACCTATGGCCGCCGGGTCGGGTTCTGGCTGGGCACGCTGGGCGGCACTTTGGGCGCCGCGATCAGCGCCTATGCCCTGACTCAGGCAGATTTCGGGGTCTTCCTGATGGGGTCTTTCCTGATGGGATTGTATCAATCCGCGCAGGGGTTCTATCGCTTCGCTGCCGCTGATACGGCGTCACCGGCCTTTCGGCCCAAGGCGATTTCTTATGTTATGGCAGGTGGCTTGGCCTCGGCCGTTATCGGCCCGCAATTGTTCAATGCCACCAATGACGCGCTTGTCGTACCGTTTCTTGGGGCCTACCTGACGATCATCGCGATCAACGTGCTGGGCGCGTTTCTGTTCTTCGGGCTGGACATTCCCAAGCCACCGAAGCCACAGGTTGACGACCCCAAAGGCCGCACCCGCCGCGAGCTTTTGCGCGACCCGGTGATAGCGGTGGCGATCATTTGCGGCATGGTGTCCTATGCGCTGATGAACCTTGTGATGACCTCGACCCCGCTCGCGGTCGTTGGCTGCGGGTTTGAGACGGATATGGCCGGCAATGTCGTCACCGCGCACGTGCTGGCGATGTTCGTGCCCAGCTTTTTCACCGGCCACCTGATCGCGCGCTTCGGAACCCGCAAGGTGATCGCGACCGGTTTGGCAATCCTTGGGCTGGCAGGTATTGTCGCCCTGCAAGGTGTCGCGCTTGAGAACTTCTTCCTCGCTCTTGTCCTTCTGGGCGTTGGCTGGAACTTCGGCTTCATCGGCGCCACCACCATGCTGGCCGGTGCCCACGCCCCGGAAGAGCGCGGCCGCGTGCAGGGCATGAACGACATGATCGTCTTCGGCTGTGTCACCATCGCATCGCTTGCCTCGGGCGGCTTGATGAACTGTTCCGGCGGTTCGACGATCGAAGGCTGGAACGCTGTCAACATCGCGATGGTGCCGTTCCTGGTTCTTGCGGGTGCGTCGCTGATCTGGCTGATACTGCGACCACAGGACAAAGTGGTCTAAGGCAGACCTTGGCCGCAAGCAATTGCCGTGTTGATCCGGTCGAAAGATCACCCGCGGATCACGAACGCCCGTTGACAACAAACGATCGCGCCGACGTTGAATATGGTCCGCGTTTCGGTCACAAGTCGGATAGATTTATCGCGGCGAGGTTTGAAGCGGCATGGGAATTAGTATCAATATCGCGACACATCTTGCACGCGTTGCGCCTCTGCTGACCGGGTGCAGGAATGGTATCATGCTGGGGCGGCAGAAAATGCACTTCAAGCCGTCCGGGTGGACGCCCCGCCTGATAAATTCCCTCAAGGAGATGGGCATCGAGGCCACGCCCGATGACATCTTCCAGGATGATGATTTTTGTGAAACCTTCCTTAAGACGATTGGCTGGCCTTCACTGGAAAGTCTTGATTTTTCCGACATCGAGGGGGCCGAGTATGTTCATGACCTGGGCGAACCGATAACGGACGAGTTGAGGTCCAGGTTCGACCTGATCTATGACGGTGGCACGACCGAACATGTCTTCGATATTGCGCAGGCCTTCCGCAACGTGGACGCCATGCTTTCCGAAAACGGAATTTTTATTTCATGCGTCGGCGCGGATGGTTGGTTCGGCCACGGGTTCTATCAGATCGGACCGGATATTCCCTGGCGATATTGGGTGGCAAGTCTGGGCTACGATATGTTGGGATGCTGGACGTTCTCAAGAAAGGGACAACACCCGCCACGCCCGATTGAAGATCCGACCGGAAATCCGCGCGGCGGCGTGCACCGCTACGACCAGCCGCAGTTTATTTTCTATGTCGTTCAAAAGAAAAAGCGTGATGATGACCCGAAACAGGTCATTCAAAGCCACTATGTCGACTATTGAGAACGAACTTCATCATTGCCAACCCAGGTGCCGAAGTCACACCTTGCATACCGTTTACCCCACTCTGCCCTTTCGCCCCCCGCGCCGCTTCGGGGTTGCGGCCTCGTCCAGTGCCAGCCGCATCACCTGTGTCATCGGGTGGTCCGGCGCGTCCGCGCCATAGTGGTCCAGCAACGTCGTAATTCGCTCGGCCTGCGCCATCTCGTGATCGTCAAACAGCGCCCAGTCCAAAAAGATGGATCGGCATTCCTCGATCCGGATCCCTTCGATGCGGTAGCTTTCGCGGATCAGGCCGCGCGGGTCGATGGCTTTGATGAGGTCTGTCATGATGCCTCCACGGTGTGGCGGTCCGGGTGGGTTAAACCGGGGGTGACGCCAGCACCTTGTCTATGGCGTGGGCGGCGGCCCTTGCCTTGGTCTCTAAATCCTTGACCAGCGCCGCCTCGCTTTCGGCACCGGTTTCACGCAAGAGCAAGTCCTGACCGCCCTTCCCCAGCGCGTCAAGGTCCAACGGCCCTTCTGACAGAAGTTTTGAGACCGCCTGGAGCCGCCACATCAGGTCGTGGCTGTCGGCCATCGCCTGCCCCTGTGCGGGTGAAAACCAGCCAAGCGCCACGCCTTGCTCGATCTGCGCAGCCGGATCGCGTGCGGTGTTGTGGGACAGAAGCGCAGCGGCCTGCGCGACCAGTTCCACGTCTTGCAAATGCCCGACACCCAGCTTGGCATCCAGTGCGCCGCCGCCGGATTTCGCCTCGGCGATCCGGCTACGCATGTCGATCACGTCCGCCACCACCTTGGCCGGGTCGCGATCAAACCCCATCACCTCGGCGCGGGCGTCGTTATAAGCGGTGGTCACACTCGCTGGACCGGTCACGACGCGCGCGCGGGTCAGGGCCAGATGCTCCCACGTCCAGGCTTCATCTTTCTGATAAGCACGGAAACTGTCGATTGAAGTTGCCACCGGCCCCTGACGACCCGAGGGACGCAGACGCATGTCAACCTCGTATAGACGCCCTTCGGCCATCGGGGCGGATAGAGCGGTCAGGAAGGCTTGTGTGAGACGGGCGTAATAGGTGCGGGTCGCCAACGGGCGACGGCCATCCGAGATTTCTTTGCCCTCGGGGTCGTAGATCATGATGAGATCAAGATCGGACGTTGCCGTCAGGCTGCGTGCACCCAGCGAGCCCATTCCGATGATCGCCGCCCCCGCCCCCGGTGGGTTGCCGTGTTTGGCCGAGAAGTTCTCGACCACCACCGGCCAGATCGCGCGGATCACGGCATCGGCAAGGTCGCTGTATTGCGTGCCCGCCTCGCGTGCCGTGATCAACCCGCGCAAAAGGTGCACACCGATACGGAAATGCCATTCCTTCATCCAGCGGCGCGTTCCATCCAGCCGCGCCTCGTAATCCGGCAGAATCTGCAAGCGGTGTTCAAGTTGCGACTGAAGCGCCTTTGCACCCGGCCAATCTTCGAAAAACCCACCGCCGATCACCGCATCCAGCACCTGCGCGTTGTGGCCCAGATACGCAGCCAGTGCCGGTGCCGTGGCGGCGATGTCAACGATCAGATCAACAAGCGTCGGGTTGGCTTCGAACAGCGAGAAGAGCTGCACACCGGCAGGCAGACGCGACAGGAAACCGTCGAAATGGATCAAGGCCTGATGCGGGCGCGGGGCTTCGGCCAAACGCGCCAGCAGGTCCGGTTTCAACCGGTTGAAAATCTCGACCGCACGGGTCGAGCGCAGGCAGGGATAGCTTTCCCAGCGGTGGACAATCTCGGCCTCGGTCTCGTCCAGTTCGCGGGTGCCGGCGGCCGAGCCATCGGGGGCAAAGAAACTCTCGGTGACTGTATGCACCTCGGACAAAGCGTCGTGGAGACGCATTTTCAGGCCATCCGTGTCCCCTTCCCCCATCATCCGCGCCAGACGGTCAAACCCTTCGTCGGTCGATGGTAGTTTATGCGTTTGCGCGTCGCGCATCATCTGGACACGGTGTTCGACCTCGCGGTGGAAACGGTAATGATCGGTCAGCGTCCGGGCCACGTCGCCGGGGATCCACCCCTTGCCCGCCAGCGCCGCCAACCCGTCGACGGTGCCGCGCAACCGCAGGGATTCGTCTCTTCCCCCCGCGATGATCTGGCGGGTCTGGGTGAAAAACTCGATCTCGCGAATGCCACCGCGCCCCAGTTTCATGTCGTGGCTGGGCAAGGTAATATCGCCATGCAGGCCTTTGTGTTCGCGGATACGCAGGCGCATGTCATGAGCGTCCTGAATGGCGGCGAAGTCCAGATGTTTGCGCCAGATGAACGGGCGCAGCCGGGTCAGATAGGCATCGCCTGCCGCGATGTCCCCGCCACAAGGCCGGGCTTTGATATGGGCCGCGCGTTCCCACGTGCGGCCGAGGCTTTCGTAGTAGCGCTCGGCCGCTTCCATCGACACGCAGACGGGCGTCACCGCCGGATCGGGGCGCAGGCGCAAATCGGTGCGGAACACATAGCCGTCGGCGGTCAACTCGGACAGCATCGCGCTCATCTTGCGGGTGGCACGGATGTGACTGGCGCGGGCGTCATGGAAATCGGTCCCTTCGAACTTGCTGTCATCAAACAGCATGATCAGGTCAATGTCCGAGCTAAAATTCAGCTCATGCGCGCCCATCTTGCCCATCGCCATGGCCACCATGCCGCCTGCCGTCGCAATGTCATCTTCGGTCATTCCGGGTAATTTGCCCCGCCGGATTTCCTGCGCGACCTGAAACTGCATCGCCGTGTTTGTGGCATGATCAGCCAGATCGGTCAGCGCGCCGGTCACTTGTTCCAGAGTATAAACACCGGCCAGATCGGCCAGCCCCGCCAACAAGGCGACCCGCTGCTTTGCTATGCGCAACGTGGCGCGCAGGGCGCTGTCGCTATCCGCTTGTGGCGATATATCGGAAAGAACCGTAGCAATCGCATCTTCCGGTGCCCCGACCAACGCCGCTCGCAACCAATCTGCCTGCTTCTCCATCAGGCCTTTCAGATAGGGCGCACAACCAGCAGTGCCTTTCAGCACCTCGCGCAGTTCGGGCGGTTGGTCGGCAAACAGCGTGACGACCTCATCTGCCGGTTCGGCCTCAAAGGGGATCGGGCAGCGGGTGATGCGGGCAGCAAAGGGTTCCTGGATCATGCGGGCAAATTGCGCTGCGGGTCTGAGCGGGTCAACTGGCGAGTTACACCTGCGGCAATTAAGTCGCGCGCCTTGTGCTGTGCAGGGGATGGGATAACGTGGCTGCAATACGAGCACGACAAGGACGGACATATGTCGAAAAGCCTGAAGCGGGTGCGGACCGCCCTGATGGACCTTGGGATCGACACGGAAATCCGTGAGATGTCAGATGGCACCCGCACCGCCGCAGATGCGGCTTGCGCGGTGGGCTGTGCGCTGGATCAGATCGCCAAGTCGATCATCTTTCGCGGCGAGGACAGCGGACATGTCGTGCTGTTCCTGACCGCAGGCGGCAATCAGGTGGACGCGGAAAAAGCCTCGGCGCTGGCGGGCGAGCCGTTGGGCAAGGCGGATGCCAAGCTGATCCGTGCCGAAACTGGTTTTGCCATCGGGGGCGTCTCTCCGGTTGGTCTGATCCAGTCCGTGCGCGCCTATTATGACCCGCGCCTGTTGGCCTTCGATACGGTCTGGGCGGCGGCGGGCACTCCGCGTCATGTGTTTCCTGCCCCACCATCTGCATTGATCAGGGCGGCATCGGCGGAGGAGGGCGATTTTGTGACAGGCCCAGCCTGACACAGTGCGTCTTGCCCAAGCCTGCCACAATAGCTTGCATTTGCAAGCCCTCTCTTGCCAATCTTGCAAATGCAACTAATATGAACCAGGCATTCCCGAACTGGAGACCGCCATGGCCCGCTATCACCCCCTTCTGGTTGCCCTGCACTGGATCCTAGCCGGACTGATCATCGGCGCGCTGGTCATGGGAAGCCAGGTTTTGGCCCCCCTGCCCAATGACAGCCCGGACAAAATGTTCAGCCTATGGGCCCACATGACGGTCGGTCTGGTGATTGGCACTTTGATGCTGCTGCGGCTGGTCACACGGCTCAGGACCCCGCACCCGCCCAAAGCCGATGCGGGAAATGGCCTTCTGAACATCGGCGCGCGCGCCGCACATTGGGGGCTTTACGTGCTGGTGCTGTTGATGGTGGTCAGCGGTATCGGAATTTCGATCACCGCAGGTCTGCCAGCAATCGTATTCGGTGGGTCTGGCACCCCCCTGCCCGAAACTTTCGATGATTTGACCCCGCGCGTGCTGCACGGGATCACCGCAACCCTTCTCGCGCTGACGATCGTCGCACATATCGCAGGGTGGCTGTATCACCAATATGTGCTGAAAGACGGTCTGATCCGGCGCATGTGGTTCGGTCCGCGCGCCTGAATCACCACGAGACCGCGCCGAAAAATCATCAATTATCGGCAATTTTTTATAATTAGAATCAACGCTTTGTTCAAACAATGTAAAAAAGTTTTACATTAACTCTTGATGGCAGACCAAAAATTCCCACATCCTAATCATGTGAAAGACATTCACATTGAACGCCAACTACGGAGACCTACCATGAACACCGCCGCTCAAACCGACTTCCCCGCCACCCCGCGTGGCTGGTTTTCGCGAAGCGAAGCATGGCTTGACGAGCGCGGCAAAGGCGCGTGGATCGCCGCCATGGTCATCAGCTTCATCTTTTTCTGGCCCATCGGGCTGGCCCTTCTTGCCTATATGATCTGGAGCAAACGCATGTTCTCGAAATCTTGCAGCCATCGCCGTTCGACCGAAACCACCGCATGGAAAGATGCACGTTACGCGCGCCGCCACGGCTTCTCGACCTCGGGCAACACTGCGTTCGACGCCTATAAGGCGGAAACCCTGCGCCGGTTGATGAGCGAACAGGAAGCGTTCGAAGCCTTTCTTGAACGCCTGCGCGCCGCCAAGGACAAGTCCGAGTTCGACCAGTTCATGGATGAACGCGCCAATGCCGCCCAGGCCACTCGCGACGAAGCATATGAAGATGACTATGCCGACGACGATGTGGACGATGTCGAGGTTCTGGACGAACCCGCCCGCGAGAAGAAAAAGAAAAAGTCGTAATCCGACAGCTGACACATACATAAGTGACAGCCCCACCCGGCCCGAATTATTGGGCCGGGTTCTCTGCCAACCTGCACAAGCACACAGGACCGACCATGTCTGATTTCCCACATGCGCATCATCGCGAAGAAGACGGCCGACGCGCCTATTGGGGTCTTCCTGACCCTGACACACAGGCCGAGTTCTACACCGACGTCACCCTGAAGCGCCTGTTTGCCTGGTTCATTGATGTGGTGCTGATCGCTGCAATCTGCGTACTGATCAGCCTTTTGACCTTCGGCATAGGCTTTTTCCTGTGGGGACTGATCTATCTGGCAGTCAGCTTTGTCTATCGCGTGACCACCCTGTCGAACGCGTCTGCAACATTGGGGATGCGTCTGACCGCGATCGAGCTTCGCAATCACCGCGGTGAACGGTTCGACCGCACCACCGCCGCCCTGCACACGCTGGGGTATTTCGTGTCGATGTCGACCTTTGTCGTGCAACTGATCTCGATCGTGATGATGTTCACCACGCCGCGCGGGCAAGGTTTGGTTGACATGATGCTGGGCACTGCTGCGCTAAACCGTGCCGCTGGCCGCTGAGCCATCCCTTTTGCAAGCTATGTGGTGCCGCTACGCGCCAAGTTTACCTTATGACTGACGGGGACTTGCCCGATCTGGCAGTCCGGGCTAACTTTTGATCACTTGAGCAATCTTGAAAGTGTCATGCGCCATACATTACCGCTTGCACCCCAGTTCTATGTGACCGCGCCGCAGGAGTGTCCTTACCTGAACGGCCGGATGGAACGCAAACTGTTCACTGCGCTGCAAGGCGAACACGCAAGCACGCTGAATGACACGCTGTCAAAGCAAGGGTTCCGCCGATCCCAGAACGTGCTCTATCGTCCGTCCTGCGCCGAATGTTCGGCCTGCCTGTCCGCCCGCATCCGCGTGGCGGACTTTGTGCCGACCAAAGGCCAGCGCCGCACGATGAAGCGCAATGACGATCTGGAACGCCGCGCCCGCGCCCCGTGGGCCAGCGAGGATCAGTATGAACTGTTCCGCCGCTATCTTGACACCCGCCACGCTGATGGCGGTATGGCCGATATGGATGTGTTCGAATTTGCCGCGATGATTGAAGAGACCCCGATCAAAAGCCGCGTAATCGAGTATTCCGAACGCGGCAAGGGTCAGGAACCGGGCGACGAACCCACCGGCCCTTTGCGCGCGGTGTGCCTGACCGATGTGTTGGATGACGGCTTGTCGATGGTCTATTCCTTCTATGACCCGGCCCGCACCAAAACTTCGCTTGGCACGCATATGATCCTGGATCACATCCAGATCGCGCGCGAAGCCGGTCTGCCTTACGTCTATCTTGGCTATTGGGTGCCGGGCAGTCCGAAGATGGACTACAAGGCCAAGTTCTCGGCGCTGGAGATATATCGTCAGGGGGAATGGACATCGTTGAAGGGGGACGAGGATTACGCGTCCGAGCTTCACCCGCTTTCCACTGACCCGATCGCCGAGCAGGTCGCCAGCATAACGCTGCCCGATACGGTGCGCTCCCGTGGCGGCTAGGGACAGCCAAATCAGGCGGCAACCCCGAAATCTGACCTCTGCTTTGTCATTAATTGCGCCACACCACCCCATAATATTCTGAAAATTTCAAAAAAACGTCGACTGCGACACTTTATTCGCTCATTTCCCGGTTGACGCCCTTCTGCCCCCCTCATAATGTCGCGCCATTATTGTCAAAAGCCCCACCAGCGAACCAAGTGGGCAAGGTTAAGGAATATGTTGCGATGAGCAGCGTCCTCGTACTTGTAAGGAAATGGCGCATGGGCCGGTAACGGAACCATATTGGATCCCCATGCGCCCCCGAAAATCGGGGGCTTTTTTGTGAAAAACGCACGTGGAACGGAGAGAGTGATGACACGTCAAATGACCGGAGCGAAAATGGTGGTGCAAGCCCTGAAGGATCAGGGTGTCGACACAGTATTCGGCTATCCGGGGGGCGCTGTCCTACCGATCTATGACGAGATTTTTCAACAAAATGACATCCGGCACATTCTGGTACGCCATGAACAAGGCGCGGTGCACGCGGCCGAAGGCTATGCCCGCTCGACCGGCAAACCCGGCGTTGTCCTTGTCACCTCCGGCCCCGGCGCGACCAATGCGGTGACGGGTCTGACCGATGCGTTGCTGGATTCGATCCCCATCGTGGTGCTGACCGGTCAGGTGCCGACCTTCATGATCGGCACGGACGGGTTTCAGGAAGCCGACACAGTGGGCATCACCCGCCCCTGCACCAAACACAACTGGCTGGTGAAAGAGACCGACAAACTGTCCGATGTGATCCATCAGGCGTTTCACGTGGCCACCGCAGGGCGCCCGGGTCCGACATTGGTGGACATTCCCAAGGATGTGCAGTTCGCGACCGGCGACTATACCCCGCCCGCAAAGGCGGAAACCAACCACTATACCCCGCAGGTGCGAGGCGATATCGAGGCGATCACCGAACTGGTCGCGGCGATGGAAACGGCCAAGCGACCGATCTTTTACACCGGCGGCGGCGTAATCAACTCCGGTCCCGACGCCTGCCAGTTGCTGCGCGAGCTGGTGGATGCCACCGGCTTCCCGATCACATCGACCCTGATGGGGTTGGGAGCCTACCCGGCCAATGGCGAGCACTGGCTGGGGATGCTGGGGATGCACGGGCTGTATGAAGCCAACATGGCGATGCATGATTGCGATCTGATGATCTGTGTCGGCGCGCGGTTTGACGACCGCATCACCGGACGGATCGACGCGTTCAGCCCCGGATCGAAAAAAGCGCATATCGACATTGATCCCAGCTCGATCAACAAGGTCATCCATGTCGAGATTCCGATCATTGGCGATGTGGGCCATGTGCTTGAAGACATGCTGAAAATCTGGAAAGCGCGCGGGCGCAAGACGAATGGAGCGGCGTTGGCCACCTGGGTCGCCAAGATCGACGAATGGCGCGGGCGCGACTGCCTGTCCTATCAACCGGACGACAAGGTCATCCAACCGCAATACGCGATGGAACGGCTGGAAGCGTTGACCAAGGACAAGGATCGCTATGTCGCCACGGAAGTGGGCCAGCACCAGATGTGGGCGGCACAATTCCTGGGCTTCAACGATCCCAACCGCTGGCTTACCTCGGGCGGGTTGGGGACGATGGGCTATGGCCTGCCCGCCTCGCTTGGCGCGCAGATCGCGCATCCGGACGCTTGTGTGATCAACGTGGCCGGTGATGCCAGCTGGTTGATGAACATGCAGGAAATGGGCACTGCCGTTCAGTTCCGCGCCCCGATCAAGCAGTTCATCCTGAACAATGAACGTCTGGGCATGGTGCGCCAGTGGCAGGAGCTATTGCACGGTGAACGCTATTCACACAGCTGGTCGGAAAGCCTGCCAGACTTCGTGAAATTGGCTGAAGCGTTCGGCTGCAAAGGCCGACAGGTGTCTGACCCGGCCGAGTTGGACGACGCCATTCAGGAAATGCTGGACTATGACGGCCCGTTTATTCTGGACGTTCTGGTCGAAAAACACGCCAACTGCTTCCCGATGATCCCGTCGGGCGAGCCACATAACAAGATGCTTCTGGGCGAAGCCGAAACGCAGGGCGTTATCGGTTCCTCGGGCGCGACGCTGGTTTAAGGAGGGTCTGGATATGTCTGCACTGAAGATCAAAAAAGGCTCGTCGCGCAAATCGGCCTATGACCTGCGCGACCCCAATTCGGACGTGATCGAGCGGCACACACTGGCGATCATCGTCGACAACGAAGCCGGTGTTCTGGCCCGTGTGATCGGGCTTTTCGCGGGCCGTGGTTATAACATCGAAAGCCTGACCGTGGCCGAGGTGGACCATCTGGGCCACCTGTCGCGGATCACCATCGTCACCACCGGCACGCCTGCCGTGATTGAACAGATCAAAGCGCAACTGGGCCGGATCGTTCCGGTGCATGATGTGCACGACCTGACGGTCGAAGGGCCCGCCGTGGAACGAGAACTGGCGCTGTTCAAGGTGGAAGGCTCTGGCGACAAACGGGTCGAGGCGCTCAGGCTTGCCGATATTTTCCGGGCCAATGTGGTCGATTCCACGTTGGACAGTTTCGTGTTCGAAATCACCGGCACCACAGAAAAAATCTCTGCATTTTCGGAACTTATGCGTCCGCTGGGCTTGATCGAAGTGGCGCGTACCGGAGTTGCCGCTCTATCGCGGGGCGCGACAGAATAGGCCCGACATCACGACGAAAGCCGCGCCCGTCAATGCCATTTGCGGGCGCTTATTTCTGCACGTGCAACGGGTTAGGCGTGTCTGCCGATCTTGACACGGGTCAAGCCACAACCCGCAGAACCGACCGTGTGTCCGGCTTGTCATAGTTGCTCAGAACCTCGGCCGGGTCCACGCCTCCCATGACCACGCCAACCTCTTCGATACGGCACACCGTGCGAAAGCCATTGGCCTCGTCATAGTCAAACCAAATCTGCGATCCGCGCTGCAATCTGCCCACACCTTCCGGCGCGACGACCTCGGGACCGATGAACGCCAGCGGCCCCTGATCTTCACACCAGACCAAGCCAACGCTCTTATCGGCGTTGTACCATAGGATTATCCCCAACATGTTCTTTCTCCACTTCTGGTGGATATTTTATCGGCTGGATATGGCAGGAACAGGGCAAATGTTCGCCCATGGCAAGAAAGCCTTAACTTATTACAGGTGTCCGGTTGTTTTTCCGCTTCAATCGCAGTCCTCAGAGCGTATTGATGCCGTGACGTCAACCAGCACATTCTGCGGCACAGAATCACTTGCAGCAGAAGGATGAAATCGCACCTGCCAAACCTGCAAAAAAGAATGGGGCGCCCGAAGGCACCCCAGTTTCGCTGATAAGGCTCATCCTTGATACCGCCCGGTTGTTTTTGCCTGCGGCCTTATCCACGTCAGGGGGCGAGCGCACCCGCCCCGTGTCAAGATGGAAGGCGGCACTTGCGCACGCTCCCTCCCATGTCAGCCGGGCACATCCCTTGGGACGTGGACGGGCCCGGCGGTCTCTTAGCTACAGCCCGTGGTCGACCCACAGGTGTTGCATTTCATACAGGTGCCATTGCGGACCAGCGTGTAGTTGCCGCATTCGCCGCAGGGGTCGCCCTCGTAGCCCTGCATCTTGGCTTTGGTGCGCGCGTCGATCTTGTTGATCGTGCCCGTCGATACCGCGGTTTCGCTCACCAGTGTTTCCGTCACGGTGGTTTTCATCCCTGCCGTCTCCGGCACCAACGTGTTGAGCACGCCCACCGGATCGGTTCCGGTCAGAACCGTTCCCCCTGCGTCGGTGCCGCCTTGCAGCACCATCAGCTCTTGCGGCATCCGCTTGCGCAAGTATCCGGTCGAACTGATTTGCTTCAACACTTCCAATGACTTGGAGGCCGCAGTTTCAGTCATTTCCTGAACGTTCGACACGCCTTCTTCCTCGCCGCGACCCAGATCGTCGAAACTGGCCCCTTCTGGTTTCACATGCGCCAGATCAGTGCGATCCAGATAGCTGACAGCCAGTTCGCGGAAGATATAGTCAAGGATCGAGGTTGCGTTCTTGATTGAATCGTTGCCCTGCACCATCCCGGCCGGTTCGAACTTGGTGAAGGTGAAAGCGTCCACGAACTCCTCAAGCGGCACGCCGTATTGCAAGCCCACGGACACGGCAATGGCGAAGTTGTTCATCATCGCCCGGAAGCCAGCGCCTTCCTTGTGCATGTCGATGAAGATCTCACCCAGATTGCCATCTTCGTATTCGCCGGTGCGCAGGTAAACCTTGTGTCCGCCAACGATGGCTTTTTGGGTGTAGCCTTTGCGACGCTCAGGCAGTTTCTCACGGCCACGCGCAACTTCTTTGACGACGATTTTTTCGATGATCTTCTCGGCCAATGTCACCGCTTTGTCGTGGGGCGAACCCGCGGCAAGGATTTCTTCGGCTTCCTCGTCATCTTCGACCAGTGCCGCGGCCAGCGGTTGACTGAGTTTCGAGCCATCGCGGTAGAGCGCGTTCGCTTTGATCCCGAGGCTCCACGACAGTTCATAGGCTTTCTGGCAATCCTCGATCGTGGCGTCATTCGCCATGTTGATGGTTTTCGAGATCGCGCCGGAAATGAAGCTCTGCGCCGCGGCCATCATATAGATATGGCTGTCAACATTCAGGAAACGCTTGCCTTTTTTGCCGCACGGGTTGGCGCAGTCAAAGACGTTGTAATGCTCTTCTTTCAGATGCGGCGCCCCTTCCAGGGTCATCGTGCCGCAGACGTGGTCATTGGCAGCTTCGATGTCGCGGCGGGTGAAGCCCAAGTGGCTGAGCAGGCTGAAATCGGGGTTGTTCAGCTTCTCGGCCGGGATGTCCAGCACGTTGGTGCAGAACTCTTCACCCAGCGTCCATTGGTTGAACACGAAGCGGATGTCGAACGCGGACGGCAGCGCTGCCTCGATCTTGTCGATCTCGTTTTGCCCAAAACCGTGACCGATCAGCGTCGTGTGGTTGATCCCCGGCGCATTACCAATTGTGCCGTGACCCACGGCATAGCTGATGATCTCTTCAATTTCTGACGACGCATAGCCCAACTTCTCAAGCGCCGCCGGAACCGAGCGGTTGATGATCTTGAAGTATCCGCCGCCGGCCAGTTTCTTGAACTTCACCAGCGCGAAGTCAGGCTCGATCCCGGTGGTGTCACAATCCATCACCAGACCAATGGTACCGGTAGGTGCAATCACGGACACCTGCGCGTTGCGATAGCCGTGCTTTTCCCCCAGCGCCAGCGCCTCGTCCCACGCGCCCATGGCCAGATCGACCAGCTTGGCATCGGGGCAGTTTGCGTGATCCAGCGCCAGTGGCTTGATCGACAGACCCTCATACCCTTCGGTCGCGCCATAGGCAGCGGTGCGGTGGTTGCGGATCACCCGCAGCATGTGATTCCTGTTACGCTCGAACCCTTCGAACGCCCCAAGCTCGCCCGCCATTTCGGCAGAGGTCGCGTAAGATACACCCGACAGGATCGCCGTCAGCGCGCCGCACATCGCCCGGCCCTCGGGCGAGTCGTAGCCAAAGCCCATATTCATCAGCAGCCCGCCGATATTGGCATAACCCAGCCCCAGCGTGCGGAAGACATAGCTGCGCTCGGCAATCTCTTTCGACGGGAACTGCGCCATCATCACTGAAATCTCCAGCGTGATCGTCCACAGGCGGGTGGCGTGCATGTAATCTTCGGCCTGGAACACACCGTCTTCCAGGAAGGTCAGCAGGTTCATCGAGGCCAGGTTGCAGGCCGTGTCATCCAGGAACATATATTCCGAACACGGGTTCGAGCCGCGGATTTCGCCGTCTTCCGGGCAGGTGTGCCAGGCGTTGACCGTGTCGTGATACTGGATGCCCGGATCGGCGCAGGCCCAGGCGGCGTGGCCGATCTGGTCCCACAAATCGCGCGCCTTGATGGTCTTGGCGACCGAGCCATCGGTGCGGCGGATCAGTTCCCAATCGGCATCTGCTTCAACGGCTTTCAGATACGCATCCGTCACACGCACCGAGTTGTTCGAGTTCTGGCCCGATACGGTCGCGTATGCTTCCGAATCCCAGTCGGTGTCATAGGTCGGGAACTCGATCGCGCCATAACCCTGCTTGGCATAATCCAGCACGCGTTTTACATAAACCTCTGGGATCGCGACCTTTTTCGCAGCACGAATGACGTCTTTCAGGGACTCGTTGATCTTCGGATCGTAAGCGTCTTCTTCGGCGCCATCCCATGTGCGGATCGCGGCGAAGATGTGGTTCAGATGCTCTTCGTGCATCTTCGAACCTGCAACCAGCGAGGCCACTTTCTGCTCTTCCTTGACCTTCCAGTTGATGTATTCCTCGATATCCGGATGGTCGCTGTCCACGATCACCATCTTGGCCGCGCGGCGTGTGGTGCCGCCCGACTTGATTGCGCCCGCCGCGCGGTCGCCGATTTTCAGGAAACCCATCAAACCAGATGATTTACCACCACCCGACAGCGGCTCATTCGCCGCACGCAGGGACGAGAAGTTGGTGCCGGTGCCTGAGCCGTATTTGAAAAGGCGCGCTTCACGCACCCACAAGTCCATGATGCCGCCGTCGCCCACCAGATCGTCACCGATCGACTGGATGAAACAGGCATGGGGCTGCGGATGCTCATAGCTCGATTTGGATTTGGTCAGCTTGCGGGTCTTGTGATCGACGTAGTAATGGCCTTGCGCCGGACCGTCGATGCCATAGGCCCAATGCAGGCCGGTGTTAAACCACTGCGGCGAGTTCGGGGCCGCGCGCTGGCTGGCCAACATGTGGCGCATTTCGTCGAAATAGGCTTTCGCGTCAGCCTCGGTGGTGAAGTAACCACCTTTCCAACCCCAATAGGTCCACGCCCCTGCCAGACGGTCAAACACTTGCTTGGCCGAGGTCTCGCCACCGTAACGCTCTTCTTTCGGCAGCTCTGCCAGTGCTTTGTCGTCCGGGACCGAGCGCCAGAGAAACTCAGGAACACCTTTTTCTTTCACGCGCTTCAATGCCGCCGGCACGCCCGCTTTGCGAAAATACTTCTGCGCAATCACGTCCGAGGCAACCTGGCTCCAATCCGCCGGGACTTCGCAAGCGTCCAATTTGAAGACAATTGTGCCATCCGGGTTACGGATTTCAGATGTAGTGGTGATGAAATCCAGCTCGGAATAAGCGTCTGCTCCGGCTTTGGTGAATTTGCGTTCGATTTTCATAGTGCCCCGTCGATCCTTCGTGCGCTGTGGTGTTGCGTGTCTGGGCACGCCTTCACCCTTCAAAATTTAGCTGATCGCAAGGACCGAAATTGACACAGGAATTCCGCCCCGAAACACGCCCTACGCGGACCCGGTTTGGTTTCGACCCATCAGGTCGCGCCATATATATTTCACTGTCCCGCTGTAACCTGCCGCCACTATATGTTGTGGCTTGATGACCAGCACGCACAAGGTGACGTATCGACCCCTAGCAGGTCAACAAAAACTTCTGGTCTATCCACAACTCTTTTGCGTTGACCTCAATCGTGGTTTGGGCAAGTCCCGAATTAACCAATTGATTCCTCGTCAGAGGGTGTCTGTGGATGGTTTCTGATTTTGCTATTTGATCACCGGACTTATGCCAAAAAGGGAAAGTGATACCTCAATTCAGAACCATCAAGCACATGGGGCGCACCACGGCAGATCGTTCGGGCGAGAACGCAATTCAAAAGATCTCTCGGCAAAACAGAGAAATCTCACCATCTTCAGACAAACAAGCTGTTAGGACGGTCAGGTGTGGCATTGATACGTCAGGCAAAGTGTCATCATCGCGTAAAAATGACGTCGGAAAAGAATCACATTTCTCGTTGAACATATCTCTTAGGTGGTTCGTCACCACCCCTGCCTTAGTGGCCGGAACCGAGAGAGACGCGGGACGCAGATGGTTTGGCGCTGACCGGTCGCGATGGGTGCCGGATCACCGGATATGGCGGTCATGCGTCGTCGGGATAAGGCGACCCGCGTCGATCTGGTTCATGGTGGAATGGTGGTGGTCGGGACGGCAAGATTCGAACTTGCGACCTACGGTACCCAAAACCGTCGCGCTACCAGGCTGCGCTACGCCCCGAACGCCCTCTCCTTAACGGGGGTGATGGACGAAGAAAAGGGCAAATTGACAACCTGCCCGATCTTCATGATCTACCTTGTCTATTCTGCTGCCGCGCAGGGCCATGACGCGATGCTCTGATCCAGCAAAGGATGGCGTAGTTCGGTGCCTTCGGTTATACCAAACCGCTCGGCGATGCCGCCGTTCACCTCAAGCACTGCAAGGATATCCGACCCTCCGGGGATGGGCGACAGATCAAGCGGTATGGCGTTCTCGTGCACCCGCGCCACCGTTCCATCGGCGGTCAGAAACAGCATATCCAATGGGATCAGCGTGTTTTTCATCCAGAAACTGACCGGTTGCGGCTTATCAAACAGAAACAACATGCCATGAGACATCGGCAAGCTTTCGCGGTTCATCAAACCTTGCGCACGTTCGCCGGGATCGTCGGCGATCTCGACCGTGAACCGCGCTTTTCCCCAGTCGCCACGAAGGTCAACATGATCAGGACCACATGTCCCGGCAAATGCAGGACCAGACAGTAAAAAGGCGCAGATGACGGACGCCCCAAGTCTCAGAACCTTGTTGAATTGGCTATGCATATCAATCCTTATGATCGGTGGCCGCATCCCACGACGACACGCTGACTGCCATGCAGCCGCGTTTGCCCGCTGCTGTTCGCAGGCCGATCGCTTCGCCCGGTTGCAAATCGGCAAGACCTGACCGGCGCAGAACCTCGACATGGATAAACACGTCTTCCGACCGTCCAAACACATTGGCAAAGCCAAATCCCTTGGCCTTGTCGAACCATTTGACCCGCGCAGGCTCCAACGGACCAACACTGTCGGGATCAACGACACCTTCAACGAATTCTTCAAGTTGGTGTTCGGAATCAGCCGCGGGCGGCTGAATCGACAAGACGTTGACAGCCTGACGTCCCCGTTCGGTCGATTGAACGGAAATTTCGATGATGGACCCATCGGCAACTGAGCTTTGGCCGAAATTGCGCAGCACGTTGGCATGAAGCAGAATATCCGCCCCGCCTTCATCTGCGATCACGAAACCAAACCCCTTGCTCGGGTCAAACCATTTGACCTGGCCACGCAGCACGATTGGCTCATGCGCGTCTGTTTCTTGCGCCATTTCTGTCCTCAAAAAATTCGCGCCCCCGATCATACTATTGGGGTGTTTGAAATCCGGGTGCAAGCCTTAAACACATATACTTTTAGGCAGGTATAGCACGAAAATTCAGTTTTTTTAAGGGTTTAGTCGAGTAACTGACCACGAGTCATTTTTTTCCCCCTTGCTCCAACGAAACCGGTCATGAAGGCGGAACGCGCCATCGGCCCAGAACTCGATTTCAGTCGGCCAAATGCGGTATCCACCCCAAAATGGCGGGCGCGACGGGTTGGTGCCATGCGTTGCCGTCACCTTCGCCACCTCGGCCATCAACGCTGCGCGTGACGCCAAGGGTTGGCTCTGATGCGACGCCCAGGCGCCCAGTCGGCTTTTCAGCGATCGCGATGCGTAATAGGCATCCGCCTGAGGTCCCTCCTCGCGCTCGATCATGCCACGCACCCGGATCTGGCGGCGCAGGCTTTTCCAATGCATGACAAATGCCGCCTTGCCGGATTGGTCCAGCTCTTGCGCCTTGGCCGACCCGTAATTCGTATAGAACACGAAGGCATCATCTTCGATGTCCTTCAACAACACCATCCGCGCATTTGGAAGCCCGTCTGCATCGACTGTCGATAGCGCGATGGCATTGGGATCATTGGGCTCCGTTTTCTCGGCCTCGGCCAGCCAGTTTCGCGCGATGACAAACGGATCGTCGCCTGCAAATATCCCGCCACGTTCTGACATCCCGGCCTCCTTTTCGTTACTTTCCAAACATATGGCCTGCGCGGTTCCGTGCCAACTCTGTTACAATACCTTAACAGGACATGACCCACAGACTTGAAGAGACAGGGCCAATCGCCTAAACGGACTTAACGGAGTATCTCGGGACGGGGAACCAGAATGTCGAGCGAATTGATGAAGGGCAAACGCGGCCTGATTATGGGACTTGCCAATGACAAGTCCATCGCATGGGGGATCGCGAAAGCCTGTGCCGACGCTGGAGCCGAACTGGCTTTTTCCTATCAGGGCGAAGCGCTGAAAAAACGCGTTGATCCGCTGGCCGCCCAGTTGGGTTCGGATGTCATCATTGAATGCGATGTGGCGGATCAAGAGTCGATTGACGCATTGTTCAGCACACTTCAGCAGAGATGGGGAAAGTTGGACTTCGTCGTCCATGCCATTGGTTTTTCTGATAAAAACGAACTTCGGGGTCGCTATGTTGACACCAGCCCGGAAAACTTCCGGGTGACGATGGACATCTCGGTCTATTCCTTCACCGCCGTCGCACGACGCGCTGCGGATATGATGCCGGATGGTGGATCGCTTCTGACGCTGACCTATTATGGTGCCGAGCAAGTCATGCCCCATTACAACGTGATGGGCGTGGCCAAGGCGGCGCTTGAAGCATCTGTGCGCTACATGGCCGAGGATCTGGGCAAGGATGGCATTCGCGTGAATTCGATCTCTGCCGGGCCGATCAAGACGCTGGCGGCCTCGGGCATCGGTGATTTCCGTTACATTCTGAAATGGAACGAACTGAATTCACCGCTGCGCCGCAATGTCACCATTCAGGATGTCGGCAACTCCGCCCTGTATCTGCTGTCCGATCTTGGGTCGGGCGTCACGGGCGAGACCCATCATGTGGACAGCGGCTATCACGTTGTCGGCATGAAGGCGGTTGACGCCCCCGACATCGACGTGGCCACTGGACGCAAATAAGGAGCATTCCACATGAGCGACCGTCTGCCCCACGAAAAAGGTTTCCACATCAGCTGGGATCAGATCCACCGCGACAGTCGTGCTTTGGCGTGGCGGCTGGATGGCCAGGGCCCAAAAGACACTGGCTGGCGCGCAGTGGTTGCGATCACCCGTGGCGGGCTGGCACCGGCCATGATCGTCGCGCGCGAGCTGGACATTCGCACCGTTGATACCGTTTCGGTCAAATCCTATCACCACCAGTCGCAGGGCGAAGCCGAGCTTCTGAAAGCCCCGGATGCGGCCATGATGGGCGATGGTGAGGGGATCCTGGTCATTGACGACCTTGTCGACACCGGCAAAACGTTGGAACTGGTGCGCAACATGTATCCCAAAGCACATTTCGCCACGGTTTATGCCAAACCCAAAGGACGCCCACTGGTGGACACATTCATCACCGAGGTCAGTCAGGACACGTGGATTTTCTTCCCATGGGACATGGCTTTGCAATATGTCGAGCCGTATCGCGGTACGGACTGAGCCAGTCCCTCGGAAACAAAACTGAAAGCCCTGCCCCTTGTGGTGGGGCTTTTTCGTATCCGTGACGACCAATCGGCGTGAAAAAACCCGGCACAGCTTTCGCAGGCCGGGTTCAACATAACCTGAGCGAGCAGCTTACTCGGCTGCTTCGGGCGCATCCGGAGCGCCGCTTGTCGCATCATCATCAGAGGTCGGGGCATCTGATTTCGCCGGTTTGCGGGGCTTGCGGGCCCGTGCGGGCGCCTTCTTCGGCTTGCTTTCCGGCGTTTCGACCAGACCGCTTTCCGCGCCCTCATCCATCGTGTCAGGCTGCGGCGTGATGTCGGGCTGATCGCCCTCACCTGCGGCACCTTGCGGCGATTTGCGCTCGGCTCGCGCCTCACGCTCTTCTTTTTCGCGTTGTTGACGTTCGCGGTTTTGCTGTTCCGACTGCAACCGCCTGGCTTCCATCTCACGCTGGGCTTCACCGAGAAGTCGGGTGTAATGTTCCGCGTGTTGCTGGAAGTTCTCGCCCGCAACCCGGTCATTCGACAAGAACGCATCGCGCGCCAACTGGGTATATTTGTCGATGATCTGCTGGGGCGTCCCGCGCACTTTGCCTTCGGGGCCCGAGCTGTCATAGACGCGGTTTATGATGTTACCGGGATTGTTCCGGTTTCGGTTCGACTTGTTATTCCGCGAACGTGATTTCGGCGATCTCATAAGCTTGTTTTTCCAGCTTTTAGCTTCCAACGCGCGGTTTAATTGCCGCGCTGTGTTTTCGAACAAGACACCAATCTGTGCCACATCGCTCGAATTGTAGGGCTTACCAACAGCGGCTGTCACAAGGACTGCGACACTGCTAAAGCCTGATTGTCACGTGGATTGCCGAAACACAAGCCTTATCTGGCAAAAACTGATGGAAACGGGGAAATTTGCCGGGTTTCGGACTATTTAACGGCTGTTTTACACCAGTTAGCTGGACAAATTCCGCGTGGACGTCCAGTTGCCGATGACGACGCGGTCGTGCTGGGACAGGTCTTTCAGCAACTGGATTGCAACGAATCCGGCCCTTTGAAACAAGTTCCTGACCGCCGCGCCCTGCCCGGCGCCAATCTCGACAATCAAGCGTCCACCGGGCACCAGATGTTGCGGCGCTTCGGAAATGATCTGGCGATAAGCTGCAAGTCCGTCACCGCCGGGGGTCAGCGCCAGATGCGGCTCCCAGTCCCGCACCTCGGGGGCCAAGGTCGCCATCTCATCGTCCGATATATAGGGCGGGTTGCAGACAATCAGGTCAAACCGCTTGTCGGCGTCGACCATCTCGAACCAGGACCCTTCCGTAAACTCAGCGCGATCCGCGACCTGCAAAACTTGCGCATTGGATCGGGCAATCGACAGCGCATCGGCGGACAGGTCCACCCCCTGCCCCTGCGCCTCGGGCCGTTCGGCCAACAATGTCAACAGGATGCAGCCCGTTCCCGTTCCGAGGTCCAGCAAGGTATCAAACGAAGCTGACAGCGCGGTGTCGATCAGAAGCTCGGTGTCCGGGCGCGGGTCCAAGACGTCGCCGGTCACGATGAAGTCCCGGCCATAAAACGCGCGTGTGCCGGTGATCTGGGCGACAGGTTGGCGCTTGGCCCGCGCCGCAATGGCTCGTTCATAGGCGGCGGCTTCGTGATCTGCAATCTTGTCTGGCAGAACCACAGTCAAACGGCTGCGATCAACACCCAGAACATGGGCCAGCAACACCCGTGCATCGCGGACCGGATCATCCACACCCGCGTCCCGCAGCGTCCGCGTGGCCGCGCCTAAAAGCTGCGCGCCGCTCGTCATCCGTCCAAAGCGGCCAGCTGTGCGGCTTGATCTTCGGAAACGAGCGCGTCGATCACCTCGTCCAGATCACCCGCAATGATCTGGTCCAGCTTGTAAAGCGTCAGGTTGATCCGGTGATCCGTCATCCTGCCTTGCGGAAAATTATACGTGCGGATGCGTTCAGACCGATCGCCCGACCCCACCTGCGCCTTACGGTCGGCGGCGCGCGCGTCGTCCACCCGCTGGCGTTCCAGATCGAAAAGCCGTGTTTTCAGAACCTGCATCGCGATCTCGCGGTTGCGGTGCTGGCTTTTCTCGGAACTCGTCACCATGATGCCCGTGGGCAGGTGGGTGATGCGCACCGCGCTGTCGGTGGTGTTCACGTGCTGCCCGCCCGACCCGGAGGCGCGCATCGTGTCGATGCGGATGTCACCGGGGTCGATCTGAATATCCACGTCCTCGGCCTCGGGCAACACCGCGACCGTCGCCGCCGAGGTATGAATGCGCCCGCCGCTTTCGGTTTCCGGCACGCGTTGCACCCGATGCACACCGCTTTCATATTTCAGGCGCGCAAAGACGCCTTCGCCTTTCACATGAGCCACGACTTCCTTGATGCCGCCCAGCTCGGTCAGGCTCTGCTCCATGATCTCGAATTTCCAGCCCCGCGCTTCGGCATAGCGTTGATACATGCGCAGAAGATCGGCGGCGAACAGCGACGCCTCATCCCCGCCGGTGCCAGGGCGGATTTCGATCATCGCGGGGCGGGCGTCGGCGGCGTCCTTGGGCAGCAGAACCAGCCGTATCGCCTGTTCGACCGCGGGCAGCCGTTCTTTCAGCGCGGGCAGTTCTTCTTCGGCCAGTTCGCGCATGTCCGGGTCGTCCAGCATCGCCTCGGCCTCGGCAATGTCATCCAGCAGGCGTCGATAGGCGGCAATCTCCTCGACCACCGGTTTCAGTTCGGCGTATTCGCGCCCGACCTGCGCGATTTCATCACCCGACAGGCCCTGGCCCATACGGGCTTCCAGGAACTCGAACCGTTCCGTGATCGCAGAGAGTTTTTCCATAGGAACCATTGTGGCGGTGTCCCTTATCACAGGGGTTTGGTCAAGAGGCGCGATTGTGCTAAACTAAGGCATGTTCAGGATGTTGCCCCTTTTCTTCGTCGCGGGCGGACTGTTCGCGGAACCGACGCTGGCCGATGTCACCACGCCGGGTGGCAAGGTCATTGACTGCTATTGCACCGACACGTCCGGCAGCCGGGTCGAACTGGGCGAACGCATTTGCCTGTTCGTGGGGGGGCGCGCCTTCATGGCCCGCTGCGAGATGAGCCTGAACGTGCCGATGTGGCGTGACACGGGCGAAGGCTGCGTTTCGGCACAAGCTGGCAGCCCAAAGACACTGCCCAGCAGCGAGGCCCCCGCCGAACCGCCTGCGCTTTAATCAGAACTCGTCGTCCATGTCATCATCAAGATGTCTGAGCTTCTCGAGCCAGGCGTCGACCCGTTGTTCGTTCACGCCCATATCGCTTTTGCCATAAACCAGATGGGCATGAATATGCAGTGCGTCCCCGGCGACCCAGGCGACCGTGATGTCGGGAAAGCCGATCCGGCGCGAGCGGGTGACCACCGCGAACAAATCGTCTTCCTGATAGCGCAGATGCGTGCGCGGCGCTTCCAACGCGATCCATGCCAGATGGTCCAACGCACCCTCAGGCAGAATGCGCAATGGAATCACGTATTTCACCCCACCCGGCAGCCGGTGCGTCCCGGGATTGTTCGGTCCCGGTCGGGCCGAGAACCTCTCGGTCGGCAAGGGGGCCAGTCGCACCCAGCCAAGCGCGAGAACGGCCAGAAAAAGGATACCCAGAAATGCAGTGACAAAATAATTCACACACGCCCCCTCACCCTCCGCCCCCGCGGATCGTGACCCATCAACTATTGGTAGCGATAGATGAGCCGGCCAAACGCTGCAAGCCTAATCCTGCAAGGGTCTGCGACGCGCGAATGCCATCGCACAGAGACGTGCAGCACGGATTAACCGATGCTGATGTTTCACAGTGCAACCGTTTCAAAAATCAACTGCGCCGCGTAACTGCCCATAGATTCAGGATTTCCATGGCCACATGCGCTCCTGCAATGGCGGTCGCTCCGGTTGTGTCATAGGGCGGTGACACCTCAACAACGTCGCCGCCGACAATGTTGATCCCGGCCAGGTCGCGCAAGATCATCGACACCTGCGCCGAGGTCAGGCCAGCCCAGACCGGCGTGCCGGTGCCCGGAGCAAATGCCGGGTCCAGCGCGTCGATATCGAAGGTCAGATAGGTCTTGTGGTCGCCCAGGATCGACTTGATCTTGTCAACCACCGCGACAGGGCCGGTTTCATGCACCTCGCGCGCGTCGATGATGTTCACGCCCAACGTGTCGTCGTTATGAGTGCGGATGCCCACTTGGACCGAGCGCGCGGGGTCGATCAGACCCTCTTTCACCGCCTTGTAGAACATCGTGCCGTGATCCACGCGGGTCATGTCATCGTCGGTCCATGTGTCCGTATGGGCATCAAACTGCAACAGGCTCAGGGGGCCGTGCTTCTTCACATGCGCGCGCAGGATCGGGAAGGTGATATAGTGATCGCCGCCCAGCGTCAGGCAGGCAGCGCCCTGATCCAGAATGCTGGTGATATGCGCCTCAAGCGCGGCGGGGAACTTATCGATATGGGCGTAATCGAACGGCATATCGCCATAATCGGCGATGGCAAACTCGCTCATCACATCGAAATCCCAGCCATAGGCCTGATCGGGCGATTGCAGGCACGACGCTTCGCGGATGGCGCGCGGGCCAAGCCGGGTGCCGGGGCGGTTGGTGACAGCCTGGTCGAAAGGGATGCCAGTGACGGCAATATCGACGCCGCGCAGATCTTTGGAATAGGTTCGGCGCAGAAACGACAAGGCCCCCCCAAACGTGTTTTCAAAGGCCAAGCCCTTGAACCCATCGCGCGTAAATGCGGTGTCGACCTGTGTTTTTGCGTCTTCCAGTGCCATAGGAGCCTCCCCTGTTTCTGATCGGTTAGCACAGGTTGCGCGGTCTGGCCAGATAATTTGATCAAATTCGAGGCGTGACCTCAAACCGGATTCAACCGCTCGATCAGACGTGCGAAGAAACTTGCTCCATAGGGGGCGACTTCGTCGTTGAAATCATAGGCCGCGTGATGAACACCTGCACCATCTTTACCCTGCCCCAGAAACAAGTATGCGCCGGGGCGTTCTTCCAGCATGTAGGCAAAATCCTCGGCGCCCATCTCACGCCCTTCATTGGCCTGCACACGGTTTGCACCGCTGATCTCTTGCGCTACTGCGGCGGCTTTCTTGACGGCGTCCGGGTCGTTCACGGTGGGCGGGTAGCCCAGCTCATAATCAATATCGGCCGTAACGCCGAAACTGGCCGCCTGCCCCTCAATGACCTCGCGCAGACGACGTTGCACCATCTCGCGCACCTCTGGGGTGAAGGATCGGACAGTCGCGGCAAACCACGCGTCCTCGGGGATGATATTGTCCGCCGTGCCGCCGCCAATCATCGTGACCGAGACCACCAGATTGTCCATCGGTGACAGGTTTCGGCTGACGATGGATTGCACCGCCTGCACCATCGACACCACGGCCATGATCGGATCGACCGTATCCTGTGGATAAGCCGCGTGGCCACCACGGCCCGTCACTTTGACTCGCAAGGTGTCGACCGCCGCCATGATCGGGCCGGGCGTGGTATAAAACGTGCCCACATCGTGCCCGGGCATGTTGTGCAGGGCATAGACCTCGGCGATACCAAACCGGTCCATCATCCCCTCGTCGCACATGTATTTCGCGCCGCCGTCTATTTCTTCGGCCGGCTGAAAGATCAGCGCGACGCGGCCCCGGAAATTCCGCGTTTCCGCAAGATAACGCGCAGCCCCCAGCAACATGGTGGTGTGCCCGTCATGGCCGCAGGCATGCATCCGTCCGGGCACGGTCGAGGCATGGTCAAGTCCTGTCATTTCCTGCATCGGCAACGCATCCATATCGGCGCGCAAGCCGATGGTCGGCCCGTCGCCCTGACCGTTGATGATGCCCACAACACCTGACACGCCGATCTTCTCGTGAATCTCGTCCACCCCAAAGTCGCGCAAGTGATCCACCACATAGGCCGCAGTGTCGTGACACGCCAACCCCAGTTCAGGGTGGGCATGCAAATGGCGCCGCCATGTCTTCATGTCGCCTGCAAATTCGCCAATGCGGTTGATGATTGCCATGACTTCCTCCTATCAAGGGTGAGACGAAACAATCCTGATTTGGACCATGATGCAATGAGCAAAACCCACGATCGTTCCCCCTCAGACAATCTGGTTCACGACCCGCAAGGGGGGATGGATCGCCTGCGCGAGATCATGCGCCGCCTGCGCGATCCGCAAAACGGGTGCCCGTGGGACATCGAACAAAGTTTTTCCACCATCGCGCCTTACACGATCGAAGAAGCCTATGAGGTGGCGGACGCAATCGAGCGTCGGGCGTGGGACGAATTGAAGGGCGAATTGGGTGATCTGCTGTTTCAGTCCGTCTTTCACGCCCAGATGGCAGAGGAGGCCGGGCTGTTCAGCTTCGACGAAGTGGCCGACACCATGTCCGACAAGATGGTCGCGCGCCATCCGCATGTGTTCGGCGACGAATCACGTGACAAATCCGCCGAACAGCAGACCCGTGACTGGGAGACCATCAAGGCCGCCGAACGCGCGGACAAGGCCCAGCAAGGCGTGCTGGATGGTGTCGCCATCGGTTTGCCGGCCCTGCTGCGGGCGGTCAAGCTGCAAAAACGGGCCGCCCGCGTGGGGTTCGATTGGCCCGATATCGGCCCTGTGCTGGATAAGATCACCGAAGAGGCCCGCGAGGTTGCCGAAGCCCGGGACACGCTGGGTCCGGACGAACTGCGCGAGGAAATCGGAGATTTGCTGTTTGTGGTGGCCAATCTGGCGCGCCATCTGAAGGTCGACCCCGAAGAGGCGCTGCGCCATGCCAACGCCAAATTCGAGCGTCGGTTTCAGGGCATCGAGCGGCGATTGGCCGCCGTAGGGCGCGCACCCACTGACGCGTCCCTGGCCGAGATGGACGCCCATTGGGAAGCAGAGAAGACAGCGGAACGATCAGGTGGCAAATAATTTCTGATTGTTTTAATCGGGTATTGACCAAAGCAAAAGACTCAGGTTTAAGCGCGACAACGAAACAAGGAGACCCACGTGATGAACACAGTTCGCACTTTCGCCACCGCCTCAATTCTGGCCGCAACCCTTATCCCGGCTGCCGCCAGCGCGGAAGAAGTCAACGTCTATTCCTATCGTCAGCCCGAGCTGATCCAGCCGCTGATGGATGCCTTCACCGAAGAAACCGGCATTCCGGTCAACGTGGCCTTCCTGAAGGACGGCGTGATCGAACGTCTGAAAGCCGAAGACAAACGCAGCCCGGCCGACCTGATCATGACGGTCGATTTCGCCCGGCTGGCCGCCGTGGTCGAAGCCGATCTGACCCAACCGGTCGAAAACGAGGTTCTGGCCGCCAATATTCCTGCCGCCTATCGCGATCCCGGCAATGAATGGTTCGGCCTTACCTCTCGTGCACGGATTGTCTATGCCTCGAAAGAGCGTGTGGCCGAGGGCGAAGTGACCACATATGAAGATCTGGCCGACCCGAAGTGGAAAGGCCGCATCTGCACCCGTTCCGGCACCCACCCATACACACTGGGGCTGGTCGCTGCCTACCTGACCCACAACGGCGAAGAAGCCACCCGGGCCTGGATTGATGGCGTGAAGGCCAACCTGGCCCGCAAACCGCAAGGCAACGACCGCGCGCAGGTTAAGGCGATCTGGGCCGGGGAATGCGACATTGCGATCGGCAACACCTATTACATGGGTAAAATGCTCAGCGATCCCGAGCAAAAGGAATGGGCTGACAGTGTCAATGTTGTCTTCCCGGTCTTTGAAGGATCAGGCACCCATGTGAACGTGTCGGGCATGGCGCTGGCCAAATACGCCCCGAACAAGGAAACGGCCATCAAACTGATGGAGTTCCTTGCCTCGCCCAAAGCGCAACAAATCTATGCCGCGCAAAACTTCGAATATCCGATTTCGCCTGACGTCGAAGCCGACGACATGGTGAAAGGCTGGGGCAGCTTTACACCGGACGGCGTAAACCTGATGGAAGTGGCCGGCTATCGTGACGATGCGTTGAAATTGATGCAGGAAGCCGATTTCGACGGTTGATCGGTCTTACCAATCAAGACAGCAAAGCCCGGCGTCACCGCCGGGCTTTTTCGTGGATCACTCGCCCGCTTTGCGCATCGGCAGGAGCATCTGCGCCAGATAATGCCCGGTATAGCTCTCGGCGACTTGCGCCACGTCCTCGGGCGTGCCGGTCGCCACGATGCGACCACCCCCATCGCCACCTTCCGGGCCAATGTCGATCAGGTGATCTGCCGTCTTGATCACATCCAGATTGTGTTCGATCACGATAACCGTGTTGCCCTGATCGACCAATTCATGAAGCACTTCCAAGAGCTTGCGCACATCTTCGAAGTGCAGACCCGTTGTCGGTTCATCCAGAATGTAAAGCGTGCGCCCGGTCGAACGTTTGGACAGCTCTTTCGACAGCTTCACCCGCTGCGCCTCGCCCCCGGACAAGGTTGTCGCTTGCTGGCCCACCTTGATATAGCCCAAACCGACGCGCATCAACGCATCCATCTTGTCGCGGATCGACGGCACCGCCTGAAAGAAACTCTGCGCGTCCTCGACGGTCATGTCCAGAATATCGGCAATCGACTTGCCCTTGAACTGCACCTCAAGCGTTTCACGGTTGTAGCGTTTGCCCTTGCAGGTTTCGCAAGTGACGTAGACGTCGGGCAGGAAGTGCATTTCGATCTTGATGACACCATCGCCCTGACAGGCTTCGCATCGTCCGCCTTTGACGTTGAAGCTGAACCGGCCGGGCTTGTAGCCGCGGGTCTTGGCTTCGGGCAGACCGGCGAACCATTCGCGAATGGGCGTGAAGGCCCCGGTATAGGTCGCGGGGTTTGACCGTGGCGTGCGCCCGATAGGGCGCTGGTCGATGTCGATGACCTTGTCCAGATGCTCCAGCCCCTTGATGGTTTCACAGGGCGCGGGCGTCTGGCGCGCACCGTTCAACCGCATCGACGCGGTCTTGAATAACGTTTCGATCGTCAGTGTCGATTTACCCCCGCCCGACACGCCGGTCACACAGACAAACTGGCCCAACGGAAAATCGGCAGTGACACCTTGCAGGTTATTACCGGTGGCCTTCACCACCTTCACCGACTTGCCATTGCCCTTGCGCCGCTGGCTCGGCACGGCGATTTCGCGCGCGCCGGTCAGGTATTGCCCGGTGATCGAGTCAGCACAGGCGGCGATATCGTCAGGTGTGCCGTGCGCAATCACTTCACCCCCATGCACACCCGCACCGGGACCGATATCGAAGACATAGTCCGCTTCGCGAATGGCTTCTTCATCATGTTCGACAACAATTACCGTATTGCCCTGATCGCGCAGGTTTTTCAGCGTGGTCAGAAGCCGCCCGTTGTCGCGCTGATGCAACCCGATGGATGGCTCGTCCAACACGTAAAGAACCCCCGTCAGGCCGGAGCCAATCTGACTGGCCAGCCGGATCCGCTGGCTTTCCCCGCCCGACAACGTGCCGGAGTTGCGGCTGAGCGTGAGGTATTCCAGACCGACATTGTTCAGAAAACCCAGACGTTCACGGATTTCTTTCAGGATGGCGCGGGCGATTTCTTTCTTCTGTTCGCTCAGATGATTTGGCGCGTCCTCGACCCAATCCAATGCCTCGCGGATCGACATCTGGACCACCTGCCCCACATGCAGGCGCTGCTCCGGCGTGCCTTTGGCTGGACCGATCTTGACCGCGAGCGCCTCGTCGCGGAGGCGATATCCGCCACATGCACCACAAGGCCGGTTGTTCTGATAGCGTTCAAATTCCTCGCGAATCCAGTTCGAATCCGTCTCGCGATAGCGGCGTTCCATGTTGGGAATGACGCCTTCGAAGGGGCGCGTGACCTCATAGACCCGCCCGCCTTCGTCGAAACGAAACTTGATCTCTTCCTCGCCCGAACCATAGAGGAACACCTGCTGCACATGCTTGGGCAGGTCTTTCCACGGCGTGTTCTTGTCAAATTCGTAATGGCGGGCAATCGATTCTATGGTTTGCAGGAAATAGGGAGACTTGCCCTTACGCCAAGGCGCAAGCGCACCATCATAGATTTGCAGTGTCGCATCGGGGACGACAAGGCGTTCGTCAAAGAACAGTTCTTTGCCCAACCCGTCACATACCGGACACGCCCCGAACGGCGCGTTGAACGAGAACAGGCGCGGTTCAATTTCCGGGATGGTAAACCCCGACACCGGACAGGCGAAGTTTTCCGAGAAGGTGAAAATCTCCGGCTCGCCCTCTTTCGGCGCCGTTTCCAGCAGGGCAATGCCATCGGCCAAATCCAGCGCGGTGCGGAAACTGTCGGCCAGCCGTTGCTCCATCCCTTCGCGCACCACCACGCGGTCCACGACCACGTCGATATTGTGGCGGAACTTCTTGTCCAACGTGGGGGGATTATCAAGCTCGTGCAGCTCTCCGTTCACCTTGACGCGCTGAAAACCCTTCTTCTGAAGGTCTTGAAATTCCTTGCGATATTCTCCTTTTCGGTCGCGCACGATGGGGGCGAGCAGATAGGCGCGCGTGCCCTCCTCCATCTGCATGACTCGGTCAACCATATCCTGCACCTGCTGGGCCTCGATGGGCAGGCCGGTGGCAGGCGAATACGGCGTGCCCGCGCGGGCAAACAGAAGGCGCAGATAGTCGTAAATCTCGGTCACGGTGCCGACGGTCGAACGCGGGTTCTTGGATGTCGTCTTTTGTTCAATCGAGATGGCAGGCGACAGACCCGCAATGTGATCCACGTCCGGTTTCTGCATCATATCAAGGAATTGGCGCGCATAGGCGGACAGGCTTTCGACATAGCGCCGCTGCCCTTCCGCATAGATCGTGTCAAACGCCAGCGACGACTTGCCCGAGCCGGACAGCCCGGTGATCACCACGAGCCGATCACGCGGAATATCCACGTCGATGGATTTCAAGTTGTGCTCGCGCGCGCCACGAACCTGAATTTCTTTCAACTCGGCCATTCTGACCCCCAGTTCACAATTGCTTAACGGTTAGGCCAAACCGCGCGGCGGGACAATCGGAAAGTTAGAACATTTGCGGAACATCTGCAATCACCGCTCATCCGCTGTCGTCACAGATTCTGTTTATTGAATTATCATTCGACTCAGCCGTTGATCTGAATACTGCGATATCAATGTCCCAGATCAATTTCCCATCGGGATAGCAGCAAGACATTTTGGAACCATGATGGGCTTGAGAAAAATGGGCCGTGCAATGCTGTCGCCCGAGGTTATCGTTTGCCAGTTGCGCCCCTTCATTCACCCCTATGGTTGACTGATTCCGTCGCAGGTGTTATTCACCCATATGGTTGAACGAAATGACATGGACCACCTCAGCGCCGTTCTCAAGGCAGCATCGGACGTCAATCGCCGTGCGATCCTGACTTTGCTGGCACAAGAAGGTCCAATGCGCGTCACAGACATCGCGCGTCATTTTGACATCAGCCTGAACTCGGTCTCAAAGCACATCAAAGTGCTTGAAGCCTGTGGACTGGCGACCCGGCGCACCGAATGGCGCGAGCACTTGATCGAAGTGCAGATGGGGCCGCTTTCCGCCATCGATCACTGGTTTGCCGAATTGCGTTCGATCTGGGCGCTGCGGCTGGATGCCCTCGAAGCTGCCTTGAAGGAGGACGACAATGACTGATCTATCCCTCGAAATCACCCGCCACATCCCCTACCCGCCTGAACGCGTGTTCGATGCGTGGCTGGACCCGAAGATGCTCGTGAAATTCATGATCCCCGGTGCGGGCGTCACAGTGCCTGACGCAAGCGTCAATGCCACGGTCGGGGGGCGTTTCAGCATCATCATGCGGGTGCCGGAAGCAGGCGATTTGCCACATGAAGGTGAATACAGGATCATTGATCGCGCCAAGCGGCTGCAATTCACTTGGGAATCGCCTGCTAGCACCGCCGAAGAATCGATCGTCACGCTGGATCTGACACCGAAAGACGGAGGCACCGACCTGCGTCTGCATCACATCCGCTTCCCGTCCGAAGAAAGCCGCGACAACCACAATGGCGGTTGGTCCGCGATCCTTGCCAAACTGGATGAGGTGCTGGGCTAACAGGCAGTCAGGCCTGCCAGACCACCCAAGCACGATGCAAAAAGGCCGGGCAATGACCCGGCCTTTCTGCCTTACATGTGAATGACGCGGTCATAGGCGTCCAGCACCGCTTCGTGCATGCTTTCCGAGATTGTCGGGTGCGGGAAGACCGTGTGCATCAACTCTTCTTCAGTGGTTTCCAGCGTTTTGCCGACCGCGTAGCCCTGGATCATCTCGGTCACTTCCGGGCCAACCATATGAGCGCCCAGAAGCTCGCCGGTTTTGGTGTCAAAGATGGTTTTGACCATGCCTTCGGGGTCGCCCATGGCGATGGCCTTGCCGTTGCCGATGAAGGGGAAGCGGCCGACCTTGACCTCATACCCCTGCTCTTTCGCCTTCGCTTCCGACAGACCGACGCTGGCGACCTGCGGGTGGCAATAGGTGCAGCCGGGGATGCTTTCTGGTTTCACCGGGTGGGCGTGCAAGCCCGCGATCAGTTCGGCCACCATCACACCTTCGTGGCTGGCCTTGTGGGCAAGCCACGGCGCCCCGGCGATATCGCCGATCGCATAAAGGCCGTCCACACCCGTGCGGCAATGCGCGTCCGTAACTACATGGGTGCGGTCGATCTTGACGCCCAACGCTTCCAGCCCCAGCCCTTCCACGTTGCCGACGATGCCGACGGCGGAAATGACGGTGTCGAAATCATGTTTCTCAACCTTGCCGCCGACCTCGATATGGGCCGTGACCTTGCCGCCCCCGGATTTGGAAGGCGCGCGGTCCAACTGTTTGACCATGGCTTTCTCCATGATCTTCATGCCTTGCTTGACGAAGGACTTCTTGGCGAACGCGGAAATCTCTGCGTCTTCGACGGGCAACACGCGGTCCATCACCTCGACGACAGTCGTATCCGCGCCCAGAGTGTTGAAGAAACTGGCAAATTCGATGCCAATGGCACCCGATCCGATCACCAGCAGCTTTTTCGGCATACGCGGCGGGTTCAACGCGTGCTTATAGGTCCAGACCAGATCGCCGTCAGCTTCCAGCCCCGACAATTCGCGGGCGCGCGCGCCCGTGGCCAGAACGATGTTCTTGGCGGTCAGTTCCTCGGTGCCTTTATCGGTCTTGACCGAGACCTTGCCCTTGGCGGGGATCGAGGCCTCACCCATGAAGACCGTCACCTTGTTTTTCTTCATCAGATGACCAATGCCGCCAGACAGTTGCGCGGCCACACCGCGCGAACGCTTTACGATGGCGGGCAGGTCATAGTCGATCTTGCCCGCAGACAGACCAAACTCCTTGGCACGGTGCATCAAATGAAACACCTCGGCCGAGCGCAACAGCGCCTTGGTCGGGATACAGCCCCAGTTCAGGCAGATGCCGCCCAGATGCTCGCGTTCGACAATGGCAACATTCTGGCCCAGCTGGGCCGCGCGAATTGCCGCCACGTAACCACCGGGTCCAGCGCCAACCACAACCGTATCAAAAGCCTTTCCCGCCATGGGGACTCCTCCTCATCTTCAAGATAGTTTGGCACTAAACTATTTAGTTCAACGGATCAATGACGCTAGGGAAGACCCGCTAGTCGCTGGGCGAAACCCGGCACAGTTGAGACCTTCAGGGGATGGTCGTATGACCCCCCCCCACGACGCTTATGCTTTTCCTTCCCTAACTTCGAACTTCTTGCGAAGCGCGGTGTATCCGCCGTCTTCGATAAATACGCGTTCTTCGTCCGTTGTGTCGCGCCCCAACACGTCGTTGCGGTAAGGAAAGCGTCCAAAGCGTTCAATGATCGCTCGATGGACGCGCGCGTGCAGCGTGTCGCCCTGCCCCGGCGTGTCAGCCATCCGTTCGGCCATTAGCGCGATGCAGCGGTCCTGGTCTTCCATTGCTTCGCTGTGCATGAAGGGAAGGTAAAAGAACTGCCGGTCGGGTATTTGTATCTGCATGTCCAACCCGCGAGCGATTGCATGATCCGCGCAGGTCCGTGCCGCCGGATCGGTCGCAAAAGATCGCGCATCGCCACGAAACATGTTGCGCGGGAACTGATCCGTCAGGATCAGGAACGCCAATGCCCCCTGCGGGGTATCGCGCCAGCCATCCAATGTGCCATCCCGCGCAGCCTCGTAATCTGCCATGAACCGTTTACGGATCGTGTTGTCCAGCTTGTCCGACGCTTCATACCAGCCCTTCGGTCCAACCTCGTCGATCCAGAACGTGATGATCTCGTGCGGTTCACTCATGGTTGCGCCTCCCGTTTTCTTTACCCTAACGGGTGTGGGAAGCAGTTCAAGGCTGGACGCAGGTGGAAGGCTACTCGTCCTCTTCCGCCTCATCGGCCCAGACCTCTTGTGCCATATCCACAGCGACCGGCGAGGCGGCTGGCGACATGGTCATGTAGGCACCCGTGTCTTTGGGTGCCGGACCGGACCGTTGGGTCATGCGCCACAGGCCATAGATCAGGAAACCCACCAACAAAAGCGCCATATAGCCGAAGAACCCAAGCGGTCCCATCACCCCCATGACCCAACCTGTGACCACAGGACCGGCAATCGCACCCATCCCGTTGATAAAGATCAGACCAGCCGAGGCGGCAGGCATGTCGTCAGGTTCAAGGAAGTCATTCACATAGGCCAGCAGAAGCGCATAAAGCGGGTTCGTCATCCCACCAAGGAAGAACGCAGCCAGCAGAAGAAGCTCGTATCGGGTGCCAAACACAACCGGCAACATAGCCGCCGCGGCGGCAATTGCAGTGACAATCAGGATCAGCACACGCCGGTCCATCCGGTCTGAAATCCAGCCGATGGGATATTGCAGCACCAACCCGCCAATATAGAGCGCCGACACGAAGGCCGAAATTTGTCCCACCGTCAGGCCAACCTGCTGGCCAAAGACCGACGCCATGCCGAATTGGGCGGCAAACACGCCCCCCAATAGCATGAATCCCACGCAGCCCATGGGCGAGATATGGAAGAGTTCCCGCAGGCTCAGCCCCTTTGTCGTTTCAAAGGCCGGGGTTGGATTCACCGACAAAAGAATGGGCGCAAAGGCAATCGAAACAAGCACCGAGGGCAGGATGAACAGGATGAACCCGCCGGGATCGCCGATCACCAGAAGGCCCTGCGCGGCGATAATGCCCACCATCTGCACGAACATGTAAAGCGACAGCGCCTTGCCACGGTTTTCATTGTCAGCCGCGTTGTTCAGCCAGCTTTCCGCCGTGACATACACGCCCGAGAAACAGAAGCCGACGATCACGCGCAAAGCGGTCCAGGCCCATGGGTCGGTAAAGGTGGGATACAGGATCAACACCGCCGAGATAAACGAACCAAGCGCCGCAAAGACGCGCACATGGCCCACCCTGCGGATCATGATCGGTGCCATGCGCGACCCAAACAGGAAGCCCGCGAAGTAACCCGACATTACGAGCGATAGCTCGAATGTCGAAAACCCCTCAAGCCCGCCCCGAATCCCCAACAGCGTGCCCTGCACACCGTTGCCCACCATAAGCAGCATCATACCAAGAAGCAGCGCCCAAGAGCTCGACAAGACTTGTAGCATGGAGATCTCCTGTTTGCGTTATGGTCAGTTTAGCAAGCCGTTGTGTCAGACCACCGACATTTCGCGACATGTGAGCGTCCGGCACCGGCCCGACTTTGCCTTTATGGCTGATTGGGCAGAAGCAGTGAACTGTCGCCGTAAGAAAAGAAGCGATAGCGGTGCGCGATGGCGTGATCATAGACCGCACGCATCCTGTCTGTTCCCATCAGCGCCGACACCAGCATCATCAAGGTTGATTTCGGCAGGTGGAAATTGGTCATCAGCCCATCGGTGATGTTGAACCGAAAGCCGGGCGTGATGAAGATGTCCGTGTCCCCCTGCCAGGGGCGGATCTTGCCCGGTGCTGTCGCTGCGCTTTCGATCAGGCGCAGCGCGGTGGTGCCGACCGGAATGATCCGGCCCCCGGCTGCGACGGTCGCCTCGATCTCATGCGCGGCGACCGTACTGACCCGGCCCCATTCCGCGTGCATCTTGTGCTGTGCAATGTCATCAACTTTCACGGGCAGAAACGTCCCCGCCCCCACATGCAGCGTGACATGGGTCAGCCCGACGCCCATCGCAGCAATTCGGTCAAGCAATCCATCGTCGAAATGAAGCGACGCGGTCGGCGCAGCCACCGCACCCGAGTGGCGGGCAAACACCGTCTGATAGTCTTCGTTGTCCTGCGCATCCGCCGCGCGTTTCGCGGCGATATAGGGCGGCAGCGGCATGTTCCCCGCGGCGGCGAGCGCGGCGTCGAACGCCGCGCCTTCAAGGTTGAAGCAGATCACCGCCTGTTCGCCGTCCCGCCCGACGAATTGGGCGCACAGATCATCCGAAAAGATGATGACATCCCCGTCGCGCAGCTTGCGCAGAGGTTTCGCCATCACGTGCCATTGTCCGGCGCTGTCTGGCGACAACAACGTCACCTCGATCTTGGCGACCCCTTCACCCGGGGCTTGCCCGGCCCGTGTGCGGGTGCCGAACAGCCGACCGGGAATGACCTTCGTGTCGTTCAGAACCAGCCGGTCGCCGGGGCTCAGCCAACGGGTCAGATCGCTGACATGGGCATCGGTGATCTGATCCGGCGTTGCCACCAGCAAACGGCTTGCCGTGCGCGGCCGCACAGGGCGCGTCGCGATCAACGCGTCTGGAAGATTGAAATCGAAATCACTCAGCTTCATGGCGGCGCGTGTAGGCGGCTTGTCCGTCCGCGTCAACGGGTTCCTACGGATCGCGGGCCGATCATTCTGCTTGCGGTCGCGGTGGCGGGTTGCGGCGGAAAATGTCGCGGAAAAAGCCCGGTGTGAACAAGGACAGCGGATTGACCCCCACCTTGGGGTCAGACGCGGTGCCTTTGAGGGTATAGTTGAACCCCACCAGCCCTTCGCCCTTGCGCGCGAAAATGCGCCCGGCCGAGTTCACCAGATAGAACGGCGAGATCACGCCCTGCATGTCCATTTGCCCCGACCCAAGGAAGTAATACCCGTCCATCGAAATGCCCATGGAATGGCCTGTCGCAGACCCTTCGTAAACCGTGACCTTGTCGGGGTCCAACCGGAACCGCGCATCCACGTCGGTGAAGGGAATGCCTTGCCCTCCCAACTGCTGTAACAGGCCAACCACGGAAATCGCCGACAACAGTTCGGCCATTGCGGGCGCATCATGCACATCAATGTTCTTGATCTTCAGATTGCCGTCATAAACGCCCTTGCTGCCGCCGGGGGCCAGGATCAACTCCATATCGCCGTTTCGGGCAGATTTCAGGACTCCCGCGGCCCGCAGAACACCCCCTGCATCCTTGCTGGTCAGCCGAAACGCCGTGCCTTTGGGTTGGGGTGCGGCGGTGCCACTGATCGTTGGTCCACCGCCAATCTGGCCGCGAAACGTGCCGTTCAACCCACCGCCTGTCTGGGTGAAATCGCCATCGAACCCGGTGATTGTAATCCCTTTCGATATGATGAGCCTGTCCAGCAGAAGCGAAATGGGCACAGGCGGCCCGCCGGCACCGCCGCCTTTGCCGGACCCCAATGTGGCCTTGCGCATGTCCACGGTCCCGCCTTTGACCGTGACTGACACCGGCTGCCCCGCGCCACGCCCGGTCAAGGTCACGGGTGCATCCAACCATCCGCCCAACGTCACCCGGTCGAACTGCGCGGCGACCAGCCCACCGCCTTCGGCCATGATGACGCTGCCATTGGCGTCAAGTCCCGGCGCGCGCAACTTGAGCTCTTCGATCAAAGGGGCCGACCCCAGCTTGCCAGACAGGCTCAGCGATCCTTTGCTCCCTTGCGACTTCGACCAACCAAGTGCCGAAATGCTGAGACCAACACCGCCCAGAGATGCCTCTAGCGAAATGCGTGGGGCTTCACCACGCGCAAGGGCAATCTCATAATTCCCTGTCGTCGATCCGGTCACGCTACCCTTTGGCAGCCCGATCGAGAACGCATCAAGAGAGGCCTGATCCAACGTCATCTCGCCAGTAACGGTCGAACGGCCCGATGACGCTCCCGCTTCGAAGGTTTGCGCCCACGTTCCGGTAACAGGCACACCTGACAACCGGCCCTTCCCGCTGATACTGACGCCTTCCGTGCTGACGGCCAGATCGGCATGGGGCAATTCCAGCAGCCGCCCGCTTACGATGGTGTCGCTTTTGACGGTGCTCAGTGTGCCTGCCAGGCGATAGTCGATGGCGCTGCGGGGCACCTTGGGCTGCATCGCAATGTCGATCCGCCCGCCAAGCGCAACGCGTCCGCTGGCCATATCCGGTCCAATTGCTCCTTCAGGGTTCTGACGGAAAATGCGAAACGGTTTGTCATCCAGCAAATGCAGCGCAGCTTTCAGCGGGCCGGTGACAGACAGATCCACCCAGGCAGGCACCGGCGGACGGGGCGCCGAGGGGTCTTCGGGTCGCCGCGCCATCTGCGGGATCACAAAACTGGTGCCAGCAGCATCCAACACACCGACAACCTTTCCCGACCGATCCAGCGGGCGCAGCACGCCATGATCTGCCGTGACCACAAGGCGCCGCCCATCAATGGTAAACTGGCCCGACGCGTTCTCGATGGGCACCATTTCCTTGACCGCCCGCACGGTCACGCCGTCAAAGGCCGCGCTCAGCGCCGTGTGCGCCGGGATGCCCTGCTCTTTCCGCCAGGCAACGGATACATCGGTAAACCGCCCCTTGGTCACGTTGTCCCGCGCCCAGATGCGAGTGCGCTGGCCGTTGGTCAACGGCCAGAAGGCCGTGACCTGTTCGGGGCTGATCTGATCGGCGGCAGCGTCGATCGCCACCGACCAACCTTCAGAGCCGATGCCGATCCGCGCAGTGCCCGTCGCCAGCGCGCCATCATGGGTAATCGCAAACTGCCCCACATCAACCCGGAACGGATTGAGGCTCAGCCGGAAATCAGCCGACCCCTGCCCGAGCGTCAGCGGGCTTTCAAACACATCCGGCGGGCTGATCCGTGCATGGGTGACATTCAACTGCCCCAGCAATTCAGTCGGCCAGCCCCCGGACCATCCGCGCAAATAGGAATGCCCGTCGGCTTGTATCTCGCCCCAGTCAGATTGCAGCGAGGCTTGCGCGAAATTCATGCGCTCGCGCTCCGGGTCATAATCCAGATAGACTTTGCCGCCGGTGAACTCCACGGGCTTGGCCGCTGGATCCGGCGACAGGCTGCCCGCGCCAAATTCCAGGGTGCCCGCCAGCCCTGACACCTGCCCGGTTTCGTCAATCACGGTTCGCAGCGCCCCGGAAATCGGGGCGTCGACCAGTCCCAGAAATGTCAGCAACGGGGTCTGCGCCGCAATGTCACGCGCACGTGCATTCTTGAACGTCGCGGTCAGACGCGCCGCGGAACTGCCCTTGACCGATCGGAAGCCAAGCACCGTTTCGGCCAGCTCCTCGGTTTGGTTGAACACGTCGAAAGACAGCGTCATATCAACTTCTTGCGCGGTTTGGCTGATGGTCAGGGCTCCATCGGTCACTTGCCACAAACGCCCCGTCCGCGCGTCCTCGAGCGTGATGGTCAGGTTCGAAGCTGTTATGCGTTCGGACTTGGCCAATATGCCGGTTGTGAACACGGTGTCGATGCGATCGAGAACCGATGCCAGATCGCCGCTCGCTCCGATCCCCTGACCCAGGCTCAGGTCAAATGAACCGTCCCGACTGCGCCGAATGGTGATCTGTGCGCCGCGCAAGGACAGGCTGGCAGGCTCGACCCGGCCAGACAGGACAGGCCGCAACAACAGCGACCCTTCGACCGCGTTCAACCGCCCGATCTCCAACCCGGTTTCATCCCGCACACCAAGATCGACCAGCCGCAATCGTGGCAGACCCAACCGTGTCACGCCCAGTTCGACCTGAGACAGGGATAGTTTCACACGATTTGTCTGACTGTTGATCTTCTGTTCAATCCGTTCGGTTGCCCATTTCGGCAGGACAAAGACATGCCCCGTCACCGACATTGACAAGAGCGCCAGAAACAGCGCCGCCAAGGCAATCATCACGAAAGACCAGATGCCGAAATGCCATTTCAGCCGTTTGCGACGACGCGCCCTCAATTCAGGGGGAACCTCGTGTTTCTCCAACCCTTTGGCCTTGCGCCGACGCGGGAACCGGGCGGTGGCGACCAAGGCTGCTGAATCCGCCTCTGTCTCATCGGGGGCAGCCAACTCGTCCTGCGCCGGGGGGGCATTTTCCGGGGCGTCGTCCTGGTCGCTCTCATCCGTCTCGCGGTCATTCGAGGCACCGCCGTCTGTCACGCTTTCACCGGCCCGATCAACCGACAATTCATCCTCGGCATCCGGTTCGACCGGGTCAACATGCTTGGACGACATGTCACCATCACGGACGGGGCGCACCTCGTCGGCGTCCTCTTGTCCCGTTGGCTTGTCGTCTTTGTCCATGCAGATCGCCCAGATGCCCTTTGGCCGCGCGGCCTCGTGCCTTTCATCCTGATGCGAAACGGCATAGAAGGAAAGTTCGGGAAACACTAGTGACACAGCACAGGGAATGCCAAGAGAATGACGGATAACATGCTGAAGGCAGGCGATATTGCGCCGGATTTCACGCTGCCACAGGATGGCGGAGCGCCCGTGGCATTGTCACAACTCGCCCCGGCGCCGGTGGTGCTGTATTTCTATCCAAAGGACAACACGCCCGGCTGCACCACCGAGGCGCTTGATTTCTCGGCCCTTCTGCCCGAATTTCGGGCGCTTGGCACGAAGGTTTTCGGTGTTTCGAAAGACAGCCTGAAAAAGCACGAGAACTTTCGCACCAAGCAGGAGCTCAGCGTGCCGCTTCTGTCGGATGCCGACAGTGATGTCTGTGAACGCTACGGCACCTGGGGTGAGAAAAAGAACTATGGTCGCACGTATATGGGCATCACCCGCGCCACGTTTTTGATCGGGCCTGACCGCAAGATTGTGCAGGTCTGGGACAAGGTAAAGGTAAAAGGCCATGCGGACGAGGTTCTGGCGGCCACGCGGGCATTGGTCAATCAATGACGGGCCTGTCCCGCCCATTGGCCGAAATGGCAGATGCGGTGTTGCGTACGGCAGACGGACGCGAAAAGACCGCGCTGGCGCGCAAACACGCAGCCGAATGGTTCGCGGCGCGCCAAGCCGGTGCGATCATCGCACCGCTGACCAACCGCGATCAGATCATTGGGGCGGCCACACCGCCTGATTTCCCCGCCCGCCCTGACAGGCCCGAGTTGAAAGACCCGCGCGACGTGCCCCGCCGCCGCCCCGGCAGCCGCGAGGGTCAGATCGCGCTTTTGCACGCTGTCGCGCATATCGAACTGAACGCGGTCGATCTGCATTGGGACATCATCGCGCGGTTCACCGACACGCCGATGCCGCTGGGTTACTATGACGATTGGGTGAACGCAGCGGACGAAGAAGCAAAACATTTCAATCTTGTAAGCGATTGTCTTGAAGCATTGGGAAGTCACTATGGCGCGCTGGCCGCCCATGCTGGCATGTGGCGCGCCGCCGAGGATACAGCGGGCGATCTTCTGGGGCGGCTCGCCGTCGTCCCCATGGTGCTTGAGGCACGCGGGCTGGATGTCACACCGGGCATGATCGAGGTTTTTCGCAACGCCAAACTGGACGACACGGTGGCCGCCCTCAAGGTGATCTATGCCGAAGAGGTTGGTCATGTCGCCTATGGATCGAAATGGTTCCACTTTCTCTGCGGGCGTCACGAGCTGGACCCGAAAGAGACATTTCACGGCCTTGTGCGCACCTATTTCCGCGGTGCACTGAAGCCGCCCTTTAACGAAGAAAAGCGCGCCGAAGCAGGATTGCCACCTGATTTTTACTGGCCTCTGGCCGAAAGAACCGCAACCCAATCACGCGGCACGCCAGACTGATCCGCATCGCTGATCCGGCACCCGTCGGCAAAATCTCGCTCGAAACCACGACAATTGTTGAGGAATTTCAAAATTCCTTGCGTGAATGTATCACCCGCGTTAATCACCTCGGGTCTGAGGGGGGTCGCCACGAGAAGCTGGACTGCCCGCAGACAAGGGATCAAAGGGATGAATTCGGGGCTTCAGACTTGCATATCAGCTTGATGTATAAGGTTAACCACCTACTAGAACGCGTATTCCCGGAACAGCGGTTGTTCCTGCGGTCCGAAACGGGCACGCGGTTTATCCGGTTGTCTCCGTTGACGCAGGCACTTGGCTGGACTGGCTCAGCCGCGTTCATTGCCTGGTCAATTATTGCCACCGCTGTATTGCTGATGGATTCCATCGGTTCCGGCAACATGCGCGATCAGGCGCAGCGCGATAAACGACTGTATGAGCAACGTCTGCAAACCCTGTCCGAAGAACGCGACGCCCGCGCCGCCGAAGCCGCCGCCGCGCAGGAACGGTTCAACCTCGCGCTTGGCGAGATTTCCGAGATGCAAAGCGAATTGTTGGCATCGGAAGAGCGCCGCAAGGAGTTCGAGACGGGCATCGGGGTGATCCAATCCACATTGCGTCGCACGATGGGTGAGCGTGATGACGCCAAAGATAGCCTTGAAACTATGCTGGCCGAGGCCAAGGAGGATCAGGCCACAGGTCGGCCTGGTGCAGCCCCCGTTCAAGCCGATACGACGCTTGCCTTTCTGACATCCGAGCTGTCGCGCACCGCCGCCGAGCGTGACCTTGTCGCGCAGAATGCCGTGGAAGCCGAACAGTTTGCTCAGAACATGCTGTACGAGGCCCGCTTGCGTGACGAGCGTAACGATCAGATTTTCCGCCAGCTTGAGGACGCCGTGACGATCTCGCTGGAACCGCTGGACAAAATGTTCGCCAAGTCAGGCATGTCGGTCGATCGTATCCTTGATCAGGTCCGTCGTGGCTATTCCGGTCAGGGTGGTCCGCTGACGCCGATGATCCTGTCGACACGTGGTCAAGGCCCCGACCCGGATGCAGAACGCGCCAACAATATCCTGAGCGAATTGGACAAGATGAACCTGTATCGCATCGCCGCGCAGAAGATGCCATTTGGGATGCCGGTGAAAGATGGGTTCCGTTTTACCTCGGGCTTTGGATCGCGTTGGGGCCGTATGCACAATGGCACGGATTTCGCGGCCCCTATAGGCACCCCGATCTATGCCCCTGCGGACGGCGTCGTGATCAGCGCCGGCTGGAGTTCAGGCTACGGGCGGCTTGTCAAGATCCAGCACGAGTTTGGTATCGAGACGCGTTATGCCCATCAATCGCGCTTAAATGTACAAAAGGGACAAAGGGTCTCGCGCGGGGATAGAATTGGTGATATTGGAAACTCCGGGCGATCAACCGGACCGCATCTTCACTATGAGGTGCGCGTCGGTGGCAAGCCCATCAACCCGATGGTCTATATCAAGGCAGCAAAAGATGTTCTCTAAAAGCAGGATCAATGAACCCGGCCCCAAAACCGGTGACAAGGAAACCAAAACCGAGGCAAAGGCTGACAAGCCAACTTCCTCTGCCCCGGCCGTTCCACCCGCACCATCATCGGCAGCCGCAAAAGTCAAGCCGCCGGTATCCACCCTGTCCTCGGACCTTGTCATCAAGGGCGATATCAAGTCGACAGGTGACATTCTGGTTGAAGGCACCGTCGAAGGTGACATTCGCGCCCATCAATTGACCATTGGCGAAACCGCCACCGTCAAGGGTGAAGTCATCGGCGATGACGTTGTGATCAATGGTCGCATCATTGGCCGTCTGCGCGGTTTGAAAGTGCGCCTGACCTCATCGGCCCGTGTGGAAGGCGACATCATCCACAAGACCATCGCCATCGAAAGCGGTGCACATTTCGAAGGCTCCGTGCAACGTCAGGACGATCCTTTGGGTGGCGCAAAACCCGCACCGCAAGCTCCGGCAACGCCGAAATCAGGCAACAGCTGATCTGGTTTCTACTGTGGACCCGACAAGGCCGCCCAATGGGCGGCCTTCAATTTTGTGCGCATTGTCTAACGAGGGCGTTTGACGATCCGCTTAATCCTCGAAGCTCATGACGCGACGATAAAGATGCCACGTGGCATGACCCAGAACCGGCAGCACCACGAACAAGCCAAGGAAAAACGGCAACATCCCAAGCAGCATGAGACCCGAAATCATAAGCCCCCAACCCACCATCGGCACCAGATTTTGCAGCACGGACTGGAAAGAAAAGATCATCGCGGTGATGAAATCCAACTCGCGGTCCAGAAGCAGCGGCAGGCTGGTCACGGTCAACGAAAACAGACAGAACGCCAGCACCGCTCCGACCGCCGTGCCCACCACCATCATCGTGATGCCGTTTCGGTTCAAAAGCGCATCCTGCCAGTTCGAGGTGATATTGGTCAGAGGCTCCAGCCCCATGAAGATCGCGAACACCAGATGGGCCACGAACACCCAGAACATGAAGATCATGATGATCACCATGGCAATGGACGGAAACTGCCGATCTTTCTGATTGAACACGACCCCCAGCACCTGTGCCCAGTCCAGTGGTTCTCCGGTCTCCAAGCGCCGGCTGACCTCGTACAGACCAACCGCAAGGAACGGGGCCAGCAGTGGAAACCCCAGGGCAACCGGAATGATCCAGTAGCTTTGGTCCAGAACGTCCAGCTGAAGATATATCACGATCCCCATGATCACATAGAAACCTGCGAAAAACAGTCCAAAGGCTGGTGCACGCGAAAAGTCCCGCATCCCCGCTTTCAACGCCGCAATGACATCTTTGAAGCCGATGATTTCGATATTCGGCGGCGCAGAGGCCTCCAAATGAGTTGAGTCAGACATATCACCTCCATGCGCCTGTGGTTATTCTGCTTTCGCGCGTGGAATGAGTGTTGCGACTAGCGCACGATCCGTCAAGTTTCTGAATGTGTTAAACGTCGGGTTCCCCCCACATCGCACTGTTCAGCACCAGCATCACGCAAGCAAAGCCTTTACCAACAAGGTAAAAATCATACTATTGAAAGAACCGAACGAAGGATTTTCTTCATGTCTATTTTCAGAACGCTTACCTCAGCCGGATTTATCTTCACATTGGGCACTGGCATGGCCATTGGTGCCACCTGCGGCAATAACGCCAGCGGGTTCGAAAGCTGGAAGGCCGCATTTGCCAAGGACGCCAAGGCGGCAGGGGTTGGACAGCGTGGGTTACAGGCGCTGGCCGCCGCGCAATATTCAAGCTCGACCATCCGCGCTGATCGCAATCAGAAATCTTTCAAATACTCACTGTCAAAATTCATGCAGGTGCGTGGAGCCGACACGATTGTGGCCCAAGGCCGCAAACGCAAGGCGCGCAATCCGGGTTTCTACCAGGCGCTTGAAAAAGCCTATGGCGTGCCTGCCGGTGTCTTGTTGGCCATCCACGGGATGGAGACCGGGTTTGGCGGCTTTATGGGTGATACGCCGGTGGTGTCCGCGATCACCACGCTGGCCTATGATTGCCGCCGCCCGCAGTTTTTCACCCCCCATGCCATTGGGGCGCTGAAACTGGTGGATCGGGGAACGATCACGGCCAACACACGCGGCGCGAAACACGGTGAATTGGGCCACACGCAGTTCTTGCCAGGCAATGCCTATAATTACGGCGTGGATGCCTCCGGCGATGGTCGGGTCGATCTTTACAACCTTGCCGATGCGCTGGCCTCGACCGCGAATTTCCTGCGCAAAAAGGGCTGGAAACCGGGCAAAGGCTATCAGGAAGGTCAGACCAATTTCAAAGTGATCCGGCAATGGAATGCGGCAACCGTTTATCAGCAGGCGATTGCGATCATGGCCGCGCGGATCGACGGCTGATCATTCGTCCGCGTTGGCCTCGGCCCGCGATTTGCCCGCCACATCCTGCGCCAGAACGGCGGCCATGAACGCATCCAGATCACCATCAAGCACGCCCTTGGTGTCCGAGGTTTCGTGCCCGGTGCGCAGGTCTTTCACCATCTGGTAAGGCTGCAAGACATAAGACCGGATCTGGTTGCCCCACCCCGCATCACCCTTGTTTTCATGGGCGGCGTTGATCGCTTCGTTCCGCTTGTCCAGCTCCATTTGGTACAATCGCGACTTCAGGGCCTTCATGGCGATATCGCGGTTCTGGTGCTGAGACTTTACCGAACTGGTGGTCACAATGCCGGTCGGGATGTGGGTGATCCGCACCGCAGAATCGGTCGTGTTCACGTGCTGCCCACCCGCACCGGACGACCGATAGGTGTCGATGCGGATGTCGGATGGGTTCACCTCGATCTCGATATTGTCGTCCACCACCGGATAGACCCAGACCGAGCTGAAGGAGGTGTGCCGCTTGGCCGCCGAGTCATAGGGCGAAATACGCACCAGACGATGCACACCGCTTTCCGATTTCAGCCAACCATAGGCATTGTGCCCGGAAATCTTATAGGCTGCTGATTTGATCCCCGCCTCATCGCCCGAGGTTTCGGATTGCAATTCGACCTTATAGCCCTGCTTTTCCGCCCAGCGGACATACATGCGCGCCAGCATTGACGCCCAGTCGCAGCTTTCCGTGCCGCCGGCACCTGCATTGATCTCAAGAAACGTGTCGTTCGCATCCGCTTCGCCGTCCAGCAGCGCCTCAAGCTCGGCGGCGGCGGCTTTCTTGGTCAGCTTGGCCAGCGCGGCTTCGGCATCCGCGACAACCTCGGCATCCTCCTCCATTTCGCCCAGTTCGATCAGGTCGATATTGTCCTGAAGATCCTGCGCCATAGCTTTGTAACTGTTGACAGAATCCAGAAGCCCCTGCCGCTCACGCATCAGCTTTTGCGCGCGGTCCGGGTCGTTCCACAGATCCGGGTCTTCGGTCATCGCGTTGAATTCCTCCAACCGATGTTCCGCCGTGTCCCAACCGATCCGCTGACGCAACAGCGCCAGGGATTTTTCGATTGCGTCAACGTTGTTCTGAGCCTCTGCCCGCATCGGTGCGTCCCTTGTCCGAAAACCTGCCCCCGCAATATCAACAGGGGCGCGGATGGGCAAGACGTGGCCGCGTGCGGACAGGCGAAAGGGTCATCCCCGCATCGTCACGCCGTCATGGAAAATTTGCAGCTTCGACGGGTCGGCGGTCAGCTTCACCGTCTTGTTCTTCAGATCAGCATGGATGCCGGGCACCTTGGCGATCAGGTGGGTTTGATTGGCGCTATCCGCCCCCTCGCCCACCGACATTTCCGAAGGGATATAAAGCAATGTGACCTCGCCCAGCGCCTCGACGATCTCGACCCTGCCGGTGAAAATCGCGTCACCGTCTGTCTGCACGAAATCCTCGGGCCGGATGCCAAGATTGACCTGCTTGCCCATATCGGCCTCGGTCGTAGCAATATCGGTGCGCGCCACGCCGCCTGCGTCCAGCGTCACCTCGGTCTGTGCGCCGGTTGCGGTGATCTTGCCGGGCAGCAGGTTCATGGCGGGCGAGCCGATGAACTGCGCCACGAACTCGGTGCGGGGACGTTCGTAAAGCTCCAGCGGGCTGCCGACCTGCGCGATGCCTTTATTGGCCAGCACCACGATACGGTCGGCCAGCGTCATCGCTTCGACCTGATCATGGGTCACATAGATCATCGTGCTGTCGGGCATCGCCTCTTTCAGCTGCGAAATCTCGATCCTTGTCGCGACACGCAAAGCTGCATCGAGGTTCGAGAGCGGTTCATCGAACAGATAGACCTTGGGGTCGCGCACGATCGCCCGTCCGATGGCCACCCGCTGACGTTGCCCACCCGACAATGCCTTGGGCAGACGGTCCAGATAGGGTTCCAACTGCAAGGCCTTGGCGGCTTTATCGACCGCCGCGTTTATCTCGGCCTTCGGTTTCTTGGCGATATTCAGGGCAAATGCCATGTTATCGCGCACAGTCATGTGCGGATAAAGCGCATAGGATTGAAACACCATCGCGATCCCCCGCTGGCTGGGCGGCACGTCATTGACCACCTGGCCGTCGATGGTCAGCGTGCCATCGGTGATCTTTTCAAGCCCTGCAATCATGCGCAGAAGCGTGGACTTGCCGCAGCCCGAGGGGCCGACGAATACGACCAGTTCACCGGTCTTGATGTCGAGGTTGATGTCCCCCAGAACGTTTACATTGCCGTAGGTCTTCACGACATCCGTCAGTTTCAGATCGGCCATTTACTTGTCCCCCTCGGGTTTCATCACCAACGACTGCCACGCACCCAGAACGCAAGACGCCCCACCCGTCACGGCGGTTTCCGCACCATCCACCACGCACCAATTGCCGTCCGGCATCGTGACGGCCTGATCTTCGTCACTGAGGTTGAACGCACACCACAGCGTTTGATCTTCGGTCCGGCGTAAAAAGCTCAGGGCACTGCCGTCGATCAGCAGTGCCTCCATCACCCCGTGTGCCAGCGCGGGATGGGCGTTTCTCAAAGCGATGACATGGCGGTAATGATGCAGCAGAGATGTCTCATCCTGCTCGGCCACAGCCACCGCATGGCGCAGATGTTCGGGCGCGACCGGAAGCCACGGCTTGACGGCTGTTGTAAAGCCGCCCTGACTGTTCGACGCCTCCCAAACCATGGGCGTGCGGCACCCATCGCGGCCCTTGAACTCGGGCCAGAACTCGACCCCGTAAGGGTCTTGCAGATCATCAAAGGACAGCTCTGCCTCGGTCAGCCCCAGTTCCTCACCCTGATAGATACAGGCCGAACCGCGCAGGCACATCAGAAGCGTCGCAAACAGTTTTTGTGCGTCTTCGGTCAGGTTCCAGCGGCTTGCATGACGCATCACGTCATGGTTGGAATAGGCCCAGCACGCCCAGCCATCCTTGGCCACTCGCGCGACATGATCCATCAGATCGGCAATGCTGGCCGCATCCGGACGATCGCCCGACAGCAGCTCGAACGCGTAGCACATCTGCACCAGATCGTCCCCGGCAGTGTATTCGCCCATGATTTCCAGCCCGCGTTGGGCATCGCCAACTTCGCCCACGGCGGCGGCACCATAGGGGTCCATCGCCGCGCGCAGCTTGCGCAGGAAGTCCAGCGTTTCGGGACGGTTTTTGTCGTAAAGGTGTTCCTGATGGTTATAGGGGTTCACCGCAGGCGCGATCGAAGCGTTGCGTTTTTCAGGTGGCAGCGGGGGGTTGTCGCGCAGCTTGGCATCATGGGTATAGAAATTGATCGTATCCAGCCGAAAGCCATCCACACCACGTTCCAGCCAGAAGCGCGCCACGTCCAGCAATGCCTCTTGCACGGCGGGTTCGTGGAAATTCAGGTCGGGCTGTGACACAAGGAAGTTGTGCATGTAATACTGGCAGCGCCGCGCGTCCCACGTCCAGGCCGAGCCGCCAAAGATCGACAACCAGTTGGTGGGCGGCGTTCCGTCCGGATTGGCGTCGGACCAGACATACCAGTTGGCTTTATCATTGTCGCGATCCGCACGGCTTTCGACAAACCACGGGTGCTGGTCCGAGCTGTGGCTCAACACAAGGTCGATCATAATTTTCAGACCCAGCCCATGCGCGGTTTGAACCAGCGTATCGAAATCAGAAAGCGTGCCGAACATCGGATCCACGTCGCGATAATCGGACACGTCATAGCCGAAATCCTTCATCGGCGAGGTGAAGAAGGGCGAGATCCAGATCGCATCGACGCCCAGGCTGGCGATATAGGGCAAGCGGCGCGTGATCCCACGCAGATCCCCGACCCCATCGCCGCTGTCATCCTGAAAGCTGCGCGGATAGATCTGATAGATCACCGCGCCGCGCCACCAGTCAGCCCGTTTGTCCAGATAGGTCAAATCGCATTTCGCGACAGTAGCATTCATGTCTCAGCCCCCTTTGACCGAGCCGGCCAACAGGCCGCGCACAAGATAACGTTGCAGCGAGAAGAAGACGGCAATTGGCACCGCAATCGAAACGAAGGCCGAGGCCGCAAGGATTTCCCAATCCCCGCCGCGCGACCCAAGAAGGTCGACGATGCGCCCGGTCATCACAACCTGATCCTCGCCGGTTCCCAAGAACACCTTGGCCACCAGCAGGTCATTCCAGACCCACAGGAATTGGAAGATCGCAAACGAGGCCAACGCCGGAAAGCTGAGCGGCAGGATGATCTTGCGGAAGATTGCAAAATCAGAGGCGCCATCTACGCGCGCACTTTCGATGATCTCGCCCGGCAGCCCGGCCATATAGTTTCGAAGCAGGAACACCGCCAATGGCAATCCGAACCCGGTATGGGCCAACCAGATGCCGATATATCCCTTTCCGATCCCGACGGTGTTGTGGAGTTTGAGAAGCGGGATGAACGCGACCTGCAAGGGCACAACCAGCAAGCCCACGATGCCCGCGATCAACAGCGCGCGTCCCGGCATTTCCATCCACGCGAGCGCATAGGCGGCGAAGGCTGCGACAAGGATCGGGATGATCGTCGCGGGGATCGTGACCGTCAGCGTGTTCAGAAGCGCCTTGCCCATGCCTTCGGCAAACAACACCTCCCGGTAATTGTCCAGCGTGAAGCCAGGTGGGCTTTCGGCGCGCACAAACAGGCGCTGTCCGCGATTGCCCGACGGTTGCTCGGCATAGGTGATACGATAGTCGCCATTGGACTCGACCGTTATCTGCTGGCCGCTTGCGTGAGTCGCGACCTCGCCGGGGGCAAAGGCCTCGGGCTCGCGCGAGGTGATGCCGAAAGCGGTGACATCACCAGCACCGCTGTCGAACACATTGCCCGACACGACCCAGACGGTGCCCTCCTGAACCGCATTGTCCGGCGCATCCGCGCGCACGATGACATTCTGCTCCGAAGCAGACAAAGCCGTCCACCAACCCGAGGTCGAGATCGCGTCTCGATCCCGAAACGAACTGACCAGAAGGCCGAAGGTCGGGATAATCCACAGCAGGACCAGAAACCCAACCGAAAGGTTGACCGCCCATGTCAGACGGGATCGTGTGCCAGCCATTTCCATCAGCGGGTCTCCTTATGGGCGTTTGATATGTTCCAGACCATGACCGGCGTCACCAGCAGCATGATCACCATGACAATCGCTGACCCGCGCCCGAAATCCGGGGTTCCGCGGAACATCCAGTCATACATGAGGTTGGCCAGAACCTGCGTGCCCCACTGGCCGTTGGTCATGGCAAAGACGATGTCGAACACTTTCAGGACGGTGACGGTGATCGTGGTCCAGACCACCGCAATCGTGCCCCATATTTGCGGGATCTTGATCTTGAAAAAGATCTGTAATGCGGTTGCGCCGTCCAAATAGGCCGCTTCGATGGTCTCTTCGCTGATGCCCTTCAGGGCCGCCGACAGGATCACCATGGCAAAGCCCGTCTGGATCCAGATCAGGATGATCATCAGGAAGATATTGTTCCAGAACGGCAGCGTGATCCAGGTCTGCGCTGTGCCGCCCAACGCTTCGACAATCGCGTTCAGCAGACCGATCTGTTCGCCCTGATTGTCACCGCGATAGTCATAGATGAATTTCCAGATGACCGAGGCACCCACGAAGCTGATCGCCATCGGCATGAAAATCAGGCTCTGCGCGATTGATCCCCATCTGATGCGGTCGGTCAGCCCGGCCGCAACCAGCCCGAAAAAGGTCGACGCCGCGGGCACGATGACCAGCCACAGCAGGTTGTTGCCAAGGCTTTCGCGGAACTTGTCATCCCCCGCCAGCCATGTGTAGTTGTCTGCCCCCACAAATGCGCCGCGCGAGTCACGCATCGACAGGAAGAAGGTCGAGAACACCGGATAGACCAGATAGAGCGCCAGAACCAACAGTGCGGGAAAAACGAACAACCATGGCCGGATCGCGTTGGCCTTGTTGATATTGGCCCCTGCGTTCGGGCCTGAAGCCGGATACACCCGATCCAAAATAATGTTCGAGAAATAGAAGTAGGCGACGCAGCCAAAGACACCCACGATGATGGTCGAAACCGCGAAAAGCAACTGGTCCATAGCCCCCTCCTTCCACCGCCCAGCGGTGCGTAAAGTGGTTGCCCCGGCACCGGTTCAGGTGCCGGGGCGACGATCGAAGATGATTACTTGATCGACTCCCAGGTGGCCTGGATGGACGCAGCGACTTCGGCGGCGTCTTTGCCGCCCGCGTAATCCACCATGCCTGTCCAGAACACACCGGTCCCGATGGCCCCAGGCATCAGGTCCGACCCATCAAACCGGAACGTGTCGGCATTCAGCAGGATATCGTTCATCTTGGCCACGGTCGGATCGGTGTAGACGTCGGTATTGACGCCCTTATGCGGGGTCAGGAAGCCTTTTTGGGCCATCCATATCTCATGCGCGATCGGAGATTTCAGGAATTCCATGAAGGCTTGCGCCCCTTTGGAATCGCTGGTCACACCCCAGACCGTGCCTGCGCCCAGAACGGGTTTGCCAAGGTCTTTTTCGGCATAGGCCGGGAAATAGAAGAAATCCGCATCAACGCCCACTTCGGTGCCGTCCGGGAAGAAGGTCGGGATGAAGCTGGCCTGACGGTGCATGTAACATTGCGGCGGCGAGGCGAACAGGCCCTGCGGGCTGTCGCGGAAATCGGTCGTCGCAACCGCACCGGCCCCGCCGGACACATAGGCGTCATTGCGCGCAAACGCGCCGAATTCCTCGATCGCGGCGATCACTTTGGGATCGTCGAAGGGCAACTCGTTCGTCGTCCAGGCGTCATAATCTTCGGGCGTGTTGATGCGCAGCATCATATCCTCGACCCAGTCGGTCGCGGGCCAGCCCGTCGCCCCGCCGGACCCCAGACCGATACACCATGGCACTTCGCCATCGGCCACGATCTGATCGGTCAGCGCCTTCAGTTCTTCCATCGTCTGCGGCACGTCATAGCCCGCATCCTCGAAGTTTTCCGGCACATACCAGACCAGCGACTTCACATCGACCTTGTAGAAGAAGCCATAAAGCGCCTCGGTCCCATCGCTGCCCGCATAGGTGCCAAGATCAACCCAGCTTTGTCCAGCGGCATAGTTGTCACGTATCCAATCAGCGGTTTCCGCAGGCAATGGTGCCAACAAGCCCTTCGAAGCCAGATCGGCCGCCAGACCCGGTTGCGGGAAAATGGCGATGTTGGGCGGGCTGCCTGCCTCGGTATCAATGACGATCTGCTGTTCGAAGCTGTCTGACCCCGAATATTCGACATCCGCACCAGTCGCGTCCTCGAAATAGTAAATGACGCTTTCAATCAGCTCTTTGTCCGGGCCAAGCCACGGACCCAGGATCGAGATCTTCTCGCCCGACAGATCCATGGATTTCAGGGCCTCGAAGCTGTCCCAGCTGAACGCGCCCTCGCCCGGTGCGAATTTCAGATGACCATCGGCATGCGCCATGCCAGCCGTCAGCGCCAACGCTGCCGCGCTTGCGTAAAATACGTGTTTCATTATTCCTCCCAATGGCCCAGATGGACCTCCCAGGTTTTGAAGCCGTCCAAACGACCCCGGCGCCTGCTGCGCCTGATGAATTCACCAAAACCGTTGGATAACAGATTCGCCATTCCTCCAAACCGCTTTGAATGCTTCAAAGTCGCGCAGAAATCGTCACCTGTCAACATTGCTGTTAGCGCAAACCAATTTTGGCGGATATTCCTTATTTTCAATGTTAAATGTAATTCTTCCTTTGACGCTGTCGCCGCATCTGCGTAACGTAGACGATATTCAAACCGCTTTGGAACACTGCGCGACCACGATGACACTGAAAGAACTCTCGGATATTCTGGGCTTGTCCCCCACCACCGTCAGCCGTGCGTTGAACGGGTATCCGGAAGTATCGGAAGCCACGCGAAAAAGGGTTGCAGCCGCGGCGCGCGAACATGGTTATGCGCCAAATACGCGGGCCCGATCTCTTGCAACTGGCCGCGCCATGGCCATCGGTCATGTGATCCCCATCAGTTCGAAGCATGAAATGGTAAACCCCGTCTTCGGTGACTTCATCGCCGGCGCGGGCGAGGTCTATTCCCGCAACGGATATGACATGTTGCTGTCTGTTGTCCCGGATGCGGATGAAGACGATGCCTATCGCAGTTTCCTGACCAAACGGAATGTGGACGGCATCATCCTGCACGCCCCCACCCTGAACGACCCGCGCATACCACTTTTGAACGCGTTAGGGCTGCCCTATGTCGTGCATGGGCGCAGCTCCAACACGGACGCGGCCTATGCCTGGGTGGATGTGAACAACAAGCGCGCCTTTCAGCGGGCAACAGAGTTTCTGCTGGATCTGGGGCATCGGCGTATCGCCCTGGTCAACGGGCTTGAACATATGGATTTCGCGATCCGCCGCCGCGCAGGTTACGAGGCGGCGTTGACGGCGCGCGGGATCACCCCCGACCCGGACCTGATGTTCGCAGGCGAAATGACCGAGGCACAGGGACACGATTTGACCCGCACCCTTCTGGCCCAGCCCAATCCGCCCACGGCCATTCTGGTCAGTTCCATGATCACCGCCATCGGTGTTCGGCGTGGGATCGAGGAACTGGGGCTGCGCATGGGGCGCGATGTGTCGCTGATCACCCATGATGATGATCTGAGCTATTTCCGAAACGGCGCTGACATCCCCGTTTACACCGCCACACGCTCGTCGGTTCGGGATGCCGGGCGCAAAGCGGCACAGATGTTGATCGACATCATGCAGCGGTGCGATACACCCCGTGAAATACTGCTTGAGGCAGACCTGACATTGGGCCTGTCGACCGGCCCTGCCGCCCCGATGCACGCAGAGGCTGGCTGATCCGGCCCACACCTGTAGAACCCACACTAGAAAGAGATCAAGATGCTGCCACATCGCACTGATTTTCCAAATGGTTTTCTGTTTGGCACCGCCACATCCGCCTATCAGATCGAAGGCCATTCCAAAGGCGGTGCCGGGCGCACGCATTGGGACGATTTTGCCGCCACGCCCGGCAATGTGGCAGGGGCGGAAAACGGGGCCGTGGCCTGTGGGCATCTGGATCGCTGGGCCGAGGATCTGGATCTTGTGCAAGACGCCGGGTTCGACGTCTACCGCTTCTCAACCTCTTGGGCGCGGGTGCTGCCAGAGGGGCGCGGCACGCCCAACGCGGCGGGATTGGATTTCTATGACCGACTGGTCGATGGGATGCTGGAACGCGGCATCAAGCCTGCCGCGACGCTGTATCATTGGGAACTGCCATCGCCCTTGGCTGATCTGGGGGGCTGGCGCAACCGCGACATCGCGAACTGGTTTGCCGATTTCACTGAGGTCATCATGTCCCGTATCGGGGATCGTGTGTGGTCCGCCGCGCCGATAAACGAGCCATGGTGTGTCTCGTGGCTCAGCCATTTTGACGGCCACCACGCCCCCGGCCTGCGCGATATCCGCGCCACGGCGCGCGCCATGCACCACGTGCTTCTGGCCCATGGCCGCGCAATCGAGGTGATGCGTGGCTTGGGCATGTCGAACCTTGGGGCGGTCTGCAATATGGAATACGCCGCCCCCGTAGATGACAGCCCCGGCGCGCAAAAGGCCGCCCGGGTGCAGGATGCGATCTATAACCGGTTCTTCCTGTCGGGCATCACCAAAGGCACCTATCCCGACGCGGTGCTGGAAGGGATCGAGCCACATCTGCCCGATGGATGGCCGCATGACTTCCAGACGATCACCGCGCCCATCGACTGGATCGGGGTCAACTACTACACCCGCAAGATTTACGGCCCGGCAGAAGACCCGTCCGCCCCGTGGCCTGCAACGCGCGAACATGACGGCCCCCTGCCCAAGACCGCCATGGGGTGGGAGGTCTACCCAGAAGGGCTCACCCATTTCCTGAACATGGTCGCGTCTGAATACACCGGCGACCTGCCGATCTATGTTACCGAGAACGGCATGGCCGGGCTGGTCGAGCGTAAGGGTGATGCGACCGACGACCCGGACCGCACTGCCTATCTGGCCGCTCACATGGGCGTCGTGCAGGACGCCATCACAGAGGGTATTCCGGTAAAAGGTTACTTTACCTGGTCGCTTCTGGACAATTATGAATGGGCCCTGGGCTATGCGCCGCGCTTCGGGCTGGTCCATGTCGATTTCGAAACACTCGAGCGCACGCCAAAGGCGTCCTATCATGCACTCAGAAAGGCCTTGTCGCGCCCATGACCTCATTTTCGCTTGTCGCCGATGTTGGCGGCACCAATACCCGCGTCGCCCTCGCCTGCGGCACGGAACTATTGACCGACAGCATCGTCAAGCACCGCAACGCCGACTATGCCGGGCTTTCGCAGCTTTTGGCCGCCTATCTGGCGGGTCAAGGCACCCCCCCCTGCAAACGGGCAGCGGTTGCCATCGCGGGACCAGTCAAGGACGGCGCGGGGCGGTTGACCAATCTGAACTGGGAAATCGACAAAGACACGCTGGCCAAGCTGTCAGGCGCAGATCGCGGCGCGGTGATGAACGATCTGCAAGCACAAGGCCACGCGCTTGGGCATATTGCCGACGAAAATCTTGTCACGCTGAAACAGGGCGCGGACGAGAACCCGAATGCCGCGATGCTGGTGATCGGCGTTGGCACCGGGTTCAACTGCGCCCCGGTGTTTCAGACCGCCAAAGGACGGTTCGTGCCCCCCTCCGAGGCCGGACATCTGACATTCGCCGCACGGGGCGCGGACCAATGGGATCTGTCGCAGTTTCTTGAGGCACAACTTGGCCATGTCGGGGTCGAGGACATCTTGTCCGGCCGCGGGTTGGAGCGGTGCTATGCCTGGGCGTCGGCCAGATCGGGGGACAACAAGACCGCCACCGCCGCCGAGATTTTTGCCGCCGCCGACGCTGACGACCCAGTGGCGGTGCGTGCCATAGGGGCCTTCGTCACCGCCTTGGGCAGTGTGACAGGCGATCTGGCCCTGACCCTTCTGCCCTTTGGTGGCATCTACCTGATCGGTGGCATGTCCCGCGCAGTGGCCCCTTGGTTTGACCGGTGCGGGTTTGATGCCGCCATGACCGACAAGGGCCGGTTCGGCGATTTCCTGAACGCCTTCTCGGTCCGTCTGGTCGAAGACGATTATGCCGCACTGTCGGGCTGTGCGCATTTTCTGGCACGTTCCGACAATCAGTAATAAAAGGCCAACCGAAAACAGCAGCAATCGGAGACAGCCATGATCGGATGGGGCGGGTATATCCTGGCATTCACCGTGTTCTTCCTGACGCATTCCATCCCGGTGCGCCCGGCGGTGAAATCGCGACTGGTCAAGGCGTTTGGGCCGCGCGGCTTCACAGCCGCTTATTCGGCCCTGTCCATCGCCGTTCTGGCACTGGTGATCGTGGCCGCCGGACGCGCGCCCTTTGTCGGCTTGTGGGATTGGGCACCGTGGCAAAACCACGTGACGCTGACCGTGATGTTTCTGGTCTGCGTAATTGCCGCACTGGCCATCGGCCGCCCCAACCCCTTGTCGTTTGGTGGCGCGAACAACGACCGCTTCGATCCCCACCACCCCGGCCTGATCGGCTGGATGCGCCATCCGTTGCTGGTTGCCTTGTTCCTTTGGGCCTTGGGGCACATGATCCCAAACGGAAATCTTGCCCACGTGATCCTGTTCGGCGTGTTCGCAGGCTTTGCACTTTTGGGAATGCGGATCATTGACCGGCGCAAGAAACGCGTCATGGGACAAGCGCAATGGGCACGGCTGGCAGATACAAGACGCGGGATCACAGTGACAAAAAACGGTCTGATCCGCATCGCTGCTGCGGTGGCTGTCTATGCTCTTTTATTGTCGCTGCACGGCCCGATCATCGGTGTCGAACCTCTGCCCTGACCGGAGCGTTGCGTGCAATGTCACGCGGTGTCTTTCCGAACTCTGCCCGAAAGGCGCGGCTGAAGGCGCTGGCGTCGCTATAGCCTACGCGCAACGCAACCTCTGAAATTGACAACCCTCCATCGGCCAACATTCGTCGGGCGGCATTCAGACGCAAACGGCGATAGACCTGCTGTGGTGAGGCGCCGAAATGACGGTCGAACCGCTGTTCCAGATCGCGCTGACGACAACCCGACCGGCGCGCCAATTGCGGTATCGTCAATGGCGCTTCGATATGGGCTTCCATCTCGCGCAGGCAGGTCTCGACCCGTCGATCCCCACGCACCTGTGTCAAGGCGTGTGGCGTGGCCATGCTGTCGGACATGAACAATTGCGTGATCTCCAAGAGCAGTGCCGCCCCGTGATATTCTTTGATCAGATCACAGGTCAGTTCATAGGCCGCCATCCCGCCGCTGCATGTGATGCGGTTGCGATCCTGCACCCAGCGGGCCCGTTCAACTTCGATGTTGGGAAACCGCTCGGCGAACGCATCAAGCAGATCATAGTGAATGGTGGCGCGGCACCCGTCCAGAAGCCCCGCCGCCGCGAGCAGCCACGCGCCGGTATCGACCCCTGCCATGGTCTTAAACCGCGCCGCCAGTCCGCGCAGTATCTTTGCATTGTCCAGCGTGACATGGCTTGGATAGTCATAACTGGCCACAGCTAACAAAAGATCACCACGCCCCATATCCGACAGCCGCGCCGTGGGCATCACCGGCAACCCGCTAGAGCTATGAACGACGCCGTGACCTGGTGTGCAAATCTGCCATTCATAGGCGTTCCGACCCAACAACATATTCGCCGCCCGCAACGGCTCCAGCAGGTTGGCAAGCGCGAGATTGGAAAAGCGGTCGAACAGCAAAAAGCTGATGATGTGGGGTTTCGTGTAGGATTTCGACCAACTCTGCATAGTTTTGCATAATTCCGCACATCACGCGCGTCAATCCCGGACATCATGAACCAACACGCGAACCATTCTGCGAGGATCCCATGCCGCTTTCCATGAACACCGATGTTTTCATCACCTGCGCCGTTACCGGATCGGGCAGCACGCAAGACCGCTCGCCCCATGTGCCACGCAGCCCGAAACAGATCGCCGACAGCGCGATTGCCGCCGCGAAAGCAGGCGCTTCCATTGTGCATTGTCATGTGCGCGACCCCGATACCGGCACCCCATCGCGCGACCTGAAATACTATCGCGAAGTGACCGAACGCATTCGCGACGCCGATGTGGATGTGGTTTTGAACCTGACCGCGGGTATGGGTGGCGACATCACCTTCGGCCCGACCGACGCTCCCATGCCGGTGAACAAAGCTGGCACAGACATGATCGGTGCCGCCGAACGGGTCGCCCATGTGGCCGACTGCCTGCCTGAAATCTGCACGCTGGATTGTGGCACCATGAATTTCGCCGAGGCCGATTATGTCATGACCAACACCCCTGGCATGTTGCGCGCCATGGGGCAGATGATGACCGATCTTGGCGTGAAACCCGAGATCGAGGCCTTCGACACCGGCCATCTGTGGTTCGCAAAGGAGTTGGTGAAGGAAGGCGTGCTGGACAGCCCCGCCCTTGTGCAGCTGTGCATGGGTGTGCCGTGGGGCGCGCCGGACGACCTGAACACCTTCATGGCGATGGTCAACAATGTGCCGGACGGCTGGACCTTCTCGGCCTTCGGGCTGGGGCGCAATCAGATGGCCTATGTCGCGGCGGCCGTGCTGGCGGGCGGGAATGTGCGTGTGGGGCTTGAGGACAACCTGTGGCTTGGCAAGGGAGAGCTTGCGACCAACGAACAGCTTGTGACCCGCGCGCGTGGCATCATCGAAAGCATGGGTGCCCGCGTGATCGGCCCCGAGGACGTGCGCAAGAAGCTTGGCCTTGTGAAAAGGGCGCCCAAATGAAGGCGGCGATCATCGGCGGCGGCGTAATCGGCGGCGGCTGGGCCGCTCGGTTCCTGCTGAACGGATGGGACGTGGCCGTATTCGACCCCGACCCCGAAGCCGAACGCAAGATCGGCGAAGTCCTGACCAACGCCCGCCGCGCGCTGCCGGGCCTCTACGAAACCGCGCTGCCTGCCGAGGGGCAACTGACCTATCACCGTGATCTGGCCGAGGCCGTCACGGGTGCCGACTGGGTTCAGGAAAGCGTGCCGGAACGGCTGGAACTGAAACACAAGGTCTTTGCAGACCTGATCCGTCACACACCGGACACCGCCATCATCGGCTCATCAACATCGGGCTTCAAACCCTCGGAACTGAACGAAAACGGCGCGCGCGCCATTGTCGCGCATCCGTTCAACCCGGTCTATCTTCTGCCCTTGATCGAGCTTGTGGGCGACGCCGACACCTGCACCCGCGCCGCCGCTATCTTAAGTGGCATTGGTATGTTCCCCCTGAAAGTTCGCAAGGAAATCGACGCCCATATTGCCGATCGTTTCCTTGAAGCTGTCTGGCGTGAAGCGCTGTGGCTGGTCAAGGACGGCATCGCAACAACCGAGGAAATCGACGAGGCGATCCGCATGGGCTTTGGCCTTCGCTGGGCGCAGATGGGCCTATTTGAAACCTATCGAGTCGCGGGGGGCGAAGCTGGCATGAAGCACTTCATGGCGCAGTTCGGCCCCTGCCTGTCCTGGCCCTGGACCAAGCTGATGGACGTGCCGGAATTCACCGATGAACTGGTTGACCTGATCGCCGGCCAGTCCGATGCCCAATCCGGCCATATGTCGATCCGCGAGTTGGAGCGCCTGCGCGACGACAACCTGGTCTCGATGCTGCGCGCGCTGAAAACGCGAGGGGCTGGTTCCGGCGCAGGCCGCGTGATCCGCGAACACGAGGTGGACCTGTGGCCCGCCATGACCGACGCCGTCCCCCTGCGCACAGTCACCCGTGACGTGCCGGTGGACTGGACCGACTATAACGGCCATATGAACGAAGGGCGCTATGGTCAGGTGTTCTCGGACGCCGCCGACCGCATCATGATCCATGTCGGTGCTGACGCGGGTTACATCGCGTCTGGCCTCAGCTATTTCACCGCTGAAACCAACATCAGATACATCGACGAATGCCATGCGGGCGACGCAGTCTATGTCGATACGACCGTCACCTTGGGCGAAGGCAAAAAGCTGCGCCTGTGGCACGAGATGAAGCGCGCGATAGATGGCGGGCTGCTGGCGACCTGCGACCAGTTCCTGCTGCATGTGGACCTGATCACCCGCAAATCCTGCCCGCCGCGCGCCGATGTCGAGGCCCGCATCGAAGCACTCGCCGCCCTGCACGCGAAAGGAGCCACCTGATGGATTTCGGACTGAGTGAAGAGCAGAAAATGATCGTCTCGACCGTGCGCAGCTTCGTCGAGAACGAGATCTACCCCCACGAGGACATGGTTGAACGCACCGGCCAGGTGCCGCATGAACTGGGGCAAGAGATCAAGCAGAAGGTCATCGGCCTGGGCTTCTACGCCTGCAACTTCCCCGAAGAAGTCGGCGGCGCGGGCCTGTCACATCTCGATTTCACGCTGGTCGAACGCGAATTGGGGCGCGGGTCGATGGCGCTGACCCATTTCTTTGGACGTCCCCAGAACATCCTGATGGCGTGCGAGGGCGATCAACGCGACCGCTACCTTTTGCCCGCCGTGCGGGGCGAGAAGATGGACGCCCTTGCCATGACCGAACCCGACGCTGGATCGGACGTAAGGGGCATGAAATGTTCGGCGGTGCGTGATGGGGGCGATTGGGTCATCAACGGCTCCAAGCACTTCATCTCTGGTGCGGAACATGCTGATTTCTTTATTGTTTTCATCGCAACCGGCGTTGATGACACACCGCGCGGGCCGAAGAAACGTATCACCTGTTTCCTCGTTGACCGTGGCACAGCCGGTTTCGACGTCAGGGACGGATACGCCTCGGTCAGCCACAAGGGCTACAGGAACTGTATCCTCGATTTCGACAATTGCCGCCTGCCCGACGCTCAGGTTCTGGGCGAAGTCGACGGCGGCTTTGCAGTGATGAACGAATGGCTCTACGCCACCCGCCTGACCGTCGCCGCCTTCTGCGTCGGCCGCGCGCGACGCTGCTTTGACATGGCCCTGAATTATGCGGCCGAACGCAAGCAATTCGGCCAGCCCATCGCGAAATTTCAGGGTGTCAGCTTTCAGGTCGCAGACATGATCACCGAAATTGACGCCGCCGACTGGCTGACCCTGTCCGGCGCGTGGCGGCTGGACCAAAACCTGCCCGCCAACCGCGAGATTGCATCCGCAAAGCTCTACGCTTCGGAAATGCTGGCCCGCGTAACCGACACCACGCTGCAAATTTTCGGTGGGATGGGCTTGATGAACGACTTCCCCGTGGAACGGTTCTGGCGCGACGCCCGTGTCGAACGCATCTGGGACGGCACCTCGGAAATTCAGCGCCATATCATCAGCCGCGACCTGTTTCGCCCCTTGGGAGCATGAGATTCAATGCCTTCGGCGAGGATATTTTCAGCCAGAAGAAACGCGGGAGGATCGCTTGGATCCCCCCGCGCGTTGAAACACCTGTTCGTGCTTCTCCTGGCGCGGCCATCGGCGTCCCCGCCTGTACCGCACTCCGATACTGACCAAAACTGGTTAACAAGTCGTTTCTTCTTCTGGCCCAAAATATCCCGGGGTGAATTGGCCAACGGCCAAGAGGGGCAGCGCCCCTTGCGCCCTTTCCCTGGCGGAGCCAAATGGACAGGTCCGGGCCATGTCGCGTGAGCTTGAGCGCCTTTTTCGTCCACGCACCATCGCAGTCATCGGCGGCGGCGCGTGGTGCGCCCAGGTCATCGAGCAATGTCAGAAGATCGGCTATCGGGGTCGGATTTGGCCTGTGCACCCGACGCTTCCCAGCGTTTGTGGCCTGCCGGCATTCACTTCTGTCGACGCATTACCTGCTGCCCCTGATGCCGTTTTCGTCGGTATCAATCGCCACGCCACGGTCGAAGTGGTCGCCGCATTGTCCGCACGAGGTGCGGGCGGCGCGATCTGTTTTGCATCCGGGTTTGCAGAAGCAGCGGCGGAAAGCAATGACGGCGCGGATATGCAGGGAAAATTGTTGTCGGCGGCGGGCGATATGCCCATCATTGGTCCCAATTGTTACGGTTATCTTAACTATCTTGACCGGACAATCCTGTGGCCCGACCAGCATGGCGGGGTGTCTTGTGACACGGGTGTTGCGCTGGTGACACAAAGTTCGAACATTGCGATCAATCTGACGATGCAGACACGCGGCCTGCCGATTGCCTATGTGGTGACAGTTGGCAATCAGGCGCAGACCGGGCTGGCCGAGATCGGCGCGGCGCTTCTGGACGACGAGCGCGTGACCGCCCTGGGTCTGCATATCGAGGGCGTAGGTGATCTTCGCGCGCTGGAGGCCTTGGCCGCAAAAGCCCACACACTTGGCAAGCCCATCGTCGCGCTCAAGGTCGGTCAATCTGATCACGCGCGGACCGCCGCGATCAGCCACACCGCGTCACTTGCAGGCAGTGACGTGGGTGCGCGGGCCTTGTTGGCGCGATTGGGGATTGGGCAAGTGTCCTCTCTGCCAGCATTGCTTGAGACGCTGAAGCTGCTTCATACCGTGGGGCCGCTCAGGTCCAACCGGGTCGCCTCCATGTCCTGTTCGGGCGGCGAGGCCAGTCTTGTGGCCGACAGCGCACATGGCAGGAATGTGAGCTTTCCGGCGCTGACCCCCGCCCAGATCAAAGCGCTGCGCACGGCTCTCGGCCCCATGGTGGCGCTGGCCAACCCCTTGGATTACCACACCTATATCTGGGGCAATCTTCAGGCGATGACGGACACGTTCACCGCCATGATGCGCGCCGATCTTGGGTTCGGCATGGTCGTGCTGGACTTTCCGCGCTCTGATCGCTGCACCTCGCCCGCCTGGGGTCTGGTGATTGACGCGGTCGAGCGGGCGCGTGACGTCAGCGGTGTGCCGATGGGCATCGTCTCGTCACTGCCTGAGACAATGCCAGAGGCGACCGCACACCGATTGCTTGCGACAGGGATCGTGCCGCTTTGCGGTTTGGACCATGCGATTGATGCGATCGAGGTGGCCGCTGCGTTTGGGGGCAACCCTGACACGCCGGCGCCCATTTTTCTTGCCCCGCCTCAGAGTCGCGGCGTGCTGACGGAACGGGCCGCCAAACGGGCTTTGGCGGCGCATGGCGTGCGGGTCCCACAGTCGCGCCCTGCCGTTTCGCCGGAAGAGGCCGCACGCGCGGCGGCAGAGATCGGCTTTCCCGTGGTTCTGAAGGGCGAAGGACATGCGCATAAATCCGAGGCGGGCGCGGTCCGGCTGAACCTGACAAGCGCGGCCCACGTCGTCGAGGCTGCGCGCGCCATGCAAAGCGAGAGCTTTTTGGTCGAGGAAATGATCACCGGTGGCATTGTTGAGCTGTTGATCGGCGTCACCCGCGACCCGGCGCATGGTTATGTCCTGACGCTTGCCGCTGGCGGCGTGCTGACAGAGATCCTGCAAGACAGCCAATCGCTTTTGGTTCCGTCTACCCGAGAGGAAATTCATGCCGCCCTGATGCGTCTTCGTATCGCGCCGCTGCTGCGCGGATACCGTGGCGCGCCCGCTGCCGACATCAAGGCGGTGCTTGACAATGTGATGGCGGTGCAGGCCCATGTGATGGCCGCGCCCGCTGACGAGGTTGAGATCAATCCGCTGATCGTTATGCCAGACGGCGCAATCGCCGCCGACGCCCTTATCCGGACAGGAGACATCTGAATGACCGACACCCCCATCAAGACCCACCGCGACGGTCATGTGCTTGAGGTCACGCTGGACCGCCCCAAGGCCAACGCCATCGACCTGGCCACCAGCCGCATCATGGGCGAGGTGTTCACCGCGTTTCGCGACGACCCCGACCTGCGCGTGGCGATCGTCACAGGCGCGGGTGAAAAATTCTTCTGCCCCGGTTGGGATCTGAAAGCGGCGGCTGAGGGCGACGCGGTCGATGGCGATTACGGGCTGGGCGGGTTTGGCGGCTTGCAGGAGTTGCGCGGGCTGAACAAGCCGGTGATTGCCGCCGTGAACGGTATTTGCTGCGGCGGTGGGCTGGAACTGGCCCTGTCTGCCGACATCATTCTGGCCGCCGATCATGCCAGCTTTGCGCTACCGGAAATCCGGTCCGGCACCGTGGCCGATGCCGCCAGCATCAAACTGCCCAAGCGCATTCCCTATCACATCGCGATGGAGATGTTGTTCACCGGTCGCTGGCTGGACGCGGACGAGGCGGCACGCTGGGGCATGATCAACCACATTTATCCCGCCGCCGACCTGATGGCCGAGGCGCGCAAGATGGCGGCCCTGCTCGCCTCTGGCCCACCGCTGGTCTATGCCGCGATCAAGGAGGTTGTGCGCGAGGCCGAGGATATGAAGTTTCAGGACGCGATGAACCGGATCACCAAAAGCCAGTTTGAAACGGTCGAGAAACTTTACCGCTCGGAAGATCAGTTGGAAGGCGCGCGCGCATTCGCCGAAAAACGCGACCCCGTGTGGAAGGGTCAGTGAGCGATCAGAAGACCACGTTCAGCATCACGAGTGACACCACGAGGAAGATCACGGTCATGATCCCTCCGCTTTTCACAAAGTCTTTCACCTTGTAGCCCGCCGGTCCCATGATCAGCGCATTCACCTGATGGGTCGGGATGATGAACGAGTTCGAGGTGGAGATCGCCACGGTCAAAGCAAACAGCGCCGGGTCGCCGCCCGCCGCCACCGCGATCGACACTGCCAGCGGCACCAAGAGCACGGTGGCTCCCACATTCGACATGACCAGAGAAAAGGCAGTGGACAGGATCGCAATGCCGGTTTGCAGCGACCAGAGCGGCCAGCCGTCCAGAATGGATAGAATCTGCTGGGCAATCCATTCTGCCGTGCCGGTGTTCTGCACCGCCTGCCCCAAGGGGATCAGGCTCGCCAGCAGGAACACGGTGTTCCACCCGACAGCCTGATACGCTTCGTCTATCGAAATCACCCGCGCCAGCAGCATCCCGACGGCCCCGGTCAGCAGGCACAGCGACAGGCGAATGTCGGTGAACAGGATCATCGAGATCGAGATCGCAAAGAACAAAAGTGCCCAGCCCACCTTGTGCGGGCGCAACTCCTCTTGCGGGAAATCGGACGTGATGATGACGAAATCCCGGTTGTCTTTCAGTTGAGTCAGATTGTCCCAGCGGGTGTGGGCGACCAGCATGTCGCCGACCTGAAACTTGACCAAGCCGATGGCCGTCGGTTTGTGTTCCTCGGTTTCCACATGGCTCAGCGTTTCCTCTCCCCGGTGGATCGCCAACAGCGACAATCCATAGGTCTTGCGCAACAGAAGATCGCGCGGGGATTTGCCAATCAGTTTGCTTTCCGGCGGAATGACAATCTCGGCGATGCCTGCATTGGTGGGGGCAAACTCCTCGACGAAAACGTCCAACTCGGGGAAAATTGTCAGGCCATATTTTTCGGCGAACGCCTCGACCACTGTTTTCTTGCCGATGATCGCCAGCCGACAGGGTGCGGCGATCTCGGCGGTCAGAACCTGCACCATAGAGGTCTTGCCGCGATAGAATGTCGAGATGATGTAGAGGTTGTTTTCAAGGTTCACATCCGCAAGGATCTGCCCCACCAAGGGGCTGTCGGCAGGCACGTCGACCTCATGGACACTGGCCCTGATGCCATAGACCCGCTTCAGATAGGCCGACATCCCCTGCCCGACCGACGAACTGCTGGCAGAACCGCCTTCGGGCAACACCCAACGGCCAAGCAGCAGGAAATACAGGATCCCGCTGAGGATAAGAACGGCACCGATCGGGGTGACGGAGAACAGGCCGAAACTGGCCATCTTCTGGCCGTCCGGCAAGCTGTTATTCGCCGTCTGGATCAGATCGTTCAACAGGATCAACGGTGACGAGCCCACCATTGTCATCGTGCCGCCAAGAATGGCGCAGAACCCCATCGGCATGGCCAGACGGTTCAGAGGAATGCCTGAGCGTGTCGAAATACGGCTTATCACCGGCAGAAACAGTGCGGCCGCCCCCACGTTTTGCATGAAGCTGGAAATCACACCGACCGTGGCTGCCACGATCGGCTGAATGCGCGCCTCGGTTGCGCCGCCACGTTTCATGATCGTCGCGGCCACCTTGTTCATCAGCCCGGTCTTGTCCAGACCTGCCCCCACGATCATCACCGCGATGATCGAAATCACCGCGTTCGAGGCAAACCCGTCGAACAGGCGATTGACCTCGGCCAGATTGGACAGCGCGGGAATGTAGCTCAGGATACCAAGGATGACGAGGATCAGGATTGCGGCCAGATCTATGCGCACGATCTCGGACACGAACAGGAACACGGTGAACGCCAGCATCGCACTCACGACGCCCATTTCCAGCGAAAAGACAATCGGTTCCATCCTGTCCCCCTTTGGCTGCGTCACGATCAGTTGCCGCGATCATCAGCCATGTCTCAGCTTAGAGTGAACTTCCGCCAAAAATCAATTTTTTAAGGGAAATCCACGCGTTGCACAGCGTTGCACAACGTCACTCAGCGCGGTTTGTGGAGCGGATATCTGCCCAGCATGGGATCAGGTCTATGGAAACAAAGGCTGACAAGCATCTGTCAAATATTGATTTTCCAGACTGTAGGAACTTTCCGTGTCCATCAGCGTTATCAACGTATGAAACAGAAACGTGCAAATAAGATGATCCCGGTCGCTTTGGCGATCACAACAGCCTCGGCCTTGTCGGCAATGGCATTGCAATCTCTGCCTGACGAAGATGGGGGCGGTGATGTGACAGCCCTTGCTGCCATCAACCCCAACACGGTTGGGTATGGTGCCGGTCAACTGAACATCTATGAAAACGATCTGAACCCCATTCTGGGCGCACCTGTCTATGACCACGACCGCAACGTCGCGGGTTATGTCGCCGAACTGATGGTCAATACCGAGGGTGACGTGCACGGCATGGTGCTCGCTGTGCCCGACGACGACACCAATGGTGTCAAACGGGTGTCGGCAGAGGCCGCCGAGTTTACGGTGGTTCATCCGACAGCGGGTGAAACCATCGTCCTGGCACAGGTCTCGCAGGCAGATTTACAGACACGGCCAGAATTCGGACCGGAATACGCGACCGATTTCCACTGACGGACGCAAAAGAAATCCCGGCAGCGAGGGGATCGCCGCCGGGTTCCTGACATAAGCCGGTTGGCTTATTTCGGCATGATCACCGCGTCGATCACGTGGATCACCCCGTTCGAGGCCTCGATATCTGCCTGAACGACGTTCGCGCCGTCGATTTTGACGCCCTCGGTCGCATCCACCATGGCCATTGCGCCATTCACGGTTTCCACGTCCATGCTTTTGCCCGCAATGTCACCGGACATCACTTTGCCCGGAACCACATGGTAAGTCAGGATCGCGGTCAGTTGATCCTTGTTCTCGGGCATCAAAAGCGTTTCAACAGTGCCCTCTGGCAGGGCCGCGAAAGCCTCGTCCGTCGGAGCGAAAACGGTGAACGGACCCTCGCCCTTCAGGGTATCGACAAGGCCTGCGGCCTCGACAGCCGCGACGAGAGTGGTGAAGCTGCCCGCCGCAACAGCGGTGTCAACTATGTCCATCGAGTGGCTGTCAGCCATGGCCGGTGTGGCCAGAAGCGCTGCGGTGGTGATCGAAAGAAAGGTTCTGCGAAGCATGGTGTATCCTTTTCTGAGTCCCAGTTGGAAGTTGTATGAAGGATACGGAAAGGGGTGCGACGCAGATCACTTTCGGCAGAACTATTTTTTCCGAAACACACCCAAACCCAGGGATTTCAGGGTATTGTTGCGCAAAACAACGCTGTCAGCCAGCGGCTGTGACGCGATCCAGATCACCAATTGCCGCCGTCAATGTGCCTGTCAGCAGCAGATCATCGTTCAGCAAGATCACATCGTCGACCGACCGACCCTGCAACCGCCCGATTTCCGGCTGCCCAATACAATCGGCAGGGATCGACGTCGCCATCCGCAACGCCTGCGTCAGCGACGTGCCGGTGCAATCCACCAACCGCTTGATCCCTTCGGCCTGCGTGACATGCGCCCCAGCCAAGCTGCCCTCGGCATTGATCAGACGGCCTTCCTTCAGCGCGATATGTTCCCCATACAGGTCAAAATGCTCAGGCCCGCCAACGGTTGCCATCGCGTCTGACACCAGAAACATCCGGTCCGGCACGGGGCGCGCGCGGATGGCCAGCCCGACCATCTCGTCCGCCACATGGTGGCCATCGCAGATGATCCCGCTGTAGCAGGTGGAGTTGATCACCGCCCCGACCGCGCCGGGCGCACGCCCGACCATCGGTGACATGGCATTGAAGAGGTGGGTGGCGCAGCTTGCACCGGCGGTGAAGGCGGCCGCCATCATCTCGGATGTGGCATCTGTGTGACCCAGTGAGACGACGGCTCCCAACCTCGCCAGTTGCGCGATCTGGTCCAGCGTTGCGGCCTCCGGGGCCAGGGTGATCATCACAGACACATCAGCTTCGCGAAGCCGTGTCACCGTGTTCATTGTGCGCGTGTCCAGTGGGCGCACCAGATCGGGCGAGTGGGTGCCACGTCGCGCCATGGCGATATGTGGCCCTTCGATATGCAGCCCGATGATCCCAGGCTGCCCCCGCGCCGCGATCGCCGCATCGGCGGCGCTGTCCAGGACCTCGGGCAGATCCGTAATCACAGTGGGCAAAAGCGCGACGGTGCCGAAGCGTCGATGAGCATCTGCGATGATCTGCATCCCCTCAGGTGTCGGGGTAGAGTTCAACTGCACCCCGCCCCCGCCATTGACCTGCAAATCCACGAAACCGGGGGTCAGCAAACCCTTCACAGGCACACCCTTCTGCGGGGTGTCGGCGATGTCGACCACGCGTGCGTCCCGGATCAGCACGGCTTTTCCATCGTGCAAATCGCGGCCATCAAACAGGCGGTCGGGGGTGATCCAGTGATCTATCATGCCGCCTCTTCAAAGAAATAGGGATCGAGCGCAAGTTGTATCTGCGCGTCTATTAGTCGCTGCACCTGATCGCCTGTCAGGTGCTCAGCGCGGGTCAGCACCTCGTCGGGAAAAACGCCGTGCAGGTCTGCGTCCGGGATCGGGCAGTCAAACCCGCCGCGCAATCCCGCCACCGCCGCCTGAGCGGCAGGATGGGGCCAGGAATAGCGGATGCGGTCGGCCAGCCCGAAATGGCGCTGGTGATACAGCGCCTTGGCATCGCCGTGGTAATGCCCCTGCCAATAGCCGGGGTTTTCGGTCATCACCTGCTCCATTACAGATTGCAGCGCGCCGGGCGCAGTGCTGATCTGATCCAGCGCATAGAGCGCCTGACGATAGGCAAAGGTCAGCGCCGGTCCGATCTTCTGGAAGGCAAAGCCTAGTTCGGCCAGACGCGGAAAGACGGCGGGATACTGATAGTCGGTCGAATGTGCTTCAAGACAGACACCGTGCCAGCCGTTGAGTGCAGCCAACAGGCCGGGATCGCGCTCCAGCGGCATGTGATGCACGGCGGTCGGGCTGAATTCGACGCCCGGTTGCACGACCAGCCCCCCGATCATCGAGGACAGTTCGCCAAAGCTGTCGCCATGCGCGGCCAGCGTGGCCTTGGCGGCCGCCGGGTCTGTGGGAGGGATATCCCCATCCTCATCCATCCGCGCACCGCCTGGCGGGGGCACTTCGGTGCCGACAACAAAAAGCAGCCCTGTGGCGTCACCATCGCAGGCCGCGACACAGACCCGCGCCAGATCGGCAGAGCGTGCGGCGGTCTGCGCGTCGTCAAGCTGCATCGGTTCGCCCGCGCACCCTTCCGAGCAGTCCAGATGGATCTTGCGAAACCCGGCCTTGACGTAATCGCGCACCAGGACGCGGGCCTTCTCCATTGCGGCCTCGGCAGGCATCGACCGCCAGGCTTGTGGGCCAAGATGATCGCCGCCGAAAATGATGCGGTCGCGATCCACACCTGCCTTGTCGGCGATACCGTGAACATATCCAATGAACCGGTCCGGGGTGATCCCGGTATAGCCGCCATCCTGGTTGACCTGATTGCTGGTCGCCTCGATCACCACCGGGCGATCAAGGGTCTGTGCCCGCATCAGCGAGGCGCGCAGCACATCCGGTTGCGCCGAACACACCGACGGGATCGCCGCCCGCCTGCCCGCCCGGTTGCGGTCGATAATGTCGCGCAGCACATCAGCCATCTTGCGAACCCTCCGCCTGCCACGCCGCATAGGCCGCACCACGGGCGCCACTGGTGTCGCCGCCCTGTGCCAGAACCAGTTTCGCGGTGCCGAAATCGCCGATTTGCGCCCGCTGGGCGGCAGCGGTCAGGCCATCGACCACACCGTCAATCCGGCTCAGCCCACCGCCCAGAACGATCAGGTCGGGATCGACCATCATGGTCAGCGTGTGCAGAAGCTCGGCGGTCATTTCGCACCAGACCGACCAGACCTGCGCCATATCGCCTGTGCGACGGGCGGCAATCTGGGGTGGTTCGATGTCTTGGCCGGTCAGCGCCTTGGCCAGTCGCCGCATCCCCGGCCCGGCTATGTAAGTCTCGGTGCAGCCCTGACGACCGCAACCACAGGTCACGACCGGCAGGCTATATTTGGAAACCAGATGCGCGGGGGCCGCAGTATGCCCGAATTCGCCACCGGTCATGGTCGGACCTTGCAAAATGGTGCCGTCCACGGCGATGCCGCCGCCAATGCCGGTGCCAAGGATCAGGGCAACGACCGTGCGCTGCCCCTGCCCGACACCAAACACCGCCTCGGACAAGGCCATGGCGCGGCAATCGTTGACATAGGTAATCGGTCGCCCGATCGCGGTTTCGATGTCGCGCTGGAACGGCTTGCCCGATGCCGGAAGGTTCGCGGTCAGGGCAAGACCTGTCACCGGGTGCAAAAGCCCGGCGGCCCCGACGCCCACGGGTACGGCACCGCCTGCAATCTCATCCGCCCAGCGAATCTGATCGGCAATTGCCGTGACCAGATCGTCGTAGTCGGAAGGCGTCGGAACACGATGGCGATGGGCAACGGCCCAGTCATCGCCGAACAGTTGCACCTCGATCTTGGTGCCGCCAAGGTCAATGCCGGTTGCGATCATGACGCCACCGGATAGAGCTTCACCCCGGACACGACGCGGCTGAGTGTGCCCTGGCCAGAAAACGGATCGTCCACGTTCAACCCAAGCGCGCCCGCCCATTCAACCCCTGTCACCTGCGCCAGAGCGACACAAAGCGGGGCCGCCCATGTGGGGCCGAAGGGCATCGGAATGTCGATATCGCCGCCCGGCCCGACCGAGGTGACACGCGCGGACGGGAACTGTGCCCGCAACTCGGCCACCAGATCGGCGTCATAGTCACGCGTCGGTGCATCGGGGCTGGTGAAAACAGTGACCGCAGTGTCGGCGGTCACAAAAGATTTCGGACCGTGGCGAAATCCCAATGTGCTGTCCCAAAGCGCCGGGATTTGACCGGCAGACAGCTCCATCACCTTCAACGCCGCCTCGCGGGCTGCAAAAGACAACGGGCCGGAGCCGACATAGACGGCACGTTCAGGACAGGGCATGCCACGAAGCTTGGGCAACAACGCCGCCATTTGCCCCGCCAGAGCGTCCATGCGCGCAGGCACGTCACACGGCGCGTCAAACAGGGCCAGTGCAGTCAGAAGCATGGTCGAAAAGCTGCTGGTCATCGCGAAGCCTGCATCATGGGTGGCGTCCGGCAACACGATCACTTTGAGCGGTCCGTGCGAGCCGCGCGTCGCCAGCGCGCCATCCTTGTTGCACGTGATGTGCAGACGTGCCGCACCCGGTGCCAACGCGTCCAGCGCATCCAGCGTGCCGATGCTTTCGGTGCTGTTGCCTGACCGCCCGAAACTGACGACAAGCGGCTTCACGCCGTTCAAAAAGGCTTTCGGTGTGGCCACGATATCGGTGCTGGGCACCGCGCGCATTCCTGGCACCCCCGCCGCGATAATGTCACCAATATAGGCCGATGTGCCTGCGCCGCAAAACCACACCTCGTCATGGCCAAGGCTGCCGATCCAGCCGCGCAACCCGTCCACGTCAAGCACCTTGCCCCACGCAGACCAGATCTCGGGTTGGCGATGAATTTCAGCCCATGTCGCCCAGTGTTCCACTGATTTGATCATGTCGTTTGTGTCACTTTCGAAAGGGTTTCAGGCGTGTCAGGGTCCAGCCCCAACGCGAGCGCCGTGTTCAGGATGACCGGATAGATCACCGCCAGAAGAACCGCAGCGGCAGCGGCGGGCACCAGATCGGACAGGTCGATGTCGGTGGGCGAAATGCGATGCACATCACAGCCTACGCCCTTGAACCGGACCTCGGCCTGATCAAGACTGTCCTGAATGCGGTCCGACCCAGTATCGAGGATCAACACCATCAACGGATTGGTCGCCAGTTGCAGTGGGCCATGCAACACCTCGGATGCCGAATACGCCTCGGCGTGAAGCGAACAACATTCCTTGAGTTTCAACGCAACCTCATGCGCCGCGCCATACCCGGTATCACGCCCGATCACATAGACATTGCGCGCCCGCAACAACGCTGACTGGAGTGCTTTGGCGCGCGGATGGTTGGTGGATACGCCCTTCAATGCGGCGACCGATTTCGCGGTTCGCGCCTTGTAATCCGGCACGATCCCGCCCAACAGCGCCATACCTGCGCCGATCGAACCGATCACCGTCTTGGTGGCAGGCACCGCCAGTTCCGGCCCAGCCCCGATCGGGACAGTGGCTTCCGACGCCGCCTCAACTGCGCTGCCCGTTTGGTTGGTGATCGCCATCACGCTCGCTCCATTGATGCCAGCCCCCTTTGCGGCGCGCACAAGGTCTTCGCTGGCGCCCGATTGGCTGATCACCAGCGCGCCGAATCCATCAAAGCATACCCCCTTGCCCAGTGAAAACACCGAGGGCGGCAACGATGTGACAGGCACCGACAGTTCACGCATGAACTCGTAGGACAGAACATTCGCCGCCGCATCCGACGATCCGCGTGCGATGGTAAAGATCGCTTTCGCATCCGCCAGCTTGCCCGCATCGACCGGTTGCGTGGCCGCGCGGCAGAACACGTCCATCGCCTCGGCGCTCTCCGTGGCCATCAGATGACCGTGGGTCTTTGTCTCGATGCTCATGCGCGCAATCCATAGCTGTCAAATTCTTCCCATGTGCTTCGCAGATCGACCACACCGCCATTGATCCGCGCCTCGTCCAGCGCCATGGCGACCAGACCGGCCTCCAGCGCGTCGACGACACCAACCGGCAGGCTGTCTGACTTGCCGCGCAGGAAATCGGCAATATCCGCAACCATCATGTGATCCGCCCCGTAATGGGCCGAGGCGTGTTTCTGATCCATCTTCGTGTAGTCATGGTCGGCAATCACCGAGCCGTCGCGCGCCGTCGCTTTCAGATAGCCGCGCACAAAGTCGCCCTCGGCCATGCCAAGCGCGCCGAAGACGCAGAACCGGCGGTGATCGTCGGGCGCATTCAGGTTGGTGTGAAACGCCATTGATGCCCCGCTTTCATAGCGCAGGATCGCCGTCTGGAAGTCGATGATGTCGCCGTCCGAGTTGTAGGGGTCCGGGGCGCTGTCCCACACGCTTGATTTGCGCTGTGCAATCTCGACCTCGGTGTTTGTTGTTGGGGCGAACTCCGGAAGGAAGGATTTCTTGCCTCCAAAGCTCGCCACCTGCATGGGCCGTGAGCGGGTGACCATGTTGTAGATATCCAGATCGTGGCAGCATTTTTCCAGCATGAACCCGCCGGACAGCGCGCTTTTACGCCGCCAGTCGCGCATGAAAAATGCGCCGTGATAGGGCGGGATGTGTTCGTTTGCCTCAAGCGAGGCAATGGGGCCAAGCCGATCCAGCACCGCACGCAGATCGACCATATGCTGCGAATAGCGCAACACCAGCCCGACCATCACCTGATCGGTCCCATACTCGGCCAGAAGACGCGCCAGTTCGAATGTGTCCGCCCGCGTCGTCACCACCGGTTTTTCGGTGAATATCCGCACGCCCGCTTCCAGCCCCAGCTTGATATGCTCAAGGTGATAGACATTGGGCGAACCAACAAAGAACAGGTCGGGTTTGGTATCAGCCAGCATTCCGGCCACATCGTCAAAGCGCGGCACATCCGCGCCGATCATGTCCAGATGTGACGGCTGCGGGTCATGGAACCCAACAAACTCGACCTCGGACATGGTCTCTTTCAGGATCGAAAGGACATGGCCTGCGCGCAGGCCGATCCCGGCGGTAACAACTTTCATGCAACCATCTCCGGTGCGGCCTGGCGGCGCAACACGTCACCATTGGCGTCAAAGACATGACAGTTTTCGGGGGCTACACTCAGGGTCAGGTTTCTGCCTTCTTCGATCGCCGCATCACCCGGCAGGGCGGCACAGAACCGCGTGCCATTGCCAATGGTGCCATAAGTGATCGAGGTGCCGCCCAGACGTTCCAGCACGTTGACCGAAATATCCAGACCGCTGTCGCCCATGTTCACATGTTCGGGGCGAATGCCGACCTCGACCTTGTCGCCCTTGCTGACGGTGTCAGATGCGACCGGCAGCGCCATGCGGTGGCCACCATCCATCTCGACCATGACGCCTGATGCGTCAACACCCGCCACGCGGGCCGGGATCAGATTCATGTTGGGCTGGCCGATGAAAGACGCCACGAACTTGGTGGCGGGGTGGTGATACAGCTCCATCGGAGAGCCAAATTGTTCAACCCGCCCGCCATTCAGCACGACGATCCGGTCGGCCATGGTCATTGCCTCGACCTGGTCGTGGGTCACATAGACCATGGTCGCGTCCAGCTCTCGGTGCAACTGGCTTAGCTCAACCCGCATATCGCCACGCAATGCAGCGTCGAGGTTCGACAAGGGTTCATCAAACAGGAACACCTTGGGGTTGCGCACGATCGAGCGGCCAATGGCGACCCGCTGGCGCTGACCACCCGACAATTGGCCCGGCTTCAACTGCAACTTGTCCGACAGTTGCAGGATCGCAGCGGCCTTTTGCACGCGGCTGTCCAGATCTGCGGCGTCCAGCTTTTGAACACGCAGCGGGAAGGCGATGTTTTCATAAACGCTCAGATGTGGATAAAGCGCATAGGACTGGAACACCATCGAGATGCCGCGGTCCACGGGATGCGCATTGCTGACATCCTCGCCGCCAATGATGATCTGGCCCGATGTGGCTTCTTCCAGCCCGGCGATGATGCGCAGCAGGGTGGATTTGCCGCAGCCTGACGGGCCAACAAAGACAACGAATTCCTTGTCTTCAATCGCAAGGCTGATGTCGTGCAACACCTTGGCCGAGCCAAAGGATTTGCTGATCGCGTTCAGATCGAGGGTCGCCATGGTCTGGGCATCCTTTTGTTCAGGTCAAAGGTGGTTCGGGCGACGGCAAAGCGCCGCCCGAACCAGGGAGGATTGGCTTAAAGCGCTTCGTCCAGCTCTTCACCGGCGATCGTCACCAGATTGTCCACGGTGTCATCCTTCAGGATGATGCCCTGAACCATGTTGGTAAACACCGACTGCAACGATTTGAAGTCTTCGACCAGCGGCTCTGGGCCACCTGTCGAGATCGTCGAGGTGAAGTTCGGCCAGATGCCGGATTCGTAATAGAGATCCGTCTTGCCCAGCGCGGCATAGTCAAGGATCGGCGTCAGCCCCCAGCTGCTGTCCAGATCATACTGGCTGTCGCCCGAAGTGATCATCTGTGCCAGTTCATGGGCCAGGTCTTCGTGACCCGTGCCCTTGAACACTACAATGCTGTCGGTGATCAGGATCGTGCCGCTTTTACCCGACGGACCTGCGGGCACCGGGGCCACCAGTTGGTTGATGTCCTCGTTATGTTGACCATAACCCCATGGGCCTTGGACATACATCGCAATCTTGCCGTCGTTGAACAGGTCTTTCAACTGATCGCGTTCCCACGCGGTCGGGCCTTCCTGTGCCACGTCGACCAGCTTGCCGTAAAACTCCAGCGTTTCACGGGTCTGTTGACTGTCCAGTTTGTTTTCTCCGGTCGCCGGGTCAATCACGACACCACCGTTCGAATACAGATAGTTCAGGAACTGGTGCATCGTGTTGTCGAAGTCCTTGCCGGCAAGGCCAACACCTGCGACATCGGTGTTGTCGACCACACCTTTGGCCATGGTATACATCTCGTCCCAGGTTTTGGGCGCGACGCATTCCTGGCCGGATTCCTCGATGATGCCGCAGTTGATATACAGTGCCTTGGTCGAGAACGCGTGCGGATAACCCCAGGCTTGCCCTTCGATGGTGACAGTGTTCAGAACACCGTCCTGATACGGCGTATCGGCGGAAATCTGGGCCGGAACGATCAGGTCATTGTTGGCCATCTGACGCAAAGTGCGCGACCCCATATAGGCAATCGAAGGCGGATCGCCCGCTGCGGCCAGCGTGAGCGACTTGTCCTGACAAGTGCCCCATGGGACGGCTTCCAGGTTAACGGTCACGCCTTCGTTGGCCGCTTCGAATGCGTCAACGGTTTTCTGATCCGCTTCCCGCACCTCTCCGCCGCACATGATGAAGTGCAGTTCAGTTGTCTGAGCCGCGGCGCTTATCGCCGAGCCTGACAGCAGCAGTGCTGCCAATGACAGTTTGGTTACATACATTTTGGTCTCTCCCTTGGTTGGATTATTCCTTGACCGCCCCGGCCGTCAGACCCGCGACAAGATATTTTTGCAGGAACAGGAAGATGACCATGACCGGCAGAACCCCCACCAGGGCCGCGGCCATCATCTCGTTCCAGGTCACCGACTGATAGCCGATGAATTCGTAAAGACCGGCGGGCAGCGGTTGCAGCTCGCGGGTCTGGTTGAAAGTGATTGCGAACAGGAATTGCTGTGCATAGGCACCGATAAAGACAGCCACGCCGACCACGATCAGCCCCGGTGTCGCCAGCGGCAGCACCACGCGGCGCAGGGTATAAAGGCGCGAGGCACCGTCCACGAAGGCGGCCTCCTCAAGCTCGCGCGGGATCTTCTCAAGATACGAGCGCAGCAGCCAGATGCCGGTCGGGATCAAAAACGCCACGCCCGGCACGATCATCGCCCAATAGGTGTTCAAAAGCCCCATCGTGCGCAGCACCCGGTAAAGCGGGATCAAAAGCACCGCGCCAGTGAACATGTTGACACCCAGAAAGATGCCCAGTGACAGGTTCTTGAACGGAAACTTCAACCGGGCATAGGCATAGGCGGCCGGCACCACGAAGATCATCGTCAGCCCCGTCACCATGAACGAGATATAGATCGAGTTGAAAATATAGCGGCCCAGCAACGGCACCGTCACCCACATCTGCTTGTAGGCATCGAAGCTGAAATCGTCCGACCAGAACTGATAGGGGCTGCGGAACAGGTGCTCCAGCGGGCGCAGTGAGGCCATGAACATCTCGAAAAACGGCAAGAGGATGAAGGTCAGAAAAACGGCGAGGCAGGCATAGATCCCGACCATTTGCAGCTTTGTGTAGCGATCCATCATCTTACTTCACTCCATATTTCTTGTTCACCTTGTTCAGAAAGAACAGATAGGCGAGTGAGAACAGGCCGAGCAGCAGCACGATGATCACCGCACGGGCAGACCCTTCGCCAAACTTGTAATTGCCGATGGCGGTCTTGTAGGTATCGACGATCAACGTGGTTGTCGCCCCGCGCGGGCCACCTTCGGTCAGGATCCAGATGATCTCGAAACTGTTGAAGGTGAAGATGGCGGACAGCAGCGACATCGACACGATCACCGGCATGATTTGCGGGATGGTGATGCGGCGGAAGCGATACCAGCGCCCTGCTCCGTCGACCCATGCCGCTTCGTACAGGTCGCGGCTGACGCCCTGCATGGCGGCCAGAAAGAACAGTGTGACCATTGGGACACCGACCCAGACATCTGTGGCAATGGCGGAATAGAACGCCGATTGCTTCTGAGCGAGGAATTCGAACGGCACATCGGTGATGCCAAGACGCATCATCACCCCAGACAACACCCCGAAATAGCCGTTGTAGAGCCACAGCCAGCCAATACAGCCGATGGCGATCGGAATGACCCAGGGCGGCATGACCAGCACCCGGAACAGCGCCCGCCCCGGAATGGCTGCGTTCAGAAGCGTCGCGCCGATCAGTCCAAGCACAAGCTTCAAGGCGACCGACAGGAACATCCAATAGAAGGTGCGAACGATGGTCTGGTGGAACTTCCGGCTGCCGGCAAGGTCTTCATAGTTGGCCAACCCGATAAATTTTTCACCACCCAATCCGGCTTCCATGAAGGACAGCCGGATGGTTTCGGCCAATGGCCAGGCGACGATCACCGCGATGAAGATCATGGCTGGCCCGACAAGAAGCCACGCGAAAAGGCTTTCAGAAATGGATTTACGCGCCCGTTTGCTGGCCGCAGAACCTTCAGCGTGCATCACGTCTGCCATTGATTTCCCCCAGTGGCACCCCAAGCGAATCGGAGCGTATACCAATTTTTATCATTACAGACCTTTTTTGACTACCATTATAATACCAAATTTTCCGATTACGCCTGTTCTTGCATAAAATCAATATTTTACGGTGGTATTTCCGGGCATAGCAAGAATTGTCTGTTGCCATTCTGATTGTTTTGGTATTACTTTTACATACCAAACAGAGTGGAAATCTCATGCAAGCGCCGTTTCACTGGCTCTCTCCAACCGCATGGTTTCAACCGGGCCGTGGCCCGCGTTACCTGCAATTGCACCGCCATATCCGTGCCGCGATCCAATCAGGCGATCTGGCCCCGGACGATCAATTGCCGCCGGAACGGGATCTGGCCGACGCCGCCGATGTCAGCCGCGTCACCGTCCGCAAGGCGATCGCGAAACTGGTCGAGGACGGGTTGATCGAGCAGCGGCAGGGTGCCGGATCGTTCGTCCGCGCCGCCGCGCCCAAGTTAGAGCAGTCGCTGTCCTCGCTCGTGTCGTTTACCGAGAACATGCAGGCGCGTGGTATGACCTCGACCAGCGAAACCCTGTCGCTGGGACTGTTCCGCCCCACCAGCCAAGAAATGATGTCGCTGGGTCTGTCCGCCAGCGACCGGGTGGCCCGCATCGACCGGTTGCGCAGTGCCAGCGGGACACCAATGGCTCTGGAACGCTCGTCCTTGCCAGGAGATATCCTGCCCCATCCCGAACAGATCGACGTGTCGCTATATGCTTTGTTGCGCAAGACGGGCCAGGCGCCCACCCGCGCCATTCAGCGGGTCACGGCAACCAACCTGACCACCACGGACGCGCAGATGTTCCGCCTGCCCGAAGGTGCTGCCGTCCTGAAAATCGAACGCACAGGATACCTGGGCACCGGTCGCCCGATCGAGTTTACAAGCGGCCTTTATCGCTCTGATATCTATGACTTTGTGTCTGAACTGAGATTGGATTGACATGGATTACGCCTGTCGCCTCGACGGCGCACAAATAATCTGCACCCTCACTTCGGATCGGGACCTTTCGGCCCCGATCTTCTGTTTTTCCGGCATGTCGCCGATGACAGCCACAGAAGGCGGTGAACGGCTGCGCGGCAAGGGAAGTTTCACCGAGGTTGCTCTGCCCGATCTGAAAGCCGGGCAACCGCATGACGTGGTGGTGGAATACACCCATGGGCACAGGGCGACGAACCGGGCATGGTTGCCACTCGGCCCCTATCTGCGCACGCGGGACGAGGTGATCGACCTGCCCTATCAGCCCTTGGGCTGCGTGCCGCCCGCCCTGCCCGACCTTGGCCCCTTTGACGGCTTGCCCCTTGTGCCGCAACCGCAGAACTGGGTTCCAAGCGGCGGAACGGTCGTTGTGACCGGCGTGCAGTGTGCCGACAAGGCGCTGAATGCCGTTGCCGATCTGGCCACGCGACGGGGGTGGCGTTTCGACGGGCGTTTCCCCGTCAAGATCGCGACCGCTGACATGGACTTGGACGCCTATCAGCTGGAGATCACGCCAAACTCCATTCACATCACTGCGGGCAGCTATGGCGGCCGGTTTTATGCCGGGATCACGCTGCTAACGCTGATGCAGGCCGGGCGGCTTCCCTGTGGTGTGATCACGGACGCCCCCCGGTTCGGCTGGCGCGGGCAGCATCTGGACACGGCCCGACACTATTACCAGCCGAGAACCATTCTGGATTTTCTGGACCTGATGGCGCTGTTGAAGCTGAACCGCTTCCATTGGCATTTCGCGGATGACGAGGCGTTTCGGCTGCAAATCGACAGCTATCCAGAGCTTTGGCGCAAGACCGAAATCTGTGGTGAAGGCCATCTGTTGCCGGCCCTGTTCGCAGGAGCGATCGAAGCCGGCGGCAGCTATTCCAAGGACACCGCTCGCGCGATCATCGCCCATGCCGCGGCGCTGAATATCGAGGTGATGCCGGAAATTGAAGCCCCCGCCCACGCCATCACCATCACCCAGGTCTTTCCCGACACACGTGATCCGGGGGACAACGGGCCAGAGACTTCGGTTCAGGGGTATCAGGGCAATTGCGTGAACCCTGCCATGCCCAAAACGTGGGAGGTGTTGAAGGCTATCGCGAAGGAAGTTGGCGCTCTTTTTCCGTTCGGCCATCTGCATCTGGGTTGCGATGAACTGCCCAAAGACACCTGGATGGGGTCCCCCAAAGCGCGCGCGCTTATGGCAGAAGAAGGGTTAGAGACAACGCAAGACCTGCAAGGCTGGACCATCGCCAAACTGGCAGGGATCGTTGCGCGAAACGGCCAGCGCCCCGCCGCGTGGGAGGAAGCCGCGCAGGGGTCGAACGGCGGCATCGGGCATGGCGCCATCCTGTTCAGCTGGACCGGGCAAGGGCCGGGGCTGGAGGCGGCGCGGGCCGGCTATGACGTGGTGATGACGCCCGCCCAACATGTCTATCTGGACATGGCGCACAGTGCTGACCCCGACGATTGGGGGGCCAGTTGGGCCGCCTTCATCTCGTTGGCCGACACGATCGACTGGGATCCCGTCCCCGATCCGGCGTTGGCCGACAAGATCATCGGCGTGCAGGGCACGTTCTGGTCCGAATTCACCACCGAGGACAATCAGATCTGGCCGATGTTGATGCCTCGGATACTGGGCGTGGCCGTTAAGGCATGGCAGATCAATGACATACATGCCGATGACCTGGCGCGCCTTGCCGTCAGCTATCGCGCAATCTGGCCGGTCGAAACGCCATTGTGACGCCCTACATGTCGATCCGAAGCTGGGTCTTGGGGTCGAACAGATGCGCATGGTCGGGCAAAACCGACAGGCGCATCACCTGCCCCTTGTTTTGAGTCAAATGCACGCCGGGAAGGCTTGCGGTAAACGCGACCCCTGTGCCTTCAAGATGACCATGCAGTAAAGTGTTGGCCCCCAGCGGCTCGGACAATTGCACCGCCAGCGCAAGCGGGCCGTTGTCATCCGGCGCAAGGTGTTCGGGGCGGATGCCGAGTTTCACGGCACCATCCTGATGGTCGGTCTTGACAACAATGGCATCGCCCAGCCGCACCCCACCGCCCACCACTTCTGCGTCCAGAATGTTCATCGCAGGACTGCCGATAAACTGCGCGGCGAACAGCGTTCGGGGCGTTTCATAAACCTCAAGCGGGGTGCCGATCTGTTCAGCCACTCCACCATTCATGACAATCATACGATCTGCCATGGTCATGGCTTCGACCTGATCATGGGTCACGTAAAGCGCGGTGATGCCCAGTTTGGATTGCAGCTCCTTGATCTCCAACCGCATCTGGACGCGCAGTTTGGCGTCGAGGTTCGACAGCGGCTCGTCAAACAGGAACACAGCCGGTTCGCGGACAATGGCGCGGCCCATGGCCACACGTTGACGCTGACCGCCTGACAATTGCTTGGGGCGACGATCCAGCAGCGCCTCTAGCTGCAACAACTCGGCCGCCTCACGCACCTTACGCGAAATCTCGTCCTTCGGCAGCCCGGCGATCTTCAGCCCATAGCCCATATTCTGCGCCACCGACATATGCGGATAAAGCGCGTAGTTTTGAAACACCATCGCGATATCGCGGTCCATCGGCTCTTTCTCGTTGGCGCGTTCGCCCCCGATCAACACCTCGCCGGAGGTGACCGTCTCAAGCCCCGCCACCATGCGCAACAGCGTGGACTTGCCACAACCCGACGGGCCGACAATCACGATGAACTCGCCATCGGCGATTTCCGCACTGATGCCGTGGATCACATCGGTGGACCCGAAACTTTTCTTGATATCTTTCAGCGTGACAGTCGCCATGGATCACTTCTCGCTATCTACTAGGCCGCGGATGAACAGTTTCTGCATCGACACAACGACAATCACCGGCGGGACCATCGCAAGGATCGAGGTCGCCATGATCACCGGCCAATCCGCCACATCATCGCCTGATGGGAACATCTGCTTGATGCCCATGACGATGGTGTTCATTTCCGGGTCGGTGGTGATCAGCAGCGGCCAAAGGTATTGGTTCCAGCCATAGATGAACAGGATCACGAACAGGGCAGCCACGTTCGTGCGGCTCATCGGCACGACGATGTCCCAGAAAAACCGCATCGGGCGGGCACCGTCGACGCGCGCGGCCTCGGCCAGTTCATCGGGAATGGTCAGGAAAAACTGGCGAAACAGGAAGGTTGCCGTCGCCGACGCAATCAGCGGGAAGATCAGCCCGGAATAGCTGTTCAGCATCCCGAACCCCGCCACGACCTCGTAGGTCGGCACGATCCGCACCTCGACCGGCAGCATCAGGGTCAGGAAGATCATCCAGAAAAAGAACGTTCGGCCGGGAAAGCGAAAATAGACGATGGCGAAGGCGGACAGAAGCGAGATCACGATCTTGCCCACGGCGATCCCTACCGCCATGACCAGCGAGTTGAACAGCATCGTCGCGACCGGCACATTCACGCCCGACAACAGCGCCGCCTTGTAGTTTTCAAAGAACTGATCGCCGGGCCAAAGCGGCATGGGGGGGCGCACGATTTCGGGTTGCGAGACGGTCGAAGCGACGAAGGCCAGCCAGATCGGGAAGAAGATGACCAACACGCCAAGTATCATCAACAGATGGGTCAGCCACAGCCCCACCCCGCGTTTTTCGACCATGCCATGTATGTCGCGGGCCATCAGTAGTGCACCCTTTTTTCGACGAACTTGAACTGAAGCACAGTCAGCAGCCCGACCACGATCAGAAGGATCACCGACTGCGCCGAGCTTGACCCGAGATCCTGGCCGACGAACCCGTCCGAAAAGACTTTATAGACAAGGATCGTCGTCGATTGCTGCGGCCCACCCGAGGTGATGGTGTGGATCACGCCGAACGTCTCGAAAAAGGAATAGACCACGTTGACCACCAAGAGGAAAAAAGTGGTGGGCGACAGAAGCGGCAAGACGATGGTGAAAAAGCGCCGCCAGAAACGGGCGCCGTCAATCGCTGCGGCTTCAATCACCGAACGGGGCACGGCTTGCAGGGCGGCAAAGAAAAACAGGAAGTTATAACTTATCCGCCCCCAGGCCGAGGCGACGACGACCAGCCCCATCGCCTCGCTGCCATTCAGCACATGGTTCCAGTCATATCCCAACTGCCCCAGATACCAAGACACGACGCCCACGCGGGTGTTGAACATAAAGAGCCACAGCACACCGGCCACGGCAGGCGCGACCGCGTAGGGCCAGATCAGAAGCGTGCGATAGACGCCCGACCCTTTGATCAACCGATCCGCTAGCACCGCCAGAAACAACGCCGGGATCATCGAGGCGAGGGTCACAAGGATCGAGAATATTCCCGTCGTCACAAATGACGCGCGATAAAACCTGTCCGACAGCAGGTATTCGAAATTGCCCAGACCCACATATTGCATCGACAGCCCGAACGGGTCGGGTATGAACAGCGACTGCCAGATTGCCTGCCCCGCCGGATAAAAGAAAAACACCGCCGAGATGATGACCTGCGGCGCGATCAGGCACAGGGGCAAAAGCCAGCCGCGAAAGGTGACGCGTTTTTCCATCATATCCCCCGGAACGGAAAAGACGGGCCGTGATGGCCCGCCCTTTTGATGCGTGGTTTACATATTGGCTTGCTCGAACCGGCGCAGCAGCGCGTCGCCGCGTTCCTTGGCACTGTCCATCGCCTCTTGCGCGGTCTTGTCACCGGCCCAGATGCCTTCCAGCTCTTCGTCGATGATGCCGCGGATCTGGTCAAACGATCCCAGACGGATGCCTTTGGAATTGGCGGTCGGCTGGTTGGCTGTCATCTGTTTGACGGCCACATCGGTGCCGGGGTTTTCTTCATAGAACCCAGCTTCTTTCGTGGCTTCGCCAGCGGCAACCGTGATCGGCAGATAACCGGTATCCTGGTGCCATTTTGCCTGAACCGGGGTCGAGGACAGGAAGGACAGGAATTCACCCACGCCCTTGTATTCCTCGGCTTCGTGGCCCTCCATGACCCAAAGCGATGCACCACCGATGATGGTGTTCTGCGGTGCATTTCCGACACCTTCCCAATAGGGCAGCGGACGCACGTCGAAGGCAAACTCTGCCTCGGCCTTGATGCCTGCGTAACCGGCCGAGCTTTCGGTGAACAATGCGCACTCACCGGCGCGGAAGTTTGCACCGCCTTCGTTGCGGCGACCGGTATAGACGAACTCTCCATCCTTGGCCCATTCGCCCATCTTCGCCAAATGCGCCACCTGAGCTTCGCCGTTCAGCGCAAGCTCGGTGTCCAGCCCGGCGAAACCGTTATCCCTGGTCGCAAACGGCACGTCGTGATAGGCCGAGAAGTTTTCAAGATGGATCCAGCTTTGCCAAGCCGTAACCAGCGGGCAATCTTCACCGCCCGCTTTAAGTTGCTCAAGCACCGAATCCACGTTTTGCCACGTGGACAGGTCTGTGTCAGGGTCCACACCAGCCGCTTCCATCGCGTCACGGTTCACCCACAGAACGGGCGTTGACGAGTTGAACGGCAACGATAGCATCTGACCGTCAGTGGTGGTGTAGTAACCTTTCACAGCACCGATATAGGCGTCGGGGTCAAATTCGGCCCCGCTTTCGGCCATTACTTCATAGACTGGCTTGATGGCGCCCTCGGCGGCCATCATGGTCGCCGTGCCAACCTCGAACACCATCAGAACATGAGGTTGTTCACCAGCGCGGAACGCCGCGATGCCGGCATTCAACGTCTCGGAATAGTTACCTTTGTGGCTGGCGACGACTTTGTAATCGCTCTGGCTTGCGTTGAACTCCTCGACCTGCGCGGCCACAAGCTCGCCAAGACGTCCGGTAAAGGCGTGCCAGAATTGAATTTCGGTTTGCGCGGAGGCCCCGATTGGGGACATCGCGGTGGTTGCGGCAGCAATTGCGCCAAACACGAGCTTTTTCACTTCATCCTCCCTTGCACCAGCTGCGGTGCGTTTCCCAGGTGTGGCACGCAGTCAGATCAGCCGAGTTGCCCGACCCGAACCGCGTGTCTGGCAAAAGGGTTACATCCCACATGGCATAATGCAAGAATATTTGATGTAACAGTTTTATAACACAGCATTATACTGCTACGCTGCCCCTGTCCCGGAAGGAAGATCGCATGTCACATTCGCTGCGCCTGCGCCAGTTAGAGGCCCTTATGGCGGTCACACATCACGGTTCCATGACACGCGGCGCGCTGGAACTGGGCATCAGCCAACCTGCGGTGAGTCGCCTTCTGTCCGATCTGCGCGAGGTTCTGGGCTTCGACCTGTTCAATCGTCGTGACGGGCGACTGGTGCCGACCCAGGAAGTCCGGTTTCTGCTGCCCGACATCCGGCGGGTGCTTGAAATGATGCACCAAATCTCGGAAGCCAGCCAGAACATCACCGAAAAGAAGGCCGGGCATCTGCGCATTGCCTGCCTGCCCGGTTTTGCGACCAGCCACCTGCCCGGCGTCGTGGCGGCATTCCTGCGCGACCGCCCCGGTGTCAGCGTCACGCTGGAACCGGACCGCCCTGAACGCATTCTGGAATGGATGGTGGGTGAACAGTATGATTTCGGCATCACTGACGGGTTCGAAGGACATCCCGCCGTCGAAAGTGAAAATATCGACATCCGCACCGTCTGCGTATTTCCGACAGGGCACCGACTGGCAGCACTCAAACAGATCGGCCCAAGCGATCTGGCCGATGAAAACCTGATCCACACACGCCGAGACAGCACATTTTTTCGCGATCTGAACGAAGCCTTTCAGAAAGCCAACACCACCATAAATTCACTGGTGGAATCGCGACAGTTCACCGCCGCCTGCGAGATGGTTTGCCAAGGGATCGGTGTCTCGGTTGTCAGCGCGTTGGATGCGGCAAAATATGTGGGTCAGGGCCTGGATCATCGCCCTTTCACGCCCGCCATTCCGCATCGGTTATCGCTGGTGCGTCCGACGCTGAAACAGCCCTCAATGATCTCGCTTGAGTTTATCGAGGTCTTCTCGGCCAGTCTTGCGCCCTACAAAATGCGCTGACCCGGACGGCCCCACGCGATCAGCACGGAGTTGGCCAGACGTCAGATAATGCCCTCAGGCATCGCCGATCTTGTCTTTCAGCCAGCGCGCGCGCTTCTGCTGCTCGCGCACCATATCGAGTTTTGTCGCCAGCCGTTCTTTTTTCGATGACTTCGTCGTCTCATCAAGTTCTGCCTGAAGCAATCGGGCTTTCGCCTCAAGTTTCGACAATATCTTGTCGACATGGGATGGCTTGATCTTCTGCGCCTTCCCTTGCTCAAGCCGAGCGTAATATTTGTCGAGTTTCTCAACGCTATTTTCAAGTCCCATGGTGGCCCCCTGGTTGCGACAGCACATGATATGGCCCAATGGGTCTGGGCCTGTAACTGCCATCTATAATCATTGCGCCATATCCTTCTGTTTGTCGTTGATCGCGTCCCGGACGATGGCCATCAGTTCGTCATCATCAAGCGCGAGAATGCGTTCGACCTCGGCCATGGCGTCCTCGCTTTCAATATAATACGCCCGCGCGGCCCCAAGCAGATCGCGCATCGCCGAATAGGCATAGCTGGAATCGTTCAGAAACGAAGTCGCGACCGACGCATCCAGCTCGCGTTGGCGGATCAATGCCTCGATCCGTGTGTTTGTCTCGCGTCCGTCGGTTTCTACTTGCATCCTCTCCTGATCCAGCCACAGGCTTGAGCGGTCGTCGGGGTCTGCCAGATCCAGTTGTCGAATTTCGACAAGGATGCGCGCGATTTCGGTGCGAAGCTGGTTATAGAGATCGGTCGCGGCCCCCTGCCGGCGCACCGTGTAGCGGTTGACGTTGCGACGCAAATGCTTGACCGCCTTTACGGCCCGGACGATCCGCCCAGCCACATCCCGCAGCGTATAGATGTCATCCATCACATCCGCCGGCATGTCCTTTGACCCGATGCGCGTGGCGAACTCGACAATCGCGGAATAGAGCGTCTTGACCCGCGCCTCATACCGTTCGTCGATGTCAAATTCGACCGGTTTGCGACTGGCTCGAACGGTTGCGGCGATGTCTTTCGAGGCAAACACCTCATCGCGGTGCAGGTTTAGCCCGTGCAAGATCAATTCCACGGCGTTGTCATAAAGGTGTTTGACCTCGCGCCGCATGGCGACCTCGACGGTCTGCGGAAATTCGTCCACCGCTTCGGACAGATATTTGGGCTGGCTCAAGTCTTCCTCTGGCGGCGTGATCACACGTTCCAGAAAGCGGATCAAACGGTTCAAAAGCGGCAGCATCAACACGACCCCCAGCGTGTTGAAGATCGTATGGAATACCGCCAGTTTCAGGGCGAAATCCGTGTCCGCTATACCAACTCCGGCCGAGACGAGATCGACGCTCTGACGGATTGGCCCAATGAACACCAGCGCAACCCCCGCAGTCACGAGGTTGAAGATCAGATGAGCCAGAGCCAGGCGTTTGCCCTGATAATTCGCCGTGAAAGATCCGATAATCGCAGTGATGGTGGTGCCGATATTGGCCCCGATTGCAAGCGCCAGCGCGTTCTCATAGGAAATCTGCCCTGCCGCCAGCGCGGTAATGATCAGCGTCATCGTGGCGTGGCTGGACTGCATGACCACGGTCGCCGCTGCCCCGACCAGCGTATAAACCAGCAGCCCCAGAAGCCCGGTCATGGCAAATCGGGTCAGGTCGAACTGGTCTTTGAACGACTCGAACCCCTCTTTCATGTAGTGAATGCCCAGAAACAGGAACCCCAGCCCGGCAAGGACCAACCCTGCGCCGCGCAGATACTTGTTTTTCTGGAACACCAGCACAATGGCGATGGCCAACATTGGCAACGCATAGGACGCGATGTTCACTTTCAGCCCGAAGCCCGCCACCAGCCACGCCCCCGTTGTGGTGCCGATATTGGCACCAAAGATGATCCCGACCCCTGCAATCAGCGAAATCAGGCCAGCGGACAGAAACGAGATGGTGATCACCGACACCAGCGAACTGGATTGCATGATCGTGGTCGACAGGATGCCAAACCCCATGGATTTGGCGACCGAGCCTGTTGTCTTTTCAAGCACGGTTTCCAAAAAGCCGCCGCTGAACAGCTTGAAGCCGTCTTCCAGCATCAACATGCCGAACAGGAAGATCGCGACGCCGGCGGCGATCTCTTGAAAATCGCGGCTAAGCCAAAAGCCAAAGCCAAGCACCAAAAGGATGACCGGCAAAAGGGATTTCTTCATCATCTTGAGGTGCCCACTCCTATGGCAGCATCATGCCGCGCAGCACGAAATAGAACATGGCCGCAAGCACCGCAGAAACCGGCACGGTAATGATCCATGCCGACACGATCTTCAAAAGCGATGCGCGGTGCACCAATTGGCGCTTCAACGCCTTTTGAAGCATCTTGCGTTCGGCGGCGTCAATCACCGCATCTGGCCCCATTTTCTTCAGCTTTTCCAGAATACGCAACTTGTCCTCAGGCGGTGCGTTCTGAAAAGACATCAGCACCTGTTCGACGGTGGCGAAATCCTGTTCGCCCCGGTGTTGGATCAACACCTCCTCGACCACTTTGCTCATCCGGGTTTCCAGAAATTCGCGCAAAAAGCCGACGCCGAAAACAGCTCCCAACGCCACATGGGTCGAGCTGATCGGCATCCCAAGTTGGCTGGCGATGATCACTGTGATGGCAGCAGCGAGCGCAATACAAAAGGCACGCGACCGATCCAGTTCGGTGATCTCTGACCCAACGGTGCGGATCAGCTTCGGCCCAAACAATGCCAGACCGACCGAGATTCCAAGCGCACCGATCACCATCACCCAAAGCGGGATCGCCACCTTGGACGCACCGCCTTGCGTATTTGTCAGAGCATCGACCACTCCGGCCAGCGGGCCGACGGCATTCGCCACATCATTTGCGCCATGTGCAAAGCTCAGAAGAGCTGCCGAGATGATCAGCGGCGTGGTAAAAAGTTTGTTCACCCCCTCGCGTGTGTCTGGCAGCGTGGGTGCGACCTTGTTGATCATCGGGCGAACAACAACGATAGCAACCAACCCCACGACCAATCCGATCAGAATGGCGTTGGTGAAGTCGATCTTGATCAGGCTCTTGATCCCTTTCAGCGCGATATAGGTGGTGAAGGCCCAGGCCATGATACCGATCATGAAAGGAACAACTTTTCGAGCGGCTTCCACAGGTTGCGGTTTGAAAAAGATCATCTTTTTCAGCGCATACAGAAACAATGCGGCGATGACGCCCCCGGTCACGGGTGAGATCACCCAGCTCAGGGCGATTTTGCCCATCGAATCCCAGTTGACGACATCCCAGCCCACCGCAGCGATCCCCGCACCCATCACGCCGCCCACGATGGCATGGGTGGTCGACACCGGCGCGCCCAACCATGTGGCGGCATTCAGCCAAAGGGCAGCCCCGATCAAAGCCCCCATCATTACCCAGATAAAGACATCCGGGTCGGGCACGTCGGCGGGGTCGATAATGCCTTTCTTCACGGTCGAAACCACGTCTCCGCCCGCGATGATGGCGCCTGCGGCTTCAAACAGTGCCGCGATCACGATTGCGCCCGTCAGGCTCAGCGCAAAAGAGCCGACGGCGGGGCCGACATTGTTGGCCACGTCATTGGCACCGATATTCATCGCCATGTAAGCACCGATAACGGCGGCAGCGACCAACAGGTAAAGCTGATCCACATGCGCAAACCGCGCACCGGTATAGATCATCACCCCGACAACGAAGATGATGGCGGTTCCCAGCCGCCCGACCTCGGAGCGGCTGATATGCGTCGCGCTTTCAATCTTAAGATATTCTTTCACTTTCATGGGACCCCCATCCGAGAAGCGCACACTTGCCCATGCCGCGCGCCCAAAGGTTGCGGAAGGTGCTGTGCCACAGTGAAATTTGCACGCGCCAGCGCAGGTCAAACTGAGGTGGATCATTGACAGCCCCTTATTGCGCTGCCTGTTCTATAATTGTGACGCTCTCTCGGTACGCCTGCTCCATTCGACCCAACAGTTCCGCAGGCTGGCATTGCGCCTTCTGAAAATTTATCGTTCCCTGTGACCCAAGTTGGGGGGAGCCTGTTGGAACGTCTGAAGTCAGCCATGATGAAGGCCTTGGCCATCGCGTTGATCGCGATGATGAGCGGGATTGTTGTGCAGGTGGTGTTCAGCACATTCGACATCAACCCGATCCTGAGCTTCATGAGGGCCGTGCCCCTGTTGGGAAAGGCCATCACGCTGAACTCTCTGCTCGATATCCAATGGCATCTGCTGGTCATCATAGGGCTGATCCCCGCCGGGCTTGTCTGGCAGGCAAACAAGCATGTGCGGGTGGATTTCCTGTACCAAAACCGCAGCAACCGGACGAAAGCGCGCATTGATCTGGTGGGCAACCTGATCTTCGCAGTGCCGTTCTTCGCCTTGGGGCTTCCCGCCGCATGGTCCTTCATGATGCGCGCATGGGCATCGGATGAAGGTGGGCGCAATGGCGGGTTGAACGACCTTTGGCTGATCAAGGCGGTGCTGCCGCTCGGATTGACGCTGTTGGCCGTGGCGATCCTGATCGAAACCATCCGCCTGATCCGGGCCAGCAGATGATCGACAGTTTTCTGCCCCTCGCGATGGCGGGTCTGACCCTGACGGCGATCTTCGCCGGTTATCGCGTCGGCATGGTGCTGGCAGGGTCCGCCGCGTTGTTCATCCTTCTGTCCGACCTGCCGATTGCCTATTTCAACCTGCTGATCAGCCGGATTTACGCCAATGTCCTGTCCAACTGGCTACTGGTCGCGGTGCCTATGTTCATCTTCATGGGGCTGATCCTGGAAATTTCGGGCGCCGCCGAACGCTCGCTGAAGGCCGCGCAGCGGGCCTTGGGCGGCAGTGCGGCAGGTATGGGGTTTTCGGTCCTCGTGATCGGGGTCTTGCTGGCGGCCTCATCCGGCATTGTCGGCGCGTCGGTTGTGCTGTTGGCCCTGCTCGCCCTGCCCCGGTTAGAGGAAGTCGGCTATGACAAGCCAACCTCGGCGGGGTTGATCGCGGCATCCGGCACATTGGCCATCCTGATCCCACCCTCGGTCATGCTGATCGTGCTGGGCGACCAGTTGCAAACCCCGGTGCCTGACATGTTTGCTGGGGCCATCGGGCCGGGTCTTTTGCTGGTGCTGGCCTATGGCGCCTACATCATCTGGCGCGCGCGGGGGTTGCCCGCGCAACCCCGGCAGACCCGCATCTCATTGCTGCGTCTGATCTTTGACCTCGCGCCGCTTCTGGGGCTGGTCATATCGGTCCTCGGCTCGATCGTCGCGGGGCTGGCCACCCCGACCGAGGCCAGCGGCCTTGGCGCATTCGGCGCGGTCCTGATCACCGTGCTATACCGCAAGTTCAGCTTCGCCATGCTGATGGAGGCCGCCAGCCGCACCGTCACCACCACTTCAGTTGTGCTGTTCGTGATGATTGGCGCCACCTGCTTTTCCGCCGTGTTCAAAGGCATCGGCGGTGATGATCTGGTCGAAGCGGGCATCACCGCCTTCGGCACCGGACCCTACACGGTTCTGGCAGTGGTGATGGCCGCGATCTTCCTTCTGGGCTTCGTGCTGGACTGGCTGGAAATAACGCTTATCCTCATGCCCATCTTTGCGCCCATCGTGGCGGGGCTGGATTTCGGTAATGGGCTGACGGGCGATACACTTCTGATCTGGTTCGGTATTTTGGTCGCTGTAAACCTGCAAACCTCGTTTCTGACCCCGCCGTTTGGCTTTTCGCTGTTCTATCTGCGCGGCGCGGCGGGCGAGGCGTTGACGACACCGCAAATCTATCGCGGCGTCCTGCCCTTCATCGCATTGCAGGTGCTGGTGCTGGTGCTGCTGATCCTGTTTCCCGGTTTGATCACCGGCCTGACGTCATATTAATGGGAGGACCCTTATGAAAACGACCTACATGCTGGCCACCGTCGCCACCCTTGTCGCATCAAGCGCAACGGCCGAGACATTCAACCTGCAAAGCGCCTTTGGCGGCTTGCCAGTGCTGGACCCGACCGCCAAACGGTTCGTGGCGAATGTCTCGGCCCTGACCGGAGGCGAGGTCGAGTTCAAGTATCTTCTGGCCGGTGAGATGTCTCCGCCGTTCGAGATTTTCGACAATGTCAGCGTCGGCGCAATTGATGCAGGCTGGTCGTTTGCCGCCTACGCCAGCGGCAAGGAACCAGCCGCCGCGCTGTTCGGGTCGGTGCCATTCGGGGGCGATCCGCTGTCCTATATCAGCTGGTTGCAGCATGGCGGCGGGCTTGAGCTGTGGCGCGAGATTTATGCCCCCTACAACCTCGTGCCCATGGCCTGCGGCGTGATCCTGTCCGAAGCGGGCGGCTGGTACACGAAAGAGATCAACACACCCGAAGACCTGCAAGGGCTGAACATCCGCATCGGCGGGCTGGGCGGCGACATCCTGGCCAAACTGGGGGCCAATGCCATGTCCCTGCCCACCGGTGAGATTTCCACATCACTGGAAACCGGACGGCTGGACGCGACCGAGTTAAGTTTCCCGCTGGTCGATAAACTTCTGGGCTTCGACAAGGTGGCGAAGAACTATTATTTCCCCGGCTGGCACCAACCGGCGGGCTTTATCGAGTTTTACATGAACAAGGATAAATGGGATGGGTTGACCGACAGCCAGCGCACCGCAATCGAAGTGTCCTGTGCCGATGCCAACCTGTATGCACTGGGGTCCGCCGCTGGCGCGCAAAGCGAGGTGTTGGAGGGCTTCCGCGCCAATGGTGTGAATGTCGCACGCCTGCCAGACAGCGTGATGGATGCTCTGCGCGCTGCTGCCGACGAGGTCTATGCCGAGAAATCCGCCGAGGACGAGATGTTCAAGCGGGTGATCGACAGCTACCGCGCCTATGCAGCCGATTATCGCGAATATCAGGATCTGACCGACCTCAACTGACCCGACGGGCCGCGCCCCCGATCATGGTGGCGCGGCGCTTGGCACATCCCAAGGACCGCACCGTGAGCTACGCCCTGAAAGATTTCGGCTCTTACACCGTGGGCGGGCGTCTGCGGCACGTGACCGAAGGCACCCCGCGCGAGGTGCAGTTTACCCGCAGCGTGTCCTTCACCGTCGATCCGCGCGGATATTTCGCCGTCGAACACGCCTATGTTCAGTATTTCGTGCCACAAGACCGCTGCCCCGGCCCGCCGGTGGTGCTGGTCCATGGTGGCGGCCTGTCGGGCAGTTGTTGGGAGACCACGCCGGACGGGCGACCGGGATGGCTGCACCTGCTGCTTGCGCGCGGATACGAGGTGCATGTGGTCGACAATGTCGAACGGGGACGCGCGGGGTTTGCACCGGGACTGTGGGAGGGCGATCCCTTCCTGCGCAGTCTGGACGAGGCGTGGACCTTGTTCCGCATCGGTCCCCCCAGCGGCTTTGCCACGCGCACCCCCTTCCCCGGACAGCTTTTTCCGGTGAACCAGTTCGAAGCATTCGCCCGGTGCTTCGTGCCGCGCTGGTTGGGCACCACCTCGCTTCAATCCGCAGCCCTTCTGGCGGTGTTGAACCGGACAGGTCCGGCGATGGTCATCTGCCATAGCCAGGGGGCCGAGGTCACATTTGACGCGCGGTCCACGGCCCCGGACCTGTTCGAGGGGATCATCGCGATTGAACCCTCCAGCCTGCCGGGTGACGCGGACCACGCATCCAAGCAACCCATCGTGATCTGCGCCGGTGATTTCCTTGATACCAACCCGGACTGGCAGACACGCGCGCGCGGCTGGGAACGGTTTGCGCAGGCTGCGGAGACTGTGCGTTTCCTTGGTGTGTCCGCGTTTACACCCGGCAACAGCCACATGATGATGATGGACGCCAACAACGCTGAAGTTTTGGACAATGCCTTGGAAGCACTGGCTGCAATCCGCGTCTAAGCCCGACTGCCGGTCTTGAGTTCGAACCGCCGAAACAACAGCGCGATGATCCCGGCGATGATCATGTAAAACACCGCCAGCAGCAGCAAAGGCTCGTAAACGATGAACGTGTCCGACCGCACACGGGACGAGACTGAATAAATCTCGACCACCGTGATCGTTGCGACCAGTGGCGTGGCTTTCAGTTGCAGGATGGTCTCTCCGCCCAATGTGGGCAGGACATTGCGGATCGCCTGCGGCAGCCAGATCCGACGAAACATGGTGAAACGCGGCATCCCGAAGGCGTTGGCGGCTTCCAACTGCCCCTTGTTGACGCCCGCAAACGCGCCGCGCATCACCTCGCCTTCATAGCCTGCGTAAGACAGGGTCAGCGCCAGCACCGCATAGGGCCAGGCCTGACGCAGATAAGGCCACAGCTCGCTGCCACGGATCCACGGGATTTGCGGGAACAGCGACCCCAACCCGTAATAAAGCAGCCAGATTTGCAACAGAAGCGGTGTTCCGCGAATGATGGTGCAAAAGGTCTTGGCGGGCGCGGACAGATACCATGGCCCAACCGCCTGCGCGAGGCCCAAGGGGATGGCCAGAAGAAATCCGGCAACGGTGGTCACGACCAGGATCCAGATCGTCCGCCACGCGCCTTCAACGGCCAACGGTGCGTACTCCGGGATCCAGTCCCAGCGCAGCGAAACCGCGCACCAGATCACCAACCCGGCAAACAGTGCCATCAGCACAATTCTGTGCGGCTGCATCAGGCTGCGCCATCCCGTCATTTTCCCGCCCCCCGCAACGAGGGCTGACCACGGCGCGCCCATTTTTCGATCCGCGCAAAGATCGCGCCGGAAAACAGGGTCACGATCATGTAAAGTGCGCCTGCCGCCAGAAAAAAGGTGAAATAGGCGCGGGTGCTGGACGCCGCCTGTCGCGTCTCCAACGTCAACTCGCTAAAGCCCACAATGGCCAGAAGCGCGGTGTCCTTGGTGGCGATCAGCCAAAGGTTGGCCAGTCCGGGCGTGGCAAAAGACATCATCGCCGGGATTGTCACCCGGCGCATCAGCATAAAGGGCGGCATACCAAAGGCCCGCGCGGCCTCGATCTGCCCATGCGGAATCGCTTGAATGGCACCGCGCAGCACCTCGGTCGCATAAGCCCCCTGGACGATGCCCAAGACCCAGATCCCGGCCACCACCCCGCTGATTTCAACGCGGCCATATCCCAACGCGCTGGAGGCCTGATTGATCAGGTCCGTGCCAACGTAATAAAGGATCAGGATCAACACCAACTCGGGCACCGCCCGGATCACCGTCGTGTAAATGGCGAGGAGATCACGAACGACCACCCCGCCATAGAGTTTGCCCGACGCGCCAAACAGCCCGATCACCAATCCGAACCCGAACGCCCCAAAGGCGATCTGTAGCGAATTGGCCAGGCCCCGCAGAAGGTTGCCGCCCCACCCCGGAGGGCTGAGCGACAACAATTCTGCGCTTTTGGCCAGGCCCAGCGAGTCGAGGATCAGTTCCAAGGCAGGGCTTACTCGCTATAGATGCTGGTCGTGAAGTAACGCGACGTGATCTCGGCATGGGTACCATCGGCAAGGATAGCCGCGATCCCGGCGTTCAGGCTTTCACGCAGCGCATCGTCACCCTTGCGCACGCCGGCGCCCACGCCTTTGCCCAGGATGGCTTCATCATTGGCAACTGCGCCTTTGATTTCACAGCATTGACCGGCGTCAGAGTTGACGAAATCCGCCATGGCAATGCTGTCAGCCTGCGTGGCATCAATCCGGCCTGCAACAAGATCCTGATTGGCCTCGTCCTGGGTCTGATAGACCCGGATTTCGGCGGCATCCCCGAAATAGGTGTTGGCATAGGTCTGGTGGATGGTCGACGCCTGAATACCAACGATCTTGCCGGCAAGCGATTCCGGTGTCGGCTCGATGTCCATCGACTTGTCCGCCACGATCACGGCAGGCGTGTTGTAGTAAGGATCGCTGAAATCAATGGTTTTCATGCGTTCTTCGGTGATCGACATGGACGCCATGATTGCGTCGATCTGCTGTCCGGTCAGCGACGGGATGATCCCGTCCCACGCCACGGGTGTGATCACGCAATCCAGCTCGGCGGCAGCGCAAACCGCACCGATGATTTCGACTTCCCAGCCGACCCAGTTGCCGGACGCATCAAGCGAGGCGAAGGGCGGATAGGGTTCTGCGGCGATGCCGATCTTGACCTCTTGGGCGGATGCAGCACCAGCGGCCAGCAAGGTCGAGGCCAGGCCAGCGGCCAGCAATGTCTTGAGTTTCATGTGTCGTCTCCCGTTGGTTGGTTTCATGGTTATTAGCCGACTGTTTTCAGGAATTGTTGCAGCCGTGCGGATTTCGGATTGCCGAAGACTTCGGCCGGGGGGCCTTCCTCTTCAATCCGTCCTTCAAAAAGATACACGACATGCGTTGCCACTTCGCGGGCAAACTTCATCTCGTGCGTGACCAGAAGCATCGTGCGCCCTTCGGCCGCCAGATCGCGGATCACAGTCAGAACCTCGCCGACCAGTTCCGGGTCCAGTGCGCTGGTGGGTTCGTCAAACAGCATAACACTTGGATCGACGGCCAGCGCGCGGGCAATCGCGGCCCGCTGTTGCTGCCCACCGGACAGGTATGACGGGAACGTGTCCGCCTTGTCGCCCAGCCCGACCCGCTCCAGCAGCTCTTTCGCGCGTTCAATCGCCTTGTCGCGCGGCACTTTCAACACATGCACCGGCACTTCGATCACGTTTTCCAGAAGCGTGCGGTGGGTCCACAGGTTGAAGGCCTGAAACACCATGCCCAGACGCGTGCGGATACGTTCGATCTGGCGCCGCTTGACGGGGGTGCCGTCGGGACGCATCACGACCTCTTCCCCACTGATGACAATCTGACCGGAGCTTGGGGTTTCCAGAAAGTTGATACAGCGCAGGAAGGTCGATTTGCCCGACCCGCTGCCGCCGATAATCGCCACGACATCGCCCTTGTGGGCAGTCAGCGAAACACCTTTCAGCACCTCAAGCGTCCCAAAGGACTTGTGCAGATCTGTCACCCGAATGGCCTCGGTGTCTTCGGCTGGTGCCTGTACTTCTCTGGCCGTCATATCCGGCATCGCCATCATCGTTCCCCGATTTCCGGCTTGTAGTAAGCCGCGATTTCCGCAATTATGCAAGCGTATAATTAGCAAGGCTGAGATCTCAGGTGACACAAAGCCATCCCAAGTTCAGGCGCGAACCTGCCGAGCAACGCAAAGAAGCGTTGATCCTGGCCGCCCTTGCCCTGATCGCCGAGCGTGGCGTGCGGGGGGCGACAGTGCGCGCGATCGCGGAACGGGCGGATGTCACGCAGGGTCTGATCCGGCACTATTTCTCGTCAAAGGAAGACCTGATATCCGCCGCCTATGCGTTTCACATGAGCCATATGACAAATCTGACCGCCGCGCCAAACGTGCCCGATGGCGCGACGGCCAGTGTGCGGTTGGCGGCCTTCGTGGCGGCGGGTTTGAACCCACCGGTGGTCGATCCGGCCTCTGTGTCCCTGTGGGCGAGTTTTCTGAATAAGGTGCGCGAAGACCCCCGGATGCGGCAGATCCACGAACAGACCTATCACGATTTCCGCGACCGGCTGGAAGGGTTGATTGCCGACGCATTGGCCGAGGCGGAATTGGTCGCACCCCCCGCCCGGTTGAGACATCTGGCGATTGCCTGTAACGCGGTGATTGACGGGCTTTGGATGGAAGGCGGCGCGCTGCCAAATGCGTTTGAACCGGGAGAGCTGCCCAAAATCGGGCTGCAATCGGTCGGCGCGATCATCGGAATTGATTTGCAGGAAACAGGAAACCCGTCATGAGACATGCAGATATCATCCAGCGCCTCGCAGGATTGGGTGGCGCGAAGTGGGAGGTTCACGTCAAGGCGAAAGCCCTGCGCGCGCAGGGACGTGACATCATCGAACTGACAATTGGCGAACCGGACGTCCCCACCCCGCCGGCTTTGATCGAAGCGGCAACGGCGGCGATGCACGCCGGTCGCACGGGGTATTCCGATGGGCGGGGGGAGCCGAAGTTGCGGGCCGCCCTGTCCGAGCGTTATTCGCAACGAACGGGCCGCGCGATCAACGCCGATCAGGTGATGTGCTTTCCCGGCACGCAAACCGCGCTGTTTGCCGTGTTTATGGGCATTGCCGACACCGGGTGCGACGTTTTGGTGGGCGATCCGATGTATGCAACCTATGAAGGCGTGATCCGCGCCAGCGGTGCCGATATGGTGCCCGTGCCACTGCACCCCGAAAACGGGTTTCGGCTGGCCGCAGATGACCTTGCCGCCCGTATCACACCCAGAACCCGTGCCATCCTGCTGACGACGCCACACAACCCCACCGGGTCGATCCTGACCGCCGACGACATTGACGCGATTGGCAAGCTGGCCCTGGAGCATGACCTGTGGATCATCTCGGACGAGGTGTATGAAGACCTGATCTTCGACGGTGAAACCTTCATCTCGCCCCTGTCACGCCCGCATCTTGAGGATCGGGTGATCGTGGTGTCTTCGATCTCGAAATCGCACGCGGCACCGGGGTTTCGCAGCGGTTGGTGTATCGGCCCCCAAGCCTTTACCGAGGCGCTGTTGCCGCTGTCGGAAACCATGCTGTTCGGCAACCAGCCTTTCATCGCGGACATGACCGAGCAAGCCGTGTGCGACGGATCGGAAGTGGCGGACGGGATGCGCACCCGTTTCGCCGCACGCGCCCGTCATCTTGAGCACCGGCTAAGCCAAGGCTGCAATCTGAAAGTGCACCAACCGCAAGCCGGCATGTTTGCGCTGATCGATGTGTCCTCGACCGGGTTGAACGGCCATGACTATGCGTTGCATTTGCTGGATCATGCGGGTGTCGCCGTCATGCCGGGGTCGTCTTTTGGCACCACGCTGGAAGGGTGGGTGCGCATCGCGCTGACCGTCGATGACGACGCGTTCGACACAGCCTGCACACGGATCATCCAACACGCCACCCAACTGCAACTGGAAACCGCATGACCCGTGTCGGAGAAGCCCTTGTCGCCGATCTGGAAAACCGTGGCATCACCTGTGTCTTCGGCATCCCCGGTGTGCATACGATCGAGCTGTATCGCGGGCTGGCGGCTTCGGGTATTCGTCATATCACCCCTCGCCACGAACAAGGCGCCGGGTTCATGGCCGATGGCTACGCACGGGTGTCGGGCAAACCCGGCGTGGCCTTCGTGATCACCGGGCCGGGGCTGACCAACACGCTGACTGCGATGGGCCAAGCGCGCGCCGACAGTGTGCCAATGCTGGTGGTGTCGGGCGTGAATGCCCTCCCCGGGCTTGGCAAGGGTTTGGGTCATTTGCACGAGTTGCCCGATCAGCAAGCCTTGGCGCGCACCGTCGCTTTGGTGTCTGAACGGGTCGAGACACCGGGCGCGCTTGCTGACGCCGTGGATAAGGCCTTCGCTGCATTCCAGACCGCGCGGCCTGGACCGGCTCATATCGAAATCCCGCTGGACGTGGCTGGGCAGGACATGACAACCGACACCCCTGCCCCATCTCCGGCGCCCCCGCGTGCGTTGGACGCAGATCAGATTGCGCGCGCGGCTGATCTTTTGCACACTGCCCGCAACCCTGTCATTCTGGCGGGCGGTGGCGCGCGGGCGGCGGCACTGGCGTTGCGCGAGCTGGCTGAGAAACTTGATGCGCCCGTCGTCCAAACCGTAAATGCGCGCGGTGTCCTGCACGCTCATCCGTTGGGCGTTCCTGCCAGCCCGAGCCTTGGCGCGGTGCGCGATCTGATCGACGCGTCCGATATGGTTCTGGCCATCGGCACCGAGCTTGGGCCGACCGATTACGACATGTATGCCACCGGGCAGATGCCCAAGCTGCACCGCCTGATCCGCATCGACCTGTGCCCCGATCAACTGGCCCGCCATCCCGCCGAAATCTCGATCCTTGGCGACGCCACCCAAGCGCTGACGGTGTTGAACACGCATCTAAAGGACTTTGACGTTGACCGGAACGGGGCCGCACGCGCCGATCAAACCCGGTGCGCTGCCTTTGCCGAAATCGGCCCGGAGATGCAGGCGTTAAATAGCGTTCTGAACACGATCCGGGACACTATCCCTGCTGCGATCCTTGTCGGAGATTCAGCACAGCCGATCTATGCCGGGAACCTCTATTACGACCACGACCGACCCGGCGGCTGGTTCAACGCCGCAACCGGGTTCGGCGCGCTGGGTTACGGGATTCCGGCGGCGATCGGGGCCGCGTTGGCAGACCCGACCGCCCCGGTTATTTGCATCACCGGCGATGGTGGCGCGCAGTTCAGCCTGCCCGAGCTGATGTGCGCGGTGGATGAAAACCTGCCCATCAGTTTCGTGATCTGGAACAACCATGGGTATCAGGAGATTGCGACATCGATGCAGGACGCCGACGTGACGGTGGTGGGCTGTGACCCGACTCCGCCTGACTTTGAGCACGTCGCCCGATCCTGCGGGATGCCATTCTGGCGCTGCGATCCCGGCGACCTCGCAGGCACATTGCGCGCAGCACGCAATGCACGCGGTCCGACCCTGATCGACATTCACGCGCCCAACTCTGCGCAATCCCTTTGAACAAGCGAGATCAAACATGACCGACCCGACCTTTGAGTTTTCCCGCGCCATCACCCGCCGCCCATCCGCCAGCATCACCGACGGTTTGCGCGCCGAGGACATTGGCACGCCCGATCTGGATCAGATGCTGAAGGATCACGCCCATTATGTCGCGACGTTGAAAAAGACCGGAGCCGAGGTGATCGAGCTGCCACCGCTGGAGGACTTCCCTGATGCGGTCTTTGTCGAGGATACGGCGCTTTGCCTGCCCCAAGGCGCTGTCCTGATGCGACCCGGCGCGCCCAGCCGCATGGGCGAAGTGCCCCATATGGCCCCTGCCCTGCGCGAGTTTTATGGCGATGTGCGCGGAATCGCCGGGCCGGGTCATATCGAGGGCGGGGATATTCTGGTCACGGGGCGCGAAATTCTTGTGGGGCGCTCTGACCGGACGGATGCTGCCGGGGTCGCTGAGTTGTCCGGGATTGTCAGCGATTGGGGGCACAGTCTGCGAGAGGTGTTCACGCCGCCCGGTGTCCTGCATTTCAAAACCGATTGTTCGCTTCTGGATGGTGAGACGATCCTGTCCACCAAGCGTCTGGCCGCCTCGGGTTGCTTTGACGGCTACAGGGTTTTGCATGTGGAAGACGGCGAAGAAGCTGCGGCCAACAGCATCAGGTTCAATCAGTTTGTGCTGATGCCTGCGGGCTTTCCGCGCACCGCCGCGATGCTGGGCAATGCCGGTTATGACGTGGTTGAGATTAACAACTCGGAATGCGCCAAACTGGACGGTGGCATGTCGTGTCTGTCGCTGCGGTTCTGAACACGGCGTGCACCGCAGCCAAACGAAAAAGACCGCCCCGGGCGAGGCGGTCTTTGACGTTTCCTTAATTCGCGTCTTTGATCGAACGTCGTTCCGATGCCAAGCCCTTGGCGATCGCGATACACATCAGCAACAAGACCAATGTGAAGGGCAGTCCGGTGGAAATCACCATGGATTGCAAGGATTGCAGCCCGCCCGCGCTGAGCAGAAGCACGATGGCCACCGCCCCTTCAAAGATGCACCAGAAGGCCCGCTGCGGCACCGGGGCGTCGATCTTGCCACCTGCCGTGATCGTGTCGATCACCAGCGACCCACTGTCCGATGAGGTGACAAAGAACACCACCACAAGAACAATGCCAACCAAGGACGTGAAACTTGCCAAGGGCATAACATCCAGCATCTTGAACAGCTTCAGTTCCAGAGCGGCGTCCTGCGCCACGGTGTAACCATCATTGATCACCTGGAACAGCGCCGTGCCACCGAAGACAGTCATCCAGAACACACTGATCATCGACGGGACCAACAGAACGCAGACGATGAACTCGCGCACGGTTCGGCCACGGCTGACGCGGGCGATGAACATGCCGACAAAGGGCGACCAGCTGATCCACCACGCCCAATAGAAGGACGTCCAGCCTTGCATGAAGTTCACGTCTTCGCGCCCGACCGGGTTGGACAGGGCCGGAAGATATTGCAGATAGGCCCCCAATGAGCTGAAGAACAGCTTTACCAGAAAGACTGTCGGGCCGACCAGCAGCACGAAGATCAACAAAAGGAAGGCGAGACCCATGTTGATCTCGGACAGCACTTTCACGCCGCCATCCAGACCGCGCAGCACCGACACCAGCGCAATCGCGGTGATGACCGAGATCAGGACCACCTCGGTTGTAGACCCGACGGGCAGGCCGAACAACTCGTTCAGGCCCGCATTCGCCTGTGTCGCGCCAAAGCCCAGCGACGTTGCCAGACCAAACAGCGTGGCAAACACGGCCAGCGTGTCGATGATATGGCCGACCCAGCCCCAAACCGCATCACCAAAGATCGGATAGAACGCCGACCGGATCGTCAGAGGCAGACCCTTGTTATAGGAAAACAGTGCCAGCGACAGCGCCACGATGGCATAGATCGCCCAAGGGTGCAGACCCCAATGGAAAATCGTCGCAGCCATACCAAGGCGCACTGAGGCGTCCTGATCCCCCGCGGCGCCACCCAGCGGTGCCCAATCGGTGCGCACGCCATTTTCAGACGCGGTTCCGCCCAGCGAGGATGAGAAATGGCTCATCGGTTCGGACACACCATAGAACATAAGCCCGATGCCCATCCCGGCGGCAAACAGCATCGCCAACCAGCCGACATAGGTGTAATCGGGCGTGGCTTCGGTGCCCCCAAGGCGCACATTGCCCCATGGGGTGACGATCAGCACCAGACAAAACAGCACAAAGATGTTCGCCGCACTGATAAAGAACCAGTCAAAACCTTTCGTGACTGCCCCGAAAAGCCAGCTGAACAAAGTGTTTGATTGTTCAGGCAGGGCCAGCGTGTAGAACACGAAGGCCACGATCGACAACCCCGAGATCAGGAAGACCGGGTTGTGAATGTCAAACCCAAAGGGCCCGACACTGCCTTCGACGTTGTCCTCTCCTATTTCGTATTCGGTTTCGATAAGTTGGGTGGTGCCATCGGGCGTTGGTATGCCCTCAAGCTCCTCCGTGTTGGGTGATTGGTCGACCATTCGGCGTCCTTTCTGTTTTTATTTGGCGCTTGTTATCGCGCGATCAGCCACGGATCAGCATCACAGAAGCCTTGCTGTGGGCTGCCAGATGCGCCCCGTGGCCTGACCAAAAGTAGTCGCTGACGCCCGGCGGATGCGTCGCCATAACGACCAAATCGGCACCAATTTCGGTAACGGCGTCTTCAAGTTCCTGATTCATCTGAACCGCAGGGTCGTGGCTTACGATCACGTGGCTTGAAGTTGACACGCCAAATTTTGTGCCCTGCTCAGCGGCAAAGGCCTCCAGTTGTTTGCGATATTCATCGGGGGTCCGGGCCAATTCGCTGGGCGTTGCCCCCGTCACACCGACAAAACAGACCTCGGCCCCATACGACCGGGCCAAATCGCCCGTCACAGCCATCGCTTTTTCAAGTTTCCCTGCATGGGCAAGGTCGACTGGTGAAACAATCTTGTTAAACATCTTCCCTCCTGTGTCCGACGGCCATCATGTCGCCGCTTGTTGCCGGGTGGCGCCAATTCGGAAACTGGCCGTCCTCGTCTGGGTGCGCTCGACTTTCAAGATAGGCAGGTCGAGTGGACCAGAGTGACGTGAACAGTCTTGCATCCATGGCAAACCCAATCAACCCGCAGCACCAGATGCCATTTTTCATTCACTCAGAAAGCGTTCCGGTCGGTGCTGTTGACGACCAATTCGGCATGAACATCTTGCCCTCAACAAAGAACAGCACTGGTCTGCAATTGTTGTTCAACCACCGTTGCGCCGATAGAGAGCCAGACCGGCGGCGAGGGCCAGAAAGGTTGATCCACAGAGACGTTCAATCCAGCGCAAACCATCGGCGCGCAGAGCTCGTGCGGTCGTTGCACCAAGAGCCGCATATGCCGCCATCACCGCGAAATCGATCGCTATGAAGATGGCCGTCAGCAGGGCATATTGCGGCAATATGGCTGCTGACGGATCAACGAACTGCGGAAGAAACGCGGTAAAAAACAGATAGCCCTTAGGATTGGTCACGGCCACCAGAAAGCTGCGCAGGAATACGGATGTCGGATCGACGCGTGTATATACCTCCATGCGGGCAGCTTTCGGACCCGCCCTGCCCCTGCGGCGCAGAATACTGACACCAAGAAACACCAGATAAGCCACGCCCAGCCATTTCAAAACGCTGAACCAGAACTGAGAGGTTGCCAGCAGTGCGCCGAGACCGAGAGACACGGCACCGATCAGCACGAGATCGGACAGGATCGCACCCCCCATGCCAAAAAAAGCGATCAGCACGCCGTATCGCGAGCCGTTGGACAGGGCAAGAAGGACAGTTGGCCCCGGCGTCGCGATTGCGATCACCACCACGGTTGCAAAAGCCAGAAGTGTCAGGTCCATTGGGAGCCCATTTCTTCGATCGTCACTATGGCGACGGCGAAAGGGTCACGTATGATCAAGTAAAGGTCATATTTGGTCACGGCTGCCTCCTACTCTGTCAGAAACCGGATATCTGTGATCCGGCCTTCAAAGAACGGATAAAGCGCACCATCCGCCGAACGGGAGATCGTGAACGTATGGGGGACCATCAGATTGCCGACGGGCCTATAGTCCCCTCGCGTGACGTGTTCGCCAGAACCGTGATAGGGCGTTGTCAGATCGCCATCCTCTTCGGCCGCCATTTGGGTCAGGCGACCCTCATCATCGAAATGCGCAACCATCGAAGCGGACAGGCCATCGGCGGTCACGGTTGCCCGCGCGCTGGACCTGTCAATCGCATCCCACGTCACCGGCCCCCCGGGCAGCAGAGCCTGCGGGAAAAGCGCACTTTCCAGCAACCACCGGCGCAGCGAGATACGGTTCAACTCAGGCGTTTCGCGTTCGTCCACGACCGTAAGGGTGGACAGGATCTTTGCCTTCATTTCCATTTGTCCCTTTGCGAAGAAGTCGTAAGCCCGCGCCCGGACCCCCGGCAGAACAGGCGTTGTCGCGGAAAACATCAAAGCTGGCGTTCCCACGGCAATCACTTGTTCAGCGGTTGCATCGTTGAAACCCTCCGTCAACGGGCGGCGGAACTTCCCTTCGGCTTTCAATTGGACCGCTGTGAAAACCGGAACGGGTCCAGTGAAGACGAACTCGAAATAGCGCTGCACCGGTTCGGGCAGGTCGGCGATTTGCGCCGCGTCGAATGCCACAGCCGGAATGGTTGCCCCAATATCTGCGATTCTGGACTGAAACGCGGCAATATCGGCTTCGGTCTGTGCCGAGGAATAGATGACGACGCTGGCGGTTGCCGCGATTACGGCAGCGGCACCTATTGCAAGAATTTTGAGGGGCTTCATGAGGGTCTCCACTATGATGTTTTCTGCTACAATCGTACACTTATGTACTGCCATTGACTGTGGAGTATACACATGTACATTTACTGTCAAGACAGATCGAGAAAGCACACCATGACTCCGGATAAACAAGATGAAAGACGGCGCCAGATCGAAGCCGCCGCCTTCGACGTTCTCGCCGAGAAGGGCTATCGCAGCACCAGTATGTTGCAGATTGCCAAGCGAGCAGCGGCGTCAAACCAGACGCTCTATGCCTGGTATGGCAACAAGCAAACGCTGTTTCAAAGCCTGATCGAAGAAAACGCGCGAAACGTCAAAGACCTGCTTCGGGATGCGCTGGACAATCATTCCGACCCACAGGACACCCTGCGCGCCCTTGGCCCCCTGCTGCTGGCGTTCACCACCGGCGAGAAGGCGATTATCATGAACCGGGCAGCCATCGCAGATGCAGACGAAACTGGCCTTCTGGGCGAAGCAATTGACAGTGCCGCGCGCCACGAGATGGTGGCCTTGATCACCGCCATCATGACGCAATTGGTCGCTGCGGGCCGGTTTCGCGATGACACCGATCCCGCCGATGCCGCCGAAAGCTATATCAGCTTACTGTTCGGAGAGGTGCAACTGCGGCAAGCACTGGGCCGGATGGATGTATTGGATCGGACCGCGATCGCCCAGCGAGCTGAACGCGCCTTTGACCTGACAAGTCGGCTGTACGGTGCCACGGGATGATGATGGTCGCAAGCTTACAAACTGTTTGGTCGGCTGCGCAATGGCACCAGGAAGAAGCTGCGTCGCGGGACGACGCTTCAACATAAGCTCTTTTTTCCCGCTAGATTCTGGGTTGAGAAGGTTGCTACCCGCCCTCGCCTGCCCGCCTGCACCAATCGGATTGCCACGCAGAGAGTATCAGCGCCTTGTCCGTTTCACTTTTTTGAAATGATGTCTTCGTGACCGGGATATGCAATCTGCACCTGACGGCAACAGGCGATTTTGTTGTCGCCGTCAGTCAGGTCATCGCTGGATCGGACTTGTCACGAAAAGCGCCAGATCAACTGCGGCGGCGGAATCTTCGCGCTGCCACCTTGCGGCTGCGGCGAATAAGCATCGCCAGATTGTTGCGATTGAGCTGTGCCAGCGAAAGCGGATCTCGGGTCGAGTTTACAATTGCCACCAGCAACTCGTCATCTTGTCCCGATGCGTCTGTCACCGGGTGGGACAGATCGACAGCGAACTCCACCGCACGCGGCACGCGGGCTTCAATCGGCCCGGTTAGATTGCGTCGGGGTGCTCCTGGTTCGGCCAAAGCCCAGCCCGCGGGCGGCGTGTTTGACGACCCGTCCATCAAAGCCAACACAGCCTGACGCCACGGCGTATCGATTGGCACCGTGGTCAAATCAACTGGCGCATTGGCAAGACGCAGCAGGACCACCGTGACCTGATTGCCCGCCAATGGATCGGTGTCCCGGTGATGCACCATGACATAGGTCGGATAAGTGCCGGGCGAACGGCGAAAACTCAGCCTGAACGGCGTGCGCTCACGCTCGGTTCGATCGAACATCTGCGCTTCATTGGGCAAGACCCCCATGCCCCAGGGCGGCGGCGCCGCTGAACCATGCACATATATGTCCGGGCTCATATCCAGCGTGAAGGTCGCAGGGGGGCTGGTGGAACTCAACGGGTCAATCGGCGCGGCATCAATCTCGGCCTGCCGGGTGTCAAGGTTGGTCACGCGCAGGTAGGTATTGCCCACTGACGTTGACGAGTCCGAGATATTCAACTCCCAGATCCCCCGGCTTTCCAATGCGGCACGCAGAAGCCTCAGATCCCCCTCTCGGAAAATCACCAGATCCTGCACGACGGCCTGCGGCAGACCGTTCAGTTCTCCGGTCCAGTTCCAACTTGGCGTGTCGCCTGAAAAGCTCAATACACCGCGCCACACACCTGCACTTCCCCCGACAAAAACGATATTCGGATCGTCAGGATGGACCACAACCGCAAACTGTGGGGCTTTGGTGCCCGAGGTTCCAGCCAGCGGATCAAGCCCTTGATTGCGCAATCCGGTGGGATGCCAGGTCTCTTCGCCGTCAAACCACCACAGCGTGTCCATCCGGTCTGCTTCACCAACCTCGCCCGTATCTGTCATCTTCGATTTGGACGTCGTCGCGACGTAAAACGAGCCGTGGCTGCCGCGCGTCCGGTCATGGGAAAAGACATCGGTCCATTTGCCGATATAGGGCAGCTTTTCCGATGGACCGGTCTCGATATCTTCGTTCTTGCGGATCCGGTTCTTCATCTTCTTTTCGGTGAACCGGTGAGCGGTCCATTTGTCCTCGGCCTTATCAAAGCTGTATTGGTAGATGTTCTTGTTGGTCAGGATCAAAAGCCGCGCACCGTCGAAATCATTGGTCGCGTCGCCGCGCTGTGCCCAGCGCAGCGTCACCGCCATTTCATCGTCGCCAAACTTGTCCTGCCCGTCATTTTCCGATCCCGGCGTGCGGGCATCTTCACCCGATGGCAGTGTTACCCATGTATTGTCTGCATTTGCCGGGTTCCAATCGGGCGAAAACCACACGCGCGTCGTGCCGATGGCGATGCGGGTTTCATCCACCTCGCCTGCCACCGCAGCGATTCCGCTGTAAAACAGCGAGGCGTCGTTCTCTTTGGTTTCGCTTTCGGGCGGAGCGCTGCCCGCAGCAACCGTGGTCCGAAAGACGGGTCGCGTGAACCGTCCCTGATTTTCCCGCCATGAGGCTTCGGTATATTGACCAAGATAGTAGGCCGGGTTGGTCGTGTGATACGCAACGCCCCCGCCATCGCCCTTGCGCCAAAGCCGCCAGAGCGATCCGCCAACCTTTTCAATCCGGCCATTGTCCTGCGTGCCTGCAATAAGCGCACCTGGCACGTCGGGATGGCACGCCAGAAAACCGGGTTCCGAAATGGCAAGCCCATAGTTCAGCGACACCATGCCAGAACCGCGATCCACAAAAACCCCGCCATCGCACCCGATCCAGACCTCGCTTCCGACGGGCCGGATTGCGTGAACGTCTGCATGTGCCATGTTGCCGAAAAAGGTCGCGTCTGTCTCGGCCGCGAGGTTGTTACTGGTGTTGAAATCCGTGCTGTAGTCGTTTGCGGCATGGGAGCCGCTGATCGTCAGCTTGTGCATGTTCGCGTTCGAGACATTGCTGACCCGGATCGTCGATCCGGCGACATAGACGATGTTTTCATTCGTCGGATCGACCGCCACAGAGTTGTTATAATGCGATGAATTGCCGTCCACCTTCACAGTGGTGCCATCCATCTTCGGCTTGCCAAACAGACCGGGCGGGACATCATCGACGACACGTGCGGGGCCGGTGCCTTCGATCCGCCACAGCCGTGCGCGGTTATGTGCACCGGTGCCAAGCACATAGACCACATCCGGGTTGGACGGCGCGACGGCCATGCTCAGCCGCGCCCCGCGTCGTACGCCATTCAAACTGATCTTGCTGTAATTGCTGTCCGGGCCGCCTTCGGTGACATACACAGCCGTCTTGCCGGTCTCGTTGTGGGTCAGGGCTGCAAAGATGCGTTTCGGGGTCGATCCGGTCCACAACACATCCGAAACATGCGGCCAGGTGTCGGCATCAAAGTCGAAGGGCGCGCGTTCGATCCGATCCCAAGCTGCATCCGCCACAAACGGGCCATCGCGAAAATACAACCCGGACGACGCTGCCGCGATCATCACATTGCTGCCAGTGGGGTCGAACGACAGCGGCACGCCTGGCTCATGGGTCAGCCTGAATACCCCTGCGCCCCGCAGCGCGGTCCCCTCGCGCAGCCAGGGGATTGATCCCACGCTTCCCAAGGCACTGGAAAGCGTGCCATCAAGCCGCAATATGCCGACCCCTGCATGATCATCAGCATGGGTCCGCCCGGTGATGGCCCTTAGTTCGCCGGTCGCGGCATAGATCACATCGTCATCCGGCGTCGCGCCGAACTCGACATCAAGCGCGCCGATGGTCAACGATTGCACACGCCCGCCCGTGCCCGAAGCCGCGCTGGGGTTCACCCCCCAACTGCCAAGCGGTGCCCAGCTTTGCCCGGCATCGAGTGTCACCCACACCCCACCATTGGCTGAACCGGCATAGGCCCGGCTGCCATCTGGCGAGACTTGCAGATCCCGGACGCGTCCGGCCACGACAGGGTTGCCGGTCGCTTGCCCATTGATCATTCCCGTCGGTCCAAGCGGAATCCAGCGATTGGCGTCGGTAAAAGCGCCCAGATCTTCGAGAACGCGCAGATAATCCGCGCGATTGCCAAAGATTTCGTCAAACAATCCCTCTGGCGCATGAATGTCGGTGAAGGCATTGAAATCGTGACGACGAGCGGCGAAGTCGATGCCAGCGCGTCCGCGACCCGGCCAGTTGTATCGCATCAGCTCTCCTCCTCGTTGCCGGGGATCGGTGCGGTGGCTATGCGCACATATCCCTCTTCGATCGCCGCCGGCGCATCCGGCAGAAGCGCGGCTTGCGTTGCCGCCAGAATGGGGTCGTCCTTCCAGGAAAACGGCGTGTCGCGTCGGGTCCAGATCTGATCTTCTCCAAAACTGGCGATCTTTGGCAGGCGCACCTTGTCAGGGTCGATCAGCACCGGGCCAATCCGGGCCGACGGTGCCATCCGTCCCAGCCCAGGATCCACCCAATCACGCGCGAGTTGCAGCGATTTTCGCGGCACAATGCCGGAAGTCAGGTGCACCTTGCCCGCCGGATGCATCAGGATCGTCAGTCGGATGACCTCGCCCAGATGAATGGGGAACTCATCCTCGCCGACCAGATAGGGGTGATCGATCGGGTCCGGCGCGGGAATGCGCGATGCGCCCAACGAAGCGAACTGGCCCCTGCGCCGCCCACTTTCCAGCGCGCGGGTTTTGACTATCTTGTCAACCACATGGAAGCGTCGATAGTCGTCGTTGATAAAATAGCCATATACCCCGTCATCATCGCGGGTGAATTCGCCAAGACGCGCATGAAAGGCGCGATCTGCCAGGTCGTCATAAACCGCCTTGCGCGCGTCACGGGCGCCGGGCGCAGACAGATCCAAGAGATCGAGATCGTCATAGATCTGCATCCGGATCGTCGCCCGCACCACCGCCATCGGTCGACCGACCAACCCTGCAATATGCGGCGTGCCAAGCGAGGCGAATGTGTCAATCGACCAAAGCGTCGTATCAACCGCCCGCAGAAAAGCCGAAAGCGCCGTTTCACGCTTGGCGCTGAGCGCCGTGCCACCCCGGGTGCGCGCATCGGCTTCGATCATCGCCGCCGCGAAACGGCCCAGGGGCTGCGCGGCAGGGCGAAGGTCAAAAAGCGGTCCGGCATCTGCCGGCCCTTCGCGTCCCGGTGCGATCTCCCATACGACGCCACCGCCGATGGGTTCATGCTGCAACTGCCCCAAGGGCGTGCCAGCGGCATCAAAGACTTCCAGCGCCTCGTCAATCAGATCGGGCAACAGGAACCCGGCCACCGGATTCACCATCAGGTCAGGGCGTTCCTGATTGATCGTCGCCTCTCGCGGCAGGGCTGCACCATCCGCCGGATCGGCCAACCGGAACGCAATCCGCGCGGGCCGCGTCAAACGGGGGGGAAGTTCCAACCACGGACCGGGTTGGACCAAGGCCGCAGGATGCACCACCCTGCCCGGCTCCACATCGAGCACTCTGCCGAACGCATCCACCAAACGCGCTGTGTTGATCCTGATCCGGCCCGAGAACAAAAGCTGTGGCAGATCAATCGGTGCGATCTTTGTATCTGGTTGCTCGACCTGCCCATCCGGTGCTTCTGGCAAGCCCAACAAGGCTTCGTGAATACCGCTTAACGTGGCCGAGATCACATCAGCATTCGTCAGGTGCTTGTAGACCGCGCGCACCTCTTTTTCGCCGTCTTCGTCAAGCTGCCCTTCATCGTCGATATCGCGCAAATCCTCGGCGGTCATCCAGTTCGTGACGGTCGCTGTCAGGCTTTCGGCAGCGCCATTGTTGATGGGGCTGCGGCCTGAAACGACCCTGGTGGAGCCGCCCGGCGGTGGGGCCGCATCGTAATCGACCTGGCCCAGCGCCCAACCTGTCAGCCGATCAGTCAGATCAAGCTCGACTTCCCATTCCAACCAGATCGGCGACCAGGGCTGCGCCCAGACGGTCACACCCAACGGCGCCGCATCCACGCCGTCCAGCAAGGAATGGCGGCGCAGTTGATCGCCCAAAGCGGCCTCCATCGGGCCGGGCACGGACGCCTCGCCGGTCCGGGTCGGCGCGGAAAAACCCGGCACAGTCCCGTCGTAAAGCCCGTCGCGCGAATAACGCAGCGCCACTTCGCCCCGCAGCCTCGCGGCCAGAACGCTTTGTGGAAACGGGCTTGTCGGCGCGGCCTGTTCAGCAAGCCAGGGTGTTGTGAACGGATCAGTGATCACAGCATTCTGCGCCAGCCTGACGACCTCGTCCGGCAGCGCGCCATGCGGGAAGGGTCCCAAATGTTGACGGCCCGAAATGCCGCCTGGAATGACAATTGGTATCTGGCTCGGCCATCGACAGGTCAATGTCCCGTCGGGCGACGCCACACCGTCCTCTTGATGGCGACGCGAGCGTTTGGCATCGCGGATCGCCACCACAGGTTCCAAAGCCCGGAAATAGCGCGGGCCGGGGCGGCGCACGCTGCGCACTTTCGGTTCGGCCTGCGCGCGGCCGTCGCGTTCGAAATAATTCGAAGTGAACCCAAGATGGTCCGGCACGACACTGACGACACCGGGTTTGGTGGCCGACCACGTCAGTTCGGTCGCCAGCGTGCGTTCGGTTTCCTGACGTTCCGTATTACCGGCCCGATTGCGCGCCGCGCGACCGGCGATCAGGTTCTCCGGCCCGCCACGATCTATGATCTTTTCGATCGAATAGTCCCGCCCGCGCTCGGCCTCGAACCGGGCGGCATGTTCGCGTTCTTCGATCTCGACCGCGCCATTGCGTTCGCCCAGTTTCGCAACCTGATCATTGGTTAATGCCGCGATCAACCGCTCGGTTTCGGCCCGGGCGTCAAGATCATCGCCCTCCATCGCTGCCGCCGTCAGTGCGGCGATACTGTCTTCCACCTGCGGGCCAAGGGCTGCACGAACCCGGCGGGGATCGGGGCGCTGATCGGCGGGCACCGGGCCTGTGACTGGCACACCATGAACGATCCCGTTCAACAAAGTGGAGTAGATATGTTTGGGTTCCACCGCCACAAACCGGCCGCCCTCGGGCAAGAACACCTCGGCTCCCTGAGCGCCAGAAAGCGCAGTTGAGCTTGCGAGCGAACCGGTATCGACCAGTGAAAAGCGGGTGGCGCTTTCTACCCCGAAATTGGTCAGCTCTGCTTGGTAAAGCATCGCCTGTTCTGTAACCGCCGTCTGCCCGCCGGTGTCACTGTTGACCCGCCAACCCAAATCCTCGGTCACGCTTGCAAAGCCCGATGCGGTGCGAGCGGCATCCAGAGGGTCCTCGGCCGCGCGGCTCCACCAGCCCGCAATCAGATAGGTGGCCACATCACCGAAAACCCCATTTGGCGCGGCTTCCGTTATATCATTCAACGGATCGTGGAAGGCAAAACGATTGAACGTGGCGTCATAGCTCGCGGTCCAGGCCAGACTTCCGCCCGCACCTGCATTCAAGTCGCGACCCTTCAGCGTCTTGCCAGTCGGCGACAAGCCCTGGTCGGTCTCTTCCTTCCAGTCTTTCAGTGGAATGACCCGCGTCGTATCGGCTTCGATCACCCAGCCGGTGACGGCCATCCGTTCGGCCCGGTCGGGGGCCAGAAGCCGTAGCACCAGCCAGCGGTTCGGCAGGGCCGCAAGGCCAAGCCCGTCACCATCGACATCCTGCATCTGACCGTTCATCACTGCATCGGGCATCGCCCAATGCAAATGAACGCCCGAAGGACGCGGCGCACCGGGATCAAGCGGTGCGGGGGTCGGCTCTGGTGGTTCACCATCAGGTGTCGACACAGCACCCGGGAGGCGCACAAACGCTTCGGTCGAACCTTCTTCGACATAAAGTGCCTGCACATCAATCGGGACGATCAACCGCGGTTTGCGGATGATCTTGGGGTCCCAGGTCGCAAAGTCGTCCACCCCAAGTCCCGTGCGTGCGATGACAGACCAACGCGGCGACGAGATGGCGATATCCAACGCCTGGGGATCAAGCTCAATCGGCATCGAACACCCTTTCAAAGTCAGCCGCCAGCGTTGTCACTTCTTTCGATAACGTCGGTCGAAACACGGCGGCGATATCAAAATCGCTTGTCACTTGGGGGTCGCCAAAAACCTGTCGATACGGGAAGCGGATCATCTGCAAAGCAAACTCGGCACCATCAAGCTCAGACCCCATGCCAAGGCTGTCATCCTCAAGAAACGCGCGGCCCGTGTTGGCAAGATCCAGCACACCGGGGCTGCCGGGCCGGAAGCGCACCGGCAGGCGCTTGGCTTCGGCCATCGTTTCGACCTCATTGCCGTTCTCATCCACGTAATTGGCCGTCTGCACATTCCGCGCCGGGATCGACGCGGCATAGGTATTGGCCACAGTCTGTTTCAAGCTGACACCGAATTGCAGCCCCCGTTTGGGTTCCTCGATGTGAACGACCTCGGGCATTCCGTCGAACAGCGCCAGCATCACCGCCGGGGCCAGTCGTTCCAGCCGCAGAAGTTTCAGCCTGTCTGGATGAGACTCGGGCAGGATCTCTTCGTCGTTGCCGTCAGGTTCACGCGCATAGGCCCGCACATGCAGGCCGGGCCAACCCGACACCGCCCGGGACCGCAGCAGAAACCCCGTCATCAACCCAGCGCGCCCGGCTTGACGTTCTTCACCGCCGGGCAGACGCACCAGACGTTCCTCACTGTCGATCTCGTCTTCTATGGCACCATAAAGCCGGTCAAGCTGTGCCCGGTCCCCCGTGTTGACCGTTCCGACCGACAAGGCACCTTGGGTCAAGGCATCGGTCCATCCCCGATCGACATAGAAAAAGCGAATGGATTCGATGGGAAGCAACGCGCTGTCAGCCACCAGATTGGAAAACGGAACGCCTTCCAGAAGCCGCAGCCGCGCCAGAAACTGCCGGACTTCCCGAGGCGTGATTTTGTCATCATCGGTGTAGTCATCGACGTCTGTTGCCACCAAGACGCCTTCGATGGCGGCCACGGCTTCGTTCATTACGGTTTCGGCGGTCAGGGTTGCTTTGGCCATCATTCCAACTCCTTCTTGCGCCGCTCGGTCGTGTGCCGGATCAACGCATCAAGCGCATCTTCATCTTGTGCCGCCGACCGTCGCAGGTCGCGCGCGGCCCTTGCCCCGCCTTGGGCCAATATGCTGCGAAGCGACTCGTCCAACCCGGCGTCAAGCGCCTGCATTATTGAAGGGTCGAGCGTCTCGGCCGACGCACCTCGGGCCACCGCAACGCGGTCCAGCATCGCCGGATCACGCAGGCGCTGAGCCTCGACCAGAACCTGCCGGTCGATCCCAAGCCCATTTGCCAGATCGGTGATGGGGTTGGCGGCCAGATGCTCGATCGGGCGACCGGGGTCAGCGATGGGACGGGCATCGCCGAAATTCGCGACCAAATCGGCCGATGCCACTTTCAAAAAGCGCCTGCCAACCTCGCGCGCGACACCTTGGCCCAACGTCAGATCAAGCGTTCCGGCGAACTGACCGACCTTGCTGAGCTTGCCGTTCAAAAGGCGCGCGCGTTCCGCCCCGAATTGCTCGCGTCGCCACCGCATCAAGGCCGCAACGAAGGACGGTTGCGAAAGCGCCAAAAGCCGCCCGATCTCGAACGCGATGGCAAGCGACAGATCCTCGCGGCCATCCGGAATCGTCAGCCGCAATTGGTCCGAAACATGGGCCAGCACCGGCAAATCACCTGCCTGATGCCGCCTGCGTGTGGCAAACGGCACAAAGGGTCCGCGGAACCACGCACGGCGGTCTTCCCCTTCACGGGTTTTGTGCGCAAGCCCGACATGTCCGGTGCCGGTGACTTCCGGCGGCACGCGGGGTTTGTCGGCGGGCGGCGGCGCGTCCCCGCCCACGGCGGGCAGGCATTCAGGACGCGGCGGTTCGGCATCAGGGCCGGGCAAGGTGCCCAGAAGCCCCACATCCAGTTCTTGCATGATGGTGTCAAGCGACCCCGCGCCGTTGCAGGTAAAGCTCCAATGCGCAAGCACCGGGAACCGATAGGTTTTCTCCAGCACATATGCTTCAAACGGGATCCGGAAGCCTGCTCGCATCGCGTCGCGCACCACGAAAGCAGCATCATCCGAGTTGGCCGAGGTCGCGACATCCGAAATCCTTGCCGTCACGGCCTCGGTTGCCCATTCTTCAGCCTTTGCCGAACGGGTCGCCGTGGCCCGCGTCGGTGCTTTGGTCTTTGCGCGCGGATTAACCCCGCCCAGAACCGCACGACTTGCTGGGCCACCACGAGGCAGGTCTCCGTCCGGCACCTCAGGTGCAACAAACTGGTCCACTTCGGCCCCCATGAAGCGCAAATCCGGATCGACCGGTTGGCTTTGCGCGACGGCGGCGGCGTTGAACACGAACTGGGTTGCCAGAAACGTATTGATCGGCGGGGTTGGCGCCGGCAAGGCGTCAAGTTGGCCCTCGAGGTTCAGAAGGCAGGCCATATAGCGCACGGGTTTACAGGCCACACGATCATACTGAGGCAGCCGATTGGCCAGCACCACTGCCATGAATCCGTCATCATCACCAAGCGCGTTTTCCGTATCCGCCAGACTGACCTCGCGCACATGGGCGAGCAGCCGCAAATCCTCGACCGTCGGAAATACCTTGCGCACCACCGTTTCGGGCACCGACAGATAAAGGCCCTTCACCACATCGGACGGGCCATTCATCGGCACGCCCGGCGTGACGCAGTCGGCAATCGGAGTCTCGACCGAAATCTCGCCCTCGCCTTCCGCAATCACCACCAGCGCAAGCCAGGGCGTGTTGCGATCTGCGGCTTCTTCGGGGGCGTGGGGCACGTCGGGATCGCCGGGGCGCAGCGGGCGGCGCTCCCACGGCATGGTCCGGCGTTTGATGACGATCTGCGGCAGTCGGCTTTCATAGGCGCCTTCGGAATTGGCGGGCGGAAAGGTCGACAGGATTTGATCGGGCGGCAGTTTGAACCGGGGCGAGGTAATGCGCACGCGGCTTGATTGCGTTTCCACGTTCAGCCCGGACACATCCGGAGAGCTGAGCGTGTGGCGGGCAACCAGATCGTAATCCCCGGCTTCAAGCGGGGGAACGAACCCGTCATAGAGCACGAATTTTCCAACCGCGACCATATCAGCACGCCTCCTTCAGTTTGTTCGGTGGTTTCTTCCAGGCAATTTTCACCGGTTTGCCGCCGACCGCCCGAGGCCGATCCAAAAGCTCTTCCAGGCTGCGGGTTCCCAAAAGCTCTGCAAAGCGATCCGCTGTTCCATTCGCCAGCATAACGCCGGCAAGTCGCCCGGGCGCTTTGCTTTCCACGCCGACGCTGACCGGGCCGCCCTTGCCAACTGCGGTCGTTTCAAGGATCAGCGCGGTGCGCGCGCCCAGATTCACCACGACCGGCGCGGCAGCGGTTTCCTTTGCGCCGGTCAGAGCCAGCGCAAAATCGCGCGCGGCGTCGGGATTGACCGGGCCTTCCAGCAATAGCACCAGCAGCGGCTGGAATGTCTCGAACCGGGTTGTGATCCGACCCTGACGCGTCAGTTTGGCCGCGTTGATCCACCCCAGCCCTGCGGCCTCGTTCCGTCGCCCGATTTGCGCGCCCGCCGCGTGGACCGAACCTCCAGCGAAGATCGCGCGGCTCCAGCCAACAAAGGCCAGTTCCTGTTCGGCCATCCAGCCCGTGACACCGCCCTTGGCACCGCCATCGCCCAAGGCCTCGATAATGATCCGCGAGGTTCGGCCCGGCAGACTGACCCGCCCGCGCTCAGACTTGCCAGTGTCCAGAACCGCACCGCCAAGCCCGATCGCCGTGACGCGCGCCGCGCCGCCCGAAGTCGTGATGGTCCCTGCCCCAAGGCGGGGGTCCGAGCGGCGGGCGGCTGGCATATCAAAGATGGCGATCTCGCCGGGTGTTAGAAGTGCGCTGTCCGTTGCCGCGCGCCGGGCAGGCCCGGTTGCCACTTGGTCGAACGCCGCCAGACGCTCTGCCGCCGCACCATCCTGCCCAAGCCCCGCCACAAAGCTTGCATTGGCCCGCGCCGATTGCGTCACAGGTGGGCGGGTGCCCGCAATGACCGTCTTCTGACCACGCGCAGCGGTGTCGACACGGGTCAGGACCGCAGGAAGTTGTGATGGAAGGCCGGCCCGCATCTGTGCAAGGCTTGGGGCGGCCACGCGCTGGATCTGATCGGTGTTTCTGACAGTGGTGATCCTTGGCGCGGCCTCGGCGCGGATTTCGGGGCTGAGGATTGCGGCAGCGCGGGGCGGTTTGACCGACAGGTCCAGTTCCTTCACCGGCGCTGCACTCAGGACATTACCCAGCGTCGCTGCCTCGGGAACCGCCAACCGTTCGCCGAGCGAGCCAATACGGCCCGGCGCGACCCGTGCATTTGCGCGTCCCGCCAAAGCCGCCTTTCCCAGTCCGTTCTGCGCCAGGATGTTTTGTTCAAGCTCGAATATCTCGTTCGGATCCAACCCGCCCGGCACAGTCGCGACCAGCCCGCCGATATCGGCAAGGAAGCCGGGGCGCACGGTGGCCTCGGTGACGAATGGCAGGGGTTTGCGCGGTCCGGCCTCGACCTGATTGAAGGCGATCTCGGGCGGCAGCCTTCCAATGCGCGAGGGCTTCACGGTCATATGCGCGCCTTCAAGCGCGTCCAGCACTTCGCCCTTGGGCATGGACTTCTTGTCAAGCTCTTGTGGCGGACCCCAGACGGCCATCGGGAATTTGCCAGTGTAACGGCCCAGAACCGTGACGCCGGTTTCGTTGATCCGCTCGGCGTCCGTGTCGACCCGGATCAGCGACAGCGACAATTCGGACCCGTCCAACGAGGCGTTGATCGGTGGCAATCCAAGCGGCAGCGTGGAATAATTCTGCGGGCTTGCGGTGCCGACTACCAGACGGTCGGCGGGCAGCGTGGTCGTCACCGTCATCTCGAATTCACTCATCACTTCGAAAGGATGGTCGATGGACCCGTCCGCGGTGCCTTCTTCGCCACCGGGTGGCAAGGCCCCGTTGCCCGCGATGGCCGATAGCGCCCGCGCCGTGCCCGGTCGTGCTTCTTCCAGGTATTTGACGACGAAATCGGTCCAGGTGATGTAATTGGGGGAAGACTGGCTGCTTGCGCCAAATTTTACCTTCAGCTTGACAGGCCCGACCTTGAAGCGCGCCTCGCCACGGAACTCCGGCCCTTCGACATAGATGCTGGCCCCAAGGCTGATCTTGATCGTGATCTTGCCAATCCAGACATCAATCGTGACGCCCGCCGAAATCTTGGCATAGGCTTCGGCCTCGTATCGGAACGGGTCGAAATAGATGATGACATCGCAACCATAGGCCACATAGGCCCAGGCTGGCCCCAGCGTGGCCGAGGCTTCAAGCCCGCCCCCTGCCATGATCGCCTCGGACGTCAACGCGAAGTAATTGCCACCCTTGATGACGATATTGCTGGTCGGCTGCCAATGAAAGCCAAGACGCGGAACCACCGGATAGCCGTCGCGGTGGAACTTCGGATGGTAGCCGCCGAATGTCAGGACAAACTCGCCCTTTTTCGGCCCACCGAACCAAGAAACATAGGCAAAGCCGCCCGTCAGCCGCACACTTTCATGAAGCAGCCAGGAATTGTCGGTCAGTTGCGCCTGTATCCAGATCACGCCCTCTTCGGTCGAGAACCGCGCCACCAGCGCAATCTCGATCGAGACCAGCCGGAATTGCGGACGCGGCAGCGCCATCCGGGCCAAGCCAAAGATGTTCAACTCGAACCCGTTGCCAAACTCGACCGCGACGACCGCCACGCCATCGACAATCATGAAGCTGGTGTAACTGATCCCGGCGGCAAACCAGAACGTGCCTTTGCGCGGCGGGAACGTGACCCGCACGCTGTCCATCTCGGCCATGGGGTCAGACGGGGCCGAGGCGCTGGGATCAAGCGCCTTGATCATCACGAACTCATCAAATTTCGACAGATCATCGGGCACGACGATCTCGCGGTTGATGCCGAACCCGCCGCCAATACCTGTCAGGAAAAACGCAGGCGGCCCACCGATGGGACCAACAATGGCACCATAAGCGAAGAAGGCTGTATAACGTCCCTCGTCATTTTCCTCGATCGAGGCATAGCCGCCGTAAATCGACAGCCCATAAGCCGCAAACCGCGCCAGCAACATGCCGACATATTCGACATTTTCGGGATTGCCGGGGTCCGAGTATTTCCTGAGACCCCCTGCCAACTGCACGCCGGACAGATCGGCGCTGACGGCCAGGCCTGACAGATCAACGCTCCAACTGCCGGGGTCATAGACAGGTCCGGCATCAAGCGAATAGGTCAGTTGCAGATCATCCACAGCCGCCGTCAGCCCGGCAATCGAAATGTTGCCATCAAACAGAAGCGAAATCTTTTCAAGCTCTTCACCGGTCTGGGTTACGCCCAGTCCGACCTGATCGACGTAAAGCGGCCCGAAGCCCTTCTTGATCGACAGCCACCATGGCCCATCGCCTTCGCCCGCCGACAGCCGCACCATCACCGGATCGGACCCGTGTTTCTGAATGGCAAGCGCGGGGCTGAACATCGGCGCCAGTTCCTGCCCACTGTCCGAGCTTTCGTCCATGATGCCCTGCGCCACAGGGTTGCCGCCGGTTCCACCGGAGACGCTGACCGCAAGGTCGGAAAGTTGCACCTGCACACCACCAGCGGGTGGTCCATTGCCGATCCGGCCAAACAGATGCAACGCGATCGAGCCAAGCGACAGGCCGAAATCGACAAGCGGCGCACCGTCCTTGCCGATGCGCACGCCCAGCCCATTGGCGGCAATCGACGGTGCGAAGCCCAAAGTCGGGCTTGTTTCGACCAGCCCAATCACGATCCCTGCCGGGGGTGCGTCCTTGATCCAGCGGCTGTCATTTTCGATCGAAACAACCACATCGCCCGAGGTCAGCGGAAGGCGTGACGTCAGCCCGACATTCACGCCAATCGCATTGCCATCGCGCGCCAGACCCACCGTCAGGATACTGTCGATGGTCACGGACGGACCCGCATCGGCGAAGTTTTCGATCAGCCGGATCATCCGCGCGATGAAGTTGTCGCGGATGTCGCTGGCGCTCTGCCCCGGCGTGGGAATCAGTTGGAACAGTGCCAAGTCAAGCTGGCTGGTGTCGCCATCCAGCAAGATCACACCTTCCAGAAGATCCTCGATATCGCTCGAGCCGGTGCCGGGTATTTCGGTTTCCAGAAGGTCTTGAACCGGGTCGGTCTGGCGCAGGAAATCGACCACAAGGCCCACGGTCAGGGTCAAGAGGCCAGAGGCCACGCTGGCCGGATCCGACACCGGACCGTCGCCATCGTCGAACACAACCTCAAAGCCCAACGGATCAAGGATTGTGCGCAGCGTCAGCACCTGCACCCCGTCCCCCGCAATCGCAAGGCCAAGGCCCACGAAGGGAACGGTGATGTTTTCCCCGACCTCGAACGAAACCACAGGGAACAGGCTTGCACCGCCTGCATCAATCAACGCAGGTCCGATGCTGCCGGTGAATTCGTCCAACCCGCCCGCATCGAAGGCCATTGCCGTCGTGACGGTTTCAACGAACGGCAACCCGGTGTCGGAATATCCGATGGCAAAGCGGAATGGCCCGGTCTCCAGCGACAGGGTGATCGGTCCTGCGATGATGTCCAACCCGGCAGCACTGGATGAAGCCGACACGCCGACCGGCAGAACCGGTGCCAACGCGTTTGCGAGCGCGTTCAATGCTCCGGTCGTGATCGCAGGCCAGCGTGCGGCAAGCTCGCCCTCGGGATCATTTGCCCACGCAGACAGCCGTGGGCCGGTAAATTCAAGCGGTGTGCCTTCGCGCAATACAAGCGCATCGCCCACAGCCGCCACAACGTCGCCCGCAGTTCCGCCCGCATCGACCAGCGCGTTCAAGGCCAAGGGCAGCGCGGTCTCGACCGCCGCGCCCGCAAGCGAGGCCAAACCCGGCGTATTGGGGTAAAGCGGCAAATCCGTGCCACTTGCATTTCTCAGAAACAGGCTGACTTCAGCGGAAATGTTCAAATGCACGGCGCTGCGCCCTTGGATTGCGCTTGGCAACCCGGCAAAGACGGCGATGTTTGGCGCAACCGGTGCTGTGTCTGAAATCAAAAGCCCGAACCGACCACCAAACGCCAGTTGTTCCGCCCCGCCACCAATGGCGTCGCTATCCAGCGCCAATCCCAGATCCAGCACGCCCCCTGCGCCAGTCAATTCAATTGCCACACCGTCCGCGACGTCCCAACGTCCCGGCGCGCCGGACAGGCCGAGGAATGGGCGCAACGCGTCGAAGGCCGCACCTACACGGCTTGCGTCATAGCCGCCCGCCAGCCCGAAGACCGCATCGCTTTTCAGCCATGCCACCGGATCGCGGAACAGCCCGATGGGTGTGACCATTGCCCGATCACCATCCGGGCCAGGGGCAGCCAACAACCCCAACAGCTCAAGTAGCCCGTCGATGATCAGTTTCGCACCGTCATCCTGAGACCGCATGTAATCGACGCCAAATTTGACCGCACTGGCAATGGTCAGCGGCGCGCCTTCCTGGGCCAGAGCAGCGGGATCGGCGTTCGGCCAGATGGGCAGGCTTACTGGTGCCGCACCCGGAGGTGTCCAATCAAGCCTGATCTCCAAGGGGTCAAGCGAGGCCGTCAGCGCACCAGAGGACGCAGCCCCAATGCTCAGGTCTGCGGTGATCGGGCCAGAGCTTGCGGCACTGGCGGAAACGCTCCAATTGGGCAGCCCCAGGGACGGAGCCGATCCGGCAAGTGAGAACGAGACAGACCGGGCGGCGATGTCGATGCTCAAACCCGGAATACCCGCGAATATCGTGTCAGCGGCACCCTGCAAATCCAAGACCCTTGCAGCGCTAAGAAGCGCGTCGCGCACCTGCGCATCGGGTTCATGCAGCACGCGATCCAGCGCTGTGGCCACCAGCCCGCCCAGATCATCAATAACGCCGATCGCGCTTAGCAAATCGGCTAACGCTCCCATCTCTGGGCTGGGATCGCTCAGGATTTCGGTCACGACGGATGACAGCAGCACCCGCACTTCGGGCAGCGCTGTTGTAACCACACCCTCGGCGGCGTCTGCCCCCGCTTCGCGCAGAACCCAAACATCGCGGGCCAGACCAAAGACAACCGCATCATGCAGTCTGATCTCGGCTTCTACCGGCCCGGACGCGCCCAAGGGCACCGCGATATCGACGGCGATCCAGCGCAGTTCCTGTGCCGCCCCTGCCCCGGACCCCGGACCACCAAGCAGCCAACCACCATCCCGGCGGATCTCCAGATGCAGTCTTACGCTGCGCTCATCCGTGAGTGACGGAAGAGGATCAAGCGCGATGGCACCCAGTTCCACAGCCACGTGGCCCGAAACGGTAAGTCCCCCGCTGGCGGGTGTAATCGGCAAAAGAAGACCAAATCCTGCGCCCGTCACTGTGGCGCTGGCCTCGAAACCAGCTTGCACGCTGGCCCGTTCGCTGAGACCGGCCGCGGCGGCGGCTGTCAGACCTGCCCGAATCGCCGCACGGTCAAAGATGCCATAGACGCAGTGCAGGTTCAGACCCGCAGCGACGGTTCCTGGCAGGTTGGCAGGAGGGCTGAGTTCGGCGGCCGGGTCGGCGAACCGCGACAGACCGGACAAGGCGCCGAACGCCGCGCGGGCAAAGCCAAGCGCATCATCGTCAGGTGTGCCGGGGTCTTCGGGGGGCAGCAGCCCCAGGAAAGTTCGCAAGGCTTCGGCACCGGGATTGAGATCGAAGATCGAAAACGCCGCCGGAACCAGCGGCATGCCAAGCGTCAAAAGCCGGTTGACCGATCCTGCCCCGACATTTTCAGCCGCCAACCACGCCGCATGGGCACCCGCTGCATCAGCCACCACCGCAACGTCACCGCCCACCGTCGAGAACGCAGCGAACATCCTGGCCAATCGCGCGGTTTGCCCTCCGGTGCCGTCGGGATCGCCGGACAACAGCGCAACATCCGCGCGAGGACCAAGCGCGATGAACCATTCGCCCGGCGCGGCGGTCGGTGCCTCGAACGTGTCAGGCGCGCGGCCTGCGGGGCGCAAGTCAATCCTGCGGTCCTCAGGTGCGGCATCAAACGGGAAGGCGTCGGCTTCGTTTGCAACGGCCAGATGAAGGATCGTGCCGGGTAGATTCCCAAATATGGCTTCAAGATCAACGGCTTCGCGTAGACCCGGTCCGGCGACATTGGGTATTTCATGACGCGTCGCACCATCCGGCAGGACATCCGGCGGCACTATCAGGCCATCTGTGCCCGAAAGCCGTGCCTCAAGTGCATCGATCCCGGCGGCCAACGCAGCAATCCGCGCGCTTGCCTGAACAAGACCTTCGCGCGACGCAAGTTCGACCACGATACCCGCGGCAAGCGAGGCCGTATCGAGCGGCGCGTCTCCGGGTCGCCACTGTCGAAGCGCTTCTGACTGGACCTGCCCGTCGCCCTGCACTGCGCGCCCGGGCATCGTCCAAAGCCCCAAAGCTGGACCACCCAGGTCCGGCGCAAGGTTCATGCGCAAAGGATCGTCGGGCGCGCCACGCCCGGAGAGCACACCAAATCGCTCGCGACTGCCTGACATCACACGGCCCAAAGGCTCCAACACCTTGCGCAGTGACCCGCCCGGATCACTGATCAGCCGACCAAGCCAAGCGCGCAAAGCTGCATCGGGGTCGGCGATCAGATCGGACAGCGCCAGACGGTTTATCGCGGTGTTTTCGGCCAGAACTCCGGCGCGCCGCCAGCCAATGGCAGTCAGAATATCCAACGCCCAAGGCGCGGCAATGGAAGCACCTAAAAGTCCGATCAGTTCTTCGATGGCATCCCACTGTTGGGGTGTCAGGGCGTCAAAACCTTGATCGAAGTTTGGGATATCCAGCGGGATCTCGATTTCACGAACGATCAATGCGGGGTTGGGCGCGGCAAAGTTGACTGACAGACCTTCTGTGGCGCTCCAACCGAACCGGGCGCTCACCCGATCTGCGGCAATCGCCAACGGATCATCACCCAATGCCGTGCGTCGCGTGCCCCGCCCACGGGCGTCGATGGTCAGGGTGACATTTGCGGCGAAGGCGGCGTCAGGTGCGGCCAGATCCGCCCGCATGATCAGTATATCTATGCTGGTTTCCAGCACCGTGCAGCGCTCGCCCAACTCGGATTGCGTCGCGGAAAGTCCGACGGCAAGCTCGATCACGCCCGGATCGGGCTGACGAATGAGCAAAGCAACCGGTCCCGTGATCCCGACCCGCCAAGGAGTGTCGATGGTGCCATTCCCGGTTACAGGATCGGCCGCCACCGCCGCATCGGCCAACAGTCCGCGCAGCGCGCCCAGAACCTCCGGAATATCGCCAACGTGACTGCCAAGAAGCCCAAGCCAGTGGTTTCGCACAGCGGCCAGGGGGTCAGCCAGAAAGGCAGACAGGTCTAACGTCGGCAGTCCTGGTGCGCCGGCAGGGGGCGCGATACCCAAGAGAACCGAAATCGCCGTGCCGGGGGGGCCAAGCTGCGCCAGAAGGTCCGCAATTACGTCGCCGATCACCGTCGTGCCCGCTTCGGCTATGGCATCCGGGGTGGAAAGGTCCAGAACCTCGTAGGAGTTGCCCGCAATCACCACCTGATCCAACGCAAGGATCGCGATGGGTTGGCGCAACGGCCCAAGGGCGATACCAGCGCGCAAAGCCTCGATCCCCGGATCGCCCACAAGAAGCGGCGCGCCAGAATTGCCAAGTCTCACCTGCGCCGACAGCGCAGGAACGGCGACCGCAGCACCCGTGCCCAGATCGAGTTTCAGAAGGTCCGCAGCCACCTCGACCCTGGCCGACCCTTGCGTGATCCCGAAAGAAATCGAGGGCGTCACGACAGGCCGCCCGGTCGATCCGGTCACGACCCCAATCACCAGATCCACGCTGACCCCGCCGCCCAGATCAATGGCAAGCGTATCACCCGACAGGCTCGCCGCACCTCCGATCAGGTTGGCCGCCGCTTGCAGCCAAGCAGACTTGGCCGCGCTGTCGCCCATGAGTGCTGCAAACCAGTCGGCCAGAACCTGCGGCCCCTGATTGACAAGCCCGTCGATGGGAAGGGGCGGCACGGACCCTGCAAGCCCCAGAAGCCCGGCCAGCGCGGTGATCTCGGGCGTGGCACCGCCATCCGCCATGGCCTGGATGATGCCAAGGATCAACTCCAGCGCGGACTCATCAAGCGTATCAAGATCAGAGACCGAGAGCGAGAAATCGCGCGGTGCCGAGAACCCCGGCAGAAACAGCCCGCCAAGTGTCAGTGCCACCGCCGGATCGCCATCCCCCGCAGCTGTGGGCGTCGTGAAGGCCAGACCAATGGATCTTAGCCCCGCTTCGCCGCTGGGCGGATTGGGATCGACGACAATCTCGCTTGCCAGAATAAGTTTGCCACCCGGATGACCGATCAACACCGGGTCCGGGACGGAGTGGCCTTCTTTCGCGGCACGGAACAGGGGCACGAAGAACGAGGTCGCCGTGTCTGGGTCCGTCGTTTTCAGCCGCACGCCAAGCCCGATGTGAACTTCGGTTTCCGGCTCATCGTCGATGACAAAATAGAAAGTCGCAGCGCCATCATCGCTTGCCACGACCGGCAGCCATTGATGGCCCTCGCCGTCAATCTCGGTTTCTCCTTCCAAAAGCCGATCCATGACCGCCAGCAGTGCTTCTCGCTGCGTCTCATTGGCGAGCATCGTCTTCAGATAGGTGATCGGATCGGCCAGCCAATCTTCATTAAGCGCACCGCTGTCGCCGGCAAATCCAAGCGCCTTCAGGACGTCTTCAAGATCTCCAAAATCGGCAGCATCAAGGCTCATGGCGCCCTCCGGTCAAATCCGTGCCGCGCCATCGTGCCAATGGTCAGCCCCCCTGCCCCCGCCAGAAGGTTGAATGCGATCAGTCCATTGCGGTCGGGGTCTTGTCCGGCACGGTTGGCCAGCACCTCGGCAAGTGTCAGAACGGCACCCCAGGCGAAGGCCGTCAGAGCATCGGCCCATATTTCCACTATCTCCTCTGGCCCGATGGGGCGCATGGGCGTGGTCGCCATCAGCCCCGCGGGGCGCTTTTCAGAACCAACTGCGAAGGGCACCTTGATCACCACATCTTTGGTCTGATCGGTGCTGACCGGCAGATGAACGACAATCCGGCCCGGTTCTGTCTCAAGCACCACGCGGCTTGCGAAAACCAGCATTTCGCTGTCGCCCAGCACCCAGACGGTTTGCTTGTCGCCCGCCAGCTTCACCGCTGCACCACGAAACAGCGTCACCACTGTTTTCGGCCCAAGATCAATCCTGGGCCCGATTTGACCGGTATTCACAGGGCGATCCGGCACCAGATGTGGGCAGCGCTTTCTGAGCGCCTGAAACATCTTTTTGCACACTTTATCAATGTCTTTGTCGATGTCCTTGTCCGGTGTCCGTTCAAGCAAACGATCAATCGCGACCCGCAATGCGCCGTCTCCAACCAGCCGCTCAAGATCACCGAGATGGGTGTCGGGTAAAGACGCCTCAGGTCGTTTCGCCGGACGCTTCGCATCCTGTCGGACTTTCGGTTTAGGTCGGGGCGATTTGCCCATAGCGATCCTCCTCGCTTGCTGGATGATCCAACAAGCGTGATGTGCGTTGACATCGATAGGTGTGTCGCGTCAGTCCTTGCCGGGTGCCGGCATGACGCGATCAGAGACGAAGCCCAAAACAGCCCACAGGACGATAAATCCCAGAAGCTCCAAACCAAAACTGCCCCATTTGAAGAAAAGTTGCGCGACAACGAGCGCAATCAGAAACGGCACAAATTCCGCACGAAACGCGCGTGCCAGTCCGTAATTTGCGATAAGCGTGTACATGACATTCCACTTCGCACAATAAGTTCTTTGAATAGGCTCAGCCTGCTCGTCCGCACGGCAATCTGTCAACTTTGAATTGAAAACGGACGAAAAGGATCATATTTCCGCCGATCACGCGCTGGATTGAGTGGTCGTTCAATCCCGCGTTTCGACCGACCCGAGATCATCCAATCAAGAATTATGTGACCAGTGTCCAATGAGGGTTAATGGCCGACATGGACCTGTCGCGGTTTGATACCACTCGTCTGATAGCCGTACTACAAGAGATTAGGCTGACTATGGAACTGAATCAGACAGACGACATTCGCAAAGATGCCTTGCGGTAGCTTTGACCACATAAATAGCGGTCTGTAGCTGGCGCGTTGGTCGGGTCGGTTTCACAGCCGGATTTCCTTGTGGAAAGTCACCAGTATAAAGTGACCAGGTATATAGCGCGGTATTGCTAAGGACGCCTGCGTGCATTCTTGCGATGGCGTCCCGCCAATCAACAAGATCTGGAGCTATTTTGACATAACCAGTTTGGATGCGATGTGTGAGCACGCAAAAGCCAACGGCTATCATATTCGGACCGGTCAACACCACTCACTTGGCTGATTCCATAGACCGTGCATCGCTGATGTTGAGTCTTCCACAGCAACGCTTGCCTCCCCGTCGCGCCTGTCCAGGAGGCGAAAGACGCGCCGCCTTCGAACGAAGGAATCCCGGGATCTTGCATCACTGCCGCGCGTTGATTCGAATGTATGCAACCGTGCTTACCGGCGTCGCCCTATCCGTAACCCCTTGTCAATAATCGTTAATCTGACCCGATCGGCTATCTGGTCCATTTTTCTGGACAATTGTTCAAGTTATATGTTCAACTTATCTAGCGGTGTGGGGAGACACCACGTTGGGAGGAAGTTATGCAATCAAGAACGTCATTCGATTATGTAATCGTAGGCGGTGGTTCCGCGGGCTCGACCCTGGCCGCGCGTCTGTCCGAGGACCCTGCGATGTCCGTCTGTTTGCTGGAAGCCGGGGGGAATGGCGATCACATCTTGATCCGGGCACCTGCCGGTGTGGTCGCTATGTTGCCGGGCCACGGCAAGATTTCGAACTGGGCTTTCAACACGGTGCCGCAACCCGGCCTGAACGGGCGACGAGGCTATCAGCCCCGTGGCAAGGGGCTGGGCGGGTCAAGTGCGATCAACGCCATGCTATATGTCCGCGGTCACAGAGCTGACTATGACGGTTGGGCTGACATGGGCTGCGAAGGTTGGTCCTGGGATGACTGCCTGCCCTATTTCCTGCGGGCCGAAAACAATGAAGCCGGTGCCAGCGAGTTTCACGGTGACGCCGGGCCGCTGCATGTATCGGACCAGAAAGCGCCCCGCCCGATCTCGCGTGCCTTCGTGCGGGCCGCGACAGAATGCCAACACCGCGAGACTGCGGATTTCAACACTGGCGACAACGAAGGCGTCGGCCTTTTTCAGGTCACGCAATTCCACGATGCGGCACGCAATGGCGAACGATGCTCTGCGTCGGCGGCGTATCTTCGTCCCATTCAGAAGACCCGCAAGAACCTGACGATCATCACCGGCGCGCATGCGACGAAGATTCTGACCGAGGACAAGCGCGCCACAGGCGTCGTCTATCGCAAGGGCCGCAAGGACGCGCGTGTCACGGCCAGCCGCGAAGTTATCCTCTGCGGGGGTGCCTTCAACTCGCCCCAGCTTTTGCAATTGTCAGGAATCGGAGCGGCAGAAGAGATTCAACGCCACGGGATCGAAGTCGTGCATGACCTGCCGGGGGTAGGCAAGAACCTTCAGGACCATCTGGATTTCATTCTGGCCTACAAGTCGAAAGACACAGACAATTTCGGCATCGGCCTTGCAGGAACCATCGGCCTGACCAAGCACATTCTGAAATGGCGCAAGGACGGCAATTCGATGATTGCCACGCCTTTTGCAGAAGGCGCCGGTTTTCTGAAGACCGACCCGGCGCTCGACCATCCGGACATTCAGTTGCATTTTGTGATCTCGATCGTCGACGATCACGCGCGCAAGCTGCACTTGGGTTACGGGTTTTCCTGCCATATTTGTGCGTTAAGACCGCACAGCAAAGGCGAAGTGTTCCTAACCAGCAGTGATCCGATGAAGGCACCGGGGATCGACCCACAGTTCCTGTCGGATCCGCGAGACCTGGAGACGACAATCAAAGGCGCGAAGATGACGCGCGAGATCCTGCAAGCCCCTGCCATGAAGCCCTTCCGCCAAAAAGAGTTGTTCGGCGTGAAAGACGGCATGAGCGACAAGGAATGGGAAAACCATATCCGCGCCCGCGCCGACACAATCTATCACCCGATCGGCACCTGCAAGATGGGGGTGGACGGGATGGCGGTGGTCGATCCCGAATTGAGGGTGCACGGGATGGAGGGACTGCGCGTCGTCGATGCCTCGGTCATGCCGACGCTGGTCCGCGGAAACACCAACGCCCCGACAATCATGATCGCAGAGCGGGCCGCAGACATGATCCGCGGTGTCGCTTCAGGCGCGATGGCGGCGGAATAAGGGAGAATACGATGCACGGAACCATGATGTGGCAGTCCCTGACCACCGGATCACTGATCGGCCATGCCGAAAAATATCACGCCGCAACCGAAGTCGTTTCGGTCGAGACAGACGGGACGGTCGCTCGATCCTCGTGGGGTGAGATTGCGGCCAATGCCCGGCGGATCAAATCGGCGTTGGACAATCTGGGGGTGGCACCCGGCGCGTGCTGTGCCACCATCGCGTGGAACAATCGGCGGCATCTTGAACTTTACTTCGGGATCGGCAGCGGCGGTCGCATAACACACACGATCAACCCGCGCCTGACGCCCGAGCAGATGATCTTTATCCTCAACGATGCAAAGGACGAGGTGCTGTTCCTCGACCGAACATTTCTGCCGATCGCCGCTAAACTCGGCGCGCATCTCAAGTCAGTGAAACATTACATCCTGATGGGGCCGCGTGACGACGAGGCGGCGGGCATGGTCGAAGGGCTTCTGTTCTATGACGATCTGGTGAAGACTGGCGACCCCGAAACCGACTGGCCCGACCTTGACGAGAACGCTCCGGCTGCGCTGTGCTACACTTCCGGCACAACGGGCAACCCCAAGGGCGTTCAGTATTCGCACCGCGCGCTTGTTCTGCATTCGATCGGTGGCAACCAACCCGATGGGTTGAACGTGGCCGCCCGCGATGTGGTGATGCCGGTCGTTCCGATGTTCCACGTCAATGCCTGGGGTGTCCCCTATATCGCGGCCGCGGTCGGGGCCAAGCTGGTGATGCCTGGGCCAAACCTTGATGGCGAAAGTCTGGCCCGGCTGATCGACGCCGAGAAGGTCACGTTGTCGCTGGGTGTGCCGACGATCTGGATGGGGTTGCTGGCGGGATTGAAATCCACCGGCATCAAGCCTGCCTCGATGAAGCGCACCGTGGTTGGCGGGTCAGCCTTGCCACCGTCGATGATCCGCGAGTTCCGCGATTCCCATAACGTCGAACTGATCCACGCCTGGGGCATGACAGAGACCTCGCCGCTTGGCACACTGAACCAGCTTCTTCAGAAACACGACGCATTGAGTGTGGCCGAACAGGCCAAGCTGCGCGAAAGTCAGGGGCGTCCGCCTTGGGGCGTGGACCTGCGGATCGTGGACGAAACGGGCAATGAACTGCCCCGCGACGGCCAGACACAGGGAGAGTTGCAGATCCGCGGCCATTGGATCGTGGAAAGCTACTTCGGTCAGGACCGCCCTGCCCTGACCAAGGACGGCTGGTTTGACACTGGCGACGTGGCGACGTTGGATGGCGACGGCTACATGACCATCCGCGACCGGTCCAAAGACATCATCAAATCGGGTGGCGAATGGATCTCGACTGTGGAGCTTGAAAACATCGCCATTGCCCACCCCAAGGTCATCCATGCCGCCGCCATTGCGGCGCGACACCCGAAATGGGACGAGCGTCCCGTGGTATTGGTCGTAGCCGCGCCAGGTCAAAATCCGACCGAAGCGGAAATTCTCGCGTCCTATGAGGGCAAGGTCGCCAATTGGCAAATCCCCGACCGCGTGATTTTCGTCGACGAATTGCCGCTCGGAGCGACAGGTAAAGTGCTCAAGAACAAATTGCGCGAGAGCTATTGCGACGTGCTGATCAAGGAGGTCTGAGATGAACCAGATCGAAGCCGACATCGCCCCGGACCATTCTGCACTTGACCGAGACCTTGATACCTTGGCCGCCGCGAAAGAGAGTTGGGCACGCACATCGAATGCCGACCGCATTGCCGTGCTGGATGACATCAAGAACTGCCTGTCGGTCGTGGCCGAAGGCTGGGCTGAAACCGCCGCCCGGCACAAGCTGATCCCACCCGGTTCGCCTCTGGCCGGAGAAGAATGGCTTTCTGGGCCTTATGCCGTCATGTCGGCGTGCAACGAGTTGATACAGACCCTGGCGGGTATGGAAGGCAAGAGCTTCCTTGGCCCTTTGAAGAAACGCCGCACCGCCAACGGACAGCTTGCCGTGCGTGTGCTGCCCCATTCAACCTGGGACCACCTGCTGTTGTCGGGCGTCACCGCCGATGTCTGGATGGAGCCGGACGTGACCGAGGACACGCTCGCGGCCAACACCGCCTCTGCCTATGATGGACCTGTGGAGTCGCGCAAAGGTGGCGTGGCGTTGGTGCTGGGTGCAGGCAACATCGCCTCGATTGCCCCGCTCGACGTGTTTCAGAAGGCGTTTTCCGAACACAAGGTTGTCATCCTCAAGATGAACCCCGTGAACGACTACCTGACGCCCTATCTTCAGGCCGCGCTCAAACCACTGATCGACCGCGATGCCCTGCGGATCGTCAAAGGCGGGGCCGAAGTCGGCGGCTATCTTTGCACTCACGCCCAGGTGGACGAGATCCACATCACCGGGGCCGCGGCATCGCATGACGCCATCGTCTGGGGGCCAGGCAAGGAAGGCGTGAAAAACAAGGCGGCGGGCACACCAAAACTGACCAAGCCGATCACGTCAGAATTGGGTGCGGTCTGCCCGACCATCGTCGTGCCCGGCAATTGGTCCTCGGCGGATCTGAGTTTTCAGGCAGAACATCTCGCCACCCAGAAGCTGCACAACTCCGGTTTCAACTGCGTTGCTTGCCAGATGCTGATCCTGCCCGGCGACTGGTCGCTGAAAGACACGCTGATGGCAAATCTACGCGACGTGATGAAGAAGGTCGATCCGCGACAGGCCTATTACCCGGGCGCCGCCGACCGGATGGAAAACTTCGCCAGCCATGCCCTTGACGCCGAGCGGTTCGACCGCGGAACCGCCCCGGCCTGCATCGTGGCCCCTGTCGGTGACGGCGAAAACTGGTTCACCCGAACCGAGGTTTTCGCCCCTGCCCTGTCGACGCACGAAATCAGTGGCACCGACCCCGAGGCCTATTTGATCGATGCGGTCCGATATGCCAACGAGACGCTTCACGGCACGCTTGGAGCGAACATCCTGATCCATCCCGGCACGATCCGCCAGATCGGCCAAAACCGGTTCGAGGAAATCATCGCCGAGCTTCGCTATGGCGCGATTGCGATCAATGCCTGGACAGGATTGGCCTTTCTCAGCACCGCCTGCCCGTGGGGGGCGTTTCCGGGCCACACGCTTAAGGATGTCGGCAGCGGTGTTGGATTTGCCCACAACACGTTCATGTTTGATCGGCCACAGCGTGTCGTGGTGCAAGCCCCGTGGCGGCCTTTCCCCCGCAATCTGATGTCGGGCAAGACCTCGTTGCTACCGCGTCCCCCCTGGTTCGTGACGAACCGTCGCCAGCATATCGTCGGCAAGTTGCTGACCCGATTCCAGCACAACCCGGCTTGGTTGAAGTTGCCACGCATTTTCGTCAATGCATTGATGGGATGAAGTCGGAGACAAACGCGATATGACCAGACTTGAAAAAATCTCTCGCCTCGTGGACAAGGCTGACGCCAAGTCCAACAAGCGCGCCCGCAAGAAGGACGAGTTGGCTGATCATGCGATTGCTGCGCTCAAACAACTCGGCTATGCCCGCACTGGCCTGCGCGATATCGCCGAAATGTCTGGCGTGGCCGTCGGCACTCTGCACTACTATTTCGAAGACAAGGTCGATCTGATCACCTATTGCGTCCGACGATACAAGGCGGGGTTTATTGACGAGATGCAGTCCATTCTGTCAGACGATATCGACGCTGATCAAATCGTCGAACGGTTCATCAAAGGCCTTTCTCTTTCGATCCGTCGCGACGCGGAAACGCATCGCCTCTGGTATGACATTCGCACTCAAGCCATGTTCGATCCTGCCTTTCGCGACGTCGCCGAGGAAATCGAAGCCGGGCTGATTGATCTCGTGGCGAATTTCACCGACCGGTTGGGACTGCCGCATGTCGACCCCACGCCTGTCTACCTGATGCTGGATGCCACATTCCGCTTTCACCTTCAGAAATTCCTTGCTGGCGAAAAATCTGCACCCAGTAATTTCGAGAAGCAGATTTCGAACGCTTTTGCGCTTGTTGTTGATGCGCCGGCATCTAAGGGGTGATGGTCATGAATTCAGGCATAGACGAAACAAATGTCGAACTCGTCAGAACCAGGCCAAATCCTTGAATGGTGCACAACACCAGTTTTTTGGATCGACAAACCACGAAAGCTTTGCGCTGATGTCGACGGTGAGCGCGTCGCGTGGCGTTCAAGCATTGGCAGCCGCAAAAACTGATCCGACGATTAAGGAACCCACGCAGTGACCAACATTCTCTATGACGCCCTGATCGCCCCACATGCGGGCAACGAACAGCCCTTCATGGACTGCGATGATGGCAGCACAATCACTTACGCGGGTTTCGTGCGGCGCGTGGCCCAGCTGGCACATGTGTTGCAAAACGCCGGCGTCACGACTGGCGACCGGATCGTGGTTCAAGCCCCCAAAACCCCCGACACGGTCGCGCTTTATGGTGCGGTTGTGCAAATCGGGGCCGTCTATTTGCCGCTCAACACGGCCTATACGCAATCCGAACTCGGCTACTTCATCAAGGACGCGTCCCCCCGCGTGATTGTCTGCGACCACAATGACCGCACCGTGATGTCAGACCTCGGAGCAGAGGTGAATGCGACGATATTGACGCTCGACACGGCGGGCACGGGCACGCTTTCGACCGCCGCGAACAAAGCACCCGAACATTTCGACACCCGACCGCGGGGGCCTGAAGACCTTGCAGCCTTGCTTTATACCTCCGGCACGACTGGGCGGTCGAAAGGCGCGATGCTGTCGCACAAGAATCTGCTTTCCAACGCCCAGGCCCTTACCGATCTATGGGAAATCACCCACCAAGACCGCCTGATCCATGCGCTGCCGATCTTTCACACGCACGGCCTTTTTGTTGCGTTGAACACCTGCCTGCTTGCCGGCGCGCAGGTTCGCTTGATGGAGACATTCAACCAGGATGCCATCGTGGAGGAGCTGCCAAAATCCACAATGCTGATGGGCGTGCCCACATTCTATACGCGTCTGTTGGGCGACCCGCGCACGACCACAGACCTTTGCGCAAATATGCGTCTTTTTGTGTCGGGATCGGCGCCGTTGTTGGCCGAAACCCACACCGCGTTCCTTGATCGCACGGACCACCGCATTCTGGAACGCTATGGCATGACCGAAACCAACATGATTACCTCTAACCCCTATGACGGCGATCGTATCGCAGGAACCGTCGGCTACCCGCTGCCTGGCACAGAGGTCGAAATCACCGACCCCGAAACGGGCCGCGCCCTGCCTGCTGGCGAGATCGGCATGATCGAAGTGCGTGGTGACAACGTGTTTCAGGGCTATTGGAACATGCCGGAGAAAACCCGTGAAGAGCTGCGCGAAACGGGGTTCTTCATCACCGGCGACCTTGGGGTGAAATCCGAGGATGGGCGGATCAGCATCGTTGGCCGCCAGAAAGATCTGATTATCTCGGGTGGTTACAACATCTACCCAAAAGAAATCGAGGATGTGATCAACGAGGTTGATGGTGTGCTTGAAAGCGCGGTGTTCGGTGTTTCGCATCCAGACTTCGGCGAAAGCATCATCGCAGCGGTCATCCCCGAACAAGGCGTCACCCTGACCGGCAAAGACATCGCCGAAAAAATCGAGCCTTTGCTGGCCCGCTTCAAACACCCCCGCCAATATGTCATGCCAGACGCGCTGCCACGAAACACGATGGGTAAGGTCCAAAAAAACATCCTGCGCGACACCTATGGCACCTAGCGAACTATTCTCTCACGTCCGGGGATCGCCGCTGTTCGACTTGTAGACCGGTTGCGCTTTCTTGCCCTCGGTCCCATTTGGGCTGCCCGTGGTCAGGCTCCCTTCGTGTGCTCCATCAGAAGTATATCAGGATCAATGCCGCGTTGCTCTGCGCTGGCGCGGACCGCTTTTTGCAAGGCGACGCTTTTCTTGAGCAGCGACCGGAACCGGGCGACATCAAGAACCAAAAGCGAGGATGGCGCAATGGCACGCACTTCTGCGCGGCGGGTGTTTTTTGTCAGAATGGCAACCTGCCCAAACATTTCGCCTCGGCCCAAGCGCCACTTTTGGCCTGCGCTTTCCAATTCCACCGCGCCCGAGGCAATGAAGAACACGCTTTTGACTGTGCCGTCCTTGTGCAAGATTACACTGTCCGGGTTGAAATATTGGGTCTTCAACGCCCGCCCCAGCCGCTTGACGGCCTTGTCGTCAAGATCGGCAAACAATGGAAATTGCCGGATGAGTTCGAACCGTTTCAACGCGATATCCAGCGGCGGGCGACCTTCGGCGGCATCGCGCCGCATGGTCAGGTCTTGCATCAAGCTGGTGTAAACCTCTGCGCCGATCAGACCGTCTTCGCGCATGGCAGAATACTCCCGTTCTTCAAACCGCAACGATGTGCGCCGAATGAAGCGGCGCTCCAACTCCTCTGCGTATCCCGGGTATTGCAAACGCAGCCCATCCATTGCCGCCTCCACCAGTTCGATCCTCCGGGTCAGTAATTCATTCAGAAGGTCTGCGACTCGCCTGCCATGGATACGGCGAATACGACCGTCAATGAACAGATCGAGATCGCGTAAAATCAATCGCTGTGACAGCAGCCGTTCGAAGCGGTCTGCCGTCATCCGAACAAGAGGCGCTGACAAGCCGATCTTGTTGTGAAGCATAACCGCAACACGCAGCGTCCGACCATAGCCGACAGCGCGCCGCGCCGCCCGTTGATAGCCGCTGCGCCCGCCCGAGCGCGCCCCTTCAATCAACCGGTCGGCATCCAACAGGGTCTGTTCTGCCATTCGGGCAGAGATTGTGCGCTCTCGGACGCGGGCAAGGATCGTATCACGCTCGAAACCGGCAAGCGCGATCAGCCCCAGCGTGATCCGGTCCCGATCAAGGATATCATCACTGTCTTCAGCTGTTTTGACGGCCTGATCCAGACGATCACCGAAAGCCTTCGCTTCTGATCGAACGACATCATGCGTCAAGGAATAATCTTCAGTCGTGCGTGCCACATCCTCGCGGACGGTTTGAAGGGCCACGGCAACGACCTGCCGGGAAATCGCCTCGTCGATCGCGGACAGCCGATCAAGACCAAGCCAACGCACAACCGAGCGGAGCGTCGTGCCCTGAACGAGCAGCGTGAAAAGTGTGAACCCGGTGGCGAGGATACCGACCAGGCGCTTCACTTCGACCGGCACACGCAAGCTTTCGGTTACGGCCAGCGCCAGCGCCAACGTTACGGCACCGCGCAGCCCGCCCCAAAGGATGGCCGTCCGATACGGCCGCTCGACCGACGGTGAGACACGCAAAAGCGTCAGCAACGGCAGCAGACCGAAAAGGATCACGGCCCGCGCCGCGACCGCAGCAACAATCACGACTCCGATCAGGACAAAATCGCTGATCCGGACATCTTCAAGCAATCGGGGGATCAGAAGTGCCGCCAAAATAAAGATCAGCGCACCCGCCCAATGCGCCAGAAGATCCCAGACCTCGCGCAGATTCTTCCACGCCTGCGGCGGCAAACGGCCGGGTCCGGTCAGGTTCAGGGTCAATCCTGCCGCCACGACCGCAATCACGCCCGAAGCACCAATGCTTTGCTCTGCGACAATGTAGGCGAGGTAAGGCAGGGCAACGGACACGGAAATCAGTGCAAGTTCATGTGAGCTGAACAGCGCCATGATCCAGATCGCAATGCGTGCCGCCAGCCAACCAGTCAACGCCCCCCCTACGATCAGGACGGGAAACTGGGCAAGCGCATCGCCAAGTTTGGGGTCAGGCACACCCAGCATCACGAACCCCGAAAACAGTCCGAAAAGTGCGATGGCTGCGGCATCGTTCAGAAGACTTTCGCCTTCGATGATCCGGGAAAGGCGTCGGGGGGCAGAGATCGAGCGAAAGATCGAGACCACTGCCGAAGGATCCGTCGTTGATACGATGGCTCCGATCAGAAGGCATGCGGCCAGAGGCAAGGCGCTGGTCCACGACAGTGCATACCCGACACTGAGCGTTGCAACGACCACCGCGACGACCGCAAGAACCATGATGGGCACCCAATCGTCAAGCATCCGGCGAAAGTTCATGCCCAGTGTGGCTTGGAACAGAAGCGTTGGCAGGAACACATAAAGAAAGACATTCGACCTGATCGGCAGCCCTATTATCGCTTCCGCCACAGGATTAAGTGCATCCGTCAGTTCCGTGCGAAGGAAGAAAATCGCAAACGACCCGATGAGAATGCCGAGGATTGCAAGAATTGCGCTGTAAGGCAGGCGCAGGCGCGCGGCCAGTGGCTCTGCTACTCCTATGACAAGAAAAAGCGACGCGATAACGGTCGTGACGATAACAATATCCATAGGATGTAAATATCTGATTATTCACACCGCAGGAACGATTCTGACACAAAATCTTCGGGAAGCATCAATGTCAGTTGCTTGAGGGCGCGTCGTTCACGCCGTCGCCCATCATCATCACGGGGCCGCCCTCGCATCCTGCCGCCCAAGGAAATCGAAGTTGCCATGGATCGCGGCCAGGACGCCCGCCTGCTGCGCGCCATCGGGCGCGCGTGGCACTGGCGGCACAGGCTTGAGCGTGGCGACGTTACCACCATCGCCGATCTCGCCAGAGAGGAAGGCATCTCCGACCGCTACGTCAGCCGCGTGATCCGGCTGGCATGGCTCGCGCCATCGGTGCTGGAACGGCTGGTCCTGCGGCGCGAGCCCACGGTGCTGTCGATCTTCGATCTCTGCGGCGTGGCGGAACTGCCGTGGGCCGAGCAACCGGGGCGGGTGTTTGACTGACGCTCAGTGAAAGCTGGCCTGAAAACTCGTGGCGGTCAGCGACACGTGGGCGTCGAGCGGCGGGCGCAGTTCGAACGCCTTCGGCTCGCGTGCAAAGTGATAGAGCCGCATGAGGCACCAGTCCGCCCGCCGTTCGTCGGCAACAGCCAGCTCGTTCCGCGAAATATGGAATGGTGTGCGTTCCCAGCCGTTGGTCGTCTTCACTTCGATCAGACGGGGCCGACCATCCGGCGCATAACTGGCGATATCATACCCCGCGCCATCGCCATCCTCCTCCGAGACCCACCTGACCTTCGATGCAAGATCGGAACGCCCGGCGCCAGCCAGCACCCCTTTCTCATGCGCCAGCGCGCGTTCTTCTCCCGCCCGGCCAAGCGCGCAGTTGCGCTCATCACGCTCCGCCACATCGAATTTGCGGGCGGTGGCGATGGTTTGCTCAAGTTCAGCCGGAGGCGGTTGGTTGCGGAGCGTCGGGGGCGGTCCAATCCAAAGTTGAGCCGCCTCGCGGAGGCCCATCGCGGGCCGGTCGGGAATGCGGGACAGCCAGCCAGGGTTGAGTTCCAGCCAACGCACCACCGCATCTTCTAGTGTGCCCTGGTAGTTTTGCGCGGGCTTGTAGCCGGGGATCCAGTCCTCTCCGAGGGCCCTGAGAACCGCGCTGATGTTCTGGTGCTTGAATTCAATCGAACTGCGGTTGCGGTCGATCTGGCTCTGAAGACCGCGATTGTGCGCGGACTTGTTATAGGACTGGCCAGCAAAGTCCGCAGCCAGCATCGCGAAGTAGTCCGCGACGATCAGGTCGTTCTCTGCATCTGTCCAGGCCCCGTTCGACATGCGGCCAGGCTAGACGCGGGAAAATCATTTGTCATTAGCGGTTTCGGTTGGGGGATTGGGATGCGAACCCGCCCAAGAAATCCGCCGGTTTACGTTGGCATCCCGAGCAACGCGCCTACTGCGTGTTCCGTCTATGTTGCCATCGATATCGTTCGGAACGCGCGTTTGGGTTTTGGCGGGGTTTGGCATCAAAGCATTGAAAGGTAATAATAAAAGCGGGCCGAACCGGAACGGGCTAGGTTCGCCCAAACTGAGACTGAGGGCCATTCTGAGCCTAACTTCAGCCTGGAAGCGCGTCTAAGAGGTCCGGTCGCTCCCCGCAAACCCCTTTGATAACACGGAAAAATCCGTGCCCGTCAGGGCGGTGTAACTGGTTCGCAATGGGGATAATGGCGGAGCGGAAGGGATTCGAACCCTCGAGACGGTTCCCCGCCTACACACTTTCCAGGCGTGCGCCTTCGACCACTCGGCCACCGCTCCGAGGGCGTTGCTACAGCAAAAAGCCAAGCGGGTTCAAGCCGTCATTGTGATTTTCCGAAAGGATTGTGGCGTGACCAATTTCGCCCTTCAAAATCCCGATTACAGGCCTCAGCCTTATCGCCTTGATCAATCCGCAAGATGAATGTTGAACCGGCGGTTCAGGCGGCTTTTCTTTTCAACCTTGCCGAAGCGGACCTGCCCGATCTCTGAGGTGCGGCGGACATGGGTGCCACCGCAGGGTTGCAGGTCAATTTGCTCGGCCTCCGTGCCGATCCGGACAAGGCGCACCTGCCCTGCCCCTTTTGGCGGTTGAACGGACATGGTTTTCACCAGACCTGGATTGGCGTCGAGTTCTGCATCTGTGATCCAACGCTCGGACACTTCCAAATCACGGGCGATCAGTGCATTCAGCGCGTCTTCCAGTGCCTGCTTGTCCTCGGGCGGTTCGTCCATCGCGAAATCGAGGCGCGACTTCCCGGCCCCGATCTGGCCACCCGTGACCGGCAAAGGAATGACAACGGACAGAAGATGCAGCGCCGTGTGCATCCGCATATGGCGCAAACGCTGAGCCCAATCGAGCGATTGCGTGACCATCGTACCAACTGGCGGCAACACAGCACCTTCTTCAGGCACAAGGGCGATGTCGTCGCCCTCACCTTTCAGCGCGTTGATCACGACCATCGCCCCATCATCCCAGGTCAGGGTGCCACGATCCCCCGGCTGTCCGCCCCCGTTTGGATAGAAAACTGACTGGTCAAGCACCACACCGCGATCGGCATGTGACACGACCTGTCCTGATGCCTGTCGCAGATAAGCGTCTTGCCGAAACAATGCGTCAGTCATCGCTGTCTCCATCCTCGGCGTCCGAGCTTTCGGCGCCCGGCATATCCTCGGCGGTCAGCATATCTTTGGGGGGCGACGCGGCGGGCGATACTGCTTCGGTTGTTGCGGCGGGGGCCTTGACTTCAGGCCGTCCCACCAACGCCTCGGGATTGCGCAGCCAGATGTCGCGTTGTGCAAACGGAATCTCGATGCCTTCCTCGACAAACCGTTTTGCAATCTCGTGATTGATTTCGCTTTTCACGCTGAGCATGAAATTCACGTCGCTCAGGATTGCCCGGATTTCAAAATCCAGACTGTCGGCACCAAAACCCTGGAAGACAACGGATGGCGGCGGAGACACTGTCACCATCGGGTGGTTCTCGGCAATCTCAAGCAATATGGCCTCGATCCTCCGGGTATCGGACCCATAGGCAACACCGACCGGTATGATTACCCGCCCGATTGAATTGCCGCGCGTGTAGTTCGTCACCACCCCTGAGACAAGGTCGCTGTTTGGCAGGATCACATCGGTGCGATCGAACGTCTCGATCCGGGTGGCGCGCACCGAGATATCGCGCACATAGCCCATCTGTCCGCCGACTTCGATCCAATCGCCTTCCGAGATCGGCCGCTCGATCAACAGGATGATACCGGACACAAAGTTGGACACGATGGTCTGAAGGCCAAACCCGATGCCGACCGACAGGGCACCGGCGATAATTGCAATCGAACTCAGGTCGATGCCCGCCGTCGTGATTGCGATCACCGCTGCAAGGAAAATGCCCAGATATCCCACGCCGACCGCGATGGCGTTCTGGCCACCCTTGTCCAGCCGGGTTTTCGGCAGGATAGAGCTGCGCAAGGCCGACTGGGTCGCCCGCGTGGCGACATACCCGATGCCGAAAATCAACGCGAAGATCATGAACGAGCGTGGTGTCACACGCGCTTCGCCCAGTTGGAACCCTTGCTGGAACGTGGTCCAGAGCTCGGATAATTCGGTCGGACGCACACCCCAGATCAGAGCCAGGATGGGCAACGACAACAGCACCAGAACCGATGTCATCAGAACCGGCAGCAGGGCCTGATCCGCTTCTTTTTCGTCGATCTTTCGCACGACGCCGTAAACATTGATCAGGAAGACATGCAACAAGGACAGAACCGCAATCATGCCCATGGTCAAAACCATGGGGAACAGGATGGACGAGGCCAAAGTGGTGTATCCAATCGCCGCCAGCACGGGCGCAGCGATCCCGACGACCGCACACGCCTGACCCATCAACACCACAGCCCGTTCGCGGAAGGTCTTCGTCTCACCATCTGACTGGACCTGAATATGCTGCCGCAAAGTTCGGCCCACCCGCATCAGAAGATATCCGGTCGCTACGATGGCCGGGAAGGACAGGACAGCGAAGGTGCCGCCGGCATACCCTTCGTGGTCAGACAAGCTGGTCAGAATGGGCCATATACCCAGCAACATACCCAGCAGGGCTACGTTGACCCGTGCCTCGGTGCGCAGTGCAGCACGCGGCAGGTCGATCAGCGGCGCACCGCCACTTTCTGTCGCAAACAAGCGGGTGCCGATCCACAGGCTGCTGAACAAGCTGAACCCAAACCAAGGCAGAACGTCCGCGATCACCTGCCCGCGCAGGCCCAGAACGCCTGCCAGGTTCAGTGCCACCATCAGCACAAATATCCCGAACATCGGGGCAAGCACCTGACCGATGGAGACGATAAAGCCAATCACGCCGCGGGCCGATCCGCGGCGCCGTTCGCGGACTTTATTGCCAAGCTGCATGATCCAGACCCGGCTGCGTGTCAGCAGCAAGATCGCAACCACCAGAAACAGCAGGGTCAGCGGCAAGTCTGAGCGCAGATCCTGCCGCTGGGCGTCGCTACCCCAGTTTTCACGCACTTCTCCGACAGCAAGGTCCAGTGTCGTCTTGAGATCCGTAAACGCCTTCGGCCACAGCGCGAGATTGACCGGGCTTGGCCCCAGAGCCAGCATCTGATCTGTTTGTCGCGACCGCATCAAGGCATCAATTTCCCGGATCAACACATCTGCACGGGAATAGGCTTCTTCCGCCTCCTGGACCGGCAATCTTGCCGAATTCAGCTTCGTCGTCAGCTCGCTGCGGCGCTGGGTCAGAACGGCAGGTTCAGACCCCGGGGTTTCCGGTTCCGGCCCCAGCGTCGACAGTTGCATTTTCAGCGTGTCGATGCGGATCGAGTTCTCTTTCTGCGCCTCGCTGAAAAGGTTGCGCCAGTCGGTCAGTTCCAGCCGCAAATCATCCAGCACCTTGTCGGACGCCCGGTTTTGCTCGATCGCCTGCTCGGCTCGGTTCGCAGCCTGTTCCCACGCCGCATAGTCGGGCGATCCGTCGTCCTTGACCACATAGGCCGGGGGGCGCTCTGCTTCCGGCTCGGCTGTGTCCTGAGCCAGCGCGCCAAACACAGTTACAATGAGCAGAAAGGCCGCAAACCCGGCCGCAAGAAGGCGGGTCATTCGACTTCCTCAAACACCTCGGGAAGCATCGCGGGACCACGATCCAGCCAGTCCGGCACCGGCAGTTCCTTTTCACGCAGGAAATCCGGATTGAACAGTTTCGACTGATAGCGTGTGCCATAGTCGCACAGGACGGTCACGATGGTGTGTCCGGGGCCCATTTCCCTGGCCATACGGATCGCGCCCGCGACATTGATCCCGGATGAGCCGCCAAGGCAAAGGCCTTCTTCTTGCAAAAGATCGAAAATATGGGGCAAGGCCTCTTCATCAGGCACTTGCCAGGCCATGTCGGGGGTGAAGCCTTCAAGGTTCTTGGTGATCCGCACCTGCCCGATCCCTTCCGCAATCGAGCTGCCCTCCATCGCGATCTCGCCGGTGGTGTAATAGCTGTAAAGCCCCGCGCCCATCGGATCTGCAATGCCGATTTTCACGCCCTTGGGCTGCAATGCCATGCCAACCCCGGCGAGCGTGCCACCCGACCCGACCGAGCAGACAAACCCGTCAACCTTGCCGCCGGTCTGCGCCCAAATCTCGGGACCGGTGGTTTCGATATGAGCGACGCGGTTGGCGACGTTGTCGAACTGGTTGGCCCAGATCACGCCATTGGGTTCGGTCTTGGCCAGTTTTTCGGCCAGACGGCGCGAATAATGCACGAAATTGTTGGGGTTGCGATAAGGCGCCGCCGGCACTTGAACCAGTTCAGCCCCCGCCAGCCGCAGCATGTCCTTCTTTTCTTCGGACTGGGTTTCGGGGATCACGATCACCGTCTTGAACCCCATCGAAGCGCCGACCAGCGCCAAACCGATGCCGGTGTTGCCCGCCGTGCCTTCGACAATGGTGCCGCCCGGCTTCAATTCACCCCGCGCCACGGCGTCCTTGATGATATACAGCGCTGCCCGGTCCTTGACCGACTGGCCGGGGTTCATGAACTCCGCCTTGCCAAGAATTTCACAACCTGTCTGTTCCGACGCTTTTTTCAGTCGGATCAGTGGCGTATTGCCGACGGTCGCTTCCAGATCCTGCTTGATATCCATCTTCTGCCCCTGTGTCGCGGTTTCCCTACAATCTGTAGGGGTTGGCAATGAGGGGTTCAAGGGGCCGTGGTCAGCTTCCGGCCCGAAGCGCGTCGCGGTTCAGTGACAGCCAAAGCGCACACACGACCAGCGGGCCACAGGCGGCCTCGCCACTGTCCACAAGGTCCATCAGGCGCTGAAACGGGACGACATGGCTTCGAATGTCTTCGGCTTCTTCCTCTGCGCCGCCGATCCCGGCGGCGGCATCCGGCAGGTCGCACAACGCAACGTAAGTATAGAAAAACTCGGTGCTGGAGCCAGGGCTGGGATAGTGATGCGGCAGCGCCAACAACCGGTCGAGCGTCAGCCCGGTTTCCTCAAGCGCTTCGCGGCGTGCACAATCCTCTGGCGTCTCGCCCGCATCAATGCGGCCCGCAACGGGTTCCAGCGTCCACGGATGGGGATCTGCGCGCATGTGCGGCCCCATGCGGAACTGTTCCACCAGCATCACTTGATCCGGCACCGGGTCATAGGGCAAAACGATCACCGCATCACCGCCGATGAAGGCTGCGCGGTTCACGACCTCGCTCATTTCACCGGAATAACGGCGGAATGAGAGGTCTTGCTCCTCGATGGTGAAAAATCGGGCATAGGGCCGAGTGCTGGTGTGAATATCGATATCCCTTGCCCCGAAACCTGCCCGCAGCGTGGTGGGAGACTTGCTGGCGCGCGCGCGGACCCGGCTGGCCGCGCGGGTGCGGATCATCGGGAAACGTTGGGCGATCACCTCGGCCGACACCTCGCCAAAATAGGACATGACCTCTTGCGCGGCTTCCAGTGTCATCGCGCCCCATTGCGACACCCAATCGTCCAGCGACCACGGTGCGCCGGGCGTCCAAAGGCCGGGCGTGGGGAAATAGACCTGCGCGATCACGGCGTCGGTGCCGTCATCCGGGCGCACCGCGACCCCCTTCAATGCATAATCGAACCCGCCTTCATAGAAATCAAGCCGCGCTTTGGCGGTGTCGCTTAACCCTTCGACCAATAAACCATGCGCGTTGCCATCCGCGTCCGCTTCGATGGTGGGAAACGGCTGATCCTTGACCCATCTGACCCGATGGCCCGCCAGCGTGGCCGCGCGCGTCTGATAACACTCCCCTGCCAACACAAGCTCAAGCAATGGCAGGTGGCACAGGGTGCCATAGAAAAACATGGGTGTCACACGATCAGCCCCACTTACGGGCCGCGCTGAACGCACACCACGAGGCCAATCCGCCACCGATCAGGGCCGCACCGACGACTTCTCCGGTAAAATACTTCTGAAAAAAGTCGACACTGATCATGAAAATATCCTGCAACGCCTCGATCGGACCATCATAAGCCTGACGCAGGCTTTGCTTGATCATCACGGCAAACGCGAAGACGAACATCGTCAGTCCCACCTGCACAAGTATTGTGGTGAACGCGTTGGCCCCGACACTGCCCAAGCTGCGATCCGCCCGCGGGCCAAGGAACTTCCACCCGACAAACAGACCCACCAGCGCAAAAATCGGGCCGAGCTTTGACAAATCGCGGCCTTCTTCCATCAAGGGTTTGATCAATTCGGCACTGAACCAGCCTGAGACCGCCAGAATGGCAGCGGCGACAAGTTTTGCGGCTGTGGGCATGTAACACTCCTGCTCGCACGACGTTCACATCGACGTTTTCACAGGGGGTTATGGCCATTTTATGGCACCTGACCCAGGAAAAACAGTTGTGACACCCAAATCACGCATCACCGGCTTGCCGTCACTCGGGGTTTTTAAGTGTCACCTGCACAACATCGCAATTGCCGGAATGAAATGCAGCCGCGCAGGAGGTCAAATAGAAATTCCACATCCGCTTAAACCGATCGTCGAACCCAAGGGCAGCGACCTGCTGCCACTTGGCATTGAACACCTCGTGCCAGCGCCTGAGCGTCGCGGAATAGCTTTCCCCGAATGCGATCTGATTGCGGAAGGCAAGGCCTGCTTTCTCGACCTCGGCCCGCAGTGCGGTCTTGGATGGCAGCATACCGCCCGGAAAGATGTATTTCTGTATGAAATCAACACCTTTTCGATAGACCTCAAAGCGTTTTTCGGTGATCGTAATGATCTGCAAAACGGCTTGTGCACCGGGGCGCAGGCATTTGCGCACGGTGCCGAAATATACCGGCCAGTATTTCTCGCCCACCGCTTCGAACATCTCAATCGACGCGATGCCGTCATACTGTCCCGTCTCGTCACGGTAGTCCTGCATCTTGATCGTGACCAGATCGGACAACCCCGCCTTGCGAATCCGTTCCACCGCGTAATCGTGCTGTTCTCGGCTGATCGTCAGCCCCGTCACCCGGATGCCCTTGCGCGCCGCATGTTCGGCAAATCCGCCCCAACCGCAGCCGATTTCAAGCACATGATCGCCCGGTCCCACGCCCATCTGTTCGATCATCGAGGCGTATTTCTGCTCCTGCGCTTTCTCAAGGCTGTCCTGCCCGCTGCGAAACAGCGCCGAGGAATAGGTCATCGTATCATCCAGCCATAAGGCGTAGAAATCATTCCCCAAATCGTAGTGATAGCTGATGTTCTTCTTCGCCCTGCTTTTGGTGTTCGAGTTCATCAGATGGCGCAGCCGTTCGTAGGCGCGCAGGAATATCTGTCCGGGGAACCCGTCATACAGAATGTCATTGTCATCTTGCAGCAAATCCAGAAACGCCTGCAAATCAGGCGTCGACCAACCGCCATCAATATAGGCATCGCAAAAGCCCAGATCCCCCTCGCGTATCAGGCGGGCAAATACGTCGGGATCATGCACATGAAGTTCGGCAACGAAACCGGGATGCGCGCCGTCTGCGCGGAACCTGCGTCCGTCCGGCGTGACAAAATCCAGACGCCCCCGGTTCATCCGACAGGCGATCTCGAATACATTGCTGAAATAGCGTGGCAAATTCGACTGCCCCGCTGTGCTGGTCAGGATCATACCACCCCCCAAATGCTTGCGATCCGTCTGCTACAGGCTAGGACGGAGATGGCATCGCTGACAAGATGGTTGCTTTGCAGTTGCAACAACACATGCTGCAACTGCAAATCGTCGTGGCCGCCCTGTATCGGAAACACGCCTGAACGACATGCAAAAAGGCTGGTAACTGCCTGTTATTCAATCCTGATTAAATAACCTGATCCAACGCACCGATCAACTTCGCCACTTCACCCTCAGATGTGTAATGGGTAAAACTGACCCTCAGCACCCCATGAGCCGGGTCGACGCCCTGCGCCTGCAACGCTCGTAGAGCATAGAAATCGCCGCCACCGGCCATAATGCCCAGCGGGGCCAGTTGCTCTGCCAGCCCAGCCGCAGGTTCGTGCGTAACAAGCGCGACGGTCGGCGCGCGCCGGTCAGCCCGCGCAGGCCCGAGCAAGCGCACCGAATTCTTCGAAATCAGATAATCCAGCAGGGGTTGCAACAGGTTAGTTTCATGCGCGCGCATCAGGTCATGCACGCCTGCTGCCATTGTGGCCGCGTCACCCGTGATACCGTGATGGGCCGCCATCGCGTCGAAATAATCCACCATCCCGGCCGACGCAGCGATTTGCGCGTGATCCGGTCCGGCAGGTGTGAACCGTTTGTAGAGCGCATCGCCATTGAAATAATGCCCCTGATTGGGCAGCGCTTCGCCCAGCGCGCGGCGGATCACCATGATCCCTTGGTGCGGCCCGTAAGTTTTATAGGCCGAAAACAAATAGATATCCGCGCCCAGTGCATCCACATTCACCAATCCATGCGGCGCATAGCTGACGCCATCGACGCAAGTGAAGGCCCCCGCCGCGCGGGCTTTGGTGCAGATCGCGGCCACATCATTGACCTCGCCCACCACGTTCGAGCAATGGGGGAAACACACAAGCCGCACCTTGCCGTCTGCCAGCAATTCATCCAGCCCCGCCGGGTCCAGATGGCCCGTGTCGGGGTCGATCTTCCATTCGCGAATGTCAAACCCTTCATCCGCAAGCCGTCGCCACGGGCCGGAATTGGCTTCGTGATCCTGATTGGTCACGACAATCGCATCACCCGATGCCAGATGCTGCCGAAAGGCCTGCGCCAGCACATAGGTGTTTTGCGTGGTTGAGGGACCGAAGCTCAGTTCATCCGAACCCACTCCCAACATTGCGGCCAAGCGGGTACGGGACTCGTCCATCTCCTGCCCTGCCAGTCGCGAGGCTTCAAAGGGACCATAGGGCTGCACTTTGCGTTGGCGATAGAATCGCGTCAGCCGGTCAATCACCGGCTTGCAGGTGTATGACCCACCTGCGTTCTCAAAAAACGCCTGTTCGTGCAGGCTTGGCTCGGAAAAGGCCGGAAATTGTGCCCGCACCCAGTTGATATCCAGTTTCGCCATCTGTCGGCTCCTCTTTATGTCAATTGGGGGTATGCCAGACGGATCAGGCACCCCCTGATCCGGCAGGACTTCCAGCCAGCCGTGCGAAAACACCTTCGCAGGCAGCCCCGTTTGAAAAACGGGACAGCGCGGTTGTGCTATGGGTTTCGGTCAGGGTCAAGCGGCGAAAAAGGGTGGGGCGCTCGATAGGTGCTCACTTTCCGTTCCGGGCCGCAAGATCGCTTAGAAAATCGTCATCCGGCCAGCGTTTCACCGCGGCCTCCAGCAGATCGCCGGGATAGTAGTCCCCCTCTGCCATCGGGTTGTCCCGAAGCATCTTTAACACGAACGGCTTCAACACATCCGCCCCGACATCCTGTGCCACCATGATCCGCAGGTCTTCGACGGTGAAATCACCGATGGGTTTCTTGCGCAGGGTCGCACAGGTCGCTTCCAAATAGGACGCACAGCAGGGCATCGGCCAGACCTGACCGTCTATTTCTTCCAGCGTCTTGTCGGCACGGGACGCCATCTGGTGCCCCTTTTCGGTGTTAGGCATTCACATCCACCACCACCCGTCCCTTCACCTGGCCTTTCAGAATATCGGCACCCAGCGCGGGCAGATCGTCCAAAGTTGCAGCCTGCACCATGGCATCCAGCTTATCCATCGGAAGGTCGGTGGCAATCCGCGTCCACGCGCGCAGGCGGTTTTCATAGGGCTGCATCACGCTGTCGATCCCCAAGAGGTTCACACCGCGAAGCAGAAACGGAATGACAGTGGCGGGAAGCTGCGCACCACCAGCCAGACCAACCGCCGACACGCTGGCCCCGTATTTCATCTGCCCCAGCACGCGCGCCAACATGTCGCCCCCCACGGCATCGACGCAACCGGCCCATGTCTCGGCCTCAAGCGGGCGTTTGATTGTCTGGTTCAACTCTTCACGCGGGACTATCTGAGCCGCACCCAGCCCTTGCAAATAGTCCGTCTGATCCGGACGGCCCGTGACGGCAGCCACATAATACCCAAGATTGGACAGAATGGCCGTGGCAACCGACCCCACGCCGCCTGCCGCGCCTGTCACCAGCACCGGTCCCTGCCCCGGTTGAAGCCCGTGATCTTCCAACGCCATGACGGCCAGCATTGCGGTAAAGCCCGCCGTGCCCACGGCCATTGCCTGACGCGTCGTCAGACCCTTGGGCAGCGGCACCAGCTTGTCCGCACTGATCCGGGCTTTCTGTGCATATCCACCCCAGGACACCTCGCCCACGCGCCATCCGGTCAGCACGACCTTGTCGCCAGGCTTGTAGCGGTTGTCGTCCGATGCCTCGACCGTGCCCGCATAGTCAATGCCGGGCACGTGGGGGTAGTTGCGCACCAGCCCCCCGCCTTTGGGTGACAGGCACAGCCCGTCTTTGTAGTTCACGGTGGAATATTCGACGGCGACGGTGACATTGCCCTCGGGCAGTCGATCCTCGCTGATCTCTTTGATCACAGCTTGGGCCAGGCCGTCGTCATTCTGCTCCATCACAAGTGCTTTGAACATCGTCGTTTTCCTATATCCAAAAGGTTTCATGAACGGTGGCCGCGCGCGGCCCGTCAGGTGTCAAAACATCCAGTTCGGTGCCCGTGGCCCAATGGGTCATGCGCACCATACCGATGGCGACGCCGGTTTCAAAATCCGGAGAATTGGCGGCCGAAGTCACTTGCCCCACTTGCTTTTCCCCGTCCATCAGGGGCCAGCTGCGATCGCATGGTGGGACGCCGCCAAATATCTCGATGGCACGGATCTGTTGCACCGGACCTTCCTTGGCCACCCTGAGCAGTGCATCACGACCCACACAGCCCAGCGCGGATTCTGTCGCGCAAAATCGTCCCAACCCGGCCTCGTGCGGGGTGTTTTCGCGGGTCATGTCGTTGCCATAGCTGAGCAGCCCACCCTCGACCCGCTCGATCGCGTTGGGGCAACCGGCATGCACGTCCATGTTCCTGCCCGCCTCCATCAGCGCATTCCACAGCGGCATTCCGATATTTGAGCCTTCGACGTAAACCTCGAACCCGCCTTGCTTGGAATAGCCCGAGCGGGCCACAACAAGGCTACGCCCTTGGAACTCCAGCCGTTTATATCGAAAGAAGCCGATGTCGCGCACCGCGTCACCAAAGACCGCCGCAGCCAGATCGTCGGACTTCGGCCCCTGAATGGCCAACGGCGAGACGTCCGGTTCGTCGACCAGCACATCCAACCGAAACCCATAGGCCAGCCCCTTCACCCAAAACAGCAAATCACTGTCAGCGATTGATATCCAAAAGCGGTCCTCGTCCAGCTTCACCGCCACAGGGTCGTTCAGCAACCCCCCGGTTTCGTCCACCATCGGCACATAAAAGCACTGTCCGTCCTGCATCTTTGACAGGTCGCGCGGAGTGAGCATCTGGATCAGGCGCGCGGCATCGGGACCGCGCAGCTCGACCTGCCGTTCGCAGGCCACGTCCCAGACCTGCACGGCGTCTTTCAAATGGCGATAATCTTCTTCCACCGACCGAAAGACGGTCGGCAGCAACATGTGGTTGTAAACTGTGTAACCTTTGACCCCGGCGGCTTCGACACCGGGGCTGAAGGGCGTGCGCCGCAAACGGCGGGAGGGTGAGATCAGGGCCATGGGTCGCGCGTCCGTGCCAATCCCAGCCGCCTTAGCGACCGGGGCCTTTCCAGTCGATCTGGCAAATCTCGGCCGAGCGGCCATCGAAATCCCACACCCGCCCATGCGCGCGCAGCTTGCCTTTTGTGGCGGTGGCGACGGTAATGTCCGGCCCCATCCAGTATTGGGTGTTTCGGATAACAATGTCCTCGTCCGGGTCGGCACCACCGACCGGATGCACCACGCCGTCTATCTTGCGTCCGACGGTGATATGACGGGTCTTGCCCTCGGTCTCGTATGTGACTGGCTGGCGTTCCGCGCCGAGGAACTCACCGACCAGCATCTGGAACAGACCGGTAGTGCCTTTGGCTGCGCCGGAAAAGATCGTCACCAACGCGTCATAGGCGTCATCACTGGCGCGGTCATCGACGAACAGCGCCACCTTCCAGTTGCCCCGCCCCATATTGCCGGGGATTTCGATCATCAGACCAAGGTTCAGGCCCGACAGGTCAATATCGCCGTATTGACCGCTATCAATCCGCACCCCGCCCCATGTCTGGCAATGCCCTTCTGTGGGCGGGTGTTTTCCAAGGCTCACCACGCAGGGGCAAAAGACCGTGCAATTGCAGTTGAGGATCAACTCCCCTTTGATGGTCCATTCGACCTGACCGACTTGTGTTCCGTCCATGTTATCCTCCCTGGACAAGCACCAAGACACCGCCCGCAATCAGCGCCCAGCCCAAGGGGCGGGTCAGATAGCGGCCAAGATCCGGCAGTTTTTCAAAAATCATGATGAGGGTCGCAAGCCCCATGAAGGCGAGGTTCATCACCCCGCCAACGAAGCCCAAAAGCATCAGCGCCCAACAACAGCCAAGGCAGATGGCGCCAAGGCGCAGACCCAACGTTACATCGTTCCAGCGTGTTTCACGCCAGTGTTGCATGAAGAATGTCATCGGCTGGCGGCACTTGGACAAGCAGGCGTCCTTGAGCGTCGAGAACTGATACATTCCCGCCCCGATCAACAACGCACCTGTCAGCCATGGCGAGATGCTTTGCCCCAGAGGCGACAGCAGTCCGGCACGAAACAGCACCAACTGGCCCGCGGCAGCGATGGCGGCGAAGCCCAGCCAAACCACCAGATAGCCCGCGACAAGCTCGGCAAAGCCACGGCGACTTCCTGCGCCCGAGACGATCAGATCGTCATAGGTTGCGAATGCAGGTAGCGCGGTCGGGGCCATCATCGCGGCGGCCATCACAGCCCACATGGCAAAAAGTCCGATGAAGCCGGCCTTGTCAGGCGCAACGGCGCACAGAGCGCGCCAAAACTCCGCGCCATAGATGCGCGACATCTCCAACGCGTCCTGCGGCAGAGCCATCGCATAGAGCAGCCCCCACCCCACAAGGATCAACCCAAACAGCGCCAGCCAATGCGGCGCGCTCATGGTTCTTATCCTTGACGAAACGGACATGGGTCCCCCATCTTGCGAGTCGGAATGATAATGTCTGACAATTGATCACAGAGCAAGTAAATGTCTGACAATTAAGAGGTGATGCACGTGAAAACCGATTTGGACGACAATCAGGACCTTTCAAAACAGATCGCCGAGGCCATTCGAGACGCGATTATCAATGGTGGACTGATCGTCGATCAACGCCTTCCGTCCGAGGCAGAGCTTTGCGAAAAATTCAATGTCGGACGCTCGACCGTGCGCGAGGCGCTGAAGCGACTGGCTGCCCAGAACCTGATCCGCACCCAGCGCGGCGCTGCGGGTGGGGCCTTCGTGAACCGCATGTCATTTGAAGAAGCCTATGGTCAGCAGATCACCACCTCGACCCTGCTCCTGTCGATGAACGATGTGGATTTCGAAACCGCTTGCGAGGCGCGCTATGCGCTGGAACGCGCCTGCGCGCCGCTGTCGGCCCAACGCCGCACCCCCGATCATCTGGCCACCATGCGCGCCGAAATCCATCGCCAGGCACAACCCGGTCTGACGGATGAAGCCTTCTGCGCCTCAGACGTGGCTTTTCACCGCGCGCTTGTGGACGGGGCTGGCAACCCGGTGCTGTCCTATCAGCTGGCCGGTGCGGTCGAGGCAATGCAGCCCCTGATGAACATGATCACCTATACGCAGCGGGATCGTGAGAGGATTGTGGGGCTGCACACGCGGCTGGCGGATGCGATTGAGGGGCAGGATGGGGCTGGTGCTGACAGTTCGTTGGCGGAGCTTGCAGAGTACACGGCTGAATTGGGACGGTCGCGCGCCACTGGCAAGGGCTAAAGCGCACTCGTTCCTTTGTTCTCTTTGACGACTTCAAGCAACCGACTGAGTGATGTATATCGCTGTCCTTGCGTATAGGCGTATCGGCGTTGTGTATTCTGGTTTCTCAGGTCATTCTCAATGGGGCGATCTAGTTTAATCGTTTCGTTCGCATCGGGAGCGGACAAGAACACCACTTTCAATACCAATGGCTGTTCGCTTTCTGCCGCGCGTAGGTCTTCCGACAGTTCGTAACACTCTTTGACAGCCTTTTTTTCATCTTCCTCGAGGACAATCTCGGATTGCGGGTTACTATTCGTAAATGTACGAACATCAAGCTCTTCAATAGATTTTGTGACCCTTGCCACGAGCGGTTGGATCTTACCTTCCGCGTAAAAGGCAAAGGAATCTGCTCGAAAAGTGCGGTTTGGTTGACATATATAGGCGCGGACGCGCGCGCCAGTCTGCTTCTCATACCTCATAAAAGCCATGTTCGCTGCGACGACCACGACCCGGTCCCGACTGGGAAGCAAACCTTCATCCCGAAGCATGATTTGTAGTTCCTTCAAAAGGAGCTGGTCACGTTCTGAAAGGATCAAGTCTTCGTCCGTAAAAAGGCTATCTATCAATTCAGTTAAGAAATAGAAATCGCGCCACGTCACTCCTTTTTGTTCCTCATCTCCCCATTTCTTGGTAGGATCATCGAAATCAGGCGTCAAAAGAACAACGCGTTGATGTTCTGCATCCCCGATTTGTTTTTGTGGTGCTGTATTTGGGCTTGATCGGACGCGTCCGACACAATCTTTGTCTCAAGCAAAATCTTGAAATTAGCGCTCAGTTCCGCATCGGGAACGGTATCGCTACCATCATTCTTTGCACTTTGGTTCTTGAAAACAAAGAATGCCGAAGCTGGATCTTCATCAAATGCCAATCGTTTCAAAATCACCTCAACCACATCCATGGGCAGTCGGCGTAGAACATTAACGATCGAAGCCGTAACACGGTTCTCACCCTGACGATATGTTGAAAAAATCCCTGAACGCATCAAGCACCTCTTTTTTCGTAAAAAAACTGCTGAGTTATACCCCTTTTCATCCGCCCTCCAAGTCCCTACATATGATCTGTCCCGTCAGGGACTATGGACATAAACGCGCTCGTAATAAGCGGATCGGACCCGGGGGCGGTACCCGGCGTCTCCACCAAACATCCTTCATTTGGGGATCATGGGGACGAAACAGGATCGACGGACGTCTAAAGGGGTTAGCTTTGTCTCGGTGAGATACCACCGTTATCGGTTCACTTAAGCTAGTTGCAAATGACAACAAAGCTCCGGCTATGGCTCTGGCTGCGTAAGCAGTTCGAGTTGCCGATTTAAGCCCTTGCGCCTAGCCGCGTAAGGCGGGGTTCGCAGGCACCTGGCAACAGAAGCCTGCACTTCCAAAAAATCTTCGGCTAATCGGCGGTTACTGATCCTTAACGGTTCCTGCGTAGCATCGTCATCGTGAGAACCGAAACAAATGGTATTGGAAGGAGCGGCGCGTGGCCCATCTGGAGCTTCTGAAACAATGGTATGACCGTGTCTGGGTCCAGCAGGATCTTGATGCGATCGGACGCTTTTTCACCCCGGACATCGAAGCGCAGGGCGTGATGGATTTCGGCGTCGGCCCTGACGATTTTCGCGTGCTGGCCGAAGCGTTACTGGCACAGGTCGAAATCAGCGAAATCCGCTTTGATCGCGAGGTTGAAATGGGCGAATGGGTCTGGGCGACCCTGACCGTTCATGCGGTGACGCTTGCCGATCGCCGACCGGTGCACACCACCGGTCAGATCATGGTGCGCATCAAGAACGGACAGGTTGTCGAGGCATATAACCAGATCGACTTCCTGACTTTCTTTGAACAGCTGGGGTATTTGCCACCGGACAGCCTTGCACTTTGTCTTTCCGGCGAAGGGATCGCGGCCTAGCCGGCTTTCCCCTTGCCAACGGGCTTGGATCAAGGCCCTATCCGGCAATGACGCCTGGCCTGCATGACCTGACCCGAATATTTGCGCGCATTGGATTGATGTCCTTTGGCGGCCCCGCAGCGCAAATTGCCGTGATGCACAGGGAACTGGTGGAAGACCGCCCATGGCTTTCGGAACGGCAATTCCTGAATGCGTTGTCCTTCTGCATGTTGCTGCCCGGTCCCGAAGCCATGCAGCTATGCACCTATGCCGGCTGGCGGCTGCGCGGGGTGCCCGGCGGGTTGATCGCGGGGCTTCTCTTCGTTCTGCCGGGTGCCGCGGTGATGTTGGGACTTTCCTACGCCTATGCGCGATGGGGTCAGCTGCCTGTGGTCGAGGCGGTGTTTCTGGGCGTGAAGGCCGCGGTGGTCATCGTGGTTCTGCAAGCGCTTCTGAGACTGGCCAAGAAAACTTTGCGGCTCAGGGTGCATTGGGCCATCGCGCTCACGTCCTTCATGGCGCTCTATGCGTTCGACGCGCCCTTCCCGCTGGTGATCCTGACCGCCGCCTGTGTTGGAATGGTTACGAACCGCGCGCACCACCCGGCTGTGACATCCACACCTGCACAAGCGGTGCCACCATACCAAACCCTGCGACAGGCGGCTGTTTGGTTGACGCTGTGGTTCGCTCCGATCCTGCTGGCCTACAGCCTTCGTGAAGACACGCTGACCACGATTGGCTTGTTCTTCTCGAAACTCGCCGTGGTCAGTTTTGGCGGAGCCTACTCGGTTTTAGCCTATATGGCGCAGGAAGCTGTCACCACCCACGGCTGGCTGTCGCCCGCACAAATGATGGACGGATTGGGACTGGCGGAAACCACCCCCGGCCCGCTGATCCTGGTTACAGAATTCGTAGGCTATATGGCGGGATATGGGATTTCGGGACCTGCATTTGCCCTGCTGGCCGCCGCCATGACGCTGTGGACCACCTTCGTTCCCTGCTTTCTATGGATTTTCACCGCCGCACCGCATGTTGAGTGGCTGACCACCCGCCCCCGCCTGACATCCGCGTTGGAGGCCATTTCGGCGGCGGTGGTCGGGGTGATTGCAAACCTGTCGCTGTGGTTCGCCCTGCATGTGTTTTTCGGCCAGATCATGCGCGCCGATGGCGTTTTCGCCCCCAGCCTGCCGGTTGCGGACACACTGAATGCGTCGGCCATCTGGCTCGCAGGTATCGCCGCCTTGTTGCTTTTCCGATTTCGTATATCTCTGCCGTTGACACTGGCAAGTTTGGCCGCTTTAGGCGCGGTTCTATACCAGCTTGGCTTCTGACCATGTTGCGCCTTTTCATCGCCACCGAATCCCGTATTCTGGACCCAAGCTAAAGAAAGAGTGCTCATGTCCGACACCATAGATTATGGAAACCTGATGCATGACGCCATGCGTGATCTGATCCGCAAGGTGCTGGACGACGTCTCGTCCGCTGGCCTGCCGGGCGAACACCATTTCTTCATCAACTTCGACACCCGCCATGACGGGGTTGAGGTTGCTGATTGGATGCATGATCGGTTTCCCGAAGATATGACCATCGTGCTGCAACATTGGTTCGAAAACCTGACGGTCGGCGATGACGGGTTCTCGGTTACGTTGAATTTCGGCGATGCGCCGGAAACATTGTTCGTGCCCTTCGACGCCATCAACACCTTCGTCGATCCGTCGGTCGAATTTGGGCTGCGCTTTGAAATACAGGATGAGCACCACCCCGATCTGCATCTGGCCGGAGATAACGGCGAGGTCGCCGAAGAAGCCGCACCCGTGGCCGACCCGGAACGCGACGAACGCACCGAAGATACGGACCCACAAGGCGACACGCAAAAAGAGGCCGAGATCGTCAGGCTGGACAGTTTCCGGAAATAGCAGATCAAGACCGCTGCGCGATGGCGTTGTTCAGGCGCTACCAGCATTGAATTTGGTGTGCAGTCGTGTACAACGGCCTCGGTTTTGAAAACAAAGGCGCCAAGACATGACCCAGACCCGCACAGAATCCGACAGCTTTGGCCCGCTTGAGGTTCCCGCTGACAAATACTGGGGGGCGCAGACGCAGCGCTCTTTGATGAACTTCCCAATTGGCTGGGAAAAGCAGCCCATTGCCATCGTGCGCGCCTTGGGCGTGATCAAACAAGCCTGCGCCGAGGCAAACAAGGCCTCGGGCGCGATGGACGGCAAGATCGCCGATGCCGTCATTCTGGCCGCAAGCGAAGTGGTGGCTGGCCAGTTCGATGACAACTTCCCGCTGGTTGTCTGGCAGACCGGGTCCGGCACCCAATCGAACATGAACGCCAACGAGGTCATCGCCAACCGCGCGATCGAAATCATGGGCGGCGTGATCGGCTCGAAAGACCCCGTTCACCCCAATGACCATTGCAACATGGGGCAATCCTCGAACGACACGTTCCCGACCGCGATGCACATCGCCACGGCGATGAGCGTGCGCGACGTGCTGTTGCCGGGCCTTGAAAAGCTGCTGGCCGGTCTTGAGGCCAAGCAGGACGAATTCAAGGACATCATCAAGATTGGCCGCACCCATACGCAGGATGCGACGCCCTTGACCTTGGGACAGGAATTTTCGGGCTATGCGCACATGATCCGTCAGGGGATTGCGCGGGTAAAGCTGGCCCTGCCCGGGATATACGAACTCGCCCAGGGCGGCACCGCCGTTGGCACCGGGTTGAACACCAGGAACGGTTGGGGCGAGGAGGTTGCCGCGAACATGGCGCGCATCACCGGCCTGCCCTTCGTCACCGCCCCCAACAAGTTCGAAGCCCTGTCCGCCCATGACGCCATGGTCTTCATGTCAGGCGCTTTGGCGACCGTCGCAGGATCGTGTTACAAAATTGCAAACGACATCCGCTTCCTCGGATCCGGCCCGCGTTCGGGTCTGGGCGAACTGATCCTGCCGGAAAACGAACCGGGCAGTTCGATCATGCCGGGCAAGGTGAACCCGACCCAGGCCGAGGCACTGACGCAGGTGGCGGCGCACGTGATGGGCAACGATGCCGCGATCAAGTTCGCAGGCTCGCAGGGGCATTTCGAACTGAATGTCTATAACCCGATGATGAGCTATAACCTTTTGCAATCCATCCAGCTTCTGGGTGACGCGGCGGACAGCTTCACCGAACGGATGCTGAATGGCATTCAGGCCAACGAACCACGCATCGACAAGCTGATGAAGGAAAGCCTGATGTTGGTGACAGCGCTGGCCCCGACAATCGGCTATGACAACGCGACCAAAGTGGCCAAGACCGCGCACAAGAACGGCACGACGCTGAAAGAAGAGGCGATCGCGCTTGGCTTCGTGGATGAGGCGATCTTTGACGCGGTGGTGCGCCCCGAACAGATGATCGGCCCGAAGGACTGATGGCCGGGTCTGGTTCAGGGCCGGTCAACCTGAACCGGTTTCGGAAAGCGAAGGCGCGGGCTGAAAAAAAGGCCCGCGCAGACGAGAACGCCTTAAAACACGGGCGCACGAAAGCCCAGAAAGCAGTGGAACGCGCGGACAAGACCCGCGCGGAGCACCTGCTGGACAGTCACAGGCAAGACACGGACACGGAATGACCGCGCGCCCCGAAAAACACTCGCTGACCCTGCATGGGCACCGCACATCGGTGTCGCTGGAACCTGAATTCTGGCAGGCCTTTCGCGAGATTGCGAATGCGCGCGGATTGCCCCTGAACGCACTTGCAGCCGAGGTTGATGCAGCACGCGGTGTGGATCGGGGACTGGCATCGGCCATTCGGGTTTATGTGCTCGATCACTACAGACGACCGTCCGAGGGCTGAGCTTTACTCTCGTGGTGTCAGTGACAGCCAAATCCCGTCTTCGCCCCGCACCGTCAGATGGGCCACCGGCATGGCGGGTTTGTCAGCCACAAGCGCGAAGCGATAGGCCCGCACCAGCATCGACAGGATCAACGGCCCCTCGATCATCGCAAAGCCTGCACCGGGGCAGACCCTCTGCCCGCTGGAAAACGGGATATAGGCGTTGCGAAGGCAGGATTTTCCGTTCGCGGTCTGAAACCGGGCGGGGTTGAACGCGTCGGGATCGTCCCACAAACGTTCATGACGATGCAGATGCCACGGGCTCAATACGATCTGGCTGCCTTTGGGCACAGCGCGTGCGCGGAATCTCTCGGGACAGCGCGCCTCGCGCACCATCATCGGCACGGGGGGATAAAGGCGCAGCGCCTCGCGGAACACATCGCGCGACAGACGCAGCCGCGACATGACCGAGAAATAGATCTTGTCGGGGTCAATCTGCGACTGTGCCTCTGCTGCAACCCCGTCCTGCCAATCGGGATATTGCGCCAGAAGATACAGCGCCCACGCCAAAGCCGAAGCGCTGGTTTCATAGCCCGCAAGAAAGAAGATCGCCACCTGATCGACCATTTCATCAGTGTCAAACTGATCGCCGGTCTCGGGATCGGTCGTTGTCATGATCTTGGTGGCCAGATCTTCTGGGGCTGTGCCCTGCCCGATCGCGGCCATACGGGCGGCGGTCAGGTCCTGGATCAGCCCCCTGATCTGGCGCGCGGTCTCTTTCGCCTTGCGGCGATGAAACCGCGGCATCCAGCGCGGCAAGGGCAATAGCGCCCCAAGGTTGACCACAGGTTGGGCGCGCTGATGGTCGCGGAACTTCGCAAACACCTGCCCGGCTATCTCATGCTCGATGGGAATCGAGAAAAGCGTGCGAAAAATCACGTCGGCGGCGGCGTGGCTGGCATGGCTTTCAACCTCGACCGGAGTTCCATCCGCCATGGGGCGCAGGCGGTCCACGGCGGAAACAGCGGCGTCCCACATGGCCGGGAACACCTCGCGCAACCGCCCGCCTTCAAACGCCGGGTCGATGATGCGGCGCTGGCGTTTCCAGACCTCTCCATTGGTGACAAAGACCGAGTTGCCCAAAAGCGGTGCCAGCCCTTCGCGGATGCGGTCGGATTTGGGGAAGTCATCGGGCCGTTCTTTCAGAACCAGATCGACAAGCGAGGGGTCATTGCACATGTAGCTTCGAAAGAACGGCGTGCGAAATTCGGCCATCCACGCGTGATACAGCCGCGCAGGCTGGGCGGAAAGTATGTCGCGACGAAACAGTTTCGCGTAACGCCAAAGCGACACCCGCCCGCTGCGCGACGGTGGCTTGGGGGGCAAGCGTTCAGTCATGCTGTCATGCTCGTGTATTTCGAGACTGGCGTTTCTATCCTGCTGGCCGACGGGCGGCGGTCCCGATAGCGGTCTGCCAAAGTCAACGGCCCCGCTGTGATCCGGAAATAATCATAGTCTGCGGGCTGATCAAAGGCGCAGAGGTATTGGAAGTGCAACCGGAAAAACCGCCAGCGCAGTTCCTTCCATCGTGCCGGGCTAAGCGTTTTTGAAAACGCGGCTGAGATAATCAGCGGCCAACGTTTGCCCGTCGCGGGTGCGACACCCGACACGGCTACCGGGTCACACAGCGCAAAGGCACAACCGTCGCCGGGGGCGGTTACATCGACCCATGCGATCCGGGTCTGAACGCTCATGTCACGCAGGTCGCGCCGCAGGCGATGCGCTTCGGGCAGGAAACTGACCATCGGCACCACTTGCCCAAGGCTCAGAAAAGCCAGCCTCGGGCCATCCTTTGGCACGCGCCCGGCCCGCAGCAGATCTGCAAGAACAGACACGGCCAGATGCGCGCCGGAACTGTGCCCTACCACCAGAACCTCATCCACGTCCGAGCGCAGCGCCTCGGCAATCTCATCGGCGAACAGTGCCATCCGCGCCTCCAATTCCGGCGGGTTGGCCCCCTTCGAACGCGCCGAATAGGCGTAGTCATGCATCAGGTAATAGACATAAAGCCTGTTGTCGATCTTGCGAAACCACTTCATCATAACGACCACCGTGGTTGCAAACCCGATCCAGTAGCTGACCATCATTGCGTCCGCCCTGAGCGTCAGATGTCCGGCAAAAAACGCTGTGACATGGCCAAGAATATGACCCAGTAGAAGTGCAAGGATCAGTTGCAGGATCAACATGCCCACCGGATAAAGTGCCGCGATCACCGGCCCCTTGCGCAACCGCATCAGCCGCCATAGTGCCCCGGATGATATATAGGTCCACGCCGTCCGCGACATCAGAAGATAAGTCTGCGCGATGTTCAGCTTCATGCTGTCGCGCACAATGTCAGCCCAGACCAGCACGTCGAACTCGGCCTCGGTCCCGGTGTCATCCATCCGGCCCGTGACCTGCCAGCCATAGGTGCCCGGCCCCTGCCGTCCGATCAGGTCGATCCTATAGCCCGAGATCGCACCCTGCTTGGCCCCTTCCTTGCGATACAGCTCACGATACCTGCGCGGATGAATCGGGTCGTAACCGGGGATGTAAAACACCCGGCGGCGACGCACATATGCGGGATAATCGGGTGGGGAGGCGTCGTTAGGTTTCATTGACCCGGCCTGGCTGGTTTGTCCGCAGACTAGCCGGAAAAACAGGCGAAATTAAACCCTTATCTAACAAAGCCCCATCAACCAAGGGCGGCCAATGCTTCGAAAGCCTCAATCGACCAGTAAGAAAAGCACAAAAGCCACCGTCAGCGTCATCAGACCGATGGTATACAGAAACAGGCCATGATGCGTTCGATCCGCTTCATATGCCGTTTCATGCCCCGGTCAGGCGGGAAGACGGCCGCGACCAGACGGAAAGGGTTCCCCAGCCCAGCAGCATAGGTTGCGTGCAGGGCGGTTTTCTGAGCGACTGACCCTTCGGACGCCGAAAAGGACGGGATCGCGCCAAGCCGCGCCTCGTCATTGAGGAACGAAATTTAGATCACAGCCAGGAAATGCACGCCGCCACCTGCCACAGCATCATAGCCGCGCGACATGTTTGCTCTCCCAACCAATGGACAGACCAGCGCCAAAGTCCTATGGGAAGATATGAAATTTGACGATGATCTGGATGCGCTGGGGCTGCTGTGTCCCCTGCCCGTATTGAAGGCGCGCAAGCGCTTGAAGTCGCTTGAGAAAGGGCAAGTTCTACGCCTGCAAGCGACCGACCCGGCGGCGGTGATCGACGTGCCGCATTTCTGTGCTGAACAGGGTCATGAATTGGTGGCGCAGGAAGATCACGAAGCCGCCACGCATTACTTTATCCGCAAGGGTTAGGTCCAATCAACAAAGGCCGGGCGCTGCCCGGCCTCTATTTGTCTGCGTCCTAGCTGCCCAGTGACCACCAGCCCTTGCGCTTGGGCTTGGGGGGCGCGTCAGCCTTTACCTCTGGCTCGGACGCTGCGGTGGGCGCGGCGCTTGCCATCGCGGGCTCGGGCGTCTTGTCAGCGACGGGGTTGGCCTCTGCCTGCGCTGGTGCGTCCTGCGTCGCCTCGTCAGTCTTTTTCTTCCGCGACGTGGCAGCCCGTTTTCGCGGAGCTTTCTTGGGTTTCTCCTCGGTGTCAGCCGCCGGAGCGTCTTCTGCCTTTGGAGTGTCCCCGACCGCCTCGTCCTTGGGCTTTCTGGCGCGGGACTTGCGCGCCGGCGTTTTGGGCTTTTCCTCTGCATCGGCCTCTGCCGTCGCATCGGTTACAGCTTCTTCCGCCTTCGCTTTCGCGGCCCGTTTGCGGGGCGCGCGTTTGGGCTTCGGTTTCTCTTCTGCCTCGGCCTCTACGGAAGCATGTGCATCCCCAGGTGCTGCGTCTGCCGCCACGGTTTCGTCAGCGGTCTCATCCTCTGGTTTCTTCGAGCGACGACGCGGCGCACGCTTGCGTTTGGGCTTTTCAACCGCATCCTCGGACGGCGCTTCGGCCTCGGCATCTGTGTCGGTCCCGTTCTTGGCGTCATCCGCCGCACTGTTGTCGTCCGACGCCTCACCGTTCTGAGTGTCCTGACGCGTATCGTCCCCATTGGACGACCGACGCCGCCGACGACGACGACGGCGCTTCTTGGGTTTCTGTTCTTCCTCAGAGGTTTCTTCGACCACCACTTCGGCCTCTTCCACCTCGTCGATATCGTCCATCAGTGAAGCATCGACCGACACGACTGGCGCGGTTGCTTCCGGCACCGTGCGGGTGGCGGTCTTGTACTTCTCGATCGAGTAATCGGGCGAGATCAGGAAAGGATCCGCCTCAATCCGAACGGCCATGCCATAGCGCGCTTCGATCTGCGCGATATGTTCGCGCTTGTTGTTCATCAGGAAGTTCACGATGCCGACCGGGGCCTTCACCAGAACCTCGCGCGACCGGCGGCGCACGCCTTCTTCTTCCAACTGACGCAGAATGTTCAGCGCAAGGTTGTCATCCGAGCGGATCAGACCGGTGCCGTGGCAATGGTTGCAAGGCTGTGTCGTCGCCTCGATCATGCCGGGGCGCAGGCGTTGGCGGGACATTTCCGCCAGACCAAAGCCCGAGATACGGCCCACCTGAATACGCGCGCGGTCAGTTTTCAGCTTGTCTTTCAGCCGCTTTTCGACCGCGTTGTTGTTGCGGCGTTCTTCCATGTCGATGAAGTCGATCACGATAAGACCGGCAAGGTCACGCAGACGCAGCTGGCGCGCCACTTCTTCTGCGGCTTCAAGGTTGGTCTTCAGCGCCGTTTCCTCGATCGAGCCTTCTTTGGTGGCCCGGCCCGAGTTCACGTCGATGGCCACCAGTGCCTCGGTCACGCCGATGACGATATAGCCACCCGACCGCAACTGCACGGTGGGGCTGAACATGCCCGACAGATAGCTTTCGACCTGATAGCGCGCGAACAGCGGCATCTGATCCTGATACAGTTTCACGTTCTTGGCGTGGGACGGCATGATCATCTTCATGAAGTCCTTGGCGGTGCGATAGCCCGCCTCGCCTTCCACGAACACTTCGTCGATCTCGCGCGAATACAGATCGCGGATCGAGCGTTTGATCAGGTTGCCTTCTTCATAAATCTTGGCGGGGGCGGACGAATTCAACGTCAGCTCACGGATCTGCTCCCACAGACGTTGCAGATATTCATAGTCGCGCTTGATTTCCGACTTGGTGCGCTTGGCGCCTGCCGTGCGCACGATCAAACCTGCCCCCTTGGGCACGTCGATTTCGGCGGCGATTTCTTTCAGCTTCTTGCGGTCAGGCGCGTTGGTGATCTTGCGGCTGATCCCGCCACCGCGCGCGGTGTTGGGCATCAAGACGCAATACCGGCCTGCCAGTGACAGATAGGTGGTCAGTGCGGCACCCTTGTTGCCACGTTCTTCTTTCACGACCTGCACCAGAAGGATCTGGCGCACTTTGATCACTTCCTGAATCTTATAGCGTTTCGGACGCGGCTTGCGGCGCGGGCGAATATCTTCAACGGCGTCATCATCGGCGACGCTTTCGATCTGGTCATCCTTTTCCGAGGCGTCCAGCGGTGCGTCATCATCGTCGTCGCCTTCGTCCTCATCATCGCCATCGCTGTCGTCGTCAGCGCCGTCGGAGTGGGCGGCAGACCGGTCATCCGCATCGGCAGAAATGTCGCTGCCATCGGAGTTCAGGTCGTCCTCGGGTTCTTCTACCGGAGTTTCATCGACCCGCTCCATCGGAGATTGGCCTTCAAGGTCATCCTCCGCGCCATTGTCCAGATCAATGACATCCATGCCGGACCCTGTGGCTTCGACCTCTTTGGTCGTCACCGCATCATCGGACTTGGCCTCTTCGGCCTTGGACCGGGACCGACCACGCGACCGGCGACGGCGGTTGCGTGGTTTTTCGTCTTCGTCCGCCATGGCTTCGGCATAGGCGCGCTCTTCTTCCAGCAGCGCCTCGCGATCCGCGACGGGGATTTGATAGTAATCTGGATGGATTTCGGAAAAGGCCAGAAAGCCGTGGCGATTGCCGCCATAATCCACGAAAGCCGCCTGTAACGAAGGTTCGACCCGCGTCACCTTGGCCAGATAAATATTGCCAGCTAGTTGGCGTTTGTTTTCTGATTCAAAGTCAAATTCCTCGACCTTGTTTCCGTCGACCACCACAACGCGGGTTTCTTCCGCGTGGGTCGCATCGATAAGCATCTTCTTGGGCATGTGTTCTTTCCGCACCCCAAACGCGCGCCCTTCCAGGCGGAAGCGCACGATTTTCGGGGTGACTTGTCAGGGCGAAGCGATGCGTGGGATACGGCAACAAGGTCAGGGGCTTACGCCCCGCCTTTTGTGTTTGCTCGATCCTCTCGCGCATCATCGCGTTTCTTCTCCGGTCGCGCTTGCAGGTTCTGGAGTGACCAGAAACCCGTGCGCGGCCCATTCTTATGCCCGGTCTGTTGTCAGACATCGGGCGGATTTTCGGATCGAGAACACAGGCTTTTCGGGCTCTACCGTCCTTGATCGTCAATTTCGCGCTCTGGCAGCCAGCCCATTGTCGGGCGCGTTCCAAAGCATTCTCGGCTTGTTTTGCCCCGGCCTGTGGCATTGGCCATCATTCGGTCAGCAAAACAACGAAACTCTCGTCAGTGGTCGGGCGCGAACGCGCGATCCACCGTAGATGGACCATACGTGGTCCGGGGTCCGAATGACAATGGGCAAAATGCAGATCAAAGCAGATGAATGGTGCATGCAAGGTGACAAACCGGCCCGATGCCTGCCTGACCGCGCCAACGCCCCGCCACCGGAATCCTTGCTAATAAAGGCCACCGGACGACAGGGAACCGAAATCTGCCTTGCCGGGAACCACCACCGTTTTGCCGGTCGAGGTTTGCACCTCGGTGGTCCCTTCGTCCGTTTCGCCACGATCAAACATGGGCAGATTGGCGCCCATGGCGAAGCCACCATCGAACATCACACCAAACAGAGGCTCTTCTCCATCTCGGAAATATTCGGCAACCACATAATCGCCCGAAGCATCCGGCGGCAAACGTGCGCCGGTGAAACGGTCGATATTGATGAAACGACCGCCCGGAGGCACTTTGAATTCACCACCGCCATATTCCTTGATCGCCTCAAGCATGAAGCGCTGGAACACCGGACCACACATACCACCACCCGAGGTTCCGGGCATGGTACGAGGGCGGTCATAGCCGATATAGCAGCCTGCCACGATGTTCGAGGTGAAGCCGATGAACCAGGCATCCCGCTCGTCATTGGTGGTGCCGGTCTTGCCGGCTGTGGGCACTGGCAGGTTGACGACGCTGCGCGCCGTGCCGCGTTCAACGACGCCCTGCAACATAGAGGTAAGTTGATACGCGGTGATGGCGTTCATCACCCGCTCGCGATCGGAGACGATCTGTGGCGCCTGCCCGCTGGCGAGAGACGGGTCGCTGCAATCGGCACATTGGCGACTGTCATGACGATAGATTGTCTTGCCCCAACGGTCCTGCACACGGTCCACCAGCGTCGGCTCTACCCGTTCGCCTCCGTTGGCGAACATCGCATAGGCAGCGACCATGCGAAACAAGGTCGTCTCCTCGGCCCCCAGCGAATTGGCAAGGAACTGGTTCATCCGGTCATAGACACCAAAGCGCTCGGCATAGCTTGCCACAGTGTCCATTCCGATTTCCTGCGCCAGACGCACGGTCATCAGGTTACGTGACTGTTCAATCCCGGTGCGCAAGGGCGTCGGGCCATAGAAGCGGTTGGAATAGTTCTTGGGACGCCAGATTTGGCCACCGGAAACCACCTCGATCGGGGCGTCGATCACAATGGTGGCGGGGGAAAACCCACTGTCCAGCGCGGCGGCATAGACGAACGGTTTGAAGCTTGACCCCGGTTGACGCGTCGCTTGTGTCGCGCGGTTGAACACCGAATGCTGATAGCTGAAGCCGCCCTGCATCGCCAGAACACGGCCCGTGTTCACGTCCATCGCCATGAACCCGCCCTGCACCTCGGGCACCTGACGCAAGGTCCAGCGGATGAAACTGCCATCTTCATCGCTGGTCATCTGGCGCACATGCACGACCTCGCCCACTTTCACCAGATCACCGGCGACTTTGGCGCGGCGTCCAAGACTGCCGTCTTCTTCAAGGCGGCGCGCCCATGTCACGTCTTTGGCGGGGATCCAGTGCCCGTCTTCATTCTCGTCCACACCTTCGATGCCGATACGTGCGTCACTGTTGCCGACTTCCAGAACGACCGCCGGATGCCAGCCTTCGATGTCGCGTGGAAATTTCGCTTCGGCCAGCGCAGCACGCCAAGTCGCTTCGTCGCCCAGCACGTCCTGCGGCAACGTCACGCCTGTCGGTCGCCACACGCCGCGGCCGCGGTCAAAGCCTTCCAGCCCGATGCGCAGGCTATCTGCCGCCACCTGTTGCAAGTCGGGATCGACGGTCGCTCGAACCGTCATGCCGCCGGTAAAGAATTCTTCTTCCCCAAAATTGCGGCTGAGCTGACGACGGATTTCGTCGGTGAAATAGTCGCGCGGCGGAAGCGCCTGACGGAACGCCGGAAAATCACCGTTCTGAACCGACAGCAAGGGCTTGATGACCTCTGCATCATAGGTTGCGCGGTCCAGATAGCCGTTCTGGAACATCTCGCGCAGCACGTAATTGCGCCGTGTCAGCAGCCGATCCTTTGCCCGCACCGGGTGAAAGTTGCTGGGCGCTTGCGGCATCGAGGCCAGCGTGGCGGCTTCGTGTGGTTCAAGTTCGTCCAGCGTCTTGTTGAAATAGGTCTGCGCCGCGGCAGACACACCATAGGAGTTCTGGCCAAGAAAAATCTCGTTCAGATACAGCGCCAGAATTTCGTCCTTGGACAATGTGCTTTCCAAACGCACCGACAGGATCAATTCCTTGATCTTGCGCTCTGCCGACCGTTCCGAACTGAGCAGGAAGTTCTTGACCACCTGCTGCGGGATGGTGGACGCGCCACGCAGCTTGCCGCCGCGGGCCGCCTCTAGCGCGGCGGCGGCAATCCCACGAGGATCAAAACCGGCGTGAGTATAGAAGTTTTTGTCCTCGGCCGAGATGAAAGCATACTTCACGAGGTCGGGAATCTCGTCCGACGGGGCAAACAGACGACGCTCGCGAGCGAATTCGTCCATCAACCGACCTTCGCCAGAATAGACACGGCTGATGGTGGCGGGTGTATAGTTGGCAAGCTGCTCGTGGCTGGGCAAGTCCCTGGAATACATCCAGAAAACGCCGCCAATGGCCAGCGCGGCCATGAAAATGGCCAGCGTAATGCCGGTAAACACGGCACCGAAAATGCCAAGAATGAATCGGATCAAGCGCGTGTCCTTTGAAAACTGCTTCCCACCTATAAAGGGACCGCGGGGCCGGGTCAAAACCCCAAGACGGGGAATATCGGCTAATTCGTGCCCCGTGCCGCGACCGGTTGCCAAGCGCGGGGGCGGATTGCAACTGCCCTGCCCCCGTCCTATGTCTTGACCCAGACAACAACCCGGAGGTCCGATGTTTACCACCCTTCCCTTCCCCGTTCGCGATGCCAATGCACAAACCGGTGATGTTCCTCTTGAAGGGCTGCCCGAATGGGATCTGAGCGACCTCTACACCGCTGAGGACGCACCGGAACTGGCGCGCGATATGAACTGGCTAGAAAAAGCCTGCGCCGATTTCGCCGCCACCTACCAGGGCAAGCTCGCCGGTCTGGATGCTGCTGGAATGCTGGGGTGCATCGAAGATTACGAAAAGATCGACCTGATCGGCGGGCGCATCATGTCCTTTGCGGGCCTGCGTTATTATCAACAGACCACGGATGCGGACCGCGCTCAGTTTTTCCAGAACTGTCAGGAAAAGATCACTGTGTTCACCGCGCCGCTGGTGTTTTTTTCGCTGGAAGTGAACCGGATCGACGACTCCGTGCTGGACGGCTGGTTTGCCGACAACGCGGCGCTTGCCCGTTACAAGCCGATCTTCGACCGCCTGCGCGCGATGCGGCCTTATCAATTGTCCGACGAGTTGGAACAGTTTCTGCATGACAAATCGTCGGTCGGTGCCTCGGCGTGGAACACGCTGTTTGACGAAACCGTCGCGGGGCTGATGTTTACCGTGAATGGCGAGGAGCGCGGGCTGGAGGCCACGGCCAACCTTCTGACAGACAAGGATCGCGAAACCCGCGAGGCCGCGTCGCGCGAAATCGCCAGCGTTTTGGGTGAAAACACGAAGCTTTTCTCGCGCATTCACAACACGTTGGCGAAAGAGAAAGCGATTGAGGACACGTGGCGCAAGATGCCAACCCCGCAGACCGGGCGGCACTTGTCCAACCACGTAGAACCCGAAGTGGTCGAAGCCTTGCGCAACGCCGTGGTCGCCGCCTATCCGCGCCTGAGCCACCGATATTACGAGTTAAAGCGCAAATGGCTGGGGCTGGACGTGATGCAGGTCTGGGACCGCAACGCGCCCCTGCCGATGGAGGACGACAAGCTCGTCGGTTGGCCTGCGGCTGAAAAGATCGTCATGGACGCCTATGCCGATTTCGACCCGCGCATGGCCGAGATTGCCGCGCCGTTCTTCTCGAAAGGCTGGATTGATGCGGGCGTGAAACCCGGAAAAGCACCCGGTGCCTTCGCACACCCGACGGTAACGAACGTGCACCCCTATGTGATGTTGAACTACCTGGGCAAACCCCGCGATGTGATGACCCTGGCGCATGAATTGGGCCACGGTGTCCACCAAGTGCTGGCCGCCGATCAGGGCGAAATGCTGTCCTCCACCCCGCTCACCCTGGCCGAAACCGCGTCCGTCTTCGGTGAAATGCTGACCTTCCGCAAGCTGCTGGGTCAGGCGAAAACGCAGGCCGAAAAGAAGGTGATGCTGGCGGGCAAGGTCGAGGACATGATCAATACGGTCGTGCGCCAGATCGCATTTTACGATTTCGAATGTAAGTTGCACGAAGCCCGCGCAGGCGGCGAATTGACCCCCGACCAGATCAACGACATCTGGATGAGCGTTCAGGGCGAAAGCCTTGGCCCGGCATTTGAATTCATGGACGGATATGAAACCTTCTGGTCCTATATCCCGCACTTCGTCCATTCGCCCTTCTATGTCTATGCCTATGCCTTTGGCGACGGGCTCGTGAACGCGCTCTATGCGGTCTACGAGGAAGGCGATGCGGATTTTCAGGACAAGTATTTCGAGATGCTGAAGGCAGGCGGATCAAAGCATCACAAAGAGCTTTTGGCCCCCTTCGGCCTTGACGCCTCGGACCCGAAATTCTGGGACAAGGGGCTGGCAATGATCGAAGGCTTCATTGATGAGTTGGAAGCGATGGAAGACTAAGCATCCCCTGCTCAGGCCGACATATCAGGGCGCATAAACCTCTGCGCCCTGACACTTTTCTGGTTCTTTTGGTGCCGCTCTGGCTATGCAAGCGCTGGCTGACGCGACCGGCATGACACGCGGCCAAACTTGCGCAGGCCAAACACCGCCAGCAACGCAGTCAGAAGCAAGACCAGCCCGGCAGGCACCGGCACCGGAGCGACCGTGATGATATACGCACCACTGGCGATGAGACCATCGAACGCTACAGCATTGAACGCGGCAAAGACCGGCGGTGTGACATTGTCGACCGCAGTTTCGAACTCCAGAACACATTCCCCGGCCGGACATCCCGGCGCAGCCAGAGAATTTGAGAAATAGCCAAACAGGCTACCCGCGGCAGAAATGTCATTCGTGACCGGATCGTAAAGCGGCGGCATTGCCGCATCGGGTGTATCAAACGTGACACCCCCCAAGGTGATCGAAAAGTCACCCACAGCTCCGCCCCCCATTGGCGCAGTGAACGTCGTGTTCTGTCCCCCCATCGCGATGTCATAGGTGACAGTCGCGGCAGAGGCGGGCAAGGCCAATACACCGGCTACGAGCAGGGCCAGAAATTTGACTGGGATCAAGCAGGAAATAGTCTTGGAAAAAAGACGTTTCATCGAAGTTTCTCCTTCTGAAAACGTCTTTCATCATATCATTGTTCCGGAAAACCTCCAAATCAACTCGAATCGCCGCTTTTGTTGCAAGGGCATTGCCAATCAGTCGCAGCCTGTTCTGCATTTATGCTCCAGACTCCAGAGGTGGCTTCCCCATTATCTCAACTGGCTGTCCTTCGACCCTCGCCGGTTGAACCCCGGACGTGCCTTGAAGGCCGCGTCCCGCTCTTGCATGCAGTCGATGCACAGTTTGACGCCGGGAATGGCCTTGCGCCGCGCATCGGGAATTTCCTCGTCGCATTCTGCGCAATGTGTCAAGCTTTCGCCCACCGGCCCTTTGTTGGCCTGCATCCGTTTCAGTTCGTCCTGAATGGACGCATCGATCTGTTCCTGAACTGCGCCATCGCGCGCCCATCCACCAGCCATGTCGTCCTCCGTCAGCTGATATCCACCGCCACGTCAAACACGCGATCAATCATAGCTTGCGTGCCGCGCGAGAATTCCAGCGGGCATGGATAGTCCATACCATCGCGCACTGTGCGGCCGAAATTTTCGATCTGTAGGACATAATGGTTAGCGCGCGGCCAGGTTTCAATGGTCCGGGTGCCGTCAGGGCGTCGCAGTTCAAGCTCTGCCTGCCCGAAGACGCCCGGATTGAAGGGCGCGGTCAGGCGGATCTGGCCGGTATCGCCCTGAAACACGACCTCTTGCCGCGGGCTGAGCCGCATTGAGGTGATCGCCGAATAGGTGAAGCGTCCCAACTTCCCTTCCATTTCTCCCACCACCTGCGCCCATGTATCCACGCCGTTTTCCGTTTTGATGCGCGCGGACAGGTCCGAAGGCTCGGCCCCGGTGACAAAACGCACAGATGAATAGGTATAGACCCCGATATCGCGGATCCCGCCACCGCCCAGATCGGGGTTGTTGCGCACGTTCTTGACATCGGCCCGATTGTCATAACTGAACGCCGTGTCAACATGGTCAACCTGACCGATGGCGCCCGATTGCACCAGCTCCCGCGCCCGTATCCATTGGGGGTGATGGACAATCATATACGCTTCGGCGATCAGCAGGCCGGTTTCATCGCGCAGGGCAATCAATTCGTCGATTTCATCGGCTTTCATCGCAATTGGTTTTTCAACCAGCACATGCTTGCCCGCACGCGCCGCCAATTGCGCCCATTTGACATGCAAACTGTTGGGCAACGGGATGTATACGACATCGACATCCGGATCCATCAGCAGCGCATCATAGCTTTCATGCACCTTAAGGTCAGGGCAAAACACTTTGAAACCATTTGCCTTTTCATGGCTCGTTGTCGCAAGCGCCACAAATCTGGCATTCTCTGCCGCATGGATGGCGGGCGCCATGAGGTTGCGCGCGAAATTCGACGCGCCCAATATGCCCCAGTTCAAAACGTCGCGCATATCTTATCCCCCAAAAAGCGATGACCGACCCAGCGTAACGCGGGTCGGTCATGTCGTAAACAATGCTGGTTTCGGATCAGGCTTGTTCCAGAAGCCCTTTTTCCGAGGCCAGTTCCTGCATCCGTTTTTGCAGCTTCTCAAACGCGCGCACTTCGATCTGGCGGATACGTTCGCGGCTGACATCATAGACGCCCGACAAATCCTCAAGCGTCACGGGCTTATCCTGAAGGCGACGCTGCGTCAGGATGTCCTTCTCGCGATCATTCAACACGTCCATGGCCTGCGCCAGAAGCTCGCGCCGGACCTGCAATTCATCCTGTTCTGCATAATCACCGGCCTGATCGGCATCTTCATCTTCCAACCAGTCCTGCCACTGCATCGACCCTTCACCATCGGCCGAGACGGTCGCGTTCAAGGAGGCATCGCCCCCCGACAAACGGCGGTTCATCGAGATCACTTCGTCTTCCGTGACGTTCAGATCCGTGGCAATGCGCGCCACATGATCGGGGCGCAAATCGCCCTCTTCCAACGCGCCAATACGCGCCTTGGCTTTGCGCAAGTTGAAAAACAGCTTCTTCTGGGCCGAGGTCGTGCCAAGTTTCACCAGCGACCAGGACCGCAGGATGTATTCCTGGATCGAGGCGCGGATCCACCACATGGCATAGGTCGCCAAGCGGAACCCTTTTTCCGGGTCAAACCGCTTCACAGCTTGCATCAATCCCACATTGGCTTCCGAGATCACCTCGGCCTGCGGCAGACCATAGCCACGGTAGCCCATGGCGATCTTGGCCGCCAATCGCAGGTGCGAATTCACCATCTGGTGGGCCGCCTCGCGGTCCTGATGGTCCACCCAGCGCTTGGCCAGCATGTATTCCTGTTCCGGCTCCAACATCGGAAATTTGCGAATTTCCTGAAGATAGCGGTTCAAGCCACCTTCTGGCGTCGGGGCCGGCAGATTCTTATAGTTGCTCATCGTCGCTACTCTCCCTCACTTTTCCCGCAATGTTGCGAGGCTTAACATCGAGATAATCCTCCGTCCCGCGAATTCAAGCGAAACGTCAACATATTTCTTGATTAAGATATGATCCTCCTGCCGCAGAAAAGGAAGGGGATGACATGAAACCTCACAACCTCGTGCAGTAAGTTGCAATCGAATTAAAGCAGTGGGGACAACATGCCGATGCTGTTGATCAGAATGCGTCGCGGTACCGACCAGTTCACAACGGCTTCGGCCTGCACTTGCAACGAGACATTCAGGAACGCCTCTTGCTTCAGGCGCAGTTCCGAAACCACTTCATGATCCACCAACATCATACTGTTTTCATAGTTTAAATCAAAGCTGCGCTGATCCAGGTTGGGGGACCCGATCAGCGCGGCGGTTCCGTCCACACTCAGAATCTTGGCATGGAGCAGGCCCGGTTGAAATTCGAAGATCTCGACCCCTGCCTTCAGTATCGACCGATAGAAACTGCGCGACGCGAACGCGACAATCAGGCTGTCATTGGTGGCCGGCACGTTCAGCCGGACGCGAACGCCACGCAGGGCCGCTGCGCATATCTGTTGATGCAACGCCTCGGACGGCACGTAATAGGGCGTGGTGATAATCACCTCGTCCTGGGCCGCCGCCAGCAGCATCTGCATCATGTCGGGCACCGCGTGAACGCTTTCGGTCGGCCCGGTCCCGGCCATCACCGCGGGAAACCCATCCTGCGGGACGTCTGGCACGTGATCCAGATAGGCAGAGATGTCGTCCCCCCCATGCACCATCCAGTCCGATACGAACAGCCGCTGCGCCTGCCAGGCAACAGGTCCGGTCACACGCATCATGACATCCACCCAGGGTGCGTATTTGGCCTTCACCCGAAACGCCGCATCCGCGCAGTTCTGGCTGCCCACGTAGGTTGTGGCATGGTCAATGACGACGACCTTGCGGTGATTGCGAATATCAAGCCTGCGAATGAAGGCTGAAATCAGCGGAAACCGGAAGGCGAAGGCAACGACGGTGTCAACGCCGCCCTCTTTCATCCTCCGCCACAGCGGATCATACAGCAGCCTGCGCGAGCCAAGCCCGTCGACAATCACCCGCGCTTTGACCCCGCGCGCGGCTGCCCGGATCAGCGCCTCGGCCACTTTGGTGCCATTGATGTCAGACAGCCAGATATAGAACAGGATATGCACGTGGTCCGTGGCCGCATCAATATCCGCCACCAGCCAGTCAATGCCTTCATTGCTGTCGGTGGTCACGGTCGCGCTGTTGCCGGGCACCGGCTGAAACCCGTTGACCGAGGCCGCGCGGGCAAACGCCTGACGATACAGAAGCGGCACGTCGGCTTTCGGCAGCTCTGCCATGGGACGTTTCGGCAGTTCATGCCGCAAATCCTTGAGCTTCTTGTCGGATTTCCGATCCGCGCTGGTGTCGCCAAGAAAGAAATAGGCGATCACCCCAACGGCCGGAAGGGTCATGATCACCACGCTCCACGCCAACCGGGAAGCAGGCGACCTGTGTTCCCGTGTCACCGCACGCGCAATCGTTGCAAGGTCCACCACAAACAGCAGGACGGCCCAGATGGCACCCCAGGATGCCCATGAAAGGTTGGTCATGCTCGCCTCTCGGGTCTCATCTGTCAGCGGGCGTTTACACCCGTCCGCAGCGTTTCGATCAAAGTCACCATATCCGCGGGCATGGGCGCGTCAAAGCTCAAGTTTTCGCCGGTGACGGGATGCTGGAAACCAAGCGTTGCGGCATGAAGCGCCTGTCGTGGGAAACTGCGGGCGGCGTCCACCGCTGCCTCGCCGATCAGCTTTGCGTTCAGCTTGCGCCGCCCGCCATAGGTGGGATCGCCGATCAAGCCGTGCCCCGCATGGGCCATGTGCACACGGATCTGATGCGTTCGACCGGTTTCCAGCCAACATTCGATCAGCGCCGCCTGTGCCGGATCGCCAAACACCTCGATCGTGCGCACTCGCGTCACCGCATGACGCCCGCCGGAAAACAAAACCGCCTGTTTTTGCCGATCCGTCTTGTGCCGCGCCAGTTGCGTGGTGATTTTAAGGATATTACCCGGCTCGAAACTGGTGCCCTTGATTCCGCCCAAACGGGGATCGCCCTTGTCCGGGGCGCCATGGGTGACGGCGCTGTAGCGACGCTGGGCGCTATGTGCCTCGAACTGCTTGGCCAGCCCGTGATGGGCAGCATCCGACTTTGCCACAACCAACAGGCCCGAGGTGTCCTTGTCGATACGATGCACAATGCCGGGCCGCTTTTCTCCACCCACGCCCGATAATTCGCCACCAAAGTGATGCAAAAGCGCGTTGACCAACGTGCCTGTCGGCGTGCCGGGGGCGGGATGCACCACCATACCCGCCGGTTTGTTCACGACGATCAGATCGGCATCCTCATAAACGATGTCCAGGGGGATGTTCTCGGGCCCGATGTGGCTTTCTTCGGCCTCGGGCACGTGGATTTCAAACCCATCACCTGTGGCCACCTTGGCGCGCGGGTCATCCACAACCTCGCCGCCGCGCCTCACGGCCCCGTCCGCAATCAACCGCGCCAGCCGCGATCGTGACAGGTTCGCTTCCTCTGGCACATCGCGTGCAATCGCCTTATCAAGACGCTTGGGCGGGTTTTCTGCGATGATCACCTCAACGATACGGTGCGAGGACGACATGAACGACACTCCTGAACAGGATCTGGACGCAGCGCTTGAGGCCACAGTGGGCCACGGCACCGTGCGCTATCTGAAACGATTGGTGACGGCCCTGACCCTCACCACGATTGTGGGCCTTGTAGTGCTGGTGGGCGTCGTTGTCATGCGTTTCTCGCAAACAAACCCCAAACCGTCCAGCCTGCCCGTGATGCCTGACCAGATCACCCTGCCCGAAGGCATCACCGCCGACGCCGTGACCTTTGGCCCGGACTGGTATGCCGTGGTCGCGGGCAACGACATTCTGATCTTCGATCGAGACAGCGGCAATCTGATCAAACGCATTCCGGTGCGCTGAACGCGGACGGTCATTTCGCAGCTTTGGGGGATGGTACCGACACCCCGGCTCGAACGGGGGACCTCTTGATCCACAATCAAGCGCTCTAACCTACTGAGCTATGTCGGCACGCAGGACGCATTTACCCGCCACGCGCAGGCATTGCAAGAGGTCCCCGCTTGAAAAATGCACGAAACGCCTCTAACCCCAAAGGGATATTTTCAGGAGACCAGATATGGGCATCAACGACGAAAGCGACATCGACGCCAACCTTCAGATCGGCCCAACTTCGCTTGGGATGGTGCGGCTTTACGTCGAAGGTGGCGGGATCGAACTGCCGATGGATTTCGAACCGGAAGAGGCCGAGGAAATCGCCGAAGAACTGCGCGTCGCCGCCCAGCAGGCCCGCGCCCTGGCCGACGGCGCCAAATCGAAAAAGAAATAGCCTGTTTCTTCTGGCCTGAAATATCCTGGGGTGAATGCGCGCAGCGCAGAGGGGCAACGCCCCTCCCCTTTCAGATGTTCACCAGCCCCGCGACGCCGGGATCGCGAAATCCTTGCAGCCGGCGCGCGGCATGGGTGGCAAATTTCTGCACCATCACCTTGCGCCGCGCAGGTGGCAGTTTGTCTTCGGGGGCCATCCGAATGATCTCGGCGTCGTAACTGTCAGCGATGATCAGCCCGGTTTCATCGGGCAGAAGCCCGGTCGGGAAATCGGCGTCCACAGCCCAGAAATAACGGTCACACCACTCAAGATAGCCTTGCCATTTCTGGTCCGACATAAAGTCAACGCGCGAGGATTTGCATTCTATCACCCAGATCTCGCCCTTGGGACCAAGCGCCATCACATCCACCCTCAATCCCCGCGTCGGCACCAACTCCTCGACGGTAACAAACCCGTGGGCCAGCATATGACGACACACACCGCGCGCCAGCAATTGGCCAGGCATCAAGGTTTGGTTTGGCATCTCCATAGACCCAACATGAACAATTCATGAACATTTTGTCAATGGGCCGCAAATCAGACCTATCTCTCCCCTTGTAACGCCCTGATCTGCCGCCTATCTAGGACAAGGCGGCTTCTGCCCTTCTCGTCCCACGTGGGTACAATTCCAGTGGCCTTAAGCAATTCCGAGGGAGCTGGCTCTGTCCGGACCCTGGTTCGGTTACCCGGCGCCCACCTGTATATACAGGTCCTCGGGAATTCAGACCCCGACGGATGCGTGCGGTTCCGCCACCTCTTCCCTTGCCCCACCACCAAAGGCTCACGTGGTTTTGTTCGCGGCGGCAGGGACGTTTGCCGTAAACTGCCCGTAGCGTCACACCTAGCCCTGCCGGAGATTTCCATGAAAAACCTGACCCTGGCCGCGATCTTCAGCCTGTCCGCCCTGTTCGGACAGGTGCGGATTGCCGATGCCTTCACTGCCAACGGATCTGCCGGCAGCACCCTGACCGCGACCGAAATCGACAGCTTTGACAGCCCTTGGGCGATGAGCTTCATCAGCGACACCCAGCTTCTGGTCACAACCAAGCCGGGCAGGTTGTGGCTGGTATCAACCGACGGCACGAAACGCGCTGTCACCGGTGTGCCAACCCCTGTCGTCGGGGGTCAGGGCGGATTGGGCGACGTGGTGCCCCACCCCGATTTCGCCACCAACGGTCTGATTTATCTGTCGTATGTCGAAAGCCAAGATGGCGGTGCGACGCGCGGTGCCGTGGTGGTGCGCGGCACGCTTTCGCTGGGCGATCAACCCGCGCTGAGTAACATCCAAAGGGTCTGGAGCCAATATCCCCACCGGCCTGGATCTGGCCATTTCTCGCACAAGATCGCCTTTGGTCCGAAGGGGTCCGCTCACGAGGGCAAGCTGTTCATCACCTCGGGCGACCGGCAAGAACAGACCCCGGCACAGCGCTGGGACATGGCGCTTGGCAAGATCATTCGCCTGAACGATGACGGTACCGTGCCCGACGACAACCCCTTTCAGGACCAGGGAGAGCTTGCCAGAAGTTTCTGGACCCTTGGCCACCGCAACCTTCTGGGTATCGCATTTGACGCAGATAACCGGCTTTGGGCCCACGAAATGGGGCCGCGTCACGGGGATGAATTGAACCTGATCAAGCCGGGTCAGAACTATGGCTGGCCCGTCGTGTCGATGGGCGATAATTACAGCGGCAAAGCCATCCCCGATCACGACACCCGCCCCGAATTCGCCGCCCCTTCAGCCTATTGGGTGCCCAGCATCGCGCCTTCGGGACTGGTGATCTATTCCGGCGAAATGTTTCCTGACTGGCAGGGCAACGCGTTTATTGGCGGGCTTGTCAGCCGTGCCCTGATCCGCGTCACGCTGGAAGGCGAAACCGCACGCGAAGCGGAACGGTTCGGCTGGGACCGTCGTCTGCGCGAGGTCGAACAAGGGCCACAAGGCGCACTTTGGGTGTTGGAAGACGAGGCTGGTGGACGGTTGCTCCGGCTGACAGCCCCATAGACTGATCCCGCCACCCCACTCGGTCAGGGCTGCATCTCGCATCTATAGGGCACCCTGTCGCCATCTTTGGTAAACCATGTGGCGCTGCCGGTGCGACGGTCGAGCGTTAATTTCCATTCATAGCTCAGATTGCTGCCGGTGCCTTCGCCGTACTGCGCATTGAACCGCACCGCCTTGGGTCCGGCAATTGCGGTCAGCTTCCCCCATTGATGCTCGTGGGCGGTTTTCCAATCCATCGTGACCGACGTCAGATCCGGCACCTCGGCGGCACTCAACAGGCCCCACCCGCCATTCGGGGCGCAATTTGCGTCGCCTGACAGGCGTTCGGACGTGATACAGTGCAAAGGTTCATCAAATTGCGATGGAGTCCAAAGTGTGATTGTGATGATGTCATCATCGCCTTGGCACAGGATCGCTTCTTCAAGCCCCTCAACGTCTGCTGCCGCCGCCGTGATCGGCAAGCTGGCAATCAAGGCGCACAGTATCATCTGTTTCATTGGCTTTCCTTCTGCATGGACATTCGCACCACGCGGAAGACTAAGGCAATACTCGACACCCCGCCATGAGCAAGATCAGGGTTCGACAAAATCAGTATCGGGGTCGAGTGCGTTGAAAGCCTATTTCCGCGACGTGGCTTCCACCCGCACCGGTATGTTCGTGGCGACCGGTTGGCGCTTTCCGCCTTTCGGCGTTTCATCACGCTCCATCCGCATGATCACGATGGCGAACTGGACCCCTGCGAAGACGATGCCGTTGAACATGAACAGCATCAGGACGGCGATCCACCCAATGTCCGACGTGGACACGAGGTGCCACAGATTGCCGACATTTGTGTAAAGCAACAGGGCCACGAAGGTTGCGGACAGGCCAAACCCAATCAACACTTGACTGATATATAGGCGAACGAGTTTTGGCATGGTGATCCCTTTCCTGCTTCCCTTTCAATCTAGCGCAAATGCACGGAAATTAAAGGGGCAAGCCGTCGCAGGGAATTGCTCGGCGGGAGGGTGCTCAGAACGCGTCGCCTTTGGCGTCAAAACGCCTCGGGATTCACCTCGCGGGCCATGTGATCCAGCACGGCGTTGGCGAATTTGCCTTCATCGCTTTGCGGGAAAAACGCCTTGGCGATGTCCACGAACTCGGTGATTACCACCTTGGGCGGTGCCTCACCTTGGGTCAGTTCAGCACCTGCGGCGCGAAACAGTGCACGCAGGGTTGGATCAATGCGGCCGATGGGCCATTTGGCGACCAGCGCGCGGTCGGTCATCTGGTCAATCCTGGCCTGATGATTCACTGCATCCTCGACCAGCTTGCGAAACAGAGGGCTGTCGCCTTCAGCCATCGCGTAGTCGTCGAATTCTTCCCCGAAGCGATGGTTTTCGAATTCGACCATCACGCGGTCGGCGGTCTGGCCCGCGGCTTCCATCTGAAACAGCGCCTGCACGGCGTAAAGCCGGGCGGCGGATTTCATCTGGCGTTTCTGGTTGCCGGAAAGCGTCATGCGGTTGGGGTATCCTTCGTCTCACCTGCAAGTTTGATCGAGTCCGAGATCGACTTGAACCCGACACCTTTGCTTGCGCCGGCCCATTTGCGCGAAAGTGCGACCAGATGCAAGGCCGCAGCCGCCGCCCCGCCCCCTTTATTTTGATCTTTCGTATCGGCACGCACTTCGGCCTGCTTGCGGTTTTCAACGGTCAGGATGCCATTGCCGATGCACAGCCCTTGCAGCCCCATCATCTGGATCGCGCGCGAGCTGTCGTTGCAGACAGTTTCGTAATGAGTGGTTTCGCCCCGGATCACGCATCCCAGCGCCACATAGCCATCGAAATTCGACAGGCGGTCCGCTATGGCAATCGCGGTGGGCACTTCCAGTGCGCCGGGCACTTCAACCAGATCCCATGCGCCGCCTGCGGCTTCAATCTCGGCCTTGGCCCCGGCGACCAGTTCATTGGCGATGTCCTTGTAGTAAGGCGCGACAACGATCAGCAGCTTCACCGGTTTGTCAAATTTCGGACGGTCGAGCACATAATGCAGTTCGGCTTTGGCCATTGTTCAATCCTTCTGAATGGGGCGGGTGCCGGTGATGGTCAGCCCATAGGCGTCCAGACCCACATAGCGGGTGCCGGGGCTGTCAGTCAAAAGCACCATATCATGCAAGCCCAATGCGGACAGAATTTGCGAGCCAAGACCGATCTGGCGCACCGTGCGCGGGCCGTCATCATCGTCATTGGCATGCAACGTTTTGCGCGGTTCGCGGAACAGGCAGACCACGCCCCTGCCCTCGTCCGCAATGATTTGCATGGCGCGGGGCAACTCATCAGCGGGGCGCGGGCCAAGGCCCAGCACGTCCTGCGCCTCTTGCAGAGCATGGGTGCGCACCAGAACCGGCTCAGGTGTGGTGATGTCGCCCTTGATCAGCACCACATGTTCGATTTCATGGGTCAGATCGGTGAAAATCCGCATCTCCCATTCGCCACCATATTGCGAGGTCACAACTTCGCGCGAGGTTTCGCGCACCAGATTGTCGTGACGGCGGCGATAGGCGATCAGGTCCGAAATGGTGCCGATCTTCAACCCGTGTTTACGCGCGATCCCGACCAGTTCCGGCAGCCGTGCCATGGTGCCGTCTTCGTTCATGATCTCGCAGATCACACCGGCAGGCGTGCGCCCGGCAAGGCGCGAGATATCCACCGCCGCCTCGGTATGGCCCGCCCGCACCAACACGCCACCATTGCGGGCGCGCAGGGGGAAGACGTGACCGGGGGTCGCGATTTCGGCAGGCCCATTCTCAGGGTCTATGGCAACCGACACGGTCAGGGCGCGGTCAGCGGCAGAGATGCCTGTGCTGACGCCTTCGCGCGCCTCGATCGAGGTGGTGAACGCGGTTTCATGACGCGAGGAGTTGTGCATCGACATCATTGGCAGGCCCAGCGCCTCGATCCGCGCGGCCTCCATCGGCAGGCAGATCAGCCCACGCCCGTAAGTGGCCATGAAATTGATCGCCTCGGCGTCACAGGCATCGGCGGGAATGACGAAATCGCCTTCGTTCTCGCGATCTTCGTGATCGACAAGAATATACATCCGGCCAGCACGCGCATCTTCGATGATCTCCTCGGCGGACGAGATGGCGTCGGACAAGCTGGCCTCGACCGGGCCGGGCGTTTCATATGTGCTGCGATCGGACATGGCGCGTTCCCTTCAGGTTCGCGCCTGTGACTAACGCAGGCCAGCAACCTTTGCCAGACAAAAGGCGGCACACGACGGTGCTAACGCGCCGTAATACGGGTCTGCTGCGCCTCGCCGGTGATCTTGAACGTGCCGGGACGTTTTTCGAAGTATTTCCGCCATGTCTTTTCTTCCAGATCGGACAGGGTGACGCCCAGCGCCGCGCGCAGCGTCGGGCTGACCCGGCCAATCAACAACCCGCCTTTCTGCTTTCGCATCTCGGCCAGGATCTTCTGATCCATGTCTTTTGGGTTTGTGTCCAACGTCAACCAGCTGGAGCAGGATTTGCGATAATTGACCGGCGCTTTCGCTTCGCCCATCCCGGCGACCATATGGCCACGTTCGCGCAGGAACGTCGCAAGGTGTGAGAAATCGCCATCCGAGCTGACCAGCACAACAGTGCGGACCTTTGCCTCGAAGCTCAACTCGGCGGCGTCCAGCGCCAGCGCGATGTCGGCGGCGTTCTTGCCCAGCCCGGTATGCACCAGCTTGATCCCCGGTGCTTCGTCCCAACCGCGAATGCGCGCGGCATTGCCATAGACACGCTTGACCAGAAGCTCGCCAAATTTGCCCGCTTCGATGATGATCTTTCCTGCCAAGGCACTGGAAATATTTTCTCCGTCGATCAGCAGCGCAACCCTGGCGTCATCCTCTGGCGACCCTAAACCGTTATTATACATCAGCAATCCTTTCGAGCGTTACCGAAAAAGCTAAGCATTGCTGCGCACAGATCAACCGTTAGGGTCAGAACTGCCAAAGTGCCGGGACGAACTGGAACGCCTCGCCCACGCGGCGCACATGGCCCACGCCGGGGAATGGGAAGTGATAGCCCAGCACAGCAATCCGGTCAGACGCCGCCATATCGAGGATCCTGCGGCGGCTCGTCACCGTCATATCGCCGTCGTCATCCGTCTCGTTATACCAGTCGGGATGGGCGAAATTGGTATAGGCGTTGGTCAGCGCGTCGCCGGTGGCGATCAGTTGTTGTCCGCCACTGTCGATCATGACCGACAGATGGCCCGGCGTGTGGCCGGGGCTGTCGAGCAGTCGCACGCCCGGCACGACCTCGGTCCCGTCGCCTGCCAGCGTCCATTCCACACCTTCCGCGTTGATCGAGTTGACGGCTCCCACCACGAATTGCTGGCGCTCGGCGCTGACCTGATCGACCAGACCGTCTTGCAGCCAATAGGCGCGCTCGGCCTCGCCCATGATGTATTCCGCGTCGGGGATAATTGGTTCGTCGAAGTCGTCGCGAATGCCCCAGATATGGTCAGGGTGCGCATGCGTGATCACCACATGGGTGATTCCCATCGGGTCGATCCCGGCAGCGTCCAAGTTGCCCATCAACCGTCCGGTCGTGTCGAACCAACGGGTGCCAGAGCCGACATCGACCAGCACCCGCGCCTCGCCTATTTCGACATAAAGGTGGTTGGTGTGGGAATAACCACGCTCGGGATCAAGATAGTGATCTTTTAGAAACGCAATCTTTTCATCCTCGGGCGCGTTGATCGCAAGCCCGCTGCCGGGCAACGAGAAATAGCCGTCGGATACCACGGTCAATCGCGCATCGCCCAACGTGAAGCTGAAATGCGCCGGGTTGCCCGCACTCGGCGCGCCCAGCATGGCGCGCGCGGTGGTGGGCATGGCGAAGGCGGGGGCAACGGCGGCCAGGCGCAGAAGGTCACGGCGGGTCGGGCGGATCAGGGTCATGGACGGCTCCGTCTTGGGTCAGGCGTTCAGCCGATCATATGCCCGCTTCCGAATATGTCAAAGACAACACGACATCCGCGCGCGGCAATCACCCGTATTCCGCCAGTCGCGCGACATAGCGCGCCAGGGTGTCGATTTCCAAATTGACCCGATCACCGACGTTGGCCTGCCCCCAATTCGTCACATCCTTGGTGTGCGAAATCAGGTTCACGCCAAATACATCGCCGTCCACCTCGTTTACCGTCAGCGATGTGCCGTTCAGCGCAACCGAGCCTTTGGGAGCAATGAACCGCGCCAGATCGGACGGGACGCGAAACTGCACGCGGGTGCTGTCGCCCTCATCCGTCATCGCGATGATCTCGGCCACGCCATCAACGTGACCCGACACGATATGCCCGCCCAGCTCGTCGCCGACCTTCAACGCACGCTCAAGGTTCACCTCGTGGCCGATAATCCACGCGCCAAGATTGGTTTTCGACATTGTTTCTGCCGAGATATCAACGTTATACCAGTCATCCCCCAGCGTCACGACTGTCAGGCAGACACCGTCCGACGCAATCGACGCACCGATGTCGATGCTGCTGGTGTCATAGCCGGTCTTGATCCTGGCACGCATATCGCCCGCGTGTTCCAGCGCTTCAATGCGGCCGATATCGGTGATGATCCCGGTGAACATGATCTCTCCCTTCCGGTCATGTGGTGCCTCAGCCCTAGCGCGCCTCGGAGGACTTGCCAAGATGCCACAGGTCGAGTGTCAGTCCGGTGCCCCACTGCTCGGCCATATTTTCGCCCGATGCCGCGGTTAACAGGCCGGAAAGGTTCCCCTTTCCATACTGAACGGATCGGGGCAGAAAGGGTTGGGTTTGGAACACAGCTCCAACGCGATGACCGCAAGGGAAAGACAGGCAGACGATGAACACCGGCCATGAACGACACTTCCTGTTCCTGCAAGGCCCACACGGCCCGTTCTTCTGGCAATTGGGGCGGATGCTGCGGGCGGCGGGTGCCAAGGTCTGGCGCGTGGGGTTCAACATGGGGGATCAAGTCTTTTGGCGTGACCGCGCGAGCTTTGTTCCCTTCACCGATCCGCAGGAAAACTGGCCGGATCGGTTCGACGGTCTGCTGAGCGACCACGCCATCACCGATATCGTGCTTTACGGCGACACCCGCCCGATTCACGCTCAAGCGGTCAAGATCGCCAGGGCGCGCGGGCTGCGTGTTCATGTGTTCGAGGAAGGATACCTGCGCCCCTATTGGGTGACGTATGAGCGTGACGGCTCGAACGGCAATTCGCGGCTGATGCAGACAAGCGTGGAACAAATGCGCGACACGCTGGCCAATACCGAGCTTGATATCCCCGAAGCGCCGGCCCATTGGGGCGACATGCGCCACCATGTCTTCTACGGCGCGCTGTATCATTGGTTCGTGATGTTTGCGAACCGCCAATACCGACACTTCCGCCCCCACCGGGCGCTTGGCGTCGGGCACGAGTTGAACCTGTATCTGAAGCGGCTGCTGCTGATGCCGTTCCTTGCCGCCGACCGCATCGCGGCCACCTTGCGGATCAAGTATGGCGGCTTTCCCTACCATCTGGCTCTGCTTCAGCTCGAGCATGATTCGAGCTTTCAAAACCACAGTCCTTTCAACACGATGACCGAGTTTCTTGAAGTCGTCGTCAAGGGATTTGCCACCGGTGCGGCGGGTCATCACCATCTTGTCTTCAAAGCCCATCCGCTGGAAGATGGACGGGTGCCACAACGCCGCGAAATCCGCCGATTGGCAGAAATGTATGGCGTGGCTGACCGGGTGCACTACGTTCGCGGTGGCAAGCTGGCCAAGCTGCTTGACCACGCGCGCTCGGCGGTGACGGTGAACTCAACCGCCGCGCAGCAAGTCTTGTGGCGCGGCCTGCCGCTGAAAGTGTTCGGCACGGCAGTATTTGACAAACCAGAGTTTACCTCGGCCCAATTGGTCGAGGATTTCTTCACCCGACCGACCCGCCCGGACAGCCGCGCCTATCGCGACTATCGCCACTATCTGCTGGAAACTAGCCAGGTCACAGGCGGCTTTTACGCCGCGCGAGGGCGACGGCAGCTTTTGCGACAGGTGGTCGATATGATGCTGGCCGCCGATGACCCCTATCAGGCTCTTGAACGGGGGACAGCGGCACCTCGGCAACAGTTGCGCCTTGTAAATTAGCCCAACAGGGTCGAAAAGCTGGATAAAATCCGCGCGTCCGACTAGGTTCACGCCAAAACCATACCGGCTTTTTGCCCAGAAGGAGCACGAGCAGTGTCCATCACCGGAAAGAAATGGGTCCGCGCTGCGGCCCTTTGTGCGTTGGTTCTGTCCGTTGGCGCCTGTGGTCTGCCGCGAAGCGGGCCAACCAAGTCAGAGCTGCTTGCCGATTCAAACTCGCCGATAAACGACGCCATCGTCGTGCTGGTCAATGATCAGGTAAACCGGGCCACGGCGGTCACGCCGTCCCTGGGGTTCAGCAAAGCCTTTTCCAACGCACCACTGGTCGGGTCGGATACAATCCAGCCAGGCGATACGCTGGGCATTTCGATCTGGGAAAACGTGGACACCGGCATTCTGACCACCGCTGGCGCGCCGGCGGCACTGGAAGAGGTGCAGGTGGACGGATCCGGATTCATCTTTATCCCCTATGCCGGGCGCATCAAGGCGTCGGGCAATTCACCCGAAGCGATCCGCCGGATCATCACGGCAAAACTTGCAGAACAAACGCCAGACCCGCAGGTTCTGGTGCGTCGACTGGCCGGAGACGGGTCCACTGTTACGATCACCGGGGCGGTCAGCGGCCAAGGTGTCTATCCCATAGAGCGGCCCACCCGGACGCTCAACGCCATGCTCGCACGCGCGGGCGGCATCGCGATTTCGCCCGAGATCGCCAAGATCAAGGTCAATCGCGGGAGTCAAACCGGTGAAGTTTGGTTCCAGGACCTGTTTGACCACCCCGAGACGAACATCGCCCTGCGCGGTGGCGACCGCATTCTGGTCGAAGAAGACAGCCGGTCATATACGGCCATTGGGGCCACTGGTGGGCAAAGCCGTGTCCGGTTCGAAACGCAAAATCTGTCGGCGATGGAAGCCTTGGCTCAGGTCGGTGGTTTGTCCGGCTCCTCCGCCGATCCAAAGGGCATTTTCGTCCTGCGTGATGAAACCGCCGACATCGCCAACACCGTGTTGGGCCGGTCGGATCTGCGTGGCACACAGCGCATGGTCTATGTTCTGAACCTGACCGAACCCAACGGCATGTTCAAAGCCCGTGACTTTACCATTCGTGACGGTGATACGATCTATGTGACCGAAGCCCCCTACGTTCAATGGACGAAGCTTCTGTCGGCCCTGACCGGATCGCTGGCAACGGCTGGGTCGATCTCGTCGCTGAACCAGTCCCTGTCCGGATCGGGCACTTGATCCAGAGGGCATGATGGCCCGATCATCAGACCCCCATAAAGCCGCCGAGGTTCCCCTTCCCCGGCGGCTTTATGTATACAATGGTGGGTTCCTGACCCAGCCGCGCATCCGCCGCATTCTGGCACTGGCGGGGTGGGATGTTCGGATCGGTGTTCCGAAAGACGGCGACTATGTCGGCACGTGGGGGAAAAGCCCAACCTCGGGCCGGGGCGAAGCGATCGCCAACCGTCGCGACGCCCCCGTCATCCGGGTCGAGGACGCTTTTCTGCGTTCGATCCTGCCGGGCCGTTCGGGTGAGCCCGCACTTGGCCTGTTGATCGACGATATGGGGGTACATTTCGACAGTGCGCAGCCTTCGCGGCTGGAACATATCCTGGCAACAGATCCCTTGGACAACAGTGACACCCTGCGCCGTGCGCGCGATGCGATGGATCGGATGCGGCAAGCGCATCTTTCAAAATACAACGCCTTCGATCCTGCCCTGCCCGTGCCGGATGCGCCTTATGTGCTGGTGATCGACCAGACGCGCAACGATGCCTCGATTGGCCAAGCGGGTGCGTCGGAAAACACCTTCCGCGAAATGTTGGTCGCCGCGCGCCTGAACCACCCGGATGCACGCATCCTGATCAAGACGCATCCCGAGACCATGGCGGGCCATCGCGACGGCCATTACGGACCCGAGGATGAGAACGAGCAGGTGCGCCTGATCTCGGACCCCGTCAGTCCGTGGTCTCTGCTGGACGGCGCGCAGGCGGTCTATACCGTCAGTTCCGGGTTGGGGTTCGAGGCGATCCTGGCGGGGCACAAACCCAATGTGTTCGGGCAGCCCTTCTATGCGGGCTGGGGACTGACCGTGGACGACCGCCCGGTGGACCGGCGGAGGCGTAAGCTGACCCGGACGCAGCTCTTTATGGGCGCGATGCTCCTCTATCCCATATGGTACGATCCATACCGCGACCAACTGTGCGAGATCGAGACTGTGCTGGACACGTTGGAAGCCCGCGCACGCGCGTGGCGCGAGGATCACCGCGGCTATGTCGCCAGTGGAATGCGCTTGTGGAAGCGCCGCCCGCTGGCCCAGTTTTTCGCCGACGGTCCGGCGATGATATTCGACGACAATGCCGCTCGTGCAGCCAAGGGAGCATCTGAAGTCGAGCGCCCGCTGATGGTCTGGGCCGGTAAGGAACAGTCTGCCCACCAAACCCGCGCACCACTTCTGCGGGTCGAGGATGGGTTTCTGCGTTCACGCGGGTTGGGGGCGGAACTCGTGCCGCCGCTGTCCTTGGTGCGCGACGATCTGGGCATTTACTACGACCCTACACGGGAAAGCCGGTTGGAGCGTCTGATCGCCGCGTCGACCACCCTGCCCGATCACGCCCGCGAACGTGCCGAGCGGCTGATCGCGCGGATTACGCACACGGGAGTGGGAAAATACAACCTTGATCGCCCGCTGCCAGATGGGCTTTCAGACCTGCCGGGCGGGCACCGTATCCTTGTGCCGGGGCAGGTGGAGGATGATGCCTCTTTCCGACTGGGGACGGATGCCATCGGCACCAACCTTGCCCTGTTGCAAGCCGCGCGGGCACAGAACCCCGACGCGGTCATCATCTACAAACCCCACCCCGATGTGGAAGCCGGGCTGCGCGCAGGCGCGATCCCGCCCGATCAAGCCCGCACCCTTGCCGATCTGGTGGCCGATAACGCCGACCCCATCGGGTTGATCAACGCTGTGGACGAGGTCTGGACGATGACCTCCACCCTCGGGTTCGAGGCATTGTTGCGCGGTCGCAACGTCACCTGCCTTGGCGCAGCTTTCTATGCAGGATGGGGGCTGACGCACGATCTGGGTGACATTCCCCCGCGCCGCACCGCGCGGCCTGACCTGATCGCGCTGACCCATGCCGTGCTGATCGGCTACCCTCGCTACCACGACCCCGTGACGGGCACCGCTTGCCCGGTTGAAGTGGTGGTAGAGCGTCTTGCCGGCGGCACGCCGCCCAAAATCACCCCGGCCACGCGGATATTGTCTAAATTGCAGGGATTGTTCGCCAGCTACGCCTATCTGTGGCGCTGACGCCAGCGGTGCAGAATGTCGCTGCCGATGACGCGTGTCTCAGTCAGATCGAAACGCGGCGCCTCGGTCAGTCGCCCCAGCCCCATAGCCGCAAGCGACGGCCGCCCCTCGGCCCCGATCGCGACCCCGGCGGTGTAGCCCACAAGCTCGTCCACCAGCCCAGCCGACAGAAGCGAGGCGGCCAGACTGCCGCCGCCCTCACAATAAACACGGGTCAGACCGCGCGCACCAAGGGCTTGCAACACGGCACCGGGATCAAGCGCGCCCTGCGTCTCGTCCACCTCGACCATCTCGGCTCCAATGCCCGACCAGGCGGACACAAGCTCGGGCGCGGCACGTCGGCCATGGCAAATCCAGACTGGAAGATCGCGCGCGGTTCGGGCCAACTGACTGTCCAACGGCAGGTCCAGATGGCGGGACAAGACAACGCGGATCGGTTGGTGGTCAACGCCCAGCCCCCGCACGGTCAGCAACGGATCATCCGCCCGCGCCGTGCCCGCCCCGATCATCACCGCGTCATGGGTCGCGCGCATGGCGTGAACATGGCGGCGCGCCTCGGCGCCGGTGATCCACTGGCTGTCACCCGAGGCCGTCGCAATCCGCCCGTCGAACGAACTGGCCAGCTTCAGCGTGACCATCGGGCGGCCTAGCGTGACACGGCACAGGAACCCGGCCAGATCAGCGCGCGCCTCATCCGCGCAAAGGCCGGTTTCAACCTTGACCCCGGCGGCGTGCAACATGGCTAACCCACCCCCGTCCACACGCGGGTCGGGATCGCCCAATGCGACCACCACCCGTGCAATGCCCGCTTCGATCAGCGCGGCTGCACAGGGCGGCGTCTGTCCGTGATGGGCGCAGGGTTCCAGCGTCACATAGGCCGTCGCCCCGCGCACCGCCGCCCCGGCTTGCGCCAGCGCGATCGTTTCGGCATGTGGCCGCCCGCCCGGTTGCGTCCAACCACGGCCGACGATCCGTGCGCCCTGCACGATCACGCAGCCCACAGCGGGGTTCGGCGCACTACGCCCAAGACCCCGTCGCCCAAGCGACAGGGCCAAACGCATATAGCGCGTGTCAGATTGGGTCACTCGTCTTCCGGCGCGACGTCCGGTCGAAGCTCGCTGACAAATTTATCGAAGTCATCGGCGGCCTGGAAGTTCTTGTAAACACTGGCAAAACGCACGTAGGCTACCGTGTCGATCCGGGCCAGGCTTTCCATCACGATCTCGCCGATTGTCTTGGACGGGATGTCTGTCTCGCCCATGCTTTCCAACCGTCGCACGATGCCCGAGATCATCTGGTCAATCCGTTCAGGCTCCACCGGGCGCTTTTGCATCGAGATGCGGATTGAACGCTCAAGTTTCTCGCGGTCGAAATCCTCGCGGCGTCCGTTGGATTTCACCACGACAAGGTCGCGCAACTGCACGCGTTCATAAGTGGTGAACCGGCCCCCACAGGCCGGACAGAAGCGCCGCCTGCGAATGGCGACGTGATCTTCGGCCGGGCGACTGTCTTTCACCTGGGTATCTATATTTCCGCAAAACGGGCAGCGCATCGGCCTTCCTCTTCTCTCATCTCACCTCGGTATTTGGGTCTTTTGCCCAGTTATCCACAGGCACTATAGGGCAGCCTCTAGGTCTTGTGTAGTGGGAAATACGCGCCCCAACATGCGCGATTTACCGCTGTCACGGGGAAAGATTGCTTTCCCTTCCCCTGCACCGCATGGCTAAACTTGAACACTGTGCCAGCCAATCAACCAAAAGGGAGAAGACACATGACCATCGCACGTGTGACAGAAATTTCCGCCACCTCACCCAAAAGTTTCGACGATGCTGTGGAACAAGGGGTAAAACGTGCCTCGGACACATTGCGTAATGTCGTCAGTGCATGGGTGAAAGAACAATCGGTGAAGGTCGAAAACGGCAAGGTCGCCCATTATCAGGTCAACCTGATGGTGACGTTCGTGCTGGACGACTAAGCCCCATCTATGGGCCAAGATGCGCCGCCACGTGACGCGTGTGCGGCGCATTTCTGTGTTCAAACAGGTAAATCCCCTGCCACGTTCCCAGCACCAACCGCCCGGACTGCACCGGGATCGACAGACTGACGGGCAGCAGGGCCGCCTTGATATGGGCGGGCATGTCGTCCGGGCCTTCATAGGTGTGGGTCAGATAAGACATACTGGGGTCCGTCGTCGGCGGCACCAGACGATGCAGGAAGTTTTGCAGGTCGGTTTGCACTTCGGGATCGGCGTTTTCCTGTATCAGAAGCGAGCAGGATGTATGGCGCACGTACAGCGTCAGCAGGCCATCGTCCAAGGTCTTGCTCGCCAGCCAACGCACAACATCCGTGGTGAATTCATAAAGGCCGGGGCCTTGCGTTTGGATCGTAAAACCATGTCCCATGGCGGTGATAGAATGTCACCCAAGCGATCCGCGCAAGGCCCCTTCGTTCGTTTTTCCGGCACCCGAGGCAATCAAATTCAGGTCAGCAGGGCCGGCACCCTCTCCGCCTTTGTTCGCGTGAGTGGTTTGCCTCGGAATGCCGGAAAACACAGGGAAACCCTAGAGCGGGATCAGGGCGGGACGTCGTGCAATATGCCCATCCTGCCGCCGGGTTTCCAACCTCATCAGCGCCCTGAGCCGCCCGGACCTGACATCCGGTCGGCCATCGCGCTGAGCCAATTCTTCCTGAAAGTTTGTGATTGGCCCTTTCAGGCCCGTGGCGTATGTCTGCGCGCCCACCATCTTACGCATCATAATCCCCAATATAAAAAGTTTCGTCTCAAACAAAGCGATCGTCCAATATGCTCACATTATCGCCACATTTCCGCCCCATTTCAAAGGAAACCGATTCTTAGCGCCTGAAAAACAGTGAAAACAGATTGTTTCCACGTCGATATTCATTTCATTGGAGAGTGAAACAGAAGCGTTTCGCGATTAAATAGGCGCGTCGCGCGCAATAGCGCGAAGAGCTCTTTAACTGACCGAGATTCGTTTGCCGTTCAGAACAGCGGATTTCTTGGTCGAATTGGGGCAAAAATGTGACGCACGTCCACCTTGATGGACATGCGTCATGTGTCACTGATCCAGGAACGACCGCAGCTTGCGCGATCGACTCGGGTGCTTCAGCTTGCGCAGCGCCTTCGCCTCGATCTGCCGGATCCGTTCGCGTGTGACCGAGAACTGTTGCCCCACTTCTTCCAGCGTGTGGTCAGTGTTCATACCGATACCAAAGCGCATCCGCAGCACACGTTCTTCACGCGGGGTGAGCGACGCCAGAACCCGCGTGGTGGTTTCCTTGAGGTTTTCCTGAATGGCGCTGTCCAGGGGCAGCACGGCATTCTTATCCTCGATGAAGTCACCAAGCTGGCTGTCTTCCTCGTCCCCGATCGGGGTTTCAAGGCTGATCGGTTCCTTGGCAATCTTCATCACCTTGCGAACCTTCTCAAGCGGCATTTGCAGCTTCTCGGCAAGTTCTTCCGGGGTCGGTTCGCGGCCAATCTCGTGCAGCATCTGGCGACCGGTCCGCACCAGCTTGTTGATCGTTTCGATCATATGCACCGGAATACGGATGGTGCGGGCCTGATCGGCGATCGAACGGGTGATCGCCTGACGGATCCACCATGTCGCATAGGTCGAGAACTTATAGCCGCGACGGTATTCGAACTTGTCCACCGCCTTCATCAGGCCGATGTTACCTTCCTGAATAAGATCAAGGAATTGCAAACCGCGGTTGGTGTATTTTTTGGCAATCGAGATGACCAGACGCAGATTGGCTTCGACCATTTCCTTCTTGGCCTGACGCGCTTCCTTCTCGCCTTTCTGAACCTGCTGGACGATGCGGCGGAATTCAGGGATGTCGACGCCGACATACTGACCCACCTGGGCCATGTCTGCGCGAAGCTGCTCGACCTTGTCCGAAGAGCGTTCGATAAAGCCCTGCCATGCGCGCCCCGATTGGGCCGCCATATCTTCCAGCCAGGTCGGGTCCAGTTCACGCCCGCGATAGGCGTCAATGAATTCGCGGCGATTGATGCGGGCTTGGTCAGCCAGTTTCACCATCGCCGAGTCAATCGACATGATGCGGCGGTTGATGCCGTAGAGCTGATCGACCAGTGCCTCGATCCGGTTGTTGTGCAAGTGCAGTTCATTTACCAGCAGCACGATCTCGGACCGCAGTTTCTGATAGGCGCCCTCGGCCTTCTTCGAGAAACTGTCGTCTTCGTTCAGGGTCGCGGACATCCGCAGATCCTGCATTTCCGACAACTTGTTATAATCGCGGGCAATCAGTTCAAGCGTTTCCAAAACGCGCGGCTTTAGCGCTGCCTCCATTGCGGCAAGCGACATGTTGGCGGCTTCGTCCTCGTCGTCGTCATCATCATCCGTGGCAATCGGGTTGCCGTCCGCATCAAGTTCCGGATCGGTGCTTTTCTTTTCGCCAGATGCGGCTGCACCATCGACACCGGCGGCGGCGGTCACGCTTTCGGATTCTTCATCCTCGTCCATTGCATTGCCGAAAGTGGCATCAAGGTCGATGACATCGCGCAGCAGAATATCTTCGCTCAGAAGCTCGTCGCGCCAGATCGTGATGGCCTGAAAGGTCAGTGGGCTTTCGCACAGCCCGGCGATCATCGTGTTGCGACCAGCTTCGATCCGCTTGGCGATCGCAATCTCGCCCTCGCGGCTGAGGAGTTCGACCGACCCCATTTCGCGCAGATACATGCGGACAGGATCGTCGGTACGGTCCAGCTTTTCGGATTCGGCGGTGGCAACAGTGACCTCGCGGGCCCCCGCCTGCGTGACCAGCTCGGTCGAGCCCTTCTCTTCCTCTTCCGCCTCTTCGTCTTCAATGATGTTGATGCCCATTTCGGACAACATCGACATCACGTCTTCTATTTGTTCGGAACTCACCTGGTCGGGGGGCAACACCTGATTAAGCTGATCGTAGGTGATATAGCCTTTTTCCCGTGCCTCGGCGATCATCTTCTTGACCGCTTTTTGGCTGACGTCACCCATGGGTTCGTCGTCCTGATCGTCGTCCTTGCGGTCGTTGGCGGTGTCCTTGGCGGCCATGGGCCCTCCTTGCACTTGGCTTGGCGGATATGGGACGTCAGGCGCTCGCCCTAGTTGATGTCCCACCACGTCGGTGATTCGGGTTGGCCGAATCATCACCTCGAATCGGTGATTCGCCAACCCATGTATCGCGTATTCTTCGCCTGATCATCCGCAAAAGACCAGAGATCACGGCACTGTTGCTATTTCCCCTTCTTTTTGTCGGGGGAGATCTGCGCCAACAGCTTGTCCAGCGCATCGCGTTCATCGCGGTTCATGAGCGTCCCGTTATCGGCGACCTCATAGGTGGCTTTGTCCTCAGACTGGCTGCGCTGCGCCTTGTTACGCGCCTCGGCAGCCTGCCCCAAACGCCATGTCATACCTTCATCCGGCAATGTGTCCATATCCTGAGCAGCATCCGCGATCTCGCGCCTAAGCCCGCGCGCCGCCTCAAGCTTCATGATTTCTTCGTTCAGGCTTGCCTCGACGATCTCATCATCCTCGGGGTGGCGCATGGCGGGAGTGATCCGCACATGGTTGAGCGCAAAGAGCTTTTCAAGGGCAACCGCCCCAATTCGTTCAATAATGGTGCGTTCCAGCACTTCCGCCCCTTCATGGGCGTGGCGCAACAACACGCGCTGCAATGCACCATGATCAGGTCCTATCATGTCCAAACGCTCCATCCGGCTTTCGACATGTTCCAGCATGTCGGGCCTGCGGATGAGGATCGCCAGAATAACCGCTTCGCGCAGCACCTCTTGCGCCTGATCGTCGGCGGTTGCCAACAACGATGACTTGGTTGAGTGCAAAACCGGTGGAACAGGTGCCCAGCCCCGGCCCTTGCCCGGCTCCCATGGCACCCGCGATGCCCCTTGTGCGCCCTGACCTTTGGGGCGCGACCGGAACAGGTCCCATCGCTTGTCCTTGATCGCCTGCCCATAATGCGACCGGATCGACGGGTCCTTGATGCGCGCTATCGCTGCGCGCAGATCCTTGTCCAGCGCGGCGCGGCGTTCCGGGCTGTCAAACACCTTGCCCTCGGTCTCGCGCCGCCACAGCAGGTCCACCATCGGGATCGCCGCGTCGATCAGGGCCTGCATGGCCGCGGGCCCGCTTTCTTTCAGCACATCATCCGGGTCCTTGCCTTCCGGCATGATCGCAAAGCGCAGGCTTTGCCCGGCTTCCAACAGGGGCAGCGCGTTGTCGATGACCCGCATCGCCGCCGCCAGCCCGGCCTTGTCACCGTCCAGCGCGATGATCGGTTCCGGTGCGATGCGCCACAGAAGGCGCAGTTGGTCTTCGGTGATCGCGGTGCCAAGCGGGGCAACGGTCGCACCAAACCCGGCCTCGGACAGGGCGATCACGTCCATATACCCCTCGGCCACGACCAGGGATTGCCCCCTGCCCGCCGCCTCGCGTGCCGGGCCGTGGTTGTAAAGGCTGCGCCCCTTGTCAAATAGCTCCGTCTCGGGAGAGTTCAGGTATTTCGCGCTTTCGTCAGGGTCCATCGCGCGACCGCCAAAGGCAATCGCCCGCCCGCGCGCGTCACGGATCGGAAACAGGATGCGATTTCGGAACGTGTCATAGGGTTGGCCCCCCTTGGTGCTGGGCTTGGCCAGCCCCGCCCCAAGGATCAGGTCATCGGCAACGCCCTTGTCTTTCAGGTGATCCCACAAGCCCTGCCAGGCATCTGGGGCAAAACCGATTTCCCAGCGGTCCACCGCTGCGTCACTCAGCCTGCGCCGGGCCAGATATTCGCGCGCTGCCGTCCCCGCGCCGGTTTTCAGCATCAACCGGAAATGACTCACGGCCATTTCCATCACCTCGACCAGTTGCGTGCGCCGATCCGCCTTTTCCTTCGCTTTGGGGTCGCGGGCGGGCATCTGCATCCCGGCCTCGCCCGCCAGTATTTCAACCGCTTCCATGAAGCCGACATTCTCGGTCTCGCGCACGAAAGAGATCGCGTCGCCCTTTTGATGGCAGCCGAAGCAGTAGTAATAGCCCTTGCGGTCATCCACATGAAAAGACGCGGTTTTTTCCTGATGAAACGGGCATGGCGCCCACATGTCACCCTTGGCCTGATTGGATTTGCGCTGGTCCCACATGACCTTGCGCCCGACAACCTGTGACAGGCTCAGGCGATTGCGTAATTCATCAAGGAAACCGGGTGGCAGTGACATGGACTATATATCGGCATGACGGGCGTCAGAGTCCAGTGGTCGTTGACGTTTCACGCCCCGACGGCACCGCGCACCATGTCCCAATAAATATCAGCAACTGCGTCACGCGACAGCCGCCCGCCTTCGCGATACCACGTGTTCACGCCAGTCAGCATGGCAATCAGCGCCATCGTGGTCAGGCGCACATCCGGGGCTGTGATCACCCCCTCGGCTTGGCCTGCTCGCAAGATCGCCTCAAGCTCGCTTTCATAACGTCGGCGCAGGGTTTCGACATTGGCAAAGTTTTCATCCGACAGGTTGCGCAGTTCCATATAAGCGATGAACACCGCGTCGGGGCGTTCAAGATGGAACCGGATGTGAAACCGCGCAAAAGCCTCCAACCGCGACAACGCGTCGTTTCCCTTCGGCTCGTCGCGCCACGCCGCCAGAAGCTCGTCCATATGGGCCTGCATCAGATCGTAGAGCAGGCTTTGCTTGTCCTTGGTGTAAAGGTAGAGAGCGCCCGCCTGCACACCGACCTCAGCTGCGATCTGGCGCATTGAGACGGCGGCGAACCCATGTTGCGCGAACAGGGAAAGGGCTGCCTCGCGCACCTTCGGGCCGGTGATTTCACTGTGTGATCCGGTTTTTCTTGCCATGGCCCCTTGATAACTGAACGATCGTTCAAATCAATCCCAATCCATCCCGCACCATCTTGCGGCACCGGGGTCACATAGCTAAGGTCGCCCCAGCCCTTCGGGCATGTAACAGGAGACGCCGATGCCCCTGCGCCAGATCATCCTTGCAGCACTTCTGCCCAGCGGATTGGTCGCTTGTGCCGCGGCCCCCGATTTTCCGGCCGATGCTGCCGCCAACGCACCGTTCCCCAAAATCGTGCCGGTCAGCGAAATTCAGGCGCAGGTCGAAACGCAGCCGGGGGATGAAGGGATTGACGAATTGGCTGCCCGTGCCGCCGATCTGCGCGCGCGCGCAGACGCGCTGCGCGGCACGTCTGTGGTCGATGAAGAGACCGAAGATCAGATGCAGGATGCGTTGACCCCCTGATAGGCCGATCCGGCTGTCTCAGAAATTTCCATCAACCACGCACCGGTGGATTGCACCACGGACGGCCATTGGCTACACGTCGCTGAACAATTTTACAGCCGACGGAGAGCGACATGAGTGACAACAGCCCCCTGCGCCCCCCCCTGCGTCTTGGGATTGCAGGTCTTGGCACCGTCGGCATTGGTGTGATCAAGATCATTCGCCGTCAGGCCGCTTTGCTGGAAGATCGTGCCGGGCGACCAATTGCGATCACCGCTGTTTCAGCCCGGTCGCGCGACAAGGATCGCGGCGTCGATCTGTCGGATTACGCGTGGGAAGACGACCCGGTCGCACTGGCAAAGCGCGATGATATTGACGTATTCGTTGAATTGATGGGCGGTCACGAAGGCCCCGCCAAGGACGCTTGCAAAGCAGCGATTTCCGCAGGCAAAGACATTGTAACCGCCAACAAGGCACTTTTGGCCCATCACGGGCAGGAACTGGCTCTGGCCGCTGAAGCTGCGGGCGTGCGTCTGCGTTATGAAGCCTCTGTCGCAGGGGGCATCCCGATCATCAAGGCCCTGACCGAGGGGCTGGCAGGCAACGAGATCAGCCGCGTCATGGGCGTCATGAACGGCACCTGCAACTACATCCTGACCCAGATGCAAGCCACCGGGCGTGGCTATAATGCCTTGTTCGAGGAATGCGCCGAGTTGGGCTATCTTGAGGCCGACCCGAACCTTGATGTGGGTGGCATTGATGCGGGCCACAAGCTGGCAATCCTGTCCTCGATCGCATTCGGCACACAAGTCAATTTCGACGCGGTCGAACTTGAGGGCATCCAGCGCATCCAGTTGGAAGACATCGAACACGCCGCCGAAATGGGCTATCGCATCAAGCTTCTGGGCGTGGCGCAGATGACAGGTCGCGGGCTGGAACAACGCATGACACCATGCCTAGTGCCCGACAGCTCTCCGCTGGGGCAGTTGGAAGGCGGCACCAATATGGTCGTGGTCGAGGGCGACGCAATTGAACAAGTGGTGCTGCGCGGCCCCGGTGCGGGCGAAGGCCCGACGGCAAGCGCGGTGATGGGTGACGTGATGGACATTGCGCGTGGTTTGCGCATCCCGACCTTCGGGCAACCCGCGAACACGCTGCGCCCGGTGACGGGTGTGAAAGCGATGAAACCTGCTCCGTTCTATCTGCGTATGGTGCTGCTGGACAAACCCGGCGCGCTGGCGAAGGTGGCGGCCGTTTTGGGCGATGCGGGGATCTCGATCGACCGGATGCGCCAGATCAGCCATGACCAGAAACTGGCCCCTGTGCTGATCGTGACCCATAAATGCACCCGCGACGCGCTGGACACGGCGTTGGTTGGGCTGGCCAAGACCAACGTGGTCGAAGGCGAACCGGTCGCCATTCGCATCGAAAAGGTCTAGGCACCTCAATGGACCGGTTCGCCGCCGTCGACATCTATTGCGAACGCACCGGGCCGGAGTTCTGGTCCGAACCCTAGAACGCCCTGTCGAACCTGACCTTTTTCGTCGCCGCTGGCTGGGGCTGGGTCGAAGCCCGAAAGCGCGGTCGCACCGACGCCACCACCATGTTTCTGATTGCGTTGGCAGCTTTGGTCGGGCTGGGCAGCTTCCTGTTTCATACCTTCGCCAATGCATGGTCCAGCTTGGCTGATATGATCCCGATCTGGACCCTTGTCGCGCTGTTCATGCTGGTCGCCATCCACCGGATCGGCGGCGCCCGACCCGGTCGTATCGGAATCGGGCTGACCGTCGCCGTGGGCCTTGTCGCCATTTTGTTTGCCTTTGGTGGCGATGGCAGCGGCAGCCAGACCAGTAATTCGCCCGCTGCGGCGCTGGATGCGGATGGTTCATCCGCCCCGGCATATCCGATCCTGAACGGGTCCGAGCAATATCTGCCCGCAGTTCTTGCCCTGCTGGCCTTCGCCGCGCTTAGCCGCCGCAAGGGCCACCCGATTGCGCCATGGGTCGTGGCCGCCGCTGGCGCGTTCATGGTATCACTGACCCTGCGCACGCTGGACATGCACCTGTACGAAATCTGGCCGCTGGGCACACTTTTCATCTGGCACATCCTGAACGGTACGATGATCGCGCTGCTGTTCCAGGGCCTCATTCGCAGCCCCGTCGCAAGGCCGGGGTAAGTGGTGAAACCGCGCAAGTCCCTTGCCCCTGCCCCGTGTCGGCACTAAACCCGTGGTCAAACATTGAAAGTAAGGATTACCCCATGGCCGATAAAGTCGTTTTTCTGGACCGCATGCTCTCGCTCGGTCTGGCCCGTGTATCAGAGGCGGCCGCCATGGCCAGCGCAAATCTTGTCGGACGTGGGGACGAGAAAGCCGCAGACCAGGCTGCCGTCAACGCGATGCGCGATCAGCTGAATCTTTTGGACATCCACGGCACCGTGGTGATTGGCGAAGGCGAACGGGATGAAGCACCGATGCTTTATATCGGCGAAGAGGTCGGCACCGGCGATGGCCCCGCCGTGGACATCGCGCTTGACCCACTGGAAGGCACCACATTGACCGCGAAGGATATGCCCAATGCCCTGACCGTGATCGCCATGGCGCCGCGCGGGACGCTTTTGCACGCCCCGGATGTCTACATGGAAAAGCTGGCCATCGGGCCGGGCTATCCGAAAGATGTGGTCAGCATGGATATGTCACCTGCCGACCGCGTCAAGGCACTGGCCAAGGCGCGAGGCTGCGATATGGCCGATATTACTGTCTGTGTGCTGGAACGCCCCCGCCATGAGGACATGATCGAAAGCATCCGTTCGACCGGCGCTGCGATCCGGCTGATCACCGATGGCGACGTGGCCGGTGTCATCCACTGCGCCGAAGCCGATATCACCGGCATTGACATGTACATGGGCAGCGGTGGCGCACCCGAAGGTGTGCTGGCGGCCTCGGCCCTGAAATGCATGGGAGGGCAGATGTGGGGCCAGTTGACGTTCCGCAATGATGACGAACGGGGCCGCGCAGCCAAAGCCGGCATCACGGATCTGGACCGCATCTATACCCGCGACGAAATGGTCACGGCGGATGTGATTTTCGCGGCGACAGGCGTCACCGATGGTTCGATCGTGTCGGGGATCAAGCGCGAACCCGGCTTTCTGACCACCGAAACCATTCTGATGCGGTCGAAAACCGGTTCGGTGCGCCGCATGATCTATCGCAACCCGGTCACAGCGAGCTAGGGTCAGGAACGCGCGGAGGCGCATATTGAGACGGAGCCGTGCAAGGATCAGGGGTGCATATGGGCAGTTTTCTGGGGGTGGACAGTTCAATCACCGGTCGCCACTGGATTGGCCCCTCGACCGAGGTGAGCCGACAGGCCGAGACGCTTGAACAACATTCCGGCCTGCCCGGCCCATTGTGCACGGTGCTGGCGCGACGCGGTGTTGCACCCGAGGAAACGGCGGGGTTTCTGGACCCCACCCTGCGGGATCTGCTGCCCGATCCGCGCAAGCTGAAAGATATGGAAGCCGCCGCCACTCGTGTTTTGCACGCACTGGATCAGAACGAGCGGGTCGCGATCTTTGCCGATTACGATGTCGATGGTGCGACCTCGGCAGCCCTGTTGACCGACTGGTTTCGCTTCTTCGGTCGCGGTGTAACGCTGTATATCCCCGACCGGATCGACGAAGGTTATGGTCCCAACGTGCCCGCGATGCAGGATTTGGCGCGGGAACACCACCTGATCATCTGCGTCGATTGCGGCACGCTGAGTTTCGAGCCTATCGCCGCCGCCCGCGCGGCCGGTGCCGATGTGGTTGTGCTGGATCACCACTTGGGCGGTGAAACCCTGCCCGACGCCAATGCCGTGGTGAATCCAAACCGACAGGACGAGGCCAGTGCCCCCGGATATCTCTGTGCCGCTGGCGTTGTCTTCCTGCTTCTGGTCGAACTGGGTCGTTGCTTACGTGAAGCCGGACGCGACGGACCCGATCTGATTTCGATGCTGGATCTTGTCGCGCTGGGAACAGTTGCCGATGTCGCCCCTCTGACCGATGCCAACCGCGCCTTTGTGCGGCAAGGGTTGAAGATCATGGCCCGCCGGGCGCGACCCGGCATGGTGGCACTGGCTGATGTGGCGGGCCTGAACGAAGCCCCTCGCGCCTATCATCTGGGGTATCTGATGGGGCCGCGCGTGAACGCCGGCGGGCGCATCGGCAAGGCTGACCTTGGTGCGCGACTTCTGTCGACCACGGATATAAACGAAGCCCGGTCGATCGCAGAAAAGCTGAACGAACTCAACGCTGAACGGCGCGAGATTGAAGCCCGCGTGCAGGATGCGGCCATGGCGCAGGCCGAAGATCGCGGGCTGGACACCCCGCTGGTCTGGGCTGCCGCCGACGGTTGGCACCCCGGCGTCGTCGGCATCGTCGCCAGCCGCCTGAAAGAATCCACCAACCGCCCCGCAGTTGTGATCGGCTTCGATGGTGACGACGGCAAGGGGTCGGGTCGGTCCGTCAGCGGCATTGATCTTGGGGCCGCCATTCAGCGGCTGGCTTCCGACGGCCTGATCTCCAAGGGCGGGGGTCACAAAATGGCAGCAGGGCTGAGCCTGACCCGCGATCAGTTGCACCCGGCGATGGAGCGGCTGTCCAGCCTGCTTGCCAAGCAGGGTGCCGGTGAGCTTGGTGCGGCTGACCTGATAATCGACGGGCTTTTGATGCCATCCGGTGCAACCGTCGATCTGATCGAGAAACTTGAGGAAGCCGGGCCGTTCGGTGCCTCAGCCCCCGCCCCGCGCTTCGCGTTTCCAGATGTGCAGATCCTGTTTGCCAAACGGGTCGGTCAGAACCACCTGAAAATCAGCTTTGGAGACGGGATGGGCACCCGTCTTGATGCCATCGCATTCGGTGCATTCGATAGCCCCCTCGGCCCAATGCTGGAGCAACACGGGGGCCAGCGATTTCATCTTGCAGGGCGGCTGGAGATCAACCAATGGCAAGGCCGCTCCAGCCCCCAATTGCGCCTGGAAGATGCCGCAAAAGCCTGATTTTCATGGGCCTTCCAGTTTTTTCAAAAAAGCTGAAAAACCCTCTTGCACGGCCCCAACCTTTCTCTTAGAACCCCCTCACTGACAGAGTGGCCCGTTCGTCTATCGGTTAGGACGCCAGGTTTTCAACCTGGAAAGAGGGGTTCGATTCCCCTACGGGCTGCCACTTCTTTCCTACAGGTATTGTTCATTTGTTTCTGATGATTGGACATACACGCTCATCTTGATTGATGACGTCGAGATGTGACGTCGGTCCATCCGTCTTGCTGCCGGATGATCCGGATGCTCTCAGGCACCGAGGCCAGCATGACATCGTTCATCCAGGCCGCAAAGCACAGGACAGCATACGAAATCCTCAATGTTCATCGAATGTTGCGTTTGCAAACACGCCAGAGCAGATAGAGTACAGCCTAGCCCAGCAAGCTATCGCGCTGGCGGGCTAAACGGTCGCTCAGTTGGCCCTCGACCTCTCGCATCGGCGCGGTCTGGATGGTGTCGACATGGCGCGCCACCCAAAGCGGCGAGCGCAGATGGGGTGCCTTGGACTTCTGGCGGACAAGGTCGCGATGCAGATCGCCGACAAAACAAGGCAACATTGCAACCCCCGCCCCCATCGCGGCCAAGGCTGCAAGTGTCAGAAAGCTGTCTGATGCCGTGGTCAGGTGCTCAGGGCCTATGTTTTCAGCCATCCAAGCGCCCACAACGGACCGGGTCAGCGGTCCCGACAAGCCCAACCATTCGCCGTTGGTGTTGTCCGTGGCATAGGCGGCAAAGCCGATTTCGCAGGCCGCCACCCCGACCAGATCATCCGCGATTGTCAGCGACGGCCGCACAATGATATGTGCTTGCTCCCGGATCAGGTCGAGATGGGTGTTGCTGCTCAGCAGTGTCATGTTCAAGTCCTGACTGTCGGAGTTGATCGCGCGGGTGATGCGCGGCAAGACCAGCGCGCACAGCGTATCGGTCGAGGTGATCCTGACCGTTCCTTTCATCGCGCCGCGTTCCCCGCCCCCGGCCAAACGCGCGACTTCGTTTATCGCCGCAGCGGCCGTCTGTGCGGCACGGATAATATGCTCGCGATCAGCCAGAACACGATATCCGTTCGGCGTCCGCTCGAACACCGGAAGGCCATGGCGGTCTTCAAACGCTGCGAGATGCCGCAGCACGGTCGCGTGGTTGACACCCAACCGCTTCGCCGCCTGCAACACCGACCCGGTTTCCGCAACCGCGAGCACATAGCGCAGATCATCCCAATTTTCGTTGTGCATTTTTTAATACCCTACAGCGCAAAAATACTAACTGTTACCATATTTCCGAACAGCTATCCTTTCCGCAAGTCCATTCGCAATTTACCAGATGAAGGAGCTCAGACATGCGGAAATCATTGATTGCAGGCCTTGCGGTTGCCGGAGTGGCCATCGGTGCCATTGCCTATGCAGATAACCACATAAGCGATGCGCAGAAGGAAGCCGCGGTCAAAGCGCGCCAGGCTCACATGACGCTCTATTCCTTCAATCTGGGTACACTTGGTGCTATGGCGAAAGATGAAATCCCTTATGATGCGGCGTCGGCCACAGCGGCGGCGGACACGATCGCAACTCTGGCCCAACTGCCGCAGTCAGGCTATTGGCTGCCCGGCACGGATAATGAAAGCATGGAAAAAACCCGCGCCCTGCCAGCGATTTGGGCCGAAGGCAGCGATGTTGGCACCAAGGCAGGCGATCTGGTGAAAGCCGCGACAGCAATGCAAACAGCGGCGGCCACCGATCTTGACGCCCTGAAGGCCGCAATGGGTGCCCTGGGCGGGGCCTGCGGCGCGTGTCACAAGGCCTTCCGTCAGCCCGACAGCTAAACGCACAGGTCTTATGACCGTCATATGAAACGCATCATTCTGATAATATTCATTGTCGGATGCGTGGTCGCCGCCATTGGGCTGATGATCACGCGTCCGCAACGTTTGCCCGCTGACGCGCTGGCGGGGTTCGAAGCTGACCTGGATCGAGGAAAGCTGGTCTATGCGGCCATGGGCTGTGCAAGCTGCCACATGGCACCGGACTCCGACGATCAATCGCGCCTTCCGGGTGGCAAAGCGTTTTTGACCGATTTCGGTACTTTCTATGCGCCCAACATCTCTTCCGATCCGGAACATGGCATCGGCGGATGGACGGACGAGCAGATTGCCACTGCGGTGCTTAGGGGCACGTCGCCCGACAATCAGCACTATTTTCCAGTCTTTCCCTATGGGTCGTATATGCGCGGCAACATGTCCGATGTGGTTGATCTGGTTGCATATTTACGGACTCTTGAGCCAGATCAGACGCCCAGCCGTGCGCATGAGGTCGGTTTTCCGTTCAACATCCGCGCCAGTCTTGGTGGCTGGAAATTGCTTTTTACCGACCCGGATTGGGTCATCACCCGGAACCTGACCGAGCAAGAGGCGCGAGGCCGATTACTTGTCGAGGCGATGGGACATTGTGGTGAATGCCATACCCCAAGGAACATCTTCGGCGGAATGAAGACCGATCAATGGTTGGCTGGGGCTGCAATCCCCGGCAAGAAGGGACGCACGCCCGATCTGCGCGCGCCATCGCTCGGGTGGAGCGCTGCCGACATCGTGGCCTATCTGAAAACCGGCCTGACCCCGGAATACGATTCAGCCGGGGGCGAAATGGTGGACGTGATTGCAAACACCAGCCAACTGCCCGATAGCGACCTTTCAGCCATCGCGGCCTACCTGCTTCTGGTGGACAGCAACTGAACGTCTTTCCGTCTGGGCCACCTGCCCGGCGACAATATCCCCGACCCCGCTATGCACCAATCAGACATTGGTCTGAAATCTGGTCAGACCTCTGCTGCAAATCTATGCGCCGTTCGTCAATACCAGTGCGAAGCACCGCCTGACAAACTGCTCTCACAGACGCAAACAATGGAGAGCACCATGAAGACCAACACCCTTTTTGCCAGCATGTTCATCGTCGGCGCGGGCCTGATATCCCCAGGCACATCCTTCGCCTCGGTCAGCGACGGGAATGGTTTCGCGACCACAACCGTAGAAACCGGTCCGATCGCCATCGAAGGCGACGGCACCTACGAAACTGCCCGGCGCGGGCGCGGACGGGGTCGCGGAGGTGATCACGACCGAGATAAGGATCGTGATGACGACCGTCGCGATGACGACCGTCGCGATGATCGCAGGGATGACCGCAGGGACGACCGCCGGAATGATCGTCAGGATGATGGTTCCAGCGGGCGCGATCGGCCTCGCATTCCGGGCGGATCAGGCTGTGACGACCCGGGCGATCTGGCCGAACACGCGGAATGCCGTGTGTGAAGACACGCTTCTGGCTGTCCCGCTATCTGTGAAGGCCAGACCAACGTCCGATGCTTTGTCCCGCCCCCGCGGTTAGTGTGGGTGGGACCCCCTGTTGTGAAACAGGTGCCGCTATGGTGGTAGGAAACGCATGACTAGACTCCTCAAGATCTTGATTCTGGCCGGGTTTCTGGTGCCGACCCCCGTGTCGTTTACCAAGAAGATCAATGATGGCGTCAGCATAGGCTACGCCTATGCTTTTGCCGACAAGGGCCGCGGCCGGGGGCGGGGTGGCGATGATGACGACGACAAGGACGATGATGACAGACGCGGGCATCGCGGCGGGGATGGGCGCGGCGATGATGATGACGATGATCGCGACAACGACCGCGACAACGACCGTGACAACGACAGAGACAACGACAGAGCGCGCGATGATAACGACCGAGGCACCAATACAGACCGCAACACCGGCGCGCCTGACCCCTTTCCCGTGCCGCCCGAGAACCTGCATTTGAAATATGCCAACGGATGGGACGAACGCATTCTGAACGGGCGCTATCGACTGGTTGACCCGAAAGGTCGCACTGTGACAGACCGCCCGGCCACCTATGAAGATCTTCGAAGAATGCAGGCTGCCGCGGGGCTATGACTTCGGCTGGCCCCAGGCCTTTTGTGCAATCAGCGCGGCTTCGACCCGATTGCGCGCGTGAAGTTTGCTCAGGATATTGGTCATGTAGTGTTTGACGGTCTTTTCCTGAATGCCCAGATCCTGCCCTATCTCTTTGTTGCTTTTACCTGCCACAACGCCCTTCAGAATATCTTCTTCCCGCTTGGTCAGTTCCTCGATCGGATCAGGTGCCTTTCGGGATTTATCCTGCATGATCCGCAACATCTGGGCCGCCAGTCCGGGCGAGACATGTGCCTCGCCGGCGGCTACCTTTGAAAGCACATCGCGCAGTTCGCCCGCCGACACGCCTTTCAGGATATAGGCAATCGCCCCAGCCTGCATCGCGGCGGTCACGTCTGCACCATCTTCTGAAACCGTCAGCATTGCGATGGCCTTGGCACTGCCTTCCGCCGAAATGCGTGACACTGCACTGATCCCGTTTCCGGGCATCGATAGATCAAGAAGCGCAATATCCGGCTGATGCTGCCGTGCCAGATCGACGGCTTCGTCCGCAGACCCACCGACCCCGACAACTTCAAATTCACCGGTTTCCTGAATGCTGCTGATCAGCCCATCCCTGAAAATCGGGTGATCGTCGGCCAGGATAATACGTGCTGTCATGGTGCTGCCTCTTCATATGGCAGGGTCAGTTTCAATGTTGTGCCGTTGCCCACCGTGGACATGATGGCCAAGGTGCCCCCAATGCTTTCGGCACGATCACGCAACCCAAGCAACCCCTGACCGCCATCGGTCCGCATCTGCCGTGACTTGTGCGGATCAAAACCTGTGCCCTCGTCGGCCACAGTCACACAAACTCCAAGCCCGTCGGTGCGCGCTGTGACGGACGCCTCATCAACATCAGCGTGGCGGCTGGCATTCGACAGCGCCTCTTGCAGGAACCGGAAAATGCACAACTTTTGCGCATAATTCATGGGTAAATCTGCACCGACTCGCACATCATTTGTGATATCCAGCCCGGTTTGTCGATGGTGATCACTGATTGCCCGGTCAATCAGTGTCTTGACGTCCAATGTGTCAATATCCGGCAGCGCCAGACCCCGCGATATGATCCGCAGTTCCTCAAGGGCCTTGTCCAGCGATTCCCTGACCAAAGTGGCATCCTGCTCGGTCGCTTCGGGATCGCGCAACGCCCCATCAAGACGTAACGACGCCAGGGACAGGTATTGTGCCGGGCCATCGTGAAGGTCTGACCCGATCCGGCGGATGGCTTGCTCGGTCTGGGCAATGGCCCGCGAGGAAGCTGCGACCACGCGTCGCCGCAGCTGTGCATTCTGGGCCGAAATCGTTTCCGTCCTGGCCAGCTGTTCTGTCAATTCCATCCGCTGCAACCGGATCGTGCGCCCCCCCGCCTGAACAATCCCGAACAGAAGAAGGCCGCTGCCAAGAAACGTTCCAGCGACAACCAACCAGCTTGTTCGACGTGCGCTGATGATATCCGATGCCAACTGATCGGCCACCTCGTAGAACTCTGCCACAGCGATGACATCGCCGGTCCAGACCTGTCGGATCGGGCTGTAAACTTCCAAGAGCGGGACACCAAGCGCTGCTTCTGCCACATTCTCAAGATCGTCCAGATCCTCGAAAGAAGAGGAGATCTCGCCGCTCCATGCGGTGATCAGATCGTCGGACGGCTCAAACACCTGACCGATCAATGAGACATCCGAAGCATGGACGACTCGGCCACCGGCAAGCCAGATTTTGTAGGAAACAACCCTTTCACCGATTGTCGTGCCGTCGAATATTTCGGCCAGAGCCTGTCGCGCGGGTGGGGACAGCGTGTCTGTGTCGGCCAATTCCTGACTGAGCGGAGAAATAAAGCTTTCCATGAACAAGGCCGCAGACGTTGCTGAATTCTGGACAACTGCATCTTCGATACGTTGCGAAATCCAGTTTCCCACAAGCACCATGGCACCAATCATCACGATGGCCCCGGCCAGCAAAAACTGTCCGGGAAGGGTCAGGCTTTGCCAACGCCTGATATTGCCGATCCATTTCATAGATAACATCTAGCACCTGACCGCGAATGCGCACACGGACTTAGGTCTGAAATCCCGAACACGGTTCATGTTACGGCCCGGCAAGATCAGCCCCGCGTTCAACCGACTATTATCGGCATTCTAACATGCCACGACCGATCACGGGTTCGCACAAGGATCAGGCGGGCGGCGGGTTCTTGATCGATACGATGAGGTCTGTAGATCACATTATCCGGTTGAACAGAGAGACAAACTGAACGGTGGGTCCGGTAGCGATCCTCATGCCCTGCGCGGATTATGTGTCTGACCCGGCAAAGTGAACACCCGTAAACATCTCCCGCTATCCGATGTTACCAAAATTCCAGACCTGACCATGTGTCGCCACCGATATAGCCGCCAAAAAGACCCGACAGGCAGGGTTCAGGCTTGTTGCCGCGTCTCACGATACTCGGGCCGAAACATCGTCTGGCAGGCACGGCCCTTGTCTTTGGACATATAAAGCGCAAGATCGGCGTCTGACACCATCTGCTCGGCAGAGACGCTGTCGTAATCGGTGCTGCGCGCAATGCCGATGCTGGCCGAAATGCGGCAGGTCTTGCCGTCGAACGGGATCGGGCATTCAAGCCGCGCTATGATACGCATCGCGATGCTTTCCAACATGTCAGCCTCGGCCAACCGGCCAAACAAAATGACGAACTCATCCCCCCCGACACGCGCAACCATATCTGAATCCCGCGTTTCATCCCGCAGCACATTGGCCACTTCGCGCAGCACCGCATCCCCTGCAGCATGTCCCTGGGTGTCATTGACTGCTTTGAAAAAATCGAGGTCGATATGCATCAGTGAAAACACCGCGCCACGGGCAATCTGTCGGTTAAGGTTGATGTCAAAGGCGCGGCGGTTTTGCAGCCCGGTCAATCCGTCGGTCATCGCCTCCACCTGCGCTTCGGCTTTTTCGCCGTGCAGCCGATGGGCAAGCTGGGTCGTTGCTTCCATCGCGGCGGTCTTCGCCTCCATCAGATAGAGCATTTCGACGGTTAAGTCGGTCGGCGCAAAATCGGATCCCGCAAGTTTATAGCGCGCGACTGCATCGACCACGGAATAGCCGAACGACAGATTCATCAGCACGTGACTTCCACCAGGCAGGACCGCGACCGCCCCCACCATCGTTGTGCCGGACCCGTCCTTCAGTCGCAAATAGACCTTGGCATCACCCATTGCGTGCACATCATCCATCGACCGCACAATGCGGGGTCGCCGCAGTTCGAACAATGAAAACGCACTGCGCCCGACAAGCGGCGCGCCAAACACTTTCTCGATTGTAGGACCGGCATGGCTGATCCGGGCGGCGCCATCCAGCAGCAGATGCATCGGCATCATCTGATCCAGTGTGTGTGGCGCAATCGGTATCGTCTGGTCCATGGTCATGGCACCCCTCCGGCAGCAAGGTGAAATGCGCGCCCCGTGCCGTGCCGCATTTCCAGCAAACGAACCGATATCGTCTCATCCTGCCCTTCGCGGCCCAAATGTTCCAGATAGGCCAGCGCACCATAATCGTCTGCCAGCGCCCGAAGCACCCCCAACAGAATGAAACCGACCCCTTGTGCGACGCTACAACAGGTGATCCGAAATTCCTCGGCCGTGATGGCGTCCAACTCGATCGTCGGCAAATCCAGATCGGGAACGGCGAGTTGTGCGCGACCATGCAGATCTTCAAGCGAGTGCAAAAAATCTGTGTAATCCACCCCACCAAAGCGCAACAAGCGCCGCACCCGTTCGACCCGCTCATCTGTCACCAGAAACGTGCCGAAATCTTCCAGCAAAGTGTCGGTCGGCTTGTCCAACTGATGGGCTGCTTCCGTAACCAGTCGGTTCGCCAGATCGACATCATAGCGAAACAACGGCTCGAAGCTATCATAGCCGAGGTCAAGTTTTCCCATCACGGAACGCCAACGACCGGCCCCATACGTAAAAATAAGGAACCCTTCGAAACACCAGAAAATCAAACCATGAATCATCGTATCACACTCGTTTCCGAACCGACATTAGCAGCCGAGTGTAAACAAACCAGAAACAGCCAATTGGCCCGAATGACGTGGTGGTTAGCCCTCCTCGCTGTCCAGCCATGCCGGGATATGGCTGATATCGTCCAGGACAATATCAGCAAACGGAGCAAGCTCGTCTGCCTGCGCAATCCCGGTCAGGACAGCGATGGTTTTCATCCCCGCCGCACGTCCGGCATGCAGGTCATGCAAACTGTCGCCAACCATGGCCACACGGTCGGGGGCAACCCCGGTCGCGGTCGCAAAGGCCAGACATGGTCCAGGCGCAGGTTTCGCACCATGGCCGCTGTCATAACCTGAGATAAAATCAAACAACCCGGTCACACCGGCGGCGTCCAGATGCGCACGCGCGGGGTATTCGGCATCGTTGGTCGCGACACCGATTTTCAGCCCTCGCTGGCGCAGTTGGGTGAGAAAAGGTGCCAAGGACACCGCCTCGACCTGCGGGACGACGGCAGCCTCTTCATTAAGAAGTGTTTCCAAGGCTTCTGCGGAATAGGCGACATGCCGCCGAAGCTGAGAGACTATTTCGGTCGGGGTGCATGCAATTATCACGCTTGTCGGCTGGAAGCGTTTTGAATCGACATCAAAACCGATATCATCGCCAATCATACGCGCCCGATCCAGATCACCGTCGGTCAGGCGCATCAGCACTGCATGCGCCCAGCTTTCCCACGTCGCCTCGAACAGGAACAATGTGCCATCCTTATCGAAAAGCAGTGCATCAACGGACATTCAAGATCTTTCCGGGGAAGCCCCAATATATTGTAAATATGGACTTTTCAATCAGGTCCAGTGAATCTGTGCACCACCGGGCAGCATTTGTCGGGCCATCGCCAGATGGTCATAGGGAAGGTTCAGCGCATCGCAAGCCCGGATCACCCACGCATCGTCCATCAGCAGAAAATCCAGCACTGATCCCAGGAACGCGGCATCCCCGGCGCTTGCGCGCAAAGCATCCTGATCGACCCCGCTTGCCCCCATGAAGACCGGTAATAGATCCTCGTCTGAGACCAACCAGCCCAGCGCATTCAGGGCGGTGGTTTCGGCTTTTTCCGGCGTCATCCTTTTCCTCCTTAACGATTGGAAAGGTTTTCTTAACCAATCTGGCAGCAATATGAACAGACCATTCAAGCAAGCACAATGACAAGGGCGAGTTGACGATATGAGTGAGAGAATCCTGATCGCGGATGACCTTGCGACCAATCGCATCGTATTGAAAGTCAAACTGACTGTCGCCTGCTACGAGGTCATACAGACGGATCGATGCGACGAGGTGGCCGCTCTGGCCCGCGATGTCCAACCTGATCTTATCATCCTTGGGCGCGGGCGCACCGAGTGCAGCCTGTCCACTTGCCGCGCGCTCAAGGCCGACCCAACGCTTGGTGCGATCCCGATTATCATGGTCTCGGATCAAGATGACCAGCGCGCCCGGCTGGAAGCGATCATGGCTGGCGCGGATGACGTCTTTTCCAAACCGTTGAACGAAGCCACGCTGATGGCGATGGTGCGCAACCTGATCCGGGCGCGCGGGGCAGATAGCGAAGTCATGCGTCGGCGCGAACTTTCGCGCGACTTCGGATGCGCCGAAGCGCCTGCGCTGTTCGCGCGCCATGCGCGGGTTGCATTGATCGCCCCGGATGCCGAAACCGGCATCTATTGGCGGATGCACCTTGCCACAGAAATTCGGCATCGCATTGATATTATGACGCAATCTCAGGCGCTTGAGGATGTTGGCGCCACGGGAAACGTCCCTGACGCTTTCGTAATTGCCTCGACACTCAACGAAACTTCTGATGGTTTGCGCCTGGTCAGCGAACTCAGGTCACGTCAAACCACGCGCCATTCGGTCATCGTGGTGCAGGATTGTGGCGAAACCCCTTCGCCCAGTTCCATGGCGCTTGATTTGGGGGCAAATGCCGTGCTTCGGCCCGGTTTTGATGCGCGTGAGCTGTCATTGCGCCTGACGCGACTGCTGGCCCGGAAGTTTGAGGGTGACGACCTGCGCAAGAACTTTGACACCAACCTGGCACTGGCGCTGCGCGATCCGCTCACGGGCCTGCACAACCGCCGCTTTGCCCAAAGCTATCTGGATCGGCTGGAGCGGGAAGCGCAGTTGAAAGACCAACCCTATGCCATCATGGTGCTGGATCTTGATCGGTTCAAATCCATCAATGACAGGTTCGGCCACCCGGTTGGCGACGACGTTTTGGTCGAGGTTTCAAAACGGCTAAAGACCAATCTGCGCGACATGGATCTGCTGGCCCGATATGGCGGAGAGGAGTTTCTGATCGCCCTGCCCGGCGTCACCCGCAGGCAGGCCCAAACGATGGCGGAACGGCTGCGACACGCGGTGGGCGATCGACCGATTGCCTCAGGCGGTGTACCCAAAGGTATCGATGTAACCTTGTCGATCGGTGTGGCCGTTTCAAGTGATGCGCCCCGAAGCGCAAGCTCGGCCCACGAACTGTTGCAATTTGCCGATCAGGCGCTTTATCGCGCCAAGTCAGACGGCCGCAACCAAGTCACTTTTGTGTCGGACGCAGCCTGAAGGTTCCGCACGCAATTGGCCAATCAGATGTCCTGTGATGCAGGTTCGTTCAGGGCGCGCGCTTGCGCACGGATTTTTCGATCCGGTCGGCAAACTCAAGCCGTTCAGACATGGTCATTTTTCCAATCCGATCCACCAAGACAGTGCGGGCAAGTTCACCGCGTTGACGCAGCCGTTCGGATTGCTGGTTCATCGTCGACAAAAGCACATCCGGGTCGAACGGCTCTGCGCGCAAGGCAGACAACATGCTCTGGAACTCGGCTTCCAGCGCTTTGCGGTTGTCGGCAAAGGATCCACTGCGGTCCCGAAGGGTCTTGCCGATCTCGCGTCGATCAGAGCGGTCCAGCGCGCCAGCCAACGGCGCAAATCCCAGATCGCGGATCGCAGCCCGATTGGGACCACGTGGCTCAAACCCCTGGTTGCGATGGTCGCCCCATTTCGCACCAATCACCAGCCCGAAGACCAGCAAGTTCAACGTCAACGACACCGCCAGCAGGACGCGCAACCATTTCCGACGCCCGGCATCAGCTTGGTCGGTCGGCGGTAAAGTGGGTGTGCTCATCCCTCATCCTCCATCAAAACGCCGGTTCCCAGATAGCCGGGGGCAAGATCCTCCAGCGCATAGGTTTCCTCGGTCTCGGCATAATCGCCGCTTAAAACAAGTCCGCCTGACATCACCTCAAGCTGGGTCGGAGCGGCAAACCCGATCCAGACCCCGGCGACAGTTGCCGTCGCCATGCCTGCAAGGGCGGGCCATCCGCCAAGGCTTGCCTTCAGGTCGGTCCAAAACCCACCTGCGCGGCGTCCACCGCTTTCTTTGACGGTCGGGATGTCTGTCAAAGAAGGCGCGGGCGTATCCCGACCGGCCTGCTCGGTCGCGGCATCGTCAAGAATGGCGGCCATCAACGCCTCAGACGGCGTGGTGGGATCGAACCGGGCCGCATCGAAAAATGCCTCCAACTCGTGATCATCCAACATATTCTTGTCAGTCTTTGCCATATCCCAACTCCTCTCGCTGGCTTGCCAGAGCCTTGGCCAGCGCTCTCTTGCCTCGGGCGGTCAGGCTTTCCACCGCCTCGACGCTGATATCCATGATCTGCGCGATGTCGGGGTTGGTCTCCCCTTCAATATGGCGCAGCGTGACCGCGATCCGTTGTCGGTCTGGCAAACTGTTCAGTGCGGCTTGCAGGGCCGCAGCCCGATCCGCCTGAATCATCCGGTCGACCGCGCCGGGCGTGTCATCGGCAGGTTCGTCAATTGCGTCGATGTCGACCGTGCGCCGCTTGCGCAGCCTGTCTGTGCAAAGGTTGGACACGACCCGGAACAGCCATGTCGACACTTTCGCTTCACCGGTGCGCCAGTCCGGAGCAATCTTCCAAAGACGCAACATCGCCTCCTGCGTCACATCTTCAGCCTCGGCCCGGTCGCCCCCCAACAGGCGGGCTGCATACCCCAGAACCCGCGGCGCAAGCCGACGGGTCAGCAGCTCTGCCGCCATTGGATCACCATTCCCGTACAAGACGAGAAGCGCGTCATTCGAAGCATCAGCATACGCGTCCAAGGCCATTTCCATCCGTCCTGCCTAGCCCCAAAGCCCGCACGTGACAACGGGTGGGTCAGCCCCTGCATGACGCGGGGACCGACCTGTGTTTTAGCCGCCGTTGCGCTTGCCTTTACCACCTTTGCCGTGCCCGCGCATGAAGGCTTGCTTTTGCGCCGCGTCAAATTCAGCCTGCGACAATGCGTTGTCATCATCGGTGTCAAAGCGATCGATCATGCGATCCAGCCGCGCCTGATCCGGAGACATCTCATCAAGGCTCAAGGTGCCATTGCCGTTGGCATCACGCTTGGCGATCATCTCTTCGATCATCCAGCCCATCCGTTTCTCGGCCATCGGGTCAGAGCGTTTTTGCTGATCGCCAGCTTTCGCCTGACGCTCGGCCATCTTCGCGTTGCGTTGCGTTTGCAGTTCTTCTGCCGTCAACTCTCCGTTCCCATCTGCGTCCGCAGCGCTGAAACGAGCCTGCGCGCTTGCCTGCAGGTCATCGACGGTGATCTGGCCGTTTGCGTCGATATCCAGATCGGCGAATTCCATCTGCATGAACCCGCCCCGCGGGCCATCCACGCCTCGTCCGTCCTTCCCGCCAAATGCCATCGCAGAGGTCGAGCCAAGCGTGACAGCTGCCCCCAGCACCAAAGCAATTGCCGTTGCGGCGTGTTTTTTCGTAACAGTCATGATGTATTCCTTTTCCTTGCCTGTTTGCACCGGGCCAGTTTCTGCCCGGCGTCATATCCCTTGAACGGGGCAAGTCTGCATTTCCGTCGCGACTTGAGAAAAAATCGCGACATCCCGCCGCAAGACCGAAATCGCTGCATGATTTTCTGCACGTCATTCCTTAGTATGGTCTGGTGCGCGACAGAGGATTTTTTGAATGACCGACGTGATGACGATAACACCTGGCATCGCTACCCACGATGACGGGCAAGAACGCCAGCTGAAACCCGCGATCAAAAAAGGCTGGCGGAAACGCTGCCCGAACTGCGGCACCGGAAAGATGTTTCAGGGCTATCTGAAAGTGCATGACAGTTGTACGGTTTGTGGGGAAGAATTGTATCACCACCGGGCCGATGACGGCCCTGCCTATCTGACTATTCTGGTTGTTGGGCACCTGATGGCACCGCTATTGCACATTACCTATGTGAATTTCGTGCAGGAACCGATGGTGTTGGCGTCGATCTTCACCGTCGGCACGGTTGCAGCTTCGTTGTATCTGCTGCCGCGGTTCAAGGGGTTCATGGTCGGGTTTCAATGGGCCAAGCGGATGCATGGGTTTGCGGTGAAAACTGGGACAGAGGGTTAAGAAAATGGACAGGTCGTTGGACAAATCTAAGATCATTCGCGACGCAGCAACTGTCATTCTGATCCGTGACAAGTCCACACGCCCGCAGGTTCTGATGGGCCAGCGCGGCGAACATGCTGCGTTCATGCCCAACAAGTTTGTCTTTCCCGGCGGGGCAGTTGACCCCACCGACAGCCGTGTTCCATTGGCCGAAAGCGGTGCTGAACCCTGCCGCACGCGGTTGGGCGAACAGGCCGACCCCAGCCTGTCATCGGCCCTTCTGGTGGCCGCTATACGCGAGCTTTGGGAAGAAACCGGGCAGATGCTGGCCGCACCCGGAAACTGGAAGGGAAACATTCCCAAAGGATGGGACGCCTTCGCGAATGAAGGCCTGATCCCTTCGGCCCGTGGCATGGCATTCGTTTTCCGCGCCATCACCCCACGAGGGCGCCCGCGTCGGTTCGATGCGCGGTTTTTCGCGGTGGATGCCGATGAGTTGCACACCGATATCGACGATTTCTCACGCGCCTCGGACGAGCTGAGCCACCTGCAATGGATCCCGCTGGACGACGTGCGCCGCTTCGATCTGCCCTTTATCACCGAGGTTGTGTTGGCCGAAATTGTCGGCAACCTGCCCGATCTGGGTGCGCCTGCACAGGTGCCGTTCTTCAACAATTCGGACGAGGAAAGCCTGTTTGAGCGTCTGGGCGGCGTCGGGCCTCTGACCGCAGCCGGTTAACGGCTATTTCAGGAACAGCACCAGAACCAGCACCGAGATCAGGATCAACGCTGTGCCTGCATATTCGCGACCCGTGACCTTTTCGTGGAACACGAACAACGTCGCGGCATAAGAGAACAGCAGTTCAACCTGCCCCAGCGCTTTGACCAGCGCCGCGTTCTGCAGGGCAAAAGCCGTGAACCAGCAGAAACTGCCGATCATCGAACTTACCCCCACCAGCGCGCCCACCCGCCACGCAGCAAGAACACGGGTAAATTCGCCTTTTTCGCGCAGGGTCATCCAGACAATCATGATCACGGACTGGAAGGCCGTAACGACTGCAAGCGTGAAGCCCGCACGCGCGATCACATCCTGCACAGGCAGCGACAAAGTCGCCCCGCGATAACCGATGGCCGAGACCGAAAACAACAACCCTGCTCCCAGCCCCAAGGCTGCGGCCCGGTTGAAGAAGCGTTTCCAGCCGATCTTGCCGCCGCTGGGAGGATCGGACAGAAGGATCAACCCAAAAAATCCGACGGCAATTGCCAACCCGCCGGCAAGCCCGACGCCCTCGCCCAGCACCGCCAGCCCGACCAACGCGGTCAACACGACCTCGGTCTTCTTGAAGGTAATACCTACGGCAAAGTTGCGTTCGGCAAACAAGGCAACCACGCAGATCGTGGCCAGAATTTGAGCAACACCGCCCGTCATGGCGAACAGAAAGAACCGTCTGCCCGGCACCGGCGCGGCCTGGTCGGTCACAAACAGATAGAGAACAAAGATCAGCGCCACCAGCGGCGCGGAATAGACGAACCGCGCCAGCGTCGCCCCGGTGGATGACAGCCGAGTATCTTTCAGCCGCTTTTGCAGCATAAACCGCAGGTTTTGCGAAAACGCGGCGGCGATGGTGATGGGGATCCAGGCTTGCATATTGTCCCTTTGGCACAGGGACGGCCGAAACGCCAGCCGGGTTAACGTGTTTGAAGCCGCGACAGGTTATAGCCGTTGAAGCCCAATACATCACGCGCTGCTTTGATCCGATCCTCGCCGCCAGATCGCGAACGGTCGATGATCCAGCCGAAGCTGCCCGACGGGGTGCCGATGGCGGCAGTGCGGTAATCCGCGTCCACCCACAACACCCAATATTGCGTATCAAATGGCGGCGTTCCTACAGAGATGCGACCGGGGGCGGGTTGCTTTGTTTCATATCTATCCAGCAAACCTGACGGGCCATAGACATCCAAGGCCACAATCTTGCCGTTGCTTTGGGTAAGGTTCACCGCTCCAAAAGACGGTTTTTCACCTGGATAGACGAACTCACCCCGGATTTCCCAACGCCCGGCAAAACGCGCGGCATCAAAGCGTGTGGTCGAGCTGAGTTGTCGGGTCCTGCTGCGATGAAACTCGACACCAGCGCCGCCACCGCCGCAGGCCGTCAGACTTGCGGCCACCGCGGCCGCGCCCGTCATGGTCAGCATCTGACGTCTTTTCATCGCACTCATCCTTCGATTGGTTACGGTTGCACACAGAAAAACCTGCCACCGACCCTCAGAACGGCATCGGATGGGCGCGGTGGGTCTTGTCAATGTCCTTCATCACCTCGTCCGACAGGATCAAGTCCTTGCCTTCCAGAATGCGAGTCAGCTGTTCCAGTGAAGAAGCCCCGAAAATGGTCGACCCCATGAAAGGGCGCGAGACCGAGAAGGACAGCGCCAAATGCACCGGATCCAACCCGTGTTTTTTCGCCAAGGCAAGATAGGCGTCCACCGCCTCGAACGCCCTTGGTGTCGCGCGCCCACCCAGTCCCGGAGACAGGTCCAGCCGCGATCCCTTGGGCACCGCATTGTTCTGATACTTGCCCGTCAGAAGACCGGTGGCCAGCGGGGAATAGGCCAAGACGCGCACGCCTTCATTCATGCAAAGCTCGGCCAGATCCGTATCGGCCAGGCGGTGCATCAGGCTGTATTCATTCTGGACCGAGATCACCTCGGGCGCGTTCATTTCGCGCGCGATGCGCAGCCACTCAGCGGTGCCCCAGGCGCTTTCGTTGGACAGCGCGAAATGGCGCACCTTGCCTGTGGCCACGACATCGGCCATTGCCTGCAACACGTCACGCATATGCGCTTCGACCTCGTCCTTGTTCTGGCCGGATGGGTCAAAGGTCCAGTTCTGCCGAAACGCATAGCTGCCGCGAATAGGCCAATGGGTCTGATAGATGTCGATATAGTCGGTATTCAGGTTGGTCAGGCTTGCGTCCACTGCTTCGTGAATGATCGCCCCATTATAACCCTTGCCGCCCCGTTTCCAGCCCGGATTGTCGCCCGACACTTTGGTGGCGATGACCACATCGTCGCGCCGCCCGGTTTTGGCGATCCAGCTTCCGATCACCTGCTCGGACCGGCCGCATCGTTCCGCCTTGATCGGATTGACCGGATACATCTCGGCACTGTCGATAAAGTTGATCCCGTGATCCAGGGACATGTCGATCTGTGCGTGGCCCTCGGCCTCGGTATTGGTGGATCCCCATAACATCGAGCCAAGACACAGCGCGCTGACCTCCAACTCGCCGCCTGCCAGTTTGTTCATCTGCATCTGCTCATCCTTTTTCCTCTGTTCGCTGCGGCAAGGTTGCCCATCGCAGTCCCAAGAACAACCCAGAAAAAACCGCAGCGCGCTCCTAGATCGTCGCGTTTACCGCACCGCCGTCCAAAAGCACGTTCTGCCCGACCATGAAGCCTGCATGTTGCGAACACAGAAACGCACAGGTGGCGCCGAATTCTTCGATCGTGCCATAGCGACCAGCGGGGATGGTTGCTTCGCGGGCGGCACGGGCCGCATCAATGGAGCCGCCCTGCGCGTCAACCACGCCCTTGTCCAGTGCCGCAGCCCGGTCCGTGTCATGGATGCCGGGCAAAAGGTTGTTGATGATCACACCCTGCCCGGCCACCTGGCGCGCCGTGCCTGCAACAAACCCGGTCAACCCGGTGCGCGCCGTGTTGGACAGGCCCAGAACCGGGATGGGTGCCTTGACCGAGAAGCTGGTGATGTTCACCACCCGTCCCCATCCGCGCTCCGCCATACCGGGGACAAGTGCCTGCATCAGAGCAATTGGGGCGAGCAGGTTCGCATCGAACGCAGCAATGAAATCATCGCGGTCCCAATCCGACCACATGCCTGGCGGCGGACCGCCCGCATTGGTCACAAGGATGTCGACCTCGCCTGCTGCCTTCAGCACACGTGCGCGCCCGTCATCTGTCGTCACGTCAGCGGCAACCGTCACGACATCGGCGCCAGTGTCTGCACGGATCGCTTCAGCCGCCGCGTCAAGCGGTCCGTCACTGCGCGCGTTCATCACCAGCGACACCCCTTCGCGTGCCAAGGCCTGCGCGCAACCCAGCCCCAAACCCTTTGACGACGCGCAGACGAGCGCCCGTTTGCCTGATATTCCCAGATCCATTTGTCTCTCCCATATCCGAGGGGCGTTTTGGTCGCCCATATTCCATCCAGACCTAGCAGGGCCTTCGGATCGAGGAAAGCGCATCCTTATTGCGCCGCCCCGCCCCCGTCGCTATATGCCATCCCATGTTAGACACCGCATCAAACCGCCCCGAATTGCCGCCCGAGATTGCACGCCGTCGCACCTTTGCGATCATCAGCCACCCGGACGCCGGCAAGACGACCCTGACCGAAAAATTCCTTTTGTATGGTGGCGCCATTCAGATGGCCGGACAGGTGCGCGCCAAGGGCGAGGCGCGGCGCACGCGGTCAGACTTCATGAAGATGGAGCAGGATCGGGGCATCTCGGTCTCGGCCTCGGCGATGTCGTTCGATTTCGGCAAGTATCGCTTCAATCTGGTGGACACGCCCGGCCACTCGGATTTTTCCGAGGATACCTATCGCACGCTGACCGCCGTGGACGCCGCAGTGATGGTGATCGACGGCGCAAAAGGTGTGGAAAGCCAAACTCAAAAACTGTTCGAAGTCTGCCGCCTGCGCGATCTGCCGATCCTGACCTTCTGCAACAAGATGGACCGCGAAAGCCGGGACACCTTTGACATCATTGATGAAATTCAGGAAAACCTCGCCATTGATGTGACCCCGGCAAGCTGGCCCATCGGTATGGGCCGCGACTTCCTTGGCTGCTATGATCTTCTGAATGACCGGCTGGAGCTGATGGACCGCGCCGACCGAAATGTGGTCGCCGAAACCGTTGAAATCAACGGGCTGGACGACCCCAAACTGGCCCAACACGTGCCCGCGCACATGCTTGAAAAATTTCTGGAGGAAGTCGAAATGGCGCGCGAATTGCTGCCCACGCTCGACCCTCAATCTGTTCTGGAAGGTCACATGACCCCAATCTGGTTCGGCTCAGCCATCAACTCGTTTGGGGTGCAGGAACTGATGCAGGGCATCGCCGATTATGGCCCCGAGCCGCAACCCCAGCAGGCCAGCCCCCGCGCCATCGCACCCGAGGAAACCAAGGTCGCAGGCTTCGTGTTCAAGGTGCAGGCCAACATGGACCCAAAACACCGCGACCGCGTGGCCTTCATGCGGCTGGCCTCGGGCCATTTCAAGCGCGGCATGAAGCTGACCCATGTGCGGTCGAAGAAACCGATGGCGGTGTCCAACCCGGTGCTTTTCCTCGCCTCGGACCGCGAATTGGCGGAAGAAGCCTGGGCGGGCGACATCATCGGCATCCCGAACCATGGACAGTTGCGCATCGGCGACACCCTGACCGAAGGCGAGATGATCCGCGCCACCGGCATCCCATCTTTCGCACCCGAGCTTTTACAGGGCGTGCGCGCGGGCGATCCGATGAAGGCCAAGCACCTTGAAAAAGCGCTGATGCAGTTTGCCGAAGAAGGCGCTGCCAAAGTGTTCAAACCCAATATCGGATCGGGTTTCATCGTCGGTGTTGTCGGCGCGCTTCAATTCGAGGTGCTGGCCAGTCGGATTGAACAGGAGTATGGCTTGCCCGTGCGCTTTGAAGCCTCGCAATTCACATCGGCCCGCTGGATCATTGGTGCAAAGGATGAGGTTGAAAAGCTGGTGAATGCCAACAAGCAGCACATCGCGCATGACAATGACGGCGATCCGGTGTTTCTAACGCGCCTTCAATGGGATATCGACCGGGTTGAACGTGATTATCCGGCGCTGAAACTGTCTGCGACGAAGGAAATGATGGTCTGACCCGATGTCCCTGTCGCGCCGCTCGCCCTTGCAAAACCGCGTGTTGCCAACGGGTGAGATCGTCGCAGATTCAGCACGCGGCATGTTCACCGGAAATCGCGGGATCCTGCCTTTCACCGGCGGCAAACTTGGCACGTCGCGCTGGAAACACCAGCACTGGATCATTTGCACCCTGAGCCACCCCAAAGGGCGGTATCATGGCCCTGCGCCCGCACGCGGATGGACACCGCTGTTCTTTCTTGACGAGGCCGTCGCCCTGACCGCAGGCCACCGTCCCTGCGCCTATTGCCGCCCCGACGCCTATCGCGCTTTTAAAGCGGCGTGGCACACAGCGCAGTGCAGCACGGTTGGCCATAAAGAAATCGACAGAACATTACACCACAGCCGGGTCAGCCACACACGGGCGCAGATCCGACATCACGCCGACGCGGAAACCTTGCCAAATGGCAGCTTCATCCTGCACGCAGGCACCCCTCACCTGATCCTTGACGCCTATATCTATCCTTTTCGGACCGGCGGTTACGGCCCCAAAGCCATCAAACCACTGGGTCCGCAGGTCGTTTTGACCCCAGCCCCGTTGATCGGAGTTCTCCGCTCGGGATACCGGCCAATCCTGCATCATAGCGTCCCGACTGTGGCAACAATTCCAAAGCCTCACCTGGATTGACCACAAACCCACCCATGTCATTGACCGCGCCCCGGTTTTTCTTTACCCACAGGGCATATTGAAGGGACGCAAGACCTGCGCACCGGCCATACGGGCCTTCCCTTCCCATCCGCACGGGCCAGTGTTGTCCGTGAAACAGGACATACATGACCAAATTTTCTGACTTGAAACTCAGCCCCAAGGTGCTGAAAGCCATCGACGAAGCGGGCTACGAGACCCCGACCCCCATTCAGGAAGGTGCCATTCCACATGCGCTCGAAGGGCGCGATGTGCTGGGCATTGCCCAGACCGGCACCGGCAAGACCGCCAGCTTTACCCTGCCAATGATCACGGCTCTTGCCCGTGGCCGTGCCCGCGCGCGGATGCCACGGTCGCTGGTGTTGTGCCCGACGCGCGAACTGGCCGCCCAGGTGGCCGAAAACTTCGACACCTATGCCAAACACGTCAAACTGACCAAGGCGCTTTTGATCGGTGGTGTCAGCTTCAAAGAACAAGACCAGTTGATTGATCGCGGCGTTGACGTGCTGATCGCCACCCCCGGTCGCCTGCTGGACCATTTCGAACGCGGCAAGCTTTTGCTGACCGGCGTGCAGATCATGGTGGTGGACGAAGCGGACCGGATGCTCGATATGGGCTTTATCCCGGATATCGAGCGGATCTTCTCGCTCACCCCCTTCACCCGTCAGACCCTGTTCTTTTCGGCCACAATGGCGCCCGAAATCGAGCGGATCACCAACACCTTCCTGTCCAACCCGGCCCGGATTGAAGTGGCCCGTCAGGCCACCGCGTCCGAGACGATCACCCAGGAACTTTGCATGTTCAAAGCCTCGCGCCGGGATCGCGCAGCAACCGAAAAGCGCAAGATCCTGCGTGCCCTGATTGACCGGGAAGGCGATGCCTGCACCAACGCGATTATCTTCTGCAATCGCAAGACCGATGTGGACACCACTGCCAAAAGCCTGAAGAAACACGGCTATGACGCCGCGCCGATCCACGGCGATCTGGAACAGTCCAAGCGCACCGAGGTGCTTGACGGCTTCCGCGCCGGAACATTGCGCTTTCTATGTGCGTCTGACGTGGCCGCCCGCGGGCTGGACATCCCGAATGTAAGCCATGTGTTCAACTTCGACGTTCCCGGCCATGCCGAGGACTATGTGCACCGGATCGGACGGACAGGCCGGGCGGGGCGTGACGGCAAGGCGATCATGATCTGCGAGCCGCGCGACGAAAAGAATCTTGATGCGGTCGAACGGCTGATCGAAAACAAGATTCCCCGCGTCGACAACCCGTTGGACGAAAAACCCGCGCCAGCCCGCAAGGACGATGATGACGCGAAAGAAAGCGCCCCACCCAAGCGTCCCCGCCGCGGCAAGCCCGATGCCAAACCGGAGGATGCCGCCCCGATCAAACCCACAGCGCAACCGGTGAAAGAAAAGAAACCGCAGCGCGCCCGCAGCGAGCGCCGCAACCAGAAGAGCGACAACAAATCGGTCGGCATGGGCGACCACCTGCCCGATTTCATTGCCAAAAGCTTCGACGAACGTCGCACCGGCTAATTCGCCCTCGCATAAGCAAGAAAGACCCGCACCTGAACATGCGGGTCTTTTTCTTTGGCCCGTTTTCTTCTGGCCCCAAAATATCCCCGCCGGAGGCTGCCGCGCATGGCGCGGCACGATCTTCTACTCCAGACGACTGACCACCACGGTCACTTCGGGTTTGCGCCCGATCTCGTCATTGGTGGCCTTACGGGCAAGGCGTTTCAACTCCTCTCCCAGTTTGTCGTCGTCACGCAGCGTTTTGCGCCCGGCGCGCATCAGGAATTGCCCTAGATCTTCTTCCAGAACATCCACCAGCGGGGCTTTTGATTTACCAATTTCCGGCAATCCCATCAGCTCGACCCAGGGATCGCCCAATGGTTCGTCCCCTTCGACAATCACGTTCACAATCACATGGCCGTTCAGGGCCAGTCTGATACGGTCACGCACCACCCCATCCAGCGATCCGATCAGAATGTCGCCATCCAGATAGATCCGGTCTGTGTCCACATGCTCGACAATGTGCGGGATGTCCCCAGTCAGGTCACAAACCGCACCGTTCACGACGACCAACGCATTACGGCCACCCTCTTCCACCAGTTTGGCGTGTTCGCGCAGGTGGCGATGCTCGCCATGCATCGGGATCACCATCTGGGGGTTGATCATATCGTGCACCCGTTGCAGATCAGGTCGGTTTGCGTGGCCCGAAACGTGATAGAGATCACTTTCGGCAACCATATCCACGCCCATCTCGGAAAACGCATTCATGATGCGGATCACGCCGCGTTCATTGCCCGGAATGGTCTTGGACGAGAACAGGAACATGTCCCCTTCCGCCATGGACAGCCCCATATACTTGCCGCGCGCCAGTTGGGCCGACGCCGCCCGCCGCTCGCCCTGGCTGCCGGTGACGATCAACATCAGGCTCTCGCGCGGAATATCGCGTGCATCTTCAACCGAGACTGTCGTGGGAAAATCCGCCAATATGCCGGTTTCCACACCCGCCTGGATCATTCGCCGCATCGCGCGACCCAGCAGACAGACCGACCGCCCCGCGGCCTTCCCTGCTTCGGCCAGTTGCTTCACCCGCGCCACATTTGACGCAAAGGTCGTCGCCACCACCATATGCGGCGCATCCCCGATCAGTTTCACCAGTTCCGGGCCAACCTCGGCCTCGGACCGGCCGGGGTGGGTCGAAAATACATTGGTTGAATCGCAAACCAGCGCCTTCACAGGCTGGCCGTTCCCGGGCTTTGCGATCTCGCGCCACAACACCTCGTCGAACGCGTCGCCCAGGACGGGGGTTTCATCCAGCTTGAAGTCGCCTGTGTGCACAATCCGACCTGCGGGCGTGTCGATCACCAGCCCGGCGCTTTCGGGGATCGAGTGGCTGAGCGGCAGGAAGCTGACCTTGAATGGCCCGGCTTCGATCACCTGCGGGTAGCTGTCGGCGGCAATCACCACTTCGGGCACCTGCCCGGCTTCCTCCATCTTCCGCTGTGCGTGGTAGCGGGTGAAGGGGCGCGCGTGGATTGGCGCTTTCAGCCGGGAATACAGCCGCCCGACGGCGCCCACATGGTCCTCGTGCGCATGGGTGATGAAGATCGCTTCCAGACGATCCGCATTGTCAGCCAGCCACGTGACATCCGGCATGATCAGGTTCACACCCGGTGTCGTGTCCATGTCCGGAAAAGTGACGCCCAGATCCACAAGGATCAGCCGTTCCTTGCCCCGCTTCCCATAGCCATAGACATAGGCGTTCATGCCGATCTCGCCGGCGCCCCCCAACGGGAGGTAAATCAGACGGTCAGCACTCATATATTGCCCTGTTCCTTATTATATTCGTAAATGCTGACCAGCCCATGCATGGTCAGATCGTGGTCGATCTCGTCATAGAGATGCGCGCCCTGCTCGAACAGCGGCGCAAGACCACCGGTGCCAATCACTTTCATCGGCAGACCGTATTCATCTTTCACCTTCTGCACCAGCCCTTGCACAAGGCCGACATAGCCCCAGAAGATACCCGATTGAATGCAGTCCACCGTGTTGGTGCCGATCACCTTGTCAGGCTGGGTCACATCCACATGGGGCAGCGCGGCTGCCCCTTGGTGCAAAGCCTCAAGCGACAGGTTCACACCGGGCGCGATCACCCCCCCGATATAGGCACCGTCATGGGCCACCACGTCGATATTCGTGGCGGTGCCAAAGTCGACAACCATGCAATCGCCGCCATAGCGTTCGAACGCCGCCACCGCATTGGCGAGCCGGTCTGGGCCGGGAACGGCGCCCTGATCGACGCGCGGGGGTGTCGGCAGCAGGCAATCGGGTTTGCCAACCACCAGTGGGCGGCATCCAAAGAACCGATCTGCAAACACACGCAGGTTCCACACCACACGCGGCACGGTCGAACTGACCACCACATCCTCGATATCCGGTTTGATCCCATAATGGTTGATCAGCGTCGAGAACCACGTGAAATAGGCATCCGCGGTGCGCGAATGGTGGGTCGATGTGCGCAGGGTGCACAGAAACCTGTCGCCGTCCCAGATCGAGAAAACCGTGTTGGTGTTGCCGCAGTCGATGGCCAGAAGCATGACGCCCCCCTCAGAAGAAAATCTCGGCCGCGGGGATCACCACGCGGGATGTGGTCGTTGATAGGACAAGGTTGCCGTCTTCGTCCACCGTGTCGAACCGTCCTCGGTGTTCCGATCGCGTAGTCCGCGCGGTGATCACCTCGCCCAGACGGGCGGCGCGGGCCAACCACGCCTCGCGGATCGGGGCAAAGCCATAGGTGGTAAAGGTTGCCTCATGCTGCGCATAAGCCGGGGCCAGTAAGTCAAGAAACGCCTCTGGCGTCAGGTTGACACCCGTTTCCCCCGCAAGACTGACCGGCGCGACGGCCCGGCTTTCAATTGCCACACCGACGGGCGCGTCGATGAGATTGACACCAACACCGATGGCGAAATGACCGACCTGCGTCCCGATCCCTGCGCTTTCCAGCAGGATACCTGCCACTTTTCCGCCGTTCAGCAGCACATCATTGGGCCATTTCAGGGAAAACGCAGCGGCACGCCCGGTGGCCATGACGAAGGCATCAAAAAGCGCGAGCGACGTCACAAAACTTCTGAGCGCTACCTGCGCGGGTGGCTCGGACGGGCGCATGACCAGCGTTGCCGAGAAATGCCCCTTGGGATCCGCCCAGGCCCTTCCCCTGCGCCCCCGCCCCGCAGTTTGCCGATGCGCCAGGATCCATGTCGGACCCAAAAGACCCGGCGCGACGCGCCGGGCCTCTTCGTTCGTGCTGTCGACCTGATCCAGAATGCGTTTGCCAACGCCTTCGGGCCAAGCCGTGTGGCTTTTATTTGACAAGGGCTTCAGCGGCCGCAGCGGCGGCAGTTTCGATGCCAAAGAAGTTCACGACACCCAGAACGACAATCGCCGCCGATCCGACCAGCGCCACCCAAGCGGCGGGCGACATGTTAAGCTCAAGCCCCTCGCCTTCTTCCCCGAAATACATGAAGTAGACGATGCGCAGGTAATAGAAGGCCCCGATGACCGACGCGATTACACCGGCCACGGCGAGCGATGTCAGGCCCGCCTGAACAGCCGCAATCAGCACACCGTATTTGGCAAAGAATCCCAGCATCGGTGGTACCCCGGCCAGCGAGAACAACAGCACCAACATTGCCAGCCCCCGCAGTTTGTCATTTACAGCAAACTGGTTCAGCGCCGAGATGTCAGCAATCGGGCGACCGTCACGTTCCATCGACATGATGAAGGCAAAGGTGCCAACATTCATGGTCAGATAAACCGCCATATAGAGCAACATCGCCTGAACGCCGTATTCCGTGCCAGCGGCCAGACCCAGCAGGGCAAACCCCATATGCGCGATCGACGAATAGGCCATCAGGCGTTTGATATTTGTCTGACCGATGGCGGCGATGGCACCAAGGAACATCGACAGCACCGCCAGAAGCGCGATGATTTGCTGCCAGTCACCGATGGCCTGGCCGAACGCGTCAAACAGAACACGACCAAACAAGGCCATCGCAGCCAATTTCGGCGCAGTGGCGAAGAAGGCGGTGACCGGGGTTGGTGCGCCCTCGTAAACGTCCGGCGTCCACATATGGAACGGCACGGCGGAAACCTTGAAGGCCAGACCGGCCGCGACGAAGACCAGACCGACCAGCATACCAAGGCCCACATGGCCGTCACTGGCAGCGTCGATAATGCCAGAGAACAGCGTCGTGCCGGCATAGCCATAGGTCAGCGAAGCGCCATAAAGCAGAAGCCCCGAGGACAGCGCACCCAGCACGAAATATTTCAGACCGGCCTCGGTCGATTTTACACTGTCGCGGTTCAGCGACGCCACGACATAAAGCGACAGCGATTGCAGTTCCAACCCCATGTATAGTGACATCAGATCACCTGCTGACACCATCATCATCATGCCAACAGTGCCAAGTGCCACGAGGATCGGATATTCGAACCTGAGCAGACCACGACGCGACATCGTCGCCTCGCCCATTACCAGAACCGCAGCGGCGGCCAGCAGGATCGCGACCTTGGCAAAGCGGGCATAGGCATCGTCAAGGAACATGCCCCCGAACGCCGCTGTCGCCCCGTCGCCCCCGGCGACCATCAGCGCAATGACCACCATGACGGCACCGGTGATCCATGTGATCGGTTTGGCCAGTGCATCCTTGCCGGTATAGACCGCACCCAGAAGGGCAACCATCGCATAGATGGCCAAAGCGAGTTCGGGCAGAACCGTTTGAATATCAACAGAGTTCATCTGCGCTCTCCCTTAATGCGATGCAGTCTGGGCCATCTCTGCAACGTCAGCAGGAATGGCGGCGTGGAAGTTGGTCAGAAGGGCCTCAACCGAAGGGCCGATCAGGTCGGTCACGAGGCTTGGATAGATACCCAGAAGCAGGGTCATGAACACCAGCGGGGCGAAGATCATCTTCTCGCGCCTGTCCATATCGGTGATTGACTTCAGGCTTTCCTTGATCAGATCGCCCAGGACCACGCGGCGATACAGGTACAGCGCATACGCCGCCGAGAAGATCACACCAGATGTGGCGACAAGCGCGATCCAGGTGTTGGCCTGGAACATGCCGACCAGCGTCAGGAATTCCCCCACGAAGCCCGAGGTGCCCGGAAGGCCGACATTGGCCATGGTGAAGAACATGAAGATCAGCGCATAGGCTGGCATCCGGTTCACTACACCACCATAGGCGTCGATATCGCGGGTGTGCATCCGGTCATAAATGACACCCACACACAGGAACAACGCACCCGAGATGAAACCGTGGCTCAGCATCTGGAAGATCGCCCCATCCACACCCTGTTGATTGAGCGAAAAGATACCCGCCGTGACATAGCCCATATGCGCCACGGACGAATAGGCGATCAGCTTTTTCATGTCTTCCTGCACCAGCGCCACAAGCGAGGTATAGACAATGGCAATCACCGAAAGCCACAGCACGTAAGTCGCCAGAACATCCGTTCCGACAGGGAACATCGGCAAGCTGAACCGAAGAAAGCCATAGCCACCCATTTTCAGCAAGATTGCCGCCAGCACGACCGAACCCGCCGTGGGGGCTTGCACGTGTGCATCCGGCAACCAGGTGTGCACGGGCCACATTGGCAATTTCACCGCGAAACTGGCGAAGAAGGCGAGGAACAGCATGGTCTGCACACCGCCCACGATCTGAATGCCCAAAAAGCTGAACGTGTCAGATCCAAACTTGTGGGTCATCAGGGTCGGAATGTCGGTCGAGCCCGCGTCCACATACATATAGACCAACGCGACCAGCATCAGGACTGAACCAAAGAACGTATAAAGGAAGAACTTGAACGCAGCATAGATCCGCTCTTTCCCGCCCCAGATCCCGATGATCAGGAACATGGGGATCAGACCCGCTTCGAAGAACAGGTAGAACAGCACCAGGTCCAGCGCCATGAACACGCCCAGCATGAGCGTTTCAAGCAGCAGGAAGGCAATCATGTATTCCTTTACGCGGGACTTGACGCCCCAACTTGCCCAGATGGTCAGGGGCATCATGAAGGTGGTGAGCATGACGAACAGGACCGAGATCCCGTCGACGCCCATCTTGTATTTAAGACCCATGATCCAGCTGCCCTCTTCGACGAACTGGAAGCCCGTGTCAGCAGAATCGAACCCGGTCAGCAGAAGAAGCGAGAACAGGAAGGTCGCCAAAGTTGCCGCCAGCGCAAGCCATTTGGCATTACGGGCGGCCGCTTCGTCATCGCCACGCAGGAACAGCGCAAGGATCACAGCCGCGACCAGCGGCAGGAAAGTGATGATGGAAAGCAGGTTGTTCATTATTGCGCTCCACCGCTGAAGAGGATCATGATTGTCACCAGAGCGACGATGCCTAGGACCATCGCGAAAGCGTAAGAGAAGACGTAACCGGTTTGTGCCCGGCCAGCCTGTTTGGTGAACCAGGGCACGACGCCCATAGCAACACCGTTCAGGAAGCCGTCAATGACATTGCCATCCCCCCGTTTCCACAGGACGCGGCCAATGACAAAGGCGGGCTTCACGAAGATCACATTGTAGATTTCGTCGAAGTACCATTTGTTCAGCAGGAACTGATAGACATGCGGGAACGTGTCGGCCAATCGCTTGGGAACGCTTTTGTCCAAGACATAGAACCAGAACGCCGTGGCCAACCCGATCAGCATTGCAATGAAGGGCGACACCTTCACCCAAGCGGGCGCATCGTGCGCATCGTCGATCACGGTGTTGTCGGCTGCCATGTAGATCGCGCCTTTCGGAGCCTCTGCGTGACTGGTGGGAGTTACAGCAGCGTGGCCAGGGTCATCCTCGGTGCCGCCTGGGTCCTCACCCTCGGATTGGGTTGTATCTGCGACGGCTGCGTCTTCGGTCTGATCACCGATGACGCTCTCATTGGTTTCCCCGTCCTCGCTTGCGGCTTCGGCATGCGTCTCGATTCCGAAGAATGTGTTGACCTTGTTGTGATCACCAAAGAACGAACCGTACCAGATCATACCTGCAAAAATCGACCCAAGCGCCAGCACGCCAAGCGGCACCAGCATGACCATGGGACTTTCATGTGCATGCTCATGCGTGTGTTTGTCGCCGCGTGCCTTGCCGTAGAACGTCATGAACATCAGGCGCCAGCTGTAAAAGCTGGTGAAAACGGCCGCGATCACGAGCATCCAGAAGGCATAGCCACCATTTGTGCCTGCATAGGCGCTTTCGATGATCGCGTCTTTCGACAGGAAGCCCGAAAAGCCGATGGTGGTCAGCGGTATGCCAACCCCCGTGATGGCCAGCGTGCCGATCATCATCGCCCAAAAGGTGACGGGCAGTTTCTTGCGCAGATCGCCGTAGTTCCGCATATCCTGCTCGTGGTGCATTCCGTGGATCACGGACCCCGCCCCCAGGAACAACATGGCTTTGAAAAACGCATGGGTCAGCAGGTGGAACATGGCGACCGAATAGACACCGACGCCCGCAGCCACAAACATGTAGCCAAGTTGTGAACAGGTCGAATAGGCGATCACACGTTTGATGTCGTTCTGCACAAGGCCCACCGTAGCGGCGAAGAACGCGGTCGTGGCGCCAATGAAGACGATGAAACTGGTGGCTTCCGGTGCGTATTCCATCAAAGGCGACATGCGGACGACAAGGAAGACCCCGGCGGTCACCATGGTCGCGGCATGGATCAGGGCCGACACAGGGGTCGGGCCTTCCATCGCGTCGGGCAACCAGGTGTGCAGGAACAGCTGCGCCGATTTCCCCATGGCCCCCACGAACAGAAGAAACGCCAGAAGGTTGGCCGCGTTCCAATCGCGCCAGAGGAAGCGAAGCTCGGTCTCGGCCAGCGCGGGAGCGGCCGCGAATACGTCGTCAAAGCGGATACTGTCGGTCAGATAGAACAGGCCAAAGATTCCCAGCGCAAAGCCGAAGTCACCGACCCGGTTGACCACAAAGGCTTTGATCGCCGCCGCGTTGGCCGACGGTTTCTTGTAATAGAAGCCGATCAGCAGATACGACGCGACGCCCACGCCTTCCCAGCCAAAGAACATCTGCAACAGGTTGTCGGAGGTGACCAACGTCAACATCGTAAAGGTGAAGAAGCTGAGATAGGCAAAGAAACGGGGGCGATAGCTTTCGCCTTCGAACTGCGGATCGTCGGCCATGTAGCCCATTGAATAGAGGTGAACCAGCGACGAGACCGTGGTGACAACGATCAGCATGATCGCGGTCAGGCGGTCCAGTCGGATCGACCAGTCAACGCTCAGCGTGCCGGACTGCACCCAATTCATCAGATGGATCTGCTGGGTCTCGGACCCAAGACCCAAGAACACAACCCAGGACAGAAGCGCCGCAAGGAACAACAGCGCGGTGGTCAACACCTGTGCGCCCTTGTCGCCAATGACCCGATGGCCGAAGCCTGCAATCAGCGCGCCGACAAGCGGGGCAAAAAGGATGATTTGTACCATTTGCCGTTAGCCTTTCATCACGTTGACGTCTTCGACATCAATAGTGCCACGGTTGCGGAAGAAACTGACCAGGATCGCCAGGCCGATGGCGGCCTCGGCGGCGGCAACGGTCAGAACGAACAGGGTGAAGACCTGCCCGGCCAGATCGCCAAGATAGGACGAGAAGGCCACGAGGTTTATGTTCACCGCAAGCAGCATAAGTTCGATCGACATCAACAGGATGATGATGTTCTTGCGGTTCAGGAACAGCCCGAATATGCCGATGACGAACAGGGCCGCCCCAACCGCGAGATAATGTTCAAGTCCAACCATGTGCTTGCGTCCCTTCGTTCCGGGCTTGGCTGCCGGTGCAGCGCGCCCCAGTCTTGTTATTCGTTTTCATCACAGCTTTGCTCGCAGTCCCACTTACAAACCCTGGCCCGGTTTCACGTCGATGATCTCCATCGCCTTGGCAGGGTCGCGGTGCATCTGGGCGATCACATTCTGACGTTTCACATTGGTGCGGTGGCGCAGCGTCAGAACGATGGCGCCGATCATGGCGACCAGAAGGATCAAGCCAGCCAGCTGGAACAGCAGGATGTAGTCGGTGTAAAGGATCTGCCCCAGCGCCTGCGTGTTATGTGCAACGTCCAGAGCCGGTGTTACGGCGGCACGCGCCGCTTCGGCCCCGTCCGAGAATTGCCAGACCCCGAAGATCGTGCTCAACTCCATCAACAGGATGACACCGATCAACAGTGCCAACGGCAACGACTTGGACATCTCGGCCTTCAACTCGGCGAAGTCCACGTCCAACATCATCACAACGAACAGGAACAAAACCGCTACTGCGCCCACATAGACGATCATCAGAAGCATCGCGACAAATTCGGCCCCCAGCAGAACGAACAGCCCTGTGGCGCCAACGAAAGCGGTGATCAGCCACAAGACAGAATGGACGGGGTTTCTTGCCATCACGGTAAAGAACCCGCCCACCACGGTGGTCAGGGCAAAGAGGTAAAATGCGAAATCGGCAACGCTCATGCGTCCCCCTCCTCGTTGTCGTCAAACACGGCTTGCGCCAGTTCCAATGCACGGGTCATGGCCGGAAGACCACCCAGCATCGACATTTGATAGATCACCTCGGCGATCTCTTTTTCAGTTGCACCCGCTTCCAAGGCGTGGCGCACGGTCAGCTTGATCTGCGGCTCAGCCTGCGCACCCAGCACGGTCAGCCCGGCCAGCGTGATCAGCATCCGCGTTTTCGCGTCCAACCCGTCCTTGTTGAAGGCGTTGCCAAACATCATGTCCATCATGTCTTTCGGCATGGTGGGCAGCATCTTGTCAAAACCCTGCGGTTTGAACGTCTCCAAAGCAGGGTTGAAGTTGCGGAGCATTTCCTGCCCCTGCTCCATCATCTGTGCATATAGTTTGGAGAAATCGTTCATGGGTTATCCTTCGCGGTCACTTAGCGATACGGCGCATCAAGTTCGATATTGCGGGCAATCTCGGCTTCCCAGCGTTCGCCGTTCTCAAGCAGTTTGGCCTTGTCATAGAACAGTTCCTCGCGCGTCTCGGTTGCGAACTCGAAGTTCGGGCCTTCCACGATGGCATCCACCGGACAGGCTTCCTGACAGAAGCCGCAATAGATGCATTTGGTCATGTCGATGTCATAGCGCGTGGTGCGGCGCGAGCCGTCGTCGCGGGGTTCGGCGTCAATCGTTATGGCCTGTGCCGGGCAAATCGCCTCGCAGAGCTTGCAGGCAATGCAACGCTCTTCCCCGTTGGGATAACGGCGCAGCGCGTGCTCACCCCGAAAACGGGGCGACAGCGGACCTTTTTCATGCGGGTAGTTCAGCGTCGCCTTGGGCGCGAAGAAGTATTTCAGCCCCAACCCGAACCCCTTCACGAAATCCATCAGCAGGAAGTATTTCGTTGCACGTGCGTAATCAAAAGCCATTGATCAGCCCCCTACTGTCCAGCGGGCGTAAGTGCCCCAGAATGCCCCGTATTGGGCGAAGAATGCGACCAGAACAACCCATGCCAGTGACAGCGGCAGGAAGACTTTCCAACCGATGCGCATCAACTGGTCATAGCGATAGCGCGGCGTGATCGCTTTGATCATCGAGAACACGAAGAAGAAGAAGAAAATCTTCGCGAACAGCCACAGGATGCCGTCGGGCAGCCACTCGACCGGCGACAGCCAGCCGCCGAAGAACAGGATCGAAATCAGCGTGCACATCAGAACGATGGCCACATATTCACCGATCATGAACAGAAGGAAGGGAGTCGATGAATATTCAACCTGATACCCGGCCACCAGTTCCGATTCAGCCTCGGGCAGGTCGAACGGCGGGCGGTTGGTTTCGGCCAGCGCGGAAATCAGGAACAGAAACACCATTGGGAAATGCGGCAACCAATACCAGCTGAGCAGCCCCTTGCCGTCTTGCGCCATCACGATGTCCCCGAAATTCATTGACCCGGTGGACAGGATCACACCGATGATGATCAGGCCGATCGAAACCTCGTAGGAAATCATCTGCGCAGCCGACCGCAGCGAGCCAAGGAACGGGTATTTCGAGTTCGACGCCCAGCCGCCCATGATCACGCCATACACCTCTAGCGAAGAGACCGCGAAAACGAACAGGATCGCCACGTTGATATCAGCCAGAACCCAGCCGTCATTGAACGGGATCACAGCCCAGGCAACCATGGCCAGAACGAAGCTCATCATCGGAGCAAGGAAAAAGACGAAGCGATCCGCACCCGCGGGCACCACGATTTCCTTCAGCACATATTTGATGAAATCCGCGAAAGATTGCAGCACGCCGAACGCGCCCACCACGTTCGGTCCTTTGCGCATCTGCACAGCCGCCCAAACCTTGCGGTCGAAATACAAAAGAAAGGCCAGCGCCACCAGAAGCGGAACCACGATCAGCAGACTTTGTCCGATAATCAGAAGGGCAATGCCCAGATATGTTGTCGTGAAGAATTCAACCATGTCGCGTCATGCCCTCAGACCGTCGGTATTTATTTTCCGTTGCAGAACCAAAGGGATGCACAGCAACGCCGACAAATCCTGCAAGCAGGTCTTTCTGTTCGCTGTTGCCGTTTGGGTGATCAAACATGTCCCCGGTCCTGCCCCTGTTCCTATTCTGCCGCCAGCTTCGACGACGCGCGTGCGCGCGCTTGCGCCGACAGCTCTGCCATCACTTCTGACGCCCGTGCAATCGGGTTGGTCAGATAGAAATCGCCAATCGTGTAACGGAAGCTGGCCGTCCCCATCTTTTCGACCGGCAGCGGCTGCCATTCGTTCCCCGCCACCTGATCGACACCACCCAGAACCGGTGCGGCTTCGACCATTGCGCGGCGCAGACCTGTCAGGCTGTCCCACGGCAGGGTTGCGCCCAGTTCCGCCGACAGCGCCCGCAGGATGGCCCAGTTTTCTTTGGCCTCACCCGGAGCGAAATTGGCGCGCAGTGCCAGTTGCGGGCGACCTTCGGTATTCACGAACAAGCCGCCCTCTTCGGTATAGGCCGCGCCCGGCAGGATCACGTCGGCGCGCATCGCGCCCCGGTCGCCATGGCTGCCCTGATAGATCACGAAGGGGCCAGCGCCGATGTCTATTTCATCCGCGCCCATGTTATAGATGACATCTGCGCCAATGGTGGCGGCCTCCATGCCGCCTTCGGTCACGGCACCCACATCCAACGCGCCAACGCGGCCTGCGGCGGTGTGCAGGATCAGCAGCTTCGATCCGGTGTCTTCGGCCAGTTTCATCGCGTTGGACAATACCGCCAGACCGTCAGCCTCGCGGACCGCGCCCATGCCCACGATAACAACGGATGGTGCGTCTTTCACCGCGCCATAGTCTTTGCCCACAATGCTCTCCAGCGCCGCACGGTCATTGCCGACATGCGCATAATCATACGTCAGATCAACGGCTTCACCGACCAGACCGACCTGAGCGCCCTTGAGCCACGCCTTGCGGATACGGGCGTTCAGAACCGGCGCTTCAACCCGTGGGTTGGTGCCGATCAACTGGATGAACTTCGCACTATCGATGTCTTCAATCGACGCGGTGCCGACATAACCCGAGCGGTTGCCGATCGGCAGACGGGCATTATCAGTGCGGCATTCCACATTGCCGCCCAGCCCCTCGATCAGCGTTTTCAGGCTGAACGCCGCCTCGGCCGGGGCCAGATCACCGACCAGACCGGCCACCTTCTTGGCGCCTTTCATGGCATCCGCAGCCTTGGCCAGCGCCTCGCCCCAACTGGCTTTGCGCAATTTGCCGTTTTCGCGAACATACGGCACATCCAGACGCTGGCGGCGCAGACCGTCCCAAATGAAGCGCGTCTTGTCGGAAATCCATTCTTCGTTCACGCCATCATGGTTGCGCGGCAGAACCCGCATCACTTCACGGCCCTTGGTATCCACGCGGATGTTTGACCCAAGCGCGTCCATCACGTCAATGGTTTCCGTCTTGGTCAGCTCCCAAGGGCGGGCGGTGAACGCATAGGGTTTCGACGTCAGCGCGCCGACCGGGCACAGATCAATGATGTTGCCCTGAAGGTTGCTGTCCAGCGTCTTGCCAAGGTAACTGGTAATTTCAGCATCCTCACCGCGGCCTGTCTGGCCCAGTTCGGGGATGCCGGCGACCTCGGTAATGAAGCGCACGCAGCGGGTGCAACTGATGCAGCGCGTCATCGCGGTGCCAACCAGCGGCCCCAGATCCAGATCGTCCACCGCACGTTTCTGTTCTTTGAACCGCGAGCCGGACATACCGTAAGCCATCGCCTGATCCTGCAAATCACACTCGCCACCCTGATCGCAGATCGGACAATCCAGCGGGTGGTTGATCAGCAAGAACTCCATCACACCTTCACGGGCCTTCTTGACCATGGGTGAGTTGGTTTTCACCACCGGCGGCTGCCCTTCAGGACCGGGACGCAAATCGCGCACCTGCATGGCGCAGGAAGCCGCGGGCTTGGGCGGGCCGCCCACAACCTCGACCAGACACATGCGGCAGTTGCCGGCAATCGACAGGCGTTCGTGATAGCAGAAACGCGGCACTTCGATCCCGGCCACTTCACAGGCCTGGATCAGCGTCATCGCGCCATCAACTTCAACTTCCATGTCGTCAATGACGATCTTTTTCAAGTCGCTCATCACGGTCCCTTTTTCGTTCCGCAGGCCGGGGTTTTCCCCGCGCCCGCACATGTCTGCCCCTAGCTTTCGTAAAGTAACGATCCAGCAAAGGAGCCCTGTTTGATCTCTGCCCGTCCAACCGCGCAGTAGCTTTCTTCATCACCCGGCTTTACGCCACGCTTGGCCAGCATCGGCTCGGCGATTGCGCGAAAACGGTCTTGTTCGGCCTTGCTTTCCACATAGGCCAGCACCTCTTTCGAGGAATAGCCAAGCGTCATGGCATGTTTGCGCAGCGAAAACGCCTTGTTCAAAAGTCGGAATTTCCGCAGCCGAATGGTCGGGCAGTTCTCGTCGATCAAATAGGCGATCGAAGCGCCCAAAAGTTCTTCATGCATCCGGCTGTCGTCCCGCAATGCCGCATAATCCACGGACGAGGCCGCACCGGTGGCGGCGGTTGCCGCCATGGCCGTGGCGAAAGCAAAAGTACGAAGTTTCATCATCACAAATCTCCTTTTGTTGAAAAGGAGGTGGGGATGCACAATGTTGTCATGCAATAACAACACGCAGAAACGGACGCAGAGGCGCCAGTTTTCAGTATGTTGCGTTGCATATTCATCATCGTGTCTTTCATTTCAATTGCGCGTCGGCTCATTCCGCCGCGATGCTGGCTTTGCCTTGCTTGTTTACACGAATGCGGTCTTCGATCTCGTCCCGGAAGTTGCGGATCAGACCTTGGATCGGCCATGCGGCCGCATCGCCAAGCGCACAGATCGTGTGGCCTTCGACCTGTTTGGTCACATCCCACAGCATGTCAATCTCGTCCACTTCGGCTTCGCCGCGCATCAGACGGTCCATCACGCGCATCATCCAGCCGGTGCCTTCGCGGCACGGCGTGCACTGGCCGCAGCTTTCGTGCTTGTAGAACTTGGACAGGCGCCAGATCGCCTTGATGATGTCGGTCTGCTTGTCCATGACGATCACGGCCGCGGTGCCCAGACCCGAGCCAAGCTCGCCGCGCAGATAGTCGAAATCCATGATCGCGTCGCGCATGTTCTCACCGCGCACGCAGGGCACAGACGAGCCACCGGGGATCACGGCTTTCAGGTTGTCCCAGCCGCCGCGAATACCGCCGCAATGTTTGTCGATCAGTTCCTCGAAGGAAATCGACATTGCCTCTTCAACCACGCAGGGGTTGTTCACGTGACCCGAGATGCCAAACAGCTTGGTGCCGGAGTTGTTGGGGCGGCCAAAGCCCGCAAACCATTCCGGCCCGCGCCGCAGGATGGTCGGCACAACGGCAATCGATTCCACGTTGTTCACCGTGGTCGGACAGCCATACAGTCCGGCACCCGCCGGAAATGGCGGCTTCATGCGCGGCATGCCCTTCTTGCCCTCAAGGCTTTCCAGAAGCGCGGTTTCTTCGCCACAGATATAGGCACCCGCCCCGTGATGCAGGAACAGGTCGAAATCCCAACCGGACTTGGCCGCATTCTTGCCCAACAGGCCCGCGTCATAACACTCGTCAATCGCGGCCTGCAACGCCTCGCGCTCGCGGATATATTCGCCGCGCAGATAGATGTAGCAGGTGTTTGCGTTCATCGCGAAAGAGGCGATCAGCGCGCCCTCGATCAGTGTATGCGGATCGTGGCGCATGATCTCGCGGTCTTTGCAGGTGCCGGGCTCGGATTCGTCCGCATTGATCACCAGATAGGCCGGGCGACCGTCACTTTCCTTCGGCATGAAAGACCATTTCAGACCGGTCGGGAACCCCGCCCCGCCGCGACCACGCAGGCCCGAGGCTTTCATCTGCTCGATGATCCAGTCCCGACCCTTCTTGAGGATCCCGGCGGTGCCATCCCAATGGCCGCGCTGCTTTGCGCCCGCAAGGGTGCGGTCGTGCATGCCATAAAGGTTGGTAAAGATCCGGTCTTTATCCTGCAGCATTCGTTCTTATCCTTCATCCGTCCGGCGCTTGCGCCAGATCCGATACGTTACCACCAGGCCAAACAAGAACCCGGCAAGGGCCAGAAGATCCACCAACGCCATGGTCCTGTTGGACCAATCGAGGCTTTTCCCAACCCAAGTGCCACCGAGCCACAACGCACCGGTGAAGGCGATGACAAGACCTGCCAGGCGCCCTTCCCGCTGTACGTTGTTTTTTGGATCGGTGTGCATGATCTGTGTCATCCTTTAATAAACATCGCCCTTCTTGACCTTTTTCGAGAATGCGGTTTCCCCGCCCTCGGCCAAAGTCCTGGCTTGGTCTACCCAGCCGTCACGTTCGATCCGGCCTTTGAAGCTTAAGTTGTCGTCAACCCAGGCAATCTCGTCCGCTGTCCACTTTGCGATCTGATCGAAATGCCAGAAACCCAGACCATTCAGCGTCTGCTCCAACTTCGGACCGACACCCTTCAGTTGTTTCAGATCATCGGCACCGGATTTGCGCGGTTCTTTCAGGGTGCGCGGCTTTTTGGGCTTGCCGGTCGGCGCGGATGCCACCGCAGCGGCGGGTTTGGCCGCAGCCGTCTTGGAAGCAGTCTTGGCGGCTGTTTTCGCTGGAGCTTTCTTGGCAGCTGGCTTCTTCGCAGCCGCTTTCCTGGCCTCAGGCTTCGCGGCGGGTGCTTCTTTCGTGGCAGGCTTTTCGGCTGTTGTCGGTGCAGCAGGCGCGGTCGCGGCCTCGACCGGCACCGGCGCGCCGTCCATTGCAGCGGCGGGGATGCTGGCTGCCGAAGCCGCCACCTCGTCCTTGCCTGCCGTATCCGCTGTTGTTCTGGCGGTGTTGCCGCTCAGACTTGCGGCGGTCATGGAGCCCTTGGCGGGCCGTGTATCAACCACTTCGCCACAAAGGTATTTTTGCAGCAGTATCGCCGCGCCAACTGCCACGATGATGCCGACAATCAGGCCTAAAATCCAGCTTGGGATCATCAGAAAAATTGCGAACCCCAGCAAAGCGCCGATAATCCAGCAGATGTTCTTGCAGGTGAAAAACCCGGTATCTTTAGTCATTGTCCCTATCCCTGTTGTTGATGGTGGACACACAATCAGGCCGCACAGATGCGTTGGCGTTTTCTTGCCTTGTGATACGCTTATGTTCCATACGACCTGTCAACATACCTGGTTCCGTCAGACCTCGCCTTTCTTGCCTTTGCGCGAAAACTCGGTTTCACCGCCTTCGGCAAGGATTTTGGCTTGCTCCACCCAGCCGTCGCGTTCAATCCGCCCCTTGAAGGACAATTGATCGTCAACCCAGGCAATTTCATCCGCGCCCCATTTGGCAACCTGGTCGAAATGCCAGAAGCCAAGGCCGTTCAGGACACCTTCCAGCTTCGGGCCAACGCCCTTCAGCAGCTTCAGGTCATCCGCACCCGACTTGCGGGGGGCTTTCATGGTGCGCGGTTTCTTTGTTTCCTGACCTGCAACCGGTTGTGCCGCAGGTTTTACCGGAGGCTTGGCAATCTTCTTGTTGTCACCCTCGGGCACTTTTTGAACGGGTTTTTGCTTATTGGCGGGCTTGGGGTCCACGGCGGGTTTCGGCGGTTGCGCCTTGCCGCTGGTGGCGTTCTTGCCCAGCCACGAGGTCAGAAGCGGCACTTCGGTGCCATCAATCCGCTTGATCGTGTCGCCAAGATCAGTGGCCAGCTGCGCGCTTGCGTTATACTGCGTCTTGCCGCTGTCATATTCCTTGAGGCTGGTCAGCCCCGCCAGCGGTTCGGACGCATAGCGCCCGTTCTGCGGACCCGGCACCGGCACCTTGCCTGCGGCCAGATCATCCAGCAGCTTGCCAAGGCTCTCAGCCGTCAGGTCTTCGTAGTAATCCTTTCCGATCTGGGCCATCGGCGCGTTGGTGCAGGCCCCCAAACATTCGACCTCTTCCCAGCTGAACTTGCCATCTGCGGACACGACATGCGGCTTGTCGGCAATCTTCTCGCGACACACCGCGATCAGGTCTTCCGCGCCACAAATCATGCAGGACGTGGTGCCGCAAATCTGAATGTGCGCAACCGACCCAACCGGTTGCAGCTGGAACATGAAGTAGAACGAGGCGACTTCCAGCACGCGGATATCCGCCATGCCCAGCATGTCCGCGATATGTTCAATCGCGGGCTTGGTCAGCCACCCTTCCTGTTCCTGCGCGCGCCACAAAAGCGGGATCACCGCCGAGGCCTGACGCCCCTCGGGATATTTCGTGATCTGCGCTTCGGCCCAAGCCTGGTTGGCGGGGGTGAAAGCGAAACTTTCAGGCTGTTCATGATACAGACGGCGAAGCATTAGTAACCAACCTCGACTGATTTGAGGGTTTCCAGAAAGTCGGAGTTAATGCCATCGACATGTAAGATCGCAGCTTTGCGACCACGTTGCAGCGCAAAAACATAATTTCCGGCATCAATCACCATAGACTTGATCTCATATCCATCGTCCAGATACTCATCGAAATCTTTTGTTTCGGCAGCAGCACTCACCGGTCAATCTCCCCGAAAACGACATCCAGAGAGCCGATCACCGCCGAGCAATCGGCCAGCTGGTGGCCGCACATCATATAATCCATCGCTTGCAGATGCGGAAAACCCGGTGCGCGGATCTTGGCGCGATAGGGGCGGTTGGTCCCGTCGGCCACCAGGTAGACGCCAAATTCGCCCTTCGGCGCTTCGACGGCGGCGTAAACCTCGCCTGCGGGCACTTTGAACCCTTCGGTGTAAAGTTTGAAATGGTGGATCAACGCTTCCATCGAGCGTTTCATCTCGCCACGTGGCGGCGGCGACAGCTTGCCTCGTGCCATAACGTCGCCCTGCCCATCCGGAGCGCGCAGTTTTTCAATCGCCTGATGCATGATTTTCAGCGACTGGCGCATCTCCTCCATGCGGACAAGGTAGCGGTCATAGCAATCGCCGTTCTTTCCGACTGGGATCTGGAACTCGAATTCGTCATAGCATTCATAAGGTTGCGCGCGACGCAAATCCCACGCAAAGCCAGACCCGCGCACCATCACACCCGAGAAGCCCCAGTTCTGGATGTCTTCCTCGGTCACGACTCCGATATCGGCATTCCGCTGTTTGAAAATCCGGTTCTCGGTCAGCAGCCCGTCGATATCCGCGATCTTGGCAGGGAACTCGTTGGCCCATGTCTCGATATCGTCGATCAATTCGGGCGGCAGATCTTGGTGGACACCGCCAGGACGGAAATAGGCAGCATGCAAGCGTGCGCCACAAGCGCGTTCATAGAAGATCATCAGCTTCTCACGCTCTTCAAACCCCCATAGCGGCGGGGTCAGCGCGCCCACGTCCATCGCCTGCGTGGTGATGTTCAGAAGGTGGTTCAGAATACGCCCGATTTCCGAGAACAGAACCCGGATCAGCGAGCCACGGCGCGGCACGTCCACACCGCACAGCTTCTCAATTGCCAAACACCAGGCGTGTTCCTGGTTCATCGGCGCCACGTAATCCAACCGGTCGAAATAGGGCAGGTTTTGCAGATAGGTGCGACTTTCCATCAGCTTTTCGGTGCCGCGATGCAAAAGACCGATATGCGGATCGCAGCGCTCGACGATCTCGCCGTCAAGCTCCAGAACCAGCCGCAAAACTCCGTGTGCCGCAGGGTGTTGCGGCCCGAAGTTCATGTTGAAATTGCGGATCTTCTGTTCACCCGTCAGGGCGTCGTTGAAATCCTTTGATCCGTCCATCATGCGCTCACCATCTTCTGGGTCCATTCCGCCGGAAGCTCACCCAGGAACGACTCGACGAAATTGTATTGCGGTTTAAGGGCTGCCTGAAGCTGGGCGCGTTGGCCCATCGGCAGGTCGGCTTTCGTGCTTTGATGCACCACGCGGTCGAACGATGCGGGCTGAGGTGTGATCCCCAGAAACGCGCACAGGCGCTCGATGGCGGCGGGTGTGAACAGCCGTTCGTAAAACTCGATATGCAGCGCCTCGCGCGGGATGGCGCGGGTCAGCCGGTTCAGCGTGCGGCGATAGTTCGAGCGGTCGAGGATATTGTCCGCCGTGCCGTTCAGCACGCCATCAACCTTCGCAGCCAGCGCCGAACCGTCATTGCCGACCATCATACGGATGTTCGACCAGATCCGATCCACCGGATCACGCATCAGGTAAACAAACCGCACCTTGTCGGTCAGCGCGGCCATGGTTTTCAGCGATTTTTCTTTCAGCAGCCCATAGGCGGGGGTGAAATCGCCGATCACGCGGGCCTGTTCACCACCTTTCTGCACATAGCGCAGATAGGCCGCGTCATCGCGTGTCTTGCCGTCGAACACTGACAGCCAGCGCTCCAGATCGGCCACCAGCCGCTTCTGCCATGCAGTCGACGGGTCTTTGCGGGCGGCCTCAAGACGGCTCTGCGCCTGCGTGCGATAGTAATCGCCCGTGCCGTGCTCCAACGCATCGAAATAGTGCAGTTCCTTCATCGCCGGAAGATGACACTCCCGGTGGCCCGACAGGTAATCGAACAGCCAGCTTGTGCCAGCCTTCGTTGCCCCAAGGCAGAATATGAAGGTTTGCCCGCTCATCTGGTTCAGCCTTTGGCCTCGTCAGATTTCTCGTCGCCCGGCAGGATATAGTTGGCCCCTTCCCACGGCGACATGAAGTCGAACTGGCGGTATTCCTGGGTCAGCGACACAGGTTCGTAAACCACGCGTTTCTCGACCTCGTCATAGCGCACTTCGGTATAACCCGTGGTCGGGAAATCCTTGCGTAGCGGATGGCCGCGGAAGCCGTAATCGGTCAGGATACGGCGCAGATCCGGGTGGCCCGAGAACAGGATGCCGAACATGTCGAACACTTCACGTTCAAACCAGCCCGCCGAGGCGTGAACCTCGGTGATCGAAGGCACCATGTCGTCTTCGCGAATGGCGACCTTCACGCGGATGCGCTGGTTCGTGTACATCGACAGGAAGTGATAGACGACATCGAAACGCTGTTCCCGCGACGGATAATCCACCGCGGTGATGTCCACGAGCGTCGAGAACATGCAAGCCTTGTCGGCCTTCAGAAACTCGATGAACGCCGGGATCGCCGACAAGGGCACATTGACGGTCAACTCGCCAAAAGCAATCTCCCAGTTCAGCACGCAATCGGGGCGTTTGGCTTCCAGCAGGGTCCCAAGTTCGTTCAGGGCGTCGCTCATCGCTTACCTCACAATCGTGCCGGTGCGGCGGATTTTGCGTTGCAGTTGCAGGATTCCGTAAACCAGCGCCTCGGCGGTTGGCGGACAGCCGGGGACGTAAATGTCAACAGGCACGATCCTGTCACAGCCGCGCACCACGGAATAGGAATAGTGGTAGTAGCCACCGCCATTGGCACACGATCCCATCGAGATCACATAGCGCGGATCGGGCATCTGATCGTATACCTTGCGCAGCGCGGGCGCCATCTTGTTGGTCAGTGTGCCCGCCACGATCATCACGTCGGACTGGCGCGGGGAGGCGCGCGGGGCAACCCCATAGCGTTCAAGGTCGTAACGCGGCATGGACGCGTGCATCATTTCGACCGCACAACAGGCCAGACCAAAAGTCATCCAGTGCAGCGATCCGGTGCGCGCCCAGTTGATGATGTCGTCTGTGGTGGTCAGCAAAAAGCCCTTGTCGGCCAGTTGGTCGTTCAACAGGCGCGTGCCATGTTCGCGGTCGCCTTGTGCCGTGTTGGCTCCAGTCATCACTCCCATTCGAGCGCCCCTTTCTTCCACTCATACGCAAAGCCGATCGTCAATACAGCAAGGAACACCATCATCGACCAGAACCCGACCATCCCGACATCCTTGAAGGCCACGGCCCAGGGGAACAGAAAAGCGATTTCAAGGTCGAAGATGATGAACAGGATCGACACCAGATAGAACCGAACATCGAATTTCATCCGGGCGTCATCAAAAGCGTTGAACCCGCATTCGTAAGCACTGAGTTTTTCCGGGTCAGGATTGCGGACTGCCAGCACGACGGCTGCAAGGATCAGAACAAGTCCGATAACAATGGCTAATCCGAGGAAAATGATAATGGGGAGATATTCTCTGAGAAGGTCTTCCACGTGTGGCTCCTTTGAACGGTTTACCCGCCTGTCGCTAGCTATCAGCGGTTTACCTTTGCGGGTTGGCAGGGTCAACCGAGTGCATATCGCATTCGAGTTTTTGAATGCGATCGCAAAACCGGGGGCAGACCTATCAGTATACCGTTGTTTGCAAGGGTTTCAGCCACAGGTTAAGCATTTCGCGCATGCAGAAATTCGTCACCTGTTAACCAAAAATCCATCGCGTTTTGCCATCTTGCAGCAAAAGACCGGCAAAACTGACAAAAAAAACAGAGACTCACTCACTTGAAATTGCGGGGTGCATTTCCAATCGGAACTGTCGGGTCATCACATGGGGGCAACATCGCCACAACGGTTCGGTCCGTTCTAGGCCCAACTGGGTTTGCGTTTGTCGAAGAAGGCGGCGATGCCTTCCTGCGCCTCAGCACTTTCCCAGCGCGCGACCAGACCGGCGATGGTTTCGTCAATGATCGCCTCGGTTATCGACGGACCAAGGCGACGGGCCAGGGCTTTGGCTTCAGCGACCGCGCCTGGCGCGACGGACAGATAAGGCGTTACCTCTGCCTCGACGGCGGCGTCCAGATCCTCGGGCGCGACGGCTTTCGCCAGAAGGCCCAGCGTGACCGCTTCTTCCGCGTCAAAAATCCGCGCCGACATAAACACCCGGCGCGCCATTGCCTCGCCCAGACGGGCCAGCACATAGGGACCGATGGTCGCGGGGATCAGGCCCAAACGGGTCTCGGTCAGGCCGAATTTCGCGCCCGTTACACCGATGGACACATCCGAAACGGATGCCATACCGACACCGCCGCCAAACGCCTGCCCCTGAACCTTGGCAATCAAAGGCTTGGGCATTTCATTCAGCGCGTTCAGCATCATCGCGAGCTTCTTGGCCTCGACGCCCCGCGTCACCGGGTCCGCTGCCATCTGGTCCTGCATCCAGCGCAGATCGCCGCCCGCGCAGAAGCTCTTGCCCGCCCCGGTCAGGATCACGACGCGCACAGCGTCATCCGCGCCCAGCGCGTGGGCCGCGTCAGTCAGTTCCTCGATCATTAGTGCCGACATGGCGTTGTGCTTGTCTGCGCGGTCCAAAAGCAGCGTTGCGACGCCGCGCTCATCTGTGCTGACGGAAACCGTCTCGTAGCCCATGATCAGTCCCCTGCCCGCATCCGCCGCGCCATCTGGGCGGCTTGTTCCAGTATGTCGCGGTCCAGCCCGGTCGTGTATCCCAGTGCTGTTACGCGGTCATGCACCGCTTCGGTTGCCACATTGCCTTGTGCGCCGGGGGCATAGGGACAACCACCCAATCCACCGACGGCGGCGTCAAACACGCGCAGCCCCTTCTTCAACGATGCCTCGATATTGTCGCATGCCCGACCCGCCGTGTCGTGATAATGGCCCGCGAACATGTCCGGCCCCGCCACGCCCAGCACGGCATCCAGCATTGCGTCGATCGTCTCGGGTGTGGCCTGCCCAATCGTATCGCCCAGCGAGATTTCATAACACCCCATAGCAACCAATTGCTCTGCCACCCAGGCCACCTTGGCGGGCGGCGTCGGCCCATCGAAGGGGCAATCCGTCACGCAGGAGATATAGCCGCGCATCATGATCCCGGCCTCATTCGCCGCGTCTGCCACGGGCTGAAAGCGGTCAAGGCTTTCAGCGATGGTGCAATTAATGTTGGCCTTTGAAAACCCTTCTGACGCCGATCCAAAAATGGCGATCTCGTCAGCGTTGGCGGCCACCGCCCCTTCGAACCCGCGCAGGTTCGGCGTAAGCGCGGCATAGGACACCTCCTTGGCCCGAGTGATCCCGGACAGCACGTCCGCAGAATCCGCCATTTGCGGCACCCATTTGGGGCTGACAAAGCTGGCAACCTCGATCCGCTTGAAGCCTGCGCTGGACAGAAGATCGACCAAAGCGATCTTGTCTTCGGTCAGTATCTGGCGTTTTTCGTTCTGCAACCCATCGCGCGGGCCGACTTCGAATATTTCCACATAGTCCATCAGCGTCACTCCGCTTGTTTCATTCTTCGGGCACCGGATAGAAATCCTGCTGATAGAACCGTTGTTCGCCCTCGCGTTCGATGACCCGCTGATAGGACGGCATCGCCTCGATCCGCGCCTTATAAGCCAGAATGTTGGGAAACTCGTCCAGCTTCACATAGTAAGGCACGGCGAACAGGTTGAAGCCCAACATGATGTCAGCGCCCGAGAAACCTTTGTCCAGCAGCCAGTCGCGATCTGCCAGCCGCGCGTCAAGCCCAACGAGCGTATGGCGCAACCGGGCCACGTTCAGCTTGATAACAATAGGGCTGGGTTTCGCAGGTGGACGCAGGAACACCATTTGCAGGTTCAACTGCTCGACCAGGCTGGCCATGGTCTCGGAATAGTGAATCCATTGCAGGTAGTCGGTGCGCTCTGCCCCGCCCGGGTCCACACCCAGCTCGGGGGCGAACTCCTCGATCAGATACTGAACGATGGCGCCGCTTTCGCTGATCCGCTTGTTGCCGATCTCCAGGGCGGGCACACGGGACGCGGTCGAGACTTTGGGCAGTTCGCCCTCATACATCTGTTTCGAGCCGATCTGGTATTCCACAACCTCAAGCGTGCGGCCCAGCTTTTCCTCAAGCCCGATTTCCTCAATCAGCCACAAAATGCGGATCGAGCGGGCATATTGCACGTGATGCAGACGGAAGGTCATCAGCTTTCCTCTTCTTCCTCAAGCCGCACAAGCGGGGCACCCGCTTCGACCTGATCGCCATCGGCGCAGAGCACCTCGGCCACTACACCGTCGCGGGCGGCGGTCAGGCTGTGTTCCATCTTCATCGCTTCCAGAATGGCCAACCGGTCGCCCTGCTTGACCGCCTGGCCCGCCTTAGCAAAGACAGTTTTCACAAGGCCGGGCATGGGTGCTTCGACCACACCTGCCCCGGCACCCGCGCCCGCATCCTGATCCAACGGGTCAACGACATGGAACTCAAGCCCGCTTTGAGCGAAGACTGTCACGACATTCCCTGCCTTGGCAACGCGCGGGCCGCGGTCGCCGCCCATCTTCCATTGGCCGTTCAGACAGGTCGCTTCGATGCTGTCCTCGCCAACGGTGATCAGGTGACGGTCGGCGCCGTAGGACGTTACGACGACTTCATACGTATCGTCGCCATGGGTCAGCGTCACAAAATGGTTGAGCCCACCCCAAAGCGTGAAGCCGGAGCCTTCGCGTTTCAGCAGATCAAGCGCGCACAAAGCGGCAGCGCCCACATCAGCCATGCTTGGTCCGGGGTCAGCGGTCAGCGCCTCAAGGTCGCGTTCGATCAGTCCTGTGTCCACGTCGCCCGCCGCAAAACCCTCGTGCCGCGTCAGCGCGCCAAGAAAAGCAAGGTTCGTCACCGAGCCCGCGACCTCTGTATGGGTCAGCGCCGAAGACAATTGGCGCAACGCAGCCGCCCGCGATCCGGCATGCACCGTGATCTTGGCGATCATCGGGTCATAGAAAGGGCTGATCGTGTCCCCTGCCCGCACGCCGGTATCCGCGCGCGCACCTTCGGGGAACTTCAGATGCGTCAGCGTGCCGGTGGCGGGCAGGAAGCCCTTCGGCACATCCTCGGCATAAAGGCGCGCTTCAAAGGAATGGCCATTGATCGACAGCTCGTCCTGTTGCTTTGGCAGCCCTTCTCCGCTGGCCACGCGCAATTGCCATTCCACCAGATCGACGCCGGTGATCGCTTCCGTCACCGGGTGCTCGACTTGCAGGCGAGTGTTCATCTCCATGAACCAGAACCCATCGGTGCGTAGTCCATTCGCGCCATCCACGATGAATTCCACCGTGCCCGCGCCTTTATACCCGATGGCTTCGGCGGCGCGAACGCCGGCCAAGCCCATCGCCGCGCGGACCTCGTCGGTCATGCCCGGCGCAGGCGCTTCCTCGATCACCTTCTGATGGCGGCGTTGCAGTGAACAGTCACGTTCAAACAGGTGCACCGCTTGGGTGCCGTCGCCAAACACCTGCACTTCGATATGGCGCGGTGACAGGATGTATTTCTCGACCAGAACATCCGCGTTGCCGAAGGCGGTTTTCGCCTCACCCTGCGCGCTTGCCAAAGCATCCGCAAACTCCTTGGGGTCATCCACGCGGCGCATGCCTTTGCCGCCGCCGCCCGCCACGGCCTTAATCAAGACAGGATAGCCCATCTTGTCGGCCTCAGACGCCAACAGTGCAGGGTCTTGATCCGTGCCGTGATACCCGGGCACGACCGGCACGCCAGCCTCGACCATCAGTTTCTTGGCGGCATCTTTCAGACCCATCTTGCGGATCGCGTCTGACGACGGACCGATAAAGACCAACCCTGCCCTTTCAACCGCATCCACGAAATCGGGGTTTTCCGACAGGAACCCATAACCGGGATGGATCGCCTGCGCGCCCGTGTCCAGCGCCGCCTGAATGATCACATCGCCTTTCAGATATGAGTTTGCGGGTTGTGGTGGACCGATATGCACGGCCTCGTCCGCCATCTTTACATGGCGCGCGGCGGCATCGGCGTCGGAATAAACCGCCACCGTGGCCACACCCAGCTTGCGGGCGGTGTCGATCACCCGGCAGGCTATTTCGCCCCGGTTGGCAATCAGGATCTTCGTGAACATTTTTCTGTTCCTTTTTTCGGGCGGAGGAACCGGGGGCTGTCTGCCCCCGGACCCCCGAGGATATTTCCGGCCAGAAGAAAGGCCGGTTTTGATCACATGCGGAAGATGCCGAACTTCGTTGGCTCGATCGGAGCGTTCAGCGCGGCGAGAAGCGACAGATACAGCACCTCGCGCGATTTGCGCGGGTCGATCACGCCGTCATCCCACATCCGCGCCGAGGCATAGAGGGGATGGCTTTGTTCCTCGAACATATCAATGGTGGGTTGCTTGAAGGCAGCTTCTTCTTCCGCCGACCACTCGCCGCCCTGACGTTCGATCGCGTCGCGTTTCACCGTTGCCAGCACGCCCGCCGCCTGTTCGCCGCCCATCACCGAAATCCGCGAATTGGGCCAGGACCACATGAAACGGGGTTGATAGGCGCGCCCGGCCATGCCGTAGTTACCGGCCCCGTAAGAGCCGCCCACCACCATCGTCACCTTCGGCACGTTCGTCGTTGCCACCGCCGTCACCATCTTGGCGCCGTGCCGTGCGATGCCTTCATTCTCATACTTCCGGCCCACCATGAAACCGGTGATGTTTTGCAGAAAAACCAGGGGGATATTCCGCTGGCTGCAAAGCTCGACAAAATGCGCGCCCTTTTGTGCGGCTTCCGAGAAGATCACGCCATTGTTGGCGATGATCCCGATGGGGCAGCCTTTCAGATGCGCGAAACCCGTGACCAGCGTGTCACCAAAGCGCGGCTTGAACTCATCAAAGCGCGAGCCATCGACGATGCGCATAATCACTTCGCGGATGTCGTAAGGCGTCTTGAGGTCGGCAGGCACCACGCCCAGCAGTTCCTCGGGGTCATAGGCCGGTTCTTCCGGTTCCTGCCACTTCACCGTCATCGGCTTGGTGCGATTCAGGCTTTCCACTGCGCGCCGTGCCAGGGCCAGCGCATGGGCGTCATCCTCGGCCAGATAATCGGCAACGCCGGACAGGCGCGTATGCACGTCACCGCCACCGAGGTCTTCTGCTGTGACAACCTCGCCCGTCGCGGCCTTCACCAAGGGCGGACCGGCAAGGAAGATCGTGCCTTGTTCCTTCACGATGATGGTCACATCCGACATGGCAGGCACATAAGCGCCCCCGGCGGTGCACGACCCCATCACCACGGCAATCTGCGGGATGCCCTTGGCTGACATCCGCGCTTGGTTGTAGAAAATGCGGCCAAAGTGGTCGCGGTCGGGGAACACCTCGTCCTGATTGGGCAGGTTCGCGCCGCCACTATCGACCAGATAGATGCACGGCAGATTGCATTCCTCGGCAATCTCCTGCGCGCGCAGGTGCTTTTTGACCGTCATCGGGTAATAGGTGCCGCCTTTGACGGTGGCGTCATTGCAGACCACCATCACCTCTTGCCCGTGCACCTGACCAATGCCTGCGATAACACCGGCACAGGGCGCAGCCCCGTCATACATACCATGCGCCGCCGTCGCCCCAACCTCGAGGAAAGGCGATCCGGGATCGAGCAGGTTCGACACCCGGTCGCGCGGCAGCATCTTGCCGCGGCTCAGGTGCCGTTCGCGCGATTTCTGCCCGCCACCCATCACGGCAGCCTCGGCAGCGTCAGCCACCACTTGCAACGCCTCAAGATGGCCCTCGCGGTTGGCTTTATACGCCTCGGAACCGGGCGTGGCTTGGGAAGTCAGTTTCATCTCAGCATCCTTCGTGGTTGCAGATTGCGTCACCGTAACTGTTCAGGTCCGCCTCCAGCGCAAGCGCCTGGCGGGACGTCAGTTGGAGCATGCAGGCAATGGACGCAGGGCCTCCGCCCGTGCCACCACCCCATTTCGAACGTTCATAGTCGCACGACGCGTCGCGGAAGGTGATCCAGGCGCGCTGCGTTTCCAGAAGCGCGGGGGCTTGTTTGGGGGCCGCTGACCCAAGCGTCGCCATCTCTTCATCTTCGGCCTTCAGCCGGGTCATCAAAAGCCCATAGGCGCGGTTCAGGCGGCGGTCCCAGTCCTCGTATTCCAGCCCAAGACAGGACGACATGCCAACAGTGCTCGCCCCGCCTTCGGTTGCCTCCATGCAATAATTGGCCGCCGATCCAACGCAGCGCATCGGGTCGCCATCGTCCCCCAGGGCGGACAGGCAGTCCGTGGTGGGGTGGAAGCTGTAGGTGACATCCTGTGCCGGGGCCGGGACGGCCAGGATCAGCCACGCAACCGCCGTGAACAAGGGCCTGGACGCCGCTTGTGCGACATGTGCGGCCCTCATGCCAGATGCCCGGAGTCTGGTGGTCAAACTCATTGCAAAGTCACCTCATATCACGCAATTCGATGGTCCGACGTGCCGTCTGAACCATCATGCAATTCGCGGCTACGATCACCCGGATCGACCCGTCGCGCCACAGCGCATGGGCCAGTGCACATTCCGCATCGCGAAAGGCAATCCAGGCGCGCTGTGCGGCCAGAAGCTGGTCCAGAACCACCTGATCCCCGGCATGCGCCTTGCGCGTTGCCTTGTATTCCCGGTTCAAAAGTACATCCCACGCCTGGGTCTCGGCCTGGATACAGTCAGCAATGCCGATCGTGGTCTCGCCACCCGGCGTTGCCGTCTGGCACGCGTTCGAGGCCACGCCGATGCAGGACGGGTCAACCGCGCCACTGGGCGTCGAGGCCAGACAGGCGTCAACGGTCGCGCTGTCGAAAACCACATCCTGTGCCGCGATCTTCGTCGCGAAGAACGCAAGACCCACGGCGATGACGACGACAGCCAGACGGAAACCCATCACATCTTGCCCATCAATTCGCGCCCGATCAGCATTCGGCGGATTTCCGAGGTGCCCGCGCCGATCTCCATCAGTTTGGCGTCGCGGAAGATGCGGCTCACCGGGGTTTCATTCATGTAGCCTGATCCACCCATCGCCTGTACGGCCTGATGCGCCTGTTTCATCGCCTCTTCGGACGCATAAAGCACACAGGCGGCCGCGTCCTGACGCGTGACCTGACCGCGATCGCATGCCTTGGCCACTTCATAAACATAGGCACGGGCCGAGTTCATCGCGGTATACATGTCGGCAATCTTTGCCTGCATCAGTTGGAAGTCCCCGATGGGGCGGCCGAATTGTTTACGCTCTTTCATGTAAGGCATGATTTCATCCATGCAGGCGGCCATGATGCCGGTGCCGATGCCTGACAGCACGACACGTTCATAGTCCAGACCGGACATAAGCACGGCAACACCCTTACCTTCCGCGCCCAACACGTTCTCGAAGGGCACTTCGACGTCGTCAAAGATCAGCTCGGCCGTGTTCGACCCGCGCATCCCCAGCTTGTCGAAATGGGGCGAGGTGCTGAACCCCTTCATGTCTTTCTCGATAATGAAGGTGGTGATGCCCTTCGGGCCAGCCTCCGGGTCGGTCTTGGCGTAAACCACTAGGGTGTCTGCGTCCGGGCCATTGGTGATCCAGAACTTGGTGCCGTTCAACACATAGTAGCCATTGCGCTTTTCAGCCCGCAGCTTCATCGAAACGACATCCGACCCCGCCCCTGCTTCGGACATGGCCAAGGCCCCTATATGCTCGCCCGAAATCAGCTTGGGCAGGTATTTTTGCTTTTGTTCTTCGGTCGCATTGCGGCGGATCTGGTTCACGCACAAGTTTGAATGCGCGCCGTAGCTCAGCGAGACCGAGGCCGACGCCCGCGCGATCTCTTCCACGATCACAACATGCGCCAGATAGGACATGCCCGCCCCGCCATATTCTTCCGGCGTGGTGACACCCAGCAGTCCAAGCTCACCAAACTCGCGCCACAGATCATTGGGAAATTCGTTCTTCTGGTCGACCTCGGCAGCAATGGGCTTGATCCGGTCTTGCGCGAACCGGTGCACCATTTCGCGCATGGCATTCACGTCCTCTCCCAGGTCGAAAGTCATTGTGTGGTTGAACATCCGGTCATCCTCCATTTGGCGCGCCGTGCCAGTCGCCATTATTGAACGCTTGTTCATTTAATCGCGCAAAGCCCGATTCGGGTCAATACGCGCGCTTATTCACGCAGCGTCACATCCACGGCACCCGGTTTCTTCTGGCCCCAAAATATCCTGGGGAAGAGCCAAATCCCCGATTTGGCTCTGGGGCGAAGCCCCTACTCCGCTTGCTGATACACCAGTCCGACCACATCCCGGATGATCCGGGCAATCTGGGCGCAATCGTCCAGGCTGAAGGTCAGCGGCACGCGCAGGTCCAGAATACCGCGCAACACCCGATCCGTCTTTGGCATCCGTGGCGCATCTGCATAGCGCCAACTGTCATAGCGGCTGGTGAAGCCCGTAGGCTCCGCCCCGCCGAACCATTTCAACTCCACACCACGACTTGCACATCGGCGCACCACCTCCTGCACACCGCCTTCGGCCCAATCAAGCAACAAGAACTGGAACGAGGACATGACATAGCCCTCTTCGGCAGGTCGCTCGATCACCGTCAGGCCCGGCGTGTCGCGCAGCCCATCCTCGACCACGCGATAGCGCGCGTTCCACGCGGCACACCGCTCCGCCAGGCCCGCAAGCTGAGGCCGCAAGATCGCCGCGCGCAGATTGTCCATCCGGCCCGAAATGTTGGGGGTGACATATTTCACCCGCTCAAACACCTCGGACGGTGGCCCTGCCAAGTGCCGTTCGTACAGCATATAACTGCCCGACAGCACAATCGCCCGCGCCATCAGGTCGGGATCGTCCGAGATCAGAAGCCCGCCTTCACCCGAGTTTGCGTGTTTATAGGTCTGGGTCGAGTAAGCCGCCATCGCCCCATGCCGCCCCGACAGTGTGCCATTCCATCGCGCGCCCATCGTGTGGGCGCAATCCTCGATAACCTTCACACCTGCCGCGTCCGTGATCGCCATCAGCCGATCCATGTCACAGATATGACCGCGCATATGGCTGAGCAGCAGAACCCTGGGCGCATCCGGTTCCGCCACCTTCACCGCCAGATCATCCAGATCCAGGGTCAGTGCCTCTGTCACCTCGACAAAAACCGGCACAGCCCCCACCGAGGAAATCGCGCCCGGCACCGGGGCCAGTGTGAAGGCGTTGGTCAGCACCCGGTCGCCCGGTCCAACCCCCACCGCCCTCAGCGCGGTTGCCATCGCATAGCCGCCCGACGCCACCGCCAGCGCATATTTCGACCCCATCAGGGCAGCGAATTCCTGTTCCAGAAGCGCGGTTTGCGACACCTCGCCCTTGGCCACGTTATAGCGATGCAAACGCCCATGGCGCAGCACATCCAATGCTGCCGCGATCCCCTCATCCGGGATCGGTTCTTGCTGGGTGAAGTTTCCGGTGAATCGCTCTGTCATACATCGACCCTGCGCGGGGTTGAGCTTGGCGTCAATGGGCGGAGGTGGACGCTATCCGATCAGCCGCGCCACCACGGCGTCCAGATCGTCGAAATGATCCAGCAGTGCTTCGGGTTCCAACCGCGACACGCCCGGCCCCTCCGGACCGAACCCCACAAGGATGCAGGGCACACCTGCGGCCTGTGCCGTTTTGCGGTCGGTTTCTGTGTCCCCGACCAAAAGTGCATGCGCGGGATCGCCGCCTGCGCCCTGCGCCGCAGCGACAAACGGGGCCGGGTCCGGTTTGCGGGTCGGCAACGTATCCGCCCCGATCAGCGACGTAAAATGGCCCAGGATATCCAGCCGCGTCAGCAACAGCCGCGCCAGCCCTTCAGGCTTGTTCGTGCATATCCCCACGGCATAGCCGTTGTCATGCAGTCGCGCGACCGCCTCCATCGCACCGGGATACAGGCGCGTGTGGCGATCGATGTCATCCTCATAGGCGATCAAGAGATTGGGAAACTCGCGCTCGATATCAGCGTCATTGACCGCGCCACCATTCACCCGCGAAAAACCAAGCCGCAGCATCGCGCGGCCACCGTGAAAAGCAGTCAGTTGATCGACGCTTGGATCCAGAACCTCACCATGCCCCAACGCCGCGAAACACGCATTCGCCGCCGCGATCAGATCGCCGGACGTATCCGCCAAGGTGCCATCCAGATCGAAGATCACCGTTCGTCGCCCTGAACGCCGCACCGGCGTTGCGTTGTTCGTCATTTTTTGTTCCCAGCCTTTGGAATTTCCACGCAAAGCCTGTAACCTCGCGTAAGGTTAATTGAACAGCTTTCGCTTGCGAGCCGCGCCCCAAGGGGTAAAACGGACCAAAAGAAATTGAAAGAGCAGATAGATATGGCGACCGCCCTGATTGTCCTTGCCGCTGGCATGGGAACACGGATGAATTCAGACCTGCCGAAAGTCATGCATCAAGTTGCAGGTGCACCCTTGTTTGCCCATGCACTGGCATCCGGGGCTGCATTGTCGCCCGACCGCGTGGTGCTGGTTGTGGGGCATGGCGCCGAGTTGGTCGAGGCGACAGCCAAGGAGATTGACCCCGAGATATCCATCGCCGTGCAGGTAGAACAGCTTGGCACCGGGCACGCGGTGCAGCAGGCACGGGCCGCTCTTGATGGGTTCGGGGGCGATGTGTTCGTCCTGTATGGCGACACCCCGTTCATCCGCCCGGAAACGCTGGAAACCATGGCCGCCGCGCGCACTCAGGGTGCCGACGTGGTTGTGCTGGGGTTCGACGCCGCCGATCCCGGTCGCTATGGCCGCCTGATCGTCGTGGATGGCGCGTTGGACCGCATTGTTGAATTCAAAGATGCATCCGCAGATGAACGCGCCGTAACCCTTTGCAACAGCGGCGTTATCGCCGCAGACGCCGGGCTCCTGTTCGACCTTCTGGATGGGGTCGGCAACGACAATGCGTCAGGTGAATACTACCTGCCCGATATTGTATCTGTCGCGCGCGCACGCGGCCTGACCGCTTCTGTCGTCACCTGCGACGAGGCCGAGACGCTGGGCATCAATTCCCGCGCCGAACTGGCCGATGCCGAGGATGTTTTCCAAACCCGCGCTCGAGATGCCGCACTGGAAGATGGCGTGACTTTGATCGCTCGCGATACGGTCTATTTTGCCTATGATACGGTCATCGGACGCGACAGCGTGATCGAGCCCAACGTGGTCTTCGGCCCCGGCGTCACCGTGGAAAGCGGGGCTTTGATCCGCGCTTTTTCACACCTTGAAGGATGCCACGTCTCGCGCGGTGCCGTGGTCGGCCCCTATGCCCGCCTGCGGCCCGGAGCCGAATTGGCCAATGACGCCAAGGTCGGCAATTTTGTGGAAATCAAGAACGCCCAGATCGAGGAAGGCGCGAAGATCAATCACCTGTCCTATGTTGGCGACGCCCGGGTGGGTAAGCACGCCAATATCGGCGCGGGCACGATCACCTGCAATTATGATGGTGTCTCCAAACATCACACAAATATTGGCGCGCGGACCTTCATCGGTTCGAATACTTGCCTTGTCGCGCCCGTCTCGGTCGGGGATGAGGCAATGACGGCGACCGGCACCGTTGTCACGAAAAACGTGCCAGCCGGCGCGATGGCCGTGGGCCGTGCGAAGATGGAGGTCAAGCCCGGCCTAGCCCTCAAATTGTTTGAAAAGTTAAAGGCCGCAAAGGCCAGACGCCAGAAAGGGTCCTGAAAATGTGTGGTATTGTAGGGGTCCTGGGCAATCACGAAGCTGCGCCGATCTTGGTCGAGGCGCTGAAGCGGCTGGAATATCGCGGCTATGACAGTGCCGGGATTGCAACCATCAACGAGGCGGGCGAACTGGATCGCCGCCGCGCGGTCGGCAAGCTGGTGAATCTGTCGGACACGCTGGTCCACAATCCGCTGGCGGGGAAGTCCGGCATCGGTCACACCCGCTGGGCCACGCACGGGGCGCCCACCACCGAAAACGCCCACCCGCACAAGGCGGGACCGGTCGCGGTGGTGCACAATGGCATCATCGAAAATTTCCGCGAATTGCGAGAAAAGCTCGCCGCAGAGGGTTTGAAATTCTTGACCGAGACGGACACGGAAACCGTTGCCCTGCTGGCCCAAAGCCATATCGCCCGCGGCAAATCCCCCAAAGAGGCCGTCGCCGCCACGCTTGCCGAGTTGGAGGGCGCATTTGCGCTGTGTTTCCTGTTTGACGGCGAGGATGATCTGATGATCGCCGCGCGCAAGGGCAGCCCTTTGGCGATCGGTCATGGCACAGGCGAGATGTTCGTCGGCTCCGACGCCATCGCGCTCGCCCCGATGACCGACAAGATCACCTATCTGGAAGAAGGTGATTGGGCCGTCATCACCCGCGACGGAGCCGAGATTTATGATCACAACGGTCGCCTTGCCAATCGCCCGATGAAACAGGTCCGCCTTGATTCCGCCCGGATCGAGAAAGGCGGATACAAACACTATATGGCGAAAGAGATTGCCCAGCAGCCCACTGTCGTGGGCGAGGTGCTGAATGCCTATGTGAAGGATGATCGGATCGCGATGAACCTTGGCGGCATTGACTTTGCCGATGTCGATCGCCTGTCCATCGTGGCCTGCGGCACGGCTTACTATGCGGGGCTGGTGGCGAAATACTGGTTCGAACATTACGCCCGCCTGCCCATCGACATCGACGTGGCAAGCGAATTTCGCTATCGCGAAGCCCCCTTTGCGCCTAAGACGCTTGGCGTCTTTGTCAGCCAATCCGGTGAAACCGCCGACACCCTGGCCGCGCTGCGCTATTCAGCAGGCAAGGTCGACAAGATCGTCAGCCTGATCAACGTGCCCGAAAGCTCGATCGCGCGTGAAAGCGACGTGGCGGTGGAAATTCATGCCGGGCCAGAAGTGTCTGTGGCCTCCACCAAGGCGTTCACCTGCCAGTTGACCTGCTTTGCCATCATGGCGCTGAAAGCGGCCCATGACCGCGGCCATCTGGACGATACAGGCCTTGCCGCGCATTTGGCCGATCTGCGCCAATTGCCGGGGCTGATGAGCCACGCGCTGACCATCGACACCGCGACAAAAGAGATCGCCGCGAAACTGGCCGAGGCGCGCGATGTGCTGTTTTTGGGGCGCGGACAGATGTTCCCTCTGGCGCTTGAAGGCGCGCTAAAATTAAAGGAAATCAGCTATATACACGCCGAAGGTTATGCCTCTGGTGAATTGAAGCATGGCCCCATTGCGTTGGTCGACAAAGCCACGCCGACGGTGGTCATGGCACCCCATGACGGGCTGTTCGACAAAACCGTGTCCAACATGCAGGAGGTCATGGCGCGTGGGGGGCGCGTGGTCCTTGTGTCCGACGCGCGCGCCGCGAAAGAGGCGGGCGACGGTGTGTGGCAATCCCTCGCCCTTCCCGAAGCGCCCGAACTGATCCAGCCGATCCTTTACGCGATCCCCGCGCAGCTTCTGGCCTATCACACAGCGATTGCCAAAGGCACCGACGTCGACCAGCCGCGCAACCTGGCCAAATCGGTCACAGTCGAATGACGCTGGACGAGGCGCTGACCGCCCTGCGTGCCCAAGTCGAAGAGGGCCGTGCCGAGAGCATGGCGGCATATCACAAGCAAACGCGCGAGGTGCTTGGCATCCCAAACCCCGCGCTGAATGACCTGACAAAAAGCTGGCGGCAGTCCCTGTCGATCGAGGACCGCGTGACATTGGCCGATGAGCTTTGGCAGGCGGATATTTTCGAGGCCCGCATCGCAGCGGCGAAACTGCTGACCCAAGCCCGGCTGCGCCCGGACGAAGCGGCTTGGACGCTGATTCAAAGCTGGGTGGCCGATTTCGACAGTTGGGCGATTGCTGACCACGCCTGCATGGCTGGGCAGAAACGGTTGGTGGCCGACCCGGCACGCATCAACACGGTCGAAAGCTGGACAAAGTCCGACCATATGTGGACCCGACGCGCGGCACTGGTCATCACCCTGCCCTGGACAAAGCAGAACAACCCCAAGCCAGAGGAATTGGCAATCCGCGACCGCGTGCTTGGCTGGGCATCGACCTATGTCGATGACCCGGAGTGGTTCATCCAGAAGGCCATCGCCTGGTGGCTGCGCGATCTGTCCAAACACGACCCGGACCGCACCCGCGCCTTTGTGGAGGCACATGGCGACAGGATGAAAGCCTTTGCGCGGAAGGAGGCCGGGAAGTATCTAGCCTAACGGTTTGGCCTCACGACAAAGGACAGCAGAAGGCAAACCCCGCCAGCCACGCCCAGAAAAACCGAAAGCGGTAGGTTCAAGCTTTCTTGCAACACTCCGTTTTCATCTACCCCGCCATAAAACACCCGTTCGGCCAGCCATGATGTGGCGGCAAACACAAGCGACACCAGACCAAGCGTGCGCAAAAGCTTTTTCATGTTAGAATCCTATTGCATAAGGTCATACCTGCGTTAAGGCGCATCTGGTTCTCGCAATTCCCTGCGCATGATCTTACCCGTGGCAGTCATTGGCAGTTCATCGACGAATTCGACCAGTCGCGGGGCGACATGGGGGCTGATCCGATCGCGAACAAGCTGAATCAACTGGTCGGCCATACCGGCCTCGTTCGCTCCCGCACGCAACACGACGAAGGCTTTGACCGCCTCGGTTCGCAACGGGTCTGGCACTCCCACCACGGCTGCCATCGCAACATCGGGATGTGTTTGCAGACAGTTTTCAATCTCGGACGGGCCGATACGATAGCCGGCCGACGTGATCACGTCGTCGTCCCGGCTCGCAAAGGTGAAATAACCATCGGTATCGCGCACCGCCAGGTCGCCGGTGCGCATCCAGTCTTGATCGAATTTCGCGGCTGTCTTGTCGGGTAGGTTCCAATAGCTCAGAAACATAACAGGGTCGCCCGTGCGCACGGCGATCTCGCCCATTTCACCAGGCGGAGACGGGTTGCCGTGTGCGTCAATGATGGCCACATCATGGCCCGGAATGGGTTGCCCCATGCTGCCGGGTTTGACGGCCATCGCTCCCGCGACCGAAGACAGGACAAGGTTGCATTCGGTCTGGCCATAAAACTCGTTCACATCCACGCCGAGCACTTCTCGCGCCCAGCCCAACAAGCCTGCCCCAAGGCTTTCCCCCCCCGACCCGATCGAGCGGATCTGGACATCGTCAGCCGGCGCATCCGATTGACGCAGCAGCTTCAGCGCCGTGGGCGGCATGAAGAGATTGCGAATCCTGTGCGCCGCGATCAAGCGATAGGCGGCATCGGCGTCAAACTTTCGCATCCGATGGCTGACAATCGGCACGCCGAAATAGAGAAACGGCAGGGCCAGATCCATCAAGCCACCGATCCACGCCCAATCGGCGGGTGTCCAGCCCTTGTCGCCGGCCTGCGGAAAATCCTCGTTATAGGTTTCGACACAGGGCAGATGACCGAGAAGAAACCGATGCGCGTGCAAAACGCCCTTGGGCGGCCCGGTGGTGCCGGAGGTATAGATCATCACCGCCGGGTCTTCGGCCAGCGTCACGTCAGGTCTTGGCAGCGGGTCTGCCGCATCAATCTCGGCCCAGAAATCCCGCGCCGTGTCTATCGGACTGGTTGAGTAAACTTCGGCCAGATCGGGAAGGGCGTCGCGAATCTCGGTCAGTTTTTCAGTGTTTTGTGCATCTGTAACCACCACTCGCGCACCACTGTCGGACAAGCGATAGAACAACGCATCAGCGCCGAACAAGGTGAACAGAGGCAAAACGACCGCGCCCAGCTTATAGGCCGCGAAATGGGTGATCAGCACTTCTGGCCCCTGCCCCAAAAACACCGCGATCCGGTCGCCTTTGCCAAGACCACGCGCCCGCAGAACTGTCGCCAACCGGTCAGACGCCGCTTTCAGATCGCCAAAACTCCAGTCGTCCGCCGCTCCGTTCTGTGCCACATGGGTCAGAGCAACGCGGCCCGCGTCCAACGCGGCCCAGCTGTCACAGCATCGCTCGGCGATGTTGAAACATTCAGGGATGTCCCACGCGAAATCGTCGCGCATGTCGCGCCAATCACCCCAACGCACGATCAGTTTGCGCGCCCGGCTTTCGATCAGCCAGTCCGCGTAAGACAGACGCGGGGTCACGATCCAAAGACAACCAGCTCATGCAAACCCGAGATGTCGAGGTCCAGCAATTGAAGCGTCGACAGGGACACGCGACTGCCACCGCCCGACGCGGGGCGCAGGGTGACTTTCACGGTTCGACCGGTTGTCTTGGACTGCACGCGGCCTTGAGTTTCGGATGACACCAGCGACGTTTCGACCCAGAAGCCTGGTGCAGTCGGGTCGCCAAGACTTGCGACCGTTACGCCCAGCGATCCCGCCGCCGCATTGGGCGCGGTCGTGGCGGCAGCCATCCGGTCTTCATCTGTGGCGGTATCCAGCTCATCCACCGTGATCGCATCCTCTGGCGGAGGAGGCGGCAAGTCGGCGTTATATGTCGGCTGGTTTTGCAAATGTGGCGGGCGGGGCATGATATTGTTCATATCCAGACCGGAGCACCCGGCCAGAGTAAGAAAAATAGCAGGCATGAGAATGACATGTTTCATATCTACAGGGTGGCGCAATTCGCGGTCTGTTTCAACGGCAGAATTCGCCCGATCGTGACTTGCGCGCCCGTCCGCCCGTGCTTAGGTTCTACCCATGAATACACCTCGGCTTGTCGATCCGTTCATGCGGGCGGTCACCTATCTGCGCTTGTCCGTCACGGACCGGTGCGATTTCCGCTGCACCTATTGCATGTCCGAGAATATGACCTTTCTGCCCAAAAAAGACCTTCTGACGCTTGAGGAACTGGATCGCATCTGCACCGCTTTTATTGGCCTTGGCGTGCGCAAGCTGCGCATCACCGGGGGTGAACCGCTGGTCCGCAAAGGAATCATCGGCTTTTTCGAAGGCATGGGTCGGCATCTGGACAGCGGCGCATTGGACGAGTTGACGCTGACCACGAACGGGTCGCAACTGCACCGGTTTGCGGCTGATCTGTATGCGGCGGGGGTGCGACGGGTAAACATTTCGCTTGATACGCTGGATGAGGACAAGTTTGCCCGTATCACCCGTTGGGGCCGGCTGCCGCAGGTCATGCGTGGCATCGACGCCGCCCTTGAAGCCGGATTGAAGGTCAAGATCAACGCCGTCGCCCTGAAAGGCTTCAACGACAGCGAATTGTTCGATCTTGTCGATTGGTGTGCCCAGAAGGGCATGGACCTGACCTTTATCGAGGTCATGCCGATGGGCGATATGGGGGAAGAGGATCGACTGGACCAATACTGGCCGCTCTCGGACCTGCGCGCGCAACTGGCTGAACGCCTGACACTGTCCGACCTGAGCGAGACCACCGGCGGTCCGGCACGGTATATGCGGGTCGAAGAAACCGGGCAGAAAATCGGCCTGATCACGCCCCTGACCCATAATTTCTGCGAAAGCTGCAACCGGGTAAGGATGAGTTGCACCGGTCAGTTCTACACCTGTCTGGGTCATGATGGCATGACAGACTTGCGCGCGCCTTTGCGCGCCTCGGAAAGTGATGCAGTGCTGATCGACGCCATTTATGCCGCCATTGGACGCAAGCCCAAGGGGCATGATTTCGACTATTCCCGGCAAGGGGTGAAGGGCCAGACGATCCGTCACATGAACCACACGGGCGGTTAAGGACGGGAACCGGTCACTCTGACGCTGGCATTCGCTGTTCGACGATCTCGACCCACCATGAACATCCGTGCGGTATGATCTCGTCATTGAAATTGTACTCGGGGTGGTGAACCATCGCCGTGTCGCCGTTGCCCACAAGGATATAGGCCCCCGGTCGTTCTTCCAGCATATAGGCGAAATCCTCGCCACCCATGATCAGCGGGGCTTCCTCGCACGTCCCGGCAACCGCCTGCGCCGCGCGGGCGGCATGGTCGGTTTCCTCCACGTGATTCACCATGACCGGATAGTTTCGTTCATAGCGCACCGTGACAGAGCCGCCAAAGGCCGCCGCGATCCCGTTGCAGATCGCGCTGACCCGTTTTTCGGCCAGATCGCGCAATTCCTGCGAAAGTGTTCGCACCGTTCCCAGAAGATGAACCTCCTGCGGTATCACGTTGAAAGTTTTGGAACTTGTTTCAACAGACGTGATCGACACAACCATCTGCTCGGTCGGATCAGCATTGCGCGATGCGATTGTCTGCAAGGCTTGAACGGCCTGAGAGGCCATCACAACCGGGTCAATTGTGTCATGCGGTTTGGCGGCATGTCCGCCACGCCCTTCGAACCGAATATCCAAGAGGTCGGTCGCCGCAAAGAACGGTCCGGGACGGATCGCAAACGTCCCCTGATCACGTCCCGGCCAGTTGTGCATTCCGTAAACTTCCTGAATGCCGAACCGCTCCATCAACCCGTCTTCGCACATGACGCGCCCGCCCCCGCCCCCTTCTTCGGCGGGTTGGAAGATCACGATGCAGGTGCCATCGAATTTCCGGGTCTCGGCCAGATATTGCGCAGCGCCCAACAGCATCGCGGTGTGCCCATCATGGCCGCAGGCGTGCATCTTGCCCGGTTTGGTCGAGGCGTAATCCAACCCCGTCGCCTCTTCGATCGGCAGCGCGTCCATATCGGCACGCAGCCCGATAACGCGGCCAGAAGAATCAGATCGCCCCTTGATGACACCGACAACGCCTGTGCGTCCGATACCTTCGACCACCTCGTCGCAACCGAAAGCGCGCAGCTTGTTGGCCACGATGCCTGCCGTACGGTGCGTGTCGAACATCAGCTCTGGATGCGCGTGAAAATCGCGCCGCCACGCGGTGATTTCGTCCTTCAACTCGTGAAATCGGTTTCTGATCGGCACGGAAGGACCTTTCTGCTTGGCTTTCGGTTTGAATTTCGGCGGCCCAGAAAAGAATCCCCGCCGCGTTTGTGACAATGCGCGGGTTGTTCGTCCGGTTCAACCGTTCAGCAAGAACGCCAGAGAAATTTGCAGCGGTTCCATCTGTGTTGACGTGACTTTGACAAACGACACAGCTATGGCTTTACGCAAAGGAAGGCAGTGCGGTATTCCAGCACCCGATGCCATGAGTTGATGGTTTGAACAATACCGGGGCCACGCCGATCATGAGGGGGATGCAAGACTGATGGGCGACCGACGATCTGTTTGGGGAATAGCTGCGGGGATTATCATATCGCTGTTGCCTGTCACGTCCTTGGCCGAGCGCAGCGCATCCGGGCATCTGAACATCCTCTATTGGCAGGCGCCAACGATCCTGAACCCCTATCTGTCCAGCGGTCCGAAAGATATCGAGCCTGCTTCATTGGTGCTGGAACCGCTGGCCCGCTATGACGAGACGGGCACTCTGGTTCCTTGGTTGGCAGCCGACATTCCAACCCGTGCCAATGGTGGTGTCACGGATGACCTGACCACCATCACATGGACATTGCGCCCTGATCTGACCTGGTCAGACGGGACAAACTTTACCGCGCATGATGTTGTTTTCACGGCAAATTACTGCATGACGCCGGACGGTGGCTGTCAGCAGGTCGGAAAGTTCTCGGATGTTACAACGGTCGAGGCATTGGATGACCTGACCGTCCGTCTGACATTCGCTGCGCCCAAGCCCTTTCCCTATGGCCCGCTGGTCGGGGTCGAAACGCCGATTCTGCAAAAAGCGCAGTTTCAGGCCTGCTTGGGTGCGGCGGCGCAAAGCTGCACCGCCCAGAACGCCGCCCCCATCGGCACCGGCCCGTTTCGGGTGGTCGAGTTTCGCGCAGGCGATGTCGTCACATTCGAGGCCAATCCCCATTATCGTGACCCGGATAAACCAGGCTTTGCAACTGTGACCATCAAGGGCGGCGGCGACGCGATCAGTGCAGCCCGCGCCGTGCTGGAAACCGGCGAAGTGGATTATGCGTGGAACCTTCAGGTGGACCCGGCCATTCTGGACAAAATGGCCGATGGCGGCAAAGGGCAGATCATCCGATCCTTTGGTACGCCGGTCGAACGGTTGATGATCAACCGCACCGACCCATCGCCATCACTGGGCAAGCGGCGCTCGACCCGCGCAGGTGGACCACATCCGTTTCTGACCGACCCCGCCGTTCTGGCCGCGATGTCCGCCGCCATTGACCGCGCTGTGGTCGCCGAACTGGGATATGGCGCCGCGGGCAGGCCGACTTGTGACATCCTGCCCGCCCCCGCGATTTACGCCTCATCCGCCAATGATGCTTGCTTGACGCAGAATCTGGACCGCGCGCGCCAACTGCTGGACGATGCGGGCTGGGTGGACAGCGACGGCGACGGGGTGCGCGAAAAGGACGGGGTGCGCCTGTCAGTGCTGTTCCAGACCTCGACCAACCCCGTGCGGCAGGACACACAGGCACTTCTGAAGTCATGGTGGTCCGAGATCGGGATCGAAACCGAATTGCGCCAGATCGATCCTTCGGTATTTTTCGGCGGCGACCCAGGCAGCCCGGACACGTTCCAGAAATTCTATGCCGATATCCAGATGTTCACCAATTTCTTCCCCGGCACCGATCCCGAAGCCTATCTGAACAACTGGACCTGCAACAGCATCCCCGAGCCGGCCAATAACTGGTTGGGTTTCAACATCCCGCGCTATTGTGACGCCGACTATGACGCACTGGCCGCCAAGCTGGCGCAGACCTCGGTCCTTGAGGATCGGGCGGGGATCGCGCGGCGCATGAATGACATGTTGATGCAAGCGGGTGCTCTGATCCCCTTGGTGCATCGTGGCGATGTGTCTGCGCGATCCAACACGCTTATGGGCGTCAGGATGAACTCATGGGACAGCGAGCTTTGGAACATCGCGGACTGGACCCGCGCCAGGTAAGCCCGCTAGACTGACCGCAAGGCGCGTCAACTCTGACGGGCAATCCCAAAGACCGCAGGTCGTCCCATGTTCACCTATACGCTGCGGCGGCTTGCCTTTTCCATTCCTGTATTGCTGGCAATCAGCCTTGTGATTTTCTTGTTGATCGACCTTGCACCAAATGATCCAACCGCCAATCTGCCCCTGACCATTCCGCCAGAAATACGCGGGCAAATCCGCACCGGTCTTGGTTTGGACGCCCCAACCTACGTCCGCTATCTTCTGTGGTGCAAACAGTTTTTCATCAACGAGCCGCTGAACCTGCTGGACTGGATGACCGGCAGTCAGAGCGACCGATTGCGTCTGCAAAGCTGGTCGGCCCACGCCCCGGTTGTCGATCTGATCGGCGACCGCCTGCCCCAGACCCTGTGGGTGGTCGGACTGTCGCTGGTGATCGGCGTGATGATCGCGTTGCCCTTGGGGGTCCTGTCGGCGCGCGACCAATATGGCTGGGTGGATCAGCTTGGCACCCTCATCGCGATGATCGGCTTTTCGGTGCCCAGCTTCTTTCTGGGCGTTCTGATGATCCTCGTCTTCTCGGTCAAGCTGGAGTGGTTTCCGTCGATTTATGACACCACACACCGGATCACGGATTGGCACAGCTTTGGCGTCCAGTTTCGTCAGATGGTCATGCCTGTCACCGTGCTGGCCCTGTTCAACGCCGCCCAATTCAGCCGTTATCTGCGCGCCTCAATGCTGGAAACCTTGCATCAGGATTTCGTGCGCACCGCCCGCGCCAAGGGTATGACCGAGGCTCGTGTCCTGCTGGGCCACGCGTTGCGCAACGCGATGATCCCGGTTATCACCGTTATTTCACTGGCCATTCCGCAGGTCTTCGCGGGCGCCATCGTGACCGAGCAAGTTTTCCGCGTAAACGGCTTGGGGCAGTTGCTGATTTCGGGCATTCAAAGCGGTGACGTGCCGCTGGTGCAAACGCTGACCTTTCTGTTCGCCGTCCTGATCGTGATGTTCAACCTGCTGGCCGATATCGTCTATGGCCTGCTGGATCCAAGGATAAGGTATGACTGAGCAAGAGGTCGTATCCGTCCCACCCCCCATTCGGCGCGCGACCCTTTGGCGTCGTTTCTGCACCCATCCCGGCGCGGTCATCGGGGCTGTGATCCTGGCCTTGATTGCGTTGGCGGTGGTGATCGGTCCGCTGATCTGGCAGCTTGACCCCGCGCAAATTGACATCCGCGCCAAGAACCAAGGTCCCAGCCTGGCCCATCCGCTGGGCACGGATCAACTGGGGCGTGATCTTCTGGCCGCGCTGCTGTCCGGGGGCCGGGTGTCGTTGCTGGTCGGCCTGGTGGCGATCGCGCTGGCCGTAAGTCTGGGCACATTGATCGGCGTGGCGGCGGGCGTGTTTCGCCACTGGGACGCACCGTTAATGCGCTTGACCGACCTGTTTCTGTCCTTGCCGCTTTTGCCGCTTTTGCTTGTGGCGATCATGCTGTGGCGCGACAGCCTGCGCGCGCAGTTCGGCCCTGAGGTTGGCATGTTCCTTCTGATCGTCTGCGCCATCGGGCTGACCAGTTGGATGCAGACAGCCCGGATCGTCCGGGGCGAGGTGCTGGCCCTGCGCGAGCGTGAATTCATCATGGCGGCCACCGCCCTTGGCACGCGCCCTTTCGCGATGATCCGACGCCACATCCTGCCAAACATCCTTGGCCCGATCGTTGTATCGGCCACGCTGGGGGTGGGCCACGCGATCCTGACCGAAAGCGCGCTGAGCTTTCTGGGTCTGGGGTTTCCGTCGGACGTGCCCAGTTGGGGGCGTATGCTGTTTGATGGCACGAATTACATGACTCTGACGCCTGCACGGGTGGTCTGGCCGGGGCTGGCCATTTCGCTGACGGTGCTAAGTGTGAACTATATCGGCGATGGTCTGCGCGACGCGCTGGACCCGCGTCGGCAGCGGCGCGCTGCGCGGTAAAAAAGAACGTTCCTGCGGGATAATTCACCCGTGAAGCAACACCGGTTTGATGGATGCGCACCCCGACACAACATATTCGCAACCCACGCGCCCGAATGGGAAATTGTTCCACAGCCAGTCCCTCCTTGCGTCCTGCATACCCTTGTCAGCGCCAAAATCTCTCGTCAGATGGAACATATTCCCAAATGCGGAGACATGAAGATGTTTGAGACCCTTGGCTTTGAAACCCTGACCCCACGCACGGCCTCGATCCTGTTCGGATTGGGATTGGGCGCGGCTTTTGGTGTGCTGGCGGAAATCACGCGCTTCTGTTTGCGGCGCGGTCTGATCGGGGGCGGACAAGACAACCGGTCAGCCCTTGCGATCTGGGTCACGGCCTTGGCCATCGCGGTTCTGGGTACGCAAGCGGTTGTGCAGGCCGGATGGATCGATTTCTCGGCTCATCGCTTCTACGCCGCTGACCTGCCCTATTTGTCAATCATCGTCGGCGGATTGCTATTTGGCGTTGGCATGGTGATGACTCGAGGCTGCCTGTCTCGGATGGCCGTTCTGGGCGCATCGGGCAATCTGCGTGCACTGGTCGTGCTGTTTGTGGCAGCCCTTGCTGCGCTGGCAACCCTGAAAGGCCTTCTGGCCCCAGCCCGCGTGGCGCTTGAGGCCGTGGCGATCCCGGCCCCTACGCTACCGGTTTGGACCGCGATCCTGCCGCTGCTTCTCGCGGGTTTTCTTATCCAAAACGCCCGTCCGCGCGCCGGTGTTCTGCTGTTGGCGGCCTTGCTGGGTGCTCTGATCCCGCTGGGCTGGGTGGGCACGGGTCTGGTGTTGCAGGACGAATTCGATCCGATCACCTTCGAAAGCCTGTCTTTTACGGCACCGCTTGCGGATACACTGTTCTGGACCGGCGCATCCTCGGCGATTGGTGCCAATTTCGGTACCGGGCTGATCGGAGGCGTCGTTCTGGGCGCACTGGTCTCTGCCGTGATCGCAGGACGGTTCCAATGGCAAGGCTTTGAGGGGCCGGGCCAGATGGGCCGTTACCTGACCGGGAGCGCGCTGATGGGTTTTGGTGGCGTTCTGGCCGGAGGCTGCACGGTTGGCGCAGGGATTTCGGGCGTAGCGACGTTGTCCGTCGCAGCCGTTCTGGCGTTGGTCACGATTTCGGCCAGCGCCTGGGCCGCAGGGCGCGTGGATGCGCGCCTTACTTCCCGATCGAATGCCGGATCCGACGCACACCCAGCCACACAAGCCCAACCACAGGCAGTGTAAGTACCGCAGTGAGCATTCCTTTCGAGACGCCCAGCAGCTCGGTCAACGGATAGGCCAGATAGCCCGCCAGCGACACGGCGTAATAGCTGATCGCCACGACCGACAGCCCTTCGACCGTTTCCTGCAACCGAAGCTGCATGTCCGCGCGACGATCCATACTGGCCAGCAAGGCCTGATTTTGCTCGGACCGCTGAACATCGACACGGGTTCGCAGCAAATCCCCGGCCCGCATGGCCCTTTGCGCCATGCTGCCCAGCTGCCGTTCGGCACTTTTAATCGTCCGCATTGCAGGGTCATAGCGGCGCATCATGAACTCGCTCATGGTCTGCCGCCCCAAGAACCGTTCTTCACGCAGCGCCTGAATGCGTTGGTTTACCAGCGCCTCATAGGCCGTCGTTGCGCTCAGCCGGAACGAGGTCGCAGCGGTCAAATCCTCAAGCTCGGAAGATATCTGCAAAAGCTCGTCCAGCGTCGCCTCGGGCGCTTCGGCATCGCGCGACATGGCGCCAACCAGCTTGGTCAGCTCCCCATCCAGATACCCCAGTTTGGCCTGCAAATGGCGCGCCTGCGGCAATCCCAGCATTGACAAGGATTTATAGGTCTCGATCTCGCACAGTCGCTGCACGATCCGACCGATGCGCCGTGGGCCTGCGTCGTTGCCGATAAATGCCGCGAAGCGCATATGTCCCGCCGCGTCGATGCGAAAATCCCCTGCCACGACAGCGGCGCGGTCCAGCACCCAGGTCGCGGCGACGCTTTCGGCGACGAACCAGTTGTTGATCGCCTCGTTCATCTCGGCCTCGGTCAGGGGCATTCTGTCGATCCGAATATGGGCTGAAGTCACGCGCTTGCCCGGTGCATTTTGCAGCCAATCAGTGGGGAAAACATCAAAGGCCGCCGGATCAAAGGCCCGCGACGCGACCCCATCTGCGAAGACCGTATAGGTCACGATTTCCGTGTGTTGTTCCCACTTCAACTGATACCGCCCGATGGTGCCGAAATAATGGTTCGCATCCGGGCTGGGATGCGGCGCTCCGAAGCGGTCCAGCAGGTCGATCAGATGCGCGCGATCCGCATCCCGATTGCGACTGGCCGCATGTTCCGGCCGCTTTACGGCAAGGTAGACAGCCGTAATAGGGGCAGAGAGTGCCGGAGACGGGCGCGCATGTAGCTCGTTCGCCAATTCATAGCGATGGGGATAATCTTCCAATGCAAACATATGGCCGTGCTCCTCTCGCGACAGAGGTAGCAGAGCCGACAACCCATGCAAACCCTTAACAACAAGGGGTTTTCATCAAAGTTCGTATGCCGCGGAATACAGCCATGCTAGTTGCCTGATAAAACCGACGCCACCAGCCGCGTGAAGTCTTCACCGCGTTTTTCGAAGTCCGGGTATTGGTCGAAGCTGGCGGCGGCGGGAGCCAGAAGAACTGTGTCACCGGATTGAGCGTCTTCGGCTGCGCGGGCCACAGCTTGCCCCATCGTTTCGCAAATTTCATGCGGCACGTCGCCAAGCCGTAAGGCAAATTCCCGCGCCGAATGGCCAATCAGATAGGCTTTGGTGACACCCGACAGATCATCGGCAGTCAGGCTTTCGATCCCGCCATCCTTGCCCAGTCCGCCTGCGATCCAGCGGATGTTCTTGAATGCGGACAAGGCCGCGCGGGCGCTGTCCACATTGGTGGCCTTGCTGTCATTGACGAAGGCCACGCCATCCCTTTCACCTACCAGTTGCGAGCGATGCGGCAGGCCTTTGAAAGCATGAAACGCGGTCTCAATCTGCTTCGGGGCCAGCCCCAGCGTGCGACAGACCGCATATGCGGCGCAGGCGTTCTGGTGGTTATGCGTGCCGGGCAATCCCTTGATCTTGCGCAGATCAATTGATCCCACCTGCCGCCCCTTTCGGTATTCCGACAAGAACCCCTTGCGTGCAAAGACCTGCCAGCCCGGCCCCGACAGCTTGCGATCGACCGAGATGCGGATCACCCGGTCATCCGATGGCCCCTCGGACAATTGCCCGGCCAGATAGACACCTTCGGCCTCGTCCACGCCGATCACCGCGCGATCCGGGCCGCCTTCGGCAAACAGGCGCCGTTTGGCCGCGAAATAGCCGCCCATACCGCCGTGCCGGTCCAGATGATCGCGCGACAGGTTGGTGAACACCGCCACATCCGGGGTCAGCGCGCGCGCGAGATCGGTCTGATAGCTGGACAGTTCCAGCACCACGACTTCGCCATCATGGGCACGGTCGATATCCAGCACGCCACGCCCGATATTGCCGGCAAGTTGCGTCGGACGCCCGGACTGTTGCAGAACGTGATGGATCAGCGCCGAGGTGGTGGATTTCCCGTTCGATCCGGTGATCGCGACGACCTTCGGGCTGACATCGAAACTGTCCCAGTCCTCGTCGGCGAAGCTGCGAAAGAACAAACCGATATCGTTGTCGACCGGCACGCCCGCCTCCATCGCGGCGGCGATGATCTTGTTGGGTTCGGGATAGAGATGTGGAATGCCGGGGCTGACGATCAGGGCCGCCACATCCTGCCACGCACTCGGTTTGGACAGATCGTGCAGGATCAAGGCCTGGCCCTCGGCGCGGTCGCGTGCCTCGGCGCTGTCGTCCCAGCACAGGGCGTCCGCCCCGCCTGCTTCCAACGCATGGGCGGCTGCAAGGCCGGACCGCCCCAGCCCCAGAACCGCAACCTTCTGCCCTTCATAGCCTTTGACCGGGATCATCCGCGCCTCCTGCCTTCGTTTCATTATGGCTAGACCACGACGGGCGGAAACAAAAGCCCTCGTCTGATGTCGCGGATCGGGAAAGGGGCGCTGCCCCTCGGCCCGCTTTGCAAGCGCGCCTCACCCCGGGATATTTCAGGCCAGAAGAAGCCGCGATCAGACCGGTTCCAGGGCTGTGCGACTTGCGTGGCGGCGGTTAGCGAACTTTCAGTGTCGCCAGCCCGATCAGCGCAAGGATCAGCGAGATGATCCAGAAGCGGATCACGATCTGCGGCTCTTTCCAGCCCAGATGTTCGAAATGGTGGTGGATCGGGGCCATCAGGAATACCCGGCGCCCGGTGCGTTTGTAATAAAGCACCTGAATGATGACCGACAGCGCTTCGATCACGAACAAGCCGCCGACGATGGCCAGCACAATTTCGTGCTTGGTGGCAACCGCGATGGCGCCCAAAGCGCCGCCCAGGGCCAGCGATCCGGTGTCGCCCATGAACACGGCAGCAGGCGGAGCGTTATACCACAGGAAGCCCAACCCCCCGCCAATCAGCGCGGAGGTGAAGATGAACAGCTCGCCCGTGCCGGGGACGTAATGCACATCCAGGTATTCGGTGAAGTCAACGCGACCGACCGCATAGGCAATGACGCCCAGCGTGCCCGCCGCGATCATCACTGGCATGATGGCCAGCCCGTCCAGACCATCGGTCAGGTTTACCGCATTGGCCGCGCCCACGATTACGATCATCACGAAGGGGATGAAGAATATCCCCAGGTTCACAAGGGTATCTTTGAAAAACGGAAGGGCCAGCTTGAATTGCAGCCCCTCGGGGTGGGTTATCGATGCCAGATAGCCCGCAATTGCCGCGATCAGAAGGCCCAGCGCCATACGCAACTTGCCCGACACCCCGGTCGTTGTGGCTTTCGACACCTTGGCGTAGTCATCCGCAAAACCAATCAATCCAAAGCCATAGGTGACAAACAGCGTGATCCAGATATAAGGGTTGTCCAGCCGCGCCCACATCAATGTGGACACAAGAAGCGCCGACAGGATCAACAGCCCACCCATCGTCGGCGTCCCTTGTTTTTCCTTGTGGCTTTCAGGGCCATCGTCGCGGATCGGTTGCCCCTTGCCTTGCTTACGGCGCAGGATATTGATCAGCGGCTGGCCAAAAATGAACCCGAAGATCAGGGCTGTGAAGAAGGCCCCGCCGGATCGGAAGGTGATATAGCGAAACAGGTTGAAAACATCGCCGCCGTCCGAAAACTCGGTCAACCAATACAACATATAGCGGTCCCTTTTCTGGAATTAACGAAGCGATTGACCCATTTTGCGGATCGCGTCAACAGTTTGAGACACCAAAGAGCCTTTCGATCCTTTCACCAGCACAACATCACCCGCGTCGATCAACCGGCGCACCTGTGTTGACATCTCGGCGGCGGTGTCGACCCAAAGCCCCTGCTGATCACCGTCCAGCCGCGCCCAAAGCGCCCGCATCCGCGGTCCCACGCAATGCACCTGATCGATGGCCGACATAAAGGGCAGATCGGCCAGGTCTGCGTGCAAGGCAACCTCGTCCGGGCCGAGTTCCAGCATGTCGCCCAGAATGGCGATCCGGCGGCCTTTCTGGATGCGCCCCACGCCATCTAGGGGTTGCATCGCGCCCAACACCTCCAGTGCCGCTGCCATCGAAGTGGGGTTGGCGTTGAACGCGTCGTCGATCAGCGTCACGGTCAGCCCCTCTGGGGCATCCAGCGTGATCTCTTCCCGCGTGCCGCGCCCAGTGGGGGGCTGCCATTGGATCATCGCCCGCGCTGCCAGCGTCGTATCTGCCCTTAAAGCCCGCGCCGCGACGAGCGCGCCCAGCGCATTCATCGCGAAATGCCGCCCGGGTGAGGCGATTTTGAACACCTGCTCCTCGCCCGCGATCAACGCTTTGCAAATCGTGGCGTCCGGGGTCAGCGAGACATGGGTCAGCCGGTGGCCGTTCGCTGCGCCCTCGCCGAAACTCTCGGTCTGAAATCCCTTTGCGGCCTTTGCCAGAACCGGCGTGGTATCGAGATCGCCGTTTATGACAGCGATACCGCCCGGCTCCAACCCCTCGAAGATCGCGCCTTTTTCGCGCGCGATGCCGGGCAGGTCGTCGAAGGCTTCAAGATGGGCTGCGGCAACGGTTGTGACCATGGCCACATGGGGCCGTGTCAAGCGCGACAACGGGCCGATTTCGCCGGGATGGTTCATGCCGATTTCAATCACCGCGAACTCGGTATCCTTGGGCATCCGCGCCAAGGTCAACGGCACACCCCAATGGTTGTTATAGCTTGCTTCGGCAGCATGAGTGCGACCCTGTGCGGACAAGACCGCACGCAGCATTTCCTTGGTCGAGGTCTTGCCAACCGATCCAGTCACCGCCACCACGCGCGCATCTGTTCGTGCGCGACCGGCACGGCCCAGCGCCACCAACGCGGCCAGCACGTCGTGGACGATCAACAAGGGCGCGTCTGGGGCAACACCATCGGGGATGCGGCTGATCATGGCTGCGCCTGCGCCTTTTTCCAGGGCCTGCGCCACGAAGTCATGCCCGTCACGCACGTCTTTCAGCGCAACGAACAGGTCGCCCGGCTGAAGGGTGCGCGTGTCAATCGACACGCCATCGACCAACCAGTTTCCCCGCGCCTTCCCGCCTGTCGCATTCGCGGCATCTTCCGCACGCCACAGGGTCATGCCATGTGCCCGTCAAGCGCAGCCACCGCGACCGAGGCCTGTTCGGCATCGTCAAACGGCAACACGTCATCACCAATCGTCTGGCCGGTCTCATGCCCTTTGCCCGCAATCAACAGCGCATCACCGGGGCCAAGCGCATCGACACCGCGCAGGATTGCTTCGGCCCGGTCGCCGACATTCACGGCCTCGGGGCAGCCCCCCATCACCATGGCGCGGATCGCGGAGGGGTCTTCGCTGCGGGGATTGTCATCGGTCACGAACACCACATCGGCGTTTTCTGCCGCTGCCTGCCCCATCAAGACGCGTTTCGAGGTGTCGCGGTCGCCGCCCGCTCCGAACACCACCACCAGCCGTCCCAACACATGCGGGCGCATGGCGCGCAGTGCGGTTTTCAGGGCATCGGGCGTGTGGGCGTAATCCACGAACACGGCGGCACCATTGTCACGAGTGGCAGCCAATTGCATCCGCCCGCGCACGGTTTCCAGTTCGCTGAGCGTGTCGAACACATGGGTGGGCTCGGCCCCGCAACCGATGGCCAGCCCGGCGGCAGCCAGCACGTTTTCCGCCTGAAACCCGCCGATCAGTTTCAACCGCTCCGTGCGGGCCGCGCCGTTCCAGATGAACATCACCTCTTGCCCGGTGGCATCGAATCGGCGCGCCTTGATGCGCAGATCGTTGTCATCGCCCTGCCCCACGCGGATCAGGTGTTGGCCGCGCGCTTCGGCGATGGTGGCAATCTGTTCCCCCTTGGGATCATCCATATTGACCACCGCCGTTCCGCCTTCGGGCAGCACGCGGGCGAACAGTCCAGCCTTTGCGGCAAAGTATTCTTCGAAGGTTTCGTGGTAATCCAGATGGTCTTGTGTGAAATTCGTGAATGCCGCCGCGGTCAGGCGCACCCCATCCAGCCGCCGTTGCGCCAATCCGTGGCTGGACGCCTCCATCGCAGCATGGGTCACGCCTGCGCCAGCCATCTCGGCCAGCACCTTGTGCAGGGTGATTGGCTCGGGCGTGGTGTGGGCCAGCGGGGCGGCAAAGGCGCCCTCGACCCCGGTGGTGCCCAGATTGGCGGCCCTGATCCCCAGCAGGGTCCAGATTTGCCGCGTGAAGTTGGCGACCGAGGTCTTGCCGTTGGTGCCGGTGGCCGCGACCATGTATTCGGGCTGTGCTCCGAACCAAAGTGCAGCAGCATAGGCCAGCGCCATACGCGGGTCTTCGGTGACGACCAGGGCCGCGTCAGAGGCCTCCAGTTCGGCTTTGGCGATCCGCGCGCCTTCCGGATCGGTCAGGATGGCGGCGGCTTTCATCCGCAGGGCATATTGAATGAACTCACCCCCATGGACTTTCGTCCCGGGCAGGGCGGCAAACAGATGTCCGGGCTTAACTTCGCGGCTGTCCACCGACAGGCCGGTGATCTGCGCCTCGATGCCGCCTCGGGCGCTCAGCCCCAGTTCCGCAAGGGATTTGGTCTTTGTTTCAGCGCCCATATGTGTTCTGCCCATCCAGATCAGTTCGAGGTGAGTGTTACCCCAGCTGCCGCAAGGGATTCAACGATGGGTTCCGGTTCAGGCTTCAAACCCAGAAGCGGGGCGATCCTGCGGATGATCTCGGATGCCACCGGCACCGAGGTCCATCCTGCCGTGCGGCGCGGTTTCGGCCCCGACGTTTCAACCGGTTCGTCCAATGTGACCACCAGAACATATTTCGGATTGTCCGCCGGGAACATGCTGGCAAAAGTGTTGATCACCTTGTCGTCATAATAGCCACCTTGTGGGCGCGGTTTGTCGGCGGTGCCGGTCTTGCCTGCCACCTTGTAACCCTGCACTTCCCCGAACGTGGCGGTGCCTTCGGTGACAACCTTGCGCAACATGTCACGCGCCGCTGCGGCAGACGCTGCCGATATGATCCGTGGTCCCCGCGCGATGCGATCTTGTTTCAGCACTGTGGGTTTCACCGCGAACCCGCCATTGGCAATCGCTGCGTAGCCCGCTGCCAAATGCATCGGGGTCGAGGACAACCCGTGCCCATAGGAAATCGTGACCGAGCTGAGCTTGCCCCAGTTCTTTGGCACAAGCGGCTTCGAGCCATGCGCCTCGACAATCTCGAACGGGGTGCGGTCGAACATGCCAAGGGTGCGCAGGAACTCCTGCTGACGCTCCGGGCCGATCTCCAGCGCCATCCGCCCGGTGCCCCGGTTGGAAGATTTTACGATGATGTCCGACACGCTTAGTTTGCCATAGTTCTTGTTTCTGAACTCGCCGATCCGGTAGCCTGCGATCTTCATCGGGATGTCGGTATCGATGATGGTGTTGGCGTTCACCAGCCCTAGGTCCATCGCCTGAATCGCGGTAAAAATCTTGAACGTTGACCCAAGTTCATAGACCCCCTGCACGGCGCGGTTGAACAGCGGGCTGTCGGACTGATCGCCCTTGGTCAGAACACGTGGCCGCTTGTTGGGATCGAAATCGGGCAATGAGACCACGGACACCACTTCGCCCGTATGCACATCCATCAGGATCGCGGCCGCGCCCTTGGCATTCATCAGCTTCATGCCACCATAGAGAACACGCTCAACGGCGCTTTGGATGGTCAGATCAATCGCCAGTTCCAGCGGCTTGTCGCCATTGGCAGGGTCGCGCAGATAGTCGTCGAATTGCTTTTCCACGCCCGCCACACCGATCACCTCGGCGGCGCTGACACCTTCGCGCCCGAAGCTGGCCCCGCCTAACACATGCGCTGCCAGCTTGCCATTGGGATAGAGGCGCATCTCGCGTGGACCGAACAACAGGCCTGGCTCGCCGATATCGAACACAGCCTGCTTCTGTTCAGGGCTAAGTTTTTTCTTGATCCACAGGAACTTACGCGCGCCGGTAAAATCTTTTATCAGACGTTCGCGTTTCAGATCGGGGAATATTTTCACCAGTTCGTCCGCCGCGCGCAACGGATCAACCATCAAGGGCGGCTGGGCATACAGCGCATGGGTCACAAGGTTGGTGGCCAGAATACGACCCTGCCGGTCAACAATATCGGCACGAGCGGTCGCAATCGCAGACCCCGGCGCCTGGGCGCGCGGCTCGCGCGGTTCGGTCGAAGACAGCACCGCCATCCGCCCGCCGACAACCAAAAACGCACACAGAAACAGCCCCGCCAGAACCAAGAGCCGCCCTTCCGAACGCAAACGCGATCGGTCGCGGATTTCTTCATGCCGGTGGCGCAGATTCTCGTGTTCGATTGCATCCGGATTTTCGCCCTTGGCACGGGCGTCAAGAATACGGGCGAGCGGTCGCAGGGGGACACGGGTCATTGTTCGATCTCCCCAAAGACATCGAAGGTTTCGGTGATTTCCGGCAAATCCTCATCGGGATAGACCACCTGGTCGACCCGGCCAAACTGCTCAGGTGCCAGTGGCAACAAACCGAGACGGTCATAATTCAGTTCGGCCAGATCACGCAACCGGTCGGGACGGTTCAGATAGGCCCATTCAGCGCGCAACACCGCCAATTGTTCCTGCATCTGCCCGATTTCGTGCTGCAACTCTTCGACCCGGTCAAGCGACGCTTGCGTCTTGTAGTTTTCCGAATAGGCCCAATAGGCCAGCGCCATGACGACCAGGGCGGATGTGATGTAAAGCAAGCTGCGCATTATGATCTATCCTTGAAAACAAGGGGTGGAAGGCCAAGTTTGCGCCGGTCGGACGGACCGGCAGGGGCGTCGGTACGGGTGGCCACGCGCAGGCGTGACGACCGGGCGCGAGGGTTTACGGCGAGCTCGTCGGCATCCGGCGCTATGGCTTTGCGCGGGGTCAGCTTGAAGCGTGGCGTTTCTGCGACCTCTTGCGGGGCATAACGTGATCCGCCGCCCCCTTCGGACGCGCGCGCCTGCAAAAACCGCTTCACAACGCGGTCCTCCATCGAATGGAAGGTGACGACCGCCAGCTTGCCACCGGGCTTCAACGCGCGCTCGGCGGCTTCCAAGCCCTCGATCAGTTGCCCGAACTCATCATTCACCGCGATGCGGATCGCCTGAAACGACCTTGTGGCCGGGTGGCTTTGGCCAGGTTTCGAGCGGGGCAGACATTTTTCCACCACGCTGGCCAATTGCAGAGTGGTTTCGAACCGTGCCTCGGTGCGTGCTCTGACAATGGCCCGCGCAATCCGACGCGAGGCGCGTTCTTCGCCGTAATGATACAGGATATCAGCCAGCGCCTCTTCGTCGGCCTGATTGACGATATCGGCGGCAGTGGGGCCGGATTGGCTCATCCGCATGTCCAACGGTCCGTCGCGCATGAAGGAAAACCCGCGATCCGCCAGATCCAGTTGCATCGAGCTGACGCCAAGGTCCAGAACGACGCCGTCCAAGGGGCGGCCCGCCAGTTCGTCCATGTCCGAGAATGTGCCTTCGCGCAGCGCCAGCCTGCCACCATAGTCAGCGGCCCAATCGGCAGCCATGTCAAACACCATCGGATCGCGGTCGATGCCACAAACCCAATCGGCCCCGGCATCCAACAATCCACGGGTATAGCCCCCCGCCCCGAACGTGCCGTCTGCCCAATCGCCAGAAACAGGTGCGACCGCATCTAAAAGCGGCCGCAACAAGACTGGAATGTGGGGACGTTTCTCGGTGGCAGCCGGATCGATCATATCATCCATCCCTGCCTGACGCGGATCCGCTGCTGAGCAAGGTAAGCGGGTCGAAATCCTCGGGCTGGCTGTCCAGCCACGCTTCGGCCTTGGCCATTTCAACGTTTTCGTATGTCTCGGGCTTCCAGATCTGGAACGTGTCGCCGGTGGCGATGAAAAATGCTTCGTTCTCAAGACCGATTTTCGCGCGCAGCTTTGCGGGCAGCACCAGTCGGCCGGTCTCATCGACCGTTGTCGGCAGCGATTGGCCGTTGAACATGCGCTCAAGCGCGCGGCGTTCGACCGAGCCGCGCGGCAGATCAGCGATCTGCCGGTCGACGTCGTCAATCGCTTCGATTGTATAGCATTCAAGGAAATTACGGCGCTTGTCGCCATAGACAATAACAAGATTGGGGTTCAGACCTTCGGTCCAGTCCGGGTCGCCAGCTTCAAGTACACGGCGAAACAGGGCCGGGATCGAAACCCTGCCCTTCGCGTCCACCTTGTGGTGGCTTTCACCTCTGAACCTGCGTGCCACTTGCGCGGCTCCTTCACTGTCCCAGCATCGCTGCGCCCTGAAAATGTAGGGCTGGAATAGAAACGGCGGATTGAGCTGCTGCCACTGCCCAATCCGCCGCCTGTCCCGTTTCCGGGTGTCCAGCTGCGCGCGCCACCTGGGGGGATGTCTGCTCGCGATCGCGCCGGATCTCTTTCGTTACGATGAAGCGGGTGCCTGTATGAAACCTGACTTGGGAGTGTCACGAGGTCTTGCTGCCTCTTATGTCCCGTCCTCATCTTGTATTTAGGGATAGCTTGGGAAATCGTGGGACGCAACAGGTTTTTATGGGAAGAACGGGCCAGATGTTGTTTTCCGAAGGTGCAAAAAACAATATGTAGCGTGTATTCTTGAGCATTTAGCGCGACACCTAGTGATGTAACGGATATAAGACCACTAAATCTGGTGCTGCATGCGCAGCATAAAAAAATCCCACAATTTCCCGGAAAATCATTCAAATGATGGCGCTGCCCTGACAAACCAACCACTGCGGGTCCACGCCTGAGTGATAAAGTCGGGGGGTGATCCGCGTTGATTCGGCAGTTTTTCGCCGCTTACCCATGGTTTCCCATGCAGCGCGCGGCGCGCCGGAATCATAACGGCCCATGGTTTCCCACAGGCCGTTCCCGAGAGGTCAAAACGCTTACGCGATCCCGCGCGCCACCAAATCACGGGCCAGCGTGGCATAGGCTTCGGCCACCGGCCCCGCCCCGGCCGCAGCAGGTGTGCCGCTGTCGCCTGCAAGACGCACATCCAGGGACAAGGGGATTTCACCAAGGAACGGCGCGCCCAGTTCGGCGGCTTCGTCGCGGACGCCACCATGGCCAAACAGATGCGCCTCGTGCCCGCAATTGGGGCAGACATAGGTGGACATGTTTTCGACCAGCCCCAGGATTGGAACCTTGACCTTGTCAAACATGTCAATCGCCTTGCGCGCATCCAGAAGCGCCACGTCCTGCGGGGTCGACACGATGATCGCGCCGGTCAACTGCGATTTCTGCGCAAGCGTCAGTTGCACATCGCCCGTTCCCGGTGGCAGGTCGATGATCAGCACATCCAACGGCGCCCAATCGACCTGAAACATCAACTGTTGCAGCGCACCCATCAGCATGGGACCGCGCCAGACCACGGCTTCGCGGTCGGATTTCAGCATCAGGCCGATGGACATCATCTTGACGCCGTGCGCCTCGACCGGGATCAACAACTCGCCATCAGGCGATGACGGACGTTGGTTGGTGCCCATCATGCGCGGCTGGCTTGGTCCCAGAATGTCAGCATCCAGCAGCCCGACCTTGCGGCCCTGACGCGCCAACGCCACGGCAAGGTTCGAACTGAGCGTCGATTTTCCGACCCCCCCCTTACCAGACGCGATGGCGATTATGTTGGCCACGCCCGGCACAGGCAGCGGCCCGGCCTGCGGCTTCGGATGGCCGCCGATCTTCAGATTGGGCGGCTGCGGGGCGGCTTTGGCCGGGCCATGCGCTGTCAGGATAACCGAGACCCGCTCGACCCCATCCAAGGCCGCAACGGCGGTTTCGGCAGCGCGTCGCTGGGCTTCCATACCGGCGGCCTGTTCAGGGGTCGGCGCTTCAATGACGAAACTGACCGCCCCGCCATCAACGCTCAGCGCACGCACCATGTCACGCGATGCCAGATCCCCACCATCCGGCAGAGCAACGGTGGACAAGGTGCCCATGATCTTTTCGCGCATATCCGACATTCGTGCCTCCTTCAGCTTCGCACATTACTTGGCAGCTTTGTGGGCAGGTGCAAGGGGCATACCTACTGAAAGCGGGCGGTCACGTGGCCGCAGACCTGCGGTGAGTCGTCTCATGCACTGGGTGCGTCGTCATACTTGCCGCAGTCATCAAGCCTTGGATCTGAGCATATCGGGCAATAAATATGCACCACACAAATTGACCTTAAGTTAACATCAACCCCCGCCTTCTGCGCCGCAGCAATTTACCCTGCGTCAGCGCACAAAATGTCAGCAACCGATTAATATTATGTCATTTTTATGTATGCACTCGCCGCATATCGGGTTTGCGAACGCGGGGTATTGTGCATCTGCAGCATTGTGCCCATCTTGGGGTCAAGGCGACAATGTGAGCGCCAACAGAGACAACAGCGGCATTGCCGCCCCGCACCGCAGGGTTCTGCGGAAAAGATGTAAGTGAGTGAGAATATGACATACGCAACTGAAATTCTTTCTGCCCCTGTCAGCATCGCTGATCGTCTGGCAGCCCGGATCGCCGTTTGGAAAGAGCAAATGCATCAGCGCGCCCAATATCGTGAAACTGTGCGCGAACTGAACGCTCTGAGCGACCGCGAACTGAACGACCTGGGCATTAGCCGTGCGTCGATCCGCTTCCTGGCCCGCATGGCGGTTAACGACCAATAGGTTTCCTGGCCACCGCCTACCTCCTCCCAGGTAGTGGCTTCGATTGGCGGCGGGACCGACCTCCTCCCCGGTTCCGCCGCACAATCAAAAAAGTTTCGGACCTTCTTCCTCCTCCCTTGAAGGTCCGCGGGTCGCGGTGGCGCCGTCCTCCTCCCTGGCACCACCGCACCCCCAAGATCCGGTTTGCCCCACCTCCTCCCGGGGTTAAGCCGATACGGTGACGGGTCTACCTCCTCCCAGACCCTGAACCACATGACGTCGGGTCTCTACCTCCTCCCAGAGCCCCGCTTCACATAGAAACGGTGGCGCCCACCTCCTCCCGGGCGTCACCGTTTTTTTTTGGCACACCGTACTTCGCACGATCCGCAGACGCCTGCCCGGCATACCGGGCCTGCAATTTTGTCGATTGATTTTCGGGCGCAAGACGGGATAGCTCGTTCCATGAAACCCAAAATCCTAACGACGCTGCGCGACTATGATCGCGACCAATTCGCAAGCGACCTGATTGCAGGTGTAACCGTTGCCATGGTCGCCTTGCCGCTAAGCCTTGCCATTGCGATCGCGTCCGGCGCAGGGCCGGAGAAAGGGCTTGTCACCGCAATTGTTGCGGGGTTTCTGATTTCGCTTCTCGGAGGTAGTCGGGTTCAGATTGGCGGCCCAACCGGTGCGTTCATCGTCGTTGTCTATAGCATCATCGCCGATCACGGATATGACGGGCTGGTTCTGGCGACACTTATGGCCGGAGCGATTATGGTAGTCGCAGGCTATCTGCGAGCGGGCAGTCTGGCAGCCTATGTGCCCGAACCCGTCATCAACGGCTTCACGATTGGCATCGGTATCATCATCGCCACCAGTCAAATCAAAGACCTGTTCGGCCTGTCTATCGCCGAGGTGCCGGCTGAGTTCTTCGCGAAGATCAGCACGCTTTGGACCGCTCGCGACACGCTAAGCTTCCATGCACTCACGATCGGACTGGTGACGATGGCTTTGATCGTCTTTCTGCGGCGACTGGCCCCCAGATTTCCAGGTCTGATTGTTGCGGTGGGATTAACGTCGGCTGCCGTCGCATTTGCCGCGTTGCCTGTCGACACGATCTTTTCGCGGTTTGGTCCGTTACCCGGCACTTTACCACTTCCATCCTTGCCCCAAATCAACCTTGCGCGGATCACTGAACTGCTGCCTTCGGCTATCGTCATCGCCTTTTTGGCAAGCATCGAATCGCTTCTGTCAGCAATGGTCGCGGATCGCATGATCGGCGGAAAACATCGCCCTAACGCCGAGATCCTGGCACAAGGCTTTGCCAATATTGGGTCTGCCCTGTTTGCCGGTCTACCCGCCACCGGGGCGATTGCGCGCACGGCAACCAATGTGCGCGCGGGCGGCAAGACACCAGTTGCGGGGATCATACACGCACTGACCATTCTTTTGGTCATGCTGCTGGCAGCCCCACTTGCCGGATATCTTGCGATGCCTGCCTTGGCGGGGCTGTTGATCCTGACCGCCTGGAACATGAGCGAGCCGCAGAAATGGCGCGGCTACATGCAGGGGCGGGTGTCGGACCGTGTGCTGCTTTTGCTGACACTGGTGCTGACGGTGTTTGCGGACCTGACGATCGCCATCGGCGTCGGTGTCTCGGTCGGGTTGGCGCTGCGCCTGCGCCGCCATGGCGCCGAACCCGGGAAGGACTGGACCCCGCCGGACCGTTGACGCGCCGCCTTAAAACGGCACGTCGCCCGCTTGCGCCGCCGGCACGATGAACTTCGACACGACCTTTTTCGCGCCCGCCTTGTCAAATTCGATATCCAGCTTGTCGCCTTCAATGCCCATCACCGTGCCATAGCCGAACTTGGTGTGAAACACCCGATCACCCTGCGTGAAGGACGAGACGGCCGTTGCATCAATCACCAGCCCGCGCGATTCGTTGGGGCTTGGCTTGGCACGCAGCGCGCCCTGCGCCTGCATCCGCTTCCACCCCGGCGAGTTATAAGCGTCCGCCCGGCTGGCGCGGTCTTCCAACGGTGAATTGCCGCCGAAATCCCCGGCCATGCCACCATAACCGCCGCCGTAAAGGCCTGGCGCCGTCAGCACCTCGACATGATCCGCGGGCAGTTCATCAACAAAGCGCGAGGGGAGTTGAGACTGCCACTGGCCGTAAACGCGGCGATTGGCGGCAAACGAGATTGTGCAAATCTCCTCGGCCCGTGTGATGCCCACATAGGCCAGACGGCGTTCTTCTTCGAGGCCCTTCAGCCCGCTTTCATCCATCGAGCGTTGGGACGGGAACAGCCCATCCTCCCACCCCGGCAGGAAGACGGCAGGAAACTCCAGCCCCTTCGCGCCGTGCAGGGTCATGATGGTCACTTTTTCTTCGGCGTCGTCGGTGTCATTGTCCATGATCAGGCTGATATGCTCCAAGAACCCTTGCAGGTTTTCGAAGCTTTCCAACGCCTTGACCAGTTCCTTGAGGTTTTCCAGTCGCCCCGGTGCCTCGGGCGTTTTGTCGTTCAGCCACATCTCGGTATAGCCGGATTCTTCCAAGATCACCTCGGCCATTTCGACATGGGTGTCTTCCTCGGCGCGCAACTGAGCATACCAACGATCAAGGCCCGCGACCAGTTCGGCCAAACCCTTGCCGCCCTTGCCCTTGATCGCGCCGCTTTCGACCGCAATCCGCGCGCCTTCGACCAGTGACACGCCGTTTTGCCGCGCCAAACCCTGAATGGTCTGCACCGCTTTATCCCCCAGCCCCCGGCGTGGCGTGTTGACGATGCGTTCAAACGCCAGATCGTCGTCTTGGGATACCGCCAGCCGGAAATAGGCCATCGCGTCGCGGATTTCCAAGCGTTCGTAGAACCGAGGGCCGCCGATGACGCGGTAGGGCAGACCGATGGTCAGGAACCGATCCTCGAACGCGCGCATCTGGTGGGAGGCACGGACGAGGATGGCCATATCGTCCAGCGACATGGGTGCCCTGCCCCGCGTGCCCGATTGCAGCGCCTCGATTTCTTCCCCGACCCAGCGCGCTTCTTCGTCGCCGTCCCAATGGCCGATCAGGCGGACCTTCTCGCCGCCCTCGGCGTCCGTCCAAAGCTCTTTTCCCAACCGATCTTGGTTGCCCGCGATCACACCGGACGCAGCGGCAAGGATGTGCGCGGTCGAGCGGTAGTTTTGTTCCAGCCGGACCACCTTCGCGCCGGGAAAGTCCTTTTCAAACCGCAGGATATTGCCCACTTCGGCCCCGCGCCAGCCATAAATCGACTGGTCATCATCGCCCACACAGCAGATGTTTTTATGCCCCGCCGCCAGCAGGCGCAGCCAGAGATATTGGGCGACGTTGGTATCTTGGTATTCGTCGACGAGGATGTAGCGAAACCAGCTTTGGTACTTGGTTAATATGTCGTCGTGTTTCTGGAATATCGTGACCATGTGCAACAGCAGGTCGCCGAAGTCGCAGGCGTTGAGGGTTTTCAGCCGCGCCTGATATTGCGCATAAAGCTCAGGGCCGCGACCGTTGAACGCGTTGGCCTCACTCGCGGGCAGCACCTCGGGCGTCCATGCGCGGTTTTTCCAGTTGTCGATCACGCCCGCGAGCAGCCGCGCGGGCCAGCGTTTTTCGTCGATATTGTTGGCGGCAATCAGCTGTTTCATCAGCCTGATCTGGTCATCCGTGTCCAGAATGGTGAAGTTTGTTTTCAGCCCCACAAGCTCGGCATGACGACGCAACAACTTCACGCAAATCGAATGGAACGTGCCCATCCATGGCATCCCTTCGACCGTCTGGCCCAACAGGCCGGCGACACGCTCTTTCATCTCGCGCGCAGCCTTGTTGGTAAAGGTCACGGCGAGGATCTCGTTCGTCCGCGCCTGCCCGGTGTTCAGAAGATGCGCAATCCGCGTGGTCAGAGCTTTCGTCTTGCCGGTGCCCGCCCCCGCCAGCATCAACACCGGACCGTTCAACGCCTCGACCGCTTCGCGCTGCGCCGGGTTCAGCCCGTCAAGGTAAGGCATCGGACGCGCTGCCATCGCCTGTTGCGACAGGCTGGGGCGGGCGGCGGCCCCAAAGGCGTCGTCTTCGCTGAAATCACTCATGGTCGCTCTTTATCAACGGGGGATGCGGGTGGGAAGAGTGTTCCACGAATGTTCTTTGCGCGCAAACCGATTGTCGCCTGCGGGCCGAAATTCTCCGCCCCCTTAAGGGGGCGTGGCGCACCCTGCCCCTATATATAATGACACGCCATTGACAACCTGCCCCTTCCCGACCCATCTAACGCCTCCAGAAAGACTGCCATTATTCCATGGCGCGTTTGAGTCGAGAGGAAGTTCATGCCCGTTGTCGTCGTAGAAAGCCCGGCCAAAGCCAAGACCATCAACAAGTATCTTGGGTCGGACTACACCGTTCTTGCCTCTTACGGTCACGTGCGCGATTTGCCGCCCAAGGATGGGTCCGTCGATACCAACGCCGATTTCGCGATGAAATGGGAAATTGGTCGCGACAGCGCCAAACATGTGCGCGCCATTGCGGATGCGTTGAAGAACGACAACAACCTGATCCTCGCCACCGACCCCGACCGTGAAGGCGAAGCGATTTCGTGGCACCTTGAAGAAGCCCTGCGCAAGCGGCGTGCGATCAAGCAGGACACACCGGTCAGCCGCGTTGTGTTCAACGCAATCACCAAATCCGCCGTGACCGAGGCGATGGAGCATCCCCGCGACGTCGACACCGATCTGGTCGAGGCCTATCTGGCCCGCCGTGCGCTGGATTATCTTGTAGGGTTCAACCTGTCGCCTGTCCTCTGGCGCAAACTGCCCGGCGCGCGGTCTGCCGGTCGCGTGCAGTCTGTCTGCCTGCGCCTGATCGTTGAGCGTGAGGAAGAGATTGAGGCGTTCAACGCACGCGAGTATTGGTCTGTGAAAGCGCTGCTTTCAACACCACGTGGACAAGAGTTTGAGGCGCGTCTGACGGTTCTGGGCGGCCAGAAGCTGGACCGGTATGACCTTGAGAACGAGACCGCAGCTGAAATGGCGGTGCAGGCGATTTCATCCCGCGACTTGTCGGTGCAATCGGTGGAGGCCAAACCTGCCACCCGCAACCCCTCACCACCCTTCATGACCTCGACCCTGCAACAGGACGCCAGCCGCAAGTTCGGCTTCGGCGCGCGTCAGACCATGTCGACGGCCCAGCGCCTCTATGAAGCGGGCTATATCACTTATATGCGGACAGACGGGATCGACATGGCACCCGAGGCCGTGGCCGCTGCGCGGGATGCGATTTCGGATCGCTATGGCAGGGAATTCATCCCGGCCAAGCCGCGCATCTATAAGAACAAGGCCAAGAACGCACAGGAAGCGCACGAATGTATCCGCCCGACGGACATGACCGTTTCCGCGAGCGATCTGGCGCGGTTGGAACCCGATCAGCGCAAACTTTACGACCTGATCTGGAAACGCACGCTGGCCAGCCAGATGGAAAGCGCGAAGTTCGAGCGGACCACCGTCGATGTGGGCTCATCCGACGGTCAGGTCGTGCTGCGCGCCACCGGTCAGGTTGTCGTGTTCGAAGGCTTTTTGAAGGTTTATGAAGAAGGTCGCGACGATCAGGTGGTGGATGATGACGACAAGCGCCTGCCCCAGATCATGGAAGGCGAAAAGGCCGAGAAGAAGGGCGTCACGCCCGAACAGCATTTCACCCAGCCCCCGCCCCGCTATACCGAGGCCACGTTGGTGAAGCGGATGGAAGAACTGGGCATCGGCCGCCCTTCGACCTACGCGTCGGTGATCACCACGATCCAGGATCGCGAGTACGTTCGCAAGGACAAGAACCGCCTGTTTCCCGAGGACAAAGGCCGCATCGTCACCATCTTCCTGATGAACTTCTTCCGCAAATATGTGGGGTATGAGTTCACTGCCAACCTGGAAGAAGAACTGGATGAAATCTCGGCGGGCGATGCGGATTATAAAGAAGTGCTGGCGCGCTTCTGGCGCGATTTCTCGGCAGCGATTGCCGAAACGTCCGAATTGCGAATCTCGGAAGTGCTGGACAAGCTGGATGCCGCTTTGGCTCCTCAGCTTTATCCGCCACGTGAAGATGGCTCCGACCCGCGCATCTGCCCGAAATGTGGTCAGGGCAAACTGCATCTGAAAACCTCGCGCACCGGCGGGTTTGTCGGTTGTGGCAACTACCCCGAATGCACCTATACCCGCCCCATCGCAGGCGAAGGTGCCGAGGGCGATGAACGGATGCTGGGTGAAGATCAAGGCGACGAGATTTGGCTGAAATCCGGTCGTTTCGGCCCCTATGTTCAGCGCGGCGAACCGACGCCTGAGAACAAGAAACCTCCACGCGCCAGCCTGCCCAAAGGGTGGGACAAGGACGCGATGGATCTTGAAAAAGCGCTGGTGCTGCTGTCCCTGCCGCGCGAAATCGGCGAACATCCCGAAGGCGGTATGATCAGCGCGAATTTCGGGCGCTTTGGCCCTTACGTCATGCACAAGCTGCCCGACGACGCCAAACCGACTTATGCCAATCTGAAAGACCCCGATGATGTGTTCGAGATTGGCATGAACCGCGCGGTCGAGATGCTGGCGGAAAAGCGCGCCAACCCTGGTGGGCGCGGTCGTGCGGCGGCCAAGCCCCTGAAAGAGCTGGGTGAGCACCCCGAAAGTGGCGGTCCGGTGAATGTGATGGACGGGCGCTATGGGCCATATGTGAAGTGGGAAAAGATTAATGCGACAATTCCCAAGGATGTTGACGCGGCGGACATGACGATTGAGATGGCGGTCGCGCTGATTGCGGAAAAAGCCGGCAAGAAAAAGCCAGCGAAAAAGAAAGCCGCGCCGAAGAAGAAAGCGGCGGCAAAGAAGAAACCCGTCGCGAAGAAAAAGCCCGCTGCCGGCAAGGGCTGACGGCGGGCTGAGTGCCTCGGCTCAGGTCAGAAAATTTGTCAGAGCCCCGCATCACATGCCAACCGGCGAATTCGTGAGTTGAAACACACGCATGTGTCAGATCGAATGCGGCCGGACGCAATCGAACGGTGGGCTTTATCATGTCACCCATTCCATCGCGCCGCGCGGTGATCAAGGGTGCCACAACATCGTTCGCGCTGCCTGGATCTGGCTTTGCCACCCCCCCCCATCGAAACCGCCAAGCGCACTGCGTCCAGCTTTGCCAACCAGGAATGACAGGACCATTTCGAAAAGCTGGATCGTGTAACGATTGACTGCGACACCGTTTTGCGCGCTTAGCATTTCTGGAGCGCGGACGGCAGCGCTTATCGCATCTATCCGACCTCGATGCCGATGACGGACGAGTTGACCACGACCGGATACACCAGGATCGTGCGCAAGCGTGTGGTCCCCGACTGGACCCCATTCCCCCGCGTGCTTGAGCGCAACCCGAAACTGAAATCCCCCCGTCCGGCTCCGGCAATCCGCTGGACGCGCAGGCGATATAACTGGATTGGCCCGCCCATTTGATCGACGGCGCGCACGTTACGCGCAAAACCGGGCAGCGCGGCTTGGACAGGTGCACCGGTTTTAACAACAGCCCCATCGTCGAGCTGTTCCCGATACGCCGGTCGGCGGTCAGGTTCGGATGTCTGATCTGGAATCGACGCGGCGTGACTAAGCCGCGTCCTCGTGTCCCGGTGGATGGTCATGCTGGTCGTCTGGGCCAACCAGAAGCTCTTCGACCACCGCCCCCACCAATTGGGTCCGGTTCTTCACTCCAGCCTTGCGATAGATTGCATTATTTTGCGACTTGACGGTGCCTTGGCTGGTGTTTCGCGCTTCAGCGATCTCGGCGACCGTCATACCCCTGACAGTCAAAAGCGCAATATCCTGTTCGGCCTCGGTCAACGACCATTGCGCAAACAGGGCTTGCAGCATCGCAGTAAACTCGCCTTTCGCCGCGCGCAGAAGTCTTTCAACCTCGGCGTTGCGCGCGTGAAGGACGCGGTGACTGTACCACAGAAGCAAGCCACCGATGATGAAGCCGACCAAGGTGGCAAGCTCGACCATCTCGTGAACGATCCAGCCGGAATTCAGCAGGTAGAAGCCGGTGATTTCACCCACCAGCTCCTCCAGAAAAGCCAAGGCCGACAGAATGTATATCGCAACGCCAATTCGGGTAATCGTTTTTGGTTTCATGTCGGCCTCGGATGTTGGTCTGTGCGGATCACGACGGATCAGTCATCATCGTCCCGGTCATCGTTGCGATCGTCGTCCCGGTCGTTATCCCGGTCGTCGTCCCGGTCGTTATCCCGGTCGCTATCCCTGTCGTCATCCCGGTCATCGTCCCGGTCGTCGTCGCGGTCATCATCCCTGTCATCATCCCTGTCGTCATTCCGGTCATCGTCCCGGTCGTCATCCCGGTCGCCATAGTCGTCGTCATCCCGGTCAGTCCGGTCGTCGTCGCGATCATCTTCGGGCTCAAACTTGTCGCGTAGAACCTCGCCATTCTTGCCCAGCACGATTTCACGCTCGCCCTTCGGACCTTCGGCTTCAATCCGCAGATTGCCAAACAGGCTGCGCTTGATTTTGATTTCAGTAAACCCCTCGGCGCTCAACATTTCGATGACCTCGTCACGCGTGGTCTGGGCGCTGGCCGGGGCGGCGAGCATCGCCAACACAATTGCGGTGACAAAGGCATTTGACGTATTCATCTTGGTCATGGTGGTCTCCGTTGCTTTTCAGTTGATGCAACAAGCTATTGGCACATTCCGTTGCTGCGATACTGGACTTTGGATCATCCAGGGCGCAACCAACCAAAGTTATAGACGCCCAATCAGGTAGAAATACGCAGACCGCCCTTCCACGCACGGGTTTCGTTGACTTTGCAATGCCCCCACGCCAGAACAGACGCGAAACTGACGAGAGGTAACTTTCATGAAAAAGGTATATGGCAGCGCCGCCGACGCCCTTGATGGGCTTTTGAGCGACGGGATGCTGATTGCCGCCGGGGGCTTTGGCCTGTGCGGCATTCCAGAATTGCTGATCGACGCGCTGGTCGAAAGCGGCGTCAAGGACATCACAATCGCATCGAATAACTGCGGTGTTGACGGCTTCGGGCTTGGCAAATTGCTGGACACGAAGCAGATCAAGAAAATGATGTCGTCCTATGTGGGCGAAAACGCCGAGTTCATGCGCCAATACCTGTCGGGCGAGCTTGAGCTTGAGTTCAACCCCCAAGGCACCCTGGCCGAGCGCATGCGCGCCGCCGGTCACGGCATCCCCGGTTTCTATACCAAGACCGGCGTCGGCACCGTGATCGCGGAAGGCAAGGACGTAAAGGTCTTCAACGGCGAAGAATACATCCTTGAAGAAGGCATTTTTGCCGACCTGTCCATCGTGAAAGCCTGGAAGGCCGATGAAACCGGCAACCTTGTGTTCCGCAAGACCGCCCGCAACTTCAACCCGCCCGCCGCGATGTGCGGCAAGGTTTGCGTAGCCGAGGTCGAGGAAATCGTGCCGACCGGCTCGCTGGACCCGGATGCGATCCACCTGCCGGGCATCTATGTGCATCGCATCATTCAGGGCGATCACGAAAAGCGTATCGAACAACGCACCATTCGGGAGGCATAAGATATGGCTTGGAACCGCAACCAAATGGCCGCCCGCGCGGCACAGGAACTGCAAGACGGCTGGTATGTGAACCTTGGCATCGGTATTCCGACGCTGGTGTCCAACTTCATCCCCGAAGGGGTTGAAGTTACACTGCAATCGGAAAACGGCATGCTGGGCATGGGCCCCTTCCCGACCGAAGCCGAGATTGACGCCGATCTGATCAACGCTGGCAAGCAAACCATCACCGAACTGCCCCAGACCTCGTATTTCGACAGTGCGATGAGCTTCGGGATGATCCGGGGCGGCAAGATCGCGATGGCGATCCTTGGCGCGATGGAAGTGGCAGAAAACGGTGATCTGGCGAACTGGATGATCCCCGGCAAGCTGGTCAAAGGCATGGGCGGCGCAATGGACCTTGTGGCTGGTGTTGGCCGCGTGGTGGTCGTGATGGATCACACCAACAAGCACGGCGATTCTAAGGTGTTGAAAGAATGCACCCTGCCGCTGACCGGCAAGGCCGTGGTGGACCGTATCATCACCAACCTTGGTGTTCTGGACGTGGTCGAAGGTGGCTTGAAGATCGTTGAAACCGCCGATGGCGTGACCGAAGACGAACTGCGCGCCGCGACCGAAGCGACCATTGTCAACTAAGCGGGATTAACAACGAAGAAAAGGCTCCGTTCGCGGGGCCTTTTTTGTGGCCCAGCCTAAATGTGCAGCTTGGAAGGCCGGAACATCGTGTTCATCGCATCGCTTTCGACATCCAGAACACGCGGTTTTCGGATCGCGGGTAATACGCAAAGGTCATAGATCTCGGTTGCAACGCCATCCAGCACGATCTGATGTTCAATGTCACCCGTGTCCAGATTGATCACCGAAATCGAGCATTCCGGCTCAACCCCCATATCCTGAAGGCGCTGGTTCAGCGGAGTGGCGTCATTGCCTTCGAACACACCGCTCTGTCTGGGTCGAGATGCACCCACCAATGCGTAGTTTTTCCAAAATGCAATGCCACGGGTGAACCCCGGAACGAAACAGATTGGCCTGTACTCGCCCGTTGAACGGTCAACTTCGCCAAACTCGCCCTGCCCGCTATTGGCAACATAAAGTCGCCCGTTATGAAGCTGCGGCGAATGCGGCATGTGCAGACTGTCACACAGAATATCGTTGCTCTGCACATCTATCACCAACCCGGCGCTTTGATCTTTCGGAAGCGCGCGCCAGCCCTCTGGCACATTCGTTTCTGCAAAGCAGGTGACATATTTTGGCACACCGTCTTCAAGCGCCAGACAGTTCAAATGACACCGATCGCCATAGGCAAACTCGCTGATGAAGGGCGGTTTCCAAATCGGCTCGAAGCTCCATTTCTCGTGCAACCGCCCGATGCAATTGAACTGACAGGCGATGAAATACACACCATGGTCACTGACACGCAGATCATGCAGGTTGATATAGCCCGTCGTGGTTGCCCCAATGGGGGCAAAGACGGCGTCATTGCCCTGCGACATCTGGCCCTTGTCCAAGAAGTTTTCGAACCGCCAGATTTGCTTTTGGCTGGCCATCCACAATGTGCCCCTGTGTAGACTCAATCCCATTGATCGGGGGAAATTGGCATCCGATAAAACGAACTGGCCCGCCTCGTTCACGCCGATCATGAACAATTTGCCGATATGGTAGGTGTTGAACACCAAAGAGATTCGGTTTTGCGTCAACCAACCACGAAACCCGTCGCTGGGTTGCAAACGCACACTGCCCTTGGTCAGCGCAGGGGGCTTTGGAAAATTCAGGTCCACTTTGGTGTTGTCATCTTCGGCTGCGTCCGTCACTTTTTGCTCCGTGTCCAGTTTGGCAGGCCGATACTGTTATCCAGAGCGGGTGCAGTCGAGGGGAAAATAAGCTGGTCCGGTTCAGGTAAGGGGTAAACGCATGACAAAAGATGACGACACGGGCGGCCTGATCGAGGTATCACCGCTCTATCCCAATGACGATGTCCTGCGAGTGTTCGGCGAACTGGCCTTTCTCGCCTTCTATTCCAACGTCTATGGCAACTGGTCCGCGCGCGCGTTAGCGAAAGCGTTTGAACCTCCGATCTATCTGAAACAGTTCAACATTTACCGGGCGCGTGACGTGCCGCGCGGCCTTGTCACCTGGGCCAAGCTGGATGCAGCCGCCGAGAAAAAACACCTGTCCGGCAGTGGGCTGGACGAATTCGACGAATGGCGGTCGGGCGATCAGCTTTGGATCATGGACATCATGGCACCGTGGGGCCATGGGGCCGAGATCATCGAAAACATCAAGTCAACCATTCAGGAAGACAGCGTAAAGACCCTGCGCATTCACAAGGGCCAGAAGAAAATTCTGGAATGGCACCGCGCGCCCGGCAGTTCGAAATGGAAGATCCGATCGACTGTGGTCGCGTGATTTGCCGCCGATTTCCAAGAATTCCCCTTTTCTGCTTCAACAAATTGCCAGAATATAGTTGAAGTATTAACAAAAGCGCGGATGCCACCAGACGACGGACAGCAAGAGTTCGGGCCTTAAGCGCCCTCGGTCCATATTGTGCCGCGTGAAGGAGAAGCAATCATGGTCAGCCTATCAGGTGCGACGACCGCCTCGATCAACGAGGGCCTGCCCGGAACAGGCAATGTCAGCGCCAGCGGTTCCGTGATCAACACCGAACCCGGCACCTATAGCTGGATTGCGGGGGGATACGATATCCTGTCCGCCCCCTCGTTCGGGACGCTGACCATCACCCAGAACACCGCCAATGACGAAGGCGGCTATACCTGGTCATTCGTTGTGGACAGCGACGATCCTGCTTTAGATGGGTTGGACGCAGGTCAAAGTCTGGATATTACCTTCAATATCAGGGTCCGCGACACATCGTTCAACAACGCAAATGGCTATGCTTCAACAGTGAACGGATCTGCCGTCGTTGACACCCATCAGGTGACGATCACCATCTTTGGCGAGACCGAGGTGTGCTTTGCCCGCGGCACCGAAATCCTGACCGATCTCGGCCCGCGTCGGATCGAGACATTGCGCGTTGGTGATCTGGTCTTGACGCGTGACAATGGTTTGCAACCGCTGCGCTGGATTTCCGCCTCAAAAGTCTCGCAGGACCGACGGCGCGGTAATTCACAGCTGGATCCGGTTGCCATTGCACCCGACGCCTTTGCGCCCGGCGTGCCAAACAAAACCCTGCGCGTGTCACCTCAGCACCGATTGCTGATGGAAGGTCCGCAAGTCAATCTTTTATTGGCACAAGATGCCGCCCTTGCCAGCGCGAAAAGCCTTGTGAATGGCGACAGCATCTATGAATGCGGCGCCGAAGTCGCGGATCTGGAATACTGGCACATCGTGCTCGATCAGCACGAGATCGTTTTTGCCAATGGCTGCCCTGCCGAGACACTTCATTTCGGCGACGTGGCCTTGTCGACCCTGACCAAAGCGCAGATGGAAGAGCTTGACGCCATCTTCCCCGACCTGACCAAACGACAAGGCGATCTGGCGCATGCCGAGATGCGCGGGTTTGAAGGGCAGGTCTTGTCGCGCGCCCTGAAGCCGACACCGGCGACACCCGAAGATCGCGCGGTCTGATCTGGACATATCGTTGACCCGGCACGTCCCCGGGTATGTCCTGGTGTAGCGGTTGAACCGCGCTGTCGCTTGTGCCGCTGCAACCGGCAAAGCATACGCGCCTTATTCGCTCTCGCTTTTGCAACGATGCTTTCATATTCTCGCCGCAATCCCCCGCCATAAGCCGGGCAATGACAATGAGCAGCACAAACCCCATATCTTCCACATCAGGGAAACAATCTGCCCCTGATGCCAGCCCCACCCGGCGGCTGCGCGATACGCTTGTGCTTCTGGGATTGTTTGGTTTGGTGCTGGTCGGATTGATCGGTCTGGCGGCTGCAACCGGATGGGAAGAGACCCGCGCCCAGTTGGCCAAGCTGACTGCCGTGCAATTCGCCGCTCTGCTGGCCCTCAGCCTTGTGAATTACCTTTTTCGAGGTCTGCGCTGGCATATCTTTGCGCGCAAACTGGGCCTGCCCACGGGTCTTATCCAAGACCTCCGCCACTTCCTTGGTGGCTTTGCCATGTCCGTGACCCCCGGTCGCGTGGGCGAGCTGGTGCGGATGCGCTGGCTGAAGCGCGAAACAGGCTGGGCATTTGAGCGAACCGCACCACTGGTGCTTGTAGATCGCGCATCTGACCTGTCGGCGATGGCGTTGATCCTTGGCCTGGCGCTTGCTTTTTCAACCACGGGCATCGCGGGGGGCTTGCCTGTAACCGTGCTCGCCCTGATCGCTGCCTTTGCAGCCACCCGCCCACGCCTGCTGGGCTGGTTTGCCACAATGGGTCACAAGATCACTGGCCGGTTTGCGCGGCTTTGGGCCAAGGTCCGGCGCGCTTCGCTGTCGCTGTCGGCGTTTACCTCACCTACTTTGATGGCTCTCGCCGCGATGATCGGGGTCATTGGCTGGATCGCCGAAGGCTATGCCTTTCACCTTCTTTTGATGTGGATGGGGGCCGATATCGGTTTTGCCAAGGCCGTTGCGATCTTCGTTTTCTCGACACTTGCCGGTGGCCTGACCGGTGCACCGGGCGGCGTTGGCGGCGCCGAAGCCGCCATGATTGCCCTGCTTGCGATGGAAGGTGTGCCGCTTGAGGTCAGCGTGCCTGCCACCGCCATCATCCGCGTAACAACCCTTTGGTTCGCCATCGGGATTGGCCTTCTGGTCTTTCCCGTCGCTGAGCGCAACTCTTTGAGACATACACATGGTTTGGAAAAAGACTAAGTATTCCGGCTGGGGCCGGGTTCAGCATGCAACCGCCGAATTGGCGCGTCCAGAGCGCGCCCGCAGCCTGAAAGCAGTTGTGGAAACCCACCCCTGCCCGGCGATAGGCAATTGCCGGTCCTATGGTGATGCGGCGCTGAACGACGGCGGGCGCGCCATCGACATGACACGCATGAACCGCATTATCGACTTTGACGCCGGCAGTGGTGTTGTGACGGTCGAGGCTGGCATCACCATCGGTGATCTGGCCCATGTCTTCGCCCCGCGCGGATGGCTGCCCGCCGTCATGCCCGGCACCGGGTTTGCCACCGTTGGCGGCTGCATCGCGCAGGACGTGCACGGCAAGAACCACCATAACGAAGGCAGCTTCGGCCAGCATGTTCTGTCCGTCACCCTGCTGACTGGTGACAAGCGCACCGTCGCCACCCCCTCCCGTAATGCGAGCCTGTTTCGCGCCACGATGGGCGGGATCGGCCAAACCGGTGTGATTGCCGAGGCGAAATTGCAACTCAAACCCTGCCCCGGCGATGTGATGATGGTCACAGAACGCCGGGCCGAGGATTGGGATGACCATATCGCCCTGCTGGACGGCAGTCAGGCGACCTATTGTGTGGGCTGGATCGACACCACCGCCAAAGGCGCAGCCTTGGGGCGCGGGGTCATAGAAGAGGCCGAATTGGCGGCGGGCCTGCTGCCCAAAGCGAAACCGTCGAAGAAAATCCCGCTGGATGCACCTAAATTCGCCCTGTCCAATCCCGTCGTCCGGGCCTTCAACAACGCCTATTATCGGCGGGTGCCAGGCTCGGGCCGTTCGTCCGTCAAGCGGATCGACGACTTTTTCTTCCCGCTGGACAAGATCCACGACTGGAACCGCCTGTATGGCAAACGCGGGTTTTACCAGTTCCAGAACGTCGTGCCGCTGGATCAGGCAGATGCCTTGAAAGCGATGCTGGAGCTGATCGCAGGCGCTGGTTTGTCCTCGCCGCTGGCCGTGCTGAAACGCATGGGGTCAGGTCGCGCGGGGCATATGAGTTTCCCGATGGAAGGCTACACGCTCGCCGTCGACTTTCCCGCCCGTGACGCGGCTGTGGACCTGATCGCGATGCTTGAGGATATGACCATGGACGCAGGCGGGCGGCTTTATCTTGCCAAGGACGCGTTGGCCACCGGGCCCGCGATCAAGGCGATGTATCCCGAACATGGCGACTGGGTGAAACAGGTCAACAAGGCCGACCCGGACCACGCGCTGGAAACCGATATGGTGCGCCGCCTGAACCTTCGCGAGGCAGGGTAAGAGATATGACAAAGACCAAACAGAACCAGTGCTGGATCATCCTTGGCGCAACCTCCTCAATGGCGCGCGCTTTTGCGCAGGCCGTGGCCGATCAAGGGGCCAGCGTCATTCTGGCAGGCCGCGATATGGACGATCTGAAACGCTCGGCCTCTGACCTGACCGCCCGTGGGGTCAATGCCGCGGCGGTCAAATTCGATGCGCGCGACATCTCGACATTTCAACCCATCATCGACCGGGCGGCGTCTGAGGATGGTGTAATCAACGCTGCGGTCTTCGTCGGCTCGATGCCCGCGCAAGAAGATATCGACGCGGACCCGTCCCTGATCGAAGGCGTGGTGAAAGACAGCCATACCGGACCAGCCGCGTTCCTGACCATGCTGGCCCCGATCATCGAAGACCGGGGCGCGGGCACGATCGTGGGTGTCGGATCGGTTGCGGGCGACCGGGGGCGGATCGGCAACTATGTGTATGGCTCTGCCAAGGCGGGATTTGCCACATATCTGTCCGGTCTGCGCAACCGCCTGACAAGCGCGGGTGGCCATGTTGTGACGGTGAAACCCGGTTTCGTGGATACCGCGATGACATGGGGGATCGAAGGAATGTTTCTTGTCGCCCCCCCGAAAAAGGTCGCCGCCGACATCCTGAAAGCCGTCGAAAAACAGCGCAACGTGATCTACACGCCGTTCTTCTGGCGCTATATCATGCTGATCATCCGGCACATCCCGGAGTTCATTTTCAAGAAGATGTCGATCTGATCAGCGGCGTCAGCCAACTCCGAACCACTCCTGCCAAAGACCTGCGGCATAGAACATGATCGAGATGGTCATCAGCATCAGCCCAATACCCCGCTTGTCCTTCATCGCAAAGACAATCGGGTCATAGTCCTGCTTGCCATACCAGCCAAGGCGCACCATACGGATCATCCACCAGGCCAGCGGCAGACCTGCCACCCACATCAGCCATTGCGTCTTGTAAAGCGACAACGCCTGTTCGGTGAATGAATACAGGAAAAAAGCCACCAGCGACGCCACCACACCCAGCGAGGCGACGTTCAGCAGATCGGGCCGGTCCGGGCGCCCATACCCCCGCCCCGGCAAACGCTCGTCCGATGTGGCAAGGGTCAACTCGGTCAGGCGCTTCACACAGCCAAGAGCCAGGAAAACCGGGAAGATGAACACAAGCAGATAGCCCGACACCGGAATACCTGTCGCCGCAGCGCCCGCCACGACACGAAGTGTATAAAGCGATGCCAGCACCGCGATATCCACCCAGCGCATTCGTTTCAGCTTCAGCGAATAAGCCAGCGACAGGGCCATATAGAAGCTGACCACCCCGAAAAACGCCCCGCCCAGATAGGCCGCGATACCCAGCGCGATGGCAGCCAGGACAAAGAAGGACACCATCCCCACCTGAATCGGAACCGCACCCGAGGCAAAGGGACGCTTGCATTTCTTGACGTGTAGCCGGTCGGCCTCAAGATCCAGAAGGTCATTGACCAGATAGATCGAGGACGCCGCCGCCGAGAAACTGATTACGCCCAGAATGGCCAGGATGAACGTGTTCAGGTCAAAAGCGTGACCGGCAATCATCGGCACGAACAAAAGCACGTTCTTGACCCATTGATGGGGGCGGAAGCTTTTCAGCACGTCTTTCATGCGCCAGCCACCGTCGATCTGGGTGACGGGCTTGCCTTGCGCCTCCAAAGCCTTGGCGGAACGCGGATCGCCCACAACAAGGGCGGCATCGGCATGATCCCACACCGCGCGATCCACCGGGGCATTGCCCGCATAGTGGAACCCGCCCTCACCATAGGCTTGCACCAGCACTTCGGCTTTGCGCACGCCTTTCAGGTTGGTGCGCCCGTCCGAGGCAAAGACATGCTCTGACAGACCATGCTGTGCCGCCAGTTGCGCCACGACACTATGATCCGATGCCGACGCCAGCACGACCTCGCGCCCTTCGGCCTGCGCGGCGCGGGCAACCTCAAGCACATCCGCTTTGACGGGAAGTAAATCGGTGCGCAGCGCTGCGATGCGGGCAAGTTCCGCTTTCAGGCGCGCGGGATCGCGGAAATGCGCAAGGCTGGTTTTCAGCGTGCGGATCGGGTCGCGGCCAAGGCCCGCCCAAAAACATTCGAACAAGATATCAGTCCGCAGGAATGTTCCGTCCACGTCCAATACGAACGGTTTCTTGGTCAACTCTTCGGCCATCTCGTTACGATCCATTCACTGCAAATACACATCCGTCCGACAACAGCTCTGGCGGGGTCAGACACAGCCCGCGCGCAACCTTCCAAGCGGCCAGAACCTTCGGCACATAGGCACGGGTCTCGGCATAGGGCGGAACGCCGCCACTGTCCTTCACCGCATTCTCGCCTGCGTTATAACCGGCCAGGGCCAATATGGGATCACCATTGAAGTGGTTGATCAACCAGTTCAGGTAGGCGACACCGCCCTTGATGTTCTGGGCGGGGTTGTGGCTGTCCACGACACCGAACCGGGCGGCGGTATCTGGGATCAGTTGCATCAACCCCTGCGCGCCTGCTTGGCTTTCCACATTCACGCGCCCGCCGCTTTCCACCGAAATCAAGGCCAGCACCAACGCGGGGGACACGGGAGTGCCGATCGTCGCCTTCAATATGTCGGTGCCATGCGCCTGTGCGATGGATTGCAGATGTTGCAGGCGCGGCTGCACCAACCCCTCTTGCGTATCAAGCAAATCAAGGGCGACACGCACGTTTGCGGGACCAGCCTTGTCCAAACGCGGCGATACGGTGGTCCAGAACCAATCCCATTCGGTGGGCAGAGGCGTGGCGACAGCGGCTGCAACTTCCTCGACCATATCCTGCTTTGGAAATTTTGGCGCGAGTGCCGCTGCCTGGGCAACGGGGTCAATCTGAATGGTGATGCGCCTGGCCCCGGCTTGCGGCACCGATACGCGCTTGAAGGTAAAGTCGGGAAAGGGCGCTGGCGTGTTGTCCGCCTGCGCCTGAACCCCCATCGCGAAGGTCAGGAATATGCTTATGCTCACGAAGCGCCGCATTTGCGGTTCACTGCTCTGCCTCGAATTGTTTTGTTGTTTGTTGCAGATTTCGCCTGTCAGGGCCAGATTTACCTGATATTGTTCACAAGTTTTGCGGGCAACCGCGCAGGATTATCACAGACCATAGATTTTTATGAATTTTATTTTTTATTACTTTCAATATCTTAACCCAACAAAACCTTAAAAATTGGTTAAGCCAGAAAAGGTACGAAACCTGCCCAACTCTCGCCCCAATCAAAGGGCTAATTAGGTTTCATGCCAAGCAGCGCTGCGGACGGCAACAAGTTCAGGCGCCAAGGTGAACGAAACGAAACAACACCTTTCGGAGTGAGACAAATGAAACTGTATAACCTGATCAAGACTTTCCAAGCTGATGAAGACGGCGCTGTCACCGTGGACTGGGTCGTGCTGACCGCAGCCATCGTGGGCCTCGGCATCGCGGTTCTGACATCGGTCTCGGGCGGCACAACGTCGCTGGCAGACAAGATCTCGTCCTCGCTGTCCAACATGTCGATCATGAGCTACTAATTTAGACAAGTAACTGGAGTAAAGAATATGAAACTGTATAACCTGATCAAGACTTTCCAAGCCGACGAAGACGGCGCTGTCACCGTGGACTGGGTCGTGCTGACCGCAGCCATCGTGGGCCTCGGCATCGCGGTTCTGACATCGGTCTCGGGCGGCACAACGTCGCTGGCAGACAAGATCTCGTCCTCGCTGTCCAACATGTCGATCATGAGCTACTAAACAGTCGCCTGATTGTTTGATAGTTAGCAAAACCGCGCCATTCCGGCGCGGTTTTTTCTCGCGCCCAAGGTGCTATGATAAATACTTTATGAATGGCACTGGAAATTGTTGACGTTTCCTGTGAAGTTCACCCTAAATTCACGCTTTATACTTCAAATTGCCTCAATTCGTGTTGACATGTAGATGGGGGAGTTGGTGTGTGATGCCTCTGGCGTCTTGTAGTGGGAAAGGAACTTAAATGCGTTTGCTCTTCGGACTCGTTCTGATCATTGGTGTCGGCCTGGCGGGGTTCGCGGTCTATATGGCCAAGGACTACATCGGCGATTTCCAGACCCAGCTTGATGCTGAACGCGCCGCGCGCGCTGCCATCGTTCCGACGGTTGATGTGTTCGTCGTGAACCGCCCACTACGCTATGGCGAACAAATGACGGCCGACGATATCAGGGCTGTGAAATGGCCCGAGAACGCAATCCCAGAAGGCACGTTCGGCAAGATTGAAGACATTTTCCCTGACGGCGAAAAGAAATTCCGCACCGTGCTGCGCGCGATGGAAAAGGACGAAGCCCTGCTAGAGGTCAAGGTAACAAAACCTGGTGCGGATGCCGGCGTGTCTTCGCGTCTGGCGACGGGGATGCGCGCCTATGCCATCAATGTGGATGTCAGCTCAGGCGTGTCCGGCTTTCTGCGACCAGAAGACCGCATCGATGTCTATTGGTCCGGGCGCGGCTTTGACGAGTTGGGTGAAGGCCAGGCAGTCACCAAACTTATCCTGGCGAATGTTCATATCATCGCCGTCGACCAGATTGCGGACACGGATCGCACAGGTCCGACCATCGCACGGACCATCACTGTTGAAGTGACCCCCCGGCAAGTGGCCGCCCTTGCTCAAGCCCAGTCCAGCGGGCGCTTGTCGCTGGCGCTTGTGGGCACGCAGGACGAAACTGTCACCTCTTCTGTCGAGGTGGGACAAGGCGAAATCATGGGCGAAGTGGTTGGTGTACAAGAAGAGGTGTGCACCATTCGCACCCGTCGTGGCGGCGAGATTATCGAGACGCAAATCGCCTGCCCAGAGTGATTTCACGATCAGCGCAGTCATGTCGCGACAACAGGACTGTTGCGACATGTCCACATGAAGCCTACCCAGCAAGGTATTGATTCTTGCATTATTTCGATTTCTGACGCAGTCTGCCACGCAATCGGGTAAAAAACCCACCAAATCGGGCACAAGACCCGGAGCAGTCAAGTGGGCAACACCCACGCTATCCACACGTGGTCAGAGAGGCAGGATCACATGAAAGTTGATCGATTTATCAAGGCAGCCCTATTGGGTCTGACGCTCGGGATCGGCGTGCCAGCGGCATCTTCCGCTGAAACGCTGCGCGTCATGAGCGGCGCACCATCCGGTGCGTTGAAAGTCCCCATGAACCGGGCTGTGGTCGTCGAAAGCGACGTCCCCTTCGCCGAGCTTTCCATCGCCAACCCCGGCATCGCGGACATCTCGACCCTGTCGGACCGCACGATTTATGTGCTGGGCAAGACACCAGGGCGCACGACACTGACCCTGCTTGGGGCTGATGGGAAGCTTATCACCAATGTCGAGGTGCATGTCGCGCCGGATATCGCAGAGTTCAAGGAACGCCTGCGGCAAATCCTGCCAGGCGAGCAAATCGAGGTGCGCACCGCCAATGACGGGATCGTGCTGTCAGGCATGGTCAGTTCGATCCAGCGACTGGATCGCGCCTTGGATCTGGCCCAGCGATATGCGCCCGAACGGGTGTCGAACCTGATGACCGTCGGTGGCACCCAGCAAGTCATGCTGAAAGTGCGCTTTGCCGAGATGGGCCGGTCGGTTCGCAAATCGTTGTCCAGCTCGTTGCAGCTTGGCGGCACCATCGGTAATGTTGACGCGCTTGGAGCATCGGGCACTTTGTTGAGCCCGGCAAATGCCAGCCGTAGTCCCGGCGATCCGATCAACGTAGCTTCTGGGACGCAAGGCGGTATGATCCTTGGCTTTAACGCGGGCGGCCTCAGAATGAATGTTCTGCTCGAAGCCCTTGAAACAAAGGGGGTTGTGCGCACCTTGGCTGAACCGAACCTGACTGCACTGTCAGGCCAGGAGGCATCGTTCCTTGCAGGCGGTGAATACCCCCTGCCCGTCTCAAACGGCAACAACGAGATTGCCGTGACTTACAAGCCCTTCGGTGTTGAACTGACATTCACCCCGACAGTGCTGGCTGATGACGTGATCAACCTGCAACTGAACGCCGCCGTGTCGGGTCTGGATGAATCCGTCAGCTATAACAATGGCGGCTTCAGCATCAACGCGTTCCGCCGCCGCGAAACTTCGACCACGGTCGAGATGCGGGACGGCGAAAGCTTCGCCATTGCTGGTCTGATCGAGGACGATTTTCAGGACAATATCGGGGCGGTCCCATGGCTGGGCGACATCCCGGTGCTTGGCGCGCTGTTCCGATCAACCGAATACCAACGGTCGCAGTCTGAACTGGTGATCATCATCACCGCGCATCTTGTTACCCCGACGCGCGGCGAAGCGCTGGCGGTTCCGACTGACCGGATCCGCCCACCGTCTGAGCAGGATTTGTTCCTGTTCGGCAATACGACAGCCTCGAACCGACCCAAAACCGGGGCGGCGGGCGAAGTGGCGCAACAGGACTTCTCCGGGTCCTATGGCTATGTGATGGAGGACTGAGATGCCCATTGAACGTATCAAACCAGTGCTCGCTGCCACCTCGGCGATTGCCATTCTGACGGCATGTTCCGGTGCGGATGTGGCGTCGAAATCCTGGTTCGTCGAAGCAGGTGCACAACTGGACGAAGGCGGGCTGGGGCAACCCACGGCCTATAACACAGGCGTCCAGAACGGCCAGATCAATCCGACTGTTGCGCTGGCCAACCGGTTCAACCAAGAATCGCAGGACACCGTCAACTTTGCTTTCAACAGCGCCGCGCTGGACAACACGGCGCGCGCCATTCTAAGCCAGCAGGCCCATTGGATCGGCCAGTTCCCCGAACTGCGCTTCCGCGTCTATGGCCATACCGATCTGGTTGGATCGAACGCCTATAACAAGCGTCTTGGCTTGCGCCGGGCCAATGCGGTGGTGAATTATCTGGTCGCCAGCGGGATCAGCCGGTCACGACTGGAAGCCGTCGTCAGCTATGGCGAGACCCGCCCGCTGATCGTGACGCGTGCGCCTGAAGTGCGCAACCGTCGCACGGTGACGGAAGTCACCGGTTTCGTGGGTGGTCGCAAACCCACGGTTCTGGACGGCAAGTATGCTCAGGTCGTATATCGCGAATATATTGGCAGCGCGGTGCCCCTGCCGATCATCTCGGCCGGGACCGCGGGATCAATCGGCGAAGGCACCTAACCTGCACAGACGACGAAAAGGCGCGGCTCGCTCGCGCCTTTTTCATGCAACCTGCCCCGGATCGCCACATTTTCGCCGCATTCTGGGCCGAGAAGCTGGGACACCGCAGGAAAGCTCTCGCTGTGAACATATTCATTTCATGAGGTTTCCGTGCGGGATTGGGACATGATATCCCGTTAAAGGTGAAACCTTTTGCCGTTCCTCTCTGGGAAACAGATGCGCCGTTTCACCCGTGATCGTCCCAAATGAACGAATAATTTGGCGGTTTCAGCCGCAATGTTGCCCAGATTGACTGGCATTTCTTGAACCATTGGGAGCAGTCCGCGTGCAATTTCCGACTCGCGCACGCCTTTGCGGGCAAAGGACCGATGGCAGAATGCCTGGGAGCGGGCTCTAACTGGAGGGATTTTACGATGAGTAGCAGTGTTGCGCTACACGCCGACCCCGAACCGATCGTAGCTTGCACGATCGCACGGGACGTACAGAACTTCGATCTGTTGATCGAAGACATGGAAGCCGAACTTGGCGAGGCGTGGGGCGACCTGTCGCTTGAAGACGCACTTGCGTTTTTTGCTCAACCCGACGCTGACGCGCTGGAGTTTGTCGCGATTGCGATGGACGACCAGGACGAGGCAGACCTGTCAAAGGTGGCCGGTGTTATCCGCACTGCCGTCGAAAAAGGCATCAAAGTCATCGTAATCGCGGAAGAGGTCAGCCCGATCGCGCTGCACCAACTTCTGAAAATGGGGGCAGAAGAATTCGTTCCCTACCCGCTGCCCGAAGGTGCTCTTCATGACGCGATCGAGCGTCTGCGCGCACCCGAACCGGAAGCCCCTGCCCTTGTCGATCCCGCCAACCAGGCGACCCAGTTGAAAGCCGGCGGGGATCGCGAAGCGGTGATTCTGGCAGTGCAACCCATGGCGGGCGGCACCGGGGCGACCACGCTGGCGGTGAACCTGGCCTGGGAACTCTGCCAGATGGATCGCAGCAAAAAGGACAAAAAGGCAGGAAAAAACCCGCCGCGCGTCTGCCTTTTGGATTTTGGCCTGCAATTTGGCTCGGTCGCGACATATCTGGATCTGCCCCGCCGTGATGCGGTCTATGAACTGTTGTCCGATACCGAAGTTATGGATCACGAAATCTTCTCGCAGGCGCTTGTGACATTTGACGAGGAACTGCACGTCCTTACCGCGCCGCCCGACATGCTGCCACTGGATATCGTCAACGCGGAAGACATTGATCGCATTATCGAAATGGCCCGTCGAAATTTTGACTATGTCGTCATCGACATGCCCAACACCGTTGCACAATGGACCGAAACCGTTTTGCACGCAGCGCATGTGTATTTTGCAACGCTGGAGCTTGACTTGCGCTCGGCTCAGAATGCGCTGCGTATGATCAAGGCGCTGAAGTCCGAGGAACTGCCGGTTGAAAAGCTGCGCTATGTCCTGAACCGCGCACCGAAATTCACCGACATGTCGGGCAAGTCACGCGCCAAGCGCCTGGCGGAAAGTCTTGATATCTCGATCGAACTTCATTTGCCTGACGGCGGCAAGCCGGTCACGCAGGCCTGCGATCACGGGATTCCCCTGTCCAGCGCGGCAACCAAGAACCCGCTGCGTAAAGAAATCCAGAAATTGGCGCAGTCGGTTCACGATCTGAACCAGGCCGAAGCCACAGCCAACTGACCCCGGAGGCGCCATGTTTTCCCGCTATAAAAAGCCTACGAAACCAGCCGCGGCAGCGCCCGAACTGAAGGCAGTGGACGGTGGGCGGGCAGATGCCCCTGCCCCCAGCACGTCAAAGCCTGACGCGGCGGCGGCGTCCCGCGCGCCTGTGTCGCGTCGGCAAGCGCCGTTGCAGGAAGCCCGCGCACCTCAGGCCGACAAGGAACGCAAGCGCAAGGAACGGCTGTCCGAGATCAAGACCGAGCTTCACAAAGAGCTTCTGGACAACCTGAACCTTGGCGCATTGGAAAGCGCCGCAGAAAAAGACCTTCGCGCGGAAATAACTGATATCACGTCCGAATTCCTGAGCACGCGCGATGTCGTGCTCACCCGCGATGAACGCCTGCTGCTGAACCAGGAATTGTATGACGAAGTCCGTGGCCTTGGCCCGCTGGAGCCGCTTTTGCAGGACGACACGGTCAACGATATTCTGGTCAACGGACCCCAACAGGTATTCGTCGAACGTGCGGGCAAACTGCAACTGACCGATGTGAGCTTCAAGGATGAACGCCACCTTCTGCGGATCATCGACAAGATCGTGTCCGCCGTGGGCCGTCGGGTCGATGAATCGAACCCCCATGTTGACGCCCGTTTGGCCGATGGCTCGCGCTTCAACGCGATGGTGCCGCCGATTGCGGTGGATGGATCGCTCGTGTCGATCCGTAAGTTCAAGAAAGACAAGCTTGGCATTGATGAGTTGGTCGGTTTCGGCGCCTTCTCGGAAGAAATGGCCGTTTACCTTCAGGCCGCCGTCGCGACGCGCCTGAACGTGATCGTATCGGGCGGGACGGGGTCTGGTAAGACGACCACGCTGAACGCGTTGTCGTCTTTCATCGACAACTCGGAACGGATCCTGACGATTGAGGATACGGCCGAACTTCAACTGCAACAGACCCATGTGGGCCGAATGGAAAGCCGCCCGGCCAATGTCGAAGGCAAGGGCGCGGTCAGCCAGCGCGACTGTTTGAAAAACGCCCTTCGGATGCGTCCTGACCGGATCATCGTCGGCGAGACGCGCGGCGAAGAGGTTATCGACATGTTGCAGGCCATGAACACCGGCCACGACGGGTCGATGACGACAATCCACGCGAACTCGGCCCGCGATGCGGTTTCGCGTCTGGAAAACATGATCGCCATGGCAGGGATTGAAATGCCGATCAAGGCCGTGCGCAGCCAGATTGCATCGGCGGTGAACCTGATCGTGCAGGCCAGCCGCCTGCAAGACGGTTCGCGGCGCATGGTCTCGATCACGGAAATCACCGGCATGGAAGGCGACGTCATCTCGATGCAAGAGGTGTTCCGCTATGAACGTCTGGGTCTGGCACCCGATGGCAAGATCATTGGACGGTTCAACGCCACCGGCGTGCGGTCACACTATTCCGACCGCTTCCGCCAGTGGGGTTATGACCTGCCCGCATCCATCTATGAACCCTGGAGCGACTGAGAATGACCATTTCCATCGAGCCAATCCTCTACGGCCTGATTTTCCTGGCGGTCCTTCTGCTGGTTGAAGGTATCTATCTGACTGTCTTTGGCAAGTCGATCAGCCTGAACAACCGTATCAACCGCCGGCTGGATATGCTGGAAAAGGGTGCGGCACGCGAAGAGGTTCTGGAAAAGCTCCGCAAGGAGATGAGCCAACACGTCCGTGCGCAGGGTATCCCGTTCTATTCACTTCTGGCGACCAAGGCACAGAAAGCCGCCATCGCGTTTACACCGGGCCAACTAGTGCTGATGATGGTGCTTTTGTCGATGTTTGCCTTTGTCGGGCTGGGTGTCGCCACCGCAGCGTCCTTGCCCATTCGGGCTGGTATTGCTGTCGTCATGGGCGTCGGTGGTGTTTACATCTGGGTGAACAACAAAGCAAAAAAACGCACTTCGATGATCGAAGAACAACTGCCCGATGCGGTTGAACTGATGGTGCGCAGCCTTCGGGTGGGGCACCCATTCTCATCCGCCGTTCAGATCGTCGCCAAGGAAGTGCCCGATCCGCTTGGCACTGAAATGGGCTTGATTGCCGACGAAAGCGCCTATGGTCGCGACGTGGGCGAAGCCTTGGCCGCCATGGCCGAGCGTCTGGACAATCAGGACATGCGCTTTCTGGCCGTGGCCGTCATCATTCAGCAAACGTCAGGCGGCAATCTGGCCGAAATCCTTGACGGTCTGGCCAAGGTGATCCGATCGCGCTTCAAATTGTTCCGCCGCGTGCGCGCCATCACCGCCGAGGCGAAATGGTCTGGCAACTTCCTGTCCGGCTTTCCGGTTCTGGCGCTGGTCATGATCAACCTGATCCAGCCCAATTATTACGACAAGGTGCGTGACACGCCTTATTTCATCCCCGCTTGCCTGATCGTTGCCGGCTTCCTTGTGGCGAACGTCTTCGTCATGCGGATGCTGGTGAACATCAAGGTCTGACAGAGGTACAAGAGATGGAACAGATCAACACAATTCTGACCGACCTTCTTGGTCCCGCTGGTCCCCTTCTGGCAGTGGGCGCGCTGGGGATCGTGCTGATCGTCGTCACGGTGCCGTTCCTGCTTCGCAAGACCGAAGATCCAATTGAAAAGCTCCGCAAGGCGCGTGAGAGTGGAAGTAAGAGCGGGCAGAAGGTCGATCTGCGGGTCGCCTCGGGTTCGGATAAGCTCGAAAGATACTCCGCCTTTCTGGAACCGCAGGACGCTGACGAATATTCGGCCGTTCAACTGAAGCTGCTGCAAGCGGGCTATCCGGGCAAGAACGCGGTTCGGACCTTTCACTTTGCGCAGTTTGCGCTTGGCATCGGTCTGCTGATCTTCGGGATCTTCCTGACCATCCTGAAAACCGCAAACGGGCAAGAGCTGACCACGACAGCGCGCATGCTGTGGATCCTGATCCCCGGCGTCGCCGGGTATATGCTGCCGAAATACTGGGTCACGCGCCGGGTCGAAACCCGCAAAGAAGAGATCACCAACGGTTTCCCTGACGCGCTCGACATGATGCTGACCTGCGTCGAAGCGGGTCAATCGCTGGACCAATCCATCCTGCGGGTGTCCAAGGAAATCCGGGCCTCATACCCGGCGCTGGCCGACGAGTTTTCGATCGTGTCGAACGAGATGAAGGCCGGTAAAGACCGGGTTCAAGTGCTGCGCGATCTGTCTGAACGTTCGGGCGTGCCGGACGTGGCAAGCTTTGTCACCGTGATGATCCAATCGGCCACATTCGGCACATCCATTGCCGATGCGCTGCGGGTCTATGCTGGCGAGATGCGTGATAAACGCGTCATGCGCGCGGAAGAAAAGGCAAACACCTTGCCCACCAAGATGACACTTGCCACTATGATGCTGACCGTTCCGCCGCTATTGATCATTCTGATCGGACCATCGGTCTATGACATCTATCTGACCCTTAAATCGGTCCGCTTCTGACGCAACTGAACGGGCCGCGCGAAGGAGCCACCTTTGACGACGCGCCGCCCGCCCCACCTTGTCCCCCATTATCTGGTCCGTGATCGTCGCGCCCGTCATGCGCGCGCGCGTTTTCTTGCTGTCGGAACAGCCGCCAGCGTCCTTCTGACGGCCTGTGCGTCTGGAACGGGACCATTTGCCAAGCACACAGGCCCCTATGCGCCAACCGCACTGAAACGTGGCGAAGAAGCTGTGGATGGGTTGACTGTCGGCCACCGCCTGACCGCCGCCGGCGAACATGAACTGGCCCTGAAAGCCTATCTGCGTGCGGCCAGCGAGCAGGGCATCACCGTCGATGTGCTGTCGGCCATCGGATCGACCAATCTGCAACTCGGCCGTCTGGGTCAGGCCGAGCGCATCCTCAGAAAAGCCACCGAAATGGATGGCAGCTTCGTTCCGGCATGGAACAATTTGGGCGTTGTCCTGATGGAAACCGGCCAAACAGCCGAGGCCGCCCGTGTCTTCCAGATCGCATTTGGCCTGGATCGTGGCCAATCTGCCCAAATTCGCGACAATTTGCGCTTGGCGCTCGCAAAATCGGAAAATCCGGATTATGATCAGACCCATAATGATGCATTCGCGCTGGTTCGGCGGGGGACGGGGGATTACCTGCTTCTGTCGCAAATCTAAGCGAAGACACGAGCAGTAAAAGGACGCAAAAATGCGCCACTCTATCTTTCTGACGCTCTGCCTTGGCAGCGCGGTCGCCCTGTCAGCTTGTGGCAAGCCGAAATCGGGCAGTGAAGAGGTCGAACGTGCCATCGCAGATGTGAACGTCATCGACGAAAGCAATCTTAACGACATCATGTTGACTGTGGGCGATCCGGACGAAGCCGTCGCCTATTTCAAACGCACGGCTGAAAGTCAGCCAAACCGCATCGACCTGAAACGCGGCTTGGCGCAGTCGCTGATCCGCGCCAAGCGCCCGGCCGAGGCCGTGCCGGTCTGGAAGGCCATCGTGGCCAGTTCCGAAGGCACATCGGTTGATCGTGTCAGTCTTGCCGACGCGCTGATCCGCGCCGGTGACTGGGACGAAGCCGAAGCGGTGTTGGATAAAGTGCCCCCGACCCACGAAACCTATCGCCGTTACCGGCTGGAAGCGATGATTGCAGACAGTAACAAGGAATGGAAGAAGGCCGACAGTTTCTATGAAACGGCTGTGGGGTTGACCACCAACCCCGGTTCAGTCCTGAACAACTGGGGTTATTCCAAACTGACGCGGGCCGATTACCAGGGCGCCGAGAAGCTGTTCTCGCAGGCGTTGAGCTATGACAGCAAGATGTTCACAGCGAAGAACAACCTGGTTCTGGCCCGTGGCGCGCAGCGGAAATATGACCTGCCCGTGATCCCGATGAACCAGGTCGAACGCGCGCAGCTTTTGCACACGCTGGCCTTGTCGGCGATCAAGCAGGGCGATGTCACGACTGGAAAAGGTCTGCTGCAAGAAGCAATCGACACCCATCCGCAGCATTTCGAGGCTGCGACCCGCGCGTTGGAAGCGTTGGAAAACAACGTCTCGAACGGATGACCCGCGCATGAGCACCGCAATGACAAGCTGGGCAGCGATGCTGTTTCTGCCCTTCGTGGTGCCGATTGCCCTTTGGGTGGTCTGGTCTGATTTGTCCCGGATGAAAATCCCCAACAAGGCGGTTATGGCGCTGATCATCGTGTTTGCGGTGGTCGGGCTGTTTGCCTTTGAACTGAACGATTACCTCTTGCGATGGATCCATCTGGTCGTGGTCCTGGTGATCGGCTTTGTGATGAACCTTGGCCGGATGCTGGGCGCGGGCGACGCCAAGTTCGCCGCGGCGATGGCACCGTTGGTTGCGCTGCCCGACGCCTTTCTGGTGCTGACAATCCTTGCCGTAATGACCGTAGCCGGCTTCATCCTGCATCGGTTGGCACGCAGTATGGATTGGGTGCGCGCCACAACGCCGAACTGGGAAAGCTGGACCCGCCGCGACTATCCCATGGGGTTGAGCCTTGGGACCACGCTGATCACATATTTCCTGCTGGCGGCGCTCACCGGCGCCTGATCAATCCGCCGATCACCGAACAGACCTTCGTTTTTCAGGGGCGATACGGCACGGAATTATTCCGACCGCCCATCCTCCTTCTCGGTTTCAACAGGTGGTTCTACCGGTTTTGGCGCTTTCCCCGGCAAGCTGTAGAGCGTGTAGTAGGGCGTCCGCCGCACCTCTTCCACGTCGTCGATCCAGTCCTGTCCCGATACCTCGTCCAAAATCTTCTTGCGGGTGTCGGCAGACAGGGGGCAGGTCGGCACCAGCAGGTAATCCGCATTCTCGATCCCGCTAAGATCGCCGTAATACCAAGGCGCGCCGCCCTTCAGCGGGGCCAAATCGGCATAGAGCCAATAGCTGGACAATAGGTCTGCGGAAAACAGCGCCTTGCCACCACCAGACCAGTCTGCAATGTCCTGCGACACGGCGCGGAACCATACGACCATGCCAAGTTCCAAGCTGCAATACTCCAGATCACGGCCCTTGAAGGTGACATTCGTATCCTCGCGCGCCTCATCGTCATAAAGATCGGCGAACAACGTCTCCGGCCCGTCCAGGGCACGGCGCACATCCACCCGTGACGCGCGCGGCGCATAGGTCTGCAAGTCTTCATTCACGCCGCTTCCCGGCATCAGCGGGGCATATTTCTCCACATCCGTGGCAAAGTGTCGAAACGGGCTGGCGGCAAGATTCATGAAGCTGGGGGTGGCGAAGACGAAAGCGGCGATAGCCGAATAGGTTATCGCCTTTTGCAAATCCCAACCGAAGCCGTTGAACAATGGGCCTGACGGGCGCAGCGCGATCAAAAGCAGCCCCAGAAGCCACAACCATTGCGGATCATTGCCGAAATTCTGGAACGTCACATAAAAGAAACCGGGCAGGAGCAGAAGAAGCACCAGCCCCTCGGTCATCCGCCCGGATTGACGCAGGAAGATCACCGCAAGCAGCGCGATCAGTGATCCACCCAGATAGGCGGGCGCGCTGACCACATAGCTGAAATCGCGCCCCGGTTGCGGTCGCACGTCCGAGGTGGCGACGTTCAGAAGATCTCGCAGATAGGCCAGCCAGATCACCGGCGTACCGATCCAGAGCGTAACAAGCGCCACGGTCACAAGGCCCGTCAGCAAGGCGTATAGCGCCGTGCGCCCGGCCCCGCGTGCAAACAACCCTATGAGCACCGGGATGAAGAAGGCCGCGAAATAGGTGATCTTGATCATCGCCATGGCCGCGATTGCCAGCCCGATCACAAACCCGTCCATACGCTGCGAAGGCGCGTCGCGCGCTGGCAAGATTGCGGTCGTGATCGCCAGAAACGACAGTGCCCAGGCCCATCGGTTGTAGTGCATCGAGATCGAGACACTGTCATCCACCTCGCCATAGACCAGAGCGGTTGTGAAAATCAGGATGGTTGCCGCAAATAGATAGGCCCAACCGCTGTCAAACCGCGTCTTGGCCACCCACCATGTCGGAAGAAAAAGAACAGCAGCCACAAGCAGTTGACCCGCTTGGATCGCAAGCCCAATGCCCCAACCTGCCTTTAGAAACGCCGAAATTGGCGCGAAGGCCAGCACACCGATGGGTGTCACGAAATCCAGATGCGGCCAGTCCCCCTGCCCCATGCGCAGAAGCATTTGCAACAAATGCAGTGTGTCACCTTCATGCTTTGAGATGTATAGACCACCTTTGTTTAGCAGAACAAAGGCATACAGCCCCATCAGGCCCGCCATGAAGGCTGCCAAAAACTTGCCTTTATTTGTGCTCATACCTGCCCTCATTCTTTTGTAGCTAAAATAGCGCCAATAGCGCGCTTCGCAAAGGTTTGTAATTGTTTGGTCAATTTATTGACTTGGCAGACAAAACCGCAACATAAGATCGGGCATGACAATGAATGTACATAGCACGGACATGATGGCGCCACCGGTGGCGATGACCCTGTCCGAAACCGGGCTGTCCTTGGTGATGATGCGGGACATCCTGCTGAAAACCATGTTTCGCACCAATCTGGAATTGATCTCGGATCTTGAGCGGGTTTTGTGCCTGCCGGCCCGCGTGGTGCAAGAATTGGTGGATATGTGCCGCGATGGCGGATTGGTCGAGGCGATGGGCACGCTGCACGCGGGTTCCAAGTCGTCCGAGATGGGCTATCGCCTGTCCGACACCGGCAAGGCACGCGCGCTGGATGCGCTGTCGCAATCCGAGTATTTCGGCGCCATGCCGGTGCCAATGTCGGTCTATGCCAAACAGGTCAAGCGTCAGTCAATTCGCAACATCCACATGTCACGCGAACAACTGACCGGTGCCATGGGACATCTGATCTTGCCACCTGATCTTTTGGACCAGTTGGGGCCTGCGGTCGGCTCGGGCCGGTCGATCCTGATGTATGGCCCACCGGGCAACGGGAAATCTTCGATCTCGAACGGGATTCGTGACGCGTTGGGCGACAAGATCTTTGTGCCGCGTGCCATCGAGTATTCAGGGCAGGTGATCACTGTCTATGACCCCATCGTCCACACGCTGGCCGAGGAAGAAGAAGGCGACCCCAACGCCCTGCGCCGGGTGTCCAAGAAATACGACCGCCGCTATGTGCTGTGCGAACGTCCCACGGTGATCACCGGGGGCGAACTGACGCTGGACATGCTGGATCTGGTCTATAACCCGACCGCGCGGACCTATACGGCCTCGCTTCAGTTGAAATCGACCGGCGGCGTGTTCATCGTCGACGACCTTGGTCGTCAAGCCGATCCGCCCCAGGCGCTGATCAACCGCTGGATTGTGCCGCTGGAAGAAAGCAAGGATATTCTGGCCCTGCAATCCGGCGAAAAGTTCGAGGTGCCATTTGACACCTTGGTCATCTTCTCGACCAACTTCCACCCAAACAAAATCTTCGACAAGGCGGCTCTGCGCCGGATCTTTTACAAGATCAAGATCGACGGGCCGGATCAGGAAGGCTTCCTGAAAATCTTTGCCATGGTCGCGAAGAAGAAGGGCATGCCCCTGAACCAGGAGGCGTTGGTCCATCTTCTGAAAACCAAATATCCGACCATCGACAACATCTATGCCAACTATCAGCCGGTGTTCCTGATCGACCAGATGCTGTCGATCTGCGATTTCGAGGGGATCCCCCCACAGATGACCCCCGAACTGATCGACCGGGCATGGGAGAACATGTTCGTAAAAGAAGAGGAGATCGTGCACTAACACGATCAAGACGAGCAGCAAGGGCGGTCTGTCGTGCACCTCGGACCGCCCTTTTTCGTGGCCGGATGCATTTGCGGCATGTTCTTGGCACAGCGCTTTGCTATCCTGACCGCATGATCACCCTGCCCCCCCAATTCGACCACTGGTTCACCCAGCGCGGTTGGTCGCCGCATCCGCATCAGGTCAGGATGCTGGCGCGGTCCGATGCCCCGGCCTTGATGCTGATCGCACCCACCGGGGGCGGCAAAACCCTCGCGGGGTTCTTGCCGACGCTGGTCGAACTGGGCGCGGCCCCCGGTCCGGGTCTACATACGCTCTATATTTCGCCTTTGAAGGCGTTGGCGGCAGATATGCGGCGCAACCTGACCGCCCCGATTGACGAGATGGGGCTGGCAATCCGGGTCGAGGATCGATCCGGCGACACCACCCAGACCCGTAAGAAAGCGCAGCGCGCCGACCCGCCGCACATCCTGCTGACCACGCCGGAGAGCCTTGCCTTGCTGCTCAGTTATGAAGACGCACCACGCATATTCGCGGGTCTGAAACGTGTCGTCGTGGACGAGCTGCACGCGCTGGCGGAAAGCAAACGCGGCGATCAGCTGATGCTGTGTCTGTCGCGGTTGCAAGCGCTCTGCCCTGATCTGCGGCGCGTTGGACTGTCGGCCACGGTCGAAGACCCGCCCGCGCTGGCCCGGTTCCTTGCCCCGCATCCAACCGCCTGCGCGATCATCGAAGCTGACCCCGGTCCTGATCCTGATATCGCCATGTTGACCACCGACAACCCACCCCCGTGGTCCGGTGGTGGCGGGCGATATGCAATCCGCGAGGTTCTTGAAGAGGTTGCAAAACACAAGACCACGCTGATCTTCCACAACACCCGCGCGCAGGCCGAGGTCTTCTTTCACGAGTTGTGGCTGGCCAATGACGCGGGCCTGCCCGTCGGCATCCACCATGGTTCGCTGGCGCTGGAACAACGCAAAAAGGTCGAAGCCGCGATGGTTGCGGGCCAATTGCGCGCCGTGGTCTGCACCGGGTCGCTGGACCTCGGGCTGGATTGGGGCGATGTCGATCTGGTCATTCAAGTGGGCGCGCCCAAGAACGTAAAACGGCTGGTGCAGCGGATCGGGCGGGCCAATCACCGTTACAATGCACCCTCCAAGGCGCTGATCCTGCCCGCAAACCGGTGGGAAGTCATCGAATGTCACGCTGCGATCGAGGCGGTGCTGGCCCATGACCTTGACGGCGACCCGCGCGGCCCCGGCCCGCGTGACGTGCTGTGCCAGCACATCCTGATCACCGCCTCTGCGGCCCCTTTTGACGCCGATGAAGTATTTGCCGAGGTTACGACCGCTGGCCCATATGCCGACCTGACACGCAGGGATTTCGACGCCTGCCTCGATTTCGTGGCGACCGGAGGCTACGCCCTGCGCGCCTATGATCGGTGGCAACGTCTGATGCAGCGTGCCGATGGGCTGTGGCAGCTGCGCGATCCGCGTCTGGCCCAACAGGTGCGGATGAATGTGGGCACGATCGTTGACACCGACAAGCTGAAGGTGCGGATGAAGGGACGGTCTGGTGCCTCGGGTGGCAAGCCATTGGGCGAGGTCGAGGAACGCTTCGCCGCCTCGCTGGTGCCCGGCGACACCTTCCTTATGGGCGGCAAGATCGTGCGGTTTGAAAGCCTGCGAGAGATGGAGGTGCAGGTCAGCCGCGATCGAGGTCGCAAACCAAAACTCGCGGTGTTTTCCGGCACCAAGTTCTCCACCTCGACGCAACTGTCCAGCCGTATCCTTGATCTATTGCACCGCACGCCCCTGCCCGACCTGCCCCGCCACACGCTTGACTGGATCGAATTGCAGCGCGAGGTCAGCCAATTACCGCGCGCAGGCCGCATCCTTGTTGAAAGTTTCGACCACGAAGACCGCCCGCATACCTGCATCTATGGCTTTGCCGGCAAAAACGCGCAGCAGACGCTGGGCCTGATGGTCACACGCCGGATGGAGGAGTTGGGGCTTGGCCCGCTGGGCTTCGTCGCCACCGACTATGCCACGCTGATTTGGTCCTTGTCGCATCTGGACAACCCCGCTCAAGCGCTCGACGCCACGGGCCTGCGTGACGGGCTGGACGGATGGCTTGCGGAAAACGCCCTGATGAAACGAAGCTTCAAAGGCGCGGCCACCATTGCCGGTCTGATCACCCGCAACCTGCCCGGCAAGCGATCTTCGGGGCGGCAGGCGACCTTTTCGGCGGACATCCTTTACGACACGCTTCGCAAATACGATCCCGACCACTTGCTGTTATCCATCACCCGCGACGAAGCGATGCGCGGCCTGATCGGCTTTGACCGGATTGACGGGATGCTGGAGCGCACCGGGGGTATGATCGACCACGTCCATCCGGGCCGTGTGACGCCCTTCGCCGCCCCACTGTTCCTTGAAGTCGGCAAGGTGCCGGTCAATGGCGCGGGGCAAGAGACGTTGATGCGCGCTGAGGCAGATCGCCTTATGATAGAGGCCGGACTGATCTAACCCCGAAACCGCAGTAAAATCTTGCAATAGCGCCGAAAATCGACTTGGAAGATTATATGAAGGGGTACGAGTTTATTTTCACGGGGGTGAAGCTGACCTTGTTGTCATCGGGTGCGCTTTGGTGGCCCGAGGTAAAAATCCTGTGTGTCTCGGACCTTCATTTGGGCAAATCCGAACGGATGGCGCGCAGCGGTGGTGCAATCCTGCCGCCCTATGAAACCCGTGACACTCTGCACAAATTGGAAACCGACATCGAAGCGACGGGTGCGCGCACCATTGTCTGTCTGGGCGACAGTTTTGATGATCTTGAGGCGTCGGCAAACCTGCCCGAGGATGAAGCCTTGTGGCTGACCCGCCTGATGGCTGGCCGCCGCTGGGTCTGGATCGAGGGCAACCACGACCCCGGCCCGATCGAGTTTGCCGGCACCCATCTGGCAGAGCTTTTGCAACCCCCGCTGCACTTCCGCCATATCGCGCGGGTCGGCGCGTCAGGCGAGATCACCGGGCATTTCCACCCCAAAGCGCAGCTTCATTTCAAAGGTCGCACAGTCAGTCGGCGCTGCATGCTCTTCGATGGGGATCGGGTGATCATGCCGTCCTATGGCACTTATACTGGCGGGCTGCGCACGGACAATTCGGTTTTGTCGCGTTTGATGCGACGCGAAGCGATCGCTGTCCTGCTGGGCGAGCCACCACAACCCATCCCGATGCCGCGCTGACCCCGCTTGTGACGTGGCGTTTTCATTGCGTGGTCGGCAAATGTGCTACCCTTTCCCAACGAGAGGACGCCACATGACAGAGCTTTCCCCAGACACCATTGCCAAAGCCCGGCAAAGCTTTGCAGCGCAGAGTCTGATGACGTTGATCGGGGCGGAAATGACCGATTTGGCGCACGGGTCGTGCCAGATCAGCGCGCCAATCCCGGACAATATGCGCCAACACCACGGGTATGGTCATGCCGCGCTGACCTTCGGGCTGGGCGACACCGCTGCGGGCTATGCCGCGTTGTCTGTCATGCCCGAGGGACACGAAGTCCTGACCTCCGAGATCAAGATCAACTTGCTGGCCCCTGCTTCGGGCGATCGGCTGATCGCCGAGGGGCGCGTGCTGCGAACGGGCCGCCGGCTGATACCTGTCGAAGCCGATGTCTGGGCCGAACAGGACGGCCAGCGCACGCTGATCGCCCGGCTTTTGGGCACCATGGTGCCGGTTCCGATCCGACCTGCCGCAACGTGACGGTTGGCCTTCACGTGGCAAAACTGCACATTCTTTCCAACCCGAAACAGGAGAGCCAAATGTCAGACCGCGTTCGCATCACGGAAGAAAACCAAGTCGCCACGGTCACGTTGACACGGGCCGACAAGCGCAATGCGTTGGACCTTGCGATGATCCGCGCCATCGTGGAGGCTGGCGAAATCCTTGCCGCGCGCAAGGATATCCGCGCCGTGGTGCTGGCAGGCGACGGGCCTGCCTTTTCGGCCGGGCTTGATCTGGCTGCAATGCCCGAAATCGCGCAGTTCGCGATGCAGGGCGACGTGTTCCTTGAGCGCACGCATGGCAATTCAAACCTGTTTCAAGCCGCCTCCATGGTCTGGGCCGAGATGCCACAACCGGTGATCGCCGCTGTGCATGGCTATGCCTTTGGCGGCGCGTTCCAGATCATGCTGGGCGCCGACCTGCGCATCGCCGCGCCCGATACGCGCTTTTCCATCATGGAAGGCCGCTGGGGCATCATTCCCGACATGGGCGGTATGGTTCTGATGCGGCGGCTGGCACGGGGCGATGTGATCCGCAAGCTGACCTATTCCGCCGAGCAATTCGAGGCTCAACAGGCGCTGGACTGGGGGTTTGTGACGGAACTGTCAGATACACCACTGAAGCGGGCGCAAGCGCTTGCCGCCGAGATTGCGCAGAAATCCCCCGACGCCATCCGGGCCGCCAAGGCCCTGATCCGGGATACGGAGCTGACGGGGGTCAAGGACACGTTGATCGCGGAAAGCCGCGTGCAGGAGGGGCTGATGGGCAAACCCAATCAGATGGAAGCTGTGGTGGCCGGAATGCAAAAACGCGCACCTAAATTCACTGATTAGGTCAAACCACAGGCCACGGAGCGGTTACTGCATCGCCAGAAGCGGCTTTTGATTGCTGACATGACGGCGCACGAGCGTTTTCATATGCTTGCCCTTGGGCGGACAGAACCGCGCCATTCTGGGCACATAATCCGCCGCTGCCAGTTCGGGAAACAAGGTCATAATCTCGTCATAGGCTGCATCGCCCACGCTTTTCAGGGCCTCCTTGCCGGTAAACAGGCTTTCTGTCGGTGCCCCTTCCGACAACACGATCTCGTGGCTGTCGAAAAGCATATGCATATATGTGACCGGCGCATCCACCGTGTCGATAAAGATGCCGGGGATTTCGATCAGCTTATGGGCCGGGATCAATGCCTCTTCCCCGCCAAACATCCGTTTCGCAATGGGTGAACGGACCAGCACACGGTGCTGTGGTGACACGCAGAGATCGCGCAAGGGCAAGTTGGCCCCCAATGCACCTGCGGTGATGCGGATCGGTGTCAGCTTGGGTTTCTTCAAAAGCTCCCGAAGGCTGAGTTCACGCTTGCCGATCCAGCGAATTTTCTGCGGCCCATTGTCCAGCGTCAACACCTCGTCGCCGACACCAAGTGTCTCGATCTGGCGGGGACCATGCGGTGTGTCGATCATCGTGCCAACGACAAAACAGGGCACCACAGAACTGGCAGGGATCGACGGGCCGTTATCCGTGACCGCGACGACCCGCAGGTTTGTGTTCAACGGCGGAATATCACCATTCAGAAAAGCGATGAAGTAGCCCTGTTCAGCACCGGGCCACTGGAACGAGCCGTTGCCGTTCGCATCCCAATCCATGACCCCGACTTCATAGATGTTTGACCCGTCTGTCACCTGGATCGTGTAATCCCAGATGAAGACTTCTCCGTTATACGTCTGGCTTGGATCGTTGGGGGATTCATTGATGACGTTATCGCCTGAAATGATCGTGCCATCAGCCCCATCCGAGATGGAGATTTTGCTGTAGGAACTGATCCGGAACCGTGACCCGATCGTGGCATAGGTCGCCGTATCGTTGGACATCGTCGTGTCGGAGCGAAATGCCCCGTATATGGAAATAGACATGCTCTACCTGCGGCGCTCTTTTGACGCCCTGTTTTCGTGACGCGTTGGCCACGATGAACTGCTCAATTGCCCGCGACTTTTGGCGTCGCGTTAGCGCTGAAAAGGTTAACAGAATATTTGCTAGTGCGAATCGATTTTATTGGGCTGCGAAAATAGAGTGCCAAGTCTGCAACACACGGGTCTGCGCATGTAGAAAGGGGCAGATCAGAACCCGCCCCCAAGATGCTGTGAATAACCTCCGCCTCAGGCGGTCAAACCCTCAGGCTCAACCAGTCCATTGGCCCGACAACAGGCTGTCAACGTGTTGGCCAGAAGGCAGGCAATCGTCATCGGGCCAACCCCGCCCGGCACCGGCGTTATGGCACCGGCTACTTTGGCGGCGCTGTCAAAATGTACATCGCCCACCAGCCGGGTCTTACCCTCTCCCTTTTCGGGCGCGTCGATGCGGTTGATGCCCACGTCGATCACGGTGGCACCGGGTTTGATCCAATCGCCCGGAACCATCTCGGCACGCCCGACGGCGGCCACCACGATATCGGCGCGACGCACCACGTCCGGCAAATCTTTGGTGCGGCTATGCGCGATGGTCACGGTGCAGCTGTCGCCCAGCAGCAGTTGGGCCATGGGCTTGCCGACGATGTTCGAGCGACCGATCACCACCGCGTCCAACCCGGACAGCGACCCCAGGTGGCCGCGCAGCATCATCAGACAGCCCAGCGGCGTGCAAGGCACCATGGATTTCTGACCCGTCCCCAACAGCCCGACATTTGAAATATGGAACCCGTCCACATCTTTGGCTGGATCTATCGAATTGATCACAAGGTCTTCGTTCAGGTGGCCAGGTAGTGGCAATTGCACAAGGATACCATGCACTTCCGGGTCATTGTTCAGCTTGTCGATCAGGGCCAGCAATGTTGCCTCGGACGTGTCTGCATCCAGCTTGTGCTCGTAGCTGTTCATGCCGACTTCGATGGTCTGCTTGCCTTTCGAGCGGACATAGACCTGGCTGGCGGGGTCTTCACCCACCAAAACGACAGCCAGACCGGGCGTGATGCCATTTTCGTCTTTGATACGCGTCACATGGGCAGCGACCTTTTCGCGCACGGTTGCAGCAAAAGCCTTGCCGTCAATGATCTGAGCTGACATCGCCCTCTCCTTTTGTGGTGTAATTTGGTCTTTGGCAGACCGGTATCAGAACAGGTCGGGGCGCAGCAACAGGCAAGCCCCGCGCCGCGCCGCTTCCTTGATCAGAACAGCCCCTCGATTTCGCCGTCAGCGTTCAACCCGATGGTCAGCGCGGCGGGTTGGCGCGGCAGGCCGGGCATGGTCATGATCTCGCCGCACACGACGACGATGAAGCCGGCGCCCGCAGACAGACGCACCTCGCGCACCGGCACCGAATGGCCAGTGGGCGCGCCGCGCAGGTTGGGATCGGTCGAGAAGCTGTATTGCGTTTTCGCCATGCAGACCGGCAGGTTGCCATACCCGGCCTCTTCCCAATCGCGTAATTGCTGACGAATTTTCTTGTCAGCCAGAACTTCATCGGCGCGATAGATCCGTTTGGCGATCGTTTCGATCTTTTCGAACAAGGGCATTTCGTCTGGATAGATCGGCGCAAAGCTGGCCACATCCGCATCGGCCACTTCGGCCACGCGGCGGGCCAGCGCCTCGGACCCTTCCGAACCAAGTTCCCAATGGCGTGAGACGATGGCTTCCGAACCGTGTTCGCCGACATAATCCTTCACCGCCTGCACTTCTGCATCCGTATCTGTGACAAAGTGGTTGATCGCGACGACAACCGGCACGCCGAAAGATTTCAGGTTCTCGATGTGACGGCCAAGGTTGGGGCACCCTGCCTCGACCGCTGAGACGTTTTCTTCGCCCAGATCGGCCTTGGCCACGCCGCCGTTCATCTTCATCGCGCGCACGGTGGCAACCAGAACCACAACGCTGGGGGCGATGCCTGCTTTACGACACTTGATGTTCATGAACTTCTCGGCACCCAGATCGGCGCCGAAACCGGCTTCGGTCACGACATAATCCACCAGTTTCATCGCGGTTTTCGTCGCGATGACCGAGTTACAGCCATGCGCGATGTTGGCGAAAGGGCCACCATGCACGAAGGCGGGGTTGTTCTCCAGCGTCTGCACCAGATTGGGTTGCATCGCGTCCTTGAGCAGCACAGTCATCGCGCCATCGGCACCAATATCGCGGCAATAGATCGGCGTGCGTTCGCGCGTATAAGCCACGATGATATCGCCCAGACGTCTTTGCAGATCTTCAAGATTGTTCGACAGACACAGGATTGCCATCACTTCCGAAGCGACGGTGATGTCGTATCCGGTCTGACGTGGAAAACCGTTCGAGACGCCGCCCAGCGAACACACGATATCGCGCAGCGCGCGGTCGTTCATGTCGACCACACGGCGCCAGGCCACGCGGCGTTCATCAATCTGAAGCTCATTGCCCCAATAGATGTGGTTGTCGATCATCGCCGACAGCAGCGAATGGGCCGAGGTGATGGCGTGGAAGTCGCCGGTGAAGTGCAGGTTCATATCCTCCATCGGCACGATCTGCGCGTAACCGCCACCCGCAGCCCCGCCCTTCATGCCGAAGTTCGGCCCAAGCGACGCTTCGCGAATGCAGACCATCGCTTTCTTGCCGATGCGGTTCAGACCATCGCCCAGACCCACGGTGGTGGTTGTCTTACCCTCACCGGCCGGTGTTGGGTTGATCGCGGTCACAAGGATCAGCTTGCCATCATCGTTGGACTGAACTGAATTGATGAAATTCTGACTGACCTTCGCCTTGTCATGGCCAAAGGGCAGCAAGTGTTCGGTCGGAATGCCCAATTTGTCGCCGATTTCCTGAATCGGGCGTTTCTTGGCTTCGCGGGCAATTTCGATGTCGGATTTATAGCTCATGGCAGATCCTTCAGATTCGTGCGCTGTTGTTCAGGTCAGATCGCAGCCCTGTTGATCCTGCGACCATTTTTCTTCCCGATACTTATCTGCCCCGATATCATCTCATAGGGTGGAATCCGACATGTTTGCCGTGGAATTCGTCGAAATCCAGTTCGTCGTTTTCAATCGGGCAGCCAGATCTCGACAGCGACACTCTTTCTTCAACGGCACGGCTTAACGGTCAGGTTGCCATGTGCGTTGGAATGGGACGTGAAGACGCAATGCATCGCCTGTGCGAAGATCGCCTTCGCGCTCGACCCAGGCCGTGACGCCGCGACGATCCGCTGCTGCCGCCTTGAAGGCGTGCCCTTTTCCCGGCAGATGGCGCTCGATCTCCTGACCCGGGAAATTGCAGGGCCTGTTTTCCATATCGATGGTCAGCGAGGTGCCGTTTTCCGCGACAAGACGGGAAGACGGCGGGGTATGGGTGAAGTCCGGCAGACCGGAAATGATCATGGACGCGCCCAGCCATTCGGGGTTTATCTCGTCGATCTCCATCGCTTGTGCAATCAACGCGAGCTCCTCTGCGCAGAGGATCGACAATTGGCGGACATTCCGAATTTCGGTGTTCACCGGATATTGCGCGCGCATCCTGGCGCATGACTTGCGCGTCAGGCCAGACCGCGCCTCGCCCGTTACACCCGCATAGGTGAGCTGGACCGCATCGCAGGCGACCGATGCCAATGTCTGGTCCCGGTCGATGGTCTTTCCCAGCCATGTAATCTGACCGTGGTAGTCTGTTGGGATAAGCGCGGGCATGAAAGCCTCCTTCCAATCAACAGCAGAGTGACGCAGAGCGGCCGCTAGCTCAAGGCGACAGGTCCAAAGATACGGCTCGAACCACGGATTGTCTGGCAGAACCTGTGTCGCCCGGACACGCTGTTGCGCCGGGTGGCAAAAAAAATCTCGTGCCGCGATTTTTTGGTCTTGCATCGAATCTTTTTTCAGGACATTTGCGCGACATAGACGCCAACGCACGCGCCTCTGGCCGGAAGCATCTACGCCCACGTGTTTACGTAGCGACGGTAACGTCTCCCTTGGAACTGAGCGGTCTTCGACGATTTTCGTTATGGCCGGGTCTTTTGGAGATGACCATGATGCATTTCGTTGGCGCTGGTGCGCCTTCCCCTGTTGCTGTCCCGTCCCGACTGGACGCTTTTGTCGCCAGCCAGCAATTTGACCGTCCCACATTGGTCATGGACCTCGACCGGGTCGAACAACAATACAACGCGCTGCAATCCGGTCTGGGCCACGCCCGTATCCATTATGCCGTGAAAGCAAACCCGGCGCGCGAAATCATTGCCCGTCTTGTCGAACTTGGCAGCCATTTCGACGCCGCCTCGAAAGGTGAGATTTCGCTATGCCTTGAAGAAGGTGCGCGGCCGCAGGATATTTCCTTCGGAAACACAGTCAAACGGGCATCGGATGTCGCGTGGGCACACCAGCAAGGCATCACCCTGTTCGCCGCAGACGCGCAGGAGGAGCTTGAGAAGATCGCTGAGAACGCACCGGGCGCGTCGGTCTATATTCGTCTGATCGTCGAAGCTTCCCAGGCCGACTGGCCGCTGACGCGCAAATTTGGCTGTGACCGCGACACCGCCATGGCGCTTCTGGGCTATGCCAAAGAACTTGGGCTAAACCCCGTCGGATTCTCGTTCCATGTCGGATCACAGACCCGCCGCGCCAAGATGTGGGTGCCGATGCTGAACGTGATGGCCGAGATCTGGCGTGCAGCCCACGCAGCGGGCCATGCCGTGTCCGTTCTGAACATCGGCGGTGGCTTCCCAGCCTTCTATGGCGAAGCGATTGACGCGCCCGAAATCTATGCCCGTCAGGTTATCGACCTTGTGACCGAGCGCTTTGGCGACAAGGTGCAGGTGATGGCCGAGCCGGGGCGCGGTATGGTGGCCGAGGCTGGCGTGATCGTGGCCGAAGTCATGCTGGTCAGCCGCAAATCCGACCGTGACATGCACCGTTGGGTGTATCTCGACATCGGGCGGTTCTCGGGCCTTGCCGAAACCGAAGGCGAGGCGATCCGCTATCAGTTCGAAACCCCGCGCGATGGCGAGCCGATGGGGCCATGCGTCATGGCCGGGCCAAGCTGCGACAGCGCAGACGTGCTCTATGAAAAGCGCCCGGTTCATCTGCCGATGACCCTGAAAGCGGGGGATCGAGTGTTGATCCGCAACACCGGTGCCTATACCTCGACCTATTCCAGCGTGTGCTTCAACGGGTTCCCGCCGCTGGATGTGGTCGTGATCTGACCTGAAAATCGCTATGGAATGTTTCTGATTTTCTGGAACACCTGTCGCCCCGAACTCCAAGTCGGGGCGGCAATTGCTAGACCGCCGCGCGGCCTGCCACAAACAGCCAGACCGCGACAAGACCCAGTATCACGGCGAATGCCCCGTTCAGCAGGCGCGCATGATCGCGGTGTCTGAACCGGGCCAAGAGACCATCACCGACAATTGTCCAGAACAGGAACGCCAAAAGGTTGTTCAGCGTGAATATGGTCGTGATCCACAACACGGCGGCAAGATGTGGGATCGGAAACGCGGTCAGGAACTGGCTGAACATCAGGGCGATGATCACATAGGCTTTCGGGTTCAGAACCAGCAGCAAGGCACCGTCCAGAACGCCGATAACCCCCAAGTCTCGGCCCGCCCCGGAAAGACCGGCGCGAAGGAAGGTCCACGCCAGCCACGCCACATAGGCAGCCCCCGCCCACCTGAGCACCTCAAACAAGGCCGGCGCCGTGGCGACCAAAGTCGAGAACCCCAGCCCAAGGCCGAAAGTCACGATCCATGTCGCAACGTGATAGCCGAGGTTGGCGGGCAAGGTGGCACGCAGACCGAACCGCGCGCCCATGGCCGCGAAAACCATGTTGCCGGGCCCAGGGCTGTAGGCCAGCGGTGCCAGAAACAGAAGCAATGCCAGAGTTGTCGGAAGCATGATCGCGCCCTCCTTTCCCTGAAGGTGAGCATGTGTCGTGATCATATCGACCCGTTTCCTGCGCAAACTCAAAACCACGAAAAAGCCCCCGAAGGAGTGATCCGTTCGGGGGCTTGGCCTGTAATGATCCGCGTTCAGGTGGTGGGTTCAGGCTCCAAGTCGCCCTCGCCTGCTGGTTTCGCCCGCGGTTTGGTTTTAGGTATCGCCGTGACCGACGGCGCGCTGCCTTCGTCGGGCGTGTCGTCATCCTCGCTTTTCGTGGGCGGCTCGCCCCGCATCACGCGTTTGATTTCCTCGCCGGTCAGGGTTTCATACTCCAGAAGACCTTGCGCCAGATTTTCCCATTCATCCTTTTTCTCTGTCAGGATTTTATGGGCGGTCTCATAGCCTTGTTGGATGAAGCGCTTTACCTCTTCCTCGATCAGCTCTTTGGTATGTGCCGAAACCGAGAAGCCCGCCGTGTTGCCAGAGTAGCCTTCGGCCGCTTCGGCATAGTCGATATTGCCGACCTTCTCGGACATGCCCCAGCGCATCACCATCGCGCGCGCCAGACCCGATGCCTGCTGGATATCACCTGCTGGCCCGTTCGAGACATTCTCTTCACCATATTTGATGATCTCGGCGGCCTTGCCTGCCATAGTCATGGCCAGCTTTTCTTCGCATTCCGACTTATGCCAGTTCAACCGGTCAATTTCGGGCAGCGACACAACCATACCCAACGCACCACCGCGCGGGATAATCGTGGCTTTATAGACCGGATCACATTGCGGAAGCGACATCCCAACCACGGCGTGACCGGCCTCGTGATAAGCGGTTTTTTCCTTCTGGTCGTCGGTCAGAACCATGGAGCGACGCTCCGCCCCCATCATCACCTTGTCTTTCGCGTTCTCGAAATCTTCCATAGTGACAAATCGGCGGCCCACACGGGCGGCCATCAAGGCAGCTTCGTTCACCAGGTTCGCCAGATCAGCGCCCGACATGCCCGGTGTGCCACGCGCGATGATGCGCATGTCGGCGTCGGGACCCAAAGGCACCTTGCGGGCGTGAACGCCCAGAATTTTCTCGCGACCTTTGATGTCGGGATTGGGCACAGTGACCTGACGGTCAAAACGGCCCGGACGCAGAAGCGCAGGGTCCAGCACATCGCGACGGTTGGTCGCGGCAAGGATGATCACACCCTCGTTGGCCTCGAATCCGTCCATCTCGACCAGAAGCTGGTTCAACGTCTGTTCGCGCTCGTCATTTCCGCCGCCATAGCCTGCGCCACGCGACCGACCCACGGCGTCAATCTCGTCAATAAAGACAATGCAGGGCGCGTTTTTCTTGGCCTGCTCGAACATGTCACGCACACGGCTTGCGCCGACGCCCACGAACATCTCTACAAAATCGGAACCTGAGATGGTGAAGAATGGCACCCCTGCCTCGCCGGCAATTGCGCGGGCCAGCAGCGTTTTACCGGTTCCCGGAGGGCCAACAAGCAGCGCCCCTTTAGGAATCTGGCCGCCAAGGCGGCTGAATTTCTGCGGGTTGCGCAGGAACTCCACGATCTCTTCCAGCTCTTCTTTGGCTTCATCAATGCCGGCCACGTCGTCAAAGGTCACACGACCTTCACGTTCGGTCAGCATCTTGGCCTTGGATTTGCCAAACCCCATGGCTCCACCGCCCCCGCGACCTTGCATCCGGTTCATCATGAAGAACCAGAACCCGATCAGCAGGATCACCGGCAGAAGCAATGTCATAAGGCTCATGAAGCCCGATTGCTGTTGCGGTTCAGCCTTCAGTTCGACCCCATTGTCCAGCAGCAAGTTCGACACTTCGGCGTCGCGCGGCACGATGGTCTGATACATCTTCCCATCTGCGGATTGATAGATAACTTTTTCACCGTCGATGGTCGCGGTCTTGACCTCGTCCCCTTCGACAGAGGTCACAAATTCCGAATAGCTGACCTGCGATGCTGCCAGCCCTGCCTGCCCGTTCGAAAACAGGTTGAACAAAGCCAGGATCAGCAGGAACAAAACGATCCAGAAGGCGAAATTTCTCGCGTTGCCCAAGGGTATCTCCTTTGAATGCCATGGCGACAGAGCGCAGAACCACCGGTCCGCACGCTGCCACTCTAAAATAGGGATGAATGCAGTATGTTCAATGCGATAAAATGGTTGATAGGAAATCTTCTACGACTGGCGCGCGGATTAACAGATAAATATCGCCAAAACCGGCCAACGGGGCGGCGATCAGCCTGTCATCCTGCCATAACGCGGGCGTTGTCATCAGAGTGTTTCGGGCCAGACCCGACGACCGCCAATCCTTGCAGAAATGAATGCCGTCGCCCAAGGCCCTGACCTGCAATCCCGCCACATCGGAGTGACGTGGCGCGTCCATGATCCAGCGGTGATCCCACAGCGCACCGGGCCGGGATGCGACGCTCTCGACCGCGCGCAACTCGCGCCCGATCACAAACCTGTCGGGCCCGCGCGACACAAGACAGCCCTGCAAGGTGCGGGTCTGCCCCGCCATCACTTCGGCCTCCAGACTCCGCAAAGCGTCATAACGCGGGCGATACGGGGTCGATGAGACATAGTTAATCGCATGAGCCAGCAGACGGTGGCGGGTTTCATCGGGCAATTCAGAGAACCCCGGCAGAGCAAATTTCACATCCCCGCCCTTCACTTCTGCCAGCCTGCGGGCGGCATCATGGGCCAGCCAGGACAGGGCATCCCGCGCCAGCGACATGCGATGCGCGGTGTCTGTCAGCCGCCCGCGTGTCAACCCGATCTGCGGCAGGTCCTGCAACGCTCGGCGCATTTTAACACGGTCATAGCTTGGGTCGTCATTGGACGGGTCGTCCACCCAGCCCTGCCCGCGCATGGTCAGAACCTCTTGCAACGCCGCCCGCGCGACCGGCAACAGGGGTCTCATCCAGCGCACGCCCCGGTCGCGCCAATCGTCACGCATGGCGGAAAGCCCGTCGACACCCGACCCGCGCGCCAATCGCATCAGAAAGGTTTCTGCCTGATCATCGGCAGTATGCCCCAACAGCACCGCATCAAGCCGTTCGGTCCGCGCCCAGTCGGCCAACAGGTCATATCGCGCCCGGCGGGCCGCATCCTGCACATTGCCCTCGGGCGTCGCGTTCCATGCCAATATCCGGTGCGGCAGGTTCATCTCCGCACAACTGCCCTGCACGAACCGCGCCTCCTGCGCCGCGTCCGCGCGCAGACCGTGATCGACCGTCGCCGCGTAAAGCCCGGCACCATGTTTCGCGCACCAGTCCCGCGCCAGCAAAAGCAGCGCCATGCTGTCCCCACCGCCTGATACGGCCACACCCAAACGCAAAACGGGCCCGCCTGCGCGGACCCGGTCGAGGGCATCAGCGATGCATCCTTCAGGCGTCATTGGCACCCAAGGCTTGCACGTGCGGCCGCTGCATCCTCTACCGCCGGTGTGCCGGGGAAGCGTTTGCCGACTTCGGCCAGCGTTGCACAGGCTTCCGAGGTTTGGCCCAGCGCACCCAGCGCATTGCCCAGACGGAACAGCGCGTCAGGCGCGCGATCGCTGTTGGGCGCACCGGAAAAAGCGTTCAGATAAGACCGCGCGGCCGATTTGATGTCGCCTTTGCCAGTCAGCGCCTCGCCACGCTGGAAATGCGCCTCGGCGGTCAAGGGACCACCGGGGTAAGTTTCGATGAAGGTTTCATAAAGTGCGGCGGCTTGATCGAAGTCGCCAGCCTCCAGCGCCGCTCCTGCCGCTTCGAAATCCTGCTTTTCACCCACCGCCATCTCCGTCGTCAACGGCTGGGCTGGTGCAGGGGCCGTGGCCGGGGCGGCCGGAACTTCGCCGCCGCCCAAGGTCGAGGTTTCGCCAAGCTTCGAGACATCGCCACCTTCCAACTCGACCAGACGGAACTCCAGATCGCCAATGCGATTGGTGCCGTCCTTGACAATCGAGTCGATGCGGAACTGAAGCTGTTCGGTCTGCCCGGTCAGCCGCGACAATTCGCTTTCGATGGTCGCGACGCGTTCGGTCAGACTGCCAGAGCCCGTCGCAATGCTGCCCGCGCCCGTGGTGGACAGCTCGGTCTTAAGCTTTTGAACTTCGACATAAAGCATCGACAGCTCTTGCCGGATATCGGCAAGTGACTGCGCCCGGTCCTGTGCCAAGGCTGGGGACACCAGCGCGATGGATACGGACAGGGCAATGGCGGACAGCCGGGGGAAAGGCGACATCTGACCCTCCTTCAAACGATCTAGGTTCAGCTTGTGGCGGCGCCGGCGGCCAGAACGGTCACCGCGCGACGGTTCTTGGCATAGCAAAGCTCGTCCGAGCAGATTTCAAGCGGGCGTTCCTTGCCATAGCTGACGGTCTGAAGTCGGTTCGGGGCTACGCCGCGTTCGATCAGGAAGTTCTGCACGGCAGACGCGCGACGCGCACCCAGTGCAAGGTTGTATTCCCGTGTGCCCTGCTCATCCGCATGACCTTCGATCACGGCGGTATAGGCGGTGTTTTCCATCAGCCACGCCGCCTGTTTGGTCAAAAGGTCAATGCCTTCCGGATTGATCGAGGACTGGTCCACCGCGAACAGCACACGGTCCCCGATGGTCTGCTGGAAATATGCCGGCGACCGGGGGTCAGACGGGCTACCCGCGACAAAATCGCCAGACGCGCCGTTTGCGCCATACTGATCACCAAGGCGGTTCTTAGAGCAGGCCGAAAGCGTCAGCGCGCCCACAACCAGCGTAGCAATTGCAATACGTTTCATGATCGTTCCTGTGTCCATTTTCTCGCGTGCCCCTGTCGTGGGCAGGCAAATTGTTGCTCGTTGGCGCAATCCTAGCAGCAAAAATCCCGTTTGGAAACGGATCGGCGCATGCCTGCTGGTCCGCGCCGATCGCTGCGCAATAATGCGCTTATTTCAAAAGCGGCGACCATGCCGGGTCGGACGCCGCCCCTTCCGTCACCACGCGCCGCAGGTTGCGGCCAGAGATATCAACAGAATACAGCGACGGTGCTCCCGACGCGCCCTGGCTTTCGCGGGTGAACATGATCACGCGCCCGTTCGGTGCCCAAGTGGGGCCTTCATCCAGGAAGGAGGCGGTCAACAGACGTTCTTCGGATCCGTCGGTGCGCATGACGCCGATATGGAACCGGCCCGCGTTTTGCTTGGTGAAGGCGATCAGATCGCCACGCGGCGACCAGACCGGTGTGCCATAGCGCCCCTGCCCGAAGCTGATCCGTGTCGCCTCGCCGCCACCGGCGGGCATGACATAAAGTTGCGGCGTGCCGGACCGGTCGCTTTCAAAGACGATCTGGCTGCCATCGGGCGAATAGCTTGGCGCGGTTTCGATCGACGGGGTCGAGGTCAGCCGACGTGGATTACCGCCATTGATGTCCATCGCATAGATGTCCGTGTTGCCCCCCGTTGACAGTGAATAGACAATCGTGCCGCCATCGGGCGAGAAGCGCGGCGCAAAGGTCATCGTGCCTTGCTGCTGCGACAGTGCCTGACGTCCAACGGTGGCCACATCAAGAATATACACTTGCGGGAAGCCCGTTTCGTAGCTGGTGTAAAGCACCCTGTCGCCGGTGGGCGAGAAACGCGGTGCCAGAACCAGGGCCGAGCTGTCGGTCAGATACTGAACATTTGCCCCGTCGTAATCCATGACCGCCAACCGCTTGCGCTTGGCGTTCTTCGGGCCGGTTTCCGCAACGAATACAACGCGGCTGTCGAAATAGCCGCTTTCACCGGTGATACGGCTGTAAACGATGTCAGCGACCTTATGGGCCACCCGGCGCCAGGAACTGATCGCGCCCGAGAACTGAAGCCCTTCGCCCAGCGGTTGGCCGGAAAACACGTCATAGACCCGGAATTTCACATTCAGGCTGTCACCCGAGGCCGAAACGGCCCCGGTGATCAACGCCTGTGCGTTGATCGCCTTCCAGTCCGCATAAGCGACCGGGCTGGCAAAACTCGTGATGCCTGACACGAACGCGTCTGCGGGAATTTCACGAAACAGCCCGGTGCCGGACAGATCCGCCGCTACCACCCGCGCGATGGATCGTGCATATTCGCCTGCCGCACCATTCTCGGCCTGAAAATCAGGCACGGCGAAGGGCAAGGGTTCGATCACACCATCGGTGATTTCGATCCGCAACGGCCCTTGCGCCTCTGCTGGCCGTGTCAGCCCCAGAACACCTATGACTGCCGCGATCAGAACAGCCACAACCGCCCCGACCGATCGTTCGAGGATCAGTTTCTTGAGTTTCACGCTCATCCGACCAATTCCCTCTTCATTTGTTTCACCCGGTTCATACACGTTATCTTGCGGCCACCGGCAGGGGAGAAATTTGAAAAACTCTCCTCTCCCGTCACCGCCACAGCGCAGGAGGCATGAACCTCATGAACACCTGTCTGCGCCACGAAATCAGAAATATTGTCTTCTGTCAGCCCACTGCCGGCCATGACGGAGACGCGCCCGGCGGCGCGCCGGACCATAGCACAAATCCCAGCTGCACCCTCCACCGCCGTTGCGGCCCCACCCGAGGTCAGAACGCGCTCGAACCCCAGAGCGACGGCCTGATCCACTGCGACCATCGGATCCGGCACCACGTCAATCACCCGATGCAGCGTCGCGCCCAACCCTTCGGCAGCGGCCAGCAGGCGGCCAAGCACGGCAGTATCCAATGTGCCATCTGGCTTTTGCGCCCCAAGGACAACGCCTGCCAAATCGGCCTCTTTCACCGCGGCGATGTCATCCAGCATCACCTGCACATCCGCCTCCGAATAGGTGAACAGACCACAGCGGGGGCGGATCATCGCATAGCACGGCACGTCCAGTTGCGATGCTGCGATCATCAATCCAGCCGTGGGGGTCAGTCCGCCTTCGGACAGCGCCGCGCACAGCTCGATCCGATCCGCACCACCAATTTGAGCGGCGATTGCCCCGTCGATCGTATCGACACATATTTCGAGCGTCCGAGGCATCATTTGATCCTCATATTCTCGGGGTTGAAGGTCATTTCGATATCCTGCCACTGGCCATATTTCTCGGCAGGCAGGTCGAACCCGTTCGCACCACAGCGGATGATCGCGCGCCGTGCGGCCTGGAAGGCGGTGTTCGCGGCGGCCTCGGAAGGACCGTCCCAGGACGCCATACGGATGCCTTCCGGCCTGCCATCGCGGCTCATCGACACCATGACGACCACTGTCGTGGACATCGCGTCCGTCGAGCTTGACCCAAGGTTCCAGCAGCGACTGACCGCCACGCGCAACCCGTCCTTTTCACCGCGAGTCAGCGGCGGACCCTCGGGCACGTCCTGCGCGGGTGTATCGGTTTCCCCACCGGCCACCTGATCGGCCACCGCAGCCGCCACAGCGGCGGCATTGTTGGCGGGCGTCGGCGCTTCGGTGGGCGTCTCGACAGGTGTTGCCGGTTCGGCGGTTTCCACGGGCGCGGGGCGGCTTGGGCGTGTTTTCGGACGCGACGAGGTTGCCGGGGCCAGCGATGGATCTTCCACCGGCTCCTCGGCCTCTGTCACAATCTCGGTCGAGGCTTCCGGCGGCGCGGTCGGTGTTACCTCTTCGGGCAGGGGTTCCGGTGTCGGCTCGGGTGAGGGTTCGGGGGCTTCAACAACCTCGGGTGCTTCCTCGACCGGCGTTTCCGGTTCAGGCGCAGGCGTCGGGGCCACGCGCGGCGCGGGTGCGGGCGGCGCCGTTTCAGGCTCAGGGGCCGTTTCCGGTTCGGGTTCGGGAGTTGGTTCCGGCTCTGGCGCAGGTTCCGGCTCTGGTGCTGGTGCAGGCTCTGGTGCTGGTGCTGGTGCAGGCTCGGGGGCCGGTTCTGGCTCGGGGGCCGGTTCTGGCGCAGGCTCAGGCTCAGGCGTCGGACGCGGTGCGGGCGGGGTGTCCCCCTCGGTCGCGGTCTCGCCACGCGGCGCACTTAACGCCGCGAATTCGTCCTCCGAGAGGATCGAGACATCGGACACCTGCACAAGCTGATCATCGCGCGAGAAGTTAAAAACTCCGCCAAAAAGCACCCACAGGATCAGGATCCCGTGAACAGATGCCGAGATGTAAAGACCTCTGCGCATATGCCTGCCCTAGTTGTCCGTGCCGGTCAGACTTGGCCCGCCACCTTCGGTCACAAACCCGATCGAGGTAAACCCGGCCGCATTCAGCGCACCCATCACCTTGGCAATCGCATCCCATTCCACCTGCCCATCAGCACGCAAGAACACCTTGTTATCTGTGCGTTCCGCAGCTACCGCGCGCAGCTTGGTGATCAGTTCACCCTGCGCGATCTCTGTGGTTTGCAGGAAGATCTGGCCGTCTTCGGTGATGGTGATCGCCAGCGGTTCTTCCTCGGGCGCGTCCAGCGATTTGGCGGCCGTCTTGGACAGTTCCACCGGTACGCCCACAACCATCAAAGGCGCGGCAACCATGAAGATGATCAGCAACACCAGCATCACGTCCACGAAGGGCGTGATGTTGATCTCGGCCATCACGCGGCGATGTTTGCCGCGACGGCGACCGCGCCGGGCGCGTCGATCCGCGCCCCCACCTTGTTGCACACCCGCGCCCATATCAGCTGTCCAGCTGGCGGCTGAGGATGGTGGCGAACTCGTCTGCGAAGGCTTCATAGCTTGCCAGGATATTGTCGCTGTCCACGCTCAGCTTGTTGTAAAATACCGCCGCCGGGATGGCGGCCAGAAGGCCCAGACCGGTCGCCAGAAGCGCCTCGGCGATGCCGGGGGCGACGACGGCCAGGTTGGTATTCTGCTGCTGCGCAATTTCGACAAAGGCGTTCATGATGCCCCAGACGGTGCCGAACAGTCCCACAAACGGTGCGGTCGAAGCTACAGTCGCCAGGAAGCTCAGCCCCTTGTTCAGCTCTTCGCCTTCCTTGGCGATGGCCACGTCCATCGATCGGTCGATGCGGGATTGCGCGTTGGCGATCAACCCGCCATCGGCCCTGTGGCTGCGCCGCCATTCCAGCATTCCTGAGGAAAAGACCTTTTCCGCCGATCCACTGGGCGTTGGTCCGATCTGGTCAAACAACTCGTCCAGCGGTTCGCCCGACCAGAACTTGCGGTCGAACGACGCGGCATCAGCGCGCGCGCGGCGAAACGCCATGTGTTTCGTGATGATGATCGCCCACGACCAGATAGAAGCCGCAATCAAAATCAGCATCACCAGCTTGACCGTGAATGTCGCGCGAAGAAAAAGGGCGAGGAAGGAGAAATCGATCTCCGCCGCCGCCTGAAGCGTTTCCGTTTCCATATGTCTGCCTCTGTACCGCCACCTCTTTGGGCAGCTTATCTGCACGTTTCATAGCGGATTGCCACGGGGAATGCCATCAAAACCGCGTCATCGGCATGAAAGCCGTGGGGTCAGTGAACCAGACGGCGGATATTTGCCGGAAGCCGGGCAGGTTGGCCGGTGTCCGACACGCAGACGATGGTGACAAGGGCTTCAAACAAACGCTGTTCGCCGCGTTTGACCACCTGCTCCATCACAAGTCGCGCGCCTGTGACCTGCTGAACAGATGTTTCAACCTGCAACTCTTCGTCAAAACGCGCCGAGGACAGATAGTCCGCTTCGACCCGGCGCACCGCAAACACCAGACCGTCTTCGCGCATCGCGTTCTGGTCGATCCCGATATCACGCACCCAATCGGACCGCGCGCGTTCGATATAGCGCAGATAATTGGCGTAGTAGACGATCCCCGCCATGTCGGTATCTTCATAATAAACGCGGATGGGAAAACGGTGCATCAGGGCCTCTTGGTTCTGCTCGCTCCGACCCTAGCCGCGAAGGGGATAGTCTGCCAACCGCTGATATCGCGCGCCGTCCGGGCGCAGATCGGAGCGGTAAAGCGACAGGGTGTCGAGCGTCACGGTCGGGTATCGAATCGCGCCATGGGCTTCCAGCGCGCGGCCAAGGGCCGGCGCGTCGTTCGCCGTGGGCGTGTGTGGAAGGCGGGCCAGCGTCACGTGGCCGCGAAACCGTCTATGGGGCAGCGTGATCCCGGCGCGACGAATGACTTGTTTGACCTGATTGTGCAGCGCATCCACCCCATCGGCCTTGAGCGCAAGAACGGATGGCACCACTCCGCCCATGGTGATCAGACCGGCCAGATCAACGGTCGCAGGCGGAGCGCGCCAAACCTCCAACTCCGTGTTCAGGTCTTCAAGCGCCTGGACGGGCTGCTCACCCAGAAACGCCAGGGTCAGGTGGATGTTTTCTTCGGGCATCGCACGTCCGACCCTCAGCCGCCCGGCAAATCCGGCAAGCTGCGCGGCCAGGTCATCCGGCAGGGGAAGAGCCAGAAAGCTGCGCATTTAATGCTGTGTCTGATCTTGTGCCGCTTGCACCTGCATCCGCGCAAACAGGCGCAGCGCATGGGCGGGATCATTGGCGGCTGCGGGCAGCACCGGATCATAGGACGCCCCAATCAACCCAGCGATCTCCGGGCGCAGGATGGTCTGACCATCAGGCAACAGGGCAAGGGGGCTGTTCGTCGAAAACGCACCATCACCCCACACCAGAACAGCCTGAACCGCTTGGGTCAGGGCAATGGTATCGGCAGGTTGTTCGGCCATCGCGCCTTGCATGCAGACAAACGTAAAACAAGCCTGGATGGCATTGTCATCGTCAAACCGGAACGCGCGGTATTGGGTGGCGCTTTCCGCCTTCAGCCGGGCCACAAGCGACACCAGTCCGGGGATCATCTCGTCGAGTTTCGGCACGTCCAAAAGCTCGTCCCAATCGCGAAAAAAGAACACCATCAGGTTAGCGCCCAGTTCCGGGTCGGTTTCGGCCATCTTGTGACCGGCCAGCATGACCACCGCTTCGACCGCACCTTTGACGACCTCAAGCGTGGCGTCTTCGACACCGAACACCACTGGCACAATCGGGCGACCCCAGCGGGCGAAGGTGAAGTCGCCATTGGCGCGGGTAAAATGTGCGGTCACGTCTTCCGGGGTCATAAGGGGGGCGGTCATCTGCGTCTCCTGATCTGAGCCGTGATGTCCCGCAAAAGGACGCGCGTTTCAAGGGTCAACCGTCGAAAAGCTGTCCTTGTCCCTCGCCACGTTGCTGCGGTGCCGGGGCAGTCAGGCCAAGGTGGCGCCACGCGATCTGGCCCAGCATCCGCCCGCGCGGGGTGCGCTGGATCAGCCCTTGTTGCAGCAGGAACGGCTCGATCACCTCTTCCAGCGCATCGCGGCTTTCGGAAAGCGCGGCGGACAGGGTTTCGATACCCACCGGGCCGCCGCCATAATGTTCGGCCATCAAGCCAAGATAGCGCCGGTCCGCGCCGTCCAGACCCAGATGATCAACGCCCAATCGCGTCAGCGCATTGTCGGCGAGGTCGCGCGTGATGCGCCCGTCGCCCTCAACCACCGCAAAATCAACCACGCGGCGCAAGAGCCGCCCCGCGATCCGAGGGGTGCCGCGGGCGCGTTTCGCGATTTCACGCGCGCCATCTGTGTCCGCAGGGGCGCCCAGCTTGATCGCGTTTTTTGTGACAATCTCGTGCAGTTCATCGACGGAGTAAAATTGCAGCCGCACAGGAATACCGAACCGGTCGCGCAGCGGCGTGGTCAAAAGGCCCAAGCGGGTGGTGGCCCCCACCAGCGTGAAGGGCTGCAATTCAATCCGCACGGTGCGCGCGGCGGGGCCTTCGCCGATCACCAGATCCAGTTCGAAATCTTCCAGCGCGGGATACAGCACTTCCTCGACCACCGGATTGAGCCTGTGAATTTCGTCAATGAACAACACGTCATTGGCTTCCAGATTGGTCAGGATCGCGGCCAGATCACCGGCCTTGGCCAACACCGGGCCGGATGTCATGCGAAAGTTCACGCCCAACTCGCGCGCCATGATCTGCGCGAGCGTCGTCTTACCCAGACCGGGCGGGCCGTGAAAAAGCACGTGGTCCATCGCCTCGCCACGCTTGCGCGCGCTTTCGATGAAAATGCGCAGGTTGGCCCGCGCCTCGGCTTGTCCGATGAAGTCGCCCAGCGTTTGCGGGCGCAGGGCGCGGTTGGTATCTTCCGCGTCTTCCGGGCGCGGCGCGGGGCGCAGCGTCGGGTCCGGCGTGTTCACAGGGTCAGAGGCGGTCATGCGTTCTTTCTAGCCCCCTACCCTTTGGGCGCAAGAAGTTTCAGCGCGGCGCGGATCAGGCCGGACGTGTCGAGCGTCGTATCCTCGCCCAAGGCCTGTGCCACGGCGGACGCCGCCTCGCCGGGCGCGTAGCCAAGGTTGGTCAGGGCCGACAGAGCTTCGGATTGTGCGGCGGCGTTGCCTGTGGACACGGGCGCGGTGACAGGCGCAGAGGGTGTGGACGGTTCGATCACCGCGTCATCCTGCACAAAGGAGCCAGTGGCAACCGATGCCTGCCCCGACAGCGCCATGACAGACGCCGCCTTGTCTTTCAGCTCCAACACCACGCGCTGCGCGGTTTTGGGGCCGATGCCTTTGGCCGCCTTGACCGCGTTCCAGTCACCCAGCGCAATGGCGCGGCTGACCCCGTCCGGCCCCAATGTGCCAAGGATCGCCATCGACGCCTTCGCCCCGATGCCCTGCACGCTCATGAGCAGCCGGTGCCATTCCTTCTCGACCAGCGTTGTGAAGCCGAATAGTTGCAGATTGTCTTCGCGCACCAGCAGCTCGGTGTAAAGTGCAACAGCTTCGCCCGGACCGGGCAGGCTGGCCATGGTGCGGTCCGAGACATAGACCAGATAGCCCACGCCGCGCACGTCGATCAGCACGTGATCTTCGGCGCGATAATCGATGCGTCCCGCAATCTTTCCGATCATGCTGACGCCTTTCTGAGCGCGGCTTCCAATCGCCCGGCGCTTCCGGCGTGAAAGGCATGGCAGATCGCAATCGCCAACGCGTCGGCGGCATCCGCGCCTTTGATCTGCACACCCGGCAACTGCATCTTCACCATGTGTTCGACCTGCACCTTGTCAGCGTGTCCGACCCCCACCACGGCTTTCTTGACCGCGTTGGGCGCATATTCCCCGATGGGTAGCCCCGCCCTGGCCGGCACAAGCAGTGCAATCCCGCGCGCCTGCCCCAGCTTCAATGTGGCAACCGCGTCCTTGTTCACGAAAGTCTGTTCCACTGCGGCAGTGTCGGGGGCATAAAGCGCAAGCACCTCGGACAATTGATCATAAAGCGACAACAACCGCGAGGCCAGTTCGCCCGTGCGCGAATGGCAAATCCCGTTGGCCACGTGCGACATCCGCGTGCCATCGGTGTCGATCACGCCCCAGCCAAGGTTCCGAAGCCCCGGATCAATGCCAATTACGCGCATGTCCTATCCTGCCCTGTCTGCTCTGTCCGGTCGCTCACACAGATGCGCGGCGCTCTTGTTGCAAACCGGACTAGCACGAAACGAGAACACGCGCCAGAAGCAATTGCGGCGACAGTGATTCCCAAGGTCCGTTGGCGCGATCGGGAACGTGAGGCTTTTAAGCCACATGCCGTCCCACCGGACAGAATGTCGCGGGTCGAAAATCGACGGATTCAGCCTGTTTTCGACTTCGCATATCCCAATTGCGACCCGTTGCAGAAAACGCATATGAGTCATGCATTTTGCGATCTTGCCGCCCTCGAAAATCGGGCCTAGATGCCCGCCAAAGCAATCGTGCTTGTTGCCGTTATCTAACCGAGAAGGATCCGAAAAATGGCTGCTTTCGAAACGACATATATCCCTGTGAGCGGTGCGTCATTCGGCGGCCGTTTGTCCGCCGCGTTCCGCAAACTTGTTGTCACGGTCCGCGTCTGGAATGACGCCCGTATGACCCGGAACGCCCTGGCCAAGCTGAGCGACCGCGAGCTTGACGATATCGGGCTGTGCCGCGCTGACATCAGCTCGCTGTAAGATCACCACCACGAAAAAGCCCGCGCTTCTCTGGCGCGGGCTTGCCACCCCGTTCGGCATCTGCCGCACGGGGTTTTCTTTTGTCGGTCGCCTATTCCAGTGTCAGCGCGACGAACCGTGGGTTGTCGTCGCGACGCACCAGCAGCAGCACCGATTTACGCCCGCCGTCCTTGGCATCCTCAAGACGTGCTTCCAGCGCGTCGATCGAATTGACGGATTCTTGCCCGGCTTCAGCCACGACGTCACCGGCCCGAATGCCTTTTTCAAAGGCCTCGCTGTCTTCGTCGATGTCCAGCACGATCAGCCCTTCAGCCGTAGGCGGCAACCCAAGGTCGTCGCGACGCATGTCGTCCAGTTCACCTAAGGTCATGCCCAGAACTTTGCCTTCTGCTGGCGCGTCTGGTGCGTCCTCGCTCGGGGCATCGCCGGGTGCTGCATTGGCATCTTCGCGACGTCCAAGCGTGATTTTCAGCGTTTCGGTCTGCCCCTCGCGCAAGATCACCACGCGCACCGCTTTGCCAACAGGCGCATTGCCGACGATGCGCACAAGTTCGCGCGTGCTCGTCACTTCGGTGCCATCGAAGGACAGGATGACGTCATTGGGCAGAATGCCCGCATCCTTGGCCGGTCCATCCGGCACGTCCGTGATCAAAGCGCCGTTGGTGCTTTCAAGCCCCATCGCCTCGGCGATATCGTCGGTGATGTCCTGAATGCGCACACCCAGCCAGCCACGGCGGGTTTCGCCGAATTCTTTCAACTGATCCACAACGCGTTTGACGACGGCTGAAGACATTGCAAACCCGATACCGATCGAGCCGCCATTGGGGCTAAGGATCGCAGTGTTCACCCCGACCACTTCGCCATCCATGTTGAACAGCGGCCCGCCCGAGTTGCCGCGGTTGATCGCCGCATCCGTCTGGATGAAGTCGTCATAGGCACCTGACAGCTCGCGATTGCGCTGCGATACGATCCCGGCTGAAACCGAAAAACCCTGCCCAAGCGGATTGCCGACGGCCATCACCCAGTCGCCGACGCGCATGATGTCACTGTCACCAAAGGTCACGAAAGGCAGTGGCTTGTCGCTTTCCACTTTCAAAACAGCGATGTCGGTGTTGGGGTCGGTGCCAATCACTTTGGCGGGCAATTCACCGCCACCGTTGAAAAACTCAATCATGATCTCATCCGCGCCATCGATGACGTGGTTGTTGGTCACGATGAATCCATCCTCGGAAATCACGAAACCCGAGCCAAGGGCCTGACTGCGGCGCTGGCGTGGCTGGTTGTCATTGCCATTTGGCCCGCCTGGCTGATTGCGATCCAGAAAATCACGGAAGAAATCTTCGAACGGGCTGCCTTCCGGGATCATAGGCTGGTTGCCGGTTCTTTGCGCGATGATGGTCGACGTAGTGATATTCACCACCGCCGGACTGACCTGTTCGGCCAGATCGGCAAAGCTGTCAGGGGCGCTGCGCGCCTCGGCCTGCAAGCCCGTTGCAAGGATCATGGCCAACGCCATGATAAGCCCGACAAAAGCGTGTAAGCCCCGCGTTTGAGCATGTTCGGGGGAAATCGCCTGCACTTTCACACCTCTCTCCTTTCAAGAAACAGTTTCGGGCCTCGGCCCGTTCACGAATAGTCTCTAGATAGGGAGACTAATGCGCAAAGCAAAGCTCCAGAACAGTGTTCACCGGCATGTGAACGTCTGTAATGCTGCGTGACACGCGGAAGGATGCCAACAGGTTCTAACCCGCGACCGAGCCATAGATCGCACGGGCCTGCGAGAACGACAACAATTGCTTGCGGTTCGCATCCCACAGATGCAGTCGCGCGCATGACAGGCTTTCGGCTATGGTCATGCGGTTGGCCTGCGCCAGTTCCGCGTGGTCACGCAGCACTTCGGTCAGGCGATAGAACGGGATGCGGCTGTAAAGATGGTGCACGTGGTGGATACCGATATTGGCACTGAACCATTGCAGCACTGGTGGCATGATATAATGCGAGCTGCCTTCAAGGGCCGCGTCGTGCAATTGCCAATCCTCTTCGGTGCTCCAATGCGTGTCTTCAAACTGGTGCTGCACATAGAACAACCACATGCCAGCCGTCGCGGCCAGTATGGTGGTCGGCAAGAAGATCAGCAAAAGCGCCGAGAAGCCGCCGAAATACCAGATCACCACCAGCGCGGCGAGGATGGCCAGATTGGTGCCCATCGCGCTGATCCAGTACCGCGCACTGTTCATCAGGCCAAGCGGCAGGCGGTTTTGCAGAAGGAACAGATAGCCCGGTCCAAATCCGAACAGGAAAACCGGATTGCGATAGATGCGATACCGCAAACGCTCGAACCGTGACAGGCTGTTATATTCGTCAACTGTCAGGGTCATGATGTCGCCAATGCCACGCTTGCCCAGATGTCCGGCCGAGCTGTGATGGATCGAATGGGTGCGCCGCCAGACAGCATAAGGTGTCAGTGTCAAAACCCCGATCACCCGCCCAACCCAATCACTGAGCGCGCGTTGCTTGAAGAACGCGCCGTGGCCGCAATCGTGCTGAATGGTAAACAAACGCAATAGAAACAGCGCGTTGACGATTGAAATCGCAAGTGTCAGCCAAAGACTGACCGACATCGACAACCACGCCAGACCCCACAAAAGGATGAACGGACCGATGCTGACCGCCAGTTCAAACGCGCTGCGCCACTGGTTCGGTTCGCGATAGGCGGCCAAGGTCTTGACCCAGTCCCTCGCGGATTTCGTGTCATCGGATGATTGCGGAAAATCTGGGGTATGTTTCATAGGCCTGCTTTGCAAAGAACTCGGGCACCGATAAACAACTTGCTCCACATAGCAAGTAAATTATGCGGCATGGACAAAGTGACACGCTGGACGCGAACGATATTTTCCGCTGGATCACCCACGCGACATCCAGACCAGCACAACACCCAAAGCCAGCGCCACAAGCCCGATAAGCCGACGCTGGTCACGTGACATTGCGGCCATCATGGCCACAAGATCATCCAAACGCGAAGGGGCCAGTGCGAACACCAGCCCCTCGATCACGAGCACAAGCCCGATCCCAAACACAACCGTCGAGATCACCGGCCCGTATCCGATTTCAGATAGTCGAAGAACTCGCTGTCCGGCGACAGAACCATCGACGAGTTGGCACCAAGCAGCGAATTTTCATAGGCTTCCAGCGATCGCAGGAAGGCATAGAATTCCTCGTCGCGACCCAGTGCATCGGCCAGAATGCCGTTGCGGCGGGCGTCAGCCTCACCCCGGATGATCTGGGCCTGCTTGCGCGCCTCGGACACGGTTTCGACCACGGTCCGGTCTGCGGTGGCCCGCAAACGCTGGGCCGCTTCGTTACCGCGTGCGATTTCATCGGCGGCCAGACGCTGACGTTCTGCACGCATCCGTTCGAAGGTTGCTTCAAGGTTTTGCTTGGGCAGATCGGCGCGCTTGATGCGCACGTCGATGATCTCGACCCCCAGCGACGCCGCCTGCGTACGGGCTTGATCGCGGATCTGGTTCATCAGAAGAACCCGGTCGGCAGACAGAACCGCGCCAGAGTTCACTTTACCAAGAACCTCACGCAGTTCGGCGTTCAGGATCCGTTCAAGACGCGGTTGTGCACCGGCGATCGAGCTTGCTCCCACGGCACGGCGGAATTGCTTGGCGTCCGAGATACGCCAGCGTGCGAAGGCGTCAACTTCAAGCCGCCGGCTATCCGCGGGCGTCACCTCAAGTTTGCTGGTTTCCAGGGGCAGGATCCGACCGTCATATTTGACGATCTCGTGCAGCACGGGGATCTTGAAATACAGACCCGGATCCGTGATCTCGGCCTGCACCTCACCAAACCAGAGCCGTAGCGCGACCTCGCGTTCATCGACGATATAGATCGCCTGCAACGCGCCAAACAGCACCGCCACAACGGCGACAAGGATGATTTGTGTGCGTTTCATCAGTTCGCCCCTCCGTCCGTTGTTTGCGCTGGTTTGCGCGTCAATTCGTTCAGCGGCAGATAGGGCACTACGCCCCCTTCCCCACCGACATTGTCGTCAAGGATCACCTTGTCCACGCTGCGCATCACTTTCTCGATCGTTTCCAGATACAGACGCTTTCGCGTGATATCCGGAGCCTTCGCGAACTCATCGTAAACAGCGATAAACCGGGCGGCTTCACCTTCGGCCTCGTTGACCACGCGGGCGCGATAGCCTTCGGCTTCTTCCAAAAGCTGTGCGGCTTCACCACGTGCCGCTGCAACCACACGGTTTGCATAAGCGTCGGCTTGTTTCTGAAGCGTGTCGCGGGTCTGTTCGGCTGCCTGCACTTCGCGGAAACTGTCAATCACGTCTTCAGGCGGGTCGGCCTTGTCAAAGTTCACCCGAACGATGTTTACCCCGGACTGATACCCATCCAGCGTCGACTGGATCAGCTCTTGCAAATCCTGAGCAATGATTCCGCGATCCGAGGTCAGGATCGGAGAAAGACGCGAACGCGCGATAATCTCGCGCATGGCCGATTCCGATACCGCGCGAATGGTGTTTTCCGGCGCGGCAAGGTTAAAGACAAATTTCTCGAGGTCCGAGATGTTCCAGACGACCTGATAGTCGATATCGACGATGTTTTCGTCGCCCGTCAGCATCAGGCCTTCATTGGTGCCGTCACCAATATTGATCACGTTTTCACGCGTTACCGGATAGATTTCCCTTGTGACAATGGGCCAGGGCGCAAAGTTCAGACCCTCTTGACCAACGCCATAGCGTTCACCGAACAGAAGCTCGACCGATTGCTCCGATGTGTCCACGCGATAGAAACTCGCAAATACCCAGACCGCCACAGCGACCAGCGCCACCAACAGGATCGATCCGCGTCCGAAGCTGGGCCCGCCGGTGCCACCACCTGAGCCGCCACCGCGACCTTTGTCGCCACGACCGCCCATCAGGACGCGCAACTGCTCCTGTCCCTTTTTCATCAGTTCTTCAATCTCGGGCATTTGCGGTTGATCTTTACCGCCACGGTTGCCGCCACCGTTCGAGGGGGGACGCCCACCAGAGCCGTCACGGTTTCCACCGCCGCCCCAGGGACCGCCATTATCGCTGGCCATCTGGTCCTATTCCTTCCACGTAAATGGTTTCGTCGTCATACCTGACCCTTTGCGGGCCGGATTTCAAGGCACAGAGGGGGCGATACGCCCCGTTTCGAGTTGAATTTCCTGTGCATTCGCATTTCGATATCGGATTGGGGCTTAATCGCTGCGCGTGGGCGACTTCATCAGCACGATTTCTTCCGACATGGTCGGGTGAACTGCAACCGTGCGATCAAAATCTGCCTTGGTGGCCCCCATCTTCACGGCAATAGCGACCAGTTGGATCATTTCGCCTGCCCCGTCACCCACAATATGACAGCCAAGAACCTTCTGGGTTTCCTGGCTGACGACCAACTTGAACAACACGCGTTCATTCATACCAATGAAACTTTTTTGCATGGGGCGGAACGCGGCGCAGTAGACATCGATCTTTTCGCGGGCACGTGCGTCCTCTTCCGACAATCCAACCGTGCCGTATTCTGGCTGCGTAAACACCGCCGAAGCGACGTTTTCGTGGTCTGGTTTGGTCGGGTTGCCGTTGAACACAGTTTCAACAAACGCCATCCCTTCGCGGATCGCGACCGGGGTCAGATTGATCCGGTTCGTGACATCCCCGACCGCATAGATCGACGGAACCGAGGTCTGGCTGTAGTCATCCACGACCACTTCACCGCCGCGACCCAGCTTGACGCCCACGTCTTCCAGACCAAGCCCGTCTGTATTGGGCGTTCGCCCGGTGGCAAACAGCACCTGATCGAACATCTCTGACCGTCCATCCGTGCCCGTGACCAGTATGGCACCATCACGACGCTCCATCTGTTCAACTTCAAGACCGACATGCAGATCGACGCCACGCTCGTGAATATGTTCGGCCAAAAAACCGCGCACTTCGTCATCAAAGCCGCGCAGGATTTGCGCACCGCGATACCACTGCGCGACATGGCTGCCCAGCCCGTTGAAGATGCAGGCGAATTCACAGGCGATATAGCCGCCGCCAACGATCAGAATCCGCTTGGGGAAATCGTCCAGATTGAACACCTCGTTCGAGGTGATGCCCAATTCCTGCGCACCGGGTGTGTCAGGCAGGAAGGGCCGACCGCCGGTCGCCACAAGAATATGCTTGGCTGTGAAGGCCTCGCCCGTCGACAGTTCGACCGTATGAGCATCCTTGATCGTGGCCCGAGCATGGAAAATGTCAGCACCCGAGTTGCCAAGATTCTTGGTATAGATACCTTCCAGCCTGTCGAGTTCGGCGTGAAGCGTGGGCCGGAACGTGCCGGTCCAATCGAAATCGCCGCGCGCATTGTTCTGCCAGCCAAAGGCACGGGCCGCATCGGCAGCGGGACCGAATTGCGAGGCAAAGACCATCAGCTTTTTCGGCACGCAACCCCGGATCACGCAGGTGCCGCCCATGCGAAACTCTTCCGCCAGCGCGACCTTGGCGCCGCTTTCGGCCGCCACGCGACCCGCGCGCACGCCGCCCGATCCGCCACCAATCACAAAGAGGTCATAGTCAAATCCGCTCATATCCATTCGCCTTTCCAGCCCCGACCATATCGTCAGGGCGCAAATCACATTGCGGCAGAAGCTATGGGCAACGCCGTCGGACTTCCAGAGCCAGTTATGTCACATGGTTCACGTTTGCGCGCAGCGAGCCTGCGCCACAGATAGCCAGAGGGATCAAATATCTGCGAAAATATTCGCGCTGTCTGCGAACTCGATCCGCTCTTCTTCGTGGGTGCCTTCGTTGATGTCGATCACCTCGACCCGGCCATCGCCATGGCCGATGACCACCGCGTCGCAAATGTCGATGAACAACCCGTTCTCGACCACGCCCGGCACCTGATTCAGCACCATGGACAGCTTGCGCGGATCCTGAATACGTTTCAGGTGCAGGTCTACGATGTGATTGCCTTCGTCGGTTACGAAGGGAACACCGCCCTTTTCGCGCAGCACGGCCTTGCTGTCCAGAACGTCCATCGCGGCCAACAGCTCTTCGACCAGCCCCTTGGTGGCTTGAAGGCCAAAGGGAATCACCTCGATTGGCAGCGGGAAGGCACCCAGCATGTCGACCCCTTTGGTGGGATCGGCAATCACCACCATCCGGTCCGAGGCCGTGGCGACGATCTTTTCCTGCAGATGCGCGCCGCCGCCCCCTTTTATCAGGCATAGATCCGGGTCGTATTCATCGGTGCCATCAATGGTCAGGTCCAGCCATTTCGCCTCGTCCAGCGTTGTCACCTCGATCCCCACCTGCCGCGCCAGTTCGGCGGTGCGGGTGCTGGTGGGCACGCCAGTGATCTTCAGCCCCTCGCTGCGAACACGTTCGCCCAGGCAACGCACCATCCAGGCGGCGGTGGACCCGGTGCCCAGCCCCACGCGCATTCCGTCTTCTACATATTGAACTGCCCGCTTGGCAGCGACGAATTTGGCGGTGTCGATGGGTGAAAGTTCTCCGGACATGGCAGCGATTCCCCTTGTGGCACATGTTTCGAGTTGTCAGCGTTATAAAACGCATGACCGGGGGAGGCGAGAGGGAACGCAGCACGTTGCCGAATTTCGCCTTCCTGCCGCCGGGTGGACATTCGCCCCGGCATCGCCCAAAGCTGACGCAACGATTTTCTGGCAAGGGCGACTTCCCTCAGGATGAGCAGATATGTCTATATTGTGTTGGGCTGGAGCGCAGTGGCGCTGGGACTGATCGGGGTCATCCTGCCCGTCCTGCCCACCACGCCTTTTCTACTTGTGGCCGCCTTCGCGTTTGGCAAAGGCAGCCCGAAAGCGCGCGCATGGTTGATCGACCACGCCCATTTCGGCCCCGCGATCAAGGATTGGGAAGAGCGTGGCGCGATCTCGCCACGGGCGAAAACACTTGCGGTTTTCATGATGGCACTGGTGTTCGTCGTATCGCTGATCCTTGGCGCGCCACCGCTGGTATTGCTGGCGCAGGCTGTTTTGATGGGCGCAGGGGCAGCTTTTGTGCTGACCCGGCCGGACTGAAGCAAAAAGCGTCGCTTTTGCGCTGACATCCCGGTGTGAAATGATCAATCTGATCCAACCTGCAATCGAACGAGGTCACAATGTTCCTGTCTGTCTTTGACATGTTCAAAATCGGGGTCGGCCCCAGTTCATCCCATACCATGGGCCCAATGGTCGCAGCGGGGCGATTTCTGGACCATCTGCGCGCCCAACCCTTCAAGGTGCAGGGATTGCGCGCCTCTTTGCACGGGTCGCTTGCCTTTACCGGAGTGGGTCACGCGACTGATCGGGCAACCATTCTTGGCCTGGCCGGTTTTCTGCCTGACAGCTATGACCACATCAGCGCCGAAGCCACGTTGGCCGAGATCGACCGCACCGGCACTGTCAGTCCTGTGGGATTGGGCACCTTGGCCTTTGTCCCAAAGACCGACCTGATCTTCGATTATGAAACGCCCCTGCCGGGTCACGCCAACGGGATGCAACTGATGGCCACTGACGCTCAGGGCGATGTGGTGGTGCGCGAGACTTACTATTCCATCGGCGGCGGCTTTGTCGTGACCGAAGCCGAACAGGCACGCGAGGCGGTGTTGGACGTGCGCGATGCCAAGCGGCATCCCTATCCATTCGACACTGCCGCCCAGATGCTTGAGATGGCCCAAGAGTCCGGCAAATCCATCGCCGATATGAAGCGCGAAAACGAGTTGGAACACATGGGTCCAACCGCGCTTGCCGAAGGGCTGGACCGGATTTGGGATGCGATGAACCGGTGCATTGACCGCGGATTGGCGCAGGATGGAATCCTGCCGGGTGGCCTTCTGGTGCGCCGCCGCGCGAAGGCGATCCATGACAGCCTGATGGCGGAACAGGGGATGAACCTGTCCGCCCCGCATATCATCAACGATTGGATGAGCGTCTATGCCATGGCGGTGAATGAAGAAAACGCCGCAGGTGGGCAGGTTGTAACCAGCCCGACCAACGGTGCGGCGGGGGTCTTGCCCGCGGTTGTTCGTTATTGGCTGAATCATGTGCCGGGCGCGGTGCCGTCGCGGGTGCATGAATTTCTTCTGACAGCTTCGGCGATTGGCGGGATCGTGAAACACAACGCATCTATTTCTGGCGCGGAAGCGGGGTGTCAGGCCGAGGTTGGATCGGCCAGCGCCATGGCCGCCGCCGGGCTGTGCGCCGTGATGGGCGGCACGCCGATGCAGGTTGAAAATGCCGCCGAGATTGCTTTGGAGCACCATCTGGGTCTGACCTGCGACCCCGTGCGCGGGCTTGTGCAGGTGCCTTGTATCGAGCGCAACGGGCTTGGCGCGATCAAGGCGGTGTCTGCCGCGTCACTGGCCCTGCGCGGCGATGGCACCCATCTTGTGCCACTGGATGCCTGCATCAAGACGATGTTCGAAACCGGGCAGGACATGTCGGAAAAGTATAAAGAGACGTCCCTTGGCGGTTTGGCCGTGAACGTCCCGAACTGCTAGGCTTTAGGCGGGGTCAAAACCGCAATGGCATCGGTCAATTGGGCGCGCGGCAGGATCACCAGAAGACCAGGGCCATCAGCCTCGACGGTAACTTTCGTCGCGTTGGTTTCATTCGATGTGCCGATCATACCCCAAGGCGACATTTCAAGATCTTCCACCGGCCAGACCAGGCCTGTGCCGCTCACTTTCACCTTGGCCATGGGAAACAGCGAAAACCGGGTGCCAATGGGCAACGACATTGTAAGCGGCGCGGACAGATGGAAGCAAATGTCCACCTCGCCTACCAGTATGACCCGCTTTTCCGGCAGCCGCACCAAGGTGTTATAGCAGGCCAGTTCGTGATCCAGCCGCTTGCCCATGAACCCGACCCCCAGGACCACCGGCGCGTCGATCAGATCAAGCGTTTTGTGGAAATCCGTGCGATTCTGGTCCGGGGTGTCAACGAACCGATCCGCACCGATCACCTTGCGCGCCCGGTCCGACACCGAATCCATATCGCCGGCCACGACCACGGGCACATGCCCCATTTCCAACGCCTGATCCGCACCGCCATCCGCCGCGACAAGCTCTGGCGCAAGGCTCAGACAGTGCGAAAGTGTCGCCGGATTCACAGCACCGCCGCCCAGCAAAGTCACATTGTGGGAAAATTGACGAAAATATCTCATTATGGACACAATTGTCTCCCAATCTGATTTTAAGAACGGACTTGTCCGGAAAAAATACCGTGGTTTTCACGGCTTTGTTTAAGTTCCCGGAACGATGTAGGGTGGTGTATACCTGCGCAGTTTCGGAGGAGAAAGTGAGTTATCAATGGTGAGCAACAGCAAAATCCTCACTGTATCCTATGGCACTTTTTCGTGCACGCTTGAAGGATTCGACGAGCCATTTGGCACCATGAAGTCCATCGCGGAGTATTTTCGCGATCTGGCAGCGGATGACCGCTATTTCGGTGCGGAACCCCCGACGCCGGATGCCGAGGTGCTTCACCGTATTGCCGAACGCGAAATTCAGAAACGCGTTCAGGCTCGGGTGGAGGACGATGGAGTTGTTCTGCGTCAGGAAGGCTCGGCCCTGCCTGCTGTGACCAAGACCGGAGCCACGGTGGTGGCCGGTCAGGCGCTGCTGAATGATGATGCAGAAGATCAGGCGGACACTCCGGCAGACGAAGCGGCCGAAGAAGACACTGCCGAAGCCGCAGAGACAGAAAAAGCTGCCCCGGCAGAAGAAGCTCCCGCTGAAGATCGTCATGCAGAGGTCAAGCAAGACGCGGACCAACCGGTCGCCGAGGACGCCACCGAAAACGCTGGCAATGCGGAACACGACAATTTTGAACATATGGCGGAAGAAGCCGCCACGCACGCCCCGGCCGATTTGGACGATGACAGTGCGGAAGCAAAGCTGGATCGTATTCGCGCCGTTGCAAACGACGCCAGCTTGGACGATTTCTCGGACGACCCGGATGTCGAGCCGTTTTATGACGCCGACAAGAAAGACGTTGCGGCGGAAAGCGCCGTCATCGACGCCACGGTTGATCAGGACGAAGCACAGGAAGCAGACGCACAGCCGGACGCAACTGAAGAGGTCTCTGACGAAGCCTCATCCACAGATGGTCCGTTGGTTCTGAGCGCGGATGCCAGCGTCCGTACTGACACAGATGAAGATGTTGACGCCATTCTGTCCCAACTGAATGCACAAGGCGATCAGGCCGACCAAGACGTGGCCGAAGCGGACGCCAGCTATGACGATGAAGACGATGCTGATCTGGACATCGAAGACGGCGTCACCAATGTTCTGGAAAACACCTTCGACGACGAACCAGAGGCTTTGCGCCCCGTCAATCGTGTTGTGCGTGTGAAGCGGATGCGGCGCGAGGATGGCGTTGAAGAACTGACCGTTACACCGAAAGACGTGGAAGACGCGACCGTTCTGGACTCTGATGACGCAGAACAGGATGACGGGAGCCCCGACGACGGCGATCAGAACGATCACTCGACCCTGAAACTGCTGAACATGATTGACCACGAGGTCAAAACCGAAGCGCGCCGCGAACGTCGCGAGCAGGTGTTTGACAACGGCGCCGCCGATCAAAGCGACGAGACTTTGAACCGGATTCTGGCTGAAACCAACGACAAGATGGACAGCCAGGAAGTTTCGCGCCGCCGCAACTCGATCGAACATCTGAAAGCCGCCGTGCAAGCAAAACGCGCTGATGAAGATGCCGGTGAGGTCGAGGACGAAGAACACGAAGAAGACCCGTATCGCGAAGACCTGGCCCGCGCCGTCCGCCCGAAGCGTCCCGAAAACACCGAGTCGAAGGGCAATTCGTTGCGTATGGCCCCGCTGGTTCTGGTGTCAGAGCAGCGCGTCGATGCCATTCGCGATACCGATGAAGACGCGGACACCGATGCAAAGGGCAACAAGGCCGTGCGGATCGTGCGCCCGCGCCGTGTCAGCCGCAAACCCGGCAGCAAGGCGGAAACCGTCGCCGGGCAGGCACCTGTTGATGGTGCCGGCAAAACCTTCGGTGCCGTCTCGGCAGACCCCTCTCAGGATGGGTTCGCGGCCTATGTGAATGGGGCCGATGCCTCGGACATGACGGGCTTGATGGAGGCTGCTGCCACCTATGCCACGAAAGTTCAGGGAATGCCGCAGTTCAGCCGCCCGCATGTGATGCGGTTGGTCGTCGCGCTGAACGTCAATGGTGGCATCTCGCGCGAAGAAGCCTTGCGCGCGTTTGGTCGTCTGTTGCGTGAAGGTCGTATCAGCAAGATTGCACCGGGCCGCTTTGCCCTTGCGGAAGGCGACGCAACCGATGAAAGCGGACGCCAATCAGCCTAACCTGTTAAAATTTAACTAAAAAAACACGGCCCCTTAGGGGTCGTGCTTTTGTTTTAGGGGCTTGGCGGATAGTTCGTTATTTCTTTGTGCCGCGCTTCTCCTCCTCGGCGTCCACCGGATCATGCGGATAGCTGTCCGGATCGGCATCCGGGTCGGGCTTGCCCACGCCCAGAAACACCTTTCGCAGCGGGATCATCCACAAAAAACCAAGCACGATATAGACCAGCAGCTCCATTAGGATCGGCGGGCGGTCAAACAGGCTGACCACCTTCACCGCCACAAGAATGTATAGTGGCAACCCCACCAGTAAAACCAGCAAAGACAGGCGCTTACGTGCTTTGTATCCCAATGCCATTGTCGATCAATCCGCGAACGGGTCGGTGACAAGAATGGTGTCGTCCCGTTCCGGGCTGGTGGACAGAAGGGCGACGGGGCAGTCGATCAGCTCTTCCACGCGTTTCACATATTTGATCGCGTTGGCGGGCAGATCGTTCCAACTGCGCGCGCCCTCGGTCGTTTCGGACCAGCCCGGCATTTCTTCGTAGATTGGCGCGCAGCGGGCCTGTTCGTTTTCCGCGGTCGGCAAATAGTCCATCCGCTTGCCGTCCAGCTCGTATCCGACGCAGATTTTCAGCGTTTCGAACCCGTCCAAAACGTCGAGCTTGGTCAGCGAAATGCCCGACACACCCGAGGTCGCACAGGTCTGGCGCACCAGCGCCGCGTCGAACCAGCCGCAGCGGCGTTTGCGCCCGGTCGTGGTGCCGAATTCATGGCCACGTTCGCCAAGGCGCTGGCCGTCATCATCGTCCAACTCGGTTGGGAACGGACCTTCGCCCACACGGGTGGTGTATGCTTTCACGATACCCAGCACATAGTCGATCGAACCGGGGCCGATGCCCACGCCCGTGGCTGCCTGCCCGGCGATCACGTTCGACGAGGTGACGAACGGATAGGTGCCGAAGTCGATGTCCAGAAGTGCACCCTGCGCCCCTTCAAACAAAATACGTTTGCCCGCTTTGCGCTTTTCATTCAACACTTTCCAGACCGGGGCTGCGAAACGCAGAATTTTCGGGGCCACTTCTTTCAGAAGGGCGATCAGGGCGTCCCGGTCAATCGGGGCGATCCCCAATCCCTTGCGCAGCGGGTCGTGGTGCTGAAGGGCACGGTCCACGCGGGTTTCAAGCGTGACCTCATCAGCCAGATCGGCGACGCGGATGGCACGACGCCCCACCTTGTCTTCGTAGCACGGGCCGATGCCGCGCCCGGTGGTGCCGATCTTGGTGCCTTTCGATGCCGCCTCTTCCCGCGCGCGATCCAATTCACCGTGGAACGGCAATATCAGCGGCGTGTTTTCGGCAATCATCAACGTATCCGGCGAGATCTCGACCCCTTGCCCGGTAATCGTTTCGATCTCGGTCAAAAGATGCCAGGGATCCAGCACGACACCATTGCCGATCACCGACAATTTCCCGCCGCGCACGACACCGGACGGCAGGGCGTGCAGCTTATAGACCTTGCCGTCCACAACCAGCGTATGGCCCGCATTGTGGCCGCCTTGAAAGCGCGCGATCACATCGGCACGTTCGCTGAGCCAGTCAACGATCTTGCCCTTTCCCTCATCGCCCCACTGGGCACCTACGACGACTACATTGGCCATGATCTATTTCCTGTCTCAAAGAAAACCCGCTAGGGTCATAGCCGCACATGCCTTTGTGTGAAACCCGTAATCCGCATGTGAACGGATAAACGCGGGAAGTATTCACATAATGAGGCGCCACGCTTCTTGCACCCCTTCGGCTTTTCCCCTACATAGCCCCGCAGATTGAACGAACCCCCAGCCACGGAAGCGTCCCTTATGGAAAACGTCATCCTCGTCATTCACCTGATCCTGGCCCTTGGCCTGATCGGGATCGTGCTTTTGCAGCGCTCGGAAGGTGGCGGTTTGGGCATCGGCGGTGGCGGTGGCGGTGGTGGTGGCGTAATGTCATCACGCGGAGCAGCCACCGCGTTGGGCAAACTGACCTGGGTCTTTGCCATTGCGTTTCTCGGCACCTCGATCACCCTGACGGTGATTGCGGCGAAGAACTCGGCTGACAGTTCGGTTGTGGATACGCTGGGGATCGAAGCCCCTGCCGTTGACGGTGCCGCAAGCCCCGACGCACCTGTCACGCCTGACGTGTCCGACCTGCTGCCTCCGAGTAGCGCGGATGACAGCCTGACCCCGCCCCGCGCGGACTGATACCCACAAGACCTTGAGGCAGGGCGGATTTTCCGCCCCATCATCTTGCGATCTGGTTGCGCGGGGGACCGGAATCGATTATGTCTTTAATCCCGTGGACAACGGATTCGCCGGGGCTTTTTTCGTGGCCGCACGCAGAGTTCGAAAACCAAAATCCAAAGGCGCAGAGGCGCCGGTTTCACGGGGGCAGCCTGACGCATGGCACGTTACATTTTCATCACCGGCGGTGTGGTTTCTTCATTGGGCAAGGGACTGACCGCCGCTGCCTTGGGTGCCTTGTTGCAGGCGCGCGGCTATTCGGTGCGGATGCGCAAACTCGACCCCTACCTGAACGTCGATCCCGGCACGATGAGCCCGTTTGAACATGGCGAGGTGTTCGTCACCGATGACGGGGCGGAAACCGACCTGGACCTTGGGCATTACGAACGGTTTACCGGGGTGGCGGCGCGCGCCACCGATTCCGTTTCGTCGGGCCGCATCTATACCAATGTGTTGGAAAAAGAGCGACGCGGCGACTATCTGGGCAAAACGATTCAGGTAATTCCGCATGTCACCAATGAAATCAAAGAGTTCATTGAAATCGGTGATGATGAAGTTGACTTCATGCTGTGTGAAATCGGCGGCACGGTCGGCGATATCGAAGCCCTGCCCTTCTTTGAAGCGATCCGTCAGTTCAGCCAGGAACGCCCGCGTGGTCAGTGTATTTTCATGCACCTCACCCTGCTGCCCTATCTGGCGGCCTCGGGCGAATTGAAGACGAAGCCCACCCAACACTCGGTGAAGGAACTGCGCTCGATCGGCATCGCGCCAGATGTGCTGGTCTGTCGCGCCGAGCATCCTATCCCGGAAAAAGAGCGTGCCAAGATCGCGCTGTTCTGTAACGTCCGCCTTGACGCTGTGATACCTGCATATGACCTGAAGTCGATCTATGAGGCGCCCATGGCGTTCCACAATGTCGGGTTGGATCAGGCCGTGCTGGACGCGTTCCAGATCGCCCCCGCCCCCAAACCTGATCTGCGCCGCTGGGAGGATGTTGAAGACCGCATCCACAACGCCGAAGGCGAAGTGCGCGTGGCGGTGGTCGGCAAGTATATCCAGCTTGAGGATGCCTATAAATCAATCAAGGAAGCCCTGATGCATGGTGGCATGGCCAACCGTGTGCGGGTGAAACTGGAATGGGTGGATGCGGAACTGTTCGAGCAGGAAGACCCGGCACCCTATCTGGAAGGTTTCCATGCGATCCTTGTCCCCGGCGGGTTCGGCGAGCGTGGCACCGAAGGCAAGATCAAGGCCGCACAGTTCGCCCGTGAACGCAAGATCCCTTATCTGGGCATTTGTCTGGGGATGCAGATGGCAGTGGTCGAAGCCGCGCGCAACGTGGCGGGCATCGAGGATGCTGGATCGGAGGAATTCGACCACGAAGCCGGAGAAACCCGCTTTACCCCCGTCGTCTATCACCTGAAGGAATGGGTGCAGGGTAATTACAAGGTCAAACGCAAAGTCTCGGACGACAAGGGCGGCACGATGCGGCTGGGCGCCTATACCGCGACTTTGGCCGACGGATCGAAGGTTGCCGAAATCTATGGCGCGACGACCATCGAAGAACGCCACCGCCATCGCTATGAAGTCGACACCAAATACCGCAAACAACTGGAGGAATGCGGATTGCATTTCTCGGGCATGTCGCCGGATGGTCGGCTGCCGGAAATCGTTGAATGGAAAGATCATCCCTGGTTCGTCGGTGTGCAGTTCCACCCGGAACTGAAGTCAAAACCCTTTGATCCGGCGCCGCTGTTTGCTGATTTCGTTCGTGCGGCGAAAGACATTGAGCGGCTGGTCTGATCCCGATGAGGAACGCATGATGTCGCTTGACACGCTTGTGATCCGCGATGGGCAATCCGGGCTGGCATTTTAAGATGGGTGTCTTAGGTTAGCGTCATGATCCGATCCTTATTGTCGAAACTCAGCCAACCCGACCCCAGTCCGCTGGACAAGGATGACGCGCGGCTGGCCATTGCCGCCCTTCTGGTGCGACTGGCGCGATCTGACAATGCCTATGGCGCGACCGAAATTGACGAGATCACGCGCATCCTGTCCCGCCGCTACGGTTTAACACCCGACGCAGCCGCCGCATTGCGACATGAAGCCGAACAGACCGAAGCTGCTGCCCCCGACACTGTGCGTTTTACCAATGCGGTAAAGGATGGTGTGCCGCTGGACGACCGGATTGCCGTAATCGAAGCGGCGTGGTCCGTGGTGCTGGCCGATGGTGTGCGCACGATGGAAGAGGATGCGTTGATGCGGATGATCCCACGCTTTCTTGGCATCACGGATCTGCAAAGCAACGAGGCTCGTCTTCGGGCCACGCAGGAAATCACCGGCGGCGGCACCTGATCTGTGCAATCTATGGAACCACCCCTTGGCGCGGTGCCCACTTCGCGACCCAGTGCGCGCATTTGCGTCGGACTGAGGGTTCAACCGTAACGCGCACGTCGCGGATCGCCATGCACAATATGCCTTGCCTGACCGCCGATCCGCCCGGATTTACGTTACTTCCCCGCCTTTTCGCCGTTGCAATTCAGGCGAATATGCGCCCTACTCCGGTGTCACACCACTTGTTTCACAACTAGGCTTCCAAGTGCCACTAGACAACGCTGCCCAAAACTCCTCCACAGCCACGCCTGTGATCCAGATCAGTGACCTTCACAAAAGTTACGGGGCTCTTGAAGTCCTGAAAGGGGTCGATCTGGTCGCCGAGCGTGGGCATGTTGTGTCGCTGATCGGGTCGTCGGGTTCGGGCAAATCCACACTTCTGCGCTGTGCAAACCTGCTTGAGGACAGCCAGCAAGGGGAAATCCTGTTTGAAGGTGAACCGATCAAATGGCGCGGCCATGCTTTGCACCGGCACCCCGCTGACCGCGCGCAAGTCACACGAATCCGCACCAACCTGTCGATGGTGTTTCAACAGTTCAACCTCTGGTCCCACATGACCATCCTGCAAAATGTGATGGAAGCCCCAGTGACGGTGCTGGGCCGGAACAAGGCCGAGGTCGAGGAAAAAGCCCGCGCCTATCTGGCGAAAGTTGGCATTGGCGACAAATGCGATGTCTGGCCCGCGCAACTGTCCGGCGGGCAGCAACAACGTGCCGCCATCGCGCGCGCTCTGTGCATGGAACCGAAGGCGCTTTTGTTTGACGAGCCGACATCGGCCCTTGATCCAGAGTTGGAGCAAGAGGTGGTCAGGGTCATCAAGGATTTGGCCACCGAAGGACGCACCATGGTGATCGTGACCCACGATATGCGGTTGGCGGCAGATGTGTCGGACCACGTCATCTTCTTGCATCAAGGTCTGATTGAAGAAGAAGGCCCACCCGAAACGCTGTTCGGATCGCCGAAAAGCGAACGGCTACAACAGTTTCTATCGGCCACCCAACCCGGCTGATTTGAAAAACCAAGAAAACCAACACTTTAAGGGAGTTAACTTATGAAAAAGCTGATCCTTTCGACCGCGGCTCTCGCGATCTCGGCAGGTTTCGCGATGGCCCAAAGCGACAAGACCGTGCGTCTTGGCACCGAAGGCGCCTATGCACCGTGGAACTTTGTCAACGATGCCGGCGAGATTGACGGCTTCGAACGCGAACTGGGCGACGAGCTGTGCAAACGCGCCGACCTGACCTGTGAATGGGTCAAGAACGAATGGGACACGATCATCCCGAACCTCGTGTCGGGCAACTATGACGCGATCATCGCGGGCATGTCGATCACCGATGAACGCGACGAAGTCATCGACTTCACCCAGCCCTACACCCCACCAGATCCTTCCGCCTATCTTGCCATGTCGCCGGATGTGGACCTTGAAGGCGGCGTGATCGCGGCGCAGGCGACCACCATTCAGGCCGCATTCGTTGCCGAACAGGGCTGGACCGTGGTCGAGTTCCCGACCCCCGAAGAAACCGTCGCGGCGGTGAAGAGCGGTGAAGCGGATGCAGTTCTTGCCGACAAGAGCTATCTTGACACGATGGTCGGCTCGGACGGCTTGGTGATGCTGGAGCGGATGGAAGCCATTGGCGGCGGTGTCGGAATGGGTTTCCGTGAAAGCGATGCCGAACTGCGTGACACCTTCGACGCAGCGATCCAGTCCATGAAGGACGACGGTTCTCTGAACGAGATGATTGCCAAGTGGGAAGTTTCTTCGCAGTGGTAATAATCTGAACCTTTGGCCCGCGCGTGTGTCGTGCGGGCCATTTTTTGCCCGTGCGGTTCGACCAGACCGGCACACCCGGGCAACCCCAATCGGTAATCGCAATGTTTTCCTACTGCACCGACCCGTCAACACTTGAGGGCCTGACCTGGCTTAGCTGCTACCTGTCCACAGGCAAGCACATGGCCTTTTACTTGTCCTTCCTGACGGTCATCGCGTTGCTCTTGATCACGGCACCGGTTGCGCTCTTGTTTGGTTTTGCCGGCGCGTCCGCCGCTCGCTCGCGGTTCTTGCCGCTGAGTCTGCTGGGCAAAACCTACACGGCGATTGTGCGTGGTGTTCCCGACATCGCCTTTTTCATGTTTTTCGTCATCGCTCTGGACCAAGCCTTTGAATATCTGCGCCACAAGGTCAAATGTCCCGATTGGTCTGAACCGATCCGCCAGGGCAGCGACTTCGTTGTCTGCACGCAGGCCAAACTGCCCCTGTCCACCAGCCCGCAATGGGTGCACGAGGTCTATGGTTTTTCACTCGCGGTTCTGACCTTCTCTATCGTCTTCGGCGCGTTTGCGGCCAATGTGCTGTATGGCGCGATGCGCGCGGTGCCCCACGCCCAGCTAGAGACTGCCGAAGCCTATGGCATGACCTCGCGCCAAACCTTCTGGCGTATCCTTGTGCCGCAGATGTGGATCTTCGCCCTGCCCGGCCTGTCGAACCTGTGGATGATCCTTGTGAAAGCCACGCCGCTTCTGTTCCTTCTTGGGGTTGAAGATATCGTCTATTGGGCACGCGAGCTTGGCGGCACCAAGACAGCGCGCTTTTCCGATTATCCCCATGGCAATTGGCACGCGATCTATTTCTTTGGGCTGCTCGTGTTCTATCTGATGCTGACATCCGTCAGCGAACGGATTTTCAAACGCATCACGCGACGCCTGTCACATGGACAGGCCACCGCTGCCGGTGAAGCCCAGCGAAAGGCCGCACAATGAGCTGCCTTCAAACCATTCAGGATTATGCCCTGCGTTCGGTCGGGATTGGCGAACGTCTGCTGCCGCGCGAAGATTTCACCCTGTGCGAACAGGTGACGTTGATCGGGTCGGGAATGATCTGGAACATTTATTTCGGCCTGATTGCCATCGTGCTGGGGTTCTTTGCCGCCACCGGCATGGCGCTGGCCAAGAACAGCCAGAATGTGTGGATACGCAAACCGGCTGATTTCTTCATCTATGTGTTTCGCGGCTCGCCCCTGTTCATTCAGATGTTCTTTGCCTATGCGGTTTTTGTGGTTCTGAAACAAAGCGTGCCGCTCTTTGCGCCCTTCACCTCCGCCTGGCTGGGGGCGACGCTGGTTCTGTTCCTGAACACCACCGCCTATACCGCCGAGATCTTTTATGGCGCGCTGCAATCCATTCCCAAGGGTGATCTTGAGGCGGCGGATGCGTATGGCATCAGCGGGCGCACCCGGTTCACCCGGATCGTCTGGCCATCCATGTTGCGGCTGGCCTGGCCCGCCTATACGAACGAAGCGATCTTTCTGTTCCACGCGACTGCGCTGGTGTTCTTCTCGGGCTTTCCGGTGTGGGGGCAACGCGGCGATGCGTTGTATTACGCCAGCTATTTTGCCGACAAAACGTTCAACCCATTCGTGCCCTATCCCATTCTGGCCGGGTTCTTCATCCTGCTGACGCTGACGGTGATCACGATTTTCGGTCAGGTTGGAAAGCGGTTGAACCGGCATTTGCCGCAAGCGGTCATCCGACGTCCCGGTTTCATGCGCACCATGATGCGATAGCCACCAACCCGCGACGGTGGCACGCCCATCCGCCGATTTCCCCTCTTGCCCCGGCACATTGGCTCGGTTAGTGTCCAATCCATAATTTGATCAAATTCGGTGATTCATGCGGATCGGTATCCTACAAACCGGCCACTCCCCTGATGAAGTGCGTGACGATCTGGGCGATTATGGCCAGATGTTCACCCGGCTTCTGGACGGGCATGGCTATGACTTCACAATCTACAGCGTGGTGGACAACCAGTTTCCCGACGGCCCCGGCGCGGCAGATGGCTGGCTGATCACAGGGTCGAAACACGGCGCTTATGAGGATCACGACTGGATCCCCCCGCTGGAAGAGCTGATCCGCGACATTCGCGATGCGAACCTGCCCCTTGTGGGTGTGTGCTTTGGCCATCAGATCATCGCGCAGGCCCTTGGCGGCAAGGTCGAGAAGTTCGATGGCGGCTGGGCCGTGGGACGTCAGGTCTATGACATCAACGGCGAAAAGATCGCGCTGAACGCCTGGCATCAGGACCAGGTGGTCAAACTGCCCGAAGACGCGCGGGTCTTTGCGTCGAACGACTTTTGCGAAAATGCAGGGCTGATGATCGGCGACAAGATCATGACGATCCAGCCTCATCCGGAATTCACGGCCCAGATGATCGACGCTTTGATCAAATACCGGGGCCGCGGCAACATATCGGATGATGTCCTGTCCCACGCAGAAGACGGGCTGGCGCAAGTCATTGACGCCGACAAATTCGCAGATCAAATGGCAGATATCCTGAACAAAGGAGACAGGTAATGGACACGTCAATAACAGACACCAATGCCTGGATGGACGATCTGCCCGAAGCCGCGCGGGCCTATCTGGATGGCAAACGCCTCGACGAGGTTGAATGTATCGTCTCGGACCTGCCTGGCATTGCGCGCGGCAAGGCCGTGCCAGCGGGCAAGTTCGCCCGGCAGGACTATTTCCACCTGCCCGACAGCGTGTTTTATCAGACAATCACCGGCGACTGGGGCGAAGCCGCTGGCGATGAAGGGTTCATCGAACGCGACATGACGCTGGTGCCCGACATGTCCACCGCCACCGCCGCGCCGTGGACGGGCGACTGGACGTTGCAGGTGATCCATGACGCCTATGACCGCAAGAAAGCTCCCATCCCCTACAGCCCCCGCAACGTGCTGAGGCGGGTGGTTGATCTGTATCACGCGCAAGGGTGGGAGCCGGTCGTCGCGCCCGAGATGGAGTTCTATCTGGTCGCCCGCAACCTCGACCCGGCCGAGAAGATCAAACCGATGATGGGCCGATCCGGTCGCCCGGCGGCGGCGCGTCAGGCCTATTCAATGACCGCTGTTGACGAGTTCGGCCCGGTAATCGACGACATCTATGATTTCGCAGAAGCGCAGGGGTTCGAGATTGACGGCATCACACAAGAAGGTGGCGCGGGCCAGCTGGAGATCAACCTGATCCACGGCGACCCGATCAAGCTGGCCGACGAAGTGTTCTATTTCAAACGTCTGATCCGCGAGGCCGCGCTGCGCCACGATTGCTTTGCCACGTTCATGGCCAAGCCGATTGCCGAAGAGCCGGGATCCGCCATGCACATTCACCATTCGGTGCTGGATCGCAAAACCGGCGAGAATATCTTTGCCGGACCTCAAGGGGGCGATACAGACGCGTTTTTCCACTTCATCGCCGGGATGCAGAACCACCTGCCCAGCGCAGTGGCGGTGCTGGCACCTTATGTGAACAGCTATCGCCGCTATGTGAAAGACAACGCGGCACCGATCAACCTGGAATGGGGCCGCGACAACCGCACAACAGGTATCCGCGTGCCGCTGTCCTCACCCAAGGCGCGGCGCGTTGAAAACCGCATCGCGGGGATGGACTGCAACCCCTATCTTGGGATCGCTGCCAGCCTTGCCGCTGGCTATCTTGGCCTGATGGAAGAAAAACGCCCGACGCCACAGTTCCGGGGCGACGCCTATCAGGGGGAAGAGGATATCCCCCGCGATTTGGGCTATGCGCTGGAGCTGTTTGACGAGGCCACGAGCTTGCACGAGGTTCTGGGTCCGGAATTCGCACGCGTCTATTCCATCGTGAAGAAGGCTGAATACAACGAGTTCTTGCAAGTCATCAGCCCATGGGAACGCGAACATCTGCTTTTGAACGTGTAAGATAAGGCGGGGGCTTCGGGAAACTGGGTGCCTCAACCCTTTGCGTGGCTGAACGGCCATCGGCGGGTCTGTGTTCGGATTCCATTTATAAGCACATTTTTCTGGTTTTTCGGGGAGGATTCATCTACGGATTATCCGAAGAAGAGTTTCGGCAAATCGAAATTGACCCGATTCTCGTCCACATGAGCAGGAGCCGACTTTGACCCTTGCCCCCAACGTCTATGACGCTGAACCCATCCCCGAAGCCGCCCGCGCCGAGATCGACCGGCTTTTGCAATCGGGCGATCTGTTTCGCTATACGGCACCCGAAGATGCCCCGGTCAGCCTGCTGGAAGCCGAATTTGCCGAGATGATGGGCGCGAAATACGCGCTGGCCGTCGCCAGTTGTTCGGCCGCGCTGTTTTTGTCACTCAAGGCACTGGACTTACCGCGCGACACCAAGGTTCTAATCCCGGCTTTCACCTTTGCCGCCGTGCCAAGCGCGGTCGTCCATGCCGATTGCCAGCCGGTTCTGGTCGACGTCAAAGACAATTACCGCATCGACATGGAGGATTTCGCCGCCAAGCTGACCGGCGACATAAAGGCCGTGATCATAAGCCACATGCGCGGGCACACATCCGACATGGATGCCATCATGGCGCTGTGCGACACCGCCGGTGTGCCGGTGATCGAGGATGCGGCCCATTCACTGGGCACGCTGTGGCACGGGCGCAAGATCGGGACCATCGGCAAGATTGGTTGTTTCTCGTTCCAGTCCTACAAGATGCTGAATGCGGGCGAAGGCGGGATCCTGATCACTGACGATGCCGACCTGATCGCCCGTGCGGTCATCATGTCGGGCGCTTACGAACACAACTGGAAAAAACACAAAGGCCCGCGCGGTGACAACACTTCGGCCCTGCAAGATGCTTTTGCGCGCTGGCAGAACCAATTGCCGCTTTACAACACGCGCCTGTCGAACCTGTCGGCAGCGGTCATTCGGCCCCAACTGGACGAATTGCAGCGCAGGGTTAGGGATGGGTTGAAGAACCACGATTACGTGGCTGACCGGCTGAACCAAAGCCCGTGGATCGACGTGCCCGCCCCCCTGCCCCCGGAAACCCGCGCGCCTGATTCCATCCAGTTCAACCTCGTCGGAATGAGCGACGATGACACCCGCGCCTTTCAGAATGCCGCGAAACGACGCGGTGTCTCGGTGCAGGTGTTCGGGATGAGCACGGATAACGCGCGTGCGTTCTGGAACTGGCATTTCATCGGCGATCAAGGCGAACTGCCGCAAACCCGCGACATGTTGATGCGTGCCTGTGACACCCGCCTGCCGGTGCGTCTGAAAAGGCCCGATCTGGATTTCATCGCCGATGCGTTGGTGGCAGCGGCAGCTGATGTCAAAGCGCCGTCAGCCAAGACGAACGCCGCCTAAAGCACCACCAGCTTGTCGCGCAACCACGGATAGGATTGCGCGGCGGGGTCCACGATCATGTCCGTCAGGATCGTCCGGGCACGGGCCGCCATGTCGTGCGGCAAGTTGCCCAACACGCCCTCGCGCGCGGTCAGGTTGATCCGGCGGGTGATCGGGGCGAAAGGCAGTTCGATCAATTCGGTCTGCGCGCGGAACCTCTGGGCGTGGAAAAAGCCCAACGGTGTGATGATCGTCCAGCCTGCGCCTGCCGCCACCATCGCCATGATCGCGTGATAGCTGTCCAGTTCAAACCGGTTGTGAAGGTGAATATTCTGTCGCGCCAGATGGTCTGAGATCACACGCCCCATGTGATGGCGTGCTGTGTATTGCACCAGTGGCAGATCGCGCAGGGTTTGGGTGGGGTCCGCCGTGTCGGCCACGCCTCTTGGAACTGCGGCAACGAAGGGCTCCTCCATCAGCGCGTGAACCTCCATCCAGTCCGCCGACGCGCCCGTGTCTGCCGCAATAATCACGTCCAGCGCGCGGGCATCCAGCTGGTCATGCAACCGATGAGACGCGCCGGTTTCCAGAAGAAAACGAGTGGATTGCATGTCGCCCGCAAGCTCAGACAACAGGCGGGGGGTCACATCGGCGTCGAAATCCTCGATCATGCCCAGCCGCAAGCGCGACAATTGTGACATTGCCCCCAGCGCCAATTCGGCGCGGGCCTGTTCGGCCTCGTTCAGGATGGCTTGCGCGCGTTTCAGAAACAGCGCCCCGGCAGGGGTCAGGTTCATCGGGCGGGCGGATCGATCCAGAAGTGTCGTGCCCAGCGCGGTCTCGAGATTGGTCAGTTGCTGGCTGACCGAAGATGGGCTGGCCCCTAGTCTGCGGGCCGCAATCGAGATCGACCGTTCGTCGGCGGCTGCGACAAAAACTTCGACACCCCAAAGGGTGATACGTCCGGCTGTTTCGACCATTTCCTGCTCCTTTGCAGGAAAGCTAGGGCCTTTGGGCGTGGCGGGCAACACGCTTGCGTGTCAGCGGGTCCATAGCCGGTCGCCGGATTTTGCGCGGGCAGTTTCGACAATGAACCGCCCGGTATCTGGCCACAACGCGACCGCGCCCGTCTTGGCCAGGCCGGCACGGTCCAGCAATACACAACCCGGCGGGGCGGGTATGGTCACTTTTCCGGACAGCACCACCAGATCGGCCGAGGCACAGGCATCGGTCACGCGATCCCCGGCGCCGCGCCCGGTCAGGTGGATCAGCGTTGCGCCTGCCAACGCGGCGCGCATCTTTCCCTTGGCGCCGGTGAACCCGGTGCGGGCGAAGGCTGTTTCCTGATCTGCCGGATCGCCGTCATTCTCCAACCAGGACAGCGCGGCGAAGCTTTCACCACGCGGCTTTGACAAGGCGCGCCCGTCCTTGGTCATCACCCCAACCAGCCCGCCCGTGGCGCTGATCAGAACCGGGGGGCGCGTAACCTGTGACCACAGCAGCGTGGCGATGGCGAACGGCACAAGTGACACCCACCGCGCGCGTGACTTCAACAGCGTGGCAAAGATACCTCCCACAGCGACCAGCGGCAGCACCGCGTCCGGCGGAGCAGGGATTTGCCCGGTTGCCCCATCCAGCGAGGACACGAACCGCGCAACGCCGATGATCCAGTCAATCGCTGGCCCCATCAGTTTCAGCGGCAACCATCCCAGCCCGATGGGCGACAACAGTGCCGCCAGCACCGCCAACGGCATAATCAACGCGCCCATGACCGGCACCGACAGAAGATTGGCCAACAGGCCGAAATGGCTGACCTGGTTGAAATGTGCGGCCCCAAAAGGCGCAGTTGCCAGCCCCGCCACAAAGGACGAAATCACCACCGCAAGCGCCGGACGGGCCCATTTGGGGGCCCGCCACGCACGGTCATCCCGCGTTCTGTCCCTGAGCCAGCCAAACACCGCCACCAGTGCGGTTGTGGCGGCAAAAGACATCTGAAAACCGGGTTCTGCCAGGGCCTCGGGATGCAGGGTCATGACGATGATTGCCGCCATTGCCACGGCGCGCAGCGAAAGGGCGCGGCGGTCGAACAGGATGGCGACGAACATGGTCGCGACCATGATGAATGCGCGTTCCGTTGCGATATTACCGCCCGACAGGGCCAGATAGAATCCGCCAGACAGGATTGCCACACAGGCGGCCAGTTTCTTGATCGGAAACCGCAGGGCCACGCCCTGCCACAAGCTCAGAAGCATACGCGTCGCCTGAAAGATGAACCCGGTGAGCAGTCCCATATGCAGTCCCGAGATCGCCAGCAGGTGGGCAAGGTTCGACGCCCGCAGCGCCTCGATCGTCGGTCGCCCCATGGCGGATCGGTCGCCGGTTGTGATCGCGGCGGCAAAAGCACCGGTTTCCCCCGGCAAAACGCCCCGCACCCAGGCCGAGATTGCCTGCCGCATACGCGAGACCGCAAGGTTGACCCCCGGCTCGGGTGGGCTGAGCAAAAGTGCAGGAACGCGAGTATAGCCGACCGCCCCGATGCCGCGAAACCACGCCATGCGTTGAAAATCGAAGCCACCGGGTTCGACAGGGCCGTTGGGGCCGGACAGATGTGCGGTCAATGCGATGCGCTGGCCAATGGCGGGGTCGAGAAAACGCTGATCCCCGTGCAGAGAGACGCGCACCATGGTCGCGCGGCTGGCCGGGCTGACATCATCCAACCGCACCTGATCCAGCGTCAGACGCACCGCATCAGACTGCGATCGGTCGATGTTCACGATGCGACCCTCAACAGGGCCGTAGTAGCGGAAACCCAGCACCGGTTCGGCCACGTAATGCGCCCGCGCACCCGCAAGACTGACGCCGAATGCCATCAACCCGATGGCGGTGGCCAGAGGTCCGATCCCCCACGGCCAGATCCGGGCGATCACGGCGCAGATCACAATCAACGCGGTCAGTCCGACATAGACCGGCACCGTCGGTTCGGTCATCAGCCCGAAATATAGGCCAATGCCCGATCCCATGAACAGCGGTGCCCAGTGCAGCAAGCGCCCCCGCTCTTCTTCGATCCGGATCAGGAACTTATGGACCAGCACCCTTGTTCACGGCCTCCCTTTTGCGTAAAGCCTGTCGGGACAGGCTTGAGCCGAGCGGTGTCATCGACCCCTCGCCCCCAGGCCCACGGTTCATCGCGCACCAAACGCGTTGACACCTGAGTAACGCCAGCATGGTTTCCAAAAGGTTAACGTCACATGACCACCGACCAGATCGTCACCCGTTTCGCCCCCTCGCCCACCGGATATCTACATATCGGGGGTGCCCGCACTGCCCTGTTCAACTGGCTTTATGCCCGTGGCCGTGGTGGGAAATTCCTGCTGAGGATCGAGGATACAGACCGCGCGCGCTCCACCCCCGAAGCGACCGCGGCGATCCTGAAGGGTTTGGCATGGCTGGGTCTGGATCACGACGGCGAGGTGATCAGCCAATTCGACCGCGCCGACCGCCACGCCGAAGTGGCGCACGAGATGCTGGCGAACGGCCATGCGTATAAGTGCTTTGCCACGCAGGACGAAATTCAGGCCTTCCGCGATGCTGCCCGCGCCGACGGAAAATCGACATTGTATCAATCGCCGTGGCGCGATGCCGATCCCGCGTCCCATCCGGACGCGCCCTATGTGATCCGCCTGAAAGCACCGCGCGACGGTGCGACGGTGATCCGCGATCAGGTGCAGGGTGATGTCACGATCCGCAATGATCAACTGGACGACATGATTTGCCTTCGATCCGATGGCACGCCCACCTACATGCTGGCCGTTGTTGTCGACGATCACGACATGGGTGTGACCCATGCCATTCGGGGGGATGATCACCTGAACAATGCCGCACGCCAGCAACTTGTCTATCAGGCCATGGGGTGGGACGTGCCGGTCTGGGCGCATATTCCGCTGATCCATGGTCCCGACGGCAAAAAGCTGTCCAAACGTCACGGCGCGCTGGGGGTCGAGGAATATCAGGCGATGGGCTACCCCCCCCGCGCAATGCGCAACTATCTGGCGCGTCTGGGATGGAGCCACGGGGATGACGAATACTTCACAGATGCGCAGGCATTGGAGTGGTTCGACCTGACGGGAATCGGCAAAAGCCCGGCGCGGTTCGACTTCAAGAAGTTGGACAATCTATCGGGGCAACATCTTGCTGCGATGAACGATGCCGAGGTGATGGCCGAGCTTGAGGCTTTTTTAGCCGCAACGGGGCAAATCCCTTTGCAGCCGCAGCAACGTCAACTTTTGACAGATGCAATGTACGTGCTAAAAACGAGCGCGAAGACATTCCCTCAACTCCTTGAAAAAGCGAGATTTGCAACTGCCACTCGCCCCATTGAGCAGGACGGGAAAGCGGCAGAGTCCCTAGATGAAGTATCCCGTGGTATACTGAAAGAATTGACGCCGCAGCTGCAAAATGCTAGCTGGGACCGCAACACGCTGGAAGGGATCCTGAACGGGCTTGCAGAAGCTCACGGGACCAAATTTGGCAAACTGGCTGCACCGTTGCGCGCAGCCCTTGCCGGTCGCGCCGTGACCCCCAGCGTTTTCGATATGATGCTTGTTCTAGGACGCGAAGAATCTGTTGCGCGCCTTGAGGACGCAAGCGAATAGAATAAGCAAACGCGACCGATCCGTCCGGGGTCGGCGCGGTAAGATTCGAACACGAAGGGATAGACAAGATGGCCAAACCAACCGGAACTGCAAAGCTCATCTTTGGTGACAAAGAGCTGGATCTGCCGATATATTCGCCCACGGCAGGGCCCGACGTGATCGACATTCGAAAACTCTATGCCAAAGGCGATGTGTTCACCTACGATCCGGGCTTCACCTCGACGGCAAGCTGCGATTCGACCATCACCTTCATCGACGGCGACAAGGGCGAGCTGTTGTATCGCGGTTATCCCATCGACCAACTGGCCGAGAAATCGCATTACCTCGAAGTGTGTTATCTATTGCTATACGGTGAGTTGCCGACCGAAGCCGAACAAATCGACTTCGAAAGCCGCGTGACCAACCACACGATGGTGCACGAGCAGATGATCAAGTTCTTCTCGGGTTTCCGCCGTGACGCGCACCCGATGGCGATCATCACCGGCGTGGTGGGCGCGATGTCTGCCTTCTATCACGACTCGACCGATGTGAATGACCCGTGGCAGCGTGAAGTTGCCGCGATCCGCATGATCGCCAAGCTGCCCACAATCTGCGCCATGGCGTTCAAATACTCGGTCGGTCAGCCCTTCGTCTATCCGAAGAACGATCTGGATTATGCCTCGAACTTCCTGCGCATGTGTTTTGCAGTCCCGTGCGAGGAATACGAGGTGAACCCGATCCTGTCGAAAGCGATGGACCGCATCTTCACACTGCATGCCGATCACGAACAGAACGCGTCGACTTCGACCGTGCGTCTGGCGGGGTCGTCGGGTGCCAACCCGTTCGCCTGTATCGCCGCTGGCATCGCTTGCCTTTGGGGGCCTGCACATGGTGGCGCCAACCAGGCCTGCCTTGAAATGCTTCGCGAAATCGGCACGGTGGACCGCATCCCCGAATACGTTGCCCGCGCCAAGGACAAAAACGACCCATTCCGCCTGATGGGCTTTGGCCACCGCGTTTACAAGAACTTCGACCCGCGCGCGAAAGTCATGAAAGAAAGCGCTGACGAGGTGCTGGGTCTTCTGGGCATCGAGGATAACGAGACGCTCAAGGTCGCCAAGGAACTGGAGCGCATCGCGCTTGAAGATCCATATTTCGTTGAGAAGAAGCTTTATCCCAACGTCGATTTCTATTCCGGCATCATTCTTGAGGCGATGGGCTTCCCGACTTCGATGTTCACGCCGATCTTCGCGCTGTCGCGCACCGTTGGCTGGATTTCGCAGTGGAAAGAGATGCTGGGCGATCCAAACCAGAAAATCGGCCGTCCGCGCCAGTTGTATCTTGGTGCGACCACGCGCGACTATGTCGACGTATCAAAACGCTAAGGCGGTATGAAATGACGCAGGCCGCGGCCCTTAAAACCGCGGCCTGCACACCCTATCTGTGAACTTGAAGGTGAATGCCGGTGTCGTCACCGGCTGTCAGCAAGGCGCAGGACCGATCTTCCAGGCCTTAATGTCTGGTTCGGGCCTCCGCAGAAAGGGGTATCATGAAACAGGCCTCGGATCTGGATACAGCGACGGTCGATTTCCAGCAGACACATCACGAACCGCAGGATTTCCGTGACCGGTTCGCCTTGGGTTTCGTCAAGTTCCTTCGTGTCTTTGCCGACGGTTTTTTCGCGGGCCGCTATGGGCACCGCGCGGTCGTCCTTGAAACAGTCGCCGCCGTGCCCGGCATGGTGGGTGGCCTGCTTCAGCACCTGAAAGCCATTCGGCATATCCGCGACGACCAGGGCTGGATCCGCGAGCTTCTGGACGAAGCGGAAAACGAACGGATGCACCTGATGACCTTCATCGAGATCGCAAAACCGACGCGATTCGAACGATTTGTCATCATGATGACACAGGCCGTGTTTTATAATTTCTACTTCTTTCTCTACCTTTTCGCACCGCGCATCGCACATCGCGTTGTCGGGTATCTGGAAGAAGAAGCCGTCATCAGCTACACGCAATATCTGGAACAGATTGACGCGGGTCAGGTGGACAACGTGCCTGCGCCAACGGTTGCGCTGGAATATTGGAATCTACCCGCAGATGCCCGCCTGCGCGAGGTGGTTCTGGTCATCCGCGCGGATGAGGCCATCCATCGCGATACGAACCACGAGTTTGCCAACCAGATCGCTGACCAGGCGCATGATTGACCCCTACCCCCCTCGAAAGGGGCGCAGGTCGTTGTCGCGATCCTAGCGCCCTTCGTAGTTTGGGCTGCGCTTTTCCAGAAACGCCAGCACGCCCTCTTTGAAGTCGCGCGAGTTGCCGCATTCGCCCTGCAATTTCGCCTCAAGCGCCAGTTGCTCGTCCAGCGTATTGCTCATCGAGGCACGCAAGGCTTTCTTGATGTTGCGATAGGACAGCGTCGGCCCTTTCGCCAGATGCCCGCCACGCTTTCGCCAAGTGGCGGCGAAGTCATCATCGGTCACGCATTCCCAGATCAAACCCAGATCAGCGGCTTCACGGGCAGGCATTTTTTCGGCAAACAGCGCCGCCCCCATCGCTTTGGCGAACCCCATCTGGCGCGGCATCCAATAGGTGCCACCGGCATCGGGGATCAGGCCGATGCGGGAAAAAGCCTGCATGAAAAACGCGCTTTCAGCGGCGATGACCACATCCGCGGCCAAGGCGATATTCGCCCCCGCCCCGGCGGCCGCCCCATTCACCGCCGAGATGGTCGGGATCGGGCAGTTGTAAATCGCATCCAACAGCGGTTCGTATTCATCACGTAAGGTGCGTTCCAGATCGACATGGGCCGCGTTTGCCCGGTCGCCCAGATCCTGACCCGAGCAAAATGCCCGACCTGCCCCGGTGATGACAAGCGCCCGCGCCGTCTGACCGGCGTCTTTCACCGCATGGGTGATTTCGGCCCGCATCTGCGTGTTCAGCGCATTCATCACATCGGCGCGGTTCAGGGTCAGCACTGCCAAACCATCAGTCATGTCCAGCGTGATCGTTTCGTAGTTCATTCGGTCCTCCCGCAAATTTCGGGTAGATTACTTGACCAATCGGTCAGGTAAAGGTGAACGCACCGTTATTCGAGTAAAAACACCAAACTAATCACCGGGTCAAACAATTGGGTAAGAAACGATCAGCCGTCCTTCAGAAGTTCCTTCAAGCGCGCCTCTTCATCCGCTGACAGGGCCACAGCGCCTTCACGGGCTTGCGAGCGGCGGCGCAAATAGACGGTGCCGGAGATCAGGGCAACGATGAACAGGACGGGACTAGCGGCCCACAGGATGATATTTGCGCCTGTGGTATTCGGCTTCAACAGAACGTATTCGCCATAGCGTTCGACGATGAAATCCACCACTTCTTCGTTGCTGTCACCTTCGACAAGACGTTCACGCACAAGAAGGCGCAAATCCCGCGCGATCGCAGCATTGCTTTCGTCAATATTCTCGCCTCGGCACACCACGCATCGAAGCTCCGCAGAAATGTCGCGGGCACGTTGTTCAAGCACTGGATCGCTCAGCACTTCGTCAGGATTGACAGCAAGCGCCGGTGAACCCAGCACCGCAAACGCAAGAAACACAGAAAGTGCTGCCCGTATCATTCGGCGGGCACTCCCGGTATACGTGACTTGGTCGCGCCTGCGGCAACGCGGAAACGACGGTCTGTCAGGCTTAGCACCCCACCAAGTGCCATCATCATCGTGCCCATCCAGATCCAGTTTGTAAAAGGCTTGATGAACGTCCGAACAGCCCAGGCACCACCCTCTTGCGGATCTCCAATCACCAGATAGATATCCCGCCAGAAGCCGTTTGAAATAGCGGCTTCCGTCGTCGGTATGGCCTGAACGGGATAGACGCGTTTTTCCGGGTAAAGCGTCGTGATCTCGCGCCCGTTTTCAGTGACGAGCATCTCGGCCTTGGTCGAGAGATAATTCGGCCCCTGCTCCTGCGTGACATCGACCAAGGTGATTTCATAATCTGAGACAGGGAAGCTCTTGCCAATCTCGGCAACGCGGATGTCCTCGACGCTCCAGGCCATTAGACCTGAAATGCCCATCACGGTGATCCCGAAACCGGCATGTGCGGCAAGTTTGCCCCAGTCCGAACGCGGCAGACGTGTCAGTCGCGACAGCCGGGTCGACACCGCGCCGCGCCCCGTGCGACTGGCGATATCAACCAATGATCCGGCAATCAGCCAGGTGCCCAGGAACATACCAATGGGCCCCAATGCTGTTTTGCCAGTTTGCATCGCCCAGACCAACGCCCCAACCGCCAAAGCCAGGACAAAGGCAGGCACAAGTTGTTTGGTCACGCGTCCAAGTTTCGCCCGTTTCCACGGCAGCATCGCTCCAACTGGCAGGATCAGCGCCAACGCCACCATAAACGGGGTAAACGCCGCCTCAAAGAACGGTGCTCCGACTGATATCTTGCGATCAAGAATCTCGCCAATCAGTGGCCAGATGGTCCCAACAAACACAACGAAAGAGGACACCGCCAACAAGATGTTATTCACAATCAAGGCGCTTTCACGACTAACAAAGCCAAAGACTCCCCGCGCCTCCATCGTGCTGGCACGTGCTGCGAACAGCGTAAGCGCACCGCCCGTGAAGACGGCCAGAATCATCAGGATGAAGACACCGCGTTTCGGATCAGAAGCGAACGCGTGCACCGAAGTAAGCACACCAGACCGCACAATAAATGTCCCGATCAGCGAGAACCCAAAGGCCAAGATCGCCAGCAGGATTGTCCAGCTTTTCAGACTCTCGCGTTTTTCGACAACGATGGCCGAATGCAGCAAGGCGGCGGCAAATAGCCATGGCATGAATGACGCATTTTCGACCGGGTCCCAGAACCAGAAGCCACCCCAACCAAGTTCGTAATAAGCCCACCAACTGCCCACGGCAATTCCGATTGTCAGAAATACCCAGGCGGCCAGTGTCCACGGACGGACCCAGCGCGCCCATGCCGCGTCAACCCGCCCTTCGATCAAGGCAGCGACGGCGAAAGAAAACGCCATCGAAAGTCCGACATAACCCAGGTAAAGAAAAGGTGGGTGCAGAGCCAAACCGGGGTCTTGCAAAAGCGGGTTCAGGTCGCGACCGTCAAAGGGCGGCTGCTCGATGCGCAGAAACGGGTTCGATGTGAACAGAACAAAGCCCAAAAAGGCCACTGCGATCGAGCTTTGCACCGCCAGCACTCGCGCCTTCAGCCGCTGCGGCAGATTTCCACCGAACCACGCGGCCGTGGCACCAAACAGCGACAGGATTAACACCCAAAGCAGAACCGAGCCTTCGTGATTGCCCCAAACGCCCGACACCTTGTAAAGCATTGGCTTGGCTGAATGCGAGTTCAGCGTGACCAGTCGAACCGAAAAGTCCGACGTCACAAACGCATAGGTCAATGCCAGAAACGAGGCAAGGATCAGAAGGAATTGGATCGTTGCCGCCGGCACTGCCAGTTCCATCCAGCCACGCCAGTCATAATGTGCTCCAATCAGTGGAACGATCATCTGCACAACCGCCACGCCCAGCGCCAGGATCAGCGCAAAATGTCCGAGCTCTGCAATCATGTTCGCGGCCATCCCATATTCATGATCGTGACCATACAGGTAGTCGCGAAGCGGGCCTAGCCCTCTGCGGCGTCAGGTCACGGGTTCCTCATCGTCATAGGGCCAGATAGATGATCGTCGACACCGCCACCGCCGCCAACACCGGCCACAGGAATGTCGTGCCGTGACACCCGAAGGATCGGTGAATGACACTGAAATGCAAAACAGCACCCGACAGGTACAGGGCCAGGGGGACGAAATGCGCGGCGCTGTGTGACATGATCGCTGGCTCACCCGCCAGTGCAAATATCCACCACCAACCCAGAACAAGGCTTGCCCCTGACCAGCTATAGGCCATGCCCAGCGCCAATGGTGTCGCACGCTGAACGTAAAGCCACAGAAATGTCAGCGAAATCATCAGCCCCATCAGGGTGATCGCGCCATATCCGATCTGGTACATCGCATCATATCCCGCCACCAGATAGCCAAGTTGCAAAACGATGGCGAGACACATCATTAAACCGAATGCTTGTTTCATTTCTGCAAGACCTCTCGCACAGCAGCGTCCAATTCGGCAGCTGCATGTTTGTTTTGTTCAATTGATCGCTGGAATCTTGATCCCACCAGAATTGCCCACAGCCGGCATCTGAGCCGCCAAAGCACCGCCATCATCCGACCCGCCCCCCGGCGGAGGGCAGACGTTCGCGGATGATCGTCGTGATCTCGATCAGGATGGATGAGTTCTTGTCCAACACCGCTCGCGTCGCCTGATCTTTCTGCAAGTCTCGGTACAGCAGATAGAACACCAACAGCACCCAGGGCCCATGTTCGGCGACCAGATTCATAAGCACGTCAAAGGCCACGCGATGACTCCTGCCAGTCCGCCAGCGCCGCGTTGTCGGTGATGTCCACCTGCGCACCGGCGCGCGCCGCTTGCACGGTTTCTTGTGGGGCTAGGGGTTCTGGCCTGAACACCGACGGTGGCTTGCCGCGATCTGATTGAACGCGCGCTGTCTCCAGGTCCCGCATCAAGCTCGCAGCAATCGCCCTCTGGAACTCTTGCCCTTTCACCTGATATCGCGCGCCGAAATAGAAGCTGACCACCACTCCCATCAGCCACCACAGCGGTTCAGGCACGACCGCGACACCTTCCATTCGCGCGGCAAACCAGTCTGGGCTGATCATGGCGGCTGCGAACAGGGCCAACGTGGACAGCGCAAGAGCCGGTCGAGGCACCCTGTTCACGCCATCCATGAAGCGATTGAACCATCCGCCCTGGCCGGCAATGAACTCGGCACGGAAAGCGTCGATGGCAGCCTGTTGTGCGTCACTGTCACGAATGGCGGCTGCCTCGGTGTTTTCACGAAACACTTCTGCGGTTTCGCGCACAAGGTTCCCGCTGCGCCCGAATAGAATGGTCAAGACGTTTCCAATCAGCCCCATGCGGAGGTCCTTTCGCGGTGATCTTGGTCAGAGAAATGATACTTGGCCGACAGGAATGCCTCTGCGCGGGTAATCCACCCACCCTTTCCACCATCCCGGCGACGGGCATATTTTCGTGAGGTTGGGCGCCGGTCAGCAAGACGGTAGTAATAGTTGCGCCGCTCGATTCCATAGGCGTCAACCAGATGATCGGGTGCCTGCAAGATCGCATCACGTGCGATCCCCAGCGTTTGCGGGCCAAGCGCCCCATCCACCGCCAGTTCATAGCCCATCTTGCGCAACAGTTCTTGCAGAATGCGCACCGCATTTCTGCCGGCATTCACATACATATCGAAGACCGTGGCCTGCAACGGTTGCGGAAGCTCCGCCAGCCGGGGTTTTCGGAAATAATGCCTCAGAAAGATGTCGCGGGCTTGATCGCGGGTCAGCCGCTTCACATCGTCTGCGGTGATCCGCCCGTCGCGATCCAGATCAAGTCCCAACCGGCGCATGGTGTGGATGGTCACACCGTATTTTGTCGCCCCGCCCGGATCATCCGGATCGTTCACAAAGCCGCCCTCGCGGGCGACTATTTCGGTCGCTATGTCTTCTACGCTTTTCATCCGCGCCTAACCCCGCATAAGAAATACGAGGCACAGGCTGGTTAAGAAGCGTTAAGAAATCTCAAATCAAGAGGTCGGCTCGACGTAAACGCCCGTTGCCTTGAGGCTGTCGATAACCTCTTTCGGCATATAGTCTTCGTCGTGTTTGGCAAGGATTTCCGTGGCTTGGAACGTTCCGTTTACATAGCTACCGGTGCCGATCATGCCTTGATTCTCGCCAAACAGATCCGGCAGCACACCGGTATAGGAAACCGGCACAACCGCCGCGCCGTCCGTTACCGAAAAGGTCACTGTCTCGCTTTGCCCGCGCACCAATGTTCCGTCCGCAACCAATCCGCCCATGCGAAACACTTCGTCTTCGCTGGGCGGTTCGGCCACAACCTCGGTCGGCGAACGATAGTAATTGATCCCGTCCTTCAGCGCATATCCGATCAACCCGGTCGAAATCACGAGTGCGACAAATGCCAGCAGGATGATCTGGATGCGTCGTGTTTTCTTCAGATTTTTCAAACCAGCCATATTCGGCTCCTTTTCAAACTCTTATGGAAAGACCGGCGGCAACATCAGCCCTGTCTTTTCGTCTTCGCCCAGCATGAGGTTCGCGTTCTGCATCGCCTGACCGGATGAACCCTTACACAGATTATCCAGCGCCGACACAACCAAAGCACGCCCCGGCACGCGGTCGCCGACAACGCCCAGATGGCATTGGTTCGACCCCATTACATGCCCCATACCCGGCAGTTGGCCCTTGGGTAGCACAGTCACGAACGGCTCGTCTTGATATTGCTCAACCAAAGCCGCGTGAATTTTTACAGCATCCCCGTCCACATAGCAATCGGCCAGGATGCCGCGGTTCACAGGCACAAGGTGAGGTGTGAACATGATCCGGACCGAGCGACCGGCCAACAGTGAAAACTCCTGATCGAATTCACCAAGATGCCGGTGCTTGCCACCTTGCGCATATCCCTGCACATCGGTCGAACGTTCGGCGAACAACATGTTTTCCTTCAGGGACCGCCCTGCCCCCGAAATGCCGTTCTTCAGGTCGCAGATAATCCGGTCAAGGTCGATCAACCCCGCCGAAATCAGCGGTCTCAGCGCATATTGCACGGTCGCGGCATTGCAACCTGTGCCCGCCACCAGTCGCGCAGTGCGAATCTCGTCTCGATAGAACTCGGTCAGGCCATAGACGGCGGTTTTCTGCAACTCGGTCGCCACATGCGGTGCGCCATACCATTTCTCGTATTCCGCCGGATCGCGCAGTCGAAAATCTGCGCCCAGATCAACGACTTTAACGGTCTTGGGCAAATCACGCACCAGTGCCTGGCTCAACCCATGCGGCAGAGCTGCGAAGGCTAGATCGACATTGGCGAAATCAATTTCATCCATCGTGGTGAGTTTGGGCAGATCGAGGTGGCGCAAATGCGGATAGACATCTGCCATGTCCATTCCTGCCTTACGGTCAGCGGACAGGGCGACGATTTCCATCGTCGGATGGGTGGCAATCAGCCGGACAAGCTCAGCGCCGGTATATCCGGACGCGCCCAGAATGGCGATTTTGTGGGTCATCAAGACCTCCTGCGGGTTCGTCGAAAGATGTAGTGGTTTTGAAGGGCGGCTTCAATCAGGCCGGTTCGAACGTGATCTTTCGTCGCAGAAACTGGGTCGCGCTGTTCGACACGCGGTTTGGATCGCCTGTGGTCAGGAACTTCGACGTAGTGCCTGCGCCCTTCATCTCCGGGTGCCGGTCCAGATAATAAGCAAGGCTTTCTGCAACCAGATTGGCCTGACTGTAAACCTGAACGTCGTCACCCAGCGCGGCCTGGAACGCCTCTTCCATCAGCGGGTAGTGAGTGCAGCCAAGAATGGCCGCCTCGGGCTTGGGCATCTTGCGCTTCAGGGCATCCACATGGCTGCGCACCAGCGCTTCGGCCAGGATCATGTCGCCCTCTTCGATCGCATCGACGACGCCACCACAGGCCTGCGCTTCGACATCGACCCCGATGGCTCGAAAGGCCAGTTCACGCTGGAAAGCCCGGCTGGACACGGTCGCTGGTGTGGCAAACAATGCCACATGTTTTACAGCCACTTCGCGCGGAGGCGAGTTGTCGCCCCAATCCCTTTCGGTCAGGGCTTCGATCAGCGGCACAAAGACCCCCAAAACCCGTTTGTCTTTTGGAATCCAGCTTTCCTGCATCCGCCGAAGCGCGGCGGCGGAGGCGGTGTTGCAGGCCAGAATGACCAAATCACACCCTTCGTCCCAAAGGGCCTGAACGGCGGTGGTGGTCAGGTCATAGATGTCATCTGCATCTCGAACGCCATACGGTGCATGGGCGCTGTCGGCGTAATAGACGAAATCCACATCAGGCAAGCGTTTCGCCACGGCATCCAGCACCGTCAGTCCACCAAGCCCTGAATCGAATACCCCTACAGCCATGCCCTATGGTCCCGTCCGTGTTGTTCTGGTGCAAGCCATAGGTCCGTTTTTCGCGGAAATCCATCACCGATTGCGCGCTGCGACGATTCTCCGCCCAGGTGCGGCGTCGCAGCGGCAGGCGGAGTCATTCAGCGGCGTGCGCCAACGGCGCCTTGCCGTCGAATTGTGACATCAACGCGGCACGACGCTCAGCGGCTTTCTCTACATTGGCGTGCTTCACTGGCCCAAAGCCACGGATGGTCAGGGGCAGCGCGGCGAGCTCTTGCGCAATCGCCAGATTGTCATCGGTCAGACCCGCCACGACGGATCTCATGTCCGCTTCATACTCGGCGATCAGGGCGCGTTCGGTGCGACGCTCTTCGGACCGGCCAAACGGGTCAAACGGTGTGCCGCGCAGGACTTTCAACTTGGCAAGCCATGGGGCTATGGTTTCAAACCAACCACCGAAGCCGCGTTTCTTCGGCCGTCCGCTGGCATCAGTCCCGCTCAGGATCGGCGGGGCAAGGTGATAAGTCAGCTTCAGATCGCCATCGAATTCGGCTTCGGCCTTGGCGCGGGTATCGCACAACATGCGCGCCACCTCGTATTCGTCCTTATAGGCCAGGAGCTTATGATAGCTTTTTGCCACCGGTTCTTTCAGCGCCTCCGGCATCTGGTCGACAAAAGCGCGATAGCGTTTGGCCAGCCGCGCATCCTGATAGGTGGTCAGATGATCGGCGCGGAACGCGATGATCTCGGCCAGTGTCTTGGGCTTATCAACGATCTCGCCCAGAACCGTCTTTTCGGCATCTTCCGGGTGTAGCACTGCCCAACGCCCCAGTTCGAAGGCTCGTTTGTTTCGGTCAGGGGCCTGACCATTCAATTCAATTGCATACATCAGCGCGTCATGGGTCAGCGGCACGATGCCCGCCTGCCAGCTTGCGCCCAGAACCATCATGTTGGAGAAGATGTTGTCCCCCATCAACACCCGCGCCAACTCGGTCGCGTCGAACATTGACACACGTTCGCGCAGACGCGCTTCAAGCGACAGTTGCAGGCGGTCGCCGGGGATGGCGAAATCGGTGTTGCGGGTGAACTCCCCCGTAATGGTCTCGTGGCTGTCCACGACAGCGCCGGTGCGCCCGGTTTTTGTCAAGCCCAGGGTTGTATGAGCTGCCGACACAACAAGATCGCAACCGATCAGCGCGTCGCATTCGCCTGTTGCCACACGAATGGCGGAAATGTCCTCCGGCTTCTCGGCCAGGCGCAAATGCACAGTGACGGCGCCACCTTTCTGCGCAAGACCAGCCATTTCCATCATGCCCACGCCCTTGCCGTCGATATGGGCGGCTTGCGCCATGATCGCGCCAATGGTCACGACGCCAGTGCCGCCAACCCCGGTGATCACCGTGTTGAACGTGCCGTCAATTGCGGGCAGCGTGGGCGCTGGCAGATCTGGCAGATCGACCTCGACCGTGGCCGCTTTCTTCAGCTTGGCCCCTTCGACGGTCACGAAACTGGGGCAGAAGCCGTTCACACAGCTGAAGTCCTTGTTACAGCTTGACTGGTCGATGGCGCGCTTGCGACCCAGTTCGGTTTCCACTGGCACGATCGAGACACAGTTCGACTGCACCCCGCAATCGCCGCAGCCCTCGCAGATGTCGGTGTTGATGAACACGCGCTTGTCAGGGTCAGGAAACTGTCCACGCTTGCGGCGGCGGCGTTTCTCAGCCGCACAGGTCTGGACGTAAAGAATGACAGACACACCCTTGATGTCGCAGCATTTTTTTTCGACGTCCAGCAACTCGTCACGGGTGTGGTGTGACAGGCCTTTCGGGAAGGCAGACAAGTCCACATCCTCTTTGTCATCATAGACAAGGAAGATGTGCTTCACGCCCATCGCTTGCACTTCGCGCGCGATACGCTCGGCATCCAGCCCACCTTCGTTGGTCTGTCCGCCGGTCATCGCGACGGCATCATTATAGAGAATTTTGTAGGTGATATTGGCGTCGGAGGCCAACGCGGCCCGGATCGCCAGATTACCCGAGTGGTTATACGTCCCGTCGCCAAGGTTCTGGAACACATGCCCGGTTTTCGAGAACGGCGCCTCGCCGATCCAGTTCGCACCTTCTCCCCCCATTTGGGTGAATCCAACTGTATCGCGATCCATCCACTGCACCATATAGTGACAGCCAATTCCCGCATAAGCGCGCGACCCTTCCGGCAATTTGGTCGATGTGTTGTGTGGACAACCTGAGCAGAAGAACGGCAGGCGCGCGGCGATGTTAGGCGCGTTATCAGCGCCTTTCGCCTCGGCCAACATGGTCAGGCCCGCTTTCACAGACTCGGTCCCGCGTCCTTCTTCTATCAGAATGTCGCCGATTTTCTCGGCAATCATGATCGGGTCCAGCGCATAGCGGGTCGGGAAAAGTTCCAACCGACGTCCGTTTTCCCACGTGTCGCCCTTGTGCCAGCCATAGACGCGCCGGCCGTCACGGTCGTCAAAGATCGCTTCCTTGATCTGCACTTCCATCAGCTTGCGCTTTTCTTCGACCACCACGATCAGGTCCAGCCCCTCGGCCCATTCGTGGAAACTTTCCATATCCAGCGGAAAAGTCTGACCCACCTTATAGGTCGTGATCCCCAGACGTTCGGCCTCGACCTCATCAATGCCCAGCAGGCCCATTGCATGCACCAGATCAAGCCAATTCTTACCCGCCGCAACAAACCCGATTTTAGCGCCCGGTTTGCCCCATTTGCGCTGGTCGATCCGGTTGGCACGGGCATAGGCCTCAGCCGCAAACCGTTTATAGTCGATCATCCGCGCCTCTTGCGGCACCGGCTGGTCAGCCAAACGAATGTTCAACCCGCCTTCGGGCATATCAAACTCGGGCGTCACAAGCTTCATCCGGTTCGGGTCGCCATCTACGACCGAGGTCGCCTCGACCGTATCCTTCATCACTTTCAAACCTGCCCAGACCCCAGCAAACCGGCTCAGGCCATAGCCATAAATGCCATAATCCAGAATTTCCTGCACGCCTGCGGGGCTGAGCACCGGAATATACGCATCCACCATCGCCCAGTCCGATTGGTGCAGCACCGTCGAGCTTTCTCCGGTGTGGTCATCGCCCATCGCCATCAGCACGCCGCCATGCGGGCTGGTGCCGGCCATGTTCGCGTGTCGCATCACATCGCCGGTTCGGTCTACACCCGGCCCCTTGCCATACCACAGCCCGAAGACACCATCATGTGTGCCCTCGCCGCGCAGTTCGGCCTGCTGGCTGCCCCACAGCGCGGTGGCAGCAAGGTCCTCGTTCAGGCCTGGGTGAAATTTGATATCATTGGGCTCCAACACCTTCTTTGAACGGCCCATCCAAAGATCCACGGCCCCCAGGGGCGATCCCCGATAACCTGTCACATAGCCTGCTGTGTTCAGCCCGGCGGTCCGGTCGCGCTCCTTTTGCATTAGCATCAGGCGCACCAGGGCCTGCGTGCCGTTCAACAGAACATGCTTCTTGGTCAGATCAAATCGGTCGTTCAGAGTGATGTCTGGCTTGCCCATGACGCACCTCCCAATACGTTACAGTGAAACTGGATAAGGTCAATTATAGGTCAAAGGCTATGACCTATCAATTCAAATCGCATCATAATCCGTGCTGGAACTCATCACGTTTCTGATGATAACACTGTGCAAGTTTTTGGCGCTAACAAATTGTGGTTCTTTCGGTATGGATTGGGACAAGCTCAGAATATTTCACGCGGTGGCGGATGCCGGGTCACTGACCCATGCGGGTGATACACTGCATTTGTCGCAGTCTGCTGTGTCCCGACAAATCCGGGCGCTTGAGGAAAGCCTGAATGCCACGCTTTTTCATCGGCATGCGCGTGGGCTGATTCTCACTGAACAGGGCGAGCTGCTGTTTGACGCCACTCGGTCAATCAATCAGCGGATCGAAGCCGCTGTCGCACGCATTCGCGACAGCAAGGAAGAAGTGTTCGGCGAATTGCGAGTCACAACGACCACTGCCTTTGGATCGCTTTGGCTGGCCCCGCGCCTGCCGAAACTGTACGAGAAATATCCTGACCTGAAAATCGACCTGATGTTGGAAGAGCATGTGCTCGACTTGCCCATGCGCGAGGCCGATGTCGCGATTCGCATGAAAGAGCCAAGCCAGGCTGACTTGATCCGCAAGCGTCTGATGGATGTGCATATGCGGCTTTATGCAACGCCAGCATACCTCGAGAAAAATGGCATTCCCGAAACGCTGGAAGACCTTTCCGAACACCGGTTGATTTGTCAGAATACCTCATCTGCGCAAGTCCGGGCGGGCGCGGATCTTGCGCGGGAACTGCTGACCTATGATGTTAAGTCCTTGTTGACCGTAAACAATTACTTCGGTGTGCTTCAGGCGGTCCTGCACAATCTTGGCATCGGAATGCTGCCAGACTATGTCACGCAAGACATACCCGGCGTCCAACGGGTGCTTCCTGATGTCGAAAGCAAAGAGATTCCCGTATTCCTTGCCTACCCCGAAGAATTGCGCGCCTCCAAGCGGATCGAAGCCTTTCGGGATTTCGTGGTGGAAGAACTGATCGAGCATCGCAAAGGCCGACAGGACTAGCTTTTTTCGCTGATGACGTAACACTGACCCGAGAATTATGGTGTTTTTTCGCAACACCCGAAAAAGGACGCAACACTGCATTGTATACAAACGTCGACCCAAGTCGACGCTTAACCTGCTCAAAAGTCAGGGAATATCGCACCCTAACTCTACTTATTCGCGATTGCGTCCCGTTTTATCTGCGAAGGCATGCGAATTTTGCATAGCTGCAATGCAGCAATTTCCCTTGATCCGCCCCGCTGAGAAACCTAATTCTTAACCAAAGCCGATGGTGAGCTTTGCTCTAGTCGGTTTTTACCTCCCTGTTGGACTTGGCCGGGCTTTGCCCGGCCTTTTTTTTCGCAAGCGCCGGTTTCGGCCTTTGCAGCCAACGCCTTTGCTCTTTCCCATTACGCACGCATCGCATAAAAAGCGCCAACCAAAGCCTAAGGGGGAAACGGGCATGACCGAGCCGAAGATCACCGAGGACCTGATTGCAGCGCACGGGCTAAAGCCTGACGAATACGAGCTGCTCCTCGAAATCATTGGTCGCGAGCCGACATTCACCGAGCTTGGCATCTTCTCGGCCATGTGGAACGAGCATTGTTCGTACAAATCCTCGAAGAAATGGCTCCGCACCCTGCCCACCGATGGCCCTCAGGTGATCTGCGGCCCCGGCGAAAACGCGGGTATCGTCGATATCGGTGACGGACAAGCTGTGGTCTTCAAAATGGAAAGCCACAACCACCCGTCCTACATCGAACCCTACCAAGGCGCGGCCACCGGTGTTGGCGGCATCCTGCGCGACGTGTTCACCATGGGTGCCCGCCCCATTGCGGCGATGAACTCGCTGTCCTTTGGCGAAATTGATCACCCAAAAACCAAACAACTCGTGAACGGCGTGGTCGAAGGTATCGGCGGCTATGGCAATTGTTTCGGTGTGCCCAATGTAGGCGGCGAGGTTCGCTTTCACCCTGCCTATAATGGCAACTGCCTTGTGAACGCTTTTGCAGCAGGCTTGGCCGATGCCGACAAGATTTTCTACTCCGCAGCCTCCGGCGTCGGAATGCCCGTTGTGTATTTGGGCGCGAAGACAGGCCGCGATGGCGTTGGTGGGGCGACCATGGCATCGGCCGAATTTGACGACACGATCGAAGACAAGCGCCCCACCGTGCAGGTCGGCGACCCCTTCACAGAAAAGCGCCTGATGGAGGCAACGCTGGAACTGATGCAAACCGGTGCGGTGATTTCAATCCAGGATATGGGGGCCGCTGGCCTGACGTGTTCAGCGGTCGAAATGGGCGACAAGGGCGGTTTGGGCGTCAAACTGAACCTTGAAGACGTGCCGCAGCGCGAAGACAACATGACCGCCTATGAGATGATGCTGTCCGAAAGCCAAGAACGGATGCTCATGGTCCTTAAGCCCGAAAAAGAGGCCGAAGCCCGTGCTGTGTTCGAAAAGTGGGATCTGGACTTCGCAATTGTTGGCGAAACGCTTGCAGAAGATCGCTTTTTGATCATGCACAATGGCGAAGTGAAAGCCGATTTGCCGCTGTCCCCCCTGTCGGGTCGCGCGCCAGAATATGATCGTCCATGGGTCGAGACGCCAGCCGCCGAAGAACTGTCGGACGTTCCCGAGATCGATGCCATCGACGCTTTGAAGGCCCTGATCGGGTCGCCCAACTACGCCGCGAAACAGTGGGTTTATGAACAATATGACCACATGGTGATGGCCGACACCGTCCGCGCGCCCGGTTTAGGCGCTGGCATCGTGCGGGTTCACGGAACTGATAAAGCCATCGCGTTCACATCGGATGTGACGCCGCGCTATGTGAAGGCCAATCCTTTTGAAGGCGGCAAACAGGCCGTCGCCGAAGCCTATCGCAACCTGACCGCCGTGGGCGCGAAACCCCTTGCCACCACCGACAACCTGAACTTCGGCAACCCCGAGAAGCCCGAGATCATGGGCCAATTCGTCGGAGCCATCAAAGGGATCGGTGAGGCGGTCGCCGCGCTGGATGTGCCGATCGTGTCGGGCAACGTGTCGCTGTATAACGAAACCGACGGTCAGGGCATTCTGCCCACGCCAACCATCGGCGCTGTTGGGCTGCTGGACAGCCTTGACGACATGATCGACGGCGTGGCCCGTGACGGGCATGTCGCGATGGTCATTGGCGAGACCACCGGGCATCTGGGCCAATCCGCCCTGTTGGCTGAGGTGTTCAACCGCGAGGACGGCGACGCCCCGCATGTGGACCTTGCGGCTGAAAAGGCGCACGGCGACTTCATCCGCGCCAACCGCGAACTGATCAAGGCTTGTTCGGACCTGTCTGACGGTGGTCTTGCCATGGCGGCGTTCGAAATGGCCGAAGCGGGTGGTGTGGGGGTCTCTCTCGACACTGCCGACACGCCGACCCTGTTCGGAGAAGATCAGGCGCGCTATCTGGTGGCTTGTAACTTCGATCAGGCCGAGGCCCTGATGATCGAAGCGGGCAAGCTGGGCATCCCCATCGCCTCGGTCGGTCGCTTCACCGGCGACACCGTAAAGATGGGCGGGTCCGAAGCCCCGCTGGACGAACTGGCCGAGATCTTCCGCACCGGGTTCGATCAGGCGCATCGCTGATCCATGACTTCCCCCCCTGACCCACAAGACATGTCGGCACTGGTGGCGGATTGCGCCGCCTGCGCAGGGCTGTGTTGTGTGGCACCGGGCTTTGACGCGGGCGATGATTTCGCTTTTGACAAACGTGCGTTGGCCCCGTGCCGTCATCTTGGCGACGACAACCTGTGTCGCATCCACGAAACCCTTGAAGATCAGGGGTTTCCGGGCTGTGCACGGTTTGACTGCAAGGGGGCCGGACCTTACGTGATGACGCACATCTTTCCGCGCAAACGCTGGCGCAAGGATCGCGAAACGCTGGAGGCAATCGCCGAAGCCTATCGCCGGATGCGCGCCATCTGTGACATGATCGAGCTGTTTCGCGCGGCTGAACGCCTGCCGCTGTCGCCCGCACAGGAAACCGCCAGGCGCGACATGCTTGACCGGCTATTGCCCCGACCTGCCTGGACGGCGGATACGTTGGCGCAGGCCGAACAAGGCGGCATTCTGTCGGACGCCCGCGCTGTTTTGTCCGGGTTTCGTGATGCCGCAACACGCCACCAGGTCTTGCGGCCCCCCTGCCCCGAACATAGATTGAGTTGAAACATAAACGAGGTTCTGACCATGGCCATGGAAGCATCCGAAATCGAAACCCTCATCCGCGAGGCTTTCCCGGAGGCGAAAATCACCATCACCGATCTGGCCGGTGACGGAAACCACTATGCCGCCGAGGTGGTGGATGAGAGCTTTCGCGGCCAGAACCGTGTGCAACAGCAACGGGCCGTCTATGCCGCCCTGAAGGAAAAGATGGCCGGCAGTCATGGCGACCTTCATGCACTGGCACTGACGACGAAAGCGCCTGACTAAACACGCCCGGACACCTCCGGCCCGACCCCTGACATCAAGGAAATGACATGACCGACGCAAAAACCCGTATCACCGAAACCGTCAAGGCCAACGACGTTGTGCTCTACATGAAAGGCACGAAAGACATGCCGCAATGCGGGTTTTCCTCGCGTGTGGCCGGTGTACTGAATTTCATGGGCGTTGATTTTGCCGACGTGAACGTGCTGGCCGATGAAGAAATCCGCCAAGGCATCAAGGATTATTCCGATTGGCCCACCATCCCGCAGCTTTATGTCAAAGGCGAGTTTGTGGGCGGTTGCGACATCATCACCGAGATGACCCTGTCGGGCGAGCTGGACACGTTGTTTGACGAAAACGGCGTTGCCTATAACAAGGAAGCCGCAGACAAGATCCGCGAAGCGAACGGCTAAGCCGGTTCACATCGTCCTGCATTGCGACAGAAGCGTTTCGTCCGTGTTGTTGGGGGCATCCTCCCACATCAGAAACGCTTCGTCGCCCTTGGTCCACCAGACATAGCCAGCCCCATCCGGGGCTTGCGCATATTTGGCGCCCGACCCCGATATGACCTGGCCAAGTGCCACCTGCTGCCCTTCCACATGAATCACGGCGAATGATCCTTCGTCCCCATTGATATACGTGGCCCAAACCATCGCGCCGCGCTCGCATCTATAGCGAAGGGTGTCAATCAGCGCTTCAGCCGAAACAGAAAGGGGTGTCAGCAGGAACGACGCGGTCGCCACCGCGCGCCAAACTCCGAAATGAGTGGCTGTCATCTTAACCGGCGCGTTCTTCTATTTCCGCAGCGACGGCCTCAGCGCGGGCGGCAATCTCGGCCAGAGTATCCGTGACCGCATCTGGAATCACCGGCACTTCGACCTTTTGCGGGGCAGCATTCTGCGCCGCATAAAGCTGCGCCTCCAAATCGGCCACTTTCTTGTCGGCCAGCTTCACTTTGTCTTCCATACCAGCCGTCTTGTCGGCGAGCATTAGCCCAGCCATCAACAACATACGGCTTTCGGTCAAGTTGCTCATCTGGCTGACCAGAACCGAGGCTTCGTTGTCCAGCATCTTGGCGGCGGTGATCAGGAAATGCTCTTCACCTTCCTGACAAGCCACATCGAAGTTGCGGCTTCCAATGGTGATATTGATATCAGGCATCAGCACCCTCCTTCCCGTTTGGTGAATGTGGCATCGTGCCGGTGTTGCTGTCGTTGATCAACTGTCCAAGTTCGCCCAGGACCGCATCGAGTTCGGCACGATCCGCAGATTGCGCAACCCGCAAGCCTTCAAGCTCTGCCGCCATCGCGTCGTTGACCAGTTCAGCATTCACATCGCCATCTGCAATCGCCTTGCGCAATGCATCATTATTGGCCCTCAGGTCAGCGTTCACCTGTCGCATCTTGGACAGAACCACTTCGTCCGTCTCAAGCTGAGCAGTCAGGCGACCAAGTTCGCCACGCAGCTTGTCCACCTCGTCAGCGCGGCTTTGCTGCAGGGTTTTCACCCGTTCCGACAATTGGCTGTTCGCTGTCCGCTCTTCATCCAACTGTGCTTTAAGTTGTGCAACTTCTTCGTCCGAACCGCCTGACTGAGTGGACAGCGCAGACAAGCCGCTGCTGATCCGTTCAAGTGCGGTGGTAATTCGGGTTTCCAATTCGGAAATATCGCTCATGTTCTGCCCTGAACCAGTATTGTTTGCCCGATCTTGTCACATGCCTGCCGACCTGACAACGCAAGACATGCGTGCGAATCGGCGGTGCGTGCTGGTATGCCGATCTTACCCGACCCCACCCCAAAATGCGCCCCCCCGTTCTTTTCCAAACACTTGGCCCGCGACATGCAGCTTGGCTTGACCCTTGGCAAATGACTGCTATCAGGGGTCCAACCTCAACTTTGTCAAAGGATGTTGACCGTTGGACATCGCCACGCTTCGCAAAAGCCACCCCGATCACTGGAAAAAAGCCACCGCGATCCGCTCGCTGACGCTGGATGCGGTTGCCGCCGCGAATTCGGGTCACTCTGGAATGCCGATGGGCATGGCAGATGTGGCAACGGTGCTTTTTGAGAACCACCTGAAATTCGATGCGTCTGCGCCGCGTTGGGAAGACCGCGACCGGTTTATCCTGTCGGCGGGTCACGGTTCGATGCTGATCTATTCGCTGCTTCATCTGACCGGTTACAAAGATGTGACGCTGGATCAGATCAAAAACTTCCGCCAATGGGGTGCGATCACTGCGGGCCACCCGGAATATGGGCACGTCTCGGGCGTTGAAACCACCACCGGCCCGCTGGGTCAGGGCATCGCCAACGCCGTTGGTTTTGCCATGGCCGAAGAAATCCAGCGCGCCCGCTTCGGCAAGAAAATCGTCGATCACTTCACCTATGTGATCGCTGGTGACGGTTGCCTGATGGAAGGCATCAGCCACGAAGCCATAGGTTTGGCCGGGCGTCACCAATTGGGCAAGCTGATCCTTTTCTGGGACAACAACGACATCACCATTGACGGCAAGGTCTCGCTGTCTGATTGCACCAACCAGGTGCAGCGCTTCAAGGCATCCGGCTGGCATGTGCAGGAAATCGACGGCCACGACCCCGAACAGATCGATGCGGCGATTGCGAAGGCCAAGACGACCAAGAAGCCGTCGATGATCGCCTGCAAGACACATATCGCTTTGGGCCATGCGGCTCAGGACACATCCAAAGGCCACGGCGCGTTGACCGACGCGGACCAACTCAAGGCTGCGAAAGAAGCCTACGGCGCACCCATCGGCGACTTCCAGGTTGAAGACGACGTGAAAGCCGCTTGGGAAGCCATGGGCGCCAAAGGGGCAGCAGCCCGCGCTGAGTGGGAAGCCCGCTTTGCGTCAATCAGCGAACGCAAACAGGCCGAGTTCAACCGCGCATATGCGCTGGACGTGCCGAAGAAGCTGGGCGGCGTTGTCCGTGCCCTGAAACGTCAGGTGGCCGAAGGCAAACCCACGGTAGCCACCCGCAAATCGTCGGAAATGGTGCTTGAGGTCATCAACCCGGTGATGCCGGAAACCGTCGGCGGATCGGCTGACCTGACCGGGTCAAACAACACCAAGACCGGTGATCTGGGCGTCTTTGACGTGGACAACCGCAAAGGCCGCTATATTTACTGGGGCATCCGCGAACACGGCATGGCGGCTGCGATGAACGGCATGGTGCTGCATGGCGGCATGCGCCCCTATGGCGGCACATTCTTCTGCTTTACCGACTATGCGCGCCCTGCCATGCGTCTGGCGTCGCTGATGAAAATCCCGACGGTCTTCGTGATGACACACGATTCGATCGGCGTTGGTGAAGACGGCCCGACCCACCAGCCGGTCGAACATCTGGCAATCTGCCGCGCGACCCCCAACAGCTATACCTTCCGCCCGGCCGATACGGTGGAAACGGCCGAGGCATGGGAACTGGCGCTGGCCTCGAAGGAAACGCCATCGACCCTGGTGCTGACCCGGCAAAACCTGCCGACCGTGCGCACCGAATACAAACAGAAGAACCTGTCCGCTCAGGGCGCTTATGTTCTGGCGGATGCGGAAGCTGGCAAGCGTCAGGTGATCCTGATCGCCACCGGGTCCGAGGTGTCGCTGGCGATGGATGCGCGTGCCACACTGGAAGCCCAGGGCATCGGCACCCGCGTTGTCTCGATGCCGTGTATGGAACTGTTCGCACAACAAGACGAAGCCTATCGCCGCAAGGTTCTGCCCCCTGGCCCCGTGCGCGTAGGCGTCGAAGCGGCCGTGCGTGACGGGGGCTGGGATCGCTGGCTTTTGGGCGAGCGCGGCCGCGAAGCGAAAGCCGCCTTTGTGGGCATGGAGAGCTTTGGCGCGTCAGCCCCGGCAGGCGTTTTGTTCGAGAAGTTCGGCATTACCGCCGAGAACGTCGTCGAGAAAGCCAAGGATCTGTTGGGCTAACGCTTCACAACCTTGAAACTGAAGTGCCCCGCCGGCTTGCTGGCGGGGCTTTTTTTGTCCAAAATCTTGGACATTCGGCGAGTGTTGACTGGTCATCCCTTTACGAGCCACGATCCCGCCGGGCCGCGTCAATGGCCGCCACATCAATCTTTTTCATATGCATCATCGCTTCAAACGCACGTCGGGCTTCATCTCCCCCCGCCGCAATCGCCTCGGTCAAGGTGCGCGGGGTGATCTGCCACGAAATCCCCCACATGTCCTTGCACCAGCCACAGACACTTTCTTGACCGCCATTGCCGACAATGGCATTCCAATAGGCGTCGGTCTCCTCTTGCGTGTTTGTCGCTATCTGAAACGAAAACGCCTCGCTGTGCTTGAAATGGTCCCCGCCATTCACCCCAATGCAGGGCATGCCGATCACGGTAAATTCGACCGTCAGCACATCGCCTGCCTTGCCGGATGGATAATCGCTGGGTGCACGGTGTATTGCTGTCACCGCACTGTCGGGAAAGGTTTGGGCATAGAATTGCGCGGCGTCCTGTGCTCCGCGGTCATACATCAGGCAGGTTGTGATCGGATAAATGGGCATCGCCGTCGCTCCTCTGTCACCACGCCAATCCTAGCACAACGCCCGAAGTGCCAGGAGAACCCGGCAACCCTTCGGCCAATTCAGGCCTTGCCCTTGAACACGGACTGCCAAATCGGCCCGATCACGCGGGTGGCCAGCGGGATAATCAACACGCCCAGCGCCAACCCAACAATTCCATCAAGCGTCGCCGTCACGGCCCATTCAACAAACCCGGCCATATTCGGCACGGCACGTGCCACTGAAATCGCGATTTCGTTAATGAACCTATAGGGTTGATATACGCCCAGTTCGTATAGCCCATGAATGATGATCGAACCGCCGACCCAGATCATCGCCGCCGTCCCTATGACCATCAGCAATTTCAGGAAACCCGGCATGGCGTTGACGATTCCGCGCCCGAAGGCGCGGGTCGCAGACAGATTTCCCCGTTGGGCCATATAAAGCCCAAGATCATCCATTTTCACAATCAAAGCGACCGACCCATAAACGACCACCGTTATACCAATGGCGACGACTGCCAAAGTCGCAGCCTCCATCCAGATATTGCTTTCCGGTATGGCGGCAAGAGCTATGGTCATGATCTCAGCCGACAGGATGAAATCGGTCTTGATCGCGCCCGCCACTTTCTCTTTTTCAAGATGGGCCGGATCGCCGATGTCATATTCGGCTTTATCCCATGTTTTCTCATGGGGAAACAACACCTGCCAGACCTTTTCCGCGCCCTCAAAACACAGATAGGACCCGCCCAACATCAACAGCGGCGGGATCAACCAAGGCGCAAACGAGGACAGAAGCAGCCCGATCGGCAGCAGGATGATCAGCTTGTTCTTGATCGACCCCCAAGCGATGCGCCCGATGATCGGCAACTCACGCTTGGCCTCGAACCCCTGCACATATTTCGGCGTGACGGCAGCGTCATCGATCACCGCGCCGGCAGCTTTCGCCCCGGCTTTCGCCGCCTGACCCGCCACATCATCAACCGAAGCCGCCGCGATCTTCGCAATGCCCGCCACGTCATCTAACAGCGCAATCAAACCACTCATAAACCATGCCCCTGTGTTTGTGTTGATCGGGACATTAAAGGCATTCGCGCACAGGGTGAAGCACTTGCAGACCAAAGAGTCCTGTTGGCTGTGGGCGCATATCGTTTGCGCTAACGACCTGCTCACCCACCATGTTTTCGCTAACAAGCTGGTGTCAAACGCGTTTTGCGGGTTGGGCCATGACGGATCGGTCGTTATATCAGCTGAAAGTTTCGTGGCCATCAGGCCAAAACCTGAGGGGAAGACGCATGACCGTCACAGTGGGTATCAATGGATTTGGCCGCATCGGCCGCTGCACCTTGGCGCAGATCGCCGCATCGGGTCGCAACGACATAAACGTGGTCAAGGTCAACGCAACCGGCCCGTTGGAAACCGCTGCACACCTGTTGAAATATGATAGCATCCATGGCCGCTTCCCGAACGAGATTTCGCTGGGCGACATGACCATGGATGTGGGCCGCGGCCCGATGCAGATGATGTCGACCTATGATCTGGATGAATTGGACTGGACCGGCTGCGACGTTGTGCTGGAATGCACCGGCAATTTCAACGATGGTGAAAAGGCAAAGCGCCACATCGAACGGGGCGCGCGCAAGGTTCTGATCTCGGCCCCCGCCAAGAATGTGCAGAAAACCATCGTTCTGGGCGTGAATGACAAAGAGCTTCAGGCCCATCACAACATGGTATCGAACGGATCGTGCACCACCAACGGGTTAGCCCCGCTGGCCAAGGTCCTGCACGAAGCGCTGGGAATTGAGCGTGGCATCATGACCACAATCCATTCCTACACCGGCGACCAGCCGACGCTCGACCGCCGTCACAACGACCTTTACCGTGCCCGCGCCGCCGCCATGGCGATCATTCCGACGTCGACAGGCGCCGCGAAAGCCTTGGGCGAAGTGCTGCCGGAACTGGCTGGCAGACTGGACGGGACCGCCATGCGGGTGCCCACTCCCAACGTATCGGCCATTGATCTGACTTTTGAAGCCGGGCGCGACACGTCGGTGGAGGAAGTAAACGAGATCGTGCGCGTCGCCGCCGAAGGCACGATGTCGCGCGTTCTGGGATATGACCCCGAACCCAAGGTTTCGATTGACTTCAACCACACCGAACAAAGCTCGATCTTCGCCCCGGACCAGACCAAGGTCGTTGGCGGCCGCACTGTGCGAGTAATGGGCTGGTATGACAACGAATGGGGCTTTTCGACCCGCATGGCGGATGTCGCAGTGAAAATGGGCTCGTTCTAAGCACCCCACCAACAACAAGTCCTGACCCCGTCCCTTCCAGTGGCGGGGTTTCTTTTACCCTTGCCCCGGCTCGCCTGCCATTGCAACAATATGCCAAAATGGGCAGGAGCAGACTTTGACAAACCAGATCGCACTGACCCTGGGCATTTTGATCGTGGGTTTGATCGCGGCTGATCTGCTGTTTGCAGAGGGTGGCAGCCTGTTGTTTCTGTCAAAGAAGTTCCTCGAATTCACCGAATGGATTGCATTCTGGCGTTGATGGTTACTGGCCCGGTTGGTGATCTTCTCTTGACCTTTTGGCTGAAATGTTGATGTTAGCGCTCACATATGACGACCGGCCGCGCCGGACTTTCGCCGGGCGCCCCTCATGCAAGGATGAAGAATATGACAGTCAAAGTGGCCATCAACGGATTTGGACGGATTGGACGACTGGTGCTGCGCGCCCTGCATGAAACCGGACGCGACGATATCGAAATTGTTGCAATCAACGATCTTGGCCCGGTCGACATGAATGCCCATCTGCTGCAATTCGACAGCGTGCATGGTCGTTTCCCGAACGAAGTGACGTTCACTGACGACACGATCAACGCAGGCCGTGGTCCAATCCGTGTCACCGCCATCCGCAATCCTGCCGAGCTGCCTTGGGGGGATGTGGACATCGTACTGGAATGCACCGGCATCTTCACCGGCGACAAAGCCAAGATCCACCTGGAAAACGGCGCGAGCCGTGTATTGGTCTCTGCCCCATCCTCGGGCGCAGACAAGACCATCGTTTACGGTGTGAACCATGACACGCTGACCGCGGCAGATGTGCATGTATCAAACGCCTCGTGCACAACGAACTGCCTGTCGCCGGTCGCCAAGGTTCTGCAAGACGCAATTGGCATCAACAAAGGCTTCATGACGACCATCCACAGCTATACCGGCGATCAGCCCACGCTGGACACGCTGCACAAGGATTTCTATCGCGCCCGTGCAGCCGCGCTCAGCATGATCCCCACCACCACCGGGGCTGCTCGTGCGGTCGGGTTGGTGCTGCCAGAGCTGGCGGGCAAGCTGGACGGCGTCGCAATCCGTGTCCCCACGCCCAACGTCTCCTGCGTTGACCTGACGTTCGAGGCGTCGCGCGACACCACGGTGGACGAGGTCAACGCGGCCATTGTCGCCGCCGCCAACGGCCCGCTGAAAGGCGTTCTTGGCGTGGTCGACCGCCCGCTGGTCTCAAGCGATTTCAACCACGACTCGCACTCATCGAACTTCGCGCTGGACCAAACCAAGGTGCTGGACGGCAACATGGTGCGGGTGCTCAGCTGGTATGACAACGAATGGGGCTTCAGTTGCCGCATGCTGGATACAGCGGTCGAGATGGCGAAGCATCTGTGACCCACGCGCACAGAACGCGAAAGCCCGGGGGCATCGGCTCCGGCTTTTCTTCGACTTGGTTGGTCGGCGCGGAACTCTAGCTTGCGGACGAAGTTAGCTTTCACCCCAGTCGCACAGATATCGCCTTTTTTGGGCGAGGCGTTCAACAAACGGTCGTTTTTGCAACGATTGCCGTGGGTCAAGGATCAGATGCTAGTCAACACGTAAACGCCATTAAGGTCTTTTGAGGCCGATGGGAGTAGCACCGTCGTTTTCAAAGAAGGGTGAACCCTTATGCTTTCCAAAAAGCTTGCCTTTCACAACAAAGGGGAGAACTGTCAGCATATCGCGCGCACCGATCTTATCGGAAACTTTGAAATCGGGGTTGCCTTTGGCGTATGTTCCCCTAATCCGCCCACGAATTTCGCCAAATTTTTTTAGCGCTTGAGTATCAGCCGCAGTATACGCCGAGTGAAATATACCAGCCCAAGGAAAATTGGGGCGCGTGTTGACGATCGGCGAATTGCAACATGTTGTTGAAAAACGATAAAGACCGTTCTGTGTCACCTGAGAATAGCAAAGATTGCTTTCTCCTTTGATAAAAGTGATGTCGCTTGGGTAAGCAGGGACAACTTCTGTGCCCCCAAACTCATCGAGGACATCAGTGCGTTCAAGCATTTCAGCAAAAGCCTGACAATCATCGCAATAACAAACAAGTCTGCCGGGCGAATTCTTTGGGGAATTGGCAAGTTCCGCTTGAAAACTGCCACAGTCACACTGAATTTTCATTTCGCGAAATTCTCTTTACTGTTTTCCTAATACGGGCCTATTTTTCATCAATAGCGACCGGGAACGTCCGTTGGACGGAATTGCAGAAGATCGGCAGATGGGCTCAAACCGATTGATCAATACCAAAATGCCGCCGCCCCGGTCACCTCTCAGACCGCGTGAAACCACCGCCTAACCGATTTTCGCCAACAGTTGCTCCTTCACGCTGGGCGGCACAAATTTCGTCACATCCCCGCCCAGCTTTGCAATCTCTTTCACCAGCTTCGACGCAATGGCCTGATACTTCGCCTCGGCCATCAGAAACACGGTTTCGACGCTGTCATCCATTGCGCGATTCATGCCAACCATCTGATATTCATATTCAAAGTCTGTGACCGCCCGCAGGCCGCGGATAATGATTTGCGCGCCAACATCGTGGGCACAATCGATCAGAAGGTTCTCAAAAGGATGGGCCACGATCTCGGTGCCAGTTTCCGCCGTCAGCTTGGCACATTCCGCCTCGACCATCGCAACCCGCTCTTCAAGCGAGAACATAGGGTTCTTGCCCGTGTTGATCGCAACCCCAATCACCAGGCGGTCGACCAGAGCGCACCCACGACGAATGATGTCGGTATGGCCCAGAGTGATGGGATCGAAGGTTCCGGGATACAATCCTATGCGCATATTCTGGCCTTTCTTCAATGCCGATACGCAACAATACTGTGCCCGGCACTGCAAGTTTTATTCCGCAATGCGCAAAGCATTGACTGCTGGTCCATTGGATCTGGTCAGTACCCCATGATCATGTTTTTCAAGGCATCCGCTTGTTGTGACAGCTCGTCAAGACGCGCTTTGACCACGTCGCCAATCGACACCAATCCGATCATTTCATCGCCGTCCATCACTGGCATGTGACGGAATCGGCCGTCGGTCATTGTGTGCAGAACCTGAATGGCCCGGTCCCCCGGCACACACGTCACCAGTTTAGACGTCATCAGATCATCAACTGACTGGTCCAGGCAGCTGGCGCCAACCTTGCCCAATGCCGAAACGATGTCACGCTCTGACAATATCCCCAATGGGCGCACACCGTCTTCGGACACGATCACCGCGCCGATTTTCTTCTCGGACAGAAGGTTTGCCGCATCCGAAACCTTACTGCCCGGCTTGACCGTCGCAACACCCGCCAGCGTTTTGTTTTTCAGTATCTGGTGAATGAGCATGTGGCCCTCCATTCTGGTGAAATGCTTGTATTTTTCTGTCTTCAGCGTCACCCCAAGCGCAACAATATGTCAAGGGCTGTTTGCAATTGCAGCAAAGGAAAAGTTCCCGTCACGCCATCGCTTCCAATCGTGCGACCTCGTCACGGATACCCCGCGTCAATTCCTCGGCCACGCGCGTGAACCGCTCGACCCGCGCATCGCCCTCGTGCCGGATCAGATAAAACGATCTCGTGACCGAGACCTCATCCGTCAGCACCCGCCGCAGGTTTGGCGCAAAGGGCAGAATGAAATCATGTGTGACCCCAATCCCCCCACCCTGCCGCACCATGCCCAACTGAACCGAGACCAGGTTTGACGCCAGCGCCACTTTCTCAATCCCCATCCCGGTCAGGAAATCCAGCTCAGGATAGAAAATCATATCCTGGATATACCCAACGATCGGATGTGCATGAAGGTCATCCAGACTGGTCAATGGCGGTGCACGGTCCAGATATTCCCGCGCCGCAGCAAGATGCAGATGATAATCCGTCACCTTCTGCACAGTGATCCTCCCGGCCTGTGGCGGAGAAACCGTGATCGCCATATCCGCCTCACGCTTCGACAGGTTGATTACCCGCGGCAAGGCCACGATCTGCAACTCCAACTCGGGATGCTCTTTCTGGATCGCTGTGCAGACCTGCGGCAGAATATAGCTGGCACAGCCATCCGTCGCACCAATACGCACCTGCCCCGACAATTGCCCGGATTGCCCGGTCAATTCGTCTGCCCCCGACAACACGGCCTGCTCCGCCCGTTCGGCGTGGGACAACAAACGTGACCCCGCCTCGGTCAACGCATATCCCTGCGGTGATTTGGTAAAAAGTGGCTGCCCCAGATCCCCCTCCAGCTTCGCCACCCGCCGCCCCACGGTTGCTGCATCACGCCGCAACACTTTGCCTGCACGTGACAGGCTTTCCGCGCGCGCCACCGCCAGAAACACCCTCAGATCATCCCAGTCCATCAAACACCTCGCCCCTTCTCGCATCACCTGCGTTTCTTCTGGCCCCAAATATCCCCGCCGGAGGCTTCCCTGCTCTCCAACCTCGACCCATTTTGCGTTTTTGCAAAACCTTTTTGAAGAACTGCCTCTTTTCCAAGCATAATTGCAAGGCTATCTTCCCCTCGAACTGATGGGAGAAAGACCATGAAAACACTGGGACACTGGATCAACGGCCAATTGGTCGACGGCACGTCGGGCCGCACGGCAGACGTTTACAACCCCGCGACAGGCGAGGTTCAGGCCAAGGTCGCGCTGGCATCACAGGCCGAAATGGACGACGCCGTCGCAAAAGCGGCCGAAGCACAGAAAGCATGGGGTGCGACCAACCCCCAAAAGCGTGGTCGCGTAATGATGGCACTGGTTGGCCTTCTGAACCGCGACATGGACAAGCTGGCCGAAGCCCTGTCGCGTGAACATGGTAAAACCATCCCCGACGCGAAAGGCGACGTTCAGCGCGGGCTTGAAGTGATCGAATACTGCATCGGTGCCGCTCAGATGCTGAAAGGCGAATTCACCGATTCAGCCGGTCCTGGCATCGACATGTACTCCATGCGCCAGCCGCTGGGTGTTGTTGCCTCGATCACGCCGTTCAACTTCCCCGCCATGATTCCGCTCTGGGGCATGGGCCCGGCACTCTCTGCCGGTAACGCGATGATCCTGAAACCGTCCGAGCGCGATCCCTCGGTCCCTTTGATGCTGGCTGAGCTATGCAAAGAGGCGGGCCTGCCCGATGGCGTGTTGCAGGTTGTGAACGGCGACAAGGACGCGGTGGACGCGATCTTGGACAACGAAACCATCCAGGCGGTTGCTTTCGTCGGCTCGACCCCGATCGCGCATTACATCTATTCGCGCGCCACAGCAAACGGCAAGCGCGCGCAGTGTTTCGGCGGGGCCAAGAACCACATGATCGTCATGCCTGATGCCGATATGGAACAAGCCGCGGATGCATTGATCGGTGCCGGGTTCGGCGCGGCTGGCGAACGCTGCATGGCCATCTCGGTCGCAGTTCCAGTCGGCGAGGAAACCGCCGACAAGCTGCGCGATGCTCTGGTGCCGCGGATCGAAAAGCTGAAGGTTGCGCCCTATACCGCCGGCGACGATGTGGATTACGGCCCGGTCGTCACTGCAGCCGCCAAGGAAAACATCCTGCGTCTGATCAGCTCCGGCGTCGAACAGGGCGCTGATCTGGTGGTCGACAATCGCGATTTCAAGCTGCAAGGCTATGAGGACGGATTCTTCGTCGGTCCGCACCTGTTTGACCGCGTGACCACCGATATGGACATCTACAAAACCGAGATCTTCGGCCCCGTTCTATCCATGGTGCGCGCGCAGTCTTACGAAGAAGCCCTCGGCCACGCGATGAACCACGAATACGGCAATGGCACCGCGATCTTCACTCGCGATGGCGACACCGCGCGTGACTTCGCCAACCGGATCAACATCGGCATGGTCGGCATCAACGTGCCAATCCCCGTGCCGCTGGCCTATCACACCTTTGGCGGCTGGAAAAAGTCGGGCTTTGGTGATTTGAACCAGCACGGCCCAGATGCGTTCAAGTTCTATACGCGCACCAAGACCGTGACGTCGCGCTGGCCCTCGGGTCTAAAGGAAGGTGGCGAATTCCACTTCAAAGCGATGGATTGACAGGTCGCCGCCAAAATCAACAAGAAAGCTCCGGTTCTTCAACCGGGGCTTTTCTAATCCAACCGCCGACCATCCCCCAAAGATCTGACGAAATCGTCAACGTCTTCGGCTGCAACCCCCAGAAAAGCCAGAGCGTCCGCCCCATTGCGGAACACATCAATCTCGGTCGGCACGTGATCTTGCGCGGATTGTTCAAAAATGCGCGCCAGAACAAATATTTCGGGCCGTGGAGCCAGAAGCGCCAATTTGCTGGCCGCGGGATAATCGCGTAACAGCTTCCGTTGCATTTGTACGTATTCCGCTGGTCCCTCATTCGGACGGTCAATGGTGCGCAACTGGCGCAAATCAACCAGAACTCTACGCCCCCTGGGTGCGTCAATGGCAATGACCCACTCGGCAATTCGGGCCGTCAGGCTGGCGAACCGGGCATGCGCAGAGCAGCGAATAAGCAAAAACTTTTGGTCATCGAAATAGGTGGCAGTATACATTTTCAACCTCGGCGCGATTACGCCAAGTCAAACAAAGCCCCATCCTTACCTAAGGTCAACCTTCAATTCCCTCCGCTTTGATCCGAACGACCAATCAGCCGGTGTTCATGGTGCCGGATGCTTGTCGCTTGCCCTCAATGATGCAAAGCTGTTCCCGACACGACCGAAAGGACAGCCGATGGCCCTGAAAGAACCGCCGTTTTCTATTGGTGTCGAAGAAGAATATCTGCTGGTGGATCGCGACAGCTATGCCTTGGCGCGTGCACCTGATCGCTTGATGAACGACTGTAAAGCCGAGCTTGAAGGTCAGGTCAGTCCCGAGTTCCTGCAATGCCAGATCGAGATCGGCACCTGCGTCTGCGCCAACGTGACCGACGCCCGCGAAGATCTGAAACGTTTGCGGTCGAGCGTCGCCAAACATGCCAAAACATATGGTCTGGCCCCGATTGCGGCGTCGTGTCATCCCTTTGCCGACTGGAAGGAACAGCACCATGTCGACAAGGACCGCTATAATGATCTGAAACGCGATCTTGCGGGGGTCGTGCGCCGAATGCTGATCTGTGGGATGCATGTTCACGTCGGCATACCTGACCCCGACACGCGGATCGACCTGGTCAATCAGCTCAGCTATTTCCTGCCCCATCTGCTTGCCTTGTCCGGCAGTTCGCCATTCTGGCAAGGCGATGATACCGGGTTGGCATCCTATCGCCTGACCGTGTTCGACAACTTGCCCCGCACGGGTCTGCCGCCGCATTTGTCCGGCTGGTCCGAATTCGAACGCTCGGTTCAGGCGTTGGTTGATATCGGCGTGATCGAGGACAGTTCGAAAATCTGGTGGGATCTGCGGCCGTCCTCGCGCTTTCCGACCATCGAAAGCCGCATCTGCGATGTGCAACCCCGCCTGGAGCACACAGTCAGCCTGGCGGCGCTGACCCAATGTCTGGCCCGTATGCTGTGGCGGTTGAAGGCCAAGAACCAACGCTGGCGGCTCTATGACAATTTTCTTGTCGCCGAAAACCGCTGGCGCGCGCAACGATACGGGGTCGGCGGCGGGCTGATCGACTTCGGCATCGGTGAGATCGTCGATTTCCCGCAGCTTCTTGAGGATATGTTCCACCTGATTGAACAGGACGCCGAGGCCCTTGGCTGCGTCGTCGAAGTCGAAGCCGCCCGCGGTATTCTTGAGACGGGCATCTCGTCCGACCGCCAGCGCGCTGTCTATCACGACAGCATTCAGGCTGAGAAACCGAAAGAGTATGCGCTTCAAGACGTTGTGCGGCATTTGATCGAAGAGTATCACACCGACCTGTGACCCGCAGGACCCGCCCCGCCCGCGGTGTCTGACGTTACGGCAGCTTGCGACGTGACGGAACTCTCCACCGCATTGAAAAACTCCTGTAAGAATTGCGCCATAACGTGACCCGCAAACACGCGGACGGGAGAAAGACATGGATTTCGCGCTTTCCGAGGAACAGACCCTCATCTTCGACATGGCCAAAGGGTTTGGCGAGGAACACATCGCCCCCAATTCCGAGAAATGGGAGGCCGAGGGCACCATCCCGAAAGATCTGTGGCCGCAATTGGCCGAACTGGGCTTTGGCGGCATCTATGTCAGCGAAGAATATGGCGGCTCGGGCCTGTCGCGTCTGGATGCAACGCTGGTCTTTGAGGCGCTCGCCATGGCCGACCCTGCGGTCGGATCGTTCCTGTCGATCCACAACATGTGCGGAGGTATGATCGACAAATTCGGCAAAGAAGAAGACAAGCAGAAATGGCTGCCGTCGCTCTGCACGATGGAAAAAGTGTTCTCTTACTGCCTGACCGAACCGGGCTCCGGCTCGGATGCGGCGGCGCTGAAAACCCGCGCACAGAAGACCAACGACAGCTATGTGCTGACCGGCAACAAGGCGTTCATCTCGGGCGGCAACTATTCTGACGTCTATGTCACCATGTGCCGCACAGGTGAAGATGGTCCCAAGGGCATTTCCACCGTGATTGTCGAAGAGGGCACCCCCGGCCTGAGTTTCGGTGCGAATGAGCGCAAGATGGGCTGGAAAGCCCAGCCCACATCACAGGTGCAATTCGACGATTGCGCCGTCCCGCACGAAAACCTGCTGGGCGAAGAGGGCAAAGGGTTTGTCTATGCGATGGCGGGGCTGGATGGTGGGCGTCTGAACATCTCGGCAGGTGCGCTTGGCGGTGCACAGAAGGCACTGGACCTGACGCTGCAATATATGGGCGAACGCAAGGCATTCGGCAAAACCATCGACCAGTTTCAGGCATTGCAATTCAAGCTGGCGGAATACGAGACCCGCCTGCAAGCCGCGCGTACTTTCCTGCGTCAGGCCGCTTGGAAACTGGACAACAAAGCGCCCGATGCCTCGAAGTTCTGCGCCATGGCCAAGCTGATGGTGACGGATGCGGCATTTGACGTGGCGAATGGATGTCTGCAACTGCATGGCGGCTATGGCTACTTGGCCGATTACGGGATCGAGAAGATCGTGCGCGACCTGCGCGTGCACCAGATTCTGGAAGGCACGAATGAGATCATGCGCCTGATCGTCGCCCGTCAACTGCTGGCTGAACGCGACCGCGGCTGATGTCTGACATCTCGATTAGAAAAGAGGGTAAAGCCGGGCGCATCACCCTGACCCGCCCCGATGCCTTGAATGCCCTGTCCTATGACATGTGCCTTGCGATCGACGCCGCGCTGATCGACTGGATCAACGATGACGAGGTCGCGCTGATCCTGATCGACGCCCAAGGTGACCGAGCCTTCTGCGCCGGTGGTGACATCCGTGAGATCTACGAGATCGGCCAGTCCGGCGACCCCACCCGCGCTCAGAACTTCTGGCGCGATGAATACCGCATGAACGCTCGACTGTTTGAATTTCCCAAGCCCATCGTCAGTTTCATGCAAGGCTTCACCATGGGCGGCGGTGTTGGTGTGGGCTGTCATGCGTCGCACCGGATCATGGCGCGATCCTCACGTATGGCGATGCCGGAATGCGGCATTGGGCTGGTGCCCGATGTGGGCGGATCACTGATCCTGGCCCATGCTCCGGGTCGGCTGGGCGAATATATCGGCATGACCGGTGCCCGCATGGCGCCAGGCGATGCGATCCACGCGGGCTTTGCCGATTTCGTGATCCGTCAGGCCGAATGGCCCGCGTTGAAAGCCGACCTGATCCGCACCGGCGACCCCAGCCATATCAACGAGGCCGCGATCCCGGCGATACCCGGCAACCTGTCGGCCATGCAGCCCATGATCGACGCGCATTTCGGGGGTGGCAACCTTGGCGACATCGTAGCCTCGCTGCGCGGTGAAGACAGCGTCTTCGCGTCCAATGCGCTGGAAGTTCTCAGCCGCAATTCGCCGCTGTCGATGGCCTGTACGGTCGAGATGATCCACCACCTCTCCACAACTCGCGATGTGCGCAAATCGCTGGAGCTGGAGTACCGCTTCGTCTATCGCGCATTGGAATATTCAGACCTGATGGAGGGCATCCGCGCCGCCGTCATCGACAAAGACCGCACCCCGAACTGGAAGCACAGCCTGGACAACCTGCCAAACGACGCCGTCGGCAAGATGCTCGCACCGCTCGGCGACAACACACTGACATTCTAAGGAGACCTGCCATGAAAATCGGATTTATCGGACTGGGCAACATGGGTGGCCCGATGGCCACGAACCTCGCCAAAGCGGGGCATGACGTGACGGGCTTCGACATGGCCCCCGTCGATATCGACGGCGTAACAATGGCAGCATCGGGTGTGGAAGCGGCCAAAGGTCGCGACGTGGTCATCACCATGCTGCCCAACGGACAGATCCTGCGCGCCGTGGCGAACGAAATCATACCCGCCATGGCCAAGGGAACCGCTTTCGTCGACTGCTCGACGGTGGATGTGGAAAGCGCCCGCGACGTTGCCAAGCAAGCCTTGGACGCGGGTCTTCTGCCGGTGGACGCGCCTGTGTCCGGCGGCGTTGGCGGCGCATCGGGCGGCACGTTGACCTTCATGGCCGGTGGCTCGGCCGAGGCGTTTGCCAAAGCAGAACCTTTGTTCGAGATCATGGGCCAGAAGGCCGTGCATTGCGGCGACAGCGGTGCGGGGCAAGCGGCCAAGATCTGCAACAACATGATCCTCGGCATCACCATGATCGGCACCTGCGAAGCGTTCGCACTGGCCGACAAATTGGGGCTGGATCGGCAAAAGATGTTCGACGTCGTGTCCACCTCCTCCGGCTACAGCTGGTCGATGAATGCCTATTGCCCCGCCCCCGGTGTCGGCCCCCAATCACCTGCCGACAACGACTACAAACCGGGCTTCGCCGCTGAACTGATGCTGAAAGACCTGCGCCTGAGCCAACAAGCCGCAGAAGCGGCCGATGCCGACACCCCAATGGGCCAGGCCGCCACTGCCCTGTATGAACAATTCGTTGAGAACGAGAATGGCCGCGGCATGGACTTCTCAGCTATGTTGCCGCGTTTTGAAAAACGCTCGCGCGGCTGATACGGTCGGCAACGGGGGCTCTGCCCCCACGGCGCACCCCCTAAGGGGCGCGCCTCCCCCGGGATATTTGAAACAAGAAAAAGGTGGTTTGAGCGCTTTTTCTTGTTTCAAATATCCCCGCCGGAGGCATAAAATCCGATGAGTTGGACAGATGATCCTGATGAGATTGCCGCGCTAGATGCCCGGGCGCGTGCGCTTTTGGACACGCTTACGCCGATGGATGTTCCTAAGGGTGCGGTCCTGTTCTGCCCAGGCGAGGCCGTAAAGGGCTACGTCGTGATGCTGTCCGGTCAGGTGGATGTAAATCTGATCGGACCCAATGGTCGCGACATCTTGCTCTATCGTCTGGCACCCGGCCAAGGCTGTATCCAATCCACCTTGGGTCTTTTGGGGGGCGACGCTTATACGGCAGAGGCGACAGCCGAGACCGCGGTCCGTCTGGTTCTGATCCCCCGCGATGTGTTCTTTGCCCTGCTCGACAGCTCTCCTGGGTTTCGGCGACTGGTATTTTCTGCATTCGCCGACCGGATGCAATCCATGATGCAGCTGATTGAAAACGTGTCCTTCATGTCGGTCGAAGCTCGATTGGCGGCCCTCATCCTGGATCGCGCAGGGCTGGACGGTTGCTTGCATATGACGCAAGCAGAAATGGCCACCGCCATCGGCACCGCGCGCGAGGTGATCTCGCGGCGGTTGGACAAGATGGCTCAGGCGGGTGCTGTGGCGCATGAGCGGGGAAACGTGACAATCCTTGACCGAAAGGCTTTGAACGGCATTGTCCTTGGCGCGGCATTTTGACCGTTTTCTATGTGACCACGTCACATGCTTTTTTCTGTTCCCTTTTCTAAGGTCAGATGAACGGAAAAAAGGAGATGACCATGTTCAAGACAAACACTGGTAACATTGACCGCATCATTCGAATCGTCGTCGGCCTCGCCCTGCTGGGCTGGTATTTCTTCGCTGGTGGCCCGGTCTGGGCGCTGATCGGTATCGTGCCGTTGGTGACGGGTGCGATCGGTTCTTGCCCGGTTTACTCAATCCTCGGGATGAACACCTGCAAGATGAAGAACTAAAGAAATTGGCAACCTTTGGCCGCTAGACCCGAAGGTGTAGCGAGTAAAACGGTAAACGCCGGGCGAGATACGCCCGGCGTTGTGTTGAGGGGGGTGGGCCGCACATGCAGCCCGCCCTTTCTTATTTGGTGATGATCTCTGGTCCCATCAAGGTTGTCGGCAGCCATGTCGACAGGAAGGGGATGTAGGTGACCATAATCAGGAACACAAACAGAACGGCCAGGAAGGGCAATGCAGCCTTCACCACCTTCATCATAGGCATCCCGGCCACTCCGGATGTGACAAACAGGTTCAGGCCCACCGGTGGCGTGATCATCCCGATCTCCATATTGACCACCATGATGATGCCAAGGTGAATGGGGTCGACCCCAAGCTCGATGGCAATCGGGAAGACCAGCGGCGCCACGATCACGATCAAGCCCGACGGTTCCATGAACTGTCCACCGATCAGTAGGATGATGTTCACGATGATCAGGAACATGATCTTGCCAAAGCCCGCCGACAGCATCGCACCTGCGATCTGCTGCGGGATCTGCTCGTCCGTCAGCACGTGCTTCAGGATCAGTGCGTTGGCGATGATGAACATCAACGTGATGGTCAGCTTGCCGGCGTCAAACAGGGTCCGGCGCGTGTCGACATGGAAGAAGGCAGTGATCAAGGCCTGCGGCTTTTGCAGCAAAGTGCGCTTTCCCTCGCCCTTGTCAGCCAACGGCCCCATATCACGATAGATGAACGTGGCAACAAGGAAGGCATAGACAGACGCGACCGCAGCGGCTTCCGTCGGGGTAAACAGCGCCCCGGTGATGCCGGGAATGCCATAGATGCCAACCATGATGATCACGATTAGCAAAAGCCCCCAAAGCGCATCCGAGAAGCTGGCGAAAATCTCTTTCCAGCCTGCGAAATCACCTTTGGGCATGTCCTTGATCGTAGCAATCACATAAATCGCGATCATCAGCATGACGCCCGCCATGATGCCGGGGATCACACCGGCCAGGAACATCCGGCCAACCGACACCTCGACCGCCGAGGCATAGACCACCATCACGATGGAGGGCGGGATCAGGATGCCCAGCGTGCCTGCGTTACAGATGACACCGGCGGCGAAATCCTTGGTGTACCCAACCTGGCGCATCGCCGCGATGACGATCGTCCCGATGGCGACAACGGTTGCCGGGCTGGAGCCGGAGAGAGCGGCAAACAGCATACAGGCAAACACGCCCGCAATCGCCAAACCGCCCCGGAAATGGCCCACACAGGCAATCGAGAACCGGATGATCCGTGCCGCCACGCCGCCTGTCGACATGAAGCTTGAGGCAAGGATGAAGAACGGGATCGCCAACAGCGTATAGTGCCCGGCTTCGGCCTGATAGAAACTCTGCGCGACCGATGCGAGCGACGTGTCCGAGAACAACAGCAGGAAGATGATCGAGCTCATGCCAAGGGCAATCGCGATCGGCACGCCGATCATCAGAAACCCGACGACCATCGCAAAAAGGAATAGGACGTCCATGGCTTATGCCTCCTCGGGCTTGTCTTGAAGCTGCTCGATCTCGTCTTCCACTTCGTGGCTGACAATCAGACTGTCCTGCTGGCCACGCCAGATACGGATGGTCGCCTGGATAAAGCGAAACAGCAGCAGCGCGACGCCAAACGGCAGAACCGCATAAGGGATCACACGGGGCAGCTTGTCATAGGTTTCGCCCTGGTTGATCCAGCCTTCCAGAAAGCGCAGGAAATCAAGCATCGGCACCTGATCGGTGATGTACCAAGCCTGATCGCGGGTCTGCTCAAATCCGGTGGGGAACCACCGACCCGAGGTGCGATCAAGGGCTGCATAGGGTGCCCAGTAATCCCACGCGCCTTTCAAAAGAAGAAAGGTATAGATGATACAGATCGCAGCGGCGGTCAGCGCCAGAACACGCCGCGGCCGCTCGGGCAGTAAATTGGTCAGCGCATCGACGCCCAGGTGGGCCGTGACCTTTACCCCGTAGCTGACGCCAAGCAGCACCAGCCACGCAAACAGGATCAGCGTCACCTCAAGCCCCCAAATCAGGGATGAGTTGAAAACATATCGCAGGACCACGTTCACAAATGTGATCATTGTCATCAGGCCAAGGATCACGGCGATCACCGTTTCTTCGAACCCGTTTGAATTATTAGAGTGAGTGCTCATGGCTGTCCCTTCCCATGATGCTGGGGGCGGCCCTTACCTTACGTCAAGGTAAGGGTGCAAAAGTGGGATATGATCGGGGCCCGTGCATGTTGCACGGGCCCCTGATTGTCAGCTTAGTATTGCGCGTTGATTTCCTGCGCAGCGGCGATATTTTCGGCGCCGACGTCAGCTTCAAACTGGCTCCAGACCGGTTTCATCGCGTCAACCCAGGCTTGACGTTGTTCTGCTGTCAGTTCGCGGATTTCGCCGCCTGCATCCAGAACGGCCTGACGGGCTTCGGCGTCAACTTCGCCAACCGCTGCGTTCCGGGTTGCTGTGACTTCGTGCATGATGGTGGCCAGCTGGTCGCGCACATCCGCGTCCAGACCTTCCCACCAATCAACATTGGTCACGACCAGATAATCCAGCACACCGTGGTTGGTTTCCGTCGTGCCATCCTGCACTTCGAAGAATTTCTTGCCATAGATGTTCGACCAGGTGTTTTCCTGGCCATCGACAACACCCTGTTGCAAAGCGCCATACACTTCCGAGAACGCCATTGGCTGTGGGCTTGCCCCCAGCGCCTGCATCTGGGCAACCAACACATCAGACGGCTGTACACGGAATTTCAGGCCAGCGGCGTCAGACGGTTCAATCAGCGGCTTGTTGGCCGAGAACTGCTTCATGCCATTATGCCAGAAATCCAGCCCCAACAGGCCGCGACGCACCATGGATTCTTTCATCGCCTGACCGGTTTCCGACATTTGGAACGCGTCGACCGCGTCCATGTTCTTGAACATGAAGGGCAGATCAAAGATGCGGAATTGTTTGGTGAAAGCTTCGAATTTCGACAGTGACGGCGCGGCAAGCTGAACGTCGCCCTGCAACATCGCCTCAAGCACCTGATCATCGTTGTATAGGGTCGAGTTCGGATAGACTTCCATGCAAGCCTTGCCGTTCATCTCTTCGTTCACACGTTCAGCCAGAAGCGAGGCCGCAATGCCCTTGGGGTGCTTGTCCGAGTTTGTCACGTGGCTGAATTTGATGACAATCTCGCCTTCTTCGCAGGCAGCGGAAGCCGTGTTCACAGTTGCCGTCAGCACGATCGCCGATACGGCCATGGTCAGGAATTTCATAAGGTGTCCTCCCAGACAGATATCCTCCGGCAGCCCGGTTGGGCGCCTGCATCTATTGGGACACGGTTCTGCTGCCTCACCAAGAAAAACAATCACGCAGATGTGAAAATGGGATATTTTCCCATTTTTTCATATCCCTATGGGGTAATTTTTGTGTGACGGAGCCTCAACTCCGCAGCGGAGTGAGCGGATGACCGCACATCCATATCACGCCACTGTGCGGAAATTCGCACATCAATGTCGATAGGTTTCAGGCCGAATCTGGTGCCGGGCCAGTTTGTCATAGAAAGTTTTTCGCGGCAGTTGCAACTCGCGTGCCGCCGCCGTCGCGCCGCCCCGGTGACGCCTTAGGGCTTCAATCAGCAACGATCGTTCTACCTGCGCCAACTGCTCGGCCAGACCGGGCCGGGCATCCGACGCCCCGCCTTCGACATCCGCCAGCCCCAGCCCCATTGCAAACCGCATGGCGGCGTTCATCAGGGCACGCGCGTTGCCCGGCCAATCCTGCGCCATCAACTGCGCGATGACATCATGTTCGATCTCGGGCGGGGTCAGCGCGGCCTGTTCGCTGGCGATCGAGACATAATGACGAAACAGCACGGGAATATCATCCTTGCGTTCGCGAAGCGCCGGAATACGGATGCGCAGCACGTCGAGCTTGTAGAACAGATCCGGATTGAACCGTCCTGCGCCCACCTCGACCTCCAGATCGCGATAGGTGCCTGCCAGGACCCGCGTCTTGCTGGTCCGGTCCAACAGGTCAAGCAGCAGGTATTGCGTTGATCCCTCAAGTGCGGCCACTTCGTCAAGAAACAGCGTGCCGCCTTCGGCGCGTGAAAACGCAGCTTCAAGCGCGTCTGCTGCCAGCCCGGAAGCGGACAGTTTGATGAACGCTCGCGTGGCATCGCCGGACAGCAGGTGCACAACCTCGGCCACTTTCGATGTGCCCGATCCCGGCTCGCCGCAGATCAGCACCTCGGCCTGTGCATGGGCCGCCGCGCGCACTGTGTTGCGCAAGTCTTCGGCCAAGGTGCTTTCGCCAATCAACAGGCGGGCCGCCGCGTCACCGGTTTCTGCCCGCGCCTTCAGTGCGCGGTTTTCAAGCACCAGCGCACGGGTGCGCAAAGCCCGCCCGACCACCGCCAAAAGCGACGCAGGATCACAGGGTTTTTCCAGAAAGTCGAACGCACCTTCATTGATCCCACGCACAGCAGTGGGAATATCCCCTTCCCCTGTCAGCAATATCACCGGCAGCTCCGGGTCAACCGCTTGCGCCTGTGCCAGCAATGCAAACCCATCCTTACCCGGCATCCGAATGTCAGACAGGATCACGCCATCAAGGTCCGGCACGATGTGGTCCTTGGCTTCAATATAGCTGCCCGCCAGGATCGTCGTCAGACCATCCAGCTCCAACGTCTGGCCCAGCGCATGACGTACCATTGCGTCATCATCAACCAGAAGAACAGTTTTGCTCATGCGGCCTCCTGCGCGCCAGCGCGGTCAAGTTCCACGGTGAAGATCGCCCCCCCATCGGGATGATTGCGCCCACGGATTGCGCCGCCGAAGCTCTGCACCAGCCCATAGGAGATTGACAGGCCCAGCCCCATTCCCTCGGTCGGGCTGACCTCTTTGGTGGTGTAGAACGGGTCAAAAATACGGTCGGGTTCGTCAATGCCGGGGCCGGTGTCACGCACCGACAGCACCACGCGATCCGTCGATGGATCCAGCGTGATCTCGATCTTTCTGTGAACCCGCTCGGCCATCGCATCCATTGCATTGGACATCAGGTTCATCACCACTTGCTGAAGCCGCACCTCACCACCGCGCACTTTGGGCGCGCCCTCCGGTCGTTGCCAGTCCACGCGCACCCGTTCCGACTGGATCCGGGGTCCCAGCATCTCAAGCGCCTGATCGACGACCTTCGCCAGATCGACATCGGTGATCGGCTCGCTTTCCTGTCGGGCGAAGGCGCGCAGGTTCTTGATGATCCGATCCATCCGGCCCGCCTGTTGCGAAATGCGGCTCAGGTTCTTGTCAGCCTCATCGGTCTGCCCACGCCTTAGAAACACCATGCCATTGTCGGCAAACGACCGAATGGCCATCAGCGGCTGGTTCAACTCGTGGCTGATGCCCGCTGACATTTGCCCAAGAGCAGACAATTTGCCTGCCTGCACCAGATCCGCCTGCGCCTTTTTCAGCGCCGCCTCTGCCTCGCGGCGTTCGCGGTTTTCGCGCAGCAGATCGACATTGGCCGCCGACAGGGCTTTGGTGCGCTTGGCCACGCGCGCTTCAAGCCGGGCATTTGCCGCGGCTTTCAGACGCAATTGATTGTTCAACGCCCGCCGCCTTTCGCCCACTGCCAGCAACAGTCCGCCGATCCCCAGACAGATCGCTGCGGCAATCGCGGCCAGCAGGGCCGCCGTCCGCTCCGCCGGGGCGGTGTCCAGCAATATCTCGCCGGACAGGCCAATGACTGGCAGGTCACGGGTCAGATGTAGCGCCCGGTTCGGCAGGTAGGGTCCGGCATCAAGTGTCCAGACCTCGTATCCGGTCCAATGACTGACCGAGCTTTTCAGCACCCCTTCACGAGGTCGCTCGGCCCCCACAAGCTCCAACCGGTTTGCCGCAAACACGCGAGTTCCGTTCAGCGTAAAAAACAATGCCGCCGCCGTTGAGGGCCAGTTTTCTTCGAAATCCAGAAGATCTGTCCGCGCGATCACCGTGCCCAACGGTTTACCGTCGCGACTGTGCATTGGAGCCGCAAATGAAAAGATTCGCTGCGTGACACCCGAGGCCATGGGTTGAAACCGCGCCTCGACGCCCAAGGCGCCGGTCAGCGCGCGATGGATCAACTGCGCATCTGGGTCAAGCTGCGCCTCCCCCTCACCCGACGCGGCCAGCACTTTGCCGTCCACCCCGACAAGTGAAAGATGGTAGGCACCCGTCATGTCCGCCATTGCCTGCAACAACGCATCGGCTTCGCCTTCGACATCAGGCTCGCCGCCCAAACGGTCCCGCAAAACAGGATGTTCGGCCAGAACCACCGCCAATTCGCGGTAGCGAAACAGATGCCGCGTCAACTGGTCCGAGGCCAGAGCAAGCTCGGATGTCGCCTGTTCAGACAAAGACGCCAGCGACGCGCGCCACGCCAGCGCCCAAGCCCCGGCGCTGATCGCTACGGAGCCAATGAGAAAGGGAAAGACCCATTTCGTGCGCAGGTATCGAAACATGAGGGAAAGAATAGAAAGCCGCGCTTGCAAAGGCCAGCAGCTTTGACGACCATGCGCGGATGTTGCGCCTGACCCAATCCCCGACGGACCCCGACTTTATCCAGAACCCCTATGGGTTTTATGACCGCGCCCGTGCGGAGGGCGACATCTTCTGGTGGGAAGATTACGATATGCCGATGGCGGTCAGCTTTCGATCCGTAAACGCGCTGTTGCGTGATCGCAGGTTCGGTCGCGAGCCCGTTGAACCGATTGCATTTCCTGACCACCTCGCGCCGTTCTATGCCGTCGAGGCGCATTCGATGCTGGAACTGGAAGCCCCCCGTCACACGCGGCTGCGCAAATTGGTGCTGCGCGCCTTCACCAGCCGTCGCATCGCCGGGCTGGGACCAGAGATTGACGCGCTGGCCCATCAGTTGATCGACGCCTTTCCGGGCGGCAACTTCGACCTGCTGCCCGCCTTCGCCACGCGCATTCCGGTCATCATCATCTGCCGCCTTCTTGGCGTGCCCGAGGATATGGCAGATGATCTGGCGCGATGGTCCAACGCCATGGTCTCGATGTATCAGGCGCGCCGCGCCCGCGCGGTCGAGGACAAGGCCGTGGCAGCCACCGAATCCTTTGTCGCGTTCCTGCGAGATTATGTAGATCAGCGCCGCGACGATCCGCGTGACGATTTGATCTCTGAACTGATCGCAGCAGAGGCAGAGGGTGAAAAACTGTCGTCGGACGAGTTGATCTCGACCTGTATCCTTCTGCTCAACGCGGGGCACGAGGCGACGGTACACGCGATGGCGATCGTCGTGAAAACGCTTCTGGAGCAACAGACACCCGCATCAGCCCTTGCCCCTGACGCCCGCGATGCGACCATCGAAGAAACCCTGCGTTTTGATCCACCCCTGCACATGTTCACGCGATATGTTTATGAGAAGACAGTGCTCTACGGTCAGAATTTCAATCGCGGTGACAAGATCGGGCTGCTGTTGGGCGGGGCCAATCGAGATCCGGATGTCTGGGACGATCCCGACGATTTCGACCCCCAGCGCCCGATCAAGCCAAACACATCCTTCGGCGCGGGCGCGCATTTTTGCATCGGTGCACCACTCGCGCGATTGGAACTTGCCCGCGCCCTGCCGATCCTGTTCGACCGCTGCCCCAACCTGCGCCTGACCGCCCCGCCACAATTTGGCAATGTTTACCACTTTCACGGGCTTGAGCGCCTCATGGTGCGATGCTGACCCGCACCTCTTCCGACTTCTTCTGGCCTGAAATATCCCGGGGTAGCACAAAGCCACGGGCTTTGTGCGGAGGGGCAGCGCCCCTCGGGCGCGCGAAGCGCGCCACCGCCCGCTACATCAGAGCGGCAGTTCGGTCGTGAACTTGATCTCTTCCATCGACAAAAGGGCCGTGACGTTGAAAATCTTCACCTCAGAAATCAGCGCCTGATAGAACTCGTCATAGGCGCGGGCGTTTTTCACGCGAACTTTCAGGATATAGTCGATCTCGCCCGCCAACCGGTGCGCTTCCATCACTTCGGGACGCGCCCGCAAGGCCGCCAGGAATTTCCCCTGCCAATCCGCTTCGTGCTCCGAGGTGCGGATCAGGACGAAAAAACACGCCTCAAACCCCAGACTTTCGGCATCCATCACCATGGTGTTTTTGCCGATCACCCCGGCTTCGCGCAACTTGCGAATCCGGTTCCAGACCGGGGTCTTCGATGACCCCACTTTCTTGGCAATCACGTCGAGTGATTGGCTGGCGTCGCCTTGCAACTCGCGCAGGATTTTCCGGTCGATCTCGTCCAGCCGAACAGACATTTCGTTTTCTTCCTCCTTTTGGTCCATACGTTCTGCGATCACCTGAAACCGAAACAATATTCCTTATCTGGCGCAACATATCGCTGTTTGATGGGAAAATGTCCTATATAGGGCAGGAACGCAATAAGAAAGGACCGGCCATGCCCCGCCCCTTCACACCCAAAGTTGTAACCGCAAACGACCTTGTCGAAGGCGATGTGATTTATCTGAACCGGAACGGGGCCTGGGTGCGCGACATGTGTATGGCATGGTTGATCGAGGATGAGGCGGAGGCCGTCGCCCAGCTGGCACTGGCCGAAACACAACCCGAGATCGCCGTGGGCGCCTATCTGGCAGACGCCAAGGCTGGCCCCAATGGCCCCGTCCCCACCCATTTCCGTGAAGCGTTCCGGGCCAAAGGGCCGTCGAACCGCTTCCACGGCAAACAAATCAATACTGCCCGGACCGAGGCCGCAGCCCATGTATGATTACAACAATTTCGACGAAGGCTTTGTTCGCAACCGCGTCAACCAGTTCCGCGCCCAGGTGTCGCGCCGCATCTCAGGCGCGCTGACCGAGGACGAGTTTCGCCCCTTGCGCCTGATGAATGGCGTCTATCTGCAACTGCATGCCTATATGCTACGGGTGGCAATCCCTTATGGCTCGCTCAACCCCAATCAGATGCGCCAGCTTGCGATGATTTCCGAACGCTGGGACAAGGGCTATGGCCATTGGACCACGCGTCAGAACATCCAGTATAACTGGCCGCGACTTGCCGATATTCCCGACATGCTGGAGGCTCTGGCCGATGTCGGGATGCACGCCATCCAGACCTCGGGCAACACGATCCGCAACGTAACCGCCGACCATTTCGCAGGCGCTGCGGCAGACGAGGTTGAAGATCCCCGCCCTACCGCAGAGCTTTTGCGCCAATGGTCCACCGACCACCCGGAATTCCAGTTCCTGCCGCGCAAGTTCAAGCTGGCGGTCACGGGGTCAAAAGCAGACCGCGCCGTGACCAAGGCGCATGACATCGGCATCCGTATCGTGAAAAATGACGCGGGCGAGGTTGGCTATCAGATCATCGTTGGTGGTGGTTTGGGCCGCACGCCGGTGGTTGGTCAGGTGCTCAAAGACTTCTTGCCCCGCGCTGACCTGTTGCCCTATGTCGAGGCGATCGTCAGTGTCTACAACACGCTGGGACGGCGTGACAACAAATACAAGGCGCGCATCAAGATCACCACGATGGAAAACGGGATCGACAAGATCAGCGAGTTGGTCGAGGCGCGGTTTGCCCAGTTGCGCCCTCTCTTCTCCGGCGTCGATCAACAGCATTTCGACGATATCGCCTCCAATTTCAAAGCCCCCGCGTTCAAGACCGCACCGCTGGACGCCTATCACGCGGCCCGCGACGCAGACCCCGTGTTCCGGTCGTGGGTCGACACCAACGTCGCAGAGCACCGCGCCGAAGGCTACGGCATCGTCACGATCTCGATGAAGGCGCATGGCGCCACGCCGGGGGATGCCTCTGCCGACCAGATGCGCGTAATTGCCGATTTGGCCGAGCACTACGCCCATGGCGACATTCGCATTAGCCACGAACAGAACGTGATCCTGCCCCATGTCCACCGCGCTGACCTGCCTACGCTGTTTGCCGCCCTGCGCGCACATGGCATGGCAACAGCCAATGCCGGTCTGATCTCGGACATCATCGCCTGTCCGGGCATGGATTACTGCGCGTTGGCGACCGCGCGGTCGATCCCCGTCGCACAGCAGATTGCCGAACGTTTCGACGAATTGAAGATCGAACACGATATCGGCCACCTGCAAATCAAGATCTCGGGCTGCATCAACGCTTGCGGGCACCACCACTTGGGCCATATCGGCATTCTTGGTCTCGACCGTGCGGGCGTCGAGAACTACCAGATCACCCTTGGCGGTGACGCTGGCCCAGATACGGTGATTGGCAACCGCGCCGGTCCCGGCTTTGCCTATGACCAGATCGTGCCTGCGATCGAGCGTCTTGTGCTGGCCTATCTGGACCTGCGCGAGGACGAAACCGAGACCTTCATCGACGCCTTCCGCCGTCTGGGCGCAGCGCCGTTCAAGGCCGCCCTTTATCCGGAGGAGGCGAAGACCAATGCCGCTTGAAGCCCCCCTTCCCGCCCCCGCTGAACGGGTCGAGACGCTGAATGCGCGCTACAAACACCATTCGGCCACCTCGGTCATTGAACGCGCGCTGACGGACAGCACAATTGGTGCATTGGCCATGGTCTCCAGCTTCGGCGCGGAAAGTGTCGTGCTGCTGCACATGGTTGCGCGTATCGACCGTTCTGTCCCGGTGATCTTTCTGGACACACAGATGCTGTTTCAGGAAACGCTGGATTATCAGGTCGAGGTGTCGCAAAAGCTGGGCCTGACCGATGTGCGAGTCATTCACCCCGACGCAAACGAGCTGTTCAAACGCGACCCCGACAACATCCTGCATCTGGCCGACACCGATGCCTGCTGTGAATTGCGCAAAGTCGAACCGCTGGAAAACGCTCTTCAGGGTTTTGACGGCTGGATCACCGGGCGCAAACGCTTTCAGGGCGGTAAACGCGTTGATCTTCAGTTTTTTGAGGCCGAAGACGAACGCCTGAAGGTCAATCCGCTGGCCCATTGGGCGTCCGAGGACGTGCGCGATTACATGATCAACAACCGTCTGCCGCGTCACCCGCTGGTTGGGCGGGGCTTCCCGTCGATCGGATGCGCGCCCTGCACGTCGCCCGTGAAACCGGGCGAAGACCCGCGTGCCGGTCGCTGGCGCGGGGCGGAAAAGACGGAATGCGGCATCCATTTCGTGGATGGCAAGATACAACGAATAGGAGCAAGCGCATGAGCGTGATCGTAACAGATGCGGGCTTTGCCCATGACGATTGGGACAACGGTTTTGCCTTGGCTGACGAGCGGGCCGCCAACGACACGCGTGGGCTGCATTTGCCTTCTGACACCGACCCTGCCGCTCTGGCCCAGTTGATGATTGGCATCGACATGATCCGCATCGACTTCCCGTCTTTTGCGGATGGGCGCGGCTTTACGCTGGGCCGCCAATTGCGGCTGCTCGGCTACAAGGGTCGATTGCGCGCCCATGGCCACGTGATCTCGGACCAATACGCCATGGCGCGCCGGTCCGGGTTCGACGAGGTCGAGATCAGCGAAGATCTGTCCCTGCGCCAGCCCGAAGACGACTGGCTGTCGCGCGCGGATTGGCAGGACTATGACTATAGGTCGCGGCTGACTGGCTAGACCCTTCCCCTGAACCTCCCTATATACGCAGACAGAAAAGGACGGGGCCGCGTGCCCCGTTGATGCACATGAATGAAGTGACGCCCGTTATGGATGCTGAAGCAAAAGTAAAACCCGTTCCGACTCTGCCCGACGCGCAAACCGTGACCGAGGTCGAACATTACACCGACCGCCTGTTCCGGTTTCGCTGCACCCGGCCGCAAACCCTGCGTTTCCGCTCGGGCGAGTTCGTGATGATCGGGCTGATGGGCGACCCGGACCCCAAGACCGGCAAGCAAAAACCGCTTCTGCGCGCCTATTCGATTGCCAGCCCGTCATGGGATGAAGAGCTTGAGTTCTACTCGATCAAGGTGCCGGACGGCCCGCTGACGTCCAAGCTGCAACACATCAAGCCCGGCGATCAGATCATCCTGCGCCCGAAACCCGTGGGCACGCTGGTGCATGATGCGCTGATCCCCGGCAAACGCATCTGGTTCTTCGCCACTGGCACAGGCTTTGCGCCCTTCGCGTCCCTGCTGCGCGAACCCCAGACCTATCAGGATTACGACGAGGTGATCATCACCCACACCTGCCGCGAAGTGGGCGAGTTGACCTATGGTCGCAATCTGATCGAGGCCTTGAAGGATGATGAACTTCTGAACGAGGTGATCGGCGATGGCTTCTGGAAAAAGATCAAATACTACCCGACCACCACCCGCGAAGAGAGCCCCAAGATGGGCCGGATCACCGATTTGATCCGTTCAGGCGACGTGTTCGCAGATCTGGGCACCGACCCGCTTTGCCCCCAGAACGACCGCGCGATGATCTGCGGCAACCTGCCTTTCAACCTGGAGCTCAAGGAACTTCTGGAAGAAGCCGGGCTTGAGGAAGGCGCAAATTCGAAACCCGCACAATACGTGGTGGAAAAGGCGTTTCTGGAGTAAGTCGACAAACACTTGGCACAGCCGGATGTCGGTCGCACAAAGTGCAACGGGTGGACCATTGGTCTGCCCTTTTTCGTTTTATCCATGCGACCCAGAACCCGCGTTCTGACGATAGGCCAGAGACACGCAATGTGATATCCCTGTGTGCAAAATGGGCCACGGGGGAAATCATGCACTACGTCAAACTCTACGCGGATGCCGCGGGCGAAAGCCATTGGAGCGATATCGACATCACGCTGGCACCGCGCAGCTTCGCACCACCCGCGCAAGACATCGAGGTTTCGGACCCAGAGCCAGCGCGTCGGATGATGTTTCTAAGGTTGCGTGCGGGGTGGAACGAACCAATCCACCCCACCCCTGTGCGACAAAAACTGATCTGCCTTGCGGGCAGCATCAAAGTCACCGCAAGCGACGGTCAGACCCGCGATATCGCAAAAGGCGACGTCTGGCACATGGAAGATAAACACGGCCAAGGCCATCACACCATGGTTACAAGCGAAATCGACTTTGAAGCGGTGATCATTCAGCACGAATAGTATGTATCACTTCACGGCCCAAGCGCGGCGTTTCTATCGGCGCTCAGGCTTTCCAGTTTGCGATGACTGTAAATGAATGCGCTTTCGGCTCATCCACCAGATATTCGGAAAAAGCTGACCAAAGCGCTTTGACCTTTTCTCCGGTCTCTGGGCTCATCTCTGCCAACTCTGTCGTCGAGATGACATAACCAGACCCCTCGTCGTCGTTCATGACATTCAAGAAGGACTTCTGACCGGGCAACGCCATGATCTTGTCTTTCAGGCTCTCCATGATCTTGGTGGCCGCGGCTTTGCTTCCTGGTTTCATTTTGTAAGGTGTAATGCGAGCATACATTTTCTTTGGACCCTTTCTTCGAACGCACATAATTGGCGTTCGACCCACCCGCTCGTGATTGAGCGCGATGGGTGAGTGTAGCACATATCCGGGTCGGGTTGAAAAACACTCGTCTGGCGGGACCGGTCTGGATCTGTCTGACGTCAGCGCCAATGGGACAGGTTTGATGCTTTTCTAACGTATCTTTCCAAGTTGCCCCGGCACGAATGGTTTCAAGACGTCCGATGGTCTAAATCCTATATTGTCTTTTTCGATCCTAAAGGGAGCAGCCAGGTTACGGAACAAATGTTCTTCGTGGAAATGGCAACGGCCCTGACCGGACTCTCTATGCTGTGCTTGGACGCGGCGGTCGCAGCCCGTTTTGCAGTCATTCGCCGCGCCTGCGAGGTCAACCGCTATTCCGACCCGACAGTCTGCGGGAAGAATCGTTCTATGGATTTGTGCTCAAGAATGTCCGCTGTCGCTAAATATGGCTCGGTTCTCTGAAAACCATGACATAGCTCATCTGCAAGCCGATCTCAGAGTGTTCAACATTCCACCAAGCATTCAATGTATGTTTTGGCAATTCTTCAAAGTAATCCAAAGTGAGGCTCGAATTGATAGCACCCATTACGATATCTGACATCTTGTGACTGAAAGAAACGTTTGGCGACGCTTCATAGCTCTCGCCGCCATAATAATCCAAGCCGCTTTCGTCGATGTAGGCATCGTCCCGAAAATATGATAGCTCCCAACTGACCGGGTCATTTGCTTGTCCCGGCTCACGCATAATCAAGATGGAATGATGCTCGTAGATAAATATCATCCCATCTGGTGCGAGTAGTTTCGATATTTCTGCGAAGAAACTGTCGAGGTCAGGCATCCAACTCGACACGCCGATGGTTATCATGACAATGTCAAAATGGACCTGTCACGGAATTGTTCCGCTCCGATTGCTCATTTAAGCGACCTTTCGTTCGAAGGCCAAGGGGCTTGGGCAGGTCGCCTGCGCGCAAGACCTCTTCGATCTGGGGGATGATGCGCGCCAAGGCGGCAGGCCCTTCATGCCCGGCTGATCAGCATCAGCCCGCCGCCGAACGCCTTGGCCCGCCCGATCCCGCGCGCAAGCGTTGTGACGAACGCCGCCGGGTCGGTGACGCGCAGCGTCCTCCCAGTGATGTCCAGCACGCCGAAGGTGACGGGCATTCCGTATTTTCGTGCGCCGCGCTTTTTCGCGAAGCGATGGACCGAATAATCATCGACCGCAACGTGTTCGGGGGCAAAGCCGCCCCGCGCGCCCTGCCCCGTCAGCCAAGTCTGCGCGACCTCTTGCGCCGTGGCCATGCGCGCCTCGGCCCGACCCTAGCCGCTGGGGGCAAAGCGTCCATTACCAAGTCGATATGGCGCTTCTTTTCCTTGCCGCTGGCGGTCTGTTCGCCGGTCTTCTGCGTGCGCGTCGCGTTGGCACGCAGGACAAAGCCCAGCCGGTCTCCGGCGCGCAAGTCGGGGGCGAATTCCTTGGTCTGGATGGGGTTGAAGAAGGGTGTCTCGGCAGGCGGGCGCGCAGACAGCACCAGAAATCGCCCGGCCCCATCCGCGCGCCGCCTTCGTTTGGGTCCAACAGCGCGCCAAGGGCGGCGACCTGTGGGTCGCGTTTTGTCATGGCGGGACGCTATGTCAGCACCCTGCCCGCTTCAACCTAGGTTCTTCTGACACTGCCTAACCAGAAGTTAAGCTTTCAGTTTGACGAAATAATCGAAAATTTCAGGAACGTTTCCATTGCTCATCCCCGCGTCGACAGCGGCTTGAAGGTTGTGTGACGTCCCTTCTGCGATTTCGGATCGCGTCCCCAAATCTTCGACCATTTTAAGGAAATAGCCGAGGTCTTTGTTGGCATTGGCGATAGAGAAACCAAGATCGCTGACATCATCAACGGCGTAGTTTTTACAAAACCCCATGAAAGGTGAATTGGATGGACCGGTCGACATTATTTCATACAGTTGCTGGCGGTCGACGCCTGCGCGGTCTGCCACCGCAAATGCTTGGCTCATGGCGCTGACGGTTGTCATACCCATGAAGTTATTGATCAACTTCGTCGTATGCCCTGCCCCCAGAGCGCCAAGATGAAAGACGTTCTCACCTAACACATCCAGCACTGGCTTCACTTTTTCAAAGGTTGCTTCGTCACCTGCCGCCATGATGTTTAGTAATCCATCTTTTGCATGGGCTGGCGTCCGTCCAAGCGGGGCATCAATCATGCCCGCACCCTTTGCAGCAAGATCCGCGCCGATTTTGCGTGTCGATGCAGGAATGGAAGTGCCGAAATCAATCACGACAGCACCGTCCTGGATACCTGCCAGAATGCCGTCATCACCATAGATCAAGCCTTCCACAACTGCGGAAGTTGTGAGGCAAAGCATGATAACATCACTGGCTTGAGCGAGTTCTTTTGCCGAGGCGACTTCACGTGCGCCGCGAGCTAAGACAGTTGCCACCGCGTCTTTGTTCAGATCCATGACAACAGGCTCAAAACCGTTCTTTTGCAGGCATTCAACCATGTTGCCACCCATAAGACCGAGGCCAATAAAACCGATCACGGGACTTTCCATTTCAAACTCCTTAGCGAATGCCAGTGTCGACTCGGACACTACTTTATTTTATACTAGTATACCAGAATAATATGCGGAAGATTCAGGGTCTTCAGCGAGAACCGCTCAATTTCGCACCAAGTTGGCTGAACCCCGCGAGTACAAATTTAACTGAGGGCACAAATGATCCCGCGTAGTTCGGACAAACCGCGCAGGCGGCCGATCATTGTGTAACCCGGCTGTGCATCCATCTCTGTGTCAGACAGCAGCGCGTGCCCATGATCTGCCCGGAATGGAAGGTCCACATCACGACGGCATTCTGCTTCTAGAAGTTCGTCAATTACAGCCACAAGATCTACGTCCCCGGCCAGATGCGCTGACTCGGTAAACGAGCCGTCTGTCGATTTGGTTACATTTCTAAGGTGAACAAAATGAATGCGATCAGCAAACACTTTGGCGATGGCGGGAACATCATTGCCTTGCGCAGAACCAAGCGATCCAGTGCACAATGTCAGGCCACTTACCGGATCATTCTGTGCTTGCAAAATCCAACGAATATCATCCTCTGATGACACGATGCGTGGCAGTCCCAGAATGTCTCGCGGCGGGTCGTCTGGGTGAATGCACATTCGAATGCCCAGATCTGCCGCCGTTGGCACCACTTCGGCAAGGAAACGTGCAAGATTTGCGCGTAGATCATCGTGCGTGATCCCCGCATAACTCGTCAGTACACTGCGCAACCCGTCGATATCATATCGATCCAATGCACCCGGCAGACCAGACATAACCGCGTGAAACAGGGCAGCCTGATCGTCCTTGGATGCTGACGCGAACCAAGCGTCGCCTGCGCGAACGGCGTCTTGATGATAGTCTTCCCTAGCATCCGCGCGACCAAGCATGTGTATCTCGAACGCTGCCATTTTTGCTGCGGAGAAGTGTAAACAAGTGCCTCCGCGCGCAACAGGTGCTGCAAGGTCGGTGCGTGTCCAATCCAGGATGGGCATGAAGTTGTAACAAACAGTCGAGACACCTTCAGCAGCAATATTCGCAAGAGATTGGCGATAGTTTGCAAACAACGACTTCAGATCGCCAGTTCCGCGCTTGATGTCTTCGTGGACGGGCAGGCTTTCTACCACGTCCCATGAAAATCCTGCGGATTCGATTTGTGTGCGGCGTGCTGCGATCAACTCGCGCGACCAAACTTCGCCATAGGGAACAGCGTGCAGAGAGCTGACAATACCCTGTGCCCCAGTCTGGGCCACTTGATCTAACGGGATCGGATCGAATTCTCCAAACCAGCGCCATGTCTCTCGCATAGGGATAGCTCCTTTGGTTTCCGGTGTTTAGCTTTTGAAGTCTGCCGCATTGATGGGCACAAGAGCGCCGCGCGCCTGAACTACCGCAGCGGACAAACGACAAGCCAAGGCTATGCGTTGCGGCAGTGGCGATTGATCTTTCGTTCCGGCAAGGATCGCTGCGTTGAAGCTATCACCCGCAGCGGTGGTGTCGATCACGGCTGCGATGGGTGGCACCGGAACCGTTCCCTCTCTGGTCTGATCACGATAATAGATTTCGTCTGCTCCGTTTTTAACCACGATGGTATTGCCTCCGGCGGATAAGTAGCGATTGGCCGTTGCTTTGGGCGTCGCATCCTTGAACCATGTGGCTTCGTCTTCAAACGAGGGCAGAACAATGTCAGACACTTGCGCGCCCTCCATCGTGGCTTTCAGCATTGTGTCCGTGCCTTCCCAAAGGCGTGGGCGCAAATTCGGGTCAAAAGCGATCAGCTTGCCATTGATTCGAGCAGTACGAAGCGCCGAAAGCAAAGTCGCACGCCCACTCGCGTCAAGGATTGCAAGGGTGATCCCCGAAAAATAGATCAGATCGTGGCCTTCAATCGCTTGCCCCAGTTTGTCGGGGTCTGACGCCAGACAGCGCGCGGCGGATTGGCCGCGCCAATAGGAAAAACTGCGTTCCCCGTGATCCAACGAAATAAGGTAAAGACCGACCGTTCGATCAGGCACAACAAGACAGTTGCTATGATCGATCCCCGCCTCTGAAATCATCTCTCGCATCTGCGCCGAGATTGAATCACTGCCAAAACCGGTAAAGTAGGACACATTGATTTCGGGGCTGATGCGCGCAAGATACCAAGCTGTATTGAAAGTATCACCCGCAAAGCCAAGCCGGAATGTCCCCGCTTCGTGCTGTGGAGACAGTTCGGCCATACATTCCCCGATTGATAGGACGCGCATTCTAAAACCTTACAAAAAATCGTCACGCCGCGGCGTGAAACAATCGATCAACGTACCCGGTTCAAGGCAAACGCAGCCATGGGTCAAGTCGCTTGGGATGACGAAGCTGTCGCCCGGGCCGACTTCTTTCTCTTCATCACCCAGTGTGAACCGAAAACGTCCGGCTTCGACATAGGTTGATTGAACATGCGGGTGATTGTGAAGCGCCCCGGTCGCGCCTTTCGACGCAAACCGAAAGGCGACAACCATCATACTCGGATGATCCGAAAGCACCTGCCGCGTAACGTTTTCGCCGGTTGAAACAACAGGGAAATCAGTCATGTCTTATCCTCTTGACTATTGTTTAGCTGAACAGCATGCCGCCGTTGATGTCTATGTTGGCACCGGTGATGAATGAACTGTCTTCACAGGCTAGGAACAGCACCAGATTTGCAGCCTCATCCACATTGCCTTGACGCTTGAGCGGCGCGTTGGCTTCAAATCCGCGACGACCCGCATCGGGTGTGTGGATGTTGTGAAAATCCGTGTCGATCATGCCTGGGCAAAGCGCATTGCAGCGAATATCTGGTCCAAGTTCTTTAGCCAGACCGCGTGTCATGGTCATGAGAGCACCCTTGGATGTTGCATAAGCGACCGCACCAGGCCCCCCCCCATCACGTCCGGCTTGGCTGGAAAGGTTTACGATTGCGCCGGTTTTCATGTGCGCAAGGCAGGCCTTGATCATCATAAAAGTGCTTGTCAGGTTCAGCGTCATCACCGCATTCCAATGTTCAAGCGACATATCGGAAATCGTTTTGCGCGCGATTAGGCCACCCGCATTGTTCACAAGCACGTCGATCCCGCCAAACGCATCGACTGTTTTCTGGGTAAGCGCGTCGACATCTTCTTGCTTGTTCAAATCGCCCTGAACGGCAATGGCTTTGCCACCTGCCGCTTCGATCTTGGCAACCGTTTCATCCGCGCCCTTTGAGCTGGCAAAATAGTTGATTGCAACATTTGCGCCTTCGGAAGCTAACTTAACAGCAATTGCACTGCCAATATCGCGCCCACCACCTGTGACGATTGCGGTTTTCCCTTGAAGTTTCATAGCAGTCCTCTTTGTCTTTATGTTTGCGAGTGTCGGTCGTTTATGTGTTTGCCAGCTTTTTCATGACGACCCTGAAGGTGTTTTCCTCGACATCTGTGAAATAGAGGTCGGCGTCATATCCTTGATCGTCCATGAAGTGGAAAATCCGCTTTGGCGCGTTGAGTTTGTAAGGCACCAACAGCGTGGCTACAGGTCATAGTTTTGAAACACCATCGCGACGTCGCGATGTTTTGGAGCCACTCTGTTTACATAGCGACTGTCAATGGTCAGATCCCCGCCGCTAATTTCTTCAAGCTCGGCAATCATGCGTAGTGTTGTGGATTTTCCACAACCCGACGGTCCGACAAGCACAACAAACTCCTGCTCTTGCACCTCAAGATCGATCCCGTGAACGACCTGAACGGCACCGTAAGCTTTTACAAGCCCCTGAAGACTGACACCTGACATATGCATCCTCCCTACTATGCGGCATCTGCCACATTCGCTGACGTCTGAAGTCGATTCGATGTCAGCTTAGACTAGAATACTAGTTATCAGGATGGCATACTAGTTAAAAGCTGGCTAGAGTTGGTGCATGGGTTCGGGTTTGAGCCCTGAATCGGATGTGACATTAGAAATAGGCTGACCTACGGACCGATATCTCGGGCTGTGCGCCCCAAACTGGCACTATTGCGACCATCGTACAGGGAGGTGATGCCATGCAAAATTTGACACGATTGAATGAACGACGAACAAGCGTCGATGAAGTGTTCGATTATCTTCACGATGAAATCGTTACGCTAAACTTGCGACCCGGAGATAAGATTTCCGAAGCAGACATCGCCGCAAGATTCGGTGTCTCACGCCAACCTGTGCGCGATGCTTTTAGCAGGCTAGCGAATTTGGACCTTCTGCTGATCCGCCCACAACGCGCCACCGAGGTCAAACGTTTCTCGATGCGAGAAATTGAGAAGTCGCGCTTTGTACGCGCCGCGGTTGAGAAAGAAGTCTTACGGCGTGCGGCTGAACTTTGCGACGCAGAAGGCGCGGCCAAATTGGACGCATCCCTTGCCGATCAAAAGAAGGCCATCAAGAAACGGGATGTAGATAGTTTCAGCGTCCTGGATTACGAATTTCACAAGACACTTTGTGCAATAGCTCAAGCGGAATTCGCGTTTGATGTCATCATGACAGAAAAAGCCAAGGTCGACCGCCTGTGTATGCTTGGTTTGTCAAAAGAACACCGCATGCCGGATCTTGTGAAAGACCACAAAGGTATCGCTGCGGCTGTTAAAAAGCATGACGGCGATCTCGCTGTCGAAATTGGGATGTTACACCTGTCACGTCTGGATGAAACTATCGAGTCAATCACTGTCACCAACGCGAACTATTTTGAATCCCCGGATGAATAAGGCAAACGCAAACAGGAAAAATGTGCCTCCCTGCACAAAGCGATGTGTTCCTTGACTGCAACTTGAAATGGTCGCAACAATCGCTCCCTCCTCTGCAGGTCGTGACTGGCGAGACGTGTTTACGCTCGCGTGGCCGACGATGCTGAAGGCGATCTTCTTACATGGGACCGTCGTCATTGACGCCTATCTCGTTTCGGCACTAGGGGAATCCGCGTTGGCCGCGATGGGTCTTGCCACCGCGATAGCGGGTTTCATACTCGGTGCAATACTCGCCTTTTCCTACGCAATGCAAATCCGCACAGCGCAGGCGTTGGCACCAATGATCCCATCTTCCTCAAATCCACGCTCGCGTCTGGTTTGACGGTCAGCGTGGCCGTGGGCTGCATCGGACTTGGGTTCATTGTGCTGTTCGGAGGATCGGTGATCAGCTCAATCGCACCCTCGACCGAAGTGGCCGCGATGGCGAAAAGCTATCTTGCGGTCTTTTCGCTTGTGATCTTGGGTGAAGCGGTGGGCCAGTGTCTATCAAGCTATTTCAACGGCTGCGGTCGTACGCGCATCCCGCTTTACAGCTTTTGCCTATCGCTTCCGATCAATGTCGGCTCCAGCATTGTATTGATCCACGGGTTGTGGGGATTGCCAGCGTTTGGCGTGACCGGCGCGGCTATGGGCAGTGCGTTAAGGAATGGTTCGACAGCCTGGATGACGCCCGCCGGAAATTGGCGCTCTGGCGCTACGACTACAACAACGTCAGACCGCACTCATCGCTCGGAAATAAAACTCCAGCAGAAGCGCGCCGGACGCTTGAGCAATTTGAGGGCTCCGCGCCCGGCGCGCTTGCCCAAAACAAAACCGAAGACTATGAAAACCTGCCCCGCAGACTCTCGTAATGAATGAGGGAGAATTGGGGGGGCAGCATAGGCGGTTTTGATCCCCTTTTTCTGCGCAAGTTCGTAAAGCTCGACAGCTGACCCGGCGCTCTCAGTCAAAGGCTTGTCACAGAATATGTGACATCCGCGAGCGATGGTCTGCTTGATGGGTTCAAAATGTGCCCCGCCCGGCGTTCCGATGCACACGATATCCGGTTGGCAGACCTTCAATGCGTCCTGCCAATCCGTGCCTACATATGGGATGCCCAAATCTTCGGCCAACTTGTTCAGGACATGCGTGGTACGCCCGACAATTCCGACAATTTCGGCACCCGCAGCGCGGAAGGCTTCGGCATGACCTTTGCCCGCAAAACCGGTGCCCAGAATCAGAACTTTCTGCTTGCGACTCACTTCAATTCTCCCAGTCAAAAAAGACGACTAGTATTCTAATCTCCCACTTTTAACTTTGCAAATTTACGTTTTTATCGAACGAAAATTTCAGGGATTTCGTCAGTGAAGTTATTGCATAACTTATTGTTTTATATCGTTATTATTTCAGGTAATCATTTTTTCTAGATCGACATATCGGGCACGATGCACAAATTATCGAATGACAAGTATCGTTGACTTTTTACAAATATTAGTAAATTAGTCCGTTCATTGGGTTTCACAAAAAACGTCCATCGGCGAGAAATCGAATACAAAAAATCGGGAGGATAAAATGTCATTTTTCACCAGTTCAGTTAACCTGCTGAAGGGGTCGGCGATTGCTGTCACTCTTCTGGCAACATCAGCCTCTGCACAGGACGTAACGCTGCGCGGCGCGAGCATGTTTGATGAAGATCATGCATTCACCAAAACCATGCGTGAATTCGAACGCATCGTCGGCGAAGCATCAGGAAATTCCATTGCCTTTGATTTGCGATTGAACGGCGAATTGGGTGTTGAATCCGACTACGTCACATTCCTTAATCAAGGTGTCGCGGTCGATTACACCATTATGGCACCGTCAAACATGGCGACATTTGCACCGTCCATTCCGTTGATGGATATGCCATTCCTGTTCCGCGATCTGGAACACTGGGAAGCTGTGTTGTCCAGCGATGCATTTGCACCGCTTGAAGCCGAGCTTCTGGAAGCTGCTGATATTGTCATTCTTGGCTATACCGGCGGCGGTGTGCGTAACCTTGTATCCAGCGTGCCGATCAAAAATCTGGAAGATTTGGCCGGTCACCGTATGCGCGTGATGGGTGCCCCGATTCAGGCTCAGGTTTTTCAGGCTTTGACCGCCGCCCCGTCGGCAATTGCCTACAGCGAGGTTTATAACGCGATCCAAACCGGCGTGATTGCAGGGTTTGAAAACGAAGCGGCCTCGATTCAGAACCTCAAATTTTATGAAGTTGCCCCTTATGTCACGCTGACGGGCCACACGATCACCGTGCGTCCGATTGTGATGAGCGGAACAGCCTTCCGCGCATTGACCCCTGAGCAGCAAGAAATTGTGAAAGCCGCGGGTGCACAAGCCGGAGCATTCGGTCGGGCACTTGAATCAAGAGAAGATGGCACCAAACTGCAAGAGATGGTCGACGCAGGTCAGGTTCAAACACTCGAGTTTGAAGGTCGCGAGAAGCTGCTAGAAATGGTGACACCGGTTCAAGATGCCTACGCTGCTGAACTTGGCGCAACCGAACTGCTTGAAGCTGTTCGCGCACAATAACCGACAAAGGCGCGCGTCTGTTTAGGGCGTGCGCCGATTTCTTTCCGCTTCGTGGCCCGACACAGGCGTCGCCCACTGCATGACAGGAGCATTCTCATGGTTGGCGTTTGGTTGGAAACGATCTGCAAGGGGTTGCGTGTACTTCTTGCCATACTGATGGCAGCGCTTGCAGTTCCTGTCGCGATGCAAGTGGTCTCCCGATACACTCCAATAATTCCGACCTATCTTTGGACAGAAGAGCTGTCGACCTTCATCTTCATCTGGATGGTCATGATCGGCTCTATGGTTGCAGTCTGGGATGGCACGCATTTTGATGTGCGTGTGTTGCCTGACGCAACACGCCCACTCGCCAGGTTGCTCCAGAACGGTTTTGTTCTGATCCTGATCATGGGGTTTGGATTGATCTTCGCTTGGTATGGCATCGAATATGCCGAGTTTGGAAGCAAACAACGCTCTGTCATGATGCGAGCGAACAAGTTGATAACGCATATTTCGGTCCCAATTGCGGGGGCTGCCTGGGCACTATTTGCGGCGTATCGGTTGTTTGAACAAGTGTCGGTGTATCGCCAAAGAAAAGGGGCTGCCCAGTGATCGTTTCAACACTCACCGCATGTATCATTCTGGTCGCGGGGTTTCTTCTTTTAGTGGCACTGCGGTTGCCAGTCGCCTTTGCGCTCGGAATCGCAACAATTCCAGTGGTTTTGATGGACATTCGCCTGACGCCGTTCATCGTTCTGGATCGGATGTTCCAATCCTATAACTCGTTCATTCTGTTGGCTGTTCCCTTTTTCCTGTTGGCCGCAAATCTTATGAACTCGGGCAAGGTCACTGACAGGTTGATCGAACTGGCTCGCGTGTTAACCGGTTGGATGCCTGGTGGTCTGGGGCATGTAAATGTCGCTGTTTCCATGCTGTTTGCCGGCATCTCGGGGTCGTCCACCGCAGACGCGGCAGGCTGCGGCAAAATCCTGATCCCTGCAATGCAAAAACAAGGATATGACACACGATTTGCCGTTGCGCTGACCGCCTGTTCGTCCGTGATGGGTGTGATCATCCCACCCAGTATTCTGATGATTGTCTGGGGGGGTGTGATGCAAGTTTCGCCCGGTGCTCTTTTTCTGGGGGGTGCTGTTCCGGGCTTCATGATCGGCCTGTCCTTGATGGCCACCGTGCTGGGCTACGCGCTGGTTTACAACTATCCCACCTATGGCAAACCCAGCCTGAGCGAATTGTGGTCCGCGCTAAAGGGGTCATTCTTGGCAATGTTAACCCCGATTTTCGTCATCGGAAGCATCGTTGGCGGTTTTGTCACCCCCACCGAAAGCGCCGTCATTGCCGCAGGCTATGCGTTGATACTTGGGATGTTCGTTTACAGAACGGTTACCATCAAAGATCTGGGTGTCGTCTTCTATGATACGGCCAGATTTGCCTCGATCTCGTTGTTCGCTATCGGAACTGCATCGGCGTTCGGCTTTATGCTGACGTTTTTCAAGGTCCCAACACTAATCGTTGAATCGATGACCGCAGCCGAGATGGGCACCGTCGGAACTGGCCTTCTTATTGCAGGATTATTTCTTCTGTTTGGGCTGTTCATCGACGCAATTCCTACAATCATCATTTTGGGCACAGTTCTGAAACCAGTAGCTGCAGCGGCCGGACTTGATCCGATTGCCTTTGCGATCATCGCGATTGTTTCGCTTTCCTTCGGCTTGGTCACGCCCCCCTACGGGCTTTGCTTGCTAATTTCTGCTGCAATCGGAGGTTTGAACGTGGTGCAAGTGATGAAGGACGTCGCGATCATCCTGATCCCGATGTTGATCATTTTGTTGCTTGTCATTCTTTTCCCACAGATTTCTCTGTGGTTGCCACAAACACTGATGCCAGGCGCGTTCCAGTAGATTGTCTTACGGGTGCTATGGGCCTGCTGGGATATGCTGCAACATGTTAGCGCGGCCAATCTAACGACAGCCTTGGCCAGTTTGAGGTCAACTGTTGTAGGTCCAATCAGGGCAATTTGATGAGAGAGAGTTTCTGGCACATCACGCCCAATTTAAAGCCTGCCCGCTCAATCGAACGCGGCAAGCTTGAAATACACTCAGCGTCATCACTTACGTCACAGGTCAGCTCTCATTCGAGAAGAACGGAGGTTCCTGCATAACGCAGCAGGGATTAGAATGCGATTTACGCAACGCCGACAAACCCAATCCATTTCATTGCGGCAATAGCATATGCAGAAAGAGCTGGATTACCAAGGCTTGAACGGTGGGATCGTACCAAACAGCTACATTTCCCGTGTGCCAACGAACATCCGATCCTTGGCGGCCGTGATGTGATGGCGCATGGTTGCCTCTGCAACTTCCGGCTGTTTGAGCCGGATCGCGTCAAGCACTGCGCGATGCTCTGCCAGTACCAGTTCCTGACGCCCCGGTATATCCAAAAGCGTCAGGGATCGAGAGAGCTTCACACCCTGGGCGATTTGCTCACCAAGGGATTCAAGAACAGCAGCAAAAAACGGGTTCTTTGACGCCCGCGCTACGGCGAGGTGAAGCATCTGGTCTGCCTCGACGCCCATGGCGTTTTCTTTATAGGCCTGTTCCATCACCTGATAGGCATGATCCATGGCGGCAAGATCATCGCTGTCTCTGCGCCGGGCTGCCCATGCGGCCGCAGCCCCTTCCACATCGATACGAAACTCGTAGCACCTCTGAACATCCGAGACCGATTCCAGCGGCACAAAGCCGATCAACTGCCGGTCGGGCCGACGCAGTACATAGCTACCAGAACCACGGCGGGACTGAACGATGCCGTCATCCCGAAGCCGCGACAGAGCCGCACGGACGATCGGGCGGGACACACCGAAACTCTGGGCCAAGACCTCTTCGGCGGGCAATCGGCTATTTACCGTGTATTCCTCTTCAAGAATTTTCATCAGCAATTGATCGTAAACTTGATCTGCCAACGTGGGGCGCAGGGTCTCTGGCAATCTGGTCTCCGTGGTTTCAGGTGGGACCGAGTATAGATCGGCCAAAAGGTTCGAAGTCTTTATAAACAGCGGCTGCGCCTTTGCAACGCTCAGGCATCCTGTGCCGTCCCATTGTCCAGTCGGTGCGATCATGGGGACGGCGCCAAGACAGCGGCACCTTACTTGGCTTGGGACGCTGGTGTTTTAGTGGCCGGTTTCCTGATCACCAGGAAATAGACAAAGACCAAAGTCAACAGGACAAAGAACAAACTGTCCAGGTTGGTTAGGAACGTTGTCGGGTCGCCATTAGACAGGGCCAGTGACCGGCGCAGGAATTCTTCCAGGTTGGGACCAAGGATATAACCCAGCAACATCGTAATCACTGGAAATCCATTGCGCCTCAGATAGAAGGCGAGAACACCCATCCCGAGAGCCATGAACATCTGGAATGTCGAATAGGTGGCCACGTAGCTGCCGACGACGGCCAAAAGGGCGATGACAGAGTAGAGGACATCCTTGCGCACCGACACAATCTTGATGAAGTACGGCCCTATCAGGTAGAGCGTCAATGGAATGAGCACCACGGCGCTGAACAGAAGCGCTGCCAGCATCGGCGCAATCAGACCGGCTTGATCGGACATCAATTGCGGCCCGGGCTGAATACCGTTGATCACCAGAACGCCAAGCATGATAGCAGTGATCGGATCGCCTGGAATGCCGAAGGTTAGCATCGGCACCATGGCCCCGCCGCAGACGGCGTTGTTGGCGCTTTCAGACGCGACAATGCCTTTTGGATTGCCCTTGCCGAAGGTCTCCGGCTCGGGCGACGTGCGCACCGCTTCGGTGTAAGCCAAGAAAGAGCCCATCGAACCGCCGGCCCCCGGCAGAGTTCCAACGAAATAGCCGATCAGGCAGGACTTGAAATAGCAACTGAAGCCGATCTCGCGGATATCGGACAGCGGCGGCAGGAAATCCCTGCGTCTGATCTTGACCTTATCGGCGGCCGCGGTGGCAGCGCTGATATCTCTGGACGAGATGGCCTGCATGAGAACTTCTGCTATCGCAAAGGTTCCGATGATAACAGGCATCAGGTCGATCCCTGCCGTCAGGTTGCTATATCCAAAGGTGAACCGGGTAATCGGCTCCATTGCATCAAGACCGACGGTGGCAAGCATGAGGCCGATACAGGCGGCCAAACCGGCCTGTGGAATGCGTCCGCGCTGTGCAATAACGACAACAACCATGGCAAAAGCGAGCAATGAGAACTTGCCGGTGGTTTTGACGAGCAGGGAAAGCTCGGCCACGAAAGGCGCGACCGCGATCAGGAGCAAGGCTCCGACCGCACCGCCGAACATCGAACCCAGCGCGGCATGTCCCAGCGCTAGGGCACCTTTGCCTTGTTGGTGCATAGGATAGCCGTCCAGAGCAGTCATCATCGAAGATGGTGCCCCGGGGATGTTGATCGTAGTTGCTGTGATGCTGCCACCGCACATACCGGCCATGTAAATACTGGCACTGGCCATCAGCGCAGTTTCCACGCTAAGCGTGTAGGTCAGCGGCAAAAGCAGGGCCATGGCCAGCGTCGCGGTCAGGCCGGGAATGGCAGCAAAGATGGTGCCAATCACGAAACCAAGGATCACGTAGGTCAGGTTGAGGGGATCCAGCAGCAGGCTGAAGCTGTTGATGACAAGAAGAATGAAGTCCATGACTTAACCCCACAGCGTCGGGAGTCGAACCCCGAACAGTTGTTGGAACGTGACATAGGCGACGACCACTACCGCTGCGGAAATGGCGGCCTTCACGAGAAACTTTTCAAAGGACGAGAAGATCACGATCAGCACGAAGACGAAGAGCCCCGACGAAATGAAGTATCCCACTGTCTTGAAAGCCGTGATGTAGGCAAAGATGGCGACAACAACCCAAAGATGGGTGTAGTTTGCCGGTTCGCTCTGGCGCTTTTCCTCGGGTTCAGAACGCAACTTCTGAACAATGAGAATGCAAGAAAACGTGATGGAAGTGGCCCCCAAGAGGATCGGGAAGAAAGAAGGCGTCAATCCGCTTTCAGATGTTGGAGCGCCCAAACGCAGTGCAGAAATGAGATATCCGACCGACACTGCCAAAGTGACATATAGAAATATCAGGTGTCTATTTAAGAGCATCGTCTTCTCCCGATATGGGTTTGATGGTGTGGCAAGCGCTATGTGGTTTTTCGCGCGGTCAGACCCCTGGAAGAAACCGTTAGGTCACGCCCACTCGGGGCGTAACGCGCCAATGCCGGGTTGAATCCCAGCTGACTGCGTCACCTGCCCTTTTTGGTCATGCCCCCGACCCAAAGATCGGAGGCATGTTTCATGCTATGGTTTACAGGTCCAACTCGTCCATAAGAGTGAAGGTCTTGTTCTGAAGTTCTTCGATCCAGGTTTTAACCTCGTCAGAGCCAAGCCAATCAGCGGTCACGCCAACCTGCTGCAACCAGTCCTGAAACTCAGCCGTGTCGTATGCCGTCTTAAACGCTGCCTCGAGCGTTGTGAGCGCTTCTTCTGGGGTATCTTTCGGTGCCGCCAAAATGATGAAGCTACCAGTCTGCAGATCGAAACCCTTGGAGCTGATTGTGGGCACGTCTGCGTAAGTCTTGTTCTGAACAGACGTCAATTCGACCACACCCTTGGCATCGCCGGAGGAAATGATACCGCTGAAATCACCCAGACTGGAGATCGCTGCGTCGAGTTCGCCCGACAAAAGTGCTTCTGCCTCGGCGCTCGAGGAACCTGCATAGGTGATCACATTGAAATCGACGTCCAGCAGCTTTTCAAGCTGGCTGACCGATAGATAGGGACCCGAACCCTTCGGTGCTACACCAATGCGCACCGTGCCGGGATTGGCCTTGGCCTTTTCGACCAGCTCTTCAAAGGTGTTGATGCCAGAATGCTTAGAGACGACGATTGCGTCGGCTTCGCTGGTGATACGGGCGATTGGGGCCATGTTGTCCAGCGAATAGCCCGGAACCATCTCGCCACGCGGCAAGGTTATGACGCTGTCATAGGTCAGAACGCCGACGGTATGACCATCGGGGCGAGAGCTGGTCATCTGGATCAGACCGGTTGCTGTCACAGCGCCCGCGATGTTTTCGACATAGATGGATTTTGGCAGTTCTTGTTCGGCAATGTTGCTGATCTTACGCGAAATTGCATCTGCGCCACCGCCTGCTGGCCACGGAACGATCAGCCGGATATCTCGGGTGGGGTAATCAGCTGCGGCGACCGAAGTGCCGATGATACAGGCACCAAGCGCCAGCACGAATTTACTTTTCAGGTTTTTAGATAGCATAGATCTGTTCCTCCTTTACAGATGTCGTCGTCCAGAAATATCTGGCATGTTGAATGAACCGAGTGGCCGGGCGGCCGGATCCACTTCGTCAGTTTGACTTCGATTTTTTCTTAGAGGGTAAGCAAAGTCGGGATGGGCTCCGCCTTTCGCTTTCATGCTGCGGAACGGGCGGGGCACCTTCAGGCGGCAAACTGCACGCCAATGCCTCGTCAAACTATTGCGCCCCTTGAAGCTTGGCAGTCCCGCACCTCAAATGCGACTGATAACACCCTCCCAAAATTACCAAGTCGTCACTTCCTATTGCGGTCTGCAAATCTGGCGCACGCTCCAGAAAGCTTAATTCACCATACGGTACTAATTATTACAAATCAATTCTATTATTTACCAATTATTGGGAAAAACCACGGATATCGCCTCTTTTATGTTCATAGTAGCAATATTTTTGGATATCTACCTACTAAACTAGACCATCTCCGGGGATATCTGGCAGAATTTGTAATACTGCGCGGTCGGTTGGAACTGAGTTTCTCATCTTGCCCTGCTGCAGTGAGGTCAGAACAAGATGCCTGGTGCTCAGTCAATAAAGAGACCCGCCAACCGCATAATGATGCGGCGGCGGGTTAGCAGATACCAATCCGTGCAAGGGTTAGCTTTTCACGAGGTCGTCTGGGAGGAGTGCTTCTGGAAGGTTCTGGTAACACACCGGACGCAGGAAGCGGCGAATTGACAACGTGCCAACAGATGTGGCGCCGAAGTTAGTGCTTGCTGGGTATGGCCCTCCGTGAACCATCGCATCGCAAACCTCGACACCTGTCGGGAAGCCATTGGCCAGAACTCGGCCTGCCATACGCTCCAGCACAGGCAGAAGATCGCGCGCGAGGTTGATGTCGCCGTCGTCCATCTGCATTGTCGCGGTCAATTGCCCTTTGAAGCTTTCCGCAAGCACTTTCATCTGCGCGATGTCCTTCACACGGATCACCAACCCAAGGGGGCCGAAAACCTCTTCCGACAGCTCTTCATTGCCCAGCCAGTCATCGGCCGAAACCTGGAACAAATACGGCGCGGCATTCCGACCTTCGCAGGCCGTGGTCAGCAGGGATCGAACGCCAGCACCTTCCGAGACCCGGCGGGCACCATCGCGATAAGCGTCGGCCATTCCATCCGTCAGCATGGTTTGATCGGACACAGATTTGAGCCCGTCGGTCGCGGCTTGCACGAAGGCATCCGCATCTGGCCCGTCCAGCACGATAGCGATTCCGGGGTTGGTGCAGAATTGGCCCACGCCCATCGTCAGGCTTTCAGCCCAGCCGGTGCCAAGAGCCGCACCACGAGCAGCTGCCGCTTTCGGCAGGACGAACATAGGATTGACGCTACCAAGCTCACCAAAGAATGGGATCGGCTCGGGCCGCGATGCGCAAAGATTGAAAAGCGCGCGGCCGCCGCCGAGGCTGCCGGTAAAACCAACGGCCTTGATACGCGGATCCGTCACCAACGCCTCGCCCACAGCACGCGTGCCACCTTGGACAAGACTGAAGATTCCCGCCTCCATCCCCAACTTTTCAAGTGCCGCAACAATGGCTTCACCGACGACTTCCCCGGTACCCGGATGTGCGCCGTGGCCTTTGACAACAACAGGGCAGCCAGCGGCCAGTGCCGCCGCCGTATCACCACCAGCGGTGGAAAAAGCGAGCGGGAAGTTAGATGCCCCAAAGACGGCAACCGGGCCGACCGGACGCTGCATCATCCGCAGATCGGGGCGCGGCAGCGGCTGCCGCTCGGGCAGGGCTTCGTCATGGCGCCGGTCGAGATAGTCCCCGGCCAGAATATGCGACGCGAACAGGCGAAGCTGGCCGGTCGTCCGGCCCCGTTCACCTTGCAAACGCGCAGCGGGAAGGCCGGTTTCCGCACATCCGATCTCGGTGATCTGATCACCACGGGCGTCAATCTCGTCGGCAATGGCATTCAGAAGCGCCGCGCGCTCTTCGCGCGACGTGGACGCAAAGCCCGGGAAGGCCGCATGAGCCGCAGCACAAGCCTGATCCACCAACTCGGGCGAACCGGACGAAAAGTCAAAGGCGTCTCCCGTCGCTGGCGCGGACGAAAACCGCACCTCTGAACCGACGCGCTTGCCTGCGATCAAGTGATCTCCGTGGGGAATAAAGGTCATGCTATCGTCCTGTCCGTTCGCGCCATGCATCGTATTTCACAAGGTTTTCTTCGTCCGTACCCGGGTAGAGCCCGATGATCCCGGCGCCCTCGTTCACCTGCTCCAGCACAAAATCCTCGTAGGATTCCATGTTCGTGCATTCATCAGCGATCTCATCGGCCAGATGTGCCGGGATCACCATCACGCCATCGCCATCGCCCAGCATCACGTCACCGGGAAACACCGGCGCATCGCCGCAGGAAATCGGGCAATTGATTTCGATGGCCTCGTGTAGGGTGAGGTTTGTTGGTGCCGAGGGGCAGGCAAAGTAGGCCGGCATATCGAGAGCCCCGATGCCCAATGCATCGCGCACACCTCCGTCTGACACGACACCCGCAGCGCCGCGTTGCGCAAGACGGGTGATCAGGATCGATCCGGCTGTGGCGGCACGACTGTCCTTGCGGGCATCCATCACCAGCACATAACCTTCCGGGCAAGTCTCAACCGCTACGCGCTGCTTGTGGTCGCGGTCGCGGAAAACGGTGAGCGGGTTGCGGTCCTCTCGCGCCGGAATATAACGAAGTGTAAAGGCCTGTCCGACCATAGTCACCGACTTTGGCTTCATGGGCACGACACCCTGCACAAACTGGTTGCGCAAGCCGCGCTTATACAATGCCGTCGCAACGGAAGCCGTAGATACCTTGGTTAGTTTGTCACGTGTTTCTTTGGTCAAGATGTATTCACTCATTCTCTCGTCCTATCGTGTGGCTCGTTTCAGCCATGTTTGCTTTGAATCCGATCCAAAGTTCGCCTATCGGAAGGTGCGGCCATTTTAGCGACCCGACCGAACTAAGCCGATGCCAAGACTCGTCAGGCGGAAAATCCCCGATCGCGTCAAATCTGATCCGTTGTAGGCTTGGCCGATCAGCGCATCATAACCGCCTTGTGGCGTCCGGCAGTTAAGTCGCAATCCGATCACCATCGCGCTCGCCAAATCAGCTCTTCCCAACACCCCCTCAAAAGTTAGGAAAATTAGTACGCCACCTTGAAGTATATGTCAATATTAGTAATAAATTTTTGGGAAAAGGCCGAGCCTGCTGGGTGAGCGGAGGGTTATTTGTACTTTATGATTACAAATTTAATGATAGGCGTCTCACTCCGTATGATACATTAGGCGGTAAACACAGGGCAAATGTCTGGCTACTTTGGTGTGCTAGCTAGCACAGTCGGCACTACACGTTCCGTTTCGCACCTGTCTCTCTTGGAGCCATTGAAAATAAAAAGATATGATTGTTGAAGTCGCAAGCCTGATCAGCGAGATCGCGAAGCCTTTCGTGTTGTCGAATTTAGTTTGCAATACAGCTTCGAAAACGTCAGTGCCATTCCCGGGCTGTGGCGGTCGTTTAACGCGAAAGTTGGTGATGTGGTCGGCGCAGTCGATGGCGCGGCATACGGGGCCGGTTGTGAAGCCGATGAAACTGGCCAATTTCGCTATGTTGCCAGTGTCGAGACAGCCGAAAAGACCAACGGTATGGACTGCCGCGCAACCCGCGCAACCAATGCCCCCGGCGCACATGTCTGCGCACAGATCGACACCTTCTCCTCATCCGACCAAAAACGCTTGTTCTGACCTTTCTTGCCCGCCATATCTGCCCTCAAGATGCCCACTATCAATGGTGGACACTTATCAACACACTCTATGCACCGTCAGAGCAGCCACCCCCTGCAGCGATTGCCCTGAAGTGGTCCCAGACCCGCGATCGCCTCGGGCTGCGATCCTCAAGTGCCTCGGGATCACCAGCCACGTAGCGATCATACCAGCGGTAAAACGTGGTCCTGGGAAAGCCGAGCTTGTCCAACGTGCGCTTGGTCGGCAGATGCGATCCTTCGACGAGGCGGATGATCTCCAGTTTCTCGGATGCGCGAGACCTCATTCCTCGTCGCCCCCATCCGCGATCATGCTTTTTTGTGCAGCCGCAGTTCGAGGGCCTGCTCGGCCACGACCTCCTTCAGATCACGGGCCTCTCGGCGCAGATCCTTGACCTCGCTCGACGTCGCCGCACGCGCCGTGTCGCCCGCCATGCGCTTCTTCCCAGCCTCAAGGAACTATTTCGACCAGCTGTAGTAAAGGCTCTGGGCGATGCCCTCACGGCGGCACAGCTCGGCATTCGACCATTGTCCTCGGACCAGTGGCGGACAAGGTCTCATTGTCTTCGCCCTTCAGGCCGTCCAGCACGATCCTGATTTTCTCTTCCGCAGAATATTGCTTACGGGTGGCGCGGCGGATAACCTTGATGACCTTCTCGCCGTGGCTCCGCTTGGTTCCGGGTTTCTGTCTCATCTTATGGAATGGACGCCCCTTGCACCCGAGCCGATAGTTTTGGGCAAACGTAGCAAGCAGAAGGAATTCACAGAATGCAGTTACTTGCGATTGATTTGGGCAAACAGTCGTTCCACGTCCACGGGATTACTGATGAGGGCGAGGTGATGTCAAAGAAGGTTAGCCGATCCAAGCTCGAAGCCGCAGTTCAGAAACTTTCCCCGGAAACCGTTGCCATGGAGGCTTGCGCCAGTGCTCATCATTGGGGCCGACGGTTCCAGGCTCTGGGGTATGGCGTGCGCCTCGTTCATCCACGCTTCGTAACGCTGTTTGTCAACCGTAACGATCGACATGCGAGATGGGCACAGGACCTGCTGGCACGCGCAGGTCACAACAAGACGCTCGCGGCAATCGCCAACAAGACAGCACGCATTGCCTGGGCGGTGTTGCGGAGCGGAGAAAGCTACAAAACGGTGTACGGGCAGCCCGGAAGCTCAGCTTCCAAGAATGCGGGGTGATATGACGATGGTGTCACGGCAGGAGCCGCCAATTCAAAGCCTGTAAGGAGTGGTGGCCACGAAAGGCCGGTCATCTTGGCAGGCACCGAAACCAGCGGATCCCACCGAGGCCAGAAGCAAACGATAATGCTTCGTCAAAGGCCGGATAGATTCACGCATCCAATGCCGTAAATACAATCATGAAAAACACCTTGCGCAGGGGGGCGTCCATAGATTCACGCCATGAAGGTTACGATGAGTCAGAAACCCTCTCTTGTCAAATCGCCCTAAACTGTCCCATTGGCGCTGACGTCATACAAGTCATTGAAAACAAAATAAAACCACCGACAGCCAAGCTATCGGTGGTCATTTGATCTGTGCCAAGAGGTCAAAAAACACCCCCGAATGGCCATGTTATGCTATGCTAAACAAACAACAACGTCTCATCGTTCACGTCACCCACATTTTGAATGCCCACAAGACGCACATGTCATACAGCCTTCGACCATGCGCATGTCATATTGGCCGCAGCTTGGGCAGGCTGGGCCGCGCGGCGCGTTGCCAAGGTTGATAACCTCGGCGTGGGGGTCGGTTTTCAGGCCCATCCCCTCGCCTTCAAGGAACCCTGTGAGCACCATGTGGCGTTCGATGACACCGCCGATCGCGGCCAGAATTGATGGGATGTATTTCCCGTTCATCCACGCCCCGCCACGCGGGTCAAACACAGCTTTCAACTCTTCGACCACGAAGCTCACATCTCCCCCGCGCCGGAACACGGCCGAGATCATGCGGGTGAGCGCAACCGTCCAGGCGAAATGCTCCATGTTCTTGGAGTTGATGAACACCTCGAACGGGCGGCGATGGCCATTCAGGACCAGATCGTTCACAGTGATATAGATCGCGTGTTCACTGTCGGGCCATTTGACCTTGTAGGTGTGCCCTTCCAGCGATTGCGGGCGGTCCAGCGGTTCGGAAATATAGACCACATCTGCACCGGAATCTGCTTCGGGGGCTTTCTCGCTGTCCTCGGAGACAGACAAAACAGAGCCTGTTACATCATTGGGGCGATAGGTCGTGCAGCCTTTGCAGCCGCTATCCCAGGCTTCCATATAGACGTCTTTGAATGCCTCGAAGCTGATGTCTTCAGGGCAGTTGATGGTCTTAGAGATCGAGCTGTCGATCCATTTCTGCGCGGCGGCCTGCATCTTTACATGCGCGAGTGGGTCAAGCGTCTGGGCGTTCACGAAGTAATCCGGCAGTTCCTTATCGCCAAACTTGTCACGCCACATCTGAACAGCGTAATCCACGACCTCTTCTTCGGTCCGCGAGCCGTCCTTTTGCAGCACCTTGCGAGTGTAGGCATAGGCAAAGACCGGTTCGATCCCTGACGATACATTGCCCGCATAAAGGCTGATCGTTCCGGTGGGCGCGATCGAGGTCAGAAGCGCGTTGCGGATACCGTGTTCACGGATCGCGTCGCGCACGTCCTGGTCCATATGCGTCAGCGATCCGGAAGCCAGATATTTCTCGGCATCGAACAACGGGAACGGGCCTTTTTCTTTCGCCAGTTCCACCGACGCCAGATAAGACGCGCGCGCGATCTGCTTCATCCACGCTTCGGTCTGGGCGGCGGCCTCGTCCGAGCCGTAGCGCAAGCCCAGCATCAGCAGCGCGTCGGCAAGGCCCGTGACGCCAAGGCCGATCCGACGCTTGGCCAGCGCTTCCTGACGCTGGGCTTCCAGTGGAAAGCGACTGGCGTCCACGACATTGTCCATCATCCGAACGGCGGTCGCGACCAGTTCGGTCAGGGCGTCGCCGTCCAAGCGAGCGGTATCCTCGAACGGGTCTGCAACCAGACGCGCAAGGTTGATCGACCCCAACAGGCAAGCGCCATAGGGCGGCAGGGGTTGTTCGCCACAGGGGTTCGTCGCGGCAATCGTCTCGCAATAAGCGAGGTTGTTCATCTGGTTGATGCGGTCGATGAAGATCACACCCGGTTCGGCGTATTCGTAAGTCGCCTTCATGATCTTGTTCCAAAGGTCTCTCGCCTCGACCGTGTGATAGATGGTGCCTTCAAATTTCAGGTCCCAGCTGGCGTCATCCTTCACCGCCTGCATGAAATCATCTGTCACCAGCACCGACATGTTGAACATGCGCAGACGGGCGGCATCGGATTTTGCGGTGATGAAATCTTCAATGTCCGGATGATCGCAGCGCATCGTCGCCATCATCGCCCCACGGCGCGAGCCCGCAGACATGATGGTGCGGCACATCGCGTCCCACACATCCATGAAGCTGAGCGGACCAGAGGCATCCGCCGCCACGCCCTTCACATCCGCGCCACGCGGGCGAATGGTCGAGAAATCATAGCCGATCCCGCCGCCCTGCTGCATGGTCAGTGCGGCTTCTTTTAGCATATCAAAAATGCCGCCCATACTGTCGGGGATCGTGCCCATGACAAAGCAGTTGAACAACGTCACAGACCGGCCCGTGCCAGCCCCTGCGGTGATGCGACCGGCGGGCAGAAACTTGAAATCTTCCAAGGCACCATAGAACGCGTCTTCCTGCGCGGGTTCGGCTTCGGACAGCGCACGGGCGACCCGGCGCCACGTATCCTCGACCGTCTTGTCGTCAGGCGCACCCTCAGCCGTTTTCAGGCGGTATTTCATATCCCAGATTTGTTCGGCGATGGGGGCAGCAAAACGGCTCATGCAGACGATTCCTGTGCGTGTTGGAAGGCCCTTGAGACTAGGCGATCCGGCCGGGTGAGGTCAATTGCCAAAGGACGAGATTCGGCGTAAAGTGGTAAGCTAACCACAATATCTGGGGTGACTTCGTGGTCAGCACCATAAATCTGGTAAAACTCTGTGTCGGAGCAGAGAAGGTCGAAGACCTTGAAACCTGGCAGGCTGCGCGCATGGCGCAAAGCGGTCAGGCCAACCCGCGTCACGTCACGCGCATGTGGCCCAAGCGCGAGGAAGAGCTTCTGGCTGGCGGCTCTTTGTATTGGGTTTTCAAAGGGCTTGTCCTTGCCCGTCAACGCATCGTTCGGTTGGAAGAAGTGATTGGCGAAGACGGGATACGGCGCTGCGGTATCGTGTTCGACCCTCGGGTTGTCCGCACCGAAAGCCAACCCCGCCGTGCCTTTCAGGGCTGGCGTTATCTGACACCACAGGACGCTCCGCGCGACCTGTCCACCAACCGCGCGGGTTCGGACGACACGCCTCTGCCCAACAAACTGGCGGCGGCGCTGGCAGATATTGGCATTCGGTGACGGCACACAACAAGTGCAGATGTCACAAAACGGAATCATTATCGCTCCAAACTCGACCCCGTGATCGATTCTCGGTCTGACCGGTTGCCCGCCCGGACAGACGGATCAGATCGCACAACGCGTGTGCCCGTCCCGTCTTTTCGCATACGCACGCCCCCGGCAGCGATCCCCAACTGCCGGGGGTGTTCTTTCCTGTTTCGTGCAAATGCAACGGGTCTGGACACCCGACCTTTGCCTGATAGTCTCGCCCGCAGTTTCAAGGAGATTTCGATGGCGACCGGCACCAATATCCGCACCTATTTCAACGGCACATGGCATGATGGCGACATTCCGGTCATGAACGCCGCAGATCACGGTGCGTGGCTGGGCACCACGGTCTTTGATGGGGCGCGGTATTTTGAAGGAATCCACCCGGATCTTGAACCCCACTGCGCCCGCGTGAATCGGTCGGCCGAGGCGTTGATGATTACGCCGACAGTCGAAACTGCCGCCATGGTCGAGATCGTCAAAGAGGGTCTTGCGACCTATCCAAAAGATACCGCCCTCTATATCCGCCCCATGTATTGGGCGCTTGATGGAGGTGATCTTGGTATTGTGCCGAAGGCTGGGGCAACCGGCTTTTGTGTGTCGCTTGAGGAAATCCCGATGGCGCCGCAGAGGGCGGTGACGACGCTGACCACGACCCGCTTTCGCCGCCCGGTGATCGAGGACGCCGTGGTAAACGCAAAGGCCGGGTGCCTTTATCCCAACAATGCCCGCATGTTGGCCGAAGCGCGCGCCAAGGGCTATGGCAACGCGCTCGTCGCCGATGCCCTTGGCAATGTGGCCGAAACCTCGTCCGCCAACGTGTTCATGGTGCGCGACGGCGAAGTGTTCACCCCGATCCCGAACGGCTGCTTTCTGGCCGGAATCACCCGCGCTCGTCACATCGCCAATATGCAGGCTGACGGGATCAAGGTGCATGAGACCGTTCTGACATTCGACGACTTCCACAAGGCGGACGAGGTGTTTCTGTCGGGAAACATGATGAAAGTCACGCCGGTCAGCGAGTTTGACGGAACGATATATCGTTCTGGGCCCATGACGCGCCGGGTGCGCCAGTTATACTGGGACTGGGCGCATTCCGATGGCTGAGCCAAATCGAACGCTCCTGACACTTTGTGTCGGATCACTTGGGGCGGCGGTGGCTTGGGCGGTCAATTTGCCGATGGGGTTTTTGCTTGGCCCGGCGCTCGTTGTCGCCTTCGCCAGCCTGCGCGGTATGGATACCGACATCGCACCACCCCTGCGCAACGTGATTTTCATACTGGTCGGGATCACCGTGGGGTCGATGGTCACGCCAACCAGTATCGAGGCCGTGCTGCGCTGGCCCATTGCCTTCGCCATGCTGGCCGCGCTGACCGTCGCAACACCCTATATCGGCCGTTGGGTGTTGACCCGCAGCATGGGATTTGATCGCGACGAAGCCTTCCTGTCAGCCGCGCCGGGGCATCTGAGTCTGGTCGTTTCGCTGTCCGACAGCCTCGGCATCCCCGTGGCCCGCCCGGCCATCCTGGCGTCGTTCCGCGTGCTGGCGCTGAGCTTGTTTGTCCCCATCGCCGCCCGTCTGTCAGGGATCGAGCTTGGCGCGGGTTTGCCGGTCGGTCGCGCGACCGCGCCATGGTTGATGATAGGGGCGGAATTGATTGTGGCACTGGCGCTTACTCCGCTCCTGATCAAGATCCGCTTGCCCGCGCCTGTGCTGCTGGCCGCCATGATCGCCGCGGCGGCGTTCCACCTGACCGGCGCGGTTGATGGCAACCTGCCCCCCTGGGTCAGCCAGGTTGTGCTGATGATGATGGGTTGCCTGATTGGCACCCGGTTCTCGGGCGTGACCTGGCGGGATCTGCGGCACAACATGGCGGCGGCGGGTGTGGTTGTCCTGCTCACGGCCTCTCTGGCTGCTGCTGTGGCGATCCCGACGGCTTTTTTGTCGGGCCTGCCTTTGCTGGACATGCTCGTTGGATTTGCCCCCGGTGGGCTGGAGACCATGATCATCGTTGGGGTCGCCATGGGCGGGGATCCCAGTTTCATTGCGGCGGCGCACGTTGGGCGGCTGGTCTTGCTGGCGATCCTGATCACCACCTACGCCACCCGCATCGCGCGCGGCGCCACGCGTTGAAAACCGTGGACAGCACCCTACCCCTGATGCAGACTGGCGCCGTTTCGGGAGGTCCAACATGCGCAAGTTCCTTGTGATCCTTGATGACAGCCGCGAGTGCCTGAACGCCATGCGTTTTGCGGCCATGCGGGCTGCCAAAACCGGTGGTGGCGTACAGGTTCTGTCCGTCATTGCGCCGGACGAGTTCAATCACTGGATCGGCGTTGGCAACATCATGCGCGAAGAAGCACGCGAACGCATCACTGTGCATTTCGAAGTGTTTGCCAAGTGGATGCGCGACCGTCAGGGCGTGGACCCGGAACTTGTGATCCGCGAAGGAGAAGCAGTGCCCGAGATTATGGCACAGATCAACGAAAACCCGGATATCGGTGTTCTGGTTCTGGGTGCGGGGTCGGAAAAAAACGGCCCCGGTCCGATCATCAACCAATTGATGCGTGCCTCAGCCACGCTGCCCGTGCCCATGACCATCGTTCCCGGCGAAATGTCCAAGGATCGGCTGGAAGAGATCACCTGACAATCCAGCGCATCTTGACTCTTCCCGGCGCGAGGCCCATATCAAACCTGACAAAAAAGGTGCGCCAAAAATGTTCATCCAGACCGAATCCACACCAAATCCCGCCACGCTGAAATTTTTGCCCGGACAGGCCGTTCTTGGCACCGGAACGGCGGATTTTCCATCCGCTGATACGGCGGGAAGCTCGCCCCTGGCCGAACGCATCTTCAAGGTGCAAGGCGTAACTGCGGTTTTCTTCGGTGCCGATTTCGTGACCGTGACCAAGGGGGACGATGTCGAATGGGATCACATCAAACCTGCGATCCTCGGCGCAATCATGGAACATTTCCAGTCCGGCCAGCCTGTCATGGCAGGCGAAGCCAGCGCCCCCGCCGGTCATGCCGAGCATGACGGTGAAGATGGCGAGATCGTGGAACAGATCAAGGAACTGCTGGACACCCGCGTGCGTCCCGCCGTTGCGCAGGACGGTGGCGACATCACCTTCCACGGGTTTGATCGTGGCATCGTGTATCTGCATATGCAGGGTGCCTGTGCGGGCTGCCCCTCGTCGACCTTGACGCTGAAGATGGGCATCGAAAACCTTTTGAAGCACTATATCCCCGAGGTGATCGAGGTGCGCCCTGTTGCCGCGTGACCCTTTGATCCTGGCGTTTGACACATCGGCCGCGCATTGCGCGGCCGCTTTGCTGTCAGGCGACAGGATCATCGCATCACGTTTCGAACCCATGGCACGCGGACAAGCAGAACGCTTGATTCCGCTGCTGGAAAAGGTAGTGGCGGATGCGGGCCTGTCATGGCGTGACCTTGCAGCAATTGGGGTCGGGATTGGGCCGGGCAACTTCACCGGGATCCGCATCTCGGTTGCCGCAGCGCGTGGTCTTGCCCTGTCGCTGGGCGTGCCTGCGATTGGCGTCTCGTCCCTTGATGCGCAGGCTATCGACGCCAAACGCCCGGTCTGGTCGTTGATCGACGCACGGCGGGACCACGTCTACGCCCAATATCTGCGCGCGGGTGGCGATGATGAAGCCCCTGCTTTGATGTCAGCCCGCGAAGCTGCCGCGTGGAAAGGCGCGCGGGTCGGGCCAGACGCATTGTCCGATCCTGCCCCGGCGATCGCACGTATCGCCGCTGCGCGTCTTGCGACAGCCGGACAAACCTCGATCCCGCGCCCCGCGCCCTTGTATATCCGTGCAGCCGATGCCGCCCCACCCCGTGATCCCGCACCTCTGATCCTTCCCTAAGGACTGCGGGATGTTCGAGCTTACTCCAACCCATCTTGCGCGGCTTCACGAAGTGGCTTTTCCTGAAAGCCGCGCGTGGAACGAAGATGAAATGCGGGCCTTGTTATCCTCGCCACTGGTCTTCACGGTGGGCACACGACATGGCTTTGCAATGGGCCGAGTGATCCTGGACGAAGCCGAGCTTATGACCATCGTCGTCCACCCCGACCAACAAGGCAGAGGTCTTGGTCGTCGACTTCTGACCGCGTTCGAGGTCGATGCCCAATCCCGCGGCGCAAAGCTGGCGTTTCTTGAAGTCGCCGAGAACAATGGGCCAGCACGCGCGCTATATATGTCGGCGGGTTGGGTCGAATCCGGACGCCGATCAGGCTACTATGCACGCCCAGCGGGTGGCGCGGTCGATGCCATCTTGTTGAACAAGCCCCTTCCCTTGGGTGAACCTTCTGAATAATAGACATTTTCAACGCGGACCACGAAACTTAATGTTGACCGCGCCCTTGCCCTCCGCCCAAAATCCCGGATGATCCTATTCAGCGATCTGCTCGCAGACTCTGGGAATCGGCTGACATTCCGTCCGCGACCCCCAACAACAACAACCGGGAGTATTAACATGACCCTGATGAAGACATTTCTTGGCGCCGCTGCGTCGATGGCCCTGACCGCCGGGACGGCACTGGCTGATCCCGCGATCATCTTCGACCTTGGCGGCAAGTTCGACAAATCGTTCAACGAAGCCGGTTTCAATGGCGCTGAAAAATGGGCCAAGGAAACCGGCGGCAGCTATCTTGAGATCGAGCTTCAGTCCGAAGCCCAGCGCGAACAGGCACTGCGCCGCTTTGCTGAAACCGGAGCCAACCCGGTGATCACCCTTGGCTTCGCCATGTCGGCGGCCCTGTCCGAAGTGGCCCCGGATTTCCCGGAAACCACATTCGTCACCAATGACGGCTGGTCGGATGCCCCCAACGTCCTGAATGTCGCGTTTGCCGAGCATGAAGGCTCGTATCTGGCCGGCATCATGGCTGCGATGGCATCCAAGTCGGGCACCGTCGGTTTTGTCGGCGGAATGGACATCCCGCTGATCCGTAAGTTCGGTTGCGGCTACGCACAAGGCGTTCTGGCGACAAATCCGGATGCCAAGATCATCTCGAACATGACCGGAACCACGCCGACGGCTTGGAACGATCCGGTGAAAGGTGGCGAGTTGACGAAAGCACAGATCAGCCAAGGCGCTGACGTGATCTATGCTGCGGCTGGCGGCACCGGTCTTGGTGTATTGCAGACCGCCGCAGACGAAGGTGTGCTGTCCATCGGTGTCGATAGCAACCAGAACTACCTGCACCCCGGAAAGGTGCTGACTTCGATGGTGAAGCGGGTCGATGTTTCGGTCTATGACGCCATGAAAGAAGGCGAAAACCTGAAGCCCGGCGTGCGTGTCATGGATTTGGCGCATGACGGCGTTGGTCTGGCGATGGACGAATATAACGCCGAACTGGTGACGGATGAGATGAAAGCCGCCGTTGAAGAGGCCCAAGCCAAAATCATCTCGGGCGAAATCGCCGTTCACGACTATCAGTCGGACGACACCTGCCCCGTCATGAAGTTCTGATCGGGCGATGGCTGACATGAGCAAAGGGGGGCAACAGGCGACTGTTGCCCCCGCCATCGAACTTCGCGGCATCTCGAAGGCCTTTGGGCCGGTGCAAGCGAACAAGGACATCTCGATTTCCGTGCAGCCGGGAACGATCCATGGGATCATCGGCGAAAACGGCGCGGGAAAATCTACCCTGATGTCCATTCTGTATGGGTTCTACAAGGCCGATGAAGGGCAGATCTTCATCCACGGCAAGGAAACCCAGATCCCCGACAGTCAGGCCGCAATTGCTGCCGGTATCGGGATGGTGTTCCAGCATTTCAAACTGGTCGAAAATTTCTCGGTGCTGGAAAATGTGATCCTCGGCGTGGAAGATGGCGCGATGCTGCGTCCGTCACTGGCCAAGGCCCGAAAATCGCTTAAATCGCTTGCAGAAGAATATGAACTCCACGTTGATCCGGATACGCTGATCGAAGACCTTGGCGTCGGTGTACAACAACGTGTCGAGATCCTGAAAGCACTCTATCGCGAGGCGGATATCCTGATCCTGGACGAGCCGACCGGCGTGCTGACACCGGCCGAAGCCGACCACCTGTTCCGCATCCTCAATGGGCTGCGCGATCAAGGTAAGACGATCATTCTGATCACCCACAAACTGCGCGAAATCATGGAGATCACAGACACCGTGTCCGTCATGCGGCGCGGCGAGATGACCGCGACAGTCAAGACCAAGGACACGAACCCTGAACACCTGGCAGAACTGATGGTGGGTCGTAAGGTGCTGTTGCGTGTCGACAAGGTCCCTGCAAGTCCCGGCAAGAAGATTCTGGAGGTCGAGAACCTGCGCATGGTCGATGATCATGGGGTGGAACGCCTGAAGGGCATTTCGCTTAACGTGCGCGCGGGTGAAATCCTTGGCATCGCGGGCGTGTCCGGCAACGGCCAGTCGCAGTTGCTGGAGGTTCTGGGCGGCTATGCCAATGCCACCGGCGAAATTCGTATCAGTGGTGATTCAATTGACCTGACCGGCAAGTATTCCGACGGGCGCTCGCGGCGGGCACGCGGGATCGCACACGTGCCCGAGGATCGGCAGGAGCACGGTCTGATCATGGACTTCCCGGCGTGGCAGAACATCGTCTTCGGTTATCACCACGCGCCGGAATACCAAAAGAACAAGTTTCTGATGGATAACGCGAAAATCCTGGAGATTGCCCAGGACAAGATGGACCGGTTCGATGTGCGCCCCCCCAATCCGCAACTTGAGGCGAAAAGTTTCTCGGGCGGCAACCAGCAAAAGATCGTCGTGGCGCGCGAGATCGAGCGCAACCCCGATCTGCTTTTGGTTGGCCAGCCGACACGCGGCGTCGACATCGGCGCGATCGAGTTCATTCACAAACAGATTATTGCCTTGCGCGATCAGGGAAAGGCGGTGCTTCTCATCTCGGTCGAATTGGAAGAAATCCTGTCCCTCAGTGATCGAATTGCGGTCATGTTTGACGGCCATATCATGGGCGAACGCCTGCCCGACCAGACAGATGAACGTGAACTGGGCCTTATGATGGCCGGGGTCACACAGGAAGGGGATGCAGCCTGATGCAGAAGATGCCCAAGTGGGCCGATGTGGCTCTGATCCCCTTTCTGAACCTGCTGATCGCTTTTGTGCTGTCTGGGCTTGTCATACTGGCCATTGGTGAAAACCCGATCAATGCACTTCGGATGATGATTTCCGGGGCGCTGGGGTCAACCTACGGCTGGGGTTACACGCTTTACTATGCCACCAACTTCATCTTCACCGGACTTGCCGTGTCGATCGCCTTTAAAGCGGCGATGTTCAACATCGGCGGCGAAGGTCAGGCGATGATCGGCGGGCTGGGTGTTGCGCTGGTTTGTCTTTATATCCCCTTCCCGCATTGGACCGTCGCGATATTGTTCGCCATGATCGGCGGGGCTGTGTTTGGCGCGGCCTGGGCACTTATTCCCGCCTATCTGCAAGCCCGACGCGGCAGCCATGTGGTGATCACCACAATCATGTTCAACTTCATTGCGGCAGCCGCACTGAACTATGTTCTGGTGAACGTACTGCGTCCAAAAGGCGAGATGAACCCGCAAACCGCATCGTTCCCCGAAACAACACAACTGCCCACACTGCACGACGTTCTTGCTCCGATCGGCATAAACTTCTCGAAATCCGCGCCTGTGAATGTCTCGCTTTTCATCGCGCTTGCGGCCTGCTTGATCGTCTATCTTCTGATGTGGCGGTCACGTCTGGGATACGAGATCCGCGCTTTTGGCCTATCCTCAGAAGCATCAGTCTATGCGGGTATATCACCGTTCAAGATCATCATGGTCGCCATGATCCTGTCCGGCGGCTTGTCGGGCATGATGTCCATCAACAACACGATGGGCGAGGCCGAGCGACTTGTCCTGAATTCGGTTGAAGGCGCTGGCTTTATCGGGATCGCCGTGGCGCTGATGGGCCGCAATCACCCGTTTGGGGTGCTGCTGGCGGCTTTGCTGTTCGGCTTCCTTTATCAAGGCGGCAGCGAATTGTCGCTATGGACGAAAATCCCGCGCGAGTTGGTCATCGTCATCCAGGCGCTGGTGATCCTGTTCACCGGGGCGCTTGACAACATGGTCAGGGCGCCGGTGGAACGCGCGTTCATCCGGTCTGCAAAACGGGGGGCGCACTGATGGATTTCCTGACGATCATCCAAATCGCAGACAGCGGCTTGCGTCTGGCAACACCGCTTTTGCTGGCCTGCCTTGCCGGGTTGTTCTCGGAACGAGCGGGCATTTTCGATATCGGGCTTGAGGGCAAAATCCTTGCCTCGGCCTTTTTCTCGGCAGCCGTTGCAGCGGCGACCGGGTCGGTCTGGCTGGGGCTTCTGGCCGGTGTGGCGTCCTCGATCGCGTTCTCTGCGGTGCATGGCCTTGCCTCGATCACCTTTCAAGGGAACCAGTTGATCTCGGGTGTGGCGCTGAACTTCTTTGCCTCGGGCATCACGATCCTGATCGGCACTGCGTGGTTCGGGCTTGGCGGGCGCACGCCAAGCCTGTCCGGCGGTCAGCGTTTTTCAAATCTGGAACTGCCCTTTGCCAATGCGGTGGCCGATGTGCCGATCCTTGGACCGATCTATTCCGATCTGTTATCGGGCCACACAATCCTTGTTTACGTGGCGCTTCTGATGGTGCCGTTGTCATGGTTCGTGCTGTATCGCACTCGCTTTGGCCTGCGCCTGCGGGCCGTGGGCGAAAATCCTGCGGCGGTCGATACGGCAGGCGTATCGGTGATCCGGCTGCGCTACGCGGCGATGTTGATTGCGGGCGTCCTGTGTGGTTTGGCCGGGGTCTATCTGGCGACAGGACTCGCCGCAGGCTTTGTGAAGGAAATGAGCGCAGGTCGCGGCTATATCGCGCTGGCGGCGTTGATTTTTGCCCGGTGGCGTCCGTGGCACGCGCTATATGCCACGCTGCTGTTCGGTCTGCTGGAAGCCATCGCCAACCGGTATCAGAACATTGATCTTGGCACCTTCGTCATTCCGGTGCAATTCATGCAGGCCCTGCCCTATATCCTGACCGTGATCATTCTGGCTGGCTTCGGTGGCACCGCTGTTGCACCGAAAGCCGGGGGGCAACCCTATGTCAAGGAACGCTGAGGCGCTGACCCGGCAGGTTCGCAACCTGGCTGGGTCAGAGCCGGTCGAGGTGGGCCTGGTCCTTGGATCAGGCCTGGGGCATCTGGCCAATACGGTCGACGGGGTTGCGATCCCCTATGACCAGCTTGATGGCTTCCCACAGGCGCATGTATCGGGCCACAATCCGAAACTGGTGATCGGGCATATGGAAGGCACACGGGTTGCCGTGTTTGGCGGCCGGTCACACTATTACGAGCATGGCAAAGCCGATGCGATGCGCCTGCCGCTGGAACTTCTGAAAGCCCTTGGCGCGGATCGCCTGATCCTGACCAACGCGGCCGGATCAATGCGGCTGGACATTCCGCCCGGCGAGCTGATGCTGATCTCGGACCACATCAACTTCTCGGGGTTGAACCCGTTGATCGGCGAAGTGGCTGACGCTCGTTTCGTGCCCATGGGCGGTGCCTATGACGCCGAGATGCAGAAGGTTTTCGCAAAGATCGCCAAAGATGAAGGCGTTGCTCTGCCCCCTGGCGTCTATGCCTGGTATTCCGGCCCGTCCTTCGAGACGCCCGCCGAAATCCGCGCCATTCGCACCTTGGGGGCGGACGCGGTCGGCATGTCAACCGTGCCCGAAGTGATTCTTGCGCGCTTCCTTGGTTTGCGGGTTGCCGCCTTTTCAACCATCACCAACATGGCGCAGGGTTTGTCGGACGAGGCGATCAGCCACGAACATACCAAGGCAATGGCACCACTTGGTGCTGAAAAGCTGGAAAAACTGGTTCGACGCTACTTAACACGTGACTAACCCCCGCCTCATGGGCCAATAAAGAAACAACCAGCCAATTCACAGCCAGCCCAGAGTTCTTTCCCAATGCAGATTTACCTGCCAATCGCCGAGGTTTCCGTAAACGCGTTTCTGCTGCTCGGGCTTGGTGGCATCGTGGGTGTTCTGTCGGGTATGTTTGGTGTGGGTGGCGGCTTTCTGATGACGCCCTTGCTGTTCTTCATCGGTATTCCGCCCGCGGTCGCGGTGGCCACGGAAGCCAACCAGATCGTGGCCAGCTCGTTCTCTGGCGTTCTGGCGCATTTGAAACGCAAGACGGTGGACCTTCGAATGGGGGTGGTGCTGCTGATCGGTGGTCTGATCGGTGCGGCTTTGGGCGTGCAATTGTTCAATGCGTTGAAAGCAATCGGACAAGTCGATCTGTTGGTCAAATTGTCATATGTCGTGTTCCTTGGCATCATCGGATCCCTGATGTTCGTTGAAAGCGTGCGGGCGTTGATGAAGACCCGCGGGGGGACGGCGGTGCCGACGCGCCGCAAGCACACATGGGTGCACGCCCTGCCCTTCAAGATGAAATTCCGCACCTCGGGCCTCTATATCTCGGTCATTCCGCCCATTCTGGTGGGCGTTCTGGTCGGGATTCTCGCTGCCATCATGGGCGTCGGTGGAGGTTTCATCATGGTGCCGGCCATGATCTATCTACTGGGGATGCCGACTAAGGTGGTTGTGGGAACCTCGCTGTTCCAGATCATCTTCGTGACCGCCTTTACAACGCTTCTGCACGCCACAACCAACTTCACCGTCGATATGGGGTTGGCCGTTCTGCTGCTGATCGGCGGTGTCGTGGGCGCACAGATCGGTGCGCGCATTGGCGTGAAACTGAAAGCAGAGCAGTTGCGGGTGCTGCTGGCGCTGATGGTGCTTGTTGTCTGTGGCAAACTTGGGTTGGACCTGCTGATCCAACCGGCCGAGCTTTATGAAATCGGTCAGGCCGGGGCGCACTGATGCTGCGTGCCATTTCCATCCTCTCGTTGATGTTCTTCGCCGCCCTGCCCGCACGCGCAGAAAAAGTCGTTGCGGGACTTAGCCAGAACCGCGTTTCGATCACGGCGACTTTTGTGGGGTCGGAGATCCTGATCTTCGGTGCTGTCAAGCGGGACGCCCCGCCCCCCAACGACAGCCCCCTTCAAGTGATCGTCGTCGTCGAGGGCCCAGCGCACCCGATCACTGTGCGCAAAAAGGACAAGCGTTTCGGGATATGGGTGAACACGGACTCGATCGAACTGGCCGCTGCGCCAAGCTTCTATGCTGTTGCAACATCAGCGCCGCTGACTGAAACATTGTCGATCCTTGACGACCTGAAGCACGTCATTTCGGTCGAGCGGTCGATCCGCATCAGCGACAACCCCTTCACCAACGAAGACCCGCGCGACTTCACCCGCGCCCTGATCCGCATCCGCGAAAAGTCGGGGCTATATAAGCTGATGGAAAACAGCGTCAAATTGCAGGAAGAAACGCTGTTCGACACGCGAATAGCCCTGCCCGCCAATGTGACCGAAGGTGACTATCGCACACGTATCTATCTGACGCGGGACGGTAATGTTGCCTCGCAATATGAAACGGTGATCAACGTTCAGAAGGTTGGGCTGGAACGGTGGATCTTCAACCTCGCCCACGAACAACCATTGATCTATGGCATCCTGTCACTGGTGATCGCGATTGCCGCTGGATGGGGCGCATCAGCCCTGTTTCGCGTGATCCTGCGCACGTGATCTGTCCGAGTCAGGCTGCGCCTTCGTCCGGCGCGGCAAGGGTCAACTCCACCGGCTTTGCAGCCAAGTCGCTTGTCGACAATGCGACCTCTGGCCGGGCCATCGCATAGCGTTTCACCCAAAACAAGCGCGTCTCGGCCCGCGTGATGGCGACATAGGCCAGACGTTTCCACAACGGCAGCCCAGCCTCTGTTCGTCCCGCCCGCGATGCCGCCCAGATGTCCGGCGCGAAGACCTGCACCTCAGGCCACTGTGACCCCTGTGCCTTGTGAATGGTCACAGCCGCCCCATGCAAAAAAGCCGCGCCCATGTTGGCGGCATACGGGATGAACGGTTCTTCTTCGTCAGGCATTTCAATCTTGATGATCGAGGCCGCTGACAATTGCGGATCCTCGGCCCCCAACACGTGCAATCGTGAAAACCCCGGACGTTTTCCGGGGCCAAGATAAACACATTGCGCGCCCTTGATCAGGCCGCGCGCTTCCAGATCAATACGTTTCTTGCGATGCTTCAGAGGCAGCTCGATCCCGTCGCAGATCAGCGGTTCACCGGGCATCAGTTCATGCTCAGGCGCGCCAAATGCCCCCCGGAATGCGGTGATCAGTCGGACGCGTGTCACATTGCGCCAAACCAGAACGGGCGAGCGCGCCATCAGATCGGCATTCACGCGGGGTGCAACCACCACCCGATCGTCCAAGCGTGCGGCCTCTTCGATCATGTTTTCGAACGTTGCGAAATCCAGCGTGTCATCCGCCAGAGCATGGGCCAGATCCAGAATTGGGTTATCGTGTTCCTGACGGTGAATACGATGCAGCACCATCTTTCGGCTGTCGCCCAGCCGATCAAAGACCATTTCACCCGATTGGCCCACCGGGGCCAGCTGTGCGGGATCACCAAACAATACCAATGTCGGGAAGATCTCGCGCAGATCGTTGAACTGTTTTTCGTCCAGCATCGAACTTTCGTCGACAAAGCCAATATCCAAAGGGTCATCCCGCCGTTTCCAGCCGGTGATGAAATCTGATCCGCGCAATCCTGCCGCAGCAAGCGCCCCCGGAATGGACTTCTGGGCCTGATAAAAAGCAAAAGCGCGATCCAGCGCCGCATCAGTCAGACCTTCGACCGATGGCCGCTCCCCGTTTCCGGCCAGCCATTCGGCGATCTTTTCGTATTCGGGGTCATAGACGGGAGTATAAAGGATGCGATGAATCGTCGTTGCTGGCACGCCGCGGTTGCGCAACACGCTGGCCGCCTTGTTGGTCGGGGCTAATATGGCCAAAGTCCTGCGATCCTTGCGACGTTTGCCTTCCCAATCGCCGGACACGACCTCGACCCCGGCTTCTTGCAGCGCGCGATACAGTTGGGCAAGCAGCATCGTCTTGCCCGACCCCGCTTTACCGACGACGGCCATCACTTGCGACTTGCCGTCGGACAATGGCGTCAGCAGCGCATCATCCAAATCAACGCCTGCCCCGCGCAGCATTTCAGCCACGCGGTCATGGGCGTCCGCTTGGTCATCAGAATAGGTCAGGTGCGCGCCAGTGGTCATGGCGCGACCCTAACCTGCGCTCTGATGCTGCGCCAGCACGTATGGCGCACATCAGTATGATGACCGCTTATGCACTTGCGGGAATGGCATCCGGTGCAACAACACGTTGGCCAAGACCCAGCGAATACCGCAACCAGTTCTTGCTGGTTTCGCGATCCACGCCCACTCGGGCAAGTGTCGGCGCAAAGGCATCATCATTCATGGACCAAAGACCCACACCAATGCGGTCTTTACCTTCACCGGCAGTTCCGATGACTTCCGGCTCCAGCCCCATCAGGCGATAGATCCGCTCCATACGCGGATCGAACACACCGACATAGTGGCGCAGCTTGAAGGCGGCCATCAATTCGCCTGCACCAAGTGCCAGAGCGGCCGAGGCCCGACGATCCGCGCCTGGCGCGAGGCAGAAGCGGGTGCATTCCCAGATCAGCGGACTTTCGATATGCACCCCGTCCGTCAGGTGATCGAAATGGTCGTTGACCATGGTTTGGCCCACCGTAGGTAGAAAACGCATTGAGCCGCCATGGCGACCATCTGCCTGTTCCCAGATCACGTATAGGGGATTCATGTCGTCGTATTCATCCCGCTCATGGCCTGCATCGTCTACATGGACATCCCAGCCCAACCGACGAGAAAACTGTTCCGCACGATCACGAAACATTGTGTCTGCAAGCAGAGGGAAGTTGTTCAAATCATTACCATAGAGATAGCGCAGCATCGGTTTGGCTCCTTTGTCCGATAAGTTAGCCAAATGATGGTCGCCTTATGGTTAAAATAAGGCAAATGTCTTAAGCGTTTTAGATGTATTTTATACGATGATGATCCCCGCAGACAACGCACGCGCTACCGCATGGGTTGTATTCATCGCGCCAAGTTTGTGTCGCGCCGATTCGATATACACTCTTAGCGTGTGTTCTGAGATGTTCATTTCTGCCGCAGATTGTGCGCGATTCATGCCCTTCGCCAAGCACGTCATCGCCGATAACTCGCGAGGCGACAGTGACGGGGATTGAACATCCTGCCCCCACTTCTCAAATTCCAACGCTTTTTTGTTCAGTTCATGCGAGATGATCATCAGGTCGCGCGTGTTCTCATCGACGAAGGTTTCCCAAGCGTCATCTTCAGCGGTCGCGTTCATGGTAAACAGAGCGAATTGCCCGTTGGGACCACGTATCGGAATGGTAAATCCCTGGTTGCCCAAACCATAGTTCATGGCATCCTGAAACATCTCCCGCGCCGCCTTCGACGACCAGTCGAGCGACTTCCAGATGACCGGTGTAAATCTTTGAAAACAACCGAAAATAACCGGGTCGATACGCAAGTAATCTTTTTCAAGATAGCGATCAACCCACTCGGCGCTGTAAGTGCCCGCGCCGAACCTTTCACCAACGGAATTAACCCAATGATAAACCGTATGCGAAACGTCATAGTGGTCCCGCAGAGCCTCGGTTACGGCTTGCAGGTCTTCAAGCGAGCTCGCCGCCTGCAACGTAGAGACAAGGTCTTCCAACCGGTTTTTCATATTCGCGCGCGTTCTCCGTCTCTTGACGTGAGGCGGAGGCGATTTCTGTCATGGCAATCAGTCGCGCGTCATCAAGCTGGTCGGCCGTGACGTTCAAACCATTTTTAACCGCGTAGGCCTTCAGGTCAGTAAGAACATCAATGATCCATTCATCAGACATGTAAAGCCTCGATCTCGCAAGTTGGGAAATCAACCTTCGCATGTGTTTTCTCATTTCGGTATTCACCCATTTAACCTCCCCATAAATGGGGAGGATGAAACACGTAACATATTGTTCTTTGAATAAACCGACCAGTGGGTCAGCTTTAAGAGTAGGTGATTCGCAAATCTAACATGTGAAGTGTTTCAAAATTCGACAAAAAAACCCTCCGCCCAGATCGGACGGAGGGCTGAATTTCAGTTGGTTTTGGGTTTATTTCGGGCCGGCCTCAAGAGCGTCTTCAAAAGTGCGCAGACCGGTCTTCGGTGCCTGAACCAGGACCGCCATGTTGCCGGGCTTGTGTTGATTGCGCAACATTTTCATATGTGCGTCCGGAATATCTTCCCATGGGAAGACTTCGGACATGCAGGGGTCGATTCGACGCTCAATCATCATGCGGTTGGCCGAGGCCGCTTGCTTCAGATGCGCAAAGTGGCTGCCTTGGATGCGCTTTTGGTGCATCCACAGATACCGCACATCAAAGGTGCAGTTGAACCCGGTGGTGCCGGCGCAGATCACGACCATACCGCCCTTTTTGCAGACGAAGGTCGACACCGGAAACGTGGCTTCACCAGGGTGTTCGAACACCATATCCACGTTGTTGCCCTTGCCGGTGATATCCCAAATGGCTTTGCCGAACTTTCGCACTTCCTTGAACCACGCCGCATATTCGGGTGTGTTCACGGTGGGCAGTTGTCCCCAGCAATTGAAATCCTTGCGGTTGATGACGCCTTTTGCGCCAAGTGACATGACGAACTCGCGTTTGTCTTCATCCGAGATCACGCCAACCGCATTCGCACCCGCAGCATTAATCAACTGGATCGCAAACGATCCCAGACCACCAGAGGCACCCCAGACCAGCACGTTCTGGCCGGGTTTCAGTTCATGCGGTGCGTGACCGAACAACATCCGATAGGCAGTGGCCAAGGTCAGCGTATAGCAGGCGCTTTCTTCCCAAGTCAGGTGCTTGGGACGCGGCAAAAGCTGTTGTGCCTGCACGTTGGTGAACTGCGCGAAAGACCCGTCGGGGGTTTCGTATCCCCAAATCCGCTGCGAGGGTGAAAACATCGGATCGCCGCCGTTACACTCTTCGTCGTCGCCGTCATCCTGGTTGCAATGGATGACAACTTCGTCGCCCACTTTCCAGCTTTTCACCTTGTCGCCAACCGCCCAGACGATACCCGAAGCATCCGACCCGGCGATGTGATAATCCGCGCCGTGGCCATCAAACGGGGAGATCGGGACACCAAGACCGGCCCAAACACCGTTATAGTTCACGCCAGCGGCCATCACGAGGACGAGCACCTCGTGGCTGTCCAATACCGGAGTATCGACAACTTCAACCTGAAACGATTTGTCCGGTTCGCCATGGCGTTCACGGCGGATGGCCCATGCATACATCTGCTTGGGCACATACCCGAGCGGCGGCATCTCACCGATCTCGTACAGGTCCTTCTTCGGGGCATCGTAATCTGCGATGCTGGGTTGAGTATCCAAAGCCATCGGGGCCTCCTTCTGTTGCGCGTTATCCGATTCTGTTGCCGCGATGCAGAAATGCGGCTGCTCGTGCAGCATTACGTATCGCCTCGCAAGAATGCAACAACGTTTAGCCATTTTTTGTAATTTTATGTCGTGCTCAATTCAAGGCGAACCAAGCATCAGTCCGGAAAACCGGCCGCGTCCGCGACCTCGGCCGGGCTCAAATCAGACATCTGAACCGTCGTGATGGCATCGGACAAATGTGCAATGGAGTTCGCGTAATAGGCTAGAATCAAGCGATCAGGCTGGTTGACACGATACCGGGCAAGTGGTCCCTCGCCTTCTTCGACGATCAGCTTACGCAATGACAGCAGCCTGATACCAACTTCCGTCGCATAGCTCATATCTCCACGCGGCAGATGCACATGGGCACCCGAGGCCTCCATATCCGAGACCAGCGCCGCAAAGCGGGCTTCCACCTCGGCGCGGGTCAACGTCTCTTGCTCAAGCATGATTGCCGCCACAACGGGAACAGGTAGAACGGGCACCACATCGCGAATGCGTGACATCAGCTCGTGGCCCAGGTTTTCCAGTGGGTCTTCCTCCGTCCTGTGGCTCGCGAGATATTCGTTCAGCGATAAGGGCGCACCAAATGACACACTGGCATACCCGAAACGATGGAACTTCCCCGTCACACGTTGCCAAACATGGCGCCCGATGTGGCGGGCGACGTATTTGAATCGCAACCCAAACCGCCGATTGCCCAAGATATCGGCCCTGACAAGCACCCGATCCTCCAGCACGCGATCATAGTTCATGGCGACGGGGACAAAGACGACGTTGCGGTTCACCTCTGGATCAAAGTCCTGCACAAGATAGCTCAGCAGCCCCAGTTTCGGCTCGCCGACAGTTCCATTCAGGCTTAATCCGCCTTCGGGAAACATCGCTTGTGTGACCCCGCCATCCGTTGCCAGTCGCACATAGCGCGACAACACCTTGCGATACAAAGCATTGCGACTTTTTCGACGAATGAAATAGGCACCCATCGACCGTATCAACATGCGTAGCGGCCAGACCCGCGCCCATTCCCCCACGGCATAGGAAAGATGTGACCGTTCAGCGGCCAGCCACGTGACCAGAACGTAATCCATGTTCGACCGATGGTTCATCACGAAGACGATGGTCGAATCCGGATCGATCTCTTTCAACCGCGCCTCATCGAAAGCCCCAAGTCGCACACGATAGAAAGAACGGCTGAGCAGTTTGGCAATCCATATACCGAAGCCAAAATATGCTGTGGCCGAAAACCGTGGCACGATCTCGCGAGCATAGCGTTGTGCGGTTTCAAAGGCGACTTGCTCTGGCATGCCCGATTTGCGCGCATGTTCGGCGATCGCCTTTGCAACCTCGGGGTCATATGAGAGGCGTTGAACCATGTCATAGCGACGCGCCAGTTTGAACGGCTCGATCGGACGTTCGAGCTTTTCATTCAGCCGTTCCACCGCCCGCTCAAGTCGCTTGCGGAAGAACCAGCGGACCGAAGGAAACAGGAAATGGGACGCGAACGTCACCGTGGCGAAAGCCAGAATCAGAACAAGAAGCCACAGGGGCAATTCTATGGAACGCGTCATGGCGCTACGTTTTCAGGAAAAAGCGACAAGGTAAAGACGGCGCGTCGTGCCGCAAAAGCAATCCGGTGGTGTGAATTGGATCGTATGCTGCAAGACTATCCACTGCGCCCCAAAAAGATCGATGCATGCCGCACCTTGCGCAACTTTCTTCCCACGAATTTCACCCTTGCGTAATATTCTTTCGTCTGCGAAAAATGCTGCAGCGCAACAAAACGATGAGTCTCTGACATGCCCAGCCAAAACTCGATCCGCCCCTGGCTTTTCCGCACCTATGCCGGTCACTCGACCGCCAAAGCCTCGAACGAGCTTTACCGCACCAATCTGGCCAAAGGTCAGACGGGCCTATCGGTGGCCTTCGATCTGCCAACTCAGACGGGCTATGACAGTGACCACAAACTGTCGCGCGGTGAAGTGGGCAAGGTGGGCGTGCCGCTTGGCCATCTGGGGGACATGCGGGCATTGTTTGAAAATATCCCGCTGGAGCAGATGAACACCTCGATGACGATCAACGCCACTGCGCCGTGGTTGTTGTCGCTCTATATTGCAGCCGCTGAAGAACAGGGCGCGGATGTATCCAAGCTGCAAGGCACGGTGCAGAACGATATCATAAAGGAATACCTGTCACGCGGCACCTATGTCTGCCCGCCCGAGCCGTCCCTGCGCATGATCACCGATGTCGCCGCCTATACGCGCCAGCATCTGCCAAAGTGGAACCCGATGAACGTGTGTTCCTATCACCTGCAAGAGGCAGGCGCGACGCCCGAAGAAGAACTGGCCTTCGCGCTTGCCACCGCCATCGCCGTGCTGGACGATCTGAAAAACAAAGTCCCGGCGGACGCCTTCCCAGCCATGGTAGGCCGCATCAGCTTCTTCGTAAACGCGGGCATCCGGTTCGTCACCGAGATGTGCAAGATGCGCGCCTTTGTCGAGTTGTGGGATGAAATCACCCGCGACCGCTATGGTGTGGAAGACCCGAAATTCCGCCGTTTCCGCTATGGGGTTCAGGTGAACTCGCTGGGCCTGACCGAGCAGCAGCCAGAAAACAACGTCTATCGCATCCTGATCGAAATGCTGGCGGTTACGCTGTCGAAAAATGCCCGCGCCCGCGCCGTGCAGCTGCCGGCGTGGAACGAGGCGCTTGGCCTGCCCCGCCCATGGGATCAGCAATGGTCCCTTCGGATGCAACAGATCCTTGCGTATGAAACGGACCTTCTGGAGTTCGATGACCTGTTTGACGAAAACCCCGCTGTGGACCGTAAAGTGGCCGAGTTGAAAGACGGTGCACGCGCCGAACTGGCCCAGATTGACGGGATGGGCGGCGCGGTGGCGGCCATCGAATACATGAAGTCGCGTTTGGTGGATTCAAATGCCCGCCGCATCAACAAGATCGAGGCGGGCGAAACCACCGTGGTCGGTGTGAACCGCTGGACCGAAGCCGCCGAAAGCCCGCTTACGGCAGGGGATGGCGCGATCATGGTCGCTGATCAGGAAGCCGAGGCCGATCAGATCGCACGTCTTGAGCAATGGCGTGCCGATCGCAATGCGACCGATGTTAAGCAAGCGTTGGAAAATCTGCGCATCGCAGCCAAGTCCGGCGACAACATCATGCCGCCCTCAATCGCCGCCGCCAAAGCGGGTGTGACGACAGGTGAATGGGGCGAAGTGATGCGCCAGACCTTTGGCCAGTATCGTGCACCGACGGGCGTGTCGAAAAACCCATCAAACCGCACCGAAGGGCTGGACGATATTCGCGCCCGTGTGGATGCGGTCTCTGACGCGCTTGGCCGTCGCCTGACCTTTCTTGTGGGCAAACCTGGGTTGGATGGTCATTCTAACGGGGCCGAGCAGATTGCCGCCCGTGCCCGAGATTGCGGAATGGACATTACCTATGAAGGCATTCGTCTGACGCCGGAAGAACTGGTCGCATCCGCGCTTGAAACCAAAGCCCACGTGGTCGGCCTGTCAATCCTGTCAGGCAGCCACATCCCGCTTCTGGAAGAACTGATCGAACGGATGCGCGCGGCCGGACTGGGTCACATCCCGGTGGTCGCGGGCGGTATCATTCCGGACGACGATGCCAACCGTCTGCGCGCGATGGGTGTTGCCAAGGTCTATACGCCGAAGGATTTCGAATTGAACACCATCATGGAAGATATTGTGACGTTGGTTGCGCCCAAAACCGTCGCGGCGGAATAGGCATCACCCGCCAAACGACATCAGCTTATCGATCAACTGGTCATATTGATAACGGGGCGCGATTGGTCCCATATCGCCTTCAAGGAAGTTCGCATCCATTGGCAGGCAACCGATACCGCACACATGCCGCGCCACCATCTTTTGCGTGTCGATATACCAAAGCCGACCGCCGGGCGTGGCGACCCAGCCGTTGACGCCTTCAAACTCGTCGGTGGCCATATCGTCGCCTGACGGCACTTCGTTGGCATAGCGGGACGAGAAGGCACCGTGGGTGTGATAGGACGACACGACATTGACCAAGTTGTCGGGGTCGCGCGCCCGACAGGTGCCCTTGCCGCCGCGCCACGCCTTCGACGCCACGAGCTTGCCGGAGCGATCATACCCGATATACCCGCAATATTCGCGATTGGCCCGGATCGAGATCGGTTGCAGTTTCGCAAACACCTTCTTCACCAATGCAAGCTCGCCCGGCTCTTGCGCCAAGGCAGGAAGTGGGAGGATAAAGAGGGCAAAGAACAGCGCGCGCATCAGGGATTCCGGTTTCATATGCGTGACTTTACCCACAGGAGATAGCTATGACCATCCACATCGGTGCCGCACCCGGCCAGATCGCAGAAACTGTCCTGATGCCGGGCGACCCCTATCGCGCCCGCTGGGCCGCCGAGACCTTTCTGGACGGTGCGGAACTGGTGAACGAGGTGCGCGGAATGCTCGGATTTACCGGCACTTACAGGGGTAATCGGGTATCAATTCAAGGGTCAGGCATGGGGATGCCGAGCCTGTCGATCTATGCCAACGAGTTGATCAGGGATTACGGCGTGAAAACCCTGATCCGCGTCGGCTCTATCGGGGGGATGCAGCCGCAGGTTAAGGTCCGTGATGTGATCATCGCCATGACCTGCACAACAGTCGCAACGCCGTCATCCACGATCTTTCGCGACTTGAATTACTCACCTTGCGCCGATTATGGCCTGCTGGAAGCCGCCGTTGCTGCGACACGAAAACGCGATGTGGGGGTGCATGTGGGCGGCATCTACAGCTCGGACACCTTCTATGACGAACGCCCTGACCTGAACGAACAAATGACCCGTCACGGGATCCTTGGGGTCGAGATGGAGGCCGCCGAGCTTTACACCCTTGCCGCCCGTCATGGCGTGCGGGCGCTTGGGATCATGACCGTATCCGATCACTTGCAAACCGGCGAGGCGCTGCCATCCGATCAGCGCGAGAAGACCTTTGGCGACATGATCGAGATTGCACTGGAAGCCGCCTTCGCGTGATCTGCGCGGTCAAACCCCATGCGTCCGGTCATAGCCGTTCACCGGCGGCTGTGACCAATCCCTTAGTGCATTTTCTGTCGGCGCGAACAGCTCGATCATCAACGGGTGGCAGGTGGCGGTATCCGAGCTGTGCTCGGACGAACAATCACCCCCAGGGCAGGTGCTGAGCGCCCCAAGCAGGTCAATTTCGGCAAAGAACTCTAGATAGTCACCGGGCCGCACCGGGCTGGCTTTCATGAAATACTGCCCCGTGTCCCGCGTGAAACCCGTGCACATGAAAACATTCAAAACATCGTGGATGTGTGGTTCGGCGTCACATGCAGGGCAGTCAAGGTAATCGGCCAGCGCGCGCGTCAGGTTAGAATGGCAACAATGGTGATAGTGACCGCCCACCAGCAGATTATGTGTGTACGGGTCGCACCGCGTGCCGATCACATCGTGAACGGACCCACCAAATTCGTCAAACCCGTACCAATCAAGCGTGTCTTCAACGATGGTTGCGATGGGACGCAGATAGGGATGACTTGACCAAATCCGATCTGATACAGACAGATGCGTGCCATGGAGCGCCCGCGTCTTGCCTGAATAGAACCTTTCGTGCAGATCGTGCAGATTCCACAGATTCAGATCTCCAACCTGTGGTCCCTCTACCGAATTGATCCGAAAGTAATGACCTGCGGGCACTTGAAACACCTTCGCATCCCGCGGCGGCACCAGCACTTCAGTGATTTTTCTCGCTGTTTTCCGCGCGGCCCGATAGAGCGCTATATTTGGTACAGGCAATCCATCGACAGGATAGCAAATAACTGGCGCGACTGCGCGGCGCTGCGCTGCATCTCGCGGCGGTCGGTGATCAGGGAGTTTCAGCTTCATGATGGCGCACCTTTCTTTTCCAACATCTGGCCACAGCCGGTCGCACCACGCAAGCGCATCAGAGGGGCGTCACGGCAATTGACAACGCCCGTTCCGATTGGCATCTGATAAGCACGGTCGATTGGGGATTGCATGAAACTCGCCTATGTCATCGCGCCCGGTCGGGGCAAAACCAACCTGTTGCTTGCAGGCGTCGCGGACGCGTTGACGCGGCAAGGTCTGGCCCTGTGCGGGACCGTCCAGCTTGATACCGAACGCGCCGAGGATCACCATTGCGATATGGATGTCCTGGTGTTGCCTGACGGTCCAAAGATCCGCATCAGCCAGTATCTTGGTGCCAACGCGCGCGGCTGCAAACTGAACCCCGATGCGTTGGAGACAGCGGTGGGGCAAACCGAAGACCGTTTGAAAGCCGGTGCCGATCTTCTGATCGTCAACAAATTCGGCAAACAGGAAGCCGAGGGGCGTGGCTTTCGTGAAGCCGTGGGCGAAGCACTGGCCCGCGACATCCCGGCGATCATCGGTGTTTCCGAAGGGTCGCGCGAGGCGTTCATGGCGTTTGTTGGCGACGCCGAACAGCTTTCCCCTGACCATGATGCCGTCCTGTCATGGGCGCGGGAGGCGACGCGATGACGGGGCGTTGGCGGTTCCGCAGCACCTCTGACCCAGCTTGATCAAGTGGCTGCGATGGCGACAGATCCACACCAACAAACCTATGATGTGATCATCGTGGGCGGAGCCATCATGGGGTCGTCGGTGGCTTGGTGGCTGAGCCAATCACCGGATTTTCAGGGCCGTATATTGGTGGTCGAACGTGACCCAAGCTATGCGCTGTGCTCTACGGCACATACGAACTCCTGCCTCCGGCAGCAATTCAGCGAGCCGCTAAATGTGCGTATCTCGCAATTCACCGCTTCCTTCATCAAGAATTTGCGGGCCAATATGGGCGGCGACCCCCGCATCGAAGATCTGACCATCCAAAGCTTCGGGTATCTTTATCTCGCCCACAACAAGGCGCATGCCGACGCGCTGCGCGCCGCGCAAGCGATGCAGCGCCGCCTTGGCGCGGCCACCCGTATTCTGTCGCGAGACGAGATTGCGCAGGATTTTCCGTTCTATCAGTTGGACGACATTCTTTTAGGAAGCCACGGCACGCGCGACGAAGGCTACTGGGATGGTGGGGCGTTGTTTGATTGGTTCCGACGCAAAGCGGTCGCCGCCGGTGTCGAATATGTGGCGGGCGAGGTTGAGGCAATCACCACGGCGCAGGATAAAGTGGTCAATGTTACCCTGTCCTCAGGACAGACGCTGTCTTGTGGTCATCTGGTCAACGCCGCCGGTCCGCGCGCCAGACTGGTCGCGCGCATGGCGGGGTTGGACATCCCCGTCGAGCCACGGAAGCGGTTCACATGGGTGGTCAAAGCAGAGCGTCCGCTTGATCGTCAGCTTCCCCTGACCATCGACCCATCTGGCGTTCACATCAGACAGGATGGTCCCGAAACCTATATGATCGGCGCGCGGCCCGACCCCGATCCGGCAGTCGACCCCGATGATTTCCATATGGATCACGGGCTATGGGAGCATCATGTCTGGCCGATCGTGGCGACGCGTATTCCCCAGTTCGACGCCCTGAAGATCGTGCACGAATGGGCGGGTCATTATGCCTATAACACACTGGATCAAAATGCCGTTCTTGGCCCACATAACAAGGTTGAGAACTTCTATTTTATCAACGGTTTTTCCGGCCACGGACTGCAACAAGCCCCCGCGATGGGGCGCGGCCTTGCCGAGTTGATCACAACCGGCAGCTTCCAGACGCTGGACCTTTGCCCGTTTGGCTATGACCGGATCGTAGAAGGCCGCCCGATTGGTGAAACCGCAGTGATCTAGACGTCAGCCGCGATGCGCCCCGTCGGCCAGTGTCTTCACGAAGGCCAGCACATCCGCGACCGGTTCACCCGCCGCGATCTTCGACACGATCGCGCTGCCCACAACAGTGCCATCGGCAACGCTGGCAATCGCTTGCGCCTTTTCGGGGGTGTTCACGCCAAAGCCAACGATCACGGGAATATCCGTCGCGGCTTTGATGCGCGCGACCTCGGGCCCGACATTCGCGGCTTGCGCTTCGGACGCCCCGGTCACACCTGTGACAGACACGTAATAGACAAAGCCCGAAGTGTTTTGCAGCACTTTCGGCAAGCGTTTGTTGTCAGTGGTCGGGGTCGCCAGCCGAATGAAGTTCAATCCCGCCTTCTGTGCTGGAATGCAAAGCTCGTCGTCCTCTTCCGGGGGCAGGTCGACAACGATCAGCCCATCCACACCTGCCGCCTTTGCATCGGCAAGAAACTTGTCCACGCCCCGGCTATAGATCGGGTTGTAGTATCCCATCAGAACAATCGGGGTCGTATCGTCATCCTTACGAAACTCCGCCGCCATATCCAGCGTCTTTTGCAGGGTCATGCCGCCTTCCAGCGCACGTTGTCCCGCAAGCTGAATGGTCGGCCCATCCGCCATCGGGTCGGTAAACGGCACGCCCAATTCGATAATATCAACGCCTGCCCGAGGCAGCCCTTTCATCACCTCAAGCGAGGTCGCCATATCGGGATCACCGCCCATGATGTAGCTGACGAACGCCTTCTGACCCTTTTCGGCCAAGGCAGCAAACTTCGCATCAATTCGGGTCATCATCCGTCCTTTGTCATGTTCAGAACCGATGTGCCGAATACGGTCGGGAAAATCAATGGGTCACTCGTAATCGCTGTCCGCCATGATCATCCAACGCACTCCGAATTTGTCGGTCAACGTGCCAAAAAGCGATGTCCAGAACGTCGGGCTCAGCGGCATTCGCACATCACCCCCATCTGCCAAAGCATCGAAGACCCGCTTTGTCTCGGCCTCATCCGGCAGGGAAAGGCAGACATTGCAGCCCGCCATTTCCGGCGTCTCGCCGCTTGGGTCGTCACTGGCAAACAGCATCCCGTCACCGACGGCGACGCTGGCATGCATCACCGCGTCATCCGGCACGCCGGGCATCTGCTTGCGATCTTCGTCCGGCATGTCCGCGAACGACATGATCTCTGGTCCATTGCCGAAAATCTCGCCATAGCGCGTGACGGCTTCTCGGCAGTTATCTTTGAAAAACACGTAAGGAATAGGTTGCATGGCAAAGCTCCTCTGTTGCGCGTCTTCCCACTTCACCACGCTTGCGCCCATCCTGTCAAAGCCCTAGAAGGCCCCGAACACTGAATGACGGAGGCCGTGATGGGTTTCAAGATGGGCATCGTCGGTCTGCCGAATGTCGGTAAATCGACCCTTTTCAACGCACTGACCAAGACGGCGGCGGCGCAGGCTGCGAACTTTCCGTTCTGCACCATCGAACCAAATGTGGGCGAGGTGAACGTGCCGGATGACCGGCTGGACAAACTGGCCGCTATTGCTGGTTCGAAAGAGATCATTCCGACCCGGATGACCTTCGTCGACATTGCCGGTCTGGTGAAGGGTGCGTCGAAAGGCGAAGGGCTGGGCAACCAGTTTCTGGCCAACATCCGCGAAGTGGACGCCATTGCCCACGTCCTGCGTTGCTTTGACGACGGCGACGTCACCCATGTCGAAGGCCGTGTGAACCCGGTTGAAGACGCCGAGGTGATCGAGACCGAGTTGATGCTGGCCGATCTGGAAAGCATCGAGAAGCGGTTGCAAAACATCGTGCGCAAGGTGCGCGGCGGCGACAAGGAAGCCGTGCAGCAGGAGCGTCTGATGCGCGCGGCACAAGAGGCGCTTGAGGCCGGCCGACCCGCCCGCACCGTCAAGGTGGACGAGGAAGATCGCAAGGCTTGGAACATGCTGCAACTTCTGACCACCAAGAAGATCCTTTACGTCTGTAACGTGGATGAAAGCGATGCGGCCAGCGGAAACGCCTATTCGCAAGCGGTCGAGAAAATGGCCGCCGAACAAGGCGCGGCTTCAGTGGTTATTTCCGCCAAGATCGAAGAAGAAATCAGCCAACTTGACGCCGACGACATGCAGATGTTCCTGGAAGAGTTGGGCCTGAAAGAAGCTGGTCTGGATCGCCTGATCCGTGCGGGCTATGAACTTCTACATCTGGAAACCTATTTCACCGTCGGCCCGAAAGAGGCCCGTGCCTGGACCATCCGCGAAGGCACCCGCGCGCCACAAGCAGCTGGCGTCATCCATGGCGATTTCGAACGCGGCTTCATCCGGGCCGAAACCATCCCCTATGACGACTACATCGCATTGGGTGGGGAAAGCGGTGCCAAGGAGGCAGGCAAGATGCGCGCCGAAGGCAAAACCTATCAGGTTAAAGACGGCGACGTTCTGCACTTCCTGTTCAACGCCTGATTTCACACGGTAAGAAAGTGAAAAGCCGGGCCACCCCTAGCCCGACTTTTCTGTGAGCGCGTGGAACAACGCACTCAGGGAGAGGTCTCGTTCCCGTCAAACCACTTCTTTGTCCTTCGCAGGTGAAACAGTTCGCCCCTTCATATGGTTTGCAAAACCAAAGACCGACACCACGATAAAAAACAGTTGGACGGTCAACGCGGCAACGTTGAAATGCTCAATCAGGCTCAGTGCGACGAAGCTGGCCGCCGAAAACTGCAACGCGTAATAGCACGTCGTCTTGCTGGTCAATATGTCGAACGCGATCAACATATAGGTCGTGCAATAGATCGCTGCCCCAAGCAACCCGACCATTTCCCAACTGTCTAATGAGCTAAAATTACTCATACCCCGACCGTCCAATCCAAAGACTTAAAAAAATAGTTTGGTCATCGAAAAGGCCTAATAAAAACTGGCTGTAATCTGCAAAGAAATGTTTTGCTGTGCCCGACCTGCACTCAGGTTTCGCCATGTCCGGATTAAAAGCAATGCCCCGCCCCACGAATTGACGCATAATTCACGGCCCCTCAACCACGCAATCACGCCAGTCGAAACAAAGGCCGAACATCGTATTGAAAAACGTTTTTTGCTGGGATGAGAGTGGTGCGGGCGGTGGGACTCGAACCCACACGGGCACAAGGCCCAACAGATTTTAAGTCTGGTATGTCTACCATTCCATCACGCCCGCACCGGGTGGAGCTTGGCCCCAGCCCTTCCCTAACGCCTCTTAAAACCGGAGGCAATCGGTCAGAAGCATTTGCCAAAAGAAGTCAGCCAAGAATGGAGGGGCTGTCATCCTTGATCGCCTGCATCACCACGTGAGTTGAACTTTGCGCCAGATGCGGAAGGGTCGAAATTGCCTCGCCCAAGACGCGCCGAAAGTCACGCATGTCTTGGGTGCGCACCTTGAGAAGATAGTCAAAATGCGCCGCCAGCAGATGACATTCTTCCACCTCGGGAATGCTGGAAACTTGCTTGTTGAACGCACTCAATGCGGCCTCGCGCGTGTCCGAAAGCTTTACTTCGACAAAGGCGACATGATCCCGGCCTAAACGAATCGGGTCGATATCGGCACGGTATCCGGTAATGACCCCTTCCGCTTCCAACCGACGTACACGGGCTTGGGTCGGGGACTTTGATAATCCGATCCGCTGTGCAAGATCGGTGATCGAAATGCGCCCATCGCCTGACAGGACATCCAGAATCCTGCGATCGAACCGATCAAGATCAACTTGCTTATCTTCCTGCATTCACCACCTTTAATCGGTCATTTCGGCTGCCAAATGGCGAAAATCAGGAAAATCGCCTTGTCTTTTCGGGATATCATAGGGGAAGTGCAAACACCATGAGGATCCGCACATGACCGACAGCCTTCGCCAGAAAATTGACGATCTTGCCTATGCCGGTGAGGAACGGCATATCCATACGCTCGCAAAAGAGGCGGGGCTGTCCAGTGACGACCGCGCGCGGATCGCGGCCAGCGGCGCCGAACTTGTGCGCGCCATCCGCGCGTCATCCGACCCGGGCATGATGGAGGTTTTTCTGGCCGAATATGGCCTGTCAACGGATGAAGGCATCGCACTGATGTGTCTGGCCGAAGCCCTGTTGCGGGTGCCGGACGCAGAAACCATAGACGCTCTGATCGAAGACAAGATCGCACCCAGCGATTGGGGCAAGCATCTTGGTCGCTCGTCGTCTTCTTTGGTGAACGCATCGACATGGGCGCTCTTGGTTACAGGTAAGGTGCTGGACGAGCGCGAACCGGGGATCACCGGTGCGTTGCGTGGGGCGGTGAAACGTCTGGGTGAACCCGTCATTCGCACCGCCGTCGGACGCGCGATGAAAGAGATGGGAAATCAGTTCGTGTTGGGCGAAACCATCTCTGCTGCGATGAAACGCGGGTCGAAGATGGAAGCGAAAGGCTTCACCTATTCCTATGACATGCTGGGCGAAGCGGCGCTGACCGATGACGATGCGCGCCGCTATCAGATGTCCTATGCCAAGGCAATTTCCGAGATCGCAAGTGCCTGCAAATCCAAGGATATCCGTGCCAATCCTGGTATTTCCGTAAAGCTTTCCGCGCTTTTCCCCCGCTATGAACGCGCCCAGCGCGACCGGGTAATGGATGTGCTTGTGCCACGTGTTTCGGCCCTCGCACATCTGGCGAAGTCGGCGGGTATGGGCTTCAACATCGACGCCGAAGAAGCTGACCGCCTGCAAATCTCGCTAGACGTGATCGAAGCGGTGCTGTCCGATAAATCATTGGCCGGATGGGACGGGTTCGGCGTGGTCGTGCAGGCCTATGGGCACCGCGCCGGCACCGTTATCGACTGGCTGCACGCGCTGGCCAAACGGCTGGACCGCAAAATCATGGTTCGGCTGGTCAAAGGTGCCTATTGGGACACCGAGATCAAGCGCGCGCAGGTTGAAGGCTTGGATGCATTCCCCGTGTTCACACGCAAGGTCGCCACCGATGTCAGCTACATCGCCAACGCGCGAAAACTGCTGTCGCTGACCGATCGGATCTATCCGCAGTTCGCCACCCACAATGCTCACACGGCGGCCGCCATACTGGATATGGCAAAAAGTTCAGGCGTGAACGCGCGTGGTTACGAGTTCCAGCGCCTGCATGGCATGGGAGAACGTTTGCACCAGATCATCATGGATGAAAACGGCACACGCTGCCGGATTTATGCCCCTGTTGGGGCGCATCGCGACCTACTGGCCTATCTGGTGCGGCGACTGTTGGAAAACGGCGCCAACAGCTCGTTCGTGAACCAGATCGTCGATGAAAGCGTTTCGCCCGAGGAGGTTGCCGCCTGCCCCTTCGACGCGCTGGACCATCCCGCACCACATGTTCCCACCGGACCAGAGCTTTATGGGGATCGCAAAAACTCCAAAGGGCTGGACCTGACATATGAACCCCATCTGGAGCAGATCGACACCGCCCGCAATCCTTTCGCGGATACGAGATTTGCCGCTGAACCGCTGATTGCTGGCACGCCAAAGGGCGGCAAGGATGTGACCGTTACCAACCCCGCCAATGGCACCGAGGTTGGCAAGATCACCTGGGCCAGCGCCAAGGACGTGCAGGCGGCCCTTGACGCGGCAACCCGTTGGGATGCCGCACCAGATACCCGTGCCGAGGTTCTGAACCGCGCAGCGGATCTTTATGAAGAACATTTTGGAATCTTCTTCGCCCTGCTTGCCCGCGAAGCGGGAAAGACTTTGCCCGACTGTCTGGGCGAATTGCGTGAAGCCGTTGATTTCCTGCGATATTATGCGTCCCGCATCCCGCACCTTACCCGCGATGCGCGTGGCCTGTTCACCTGCATTTCGCCGTGGAACTTCCCCTTGGCGATCTTTACCGGTCAGATTGCGGGGGCTTTGGCGGCGGGCAACGGCGTGTTGGCCAAACCTGCCGAGCAGACCGGGATCATCGCATATGAGGCGGTGAAGCTGTTGCACAAAGCCGGTGTTCCGCGCGAGGCGTTGCAGCTTTTGCCCGGCGACGGGGCAACCGTCGGGGCGGCGCTGACGTCGGATGCGCGCATTGACGGGGTCGCATTTACCGGATCGACCGAAACCGCGCAGATCATCCGCCACGCGATGGCGCAGCATATGTCACCCGCCGCACCGCTGATCGCGGAAACCGGCGGGTTGAACGCCATGATCGTGGACAGCACCGCGCTGCCCGAACAGGCGGTGCGTGACATCGTCGCGTCCAGTTTCCAATCGGCAGGGCAGCGCTGCTCGGCCCTGCGCTGTCTCTATGTTCAGGACGACATCGCCGACAGCCTGACCGAGATGCTGATCGGCGCGATGGACGAATTGACCCCGGCTGACCCGTGGCACCTGTCCACCGACCTTGGTCCCGTCATCGACGACGAGGCCTATGGGGGCATTCGCGCCTACGTCGATACGGCACGCGCAGAAAAACGGCTGGTGCACGAGTTGAAAGTCCCCGACGGCGGTCACTTCATCGCCCCCACACTGATCCGTGTCAGCGGCATTCACGAGATGAAGCGCGAGATCTTCGGACCGGTGCTGCACGTTGCGCGCTACAAGGCCGAAAACCTCGACGCGGTGATCAATGCGATCAACGCCACGGGATACGGCCTGACATTTGGTCTTCACACCCGGATTGATGACCGCGTTCAACACGTGGTTGATCGCATCCGTGCCGGCAACGCCTATGTGAACCGCAACCAGATCGGTGCCATTGTCGGCTCGCAACCATTCGGCGGCGAAGGGCTGTCCGGCACCGGCCCCAAAGCGGGTGGCCCAGCCTACATGGACCGGTTCTGCAAGTCCGGGCCTGCGCCGATGACCGGCGAGGCGGATGGCGACGGATCGACCAATCCCGCCCTGCTTGAACGCACTATCACCGCTACCACGCGTGCGGTGACGCTTGCATCAACCCGCTTGCCCGGCCCAACCGGAGAGCTGAACCAACTGTCCACGCACCCCCGCGCCCCGTTCCTGTGTCTTGGCCCCGGCCTCACAGCCGCCGAACGCCAGAAAACGGACGTCGAGGCGCATGGTGGACTGGCGGTGCTGGCACCCGACTTGGCAGCGGGCGAACTGTCCAAGGTCGAGGGGATCGGCGGTGCGATCTATTGGGGAGACGAGGTTGGCGCGCGCGCTCTTGCGCTGGCTCTTGCCGCACGATCCGGGGCAATCCTGCCTTTGATCACCGGCGCGGTAACGGAAGAGGCTGTGACCCATGAACGGCATTTGTGCGTGGACACAACAGCCTCGGGTGGCAATGCCGAGCTGTTGATGCTCTCGCAACCGCCTGATCTGGCTGCTGAATAGGCGCGACGCTTGACCCGGCGGACGCCATCGGGTCAAGTCCCCCCATGTTTCCAATTCGCGATCACAACCCGTCAGAACGTACACCTTATGTCACCTTCGGGCTGATCGCGGCGAACCTGATCGTCTTTCTGACGATGCTGCCGCTCTACGGCAACGATGTCGCAGCTGATCGCGTGTTCGTGCAATATGGTCTGATCCCCCTGCGCGTGATGAGCGGTGACGGGTTCGAGACTGTGCTCACCTCAATGTTCGTCCACGGCAGCTTCATGCATTTCGCGGGTAACATGCTGTTCTTATGGATATTTGGCGACAATCTGGAAGATGTTCTCGGCCATGTCAGATTTGCCATATTTTATCTGGTCTCGGGCCTTGGCGCGGCTTTGCTTCAGGTGGCTGCTGACGTCTCAAGCGTGGTCCCGATGGTGGGGGCGTCGGGCGCAATTGCGGGGGTTATGGGGGGGTATCTTTTATTGTTTCCGCGGGCGCGCGTCGACGTCCTGTTCATCTTTGTCGTGATCTTCAAAGTGTTTCCCTTCCCGGCTTGGCTGATGCTGTTGCTCTGGTTTGGCTTGCAGGTGGTCAACGGTGCGCTGAACTGGTCCCAAATGGGCGGAGGTGTCGCCTATTGGGCCCATGCGGGCGGCTTCATCGCGGGGTTCTTGTTTGTCCTGCCCATATGGAAAGGCTTGGGCGGCCGGGCATTCTGGATGCGCACGGACGGGCATCCAGATCACCCGGATGCGCAATACAGAGTCACGAAAAGCGTCATTCCGACCGTTCGTCGACGGAAGTGAAAGATAACAAGTGCGGAAGAATGGAACACCACCACTCAACCAGCAGCAGCGCAAACAGTGTTCTAGCTGCCCACTGATTGATTAGCCACCACGCTGCTGATCTGCTCGGTCAGCCCGGGAATATTGCCGGCGACAATAAACATGCTAGCCATCCCCAACATCACGATAGATGCCGTCAACACGACCCAATCAACGGTAACAGCACCGTCTTCGTCCGTGATCAGCCCAGAAATACGGGCGAAAATATTTTTTAACTGTTCCATATCGCTTTTTTTCCCGAACAATCAGGCAGCAATAAGGCCCTGAAACGGTATTTTGCAGCTCGCGACCGAAATCAACTGCCCCGCACAAGACCCGAGAACTTGTCGAAAATCGCCTCGTTTGCGGCAATGACTTCTCCGTCTTCAAGGATAGACCCCTCGGGATTGATCGGGGCAACAAATCCCCCTGCCTCGCGCACGATGACAAGCCCTGCGGCCACGTCCCAAGCGTTCAGGCGACGTTCCCAGAACCCATCATAACGGCCGGCCGCCACATAGGCGAGGTCCAGTGCCGCCGCACCGAACCTGCGCACACCGGCACAACTGGGCAGGATACGCGCAAGATCTTGCAGCGTGTCCGGCAGATCGGTACGCCCGGCAAAGGGCAAACCCGTCGCAAACAGGCTTTCGATCGGGCGCGAACGGCCGGAAACGCGCAGGCGGCTTTGGTTCAGCCACGCGCCTTTACCTTTTTCGGCTGTGAACATCTCGTCTTTCGCGGCGTCATAGATCACACCGGCGACAATCTGACCTTTATGCTCCAATGCAATCGAGATCGCCCAATGCGGCAAGCCGTGCAGAAAGTTCGTGGTGCCATCCAGCGGATCGACGATCCAGCGTCGGGTCGGGTCTTTGCCGTCAGTGGCATCGCTTTCTTCGGCCAGCCAACCATAATTGGGGCGGGCTTCCATCAGGATGTCGCGAATGATCTGTTCGGCAGCAATATCCGCTTTCGACACAAAGTCGCCCGCGCCTTTCATAGAAACTTGCAGGTTTTCGACCTCACGAAAGTCCTTCACAAGGCTGCGACCCGCCATCCGGGCGGCCTTGATCATCACGTTCAGATTTGCACTGCCTTCCATCGGGGGCGCTCCTATCATCTCAGACGGCGCGTATACGCGGGGATGCCTTGTTTGCCAAGCCCGTTTCCCCGTTTCACGCGCGCTGTAGCTTGACGGGTTCGGACCGGCACAAACGGATCATATGCGCGACATAGGGGACGATCGCATCCTCTTCGCGGGTGGCGGCAAACATGCGCTTGGATAACCCCTTCTCAGTCAATGGTCGCGTGACATAGTCAGGGTTGTCCTCAACATTGCGCAGCACCCAGTCCGGCATGACCGCAACCCCGCGCCCGGCAGCAACCAGCATCAGAATGACCTCGGTCATTTCCACCTGGCGCACGGCGCGAGGTTCGACGCGGGCCGGGGTCAACAACCCGCTGAACACATCCGTTTTCGACCGTTCGACCGGATAGGTCAGCAGCATCTCGTCTTCGAAGTCTTCGGCCTCAATATAATCGTGCTGCGCCAATCGGTGGGTGGAGGCCGCGACAAATCGTGGTTCATAGTCAAACAGAGGCGCAAAAGTGATACCCGGGATCGCAATGGGATCAGATGAGATCACGAAGTCGACCTCCTCCCGCCGAAGCGCCTCAAGCGCATCAAAGGCAAGTCGCTGACGAATATCCAGATCAACATCGGGCCAGGCATGGCGCAACTTGTCCAGCACCGGAAACAGCCAGTCAAAACAAGCGTGGCATTCAATCGCAATGTGCAACCGGCCAGATCGTCCCGACTTCAGCGACCTGAATTCTTCTTCCAGCCGTGCGACTTCAGGCAATATCTGTTCGGCAAGGCGCAGCAATTTCAATCCAGCGGGGCTCAGCCGCATGGGCTTTGTGCGGCGGTGAAACAGTTCCATACCGACCTGATCTTCAAGCCCTTTGATCTGGTGGCTTAGTGCAGATTGGGTGATATGCAATATATCCGCAGCGCGTGCCAGACTGCCCGCCTGATGGATCGCCCGAATGGTGCGCAAATGACGAAATTCCAAATACATGCACGAAGCTCATGTTTATTGTGAGAATTATGAATTTGTCTCACAAACAGAAAACCGGCACAAGAGGGCAACAGTCACTTCTCTGAATCCCGAGGCCGCCATGACAACGCCCAATATCTCGTTCGAGTTCTTCCCACCCCAGTCGCTGGATGCTTCTTTCCGACTGTGGGAAACAGTGCGCGAACTCGCACCGCTGGACCCCAGCTTCGTCTCAGTCACCTACGGGGCGGGCGGAACGACCCGGGAATTGACACATGACGCCGTGCAAACCATCCACAAACATTACGACCTGAATGTCGCAGCCCACCTGACATGTGTTGATGCCACGCGCGATGAAACTTTGGCCATCGCGAAAGATTATGCCCAGGCTGGCGTGACTGAAATTGTCGCCCTACGGGGCGATCCGCCCAAGGGAAGCAACGGCTTTGCTCCGCACAAGAACGGTTTTGCCTCGTCGGTGGACTTGATTGAAGCCCTCGCGGAAACCGGTGATTTCCATATCCGTGTGGGTGCCTATCCCGATCCGCATCCCGAAAGTGCCGATCTGGATGCCAATGTCGCCTGGTTGAAGCGCAAGGTGGATGCGGGTGCCAATTCGGCCATCACGCAGTTCTTCTTCGAGGATGACACGTTCTTCCGGTTCCGCGACAAATGCGAAAAGGCCGGAATCGACGTGCCGATCATTCCCGGTATCCTGCCGATTGAAAACTGGAACGGCGTGCGCAAATTCGCAGAACGCTGTGGTGCGTATATCCCCGCCTGGTTGGATGATGCGTTTGCCAAAGCCACCCGCGACGGGCGCGAGGATCTGTTGTCCACCGCCCTGTGCACCGAGTTGTGTTCCGACCTGATTGATGGCGGCGTCAAAGATCTGCACTTCTATACGCTGAACAAACCTGCCCTGACCCGCGAAGTGGCGCACGCTTTAGGCATCACGCCCCCCATGAAATTGCAGGACGTGGCATAGTGACAAATACCTCGGCACGCCGGGTTACACCCCGGCGCGCTGCACCGTCACCATGTCGATCAGCCCATAGCCGTTGAACCGCGTCACCGTAGCAAGGCTATACGCCCCCATACCTGAAAACAGCACGTAATCGTCTTCAGCCAAATCATCTGGCATCGCTAGAGGATCCGGCAGCTGGTCGATGGAATCGCAGGTCGGCCCGAATACTGTGCGCTTGATCATCGCACCCTTGTGCCGTTTTCCACTGGCCCGAACAGTCGCGATGCGATCCGGCACCCCGATGGACGGTGCCTCGGACAGTGCGCCATAAATCCCATCATTCAGGAAAACCGCACCGTCCTCGCGGATGGATTTCACCCGCGTCGCAAGGGTGAAGGCTTCAGCCACCATCGCGCGCCCCGGCTCGCAGACCAGTGCTGGCGCGTCGGTTCCAAAGGCATTTTTGACTGCCCGATGGATTGCCGCGAATATCGCATCCAGATCCGGGGCAACCCCCCGGTTGGCAGCAAACCCGCCACCCACATTCAGACGAGCCAGCTTCACGCCCGCTTCCTTCGAGACTTCGGCGCAAGTGGCGATATAGGTCGACCAGGCCGACGGGCTGGCGCATTGCGTGCCCGGATGGAAGGTCATCGAGGGGATAAAACCCGCCTCTTTCACCATTTGCAGAAGCGCGACAGCTTGTTCGACATCTGCACCAAACTTGGCCCCGAAATGATAGGCAGCGCCTTCCACTGGCAGGCGCAAACGCACGGAAATCTCGATTCCCTCCGGATCCACCTGCGCGCGCAGCTTGTCAAACTCATGCGGCGCATCGACAGAATAGGACCGGACCCCAAGGGCAATCGCGTCGGCAATCTCATCGTGGGAGCGTACGGGATTGTTGTAATGCATGATGGCATCGGGTGAAACGGCACGCAGGGCGTGCATCTCGGCCGGGCTGGCAACGTCGAAGGCACTGATTCCGCAGGCCACGAGGTTTTCCAGCACAACACGGGAATCATTGGCCTTTACCGCATAAGTCACAAGACCGTCGAACCCGTCGACGAATTGCTGAACCGTCGCCTGCAAGGTCGCGGGCGCGAAATACAACACCGGCCGCTTCGGCGTTTCGGATTTCAGATGTGACAAGGCCGTTAGCCAGATCGAAGGTTGCCTGCTCATGTTCGCTCGCTTTGAAAAATGTCTGTTCGCGTCGTTCTTCTAGAATCTGAACAGAAGCCGTCGATTTCCAGTGGCATTTCGGGCAATATGTCGTGTATTTTCCGCCAAAACATCGAGGATACCGACCATATGGACGATAAAGACCGCGAATTGCTTGCTCAGCTTGAAGGAAATGCGCGTCTGCCCGTGGCAACACTTGCCCGGCGGTTGGGGCTTGCCCGATCAACGGTTCAAGCCCGCATCGAACGGTTGGAGGAAAAGGGCATCATTGCCGGATATGCGCTCAGACTTGGGGATTCGGCACGCGGCGACCGCATTCATGCGACCGTATTGATCGCGATCGAACCACGTTCGACTCCGGCGGTCTTGGCACGGTTGAAAACCCTGACAGCAGTCGAAACAGCGCATACGGCGTCTGGCCGATTCGACATGATCCTGAAACTCGCCGCAAAATCGACGGCAGAACTGGACCAAACGCTTGATGCAATTGGTGAAATCGACGGGGTGAAAAGTTCGGAAAGCCTGATCCACCTGTCGACCCGGATCAACCGACCGGGCTAGGGCAATCGAATTGAATTTCCCCTTTCCCAGACGAGGTTGCCGTGCAGGGAATGACCGTGATCGCGGCCAGGAACCCAGCTTTACCCGCCCGACCGACGGCTCTGTCGGCACTGGTCGGGGGCTCATTCCGACGTTTGCGGGCGACTCCGCGCCTGTCTGGCACAGCGACTGAGGGCGCGGCCTTGCGCACCTGACTTGGGCGATATGCTCCGCCGGAGTATTTCATGATCTGGGCGCACAATCGGCTGTGTTCAGTGGTGTTGGGACCACATGTGCGATTGCACAAATCAAACATTCTACTGTTTGTCACACGCCGAACGTAGTGACCTAGCCCGTGCCTTTCCACCATTCCGAGAATACTTTGTAGGGAATGTTGCTGTGTATTGTTATTCCAAGAGCCATCATCTAGTTGTTTTTTTGCGACTACGGTCAGCTTTATTAAAGTAAACCATAAATCAACCACGCCCGAACCGGGCGATTTTGATAACATTTGGAAAATCACCGAATGGCAAAGGTCGGACGCAGGTCAAATCCACCATGCATTGGCGGTAAGGCCCGTTCTTTGCTGAATTCGCGTGTTCTCAGTTGCGAGGGGCAAATGAAAAACTATTCCAAGGATCGAGATTCAAATCTCATTTCACTGAAACTCAGCACAAAGACGTGTCGATTGGTCGCCCTTTCGGCACTGGCGTTGGCGGCGCATCCGGCGCTTTCCCAAACAGCGATTCCCACCATGGAAGAAATACCGACCTTTGATGACGGGGCATTCTTCACCGGGTCTGACGCAGTGGATATTTCCGCCGACGGCTCGGTCGCTGTTGGTAACGCGTCAGATACGGCCAGTGTGCCGCGCGCATTTGCTTTTACGGGTGGCACACTTGTTGATCTTGCACCTGCAATCGGAGATTACAGCTTTGCAAAAGGTGCCAGCCAGGACGGGTCGGTTATCACCGGGGTTACGTTCTCGGCTGGCCTTCCATCCATGTTCTACTGGACCCAGGCGACCGGGGCCGTCACCATTCCAATTAGCGCTGGAGTTTATGGCGAGCCGAACGACATCAGCGCGGATGGCACGCGGATTGTCGGGACCATCTATGACAATGGCGCGGCGACGCCACCACCCGTCGGGCCGACCTCTCCTGCCCCATACGACCGTGCCTTTGTCTGGACGCGCGCCACGAATACATTCGTCACCCTTCCAAGCCTGATTGTGGGCGGGGATACATTTGGGCAAGACATCAGCGACAATGGCAGCATCGTTGTTGGGCGGGGTGAGACCACAACTGCGACTCATGCGTTCCGCGCAGTGGTTGGTGGGGCCATAACCGATCTGGGCACCATCGGCGGTGCAACCGGTCAAAGCCGAGCCAATGGGGTCAGCGGTGATGGGCTTGTTGTCGTCGGCCAGTCGGTGGCGCCTTCCGTGACAGGGCAACGCGCCTTTCGCTGGAGCGCGGGCACCGGCATGGTCCAACTGGCGTCGACTGATGAGGCAAATGTCATTTTCTCGCTGGCCAATGCTGCCAGTCAGGATGGGTCTTATGTCGCGGGGGCCGCACGCTACTCGACGACACCAGGTTATCGCGCTTTGCGCTGGGACGAAAACGGGGTCGCACAGGATTTGGGTGATCTGACCACGGGCAATACAGGAACGTCCTTCGCCAATGGTATCAGCGCGGACGGCTCCGTCGTCGTCGGGGTGGCGACCAATGACGCAGCCAATTCACGCGGGTTCATCTGGCGCGACGCTGTTCGACCCGGGGGAACAATGCTGGATCACCTAAACACACTGACGCAAGTGTCCAATAGCGCCGCTGAACAGGCAGCAGGTGCCCAATACATGGACAAACTTGTCCAATTCACGCTGGGCCAATCGCTTGAACTGCCCATCGACGGCGTTGACGGGCAGCGCAGCAAAACCGGGTTGGGCCGTCCTTTCTCGATGAAAATCACCGCAGGCGCTGCAAGCAATCGCGACGGCAACGATACCGCCGTGGCCGGTCTGATTGCCGCGACGGCGCTGACCGACAATTTGTCGTTTGGCGGGTTTGTCGGGCTTGGCAATGACGACGACACCTTGACCGGGTTTGGCATCGATGGAAATTTCCGCAGCTTTGGCGCCTATTTGCAGGGTGGGCATCCGGCCACCAATGGTTTGAACTGGAAGCTCGCCACCGCGCAATCGGCAGCCGAGGTGGACATCACGCGGTCCACCACACTGCCGAATACCGAGCGGGGCACAGGAACCACCGATATGAGCGCACGGGCCACGTCGATCGAGCTTGGCTACGGCATGCAACGCGGGGCCGCGCTGGTTACGCCGTTCATGCGCGTCACCCGTTCGTCGGTTCAGCGTGACGGATATACAGAAACCAACGCCGTCGCCTTCCCTGTGACCTATGACGATTACGAGGTCAGTGCGACAACGGCCACACTTGGCGCCGATCTGCGCCTTCCCGTTTCCGAAGCGGGCGTGGTGCGCCTGACCGCTGGTGTTGAATGGGACCTGTCGCGTTCTGCCGACACCGTGTCGGGGACCAGCGCCATTCCGGGCATGACCAGTTTTGCCGTGGCTGGTCCGCCGCTTGAGAATGAAAACCGGTTGTTTGCCGAAGCCCGATATACCCACACTCTGGGGAATGGACGCAGTTATGATCTGGGGCTGGGCGTGCATCAGACGCCCTATGCGGAGAAACCGTCGGTGATGGCGACGATCGGCTATCAGATGGATTTCTGATCTTCGCAAGAGAATGCGCAATTCAACGCCCGGGCCAAGGTCCGGGCGTTGTCGTCTCTGCGCGGGCTTTCCCTTTGCCGTCGTCTTGGGTAAACGGTCTTGAACTCATACGACTTGGGACAAAACCATGGCCATGGACAAGACATTCGACGCGGCATCCGCCGAAGCACGCATCTATCAAAGCTGGGAAGACGCAGGCGCTTTCAAAGCAGGCGCCAATGCCAAGCCGGGGGCAGACAGCTTCGCGATCATGATCCCCCCGCCCAACGTCACGGGCGCGCTGCATGTGGGCCATGCGTTCAACAACACATTGCAGGACATTCTGATCCGCTGGCACCGGATGCGCGGGTTTGACACGCTATGGCAGCCCGGCCAGGACCACGCGGGCATTGCCACCCAGTTGCAAGTCGAAAAGATGCTGGCCGAGACGCAGCAACCCGGTCGCCGTGAACTTGGCCGCGAGCAGTTTCTTGAGAAGGTGTGGGAATGGAAAGGCAATTCCGGCTCGACCATTATCAACCAGTTGAAGCGTCTGGGCTCCACCTGCGACTGGTCGCGCAACGCCTTCACCATGGCTGGCGCACCGGGCGATCCACGCACGGGGCATGAGAATTCGGCCAACTTCCACGACGCCGTTCTGAAGGTTTTCGTGGATATGTATGACAAGGGTCTGATCTATCGCGGCAAACGTCTGGTCAACTGGGACCCGCATTTTGAGACCGCAATTTCCGATCTTGAGGTCGAGAATATCGAGACACCCGGCCATATGTGGCACTTCAAATACCCGCTGGCCGATGGGGCGACCTATACCTATGTCGAGAAAGACGAGGACGGGAATGTCGTACTGGAAGAAGAGCGCGACTATATCTCGATTGCAACGACTCGCCCCGAAACCATGCTGGGCGACGGTGCGGTGGCCGTGCACCCGGATGACGCGCGCTATGCGCCCATCGTGGGCAAGCTCTGCGAAATCCCCGTGGGTCCGAAAGAGCATCGCCGCCTGATCCCGATCATCACCGATGAATACCCGGACATGAACTTCGGCTCGGGCGCGGTGAAGATCACCGGCGCGCATGATTTCAATGACTATCAAGTCGCCAAGCGCAATAACATCCCGATGTATTCGCTGATGGACACGCGCGGGCACATGCGGGCCGATGGTTTGCCCTATGCCGAGGAAGCCGCGACCGCCCAGCGCATCGCCAATGGTGAAGAAGGATTCGACGAGGCGAAGATCGCGGCGATGAACCTTGTCCCGGACGAACTGCGCGGGTTGGACCGGTTCGAAGCGCGCAAGCGCGTGGTCGACCAGATCACGGCCGAGGGCTTGGCGGTGATGATCACCCAGACTGTCGAGGTGGACGGTGAGGAAATCACCGGCACCGTGCCCTATGTTGAAAACAAACCGATCATGCAACCCTTCGGGGACCGCTCAAAGGTGGTGATCGAACCGATGCTGACCGACCAGTGGTTCGTGGACGCCGAGAAGATCGCCGGCCCTGCGTTGGACGCTGTGCGCAAGGGCGACGTGAAGATCATGCCGGAAAGCGGCGAGAAGGTGTTCTTCCACTGGCTGGAAAACATCGAACCGTGGTGCATCTCGCGCCAGCTCTGGTGGGGACATCAGGTGCCGGTTTGGTATGGCCTTGACCTGTCGGGCGAAGGCTTCACCGACGACGAAGGCGACAATGCGCTTGATCTGGTCGAAATGGGTCGATTGCTCTTGCAACAGGATATGTTGCCCGGGCATGAGCACAGCCATTGTGCCCATGACTTCGAAGCCGTTGTACCGAAGTTTGACGAGGTGCTTGTCACCCTCCCCGTTCCGCTAGGCAACGCGCGCGTGGTCGAAGTGGCGGACCGTGGGGCTGCAATTCACGCGTTGGCTGAAAGCCTTGCTGCCTATGAAAGCACGCAAGATCCAACAAAACTGGTTTATCCCGTATGGCGCGACCCCGACGTGCTCGATACCTGGTTCTCCTCCGGCCTTTGGCCCTTTGGCACGCTGGGCTGGCCTCAGGACACCGACGAATTGACCCGCTTCTTCCCCGGTGACGTACTGATCACCGGACAGGACATCCTGTTCTTCTGGGTCGCCCGGATGATGATGATGAGCCAGGCGGTCACGGGCAAAAACCCGTTCCACACGGTCTATCTGCACGGTCTTGTCCGTGACGAGAAGGGCAAGAAGATGTCCAAGACCACCGGCAACGTTATTGATCCACTTGAGATCATTGACGAATATGGCGCCGATGCGCTGCGGTTCACCAACACGTCCATGGCGTCGATCGGCGGCGTTCTGAAGCTGTCGCGCGAACGCATCGCGGGCTATCGCAATTTCAGCACCAAGCTGTGGAACGCCGCGCGCTTTGCAGAAATGAACGGCTGCAAACCGGTCGTCGGGTTTGATCCGAAAAGCCCGACCCAGACGGTGAACCGCTGGATCATCTCGGAAACTGCAAAGGTCCGCGCCGAGGTGGACGAAGCCCTGGCCGCCTTCCGCTTCAACGACGCCGCCAACGGGCTGTATGCGTTCGTGTGGGGCAAGGTGTGCGACTGGTATGTTGAATTTTCCAAACCGCTTCTGAATTCCGAGGATGAGGCCGTTTTGGCCGAGACCCGTGCCACAATGGCCTGGGTGATTGACCAGTGCCTGATCCTGCTGCACCCGATCATGCCCTTCATCACCGAAGAACTGTGGGGCCAAATCGCAGCACGCGATACGATGCTGATCCATGCCGACTGGCCGACCTATGGTGACGAGTTGGTCGATGACGACGCGGCGCGTGAAATGAACTGGGTGATTTCACTGATCGAGAGCATCCGCTCGGCGCGCGCGCAGATGCATGTGCCCGCAGGGCTGAAAGCGCCGCTGATCCTGCAAGAACTCGACGCCGTCGGGCGCAGGGCCTGGGCCAACAACGAGATGATGATCAAGCGCATGGCGCGGATCGACAGCATGACCGAGATGGCGGACCTGCCCAAGGGCTGCATCACCATCGCGGTGGCGGGTGGCATCTTTGCCCTGCCCTTGGCAGACATCATCGACGTGGATGAAGAAGTTGCACGGCTTGAGAAAACGCTGGGCAAACTGAGCAAGGAAATCGGCGGATTGCGCGGACGGTTGAAAAACCCGAAATTTGCCGAGAACGCGCCACCCGAGGTGGTGGAAGAGGCCGAGGACAACCTTTCTGCGCGCGAGGAAGAAGAGGCGACCCTGACCGCTGCACTGGAACGGCTTCGCGAAATCTGAACGCGCTCGGGGAACGTGGCTCACGGTGTGAGCCTGAGGGGCGCTGCCCCTTCGAGTGAAACCTGTGGTTTCACTCTACCCCGGGATATTTACGGCCAGAAGAACAGGCTCAGGGAACCAGGCGCTCCACTGCCCTCATCATGCCGAGCGATTTGTCATAGACCAACGTCAGGATGCGGCGCATCGGGGGAGATTTCGCGGTCTGAACGGCGATTTGGGGAACGCGTGATGCAACCCCAGCCGCAGCAGAACTGACAAGAAACACTCGGCGGTTCATCTTGAGCATGCGAGCCCCTGACTTGTTAACGACCCTATTGACCTAATGGCTGACCGCGAATTTTCAACCTTGTCGCGTGTGGTGCACCCTGCTCTAACAGCGTCATGACAAAGACATATGCCCGCCTGACCCCGCTTGCCGACAGCTTGCCCGCCACCGTCCCTTTTGTGGGGCCGGAAACGCAGGAACGCGCCCGTGGCCGTGCCTTTGCGGCGCGCTTGGGTGCCAATGAAAACACCTTCGGTCCTTCGCCCAAGGCGGTCGCGGCGATGGCGCAAGCCGCGCAGGACGTGTGGATGTATGGCGATGCGGAAAACTTCGATCTGCGCAGCGCTTTGGCGGCGCATCACCGCATTTCCCCGAACAACATCATGGTGGGTGAGGGAATTGACGGATTGTTGGGCTATCTGGTGCGTCTGATGGTTGGCCCCGGCGATGTCGTCGTGACCTCGCACGGGGCCTATCCCACCTTCAACTATCATGTGACGGGATTTGGCGGGCGGATTGAGCCGGTGCCTTACAAGAACGATCATGAAGACCCTGACGCGTTGATCGCGACGGCGGCAGAGGTTGGCGCAAAGCTGGTCTATATTGCCAACCCCGACAACCCGATGGGCACATGGCACGATGCGGGCACCATCCAACGAATGATTGATACGGTGCCAGAGGGGTGCCTTTTGGCCCTTGACGAGGCATATGTCGAGTTTGCCCCGGATGGGACCATACCCGAGCTTGCGCCTGACGATCCGCGCGTGATCCGTATGCGCACATTTTCGAAGGCTTATGGGATGGCCGGGGCGCGGGTGGGATACGCGATTGCTGCGCAGGATCTGATCACGGCATTTCACAAGATCCGCAACCATTTCGGAATGTGTCGGATCAGTCAGGCCGGCGCTTTGGCGGCGTTGCAAGATAAGGATCATCTGGCGGTCACACTGACCAACGTGGCAGACGCACGGCATCGCATTGACAGTATCGCGCGGCGAAACGGTATGACCACCCTGCCCTCGGCCACCAATTTCGTGGCGGTTGATTGTGGCAGTGATGCTGCGTTTGCGAAATCGGTACTGGATGCGTTGATTGAGCAGGACGTCTTTGTTCGGATGCCCTTTGCCAGCCCGCAAAACAGGTGCATACGCGTGTCCGCCGGGCGGCCTGAAGAACTGGATATCTTCGCAGCAGCTTTGCCCATCGCACTTGCAAAGGCGCGTGGTTAAGCCTCGGCGATCAGCTGCGCTGCGACCTCAAGTGCACCGGCACCATGTGGGATCTTCAGGGCAGTCATCCCAGCCTGGATGGACGACAACGCCCCCATGACCATTGGAGCATTCACATGTCCCATGTGGCCCAACCGGAAGAATCCGTCTGCATTCGGGTCGTCCTCTGATTGCATGCCCAACCCGATCCCCAATGTCACGCCAAGCTTTTCCTCGGTCCAGCGTCGCAGCGCCGTGCCGTGTGGGGCACCGATGTGAACCGACGTCACGGCACAAGAACGATGTGCCGGGTTGGCGACGTTCAGTTCCACCGGGCCGCGGTCAGACCAGCAGTCAAAGGCGGCCCAGATGGCCCGCGCCAAAAGGGCATGGCGCGCCCAAACAGCCTCCATACCACCTTCCTCTGCGATCATATCCAGCGCCTCTCGCACCCCGTAAAGATGATGCGTCGGGGCGGTGCCACCGAAATACTGATAGAACAAATCAGGGTTCGCTCGGTCCGTCCAATCCCAATATCGCGAAACTCGCGTAATCTCTGCACGCACCCTTGCAGCCTTGTCACTGAAGAACACAAAGGCCACGCCGGGGGGGACCATCAACCCTTTTTGCGACGCCGTGATTGCAACATCGACGCCCCAGGCGTCCATTTCGAACCGGTCACAGCCCATGGATGCGATGCAATCGACCATAAGCAGTGCGGGATGGCCCGCTGCATCCATTGCTGCACGGACTGCGGCCACATCATTTTTGATCGACGTCGAAGTATCCACGTGGGTCAGCAGGACGGCACGGATACGATGGTCTGGATCCGCCTGCAACGCGGACTCGACCCGGTCCGGATCCACGGGCGCGCGCATCCCGAAATCATCGATCTGGACCTGCACGCCAAGCGCCTCGGCCATTTCGGTCCAGCCGTGCCCGAACCGCCCGGTGCACAGCGACAACACGGTGTCGCCGGGGGCAAGCACGTTTGACAGTGCGGCCTCCCACGCGCCGTGGCCATTGGAGATATAGATCGCAACATTGTGCCGGGTGCGCGCGATCGCCTTAAGATCGTCGGTCAACGTCGGCATCATCTCGACCAACGCGCCTTCATAGATATTCGGGCCAGCCCGGTGCATTGCACGCAGCACTCGATCAGGCATCACTGATGGCCCCGGAATGGCAAGATAGTGGCGTCCGAAGGAAAGTGTCATACTGCGCTCGTCCTGTTGCGAATTTTCCAATCGGTACTGCGCCCCTGTCAACGCGTCAACAACCCGTCACCCCGCTGTGCTTGTCTGGACCTGTCCGACAGGATACACCGCCGTGAAACTGCCCGCACTTCTGCCGGGCCAGCGCACCGGAGACACCATGTTTTCCAAGGTCTATGCCCGGATCAAACAATGGGAACGCAGCTGGAAAAGCTCGTTTGGCACCGATATCTCGACACCCGAGGGGCGTCAGGCGGCGCGGCGTCACAACAATCTGGTGGACCATGCTTTCCTGCGACGCATTCTGCCCAATCGATACCAATTGTCGGACGAGGCATGGCGATCCAATCAACCTGATCCCGTTCACTTCCCTGCCCTGCAAAAGATAGGCATCAGAAGCGTGATAAACTTGCGCGGACCGGACAGGTTTTCATACTACCTGTTCGAAAAAGAGGCCTGCACGGATTACGGTATGGCGTTGTATAATCACGAGCTTTTCGCACGTGTGCTTGGCAGCCCAAAGGATTACCTGGATCTGCTCGACCTGATGGAGACTGTCGAAAAACCGATGTTGATCCATTGTAAATCCGGGGCCGACCGCACCGGGATTGCGGCTGCGTTGTATTTGCTGGACCAAAAAGGGGCAGACATTGACGCGGCACGGGCGCAACTGTCGTTGAAATACGCCCATCAACGCTGGTCAAAGGCGGGCATTCTGGATCATCTTCTGGATACTTACGCCATCCATTGCGAGACCAATCCGATCACGGTGCGCGACTGGTTGGCAAACCATTATGACCCCGAGGCCGTGAGCGCCTCGTTTCACGCCAAGCGGAGCAAAGGATGAGCGATCTAGAGCGCCCCGACATGATCCGCTGGATGTGGCGCAGCTATATGCGCGCCTATCGCTGGCCCCTTATCGCCGCTGTTTTCCTGATGCTGCTGGAAGGGCTTGCGCTGGGGGGCCTGAGCTACATGATCAAGCCGATGTTTGATGTGGCGTTCTCGTCAGGCACCACCTCGTCGATTGTCGGGGTCGCGCTGATCGTGGCGGCGATTTTCATCACGCGTGCTATCGCGGCCTTCGGGCACCGTGTGCTGATGGTCCATGTCGGTCAAAGGGTGGCAGCCAAGCTGCAATCAGACATGGTTGCCCATATGCTGACGCTGGACAGCAACTTCTTTCGCGACAATTCCCCCGGCACGTTGATCGAACGCGTGCGCGGGGACGCGCAAGCCATCGCCAACATTTGGGAGGTCGTTCTGGCCGCTGTCGCGCGCGATGTCGTCTCGCTTCTGGCATTGCTGGGCGTGGCGTTGTCCATCGACTGGTTGTGGGTCGTGGTCGCGGTGGCCGCAGCGCCGATCCTGACCATTCCGATGAGCATCCTGCAAAAACGGGTGCGGCGCACCACGACGGATAGCCGGTCGTCAGCGGCCCAAATCTCGACCCGGTTGGACGAGATTTTCCATGGCATCAACTCGATCAAGCTGTCCGGCACCGAACGCCACGAACAAGGCCGCGTGGACCGTGAGATTGACGCCTTCGCCCGCACGCACCTGCAAAGCCAAGCCAATCAGGGCGGGATCGTCGCAATGGTCGACATCATCGCCGCAGTCGGGTTCTTTGGTGTGCTGGTCTATGGCGGGATGCAGATCAATTCGGGTGCCAAGACCGTCGGCGAATTCATGAGCTTTTTCACGGCAATGGCGTTGGTCTTTGATCCACTCAGAAACCTTGGCAAAGTGTCGGGCGCTTGGCAGGCGGCACTGGCCAGCCTTGCCCGCATCCGCAACGTGTTTGACGAACGCCCGTCGATCCTGTCGCCCACGACGCCCGTGGCACTGCCAATTCCCGCGCGCAAGGCCCGGATTGAATTGAAGGATGTCGGATTTTCCTATGGTGACACGCCCGTTCTGCGCGGTGCGAGTTTTACCGCCGAGGCGGGCAAGACAACGGCGCTGGTTGGAGCTTCCGGCGCAGGAAAAAGCACTGTCTTCAATCTTTTAACCCGACTGGCGGACGCCAAAACCGGCAAGGTCATGGTTGGTGGGACAGATGTTACTCGGCTTCCACTCGATCACCTGCGCGGTCTGTTTTCGGTCGTCAGCCAAGAGGCGCTGTTGTTCGACGAAACTCTGCGTGACAACATCCTCATGGGGCGCACCGATGTTGATGACAAAACCCTTAAACACGCACTGGACGTGGCGCATGTCTCCGATTTCCTGCCACAGATGGAACAAGGGTTGGACACGCAGGCCGGGCCAAGGGGCTCGAACCTGTCGGGTGGACAGCGCCAACGGGTGGCGATTGCCCGTGCGGTTCTGCGCAACGCACCGTTTCTGCTGCTGGACGAGGCGACATCCGCCTTGGATGCCAAGTCGGAAAAACTGGTCCAGAAAGCACTGGACGAATTGTCAAAAGACCGCACGACGCTGGTGATCGCCCACCGTTTGGCCACCGTGCGCGAGGCCGACAAGATCGTCGTCATGGATCAGGGACAAGTGGTCGATCATGGCACACATGAGGAGCTTCTGGCCCGTGGCGGCATATACGCCCAGCTTTACAAGTTGCAGTTTCAAGACGAAGCCAAGCCCGCCTCTCGCCCGGTGAAGGGGAAGCGCCGCAAGCGTCGCCTGCCGCAACCCGAACAGTCCGAACCGGCTCGCTGGTCTGTGCGCCAATTGTTTAGTGGGTTGCTGGGCAGCCGACGCGACTGACCCTTTCGCTTTGCGCGTGCGCGCCTATATTGAGGCGGCGACAGGAGAGCAGCATGACAACAGACACATCGCGCAGGGTTCTGCGTCTGACCGGGAATGACCGGCAGGACTTTCTTCAGGGCCTCATCACCAACGATGTCAAGAAACTGGCCGATGGGCTGGTTTATACGGCTTTGTTGACCCCGCAGGGCAAATATCTGGCTGATTTTTTTCTGGTGCCGGACGGGGATGCCATCTTGCTGGACGTGGCAACACCACTGGCGGCATCATTGACCCAACGACTGACAATGTACAAGCTTCGGGCAGATGTGCAGATCACACCAGCCGACATCGTGCCCGCCTGCGGAGTTGGTGATATCCCCGATGGCGCGTTTGTGGATCCCCGACATGACGCGATGGGTTGGCGCGCCTATGATGGACAGACCGCGCAGGACGGCGTTGATTGGGACGCTATTCGGGTCGCCCATTGCATTCCGGAAACCGGGATCGAACTGACACCGGACACCTATCCGTTAGAGGCCGGGTTAGATCGCCTGAATGGCGTGGATTTCCGCAAGGGTTGCTATGTCGGGCAAGAGGTGACGGCCCGCATGAAACACAAGACAGACTTGAAGAAAGGGCTGACCGTGGTCCAGATCGACGGCATGGCCCCGGTTGGAACGCAGATCACCGCAGTTGGCAAACCGGTGGGCACGTTGTTCACCCAGTCCGGCGATCGGGCCATTGCCTATCTGCGGTTTGATCGCGCGGGCAAGGACATGCAGGCCGGCGACGCCAGCGTGTCTTGGCTGGGATAGAGGTCGCGCCTCAGGCGTAGCGCCATTTGCCGGACGCCAGGCCGTCCAACGTCCATTGCCCCACGGCATACCGGATCAGGCGCAGGGTCGGATGCCCGACCGCAGCGGTCATCCGGCGCACCTGCCGGTTTTTGCCTTCGCGGATCGTGAGTTCGATCCAACAGTCTGGAACAGACTTGCGAAACCGCACGGGCGGGTCGCGCAGCCAGAGTGCGTTGGGCGCGTCAATGCAGAGGGCTTGTGCAGGGCGGGTCACTCCGTCTTTCAGTGCAACGCCGTCTCGCAAAGCCTGCAAAGCACTGTCATCCGGCATCCCTTCGACCTGAACCCAATAGGTCTTTGGCAGTTTGTGTCGTGGATTGGAAATTCGCGCCTGCAACGTCCCGTCATCGGTCAGGATCAACAGCCCTTCGCTGTCACGATCAAGTCGGCCCGCAGCATAAACACCCGGAATGTCAATGTAATCGGACAGGGTCGCGCGCTGCGACCCCATGGTGCCTTTGTCGGTAAATTGCGACAGCACATTGAAGGGTTTGTTGAACAGGATGGTCGTCACCGCGCGGCACTCCCAAGAAAAAAGGGCAGAGCGACCGCCCTGCCCCGTTTTGCTAACCCGGCCCGCGTCATGCGCGCTCGGAATACTCCATGGTTTCCGTGTTTACCACGATGGCCTCGCCCTGCCCGACGAAGGGCGGCACGGAAATGCGCACCCCATTGTCTAGCAGCGCAGGCTTGAAGCTGTTGGCAGCGGTTTGACCTTTGACGACCGGCTCGGTTTCTTCAATGGTACAGGTCACTTTCTGCGGCAAGGTCGCGTTCAGCGCCTCACTTTCATAGAATTCCACCACGATGGTCATACCATCTTGCAGGAACGGACGGCGCTCTCCCAGCAGGTCAGCAGGCAGTTGGATCTGCTCATAGGTTTCCGTATCCATAAAGATCAGCATCCCGTCGTCTTCATAAAGGAACTGTTGGTCTTTCTGTTCAAGCCGCACCCGTTCGACCTTGTCCGCCGACCGGAAGCGTTCGTTCAGTTTCGATCCGTTGCGCAGGTTGCGCATCTCGACCTGAGCGAACGCGCCGCCCTTGCCCGGTTTGACGTGATCGACCTTCACCGCAGCCCACAGACCGCCATTATGTTCCAACACGTTGCCGGGCCGGATTTCGTTACCATTGATTTTGGGCATACCTTAAACCTTTGCAAAAGGTTGAACTCTGTTGGCCTGCACCTATATCTTGACGGTCTGGCTCTGGCAAGGTGACGTATTTGGTATGCCTAACGCCGAAGCCATGCGTAAAACGCATAGCAGGCATGTGGCTGCGGGGATACCGAATCACGCAGAAAAGGCCATATTGTCCGCTACTCCGACGAGCGCAAGAGCAAGAAAAATAAAGGACGACCATGCTGGACTCCGTAGACGGTACCGCTTTCAACAACGAACAAGGCAACCGCGCGCGCAAATTGTTTGCCGCTGTGGTGCTGGCCGCGTTGGACGACGCAATCGCCGATGACAAGAAATACGGCAACGGCCCCGACCAGATTGCCCGCTGGGCACGTTCGCGCGACGGACGTGAGGTGTTGAGCTGTGCTGGCATCGACCCGAACGAACGTGTCGTGAAGGGCCTGATGGAATTCGTTTCCAAAGGCATTCGCACGTCCGTAGCGCTGAGCCGCGAAGAAAGCGAGCGTCGCAACGCCGCACAGGCAGAAGCCGCATAACCAGACGATCCGTGCCGGATCGAACGAAGTCGCGTCCCAAGGGGCGCGTTTTTCGTTCACGGCCGATCATCCGTCGGTTCAGGGCTGGGCAGATTTGCGAAAAGCTCCTATGCAACCGGTATGACCAAAGCGATCATGATACAGGGCGCAGGCTCGAACGTGGGAAAATCCCTGCTGGTGGCAGGGATCGCGCGCGCCTGTGTTATACGCGGCCTGAATGTCGCGCCGTTCAAGCCACAAAACATGTCGAACAATGCCGCTGTGACCGTCGACGGTGGCGAGATCGGGCGGGCGCAGGCCCTTCAGGCACGCGCTTGCGGGTTAAAGCCGATGGTCGACATGAACCCTGTGCTGCTGAAGCCCGAAACCGACACCGGCGCGCAAGTGATCGTGCAGGGACAACGTTTTACCACAATGAAAGCCCGCGACTATGGCAAGGCCAAGGCCGATCTGATGCCACGTGTGCTGGATAGTTTTCACCGGTTGGGCACAGGCCGCGATCTGATCATCGTCGAAGGTGCGGGCAGCCCCGCCGAGATCAACCTGCGCGCGGGCGACATTGCCAATATGGGCTTTGCCGAGGCCGCGAACCTGCCCGTCGTGCTGGCCGGTGACATCGACCGCGGCGGAGTGATCGCACAGCTTGTGGGCACTCATGCGGTGCTGCCAGCCCGGGATCGCAACCGGATCAAAGCCTTTCTGGTAAACAAGTTTCGCGGCGACCCGACCCTGTTTGCCGACGGCGCCGCCGCAATCGCGGACCGCACCGGCTGGCATGATCTGGGCACGCTACCCTGGTTCGCCGACGCGTGGCGCCTGCCTGCCGAGGATGTGATGGACATCGCGACCCGTCCGGGGGGTGCGTTCAAAATCGCGGTGCCGCGTCTGAACCGAATTGCGAATTTCGATGATCTGGACCCGCTGGTTAACGAACCCGACGTAACGGTCGATATCATCGAACCCGGCCGTGCGCTGCCCGGTGACGCCCATTTGGTGCTGATCCCCGGTTCGAAATCCACCATTGCCGACCTCGCAGATTTCCGCGCCCAAGGATGGGATGTGGATCTGGCCGCCCATATTCGACGCGGTGGTCATGTGTTGGGGATATGTGGTGGTTATCAGATGCTGGGGCAGAAGATCATCGACCAGAGCGGGATCGAAGGCCCACCTGGACAGGTGGCAGGTCTGGGGCACCTTCTGATCACCACCCATTTGGAACCCAAGAAGACCTTGGCCTTGATCAAAGCCCGTCACATCGCCTCGGGCGAGCCTGTCAAGGGCTATGAAATCCATCTGGGTCGCAGCACCGGCCCGGACACTGCACGTGCCTGGCTGTCAGTGGATGGCCGACCCGAGGGGGCCGTCAGCGCCGATGGCCGCGTTCTGGGATGCTATCTGCATGGTCTGTTCTCGGCAGATGGGTTCAGAAAGGCTTATCTGGAAGAACTGGGCGCGCGGGCAGCGTCGTCTGGCTTCGAAACCCGGGTTGACACCACGCTGGATGCTTTGGCCCAACATGTCGAAACTCACCTGGACCTTGATCGCTTGCTGAGCCTCGCCGAGTGACGCCCGCGCCTATTCCAACCCTTTCAGGGTCAGCGCGCGTTCGATCTCGCGCCGGACAAAGCGGCGGATGGACTGGGTGATCTTTTCACCAACCTCGCCTTGCAGCTCTTCCCGCACCAGTCGGGCAACCATGGCCTGAACCACTTCTTCATCAATGATGTCTGTATCGTCGCCAACGATTTCGACCTCACGTCCCGTCGGTATCGGGGTCATGTGCTCATCACGGTTATGGACAGTGTCGGCGGGCGGTAACGACCGTTCATCTGCGGAATCGTCCACGGCAACAAACGGCGCTTCGTCAGCTTCGCCGCCATCCGATTCGTCTGACCAGTCACCCGGATTGCTTTCCCCTACGATGACATGTTCATCTTCCGAACGCAGCCGCGCCGCATGGAACATCAATACATCGGTTTGGGTTGTCTCATCCCCGCCGTCAGCTTCCCAAAGGTCCTGACGTTGATTGGCGGGATCTTGGAAATTCGAGACTCGTCCGGTCCGCGACACCGCGTCGTCCGAGGTCGCGGACAGGTCAGTGTGCATTTCTTCCACATCCCCATCATCGGGTGGGGAATAGCCGCGATGCGAGAAAACCGGATTCGGACGGTCGTCTTCACCGATGTCTGCTTTTTCGGCAGGGGGATTTTGTGGCAGTGTATTCGAAGCAGCAGACCTCTTCTGCTCAAGGTCGCGATCGGGTGCCCGATTGGCAGCTTTCTTGCTGCCCTCGTCATGAACCCGAAACGCGGGTGTCAGGACCAGCTTTTCCGTTTTACCCGAATCCGCTCGCTCATCGGTCGCTTTACTTTCAGAGATCAGCCGACGAATCGAGGACAGGACATCCTCTATCTCGGCATTTGAAACCGGGTCAGACATGCAAAAACACCTGCAATTTGTTCCTTGGACCGGTCCGTCCGGCCTTCATTACCAGAACACTACCCAATGCAGAGCGTTCGCACAACTGAACGAACTGTTTCAATTTTTGCCAAGTGCTTCCAACAGGCTGTCCAAACGCTTGCCCTGCGGGCTGACCCGTTGGACCGGTGCGGACTTGACCGTATTGAAATAGGCCTCGGGATCATAGATCACCACGCCCAGTTTCAGGTGCTCTGCGGTCAGCAATCCCATCGACGACAACAGTGAATAGGCCGCGAGGTATTGGTTGGATTGTGCGGTGATGCGACTGGCCTCTGCGTTCAAGAGCTCTTGCTCGGCATTCAGCACGTCAAGCGTGGTGCGCGACCCGAGTTGTGCTTCTTCCCGGGCACCGCGCAGGGCAACCCGGCTGGCGCGGATCTGACGTTCGGTCGCTTCCAGAGAAGCCGCCGCAATGGCAAGCTGCGCCCAGGCATTGGCAACGCCCTGATCGACAGCCAAACGGGTCTGATGCAACCCGGCGCGAGCCGCTTCAGCATTTGCGACCGCTTTGCGATAGTCCGCCGATAGCTTACCACCAGAATAGATCGTTCCCCGAAGCGACACCCCGACGTTGTTGGAGACAAAATCCGTTCCGCCCACATCTTGCCATTTGGTTTCCGCGCTGCCGACCAGCGCCGGTTTCATGGCGGCCATCGAAATCTCGATAGCAAGGTCAGCCGCTGCCACATTGTGTTGCGCCGCAAGAATATCAGGGTGCCCCTGACGCGCGATTGCTTTGGCTGCATCCAGTGTTTTTGCCGTCATCGGCAGGGCTGGCGGTGTGGACAGCGCACCGGGCAAGTTTCCGGTTGCCGCCCGATATTCTTCACGGGCGATTGCCAGATTGCCGCGCGCCGAAGCTTCGTTGGCGCGCGCCGCGGCCAGACGGGCCTGTGCCAATGCGACATCTGTCTGGGTCACTTCGCCCACTTCGAACCGGTCATTGGCCGCACGCAATTCCTGTGTCAAAACCCGGACCGAATTGCTCTGAAGCTGTGCATTCTCGACGGCAGATCGAACGTCCACATAGGCCTTGACCGCACGCAAAAGCACTTGCTGCTCGACGCTGACCAATCCGTCGCGCGTGGCCAAAACAATCTCTTTCTGTGCCTCAACTGCCGCCTTGCCGCGCCCGAAATTGTAGATCAGAAACTCGGCCGTCAACGACGCCGTTGTGGCCCATGCCGAGTTGCCGGAAATGCTGGTGTTCGGGTCCGTCCAGCCATGGGTAATGGCATAGTTCAAGGTCGGGCGCAGTGCTGCCTGTGCAATCGCGACATCCTCGTCCGCCGCGCGTAACAGAGCTTGGTTTTGATCCAGAAGACCACTCTGCTTATAAGCGGCTGCCATTGCATCAGACAGCGTTTCCGCCATGGCCAACGGCGCCTGCGCGGCAGAAACGCCGATCGCCAACAGGACGCTTGCACATTTCATTCCAAATCGACGGGCCATTCTGCAACCTCACTCGTGCCTGGATCGGAGCAGTTTTGTCTGCCCCATCCCGGGTCTCATTAAAGTACAAATTCGCGGGTTTTTTTAAACCCGTCGATCACCGGGGCACCGGCGCTGAAACTATGGCGCCACACAACATTCCCGTCGATCTTGTAACCCACTTTCACAGTGCCCAGCATACCTTCGGCAAATATACAGCAGATCCGGCCACCGTCCTTCAGTTGATCCGTGATCGCCGATGGCACAGCCTCAACCGCTCCCTGGATCAGAACCACATCATACGGGCCGTTCTTGGCATTTCCCTCGGTCAGAGGACCGGCGATGACCGCGACATTGTCTGCCCCGTGCTCGGAAAGGTTCGCCTGTGCTTCCGCCGCCATCGTCTCGTCCTCTTCGACGGCGACAACGAAATCGGCAAGGCGCGCGATAATGGCAGAGCTGTATCCAAACCCGCATCCCAGATCAAGCACCAGTTCATCGCTCTGAATATCCACGGCATCCAGCATTTTCGCCAATGTGCGCGGCTCCAGCATAACGCGTCCACCCTCCAGTGGGATATTCTCGCCAACATAGGCAGCTTCGCGTTTGGCGTCCGGCACATAGTCTTCGCGGGGGACAGAAAGCATCGCTTCGATAATCGGGAATTTGGTCACATCAGACGGGCGAACTTGCGTGTCCACCATCATCGTGCGGCGCATGGCAAAATCAGTCATGTCTGGCCTATCATTTCTAAGACGTCTGGCTTCTCTTGCCATAGATAGCCAGACGCGGCAATCCCGCACGGATCAAACTGGATAATGCGTCGCAGCCCTGCAAAACTGATTTCAGCCGACAGTTTTGCATCTGCGCTGCGGTTCCGGGCTGGACATGGCCCCGGAATTGGCGATAGAGAAGCCAAACACCACGGATGGCGAGTTGGCGGAGTGGTGACGCAGCGGATTGCAAATCCGTGTACACCGGTTCGATTCCGGTACTCGCCTCCAATAAAATCAATGACTTGCGTCATCCTTCCTCTCCTTCACTGCCATTTTTGAAACAATCGTTGAAACTTTCACGTTTCGGTCTTGCTTCGTTCCATTTGATTTCTTGCCTCTTGAGCGCGCTTAGCGAGCTCCCTTTGCCGGATCGGCCCACCGTACTTTTTCAGCATCTCGACGCCTGAATGGCCGGTGACCGCCTTGACCATCTCGTCATCACATCCAGCCAGATACAGCTCGATCGTCGCATTTTTCCTGAGCCCGTGCGTTTTGTAGTAGCTCGCCCTCTCGTGCTTCATCTTCTTTTTGATGGTGCGCATTTCCTCAGCAACGATCCGGTAGCTCACTGGTCGACCTTTAGCGTCGGTCACAACAGTGCCGTCCGTTCGTGCGAGCCCGTCGAGATGGGCTTTCAGGCGGTCGGTGAGCGGGATCCAAAGTGGCTTGTCGGTTTTGCCCTGCGTGAAATCGAATCCTTCATCGGAGAAGTGCTCCCATTTCATCTTCACGACATCGCCAATACGCTGGCCTGTTCCAACGCACAGCTCGTAAACCAGCCGCGCCCTCTTTGAAGCCAGCGCTTCGAACTCGGCCCGAACATCATCTGGCCAAGGCTCCCAGCCGTCGCTCTGCTGCTTGTAAAGCGGAATACCCTTCGCCGGATTGCCGTGCTCTTTCTTGATGAAGCCGATCAACCGGGCGTGATTCATCAAGACGACCATGACCTGGACAAGGTAGTTGGCTTGCCGCCAGTGATCCGCATTGGCGCGGTGCAATTCGTAGATGTGATGGGTTTCGATCCTTGCCGGGTCTTTCTCGGCCCAGATCTCACGAATGTGGCTGATGTACCGCCGATAGTCCGATCTCGTCCGGGGCTTCAGCTTCTTGTAGGCGTCGCTCTCGTAGTAACTGAGAATCAACGCCTCAAAATTACGCTTCACCGGCGCAGGCGCTGGTTTTCCCTTCAGCAGGCGATTGTAATGATCCCAAAATTCCGGCGTGCCCGCTTCCTCGTGCATCATGACCGAGATACCGCGTGAACGCCGGATAAACCGGAGATACCCCCTATCATTATAGACGTATTTTGGCAGGCTCGTGCGGGTCATTCGCCCATTCTCAAGTCACTGTTGAGAAAGTCGTCTGCGGCCTCTGGCGCGATCATGTTGGCATCGACGATGACACTGCCATCAGGCTTGATCTCGAACTTCGCTCGCTGCCAACCTGCCTCCCGCGCCTCGCGGATAAAGGCCGAGGCCGCTTGTTTCGCCTTTGTTTGTGCACTTGCTTTGGTCATCGTATCGGAACCTCTTTCACCTGGTTAACAACGCGCATTACCACTCTGGTCCATAGTGATTTTTTCAAATGTACCAAGTGAAGAACGTCTATCCTTCGCCGCGCGAATGGCGCGGATCACTTCCGAATTTTGGGAGTTTCCATTGCGATCAGACTCCGCCTTGATCCACTCTTTGAGCTCTTGCGGAAGCCGAAGCTGCATTGGTTTACGACTGTTCATGAAACGCCTCCAGGTTGAAACCACACCCCGTTAGTGGCACTTAGCCACTATTGCGTCAATCGCTTTTTATGGCATAGTGCCACCATGCCAGATCAAAGCTCTCAAACTCAGGATAAATTCATCGTGCGTCTGCCCGACGGCCTGCGCGATCGAATACGCCTCGCAGCCGAGGCCAACCATCGCAGCATGAATGCTGAGGTCGTTGCCCTCCTCGAAGAAAACTATCCAGCTCCTGTGCCGGAAAAATTGGATGACCCCGCAGCGAGGTTGCTCTTCTGGCTTGCCAAACGCATCCGCCGAAGGAACCCGAAGCCCGGAACTCCCAGAGACAAGCAAGCCGCCCTGTATGAGCGCATTGCAGGTGATATCGCGGAACGTATGAAGGACATCGGCGAATAGCCTTAGTAGGCTACCCACTCATATCCGTGGTTGCCCTCGTGATCTTCCCATTCAACACCCACCCCGCGCCGCCAATTCGATGATGAGCAGCGCCGTGACGGCAGGACCCATTGCGGGGCGGCGGCTGGCGTCGTGCGTTGCCAGCCGAATTCGCCCTGCATCCCGTAAGTCCCAAGGCGCATGTCGTAGCTCTCAGAGCAATCATCGTCGCGACCTCGTTCGCGATGACTGTAGTGCCGAACATCCCAGACACGGATCGAGCGCACGAAATCGAATTCCAAGCCACTGATGTCGATATCGGCACCGCCTTCGACCACCTGTGCCAGAATGACTTGGCCAAGCGCCTGACCTGATTGGTTGCTGGCCTCCCAGATCTTCGGGACCGTGCTTTGAAAAGGCGCGCGCTCAGAAACGCCCATAGGGCAGCGCCAGATTTGCAATGGCGGCTCAATCGGCCAGGGCGTGATCCGGCGGATAAACACGGCACGGGCATGGGCACATTCTGCTGAAGCAGGCCACCCACCAGCCAGGCAAAGCAGAATGGCACAATCGACCTGATAGGCCTTCGCAGCCTGCGGAGCCACGGCTGAAAGCAGAGCCAAAGCAACTCCGGCAGTCCAATTTCTGAGAAGTGCACACCACATATCAATAAACACCTTTTGATTACATTACTGCATTATTGATACTTTACTGCTACCCTCCATCTCTACACCATATGCGAGCATGACCTTTATGAGGCTCGCGCGCGTTTTGTGGAATATGTTCCGTAGAGCGGTTCTTGTGATCTGGCCGAATACAGGCCATGAAATTACGGGAACAAGTAGGGTTAAATATCCGGAATCTAAGAAATTCCAGAGGGTTGAGCCAAGAACAATTAGCATTAGCTGCCGACCTGGATCGCAGCTATATCAGCGAGATCGAGCTCGCGAAATTCTCAGCATCGATCGATGTTCTAGAGCGGATCGCGTATGCTCTCGAGGTCACTCCCAAGGAATTGTTTAACGAGAGGGGCTAGTTTTGCCCGAATTTGAGAGTGGTCGCACAACCGCCGAAGCCATCGGCCGTATAACGTGCATCAAAACAGGCGACGAAATCGGCCTACTTTATCTGTGGGATAATGGCGACACGCAGGCCGCGCTGCACGAAGACGGCCTGCTTCGATCGACAATCTGCCCAGAGCAAAATGCAGAACCGGACCTTGGTGCAAATCGCGGCCAAGGGCCGGAATGAGCCCTTAGTGACTGTGCCGAGTTTGAAGCTATTCGCAGTCGCAGTAACGCATACTTTGCAGGGGGCAACCCTACCCGGACCCTGGTCTGGCCTGACCTGCCGTTGCCGCACTGCGGCATTCCTAATGCAGCCGTTCGGCCCGCACGTTCATTATGATAGAAAATTCGCCCAAGACACTATCCATGAACACCAAGAAGCGTGTCAAATCGCGCTTCAACTAATTTCAAAAACTGCTTCGCTATGCGCGACGGTTGGCGGGTGGCTGGCAGAAGCAGATCATATCGAAATGGCTGAACAGGCGACAGAGGGCGCACCAGAATCTTACCGAGGTTGGCAAAATGCATTGCCGTCACAGGCTCTACTATTGAAATGCCAGCCCCAGCGGCCACCAATTCACAGATCGACGCAGACAATTGCGCCTCGGCAACGATCCGAGGACGAGCACCGCCCGCGAGCAAAAATGCATCGGTTTCGGAGCGGGTTCCAATTTCTGCGCCGAGCGCGATGAACGGGCGCTGATCGAAATCTCCCGGCAAGAGCACTGTTTTCCGCTCAAGCTCGTGAGACAGGGGCAGCACGGCCAACATTGGTGCCGTGAACAACTCGCGGCGCAGGACAGCGGGATGGTCGTTATCCAAAGCAGCAAAGCCGAGATCGAATTGCTGCGAACTTAGGTGACGTAGCACCGCCTGAGAGCTTCTGGTGCGCAAAGACACAGTGATTCCGGGTTCGGCTGCGATGAATTCGGCGATTACATCGGGCAGTAGTTTCAGAGCCAGTGCTGGCATCCCCGCAATCAGCAAGCTTCCGGTCCGAAAGTCTCGGATGTCTTGGATAACGCGGGAAATCTCCATCATCCCGACGAAAGCCCGCTCAACTTCTTCATAAAGCGCGCGTGCTTCAGAGGTGGGCACGACCTGCCTGCCCTGTCGCTCAAACATATTAAAACCAGCGGCGCGTTCCAAATCCGCAATCAGCTTGCTGACCGATGGTTGCGTTGTTCCCAGCACAGCGGCGGCCGAGGTGACCTTGCCGGTCTCCATCACAGCGCGGAAGGCTTCGATCTGACGGTGCGTGAGCCGAGGGAGCATGAAATTCCATAACCTGAGAGAATGGTTTGCGCAAATATTACGATTATTCTTATGAGCGCAATGCTGCAATTTTGGCGGCGGAGGAATCGCATGCAGCAACGCACCCAAGAAATCACCATCATCGGCGGCGGGCTTGTCGGCCTGTCTGTGGCCCTCGGCCTGCTGATGGCCGGACAGCGTGTTCGGGTGTTAGACGGGGCAGATAGCGATGCGCGTGCGTCACAGGGGAACTTCGGTCTCATTTGGGGCCAAGGCAAAGGCTGGGATTTCGCCCCTTACGCCAATTGGACAATGGATGCGCTGACCGCTTGGCCCGCTTTCGCGCAACAGTTGCGAGGGCTGTCGGGGATCGACGTGGCGCTGGATCAGCCTGGGGGCTACGAGTTTTTTACCGATCCGACAGAGTTTGACGCTTTCAAAGCAGAGTTGGCGCAGCAGGCCATCCATTTGGGCAAGCGCGCCCGCTATGAAATGCTCAGCGGCGATGATCTGCGCAGCCAGATGCAAGGCATCGGGCCAGATGTCGTCGGCGCGAGCTTCTCGCTCTGCGATGGCCATGTAAACCCGCTCCGCTTTCTTCGCGCCCTTCGCTGTTCGGTTCAGACGATGGGCGGGCATGTGAGGCTGGGCGCAACCGTTTCCGCGATCAGGCCGCAGCCTAAGGGTGGTTTTGCGCTGGTGCTGGCCGATGGGGAAACGCTCTACACCGAGCAGGTCGTGCTCTGCGCCGGGTTGGGCGCTGCCACGCTGGCCCGGGATCTTGGCTTTAATACACAGGTCAGGCCGCAGCTTGGCGAGTTGCTGATCACCGAAAAGTTAGGCGACCGCCTGCCGTTCCTGTCCAGCACCATCCGGCAGGTCGACGAGGGCGGCGTGCAGATAGGCGGCACCAAGGCGAATGCGGGGCTTAATGATCATGAGACTTTACCTATCATGTCCAAACTCGCGCACCATGCGGTCACGGTTTTCCCGGCGCTCGCCGATGTGCGGGTTGTCCGGGCTTGGGGCGCGCTGCGGGTCATGTCGCCGGATGGCTATCCGGTCTATGCCAAATCCAGCATGCATCCTGGTGCCTTTCTGGTGACCTGCCACAGCGGTGTCACGCTTGCCCCGCTACACGCCAGTGTGCTGGCTGAGTGGATTTTGAACACATCCGCCACCCCTGAACTGGAGGCTTTCGATGAATGTCGCTTCGCGCTTTCGCACGCTGCCTGAGACCGGGGACCGCGTGCAGTTCACGCTGGATGGCGCGCCTGCCAGTGCGCCCGCCGGGGTCACTGTTGCCGCGGCGCTGCTGGCCCATTCAGGCGCGTGGACGCGGCAGACCGTGAAGGGTGCACCGCGCACGGCCTATTGCATGATGGGTGTGTGTTTTGACTGTCTGGTTGAGGTCGATGGCACGCCCAACACCCAAGCCTGCATGACCCTTCTGCGCGAGGGTATGACCGTCCGGCGCCAAACAGGCCTGCGTGATTTGAACGGAGGTCATTGTGGCTGAGGTGGATCTAATTATCATCGGCGCTGGTCCCGCGGGCATGTCAGCCGCAGCCTTCGCGGCACGTGGCGGTTTGCAGGTGTTGATACTGGACGAACAGCCGCATCCGGGCGGTCAGATTTATCGCAATGTGGCTCAGAACCGCAGCAAGCGCGGCTTTCTTGGCCAGGCTTATGCCGCCGGGACAGATTTGGTCGATGCGCTCGACCATCCGCACATCACTCTCCTAACTGGCGCAACGGTTTGGCGGCTTGACAAAGGGCCGCAGGTGACATGGTCGCGCGGCGCCAAAAGTCAAACGACCTCGGCTGCCCATGTGCTGCTGGCAACCGGCGCGCAGGAACGCCCCGTGCCTTTTCCTGGCTGGACGCTCCCCGGCGTGATGCCGGCAGGGGCCGCGCAGATTTTGATGAAAACAGCGGGGATGCTGCCCAAGGATGCCGTGCTCGCGGGGTCTGGTCCGCTGCTCTATCTGATCGCGGCGCAGATGATTGACGCCGGTAGCCCCCCACAAGCGCTGGTGGAGACACAGACATTCCCGCAGATGCTGAGCGCAACACCGCATTTGCCCCGCGCCCTGTTTGGCTTGCCAACCTTGCGGAAAGGGCTGAGCCTGATTGCCAAGATCCGCAAAGCGGCTGTGCCGCGCTACACCGCTGCGTCGGGCTTCCACGCCACCACGACCGAGAGCGGCAATATCCTCTTTTCCTTCCGGGCTAATGGGCGGGATCAACGCCTTACCTGTGGTCTGCTGCTGACCCACCAAGGGGTGATCCCCGGCACCCATATCACAAGGGCTGCGGGGATCGAGCATTATTGGAACGCCGCGCAGGGTGCCTTTCAGCCCGAACATGATCTTTGGGGCGCGACCGACCAGCCGGGCCTGCATGTGGCCGGAGACGGAGCCGGGATCGGCGGGGCGGAGGCGGCTGCATCTGCCGGTGAACTGGCTGGGTTAAATATCCTGTGCCAATCTGGCCGCCTAAGTAGCGACACCCGCAATCAGCGTGCCGCCCGCGCTCGCGCCGCGTTGTTCCGCGCCCGCGCCATTCGGCCCTTCCTTGATGCCGCATACCCTCCGCCGACCGATATACTTGCCCCATCAGACAACACCATCGTCTGCCGCTGCGAAGAAGTCTCTGCCGGTGCCATTCGACAAGCGATCCGCGAAGGTGCCCAAGGTCACCGCCAGATCAAAACATCCCTGCGCTGCGGCATGGGCCCCTGTCAGGGCCGCATGTGTGACGCGACCCTGCGCGGGCTGCTCAGCGAAGGCAAGGCAAGCCAGCCCATCTCCCCACCCCGCGCCCGCTCGCCGATCAAGCCGATTGCCTTGGGCGAGCTTGCCGCACTCTCACCCCCTCAGGAGGAACCCGCATGAGCGCCCCCGCTGCCCTGAAAGTCAAAGACCTGCATAAAAGCTTTGGCTCGCATGACGTCATCAAAGGCGTGTCGCTTGAGGCGCAAAAGGGCGAGGTCATCGCCATTCTCGGCGCCTCCGGCTCTGGCAAAAGCACCTTCCTGCGCTGCATCAACCTGCTGGAGACGCCGAACTCAGGCGAGGTCTGGTTGGCAGGCGAGCAAATGCGGATGACGCAGAACCGCCGGGGAGAGATCGTGCCGCAAGACCTACGACAGGTCGAAGCCATGCGTGCCCGTCTTGCGATGGTGTTTCAGGGCTTCAACCTTTGGTCGCATATGACCGTGATGGAAAACGTCATGGAAGGCCCGCTCTACGTTCAGGGAACCCCCAAGGCGCAAGCCCGCGAAAAGGCCGAAGCACTGCTCGCCAAGGTCGGCTTGTCGGACCGAGCAGATTATTACCCCGCACATCTGTCAGGTGGCCAGCAGCAGCGTGTCGCAATCGCCCGTGCGCTGGCGATGGACCCAGATGTGATGCTCTTTGACGAGCCGACATCGGCACTGGACCCGGAACTGGTGGGCGAAGTGTTGGGCGTCATGCGCGATCTGGCCGAAGAAGGCCGCACCATGTTGGTCGTGACCCACGAGATGGGCTTTGCCCGCGATGTCTCCACTCGCACCGTATTTCTGCACCAGGGCGAGGTCTGCGAAGAAGGCCCGCCCGCAGAGTTGTTTTCCAACCCGCAAACCCCAGAGTTCCAAGCGTTTCTTTCGCGGATGAACTAACCAACCACAACAGAGAGGACCAAACCATGTTTCGTAGAACCATCCTAAGCAGCGTTGCTGCCATCGCCCTCAGCGCCGTCGCCCTGCCGCTGGCCGCCCAAGACACGTTGCGCATCGGCGTCGAAGGCGCCTACCCTCCGTTCTCCTCCAAGGAATCCGACGGCACGCTTGTCGGCTTTGACATCGACATCGCCAAGGCGCTCTGCGCCGAGATGCAGCGTGAATGCGAACTGGTCGAGCAGGAATGGGACGGCATGATCCCGGCACTGAAAGCGCGTAAGTTCGATGCCATCGTGGCTTCCATGTCGATCACCGAAGAGCGCAAGCGCCAGATTGATTTCTCTGACAAATACTACAAGACCCCGGCGCGTCTGGTGGCCTCCAAGGACGCCGACTTCGAAGGCACGCCTGAAGGTCTGGCCGGTAAGCGCATCGGTGTGCAGCGCGGCGCGACCCACCAGTGCTACGCGGAAAAGTTGTTCCCCGATGCCGAGATCGTCCTCTATGGCTCCCAAGATGAAGTGTTCCGCGATCTGGCCCTTGGCCGTGTGGATGCGCAGCTTTCTGACAGCCTGATCGCACAGGAAAGCTTCCTGAGTGCAGAGGCAGGGGCCGACTATGCCTTCCTCGGCGGCGATCATACAGACGTTGAATGCTACGGCGAAGGCGTGGGCATCGCGGTGCGCAAGGGCGAGGACGCGCTCCGCGAAGATCTGAGCAAGGCCATTGCTGCCATTCGTGAGAACGGCACCTATGCCGAGATCAACGACACATACTTCCCCTTCGACATCTACGGCGGCCGTCCTGAGGGCGAGTGAGTTTTCGCCTTACACCATTCATCAGGGCGGCCATGCGCTGCCCTGATGATCCTTTGAGGAACATGCGATGAACCTGCTTTTGGAATATCAATCCCAATTGATCGACGGCACGATCATGACGATCAAACTGGCGCTCACATCGCTGGTCATCGCTTTGATCTTTGGCCTGCTCGGTGCTTGGGCGAAACTTTCCGCCAACCGTCTGGCCCAGCGACTGGCCGGCGCCTACACCACCATCGTGCGCGGGGTGCCGGATCTGGTGCTGATCCTGCTGGTGTTCTTTGGCGGTCAGGTGACGCTTAATAATATAGGCGCGATTACGGGCCTCTGGGGCTATGTCGAGGTCAGCCAGTTCGCCGCAGGTGCAGGCACGATCGGTGTAATCTTTGGCGCCTATTTTACTGAGACCTTTCGCGGTGCGATCATGGCCATCCCGCGCGGGCAAATCGAAGCTGGCATCAGCTGTGGAATGCGCAAATCGCTGATCTTTCGTCATATTATCTGGCCGCAGATGGTCCGCTTTGCCTTGCCGGGCTTTACAAACAACTGGCTGGTGCAACTCAAGACCACGGCGCTGGTCTCGGTCATTGGGCTTCAAGACTTGGTCTATAACGCTTTCACCGCCGGTCGTTCGACGGGACAGCTCTTTACCTTCATGGCGGCAGCATTTGTCATCTACCTGTTGCTGACTGGCGTGTCCGACCTGCTGTTGCGCGCGGTGGAGCGTCACTACAACCGTGGCGTAGTGAGGGCGTGATGATGGAAAACCTGCTGACCTATATCCCGCTCGACATCGCCCTGATCGCTGAGAATTTTGACCGTTTCCTCTATGGCGTCTGGGTGACGCTTAACCTGACCTTCCTGTCGCTGCTGTTGGGCGGCTTGTTGTCGATCCCCATGGCCATTGCCCGCGCGTCGAAACACCGGGTCTTTAACCCCTTGGTGCAGGGCTATACCTATGTCTTTCGCGGCACGCCGCTTTTGGTGCAAACCTATCTGATCTATTACGGTGTCGGCCAGTTTGAGGTGATCCGCGAAAGCTTCCTGTGGGACCCGATCCTGTCCTCGGCGTGGTGGTGCGCGCTCATTGCCTTCACGCTGAACACCGCCGCCTATACGACCGAACTACTGCGAGGTGCCATTGCGGATACGCCAACCGGCGAGGTCGAGGCGGCCATCGCCACCGGCCATTCCTACCGCAGCCGCCTGCGCCGGATCATCCTGCCCTCGGCCTTCCGCCGCGCGATCCCGGCCTATTCCAACGAAGTCATCTTCATGCTGCACGGCTCAGTCATCGCCAGCACGATCACCCTGCAAGATATCCTTGGCGTTGGGCGCTGGCTGAACGGGCGCTATTACCTCGCTTATGAAGGGTTCATCACCGCCGCCCTACTTTATTTCCTGATAGTGTTGTGCATCACATGGGCCTTCCGCGGGTTTGAGCGCCGCTACCTGCGCCATCTCACCCGCCGCGACACCACTGCTCAGTCCGTGACTTCTCCCCTTCCGACCCCTGAAAGAGTATGATCATGATCGAACGCATCCACACCAATCAACGTATGAGTAAAATCGTCAAACACGGGGGCGTTGTATACCTTTGTGGGCAAGTCGGCAGCGGGACCACCGTGGCCGAACAGACCGAAGACTGCCTCGGGCGGGTCGACAGGCTGTTGCACGAAGCGGGGTCATCGCGCGAGCATGTGTTGCAGGCGGTGATCTGGCTCGCAGATATGGCGGATTTCGATGCGATGAATGAGGTCTGGGACGCATGGGTCCCCCAAGGCGCAGCCCCAGCACGCGCCTGCGGAGAAGCCAAACTGGCGGATGCCGACCTGCGTGTCGAAATTATCGTGACCGCCGCCGTAGCTGGTTGATGAATGCTTGAGAACTCACCCTTCTGTCGATGACTTCCTTCAAATGAACTCACGCTGAATGGCTGCATAACCCCCGACAACAAGGCAAAATCGCCACAGTAGCGAATGTCCTTTCTCCGCCGTTTCTCCAAAAGGTCTTCTCAACTGAAACGGAAACTGTGCGTCCGCAGCGAACGGCAGCAAAGTCCCGCATGGCCGACCTTCGCCTCCATGATTGTGAGTGGCTGCTTTCGCGACGACGCAGCCACTCCTAACTACCACTCCTCGAAACTTCCAAAACGCGCGCATAGTCCTCGCTGACTGCCCGCACTTGCTCAAAAACCTCACGTCGCTCTTGGTCCTGGCACCGGAAGTACTGCTCGGCATCGTTAAAGTATGCCTCTGCGTCGCGTTTCAACAGGTCAGCATATGCCCTGACATCATCGGGATCGGTGGGCATCCATGGCGGCACAGGCGGCAGGCAACTGCCCGCGATCGCGGCGGAACCACAACCCAAAACAGCCATAGCCGCCCATGTTTGTTTCAAAAGCGCCATATTATCTTGGCTCAGCCACTCCGTTGCAGTAAATTCGTTTCAACGCATGAAAGGCGCAATAACGCAAATTACACCTATTGATTGCAAGATTATAATATTGTATCGGTTGGGTAGTCCATGAGGGACTACCGGGCCAATGCACAATTCTGTAAGGCTCGATCCTATGAATTTGATGCAAGACGCCCCCAATGTTGTCAGCGAAGACGGGCTGCGCACACTGCTTGCCGAAAGACATTCGGCGGATGTCGTGTGCCGAGTTACGCCCACACGTACAGGTGCTCAGTGGTCCGGAGTTTGGACCGTGCATTGCGTCTCGCCAGACGGCGAGACACGCCGCCTACTCGTTACTGCGCGCAACAACATGGCCGCCCGAAAGTTCAAGACTATCAACGGCTTATCCAGTTTCCTTGCCGGACTTGGCGTGTCGATTATTTCGATCCCGATGTTCGAAGGCAAGGTCGCCTCGCACACACTGGACGACGCGAGCTAAGCCACTTGCCGTCCTCGCAGCATTCCTTGCTGCCCCTGCCTCGTCAGAAGGCTTCGTTCTTTCCATGCTGGCTGATGGTCAGCTGGAGTCCAAAGAACCGCAATTGAGTTTCGCACAGAGTTATGTCGACGGTATTGGCGCGAACCCACCAGAACTGATTGTTTTTTCAGCCCCTGAGCCGCAAGCGCCCCGCCCTTCGCCTGCGCCAGCAATCCCCCGCCCTGAAATCCTCGCTGCACTTGAAAGCACCGCGCATCGCTATGGCGGGCACCCCGCGCTGCGCCGCGCGGGTCTGTCGGTGACGGAATGGCAGGCCCTCTTCCAAGCCAATATCGAGATCGAAAGCGCCTATCGCCCGAATGCGCGCAGCTCCGCAGGCGCGATTGGGCTTGGACAGTTGATGCCTGCGACGGCCGCTCAGCTTGGCGTGGATCCGCATGACTGGCAGGCCAACCTGGATGGCTCTGCTCGTTACCTTCTCTTGATGCTGGCACAGTTCGGCACGCCCGAACTCGCGCTTGCCGCCTACAACGCGGGGCCTGACGCGGTCGCGCGCTATGGCGGCATCCCTCCCTACCAAGAAACCCAAAATCACGTGCGCCGGGTCATGGCTGTGCGTGACCGACTGACTGGAGCCTCCTGATGCACACACAATTCCGCACGATCCTGTCGCTGGCGCTGGCCAGCTTGATGATTGCCAACCCGGCCTTTGCGCAGAGCATCGATCTCTCTCCGGTGCAAAACCTTTTGCAGGGGATCGTCGACACGATCACCGGCCCCTTGGGCATTGTCATCGGCACCTTGGCTTTGATCGGTGTGTTCCTCTCCTGGCTCTTTGGCATCCTCGACTTCCGCCAAGCCCTTTGGGTGCTGGTTGCGATTGCAGGCATTGCAGCTGCGCCGACCATTGTGACCGCGATCTGGGGCGCGTAAATCCGGTATGGCAACGCAAACTCGCCTCTTCCTCGGTCTGATCCGGCCGCCAAAGCTCATCGGCTTGCCGATCATGTATGCCATGGTCTGGCTCTTCGGGTTTGTGTTGCTGTTTCTCTGGGTTCAGAGCTGGCCGGTGATCATCATCGCCGCTCTGGCCTATCCCGCGCTGTGGAAAGCCGCTGACTGGGATCCGGCCTTTCTTGAGGTGATGGTCACAGCACTGCAGGAGACGCCGCCCACCCCCAACCGCAAGATCCATTCGGGGGACAGCTATGCTCCTTGACCCTTCGGATGACCTTACCATGCTGCCAGACTGGGCGCGCAAAGAGCGGCCGATGGCTAGCATGCTGCCCTATGTCAGCCTCGTGAATGACGTGACGATCCGCACGCGCGGCAATGCACTGCTCCAGTGTATCCGCCTTGATGGGGTCAACAGCATGACTAGTGATGACGCGCATCTGGAGAAGATCCGAGCACTCTTTGCTGCAATCATTGCGCAGATTGGGCCAGACTACAGTTTCTACGTTCACAAGGTCTCGAAGGCCATCGAGACCAGGCTGCCGCCGGTGCCCGAGGAAGGGTTTGCACAAGCGCTGGACAGCCGTTGGCAAACGGCCATGGCGCAGGCAGGCCTGCGGGACAAAACCCTCACTCTTACTGTGCTGAAGCGTCCTCCCCTCGGCGCGCGGCTGCGCCTGAAGCGTGTAGACTCAATCGCACAGCTGAAAGACCAGACAGCCAAACAACTTCGCAAACTCGGGGAGGTCGTTGGGTTTCTGCTATCGTCCTTTGCAGAGATGAAACCGCGCCTCCTTGGGGCTGAAAACGGCGAGCTTCTGGGGTTCCTCGGGTCGCTCAACATCGGCCAAGAGCGACCGCTTTTCGCAAAATCCCGCTTTGGCATCATTGCCGAGGATGTGGCCAACACGCGCGTCACGTTTCAGGGGCGAGGCTTTACGCTGGACGATGGGACGGCGGGCAAGCGGTTTGGTACGAGCTTTGCGATCAAGACCTACCCGGCCAAAACCAACTGCACCATATTTGATGAGCTGAACCTGCCCGTCGACCTGGTGGTCACGCATTCCTTCACGCCGATCAACAGCAATATCATGGCCAGCCGGATTAAGCGTCAACAGCGCCTGATGAAGGCCAGCGATGATGGCGCGATTTCGCTCGCCGAAGAACTGGTCGACGCGCTCGACGATCTGGAATCCAAGCGGCTCAGTTTCGGCGACCATCACATGACGGTTACGGTTTTCGCCGAGACCGAGGAAAAGCTGGAAGCAATCGCCGCCGAGGTACGCAACATCGCAGCCAGTGAAGGCGTAAACCTAGTGAACGAGAGCTTTGCGGCGCGCACCCACTATTTCGCGCAGCATCCGGGCAACGGGCAAATGCGCAGCCGCAAGGCCGCCATCACCAACACCAACTTTGCTGATCTCGCGGCGCTGCATCGTGGTCAACTGGGGAAACCCGGGCACAAAGTGCCTTGGGGCAAGCCGATCACTCTCTTCCCGACGCCTGAACGCTCGGGCTTTCTGTTCAACTACCATGAGACGGGTCAGCCAGACAAAGAGCCGACAGGCGGGCACACCTTGATCCTAGGCCGCCCTGGCTCGGGTAAATCGGTCTTGTCAGCCTTCCTCATGACCCAAGCCCGCCGCTGCGACGCGCGCGTCTTTGTCTTCGACTATCGCGCAGGCATGGAAATGGCGGTGCGCGCCAATGGCGGGCGCTACAGCGCCATTAAGGCGGGTGAAGCAACCGGCCTCAACCCTCTACGCACGGAAATCGACGGGCGCGGGCAAGCCTGGCTCTCCGATTGGTTGGCCACGCTGCTGCATCGTGCCGACAAGCCCCTGAGCCCGGTTCAGATCAACCGCATCCAAGAAGTGGTGCGCCAAAACGCCGGGGCGAGCGATGCCGCCCTTCGCAACTGGCAGGATCTGGCCTCGCTCTTTGTGGCAGGGGCGGACGAAGGGGATCTGTTCGAACGGATTCAGGAATGGACCGCTGATGGTCGCTATGGCTGGATCTTTGGGCAAAGCGCCGAGGATACCTTCTCGCTCGATGGTGATGTCGTGGGGTTCGACCTGACCGGCATTCTCGACAGCGAAAGTGAGAAGGAACGCATGGCGGTCCTGTCCTACCTGTTTCGGCGGGTGGAGCGGGTGATCGAGGATCGCAAACCGACGCTGATTATCATCGATGAGGCCTGGAAAGCGCTCGACAACCCGTATTTTGCCGACCGGCTGAGCAACTGGCTGGTCACGGCGCGCAAACAGAACGCGGTCGTCGTGATGATGACCCAATACGCAAGCCAGCTTGAGAAAACCCGCACCGGCAAGACGATTGTCGAGGCGGTGCCGACGCAGCTTCTGCTTCCAAACATCCGCGCCTCGGCCAGTGATTACACCATGCTCGGTCTCACCGAAAAAGAACTCGGCGTTCTGCTCGGCACAGGCAGCAATTCCCGCTTGGCGCTGGTACGCGATGATCAAGGCTCGGTGGTGATCGACGCTGATCTAAGCGCCCTTGGCCCTTACCTCACGATCCTTGGCGGCATGGAAAAAGGCGAAGCGCTGGTGGGCGCAGATTACCGCCAGAACCCAGATTTTTGGAGACAGATTAATGCGTAGACTTTGCGTGCTGACCCTCACCCTTTTGACCCTGACAGCCTGCGCGGAGTACCGGCCGTCAGAGGCAGAGTGCTTCAACTCGTTTGCTGAGGTCAGCCGCAGCGACTGTAATTTTGAGCTGCTCGGACCGATTGGTAGCCTGGGTGAATAGCTTCCGCCCACATATCCTTGCGGGCTTGGTTTCGCTGGCCGCGCCAATGGCCTTTGCCCAAGGTGTGCCAACCTTTGATGCGGGCATGTTCCTGCAGCGCGAGCGCGTGCTGCAGCAGGGCGAACAAGATCTGGCGCTGCAGTGGGATCGGCTGACCAAAGAGGAAGAACTAGAGGAGCTCGAGCAAGAGCAACTTCAAGCGCTGGAAGACATCCTCGATGTTTCAACACTTGCCAGCGGGAACTCTGGCGCACTGGTCGCAAGCTTGGAGGCAGGGTCTTCGCCGGAAAGAGCGGCTGAAGTGCTCTATGGCACTGACGACCCGAACCCCGGCGCAGCTCAGATGTTCGGCGATGCCTCCGGCTCCATCGAACAGCTGATTATTCGCGCCGCTCAGGAAACGCACCATATGTCTGGCGTGCGCGCGGCGGGTCTGTCGCCTAAGCAATGGCGCTGCCTGTTGCAGGCGCTGATCTGGCAGGAAAGCCGCTTCACCATCGGCGCGCGCTCCCCTGTCGGCGCTTTTGGCCTGACCCAGATTATGCCCGGCACAGCGCAGGATCTCGGGATCTATCCAGCCTACTACGAAAACCCCTACATCCAGGTCACCGGTGGCGCGCGCTATCTGGCGCAGATGCTGGCCATGTTTGATGGTAACATCATTCACGGTCTGGCGGCCTACAATGCCGGTCCCGGCAATGTGCAGCGCTACAGCGGCGTGCCGCCATTTGCTGAGACCCAACACTACGTTCAGGTCATACCTGAGCGCTACAATCTCTACCTTGCCCGCGTCGGTGGCGTTGATGCGCTTGGCACGATTGATCCCGTTCTGCTTGCCAACTCCACCATGAGCCTGACCTCCTTCGGCGCGGGGGTATATGGCGACTACTCATTGGTCTCAGTTCAAGCGGCCGCGCTTCGGGTGCAGGACATCATCACCCGCATTGGCGAGACAGATGACATTCACGCGGCCATGTCGCTCAACACCTACGCGCGGGCCGAGCTCGCTCGACTGATCGCAATTCGCACGCGCCTCAAGGCCGCCCATACCCGTCGGCTTAGCGCCGCAGAACTGGCCATGGCGGCCGCTCAGGCGCGAGAACAAGACTTCATGCAATTCGATCTGGAGGCACTCCGATGATCCGCTTTCTATCCACCGTTGCCACTTGCACGTTGCTGGTTGCTTCACCTGTGTCTGCCCAAGGCGTTCCGACGGTCGACACGCGCAACATCGCGCAGGAAATTCGTCAGCTGCAGCAGATGCTGGAGGATTTCGGGATCCAGACCGACCAGCTCGACACGCTTCTCGAACAGCTCGATCTGGTGCAGCAGCAACTCGACACGCTCAATGAGACCTACGCTGCCCTGACCGGCGCAACGGATATCATCGAGATGGCCATGGGCGGTGATCTCGATGGGCTTCTAGACCAAGAGTTCGGCGATCTTCTTGGCACCATCCGCCAAATCCAAAGCGGTGATTTCAGCGGCCTGATCGGCAACGCAGCCCCTCAGATGGAAGGCCGCATGACACAGGCGCTCGAAGATGCAGGTTTTGACCAAGACAGCCTGTCCGACATGGCCAGCAGCGGCAATCCAGGCGCGGAACGCATCGCCAGCCAGGCGGGTACCGGGGCGGTGATGTCGGCAGCGGCTGAGAACAGCTATGACGAAGCTGCGCAATCCCTCGAACGGGTCGAACAGCTGGTTTCACTGATCCCCGATATGGAAACGCTCAAGGAAGCCGTCGATCACAACACCCGCGTCACAGCTGAACTCGCGATCGCCATGACGCGCATGTGGGAACTCGAAGCAATTCAGACCGTCGGCGCGGGCCAATCCGGCGTGGTTGATGCCGCCACGCTGGCCGAAGAACGTCGCTACATGGATTTCACCCTGCCAGACCTGCGCGCGGAATGACCTTATGAACAGCGAGGCAGAAATCATCGAAGAAGAACTCGTCTACGGCGCACGACGACGCGAGCTCATGTGGCAGAAACTGGGGCTGACAGGCATGGCGTTTGGCATGGCAGGTTGCCTCGCCGCCGCCCTTGCGGCCCTGCTCGACGTGGACCCGCCACCCATGATCGTGCCCTTTGATAGCGAAACCGGCATGGCCCTCCCCAATGCCGTGGTTGAAGCGGTCTCACTCACGGAACGCCCCGCTATCATTGAGGCACAGGTCTATCGCTATGTCATTGATCGAGAGACGTACAATCAGCTCGACAACGATGTGCGTGTGCGGCGGGTCCTGGACCAGTCGGACGGCGCGGCCGCCGCAGGGCTGCGCGCGCTTTGGACAAGTGGCCACGAAGCCTATCCGCCCGACAGCTACGGCACAGATGCCCGGCTTGATGTCGAGGTTCTGTCGATCACCCACATCAGCGCCAACCGTGCCCAGGTGCGCCTTCGCAAGCGGCTCAACTCGCCACGCGGCACGCAAAACGGGCTCTTCACCGCAACGCTGATGTTTGAGTTTCGGCCCGAGAATAGCCGGTCGATCGATGATGTCTGGCAGAACCCCTTCGGCTTCACTGTCACCGAATACGCGATCCGCTCGGATCGTTTGGAGTAACCAATGCGCCGCCTGTTCCTGATCCTCGCCTTCCTTGTTCCGCTTGCTGGCACCGCCTTTGCCGAAACCCAGCCGCGCCAAGGTCCTTATGATGCCCGCGTCCGGCTGGCCACCTATCAGGATGGGCAGGTCTACCGCATCCGCACCAGCCAAACACATGTGACCAGCATAGAATTTGGCCAAGGCGAGACCATCCGCTCGATCATTGCAGGCGACACTGAAGGGTTCCTTTTGGACGGCGTGCCCGGTGGGCAGGCCTTTGCGATCAAGCCGGTCACGCGCGGCGCGCATACAAACATCACCGTCTACACCAACCGGCGCAGCTATTATTTCAACGTGACCGAAGCGAGCTCACCGACCTTCTATGTCATTCGTTTCACCTATCCAGAAGCGGCACCACGGCAATCGCGGGTTACGACAAACCAGCCAGCAAACCACGCCTACGGCGTCAGCGCGCGATCCGAGATAACGCCGCGCGAGATTTGGGATGACGGCACATTCACCTATTTCCGTTTTGCCGCGGACGCACCGCTTCCCGCGATCTTTCGATGGTCTGGGGGCAATGAGCGGAGCGTGAATGCGCTCGCGCGGCCAGACGGCGTGATCCGCGTGTCAGGTGTCAGCGATCGATGGGTTCTCAGGCTCGGCGAGGACGAGATTTGCGTGCAGGAGATGAGCGAGGCAAATCACAATGAGTGAAACGGCTGAGTTGAAGAAACGCCTAGAAGCAATTGAAGGGGCTACACAAAAGATCCCCAAGAGTCCGTCATTTCTGACTATTGCCCTCGCCATCGGGGGCATCGTAGCCCTCGGCAGCCTGTTACTGCTGTTTTCCGGTGGCTCTGAACAGGACGCCCTTGAAACCGCCTCACCGGATGAATTCCAAGCGGCGGGTCCGGGGTTTGGTGCGCTCGAGCCAACCCCTGCGCCAATTGACACTTCTCCGCCGCCAGCGGTGTCAGAACCAGACAGCGAGACAGAAGAGCTGCGCGCGCAAATGGACGCTATGCAATCCGAGCTTGAAGCGCTGCGCAACGCGCCAGCACCTGAGGCCCCTGCTGTCGACACGGAGGCGCTTGATACCTTAGGCGCAGAGATCGATGCCCTGCGCAGCGAGGCAGCAGCAACGCAAGCCGCCTTGCGCGAGGAGTTGGAGGAACGTGCCCGGCAAATCCAGCGACTGCAGAATGATCTGGAGCTTGCGCGCCTGGAAACCCCGCGCACGCCCGCACCAACTGGTCCCACGGCCGAAGAACTGCGCCTTCAGGACCTCGAGCGGCGGCGGCAAGCAGAACTTGAGGAACTCCAAGCCCGCATCGCCAGCCCAATCATCGCCTTTGGCGGCACCGGAGGCGGCAACAATGAAACCACCGCGCAGCAGCGACGGCTTGATGGCGACACAGATTTTGTTCGCAACGGCGCTGAACCTGCTGAGGTGACGCAAGCCCAGTTGATCGTGAACCCGTCAAACACCGTTGTTCAGGGCACGATGATCCAGGCCGTGCTGGAGACCGCAATAGACAGCTCGCTCGCCGGTCAGGTCCGCGCGATGGTGTCTGAAGATGTCCACGCCTATGATGGCTCACGGGTTCTGGTCCCGCGTGGCGCGCGTCTGATCGGGCGGTATCAATCTGGCCTCGATATCGCGCAACAGCGCGTGACCATCGCCTGGGATCGGATCATTCTTCCCAGCAACCAGACCGTCGAAATCAGCGCCTTCGGTGGCGATGAACTGGGGCGGTCCGGCACAACTGGATTTGTTGACAGTCGTTTCGGCACGCGGTTCGGGTCCGCTGCTCTGATATCTCTGATCGGAGCCTTGCCCGCAGTGGCTGCGCAAAACACTGAAGATGAGATCACCTCAGATGTGCTCGAAGGAATTGGCGAAGACCTCCAGGACAGCGCGCAAAGCGTGATTGGCGAATATCTCTCCGTCTCGCCCGTGATCTATGTCGATCAAGGTGCCCGCGTCACCGTGATGGTCGACCGTGATCTGGAGATTTTCTGACCATGGCCGCCAGCTATCTGCAAAGCTCGATGGACAAGATCCCCGAGGCGCGTGATCCCAAGCTGATCGAGCTTTGTATCAACCCCGACGGCACGCTGTGGGCGGAATTTCAGGGGGATCGCTTTATGCGGCGCGTCAATCGACAGCTCTCACCCAATGAAATCAAAGACCTTGGCAATCAGATTGCTTCCGCCGCGAACACCACGCTCAGCCGAACCAAGCCCATTGTGTCAGTCAGCATCATCTACCGTGACCGCCCGATCCGCGCTCAGGTCATCCAGCCTCCCGCCGTTGATGGCGGTTACGCGATTTCCTTGCGGTTCTTCGCCGACCTGCCATTGGACCAGATCAAACTGTCCTACCTGTTCGGAAAAGAGCGCAGCAATGAAGGTGCAAGACGCAGGCGCAATGCCGAGCTAAGAGATGTCGTGGCCACCGGTCAGATCGACGCCGCGATCAAGTTCTGCGTCACACACAAGCTCAACATGATCGTGTCCGGCGGCACCTCGACGGGCAAAACCGTTACTGCGCGCAAGATCCTCTCATTCGTGCCCGCTGACGAGCGCATCATCACCATCGAAGAAGCCGCTGAACTGCGTCCGAGGCAGCCCAACGTTGTCACACTGATGTCTGACCGCGATGAAGCTACCCGCAGCGCTGATGTCCTGCTGACCTCGACTCTGCGCATGCGACCTGACCGCATCGTCTTGGGCGAAGTACGTGGCAAGGAGGCCATGACCTTCCTCGAGGCCATTAACACCGGCCATGGTGGCTCACTAACCACGCTACACGCCGAGACGCCTCAACTAGCGGTCCAGCGCCTCGCCATCGCCGCCCTGAAAACCGATGTGCCCATGACCTATCAAGACATGAACGACTACATCACCCGGTCCATCGATGTGATCATTCAAGCCGGTCGCCATGAAGGTGCGCGCGGCATTACCGAATTTTACCTGCCGATTGATCCGGCCCATTCAAAGGAAACAGCTCATGTTTGAATACAAGATTGAACAGCTCAACACCGCCAAGACAAAGTCTCCAAAGATCGAGGCGCAACTGACTGCTCTTGGTCAGGATGGCTGGGAGCTCGTCTCGGTCGTGCCGGATTTCGATGGCGAGCACATCCTGAAGGCCTTCCTGAAGCGTGACATCTGGCGTGTCAAACCAACCGAAAAAGCATAGGAGCACCCAATGGGCGTCGTCACCTGGATGGTCGAGACAACCGACAACTTTCTGGACGACGCAGCCCAAACCACTTTTGGCAACGTCGCCAGTCAGCTTGGCGGCGTCATCGCTGTCGCTTCGACGCTCGCCGTGATCGGCGTGTTCATCAATATGGTGTTTCAGTACAAATCCATGGACGGGCGGACCGCCTTCTGGTTCGCGCTCAAACTCATGCTCATCTCGCTGTTTGCCATGAACTGGATCCAATTCAACGCCGTGGCTAGCGCGCTGATCGATGGGCTCGACCAACTCGCGGGCGGCATGGTGGCGGGGCTTGGTGGTGGCGGGGCTGGCGCGGCCTATTTTGCTAGCGCCTTTGATGACCTCATCGAAGAATTTGGCGACTACCTGAACGCGGCCGGTGACAACATGCATTGGATGGCCGGAGCCCTCATCGGCGCAATCGGTGCATTCCTCCTAGGCGTCATCGGCGCGCTCTGCGGCCTTGTCCTAGTTTTCGCGAAGATCATGCTGGCCTTCATGATCGGCATCGCCCCAATCATGATCGCACTTTCACTGTTCGATGTCAGCAAGGACTATTTCCACCGTTGGCTGTCCAGCACAGTATCCTACGCGCTCTACCCCCTCGTGATCGCGGGCGTGTTTTCCACCGTTGTGGGCATGTCGCGCTCGCTCATGACCGAACTCGGAGATCCCTCCGGAGCGAGCAATATCGGCGCGCTGGTGCCCTTCTTCATGATGATGTTCCTCGCGGGCGGCATGATCATCGCCACCCCTCTGATCGTGCGTTCTATTTCAGGCAACTTCATGATGGCCGGACCGCCGAGCATTCCAGGCCCTGGCGGTTTCGCAAAAGGGTTGATCGGCACCAAGGGCTCGCGAGCGAGGGCGCGGTTTGGGACCAGGTCGAACGCTGAAATTGCGGGAGCTGGGATACGGCAGGCAGGCGGTGCGACTGTTTCGATGGTTCAGAGGGTGGCTGAACGGACAAAGCGGCTGGAATAGGTATTTCGGCCAAACCAGACCTTAGTCACAGGCAAGCATGCTGTGGCGGAGCTTCGCCAAAGCTGCCGTTCGATCCCTCTTTAAATCTGATCCGGCACATGCCAAACAAACTCAATGAGTGTTGATCAGTTTATAGCCCAACTACGAGGACGAGCGGCCACCGAAAACGTGGCAAATCCATACAATTGTTACGAACCGGGTATCGACACCTCACAGGAAGCATTCTGTCAAAGATGCCTCCAGTTGGCCGCATATCTGCGGCATCGACAAGAAACTGCACGGATCATCATGGTAGCAGAAGCGCCTGGGTATCAAGGAGCGCGGTTCTCTGGTCTGGCAATGACCAGTGAACGGCTTTTGTCCGGAGGGCTGAACTTCGTCACAGAACATGACATCCTTGGTCAGGATGGTCTATTTGAACGAACTAGCCATATCGATGCGTCAGCTAAAGATGCAGTTCGGCAGGGCGGCTTCGCCGAGCCAACAGCAACTGTTGTTTGGCAAGAGCTAATGGAGACAAGGCAATCCCGCAATGTGGTTCTCTGGAATACCTTTCCCTTCCACCCCCATCAGGAGGCCAATCGATTATCAAATCGGAAGCCGACCAGAGCGGAGATAGCGGCCAGTGCTCATTTCCTTGTGGAATTGAGAGCTCTGTTTGCCCACAACTGTCACCTTGTCGCCGTTGGTAATGTTGCAAGAGATCACCTCCAAGATCTAGGCGTGCAGGCAAATGCTCTGCGTCACCCAGCCAACGGCGGTGCGGCTCAGTTCAGAGCACAGTTCCGTGAAATATTGGGACTTGCTGATGCCCCAAACTGACACCGGTCCCAACCGGAGCATGAGCGGAGCGGCTAATGCCGGAGTGCAGCTTTCCTAAAGCTGGCCTTGATCGATAGCGCAGCAATAATAGAACTATCGTGTTACCATTTTTTCAGAAATGGGAGTCGAAGAACCTACTCTTTCCAATGCAAACTCGGATTCTGGGGGACATACCAAAGATCACGAACCTGAGTGTCATCACTGTTGGGCGTGGGATCAGCATCTCTGACGCGGAAGGTGGTCGGAATTTTTACAGCACTTCCGAAAATCAGCGCGTGCTGTTTTGGTAGCGACGGCAGACGCTTCAACACGGTTTCCGAGATGAATGGCGTCATCTGCTTGATCTGCGAAAGGTCATCGGGATTCTGGATGCGATGAATGACGAAATTGTTACACTGCGAGAGAACCGTCTTCGAGAGCTCACTCGGCCGTTGTGAAGCCACAATCAAGAAAGCCCCATATTTCCGGCCTTCTTTGGCAATCCGCTGAAAGGTGATGCCTGCGTCAATGGCGAAGCGACTTGGACGCTCGGAGATGTAACGGTGCGCTTCTTCAAGGATCAGATGAACAGGCATCTTATTTCGGGGCGTTGCTCGGCGCATCCGATCGAAGATCAGCCTCGCAACAACGGCGGAGGCAAGTTCCACGATCTCGTCGGAAGCGTCGTTCAGGTCAATGATGCAAAGCTGCCGCTGTTTCTGGTAGCTCCCCCCATCTCTGGCAATGCCCAAGAGGCGGTCCACGAAATAGGTTGGCTCCCTATCATGATCTTCTAAATTCTCGACCGACGCCCGCAAAAACTCAAAGTCAGGGTTATCGGAAACTGACTTTAAGCGCGTTACCATCTGCGAGCAATAATCTCGTATCTGTTTGTTTCCGTTTGCTTCCTCATAGTGAAGCGCCAGATCGAGTGCTGCCTGAAGCCTATCGAATGTGAAGGGCTTGTTCGCATACGTTGGTAGGACAGGTTCCTCCTGGACAAAATCCGATAAAAACTCTGCCAATCCCTCCGCGTCAGCGAGTTGTCCATAGTTCACGCCAACTCTATGCCTGATAGCTGCGATGCTGATTTCTTGCGTATTGAAAGACGCAAGAATCGACAAAACACGGTCCGACTTACTGGCGCTGCTGGCATCACTTTGCAGGATCGCCAGGACAATTTTGGCAAGAACATGATTTTGGATTGTCGCGATACCATCGTTGTCTTCTACGACACCGTCTTCCTGCTCTGCGAATAGCGTGGTGAGGCCGAGTGCAGTCCTAAGCGCGGGCTGCTGTGATCGCTCGCTGGCGCGCAACAGGAGAGCCCATTCATCGACTGTCATGAACCAATGCGGCAGCCGGAAGCGGCTTATTTCTTCGTTCCCTAAAATGCTCCTCGTTGAAGCCTCGATCTCTGCACCTGGATCGGTGGCTTTGAGGTAGCTCGAATTGATCGACCATGGCAGGTTGTCGAGTGCTTGCCGATACTCGCCGTTGACATCGAATATCACAAAGGCCGCGCCAAGCGCTCCAAAGTCGTCAGGCTTCATGAAAACCGACTGGAAAATCGAAGCTACAGTACAAGATTTTCCGCTTCCGGTATTTCCAAGAACAGCGACATGCCCACCGAAAAGCGCGTCAAGCTGCGCCTTCACAGGATAATCCTTGAAAACCGCTGACGTGCCTATCTCGATTGTATGAGGAACTGTTCCCTCCTTTTCAGCCCCCTCAGCATCCGTCTTTGTCTCCCGATCTGCCGGTTGCTCGACGTTGAAGATGCGGTCTAGGTCTTCATCACGCGCATAAAGGGCATCTGCATAAAGTGGGGGAAAGGTTGAGACGCCGAATTTGAAAGAGCCTCCTTGGACAGGCATGGAGCCGACTGGAACCACGTCAAGGAACTTTGCCGCTGTGGCTTTGTCCATCTCTGCTGCGTTGCCGTAGGCTGGTGAAAAATCTTTCTCTCGGAGGCCGATAACCTCCAAGACGGCATACTCGGATTGGGTAGGCACCATCAGATACGATCCCAATGTCGCGACGTAATGGACATCATCAAAACCAACGACTGTGAAATTATCGCTGCCCCTATGCAGCTCGACGACCAAACGATCCGCCGAAACGCTGACGATCTTACCTATGGCACGACTCGCCTCATCCCTCGCCATTTTCGCCACCTTGCTGCTTGGTAAGCAGCTTCTTGAAAACTTTCTCGATGGCTTGCTCTTCTTTCTGATCCGCACTCGTCGGCATTAAATCCTGCACGATGCTGTCGAAATAGTGCGCCTTTTTGCCCGTCTCTTCGTCGCTGCCCCAGATGAACCAAATCCTCGGGTCTCCTAGTGCCACCAGCTCTTGCGTCACAGGATTGCTGGCGTCTTCAGGATTGAGGAACGCGATCAGGCGAAAGCCCGGGAGGGTTAGACCTTGAAAAATGATGTTGTTGATGTGCTCGTCCCCAAAGCTGAATCCAATGACGAAGAGGACGCTCTGGTCTTGAACGACCTGCCGCTGAAACTCACGGAACATGTCTGAGTATGGCGAGCCAAAACTCGCCGTCTGTTTCGAGGGCGTCGGATAGATCATAACACGGTCTTGAATAGGGTCGAGCTTGTCGGCAGACTCTCTGATAGGGAAAAGGCCAGCGTTCTCTTCCGTCCAGTTTACGGAGCCGTGGAGCTTGCAGAAATGCACATATCCATCGACCGCTGCCCACCTCTTTGAAGAAATATCGAGCTGCTCAGCCAAGGCACGGCGATATGTGGAAGGGTTGAAGCGGCGCTCGACCGTACCCGCGAACCCGTTGGAGTAAGGGATGCCGGAACGGTCCATTGCCCGCTCGTTGAAGAGGTCGTAATTGGTGGTGAAAACCCAAGGAGGCGCAAGACCACGGGATCGAGTGGCCAGCGACTGATAAAAACGCCGGTACAGCGTCACTATTGTTTCGTCGCCTTTTGCAAACTGTCCTTCGGTGCATTTCTGAAGGATGAACTTTTTGACGCCAGCAATGACGGTCTCGACGGTTGCTAGTGCTTCCTGAAGCTCCCCCTTGGCGCTCGTCTTGCAAAATTGCTGCGCCATCATCAGAACTTCCATCAGCCGCTCTAGGTTCTTTTGGAAGTCTTCGTGCGTGAGGTCGATACCAAGCCTGTCTCTGAGCGCATCTCCTTGTTCAGGAGTCACAAAGGCACCAAACCCAGGGAGACCAGGCATACCCTGAAGCGTTGCCTGAAACTCTGCCGCGAGCGGCCCCATAGTCGGAATGCCAAGCTCATTTCCTTCTTGCATGTAGGATGAGCAACCGGACCCAATGAGAAAAGACAGGTTCTTGGAGCCAAAAACCTCTGCCAGATGCCGCCGGATAATATCGGCGCGATCATCAAACCCTGCTTCAGGGGTAAGTTTCGCGAACTCGTCTTTGCTCCCTTTTCTAAAATTGATCAAAAAACCACTCCAAGTGAATCTCGCTCTTCTCTTTACCAACTTACGGTAGCGCAGGAGCTCAAATGTTGTAAGGCTGCTTTCGGTTGCGTGCCTTAATCACAGGGAGTTGTCACGATTGGCGGGCTACCGCAGTCGTCCATACGCAATTGTCGTAATCCTAGCTTCAGGCTTGACTAAGGCGTGCCTGTCCACACGTATTCTCGAACCGAAGTGGTTTCGTTGGCATTGACCACGAGCAACATAGCTCCTTCTGACGCAACAGATCGCGTTACGCTTGCGGCTGGATGTTGCCAATCGTTCACTTCATCCGCAGCGACCGGGCAAAAGCTCGGTTTCGTTGACGTCAATAGCTTTTGATTGAAATCTCCCGCAGCGCCGTGATGCGGCAAGGTGAGTGTCGACACCTTGTCCAAATGGTCCTTGAAATGCGCCAGGAGGGCGTCACACTTGGCATCCTTTGACAGCTTGGCATCCCCAGTTGCTAACCATGCGATCCGTTGGTGACCCAAGTTGGAAACCCATGGGCCATGCTGCACTTGACAACCATGCTCGACCGCGACCGAAGCAGCGGGACCTGAGTAGAGGCAAAGGGAAGTGCGGTTGAGATTTCCGTGGCAAGATTTGAAGGCAGACTGGAGTTTGTCCGCGTGATTGGTAATAAGATCTAGACTGAAAGAGCTGTCTGAAAGACGGCCCTCAAGTTCGGCCACAGTAATATGCAATTCGTTGGCCAGGTTAGTTAAGAATAAATCATTCTTGGCTGTGATTTCTTCATCAACATAAGGCGCGATTAGCCATGCGTCTTGCCAGTTCCCAAACTCAAAGACCTTTATGGCTGAGGTGTCGGGTATAGCTACGATTTGAGGGCGGTCAGCATCTAGTGACCGGACGTCTGCGGAGCCCTGCCCAACCAGTTTCCATGTGTACCCGCGGCCCTCACCAGATAGATAGGGACCGCCATCCAATGGGCTGTCGTCAGGCGATCCACTGCCCGGTGCCCCTCCATCCCCACGCCCGACGAGCAGAATGTTCCTGGGTCCAAAGCGCGAAACAGCAGCAACTGGATCTACGATGAAATCCTTGAAAAAATTAGACTCGGCTGACGCTGGATCTTCATAGGCAGTTGTCGCGAAAGAGAGCAATCTTTCCTTCATCTCAATCATTGGCATCATGATCGTGTCGACTTTGAGTTTTCCGTCAGTCACGAGTGCTTCTATGCCGTTCACATGATCTGCATGCATATGTGAGATTACCAAAAGATCGAGCCGCGCTCCGTCACCAACAAGCGCGTTCAGCTTTTTGATTTCCCGGTCTCGCTCGAACGCGAACTTGTTCATGGCGCCGCAATCGTAGACGTAGAAGAACCTCTCTTCGGCCTCTGGGAAACCAACCCAACCCGCGTGGAAAAAACCCTGACCCACAGGCATTTGAAATCTGGTATTTTCAATTTTCATAGGGACAAAGCTCCAACTGATGGCTTCTAAACGCTATAAGATTGCTGATCTATTGGGAAGAAATCGTGATTGAGAATTCGCTTTGTCGTGCAATTTTGGTGGGGTGTGAGCTGAATAAAGGTCCGCTTTCGTTTACCCTAAGGCTGCAAACTATGCTCGCAGCAAATGTCCGAATCCGCCCGTCATCCTCTAGCAGCCTCTTCCATAAATCGTTTCACCCTTTCAGTTCCAGTCTGATACTCATCCAAACTTGCCTTTTCGCCTGACACAGCCCCCCGTTCTTCGTTAGCCAAACCGTCGATCTCTTCGCGCCGCTTCCCGCCGCCGTCAGAGCCCTCATTTGAAACTGCTCTCGGCACCTCAAGCGCCCCAATCTTCGCCTCGAGCGCCTTTATCTGGCCTTGCAGCCCGCGCATTTGGTCACCGGCGGACGGATACGGCAGATCGCCGGTCTGCTTGTCGAAGATCTGCTTAAAAAACCGATCCTCATAGTATTTGATCCGCTTGGCCCGCACGGGCATTTGCGCGTCTACCACTAGAACGATGTCATCCAGATCCATGCGCCGCGCCTCATCCTCTGGCAGCAAGGCGGTTTCTTCGGTCCGTTCAGACATACTGCGCCCGGCGAAAGGGTTGCGGCCGACCGACCGCGAGCGGGTCACGACGCGCTTGGTGGTTTTGCCGACGGCTTTGCTGAGCTCTTCGATAGTCTTTTCATCCGAGGGGGTTAGGTAGAGCTTGATGCCTGCGTTGCCCTGCAAGGCGCGGCGGGCATTTTCGCCATAGATCTCGTCCAACGCCGGGATCGTTTGGGTGACGATCGCGAGATTGGCGCGGTAGGACCTCAGTGTTTCGATGCTGTCGAGCACGATCGGCATTTTGCCAAGGCGATTGAACTCATCGAGCATGAGCATCACCGGCCAGGGCTCGTCCTTGCCGGGTTCATGATCCTGAAGCGATGCCAGCAGGTCCGAAAAGAAAAGGCGGATAAGCGGCGCGAGGGGTTTCACCATCAGCGGCTCGACCACCAGGTAGACCGAAAACGGTGTCTTGCGGATATCGCGGAAATCGAAGTCAGACGTTGCGGTTGCCCTATCGATCGCAGGGTTCGACCACTGCTTGAGTCCAGATGTCATCAAGAGCGACAGGTAAGAGGTCAGCGTGTCGTTATTGGTCGAGGCCATGCGCATGAAGATCAGCTTGGCGGCTGGGTTGACCGCTTCATCGGCGCGGCGACGGTATTCTTTCTGCTTGTCGCCGCCTGACGCCGTGATGCGGTAGATCTCGCCCAAGGTCGGCCGCTTTCGTTCAAACGCCAAAAGCCCTGCCGCCACAAATAGGTCAATGCCGCCATCAAGGAGCCCTTGGACCCGGTCGTTATCCGCTTGCAGGAACAATGAGGCCAGCAGCTGCAGCTCCATCTGCTGGCGGTCGACATTTTCCAGCGCCGATATGCGCAGCAAAGGATTGTAGCGGTGTGATCGGCCATCCTTCCAGTCAGTGGGTGCGAACCGAAAAACCTTGTCGCCCTGCAATGCTCTGTGACGCGCCGTCGCCTCGAAGTTTTCACCCTTCACGTCGAGAACCACAGCACTGCCCTTATAGGTCAGTAGGTTCGGGATGACGAAACCCGTGGTCTTGCCGCGCCCGGTCGGAGCCACAATCAGGGCGTGGGGAAAGACTTTAGACATGACAAAGGGTCTGCGGCTCCGCGGCTTGCCCATTTTGCCGAGGACAAACCCGTGGCCAGGCTTGCCGAAAAAGCCGTTCCTCTTCATCTCGGACATGTGTTGCCAATGGGTTTCCCCGAATTTGGTCAGCGCATCGTTCATCAAAACTGCGCTAAGCAAAACACCTCCCCCGGTGCAGATCCCGACAAGCAAGTGAACGATCTGCATATCGCCTGGATGGGTCGTTTGGAGAACCCCATAGCTGCGCGCCAGCATCAGGAAATCGATATCGGCCCCGACCCCGAACCAGCGGAATGTCAGAAAGGCCGACGCTAGAACATAGCCCAACACCGCTCCCAAAAGGGCAAAGCTCATGACGCCGAGTGCGATCCGCGCCTTACCCATGCGTCACGCCCTTTTCGCCGTCGGCATCGACATGCCGCTCGCGTTGAACATCAATTTCTTCATTGGCGATCTCATCAAGGACATGCTCCATTGCCATACTGTTCGCCAAAGCGGCATCGCTCTGCAGATAGGCCTTGGCCGCATAGAGCCGGTCCAGGCGGTCTTCGATATGTTCCTCCAGCGTGGTCTCGTCGCCAATTGCTAAGTCCGGGGTGCTAACTTCACCGACCAGTTCCTCCAGCTCAGCACGCAAGGTTTCGCGCTCCAGATCGCTGCGGAAAGGATCTGCGGTCGGGTCGTCCCTCAAACGGCTCAGGATATAAGCGATGGTCGGCGGCAGCCGGTCGATGATGGCTTCCTGCCGGTCGACCTCCACCGCCCCACTGTCTTTTAGAACCTCAGCATCTGCCAACACATGGCCCAGATCACTGTGCACCTGGTCAAGGCGGTCGATCGCTTTCTCGAGCTCATCGGCGCGTGACAGATCAAAGCCGACCTTCTCGGCAATCGCATTCAAATCCTGTCCAAGCCATTGCCGCTCGAGCGCGGCATTGCCCGCGCCGATTTCAACGCGGCGCGTCACCTCTTGCGCGTCAATTCCAGTGCCTTTCAATGCCTGCTGAAGACGTTCGGAAAGAGCTGGATCCTGCAAAAAGCCTTGGGCGTCGGCCTGAATGTTCGCGGCCGAATAGATCCCACTTTCGGACGCGTCTTCGAGCAAGGTGTGGGACTGCGTTCCCATTGGGCTCAGATGCGACAGAGAGCGATAGATGTCGTTCAGCTCATGCTCGAGCGCCGCGCGCCGCTCTACCGGCGCGTCCGCCACAATGCGTTCGGCCTGGTTGATCTTGTCGTGAAAGGCATCCACGACCTCATCAAAGGAATGCTGTTCTTCGGCCATGCCATATACCTTTCCATCTGCTTCAATCGGTTTGCCCTGCGCCAAAAGCGTCGCGGCTTTTTCCAAGGCCGCTGCAATGTCATGCTGGTTCTCGCGCGAGGCCTCGGCCGCCAGGCCGCGATAGAGCCACGAGTTCTGGGCGACTTCAGCCAAGGCACGATCGAGCTCTGGTCCGACGCGCTCACGCTCGGTCAGTTTCTGGCCGGTGGCTTCTGCGCGACGCTGGTCAACATCGCTTGGCCTCTTCGTCGTGATCCCACGCTCGAGCTTTCGCGTCGCCTCAAGCCGCAGCCCATAGCGGTCAGACACCTCCACCATCGCCTCGCGAAAACTGTCGTAGTTGAAGTGGTGCCCTTCCTTTAGGAAGAAGAACTCGCCGTCCTTGCTGCGCCGGTTCAGAACGATATGCGCGTGCGGGTGATCCCGGTCCTCATGCACGGCCGCGATATAGTCGAAGTGGCTGCCTTCGCCTTGAAAGAACCGCTCACAGATCTCGCGCGTGATCTCGGCAACATCCTCGCCGCGCGTGCCAATTGGCAAGGCCATCAAGAGATGCGAGGTATGCCCCAGTTTGGGATGGAATCCCTCATTCCACTGCGCTGAAAGCCGGCGTGTGACCTGCTCGATCTCTTTCGCGGACAAGACGCTTTGGCCGTCATAGGTGCCACGGCTGTCGATGATGAAGCTCGACTTGGTGGTCAGGTACTCCAGCTGGTTGCGGAGTTGCGTTTTGTTGTGTGTGCCGCCGTCGCGAATGGCTTTGAAGATCGCGGGGGAATGCCCCATGGCAGCACGCGCCATTTGCTTGGCACGGGCGCGCGGAACGCTGCCGCGAATGCGGCTCCAGTCGCGATCGAAAAAGGCCTCCTGCGCGGCGGCAACGGCGCTATTCCGAGCCATCGGCAAAGCCTCCCAGCACGCGGGCAACCTCGCCGGACAGCGCGCTTCGGCGACGCTGCGCCATGTCCTGAACCTGGTCGGCGATATCGAAGATCAGCCCGGCCAAAGCGCGGACCTGAGCATGGGCGGAATTCCCATAAGGCGGCGTCTTGCCCTGGCGCTTTGCCTCGTTCAGGCGCTGCGCAATTTGGTTGATGTTGTTGCCGGTGCGATTGAGCGAAGCCGATAACCCCTGCATCTGGTTCGCCAGTTCATCGTCGGGAACGAAGAGATCGTTTGAGGCATGGATCAAGCGCCGAAGCCCCTCCGCGCGGCTGGTGATATCATGCCGCGCAAGCACCGCATCAAAGTTCGCAAGCTCCTTTGGCGTGAGGCGGACATTCACCAGTTCGGAGCGCACGCGCGCATCAAGCTTGCGGCTTTGATCGGCCTTCAATGTGTAGAAGATGCTGCGGGTCGTGACGCCGAATTCGCGGGCCAGATCCTCGATTGGCACCCCTTCGGCACGCTTGCGCGCGATGGCAAAACGCTGGTTTTGCGTCAGTCGCTTGTGCCGTGGTGCGCGCGGTCGGCCCATGTGAAGTAATCACCCCTATTTCTTGCCAGCATCATACAGGCAGCCCTGTTATGGCACTTCGCCATAATTGATTCAATATTATAATATTGTGTCAACTGCTTGTATTCCGTTTGGAGCAGCCATCGGCTGCAACCGCCGGGCAAAGCCCGGCCGCATGCGCAAGGCATGGCACCACTAATCGTGGTTCCACGCCTCAGCATCGCCAAGCAATTGCAGCGCTATTGCGCGGGCCGCGCCTTCGGCGCTGGCATAGGTTTGATGATCGGGCAGCTCGTGCAGATCAAAGGGCTGTTGCGGGTCGTCCGGGGTCTCAACTCGGACATAGATCGCCCAGCCATCGATCAGTGCCGGATCGTCACAATACTCCTCCCCGCCATCGGGCAGAATGCAAAACCCATGCAGATGCACGCTGGCGCGCCCCTCTCGGGCCGCCTGCTCAACTTTAGAATACTTCATGGCAAACCTCGGTGCTTTCACTGATGAAAAATTTGCCAGGCTTGCCGTTCAGGCAGGTGCCATCATGACTGGTCAAACCAATGGCTGAGCCGTTCCGTGTGAAGGTGATGAGGTATTGCCCGAGGCAATCACACGTCACCACATACCCGCTGTTGACCCAGTGAACGCGGTTGCCCGCGTCCACTGCTGCTTTGATCTCTTCCAAAGTCATCGCAACGCCTCTTCGAGGATTGCGAGAGCCCCAAGACAATCGTCGATATAGGGCTGCTCTTCGCCGTCCAGATCATTGAGCTCCAACCGGTTCAAAACGGCGTAGAGCGTGGCGCGTGCTTCGCGGGCGGCGCTTCGCAAGCTCACTGTGTCTTCCGGACGCGCGGTCGCAAAATCATTGCTGTGATAATCAGGGATCATGCTGCCACCTCCTTGCTCTGACCTGCAGCTGCTAGGACAAAATCGGCAGCCTTTTGCGCATCAGACGCCGCGCGAAAAATAGCCCTCTTGTCGTCTTTCAATGCCTTCAACCATCCTTCGACATATGCCGCGCTTTGGCCAAACTCCGGCGCAACCCCGATCTGAGCGCCGAGGAAACAGGCTCCAATTTCAGCAACCAGCTCTTCAAAGGCATAGGCCTCACGGTTCGCAAACTTCTTGATGCGCTCCAGCCGCTTTTCGCTGCCGGTCCAATGGATCACCTCATGGGCCAAAGTCCCATAGTAGCCTTCCGCATTATGAAACGTGGCAATCGGCGGCATGTGGATATGATCTCTCGCGGGGCTGTAATAGGCGCGCGGGTCGTCGCTGGTGAGGATCTCCGCCCCTGTCCGGCCAAAAAACGCCTCGAGCTCCGGATCTTCCACCGTCCCAAGGTCGCGCGGGGCCTCGGGCCGGATGTAGTAATCCTTCGGCAAACCCTCGATTTGATCGGCATTGAACACGCGATAGGCGCGCGCATAGGGCAGTTCTTCCTCAATGCCCAATTCGGTCTCTCGGGTGAACGTCCCGTATTTGACCACGGTCGACGACGTTTCGCCTTTGCGGACTTGGCCGCCCAGCTCCTGCGCCTGTTTGTAGGTCATCCAGCGGCTCGAAACATAGCCATTCTTGGCCGCCATGACCCAGAGCATCAGGATATTAATCCCGCGATACTCCTCGCCATTGTGTCGGGTCGGCAAGGCAACGCCGGACGCGCTTCCGGTCCACGGCTTGCGCCAAGGCGGCGTGCCCGCCTCGATCTCTGCAATAATGGTGTCGGTGACATGGGCATAAACATCAAACTTCGGTGCCATTTGTGGCCTCCTCAATCAAAGTGACGCGGGTGAGGCTTCGTGCCCCCTTCCGCCGATGGGCTGCGCCTCGGCCACCTGATCTGACCGAATACACATGTATTCGGCGGAACAGAGTGGGAGAGGGCAAAGCCCGACCCATGGCCCTGAACGGGGCTGTCAATCGGCCACATTTGCGAAGAAAATGTCTGCGCCAAAATCAGACGCCAATTTGACCCGCGAGGAATGGCTCGCCCGCGAGACAGGGGAAATTGGTGGCTGATTTTGGGGATGGCCCAAGGTTGACCGCCACGGTCAGGGATGTTGGGCGGACCAAACAAAAAGAAGGATGCCTGGATCGGGGTGAGCGGGCCTGCGGCCCGTTGAACCCCGGTGCAGTCTATTGGGTAATGTTGCCCGCGCAAGAAAGCGCGGGCGCATTGAAATCAACATTCGCGTTTGATACGAAAGCTGCAAAGCTCAGATCACAACGCGCGCATCCGTTTCGCCTTGTCAAAATCAAGACTTCTGAATTGATGAGACAACAATTCTGCTGACAAAAGAAAGGTGACTGGGATGTCGCTCGAAAAGGAAGCATATGAGCAAAACTATCAACAGTTTCGCTCTCTAAACCAAATAATGTGGCAGATTCCAGTCTTGGCGATGACGTTGACCGGGGGGCTTTGGTTCGGCGTTTCCAAAATTGAAGGCAACCCCTTTTTGGCGAGCATCCTACTCTGCACCGCTGTCGTCGGAAATCTAGCATTTTCTGCGGTACTTTACCGGTTCCGCTTTGTCATGCGCTGCTATCTAGATGAGCTCAAGCGCGCATACCCAGTGGGGTTCGTAGACGCTAGTTCACCAAACGACGGAATGGGGCGGATAGCTAGTTTCTTCGCCGGAGAGCAGCGTGTTCGCCAAACATTCTCAATCTTGCTTTATTGGGCGGCAGGTGCAAGTTTCGTGCTGCTGTCGGTAGAGCTATACCAATGGAAAAGCGAAAGCACAAAAATGAATCGCGACGCAGGCATTGAATTCTACGACAGCCATGCCGCTGCTTTGGCAGACGGTTACGAAGCCATATCTTTTGAGGAAGCGTACCCGTTTCTTGTTACGACTTTGAGTGATGCTTCCCTTTCGATACTTGATATTGGCTCTGGAACCGGCCGAGATGCGTCTTGGCTAGTTCGCCATGGCCACAAAGTTGTGGCTGCAGAGCCGTCTGCATCTATGCGCAGAATTGCTGAAGCCATTCACCCCGATGATGCTATCGAATGGATCGACGCACGACTTCCAGAACTCGAAAACACGCGTTTAAAGCCCAACAGCTTTGACATAATCTTAGCTAGTGCTGTTTGGATGCACATCCCCCCGGAACAACGCAAGGCCTCTTTGTTACGCATAGGAGAACTGCTTTCCGACGGTGGCAGAGCGTTTGTTTCACTCAGAATTGGGCCGCAAGATGAAGATCGTGGGATGTACGAAGTCAACGCCTCTGAGTTTGAACACACCGCAGAGCAAGCCGGTTTCGAACTCTTTAGTCACGGTGATTTCGATGACCTTCTCGGGCGCGATCAAATAAGCTGGAAGATGTATGAACTCAGCATCCAGCAATAAAATCGGATCATACCTATAGTAAGTCAACCAGACTGTAAGTGCCCACGATCCAGGTCGATAGTGAACTCCGCAGGACTACACCGCGCGGATTACCTGACTGTACTGCGGCCTGATTACTTCAAACTTTGAGTTGCATCTGCTAGCCCAATCGAACAGGTTTGCCACGCCCTCCTTGATGCTCTTCCGATATGGCATAGGATCGTCAAGGAGTTGGTTGTGGAACAAAGATGTGACCTTCCCAAATGATAGCTCACCATATTCCTGCAATTGCACTTCAAGCCAAAAGCAAATTTGCGACGACTTGAAGCCTTTCAACAGCTCGTCTTCGGTCGCGCCTTTCTTGCTTCGAAAGCAATCTAGATCGTGCTCTATTGCCGTCGCTACAGCCGTCTGTGCTAGCAACTGATTTGGGTTGCACATTGGCAGATCGTGAAACCAGACACCGAGGGGTTGAGAACGAAGTTTTTCAGAAATTTCTTGGGGCCACTCATTCGACTGCGCATCCGTGTTGCCAACAAAGTTTCTCAAGAAGTCAGCCATCAATTCGACAGTTTTGACATCAAGCCAGTTTACGGAAGCGAGATAGTCCCGGACTTTGATCTTTTCAGTCTGACCGTATTCGAATCCAGTTCCGAACTCGTCGTTCTCGTAATGCGAAAGTGACATCCCCTTTGATGTTAGATTGGCACTACCAATGAAGATCTTAGAGTCTACGATATAGACTTTTCCATGCAGGTTCTGAGAAATTCCGAATGGAATATCAGCCTCCTCACAGAGGTAGAAGCACTCCAGGTCTGAAGCTCCAGCCACCAGATCTGCCGGCTGCCAACGAGATACGATCTTAAGGTTGCTAGTTCTACTTGTTTCAATAAGCCACTTGAGCGCATCGAGCTTAACAAATGCGCTGAGAACTATTACTTCTTGCTCCGCTGAGGACAAAGCATCCGCAAGTTCTCGTCTAAAAGCACCCGTTTCTAAGAGAAGCATTCTACTCGTCAATATTCTCTAAGAGTTTTGAGACCCAGTACCCCCACCGATCACGGAATTTCTCAAAAGTTTCGCCATCTAGGGTTTTCCTGAACTCATCTTCAGTACGCACATAAGCCATCGTGTAAACTTCAAGAGCACTGAGCGCTCGATCATCGCCAGAGTCTTCGACATGTTGCCATAGTTTTTCGTAATATGGCGAACGCGTGTTGATAACTCCAACCGCTGCATTTGCTACGAACTGCAGATCCAAGAACATAGTCCCGGGCCAACTACCCTTATTCAGGTCAACCTTGTAGTCAATCGTTGCTTTGGCGAACGCTTGGGCATCCTCTTCAGAAAGCTCCGGGCGAGTTTCCAGAACATATTTTGTACGTTCTGCCAGCTTCTCCTGCTCCGACTTGGTCTCAGCCTCTTTGTCTGAGGATGTTTCAGTGTGATCCTCCGCCACATCTTTATTGACCTTCTCAGAAACGGGGTCCGGTTTGGCTTTAGATGGGTCCGCAGAACTCCCTTCCTTGCGTGTTTTAATAACGTCCAACATTGCATTGATCTTGACTGTGAGATTTCGATTGAGCTCAAGATGCAGTGAAGATTTGTAGTGGCCGGAATTCTCCGGGTCCTCGGCAGCTTCGTTCAAGGCTTCAATCTGCTCGGCGTCATGTTTCGGGTCTAGCTTCTTGAAGCCTCGAATATGCTGCTTGTTGTTAGTAACACCAAACAACTCATCCAAAACCGGCTTGAAACGAACTTCTACGCCCCACCACCTCTGCCTTGTATCACTGTCTAGAAAACCAAAGGAACCAAAGTCTATCTCACGGCCAGCTCGAACAAACGAGATACCAGTATTGCGTGCGTAGTGCTTGCCAAGATTTGAGTTACCACCCATTTTTTGGGTCTCTGGCTTGGCTATACTAAGGCGAATTTCAATGTCCGAAAATTTCCCCTGCTCATACTCAACTGGTATGGTATATGGTTTCTCAAACTCGACATTCGTAGCTTTCCCATCGCTGTCTGGGCAGCTTGATGGCTCCAAAAGGTACAAAGGATCATTCGGCTTCAACTCATGCGACGCTTCGACTTTGTTATTGTCTAGATCGAAGTCGACCAAGCTCACATCACGTTTTTTGCCATAGTCATCATTGTCATCCAGGAAGTGCCGATAAATTCGGCAGAGCTCTTCTTGCATCCGAGAAAAGAGCGTCGACGGGCGTTTGAAATCCACTCCATCTAGCTTGGACCACAAGACCAGCGTGCCACTGCTACCGATCTTTCCTCCAACCGCTTCAACTATCTCCTTGGGAAGGCTCGTCTCTTCAACGCTTTTAAGATACTGCTGTCTGCCTTCTTTGACTTCTGGTAGATCAAGATACGTCTTGTAGACCGCCCCATTTTGCCAAGAATATACCTCAACAAGCTCAGCCTGTGAAAGAGACGAGCCTTTAAGTCCAAAACCAAAACGTCCGAGACCTTCACGGGTATCTAGTCGAGTGCCCCAACCTAGTGATAGACAGCGTCCCAACTCATCCGGTGTCATCCCCTGCCCGTCATCCAAAACCGCTATTTTTTGAACTCGGTAGACCGTGCGCTTTGCTACAGGTTCTCTGGCTGACAGCGTAACAATGGTTATCTTTTTTGCCTCGGCCTCGATCGAGTTATCAACCAATTCAGCTACAGCAGTAGCTGTGTTCCGATACCCAACTTGGCGCAGTGCATTGAGCGCCAAGTACGCATCAACGATTTGCACTTGTTCGTCTTGTTTACTCATCATGTTTTCCCAAAATGTTCGTCAAAATATGTAAAAGCCTGCGGCACGTTGGGTAAATTTACAATATTATCCACCACATCCACCACTGTGCAGCTAGGCGTCCCACCAACTGAACTGCCTCTAAGGCCCCGTCCTACCATTTGTGAATAAAGCACAACCGACGTTGTCGGACGCGCAATCACAACGGCCTCTGTCTTTGGCGCGTCAAATCCCGTTGTCAAAACACCAAAATTTGTGAGAACCCTGACACTTCCGTTTTTGAAATCTTCAATTGCCTCACGCCGATCACTCGGTGGCGTTTCGCCGGTTACTGCTCTTGCCGCGCACCCTCTTTCCCTTAAGACTAATGCCATATCAGATGCATTCTGCTTCGATGGGCAAAAGACGATGGTCTGTTTCTTATCAACAAGCGCAAGCTTTTCGACCGCAGCGACCACTTCCAGTGTCCTCTGGGCATTGTTGCCTAACTCCGCCAGCACTTTGGGTGAGATGTCTAAAAGATCGGAAATTAGCCTGACTGCCTCGGCGTCAAGATTAACAGTTGCGCTGGTGTTGAGACGCATTCGTTCAACAGAAGACAAGATCCCACGATCCTGCAGATACTCAATTGAGTTTCTCTCGCCGGTCAATCGCTGGTCGATCGTGAGTTTTTTATTGCCATAAAAATCCGATAGAGCCTTGGTTTGAGCCACATCGCCCCCAACGTGATGCCTACCAGGCGTAGCCGTCAAGCCTATCAAAGTAGTGCTCGAGTTACAGAGAAACTCTATTGCTTTTTTGTAAGTTGGCGCCATCGACATGTGCGCCTCATCGACAATCAGCAGACTACATTCGCGCCTAATTTCCGCAAATCGATCAAAATCAGCGTTTTTGTTTGAGTGAATGCTAGAGTAGCAACTCTGAAAGCTCGTAACAATGAAACAGGGCTTGCTCAGGTCAATGTGATCTGGCTTCCTGCCCCCCCACATTGAGTAAACATTTGCATTCTCAGTTCCTAGTTTTGTCCAGATGCTAAGAAACGTTTGAACAGCCTGATCGCAGAGCTCTTCGCTATGAGCAAGCCAAACAACAACGGGATTTTCGCGTGAACAGCTAAACCGAAGGAAATCTGAAATGAATTCCATAGCTGTTCTTGTTTTTCCCGAACCTGTCGGCATATGCGCAACGATTCTGCTGTTTTCAGCATCTCTGTGGGCACCAGCCTCCAAGAAGGAAAAACTAACAAGCTGTTTCCTTATGCTGTTTTGATAATCAAAGAGAGGCTTTTCAATGTCCGTTTGCAGATGTGGCTCTGGGCCAGACAACAAATCGTTTGGGAAAGCTTCGTCGATGTTCAGATCCATCAGCTTGAGAAACTGGGTCGTTGACTCATTTCTTCCCCAGGTAAAATTCGGAGGAATAGTTACAGGGCAACCATCCTGTCCTAAGCCAAGTTTGTCGCGGATAACTTGCGGCGAAAACACTTCTAGAACAGCGTTTCTGAGATCTTTCTTCTTGAAGATAGCCAGCCCACTCTCAGACAGCATAGCCTCAGCTACCGCTCGAGGTCGAGTACTCACCCCAAGTTCTGAAAGCCCCTCTAGTCGGTTCTCACCCCAAAAAGCTGCTAGTCGCGCGATACCAATGCTTGCGAGGGCGTCAACTACGGTGCTGGAACTCATGCTGTTTTCCACTCTCTCAATTTTCTACTCGCCCAGCAGCAGAGACCAGGGTCGTACGCTTCCGACACACTTTGACAGATTCAGCTGCTGGGTAAAGCCTTTGAACGGCAATGCCTTTTTGTCAATTGGCCCTAAATGCGTGCCCGGCGATCCTGTGAGGGTACAAAACCCAAATTTGGGTTCAGACGAAACCATCTGACGGTAGGTATCCGCGTGCCCCCGCTTCAAGTCTCTTCAACGTTGCACCCCAAAAATTCCTACATCAGATCATTTATGGCAGGCCAAACACACCTTTTGCTGGCCATAGATCTCATCTATGTCAACTGCGCCTTGTTCCGGCCGTAGAGGATCAACCTTCCGCTTTGCCTTAGCTCTTTCGACACGTTTTTCATGATCTGCGCGGATCTGAGCAATGCGTTCCGGCTTTTCCAGTTCAAGCAGTGTCTCCCCTTCGCTCCATGAAAACGGCGACCCGTGGTCGAGAGAAGTTTTCTCCATTTGCTTAGCCCTCTCGAAGGCTTCAGGGTGACGCTCCTTTAGTCCAACCCACTCAATTTTTTGCTGAAAGAAACAAAACGTGCAGCCACTCCTGGAACGCCAATCATAGTATGCTGGAAGGCCAAGTCCCGAGTTCTCAAGAATTTCGAAAACGCCTGCCTTGTCGATCCCATCATCTTTGAAAGGCAGCTTGGTAATCAAACTTCCATTTTTCGAGTTCAGACCTTGGCGGAAATCTTCGTCAGCCCGGATCGCCACATAACTGTAGACTGTATATCCCTGCTCGGTAAATTCAGATTTCACCCACTTCTCAAAGGGCTTGATCTTGAGGTCTTTCGTACACCAACGCGTCTGTGCAGACGGGAGGAATTGATTATACTGGGCAAGGTAAAACTTAAAATCTCTCCCCGGATCCAAGTACCGGATCTTCCTGCCAAGAAAGCCCTCGAGCATCGCTAAGTACTCATAAACCTCATCCAGCTCTTCGCCCGTGTCGGTAAAGAAATACTCAATATCAAGTTCGGGGTGAGCCTGGCTCATGTAGATCGCGAGGGCTGAACTATCTTTGCCCCCAGACAAGCCTAGAACATGTTTAACTTTGTCAGCCATCTACTTCCTCACTTGCGTCTGATTGTTTGATCCTCGCAGCACCGACTTTTGCCAAAGCAGCCAGGATCACGTTTCTACCGGTGCCTTCCGCAGCCTGCTGCAATACCTCTTCAATTTTTCTACTAAGGTTGTTCACTTCCTCATCTTCGGTGTCCAAGACATCAAATTCTTCCATCACAGGCGTGGGCCGATCATCAACGCTGACGATCAACGCCATTGCAGAGCGCTTGTCCTTCCGCCCGGCCACGCGCGCGACAGACTCGTGCTGGTTGAACTGTTGAGCAAGCAAGGTCAGTTGAACAATTGCCCGGTCTATGTCGCTATCGATCCAAGCTTTAGCAGGCTTGTTGATGCCCAACCCCGCGAGTGCTTCCATCGACTGTAGGTCATCTCCGAAGTTCGTGAGTTGGGTGATGAAAGATCGAAGCCGCAAGTCACCTGCAACATCTCGGATATTCTTCGCGCGCTCATTCAGCTCTCGGTACGCTTTCGCAGTGCGCCCGTGAACTTGTAACTCATTCAGAATGTGTTCGCGCATTCTTGTGAGCATCGCAGGGTAAGCCGCACGTATTTCGATGAGCCCTTCTTTGATGTTTTGAGCGATCTCAGCGATTCCTTGATCTGTGAGAATGTCGATGTCCTGTCCGTAGAGGCCAGGAATGTCATCAAATGCGAATTTTTGTGGGTCATTAGATCGCTTGAAGAGCGCTCTGACTTTTTTTGCGTGCTCAGGAAGACGTGCGGTTCGTTGAACCCAAGGTGCTGAAGTTTCGTAAGCCGCGATGAGCGCGCGTCCAACTTCTAGCGGACTTAAAGTTGAGATTGGTTTGTCCACAACTTCACCGACCGCGTTTGCCAGCTCAGTAAGCAGCCTTTTGGTCGTTCGGTTCATTTCGATCCAGCGTAGCTGGACCATTTGCGGCGCTCTCAGAACATAATCCACGTCAACATCCGAAATGGTAGATAGAAAAATACCTTCCCGATAGTGTGACAGGTTCCGGCGTTCAGCTAGCATGAACAGCACAGCAAGGAATGGCATCAAACCGTCCTTCAACCCAAAGGGAGGTGCCCGCCATAGGTCATAAACATCGGTAAGTTGTACGTTGCGGTTTCCCCGTTTCTTCAAGAAGTCTTTCGTTGCTTTCCAAATGGGCAACAGATTTGCGACGTCTTCTCCGGATGGTGGCACAAACTTCCATTCATTGCCCTCTTCTCGGTACAATCCATTAGCCTCAACAAGCGATACGAACAGAGCTTTCTCCGCTGGGAACTTCTTAAACCCAAGCCCTGGATTACCTTCTTTAAGGACGGCAGCATGCAGTAGCAGCTTGAGCGCTGAATTGGCCGATGCCGATGGCTTGGCGCGGTTCAGCAGTTCGTTGTTTAATTTGGGCGACTGCGAAAACCGACGGTCTGCCATTTCTGACGCTAAAACTGTGAGGTTCCGGCGCGCGGAAACCGGGAGATCATCAATTCCAGTTTCCCATTCTGCGCTTGCGATCAATTGCCAGACCTCATGCTCAATCCGGCCTCCAATCGCCTCGATACGATCGGTAAGCTCTCTGCGCGCGATTTTGTCTCGATGAATCTCGGGGTTCGATGCCAATACATCCTTCAAAGCGGAGTGCTCTCGTGCGAGTGCCACAAGGTTCTTCGATTTTTCAGACCTCACAACCGCAAAGTCGCCCCCCCACCCATACTCACCAAAATCCTCAACAATGCTTGGCGTCGCATCGTCCAGTGAAATGATGAATGCGCCAAAGCATCCATTTGTAGAGGCAAAGCTGGTCACATAGTTCTCTACCTGACTTTCGAGCATTACCTTGAGTTCGCACCAGCGCAGAGCACCAGTTTCACGGTAGTGCCGTTTCGCGACGATATTGGGTGAAGATAAAGCGTTTGAGATTGAGCTGAGATCGAAGTCTGATCTTTCTCTCAATGCCTCATCCAACGCCACTTCAATGTCAAAGTCGCTCCCGTCAAAGAGAGCGTAAGTGCCCCTGAACTTTCGGAAAACAACAATTGACGCCGCCTCAAGTTCTGACAAAAGCCCCTCTACCGCAGCACTTGTTTGATTTATTGCCAGGCAAAGTGCGCCTAGCGTCGCACCTACTCCGGTCTGCTTTTGCGTGAGTTCCAAAATGGCTAGCGACTTTAGCAGCTGCACACCGATCTCTCCGCCATCTTTCGCTTCCCACCGCGCAATTGCATCCCTCGCATTCGCAAAGTGATGGCTGTCCAAAGACACGGCAATTGCAGCTTGCAGATTGAAATCGAGATAATCCCAAAAATCAGCCAATCCGTAGTCTTTCGGATCTTCTTTGCTCGCCTTCTCAAGGTAGTCCTGAAAGCCAAACAGCTCGGACGAGCCTAGAAAACTGAAGATGCTACGCTGGTTTTGCCCATAACTCCGTCGCGATGCAGGCCCTAGCACCAGTGTAACAAGCGGGTTGAGTGGCCAAGCGCTCGTAAGCAACTCTTTCGAAACTACGGACGCGCCACGTCGAACATCGGCAAGTAGTTCCGCGGCTGCCTCTGCGTTCTGTCTAGCGCTATCCGGCTGCTCTGAAGCGATAATCGCCTTGCTCACCAATTCAATCTGCTCATCGCCAGATACATTGACGGGAATGTCGATGAAGCGACCCTGGATTTTTCCCCACTCATCTTTGATGTCGCGTGCCAAGCGGCTCGCATATTCTTGGAAGGATTGATGAAGGATACCCACAACGATAAGGCGGCCACCGCTTCTCGACGCCGCTTCACCAAGCAGTTGGAAGAAATATGCATCTCCCGTTGAGGATGCCGCGTGCTCAAGTAGTTTCCCCATTTCATCCAAAAAGAGGACTAAACCTCCAGAATGCTCACGGTCGTCGGCGGCCAAATACTGCAAGTATTCAATGACTTTTTCAGGCGTATCAAACTTCCTTTGGCGTGCCGCAAGTCCTGCATCCTTGATACCATCACCGATCAGCTGGAAGGGTTCCATGCTGCGTCCTACGACCGACACACATTTCCAGCCATCTCGCTTCGGAGGGAGTAACTTCCATAGTTCCTTTGCAAACACCGGATCAGTCTTGCTCGCAGCCGCCGCGCGTTCTTGCTTACTACCACTCAACAACGCGGAGAGAGCGAGTGCGAGGCTCGACTTCCCGCTTCCATACGGACCAGTCCAAGTGAAGGCACCTTGCCCGCTCTCAAATTGTTGGTGTGAGAAATTACTCAGGATCTCCCTTACTGATGATGAAAAGACAAACCCCTCTAGGGCTTCATTGCGGTCATCTTGATCAATTCGAACAGATCGCAGAAAGCGTCCATTCACCGAGACAATTTCGTTAAGCGGCATATGAACCTCTCAACGCAGAAATGTCGGAGGACCACAGACTCTCTGCAAAATCTTGGGGAAACTCCCCTTGTCTAAGAAGCTGTTTCAATCCAGCTGTCTCAGACCAAGAAATCAAACCGTCGGTCATGTCAGCGACATCGGCCAACCGATCAATCAGCTCACCCTCCTCAAGAACGAAAACCCTTCCAGGAGACCCGGGCTCTAGTAACATTGACTGAACGCTAAGCGTATTCGCGGAAGATGTTCGCTCCCAAAAATCGCATACCGCATAGAGGAAAACGCCGTTAGACAGGCTCGGCTTACGGCCCAAATTCATACCAAACTTTCCACTGGAGCGCCGCCGGATCAAACCCAGCTCGGTAAGCGGAGAATTGAATGCCTCTTCGCTTGGGCCGCGTTTTGGTACACTAGGAACATAGTTAGCCAACAAGACACTTATATCGTTTGACAACGTCTTCTCGGTTGGCAGCTTCCAACCACGCTGATCAATAAATTCCATCAACCTTCGCAAAACCGTATCGCGGTCAAAGTTTGACTCATTGAAAACATTGAACAACCAATAGGTGGCTGTATGCTTAGGATTAGAGGCAATATCCCAGTGGATTTTCCAAAGCGACGAAGCGCTTTCAAGGTATGGATCGCAACCATTTGGCCCAAGCAACTGCTGACCAAACTCGGTCGTCCTTACATCCTTTCCATCTGTTGTGAGAATACCTGCCACCTGCGCCCAAAATCGAATTGCCGCCACCATATTTTTGCCGACGCCAAAATGCGCAATTGCCGCACTCTCTGAAAAAATCTTTTTGTTATTCAATCCACTATCATCAACTGCTTCAAAAGCCTTTTCCAGCCACCCATAACGCAAAGGAAAGGTTTCGTGGCCGGAGAACTGCGGCTTGTAATCCTGCGCAAATGTCGTTTGCTTTTTCATGTAACTGCTACCCCGTTTCGGGCCGTTATAGCGACCTTCCAAGGGGATGGTCAACGACGTCCTGGTGCTTGACCCCAGGATCAAGACTGGTCTACAGATGAGCTCCTATTTGGTAGGAAAAGCCCCTTGACCATTTACCTTGATCATCAAGCAAGCACCCCGATCCTGCCAACAGTTCGGGCCGCAATGCAGCCGTTTTGGACGGACTGCCATGGTAACCCGCACTCCTCAGAGCATTCGACAGGGTGGTCCGCAAACAAGGCTACTGAATCATCGAGGACCAAAGTGGCCAACTGCATTGGAGCCGATCCGGATGAGATCATTTTCACATCCGGAGCTACAGAGGCGAACAATCTTGCCATCAAGGGTCTGAGAACTCCGGAGCAACGGCAAGGTCAGCGCACGACAATCCTTGTTTCAGCGACGGAGCATAAGTGCGTATTGGAAAGTGCCGCCTATGTAGCTCAGACGAAAGGATGTGCGGTTCGAGAGATTCCGGTCAACGGAAAAGGCCACGTCGACCTCGACAAACTGCGAGACATGCTAAGCGAGGATGTTTTTTTGGTAAGCGTGGCATTGGTCAACAATGAGATCGGGACCATCCAAGATCTTGCTTCAATATCAGTACTTTGCCGCGATATGGGCGCAATCCTCCACTCCGACTTCGCGCAGGCACCAAGCGCAGTCAGCCTCCAAGAATATGCAGATTTGGCTGACATGGTTAGTCTGTCGGGGCATAAATTTGGTGGGCCAATGGGTGTTGGCGCGCTCTATGTGAGCCGTGAGCTGAAGGACCGGATTGAACCTCTGTTTCACGGAGGTGGGCAAGAAGGTGGGCTTCGGTCCGGCACACTACCCCTTCCCTTGTGTGTTGGTCTTGGCTCAGCGGCGGAGTTCCATGCCTCTGAAGCTGGAACTGCTTTGAGAGCGCGGGTCGCAGGTCTACGAGATCTCTTCGTACACAAACTGCAATCGAACCGCGACCATATTGGATTAAATGGAGATAAGCTTTGCTCCCGCCATCCTGGCAATGCGAATCTAAGGTTCGAAGGACGCGATGCGGGAGAAATGCTCCAACGATTACAACCCATCGTGTCAGCTTCTACAGGTTCGGCCTGCTCTTCGGGAATTTCGGAACCAAGCTACGTCCTCCGTGCAATCGGACTCACATCGGATGAAGCGCAAGCCTCCATACGCTTTAGTTTTGGGCACACCAATACATCGGATGAAGTTCTAGAAGCCGCCGAGGCCATTATAGCAGTACTCTAGATCGATCGCCCCTCGGTCAGGTAGGATGTTTCAAAAGAGCCTTTAGAAAGATCCAAACCCGAGGGGGCAAACTTGCAAAACAAAAAATCTCTCAAAAATGCGGTTGGAAAAAAGGTAGGCCAGGCGATCTACGTGCACCGTAGCGCGGTTGATCACCTTCAGACGAGCGCAAAGGATAAGCTGAGCCTTGCACTGCAAAGGGTTCCGGAAGATTTCCAATGGTCAGTATTGAAGATCTCGGGGCAAAACGACCAGACCTTCTCGTTTTTGGACTATCAAGACTTCAGCGCCGTGGCTTTTCCAGAGCTGCGGGCTAGCCTACTCGTCAACCTCACGGAAGAAAGCGCAAAACTGAGAAAATATTCTGACGCAAACCCACCTATTCTCCACAGAAAGGAGCTACTCCTAGCCCCGGATCATCCACTAAGAGATGACTTCGCAAAGCTGACGCAGTCCTTAGAGAGCAAGGGGCTTTTTAAGAACATGGCCAACAAGGGAACGCGGCGGATTTGGATGGAGACACTGGCTGAAGCCGGATTGACCGTCGAAGGTCCACACATCGTGCAGAGCGGTTTAATCTCAGAGGAGTCCGCCAAGACTTCAGCCGATGACATGAATGGCCTAGAGAAGAACATTGTTGAGCGCCACAAAACGGCGATCACGCGAGCTACGCTCTCAGCGCCAATGTACCTATTGTTTACAAGTGGTCTGATCCGTCACGATCGAACCGTTTTGGACTATGGATGCGGTCAAGGTGATGACATCCGAGCTCTACAGTCTGATGGCTTTACCGTCGAAGGTTGGGATCCCCACTATCGACCAGATCCCAGTACTCTGAAAAAGAGCCAAGTCACCAATCTTGGATTTGTCCTCAACGTAATCGAAGATCCTGAAGAGCGGGCAGAGGCACTTAAGCGCGCATTCAGCCTAACGGAGCTCTGCTTGGCAGTATCCGTCATGCTGTACGGCAAGGCTGACCTGAGTGGCGCGCGGCCCTACCGCGACGGATACTTGACGTCCCGACAGACATTCCAAAAGTACTATACCCAAGCAGAACTCAGAGACTTCATCGTAAGCATTTTGAATGTCGAACCCTTGGCCGTAGGCCAAGGTATATTTTTGGTCTTTCGGGACGAGTTGGAAGAGCAAAGATATCTGCTAAGGCGTCAAATAGGCTTCAAAGGCCGTGAGTACCGCTCCGTTCCAAAACCAAGTGCACCGAAAAAAGGCACCCCAAACAACCCCAACGACAAGCTCAACAAAACAACCATCCGAGACCTTGCTGCTGAGATCAGGGCCTTTGGCCGTCAGCCCGACATCTCAGAACTTCCCAAGAGTCTTGTGACAAAGCTTTCGCGCGCAAAACAAGGCCTTCAGTATGCCGCAAATCAAGCAATTGCTGAAATAGGTCACAAAGAACTTGAAGAAATCGTCGCCACGAGGACTGAAGATCTAAGCCTTCACTTCGCAATGCATGCATTCTCACAAAGAAGATCATATGGCTCATTTCCTCCTGAACTAAGGCGCGACATTCGCGCTTTCTTTGGCAGCCACAAAAGAGCGCAGGACTCCGGACAAGCGCTCCTCTATTCGATCGGCAACCAGGACCTTCTCCTAGAAGATGCTGAAACGGCAGCCGCTGCTGGAATCGGTCATTTAGAACAGGGCAGATTTCAATTTCCCACTGATAGGCTCCAAGAACTGTCCGTCAGGCTTCGAGGGTTCGTAGCTCTCGCTGAAAGGCTAGCGGGTGATCTGTCCGAAACAACTCTGCTGAGAATTCACATTACCAGCCGTAAGCTGACTGCGCTAACCTATGCCGATTTTGAGACGTCCTTCTTGCCTCGCTTGATGACCCGGGTGAAAGTCGAGTTCGACACCTTCGACGTTTCCATCATCGACCATTCTGCAGACAATGACGTCCGACTTCTGTATCTAAAATCCCGCTACATGAAAGAGACTGATCCTCGGCAAGCGGCGCAGAAAGCATTTGATCAGGAAGTCTTAGACTTGAATACTCTCAATTTCTGCAATGAGGGACCAAGTTTTCGGGAGTTTGCTCAGACCCTCCTCAAGGCTGGCGTGAGAATTCCAAGCTAGGTTAAGCATCCTTAGGCTTCGTCGCCAAGGCCGGTAGGAATTGGACTTTGGCGGAATAAGGCAGGTAGTAGTCACGTATGTTTGCATTTTACGACCTTGAAACCACGGGGACATCACCCGCTTTCGACCAGCCCCTACAGTTTGCGGCGATCCTGACGGATGACGACTTCAACCAAGTTGAGCGCGTAGATATTCGCTGCAGGCTCGCGCCTCACATACTTCCAGCACCATGGGCGCTCGCTGTTACGGGGATCTCACCAGATCGGCTGATGGACCCTAGCCTGCCATCCTGGTTTGAGTTTTCATATCAGATAAGTGGTCTAATCAACCGCTGGGCTCCAGCGACATGGGCCGGATACAACACACTTGCCTTTGACGAAGAGTTCCTCAGGCAGTCATTCTATCAAAATCTTCATCCCAACTTGTATCAAACCCAGTTTGACAACAATGACCGCCTGGATCTCATGAAGGTGGTCTACGCAGTTCGGGATCGCCAGCCCGACGCCCTCGAATGGCCAATAGATGATCTTGGACGCGAAAGTTTCAAACTGGATCGCCTCGCCCCGGCAAACGGCTTTGCCAATCATGACGCCCACGATGCCCTCGGCGACGTAGAGGCAACGATCCATATCGCGTCACTCATTCGCAAGCGTGCCCCTGAGGTTTGGGATCAATGCTTGTTGAACCGCGACAAACACCAAGTTGATCGGTTGCTGCGAAGCGGGCATCCCGTGTGCCTGATCGAACGATTTGGTGCGGCACCACCGCGATCCTATTTCGGTGCATACGCAGGCACAAACCCGCAGAACCGCAACTCTGTAGCATTTCTCGATTTGGACCTCTGCGATGCGTCTATCATCGACACCACCGATTGCGATCTTGCCAAAGCGGTTGCTGCATCACCCAAGCTGATACGGACTATTGCGATAAACAAAGTCCCAAGTGTTTTTCCGGTAGCCAACCCAAGCGCTGCGCATAGTTCGCTCGCTGAATTAGTTTCTGCGCACCCTGAATTTCATAAACGAGTGGGGCAGGCTTTGGCCGATCGCTATGCAGATAAAGAGCCAGCTCATCACGTTGAACAGTTGATCTATGACGGCTTCTACAGCGCCGATGACAAGCGGATCCTTGAAGATTTCACTGCAGCCGACTGGCGTGACCGCGCTCGAATTGTCGCACAATTGGACGACATCCGGCTCAAGCAACTGGGTATGCGGCTTATCTTTTCCAACGCCCCAGAGTTTGCACCCGCGAACTACCGATCAGCAGCAAACGCTGCGATCCGAGACCGCTGGCTGACCAACGAGCCATCCACTCCGTGGACGACCAAGGCAACGGTAGAAGAACAACTCCACGAGATTATCAGTGCTGAGGTGTTAGACCGTGGTCGGATTTGCGCACTTCAAGACTTCTATCGCGCAAGAATTTCGGAAATAGACACATGAGTTTGCATCACCTGTCATGACGCGTCATCGATTCCGGCCCCTGATCTTTCGTATGGGTCTTGGCTCACTAGAAGCACTGTAGTGCTTTGATCCCAAATACAAAAACGGTAGAGCGCTCATCGCCATCGGGTTAAGGCTCTGCTCTTTAATTCAGATCACCACACACGCCTTGAATGATGTTGAAATCTTCACATTCTGGTACCTTAGCTTTGGTCGGTATGCCCATGAAATTTCGAGGGAAATCCGATTTAATGCTTAGCTCTATCGTTCTTGCAAAAAGCCAGAGCAGGAAACCCACCCTGGCGCTGAGGTCATTCGGTGACCGGATCTTCGTCGCGGCGCGGGAAGGCGACCATTTCGACATCGGGGAACATGCTGTGTTTGACGTTTATCGACGTGATGTTGCCGTTGTCATCAGTATTGACGAAGAGGACGCCGCAGCGGTCCCAGAAGTTCTTGCCGTCTTTTTCGCCGGATTTGACGTTCAGTTTCAGAGTTTGAGTAGCCATTTTTTGATCCTCACTTTGAGTGTTTCGATGAACATGACCAAAGCTGGCAGCAAGGGGCTGTCAGCGAGAAACTTGCTTCGCGAGGAATGCGCAGGCGCAGGGGAATTTTCTTGTTGAAGCGGGGCTTGCCCCGCGTCGGACACGGCTGCCCGCTTATGTTCAGCAATCAGAAACGCGGCGTAGAGGATCTGAGCTTGGCTATCCGTCTCTGAGCTAGCCGATCAAGACTGGCATAGGAAGTTTCAAGATCCGCATCGGGACTGCAGATTGCTCGAAGCCAATATGATCTACCGATCATAAAGCGGAAATATGATCTGCGGATCATACGGCATGAAAGGCAGCCGCCCGACGTCGTATGCCAGCAGCGATGGCATCTGCCAATGGCTGTGGAAACCCATCCGGCAGGTCTGCGAGTGTCTTGTCCAAGGCGGGTTCAAGTTCTGCCGCGATGTCCGGCAAGACTTCTTCCGCCAGCGCTACACCAAAACCTGCCGCCTTCGCAGCTTGCAGGAAATGGCGGGGCACCACCTCGTTGATCCGATAGTGCCCGTCCACCGCCATCGCGAGGCGCATCCGGTTCTGGCGAATTTGACCGTCATCCACGGCTTTCTGGGCGCTTAGCACATCGTAGAGCGGGGTCATGCGAAAACCTCCGGGGCGCAATGCGATGCTGAAGTTCTTGGCGTGCCCGTCCGTCGCTCCCAAAAGCCAAAACAGCACCTGCGCGCGGAAGAAGGCACGCTGGTCTGCTTCAGGGTCATCACTACCAGTCAACAACCCGATCCCTTCAGTGATCCCCGGCCCGCCATCCATTTGATATTTCTGGCTGGGTGGAACTGTGAGCGCCTGGCAAAAGTCTTCCTGCGGGAGGCGGATCAACCGGCCATCTTTGGTCCAGCGCCGATCGAACCGGGTCACAACAAGGCTCCGCACGTCCTCGAAGTCGGCAATCTCGACTTCAGCCACATCCATGCCCATGGCCCGACAGAGGTACATGCAGAAAAATTCGTTCTCAACACTGTCAGACAAATCGATCCCTGCGGGCAGAACGCCAAGCTGCGTCTTGAGGATATGGGTTGTTGGGGTGAGCCCCGATGGACGGATCCACGCGCCCTCGTGGCGTAGCAGCGCCGTTTTCTCCTGCGCCCCTGCGATGGAAATGCGAAAGTCGTCTTCCTCATCCAGGCCGAGCGGAGCGCTCGCGAGGTTGCGCAGCATTTCAGCAATCTGCGCCTCGGATACGGGCTCCCCCTCGAGTGCACCAACCTCGGGGATCTCACCCGAAACAAACTGCAAAGCCCCCACGCAATCGCGCCCGATCTTCTCCAGCATGTGCCATGCGTCCGTGCCGCCTGCGCGCACCCGAGCCGCAACACGTTCACGTATCGCCTGATTGTCCGGCAGCAGGTTTTCCAAGTAGGCGATTACGGGGCCGCCCTGGTGTCCCTCTTCACGCAAAGGCAGCGAAAGCGAGATGGGCATGGCATGTTCCCATGCCAACCATTCCGGATCATAGATAAAGCTGATCGCGCCTGAACCAGCGAGACGCAAAGCCCCCACCAACCGTCCGTTCAGAAGCACTTGCATCGTGCCGCTACGCCCGTGTTTGGCCATCAGAAGATATCCTCAATCTCAAGCGAGCCACCGCGTTCCACCAATCGGAACTCAAGCCCAAGTGCCGCCATAACAGCGAGCACTGTGGCAAGCTTGGATCCCGCGTCGCCATTCTCGAGCGACGAAATCGTCGCGACGCGCAAATTCGTACGCGCGCTGATGTCGCTTTGGGTCCAGCCGCGCGCTTTGCGCGTCCGGCGAAGTGCCTCGCCGATCTGCTCGGCCGTTCGTGCTGTGAGGTCCATGATGTGGCTCCTTTTACGGCACAGCGTAAATTAAAACAAATTACGCCGCAACGTAAATATCTACTTTTTACGCCATGGCGTAACAATCGAGCCGCACTTATGCCTGCAGCCCCGCAGCGCGCACCTGCTCGGGCGTCACCAGCTTTGACGAGATCAAGCCCTCAATCTGCCGGTTTGTAATGTGGCGGCAAAGAGGGTGGCGTTCACGGATCCACTCGGCGAGGCTAGCGCGACCTTTGGCTTCGGCCTCTTGCGCCTTCTCCCGGTCCGACTGTATCTGCGCAAGCCCCTTCTCCCACCGGCGCATCTTGAACCAATTGTCCGAGAAACAGACCTTGCTGCGTGTATAGCCCTCGCTTTCCTTCGCATAGGCTTTGACCGCCTGCTGCAAGTCATCGGGCTTTACCCCGGCTTTCACGGCGGCTGCGATCAGGCGCAGACTGGTTCGCCGGTCTCGGATCCTGTCCTCGGGATAGGCCGCCAAGATTTTCTCAGATTCAAGATCTTCAACCTCCTCCGCCGCCTCGCGCCTGCGCGTAGGTGGTTTATGGATGGTTTTAGGATGGTTTGGGGTCCACCGTGAACCCCGTACCCCGTTCACCGTGGACCCCGTACCGGGTTCAGGCTGGACGGGGTTCACAGTGACCCCCGTCTCAATATCGGGCTCAGCCGTGGGTTCGAGCGCGGCCACGCGCTCCAGAACGATGCGGTAAATGACGGTGTAGCCATTCTTGCAGTGCCGCCGCCCTGTCTCGATCAGAATGCCTTCGCGCAGAAAGTCGATGATGGTGCGCTTGACCGTGCTTTCGCTGAGCTCTGTGTGGCGCTGGATCGTCCCCTTGGAGCACCAGATACCCGAGCCGTCGTCGCTCGCCTTGTCCGCCAGGAACATGATGATCTGTTTGCGCGCGGCACTGCCAAAGCGACGCTCTGCGCATTCGTTTGCGATGCGCCAGCTCATTGGACCACCTCGCCGGTTAGAGGCCACGAAAAAGCCGACTGAGCGTTTGCGAAGAGACACTGGCCCATGCTAATGTTCAGTGAAAGCTGACAGGCTTTTTCTATTTGGCCCCGGTTCACAGTTGCCGCTGTGACGGGGCCTTTTTCGTTTTGAACCGGCGAATTTGGCTTTGAAACTTTCGCTTTTTGTTCACCTTTTGTCAGGGGGTGTTTTGCACCCTTAAGCCGTTGTTTTTGCTTCTTGTCTTTCTGGATTGCAAATCCGTGTACACCGGTTCGATTCCGGTACTCGCCTCCAATAAAATCAATGGGTTACGAATTTCTCTGCTCATTGGGTATCACCTCTGGTATCAGTTTCACGTTCTGTGCCTGTTCTGTTCGGGGTCATTTGCGCTTTGCTACCGCCTGCCTCGCCCGCATGATTTGCCGAGCCTCGCCCGCATATTTGATGATCATCTCTTTGGATGTGTGGCCGCTGTAGCTGGCGATTTCATCGTCAGTGCAGCCCGCCCACGCCAATTCCATCACGCCGCGATACCGCAAAGCGTGCTGGTCATGGGCCATAAGGTCCAACCGCTTACGCTCGCGCACCATGACACGCGCCATCGCGTGATAATCCATCCTCGAACCATTAGCGCGCGTCAGGATGTGGCGCGATGGATGAGGCGTGAACCCCAGATCAGCCTTCGCACCGTCCAGTGCCGCCTTGAGTTTAATCGTACAGGGCAGTGAAAGGACGGTATCTGTCTTGTTCTGACGTAGCTTGAGGGTATCGCCGTCATAGTCGCCCCACTGGAAGTCCACCCAGTCACCAGGACGCTGTACACTGCCCACACCAATCTCAAAAATCAGGCGGGGCAATGGCTCACCCTCTTCCCGCATCTTTTCGACCGCCCAATCCGTCCACGGCAAATGCGGTTTCTTGCGGTCCTTCGGAACCCTCAACGGCTCAATATCAATCGCGGGATTGTCTTTGCGCCAGCGCTTGCGCATCGCCATTTTGGATAACATGCTGATCGCGGTCGGGATGTAATTGGCGAACCTGACCCGATGCCGGTTCTTTTCCATGGCGTCATAAATGTCGGCTTGGGTCAGGCGTGCCACGTCAGCGCGCCCTATCTTTTCGGTCAAATACTCAAAAACTTGCTCAAGGTCGCGCCGATAGCGCGGCGAAAAATCTTTCCATTTGTCCGTCTCGCGCAGCGCATCAATCAAAGCGCCCCATGATGTCTTGGAGACCGCTTTCTTCCCGCTGACGATCTCCCAGTACTGCTGGTCGAACTCTGCCGTGCCTTCCTCCGCCGTGATCCGCCCCAGATAGAACATCTTGCCGTTGACGCTCTTGCGCACATACCAACGGCCAGACGGATGCTGCCAAAGGTATTTCTTGCGTCGGCCTACCACTGAATTTGATCCCATAATCCTGTCACATCCCCACCTGAAATTCGCTTGAGCGTCTCAGTATCCCAACGAACAACGCCGGGCGCAATTTCATGCCCCGGCGGTAGGTGACCTTCATCGACCAAAGCCTTGAACTCGTTCGTGCGCAAATCGAGCAACCGCGCGGCGGTCGTCTCGCTGGCCATGATGGGTGTTTGCCCTGCCCGGCTCATGGCTTGCTCGCGCCCGAACGCTCGTCAGGTTCCACCATATTCCGCGCGATGTAGTCCTGAACCGCGTCCTGCGGCAGTAGGAAATTAGTCCCGTTCTTGAGGAATCGAATGCTTCTGGTGGCTATCAACTTCCTGATCCGCTTCTCAGGCCAGCCGCTATGAGCTGCCAATTCTCTCGGGGTAAGCAGGGAACAATCGTCCATAGTTCTTTCCTCTTTGGCATTTAGTGATATCAATAGAAAGAATACGCAACAAAAGGTTACGTAAGTCCAAATATGGGAACATTTGTCCGAATGTCAACTGTATTGATTGGAATTGGCCAAAGGATGCTGAGCGTACGCAGTCAGCTTGGCTATCCTCAAAACAAAGTCGCAGCGATCCTGGGGATCGCTGACAAATCTTATAAGAATTACGAGCTTGAAAAACGGGAGCTGCCGCTCTCGATCGCAGTCAAGTTTTGCGAAGAGTTCGACAAGAGCCTCATGTGGCTGGTTTATGGAAGCTCCGTGCCTGACAGTGAGCAGTCCGCTCGTTTAGCCGGGGAAACCGCGCAGGCTGTGTTTGATCACGCGCAAACGAACAAGAGGACGTTTTCCAGCGCGGAAATACAAAAGTTCACACACTACATCTTTGAGCAAGCCCTTTCGAAGGGCACCTCGCCGCAAAGCGAGGCAAAGCTGTTCTTTTCGGCCATTGGCTAAGGCGGACAACCCGATGAAACATTTGAAAGACCCTAAGACGCCAATCAACAAATTCGCCAATTCTTTGCGCGTGATGGGGATTGTCCTACTGGTCGTCACCAGCGTTGGCTTCATCTCCTATCGCTCTGAAACCGGCCACTTTTGGGACGTCTACACCCTGTTCCTGCTTCACCTTGGCGTTGCCGGGGCTATCCTCGCATTTATTGGCGAAGCGCTATGGAAAATACTACTGACAAACAGCGACGTCTCGCGCCGTAAGTTCTATTTCTATGGCGAAGAGTAGTTTTGGCTCTTATTGGCCGATAGTATGCAGGATAAAGTCAAAAACGGGCCTGGCGGGTTCAAACGCCACAGGCGGTAGACCGGGAACTATTTCCTTAGCAAAGGTTGCCTTGTCTCCCTTGAAGCGCTGACAATCGCCGGGGCGCGTCGGGTCGATTTCAAAATGTGCGCCTACTCCAGGCGCATCACGAAAAAGCAGCTCCATGGGAAAACTTGACTTGCTTTTATAATGCTCCCCGGTGGCTGCGTTCACAACTTGTCCGTAGCAGCTATGTTCCTCGGAAACTGGCAACATCAGGTTGTAGCCGTCCACTCCATTCCGCTTTTTTACCAAACAACGCGAAACATCGTTTTGAACAACTTGACTGTGGTTCATGTTCCATTCGTTGTAAGCTTCATCCCAATCATACAACGCAAAAATTGTGCGCCCCTGATTATCATGGTAGAATTCGTTGCTTCGCATCAAACGGCCAAGTGTTGTGCAAGAAAATGCGCTCAATATCTCAAAGGGCCTGTTCACCTCTGCTCCATACAACTTGCGCCAAGCTGTTTCGAAGATGATTTCGTCCGTTACTCCCTCAACCATGAGTACTGGCCCATTGGTGTTCTTGAGATTGTGGTAAATGTTGAGGCGCGCCTCACGCTCACTAAACGTAATTAGCCCAGCCGAGAGTGACTGAACTACTGCCGCTTTATCACGCTGCACCGCCGAGACGTTGCCATCCGCAATCTCAAAAAGCCGTATCTGCGGTTCATTGGCCTCGACGATCGTCGAAGCACTGTGACTGCTGAGTAGAACGTGATTGGTCTGGGCGGCTTCGGTGGCCGCAATGTCTTCTACCTGCTTGAGAAAGCTAAACTGCCACTCCGGGTGCAGAAAGGAGTCTGGTTCATCGAGGAGCGTGATGCAATTACGGTCCTTGAAGAATTCCGTGATGGCAAAAATGTAAATGGATTGGAACTGACCGTCGCTAAAATCTCCGACAAGGATCGGCCTTCCGTCGCCCAAGCCGATCGGAATGGACAAGCCCTCAAACATGCCAAGTGTTTTAAGGTTGTCGAATTGGCGAAAAAGATCAGACGACGACGCTTCGGCAAACTCTTCACGGAAGAGCTCAAGATTAATGCGGATAGTATATCGATCTTGCCCACGGTCATAAATCGAGTCTCGTGTGAACTCGCCCCTAACACAGTTGAGCAACCGTTCAACGAAAACGAGTGATTGGCCCTTCGCCCCCCATAGGAACGAAGCCACATCGCCAACTTCGACATCGCTGTGCTTAAACCTGGGCGGCGAAAGCCGAAGCGTGACTGTTTCAGACGTGACCTCGATCCCCAGCTTCTGGCAGATGTAGCGACGGGCCGCACAATCGTCAGGCTGCATTAACAGGATCGAAAGCAGCATCTCCTTGTACTCCGCGCCGATGCTGATGAACTCCCGCGCCTCCTCGCCGGTCCACTTGCGGTTCCGGCGGGCGTAGGCCCGGGAGTACTGATCTACGGTAGACGTGATTTTGTCGCTGTGACCGGAATAGTAGATGATAACGTTGTCGGGTGTCAGCGCGTCGGCGATTTTCGAACGGTTCGCTCCGTTGACCTGCAACTGGCCACCCTCACAACATACGCGCACGTCATCACCATCGATCTCGTAGAACAGATCGAAGTCGAAACTGATCTCGCTGCGCCGCTTCGTCGAGGCAAAGACGAAGTTGAAGATCTCCACCAGGGCCTCGAAAAAGTTGGACTTACCCGTGCCGTTCTTGCCGACGAAGATGTCGAGGAAGCTGTCGCCGTCAAAGGTGAGCGTGAAGTCGCGAAGGTTCTTATATTCGCTGATCCAGACAGATTTTAGGCGCATAGATTTCCCCTATGTCTTCACGAAGGTCAGTTGGGCGTCGAGGATAAAATAGGCGAGGATCGCGGCTTGGGCTTCGAGCGGTTGGTCGCGGATCATTTGGCGGACAGGATCGCGGGGGCCACGCTTCTTCTTCAAGAACTCAACCGTCTTTTCAAGCAGTTGCCGGTTCTCTTTCGCACCTTGCGCGCGCTGCCCAACAGCCGGAAGCCAGCTATCAAAGCTCTGGAACTTTCGTTCGAACTGGTGCGGTTCTTTGGAATACACGTAGCCAAAACTATCATTCGGCTTGAAGCTGACGTGATGATCCTTCGTGTCGTCCGGCAAAATGATCTCATTGGGCGCAAACATTGCTGAGGCCTGCGACACAACCGTTCCGCCGCTGTAGGCGTCTGAGAATTCCTTGGGTGTGTGTATCTGGCTGGTCACGTAGAAAACGGCATTGCCGAGCGCTTCGAGCCCTTGCAGGGCCTTGTGTTGGCGGTACTTACCGTTCTTGTGCAGGTTCATGCGATAAACCTTCGGGGCGGCATAAAGCCCTTGCTGTATCTCTCTCGCGTTGTGCTGCACCAGGACGTAGGAGCGTTTCAGCTGGATAAAGACAGGCGTCGAACCGTCAAGAGTGACTTCTACATCATAGCCTTTCGTCGCCTCGGCACCCTGGCTGATGAAGTCGGGGGCCTTCGGAAACTTGCCGCCAAGCACGTAATTTTGTTCCAGCTCGCGCAGGAAAGCGAAGCCGAAGGTCAACTCAGTGAAGTCAGGCCAGGGCATGGGCAAACCTCTCGCAAATCAGAGAGGTTGAGGTAAGTTGGCTAAGGCTTCTGTGCTCGTAGCACCGGACAGATTTTAAATACATGTTTTCTCAATGAATTTTTGAGGTGAGGGTGTCGGCCAGCTTGACGCTGGAAGATTCTAAGTCTCGAATTCGCTGGCGCAGCATTTTACAAATTTTCAACAAGTCGGACACTCGATCGCAAATTCGGCTTAACTCCGCCTTCGGTGGCAAAGGCACAAGAACCTCGCCGAGGATTTCTAAATTGATGTTCTTTTGCGCCGTAGATGGAGCGTAGTGTTCAAGATCGTTCTTGGCGGTGCGAATGAAATAATCAAAGTAGGTGACGTCAACGTCATCTTCAAACGGGATGTAGCCAACCACACTGTCTGGAAAACAAGCGTCTATTGCGAGGATGCCAGTATCGGCGATATTCGCGGCGATGGTGATGCAGAGTGTCCCTCTCGGCCAGAGTCGGCTCTGCTGGAGGCCAAAGTCGTTATAAAAGCTTTCAGACTCGACAATGAACGGATTTGCGCGGGCGACGTCCCCCGTTTGAACAAGAGGGTATTCGCCGCCGTCGAACAGACGCCGATCATTCCGAGGCCGATGTTTTGATTTTCCTCTAGCAAGCTCGCCGACCTCTGGCAATCTGGCCCAAGTCCACGATTCTGGCAGAGCATACGGCTTTGGCAATCCGTCCACATCCTTTGTGGCCTTTGGCTTTCGGATTGTCTTTGCTTTGACGAGTTTGTCTCTGGTGCGGATAGCACGCTCTAACCATGTGGCCGCTGGTTCGTCGCTCGGGTCTTGGGAAACCAACAAACCTCTTATGGCCAGCTCGAGCACGGTTGTTTCAAGCCTTGCCACACTCTCCTCGGTCGTGAACAGCGTGTCAAAGTGGGCTTCGATGCGGGTCCAGTTTTGGGTGAGGTCTTCGGGGGTTTGGCTGTTGGTGAGGGTGGCGAGGCAGGTTTCGACGAGGGTTTGGTGCGCCTTGAGGCTGTCCTCGGCCTGCCGCTCCAACGCATCACACAGCCCCATCAGCTCATCCACTTTGGCCACGATGCGGTTTTGTTCTTCGAGCGGCGGAAGCGGAACCGGAAGTGCGGTAACTGTACTCACGTTCAATTCGACTTGCTTCGTCGAACCTGACACCAAGGAGCGTTCATGTGTTGGGTCAATACGATCCTGAATACCCGCAGAGGAAAGGAACACCTCAAGGAACCTTGGGCATCCAGAAATTGACCGAACAACCGTAACATGCGAGTCCGCCACTAGTGTCTGATCGTTTTCAACTTCAATGGCCAATACTCGCCCTACGGTACCAGTGCCCGTTGAATTCCAGAGAATGTCGCCGCTCCTTAAGAAACGCTCAGGGCCGTAGGTATCAACGCTCGCGTCGTTGATGAACCTGGCTTTCTCTAAGTCGAACTGCCCCCACTGCACGCACTTTTGCGAGACAACCTGAACCTGACCGTCCTCGGCATACTTAGGGCTCTTTCCTCTTTGAATATATCCGGTGACGTCCTGTAGCCTCGTCCATACCCAGCTTTCTGGCACATCAAAGGGAACCTCACCTTTAGCAACTTCAGGTAGCGCCTTTGTTTTCTTCGATTTGCCGTGCCTTACGAGCTCGTTGCGTAGTCGCAAGATCTCATCAAGATAGAAAGCAACACCGCCATCATTTTCATCCTGAGGGACCAGTTTTCCTCGAACTGCTAGCTCAAGTATCAAAGCGCGCAGTTTCTTGATGCCGTAGAGCGTGATCGCGCCGCTATTTCCACGGCCCGCGCTGGATTTCTTCTCGATTGCTGCCGTCCAGACATCCAGATGGTCAGTGATGAGTTGGTTCACATCCGTCACGGGCGAGCCCCATTCAGCGCATCCGACAAGATCGATTTCAGCTGATCACGCAGCTTCTGAATGTCATCCTGCGCTTCCTGATAGTCTTTCAACAGCTTGTCGGGGTCATGGTCCGCCTTGGCCGCCTCAAAAGGGTTTTTGTCGTCGAAGTTGAAACCGCGCTGCTCGAAGTATTCAACGCTGCGTTTCCACGCCTGATTGGTTTCCTTGCGTGCTTTGAAACCATCGGCCTCATCCCCCCACCAGTCGATCTCGGGCTGGAACTCCGCGAACTGCATGGGCTTGGATTTGTTGTAGTTCTTCACGCCCTCTGGATAGGGGTGTTCGTAGAACCAGACATCCGTCGTCGGCTCGCCCTTGGTGAAGAACAGGATGTTGGTCTTGATGCCCGTGTAAGGGTTGAAGACACCGTTAGGCAGGCGAACGATGGTGTGAAGGTTACACTCGGTCAAAAGAGACTCTTTCAGCCGTGTCTTTGTGCCTTCGCCAAACAGAAAACCATCCGGCAGAACGACCGCAGCGCGGCCGTGTTTCTTGAGCAGCTTGATGATCACCGCAATGAAAAGATCAGCGGTTTCACGGGTGCGCAGGCCTGCCGGGAAGTTCTGCTCGATCCCGTCTTCCTCGATCCCACCAAAGGGCGGGTTGGTGATGATGCAGTGCACGCGATCCTTATCGCCATAGTCGCGGTAGGGTTTGGCCAACGTGTTATCGAGGCGGATGTTTGAAGGGCTGTCGATCCCATGCAGGATCATGTTGGTCATGCAGAGCATATAGGGCAGCGGCTTTTTCTCGACCCCCTTGATGGTTTTGGCGAGCTGCTGGCGGTCCTTGCTGGTCTTGGCGTAATGCTCTTTCTTATGGTCGATCGCGCAGGTCAGGAAGCCGCCGGTGCCGCAGGCCGGGTCAAACACGACCTCGTCCAGCTTTGGATCAACGCGGTTCACGATGAAGCGAGTGACGGCGCGAGGCGTGTAGAATTCGCCAGCGTTGCCCGCACTTTGCAGGTCGCGCAGGATTTGCTCATAGATGCCGCCAAATGTGTGCCAGTCTTCGCGGTTATTGAAATCGACTTCGTTGATCTTGTTGATGACCTGGCGCAGCAAAGTGCCGGACTTCATGTAGTTGTATGCGTTCTCAAAGACGCGCTGGATAATCAGCGCCTGTTCTCGCTGCGGGCCTTGCGTCTTCACAGGAGCCTTCAGCTTTGGGAAGAGCGTATCTTGCACAAAGTCAAACAGACCTTCGCCGGTCAGGCCTTCACGCTCGCCCGCCCAATTGCGCCACCTTAGGTGATCGGGAAGCGCCGACACGAAATCATCATCGATGAGTTCAAGTTCCTGTTCGCGGTCATCGAGAATCTTTAGGAAGAACATCCATACCATCTGGCCGATGCGCTGCGCATCACCATCGACACCCACGTCTTTGCGCATGATGTCCTGAATTGCCTTGATGATGCTGGTAAGATCACCCATTTATCCGTCCGCCTGTCTGTATATCTGTTGCTCAAGCTCTCTTACGGCTTGTTCGTATTGTTCTTTGCCGCCGAACACATCGCGGATGATCTCGACCGGTGTTCCAATTTCATCGAAGGGGTCAAGACGCAAGACGCGGGCGTCTTCGATCGTGCGCACACCTTCGTCCGCATACTTGTCCAGAAGCGCCGACAAGACCTTGCGGGCCTCGTCTCCGTATTTTGTGAAGTAGTTGCGCTTCTTGACGTTGTTGGCCCGCTCCGCGCGCGTGAGGGGCGGCTGGTCGTATGCGATGTGGCAGAGCAGGTCGAAATCGCCGAAATCCTTGCCGACCTCTTCGGCCAAGTTCTCCAACAAGATGCCATGCTCCTCCAGCTCCTGGATGATAGCGGCCTTCTTGTCTGCGTCGTTCCACTTGCGGATGAAGTCGTCCAAGGACGAAAACTCGGTCAAAATCTGTTTCCGCGCGAATTCCCTGTAAGATTCTGTGATCAAAGCACCGTCGGGACCGATGAAGCTGACGCGTTCCGCAATGATCTCCACTTCAACGCCGCTGACGACTAGTTTGGTTATTCCAGTACTATCTGGCAGTTCCAAATGATCGTCCTCCGGATCAATTGGGGGATCAGGAGGTTCGGGCGGATCATCATTGCCTGGCTCGTAGATAACGACCGCTTCCCCGTCAAAGTCTGGGTCGTTAAAAAGCTCTGTAGCCTTTTTGAAGTCCATGATGGTGAAGTACCACTTGCCATGCTCCTCATCGACGCGGGTTCCCCGCCCAATGATTTGCTTGAAGGTGGTCATGGATGTGATCGTTTTATCGAGGACTATCAGCTTGCAGGTCTTCGCATCTACGCCAGTGGTAAGCATTTCCGATGTTGTCGCAATGACGGGAAACTTGCTTTCCGGGTCGATGAAATTGTCCAGATCGGCTTTGCCATCCTCCTTAGTATCACCGGTGATACGCCGGACATATTGTGGATTATCGATCGCGATCTGGCCTGCAGCGTTTACGATTGCCTTGCGCATCCGCTCCGCGTGGTCAATGTCTTCGCAAAAGATGATGGTCTTGCTGAAAGGGTCAGTCGCGTTGAGAAGCTGCATAACCCTCGCGGCAACCAGCTTGGTGCGTTGGTTAAGCACCAGAAGTCGATCCATGTCTTTCTGGTTGTACTGTCGGTCTTCAAGCGGGTTGCCGAGATCATCGATGGCGCCGGGTGGCGGGGTCCAACCCTCGACATCCTTGTCGATATCGATTTTCACTACTTTGTAAGGCGCTAGAAACCCGTCTTCGATCCCTTGTTTCAGGCTGTATGTGTAGGCTGGTTCGCCAAAATAGGTGCTGCTCGAAACGTCTTTGGTTTCCTTCGGCGTCGCCGTCAAACCAATCTGTATGGCACCCTTGAAATACTCGAGGATCTCACGCCACTCCGAGTTTTCGGACGCGCTCCCGCGATGACACTCATCTACGACGATCAAATCAAAGAAGTCTGGGGAAACGGTCTTGAACGTCTTATCACTTTCTTCACGGCCCGTGAGTGACTGATATAGACCCAAGTGTATTTCATAAGACGGATCAATTCTCCGACTTCCAATTTTGGTCATCACTGAACCAAAGGGCTTAAAGTCGTTCACAAGAGTCTGATCAACAAGAATGTTACGATCAGCCAAAAACAAAATGCGCTTTGCAGCACCAGCCTTCCAAAGCCGCCAAATGATCTGAAAAGTCGTGTAGGTCTTGCCGGTTCCGGTCGCCATGACCAATAGCACTCGATTCTTGCCTTTGGCGACAGCTTCAATTGTGCGGTTGATCGCTTCGGCCTGATAATACCTCGGCTCTTTGCCCGACCCGTCATCATGGTAAGGCTCCATGAGCAAGGTTTGCTCACCATCTTCAATGCCACGAAACGATTTGTAACGTGCCCAAAGGGTTTGGGGGTCTGGAAACGCAGTCAAAGAAAGAGATGTTTCAATGTCTTCGCCGGAGCTTGGGTGCTTGTTGTGTTGTTCGAAACCATCGCCATTTGAACTGAAAGCCGTTGGAATCTGCATGATCTCGGCGTAGCCAAGCGCCTGCTGCATCCCGTGTCCTATAGAATGGTTGTTGTCTTTGGCCTCCAATACAGCCACGGGAAGTGATGGCTCCCAGGATAGGACGTAATCGGCAAATTTCTTTTTCTTCTTGTTGCGGGAAGACATGTTACCGCGGACGATGATTGGCCCCGGCGTCAAAGTCACTTCTCGCCTTATCTGGGTAAACTGATCCCAGCCAGCGCGCTTCAGTGCCGGGGTAATATAAAGGTCGCAGATATCGGACTCACTGAGCTTCTTCTTCTCTCCAGGGGGCAGCGACATTTGCTTTTAATACTCCAAAAATCCCTTTGCTAAGCTGTACAGAGCGAAGGTTCTTAGGCTATACAATTATACGCAAAAGCGTATACTGACTAGTGTGATCTTTCTTGCAATGGACGCGCGATGAATAGTCTGATTTCTAGCCCGCAACGCTTGGGTGCTCTGCTCGCCGAAGCTAGAAAGGCTTCCGCCTCAACTCAGGCTGAAATTGCGGAACGTGCTGACCTTCGGCAGGCAACGGTTTCAAAAGTAGAAAATGGTGATCAAGGTGTAAGGTTAGAAACAGTACTATCTTTGCTTGAAGCAAACGAACTTGAGCTCGTAGTTCGAAAGAAGTCAAATCTATCAAGAGCCTAACCCATTAGAATGATCGACTTGACTACCCAAGCTTTGTTTTACTGATCAACGTTTTGGCTGAATAATGATGCGCGCGCCCCGCCCCCGGATCACAGCATTGAGACCTCGCGGTCAATGACATCACAAGGGACTTGTCCAGCTTAGCTTGGTTGACCGAAAAGCTACGCGTGTAGTCTGTCGTTTGAGGTGATGGAAAAAGACACGCCTTCACGCTGCTTCAAGCGGGCAACCATGGCCAGCAGATTATCCGCGCGCGGGTTGCCCTTGGCGCTGAGCATTCGCATCAGGCTCTTGGGGTCTTTGTCCATGTCTTGCGCCAAGGCCTCGAATCCCACCGTGGCGTTGACATAGTCGCGCAGCAACACCTTGCCGGTCTCCAGATCGTCGCTGAGCATCGCTTCGATGGCTTCGCGGAACAACCCCGAACGAAACTCAGGATCGCGCTCAGCTCGGGCTTTGATCGTGTCTTTGAAGTCTTTCGTCAGGGGCATGTCATTCGTCTTTCTCTTTGCGGGCCTTGTAGTCGTCCCAATATGCTTTGGCCTGTTCTATGTCCTTTGACTGGCGCTTTTTCGTGCCGCCACAGAGCAGAATCACAAGCGTATCGCCGTCTTTGCCAAAATAGACGCGGTAGCCGGCGCCGAAGGTGATGCGCCGCTCTGACACGCCTTGGCCCACTGGCTTCACGTCGCCAAGGTTTCCGGTCTCGATCCGTGCAAGCGCCGTTCGCACCTTCAGTGCCGCCGCCGTATCCAGACCATTGAACCAATCGTCGAACGGTGTTTTCCCCGCCTCGGTGACATAGACAACAAGCTTATTCATTACAGCCATTGGTGACATATACGTTACCAATTGTCAATCGGTTTTGGCACATCAATGCGTCATCCCCCGGTCCATCTCCACCTCCCGCTCTTCTAGCTCTGTCTCAACCTCTCTTCGGCGGCTTTCACTAATTTCAAGCTGGTCTCGAGTTGCGTGCGCAGCTTCCCGTAGTTCGAGCCCTCGCTCAACAAGCCGTGCAACGCAGCCACGGACGCCGTTTGCGATTGAATGAGCACTGACACGCAGGCGGCCAATCCATCCATCTGGCTCTGCATCTTGGTCGTCGAGCGTGCCTCTAACCCGCTCAATTCCGCGGCTGAGACCTCGCAGGCCGTCACCAACCGCTCGACGCAGGCGAGCAAGTCGCGTTCTAAGGCTGTCAGGGGTGTCGTCATCTAATCCTCCTCGATCTTGATGCACGTCACTGACCTGCCGCCTAGCGTGCAGGTCCTCAGGCGTGTCTTGGTCGGGTCCAGCACCAGCCATGTCCCGTCCTCCCTGTCGATCCGTGTCAGGCCCAAGTCCGTCAGTTCCGAGCTGGTCAGCATCAGCGTCCAGAGCAAGCTCGCGGCCATCATCGAGACGATCCCCACCAAGAACGTCCCTGTGATCAGCCAGGGCGAGATCGTCAGCCAACTCTTGTTCTGTCGCAGAAAGGTGCGGGTATCGGTCTCGATTGTACGCTGCGCGTTGGTCGCAATGCTGTTCAAATCTGTCCTGAAGTTCTCCAATTGGGATGCCATCGAGGCGGCGTAGTCCTGCCGTATCGTGTCCAGTTCCGCGTTCAACTTCTCGCTCAGCCGTGTCGGCTTGCCAGTCTTCATGGAAAATCTCTCCTTTCAAACGCCAGCGCTCGCCGGTGTCTGGGTCTTGGGCGGTCAGGTAGGCTTTGCCCGCGCGCGGGATGCCAAAGCCCGCATCGGTGAGGGCGTCGAGCATACTGGCGCGGTCGGTGATCAGGCCGACGCTGACCTGATCCAGAATCCACGCATGCAGCTCGTCACGGCCCTGAGCGCGGGTCGGGGTTTCAATGGTGTCGCGGACCTCTTGGACCCGCTCCAACTCCATCGGATCGGCCCAGCCGTGCCGCTGATTCATCACATCGCGCAGGCTGTCGAAGGCGTTCTCATAACCTGGCGGCGCGATGTTCAGGCTCCGGCCCGAGGTCAGCTCCAGGCGCGGCGTGCAGAAGTGAAGCTCGACACGGTCTTCGTGGGTATGTCGGACCCAGAGCACCTCATATTGCTCAGGGTCCAGCCCCGCGAAGGCCAGACGCTCGAACCCGTCCATGACCTCGGCCTGCTGTTCTTCGGTTGGGGCATCTTCTGCGGCAAAGCTGATCACGCCCGCGCGGTAGGTCCACTGGTGGCGGCTGGCGTCGATCAGTGCTTCTGTACGGTCGGGATTGCCGCGCAGGACCTCCGGCAAAGGCTCCCGTGTGACCGTCATCGGTTGACCGTCCGCATCACGGATCAGGTCGCGGTTGTCGTCGTAGGCCAGCACCTTGCCCGCGACGAGATAGCCGACCGGACCTGCGCCCGCGCCTTTGCCGTTGCGGAAGAACTTGATCAGCATCGGCGTGCGGCCTCCACGATCTGGGCAAGCTGGCGCTCGATGGTCAGCAGGCGGCGGGCAACGGTGAGGGCATCGAGGTCAACGCGGCCCGCCAGCATCGCGCGGTTCAGCCACCGGGCGATCTGGTTGAGGTTGCCGCCGATGCGCCCGACGGCCAGCACGAGCGCCGGATCGACATGCGGCACAGGCTTGCGGCGGCGGGCCTCGGTCAGGCCAAGCGCTTCGCGCAGCAGGGTCGCGGCGGGCAAGCCAGCGGCCTCGGCTTTGGCGCGCAGCTCGGCCTTCTCGGACGCGGTACAGCGGAAGACAAAGGTCTCGGTCAGCGGCTCTTTGGTGCGGGTTTTTCCCGCACCGGTGGGGTTCGAAGGGGAGGCTTGCCGCCCCTCGCAAGGTCCCGTGTCAGCAGCGCCAGCGTATGACATGGGTCGCCTTGCTGTTTGCTCTTCGGTGGGGTCGGTAGCGGTCATGATCTGAGGCCTGCGGCTTGGATTTGGGCCTCTGTCACCAGCTTTGAGGCGAGCAATCCGTCGATCTGCTTGGCCGTTATGTGTTTGCACATCGGGCTGCGATCACTGATCCAGCTAGCAAGCCGCGCTTGGTGAGCAGCCTGCAACGCTGCCGCCTTCTCCCGGTCTTCCGCTTGCTTCTCAACATAGGCAAGCCACCGACGCGACTGAAACCAATTGTCAGAAAAGCAGACCTTGGAACGGGTGAAACCTGCACTGTCGGTCGCGTAGGCCTGGACCGCTTGCAGAAAGTCTTCCGGTGCAATCCCTTCCTTCATGGCCTCTTCGATCTGGGCAAGACAGGCTGTTTTGCCGCGTAGCCGGTCCGGTGGATACGCCGCCAAAATCTTCTCAGCCTCCGCCGCCTCGCGCCCGCGCGAAGGCGGTTCTTTCCTAGGTTCAATGGTAAGGTTCCTGTCTCGATTTGAGACTACCCCCGTCTCACCCTTGGGACTTTTCCCCCGCTTTTTTGAGACGTTTCCCCCCGTCTCATTTTGAGACACAACCCTATCAGGACCGCTGCCCCCACCCTTGGGGCGCGCGCTCGGACCGAGGGTAATGTCGAGGTGCAACTCATACTGGTTGGCCCCACGCCCGCCGTCGCCATCACCACGGGCATGCCGCGTGACAAGGCCACATTCCTCCAAGGTGGCCATATGCCGGAACAGCGTTGCACGGGCCATCTCACATTCGTCTGCTAACCGCTGAGCGCTTGGGTTGCATTGGCCCGTTTCTTTGTTGTGAAAGTCTGCCAGTTGAATCAGCACAATCTTGGCGGCGGGCTTCAGGCCTTTGACGTTCGCGGCCCAGATCAACGCCATGCCGCTCATGGTTTTGAGCCTGCTAAAAGGGTGGTATCAGGTTCACAACTTGTTCGACAAATGTCCTGATACTTTTTGGGACCTAAGGGCTTGTTTTCGGAGCGAAATACACTGGATTGCAAATCCGTGTACACCGGTTCGATTCCGGTACTCGCCTCCAATAAATTTCAATCACTTAGCCGGATTTTCGCAGTTATACGCGAATTTCAAACACGGATTTTTGAAATTGTAGTCCTGAGCCATCCTTACGGCTCCAGCTCCCAGCGAAAGCGCATGTGCGAGACATTGAGGTGGCTGCCCGACCATCGCGGGCAATCAAAAGACCAAAACACAAACTTCTTCAGCACTATCTCCACATCACTGCCGTTCATCGAAAACCAATTAAGGTCCGGTATGCGGGACGAGGACGAAGCCGCTCGCGCGGCGGGGGCGCTTGTGGCCGGCGCGTTGCGATGATCTGACGGTCGAGACTTTGGGAATGGGCGTGTCTGTCTGACGATTGGGGTCTCTCAATCAACAGACAGGAGGGTCCCATGGCGGACACGAAGACCACACCGCTGCGTGAGCGGATGATCGAAGATATGCGGATCAAAGGGCTGGGCGAGAGCTCACAAAAAGCGCATATCCGAGCGGTTCGATATTTTGCCGAGTACCTTGGTCGGTCTCCGGACACAGCGACCGCCGAAGACTTGCGTGCCTATCAGTTGCAGATGGTGAACACGAACGTCACCCCATCGACCTACAATGTACGGCTTGTCGGGCTGCGGTTCTTCTTTGAAACGACCTGCAAGCGCCCCGAGATGAAGCAGTGCCTGCATTTCCGCACCGAGCCCCGGAAACTGCCCGTTGTGTTCAGCGCCGAAGAGGTATTCGAGTTGCTAAAGGTTGCACCCGGACCGGGGCTGAAGTATCGCGCGGCGCTCAGTATCTCCTATGGCACCGGTTTGAGGGCATCGGAGGTCTGCAATCTGAAAGTTACGGATATCGACAGCGACCGGATGCTGATCCACGTCGAGAAGGGCAAGGGCGGCAAGGATCGCAAGGTGATGTTGTCGCCGGGCCTATTGGAGCTTTTGCGTGACTATTGGCGCGAGGCGCGCCCGGAGGGCTGGCTGTTTCCCGGCAAACCTCGGATCAACCCACTTTCACCGCGTCAATTGCATCGTGCCTTCAGCGCTGCCAAGCATCTGGCCGGTATCAAGACGCCGAGAAGCACGTTGCATACGTTGCGTCATAGCTTTGCCACCCACCTTCTTGAGGCCGGGACGGATGTGCGTGTCATTCAGGTTTTGTTGGGCCATGCCAAGCTGAGCACGACCGCACAATATACCCATGTCGCGACCAAGCTGATCCGGGACACCGACAGCCCCTATGAGCTGCTGGCGCAGCTTCAGGACCGAAGGTCAGAGTGATGGGCACGGGCGTTGCCGCGCCCGAAGCTGGAGGTCGCTGATATCTTTCGAACCTACGGTCCTGCCTATCGGGGAGCCAAAGCGGGGCGTCTGAACCTGAGCCAACTCCGCGTCATGTCAGCGATTGAATCCTGTCGTACAGAAGCGCTCGGTGGGCATGTGGCGGCCTGCACGAAGTGCAACCATCAGCACATCGCCTATAACAGCTGCAAGAACCGGCATTGTCCCAAGTGTCAGGCACCAGCGGCCCGTGACTGGATGCAGGCGCGCGCCGAAGATTTGCTGCCGGTCGAGTATTTTCACCTCGTCTTCACGCTGCCAGCTGAGATCGCCCAGATTGCCCTTTGGAACAAGCGCGCTGTTTATGGTCTGCTGTTCAAGGCGTCTGCTCAAACGGTAACCACCATCGCCGCTGATCCCAAGCGCCTTGGCGCCCGTGTCGGCATGACCAGCGTATTACACACCTGGGGCTCAGCGCTCACCCATCATCCCCACATTCACATGATCGTTCCGGGGGGCGGCCTGACCTCGGACGGCAATCGATGGAATGCCTGCAAGCCCGGGTTCTTTCTGCATGTGCGCGTGCTGTCGCGGCTGTTGCGCCGTCTCTTTCTTGAGGGGCTGATGGCCCTGCACCGTGTCGGGCAACTGAGGTTCTTCGGCGATCTTGCCGGATTGGCAGACGCCAGCGCTTTCGCCAGATGGTTGGCCCCGCTGCGCAAGATCGACTGGGTTGTTTATGCCAAACCGCCCTTCGGTGGCCCGGAAGCGGTGCTCGCCTATTTGAGCCGGTATACCCACCGAGTGGCAATCTCAAACCACCGCCTTGTCAGCGCTGATGCCGACACCGTGGCGTTCCGGTGGAAGGACTACAGGACTAAGCGCGGGGATCGCATGAAGGTGATGCGGCTACCGACTTTCGAGTTCATCCGCCGCTTTCTGATGCATGTCCTGCCCGATCGCTTCCATCGCATTCGCCACTACGGCTACCTTGCGGGCAGCGGTCGCAAAGAGAAAGTCGCCCAGATCCGCTCGCTTCTCGGAACAGCGAGATCTGACGAACCAGACCAGCTGAAAGATGACCCCCAAGTCTCACTGAAACTGCGCGAACCATGTCCCAACTGCGGCGGCACGATGCGCATCATCGAAGCATTCCGGCGCGGGCAGAAACCCCGCACCCGGGCACCACCACGAAAGCAGGCCGCATGATGAAACGCCCATCTGCTGCCCATCCTCCGATCCGACGCTCAGGGTGCCGGTCAGAGCTGGGCTTTGGTTCAACGCCGTTCTCGATGAAAAAGACCATGCAAAGCACCGCCGCAAGACCCGCAAAAGCCCCCAACGGAACGCCAAAGGCCGTCCAGCCGCCCGGTCAAATTTGGCAAACCCGGCGAAACTCAAACCGATATCAGAGGCAGACGCCTGTACTTTCCCCATAACGCAGCGCACGCATCCCGCGGCTTCCACCTTGTCAGATTTGTCAACGCGGGCCATTCCGCCAAGACCAACCTAACCAACTGGCCCGCATCGAAAAATCTTAGACAAACCGGACCTGATGCAGGTGCAGCTATTGCTGACGCAGAAAACTTTCGCAATTGCAGCGTCGCTCATTTGCATATGCAGCACATTTCACCGAAGCGGTCGTTCACACGGGCCGATCTTGGTGGATACTGGAATGACCTTTCGCTGCGATCTGCTCCAACAATCAAGTCGCGGACCTTGAACGGTTCTAACTCAATGACTGGTTTAAACGGCCAACGAAAAATCTGAGCTGCTTCGGCTGCAGACATTAAACACCACTACTGTGCATTTCTGCTAAAATGCCCTCGCCATAGGAACTGACGATCAACCAACGGTCGATGCTGCGAGCTAGAGAGGCTTGGCCCAATAGGATAATCCGGCCGCCGTCGATTTCGGTGCTCAGGGAAGTATGCCCAAAATAGACCGATATCATTGCTGCAAGCTCGGCGGTAATGAACAGATCGACATTGTGGCCGGGGTCGAGATAGCAAATATCGACTGGCGCTCCAGGTTTACAGACAATCCAGAAGTTCTTTTCGCCTGTTTCTTGTTCTGGAAATGATATCTGGATGGCCACACGTCGGGCGGGCAACTCAGAAACGTCGATGCTGCGGCGCAAGTTCCAGACAAACCCTTTGGCATCCGCGTCGCAAATTCCGTTCATGGTGTTTGTGTTCCGATAGGCCCAATTACCCAGCGCTTGAATAACCGGCTCAAGTTCGACCGCTGCGGCAGTACGCAAATATTCGATCATTCCGGTCGCACTATTCTCGACCCTTTCGATCAAGCCATGGGCCTGCAGTTCTTTTAACCTTTTGGTCAGGAGCGTCGGGGAAATACCCGGAATGCCCCGACGAATTTCATTGAACCGGGTCGAGCCCCACCACATTTCAGCGAGAATTTGGATTGTCCAACGTGGCTGCAACACCTCGCAGGCCATCGTGACAGGACAGAAAAGCATGTTCTTGCGGGTGTTCATGTGGCTTGGTCTCCGGTTCTCAGAATGGGGCGGTATCCGAAATCAGTCTAGTCCTGTTTTTGTACCAGATCCGCTTCAGATCAGAGACTTGAGGAAAACGCCGCACGGCCCGACGCTGAATTTGATTTTAATGGAGGGTAAAATGAAGGATTTTGACGCCGAGGCATACAAGTTATCTACGCAGGTCCAATGGGATACGGTTGCCGAACACTGGAACGCTTGGGGCTCACTTCTGGATCGGTGGCTTGGTCCATCAACTGAAGCGCTGCTTGATATGTGCGATGTTCAAACTGGATCTCGCGTTTTGCATGTCGCTGGAGGATCGGGACAAGATGCGATGCAAAGTGCGCGCCGTGTTGGAAATACTGGCCACGTATTATCAACGGACTTCTCTGAGGAACTGACACGGCTGGCGAACATCCAATTCGCCGACGCAGGGGTATCTCAGGCGCACGCGGTCACAATGGACGGCGAGAATATCAGTGTCGATGGTCCTCTATTTGATGCTGTGATTTCGCGGGTAGGGTTGATTTTCTTTCCAGATCAGGAACGGTCGATGAACAGCCAGATCGACGCCCTAAAATCGGGTGGAACTGTTGGTGCGCTGGTCTATGCAACGCCTCAGGAGTGCCGGTTTTTCTCTGATCCTGTCGGTATCATTCGCAAACACGCTAACCTTCCGCCACCAGAACCGGGTATGCCGGGTCCATTCAGTCTGGGTGCGCCAGGTGTCATCGAATCCCTATTCGAACGAACGGGGCTAACTGACATCCAAATCCAGAAGATAGATGCTCCAGTCACACTCCCAAGCGCGAAGGATTGTCTGCGTTTCGAACAAGAAAGCTTTGGCGCGCTCCACCAAATGCTGGGTGGCCTTGATGATGTAGCCAAACAGAAGGCATGGGAAGCTGTGGAAAAGGCCTTGGAGGCGTTTGAGACGGATCAGGGTTTTGCGGGACCTTGCACCATGATTGCCGCTAGCGGGAGGAAACCCTAAGATCTAGAGCGCGGCACTTGACCAGCACACTGGTTGGAGTTGACAAAGACTTCATTGCATAGAAGGGATTGCCGATTGTTAGAAATTGATGAAGAAATTCAAAGCATTGAACGCCTTAGGGAACTCTTGCCCACTGAGGGGTTCACAAATACTTTTCTTAAGGTCACCAATCGTTTGAACGATGTAGCGCGAGCGTTTATTGCTCATGCTCCTTTTGTTATAGTGGCGACCAAAGCGTCGGATGGCTTGATCGACATCTCACCCAAAGGAGATCCGGCCGGGTTTGTCGAGGTCTATGATGACAAGACGCTGATCATACCGGATAGGCTTGGCAATCATCGCGTCGATGGTTTTCATAATCTCTTAGAAGATCCCAATGTGGCGCTTTTGTTCATTGTGCCCGGTCATGGTGACACTCTGCGAATTGCGGGCAAAGCACGTATCGTTCGGGATGCGGCAATCAACAAGCGCCATGCAGTCAATGGGAAAGAGCCGCTGCTCGCTCTCGTGATCGACGTTGAGGAAGCATTCATGCATTGTTCAAAATCATTTATTCGCTCGCGTCTATGGCATGCAGACCATTGGCCAAAACGAAAGACGGCACCGACGCTCGCGGAATGGGTCAAAGCAACTGTCGACACTCGGGAGACGCTTGATGAGGTGCAAGCCGACCACAGTTCCGACGAAAAATCTCGCCTATATTGAGTTAGGCAGAATCTGACATTTGCCCGTTTTTTGACATCTGTCCACTCGGGCTCACAGCGGGATTCCGGTGAACATCGTCAAGAAATTTAGAGGTAATATCAGCTTGAGCGGCCTTAGTGCAGGGCTTTACGATCGTTCATTGTAACCGCGCTGATGGTCACGTTTATTGCCCAATTTTCCTAACTGCGCAAACAATCAAGGCGTTAAGTTCGCTGTTGATCTTGAATTGCCGAGAACACACCCTGTCTGCTGGTCATCTAATTCTACCGGATAGGATCCAAACCCAAAGCAAAGCGACCGCTAAATCTGTGTTGTCGTTTTTCTTGCATCGGATGGAACTGCGCTGCGTGAATATCGCGCAGCATTCTCTCTATGCCCAGCTTTCTAAAATAGCTCGAACCGCCTGCTGTTTCCATTGCCATTTCGACAGTATTCATCACCGCGTTCACAGTGATTGTTTTGCGCATCAATATCGCGTTGGTCGTCTCAATCGAAGCGACAAAGTCGAGGTCATTTGCGATTGCCAGCATATCATCGACGGTTACTTGGGCGGTGGTCAGTAGGTTCAGCATTTCGCCGACGAGGTATGGAGCAACTTCGTCGCTCATTCGCTTACTTGCCTGCGTTATCGCGACCTTCACTGCCTCTTCCGCAATCCCTAAATAGACGGACATTATCAATGGCAAAGCGCAGGGAAGCACGACGTCAAAGATTGCACCGTAACCGTCACGAGGGCGCGAAAGAATAATGGCTTCGTCCGGCACAAATACCTTTTCTAAAAGCATTGTTTGCGAACCAGACTCGCGCATTCCCATCGTGTCCCAGTCATCGGCAAAGGACAGGCCTTCGGTTTGAAGTGGAATCGAGAAATGCAAAACTTGGGCGCCATTCACCGGATCGTCGTATCGCGCAGACGTCACAACGGCCACGGCCGCTGGTGAGCCACTGGCAAAGGGTTTGTGCGCCGTGACGATATACCCCCCGTCTGTGCGGGTTGCGTGGCCGTTCGATTCCATCCAGTCGTTTGCTCCGGTGCTGATCAACACCGCTTCTGCCGCAGCAACTTTGTCTAGCAGTTTGCGGCCGGGTCGCCCTTTGCCGTGATTATAGACAGCAGCGGCAACTAAATGTTGGTGCATCGCAAGGGCGAGTGCCGTAGATGCGTTCGACTTGGCGATCTTGCGCAGGAACGCTGCCATTTCCTTGTGTTTACAGCCACCGCCATCCAGTTCGAGCGGGATCAAGGCTGAGAACAGTTTGTGAGTCCGCAAGCAATGGTGGTTGTCCGCCGCAAATTCACCGGCCTTGTCACGTTTGACGCTGCTTGTGGCCAATTCTTGAGAAACGGTGTCAGCAAGAGTTTCCAAATCAATTCTTCGCATCAAAAATTTCCCTCTAGGTTCGACCAAGACCTACAATGATTTCAACCCAACGCTCCACTTCAATAAGTGAAGTTGAACTTTTGCCGCAATTCGCAGATGCTTTTCCACATGGAAAACAAACATGGATACAATCAGTTCTGCCCCGTTGCGCTCACTTCAGAGCTGATCTGCAACCGCTGGACGACGCTTATTTTGCGCGCGTTCTTCTGCGGGGCGACAAGTTACAGCGATATTCAAGGCAGCGCTCCCTTGATGTCTTCGGCCATTTTGTCTCGCCGTCTCAGGGAGTTGGAATTTGCCAACATCATTGAAGTCGTTCCTGCAAAGGAGAACGCCCGCAAGCGATACCAACTGACCGCTGCGGGGAAGGCCCTGTTCCCAATTGTCGATCAGATGGGCATTTGGGCTCAAAATTGGCTGCGGCGTGAGATTACTTTGGAAGAAAACATGGACCCCGACGTTTTGTTTTGGGAGCTCCGGCAACTGAACATCTCTCGTGGCATAGATGTTGAGCGCCGCAGGGTGACAGAGTTCAACGTCAGCGGTGTACCTGCCCCAAAACAGCGGTATTGGTTGATATTTGAACCTGACAACATCGAAATCTGTATCAAAGACCCAGGTCACGAAGTTGATTTGTGGATCACCAGCAGTATCAAAACATTGGTCGAAATCTGGCTTGGACATGTCCCGTTAAGTCAGGCGTACGACGAAGGCGCTCTTCAACTGGATGGCCCGCGTCCAGAGATAGAGGCGTTTTCAGAGTGGTTTGTCCTCAGTCATTTTGCGCAAGCCGAATTGGAAAGAAATGCAGACAGACGATAGCACCGGTCTGCCCATCTCTCTACTAGGCCACAAGTTTCTTTTGTTTTGCGAAGGGGCTAAGTCCCAGCCAAACTTGCATGGTTTCTGCGACTTGTCGTTCGCCCAGCAGTTCGATTTTGTCCCGCTCGCTTTCGAGGGTGCCCAGTCCCATCCATATCGCGGTCATCGTTCGCAAATCGGTCGTCACATAGAGATTGATTTCAAACCCCGGATCAGACCAGCAAAGATCGACCTCGCCGCTAGGTTCAATGACCAACCACCACAGGTTTTTCGTGGAAGGCAAATCTGAGTACAGAAACTGAACGGCCGTCCGAATGGGCGGTAGCGGGGATGGATTTAAGTTGCGACGCATGTCCCACATCAACAACGATGGGTCGAGGTTCTTCAATGACAGCGAAGATTCCACCCATTTCTGGCCCCACATGCCGATAGCCTCGACGACCGGGCGCAGATCTTTCCCGGCTTCGGTCAGGTGATATTCGAAAATTCCCTTGTCGGTTTTCGAAGGCTTGCGTTCAACCACGCCCGCCAGTTCCAATTCCTTCAGTCGAGTGGACAAAAGAGCTGGCGACATTTTCGGCACGCCGCGTCGCAAGTCATTGAATCTGGTGGTTCCAGCCACAAGTTCACGCATTAAGACCATGGTCCAGCGTGTGCAGAGTACTTCTGATGCCATGGCGACGGGGCAGAATTGTTTGTATCCAGCTTGGGTCATATCGCGTTTCCTTTTCTCGTTAAGGATCACCCTAGGCCCGAATATTTTATTGGCCTAGTTCAGAAACTGAATCTGATGGTTCAGATCGGTGACTGGATCGGTTGGGGCGGCGTCTCATAGGTTCAATCCATAAGCCTCGATGGTCGATGCTGAAGTTCAATTGGAGAAACCGATGAGTGTATTTTTAATAGCAGATATCAAAGTTACAGACGACAGCTGGGTCCCAGACTACGCCGCCAATGTCCACGATCTGGTCAAGAAACATGGCGGTAAGTACCTGTCCCGCAGTGGAAATATTGAAACGCTTGAAGGTCGGGACAAAGACAGTACCCTGATCGCTATTCTTGAATTTCCGACACGGGCCGCGTTAGACCGCTTTGCCTCGGATCCTAACTACGCTCCGTATGGGAAAGCGCGCCAGGCAGGAAGCGTCAGCAATTTCCACGTCATTGACGACACAGATATTGCAGGTGCAATTCCCTACCTAAAGGCGGGCTAACGACGAGAGGCTGCGCCAAAGAACCCGATTTGGTGCAGCCATTCGGATAACTTTCTCGCTGCGACCGGCATGAATGGCCGATATCTTCGCCGCATAGCATCAGAATCAATTATGCACCCGCAGTTTTCTCTACGCTGCGAGCACGCGCAGCGAGAAATTCGAACTCACAGAATGGGCTCAGCACCGACCCCCGCCGCGCAACGGACAGACATCCGCTTTGGAATGGCGAACGGCAGGACCGTTCGCCAATATGGCTCAGATGTCGATGCGCTCAGCTATGCTCAGTGCATCTTCTAGTTCGACGCCGAGGTAACGAACAGTGCTGTCAACCTTAGTATGGCCGAGCAGCAATTGGACTGCGCGGAGGTTGCCAGTTTTTCGGTATATCTCTGCTGCCTTTGTCCGGCGGAGCGAATGGGTGCCATATCCGCTTGGCTCTAGATCAATTGCGGTCACCCAATCACGAACCAACCGTCCGTACTGGCGGGTGGAGATGTGTGGCCTGTCGTGGAACCTACTGGGGAACATGAACCGACATGCATACATCTCTGGCGATTTGACCCAGGCCAAGACAGTTTCACGCGTGTTTTCCGTTAGTTCGAACTGAACAGGTCGCTTGGTCTTGCTCTGGATCACTGAAACACGTTCGCGTACCCGGTCATCTTTGACCAGATCAGACACTGCCAATTTGACAAGATCACAGCCGCGCAGTTTGCTGTCGATGGCGACGTTGAACAAGGCCAGGTCACGCAAATTGCCCGCAAGTTCGAGCCTTGCCCGGATTGCCCAGACCTGTTTCGGCAACAGCGGCCTCTTCTGACCGATGATCCGCCCCTTGTTCCAGGCGTTGCGTTTCGGGGTTGTTGCAGGAAGTTGGACTCTTGGCATGATTTGCCCTCCGATCCACCCTCCAAACCCAATCACCAGCACCACGCTGGCAATGAGATTGTATCGTCTATGGCAAGGTTAGCTTTCTTCGGGCGAAGCGATTCCTAGATAGTTGCTCTAGCGCGGAAGCCGTTGACGGCATCAACGATCGACTTCGCTCCAAAAGCGATGAAGACCAGCCCCGTCGCTCTCGTAATCCAGCGTCCGTATCGCAGGAAAAGTTTTCGCGTAATCGGCAGTCCGGTCCAAAGGACAACGAAGCCCGTAGCAACCAGAAAGCCGCTGAACGCGGCGGCCACCAGAGGAAACACATGCGAGAGCGACATAGCTTCATCGAAGCGTGAAAACACAGCAGTAAACATCGTCAAGGCGAAGGGATAGGCTTTCGGGTTGGTCAACCCAAATAGCAACCCGGATCGCCACGGGTTCTTGATAGAGCGAGTGTTTCCCGCACTCGGACTGCGCAGTGCATTGATGCCGAGGTAAATAAGATAGAGGCCGCAGATCAGCCCGAGGGTATCGAAGAGCGCAGGCCCAAGTTGCGACACACCTACGATTGCAAGGATCGCTGCCGCTGACCACATGAGGTCGCCGACAAGGTGACACCCCAGAAACCGAACGCAGGCCGCACGCCCATCGGTCGCCGATAAGCTCAGCGCAGCAAGCGTCGCCGGACCTGGGATGAGCACATAGAGCATACCGGCGAGAAAGGTTGTCAGGATGATCTCAGGTGACATGCTGTCAAATTAGGCAGAGAGCCAAAAATGCCAAGAAATATCGTGAATTTGGCTGCTCTGATGCCCGAGCCTTGCTAAGATGCTTAAATGCAAGACTTTGATCCCAACCGTTTCGCGGTCATTGCCGATATTCATAGCAACTCTGACGCTTTGGAAGCAGTCTTTCAGGACATCTCGGATCAGGGTATAGAAAGCGTCGTTAATCTTGGGGATCATCTGAGTGGCCCGATGGCAGCGAGTGAAACTGCCGAACTGCTTCTATCTAACGAAATGCCTGCTATTCGTGGCAATCATGACCGGTGGCTTGTCGAGAACAAGCGTGAGGACATGATCTCAATTGATGGTGTCGCCTTCGACCAGCTTGACGAACATCATTTGAACTGGCTTCGGGAGCTGCCTACGACGCTCTGGTTGTCAGAAGACGTTTTCGCCTGTCACGGGACACCGAAGAGCGACACGACTTACTGGATGGAAAAGGTTTCGCCACAAGGAGATATTATCCTCAGATCGCGTGACGAAGTTGCTGATGAGGCATCTAGCATCGACGCGAGCCTTCTGCTGTGTGGCCACACCCATCTCCCACGCCGAATGGACCTACCTGATGGTCGCGTGGTCCTGAACCCCGGCAGTGTCGGGTGCCCGGGCTACATCGATAAGACGCCCGTTCATCATGTCGTTCAAACAGGCACGAGTGCAGCTTGCTATGCCGTCGCTGAGAAAACAACCAACGGATGGGTGACCATGTTCCGACACGTCCCCTATGACCCGAGCCGAATGATACAGCTGGCGAAGGCCGCCAACCATCCAAACTGGGAAGCAAGATTAGCAACGGGATGGGTAGCTTAGGAAGGCCCTGACGCAGCTATGAGCGAACTCACTTTGATCGTTGCGAGGGGGTCGAAATCGGGTGGCGTCGAGCATCGGGAGATCGACTGGTCACGCCTCTTCTTCCTCGAAAACCTCCAGCGCGGCGTTCAACGCATTGATCGCCGACGGAAACCCACCGTATAGCGCCATTTGCCAGATCACTTCTGCAATCTCTTCTTGCGTCAAGCCAGCCTTGCGCCCGCCCGCGATGTTCACTTTGAGTTGAGGCTTGGTCTGTCCTCCCAAGGCCGCCAAAGCAGCGATGGTCGCCAAATACCTGTCGCGAAGACCAAGGCCCGGCCGCGCGTACTGGCGGCCATAGGCGAAATCGACCACGCCTTCAGCCATTCCGGGCAGCAAGTGCCCATAGCGCGCGTTCAATGCGTCTTCCATCCCCGGGTTCAGCTGCTCGGACAGCTCTCGCCCTATGTCAGTGGTGTTCTCAGCCAAATTGTCACCTCATTGCATCTGATCAGCTATGTGCCATCTAACCAGTCATTTGATAGCTTTGAACGTCCATAAACCGCCGCACCAGATAGTCCACGAAAGCACGCGTTTTCGGCGCTAGATTGCGCCTGTCGGCAAACATTACCACGATATCGGTGCTGGGCGGCGCATACTCTGGCATGACATGGACGAGTTCACCGGACTTAAACTTCCTGTTTGCCATATAGCAGGGTAGTCGCGCGATCCCCATCCCTGCGAGCGCGGCCCGAAATACAACATCAGTGCTGTTCCCCTCAAAATTTCCCGTTGCTTCAAATCTTTCACCGTTCGTCGGTTCAATACTATTCCAGGCGTTCCGTTGACTTTTACCCGCTACCCTAAGGCAGTTGTGTTCGGCCAACTCAGCAAAGTTCGTCGGCACCCCTGACCGCTCAAGATAATCGGGCGAGGCGCATAACACCCTGCGGCTTTGCATGATGCGCCTCACAACCATATCGGGGTTCTTGCGTTGCTCAGCAAAGCAAATGGCCGCGTCGAATCCTTCAGTTGGAAGATCGATTTCCCTATCTGTCAGGTCCAATGAAACCTGAACCTCCGGATTCTCTTCCATGAACTCTGGCAGCGCTGGGATCAGTTGGGACTTACCAAACGCAACCGTGGATGCGATTTTGAGTTCTCCGCGCGGTACACCATCAAGATTGTGGATCATCGCTTCCGCCTCTTTGAACTTTTCAGCCATGGCTTTGCATTTCTCGTAGAAGTCCTGCCCCTCTCGCGTTGGCGACACACCAGTTCTCGTGCGATTGAGCAAGCGGTAATGCACATGATCTTCAAGGAGTCCGATTTGTTTGCTGACGGCCGAGGGCGTTTGCCCCATCGATCTTGCAGCCGCAGAAATACTACCCTGTTCCACCACGGTCGCAAATATCAGCATTTGTGCTGAGATATCCATCTTATGTCACCTGCCTGTTCCAATCTGGCATGGGTCCATTGCCAAATCGACCAATTGTGAGCGCTACCAAATACACGTACTGCTGCAGTGCAGCATAAATACTGCGCTGCGGCAATAGACGAGGCACTATCATGGCAATCACACGATCAAACGTTGGGCTGGATGTCGTTTTCGATGCTGGCCGCACGTTCTTTCATCAGAAACTGGATCACTTTCGCAAGGCACAGGCCAAGCGGCGGGTCTATCGCACAACCTTTCACGAACTCTCGGTCCTGTCCGACCGTGAGCTGGGGGATCTGGGCATTCCGCGCAGCAACATCAAAAGACTGGCGATGGAGGCGGCCTATGGCCTTTAGCACCCATACAGCCGGACCTGAACGCGGTAACGTCGTCGGTACATCAATCGCGTTGTTGGCGTGGGTTGGAACCAGAGCGAAGGCGGCCTTGAAGGCGCTTCAAATGGCTCGAATGCTCTCCACGCTTGCGAATATGACCGACTACCAGCTCGCTCAGATCGGTATCTCGCGATCCGAAATCCCGGAATACGCGGAGAAATTGATGGCCGACGAATAAGGGCGCACGCTTTTAGGTCAGAAGCATACAAGAAACGTGCTGGTTCTCGCTCCTCCCAGAGTAGGCCAGCATGGGCGGCGGCGAACACATCAACAGGGAGCGCCAACGCAAACGGGCCAGCATCTTCACCTCCTCCCGAAGGTGCTGGCTCGAACCAACCTGCCAAGCAGGAGCCCCGAAGAATGTGCGATAAAAGAACCCCACAGGACCTGGTCGTCCGTCGTCTCCGTTCCGCAGACCAAGATGATATTTGTGAACACTTTCTTCGGCTGGATGGTCAGACCCGGCGGGCAAGGTTTTGCGGCGGCGCGAGCGACGAGTCGGTCCTGAGATACGCACATAACATTCTTCGGTACGACAGTATCGCGTGTGGCGCATTTGTCTCTCGGCACCTGAGGGGCATTGTAGAGCTGCGCGGCCTCTTTCATTCCTGGCCATCAAGGACCGAAGCCGCTTTCTCTGTCGAGGCTGAGTGGCAAAGCATCGGGATTGGCGATGCCCTCTTTGAACAGATGTTCGCAATGGCGCAGAACAGAGGAGTGAGAACAATCGAAATGATGTGTTTGAAGGAAAACAGCCACATGCGCTATCTCGCAGCGAAGCATAGTGCGCGGCTTTTCGTTGACGTAGAGACCGTTAAAGCAGTGCTGCACCCCAGTTGGCCGACTCCGTTTTCCATTGCGAAAGAGATCATCGCGGAAACTAGTGGATACTCGTAGCTGCTCATAAGGTAGGCGTTCATAAGTCTATCCGGACATCAACAGAGTTCAGTGGAATGGCGAGGATGTTTCACAACTTATGATTTGGGTCAGAATTTCCCGCTGAGTAGAATACGAACGGCCGGTTTGTCCGCTGCATGACAGCGTCATGTTCGTTGCAACTGCGGCAAATTTTGTGCTGCGAGCGCACGCAGCGCGATAGTTGAATTCACAGGTTGGGCTCTTGGCAGTTATTCGCTGCAATTCAACTTAATGTCCGCTTTGGCGTCCATCCACATGGAAAATCCGATGCATCGAATAGAGTGACGCCCCTGCGACCTCACAATCACGGTGTACTCTGGCCCTAAATACGTGTTGCTGCATGAAGGCGACCTGCCACTCAATATGACCCACGGATCATAAAGCAGAAATATGATCTGCGGATCATACGGCATGAAAGACAATTGCCCGGCGTCGTATGCCAGCGGCAATGGCTTCCGCCAAAGGCTGTGTAAACCCATCTGGCAGGTCTGCTAGTGTCTTGTCCAAGGCGGGTTCAAGCTCTGTCGCAATGTCCGACAAGATCTCTTCCGCCAGCGCCACACCAAAACCAGCCGCCTTTGCAGCCTGCGGGAAATGGCGAGGCACCACCTCGTTTACCCGATAGTGCCCGTCCACCGCCACCGCGAGGCGCATGCGGTTCTGACGGATTTGGCCATCATCCACCGCTTTCTGTGCACTCAGCACATCGTAGAGTGGGGTCATGCGGAAGCCGCCAGGGCGTAATGCGATGCTGAAGTTCTTGGCGTGCCCGTCCGTCGCCCCTAAAAGCCAAAACAGCACCTGCGCGCGGAAGAACACGCGCTGATCCGCCTCGGGGTCATCACTGCCCTTCAGCAACCCGATCCCTTCGGTGATTCCCGGCCCGCCGTCCATTTGGTATTTCTGACTGGGCGGGACTGAGAGCGCTTGGCAAAAGTCTTCCTGCGGGAGGCGGATCAATCGGCCATCCTTGGTCCAGCGCCGATCGAACCGCGTTACGACAAGGCTTCGCACGTCTTCGAAGTCGGCAATCTCAACCTCGGCCACATCCATGCCCATGGCGCGGCAAAAGCTCATGCAGAAAAACTCGTTCTCGACGCTATCGGACAAATCGATCCCTGCGGGCAGAACGCCAAGCTGCGTCTTGAGGATATGGGTTGTTGGGGTGAGCCCCGATGGACGGATCCACGCGCCCTCGTGGCGTAGCAGCGCCGTTTTCTCCTGCGCCCCGGCGATAGAAATGCGGAAGTCGTCTTCCTCGTCTAAGCCAAGGGGGGCGCTTGCGAGGTTGCGTAACATATCCGCAATCTGCGCCTCGGAAACGGGCTCTCCCTCGAGTGCGCCAACCTCGGGGATCTCACCCGAAACGAACTGCAAGGCCCCCACACAATCGCGGCCGATCTTCTCCAGCATGTGCCACGCGTCCGTGCCGCCCGCACGCACCCGTGCAGCAACGCGTTCACGTATCGCCTGATTGTCCGGCAGCAGGTTTTCCAGGTAGGCGATGACAGGGCCGCCCTGATGCGCCTCTTCGCGCAAAGGCAGTGACAACGAAATGGGCATGGCATGTTCCCATGCCAACCATTCCGGATCATAGGTGAAGCTGATTGCGCCTGAGCCTGCAAGACGCAAAGCCCCAACCAGCCTTCCATTCAGAAGCACCTGCATTGTGCCGCTACGCCCGCGTTTCGCCATCAGAAGATATCCTCGATCTCAAGCGAGCCACCGCGTTCCACCAATCGGAACTCAAGCCCAAGTGCCGCCATAACAGCAAGCACTGTGGCGAGCTTGGCTCCCGCGTCGCCATTCTCGAGCGACGAAATCGTCGCGACGCGCAAATTCGTACGCGCGCTGATGTCGCTTTGGGTCCATCCGCGCGCTTTGCGCGTCCGGCGAAGTGCCTCGCCGATCTGCTCGGCCGTTCGTGCTGTGAGGTCCATGATGCGGCTCCTTTTACGGCACAGCGTAAATTAAAACAAATTACGCTACAACGTAAATATCTACTTTTTACGCCATGGCGTAACAATCGAGCCGCACTTATGCCTGCAGCCCCGCAGCGCACACCTGCTCGGGCGTCACCAGCTTTGACGCGATCAAGTCCTTGATCTGCCGGTTCGTGATGTAGCGGCACAGGGGGTGGCGTTCACTGATCCACTCGGCGAGGCTCGCACGGCCTTTGGCTTCGGCCTCTCGCGCCTTCTCCCGGTCCGCCTGTATCTGGGCAAGCCCCTTCTCCCATCGGCGCATCCTGAACCAATTGTCCGAAAAACAGACCTTGCTCCGCGTGTAGCCCTCGGTTTCCTTCGCATAGGCTTTGACCGCCTGCTGCAAGTCATCGGGCTTCACTCCCGCTTTCACAGCCGCTGCAATCAGGCGCAGACTGGTCCGCCGGTCTCGGATCCTGTCTTCGGGATAGGCCGCCAAGATCTTCTCAGATTCAAGATCTTCATAGGACTGGCGGCTGAACGGCGGGTATGACCCAAAGTGGGACGCGCGCGCTAGGTTGTCTATATTTGATTGCCAAGGCTAGGGTCGGGTGTTCGAAAGGCCTCGCCCGCTCCAATGGGATCTCTTGGACAGAATTGACTGCACTAGAGATGACGGGCGCCCACACGTCTTTTTCACGTGCTCCAAAGAAAAAGGGACGCGCTTGGCACGTCCCCCTTCCACCACGTCCCTTCCCCCTCAGAAAAGGCAGTGTCGTTTGTCTAGGCGCTCAGCGACTGGCGGTTGGCCAGTTCGTGGATCATGGACTGGATCTGGTTGCGCACCTTCACGTCCTGGATTGACGACAACGCCTGTGCGGCTTTCGCCGTACGTTCATCCATGGCTTCGTCCTCTGACGTGCCGGCATCTGCCAGCCCTTCGAAGAAATACCCTGGTTGAACGTTCAAGAGTTGTGCAATCTCGAACATTTTGCTGGCCGAGACACGATTGTATCCCGTTTCGTACTTTTGGAGCTGCTGGAACGACAGTCCCAGTTGCTCGGCAACTTTTACCTGAGTCAGGCCGCGCAGCAGACGGACTTCTCTGATTTTCTTACCCACATGGACATCGACTGGATGGACCATTTTCTCACCATTTAATTGCTTCCCGTTAAACGAGAATGTCAGGTTTCATCGAAAGACCCAAGTGATGAGTCTTGAACGGTTTGGTTGCAAAAATTTACCCGGTATGGATGATTTATTTACCCTACTGTCTAAATATCAATTTAAGAACGATAATTTCTGCTATAGGCTGTTTGGATTATGTTGAATTCCATTGCGGAAACAGTTTGGTGAAGACAGTCCGGGTGCAGAAATGACCAATCGAACCAGCCCCGCCCTTTTGTTTGAGATGTTGCGCTCGTTTGCATCTTTGGCGCGCACATTGAACCTATCCGAATCCGTGCGCGAGCTTGACAGCACCCGTCAAACCGTCCGTCGCCACATCGCATCATTGGAAAGCTATAAAGGTTGCGAACTTTTCAGCTTTGAAAACCGACAATACCGGCTGACCGAGGATGGTAAGAACGCATTGCGAGAGGCCGAGGAGTTGATCGCACGTGGCGAGGCATGGCTCTACGACGAAAGCAAGCATGTGAACGAGCTGTTCTATCTTGCGATGCAAATCGGGGATGTGCCGTATTTCCTGCAACAGCACCCGCTGACCGCCATCTGGGATATGGGCTCGCCCTTGATCCGGTTCGGCTTTCACGCTTGGGCGCGGTCAGAAGGCGCGCTTGAAAGTCCGGCCTTCGCCCCGCTGCGGCCCTATTTGATGGTGTTTCGCTTCAACGCGGATAATGGCGACTGGATCTGCACCGAAGTGGGCGAAAAATCATCTTACGCCACATGGTTCGGGTGGGAAAAATACCGATCTTCAGTCGGCAAGGGCATAGCAAATCTGCCCGGCGGTCCGGGGTTTGCCAACCTGCTGGCAAAACCATTTCACGACATCGCCACCACGCGCGGTATCCGGCTGGATCATATCCACACACGCATCGGGCATGGCGACAATAATGACCTTAAGGCGATCAGTTATCAGCGGCTGGCCATGGCTTGTCGGTTTGCAGATGGCGAGTTCGCTCTTGCCACTCTCATCGACCGGACAAGAAACGTTCAGATTGCCAATCTGAGTGACGCAGATCGCGATGCGATGGACGCCGAGTTTACCATGAACGTCGTGCCGCCGGACGATTACTGACGCAACGATCGTCTCTGGTTCGCAGCAGGGCCACAGAATAGTTCGAAATGTGTCAGATTATGCTCATATTTCTGCCTGATTTCCCGTAATTCGCGAATTTCCGCAAATCGATTCGAAATGTTTCCCGCATAGGTTAAGATTCCCGTGGACCACGAGCACATGGGAGATCCAAATGACCATTCACGACACTTTTGCGGGGGCACAATATGTGACCGCGATTCTCGATATGGCCAGTGAACACGGCTTGGTGATCGAGATGGGGTCGGATTTCGACCTGTATGAAAGCCACATCAACACACATCGCGCGCATCAGCCGATTGGCGCGCCGTTCGACCCCAAACGCCACGAGATGAACGAACATAACGGCTTCTGGATCGTGGGTTGGAACGAACAAGGCACGCTGGTGCACACGCAGGCCATGCGTCGGTTCAATCTGGGTGGCTTGACGCTATCAGACTATCTTGGGCAGAATTTCAGGGATTTCCCCCCCGTGGGACTGGATCTGGACATGGAGCGTAGTTGCTATCAGCCTGGTCCCGGTGCCCGACGTATCAGCGGCAAGACCTGCTATCATGGCGAATTGTGGGTCAAGGGGGACGACCGCTATCGCGGCACCGGATTGCCGGGATTGCTGGCTCGGTTCGCGCTGGCCACTTGTGTGCTGCGCTGGTCGCCCGATCATATCTTCGGCTTCATGCCCGAACGCCATGCGTTCCGTGGATTGGCCGAGCGTGAAGGCTATATGCACACCGATCCCAGCGCGCTGGCCTGGTATCCAAAAGGCAGCAACGCCCCTTTGAAAGGATTCATGACATATATGAGCCGCGATGATCTAAGCCATCTGATCTCGCTTTGCCCGCGCGACTTCATGATGTCGCAAGCCGCGTGATTGCCACACCCCCGGCAAGGGCGGCATTTGTCGCCTTCCCCGCGCCGTCCTGCGCGCCTATAAGGGGCGCAGACAGAAGAAGGACGACCCGATGCGGCGCGCAAAGATCACCCGCAAGACTGCGGAAACCGAGATTTCGGTCGAGATCAACCTCGACGGAACCGGCACTTACGACAACCAGACCGGCGTGGGGTTCTTCGACCACATGCTGGACCAGTTGTCGCGCCACTCGCTGATCGACATGACGGTGCGGGCCACGGGGGATTTGCACATCGACGACCACCACACGGTTGAAGACACCGGCATCGCGCTGGGGCAAGCCCTGACCGAGGCGCTTGGCGACAAGAAAGGCATCCGTCGCTATGGCGAGTGTCACTTGCCGATGGATGACGCGCAGGTGCGGGCCGCGCTCGATCTGTCCGGGCGCCCGTATCTGGTGTGGAACATTGAGTTCGCGGCCCCCAAGATCGGCACGTTCGACACCGAGTTGGTGCGCGAATTCTTTCAGGCGCTGGCGACCCATGGCGGGATCACTTTGCATGTGGACCAGTTGCACGGCTTCAACGCCCACCACGTGGCGGAAGCGGGCTTCAAGGCCGTTGCGCGCGCATTGCGCTTGGCCGTCGAAACTGATCCGCGCAAAGCGGACGCCATCCCATCGACCAAAGGCGCGCTTTAAGCCGCTACATCCCCGGAGCATTCCATGCTGACCGTGATCATCGACTATGACAGCGGCAACCTGCACTCGGCCGAAAAGGCGTTTCAACGCATGGCGGCCGAAACCGACGCAGGCAAAGTGATCGTCACCACCAAACCAGAAGAGGTGGCCCGCGCCGACCGGATCGTGTTGCCCGGCGACGGGGCCTTCCCCGCCTGCCGACAGCAATTGTCAGACCATCGCGGCATCTATGAGGCACTTGAAGAGGCGGTGATCCGGCAAGCTCGACCCTTCATGGGCATTTGCGTCGGGATGCAGATGCTGGCCACGATGAGCCACGAATATCAGGACACGGACGGGTTTGACTGGATCAAGGGCCATGTGCGCAAGATCACCCCTTCAGACCCGGCACTGAAAGTGCCACATATGGGTTGGAACGATCTGGTGGTCGAACAGGAACATCCAGTGCTCGACGGTGTTGCGACAGGCGATCACGCCTATTTCGTGCATTCCTATCACTTTGTGGTCGATGACGCTGCCCACCGGCTTGCGCACTGCGACTATGCCGGTGACATCACCGCAATCGTCGGGCGTGACAACTTGATCGGGATGCAGTTCCACCCCGAGAAAAGTCAGGCTGCCGGGCTTCGGATGATCGCCAACTTCCTAAGCTGGGCGCCATAAATAGGGCGCCAACGCGGCGCCCTTTTTTCTACAACGCCAAATGCGCTTACTTCACGCGTGACCACGTTTGTTTCTTGCAGAACACTGCGACACAGCCTTCGACTTTCAGGCTGCTGCCGGAGAGCGTCATCTTGGATTTGAAGACCTTGCCCGTTGACGGCTGCCATATCTTGCCGCCCGAATACCTGCCGCCACCATTGGGCTGCATGTCCCAGACCAGCTTCTTGCCAATGTTCTCGGATTTATATTCACCGCTGTCCTTGAAGGTGCGCGATATGACGCCACACAATGCGCTTCCACATTGCGAGATTGTCACATGCGCATAGGCCCCATCATCCACCTGCGTTTTCCACACGCCTTCCACAGCGTCCGCCAAAGCCGGGGCGGCCATACCAAAACTCAGCGCAAGCGCCAGAACCATACGTTTCATTCAATCCTCCCTGAATTTGGAATTATCCTGACCCCGAGAAACCGTTTAAGGCAAGTGTGACGTGACGGGAGGGACGGCTTGGCAAGCCGCGACTTCCATGCAAAAAGCACCAAAAGCACCAAACATCGGAGCCTGCCATGATCCTCTATCCCGCCATCGACCTGAAAGACGGCCAATGCGTGCGCTTGCTGCGCGGCGAGATGGAGGAAGCCACGGTCTTCAACGACGACCCGGCGGCTCAGGCGCACGCGTTTCAGGATGCAGGCTGTGAATGGATCCATTTGGTTGACCTGAACGGCGCATTCGCAGGCGAACCGATGAACGGCGCGGCGGTCGAGGCGATCCTCGCCGCCATCGACGTCCCTGTCCAGTTGGGCGGCGGCATCCGCGACATGGAAACCATCGAAGGCTGGATCGAAAAGGGCCTTGCCCGTGTGATCCTTGGCACCGTGGCCGTCGAAAACCCGGATCTTGTCCGCGAAGCCGCGCGCGCCTTCCCCGGCCAGATTGCCGTGGGGATCGACGCGCGCAATGGCCGCGTCGCCACCAAAGGCTGGGCCGAGGAAACCGATGTGATGGTCGCTGACCTTGCGAAATCCTTCGAGGATGCAGGCGTCGCCGCCATCATCTATACCGACATCAACCGCGACGGCGCGATGCAAGGCCCGAACGTGGAAGCCACCGCCGCCCTCGCCCGCGCGGTTTCAATCCCGGTGATCGCAAGTGGCGGCGTCAGCTCTCTGGCTGACCTCATCGCTTTGCGTGACTGTGGGGCAGCGCTGAACGGGGTGATATCTGGCAGGGCACTTTATGACGGCGCGATTGACCTGAAGGAAGCCCTCGCCGCGCTCTAACCCCCCGCAGCAGCGGTGGTCAGCTTGTCCAGCGCGCCCGTCATCATTCCGACATAGGGTGTGTCAGCTGCAATGCCAAACTCCCCCAGCATGTCGGCGGGCGCTTCATAGGCAAGCCAGACCGCGCCTTCACCGTCCTCATAAACCAGCACACGCAATGGCAGCATCAATCCAGCCAACGGATCGTCCTGCATCGCCGGCGTGCCAAGCTTGGGATTGCCGAAAACCAGTAGCTGCGACGCCGCAAGCTCCATATCGACCGACGCAGCACCACCTGCATGATCAACACGTGCGAACACGGTAGCACCTGCGTTTCCGACAGCCGCCTCCAAAGCGTCCATCGTCTCAGCAACAGAACCGGATGCGGGCACTTTCACAATCTCTGCCATCGCTGGCAGGGCGACCATCGACACAAGTGTTGCAAGGGTGAGTTTCATCATGGGGCAATTCCTTTAATTCAGGTTCGAATGCGACAATGCTCTGGCCAGTTGGGCATAGAGCAAATAAAACAAACCGTGATCAGCCAAGGACCGCGCAGAACATGCTGAAGACCCGTATCATACCTTGCCTCGACGTGGCCGAAGGCCGCACGGTGAAGGGCGTCAACTTTGTCGATCTGATCGACGCGGGCGATCCGGTGGAACAGGCGCGCGCCTATGATGCCGCCGGGGCCGATGAACTCTGCTTTCTCGACATCAAGGCCACGCATGAAAACCGCGGGACGATGTATGATCTGGCAACCCGCACGGCAGAGCAGTGTTTCATGCCGCTGACGATCGGCGGTGGCGTGCGCAGCCCAGACGATGTGCGCGACCTGCTGTTGGCAGGTGCCGACAAGGTCAGCTTCAACTCCGCCGCCGTGGCCGACCCCGACGTGATTGCCCGCTCGGCGGACCGGTTCGGCAGCCAGTGCATCGTGGTCGCCATTGACGCAAAGACAATTGCCCCCGGAAAATGGGGCATCTTCACCCATGGCGGCCGCAAACCCGCGCTGGACAAGAACGGCGACCCGATCGACGCCGTCGCGTTTGCCAAGCTGATGGAAGCCAAGGGCGCGGGGGAAATTCTTCTGACCTCGATGGACCGCGACGGCACCCGCGCAGGTTTCAACCTGCCCCTGACCCGCGCTATCTCCGACGCTGTCCATGTGCCCCTCATTGCAAGCGGCGGCGTGGGCACACTCGACCACCTGGTCGAAGGTGTTACAGACGGCGGGGCATCCGCCGTACTCGCCGCCTCGATCTTCCATTTCGGCGACTACACCATCCGCGAGGCCAAGGAACACATGGCCGCCGCGGGCATTCCGATGAGGCTGACATGAGCATTCTCGACCACCTCGCCGCCACGATCGAGGCGCGCAAAGGCGCCGACCCCGACACCTCTTGGACCGCAAAACTCCTGTCCAAAGGGCCAGAGAAATGTGCTGAAAAATTCGGCGAAGAAGCTGTTGAGGCTATCATCGCCGCGGTCAAGAACGACCGCGTAAACCTGACCGCCGAAGCTGCCGATGTCGTCTACCACCTGCTTGTCATGCTCGCCGCCCGCGACATCCCTCTGGCCGACGTTCTGGCCGAACTCGAACGCCGCGAAGGAACTTCCGGCATCGCCGAAAAAGCTGCTCGCACAGACTGATCCTGTTTCTACTGGCTTGAAATATCCCGGGGTGAGCGGCCTTGCCGCGAGGGGCAGCGCCCCTCAGGCTCACGACGTGAGCCTTATCCCACCAATTCAACCAGCGCCGCTTCCCCGAACAAGCGCGGATATTCGATCTTCGGACACCGGTTCTCGATCACCGTGACGCCCATAGCCTCGGCATGCGCGCGGGCTTCGGCGTTCTCGACCCCCAGCTGCATCCAGACTGTTTTCAATCCAGGCAGTGCTGCCAAAGCCTCGTCCACAATTGGGGCCACGGCATCCGAGCGGCGGAACAGATCAAGCATATCTGTCTCCGCTGGCAATTCAGTGACAGAGGCGACGATCTTTTCGCCAAACATCTCCTGCCCGGCCAGACCCGGATTGACGCCAATCACGCGATACCCTTTGCGAACCAAAAACGCCGCCACACCGTGACTTGCGCGTTCAGGTTTATGGGATAACCCGACCAACCCGATGGTGCGGGTCGTGGTCAGGATGGATTTCAGGCGGGCATCTGTATCATTATGGGTCATGTGCGACAGATAGGCCAGCACGCAGCACTTTCCAATCCCCCGCCCACATCCCCACAGAAAAATGCGCCCGAAACCAATAAAGGTCGGGCGCAAGTTGGTGGAACGAGGGACAGTGAAATGAGATATCGGGCGTTCCACAGCCCGCTCTCGTCATACAAATATGTGCAAACCCATCTATGGGAAGGGATTGTCAAGAACTTGTGAACTCAGGGCAGCAGCGGCGGAACCCTATCCGCTCAGAACCCCGGGCCAGAACGTGTCGGCTTTGGCGATGTGGCCGGGGACATCCGCCAACCACAATTCGCGCACGCCAAGGCTGAAATTCAGATAAAGTCGGCCTTCATAGATCGTCCACGCCTCGGGCACGGTGGGTGCAATCTGCCCCTTGCTCATCGCGTAGGCACAATAGCCACCATATTGCGGTGCATACCGCATCGGGTCATCGGCAAACATCGCGCGGTGTTCGTCATTGGCGAACAACACGGTGACACCGTTGTGATCAAAGGCAAATTCCGGCAAACCGGGCATCGGCGCCCCGGTGGTAAAATAGGCAACCGGATCATGCCCGTCCCACGCCACACCATCCTCGATATAGACAGCAGACGCCGCAGCCCACGCGCGTGGCACACCGACAGTTGCGACAATCGGTGCAGCAAGCAGGCCCGACACAACATGTCGGCGTGTAAATCTCGTCTTTTTCATGTGGCACCCCTCCACATCCCTATCAGATCACTATCTTCAGAAAAAATCACCCCCCTCAAGGGGAAGTGATCAACGGGTCGCTCGTGTGCGGGAAAGCGCCACTGCCGCCGCATTCGACACGTTGAGCGATCCGAAGTCACGCGCGAAGGGAATTTTGACCAGTTGATCGCAGGTCGCCTTCGTCTTGTCTCGCAGCCCCGGCCCCTCGGCCCCGAGCACCAGGGCGACCGGCCTGTCCCGTTGGGCATCAAGTGCCTCGTCCAGCGTCACGTCGGCTTCCCCATCCAGACCCAGAATGACAAACCCCATCTCGCGCAATTCGATCATCGTGTCGGCCAGGTTGCGGATACGCAGATAGGGCTGGCGCTCCAACGCGCCCGAAGCCGTCTTGGCCAATGCGCCGGTTTCCGGTGCCGATCCGCGCGCCGTGCCGATCACCGCGCTGGCCCCGAACACTTCGGCGGACCGCAGGATCGCCCCCACGTTGTGCGGGTCGGTCACGCGGTCCAGCAACACGACGATCGGCAAGCCGCCCGCACCGCCCATCACACGCTCGGCAAAACTGCCCCAAGCCAATGGTTTTACTTCAAGAGCCGCGCCCTGATGCACCGAATTCGGGTCCAAGGGCGCGGGAAATTTTCGGGCATCGGCGATCTCGGGTTGCATGCCTGACGCGGCGATGGCCTCCGCCAGCTTGTCTGCCGCGTTCTTTGTCACGATCAGACGCAACCGCTCTCGGTCCGGGTTCATCAACGCATCGCGCACCGCATGAAGCCCGAACAGCCACACGGTTTCAGCCTCGGCATCGCGCCGCGCTTTTTCTTTCTGAACCACCCATTTCGGCTTTTTCGTCATGCCGTTTGCCCTTCTTTTCGCAAGGTCCGGACAATGCGGCCATTGTCAGAGCGAGACAAGAGCAGATGGTCGAATTTTCGTATTGACCCTTCGGCGTGGGCGGGATAATCAGCCCCACATTCGGCGCATCGCGTGCCGGGACAGTGGGCGACAGGCCGCAAGGTGTGGCAGGGGACTGTAACTCCCTCGCGGAGACGCACGCTTGGTTCGATTCCAAGGTCGCCCACCACTTCCCACCCTTGGAAAGCGACCAGATCGAACCTGTGTCAGGTCAAGCGCGCCGCGATCAGTCCGCGCAGGGAATTTCCGACATAAAGCGCCTTTGCCTGCCGTAGTTCGTCGATTGAAATCATCTGTTCACGCGCGTGCCCGATTTCCAACATCTCTTCGCGCAGGATACCGGGCAACAGGCCGCAGCACAGCGGCGGCGTGACCAACCCCTGCCCGAAGTCAGCGAAAAGATTGGTGATCGCTCCCTCGCAAAACTCGTTGCACTCATTCAGGAAAATTACCTCGTTCACACCGTCAGGAAGCGCTGCTCGTGTCATGTCATAAAGTGCCCGTCGGGTGGATTTCACCGAAAGCCATGGGTCTGCCGAGTTGAGCTTCACGGCAGAGATCTGCAAGGTCCAGACCGTGCCAGTGGGCAGCGGTTGGTAGGGCCCAGAGACCAGATCAAGCGCACCGTGGCGATCCATCGTCAACCGCAAACGGCGTGGCCCTTCGGCGCCGAAAGCATTCAACAGGAACGTCGGATCGGACACTGGAAAGCCCAAGCGCGCTGCCGAACGCGCCAGCCGTGCCAAATGCCGATCCCGCATGCGGATGCCACCTTCTGGCGTCCAAAGCATGGTCTCTATCAGCCTTGTATCGTCATCAATTGCGTCGCGAAACGGGCTTTCCATAAGGCTTCCTCGTATTCCGAGTGTGCGGTGCTGTCATAGACCACGCCGCCCCCGACATTCAGCGTGACCGCACCATCGTCGACCATCAAGGTCCGAATGGCGACGTTAAACTCGGACCGTCCGTCCGGTGCGGCCCACCCGATGGTGCCGCAGTAAATCTCGCGCGGGCTGCGCTCCAACTCGGCAATGATCTCCATCGCGCGTAGCTTTGGTGCGCCGGTGATCGAGCCACAGGGAAACAGCGCCTGAAAGATGTCGCCCAACCCGGTGCCCGCGCGCATTTGCCCCCGCACGAGCGACACCATCTGGTGCACGGTCTCGTAGCTTTCGACGGTGAAAAGTTCCGGCACGCATACGCTGCCTGCGTCGCATATCCGCGAGATGTCGTTGCGCAGAAGATCGACGATCATCAGGTTTTCCGCCTGGTTCTTTTCATCATTGCGCAGAAAATCGACGCGATGGGCGTCTTCAATCGGGTCGGCGCTGCGCGGTTGCGTGCCCTTCATGGGGCGCGTTTCAATCTGACCGGTTGCGGTGGTTCGAAAGAAAAGTTCCGGTGATCGCGACAGGATCGCGGGCAGCGCATCCGCTTCCAGAAGCACGCCAAACCGCACCGGCTGCGCGCGCGTCAGTGCGGCATAGATGGCCTGGTGCGATCCCGATGCCCTACCGTGGATCGGAAAGGTCAGATTGACCTGATACGTGTCGCCCGCGCAGATATAATCGTGAACTCGCTGAAACGCGGCATCATATCTATCACGGCTCCAGCCCGGCGTCAGACCCATCAAATGGGCCGGGCCGCCCGCAACGGCCACGGGCAGGCACGGGTCGTCGTATACCCCGAACTGCAACAGCGGCAAGCGGCGGTTCGCTGGCATCAAGGGCGCAAGACGCGGCTCCAGCGCATAGCCCAGTTCATAGCTGGCAAACCCGGCCACCCAAGCGCCTTGTGCACGGACAAGATCCAACTCGGCCAGCGCGGGCGCTACATCCGTCAGCCCATGCGCCACGATCAGCCGCCGAGGCGTATCGAACTGGCAGGGCATATGATGCGGGCCGTGGTCAAAGCGCAGTTTCACGCGGGGTCTCCGTCTGGGTGGACCCCGGTTCTATCATTCAGATCGCGAGGGGGTGCAACCATTTGCGCCGATGCGGTGCGCGATTGCGGCGTGCATCCGCACCGCCTGATCAGCCAAATCGGATGTCAACGGACCCGAACGGGCCGAAATCGGCGTGAATATCGGTGCCGCGCGGGCATTCCACGGGGCGGATGAAACTGCCCGACAAAATAACCTGCCCTGGCTCGATGCTTTGGCCATATTGCGCCATGCGGCGGGCCAGCCAGACCACGCTCTCGATAGGGTCATTCAGCACGCCCGCACCCAGCCCGGTTTCTTCAATTTCACCATTGCGGAAGGTCAGCGCACCGACCCAGCGCAGATCGAAGGCGTCGATGGCATGGCGGGCCGTGCCCAGAACTAACCCCGCATTGGCCGCGTTGTCGCTGATCGTGTCAAAAACCGTGCGGGTTATGCCCGTGTCGGGGTCCACCCGCTGGATACGGGTGTCAAGGATTTCGAGGGAGGGCGCGACATGGTCAGTGGCCGCAATCACGTCATCCCGCGAGACATCCGCACCGTCCAGTGGGGCTTTCATCACGAAGGCGATCTCGGCCTCAATGCGGGGCTGGATGAAGCGCCGGGCGGGCACGGTCGCGCCGGTTTCAAACAGCATGTCATCGAACAGAATGCCGCTGTCGGGGATGTCGATGTTCAGCGCGTATTGCATGGCTTTCGAGGTCAAGCCGATCTTCCACCCGATCACGCGACGACCCTCGGCCAGTTTCTGATTATGGATTGCGTTTTGCACCGCATAGGCGTCATCCATCCCCATCTCGGGGTGGCGCTGGGACAGAAGGCCGATCTGTCGACCCGTCCGTTCGGCGTTCAGCAGGTCGGCGGCAGCCGAGGCGTGGTCGTCCGGCGTCATATCACTTCGTCCTCAACCGTATTGCGGAGTGTGCCAATGCCGTCCACCGAAACCTCAACCACATCGCCGGGCGCCAGATAGCGAGGGGGATCAAACCGCGCGCCTGCACCGGTCGGCGTGCCGGTCACGATGATATCGCCGGGCTGGAGGGTCATGAAGGTCGAGATATAGGCGATTTCCTCACGGATCGGGAACATCATGTTGCGCACGTGATCGTCTTGCCGAAGCTCGCCGTTCACATGGGTCTGAATGCGGGCCTCGTCCAATTGCGCAGGGTCTGTGAACGGCACGAGCCACGGACCCATCGCGCCCGACCGATCCCAGTTCTTGCCCTGCGTGACGTTGAACTTCGCGTGTCGCACCCAATCGCGGATCGTACCTTCGTTGCACAGTGTCAGTGCCGCGATGTGGTCATAGGCATCTGCCGCCGGGATACGCCGACCCGCTTTGCCAATGACAATTGCGACCTCGCCTTCATAGTCCAGCGTGTGATTTTCCGGCGGGCGGATCAGCGGTTGGTTGTGACCGGTGAAACCGCTCGCAAAGCGGGGAAACAGCGACATGTATTTCGGCTGTGCACTACCGTCTTTATACTCTGCATTGCGGTCGGGGAAGTTCACCCCGACGCAGAGGATGCGGGAGGCATCTGGCATCACCATGTCATAGGTGAAGTCGGTATGGGTGACGGGTCTGCCTTTCGCAACCTGCGTCAGGTCATTCAGCCCGCCCGCCGCCATCACATCACAAAGCGTGGGCCAGTGCGTAAAATCAGGGGAAAGGGCTATTGCGCCCGCGTCGGCGATGACACCATAAAAGGCTGTGCCCCCGGCGGTAAAACTGGCGATACGCATTGGGTGATCCTGTCACACTGAGAAACTGATATTGGCCTGCCCGGTACCGGAACTGCCGAAATACGGGGTGTAAATGTCGATCTCGCCCTCATAATCCTTCCAGCCCAGCGCACCGAACAAAAGCGCGGTGTCGTTCATCGCGCATTCGCCAGTGCATTTGACAGCATAATCAGGGAGCAGGTCGAGAAATTCTTCCCACCTGCCGCTTTCCCAAAGCTCCAAGACGCGCATGTCCATCTGGCGATTGAACTCGCCATTCACAGAATTCAACCCATCGACCGAACGCTCATTGGGCGTGAAATCATGGCTGAGAGAGCCGGACGCGAAGATTGACACCTTCCGATCCGACCGGCAGATGCCCTCGGCAATCGCAGCGCCCCACCGACGGTTTTCCTCGATGGACGAAAACTGGTTCACCGCCACCGGCAACACCCGGGCATTCACGCCCTCGTTGATGAAATGCATCGGCAGAAGCGTGCCGTATTCCATACCCAGATCGGGTTGTGCGTGACCCATCGCGCGCTCGCCCCGTTCTTCGAGCACAGACAGGATCGAGGCCGCCAACTCACTGTCGCCGAGATAGTCGAACTCCATATCCGCCAGCATATGCGGCAACTCATGGCTGATGAAACGCCCTTTGTGATGTGGCTTGGCGTTCAGATGAAACCCCTGGTTGGTGATCCAGTGGGTATCAAAGACGATGAAAGTCTCGACCCCGCGATCAATCGCGTCTTGCCGAAGCTTGGCATAGCCATCAATGGCCGGTTGACGGATGCCTTTGTATTTCTCCATCGTATGCGACATCCAGATGCTGGGCACATGAGTGATTTTCGCAGCTTGAACGATCTGTCCCATTGAATCTCCTCTGGGGTCTGTGGGAACGAGGGGCCAGCCCCTCGTGCTCCCCAGGATATTTATAACAAGAAAAAGAGCAGTTAAGCACCCAGTCGCATGATTTTGTGATCCCCGGTGGCAAAGCCTATATGCTTTTGTTCCATATAGAATTCGAAAGACCAATCGCCGCCATCGCGACCAATGCCCGATGCCTTCACCCCACCAAACGGCGTTGGCAAGTGGCGCACGTTTTCCGAGTTCACCCAGATCATACCGGCTTCCAACCTGTCCGTGAAGCGCAGCGCGCGGGTCAGATCGTTGGTCCACAGATAGGCGGTCAGGCCATATTGCGTGTCATTGGCCATGGCGAGCGCTTCATCCTCGGTCGAGAACGGGATAGACGTCAGGACCGGGCCAAAAATCTCTTCCCGCGCGACGCGCATGTCATTGGTGGCGTTGGTGAACACAGTGGGCCGCACGAAATATCCCATGTCCCCGATCACCACGCCGCCAGCGGCCACCGTGGCGCCGTCTTCATTCGCAATGTCGAAATACGAGGTCACTTTATTAAAATGCTCTTCGGTCACAAGCGGACCGATTTCGGTGGCGGGGTCCAACGGATGACCCACCTTGATGTTGTTCACGCGCTCGATCAGTTGTGCTTCGAATTCATCCTTGATGGTGTCTTGCACGAACAGGCGCGAGGACGAGGTGCAGCGTTCCCCATTGATCGAAAAGATCATGAAGATCACCGCGTCCAGCGCCCGGTCAAGGTCGGCATCGTCAAAGACGATCACCGGATTTTTACCCCCCAACTCCAGATGGTTGCGTTTCAACGTGTCTGCGCCCTGCTTGGTGATCAATGACCCTGTGCGGCTTTCCCCCACAAAGGCGATGGCGCGGATCAGTGGGTGTTCGCACAGCGCCTTGCCCGCGTCCTCGCCAAACCCATTGACGGTGTTGAGAACGCCGGGTGGCAGGCCTGCCTCTTCGGCGATCTCGACCAACAGGCGGGCGGTCAGCGGAGACGCCTCGGCCGGCTTGTGAACGACGGTGCAGCCGGCGGCCAGCGCAGGCGCGATTTTCCAGGTCGACAGCATGAACGGCGTGTTCCAGGGCGTGATCACCCCAACCGGGCCAATGGGAACACGGGTTGTGACATTCAACAAAGTCGGCGATCTGAGTTGCTGACCATCGCGCGCCCGCACGACCTGATCGGCGAAGTAACGAAAGTTCTCGGCCCCGCGCAGGGCGGCTTTGGACATGAACCGGATCGTTTGCCCGGTGTCCCAGCATTCGCAAAGGGCGATTTCTTCAGCCCGCGCCTGGATCGCGTCGGCCACGTTGATCAGAATCTTTTTGCGTTCGGTTGCCGGCATGTCGCGCCAATCCGCGAACGCGTCATGGGCGGCATGTGCGGCGGCGTCAATATCGGCTTCGGTCCCGCGTGCAACGGCACAGATCAGGCTTTCATCGACCGGCGAATGTGTGGTGAACGCCGAACCAGTCCCATCGCTGTCTTTACCGCCAATCCGGTTCTTGATCCCTGCGCCGCGAAAGCGCGCCAGATACCCGTCCAGCTTATCAAGATTTTCAGTTAACGCAGTCATTACGCCCCCGGCAGCTCTGCGCTGTCCAAGAACCGCGCCCTTCAATTGCTTCACATGTTAACTATCTGGACTCGTGCTTGTCAACCCGGTCTTATCACCCGTCAATAGACTGTGGTCTGCGCACAGCCCGACAGATCACATCATTTTTCACCCGCAAACCAAAAATCGGTTTTCTTGTCAGTTGATGTGTGTTTCGACTACGGCAGCGGTGGCGCTGCAACCGACTTGTCTGGTCAAAGCCGAAGGGGAAGGCATGGTTGATTTATGGTCTGGCATCACCCAGGCGTTCTGGCTTTTGGCAACGCTGGATGCGGACCTTGTCGAAATCTCGCTCAGATCATTGCGTGTCACCCTGACGGCGCTGCTGATTGCCTGTGCCATCGGTATGCCACTGGGCGCCTATCTGGCGGTCCGCCGCTTTCGTGCCCGCCAGGTCACAATCGCGGTGCTGAACGCTCTTATGGGCCTGCCACCTGTTGTGGTCGGCTTGATCGTCTATGTGTTCTTCAGCCGCTCTGGTCCCTTCGGTGTGCTGGGGCTGTTGTTCACCCCCACTGCCATGATCATCGCCCAGGTGATCATCATCACACCGCTCATCGCGTCAATCTCGCACCAAGCCCTGCGTGAGCTTTGGTCGGACTATCATGATCTTCTGATCTCGATGAACACGACGCAAAAGCAACGTATTCGGGCACTGCTTTGGGATGGTCGCCGTGCACTCCTGACCGCCGCATTGGCCGGGTTTGGACGCGCTATCGGCGAGGTCGGCGCGATCATGGTCGTGGGGGGCAACATTGATCACCACACCCGTGTCCTGACCACTGCAATCGCGCTTGAGACTGGAAAGGGCGACTTTGCATTGGCACTTGCCCTTGGCTTTGTGCTGATCCTGCTGGCGATCACGGTCAATCTGGCCATACACATCATAAGTCGAACAGAACAAGGCGGCAGGTGGTGAGCAAGCTGTTTCCCCTTCACGTCAAAGGCGCATCGGTGCGCCGGGGCCGCAAGCTACTGGTTGGTCCCCTAGATCTTGTGCTGGATGCACCGGGGATCACGATGGTGATCGGCCCGAATGGTGCCGGAAAGACATCGCTGTTGCGCATGTTGCATGGTATTGCCCGACTTGGCAGTGGTTCGATCCGCTGGGCCTGCGATGATACCGAGGCTCGGCGACGGCAGGCCTTTGTGTTCCAGTCACCCATCATTATGCGCCGATCGGTCCTGGGCAATCTAGCTTACCCGCTTCGTCTGACCGGACTGTCCCGCGCCGAGGCGTATGCGAAAGCGACGCAGGCCGCGCTAGAGGTCGGGTTGCAGAAAATGCTGGACCGTCCCGCGCCGTTTCTGTCGGGTGGCGAACGCCAGAAGCTGGCTTTGGCCCGTGCTCTGATCACCGCGCCCGATCTGCTGTTTCTTGATGAGCCTTGCGCCTCGCTTGACGGACGCGCCACGCGCGAGATCGAGACCATCCTGACCCGCGCAGCCGCCGCAGGCACCGGGCTGATCATGTCGACGCATGACATGGGGCAGGCGCGCCGTTTGGCCACGGATGTTCTGTTCCTGCTGAACGGGCAGATCCACGAACGCGGCACAGCCGAATGTTTTTTCACCCAGCCCACAACAGCGCAGGCACGCGCTTTTCTGAAAGGAGACATTGTCGAATGAAACGGTTACTTCTTGCGGCTATTGCATCGATCACCCTGACCGGCATGGCGGTTGCCGATGAACTGAAACTCGCGGTGACGACCTCGTTCCACAATTCTGGACTGGCGGATATTCTGCTGCCACAGATCAAGCAGGATACCGGCATCGAGGTTCAACTGCTTGTGGTCGGCACCGGTCAAGCGATCAAACTGGGCGAAGCGGGCGACGTCGACGCCATTCTCGTGCATTCTCGCAAAGCGGAAGACGCGTTCCTGGCCGGTGGCTTCGGCACCCACCGCCGCGAGATCATGTATAACGACTTCGTCTTTATCGGGCCCAAAACGGACGAGGCAAATCTGGCCGCCGCCACCAGCGCCACAGACGCCCTGACGCGCATTCAGACCGCCGGAGCCCCCTTCGTCAGCCGCGGGGATGACAGCGGCACACATAAGAAAGAACTTAGCCTGTGGGCGGCTGCCGAGATCGACCCGGCTGGGTCTTGGTACAAAGCGGTCGGGGCTGGAATGGGGGCGGCGCTGAACACCGCATCGGGTATGAACGCCTATATCATGTCGGACCGCGCAAGCTGGCTGAACTTCGGTAACAAGGGCGACCTTGCGCTTGTCTATGCTGGCGATCCCATCTTGTTCAATCAATATGCCTATCTTCCTGTGAACCCACAAAAGCATCCACATGTGAAAGCGGGGCTGGCAGCAGAACTGGAAACATGGCTGGTCTCGGACACAGCGAAAACGTTGATCAACACCTATCAAATCAACAATGAGACCCTGTTCGTTTTCAACGCAGATCAATAGGTTATCTGACACCTACCCCAGCCCGCGCGCGCCCAGCACCAGCCACGGGCAAACATCTGCGCTCTACCAGTCGATCCACACTGGATTGGCTACGAGTGAAAGTGTGGGTAGTAGAACCTTTGGGGCTGACCAATGAGACTGATGAGATGCCCAAAGACCTTAAAAAATGCGCAAACCAACAGGGCATCAAAAATCGACTGATGCACAAATATGCGAAAAACTATCATTCTGGCACAACAATTGAGACAAGTCGGAACTGATCCTCTCCCACTGAAGCGGTCCGCCCCTAAAGTTAGGAAACGGAGGATCAAAGATGGGAATCAAGAGACACAAGCCGGAAGAGATTGTCACGAAGTTACGGCAGGTTGGCGAATTAGTCAGCCAAGCAGGTGGCAGGTCGGTACAGCTTCGAGACCGAACCGCGAACAAAAATGTCCCACTTTTGCCCCGGGGCGAAAACGGCGGGACGATTTCGCCACATAACCCATTGATATCATTGCAACTAAGAGTGTGCTATGGTGCCCGGGGGCGGAATCGAACCACCGACACGAGGATTTTCAATCCACTGCTCTACCCCTGAGCTACCCGGGCATGGGTGAACGTTAATCGTTCGGGTGGGCGGGTTGTAGACGGGGGGGAATGTGGTGTCCAGAGGGAAAATGCAGGATTTTCAGTGCGGGCCGTGACTTTCCTCGGGGTGCGCATGAGGCGCGGCTTCCGCCGCTTCTTCAATGTCTTCCGGGTCGTCTGACGGGACCGCATAGGAGCCGTTCAGCCAGCGCCCTAGATCCACATCCGCACAGCGGCGTGAGCAAAACGGACGATAGGTCGGGTCGGTCTTCTTCTCGCAAACGGGGCAGCTCATTTCGGGCCCTCCAGACAGGCGCGCAGGCTCATCCGTTCGCGTTTGCGCTGAAGCTCGAAATTGCCCAGCGTCGTCCAGCCAACCAGGGATGTTTCGATCCTGTCGGCGCGAAAGGCGTTGCGCAGGGCTTGCTCGATCTGGCGGCGATCTTTCTTGGGGCTGGGTGCGAAATCAATGACAATTTGCCCACCCAAACCCCGGCACCGCAAGGCGCGCGGCAAGGCCTGAGCGGTGGCGATATTGGCTTTCAGACCGGCCGCCGGGCTGGTGTCGCCGCCGGTGTTTACATCCACGGCCACCAGTGCGCGCGTGGGTTCGACAAAGGCGCATGCGCCACCTGACAAGGGCACGTGGGCGCGGGTATGATCTGCAATCAGGTCGGACACCCCATGGCGGTCAAACGCGCCATCGCCATCATCCATTTGATCGGGTTTGGCCCATTCGCGCCACGCGTGATGATGAGGGTCGGCCCCGTCAAGCAACAGTTCTGGTGTCTGCCCGGTTGCATCCGCGCGCACAGCCCGAGACAGCGACAGCATCTGTGCAATATCGTCGGCAATCTCGTCATCCGATCCGGTTGCCGCCGCCGAGCGTAATATCAAACCTTCATCCACCCCGTCCATCACGCCGTGGGCGATGTCCAGCAGGCGCACGCGTTCGTCGTCATCCCGTATCGCGCGGCTGACATTGATGCCGGGCGCGTCCGGTGTGACAATCGCATACCGACTTTTGAACAATAGCTTCCGGGTGACGGGAACGGCTTTTCCGTCCTCGGCAAACCCTGTGACCTGCACAAGAAGGGGCTGGCCGGGACTCAACCCCTTGCCCTGGCGCAGAAACCCCGTTTCCCCATCCGCCAGGCGCAACATCATGCCCCCCTGCCCTTTCAGCGGGCGATCACAAACTGCGCGGAAAATCGCGCCGGGCAATGTCACATCTTCGGGCGGCTCGATCAGAAGATCTTCAAGCCGACCATCGACGATATGGGCCGCTGCCAAGCGCCCCTTGTAACGGTCAAGCGCGATCACGCTGCCCTTCATGTTCTCTCTCCATAAATCGGGTAGCCCGCTGCCACCAACAGGTTGGCGGTTTCCGCCACCGGCAGACCGACGACGGCGGTATAGCTGCCCTGAAGCCAGGTGACGAAAGCCCCGGCTGGTCCTTGAATGGCATAGCCACCCGCCTTGCCGCGCCAGTCCTCAGACGCAAGATACGCGTTCAGTTCAACATCCGACAGGCGTTTGAATTTCACGGTGGTCACGACATCTCGCGCCCATGTCTGGCCTGCATTGCGCACAACGACCGAGGTGATGACGCGGTGGCGACGACCTGACAGGGCCAGCAGGAACTCGGCTGCCTGCCCCGCATCCTCGGGCTTTCCCATGATGCGGCGGCCCGATGCGACGGTGGTGTCGGCACACAGAACGACCTCATCCACAGCCACATCCATCGCCGCGGCCTTTGCCCCGGCAATCCGGCGGCAATAGTCCAGCGGCAACTCTGCCTTCAACGGCGTTTCATCCACTTCCGGTGGCCGCACATCATCTGCAACAAGGCCGAGCTGCCCCAGCAACTCGGCCCGTCTTGGGCTGCCAGAGCCCAGAATCAACTTGGGGCGTGTCATGCCCGGCAGACCGCTTACTTGAAGCGGTAGTTGATCCGACCCTTGGTCAGATCATAGGGGGTCATTTCGACCTGCACCTTGTCGCCAGCCAGAACGCGGATGCGGTTTTTGCGCATCTTTCCTGCCGTATGAGCGATAATCGTATGGCCGTTTTCCAGCTCGACCAGGAATGTCGCATTCGGCAGGAGTTCCTTCACGACACCGGGGAATTCGAGCAGTTCTTCCTTGGCCATGTTCACTCCTGTATTTTCACCCACCCTTTGTGAGCGCCCTCTAAATGGGGCCAAACTTTCAGTTTTTCAAGGGAAATCCGGCCTGCTGGCAGATTAGACCGTGGTTTCATCACCTTGCGGCCGCGGCGGGCCAAAACGGTCAAGGATATGGCCGCGAATCTGGTCGCGGGTTTGGCGATAGGCGGCCAGCTTCTCGTCCCGCCGTGTGCCCAGCCCGGTGGGGTCGAGAATCGGCCAATACTCGACATCCAGATGAAACAGCCGCGTCAATTCCAATGCGCGCCGCTGACTGGCCGGCGACAGCGCCACGACCAGATCGAAGCTGGACAGATCATCCCCCCACTCCTCCATCTGGTCAAAGCTGCGCACCCGGTGGTTGGACAGGGTGATCCCCAGCTCGTCACAGACCGATATTGAAAAGCCATCAATATCCATATCGCTGTGAACACCGGCGGATTGCACATAAATGTCGTGCCCGTAATAGGCTTTCATCATCCCCTCGGCCATCGGCGAGCGCACCGCATTGTGGTCGCAACAGAACAGCACAGACTGAGGAAGATCAGCGGCCATGCTCAGCCCCAGTGCAGGACACAGATCAGGGTGAACAGGCGGCGCGCGGTGTCGATGTCGACATTGGCCTTGCCTTCAAGTCGTTCCTGCAACACGCGCGCGCCTTCGTTGTGGATGCCGCGCCGGGCCATGTCGATGGCTTCAATTTGGCTGGGTGGCAGTTTTTTCACCGCGTCGAAATAGCTTTCGCAGATCGCAAAATAGTCCTTCACCACCTGACGAAACGGACCAAGAGACAGGTGGAATTCAGCCGCAGGGTGGCCGTTTTCCGTTTTTGCGTCTACCACCAACCGTTTTTCGCGAATGGACAGGCCCAGATGATACGGTCCTTCGGGCGGCACCAGATCATCACGACCGGCCAGTTCAAAACTGTTATCTTCCAGCAAGTCGAAGATCGCGACTTTACGCTCCTGTTCGATCGCAGGTGTGGGGGCGGCAAGGCCACTGTCGTCAATTTGGATGTCGTTGATGCGGTTTGTGGTCATTGGGGCGCTCTGAGGATCAATCGTTAAGGGCGTCAAGCCGTGCGCGAACGGACAACCCGTGTGCCTCAAGGCTTTCTGAAATGGCAAGCGTTTCTGCTGCGGGTCCGATTTCGGACAATGCGGCCGGCGTCATTCGGGCCAGCGTGGTGCGTTTCAGGAAATCCATCACCGAAAGACCAGAGCTGAACCGGGCCGACCTTGCGGTGGGAAGAACGTGGTTCGGCCCACCGACATAATCGCCGATGGCTTCGGGCGTCCATTGGCCAAGGAAGATCGCACCAGCATGAATGCACTTGCTTGACAATGCCTCGGGGTCGGCAACGCACAGTTCAAGATGTTCAGGCGCGATCCGATTGGACAGGGCGGCGGCCTCGTCCAGATCAGCGACCGCGATCACCGCCCCGAAATCGCGCCAGCTTGCGCCCGCGATCTCGCGCCGCTCCAATGTCTCCAGCCTTTCATCAACCGCCTGGGCAACCTTGCGACCAAAGACCTCATCCGTGGTAATCAACAAAGATTGTGCGCTTTCGTCGTGTTCGGCCTGGCTCATCAGGTCCAACGCCAGCCAGTCGGGGTCATTGTCGCCATCAGCAATCACCAATATCTCGGAGGGCCCGGCAATCATGTCGATGCCCACCTTGCCGAACACGCGGCGCTTGGCCGCGGCAACAAACGCGTTACCTGGCCCGGTGATCTTGTCGACCGGTGCGATCGTCTCGGTCCCATAGGCCAGTGCCGCCACGGCTTGTGCGCCACCGATGCGATAGATCTCGTCCACGCCGGCAATGCGCGCGGCCAGAAGCACCAGCGGGTTGGCGATCCCGTCAGGTGTCGGCACCGTAATCGCAAGCCGCTCCACCCCCGCCACCTTGGCCGGTATCGCGTTCATCAGGACCGAGGACGGATAGCTGGCCAAGCCACCGGGCACATAAAGCCCTGCGGCAGATACCGCCGACCAACGCCAGCCAAGCTCGGCCCCGGTCTCATCCGTCCAGCGCTGATCGTCCGGTATTTGGCGGGCATGATATGCGCGGATGCGGTCTGCGGCCAGTTCAAGCGCGGCGCGGTCCGCGTCCGAAACCTTGGCACACTCCGCATCAATCTCATCCGTCGTATACCGAAGGGTGTCGGGCGTCAGGTCCAGCCGATCAAATTTTGACGTCAGTTCGATCACCGCCGCATCCCCGCGGGCGCGCACGTCGGCGATAATGTCGGCCACGATGCCGTCGACCTCGGGGCTATCTTCGCGTTTCATGGACAGCAGGTCGACAAAACGTGCTTCGAAATCAGCGTCTTTGGAGTTCAGAAACTGGGGCATTGGTTATTCCGGGTGCTCAGGCGTGTGACGCGACGGCGCGACATAAGGGCGGGTGACGTCCTGAAGCGTGACATCCAGCGTTTCGACGTCCAGCGCGATGGCTCCGTCGCCTGCCAAGATCAGTTCAAGTAGCCCCATCCCATCTTTAGCCGCCACGAACGACAAAGACAGAAGCGATAAAATCAGATCTTTATTGCCGCGCTCAATTCCTTGACTTTGCACTTTTAGAACATCCGAGACGGAAAGCACCGACTGAACCCGCTCGACCGGGCGCGACCGGCGTTTCGCGGCGGCTGTATCCTCCCATCGGAAGCGGTTCAGCAACAGGGCAAAGCGTCTGTGGCGCGCATCCCACGCGATTTCTGATGCCGGGAATACGGCGTCCTGCACCAGCGTGCTGATCACTTGCAGATCCTCATCGTCCATCGCAATCAGGCGAAGCGGAGCCTCTGCCGCATCTTCAAACCGGGCATCCTGGTCTGTATCGCTCATTCTTTGATCCGTTCGATTTTGGCCCCGATTGAGGACAGTTTGCGCACAACCTTCTCATACCCGCGATCAAGGTGATAGACGCGGCTGACCACGGTTTCACCCTCCGCCGCCATGCCCGCCAGGATCAGCGACACGGACGCCCTGAGATCAGTTGCCATGACCGGCGCGCCTTTCAACTTCTTGACCCCGTGCACCGTGGCCGTGCCGCCATGCACCTCTATATTCGCACCCATACGCGTCAGTTCAGGTGCGTGCATGAAGCGGTTCTCGAAGATGGTTTCGTGCAGAACCGATGTGCCCTCTGCGGTGCATAGCATCGCCATCATCTGCGCTTGAAGGTCGGTCGGGAAACCGGGGAAGGGTTCGGTGGTGACATCGACCGCCGAGACGCGCCCGTTCTTTCGCGTGACTTTCAAACCGCGCGCGGTTTCTTCCACCTGAATGCCCGCAGCATCCAGTTTTTCGACAAAGCTTTTAACCAGATCAATGCGACCACCCAGGCATTCGACCTCACCACCCGCGATGGCGGGGGCCAGCATATAGGTGCCAAGTTCGATCCGATCAGTGACAACCGGGTGGGTTGCGCCGTGCAAGCGGTCCACGCCCTGAATGACAATCTCGGTCGTGCCATCCCCGTCAATTTGCGCGCCCATCTTGCGCAGGCAATCCGCCAGATCGACGATTTCCGGCTCGCGCGCGGCGTTGCGAATGATGGTCGTGCCTTTGGCCAGCGTGGCCGCCATCAGGATATTCTCGGTCGCCCCGACAGACGCAAAGGCCAGTTCAATCTCGGTCCCCTTAAGGCCACGCGGTGCCTTGGCATGCAGATACCCGTCTTTCAGCTCGATCTCTGCGCCCAACTTTTCCAGCCCAAAAATGTGCAGGTCCATGGGTCGCGCTCCAATCGCGCAGCCGCCGGGCAGCGACACAACTGCATGCCCCAGCCGCGCCAGCATCGGCCCCAACACAAGGTTCGAGGCGCGCATCTTTCGTACGATATCATAATCGGCCACGTGGTTGTTGATGTCATGCGACGACATCGCCAGCACCTGCCCGTCCTGCATCGACGTCGCCTCAGCCCCTAACGAGGCGAGCAATTCAGTCATCGTCTTGATATCTGACAGGCGCGGCGCGTTGGTCAGCGTCAAGGGCTCTTCCGACAACAGAGTCGCCGGCATCAGCGTCAAACACGCGTTCTTTGCCCCCGCAATAGGTATTTCGCCGCGCAGTTCACCACCACCGGTCACAACTATCGAATCCATCTGCCCGCCTTTTCTATTGGTCTTTTTGCGTCTGCGACCGAGTGGCCCCGTTTCCCGCCCGCGCGCGCGCCTGGGATTTGCGCCGCGCCATGTTGGCCTTCAGCGCAGCTTTCAGCCGCTCTTCACGATCCGCCCCTTTTTTTGAGGGTTTCTGGGGTATCTTCTTACGCTCCATAACCCCTTCTGTAACCCAGCTTCAAAAAAGGGTCCAGAATGCGCTTGCGTCCTTACGCAATTAGGGCTAATCAGCCGCCCACAGTGTGCTGCTGTAGCTCAGTGGTAGAGCGCGTCATTGGTAATGACGAGGTCGGGAGTTCGATCCTCCCTAGCAGCACCATATCATCGGCAATATCAGACTGGGCTTTGATCAGGCAGTGACGGCGGTGCACGCTATTCTGATTTCTGTCGATTTGAACGCTATTCTCACCGGATACATGGATTGTCTCATTTACGAGTACAAATATCATCTTAAGGTTGATATTTTTCGGGCAGTGTGTGTTTTGGCTTGCATCTGATTTTATCCGATGAGAGCTTGGCGCGCCAAGGCTTCGCGGCGCATTTTTTGAGTGTTTCGTGGCGCTGAATGCAATTTAGGGTTGTGTTTCTCTTCGGTGTAACCAAAATTTAACCATGAGCCGGAATCAAGCGATAGACTCGCTGCTAGATGAATTGGAACCAATGGCCTCGGCGGGATATTTCGTCGGGCTGCATATTCGTTTTGCCGCACCTCTCCTGACCTTCCAAACATACCCGCAAGCCTGGTCCGATCACTACACGCGCAACGCCTATGCGTTGCGTGACCCGATGATCGCCTGGGGCATATCGCGCACCGGTGCCACGCGCTGGAGCGATATTGACCTGCCCGACCCGTTTGGCATCCTGAAGGATGCCGCTCGGCACGGGCTGGTCTATGGCGTCTGCGTGTCCTGTGGTGAAATCTCATCGCGGACGGTTGCAGGTTTAGCCCGGGCTGACCGGGAATTTACCGATGAAGAGATCGCCGCGATCAGCGGTGTCGTGCTTCGGCTTCACCATGTTTCACAACCCCCTGATACGCTGACCAAGGCCGAGATCGAAGCGCTTCGCGTGCTGGCATCGGGTGAACGCTATGCGGCAGGTGCGGTTGTGCTGGGCATTTCGGAAAGCGCGCTGAAGGCGCGTCTGTCCTCTGCCCGCAAGAAGTTATTTGCACGCACCTCGGCCGAGGCCATTCAGAGAGCTAAGGACTACCGACTGATCTAGACCCGGCTGTCGCCTGGGCGTGCTTCCCGTTTTTTTTCAACCAAACTGGAGGATGTCATGCAGACGACCACACTTTCTTTCGCCAATTTACACAACCATGGCGAGTTATTTGCGAATCTACTTCGCGCTAGACGGCAAAGCTTTATCATTCAGAACCGTTGGGATCTTCCCGAAGCACTGGGAATGGAGTTCGACCAATACGACACGCCCGCCAGCCGTTGGGTGGCGGTCCATGAATTCGGCCGGGTTCTGGCTGGCATTCGGTTGACGCCGACCACGGCGCGTTGCGGGATTTATACCTACATGATCCGCGATGCGCAGCTGGGGCTGCTGGACTCGATCCCGTCGGACCTTCTGTATGACGACGCCCCGGTGGCCGAGAACATCTGGGAAAGCAGTCGGGTCTTCGTGGCGCATGATACGCCGCAGCGGGTGCGCCGCCTTGTCCATGGACACTTGATTTCCGAGATGACGAAGTCGGCCCGCGATTTGGGGGCCACGCGTGTTCTGGGCTTGATCCCGGCCAGTTGGCCCCGTTGGTCCAAGCGTTTGGGTTTGGACACCAGCGCCGCAGGACGGGTGATGGAAATTGATGGGATCAACAATCAAGTCGTGTCCATCGACCTGTCAGGCAAGCTGCACTGACAAGGGCAGCCACCCCGCTGCAAACCCAACGAACACCTGTGATCAGGGCGCGGTTTCTGCGCCCTTTTCAACAAGTCGGCAGGTATCAACCGATCCCTCATGCCCTTGGGCAATTCCCCGCCAATGTGACGCGACACGCGGCCCCACCCCTTAAATCAGCACATATCAACCCTACATATGATCCAGAGGTGCCTAAGCCTCGTATTAGGGCCACATACAACGAGAGGATGGAACACATGTTGAAGACGTTTTCTTATACAGCCGCCGCCGTGGCGTTGACGGCGACTACCGCATTGGCTGGCAGTTTGGCGGAACCTACGCCTGAGCCGACGATCGCATACGCTCCTGCACCGGCCGCCACACCTGATTGGACAGGTGGCTATGTCGGTGCACAGATCGGCTATGCCGATGTTGGCACCACAGCCGCTGGCGTCGAAGGCGATGGCGTGATCGGCGGTCTTACTGCCGGTTACGATTTTGACATGGGCAACTGGGTTGCCGGTGTGGGCATCGACTATGACTGGGCCGATGTGGATCTTGCTGGCGCCGCCAACCTTGAGAACGTCCTGCGCGTCAAAGCGCGTGGCGGTTACAAGATGGGCGACGGGCTGCTTTACGCAACCGCCGGTTACGCCAATGCCTATACGGATACACTTGGAGACAGCGACGGCTATTTCGTCGGCGCTGGCTACGAACAGCGTGTCACAAGCTCGTTCAATATCGGTGCAGAAGTTCTGTATCACGAATTTGCTGACTTCAATGGCAGCGGTATCGACGTTGACGCGACCACGATTCAGTTGCGCGGCACCTACCGCTTCTGATGGTCAGTGTACCTTAGACAAAACAATGGCGCGCCAGCCAGGCGCGCCATTCGTATTTCCATCCTGCACATTTGCCCTGGCTGGGGTCTTGCGATAACCCAGCTTAATCCATCCACTCGAACGGACGGGTAAACTCGCCCAGGCACTGCGCCACGGCCTCGTGATCCACATCCCCCGTCGCGCGCAATCTTGCCACAAGCCCGCGTTTCTTGTCGTCAATGACCTCAACCACATGGGCGTCATGTCCGGCATCTTCCAACGCCTTGTCATAAACCCGCGTGATCGCGGATTTGCGCAGCTCGGGCTTGAACACTTTTCCAACAGCGGTCTTGGGCAGTTCGTCCAAAATCTCGATATGCTTGGGCAGTGCGGCTTTTTCGTGGATATGCTTCTTGGCGAAATCCATCAACTCGTCGGTCGTAACTTGCGCGCCGCCGACCAGTTCGACATAGGCGCATGGCAGTTCCCCGGAATAACTGTCGGGCTGTCCGATGGCCCCCACGAAGGCCACCGCGTCGTGACCGGCCAGAACCTCTTCGATCTCGGCCGGGTCTATGTTGTGTCCGCCCCGGATGATCAGATCCTTGGCGCGACCGGTGATCCACAGATAGCCGTCTTCGTCCAGACGGCCCAGATCGCCCGTGCGCAGATGGCTGCCATAGGCGAACAGACCTTGGTTCTTGGCCTCTTCCGTATAGGTGTTGCCCGCAAAGACGCCGGGGTTGGACAGGCATATCTCGCCCACCTCGTCCACGTCATGTTCTTTCAGGACATTCCCGTCGTCGTCACAGGTCAGGATCTTCACGTCCGTATAGGGAAATGGCACACCGACCGACCCGACTTTCTTGTCGCCCGCTGGCGGGTTGCAGGACACAAGACAGGTGGCTTCGGTCAGCCCGTAGCCTTCAACAATCGTGACACCGGTTGCCGCAACAAAGCGGTTGTAAAGCTCGATCGGCAGCGGGGCGGAACCAGAAAACGCGGTTTTGAGCGACGAAACATCCGCGTCCACCGGCCGCTGCATCAGCGCCGAAATGGCAGTCGGGACGGTGATCATGAAGCTAACCTTGTAGCGCTCGACGAGTTTCCAGAAATTGTCGAACACCCCTTCGCCGCGATAGCCCGCAGGGGTCGGATGCACGAAATGGCTGCCTGCCATCAGAACCGACATCCAGATCACATGCACTGCAAAGACGTGAAACAGCGGCAAGGGACAGATTATCACGTCATTTTCGTCAAACAGCAGGCTCGATCCAAGCCAACCGTTATAGACCATGCCAGAGTATTTGTGCTGCGCCACTTTCGGCGTGCCGGTCGTGCCGCCGGTGTGGAAATAGGCGGCGACGCGATCTTCCGGCGTATCGGTGAAATCGAGGGTGGTATTCTGGCGCGACATCTCGGCCACGAAATCCAGAACACGCGCCTTGTGGGCGACCGGGTTCTTCGGTCGCAGAAGCGGCACCAGCCAGCTTTTCGGCGGGCTAAGGTAACGGTTCAGGTCGATCTCTAGCACGGTATGCACGTTCGGCGCCATCGCCACGGACTTGGCCGCCAGTTGTGCAACATCGGCCTTCGGGAAAGATTTCAGCGTCACCAGCACCTTGGCTCCGGTTTCACGCAGGATGCCCGAGACCTGCTCGGCGTCCAGAAGCGGGTTGATCGGGTTTACGATCCCAGCAATGCCGCCACCCATGAGGGTGTAAATCGTCTCGTTACAATTGGGCAACAGGAAGGCGACAACATCTTTTTCGCCGATCCCCAGCGACCGAAACAGGTTCGCCGCCTGGCAGGACCGTTCCAGCATTTGCCGCCATGTCACGGTTTCCTTGGCGTCGGTTGGCCCGGATGTCAGCTGATACGACGCCGCGGGCCGTTCCGGGAATTTCTTTGCGGTCTGTTCCAACATTTGATACAGCGTGACGGGCTTGTCGCGCGCATCCCAACTCATCTCGGCTTCGACCGCGTTGCGGTCTTTCATCGAGCCAAAATCATACATTCTTGTTCCTCCCCTGCGCCCAGAGAACCGGGCGGTCGTTTGATCACAAGAATGCGGTCAAAACCGGCCCCCCGCAAGTGTGACGTGACGTGGCGAATTTGGGTGACGCTAGGGGAGGTTAGCAGGCGAGACGGGCCTCAGGCCATACCTTCGGTAAATTGCAAACGTGCCAGCCGGGCATAGAGACCGTCTTGCGCAACCAGTTCATCATGTGTGCCTTGCGCCACGATACGCCCTTCGTCAAAGACGACGATCCGATCCGCCTTTTTTACCGTGGCCAGCCGGTGCGCCACGATCAGCGTGGTGCGGCCTTGCGCCAGCTCGTCCACGGCCTGTTGCACCAGACGCTCGCTTTCGGCGTCCAGCGCCGATGTCGCCTCGTCCAGCAGCAGGATCGGCGCGTCGCGCAGGATGGCGCGGGCGATGGCGATGCGCTGTTTCTGCCCCCCCGACAGCATCACGCCGCGTTCACCCACATAGGTGTCATAACCTTCGGGCAGCCGTTCCAGGAACTCGTGCGCGGCGGCGGCGCGGGCGGCGGCTTCGACCTCGGCGTCTGTCGCATCGGGACGGCCGAAGCGGATGTTCTCGCGCGCAGAGGCTGCGAAGATCACCGCGTCCTGCGGCACCAGCGCCACGTATTTGCGGAACTCGTCCCTGCGCATCTGGCGCAGGTCGACGCCGTCCAGCATCACCGCCCCGTCCTCGGGGTCATAGAACCGTTGGATCAGTTGGATGATCGTCGACTTGCCCGCGCCGGACGGGCCGACCAGTGCGAGCGTTTCGCCGGGAGCTACGTTCAGCGATATCCCCTCCAAAGCCGCCTGATTTGGGCGTGCGGGATAGTGGAAGGTGACGTCATCGAACTCGATCGCGCCTTTGGGCCGTTTGGTGATGGCAATCGGGTTGACCGGATCCTTGACCGCATCTTCGGCGTTCAAAAGCTCGACCAGACGTTCAGTCGCCCCAGCAGCGCGTTGCAGCTCGCTCCAGATTTCCGACAGGGCACCAACGGCCCCGGCCACCATGACCGAATAGATCACGAACTGCACCAGTGCCCCGATCGAGATATTGCCCGCCGTCACATCGCGCATCCCAATCCACAAGACCCCAACAACGCCCGAGAAGATCAGCGAAATCACGATCACCGTCATCACGGCACGTGTGCCAATCCGGCGCTTGGCCGATATAAAGCTTTCCTCGGTCAGCCCGGAAAACTCGCCTCGGCTCAGGTCCTCGTGGGTGAAGGCTTGAACGGTCTGGACCGACAGCAGCGCCTCGGACGCATTGCCCGAGCTTTTGGCGATCCATTCCTGGTTTTCGCGGCCCAGCACACGCAAACGCCGCCCCAGAACGATGATTGGCACGATCACTATTGGCACGATCAAAAGCACAAGCCCGGTCAACTTTGCCGAAGTCAGCAGCATCAAAACCATACCGCCCAGGAAGATGAACACGTTGCGCAGCGCGACCGACACCGACGATCCGATCACCGACAGGATCAACGTGGTGTCAGTCGTGATCCGGCTCAGCACTTCGCCGGTCATGATGTTTTCATAAAAGGCCGGGCTCATTCCGACGACGCGACCAAAGACAGCCTTGCGGATATCCGCAACCACGCGTTCACCCAACCGGGTCACGAGATAGTAGCGCAACCCCGTCCCAAGGGCGAGCAAGCTGGCAACGGCGAGTGCTGCCAGAAAGTACCTGTCGAGCAGTTGGGTCGTCGCGTCGCCAAACCCATCCACGACCCGGCGCACCGCGATTGGCAGGGTCAACGAAATTCCAGCCGTAAACACCAGCGCGCAGAACGCAGCCAATATCCAGAACCGATAAGGCTGCATGAACGGCCACAGCCCAGCCAGCGCGCCAATACGTTTGGATTTCTCGCGTTCGTCCATTTCAACGCTGGACGCACCTGCCTGTCTTGCCATTTGACCTGCTCCTTTCGGGCAGAGATAGCCGCGCACGGCACGACGCACAAGCCGAACTGCCATTCGGGATTGTCGCAGACCGCCGGGGGCGTTTCCTGATCGACAAACTTTGCGAAGTTCTGTCCTTTCACATATCTGCCGCAGAATGCTATGATCTGCTGGCCCAGAGGCACGATGAAGGAACACGTTTCATGTTACTTTTCCACCGTATCCCGACAATGGTTGGTCTTGCGCTTCTTTTGGGTCTGTCCGCCTGTGCGACGCCGCAACAACGCTGCATCGCCGGGGCAACCGCCGATTATCGCACGCTACAGACCCAGATCAAGACAGCCGAATCCAACATCGCGCGCGGCTATGCGTTGCACCGGCAATCCATTCCCATCACCAACACGCGTGTGTGCTACGATGGCAATAAGAACCCGTATACCTGCCAACGGACGGCATTTCGCCAAATTGAAACGCCGGTATCCATCGACATTGACAACGAAAAGGCCAAGCTGGCCGGCCTGAAGGCGAAACTTGCAACGGCGCAGCGCAAAGCGGTTGCGGGCACCAAGGTCTGTCGCCAGACCTATCCTGAATGACCCGCGTTGCCATTGTGCTGGGTGCGGCGGTGCGACCGGATGGATCGCCGTCGCCCGCACTTCTGCGGCGCGCAAGAGCTGCGGCTGGCCTCTATGGGGACGGGAAGGTTAGTAAGATCATCGCATCCGGCGGCGTGCCCCGCGCGGGCCGCAGCGAAGCCAGCGTAATTGGTGAGGTTTGCAAACAAGCCGGGGTTCCGACATCGGCCATCATGATCGAGGAAGCGTCGAGCAACACGCTGGAAAACATCAAATACTCCAAAGCATTACTGCCGCCCGACGCGCAGGTGGTCCTGGTCACGGATCGCTATCACGCGTTTCGGGCACGATTGACAGCCCGCGAGTTTGGATTGACCCCGGAGTGCTTTTCACCAGCACTGCGCCCGAACAGGATTGACCGGATCATCCGGGGCTATCTCAGAGAAGCCGCCGCCGTCTTGCTCTATGCCATGCGCCGCGCGCAGCGGTTTATTTCGCGACAGTCACTGTAAGGGACGTTCCAGTATTGCCGCTGCCATAGATGCGCACAAACACGGTCGCCCCGCCTTGCACCAGACGCTTTGCAGCCTGGGGATCAATGGACCCGTTCATCACCATACGTTCCATTTCCCCACGATTGTCGATCGACCCGAAGAACGGGTCGAACTCATCGCCTGGCTGGCTGATCCCGTACCGATGAAAATTGGCGCGATCCTGACGCAGAATCTGCCAGGGCTGGTTCAGCCGCGCGCCCTTGGAACTGAACAGATCGGGCTGGCCGATATAGGCGACGTAGGAGCCGATCAGCTCTTGCGCCCGGGCGGCGGTCCCGCCCAGAGACGCCAGAACCAACCCCACCGCAAACGCGGCAGACGGCAGACCAAATCGTCGTTTTTGGGTCTTTCGCGACATTGCATCACCCTTATCCTTACGCTCAACTTGGGGATGTCGGTTCATCGGGTCAATGGCTGGGTTCAGTTGCCATCAACACTGCCCCAATTTTGCAACGCGATGGAACTGGCGCGACAGGTGAAGGTCGCGCCAACCGGTAAAGGTCACTGGGGATCTGACACGGTAAGACCCAGCAACCGCCACGCCTGCATCCCACCACGATAATAATTGATCTTGTCGGCGGGAAAGCCCGCTTCGATCATCCGACGCGCGGCGGTTGGCGACTGACCGCACCAATTGCCGTTACAGAACAGTGCAACGGGTTTTGCGCCCTCACAATCGAACCCGTCAAAATCAATCTCGCACCCTAATTCATCCAGACGATCTGCCGCTTCGTTATAGGGGATCGAGATCGCGCCGGGGATGGTGCCACCTGCGTGATCGGCCGGCACGCGGCTGTCCACCACGATCACCTCGGGATCTTGCAACATCTCAAGCAACTCAAGCTCACCGATTGGTGTCACTCCGGGCGCGGGCACCATCGGTTGCACACAAAAATTCGGGCAGGCGCGAGAGGTCCGTGCCCATTCCCCTGTTATCTGGTTGTCCTGATCGGGATTGCGCGAAATTTCCACTGGGCCAGAGACGGTTTCGACCGTCACCGACGGCATGTCCGGACGGATATTCACCCCATCCGCCAATGCAGGAGTTGCCAACATCACTGCCGTCAGAAAAGCAATTGTATGTTTCATCTCGGTCCCTCTCCACCAAGTTTAGTCGAAGGTTTCAAACACGTCATACATGACCGGCTCGAAACTTTTGCACAGGGTCGCAATTACGCGATTACGCTCGCGCATTTCATCAGTGCGCAGCATGGCCTGAAAATCCTCGCGCCTCTTCCATTGCGAATAGTTGGCGATCCTGGTCTGAGCGTCGTTGACATGAAGACCGGCCCCGACGAAACCGGGCTGCTTTGAAATGAACTGATGATAGGCATCGGTCAGCGCGTCCAGCAAATCCTGACAGGTGCCGGGCGTCATTTCGAACGTGGTGATAACAGTTTGATAATCGGGGGCTTTGCTGATTTTGGGCATGGCTTCCTCCTGTTGATAAGGAAAGCCTAATCCCTTTCGTGCGCCAGATGAATACGAGATTTGAGGGTGGGCGGAAATGGCTCACCCCCACCCCGATCAATCACGGATCAATCGAAGTCGAATATTTCGGACAGGATCGACTTTCCGCGCCTGCGTTTGTAACGCTTCGCATGGCGGTAATCATCATCGTCGTCGTCATCGTCATACCGATACTTGCGCGATGGCTTTTTATACCGCCGATCATCCCGACCTTCGCGGCGGGCCGCCACGGGCGTGTCGGTGGTGATCGGTCCCGGCAGGTCGGGCGGATCGGTCGGGGCCGGATCAGGATTGGGAAGCACCACGGCAGGGGTCGCCTTTTCTATGATCTTGTCCAGTTCGCCCCGGTCAAGCCAGACACCCCGGCATTCGGGGCAATAGTCGATTTCGACCCCGTGACGTTCCGTCATCAAAAGATCAGTTCCATCAATCGGGCATTTCATGTGCTGGCTCCTCCTGCCTTGCTGATAAATGATGTAGGAATGAAAAAGCGGGCCGCAAGAGCCCGCTTTCCCAACATTTTGAAATGCGCGAATTATCGCGACACATGCACTGCACAAGGCGCATGACGCACCACGCGCGCCGCCGTTGAACCAAGGAAGAAGTCGGTCAGGCCGGGCCGGTGCGAGGCCACGACGATGCAGTCGACCCCATGGTGCTTGGCGTAATCCACAATCGCATGGCCCGCGTGGCCCGAGACCACCTTGATGGCGATGCTGTCCTCTCCGGCCAGTTCTTCTTTCATCCGCGCTTCAAGCTCATGCACGTTTTCTTCCAGCTGCCCTTCAGGCAGGTATTGGGCAACATAGGCGGGCACTTCCTCCATCACATGAAGGGCGGTGATCTTGGCACCTTTCTCGGCAATGGCTTTCGCAATGCTCAGGGCTTCTTTGGTATCCCGCTCATGATCCAGAGCGATCGGCACGAGGACATTGTTATACATCTCGGTGCTCCTGTGTTTGAGTGTTCCGTTTCCCTTTCCGGATACGTTACACCGCAGCACACAACCATGATACAGGTCAATTGGTGCCAGCCTGCCGCCAGCTGTGTGGCTTTCCTTGACAGCAAGGGGCAAGCGGGCTATCTCCGCCCCAACTCCGGGAGTCGTTATGCTTCCGGTCCCGTGGCTTATGCCGGGATCGCCCTCTGTCAGCGCGTTGCGCCCACAGGGGCGTCACTGGTTTGAAGTTTGGATTAGTGCAGCCCAGCCCCTATTTAGGGGTAAATGAAACGGCAAAGGAGCCGAGATATGTTCGAGAGCCTGTCAGACCGCCTATCCGGTGTCTTTGACCGCCTGACGAAACAGGGTGCGCTGTCCGAGGACGATGTAAAAACTGCGCTTCGTGAGGTCCGCGTGGCACTGCTTGAGGCCGATGTCTCACTACCTGTCGCCCGCGATTTCATCAAGAAAGTGCAGGAACAGGCCACCGGCCAGTCTGTCACCAAATCCGTGACCCCGGGCCAGCAGGTCGTGAAGATCGTGCACGATGCGCTGATCGAGGTTCTGACCGGCGAGGGCGAGCCGGGTGCCTTGAAGATCGACAACCCCCCTGCCCCGATCCTTATGGTCGGTCTGCAAGGTGGTGGTAAGACGACGACGACCGCCAAGCTGGCGAAGCGTTTGAAGGAAAAAGACGGCAAGCGCGTGCTGATGGCATCGCTTGACGTGTATCGCCCCGCCGCAATGGATCAGTTGGCGATCCTCGGCACGCAGGTGGGCGTTGACACACTGCCCATCGTGCCCGGCCAGAAACCTGTCGACATCGCCAAACGCGCTAAGCAGCAGGCGACGATGGGTGGCTATGACGTCTATATGCTGGACACGGCGGGTCGTTTGCATATCGACGAAGTCCTGATGGACGAGGTCGAGCAAGTCTCGAAAGTCGTCACTCCGCGCGAAACGCTTCTGGTCGTCGATGGCCTGACCGGTCAGGTTGCCGTCGAGGTTGCGCAGGAATTTGACGACAAAGTTGGCATTTCGGGCGTCGTTCTGACCCGGATGGATGGCGACGGACGCGGTGGTGCCGCCCTGTCGATGCGCGCAGTCACTGGCAAGCCGATCCGATATGTCGGTCTTGGCGAAAAGATGGATGCGCTGGAAACTTTCGAGCCAGAGCGGATCGCAGGCCGTATCCTTGGCATGGGCGATATCGTCTCGTTGGTCGAAAAGGCGCAGGAAACCATCGAGGCCGAACAGGCCGAGCGCATGATGAAGCGCTTCCAGAAAGGTCAGTTCAACATGAACGACCTGAAGATGCAGCTTGAGCAGATGATCAAGATGGGCGGGATGCAGGGCGTCATGGGGATGATGCCGGGCATGGGCAAGATGGCCAAACAGGCCGAGGCCGCCGGGATGGACGACAAGGTGCTGAAGCAGCAGATTGCGCTTATCCAGTCCATGACAAAACGCGAGCGCGCCAACCCGCAGATTCTTCAAGCCAGCCGCAAAAAGCGGATCGCCAAAGGGGCCGGGCTGGAAGTGTCGGAGTTGAACAAGCTTCTGAAAATGCAACGCCAGATGGGCGACATGATGAAGAAGATGGGCAAGATGGGCAAAGGCAAGATGTTAAAACAAGCCATGAAAGGCATGTTCGGCAAAGGTGGCATCCCCGACATGCCGCCGGGAATGGACCCGTCGTCGATGGACCCGAAGGCACTGGAAGCAGCCGCAAAGCAACTGGGCGCCAAGGGGGGGCTGCCCGGTCTGGGCGGCGGTGGCCTGCCTCCCGGTTTGTCTGGCTTTGGAAAGAAGAAGTGACATGATCTCGCCCGTCACCATTCCCTGCCCCGGCGCCCCGATTGCCGAAGCCGCCCGCGCCGCGTTGCCCGTGCTGCGCACGCAACGTCTGGTTTTGCGTGCGCCCGAACTGGGTGACTTCGCGCTGTTCAAGCAACTGTTTTCGCTGCCCACTGCCAAGTTCATGGGGCAGCCACCGGATAACGAGGCGATCTGGGCGCAGTTCACGAACTACACCGCTGGCTGGACACTGCGTGGCGATGGGATGTTCACCGTCTGCCAGAACAATACGCCTGTGGGGTTTATCTTCGCTGGGGTCGAAATCGGCGACCAAGCCATCGAGCTTGGCTTTTTCATCGCCCCCGAGGCGCAAGGTCAGGGCATCGCTTCTGAGGCCGCAACAGCCACGCTTGCCCATCTGCGCAGTCTGGGACCTGACCAAATCGTCAGCTACGTCGCGCCGGAAAACACCGCCAGCCAAGCGTTGGTCGCCAAATTGGGCGGCGAGCAGACAGGCACATTGGACGGGGCACTTGTTTTTAGCTATCCGCTGGACAGCGATGGCGGGCCGGAGGCGTATGCATGACCGATACCTCTCACGGAAAGGACGTCGCGATGACCGACGATGCCGCCCGCGCCGCTGAATTGTTGAAAGACCATCGCAGGTCGATCGACCGGCTGGATGCAATCCTTGTCTACACGCTGGGCGAACGTTTCAAGCATACGCAAGCTGTCGGCAAGCTGAAGGCCGAACACGAACTTCCGCCCTCGGACCCCGCCCGCGAAGCCAAACAGATCGAGCGCCTGGAAGACCTGTCACGTCGCGCCGATCTGGACCCCGAATTCGCCAAGAAATTCCTGAACTTCATCATTGATGAGGTCATCAGGCATCACAAGAAACACCACGAATAACCAAATGCCGGGGCCTTCCCCGCAAGTAGCTAGAAAAAAGGAAAACTCTCATGGCTATGAAAATTCGTCTCGCCCGTGGCGGCTCGAAAAAACGTCCGTTCTATCGCGTTGTTGCAACCGATTCCCGCATGCCGCGCGATGGCCGTTTCATCGAAAAGCTGGGCACCTATAACCCGCTGCTGCCGAAAGATTCGGAAGAGCGTGTGAAATTGGACATGGAACGCGTTCAATACTGGCTGGGCCAGGGCGCGCAGCCATCAGACCGCGTGTCGCGTTTCCTGGAAGCCGCCGGCATCCTTGAGAAGAAAGAACGTGCGAACCTGAAAAAAGGTGCGCCGGGCAAGAAAGCACAAGAGCGTGTGCAGGAAAAAGCCGACAAAGCGGCCGCCGCTGCCGAAGCCGCTGCCGCTCCTGCGCAAGAGCCTGTAGAAGAAGCCTCGGAAGAATAAGCTGCCAATAATAGGGGCGGATCTGACATGCACACCTTTTCACGGGCGTTTCAGTCGGATCTTGAAGATCTGATGCGTTGGCGGCGCGACGTGCGCCGCTTTCGCAGCGATCCAGTGGACGAGGCACTCTTGCAAGAGTGCCTCGACGCGTTTCTGCTGGCCCCATCTGTCGGACTGTCGGAACCATGGCGGGTGATCCGCGTCGAAAGCGATATGGCCCGCGCCGCGGCGCTTGAGAATTTCACGAAAGCAAACGACGACGCCTTGCGCGGCTATTCCGGTGAAAAGGCCAAGCTCTATGCCGGGCTGAAACTGTCGGGAATGCAGGATGCCCCCGTCCAACTGGCGGTGTTCAGCGACGAAGCCACCGCGAAAGGCGCAGGCCTTGGTGCGGGAACGATGCCCGAGATGCGCCGCTACTCGGTGGTGTCTGCCATCATGCTGTTCTGGTTGGCCGTGCGTGCGCGTGGTCTGGGGCTAGGCTGGGTGTCGATCCTTGACCCAGACCGGTTGAGCCGTGATCTTGACATCCCAACTGACTGGCAACTGGTGGGTTATTTCTGTCTGGGCTGGCCCGAAACGGTTGACGACAGCCCGGAACTTGAACATGCGGGCTGGGAGGAGCGACGCGGCGCGCTTCCCATCGAAACGCGCTGACATCCAAGGAAGCTGTGCCATGGGTTTGCTATTTCGTCCCTTTCGGTTGATCCTGATCGTCGGTGCCGGGTTTCTGGCCGGGTTGCTGTTTGAACGAAACTCCATGACGGACCGTTGCCTTGATCGGGGCGGTGCCGTGGATCGTGGCATTTGCGTAGGTGTGGAATGAGCGAACATCGAATTTGCGTGGGTGCAATTGCCGGAGCCTACGGCGTCAAAGGCGAGGTGCGCTTGAAAAGTTTCTGCGCCGAGCCAAAGGCCATCGGCGACTATAGCCCGCTCTGGTCCGAGGACGGCACCCGCCAGTTTGAACTGGCGTTGGACCGCCCCATCAAGAACGGGTTCGCCGCCCGGATCGACGGTGTGCGCACCAAGGAAGATGCCGATGCGTTACGGGGCACCCGGCTTTTCACCGATCGCAATGCGCTGCCGACGCTGCCCGATGACGAATACTATCATGCAGACCTGATCGGATTGACCGTTTTGGACACGGGTGGCCGCGAGCTTGGCCGCGTTTCTGCGGTGCACAACCATGGCGCCAGCGACGTGCTGGAGGTGCAAGGCCCCGGCCTGAAGACGGGCGCGCTTCTGCCCTTCACACTCGAGGCCGTGCCGACCGTTGATCTGGCCGCGGGCCGGATCATCGCCGATCCACCCAAAGGCGTCTTTCCGGAATGATCTCCGGAAGACCTCATGTCATCGTTCATGCCGGGTTCCACAAAACCGGCACGACAAGCCTTCAGGACTTCCTCAGCCAGAACCGTGCCCCCCTGTCGCCGTTTTTTGACTATTACGGCCAACGGGATTTCATGAACGCCGGTGCCGCCGCGCGTCTTTATGCCCAGCGCCCTTTTCCACATCGCCTGTATCTGTTTCGCAAGGCCTTTCGGACATTTCTGGCATCGATCCCAGACCACGAGGTCATTATCCTATCGCGCGAAAGTTTTTCCGGCGGGATGCCGGGACACCGGATGCTGGGCGGGCGGATGATTACAAGCTATCTTCCCGCCGCCCAGAAACTTGCCCGAACCATTGTGAAAGAATTGCGTCTGCGCTTCGGGCCTGATGTTGCGATCACGTTCCTCTATACCACCCGCGACCGCGAAGACTGGCTTCGGTCGGTGCACGGGCACCTGTTGCGCTCGATCCGCCTGACCGATGATTTCGACACCTTTCGCGGGCGATTTTCGGCGGGCATCGGCCCGGTTGACGAAGCGCGGCGCATGGCGAAGACGTTGTCCCCTATCCCGGTCGTGACCGCTGCATTGGAAGATCACACCGACGACCCGAACGGGCTGGCCACGGCGGTGCTTGATCTGGCGCAGGTGCCCCGTGCGGCGCGCGTTGGCCTGACGCCCGCCCCGCATACCAACCGGGGTCAGGGCGCGGGGCTGCGCAAGGCATTTCTGGCGCTCAACCGTCAGGGGCTTTCAAAGTCGGAGTTGAAGGCGCAAAAAGAACGCCTTCTGTCGCCCCATCGGCGAACACCCTGACTTCCCACCCCCTCCGAAACCCGGTATGGGAGGCGCCATGACGAGCAAACCAAGAGCCCCTTCAACCGATGCAAGCGCAAGCCCCAAGTCTCGCGCTATGAAATCGCACGGCAAAATTGCGGTCTCGGCATCGCTTAAACCGCGCGAGTTGATGACCGACACGCCGCGCTATGCCGGGGTCTGGACCGCAAAGGTCATCACCCTGTTTCCCGGCGCCTTTCCCGGCGTGCTGGGCGAAAGCCTGACCGGGCGGGCTTTGAACGAAGGGCTATGGGCGCTGGAACCGATCGACCTGCGACCGTTTGGCGAAGGAAAGCACCGCAATGTCGACGACACCCCGGCGGGTGGTGGGGCGGGTATGGTGCTGCGCGCCGATGTCTTGGGGAATGCCATCGACACCGCGCAATCCGGCGTATCCAGCGACCGCGCCAAATGGCCGATCCTCTACATGTCGCCGCGCGGCAAGCCTTTGGATCAGGCCATGGCGCACCGCTTTGCCGCCTGCGACGGCCTGACCATCCTGTGCGGGCGGTTTGAAGGCGTCGATGAACGGGTGCTGGAGGAATACGAGGTTGAAGAGGTCAGTCTGGGCGACTTCGTCCTGACCGGCGGTGAAATCGCCGCCCAAGCTGTGCTGGATGCCACCGTGCGGCTTCTGCCGGGCGTTTTGGGCAACGAAGCCTCGACCGAAGAGGAAAGTTTTTCCGCTGGGCTGCTGGAACATCCCCAATACACCCGCCCCGCCGAATGGCGCGGCCGCACCATTCCCGAGGTTCTGACATCGGGTCATCACGGCAAGATCGCGGCCTGGCGGCGCGAGGCGAGTGAACAACTTACACGCGAGCGCAGGCCAGATTTGTGGGAATCATTGCGGCGGAAACGGGACAAAGACGGGGCTGAATGACCGGTTTCGTCCAAATTCAATCAAGGCTTTTTTGTGGCGTTGTTTCGAAAAGTGTAACTGTTCACAAAAATAACCCTTAACTGTTTCTAAAACATCTAAAAACTCGCGACTTATAACCTTTCGTACTCGCCATTTATGGGGAACCGAGAAAGGTGAATTTGTGTCATTTATTGGGCGTGCGACGTTTAATCAACGATAGACCGAACCACCCATTTCAAAAGATTTCGCAGACCGACACGCGACCATCTTTCTTAGTCTCTTTTCGATTGAAAACAGTTTGTGAACTTCGAACTCTGAACGACCGACACACGGCAAGGAAAGGTGAACGACATGGAACTTTTGATCACAGCGAAACAAAACCGCATCAACGCACTGAACGCCCTTGCGCAAAAGAAACGCGCGTCTTGCACTCAGCGCCCCTCGGCGACCCTCAAGCGTCGCATCCCCATGTTCCGCTCAGCACGGAACGAATTTTCGACACCCCTCGTCCTCGTCTGACGGACACCACTCACGAATGCCGAAGTGAAGGAAGCCGCATCTTTTTTCCCGGGTGCGGCTTCCGCCTTTTCTGTCCCGCTTCAACCGCCTCCAAACCGCTTGATCCGCTGGTAAATTGGGCCTATACACCGCCCGTCTGCCACTCTTCCGAGTCGCGCGGGCGTTTTTCATTTGGGGTGGTGCTTTCTTCTGCATCCCAAAACCCGGCTGAAGAACGGAAAAAGAAACGACGGACGACCTCCTGCGGGCGCACATGCGGACCCGGTGAAGACACGGAGCTCTTGGACGGCAGCTAACTTTGCGGACCAACCGCAAGCATAGATAGGAGATGGTCAGATGAACCTGATCGCAGAGCTTGAGGCGGAACAAGTTGCCGCCCTGGGAAAAGACATTCCCGATTTCAAAGCCGGTGACACCATCCGTGTCGGCTTCAAAGTGACCGAAGGGTCGCGCACCCGTGTGCAGAACTATGAAGGCGTTTGCATCAGCCGTAAGAACGGCGCAGGCATTGCCGGTTCGTTCACTGTTCGCAAGATTTCCTTTGGCGAAGGCGTGGAACGTGTGTTCCCGCTGCATTCGACCAACATCGACAGCATCACCGTGGTTCGCCGTGGTCGCGTGCGTCGTGCGAAAATGTATTACCTGCGGACCCGCCGCGGTAAATCGGCACGTATCGCAGAAGATGCAAACTACAAAACCAAGAAAGCATAAGGAGCGTCGTTATGAAAAAGGATATCCATCCCGACTACCACATGATCGACGTCAAGATGACCGACGGCACGATCGTGCAGATGAAATCGACCTGGGGCAAGGAAGGCGATACCATGTCGCTGGACATCGACCCAACGGCGCACCCGGCATGGAATGGCGGCAGCTCGCGCCTGCTGGACACCGGTGGTCGCGTGTCGAAATTCAAATCGAAATACGAAGGTTTTGGCTTCTAAGCCCAACCTCTTTCGAGGCAGAAACGCCGTCCCAAGTGGGGCGGCGTTTTTCGTTGCGTCTGGCTATACCCAAATTCAGCCCCTATGGCACTGAAGACTCAACCCGGATTTCAATGCGCAGAACACCTTCCCCCCGCTGGGCTTCGTATTTATAGTCCCCGCACATAAGAAGCTGCACAACAGTCGGGGATACAGGCGTGGCGCATATTATCGTGGTCGGAAACGAAAAGGGCGGGGCCGGTAAATCCACCGTGTCCATGCATGTGGCAACTGCGCTTGCGCGGCTGGGGCATAAGGTCGGGGTTCTTGATCTGGATCTGCGCCAGAAGACCTTTGGCCGCTTTGTCGAAAACCGCAAAGCCACCATGGCGCGCGCCGGGGTTGATCTCGCCACCCCCGAATACCACGACTTGCCCGAAGTCGATCCCGCCACGCTGAAACCCGGCGAAAACCCTTATGATCGCCGCCTGTCCATGGCCGTGGCGAAACTGGAGGCGGATCGGGATTTCATCATCATCGACTGCCCCGGATCGCACACGCGGCTGAGCCAGGTCGCGCATTCACTGGCGGACACGCTGATCACGCCGCTGAATGACAGTTTTGTTGATTTCGACCTGCTGGCCCATATCGACCCGGACACCAACAAGGTCAAAGGCCCCTCGGTCTATTCCGAGATGGTTTGGAACGCACGTCAGCTTCGCGCCAAGGCCGGGCTGAAACCGATTGACTGGATCGTGGTGCGCAACCGTCTGGGCGCACAGATGATGCACAACAAGAAAAAGATGGGCGATGCGGTCGATGATCTGTCCAAGCGCATCGGCTTTCGTGTGGCCCCCGGCTTTAACGAAAGGGTCATCTTCCGTGAATTGTTCCCGCGTGGCCTGACCCTGCTTGACCTGCGCGATATCGGAGTGGTGGGGCAGATGAACATCTCGAACGTCGCGGCTCGTCAGGAATTGCGCGAGTTGATGAAGGCCCTGAACCTGCCCGGTGTCGAGGTGAAAATCTAACCACGCGCGCCACACTTTTTCCCCCTTTCGGAAGGGCGTGGCTCCGACTACCCTCGCGATCATGTTGAGTTTTGTCCTGACCCGCGCCTTGTCGCTTGGCCTCAGTCTTGTGGTTGCCTCGTTGGTGATCTTCGCGATGATCGAGGTAATCCCCGGCGATCCGGCGTCCTTCATGCTGGGGCTGAATGCTCAGCCGGAAACGATTGCCGCCCTACGCGTGGAACTGGGGTTGGATGGCTCGCTACCCGCCCGGTATCTGGGTTGGGTGGGCGGGCTAGTAACCGGGGATTTCGGCCTGTCCTATACCTATCGCGTGCCGGTGTCCGAACTGGTGCTGGAGCGGCTTCAGGTCTCATTGCCGCTCGCGCTGCTTGCTCTATGTCTCTCCACTCTGATCGCCATCCCTGTCGGCCTGTTTGCCGCCGCCAGGCGCGGCAATCCCGCCGACTATGCCATCATGGGGGTCACGCAACTGGGCATCGCCGTGCCGAATTTCTGGTTTGCGATGCTGTTGGTGATGGTCTTTGCCGTGCAGCTTCGTTGGTTTTCTGCCGGAGGGTTCCCGGGTTGGGATGAAGGGTTCTGGCCCGCAATCAAGGCGTTGACCCTGCCCGCAGTGGCCCTTGCCTTGCCGCAAGCGTCAATTCTGGCCCGTGTCATGCGATCATCACTGCTGGATGTTCTGCATCAGGACTATATGCGCACCGCCCGCGCCAAGGGGCTGAGCATCGCTCAGGCCACGCGCCGCCACGCACTGCGCAACGCACTGATCCCGGTGCTAACCATCATCGGATTACAATTCAGCTTCCTGCTGGCCGGCGCGATCATCATCGAAAACGTCTTTTTCCTGCCCGGTCTTGGGCGCCTGATCTTTCAGGCCATCACGCAGCGTGACCTTGTCGTCGTGGAAAGTGTGGTGATGTTGCTGGTTTTTGCAGTGATCCTTGTGACATTTTTGGTTGATGTGGCCTACGCGCTGGTTGATCCCCGATTGCGGAGGCGCAGATGATCCGTCTGCCCGCCCAGCTTTGGATTGGTGCGGCGTTCAGCACCGTCTTGCTGGCGGCGGCCCTTCTGTCATTCCTCTGGACGCCCTATGACGTCACCGCGCTGAACATTGCCGCGAAGCTACGCGCCCCGTCAGCAGAGTTCCTTTTGGGCACCGACCATTTCGGGCGCGATCTTCTGTCGATGCTGATGGAGGGCGGGCGTATTTCCATCGCCGTGGCAGTGCTTGCCGTGGGCATCGGCATGGCGCTTGGCGTGCCGCTTGGTCTTTTAGCCGCAGCCCATCGGGGCGGGAGGCTGGACGAGGTCATCATGCGCGGTAATGACCTGATCTTCGCGTTCCCGTCACTCGTCATCGCCATCCTGATCACCGCAACCTTCGGCCCGTCCGCGACCAATGCCATCATCGCCATCGGCATTTTCAACATCCCCGTGTTCGCGCGTGTGGCACGCGGTGGCGCGCTGACGATCTGGACACAAGAATTCATCTTGGCCGCGCGCGTCGCTGGCAAGGGCAAAGCCAGGATCAGTGTCGAACACGTCCTGCCCAACATCGCAAACCTGCTGATCGTGCAGGGCACCATACAGTTCTCGCTGGGCATTCTGGCAGAAGCTGGGCTGAGCTACGTGGGCCTTGGCGCGCAGCCCCCGACAGCCAGTTGGGGGCGAATGCTGGCGGATGCGCAGACCATGATCTATTCCCACCCGCGCCTGGCCATCGCGCCGGGGCTGGCCATCGTCGTGATGGTGCTGGGCCTGAACCTGATGGGTGACGGGCTGCGCGATCTGCTTGATCCCCGGATCAGAAGGGCGCGCGGATGATCCGGATCGAAAACCTGAGCCTGTCGATCCACAACATTCCGATCCTGCGCGATGTGGATCTGGCCATTGCGCCCGGACAGGTGGTCGGACTGGTGGGCGAAAGCGGGTCGGGCAAGTCGATGACGGCGCTTGCCCTGATGGGGCTTTTGCCACGCGGCATGATCCAATCCGGGCAGATGAGGTTAGAGGACACCGACCTTACGACGCTGGACGAAGACGCGATGTGCAGCATCCGCGGGCGCCGCATCTCGATGATCTTTCAGGAACCGATGACCGCGCTGAACCCGGTCAAGACCATCGGCGATCAGGTGGCCGAGACGCTGTTGGTCCATGGCCGTGCCAGTCGTGACAACGCCAAGCGCATCGCAGCCGAGAAGCTCGCCCGCGTGGGCCTGCCGCAAGATCGCTTCCCGCTGGATCGCTATCCGCATGAGCTGTCCGGTGGACAACGGCAGCGGGTTTGCATCGCCATGGCCATCGCCCTGCATCCCGATCTGTTGATCGCGGATGAACCAACCACGGCGCTGGATGTGACCACGCAGGCGCAGATTCTTGGGCTGCTGAAAGAGCTGGTCGCCGAAGAGGGTATGGGGCTTCTGCTGATCACCCACGACCTGGCCGTGGTGGCGGGCATGGCCGATCATGTCGCCGTCATGCGCAAGGGCGAGATCGTTGAGCAGGGTGAAACCGAGCCGCTGTTTCGCACCATGTCGCACCCCTATACGCGGAAGTTGCTGGATGCCTCCGGCCACGTGCCGGACGGTCAGGCCATTCCGAAAGACGCGCCGCTGCTTGAGGTGCGCAGTGCGGTGCGTGACTACCCCCTGCCCCGCACGCACCTGTTTGGTTCGACCCCGCAATTTCGCGCCGTGGATGGGGTCAGCTTCACGTTGAACAAGGGCGAGAGCCTTGGATTGGTCGGCGAAAGCGGCTGCGGGAAATCGACGCTCAGCCGCGCCATTCTGGGTCTGGAACCGCTGCAAAGCGGAGAGATCCTTCTGAATGGCACGCCCATCGCGCCCGACATGCCGCACGCCCGCCGCGCCGGGCTGCAAGTGGTGTTTCAAGATCCCTATGGCAGCTTCAACCCCCGCTGGACTGTCGAACGGCTGGTCGCCGAGCCCTTTCACCTGCTGGGCAGCCGCCCCGAAGGCTGGCGCAACCGAGTGCACGATGCGCTGGCCGAGGTCGGCTTGGACGCAGACGCCATGACCCGGTATCCGCACGAGTTCTCTGGTGGCCAACGCCAACGCATCGCCATCGCCCGCGCGCTGATACTGCGGCCGGAACTGATCATTCTGGACGAAGCCGTGTCAGCGCTTGATGTCTCGATCCGCGCCGGTATCCTCGACCTGCTGGCAGACCTTCAGGCGCGTCACGGGATGGGCTATCTGTTCATCAGCCATGACCTTGGCGTGGTGCGCTCGATCACTGACCGGGTGCTGGTGATGAAGGCGGGAAAGATCGTCGAGGACGGCGCGACGGATGCGGTCTTTGCCGCGCCCCAACACGCCTATACACAAACCCTGATCAACGCCGCGCCGGTCATCCCGCCCGCGTGGAAGGAGGCTTAAGATGGAAGACCTTTGGTTCGATCCGACCGAGATCCTGATTGGCGGTCTGTGGCGCAAGACCGAGCGCACGCTGCCCGTCGAAGACCCCTCGACCGGCAAGGTTTTCACGCAAATCGGGCGCGGCACTGCTGATGAAATCGACGCCGCCGTGACCGCCGCGCAATCCGCACTGGAAGGCGATTGGGGTCGCATGACCGCCACCGAGCGCGGGCGCATTCTGACCCGAATCGGGCAGTTGGTTGAAACGCGCGTGGATGATCTGGCCGCGCTTGAGGCGCGCGATGTGGGCAAGCCCCTCACCCAAGCGCGCAACGACGCCGTGGCACTGGCCCGCTATATGGAGTTTTACGGGGGGGCTGCCGACAAGGTGATGGGTCAGACGATCCCATATCTTGATGGCTACACGGTCTATACCCTGCGTGAACCGCACGGAGTCACGGGTCATATCGTGCCGTGGAATTATCCGATGCAGATCATCGGCCGGTCCGTCGGGGCGGCACTTGCGATGGGCAATGCCTGCGTGTTGAAACCAGCCGAGGAAGCCTGCCTGACCGCGCTCGCCTTCGCGCGACTGGCCGAAGAAGCAGGGTTGCCCAAGGGTGCCTTGAACGTCGTCACCGGGCTGGGCGAGGAAGCGGGCGCTGCCCTGTCCGCCCATCCCGGCGTTCAGCATATCAGCTTCACGGGCTCGGTGTCCGTGGGCGGTTTGGTGCAAGCCGCCGCCGCGAAAAACGTGGTGCCGGTGACGTTGGAGCTTGGGGGCAAGTCACCTCAGCTCGTGTTCGACGATGCCGATCTGGACGCCGCCCTGCCCTTTCTGGTGGGCGCTTGCATCCAGAACGCGGGCCAGACCTGCTCGGCCAGTTCACGGGTGCTGGTGCAGCGCGCCGTCTATGATGACGTGGTGGCGCGGATGGGTGCGGCCTATGACGCCTTGAAAGTCGGACCTGCGACTGCCGATCTGAATGTTGGCCCCCTGATCTCGGCCCGCCAGAAAGAAATCGTCGAAACATTCTTGAGAAAAGGTAATGATCTGCGCATCGCCGGGCAGGGGCAGATCACAGACGTCCCCGAAGGCGGGCATTACGTGGCCCCGACCCTCTTTGCCGATGTGCCGCCAGACCACCCGCTGGCGCGCGACGAAGTGTTCGGCCCAGTCCAGGTCATCATCCCTTTCAAGACCGAAGAAGAAGCCGTTCAGATCGCAAACTCTACCGATTACGGTCTGGTGGCCAGCATCTGGACCGCCGACGGTGCGCGCCAGATGCGGCTGGCGAAACGGCTGCGTGCGGGGCAGGTGTTTATCAACAATTACGGCGCGGGTGGCGGGGTTGAACTGCCCTTCGGCGGTGTCGGGAAATCGGGTCACGGACGCGAAAAAGGGTTCGAAGCGCTTTACGGCTTCTCGCAACTCAAAACCATCGCCGCGAAACACGGGTAAGGCATGGGCGCGCACCTGAAACTTTCAAACAAGCAGGCGCGACACTTGTGGCTGTGGACCAACGCCCTGTCGGACACGCCCACCGGCCCGCTGGACCTCGACGCGATCATCAGGCGGTTGGGGTTCGTTCAGATCGACACGATCCGCAACGTGACCCGCGCGCACAACCACATCCTATGGAGCCGTAATCAGAATGTCCGTGAAGGGATGATCTGGGATCGGCTGGCCCAGCGTGATGTGTTCGAACATTTCACCCATGACGCCAGCCTGATCGACATGCGTGTTCTGCCATTCTGGCGGCGCCAGTTTGACCGTCTGGGCGCGCGGGTGGCGCGGCATGACTGGTATCAATCGGGGTTGGGACAAGCCCAAATCGCCGAGATTCGGCAACGCATCACGGACGAGGGCGCACTGTCCACCCACGCCTTCGACACCAAGGCCGAAACCCGCGAGATGTGGGCGCGCCCGCCGCACAAGAAGGCGCTGGATCAGATGTGGTATGCGGGCGAACTGGCAACCTGCCACCGCGAAAACTTCGTGAAGTTCTATGACCTTGGCGAACGGGTTTTCCCCACGCATGACCCCGCCGAGGATGCCCACGCCGTCGACTGGCTGTGCTCTGCCGCGATGGACCGGCTGAGCTTCGGCACGAGTGGCGAGGTGGGTCGTTTCTGGGAGGCGATGAGCGCGCGTGAGGCCAAAAACTGGTGTGACGCCGCCGAACTGGTGCCGGTCGAAATCGAGACGGCTGACAAGGGGTCGGTCACTTCCCTTGCCCATCCTGACATCGAAACGCGGCTCGCCACCCTGCCCGCGCCCACCACGCGGTTGCGCATCCTGAACCCGTTTGACCCGGCCATCCGCGACCGCGCCCGGTTGGAGCGTCTGTTCGGCTTCGACTACCGCAACGAAATGTTCGTCCCCAAGCCCAAACGACGCTGGGGCTATTACGTCTATCCTGTGCTGGAAGGCGACCGCTTCGTCGGGCGGATCGAGCTGAAAGCGGATCGCAAGGCCAAGACTCTGAGCGTGATTGGCTTCTGGCCTGAGCCCGGCGTGCGCTGGGTTGCCGCGCGCCATGCCAAGCTGGACGCCGAACTGTCGCGATTTGCGCGGTTCGCCGGGCTGGATCAGGTGCATTGGCTGACCCCGCGCGGTTGACTTGCACCGCTGCGCAAATCGGCGCAAGCTCGGCCCAGCAACCAAGGGGGGATCGGATGCGGCTTCAGGGTAAAACGGCGATCGTGACCGGCGGTGCGTCAGGCTTCGGCGCTGGTATTGTTCGCAAATTCGCAGCCGAGGGCGCAAGCGTGATGGTCGCCGACCTGAATGACGATCTGGCCCGCGCGGTGGCTGCCGAGGCGGGCGGCGTGGCCCATCACGTCGATGTCTCCAGCGGTGACAGCGTCGCCCAAATGGCCCGCGCGGCGCATGAGCTTTGGGGCCATGTGGACATAGTCGTGAACAATGCGGGCATCACACATTTGCCCAAACCGATGGAAGAGGTTGACGAGGGCGAGTTCGACCGCGTCTTTGCCGTCAACGCCAAATCGGTTTACCTGATGGCGCGTTATTTCGTGCCGTCGATGAAGGCGGCAGGCGCGGGCGCGATCCTGAACGTGGCCTCGACCGCCGGGCTTAGCCCGCGCCCGAACCTGAACTGGTACAACGCCTCCAAGGGTTGGATGATCACCGCGACCAAAGCGATGGCGGTTGAACTGGCCCCACATCGCGTTCGCGTCAACGCGATCTGCCCGGTTGCGGGCGAGACGCCGCTTCTGTCCAGCTTCATGGGCGAGGACACGCCCGAGATGCGCGCCAAGTTCCTGTCCACCATCCCGCTGGGCCGGTTTTCAACCCCCGAGGATATGGGCAACGCGGCGTGTTTCCTGTGCTCGGACGAAGCGTCAATGGTCACGGGCGTTGCGATGGAAGTCGACGGCGGGCGGTGCATCTGATGCTCCGGGGGTTTCACACCCCCGGACCCCCGTGGGATATTTGTGACAAGAAAAAGAGAACGAGATGAAACCCGGACCCCGCAATCTGATCACTGATGTCGCTGGCCTGCGGGTCGGCAATGCCCAGGACGAGGTGATCAAGACCGGCAGCACCGTGCTGGTGGGTGATGCCCCATTCACGGCGGGCGTTCACATCATGGGCGGTGCGCCGGGGACCCGCGAAACCGCCCTGCTGGCCCCTGACAAGCTGGTGCAGCAAGTGGATGCATTGGTTCTGTCGGGCGGATCAGCCTTTGGTCTGGATGCAGCATCCGGCGTGGCGGACGGGTTGCGCGCGCAGGATCGCGGGTTTCGGGTGGGCGACCAGCGCGTGCCGATTGTGCCGGGCGCGATCCTTTTTGATCTTCTGAACGGCGGCGACAAGGGCTGGGCCGAGAACCCTTATAAGGCGCTCGGTCGGGCGGCACTGGAAGTGGCAAGCGAAGATTTCACACTTGGCACGACCGGCGCGGGCACCGGTGCTACGGTTGACGGGTTGAAGGGCGGGTTAGGCTCGGCCTCATTGGTGATGGACAACGGCGTCACCGTGGGCGCATTGGTGGCGGTGAATGCTTTGGGCGCGGTAACAATGGGCGACGGTCCCACATTCTGGGCCGCACCCTGGGAGATGAACAGCGAGTTTGGCGCACGTGGCATGGGCACCAACGACCCGAGCACTGAACCTCGGCCCGAGGCGCGGCTGGGCGAAAACACCACCATCGCGATCATCGCCACCGATGCGGACCTGACCCAAGCGCAGGCCACCCGACTGGCCACCGCCGCTCATGACGGGATGGCGCGCGCGATCCATCCCAGCCACACACCCTTTGATGGCGACCTGGTATTTGCCGCCGCCACAGGGGCACACGCCATGCCTGACGCAGACTTTGATGCGCTGCGTCTGGGTCATGCCGCTGCCACCTGTCTGGCCCGTGCCATCGCGCGCGGGGTTTACGCGGCAAAGCCCGCTAAACATGACACATTGCCCGCATGGGCCGAGAAATTTTCTTGAGGAGGATCTTATGAAACACTTGTTCAAAGCCGTTGCTCTGGCCACCCTGCTGGCACCAACCCTTGCCGGAGCAGACGAAGTGACCGATACGCTTCAAAGCGCCCTGAAAGCCTATGAGGAAGGCGACATCACCTACACGCTGGAAGAACTGGAATACGCCAAACAATTGCTTCAGGCGATGAAAACAGCGGACCTGGCCAAGTTTCTGCCGGACGCCCCCGAGGGTTGGACGCGTGAGGTGTCGACCGAGATGAATGCGGGCCTTGCCATGCTGGGTGGCGGCGCGGGGGCCGAGGCGACCTATTCCAATGGGTCGGAAGAGTTTTCGATCACCATCATGGCGAATAACCCGATGGTGGGCGCGCTGTCTGGGATGCTGTCCAATGCCGGGCTGATGGGGGCAAAGCTTGAACGTGTCGGGAGGATGAAATATCTTAATCAGGATGGAGAATTGTCAGGCATCGTCGATGGCAGGATCTTGATTCAGGCCGAAGGCGCGGACCTTGAGGTGATGATCCCCGTGCTTGAAACCATCGACCACCGTGCGCTGGAAGATTTCGGCCGCTAGAGCCTAACGCAACAGATCGGCTACCATATCGCTGTCCGGGTCCATCAGTGGCTCGATCACATCAAAATGGTGTCGGTCGGGAATGATGACCAGATCGGCCTCGGACCAGAATAGCGCGAGGTCACGGGCCTGATCCAGAAAGGCAGGACGCTCGTCCGCCCCCACACAGACCGTGGTTGGAATACCGGCGCGCCGGTCTATCAGGGCGGGGCTTTCCGACTGCGCCTCGGCCTCGTCAATACGAAGCGTGTCATTCATGGCGGTTTGCATCAGGGGGTGCAAATCCCCCAGCGGCGAAATCGGCATGATTCGCACAATTCGGTCACGACAGACCAACGGCACATCATGACAGTTCATCCGCGCCACCAGATGCCCACCGGCGGAATGACCGACCAGCCGAATGGGGCCGGTTACATGCGCGGCCGCGGTGTCGATGGCCTTCGCGACAAAGCGCGTGATCTGGGATATGCGCGCGTCTGGCGCAAGCGGATAGGATGGCAGGGCTACAGCGTAACCCTGCGCAACCGAACCCGCCGCAAGATGGGTCCAGTCGCGGCGTCCGAACGCCTTCCAATACCCGCCATGAACGAACACTATCAAGCCCTTGGGTGGCGTGTCAGGCAACACCAGGTCAAACGCGTTCGAAGCATCTTCGCCATCCGGCAGGTCAAGCCGAAGATTCTTGTGCGATGCGCGAAAGTCGCTCGCCAATTTCTGCCATTTTGCCGGGAAATCGTATCCATTCGGGATGAAATCCGCGTTCGCATAGGCTATGTCGAAATTCATGACAGATGTCCTGTGATTGCGTCGGGACCACCCCGAACGACACCAGAGCTATGGGAGAGGAAAATGGCCGCCAATGCAACCGAGCTGAAGAGCTTGCTGAAAGACCCGTCCTTGGTCGAAACCCGCGCCTATGTGAACGGCGAATGGATCGATGCCAAAGACGGCGCAACCTTCGATGTCAAGAACCCCGCACGCGGCGATGTGATTGCCAAAGTGGCAGATCTGTCCCGCGCCGAAGTCGCGCACGCGATCGACTGCGCCGATAAGGCGGGCCGCGAATGGGCCAAGCGCACCGCGAAAGAACGCGCGGGCATCATGCGCAAATGGTTCAACCTTATGATGGAAAACCAGGGCGACCTGGCCACCATCCTGACCGCTGAAATGGGCAAACCCCTGGCCGAGGCGACCGGCGAGATCGCCTATGGTGCCAGCTTCATCGAATGGTTCGGCGAAGAGGCAAAACGCATCTATGGCGAAACCATCCCCGGCCACCAACCCGACAAGCGGCTGATGGTGATCCGTCAGCCGATCGGGGTCGTCGCCTCGATCACGCCGTGGAACTTCCCCAACGCGATGATCACACGCAAATGCGGCCCGGCTGTCGCGGCAGGATGTGGCTTTGTGGGGCGTCCGGCGGCGGAGACACCGCTGTCTGCCACCGCTCTGGCCGTCCTGGCTGACCGTGCGGGCATCCCGGCCGGTGTGTTCAACATCGTGCCCAGCTCGCGCAGTTCAGACATCGGCAAGGAGTTCTGCGAGAACCCCTTGGTGCGCAAGCTGACTTTCACAGGATCGACCAATGTTGGCCGCATCCTGCTGCGTCAGGCCGCCGATCAGGTGCTGAAATGCTCGATGGAGCTGGGCGGCAACGCGCCCTTCATCGTGTTTGACGACGCCGATCTGGATGCCGCCGTCGAAGGCGCCATCGCCTGCAAATTCCGCAACAATGGCCAGACCTGCGTCTGCGCCAACCGGATCTATGTGCAGGAAGGCGTCTATGACGAATTCGCCAAGCGCTTCACCAAGGCCGTGTCCGCCCTGCCCGTCGGTGACGGGTTGAACGAAGGCATTGCCCTGGGTCCATTGATCTCGCAAAGCGCGGTTGAAAAAGTGCGCGAGCACATCGCCGACGCAACCTCCAAGGGCGGCGAGATCATTTTGGGCGGCAAGGAGCACGAAAAAGGCGGGCTGTTCTTCGAACCCACAATTATCAAGAACGCCACGCGTGATATGGAGGTCGCCACGGACGAGACCTTCGGACCCATGGCGCCCTTGTTCAAGTTCAAGGATGAAGATGACGTGATCGCACAGGCCAACGACACGATTTTCGGGCTGGCGTCGTATTTCTATGCCAACAACCTGAGCCGTGTCTACAAAGTGGCCGAGGCGCTGGAATACGGGATCGTCGGGGTGAACACCGGCATCATCTCGACCGAAACCGCACCGTTTGGTGGCGTGAAACAATCGGGCCTTGGCCGCGAAGGTTCACGCCACGGGATCGAGGATTTCCTTGAGATGAAATATATCTGCATGTCGGTCTGATCTGAGTGAAAAAGCAATAGGTTCAAGGCGGTGGGGCAACCTGCCGCCTTTTTTCGTATTTCCGCCAAGGATTGACGTTTCGCCCGCGTCTTACTCTATGTGAAGATGATGACCGATCAGGACGAGGAACTGGCCGCAGCGGCGGTGACAGGGGACAGGGCTGCCTTCGCGGCCCTGCTGTCACGCCACTATGACCGGCTGTTCGCGTTTACGTTCCGGATGATGGGAAATCGGGCGGATGCCGAAGACCTGACGCAAGATATCTGCGCGGCCCTGCCCGCCAAGCTAAAAGGTTTCCGGGCCGAGGCACGGTTCACAACCTGGCTCTACCGCATTGCCGTGAATGCCGCCCATGACCGTCGCCGCCGTGCTGCAACCCACGCGCGGGCTGCCGATGGCTGGGGTGATTGGGAAGTGAACCGGCGCGCAGCCATCCGGGAAGAGACCGAGGCGCAGGATTGGCTGACCCAGGCCATGACCGCCCTGCCCGACGAGTTACGTGACACCGTCGCATTGGTTCTTGGTGAAGAATTGACACAGGCGCAAGCCGGCGACGTTCTGGGTCTGTCCGAAGGCACCATCGCCTGGCGGATGTCCGAAGTGAAGAAACGCCTGCGTGCGATGCGGGCTGAGGAGGACGCGATATGACCGACGATCTGGACGATCTGAAGGCCGCCCTGCACGCGGCCCCACCTGCCCCGGACGCCTCAAAGAAAGAGGCCGATCTGGCGCTTGCGATGAAAAATTTCGATGACCTCCAAGGATCGCGTGACGGCGCGCGTCCTACTTCTGACGCTCCGAAATTCGGGGCGCTTGGAAAAGGAGTTCTTGAAATGTTGAATGCGTTGAACACACGCGGCGGATTGGCTGCGACGACCGCGCTGGTGGCGGTGGGCTTTGCCGTGCTGGTGGTGATGCCGAATGTTGATCGGGTGGAAATGCCGGGGGTGACGATGACCCCGACACCCACAGTCGATGACACGCTGATTGAACGCGAAGAAGCAATCGCGCCGTCCGCCCCCAAACCTTTGGGAAAAGTTGCACAGCCGCCCGCACGGACTCGGTCTGACAGCACGACTGAGTTGCGTGCGCAGACCGGGCAAGCCACCCCTTCCGTTGTCGCCGAACCGTTGATGGAAGCGGACGGATCGCCCTTTGCGGACAGCGACGGTTACATCAAGTATGACGACATGCCCGGCATCCTACCCGTGCCGCGGGATGCACGCGGCGAAGAATACGCCAACGAGGTCCCTTCGCCCCTGAAAATTACAACCGAGGACCCGGTTTCCACCTTCTCGATCGACGTGGACACGGCCAGCTATGCGGTGGTGCGGCGCGATTTGAAATCGGGCTATCTGCCCAACCCGAACGCGGTGCGGATCGAGGAAATGGTGAACTACTTCCCCTACACCTACCCCGCGCCCGAGGGGCCGCATCCGTTCGCACCCACGGTTACGACGATGCAAACGCCGTGGAATTCCGGCACGCAACTGGTGCAAATCGGCATTCAGGGCGAGATGATCACGGACCGCCCACCGCTGAACCTGGTGTTCCTGATCGACACGTCCGGGTCGATGTCAGACCCCGATAAACTGCCGCTTCTGAAGCAAAGCCTGCGCCTGATGTTATCCGAATTGCGGCCGGAGGATGAGGTCGCCATCGTCGCTTATGCTGGCAGCGCAGGCGAGGTTCTGGAACCCACCAAAGCCGCAGATCGTGACACCATTCTGGGCGCTCTGGACCGGTTGGATGCTGGTGGATCGACCGCTGGTGCGCAAGGGATCGAACTGGCATATCAGATTGCGGACCGCATGGCCGCTGACGGCGAAGTTGGTCGAGTGCTGCTGGCCACGGATGGTGATTTCAATGTGGGCATTCACGACCCCGACGCGCTGAAGGATTTCATTGCGGACAAGCGCGACACCGGCACCTATCTGTCGATCCTGGGCTTCGGGCGCGGCAATCTGGATGACGCGACCATGCAGGCACTGGCGCAGAACGGAAATGGGCAGGCCGCGTATATCGATACGCTGGGCGAGGCGCGAAAAGTGCTCGTCGATCAGCTTTCCGGCGTGCTTTACCCCCTTGCTGATGACGTAAAAATACAAATCGAGTTCAACCCTACCCAAATCGCGGAATACCGTCTGATCGGCTATGAAACCCGCACCTTGGCGCGCGAGGACTTCAACAATGACAAGGTGGACGCGGGCGAGATTGGGGCGGGCCATCAGGTGACGGCGATCTACGAGGTCACGCCTGTCGGCTCGGATGCCGTTTTGACAGACGCGCTACGCTATGCCCCGAGCCCTGACGCGGATGGGTCGGACGAGATTGGCTTTCTCAAACTGCGCTACAAACGCCCCGGCGAGGATGTCAGCACGTTGATCGAGACGCCGATCATGTCCGATGCGGACAAAGCGGGCAGCGAACAGCAGTTTGCCGCCGCCATCGCTGGCTTCGGCCAGTTGCTGCGCGAGGACAAATATCTTGGCGACTGGACGTACTCCGACGCCATCGCGCTGGCCAACGGGTCCAAGGGCGACGACCCTTATGGCTACCGGGCCGAGGCGGTCACGCTGATGCGTCTGGCCGAAAGCCTGTCGAACTAAGGCCGCTTGACCGCGCGCCATCCCGAACCTATCTTCCCTGTCGCTGCCCCGGCCGGGGTGGCGACATTCTCAGGGCGGGGCGAAATTCCCCACCGGCGGTTACAGCCCGCGAGCGCCTCGCGTTTCTAATGAAACGCCTGGGTCAGCAGATCCGGTGAAATTCCGGGGCCGACGGTTAAAGTCCGGATGGAAGAGGATGGTCAAAGGCGCGACGGGTTTTCCCGCGCGCCTTGTCCTTCTGCCTTGGGTCAACGCGTAAGGAAGAAAGGACATTGCGCAATGGCTCATCAACTGACACTGACCACGCCTGTGAAGGCCGCTGGTCTCATGGTTCTGGCAGGCGCAAGCTTCGCCGTCGTGAACACAGCTCTGCAAGGGGCGACAATGAAAATGGGGGCGTCCGCGCCCTCGGTTACGTTCTGGCAATATCTGATCGCTTTGGGGTTTTACCTGCCATGGGTGGTTCGCCACCGTGCGGCGGCGATAAAAACCGGGCAGGTCTGGTTGCATATTCTGCGCGTCGCCTTGGCCGCCGGAGGTGTCCAGCTTTGGACGCTGGGCTTGGCGTATGTTCCGATCTGGCAGGCCATCGCACTTATCTTACTATCCCCGTTTTTTGTGACACTCGGTGCGGGGCTGTTCCTGCGTGAAACGGTGTCCATGCATCGCTGGGGTGCGGTCCTTCTTGGGATCATCGGCGGTGCAGTCATCCTTGAACCCTGGTCCGACCGGTTCGAGCTTGTGGCCCTTCTGCCCGTCGGCGCCGCCGCCCTTTGGGCGGCCAGTTCGGTGATCACGAAGTTTCTGACCCGCGCAGATGGGCCGGAGACAGTCACGATCTATCTTCTGGTCCTCCTCAGCCCGATCAATGCCGCTTTGGCGCTTGGGTCAGGGTTCACCCTGCCGATGGACGCAATCTGGCTGGTGGTCGGTGCCGGGCTATTGACCGCCTTTGCACAGCATGTGCTGGTGCGTGCCTACTCGCTGGCCGATGCGGCCTTCCTGCAACCGTTTGACCATCTGAAGCTGGTGTTCAACGTGGTGCTGGGATTTGCCGTTTTCGGTTTTCTGCCAACCGGGTCCATGTGGCTGGGCACCGCGATCATTCTGGCGGCCAGCTTTTACCTGCTGGAACAGGAACGACGTCAGACCGTGTAAAACAAAAGCGCGGAGGTTGTCCTCCGCGCCCATCTTATCGGATGATCAAGCCATGTTTAGGCTTCGATCGCTTTGCGTTCCACGTCCTTGGATTTTGCAATCTCGATCCGGCGCGGCTTCAAAGCCTCGGGCACTTCGCGCACAAGGTCGATATGCAACATACCATGTTCATGGGATGCGCCCGTCACGCGCACATGGTCGGCCAGATGAAAGCGGCGCTCGAACGCACGCGTGGCAATGCCACGGTGCAGATAGGTCCGCTCTTCCTCGTCCGCCTTCTTGGCCGAGATGACCAAGGCGTTTTCGCGAACTTCCACCGACAGTTCGTCTTCGGTGAAGCCCGCCACGGCAACCGAAATGCGCCAACCGTCGTCAGCGATCTTTTCAATGTTATAGGGCGGATAGCTTTCGCGGCTCACGTCATTGGTCAGCACCCGGTCCATCAAGTCGGCGATCTGATCGAAACCGACGGTGGCGCGGTATAGGGGCGAAAGGTCAAAGTTACGCATGGTGTCCTCCTGAAAGCGACAGTGTTGCGCCTTCCCTTCACTGGGACAGGCAGAGTTCCGGGCCCGATCCTTCGGCGCCCGTGCCACAGATTTATGGAAGTTTTTTCGCCCTTCAAGGGGTCAGGGACGCAGAAATTTCGCGCCACCATCATTCGACTGCCCGACGCCTAATCGGCGAGGCTTAAAACCGGTTTTACCAATGATGCCTGTTCCGGCCCGCAGGGCACGCTTTATTTCGGCCACACGCTCGAACAATTCTGTGCCATAGGCGATCTTGTTGCGCCCGCCCCGCGTTCCCGCGGACACGAGCGACACGATGCGCACGCGGCGTGCGCTGTCGTCAAACACCGGGGCCCCGGACGATCCGAACGTGACATCGCAATCAAAGGCCAGCAAACCTGCATTTCGCCCCAATACGTCACAGACCGCTTGCCGCGACAGGGCAGCATCGCGCCCTTCCCCGAAGCTGACCACCGACACTTTCCGTTTGGTGGGTGGAAGCTGCGCAACCGCAAACGGGGCTGCGACCGCCGCCGCAATTGGGGCGTCAAGTTGCACCAATCCAACATCGTTGCGAATATTCACAGCATTCATCCGCTGATTGGGGTCATAGTCCGGATGCATGATCGCCAGTTTCGCGTTGCGAGTTGCCACGGCGCGCCCGTCGCGCAAACCTGCCCGAAAGCGAAGCCCCTGGACATGGCCCGCACGCGCAACACTGCGCAGACAATGGGCGGCTGTCAGAACAAGGTCTGTTGTAATCAAGACACCGGTGCAATAACCCGTTTGCCCGAAATCCAGACGCCCAACAGCCTCGTATCCAAACAAGTCTTCACGTTTGGTCAAGCGGCGCAGGCTCGTGGACTCTTCCGCCATCGCGGCGGGAAGCGTTAGAAGAAGTGCCGAGAAACAAAGGAAAAAGCAGCGCAACCTTAGCATTACGGGCGCAGGAATTTTGCGCCGCCCGGGCCGGCGGCACCGGTTCCGAAGTTGCTTACCGGTGGGCGCGACACGGGCTGCACGCGCGCAAAGACGCCATCGCCATTGGCAAGCATATCCATGAGGTCCGCCAGCGGTTTTTCAAGGCTGGTGCCCAGCGACACAGGAATGTTCCGCACCATTGCCTTTGCCGAAATCACCGACACAATCGCGGGCTTTCCATCCTGCACCACAAAAACCGGCGCACCGGACGAGCCGAAATCGACTGAGCAACTCAGCACCAGCGCCCCGCTTTGACGCGCGAGCACCTTACACATTTCCTGCAATGCCGGACTTTCTGCGCGATCATGCGCATAGGACACGACGCCGACCTCGGCCCCCTTGCGCGGGCGGGAATGAATGGCGAACGGCTTGACCGAGCTTTTGCGGATCGGCTGATCCAACTCCAGCACCGCCAGATCGTTCACAACGCGGGCAGCCTTGTCATCGCCTGAAAAGGTGAAATCAGGATGCACAACCGCCCGGCGCACCCCGCGATAGGCCGACGCCCGACCGTTGCGCCAGCCCGCCAGAAACTGAATGTCTTTGGGTTGAACACGTTCGCCCGTGGTTTTGTCAAACATGCAATGCGCAGCAGTCAGCACCAGGTTTTCGCCAATCATCGCGCCAGTGCATAAGCCACCTGCGCCGATGTTCAACCGCCCTACGCCTTCCCATCCCCGGCTTTCATCCCCTGTCATCAAGGTTCGCAGCGGTGACGGATCGGATGCGACCAAAGGGCTGGCAAGCCATAGGCCCACCGCCATCATAGCGATTAGTTTCTTCATTTCTCTGCCTCTGGTGGGGCGGTTCTTCCACCCTCTCACCATATGTTTAGGGCGAAAATGGGGACAGGAAAAAGAAAAAACTGCCATGGTCAGGTCAATTTGCGTGGCTGTGGCCCCCCGGTTGCCCAATCCAACAACTCGACCGTGTGAACCACCGGGACACCTGTGCCCGATCCGATCTGCATCATGCAGCCAATATTACCGGCTGCGATGATCTCGGGCGTTTTGGCTTCCAGATTAGCGACCTTGCGGCGTTTCAACTCTTGCGAGATCGCGGGCTGCATCAGGTTATACGTCCCGGCGGACCCGCAGCATAGATGGGCATCGACGGGTTCGACGACCTCGAATCCTGCGCGTTTCAAAAGCGTTTTGGGGTGGGTTTTGACCTGCTGGCCGTGTTGCAAACTACAGGCCGAATGATAGGCCACCCGCTTGTTCATCTGCGCTTCGGGCAGATCGAGTTTCATCAGAAGTTCGCTGACATCCATGGCCAATGCCGACACCGTCGCAGCATCTTCGGCCAACGCGTCATTGCGGAACATGTGCCCGTAATCCTTGACGGTCGTGCCGCACCCTGAAGTGTTGATGACGATGGCGTCCAGCCCCGCGCCGTTTTTCTCGGCGATCCAGGCGGTGATATTTGCACCAGCCTGGGCGTGGCTCTCACGCTCTTTGCCCATGTGATGGGTCAGCGCCCCGCAACACCCCATGCCCTTGGCCACCACCACGTCACAGCCCAGTCGCGTCAGCAGGCGGATCGTTGCGTCATTGATGTCCGTGTCCAGTGCCTTCTGCGCGCAACCGGTCAACAGCGCCACGCGTTTCTTGCGCGCACCCTTGGCCGGAAAGGTTTGCGGCTTATCGTTCGGGCTGGGTTTTGGCAACTTGGGCGGTGCCATTTCCAGCATCGCCTCCAGTCGCGGGTCTGGCATGAATTTGCGCAGCGGGCGACCCAATCGGGCCGCTTGCATCGCCAGCCGGAACCGGCCCGGATAGGGGATGATCTGCGCCAGTGTCCAGCGCAGCAGCCGGTCAAACAGCGGGCGCTTATAGGTTTTTTCGATATGCGCGCGGGCGTGGTCGATCAGATGCATGTAATGCACGCCGGACGGACAGGTGGTCATGCAGGCAAGGCAGGACAGGCATTTATCCACATGCTCGACTGTTTTCTTGTCGGCAGGCCGCCCGGCCTCCAACATGTCCTTGATCAGATAGATGCGTCCGCGCGGGCTGTCGAGCTCATCCCCCAGCACCTGATAGCTGGGGCAGGTCGCCGTGCAAAACCCGCAATGCACGCAAGAACGCAGGATTTCATTGGCGCGCTTGATCGCAGGGTCTTTCAACTGCTCGTCAGTAAAATGCGTTTGCATGTCAGGCTCCCATCAGGCCGGGGTTCAGGATACCGCGCGGGTCAAATTTCGCGCGCAGGCCACGGCTGAGGGCCGCAATGGGCGCGGGCTCCGGATGGAAGACCGGCACAGAGGCACGGGTTTCGGTGGTTGCCCGAACCAAAGTGGCATGGCCGCCGATTGAAGCAAGATCCTCGCGGATCATCTGGGCACCCGCATCGACTTCATCGGCCACGCGCAGCCAGACCAGCCCGCCGCCCCAGTCAAAAATTGCCTCGGGCGACAGCGCGCTCAGTTCACGCACCAGAGCCGGTCCGTCAGACGGCTTGACCGAGATGCGCCAGACTGCGCCATCCCTGCCCGCAAAGGGTGTCAGGTCGCGCAGGTCGGCCCACAGCTTGGCCGAGGCCGCGCCTTCGACAATATCGAACCCCTGCAAGACACCGTCCTGCAAGGCCTTCGCGCGATAGGCGACGGATTTTGCCAAGCCTTCGACCCGGATCATCGTCTGCCCGTTAATCATAGCCGCACCTGTCACATCGAAGGGCGACCCCAAGGCGGCGGCCATGGACGCCACGGCGGTTTCAGCAGATTCATCGTTGCAGACCAGCGTCGCCTCGGTTTCGGGAATGGCCAGCACTTTCAGGCTGACCTCGGTCATGACGCCCAACGTGCCCCAACTGCCCGCCATCAGCTTTACAAGGTCATAGCCGGTCACGTTCTTCATCACGCGCCCGCCGTTTTTCAGGACCTGCCCCTGCCCGTCAACAAAACGGACCCCAAGACAGAAATCACGGGCTGCCCCAACCTGAATGCGCCGGGGACCAGAAGCGTTGGTGGCGATAACTCCGCCGATGGTCGACCCGCCTTTGGTGCCCAGAAGCGCACGCATGTCGCCGGGTTCAAAGGCCAGACGCTGGCCTTCCCTGGCCAGTAGCGCCTCGATATCGGCAAGCGGGGTGCCAGCGCGCGCCACCAAGGTCAGTGCGCCGGGTTCATAAAGCGTGACACCAGTCAAGCCCAAGGTTGACAACGACGCTCCTTCGACCGGCACACCGATGTCACGCGTCCCGCCACCGGCTATCCGCAAGGGACCGTTGGCCGCCGCAATCGCTTCGGCCAGTTCTGCTTCTGTTGTAGGGGTCATGACGCGCGCCTTGTTTCCGTGGACGACAAGGGGAACACCTTTGCCGGGTTCAAAAGCCAGTTTGGATCGAACACATCCTTTACCGCCAATTGAATCTCCAGATCACTTTGGTTGTATTGTGAAACCATCAAGTCTCTTTTTTCTACTCCAACGCCGTGTTCGCCAGTCAAACAGCCGCCCACCTCGACACAGAGCTTCAGTATGTCCGCCCCAAATGCCTCGCATTTCTCAAGATCACCGGGTTTGTTGGCGTCAAACAGGATCAGCGGGTGCATGTTGCCATCGCCCGCGTGAAACACGTTGCCCACGTCCAACCCATAGTCCTTCGACATCTCGCCAATGCGCCGCAACACCAAGGGCAATTCCGACACCGGGATCGTGCCATCCAAGCACATGTAATCGTTGATCTGCCCCATCGCGCCGAACGCCGATTTGCGCCCCAACCAGATCTTCGCGCTTTCCTCGGCCGAGGTGCTCTCGCGCAGCTCGACCGGGTTGTGGGCGCGGGCAATCTTGGTAATGCGCGACAATTGATCGTCAATCTCAGCATCCGAGCCTTCGACCTCGATGATCAACAACGCCTCGCAATCGGGATAGCCCGCGCCTGCAAACGCCTCGGTGGCACGAATGCAAGGGCGGTCCATGAATTCGATCGCGACGGGCAGGATGCCGGATTTGATGATGTCGGACACACAGGCCCCCGCAACCTCGTTGCTGTCAAAGCCGACCAACACGGGACGCGCGCCTTCGGGTTTGGCAAGGATGCGCAGGGTCGCCTCGGTCACGATGCCCAATTGGCCCTCGGACCCACAGATCAGCCCCAACAGGTCCAACCCGCCTGCGTCCAGGTGCGCCCCGCCAATTTCCACGACTTCTCCATCGGCCATGACCATGGTCACACCCATCAGGTTGTTGGTGGTCACACCGTATTTCAGGCAATGCGCCCCGCCGGAATTCATCGCGATATTGCCAGCAATCGCACAGGCCAACTGAGATGACGGATCAGGCGCATAAAAAAAGCCTTCCTCCTCGACCGCGCCAGTGACCGACAGGTTCGTGCGGCCCGATTGCACCCGGATGATCCGGTTGGCAAAATCGGTTTCAAGCACATCATTCAACCGGGCCACGCCAAGGATCACACTGTCGGCCGTGGGCAGCGCCCCGCCCGCCAGCGACGTGCCCGCCCCACGTGGCACCACCGGCACGCCTTCTTCGTGACAGACACGCATGACCGCCGACACCTCGGCGGTTGATGCGGGCAGAACGGCACAGAGCGGTGGGCATTTGTAGGCGGTCAGCGCGTCGCATTCATAGGCGCGGGTCTCGAACGGGTCATGCACCACGGCGCCATCGGGCAGCACGGCTTGCAGACGCTTCACGATCTGATCTTTGCGCGCAAGAATGGTGGCGTCGGGGGTCGGCATCTGCATCGGTAGCCCTCCAGATTCTGCAATTGGTAAAAATATATTACCAATTTTCCGGTTTGGCAACCGAAAGGAATGCGCATAGCGTGCGCCCATGTCCCTGACCGAACGCCTTTCCCTGTTTTCACCCCTGGACGGTGTCGCCGTCTGCCTGATCATTCTTGCCTGGGCCGTAATTGGCTGGCGGATAGAATTCGCGTCGCCCGCCAGACCCTCGGTGTCAGGGCTTGTCGCCCAATACCGGCGTGACTGGATGGTCCAGTTCGTCGCCCGCGACCCGCGCATCTTCGACAGCGCCATCCTGGCCACCCTGCGCCAAGGGGCAAGTTTCTTCGCTTCGGCGTCAATGATTGCCATCGGTGGCGGCATGGCCCTGTTGGGCAATACCGAGCGGCTGCGCGGCGTCGCCCAAGACCTGACCCAAAGCAGCGCCCCTGAACTGGTGTGGGAGGTCAAGATCCTGCTGGTGGTGCTGTTTCTCGCCAATGCCTTTCTAAAGTTCGTCTGGTCGCACCGATTGTTCGGCTATTGCGCGGTTGTCATGGCCTCGGTGCCCAATGACCCAAACGATCCTACCGCCCTGCCCCGCGCCCGCAAGGCCGGAGACATCAACATATCGGCGGCGCGCAGTTTTAATCGTGGGCTACGGTCGGTCTATTTCGCCTTGGGGGCGCTGGCCTGGTTGCTTGGCCCCATCAGCTTGATCGTCGCAACCCTGCTGACCGTGTTCGTCCTGTATCGGCGCGAATTTGCGTCACATTCACGGTCTGTGCTTATGCAGCCCGACAGCTAAGCATCAAGGCACAGATGGCTGGCCTGTTCGCCGCGCACCGCCGCGCCCTTCAATCAGCCAAGCACCGATCAGCGACAGCGCGGCAACCGCCAGCATCAACCAAGCCGGGGCAAGCGGGATGAGCCGGATTGCTTGTGTCACATAGGCGTTGCGGGGCGTGTACCCGATCCATCCCCGACCATGCGCCAATTGCCCCATGCGCACAGGGCGCAGGCCGGGCAGACCATCTTCGATCCGGGTCACGGCGCCGTTGGTGGCATGGCCCAAAGGTGCCAGAAGTGCTGCATTCGCGATGGGTTGCTCAAACTCGCGCAACGCTGCAAGCCCGCGCACCACAACCGTTGTCAGATCGTCTTGCGCGATGCGATACAGCCCTTGATCGGCTGCCACGATCACACCTTCAAACAGTCCGGGCGCACGTTCAGACAAGGCAACCCCTGCCTCGGTTCCATCCGGGAACATCACGGTCGCATCCGGGGCAGTGTCGTCCATTGTGCGCCGCTCGATCCGCAGTCCAGTTTCAGTGGCGGTTGCCGAAAGCGCCTCTTCTTCAAGCTCGGGCTCACGCATCAACCAATGGGCCAGTCGCCGCAAAAGTTCCAATTGTGGCCCACCGCCTTCATACCCACGCGCCCACAGCCAGGCTTGGTCAGACCCCAACAGCGCCACACGTCCATCGCCTACGCGATCGACAGTCAAAAGCGCCGCGTCATCCGGCCCGCTCAGAATCGTGTAGCCACTGGTCGGCTCAAGCTCGACCCGGCGCAGCCATGGGCCCCAGCCGCCTTCCGGTGCAAAACTTTCCAAATCGCGCGTAATTGGATGGCGCCCGCCCGCGTCGCTGATTTCGGGTCGAAACGCGTCTTCGATCAGACGCCCTGTCGGGAAAGCCGGCAACATACCCGCCAGAGCCGACCGCGCGATGCTTTCGGCCCCGGCCAGCGCGGGACCAGCTGCGATCAGAACCGCCCCTCCCCGATCCACATAAGACCGCACACTGTCCAGATAGCCGCCGGGCAGAATGCCGCGTAGCCGGTAGCGATCGAAGATGATCAGGTCAAATTCGTCGATCTTGTCGACGAAAAGTTCCTGCGTCGGAAAAGCAATCAAGCTGAGTTCGTTGACCGGTACGCCGTCCTGTTTTTCTGGTGGGCGCAGGATGGTGAAATGCACTAGATCGACCGCACTGTCAGATTTCAGCAGGTTACGCCATGTGCGTGTGCCGGGATGGGGAGTGCCGGAGACCAGCAGCACCCGCAACCGGTCGCGCACGCCGTTGATCTCGATCACCACGGCATTGTTGCGGTCGGTCAGTTCGCCCGGGGCCGCGGGCAAGGTCACGTGGATCAGATTGCGACCCGCATGGGTCAGGGTCAGCGGCAACACGATTTCAGCCCCAATCTGCGCCAACACAGGTTCTGGGTCAGCACCATCGCGCGACACCGAAAGCTCGACCAGACGACTGGTTTCCTGCGGTGCGCCCAACGCGTCCACACGTAGACGGATTTCAGTTTGCTCACCCAGAATGGCAAAGGCGGGCGCCTCCGTGACAGACAGGCGCAGATCCCAGTCCGCCGCGCGTCCGGTCAGAAGGGCTTGAAATGGGGCCGGCAGGTTTGGCGCAAGCTCGGCATCATGGACCACACCGTCGGTGATCGCGACGACGCCAGCCACGCGATCCCTTGGCAGATCGGCCATCGCGGCGGTGATCGCGCGCATCATATGGGTGCCGTCAGTGATTGCCGGGTCGGTAAATTCGGACAGGCGGCGCGTGGTCAGCTCAAGCCCCTGACGGGCGGCGACCTGAGCCTCCAGTGACGCCAAGGCAGCGGCGTTCTGGTCAGGTCGGTCAGACAGGGTTTGCGACGCGCTGTCATCCACGATGGCCAGAAGAATGTCGGCCAACGGATCGCGATCTTCCTGCTGCAAGGATGGCCCCATCAGAGCAGTCAAAACAGCCAATGCGGCCACTGTCCGAAGCGCCCAGCCTGACAGGCCGCGCCACAGCGCCACCATCAGCGCCACAACCGCCAGCGCCGCGAGGACGCCAATCACCGGCCAGGGCAAACCCGGCGAGAATATCAGCCCCGAGGCATTCATTCCCCCAACCTTTCCAGCAGCGCAGGCACGTGAACCTGATCGGATTTGTAGTTCCCGGTCAGCACATGCATCACGAGGTTCACCCCAAAGCGCACCGCCATTTCGCGCTGACGCTCACCTGCCTGACCACGACCCACCGGAAACATAGGTGCGCCGTCTGCCCGAATTGCCCAAGCGCCTGCCCAGTCATTGCCGCCAATGATCACCGGGCTGACACCGTCGTTCAGGTTGCGAAACGGCATCCCTTCAGCGCGTTCGGCGTTGGGTGGGGCGGCTTCGACCCAGGCAGGACCACGCGCTCGGCCGGGAAATTCTTCCAGCAGATAGAACGCGCGGGTCAGAACATGGTCATGCGGCACCTGCTCCAACGGTGGCAGGCCAAGCGGCAGAGCTATGGTCCGCAGTCGACGGGCGGCGGCGCTTTCCCCGCCAAACCCGGCGTCGCGGGTGTCAAACAGGATGAACCCGCCCGCCGCAAGATAGGTTTTCAGCCGGGCATAGGCGGCAGGGCTGGGTTGGCGGGTCGTGTCACCAATGGGCCAATAGAGAAACGGATAAACCGACAACTCGTCGCGTTCGATATCCAGACCGACAGGTGGCGCAGGTTCGACCGAGGTGCGGGAAAACAACTGATCCGACAAGCCCATAAGCCCGGCTTTGGCAATTTCATCCGTGGCCGGATCGCCAGACAGAACATGCGCCAGCGTCACGGTACTGGCCGCGCCGATCACTGCCTCATGTGTATCGGCGTCCTGCGAGACACCTTGGTTCGGCAAGGCGAGCAGCGCCGTCACAACAAGTGCACTCACCCGCAGCCCGGTCGCAACCGCCCTCCTGCGAAGCCGCCCGGAAATCCAAAGGCTGGCCAGAATGTCCAGCATTCCAAGGATCAGGGCCGCGGCCAGCAAATAGGGCGCAAAACTGCGGGCAGCACTGCGGTCCTCCCATCTTGGGGCGATACGTGCGGGCCAGTTTGCGGGGGTCATTTGCGCGTCCGGCCCCAATGTGTTCACCGCCAACCGGCGATCGCCGTCAGCATAAAGCCCCGGAGGCACCTCGGCGCGCGCACCGTCCAGAAGCCGCGGCCCGTCCACCCCGGCCTGCGCCCCGGCAGGCCCAAGCTGGCCAAACGGGTCCAGCACACGCTCGGCAACCCATTGTGTGCCTTCCAGCGTTTGTGCCTCGACCTGACCGGGGCGGGTCGATATCGCGAGCCGCTCGAGCATCTGCACGAACAGGCCGGACAGTGCCAGCGATGACCATTCGGCATTGGCCGAAACGTGGAACAACACAACCTGTCCCTGCCCCAATGCCTTGCGGGTCACAAGCGGTGTGCCATCTGCCAGCGACGCCAATGTGCGGTCGGCGAGATTTGGGCTGGGTTCCGCCAGAATTTGCGCCCGGACCAGCACATCATCCGGCACGCGCAACCCAAAGAAGGGCGAGGTTTCGGGGAACGGCGCCAAAGCACGCGGGGCACCCCAGCTCATCGCGCCGCCCACGACGCGCCCGCCCGAACGAAGCCGCACGGGCAATAAAATATCCTCGACCCCGCGCCCGGTATCCGCCGCAGCCAGACGTGGTCCGGCAAAGCGCAGAAGCAACCCGCCTTGCGCCACCCACTCGGCCAACGCCCTTTGGTCGGGTTCGACAAGGCTGGGGACATCGGGCAGGATCAACACCTCTGGCCCGGCTTCGATCAGTGTGTCGATGGCTGCATCCTCAATCACCTCGGCGGACGGGACCAGGGCTTCGCGCAGGTAGTGTAGCGGTGACAACAACTCCAACCCCTCCCGCGACTGGGTACCGGTCAGAAGCGCCACACGACGACGGCGCAAGCTGTCATCAGCCAGCGTCACCGCCCCTGCGGCGCGTTGATCTTCCAGTTGAAACCGGGTGATCCGGTTGCGCAGTTCCGGTGGCAGGGGCATCTGCACCTCGGCGCGGGCGGCACCTGCGGCGAACGACAGCACCGATGAGGCAAGCACCCGTTCAACGCCTGACGGATCGGGGCCAATACCCTGCACCACAAGATCAGCCCCGGTTGTCTCGCCACTGCGCAGCGCTTCCAAAACAAGTGCGCCATCTTCTGCCCGTGCAGGCAACAGGCCAAAGCGCGGCGTGGTGGGTTGCAGCACATCGACGCGGCCTTTCGCCTCAAACTCCGCCAGCAGATCAAGCCGTCCGGTGCGCGCCACCCCATCCGAGATCCAGATCGTGTCGGCATCCTGAAGCGCAGCAACCCAGGCGGACGCCGCCCCATAGGGTGCATCCCACGCCACGGGGGATAGGCCCGAAAGCCGCGCGCGCCAATCACCTGCGCTTTGCCATTGCGGTGCGTCAGCCCCGGCTTCCGTAACTTCGTGCGACAAGGCGATGGCGACGGTGCGCCCGGCCTGCGCGGCTGCATCAAGCTGATCTTCAATCGCGCCCATCCGTTGCGGCCAATCCGAGGCGGCGGTCCATTGTGCGTCGACAAAAATCAAAAGCGGCCCGCGTCCTGTCTGGCGTTGTTCAGGGTTCAACACCGGCCCCGCAAACCCAAGGATCAGCGCAGCAACTGCCAGCAGTCGCAGCAATAAAAGCCACCAAGGCGTGCGGTCGCTTTCCGCATCGCGATCTTCCAGGTCCAAAAGCAGGGTGACAGCCGGAAACCGTTGGCGAAGTGGCGCGGGCGGAATAGCCCGCAACAGCCACCACAGGACCGGCAAGGCCACCAACCCGGCAAGCAGCCAGGGGGTCGTGAAGGCGATGGGCAGGCCCAAGATCATCTGTGCCCCTCAATCGCGTGAAAGAGCCACAACAAGGCAGCGCTGTCCGCCTCTCCGCTGTGATGGGTGTGAAACTGCCAGCCGGTCCGGCGTGCCAGATCGGCAAGCTCTGATTTCCGGGCCGCAAGTCGGTGCAGATAGCGATCGCGCAGATCATGAGCTTCGGTCGTATCATGTTCCAGTCGGCCAGACATGTCTTCGAAAATCATACGCCCGTGAAAGGGGAACCCTTCTTCCACAGGGTCGAGGATCTGAAACAGCACCCCGGTCACGCCGCGATCAGCGGCGCGGGTGACGGCCCGGGTCACAGAGGCCGTATCACCAAGGAAGTCGGACAGGAACACCGCGCGGGACCGCGCCGGAAGGTCTGTGAACTCTGCCTCTTGCGGGGTCAGAAGGGCGGTCGCCATACGCGACAAGGCAAGCTCTCCGCGGCCAGTCGGGGCGGCACTTGTGGCCAGCCCTACCCGTTCGCCGCCGCGCACCAGAAGCACCGCCAGCGCCATGGCGATCAGCCGTGCCACTTCACCTTTCTTTGCCAGATCGGACGTGGAGGCGAAATCCATCGAACGCGACGGATTCACCCAGAACAACACGCTTTGCGCCGCCTGCCATTCCTTTTCCTGCACATAGTGGTGGTCAGACCGGGCCGAGCGGCGCCAGTCGATCCGGTGTGCCGGATCACCGGGCTGGGCGGGGCGAAATTGCCAGAACGCATCCCCCTGCCCCGGTTTGCGCCGACCATGCTCGCCCAACTCCACACTTGCCGCCAAATGGCGTGCATGGGCCAGAAGCGGGGGCAGCCGTTCAGCAAGGGCCTCGGCCCGGCTGCGCAATGTGGGGTTGGAGGTCACGCCGCCGCCACGGCACGCGTGGTCTGGTCGACCACAGTGTCAATCACGCCAGCCAGATCGTGACCGGCTGCCCGTGCGCCATAGCTCAGCGCCATACGGTGGCTCAGAACCGGACGCGCGAGCGCCTGCACGTCATCGATCCCCGGTGCCAATCGCCCGTCGATCAAAGCACGCGCCCGCGTCAGCAGCATCAAGGCCTGCGCCGCGCGCGGCCCCGGCCCCCAACTGACCGTGTCGCGCACGATCTGTGAAGCAGCTTCATCATCAGGACGACAGGCGCGCACAAGGTCAAGGATTGCATCGACCACGTTTTCGCCAACCGGCATCCGGCGCAACAGTTTCTGAGCGGCAATCAGCTCCACCGCCGAGAAAATCGCTTCGGCCTGCGCATCCTCGGTGCCGGTGGTCGCCAGCAGAATATCGCGTTCAGCATCGCGGTCAGGGTATTCGACATCAATCTGCAAAAGGAAACGGTCCAACTGCGCCTCGGGCAAAGGATACGTGCCTTCCTGCTCCAACGGGTTTTGCGTGGCGAGCACATGGAAGGGCGCGGTCAGTTGGTGGGTCTGGCCTGCAATCGAAACCTGATGTTCCTGCATCGCCTGCAACAATGCCGATTGGGTGCGCGGGCTGGCGCGGTTGATCTCGTCCGCCAGCAGAAGCTGGCAGAAGATCGGCCCTTTCAGGAACCGGAACGACCGTGCGCCCTCGGCGCTTTCTTCCAGAACCTCGGCTCCGAGGATGTCCGAAGGCATCAGGTCTGGCGTAAACTGAATGCGCCCTTCGCGCAGGCCCATCACGGTGGACATTGTTTCCACCAGACGTGTCTTGCCCAACCCCGGCAACCCGATCAAAAGCGCATGGCCGCCAGCCAAAAGCGCCGAGAGTGTCAGCTCAACAACCTGATCCTGACCAATAATCCGGCGCGCAATCACCGATTTCGCCCGCGCCAGCGTGTCACCAAGGGCTTCGATCTCGTCCAGAATGGCATCGTTGGTCATGGAAATTCCTCCGCTCGACTATTACATTTCATTAAAGGCCAAACGCGTCGGGGGAACAAATGACAAAAGCGCCAAATGACGGGAAATCGCCGGAAAAAGCGGCTGTCGGCGGAAACATGACCGAAACGCTGGCCACTGCCGCCCGAAAAGCCGGCAAAAAGGGGCCACCGCCGGTGCATCTTTGGAATCCTGATTTTTGCGGTGATCTTGACATGCGGATCGCACGCGACGGGACGTGGTTTTACCTTGGCACGCCCATCGGACGGCACGAGTTGGTGAAGTTGTTTTCATCCATCATTCGCAAGGATGGCGACGAGTATTTCCTTGTCACCCCGGTCGAAAAAGTAGGGATCACGGTGGATGACGCACCATTTGTCGCCATCGACTTCGAAGCGTCAGGCACAGGGCGCGATCAGGTTCTGACCTTCACCACCAATGTGGGCGACGAAACCGTGGCCGGGCCAGATGCGCCCATCCGTGTCGAACGCGACCCCGAAACCGGCGAGCCGTCGCCCTATGTGCTGGTGCGCACCAATCTTGAGGCGCTGATTGATCGCAAGAGTTTCTATCGTCTGGTGGATCTGGGCACGCATAAGGAGCACGAGGGGGACCAATGGTTCGGTCTGTGGTCCGGCGGTGTCTTCTTCCCCATCATTCCGTCCAAAGAATTGAAGGTCTAATAATACATCTCGCCCCATATGCGCCTTTGGGCTATGGGAGGCCATGACTGACACCAACGCCTTTGAAATCTTCCTTGTTGCGCCGCCGGGCCTCGAACCCGTGCTTGCGGACGAGGCGCGCGCGGCAGGCTTTGCCACCCCAACAACCTGCCCCGGCGGCGTCACCATCCATGGCGACTGGTCCGAGATCTGGCGTGCCAACCTGACACTGCGCGGCGCAACCCGCGTTCTGGTGCGGCTGGGCAGTTTCCGGGCATTTCATCTGGCCCAACTGGACAAGCGTGCACGAAAATTTCCGTGGGGGGAGGTTCTGCGGTCAGATATGCCGGTGCGTGTCGAGGCGGTGTGCAAGCGGTCGAAGATCTATCACCACAGGGCCGCCGCCCAACGGGTCGAGAAAGCGATTGCCGAGGAACTGGGCGCCACGATCTCGAAAAACGCCGCCCTGGTTCTGAAGGTGCGGATCGACGACAATCTGGTGACGATCAGCCTGGATACGTCCGGCGAAAGCCTGCATAAGCGAGGTTACAAGACCGCCACCGGCAAGGCCCCGATGCGTGAAACGCTGGCGGCCTTGTTCCTGAAAGCAGCAGGATACGACGGGCACGAACCCGTGCTGGACCCGATGTGCGGATCGGGCACTTTCCTGATCGAAGCGGCCGAGATGTCAGTGGGCCTTTTGCCCGGTCGCGCGCGCCATTTTGCATTCGAGCATCTGGCCAGTTTTGATGCCGAAACCTTCGCGAAGATGAAAGCGGCGGCAGAAGGCACAACGCCCGAGGGACCACCCCGGTTTTTTGGATCAGACAGGAACGCTGGCGCGATTGCCAACAGCCGGCAGAATGCGGATGCCGCCGGGATCACACCGCTGACCCGATTCACCGAAGGGTCAATCAGTGATCTGCAACGCCCCAACATTACACCCGGCCTTGTCATCGTGAACCCGCCCTACGGCGGGCGGATCGGCAACAAGAAGCTTCTGTTCGCGCTTTATGGCACCTTGGGCAAGGTCTTGCTGGAGCGGTTTGCGGGCTGGCGTGTGGCGATCATCACCAGCGACGGCGGCTTGGCCAAGGCAACTGGCCTGCCCTTCTTGCCCCCCGGCCCGCCAGTTGATCACGGCGGCACCAAGGTGAAACTCTATCAAACGGCCAAGCTGTCATGACAGAAAAGAAAAAGACCGGACACATCACCCGGCCTTTCAGCTATCATACGGCCCGTGTCACAGACCCCATTTCGCGGCGGTTTCCATAAAGAAGCCCTGTTCCTTCTTCAGCTTCACCCAACTGTTCACATAGTTGATCCACACCTGATCGCCTTGCGGCAACAGCATCGCAATCGGTGTCGGCGCGCGCGGCGCGTCGACAGGGATGGCGGCCACTTGCGGAAACTTCTCGGTCAGGGTGGCACCTTCGATGTTCGAGGTGATGAAGACATCGGCGCGACCGGCCAGAACCTCTTGATAGCCACGGGCGGGCGCTTCGACCACCTTGATGTCGGCTTCCGGGAACCAGCTGCGCACCATCCCTTCGAACGAAGTGCCAAGCGTTGTTGCCACCTTCACGTCAGGCTTGTTGATTGCATCCCAGCCGTCATAGTTCCCCACCTTGTCAGACGTGGTAAACGGCAGAATTTGCACCGAAATATAGGGTTCGGAATACCCCGCCACCTTCATCCTCGACGGCGAAATCGAGGCAGAGCCGGTCATGTGATACTTGCCCGCCACGATCCCGTTCACCAGTGTTTTCCAATCGGTGGGAACAAATTCCAGATTGACCTCGAGGTCCTTGGCCAGTTCGGTCATGATGTCGATGTCATAGCCGCGGTAGCTGTCCGTGGCTGGGTCTTTCATCGTCATCGGGTTCCAGTCTCCGGTCGTGCCCACCTTCAGGACGCCGCCGGAAAGAATGTCATTCAGGGCGGACTGGGCTTGCGCCCCGCCTGCCAGCATCGTCATTGCCAGCAGCCCGGCCCCAAGTGTTCGCAGTAACTTCATCGCGCGGTGTCCTTTTGGTGGTTATCAAGTTCGTTGCTTGTCCGTATACCTTAACAAACAGACTACGGATCGAGGCAGCACTTGGATGAGCCGCTCACGATCAGTTGAACAGATCGCGGGCAATAGAACAAGTGGCGAACATTAACCAAGGCAAGCACGCGATCACCATGGCGCATGTCAGCAAGTGGTACGACGATTTTCAGGTGTTGCGCGACATCACGCTGGAGGTGGACCATGGTGAAAAGCTGGTGATCTGCGGCCCGTCTGGGTCGGGGAAGTCCACCGTCGTGCGGCTTCTGGCCGGATTGGAAAAACATCAGGAAGGCACCATCACACTTTACGGACAGCCCGTAGATGCACAAGGACGCGGCGATATTGGCATGGTGTTTCAACAGTTTAACCTGTTTCCCCACCTGACCGTTCTGGACAATTTGATCCTTGGCCCGATGCGCGCTTTGGGGATGCCCAAGCTGGAAGCCCGCGACCGTGCCATGGCCTATCTGGAACGTGTCCGCATCCCTGAACAGGCAATGAAACGTCCCGGCCAACTGTCTGGCGGCCAGCAGCAACGGGTGGCGATTGCCCGTTCTCTGTGCATGGATCCGAAACTGATGTTGTTTGACGAACCCACATCTGCGCTCGACCCCGAGATGATCGCCGAAGTATTGGAAGTAATGGAAGATCTGGCCCGCGACGGTATGACGATGATCTGCGTGACCCACGAAATGGGGTTCGCGCGCCGGGTGGCCGACCGCATCGCCTTCATGGATGCCGGAGAGGTGGTCGAGGTTGACTCGCCCGAAATCGCCTTTTCTTCGCCGAAATCTGCCCGGTTCGCGCAGTTTCTGGACAAGATTTTGAAGCATTAGGGGATGACGATGACCAAAATCCGCCTGTCGCTTGCGCTTCTTTCGCTCTTCACCTTGGTCGCCTGCTCGGCCCCGCCGGGGACGTGGGGCTGGTATGTGATTGACCCGTCTACCACGGCGGGTTGGACCAATATCAAGTTTCTGCTGCGAGGGTTTTCGGCGACCATCCAGATCTCGGTTTTGGCGGCGGTCGCGTCGATCATCGTCGGCCTGCTTGTTGCCCTGCCCGCTTTCGCCCAAAGCCGTTGGTTGCGCCTGCCCAACCGCATCTATGTCGAGATTATTCGGGCAATCCCCCTGCTGCCGATGCTGTTTTGGGTATATTACGGCTTGCCGGTCGTGTTGCGCTCCATGGGCGTCAACCTCAACATCGACCCGTTCTGGGGCGCGGTGATCACGCTGGCCCTCTCGGACAGTGCGTTTACTGCCGAGATCTTCCGGTCCGGCATTCAGGCTGTCCCGCGCGGACAGGCCGAGGCCGCGCAGACCATCGGGCTGAGTCGGGCGCAGGCAATGCGCTATGTCATCCTGCCGCAAGCGGTGCGGCGCATCCTGCCGCCGTTGGCCAACCAGTTCATCTATATCGTAAAAATGTCCGCCTTCGCGTCCGTGATCGGAATGGCAGAACTGACCCGCCGGGCCAATGAATTGGTCGTCACCGAATACCGGCCGCTGGAAATCTATACGCTGCTGATCCTTGAGTATCTGGTATTGGTCCTGATTATCTCGGCGGGTGTGCGGTGGTTGGAGCGCAAGATGAATGCGGATGAAAGTCGCTGACAAGCGACGCCCGCGTCAATTCAGATCGTCCAACAATCGCTTGTGCTTCTTGGCTTCGGCAATGGCGCCTGCCAAGGTTTCGATCCCACGCGAATGCAGCATGGCCAGCATCTTGCACAGAACTTCGGCAGTGGCATGGGCATCGCCCAGCGCCGTGTGGCGTAGCTCGGGCGGGATGGTCACGCCCAGCCGTTCGCACAGGGCGTCCAGTGTGTGCACCTCGGTCGTGCCGTAAAGCACCGCCGACAACAGCACCGTATCAAGGATCGGATGGGTCCATTCCACCCCGCAGGTTTCCGCATGTCGCCGCAGGAAGGCCATATCGAACGGGGCGTTATGCGCCACAAGAACCGCCCCGCGTGCAAAGTCATGCAGGTGCTTGCCCGCCACATCAATACCCGGCTGCCCTGCCACCATCGCGTTTGTCACGCCATGCACCTTGGTCGAGGCAGGCGGGATCTTCATGCCCGGATCGACAAGTTGATTGACGATCTCACCCGGCACGATCTTGCCTTTCACGACCCGCACAGCGCCGATCTGAACCACCTCATCCTTGTGCGGCAACAGCCCGGTGGTTTCCGTGTCGAACACGACGTAACTCAGGTCGTTTAGCTGCATATCCATCAGGTTGTCAGTGGCCTGTCCCTCCATCAGATCAAAGTCGAACACCACGGGGCGGCTTTGATCGGGGGCGATATTGGTATGGGCGTCGTCAATGATGACCAGATACCCGTCGCCGGGGCCAAGAGGCTTCAGCCGAGCGTCAAACTCCAACCCATTGGCGGCGGCAAGATCTGTGAAGCTCTGCTCAAGCCCCGTCGCCATCATCTTCTTGTGTGCCGCAAGAAAAGGTCCCTTCTTGAAGTAATCGAAGATCGAGGCATTCAAGCGCGGCGGGCAGACCTGTGACAGCACGCCAGCCGCCTGCTTGTCGTAAAGCACGATCTGGTGCGCCGGGTTCACCAGGATCATCGCCACCGGGATTTCAGACAGAAGCGCGGTCAGCCGCGCCTTGTCCGCGGACAGCCGCGCGGTTTCCGATGCGACGATGCTGGCCTGATCCATGGTGGATTTCATCAACTGCTCGGACACCGCTTCCGCCGCCGGGGCCAGATCACCCAGATAGCGCGCAGCATGTTTGTCCACACCCCCGGCCCCCGCATGAGCACGCGATCGCAGGCCTGTTGCCAACCGCTCAATCGGGCGCGCAACGTTCTCATCGAACAAAAACCAAACGCCCACAGACAGTGCCAGCAGGCCAAATCCGGACAACACCCCGGCAAAAACGAACCCCGATGCCAGCCCGGTTGCTTGCGCACGCGCATAACCGATTGCCAGCGACACCAGTACCAGACCCACCCCACAGACAGCCAAAAGTGCGAAAAACAGAAATATCCGCAGGCGCAAAGACAGGGTGGTTAGAATTTTCATGATGTCACCTCAAGTTTGCATATGGCTGCCAGGATGGCGTCGTCTTCCGGCACCTTGACCCAGTCGACTCCCTTGACCTGTCCCGATGCATCAAATTCGACCGCGTCAATCAGTGGCGCCCGTTGACCGGTGTCGCAGTTTCCCAGGACCACCATTCTCTCGGGTGCAGACCATCGTCCCATGAACAGCAGATCGACCATCCGCAAAGCCGGTTGGGCTTGGTGCGTGCGCAATGATTGCTCGTCCAGCGCAACGAAACGCTCGACAAAGGGCACCACGTAAGTCCAGGGACGATAGAGCGATTTGTTCTCGACCTCCATCACCACGGTCATCCCTTCGGGCAGAATCTCCTTCGTGCGGTCGTACCACGCGTATTCGGTGGCAACTGTCGTCACAATCATGGCAAGCCCTGCCCCAACCGGCATCGCCCATTTCGGCAACCTGCCCCCGGTCAGCTTGTTCAGGGCGAGAACCAAACCCGCACCAACAAAGGCAGAGACCAGCGTGGCGACAATCTCGTAAAACATTCACATTCCTTCCATTGCACGCGCCAAGCGTCAGCTTAGCATTCCGCGCCCATGCCCAATGGCACTTTGCATTGATTTCACGACAACAAACGCATCACGAAGATGGCTGCGATCAAATTCTGACAGCGCGGACGGTGCCAGATAATTGTCAGGCGCCTGCCCTTCTTTCACCTGCTCGGCCTGATGTTCCAGCCGAGTTTCGGCAATCAGGTCATAGGCATCCAACAGGTCCTGCCCGCCGGATTGACTCAGACCGCCGGCATTCATGGCCGCGACCAGCCGCGCCCGCGTGTTAGCCTCGGTCAATTGCCCTTGCAGCGCATAAATACGGCCCAGATCAACGATGGGCACGACGCCGTTGTGTTTCATGTCCAGGCGGTTCTTGTGTTCGCCCGTCCGAATGGTTGCAAACCCGCGCAACAGCCCCAGCGGAGGCGTGTGCTTCAGACCATTTGACACCATATGCGCCACGAAGATCGAATTCTTTGCGGCCATCGCCAACGTGTCCGTCTGCAAAGAGCCAAACAGCCGCGCGTCACCCGCAATCGGACGCAGATCAAACATGACCGAGGCCAGCATTTGCGCTTCCGGGCTGGGCTTGGCGACCCACCCTTCAAAATAACCACGCCAAACCGATAGCGGCTGGCGCCAGCGCGGGTTGCTGGCCATCATGTCACCGGGGCAATAGACATAGCCGCAAGTGTCCAGCCCGTCACAGACGAACTTCGCCAGTTCGGAGAAATAGCCATCGCGATCCGCGTCACTCACGTCATCGGACAGGATCAGGCAATTGTCCTGATCTGACACGCCGGTTTGTTCCTGCCGCCCCTGGCTGCCACAGGCCAGCCACAGGTAAGGCACGGGGGCAGGGCCGAGTTTTTCTTCGGCCAGTGCGACCAGACGGCGGGTGGCGGTGTCGGCAATATCGGTGATCAGGCGGGTCACGACCTGATGGGGGCTTCCACCCGCGACAAGCTGCACCAGAAGTTGCGGAATGCGTTTCGTCACGGCGCGCATTTCCAGCGCATCGACGGCTTGCGCCAACTCGCGCACCAACTCGGCTGAGCTGACAGCCTGAAACCGCGTCAGATCCGTTTGGCTGACGATGCCAACCAGCTTGTCACCTTCGACGATGGGCAGATGTCCGATGCGTTTTTCCATCATCACATGCAACACGTCCGACCCGATCGCAGAAGGGGCCAGCGTGATGGGATTGGGCGTCATAACAGCGGAAACAAGGGTGTCGCTGGGCAAGGCCTCGGCGACCACTTTGCCCGACATATCACGGGTGGTCAGGATGCCGGTCAGCGTGTCCCCGTCGGTCATGCACAGTGACGACACCCGATGGTCACGCATCAGGATGGCGGCATCACGCACCGTTGCATCCGGCGCGCAGGTGATCGGATTGCGGGCCATGAACGTATCAACCTGCGTGGTGGCAAGGCTTTGCTGACTTTGTTTGCCCTGCCTGTCTGCGCGGGAACGGTCAAAGAACCGGCGCACGGGGTCATGGGTTTTGATCAGGTCCCGGAATGCGTCAACGGGCAGGATCAGCAAGATTGCCTCCGTCACCGCCTGCGTCTTGGTCACCGCGCGACCGTCCCGCAACAGGCCACGTTCGCCGAATGAATTGCGCACACCCAACTGGCTGACGGTCTCGCCGTTTTCGTCTGTAACCTCGACCTCGCCCGCATGAATGATGAAGATGCCCGGCAGCTTGTCGCCCAGCTCGTAAATGGGATCGCCGGATGCAACGGCACGTGGCTCGATCTGCGCAGCAAGCGTAGCCAACGTGTCCTGTGGCAGGACGTCATAGGGGTGCACGGATTGCAAGAAACGAAGGATCTGGTCCTGGGTCAACGGCATTCGAACGGGCCTTTTCTGAACTAAAATGTCCCGCCCGGTGTGCACCGGACGGGACAGGAATGAAAGGGGGCGGGGCGTCGCATCGACCCCTCGCCCTGGCCTTTTACTTGTTCTGTGCCGCACCGGCGCCGCGCGGAACGCGAACCGATTCAACCAGTTCCTGAATATGTGCAGGCGTTTCTTTGGTCATACCCGACACAACATAGGCCACCGCAAAGTTGATCGCAGCACCGATCGCGCCGAACGAAGTCGACTTGACCGTACCCAGAAGCGGATCAGCATCGGTGAAGCTGTTCGTATCCGGGATGAAGAACCAACCTTTGTGCATGAAGATGTAGATCAAGGTAACGGTCAGACCCGCCAACATACCGGCAACCGCGCCGGAGTTGTTCACCTTGGTCGAGAAGATACCCATCATCAGCGCCGGGAAAATCGACGCAGCTGCCAGACCAAAGGCAAGTGCCACGGTTTGTGCCGCGAAGCCCGGAGGATTAAGACCCAGATAGGTTGCAACAACAATCGCAACGGCCATGGCAATACGTGCTGACAATAGCTCACCTTTTTCCGAGATGCCCGGATTGAACGAACCTTTGATCAGATCGTGCGATACAGCCGACGAGATCGCAAGTAGCAAACCGGCAGCGGTCGACAGCGCGGCTGCAAGACCACCAGCTGCAACCAGACCGATCACCCAACCGGGTAGGTTGGCAATCTCAGGGTTAGCCAGAACCAGGATATCACGGTTGAAGTTGGTCAGTTCGTTACCGGCCCAGCCTTTTTCGGCAGCGATGGCCTGAAGTTCAGCGTTGGAGTCGTTATAGTACTGGATCGCACCATCGCCGTTCTTGTCTTCCCAGCCCAGAAGGCCGGTTTTCTGCCAGGTTTCCATCCAATCATAGCGCTGATCTTCTTCGATCTGCTGAACGGTCACAGCGCCACCTTCGATGCCGCCATTGGGCCACATCATTTCCGAGATGTTCAGACGTGCCATGGCACCAACGGCAGGGGCTGTCAGGTAAAGCAGCGCGATGAACACCAGCGCCCAGCCCGCGGACCAACGCGCGTCGGACACTTTGGGAACAGTGAAGAAGCGCATGATAACGTGCGGCAGACCAGCCGTACCGATCATCAGCGACAGTGTGAACAGCAGCATATTGAACGTATCGCCGTAGTGGGCAGTATATTCATTGAAGCCCAGTTCTGTCACAATCGCGTCCAGCTTGGCCAACAGAGGCTCGCCAGATGCTGCGTGATCACCGAACAGACCGAGGGCCGGGATCGGGTTGCCGGTCAGTTGCAGCGAGATGAAGATGGCCGGAATGGTATAGGCCATAATCAACACGACATATTGGGCCACCTGCGTATAGGTCACGCCTTTCATGCCGCCAAACACGGCATATGCGAACACAACCGCTGCGCCGATCAGCAGACCTGTCGTGTTGTCGACCTCAAGGAAGCGACCGAAGGCCACGCCAACACCAGTCATCTGACCGATAACGTATGTGGTCGAGGCAACGATCAGACAGATAACGGCCACGATACGCGCCGTCTGGCTGTAGAAGCGATCGCCGATAAATTCCGACACGGTGTATTTGCCGAACTTGCGCAGGTAAGGCGCAAGCAGCAGGGCCAGAAGCACATAGCCGCCGGTCCAACCCATCAGATAGGTCGAGTTGTCATAGCCGGTGAAGGCGATAAGGCCAGCCATTGAAATGAACGAGGCCGCCGACATCCAGTCAGCCGCCGTTGCCATCCCGTTGGTGACGGGGTGAACGCCACGCCCTGCGGCATAGAATTCTGATGTCGAGCCCGCACGGGCCCAGATTGCGATGCCGATATACAGTGCGAAGCTCGCGCCGATAAACAGCCAGTTAAGTGTAAACTGATCCATGTATTCCAGTCTCCCTTACTCTTCGTCGACGCCGTGTTCACGGTCGAGCTTGTTCATGCGCCAGGCATAGTTGAAGATCAGAATGAGGAAGACGATGATCGACCCCTGCTGAGCAAACCAGAAGCCCAAATCGGTTCCGCCGACGGCGATCCCGGACAGCATTGGGCGCAGCAGGATGCCGAACCCGAAGGAAACCAGCGCCCATATCACGAGGCTGATCAAAATGATGCGCACATTGGCAGACCAATATGCTGAGTTGGATGAGTTTTCGGCCATGAAGCCACCTCCCTAACGTTCCACTGACCGGGCGCTTATGCGAACCGGCCTGTCCCTTTCTTATGCAATCGCCTCCTCAACGATCGCATTCAGATTGCCCGAGATCTCGTCGATGCCCAGCATCGCGTTGACCGTTTTCAGGCTGCCCTTGCCCTTGTAATAGGCAATGAGCGGTGCCGTTTGTTCGTGATAAGCCACAAGACGGCTGCCCACGGTTTCGGCGTTATCGTCGGCCCGGCGTTTCATGTCCGTGCCGCCGCATTTGTCACAAACTCCGGTTTGCAGAGGTTGCTTGAATTCGTCGTGATATCCTTCGCCACAAGTGCCACAGGTGTAGCGACCCGAAATACGGTTCACCATGGCAGCGTCGTCAACCTCAAGGCTGACGGCGGCATTGATCTTCTGACCACCTTCGGCCAACAGTGCGTCCAGTGCCTCGGCCTGAATGGTGGTGCGGGGGAAGCCGTCAAGAATCACGCCCTTGGCGCAATCCGCATCGGTCAAACGGTCGCGCAGAATGGCGATGACGATCTCGTCCGATACCAGTTCGCCCGCTTCCATCACGGCTTTCGCGGCTTTCCCGGCCTCGGTCCCGGCCGCAACCGCCGCGCGTAGCAAGTCACCCGTGGACAGTTGCACAAGCCCGAATGTCTCCTCCAACATCCGCGCCTGGGTGCCCTTCCCAGCCCCCGGCGGTCCAAGCAGGATCAGGACGGGTGCCGCGGTTTTCGTTGCCGCGTCCATCATGCTTTGTCCTTGGCCATGCGGTTGTCGATCAGATCATCCACCACCGACGGATCGGCCAGTGTCGATGTGTCGCCCAGCGCGCCAAAATCATCCTCGGCGATCTTGCGCAGAATGCGGCGCATGATCTTGCCTGAACGGGTTTTCGGCAGGCCCGGTGCCCACTGGATGTAATCCGGGCTGGCAATTGGGCCGATCTCCTGACGCACCCAGTTGCGCAACTCGGTCTTCAGATCGTCGGTGTATTCCTCGCCGTCCATCAGGGTGACGTAGCAATAGATACCCTGCCCCTTGATGTCGTGCGGGAAGCCGACCACGGCCGCTTCGGACACTTTGGGATGCGCCACCAGCGCGCTTTCGACCTCGGCGGTGCCCATGCGGTGGCCGGAGACGTTGATCACATCGTCCACGCGACCGGTGATCCAGTAATATCCATCCGCATCGCGGCGGCAACCGTCACCGGTGAAGTAATAGCCTTTGTAGTCGGCGAAATAGGTCGCCACGAAACGCTTGTGATCGCCAAAAATCGTGCGCATCTGGCCGGGCCAGCTGTCTTTCATGCACAACACGCCCTCGGCCTCGGTGCTGGTGATCTCTTCGCCCGTGGTGGGCTCAAGGATCACCGGCTGCACGCCGAAGAACGGCGTCGTGGCCGATCCGGGTTTGGTCGGAGTCGCACCGGGCAGAGGGGTCAACAAATGACCGCCGGTTTCTGTCTGCCACCACGTGTCAACGATGGGACATTTGCCCTTGCCGACAACGTCATTGTACCAATTCCATGCTTCGGGGTTGATCGGCTCGCCCACAGTGCCCAATACCTTGAGGTCGGACAGGTCGTATTTGGTGACGAAATCCTCGCCACGGGCCATCAAGGCGCGGATGGCTGTCGGTGCGGTATAGAACTGGTTCACCTTGTGCTTTTCACACACGGCCCAGAACCGGCCCGCATCAGGATAGGTCGGCACACCTTCGAACATCAGCGTGGTCGCGCCATTGGCCAGCGGGCCATAGACGATATAGCTATGGCCAGTGACCCAGCCCACATCAGCGGTGCACCAATAGATGTCGCCCTCGTGATAATCGAACACATACTCATGGGTCATCGCGGCCCACAGCAGATAGCCGCCGGAACAATGCTGAACGCCCTTCGGCTGACCGGTCGAGCCAGACGTGTAAAGGATGAACAGCGGGTCTTCTGAATTCATCCGCTCGGCAGGGCAATCGGCAGACGCGTCTGCCATCAGCGCGGCATAGGAATGATCGCGCCCGGCAACCATCGGCACATCGCCGCCCGTGCGTTCAACCACCAGAACCGGGGTATTGCCAAGGTCGCCATGATCCAGTGCCGCATCCACGTTGGTTTTCAGGGGCGTATTGCGCCCGCCACGCGGGGCTTCGTCGGCTGTGATAACCAACGACGCCTCGCAACCTGCGACACGCGCCGCCAGTGCTTCAGGCGAGAAACCCGCAAAAACAATCGAGTGGATCGCACCAATCCGCGCGCAGGCCAGCATTGAATAAGCAGCCTCGGGGATCATGGGAAGATAGAGCACAACGCGGTCGCCCTTCTTGACGCCCATCCCCTTCATCACATTGGCCAGCTTCGACACATTTTCGTGGAGTTCGCGATAGGTGATTTTCTTGTCCAGGGTGGGGTCGTCGGATTCCCAGATGATCGCGACCTGATCCCCGCGTGTGTCCAGGTGGCGGTCAATACAGTTTTCCGAGACATTCAACTCGCCGTCCTCGAACCACTTGATCGACACATCCGGATGCTTGAAGGTGGTATTCTTGATCTTGGTGGGGGTCTTGGACCATGTCAGTCGTGTCATCTGATCGGACCAGAACGCTTCCGGGTCGTTCACCGAAGCGGCATACATCTCTTTGTATTTCGCAGCATCAATATGAGCGTTCGCGACAAACTCAGCTGACGGAGCATAAGTTTTATCGGCCGTGTTTTCCGACGACATGCAAGGTCCTCCCAATTATTCCTCCGGATCGCGCTGATCGTGCGATCCACGAAAACCCAAGTGTTAACAGCCCGATTTCCGTTGATGCTGAAAATAGTGGGACAACCCTTCAGCAAACAACAATTTTTTTGTAAACTTGTTTAACTACGCGACCCGACAAGTGTAAATAATTTACTTGAATGGTGAATTTTCTATAGAAACGCTGGTGTTTGCCTGTGAAGAGGTCGCCGCACGATCTGTAAAGCTGACCGCCGGTTTTCGCTAACAATGTTTCGCACGCAGTCATTAATGACCGCAAAACGGGCAGAACCAGCTCAACCTGTAAAGAATCTCCCTGCGCCTCAGTCCAGTTGCAAGGGAATGTTCTATAAGATTCTGCGAGGTTTTCACGTCGGCACGGGCGCGGATTTTGGATCGAAGAGCCACCCACATGGACGCCGCATGCGGGATCATTTACCAATGCCGGACAACAACTCGTGGTGCCCCATGTCCCGTGCATTTGAAAACCTGCTGGATAGCCGCAGATCAACCCGCGCTTTCACCCCCGACCCGGTGCCACGCGGTGCCATTGAACGCATGTGCCGTGCGGCCCGACGCGCGCCCAGCGGGGCCAACCTGCAACCGGGTCGGTTTCATGTGCTGACCGGATCGGCGCTGCGGAAGCTCGTCGCAGCATTGCAAGACGCGCAGAAGAAAAACACGCCACACGCGTCCGAATACACCTATTTCCCGACCCCTTTGCCTGCCGAGTTGAAAGCCCGCCAGCGGGCCGCAGGCTATGCGCTCTATACAGCCCTTGGCATCGAACGACGCGACATCGAGGCGCGGCGCGCGCAGTTTTCCCGCAACTATGCCTTTTTCGATGCCCCCGTCGGCATCGTGGTGACGATCCGGCGCGATATGGGCAAAGGCTGTTTTATGGACCTTGGCATGTCTCTGATGTCGTTTCTGCTGTCTGCCGAGGATCAGGGATTTGGCGCTACCGGAATCGGTGCCCTGGCCAATTATGGCCCGGTTGCGCACAATCATTTGCACCTTCCGGACGACGAAATGGTGGTGTGCGGTATTGCGGTGGGCGTCGCCGATGAAACCGCGCCCGAAAACCAGTTTCGCACCGCGCGCGCCACGCTTGAGGAATTCACGAGTTTTCGCGGCTTCGACTGATCCTGCCCTAAACCGAGCGCAAAACCACCGCCGTGCCCAATCCACCCGCAGCCGCAATCGCGGCCAATCCCGCCCCCCCTTGCGTGGTCAACTGATGATAAAGACGCACCGCAAGGATAGCACCAGACGCCCCCACCGGATGACCGCGCGCCAATGCGCCGCCGTCAGTGTTGACGATCTCACGCGCAAGACCCGCGCCTTGTTGACAGACGATGGCCTGAACCGCGAAGGCTTCCATGATCTCGGCACGTGTCAGGTCGGCTGCTGTCAATCGCGCCTCCTCAAGCGATGCGGCAATGGCGGCGACCGGAGCCAGACCGGGCAAGACCGGGTCGCCGCCGACGGTTGCGCCGGACAGGATTTGCACCGCAGGACGCGCCAACCGTTTGGCCACACGCTCCGACACCACAAGGCAAAACGCCGCCCCGTCTGCCGCTACCGCCATGTTTGCCGCCGTGATGTCGCCAGACACCACAGGCGCACGGGCGCACAGGCGTGGGGTCAACTTTCGGGTGAAGGCATCGCGGGTGGTGCCAAGTAGCGGAATGATCTCTGCCGCTGCACTTTGATCCTGCCAGCGCATCGCCTTCGCGTGGCTGTCCATCGCCCAATCATCCTGTTCGCGCCGTGACACCCCCAGCTTTCGGCCCAACGCGTCCGCCGCGTCAGCCATATCCGGGTCACGATCCGGCCAGGGGGTGAACGGCGCCTGATCATAGGGCTCGGGTGGACGTCGATCCGCGAAAGTCCGCGACCTGAGTGGGCGGCGTGAATAGTTTTCGGCCCCGCCCGCAAGCACGATGTCATGCTGCCCTGACACGACCAGTGCACGCGCGAGCAGGATTGCATCCAGCCCGCCGCAACATTGACGATCTATTGTCAGCCCCGAGACCCGCTCTGGCAACCCAGCGGCCAACCCGGCGCGTCGCGCCGGATTGCCACCTGCACCCAGCGCGTTGGACAGGATCAACTCGCCAACCTCGTCTTCCCCAAGCCCGGCATCAGCAAGCACTGCCTGAACGACCGGGGCGGCCAGATCATGGATGTCAACGGCGGCAAACGCCCCGCCCTGCGGGACGGTTGCGCTGCGTCGGGCGGCGATGATGCAGGCAGTGCTCATGCAAGCTGTTCCAATTGGTGGCCCAGGGCGATCAGGTCGGGTTTTCCGGCGGTCAGCAGGGGCATCCGATCGACGAACAGAATGCGCCGGGGCGTCTTCTGCGCGCCCAGTGTGGCGCGGCAGTGGGTCCGAACACGCGCGGCCAGCGCGTCATCTTGCTGACCTTCAAGAACGCCGATGATGACATGGCCGCGCCGCGCATCACGCACCGCGATGGCTGCACAATGTCCGACGCCGGGCACCGCGCGCATCTGTGCCTCAATCGCTTCGGGAAAGACATTCTGGTCCGACACCGTCACCATCCGGCTTTTTCGCCCCAGAATGGTCAGGTTTCCCGCATCGTCCAACCGACCCATTTCACCGATCGACAAATACCCGTTTTTCCACCTCGTGTCCGGGCTGTCACCATCAACATAGCCGTCAAACAGATACGGGCTTTTCACCCAAATCTCGCCAATGTCGCGCGTGTCGCGGTCCTGTGCATCGCGAACCTGCAGATCAACACCGGGATAAGCGCGCCCGACCGACCCCGACGGCGTTTCCGCATCGCTGATCGTCATGAAACTCGTCTCGGACGCGCCAAAAAACTCGTGCAGGGTGGCAGTGGGAAACATCTGACTGACCTGCGCCCGCGTCTGCGGGTCGAGCGTGCCGCCCCCGCAAAAGATCCAGCGCACTCCGGGAACGGGCTCGGTCGTTGCAGCGGTCAACAGGCGCAACTGGGTCGGCGTGGCATAGAGCACCTGCGCCCCGGCCTGTTTAAGCGCACGCGCCTGCGAGCGGGGCTTTAGACCGGTCAGCACAGAGAGGTCGCAGCCGATATGCAACGCCTCCAGCACGGCATAAAGGGTCAGGGAATGGGTGATCGCGCCCAGCACCGCATAGGGCGCGTTCGGGCCGATACCGAACTGGCGACGCGTTACGTCAAAGCTGGCGACCCACGAGGCGGGGCTGCGCCGAATGGTCTTTGGCGCACCTGTGGACCCTGCACTTTGCACCATCAACCATTGGCCGTCGCCTTGGGCCGTGGTGACCGCACCGGTTTGCGTCATCATCAGGCTTTCGCCACGGCGCAGCAGACCCACCACCATTGCCACCGCCCGCGCTGTTTCAGTGCCGATAGCAGACTGCCCCTCGCCAGGCACCAACACGGTGCTTGAGATATCTTTCCGAAAAAGAGTGCCGGTCACATCGGTTTCCTTGCCACGCGATTTGCACAGCACTATGCGATGGAGCTTTGATGTTCGCCAACCCTTTCGGGCGGGTCACGCCCTTAGCGCAGACGTTTTTCAGTGGTCGCGTCAAAGAACATGGCATCCCCGTCACCGAACCCGACAATCACCTCGCTGGATTCTGGCAGCGTGTCTTCGGTCCGGTTTTCCACAATGATCTTCTCGCCGGTCTTGGCGATCAGGTAATCATATGACACCCCGCCCAACCGTTCGCGCAGGTCCAACACAGCACCGCCATTGCCTGCGCTGATGCTCAGATGCTGCGGGCGGACGCCCACGATGACGCGTGAGCCTTCGGCAGGCAGCATCACTTCCGTGGTCACTTCGCGGTTGTTCAGTGAAGACAGAACAACCTTCCCACCGCGCACCGTGCCATTCAGGAAATTCATGGCAGGCGACCCGATGAAGCCCGCTACGAACTTGTTGTCGGGGTCTTTGTACAGGTCCATGGGACTGCCGACCTGTTCGATCACACCGGCGCGCAAAACGACAATCTTGTCGGCCAGCGTCATCGCTTCCACCTGGTCGTGGGTGACATAAATCATCGTCGCGCCGATTTCCTTGTGAAGCCGGGCGATTTCGACCCGCATGTCGACCCGCAGCTCGGCATCGAGGTTGGACAGCGGTTCGTCAAACAAGAACACCTCGGGTCCGCGCACGATGGCGCGCCCGATGGCGACCCGCTGGCGTTGACCGCCAGACAGGGCCTTGGGCTTGCGGTCCAGATAGTCGTCCAGTTGCAGGATGCGGCTGGCTTCCGCGACTTTTTCTGCAATCACCTGTTTCGGATGACCGTTCATCCGTAAGCCGAACCCCATGTTCTCCGAAACACTCATATGCGGATAGAGAGCATAGGTCTGGAACACCATCGCCACCCCACGTTCCGACGCATCGACCCGCGTCACATCCCGTTCCCCAATCCTGATCTGGCCAGATGTGGTTTCTTCAAGCCCTGCAATCATCCTGAGCAGCGTGGACTTGCCGCATCCAGAAGGCCCAACGAACACACAGAACTCGCCATTGTCGATTTGCAGGTCGATATCGTGGATGACCTGAACATCCCCGTATTTCTTGACGGCGTTAGAGAGCGTCACACCTGACATGCGGACATTCCTTCTTTGTTAGCCCGGAAACTGCCATGCTTCGGCAGCCTCGGCGATTTTTGCGGCGGTGCTCAGAAGCTGCGGGCGCAACTGCGTGAGGTCGTCCATGTTGTAATCTTGTCTGGACGTGGTGATGGACAGCGCCCCAATGACCCGTCCGTTGCTGGACAGAATAGGGGCCGCGATACAGTTGATGCCCACCTCGTGTTCTTCGCGGTCAAAGGCCACCCCGTCTTCACGGATCGTATCCAGTTCGGTCCGCAATGCCTCGGCGGTGGTCAGCGTGTTGTCGGTATGCCGAAAGAATGATTGTCGCTTTATCGCATCTTCGCGCGCCTCGGGTTTCAGAAAGGCGATCATGGCCTTGCCAACCCCGGTGCAATATCCCGGCCCGATCTTCCCGGCCTGTGAAAACATATCAATAGGCGTCGCCGCGTTGCGCTTGTCAACATAGAGCACCTGGCCGCCATCAAGTTGGGCCAAGTGAATGGTCTGACCGATCTCGGCCGACAGATCATCCAGAAACGGGCGGGCGACAGGGGCAAGCGAACTTTGGCTCCAGGCCGCGTGCGCCAGACGAACCAGCCGAATCCCGGGCGCATAGGTCTGTCGTTCTTCATCATAAGACAACATCCCCTGGCTGGTCAGCGTTTGCAGCAGGCGATATAGCGTGGCCTTCGGAAACGGGCTTTCGGCGAGAACGTCATTGAACCGCACAGGGCGCGCCTTTTCGGCGACCATATCAAGCACCTGAAGCGCCTTGCCGACAGTTCCGTCCGCAGCTTGCGTGGACTTGTCCATTGCACCCATCTTCGCCTCCTCCCTTGATTTGTCTCTGCGATGAAACTGTTGACATCTGTAACGGACTCCGCGCATAGTTTCAACTGTTGAAATTAAGTTCCACCATATGGAACCATAAATGACAGCTGAATACCTTGGGAGGAACCTCATGCTGAAATCTCTGAAATTGTCCGCAGCAAGTTTTGCGGTGACAGTCGGCCTGGCTACGACAGCCATGGCTCAAGACCTGTCTGGCACGCTGCGCATTATATCTGACATGTCGAATCCCGCACCGCGGGCGATCATGGAAGGGCTGGCCGCTGACTTCGATGCACTGCATCCTGACCTGACCGTCGAATTGGAAGTCGTGGACCGCGAGGCGTGGAAAAGCCAGATTCGCAACGCTCTGACCGCAAATCCACCTGACGTGATCAACTGGTATGCGGCAAACCGCATGGCCCCCTATGTAAACGCCGGGTTGTTCGAAGACATCTCGGACATGTATGAAAATGGCGACCTGCCGGGTCTGGACAGCGTCAAAGGCGCGATGACGCTGGATGGCAAGCAGTGGGGCGTGCCCTATACCTACTATCAATGGGGCATCTATTACCGCGAAGACATCTTCAACGAGCTGGGTCTGAGCGAGCCGACAACCTTCGACGAAGAAATCGCGAACTGCCAGAAAATCCTTGATTCGGGTCGCAAGTGTTACTCGATCGGATCGAAGTTCCTGTGGACCGCCGGCGGCTGGTTTGACTATCTGAACATGCGCACCAACGGTTTCGACTTCCATATGAAGCTGGCCACCGGTGAAGCAAGCTGGACGTCGGACGAAGTGCGCGCAACCTTTGCCAACTGGCGCAAGCTGATCGACATGGGCGCCTATATCGAAGACCACCAGACCTATAGTTGGCAAGAGGCCCTTCCCTTCGTGGTCAAAGGAGAAGCAACAGCTTACCTGATCGGTAACTTTGCCGTGCCGCACCTGCGCGAAGCGGGTCTGACAGACGATCAGATCGACTTCTATCAGTTCCCGAAGATCGCCGATGTGCCGATGGGCGAGGACGCGCCGACCGACACGTTCCACATCGCTTCGAACGCCACGAATAAGGAAGCGGCCCGCGCGTTCCTGCAATATGTGACCTCGGCTGATGTTCAGACCAAGATCAACGCCGCTGATGGCCTTGGCCAACTGCCAGTCAATGCAAACGCATCGGTCGGCGATGACGAGTTCCTTCAACAGGGTTTTGAAATGCTGTCGAAGAACGCAACCGGTGGTATCGCGCAGTTCTTTGACCGTGACTTCCCCGCCGAAATGGCATCGGTTGGCATGGAAGGTCTTCAGGAGTTCATGGTGTTCCCCGACAATCTTGAGGACATCCTGAATCGCTTGGAAGCTGCACGCAAACGTATCTACAAGTAACCACTCACGTTGGTGCGCCCCGTGTTTTAACACACGCGGGGCGCACACACCCCACCGCATGCAGCCTGCACGATACCGGAAAGCCCCATCAGGTTTTTCCCGTGACGTGTTTAAGGGAGGAACGCGATGTCCACCGCACATGATATGAGCTGGGTCAGGCGCAACCGCATGACGTTGACACCCTTGCTGTTCCTTTTGCCCGGCGTGTTGTTCTTTCTGATCTATGTCATCAGCCCGATCCTTCAAAGCTTCAACATCTCGCTTTACCAATGGGACGGGCTGGGAGAAGCAACCTATATCGGGCTGGGCAACTATCAGGAATTGATGACCGACCGCGCGTTCGAAACATCGCTGTGGAATAACGTGAAATGGCTGGCACTCTACCTTCTGGCAATCCCGGCAGGTCTGTTTATCGCATTGTTCCTGAACCAGACTATTCGCGGTATGCGGCTTTATAAGTCCCTGTTCTTCTTCCCCTTTGTGCTGAGCCAGGTCGTTGTCGGTCTCGTTTTCTCATGGTTTTACCTTCCGCGGGAAGGGTTGTTGAATGCGCTGCTCAGCTTCGTGGGGCTGGACACGATCAACGTGCTCGGCGACCCGACGCTGGCGACCTATGGCATCATCGCCGCCGGTCTTTGGCCGCAAACGGCCTATTGCATGATCCTGTATCTGACCGGGCTGAATGCCGTGGACCCCGAACAGATCGAGGCCGGGCGGCTGGACGGCGCGAAGGGCTGGCGCATGTTGTGGCATATAATCCTGCCGCAGCTGAAACCGGCCACCTTCATCGCGTTCGTCGTCACCATCATCGGCGCCTTGCGGTCCTTCGACCTGATCTCGGTCATGACCAATGGCGGGCCCTTCGGGTCAACCCGCGTCCTCAGCTTCTACATGTTTGAAAAAGCCTTGTCGGAATACGGTTTCCGCATGGGGTATGGCTCGGCCATCGCCGTTGTGCTGTTCCTGATCATGCTCGTCTTCATCGGCTACTTCCTGTGGTCGATGTATCGCGACGAGAAAGCGGCACGGAGGTAAGACAGATGTTTCCAACCCCCATAGATAAACGGTCGCGCGGCGTGCAGATCACCTATCAGACACTGGTGCCGCTGGCCCTGATCATGTGGCTTCTGCCGCTGATCGCGGTGGCCATGTTCTCGATCCGGCCGCTTGCGGATTTTTCCAACGGAAACTACTGGGGCATGCCTTCGTCCTTCGAGTTTTTCACCAATTACGGCAAGGTCTTTCTGGAATCGGACATGCCGCGTTACATGTGGAACTCGATCCTGATCACGGTGCCGACCGTGATCGGCGCGGTGGCCCTGTCCTGCATGACCGGCTTTGCGCTTGGCATCTATCGTTTCCGGGGTAATCTGCTGATCTTCTTCATGTTCATCGCAGGCAACTTCGTGCCATTCCAGATCCTGATGGTGCCGGTGCGCGACCTGACGGTGTCCGCCGGGCTATACGACACCAAACTGGGCCTGGTGCTGTTTCACATCGCGTTCCAGACCGGGTTCTGCACGTTGTTCATGCGCAACTTCATTCGCGCCCTGCCCTATGAGTTGATCGAGGCCGCCCGCGTCGAAGGCGTCGCCGAATGGCGCATCTTCTGGTATGTCGTTCTGCCCCTGATGAAGCCCGCCATCGCCGCGCTGGCCGTGTTGATCTTTACCTTCATTTGGAACGACTATTTCTGGGCCATCGTGCTGACACAGGGGCCAGATGCACAACCCGTGACGGCGGGCATCACATCCTTCAACTCGCAATTCGTGGCGCAGTACCACTTGATGAGCGCGGGCAGCATCGTGGCCGCCCTTCCCCCCGTGGCGATGTTCTTCCTGATGCAACGCCACTTTATCGCAGGTCTAACACTCGGAGCCGTTAAATGACCAAACTCACCTTCATAGGTGCGGGTTCGACAATCTTCATGAAGAACATTGTCGGCGACATGCTGCATTTCGAGGCGTTGAAAAACGCCACGATTGCTTTGATGGATATTGACGCCACGCGTTTGGCGGAAAGCGAACTGGTGGCGAAAAAGATGGTCGCCACGATGGGCACCGACGCCACGGTCGAAACCTATACCGATCAGCGCCGCGCATTGGAGGGCGCCGATTTCGTCGTCACCGCGTTCCAGATCGGCGGCTACGATCCCTGCACGATCACCGATTTCGACCTGCCCAAGCAATACGGGCTGCGCCAGACCATCGCCGACACGCTGGGCATCGGCGGCATCATGCGCGGTTTGCGCACCGTGCCGCATCTTTGGTCTGTCTGCGCGGATATGGAAGCGGTCTGCCCGGATGCACTTCTGATGCAATATGTGAACCCGATGGCGATCAACACCTGGGCCATTGCCGAACGGTTCCCGCGTATCAAACAGGTGGGTCTGTGCCATTCCGTGCAGAACACGGTTCAGGAATTGGCCCATGATCTGGACATGACCGAGGGCGACATCCGCTTCAAGGTCGCAGGCGTCAACCACGTGGCGTTCTTCCTGCGGCTTGAGGATGCTGCCGGCAGCAACCTCTATCCCGCCCTGCGCAATGGCTATCGGTCCGGCACCCTGCCCAAACCCCCGCTTCTGATGCCACGCTGTGGCAACAAGGTGCGCTATGAGGTGATGGAGCATCTGGGCTATTTCTGCACCGAAAGCTCTGAACATCTGGCCGAATACGTGCCATGGTTCATCAAGGACGGGCGCGATGATCTGATTTCAGAATTTGGCATCCCGCTGGATGAATATCCCAAACGCTGTGTCGAACAGCAGGCAGAGTGGAAAGAGCAGGCTGTCGCCCTGAAAACCGCGGCGGGGATCGACGTGCCGAAAAGCCACGAGTTTGCCGCCGAGATGATGAATGCCATCGTCACCGGCCAGCCCTATACGGCCTATGGCAACCTGCCCAACACCGGGCAGATCCCGCAACTTCCGATGGGGGCGGCTGTCGAAACCCCCTGTCTTGTTGACATGAACGGGGTGCAGCCCGGCGTCGTGACCGACATCCCGCCGCAGCTGGTCGCGCTGATGCGCAGCCAGATCAATGTGCAGGAATTGACGGTGCGCGCGCTGCTGGACGAAAACCCCGAACATCTGCACCATGCCGCCATGATGGACCCCCACACCGCCGCCGAACTGGACCTGCGCCAGATCCGGTCACTGGTCAATGATCTGCTGGCCGCACATGGCGACTGGATCCCCGAATGGGCGCGCAAAAGGAAAGCCGCATGACCAAGAAACGCCGCAGTCAGAACTGGTATGGAAAGCTCGACAAGGACGGGTTCATTCATCGCTCGTGGATGAAGAACCAGGGCTTTCCCGATCACGCCTTTGACGGGCGCCCGATCATCGGCATCTGCAATACGTGGTCAGAACTGACCCCCTGCAATTCGGGCCTGCGCGACCTGGCCGAGGCCGTGAAACGCGGCGTGTGGGAGGCGGGTGGCTTCCCGGTTGAATTCCCCGTCATGTCGCTGGGCGAAACCCAGATGAAACCCACAGCGATGCTGTTTCGCAATCTGTTGGCGATGGATGTCGAGGAATCGATCCGCGCCTATGGCATTGACGGTGTTGTTCTTTTGGGTGGCTGCGACAAGACCACGCCGGGGCAGTTGATGGGCGCGGCATCGGTCGATTTGCCCTCGATCGTGGTCAGCTCCGGTCCCATGCTGAACGGCAAGTGGAAGGGCAAGGATATCGGGTCCGGCACAGATGTCTGGAAATTCTCCGAAGCCGTGCGCGCAGGCGACATGACGTTGCAGGATTTCATGGCGGCGGAATCCGGCATGAGCCGGTCCAAGGGCGTGTGCATGACAATGGGCACGGCCTCCACCATGGCGTCGTTGGTCGAGGCGATGGGCATGTCCCTGCCCACCAACGCCGCCCTTCCCGCCGTCGATGCCCGCCGCGCCGCGCTGGCGCATCTGACCGGAAAACGCATCGTTGAAATGGTCGACGAGGGCCTGAAACCCTCGGATATCCTGACGAAAGAGGCGTTTGAAAACGCGATCCTGGCAAACGCCGCAGTGGGGGGGTCGACCAACGCAGTGGTTCACCTTCTGGCGCTGGCTGGGCGCGTAGGCGTTGATCTGTCCCTGTCGGATTTCGAGCTGGGTAGTGACATTCCCCTGTTGGTCAACTGTATGCCTTCCGGCAAATACCTGATGGAAGATTTCTGCTATGCGGGCGGCATGCCGGTGGTGATGCAGGAACTGGCCAAGGCCGGACATCTGCGCGCGGCCAGAACCGTTCTGGGCGGTGACATCAACGCCTATGCGGACGGGGCCGAATGCTACAATGACGACGTGATCAAGCCATTTGCCGATCCGGTAAAGTCGGCGGCGGGGCTGCGCGTGTTGCGCGGCAATCTCGCGCCCAATGGGGCCATCATAAAGCCCTCAGCGGCAACCGATCGCCTGCTGGAACACGAAGGCGAGGCGTTCGTGTTTGAAAATATCGAAGACATGAAAGCAAATATTGACCGCGATGACCTGCCGGTTACGCCTGACACGATCCTTGTGCTGAAAGGTGTGGGTCCGAAAGGTTATCCCGGCATGCCCGAGGTCGGCAACATGCCAATCCCGGCCAAGCTGGTGCGCGAAGGGGTGCGCGACATGATCCGCATTTCGGACGGGCGCATGTCGGGCACGGCCTATGGCACGGTAATCTTGCATGTCTCGCCCGAAAGTCAGGCCGGTGGTCCCCTGGCCCTGGTCAAGACCGGCGACCGTATCCGTGTCAGCGCCTCAAACGGCAAACTTGATCTGTTGGTGGACGAAGCGGAACTTGAAGCACGTTGCGCGGCCTGGACCCCGGACAAACCGCATTACACACGCGGCTATGCCAAGCTCTATATCGACACGGTGCTGCAAGCCGAACACGGCGCCGACCTTGATTTTCTGGTGGGGAAAGACACCCGCCTTGTAACGCGAGAGAGCCACTGATGACACACCCGACGTTTACCGACCTTGGCGGCGCATCCGTCTTCATCACTGGGGGCGGCTCCGGCATCGGGGCGGCACTGACCGAAGGCTTCCTGCGGCAAGGCGCGAAAGTGGCCTTTGTGGGCCGAACGGACGCCTCTGATTTTGTGACACAGATGGAAGCCGATACCGGCAATCGGCCCTTGTTCATCCAATGTGACATCACCGACATTGCCGCTCTGAAAGCCGCGATCGCCGACAGCACCAAGGCGCATGGCCCGATCACCGTGCTGGTCAACAATGCCGCCAATGATCAACGCCATGCCACACTGGACGTGGACGAAGCATTTTGGGATTGGTCGCAGTCAATCAACCTGAAGGCCTATTTCTTTGCCTGTCAGGCGGTCATTCCCGGCATGAAGCAGGCGGGCGGCGGGGCGATCATAAATTTTACATCCATCAGCTACATGATGGGCAACACCGGCTATCCAGCCTATACGACCGCCAATTCCGGCATCAACGGGATGACCCGCAGCCTTGCGCGGGAATTCGGTCCTGACGAGATCCGCGTCAACGCACTCGCTCCCGGCTGGGTGCTGACGCAAAAGCAACTGGAGCTTTGGGCCGACCCGGAAGCGCTTGCCGCCCACTTGGAACGGCAGTGCCTGAAAAAGCATCTGGACCCGGATGATATCGTCACCCCGACCCTGTTTCTGGCCTCTGACGCAAGCCGTATGATCACTGGGCAATCACTGGCCGTTGATGGCGGCGTGGTGGTGTCGGGATGAACGACACCATCAGCAAACCCGACTGGATCGCTGTCGATTGGGGCACCACACACCTGCGCGTCTGGTTGATGGACAACAGGGGTGAGGTTCTGGACCACCGGTGCAGCGACCAGGGCATGGGCGTGCTGGCGCGTGGCACATTCGAACCGACGCTGCGCGCCATGCTGTCGGATGTGCCGGGCGCAAAGGCCTTGCCGGTGATCATCTGCGGCATGGCCGGGTCGCGCCAAGGCTGGGCCGAGGCACCCTATGCCAGTGTGCCCTGCCCGCCACCCGGTGTTGCGCAGGCGACCCGGTTTCAGGTGGACGGGCTGGCGGTGCACATCCTGCCCGGCATCAAGCAAGATACCCCCGCCGACGTGATGCGCGGCGAAGAAACGCAGATCGCCGGGTTTCTGGCCCGCGAGCCGACCTTTGACGGCATCCTGTGCCTGCCGGGATCGCATACCAAATGGGTGCATATCAGCGCCGGCGAGATCGTCAGTTTCCGCACCTATATGACGGGTGAAATGTTTGCGCTGTTGGGCAAGCAATCCGTGCTGCGCCACTCGGTCGACACCACGGAATGGGACCAAACCGCCTTCGACGCCGGCCTTTCCGATACGTTGTCCCGGCCCGCCGACCTTGCCGCGAAGCTGTTTTCACTGCGGGCCGAGGCATTGCTGCACGACCTGTCCGCCCCGGCTGCCCGCGCGCGGCTGTCTGCGCTGTTGATCGGCGCGGAACTGGCATCGGCAAAGCCCTATTGGCTTGGGCAACAGGTGGTCGTCATCGGCACCACGCAATTGGCCAATGCCTATCACGGGGCGCTTGCACAACAGGGCGTCGCGGTGCGATCTGCCGATGTCGGAGACCTGACTCTGGAAGGGCTGACGGCGGCCTTTCACCACCTGACAGGAGGGCCAAAATGAGCCGTGAAATCATCGCCATTTTGCGCGGCATCCAACCGGACGAGGCCGTGGCCATCACCGACGCACTGATCCATGCAGGCATCACCAAGATCGAGGTGCCATTGAACTCTCCCAACCCTTTCGACAGTATCACCCGTATGATCGCTCATGCCGGGGATCGCGCGCTGATCGGGGCGGGCACTGTTCTGACCGTGGAGGCGGTGGACCAACTGGCCAGGCTCGGTGCAGGCATGGTTGTTTCACCCGATGCCAACCCCGACGTGATCAGCGCCACGAAACGGCATGGCATGTTGTCCTATCCCGGTGTCCTGACCCCGACCGAGGCGTTTGCCGCACTGCGCGCAGGCGCTGACGGGCTGAAGTTCTTTCCCGCCTTCAAACTTGGGTTGGACGGGTTCAAGGCGCTGTCCGCCGTGTTACCCCAGGCCACGCGCACATATGCGGTGGGTGGTGTTGGCCCTGCGGATTTTGTCAACTGGATCAGTGCCGGGATCACCGGATTTGGCCTTGGCTCGAATATCTACCAGCCGGGCCATACTGCGGACGAGGTTGCCAAAGCCGCCGACCAGATCGTCGCGGCCTATGACACGGCTACCAAATGACCATTAACGTCTTTTCCAGCACCATTTGCCAACTGGGCGAGGGCGCGTTCTGGCACCCCGAACGCGAACAGTTTTTCTGGTTCGACATTCTGGGAAAACGACTTTTGACCCGCGATAGTGAGGGCGAGCGACACTGGAATTTCGACGATTGCGTTTCAGCCGCTGGCTGGGTGGATCGCGACACGCTGGTTCTGGCGGATGGCTCGGCGCTGTGGCGGTTCGACATCGAAAGCGGTTCGCGCGAGCGGCTGGTCGGGCTGGAAGAAGATATGCCGCATACCCGCTCCAATGACGGGCGCGCCGACCCCTTTGGCGGGTTCTGGATCGGCTCGATGGGCCGAAATGCGGAACCCGGGACTGGGGCGATCTATCGGTATTATCGTGGGGCGCTGCATACGCTGGTGGAGAATATCACGATCACCAACGCCATTTGCTTCTCGCCAGACGGGCGACACGCATACTACACCGACACAATGGACGGACGGATCCTACGTCAGCCGCTGGATGGCGATGGCTGGCCCAAAGGTGCAGCGGATGTGTTTCTGGACCTGTCTGACGAACCCTTCGGCCCCGACGGCGCGGTGGTCGATCAACAGGGACGGTTCTGGAACGCGCAATGGGGCGCGTCCCGGGTCGCCTGCTATGACCCGGATGGCTGCCTGGTTGACACCTATGCGCTGCCCACCCCCCAAGCGTCCTGCCCGGCCTTTGGTGGCCCAGACCTGAGCACGCTATTCGTCACCACCGCCGCCGATGGGCTGACCGAAGATGCCATGGCGGGCAAGACCTTCGCGATCACGACCACGACCAAGGGCCAATCTGAGCATCAGGTCATTCTGTGAGAACCTCATGAAACGCACGCTTGGCACCTGCTACTATCCCGAACACTGGCCCGCGGAAATGTGGGAGGACGACGCCCGGCGCATGGCCGGTGCGGGCCTGACATGGGTGCGCATCGGCGAGTTTTCGTGGTCGCGGCTGGAACCCACACCCGGGGATCTGCATTGGGATTGGCTGGACCGCGCGCTTGATGTGTTGGGCGCGGCCGGACTGCGCATCGTGCTGGGCACCCCCACCGCCACGCCGCCGCGCTGGATGGTCGACCGCCACCCCGACATGCTGGCCGTCGACGCCGATGGCCGCCCACGCAGGTTCGGGTCACGGCGGCATTACTGTTTCAGTCATCTCGGCTATCGCGATGAAAGCCGCAGGATTGCCCGCCTGATGGCCGACCGCTATGGACGCAATCCGCATGTCGCTGCGTGGCAAATCGACAATGAATATGGCTGTCACGACACCACGATTTCCTATTCCGACGCGGCCCGTGCCGGGTTTCGCGATTGGCTGGCGCAGCGATATCAGTCGGTTGACGCGCTGAACCGCGCATGGGGCAATGTGTTCTGGTCCATGGAATATGCCAGCTTCGACCAGATCGACCTGCCCAACCTGACCGTGACCGAACCCAACCCCGCCCATGTGATGGATTTCCGGCGCTATAGCTCTGACATGGTGGTTGCGTTCAATCGGGCGCAAGTGGATGAAATCAGGCCCCGCTCGGACGCGCCGATTTCGCATAACTACATGGGGCGGATCACCGATTTCGACCATTTCGTGGTCGGCGCGGATCTTGAGATCGCCACCTGGGACAGCTATCCCCTTGGCTTTCTGGAAGATCGCGTGGGGGCCTCCGCCACCCATCAACGCGCCTTTGCCCGGCAAGGTGACCCCGATTTTCAGGCGTTCCACCATGACCTTTACCGCGCGGTGGGGCGTGGACGCTGGTGGGTGATGGAGCAACAGCCGGGCCCGGTGAACTGGGCACCTTACAACCCTGCCCCCCTGCCTGGCATGGTGCGCCTGTGGACGTGGGAGGCCTTCGCCCACGGAGCCGAAGCCGTATGTTATTTCCGCTGGCGGCAGGCCCCGTTTGGGCAGGAACAGTTGCACGCGGGCCTGTTGCGTCCCGACAGTCAGGAGGCCCCCGGCCTAGCCGAAGCCCGGCAGGTCGCAGAAGAGCTTGATGACGCTTCAACCGTGCAGCCTTCGCAAGCGCCCGTTGCGCTGATCTTCGATTATCAGGCGGATTGGGCGTGGGCCACGCAGCCGCATGGGGTGGGGCTAAGCTATTTCGGGCTGGTGTTCGATCACTACCGCGCGCTCAGACGGGCGGGCCTGTCGGTGGATATTCTGTCCCCCGATACGCGCAACTTTGATGGCTATGCCCTGGTATTGGCCCCCGGCCTGATCCATCTGGATCCAGACCTCGCATCCGCCTTGTCAACAACCGACGCACAGGTCGTCTATGGTCCGCGCACGGCGGCACGCGATCAGTTTTTCAACATTCCAACCCCTTTGCCTCCGGCGATTTCGGGCTTGAGCTTTACTGTTTCACGCATTGAAAGTCTGCGGCCCGATATGCCCATCGGGCTGAGCGGTGGGGGTAGCGTCCAGCACTATTTCGAAGAAATCGAAGGCGATGCCGAGCGGCTTTTGATCACCGACACGGGGGGGGCCGTGGTGCTGGCTCGAGGGAGGCAGATCTATTGCGGCGGATGGCTGGACGATACGGGGCTGGACCGTCTGACCGCCCTGCTGGCCGATCGCACCGGGCTGGACATTCTATCTCTGCCCGAAGGGTTGCGCTGTCGCAAAACCGCGACCGAGGAGTTTTGGTTCAACCACACGACCAAAACCATCAACACTCCGCACGGGCCACTGGGCCCGGCCGGCGTGCTGCGACACGCGTTGTGATCGAGACCCTGAACACGATAGATCGGCACGGCGCGCCTGTTCACGCCGTCACCTTGCAATCGGACGGGTTGCGCACGCGGATACTGACCCTTGGTGCCAGCCTGCAAGACCTGCGGTTGGATGGTGTCCAGCATCCGCTGATCTTGGGCTATGACGACCCTGCCGATTACCTCGCCAACCCGGCCTATCTGGGCGCGGTGGTGGGGCGGGTGGCCAACCGCTTGTCAGCGGGCGCGATCACAATTGACGGGCGTCGCTTCGTGCTGGACCGCAACGAGGGCGACACGACCTGCCTGCACGGAGGGCGCGACGGGTTCAGTCACCAGAACTGGCAGATTATGGATCATTCGCAAGGCCACGTCACACTCAGCCATACCTCGCCCCATTTGCATATGGGGTTTCCGGGGCAGTTGACCGCCACTGCGGCCTATCGGCTGAGCGGCACAAGTCTGGCGCTGACCCTGACCGCAACCACGGATGCCCCGACCGTGTGCAGCCTGGCGCCGCATATCTATTTCAACCTCGACGGATCGCCTGACATCGGCCAGCACCGCCTGTCGGTCGCCACCAAACATGTGCTACCAGTAAAGAAGGGGTTGCCGATTGCAGGCCCCGTTCACGCGCAAACACTGGGGCTGGACCTCACCCGCGCTGCGACGATCCCCGAAGGTCTCGATCACCACTTCTGTCTCGGCGACGCCGCGCAACCGTTGCGCAGGGTGGCCGAGCTGTCCACCGACACCCTGTCGATGTCCGTCGACACCACCGAGCCAGGGGTGCAGGTCTATGACGGATCGGGCTTGAGCGTGACACAAGGTGGGCTGGAGGGGCGCAGCTATGGCAGGCGGGCTGGCATCGCGCTTGAACCGCATCGTTGGATCGACGCGCCGAACCAGCCGTGGCACAGACAAACCGGTTTACGCCCGGGCAAAACCTATCGGGCGCAATCGGTTTTCGGCTTCACGATGCGTTGAAACATCAGTTCAGTCGCTGCCCGCTGTCCGGTGCGAAATAGGACACTTTGCTCATGTCGATGGACAGGTTCAGCATCTCGCCCGGTGTCGCGACGGTTTCGGCGTGCAGACGTGCCGTAACCTGTTTGCCGCCCAGTTCCGACACGACGTAAGTGTCCGCCCCGGCGGGTTCGACCATGTCCACGAGGCACGTGGCGTCCTGCACATCCGCACCGGCACGAAACCCTGCCTCGGCGATGTCTTCGGGGCGCAGGCCCAGGATCACATCTTCAGGCAAAGCAGGCGCGTGCTTGTCCACAAGCACGAGGGGTTCGCCGATGCCGCGCGCAATCTCGATCTGCGCACCCGCGCCGCCTGCCCGCGCCTTGGCCGGGATCAGGTTCATCGCAGGCGAGCCCATGAAATCGGCCACAAACAGGTTCGCAGGCTTGTTGTAGATCTCGGCGGGCGATCCGATTTGCTGGATCACCCCGCCTTTCAGGACCACGATCTTGGTGGCCAGCGTCATCGCCTCGATCTGGTCATGGGTCACGTAAACCATCGTCGCGCCAAGGGTCTGGTGAAGTTTTTTGATCTCGGACCGCATTTCGACCCGCAACTTGGCGTCGAGGTTCGACAGGGGTTCATCAAACAGGAACAGCTTGGGATCACGCACCAGCGCCCGGCCCATCGCGACACGCTGCCGCTGACCACCGGACAGCTGACCGGGACGGCGGTTCAGAAGCTGTTCGATTTGCAACTGACTGGCCACTTCGTTCAGCTTGCGCGTCTGGGTTGCCTGATCGACACCGCGCACCTTCATCCCAAAGGTGATGTTCTTGGCGACGCTCATGGTCGGGTAAAGCGCATAGGACTGGAACACCATCGCGATGTCGCGGTCCTTGGGACTGACATCAGTCATGTTTTTACCGCCTATCATCAGATCGCCGCCGGTGATCGGCTCAAGCCCCGCGATGCAGTTCAAAAGCGTGGATTTTCCGCAGCCCGAGGGGCCGACCAGCACAAGGAAGTCGCCGGGTTCGATCGCGATGTTGATGTCCTTCAGGATCTCAACCGGACCATAGTTCTTATAGAGGTTCTTGATTTCAAGAATGGGTGCCATGGGTCTTATCCCTTTACAGAGCCCGCGGTCAGTCCGCGGATGAAGTATTTGCCAGCGACGATATAGACAAGCAGCGTCGGCGCAGCGGCGATGATCGCGGCGGCCATGTCGACATTGTATTCCTTAACGCCGGTGGTCGAATTCACGATGTTGTTCAGGGCCACGGTCACGGGTTGCGTGCCGGCCTGACTGAAGGACACCCCGAACAGGAAGTCGTTCCAGATCTGTGTGAACTGCCAGATGACGGTTACAACGATGATCGGCAGGCTAAGTGGCAGGAAGATCGACCAGAAGATGCGGAAGAACCCTGCTCCGTCCACCTTGGCCGCCTTTGTCAGTTCCGACGGGATCGAGACATAGTAGTTGCGGAAAAACAGCGTCGTGAAGCCGATTCCATAGATCACGTGGACAAATATCAGCCCCGGAATGGTGCCCGCGATCCCCATCAGCCCCAACAGACGCGCCATCGGCAGCAAGACCACCTGAAACGGGATGAAGCAGCCAAACAACATCAGCGCGAAGATGATGTTCGCGCCGGGAAACCGCCACTGTGCCACCACATAGCCATTGATCGCGCCGATGAAGGTCGAGATCGCGACGGCTGGCACAGCCAGCATCACCGAGTTCCAGAAATACGGGCGCAGCCCCTCGCACTGGATGCCGGTGCAGGCACCGGACCACGCGGTTTTCCACGCGTCGAACGTGACTTCACGCGGCAGAGCCACAAGGCTTCCGGTGCGGATTTCTTCGAGGCTTTTCAGCGAGGTTGTGACCATCACGAAAAGCGGCATCAGATAGTAAAGCGCGAAAAGACCCAGCAGAGTGTAGAGCAACCAGCGCAAAACGATCTTTCCGAGCGCGCCGCTTTTCTTTGCGGAAGGATAGGCAAGATCAGTCATTTTTGGCTCGCAGTTCCGAATAGAGGTAAGGCACGACAATGGTGAACACGACCAACATCATGATCATGGCCGAACTTGCCGCCTGACCGATGTCACCGCGCGAAAACGCCATCGCATACATGTAGGTTGCGGGCAGATCCGTCGCATAGCCCGGACCGCCACCCGTCAAGGCGATCACAAGGTCGAAGCTCTTGATCGCAAGGTGGGCAAGCACGATGAAAGCGGACATGAAGATCGGCCCCATCGACGGGATGATGATCGCCGAATAGATGCGCCATGTGGGGATGCCATCCACCTGCGCAGCCTTGATAATCTCTTCATCCACGGACCGGAGACCTGCCAGAAACAAGGCCATAACGAAGCCAGAGCTTTGCCAGACGGCAGCCAGCACAATTGTGTAAATCGCGTAGTCGGGATTGACCAACCAGTCGAACGAGAAGGTCTCAAACCCCCAACTTCGCACGGTCGCCTGAATACCCAAACCGGGGTTTAGAATCCATTTCCATGCGGTGCCGGTCACGATCATCGAAAGCGCCATGGGGTAAAGGTAGATGGTGCGGATCATGCCCTCGGTGCGGATTTTCTGATCCAGAAGAATGGCAAGAAGCAGCCCGAGAACCATGGCGATGATGATGAACAGGGCACCGAAAATGAACAGGTTGTTCATCGCCGTATCCCAGCGCGGCGAGGCAAACAGGCGTTCGTATTGTATGAAGCCGTCGATTTCGTATTTGGGCAGCAGACGCGAACGGGTCAACGAGACCCACGCCGTCCAGGCAATAAATCCATATACAAAAACGAGAACGGCGATGAAGGAAGGTGCCAGCACCATCTTGGGCAGGTGCGTTTCCAGCCATTTTGTCATCAGATCTATCCCCGGATGGCTTCGCCCCCTGCCCGGAAGTGGGAGGGGACGAAGTGGTCGGTTTTACATGCTGTTGGCGACAGCGTCGGCCAGCATCTGAACAGCGTCAGCAGACGACATGTCCGAGTTGAAATGCGCGGTCACAACGTCGGTGATCGCACCGGCCTGCGCACCGCGCAGCGCCATTCCGTGAGCATAGCTGGGCAGAAGCGAGCCATTGGCGGCGCTGGCGTTCATGTCCGCAGACGAGGTCAGCGCACAACTGTCGAATTCATCAAGCGCGACGTCAACACGGGCGGGGATCGACCCTTTGTTCAGGTTGAACACCTTCTGGAAGTTCTTCCCGACGATCAGCTCAGCCAGCAGGTCTTGCCCGGCCTTCTTGTCGTCGCCATCCACCTTGAACATGGCAAAGCTGTCCACGTTGTAAAGGAAACCATCCCCTGGCGTGGATTGACACAGGAAGTCCTCGCCCGGCACTTTGCCAGCGGCAAGGAATTCGCCCTTGGCCCAGTCGCCCATGATCTGGAAGGCAGCTTCGCCATTCATGACCATCGCAGTGGCAAGGTTCCAGTCACGACCCGAGAAGTTCTCGTCCACATAGCCGCGCATTTTGCGCATCTGGTCAAACACGGCAATCATGCCATCCGACGTCAGGGTGTCGGTGTCCAGATCGACAAAAGCTTTCTTGAACCCGTCCGGGCCAAGAATGCCAAGCGCCACGGCTTCAAAGACCGTTGCGTCCTGCCAAGCCTGCCCGCCATGGGCCAGGGGGATGACACCGGCGACCAACAGCTTGTCGGCGGCGGCGTTGAATTCGTCCCACGTGGTCGGCATGGCGATGCCGTTGGCATCCAACACATCCGCATTGGCCCAAATCCAGTCGATCCGGTGCACGTTGACCGGGGCTGCACACCATGTGCCTTCGCACTTCATGTGGTTCGCGATTGATTCAGGCAGCACATCTGCCCAGCCATTCGCATCAGCCACCGACGAAATATCGGCCAGCACGCCTTCTTCATACCATTCCTGGATGGCAGGGCCTTTCAACTGAACGGCGGTGGGTGCATTGCCTGACAATACGCGGGCACGCAGGGCTGTCATGGCAGCATCTCCACCACCGCCAGCCACCGGCATGTCCGTCCAGGTGCCGCCTTTGGAAGCGAATTCTTCCTGCAGGACAGCAACGGCCTTGGCTTCGCCACCCGAAGTCCACCAGTGCAGCACTTCGGCTTGTGGTTCGGCTTGAGCCAAATTACTTGCCATGAAGGCAAATGCGGATACGGCCGCGAAAGCGGTTCTTTTCATCTTAAAATCCTCCCATTATCTGCCACCCTCCTCGGCGGCGATAACGACAGCATGCGCCCCAGAGCCGAGTCGCGGCAACGGTCAACCGCAGCCACATCCGCGCCGCAATGCAGTTTTTCCGCCGATCTGTTACAGCTTGTTACCTAATTCTTGATTCTGTTGCCGGTTGTTACAATGGCTGCACCAAGGGGCCGGTCCCGACCGGAGGGAGAGATTGACCAGTGACCATTCCACGTCTTCTTGTTGTCGACGACGATGCAGACATGCGATCCATGATGACTCAGTTCCTGCGGCAGCAAGGTTTCATCGCCCTGCCAGCCGCATCCGAAAAGGAAATCCGGGGTCATCTTGAAGCCGGACGGATTGATCTGATCCTTCTGGACGTCATGCTGGGTGATGAAAACGGGGTCGAGATTTGTGGCCGCTTGCGCAGCGAACAGGATGTTCCGATCATTCTGGTCTCGGCCCTGTCCGCCGATCATCAGCGCATGGCCGGCTACGAGGTTGGGGCGGATGATTACATCGCCAAACCGTTCAATCCGCAACTTCTGTTGGCGCGGGTGCGCGCCGTGCTGCTTCGCGCCCATCGCACGCCGTCGCTGGCCTATCGCCGTCGCGTGTCGGTCTTTCATTTCGGGGGGTGGATCTACGATGGCAAGCGCGACGAAGTGCTGTCGCCGGAAGGGTTTCAGGTCGCCTTGTCCCAACGCGAAACCGCGCTGTTGCAGGTGCTGCTCGCAAATCCCCACATACCCTTGACGCGCGAGGAAATCGCCGCGGCCCTGGACGTAACCGGCGACGGCAACCAACCCGAAGCCACCGGGCGCGCCATTGACGTTCTGGTCGGGCGGCTTCGGTCGAAGATCGAAAAAAACCCAAAGGACCCACTGATGCTGCGCACCGAACGAGGCACGGGCTATGTGTTCACGGTCGATGTGTCTGTGAAGGGCAATTGATGTCGCGCGGTCTTTCCTTGCGGCGTGTCGGCGGGGTGTGGGTTGCGTTGGCGTTTTTGGCCGGTATTGCTTCTGCCACTCTTTGGCTGGGATCGGTGCGCGCCTGGGATCGGCACCTGTCGCAAGCCTATGCGGCAGGGTTCACAGTTTATGAAGCGTTGCGGCTTGGCGTGCCACCGGGTGATCAGATCTCTATCGCGCCGTTGTCACGTGAGGACACTGCGACAGCCACGATGGGCGATTTCACACGGCTGCCCGACACGCCAAAGCCCGGCTACGTGACCAATATGTCGATCCTGACCAGACCCGCGTCACCGACGGATCGGGCGGTTCTGACCCTTGGGATTGTGTCCGATGAACTGGTCTATCCGATTTCGGATATCGTGGCGAGCAGCGACCCCATTCCGGCCGGACGTTTTGGTCAACTGACGCGCCTTCTGGCCACCTATTGCAGCGAGCCGGTTATCTTTGCCCGCTTCGCCGACAAACCTTGGCAGCGTATTGATGGCACTGACATCTGGGGCTGCAACACGGCGCCGGCCGATCTGCGCGTGCCCGCCGCGATTGCTGCAATCATCGCCTTGGCAGCACTTCTGACCCATGTTGGCAACACCACGTCCAGCTTCGAAAACTTTGCGCAAGCCCTTCGTGTTCGCCGTCGTGTCGGTGGCCCCGAAAGCTATGACATCGAGGGGCCGACCGAACTGCGCAGTATAGTGGCCGCTGTGAACTCCTATCTGGAGGCCGAGCGCGCGCAGCTTGCCCAGCGCGCCATGGTCTTGTCAGGTGTCAGCCACGATCTGGGCACGCCTGCCACGCGGTTGCGGCTGCGCGCGGCGCTCATCCCTGACGCTGCCCTGCGCGGCAAGCTGGAAGCGGATATCGACCAGATGACGGGGATGATCGAAAGCGTCCTGACTTATACAAGGTCAGAAATCAACGCCGAGGAACCACGCCAGCTGTCTCTCACATCGCTAATCGAGGCGTTGGTGGCGGATTATCAAGACACGGGCAGCCCCGTCTCGATACGCCATCAGGATCCGGTTGTCATCGAAGGTGGCGCATCGGTATTTATGTCGCGTCGTGGTCACAGCCAGATGCCCGACGAACGTCGTGTGTTGGTGACGGCGCGCCCAATCTCGCTTCAGCGGGCGATTGCAAACCTTATCGACAATGCGTTGAAATACGGACGGCGTGCCATGGTCGAGCTGCAAACAGATGCCGAGACGGCAACCATCATCGTTGAAGACGAAGGATCAGATTACTCGGTCGCGGATATTGAACGCATGATGGCTCCGTTCGAGCGCGGCGAAAACGCGGTTAACGTCGGAGGTTTCGGATTGGGGCTGACGATTGTCGCAACGGTCGCCAACCAACACGGTGGCACGCTGAGGTTCGAAACCGGGGCAAAAGGGCTGCGGGCGCTTTTTTCCATCCAACGAACCTGATCGAGGTGTAGGGGTCGCCCGACACCAGTGGAGCCGGACAACCCAATCACGTATCAGTGGCGCACCACATAGACGGAGCAATCCGAGTGGCGCACCACGCGGGCCGCGTTCGGGCCAAGAAGGTAGTCCTTCAGATCGGGACGGTGGGCACCGATCACGATCAGGTCGGCAGCGCCCAATTCGGCGGCGCGCAGAACTTCTTCATATACCGTTCCAACCGCCACGACATGGCGCACTCTGGCATCCTGTTCCGCACCCAGCGTCGCTTTGGTCAGCTCTTTCAGAAGCTCAATGGCCCTTTCTTTTGCAGGCTCAACCTGATGGTCCTGAAAGTAAGCCCCCACGACCGACATACCAAAATCGGGCACCACGGTGATGACGTCCAGTTGCGCCCCTTCCACCTCGGCCAGTTTGGATGCAGTGGTCAGCACCTCTTTTTCTTCATCAGGTCGGTTGATGTCCACGGCACAAAGAATTGTCTTGATCATGCCAGTTCTCCTTGCGGTGTTTCATCTTCGGCCCGACGTGATTGCAGGAAGGCCACAAGGGCCAGCAGCAGCAGCGCCGGAATGAAGATCAGCTCTTTCGGAAGTTGGTTGGACGGCGCTTGAACCGCCGCGATTTGCACAGGTTCATCGCCATAGAAGTCAAACGATGCGAGCTTTTCGGACAGGAAGGTGCCGAACATCGGCTCGTCCAGCTTGATCGTATCGCCCTCCGGGACCAGCACTAAGCCAAGCCCGTCCAACCGCGCCTGAGCGTCAGCCTCGTCCGGCACATCAAACACGACGGTCAGGTCTTTGCTGTCCAACGTGTCGAAGTCCGGGCCACGGATCACCGCACGCAGTTGATCACCCGGCGACGCATCTTCCAGTGCTGTTGCGAACTGTGCGGGCGGAATTTTCTCAAAAGGCGGCTGGATCTGGTTCATGAAGAAGCCTGGCCGGAACAGCGCGAAGGCCACCACCAATAGCGCCACGGTCTCCCAGATGCGCGACTTGGTCAGGAACCAGCCCATCGTGCCTGCCGTAAAGACGAGGATACCGATGGTCGAGACAATGAAGACGATAATGCCCTGCGTTATCGTCACGTCGATCAGCAGAAGGTCGGTGTTGAAGATGAACACAAACGGCAGGGCCACCGTCCGAAGGCTATAGAAAAACGCGGTGAAGCCGGTGCGGATCGCGTCACCTCCCGACACCGCCGCTGCCGCGAAACTCGCCAGCCCCACAGGTGGCGTCACATCCGCCATGATCCCGAAGTAGAACACGAAGAGGTGCACTGCGATCAGTGGCACGACCAGCCCGGACTGCGCGCCCAATTCGACCACGACCGACACCATCAACGAGGACACGACGATATAATTCGCCGTCGTCGGCAAGCCCATCCCAAGGATCAGCGACAGGATCGCCACGAAGACCAGCATCAGGATCAGGTTGCCGCCCGACAGGAACTCGACAAAATCTGCCATCACCTGACCAATCCCGGTCAGTGACACGGTGCCCACAATGATACCCGCCGTGGCCGTGGCCAGACCAATGCCGATCATGTTGCGCGCACCGTCGATCATGCCTTCGATCAGATCTTTCACCCCTTCGCGCAAACGCGCCACCACATCGCTTTCGCCTCGGAACATGGCTTTCAGCGATTTCTGTGTCAGCAGAATGCCGAACAGCAGGAAGGTGGCCCAGAAGGCCGACAGGCCGGGCGATTTCCGCTCGATCATCAGGAAATAGACCAGAACGATGATCGGCAGCATGTAGTAAAGGCCCGACTTGTAGATCTTTGCCACGTCCGGCAGTTCGACAACCGCTGCATTTGGGTCATCCAGCTCAAGATCCGGAACCTTTGAGGCAAGATAGATCAGCGCAATATAGATCGCGAAAAGCAGGATCGACAAAACCCAACCTGACCCCGACGGGAACAGCGATGTGATCCAACCCACCGGATATTGGGTTGCATAGCAAAGGATGGCAAAGCCCGCGAAGAAGGCGAACATGCCGCCGATGGTTTTGCCCATCGACACCACCCGGTCGCCAATGGTCGGCATCTTGGTTTTCACCGCCTCAAGATGGACGATGTAAACCAGTGCGATGTAGGAAATGACAGCAGGCAGGAAGGCGTGTGTGATCACCTCGACATATGAAATGCCGACATATTCCACCATCAGGAAGGCCGCAGCCCCCATGACGGGCGGCATGATTTGTCCGTTGACGGACGAGGCAACCTCGACCGCGCCTGCCTTCTCAGCCGAGAAGCCCACACGCTTCATCAGCGGGATGGTGAACGTGCCGGTGGTCACGACGTTGGCAATCGACGAGCCGGAAATAAGACCGGTCGCGGCCGAACCGACAACAGCGGCTTTTGCAGGCCCGCCGCGCAGGTGGCCCAGTGCGCCGAACGCCATCTTGATGAAGTAGTTCCCCGCCCCTGCCCGGTCGAGCAACGCACCAAACAGGACAAACAGGAACACGAACTTGGTGGACACGCCCAGCGCGATGCCAAAGACACCTTCGGATGTGATCCACATATGGCTCATCGCTTTGCGCAAGCTCGCGCCTGCCCAGCGGATCTGGTCGGGCACAACCTCGGACGAACCAAAGAAGACATAGAAAAGGAAAACGACAGCCAGCGCCACCATGACAGGGCCGAGGGTCCGATAGGCGGCAAGGAACAGGAAACCCAGCGCGATCAATGAAATCATCGCATCGGTATCGTCCGCCAGACCGCCATTGCCGACAATCTTCTCATAGAAAAAATATCCATACATGGCGAGGATCGCGCCGCCGACGCCTAGGATCCAGTCGTACCAAGGGATGTAATCGCGTGGACTGGACTTGAACAAAGGGTAAGCCATGGCAGCCAGAAAGATCGCGAAGGCCAAGTGTATCTGACGCGCGTTGTTGATCAGATCTCCGGGCAACACATAGGGCGCCACGGGCGAGGCCAGAAGCACCTGAAAAATCGACCAGATCAGCGCCACCGCGGCAATCATCAAGCCAACCGGTCCATGCGGGCTGCGGGCGCCGGTATCGCTGGCCGCAACCAGCTCCTGTAACTCTTCTTCGCTGAGTGCGCGTTCTTCCTTCGTGGACATCTGTCCCTCCCTTGGCTGCACGGGGTTTCTGGCGGCAGCCCACACTGGTTCCGTTCTTCGTCACATGCCCGATCTTTGCGCCGGGTCAGGATTTTGGGGGCAGCGCACCACCCCCAAAAGATTTGTCCAGATCAGGTTACTCGATCAGACCTTTTTCTTTGTAATACTTCGCAGCGCCCGGATGCAGAGGGGCCGACAGACCAGCCGTCGCCATCTCTTTCGGGTCAAGATTGGCGAAGGCGGGGTGCAGCCCTTTGAAATCCTCGAAGTTTTCAAAGACGGACGACACCACAGCATAGACCGCATCTTCCGACACTTGGTCCGAACTGACGAAAGTCGCGCCGACGCCGAAGGTCTTGGTGTCCTCATCATTGCCGCGATACATACCGCCCGGAATGGTGGCGGTCCGATAGAACGAGTTGTCTTCAACCAGCTTGTCCACAACATCACCCGCGACCTCGACCAACACGGAATCACATGCGGTGGTGGCTTCCTGGATTGATCCCGAAGGGTGGCCGACGGTGTAGACCATGGCGTCAATCTGGTTGTCGCACAGCGCCGCCGATTGCTCGGACGCTTTCAATTCGGTCGCCAGGGCGAAGTCGCCGGTGGTCCAGCCCATGGCTTCCAGCAACACTTCCATCGTGCCACGCTGGCCGGAACCTGGGTTGCCGATATTGACGCGTTTGCCCTTCAGATCCTCAAAGGTCTTGATACCTGAATCCGCGCGCGCAACGACGGTAAAGGGTTCCGGGTGAACCGAGAATACAGCGCGCAGCCCTTCGAACGGGCCAGCTTCTTCAAATTGCGATGTGCCGTTATAGGCATGGTACTGCCAGTCGGACTGGGCAACACCAAATTCCAGTTCGCCTTCGCGGATGGTGTTGATGTTGTAGACAGAACCGCCCGTCGACTCGACCGAGCAGCGCACGCCGTGTTCTTTGCGTCCCTTGTTCACCAAGCGGCAAATCGCGCCACCTGTCGGGTAATACACGCCCGTCACACCACCGGTGCCGATCGTAATGAACTCCTCGGCCATCGCGGCCGGGGCCAGAACCGCCGACGCGGCAACCCCGACAAATGCTAGTTTGAACCTGTTCAACATCACTATACTCCCTTGTGTTGATGTTCTGATGTTATTCGGACCACACTTCGGCCAATTGCCGACTGCGCAGTTCGACTTCTGCAATACGCTCTTGTGCCGCGGCACCCGAGCGTCCGACAACCATTCCGATGATCGTTTCGATCAGGAACAAGGTCGTCACGTAGGATGAATAAAAATTTGCGCTATCCGCCGCCACCACAAAGCTGATCGACGCGTATTCCAGCGCCGGACAAGCATGGGTATCTGTGATGACTATTACGAAAACGCCCAGTTGATGAGCCAGTTTTGCAGACTTGATGACGTTCGAGGCAAAGGGCGGTTTTGTGACAATCAACAGCGCGTCACGCTCGTCCAACCCGGACAAGGCCCCGCCCAATGACGTCCCCATGCGATTCGCCAGGCGCCAGTTATCCGTGCAGAAATTCGCCATATAGGACATATATTCCACGATCCCCGTCGATCCCAACGCACCAAGCAACAACACCTTGCGTGCATTGACCAACACCTCGACGCAGGTTTCAAGGTCTTTGTCATCCAGCGATGCCAGCGCGTTGCTGAGATTGGATTGGCAGGCGGCGAAATGGATGTCGATGAATCGGTTCTGGCCATCATCATGCTGCTTTTGAAGCTGCTCGGCCCGTTGCGCGAAATTGTTGACGCGGCGGTCGATCTTGTCGCGCATTTCTTCGCGAAGCTCTTCGAAATCTTCGTAATCCAACGCTTTGGCCAAACGTGAGAACGCAGCAGGCGACACACCACTGTTACGCGACACGGTGCGCAAGGGCCGCGTCACGGCATCCAGTGGGTTGGCCACAAGAAAATCCGCAGCGTTGCGCAACGCATCACTGAGATCGGCATATGCCAACGCGAGCCTCTTTTCGAAGCGCTTCTCCAAATTGCCCCCCTGATTGGACAAATATAGTGTTCTCTTTGTTTCACACATTGTCAAATAGCGTCTTTTTTGTTTCAATAGCATCGAATTTCAGAGGATGCCATGTCACACGTATTTCCCCGTCACACCAAGATCATCCCACCCGTCGCTGTGAAGGGGGAAGGTATCTATATATTTGATTCTAATGGAAATAAATACCTTGATGGATCGGGCGGGGCAGCCGTGTCCTGCCTTGGCCACTCGGACCCTGACGTGATCGCGGCGATCAAGAAACAGGTCGATCAGCTGGCCTTTGCGCATACCGGCTTCCTGTCATCCGAGCCCGCAGAATCACTCGCTGACCGGCTCATCGCCCATGCTCCGGAGGGGATCGAACGGGTTTATTTTGTGTCCGGCGGGTCGGAAGCGGTGGAAAGCGCCCTGAAACTGGCGCGCCAATACATGATCGAAACCGGGCAGCCGCAGCGCACCAGGTTCATCTCGCGCAGGCAAAGCTATCACGGCAACACGCTGGGCGCGCTTGGCACCGGGGGCAATGAATGGCGGCGTGAACCCTTTGCGCCGGTGATGGTTTCCGCCTCGCATATCTCGCCCTGTTACGAATACCGACTGCGCCGGGACGACGAGACGCAGGAAGACTACGGCCTGCGCGCCGCCAATGAACTTGAGGCGGAATTGCTGCGACAAGGGCCGGAAAACGTCATCGGGTTCATCGCTGAGCCCGTTGTGGGCGCGACCGCCGGCGCGGTGCCCGCCGTGCCGGGCTATTTCAAACGCATTCGCGAAATTTGCGATCAATACGGTATTCTGCTGATCCTTGACGAAGTCATGTGCGGCATGGGGCGCACAGGCACTCTGTTCGCCTGCGAACAGGACGGCATTTCGCCGGACATGATCACCATCGCCAAGGGGTTGGGCGCAGGCTATCAGCCCATCGGAGCGATGCTGTGTTCAGGTAAAATTTACAAAGCGATCGAGAATGGAAGCGGGTTTTTCCAGCACGGCCACACCTATGTCGGCCACCCGACGGCCTGCGCCGCCGCCGATGCGGTGGTGAAAAAGCTGACGGATGGCGGCTTGGCAGCCCGATCTGCGCAGATGGGTGAGAAGCTGATGACCGCACTGACTGATGCGTTCGGCCAGCATCCCCAGATCGGCGACATTCGCGGACGCGGGATGTTTCGCGGGCTTGAGATCGTCGAGGACCGCGAGACCAAAGCCCCCTTCGCCCCCGAGAAAGGCATCGCCGCAAAACTCAAGAAGCACGCTTTTGCCAATGGGCTGATCTGTTACCCGATGGGCGGCACGATCGACGGTCGTCAAGGCGATCATGTAATGTTGGCCCCGCCCTTTATCATCACCGATGACCAGATTGACGAACTTGTGGCCAAGCTGTCCAAATCCATTGCCGAGGTTATATGACCCGCCTTCCGAAACTGATGGTGGCCCCAAACGGCGCGCGCCTGACCAAGGCCGATCATCCCGCCCTGCCGATAACCCTGTCCGAAATCGTCACCACCGCACGCGACTGTCATGCGGCCGGGGCCGATGGTCTGCACCTGCATCTGCGCGACGCAGAAGGCGGGCACCTGCTTGACGCAGGGGCGTATCGCGAGGCGGTTCAGGAATTGACCACTCAGGTGCCCGATATGGCGATCCAGATCACCACAGAGGCGGTCGGAAAATATGACCCGCCCCACCAGCGTGAGATCGCCCTGCAATCGAGCGCATCCATGGTATCCGCGTCGATCCGCGAACTGTGCCGCGACCCGGAGGGTGTCACCCGTGCGTTTTACACCGACTGTGCGGAGCAAGACATTGCGATCCAACATATCCTCTACGACCGCGCGGACGGGGAGCTTTTGATACGCACCCTGCCCGATCCCGTGCTGAACGCGCCCGATCTGCAACTGCTGTTCGTTCTGGGCCGCTATGCGGCAGATCAGAACTCGGACCCCCACGATCTGGACGATTTTCTTGACTGGATGGGCACGCATGACCTGTCAGCCGACTGGGCGGTCTGTGCCTTTGGCCAAAATGAAACGGCGTCTCTGGTTTATGCCGCCCAGCGCGGCGGGAAGTGCCGCGTCGGGTTTGAGAATGCGCGCGTTCATGCAGATGGGCGTGTGGCAAATGACAATGCTGAACGTGTAAGAGCCGTTCGCGAGGCGATCCAGCGCGCCTAACCTTGCCGCAACACGCGAAGGTGTTTGCGGTCACATTCCCGGATAGCCAAAGCCCGGATTTTATCGCATGGTGTCGCAACAAGACTGCATGCAACTGGGAGGAAATCATGCGCAAACTACTTGGCAGAACCGCGTTTGCGGCCGTCTCGCTGGCCTTTGCCACCGAAGCCATGGCGACCGAATGGAACGTGTCCCTATGGGGCAAACGTCGCGCTTTCACCGAACATGTCGAAAAGCTGGCCGAGCTGGTCAGCGAGAAGACCAATGGTGAGTTTACCCTGAACATCAGCTATGGCGGCTTATCGAAAAACACCGAAAACCTTGATGGCATTGCAATCGGCGCGTTCGAAATGGCGCAGTTCTGCGCGGGTTATCACCGCGACAAGAACCCGTCGATTACTGTGCTGGAATTGCCGTTCCTTGGTGTCACGTCGCTGGAACAGGAAATCGCGCTGTCCAAGGCGGTGTATCAGCACCCAGCCACGCAAGAAGACCTGGCGCGGTGGGATGCGACGCTTCTGATGCCGTCGCCCTTGCCGCAATACAACCTTGTCGGTGTCGGCGATGCCCCGACCACTCTGGCTGACTTTGAAGGCTTGAGCGTGCGTGCCACGGGCGGAATTGGTGCCGCGATGGAAACTATCGGCGCGGTGCCGACCTCGATGTCCGCGACCGAAGTGCGGCAAGCCATGGACAGCGGCATCGTGAAGGCCGTGTCCTTTGCGCCCCATGCCCACATGTCGTTCGGCACGATCGAGAATGGCAAGTGGTGGACCACCAACCTGAACCCCGGCACCGTCAACTGCCCGGTCGTGGTGAACACGCCCGCATTGGAAAGTCTGCCCGAAGCCCATCGCGAGGCACTGCTTGGTTCGGTGGACGAGGCACTCGCCTATTATGTCGACTATTACAACAACCAGACAATGGCGGCCTGGGGTCCGGCACTGGAAGAGCGTGGGATTGAGCAAGTGACCTTCTCGGACGAAGAGATTGCTGCCTTCAAAGAGGCTGCCGCAGCGCCTGCTGCCGCAGCGTGGATCGAGGAAAACACCGCTCGCGGCTTACCCGCGCAAGAGCTGTATGACCTTGTCACCGGCATGATTGCTGGCGAAAGCTAAATCAACGCGCCCTGCATCCGTCTTGATGGGTGCAGGGCAACGACCGGTCATTTCATCCCAGTCACAAAGAGGTTTTCATGGCAGGTTCATCGCTTGTGCTGTCAGACGACAGCTCACTCAGCAAAATTGACCAACGGCTGTATCGGTTGGAATCTGCACTGGCGCTGGTCAGCGGGCTTGCGGTGTTTTCGCTAATGATCCTGGCGGTCGCATCAGTCAGCGGCCGTAACTTTTTCCAACAACCATTGCCGGGCTATGTGGACTGGATCGAACAGGCCATGCCCCTGATCGCGTTCATGGGGGTCGCTTATGCGCAGCGCGATGGCGGACATATCCGAATGGATATGCTGGTCGGCAAACTGCGCGGTCGTGCGCTGTATCTGGTCGAGATCATCACCACCTTGGCGATCCTGATCTTCATGATACTGATCGTCTGGGGCAGTTGGGCGCATTTCGCCCGCAGCTTCGATTTCGCAGCCCCGATGTGGAGCCGCGACAGCTCGATGGACATTGCCTTGCCGCTATGGCCTGCCAAACTTCTGGCACCGGTGGCATTCAGCGTCTTGTGCATACGGCTGATGGTGCAAATCTATGCCTATGGTCGGGCCTTCGTGCGCAACGACCCTTCTCCGGTCGCCGTGCCGCTGGTGGCTGATGCCGCCACCCAGGCGGCCCTCGAAGCCCAGCATGTCTCGGGCCGTGACGACGGGACGGTGTAATCATGGACCCGATTGAGATTGGTCTGATCGTATCTGGTGGCATGCTCGTTCTGGTAGTGTTCGGCATGCGGGTTGCGTTTGCTGCCGGGCTGGCCGGGCTGGTCGGGCTTATCTGGATCTTCTGGGCCAAGTTCGGCTATGACCCTGCGCGTTTCGGCAAAGCGCTGACCGTTGCCGTAAAAACCGCAGGACAGGTGCCGCATTCGAAAGTGTCGTCCCAGGCGCTGAGCCTGATCCCCACATTTATCCTGATCGGATACCTTGCCTATTACGCAGGGCTAACCAGAGCCTTGTTCGAGGCCGCAAAACGCTGGCTGGCCTGGGTGCCCGGCGGGTTGGCGGTATCGACGGTGTTTGCAACGGCAGGGTTCGCCGCGGTGTCTGGCGCGTCGGTCGCCACATCCGCGGTCTTTGCTCGCATCGCCATCCCGGAAATGCTGGCCATTGGCTATGACAAACGATTCGCCGCAGGTGTTGTGGCGGCGGGCGGCACGCTGGCATCCCTGATCCCGCCGTCTGCGATCCTTGTCATTTATGCCATCATTGTTGAACAGGATGTGGGCAAGCTTTTGCTCGCAGGCTTCATCCCCGGTGCGTTTTCAGCCGTGATCTATGGCCTTCTGATCATTGGCATGGCGATGACCATCAAGGGCTTCGGCCCGCCCGTCACCGGCTTTACGTGGAAGCAGCGCTTCGCCTCGCTGCCCCCGGCCCTGCCCATCGTATTCGTCGTCGTCACGATCATCTTCTTTGTCTATAACCCATTCGGAGGCGACGCATGGGGCACCCCGACTGAAGGCGGGGCAATCGGGGCGTTCGTGGTGTTTTTGATGGCGCTCTATCGCGGGATGCGATGGGCCGAGTTGAAAGACGCACTGCTGGAAACGGCGAAACTGTCGGTGATGATCTTCACGATCATCTGGGGCGTGCTGATCTATGTCCGCTTTCTGGGCTTCGCGGGTCTTCCCTCGGCGTTCTCGGATTGGATCACCTCGCTGACCCTGTCGCCGATGTTGATCCTGATCTGCATCCTGCTGGCCTATGCGGTGCTGGGCATGTTCATGGATGCCATCGGGATGCTGCTTTTGACCCTGCCGGTGGTCTATCCCGCCGTCATGGCCCTGAACGGAGGCGAGGCCGTGTCCGCCGCCGACAGCGCGTTTGGAATGTCCGGGCCGATGTGCGCGATCTGGTTCGGCATCCTCGTGGTTAAAATGGCCGAGTTTTGCCTGATCACACCACCCATCGGTCTGAATTGCTTTGTCGTTGCGGGCGTGCGCGATGATCTGAGCGTGCAGGATGTATTCAAAGGCGTCACCCCCTTCTTCATTGCCGATGCGTTCACCATCGCTTTGCTGGTGGCCTTTCCAATGATCGTCCTTTGGCTGCCCAGTCAGGTCTAGCCGCGCAATGGGCTTTCACTCGTTAACTTAACGTCACGGCAGCCGTTCATATTGACTGCACAGCCCGATAGTATTGATCACTTTCTGTCACATGTGGCTGGTAAATGTATCAAAGTGAACCTAGTTAACATGTTTACATCATCCTACACAGCTGCCTGTGCACATTTCTGACGAAGGACAGTGGAATGCCGAAAGACGAGCTGCCCGATCTGAACGGGCACCTGAAATTCGAAGACGACAAGGGCGCCGGACGCTCCAAGTGGTTGGCCGCATTGTTCGCCATTGTGCTGGTCGGATGGATGGGCAGTGGCTACATCCTGCCATCGCAGCCAGACGTCGAACCCACTGACGAGCCGGTGGCGCGTGCGGTGGCGGTCGCGGTCATGACCTCGTCCGCACAGGACATTGATCTTGTCCTGATCTCGGAAGGGCAATCGATCCCGGACCGCGCGACCAATGTCACCGCCAAGGTCGGGGGTGAGGTCCTGTCTGTGTCGGCCGACCGCGGCGATCTTGTTGCCGCCGGTCAAGAAATCGGACGCCTTGACGCTGCCACCATCGAAGCACAACTGGTGCAGGCGCAAACGCAGTTGGATCAGGCGACCAGCGATCTTGAAAAATCCACTTCGCTCCAGAAAAGCGGGATCACCACGGAAGACCGCGTGCTGCAAGCCCGCGCTGCCAAAGCCTCGGCAGAGGCGGCGGTGGCGGCTGCGCAAGAGCAATTGGAAAACACCGTGATCCGCGCGCCCTTTGCCGGACGGCTGAACGATATGACGCTGGACGAAGGCGAATTTGTGAACAGCGGCGATGTGGTGGCCGAGGTTCTGGACAACAACCCGCTGTCGATTGTCGTACAAGTGCCCCAACAGGCTTTGTCACGGCTCAAGAAGGGCCAAACGGCCAAGGTGTCGTTTATCACCGGCGAAGTGCGCGATGGCACCGTCGCGTTCATCGGGGCCAACGCCGACAGTCAAACCCGCACCTTCCGGGTTGAGGTCACAGTTGACAACCCCGACAGCGAAATGCCCGCCGGGTTAAGCGCTCGTATCGCCATTCCAACCGGCAAGGCACGGGGCCATTTTATATCTCCGGCGATCCTGTCGCTGGGAACCGATGGCGAACTGGGGATCAAAACAGTCACCGACGACAATATTGTCGAGTTCGCCCCGGTGTCCATCGTGCGCGCCCAAACCGATGGCATATGGGTCACTGGTTTGCCGGAAAGTGCAGACATCATCACGGTGGGCCAAGGGTTCGTTAATGCTGGCGATACGGTCGATCCGCGCCCGTCTGACGCCCCCGCCGCAACCGAGGTCGCCCAATGAAAACCCTGATCACAGCCGCGTTCAATCGCAGCAAGGTCGTTCAGCTTTTGTTGGTGTTTCTTCTGATCATCGGCGCGTTTGCCTATTACGCGATCCCAAAGGAAAGCAATCCCGAAATCCCGATCCCGATTGTCTATGTCTCAACCGGGTTGGATGGCATTTCGCCCGAAGATGCCGAGGACGTGCTGATCGGCCCGATGGAGACGGAGTTTGCCTCGCTCACCGGGCTGAAATCCATGACAGCGACAGCCAGCGAAGGTCATGCCAGCGTCCAGTTGGAATTCGAACCGGGGTTTGACGCGGACGAGGCGCTGCAAAAGGTGCGCGAAGCGGCCGACAAGGCGGAAAACGACTTGCCCCAAGACGCGCGCCTGACCGTGACCGAGATTAACACCGCGCTGTTTCCAATCCTGACCGTGATCCTGTCCGGCCCGGTGCCCGAACGCACGCTGAACGATCTGGCGGACGATCTGAAGGACGATATCGAGGCTTTGGGCGGTGTGCTGGAGGTCGACATTGGCGGCAAACGCGAACAATTGCTTGAGGTCTTGATCGACCCCACGGTGTTCGAGACATACAATATTACGTTTGAAGAGTTGATCAGCTCGATCAACCGCAACAACCAATTGATTGCCGCCGGTGCCATCGAAAGCGAAGCCGGGCGCCTCGTCCTGAAAGTGCCGGGCTTGATCGAGGACATGTCCGACGTGATGGAGCTTCCGGTGCTGGTGCGAGGTCAAACCGTTGTAACCTTTGCAGATGTCGCCACCATCCGCCGGACCTTCAAGGACCCTGATGGTTTTGCCCGGATCGACGGCCAACCCGCCTTGGCGCTTGAGATCAAGAAACGTGTGGGTGCTAACATAATCGAAACCGTGGCCGAGGTGCGCGATGTGATCAGCACCGCGCAGGCCAATTGGCCTGACAGCGTCCATATCAGCTATACGCTTGATGAAAGCGAGCAGGTTAAATCCATGCTGTCGGACCTTGAGGCAAACGTGATCGCTGCGATCATTCTGGTGATGATTGTCGTGGTTTATGCGCTTGGCTTGCGCTCGTCCCTGCTGGTCGGTCTGGCCATTCCGGGGGCGTTTCTGACCGGCGTCGCAGGGCTTTATTTCATGGGCTACACAATGAATATCGTGGTCCTGTTCTCGCTGATCCTTGTGGTCGGGATGCTGGTCGATGGTGCCATCGTGACCGTCGAACTCGCCGACCGGTACCTGCACGAAGGGAAATCCTCGAAACAGGCATATGCCGAGGCCGCGAAGCGGATGGCCTGGCCCATCATCGCCTCGACCGCCACAACACTATGTGTGTTCTTCCCACTGCTATTCTGGTCGGGAACGGTGGGTGAGTTCATGAAATTCCTGCCCATCACGGTGATCATCACACTGGCGGCCTCGCTGTTCATGGCGCTGGTTTTCATCCCTGTCGTTGGCGGGCTGATTGGCAAACAACAAAAGCAATCCGCAAAGTCGAAGGCACAGCACTATGCTGCCGAACGCGGTGATCCACGGATGATGACCGGCGTCATGGGCGCATATGTCAGCCTGTTGAAAAGGTCGATCAAGCGACCAAGCGTGACGCTGAGCTTTGCGGTGATCGCATTGGTCGCCTCGTTCATTGCCTACGGATCCCTTGGCAACGGCCTGACCTTCTTTCCAGAGGTCGAGCCGGATTACGCGCAGGTCGAGGTGCGCGCGAAAGACAATTTCTCGGTCTATGAACAGGACGCATTGGTGCGGCAGGTCGAAGCCAAACTGTCGGGTTATGACGAGATCGCCAGCATCTATGCCCGTTCGGGCGGTGGCCGCGATGGCAGCGACGCCATTGGCTCGTTGCAGTTGGAACTGGCGGAATGGGACACGCGAAGACCCGTTGTCGACATCGCCGAGGATATCCGAAAGGACGTCGCCACCATTCCGGGTATTGACGTGCAAGTGCAGACCGCCGTTGCTGGCCCCGGTGGCGGCAAGCCGGTTAATCTTGAGGTCGCATCCAACACGCTTGAAGATCAGCAGGCCGGTGTCGCGCTTTTGATTGAGGCGATGGAGCGTCTGGGGGGCTTCACCGATATCGTGGAGACCAGCGCCTCGCCCGGCGTGGAATGGCAGATCACTATCGACCGGTCCGAGGCCGCGCGCGCCGGCGCAGACGTGGCCATTCTGGGGCAAGCCGTGCAACTGCTGACCCAGGGCATAACGGTGGCAAACTACCGCCCCGGAGACACGGATGGCGAGGTGGACATTGTCGTCCGCTTCCCGGCCGTTGACCGCACCTTGGCCGAATTGCAGAACCTTCGCGTGCCGACCAGCGCCGGGCTGGTGCCGATCTCGAATTTCGTGTCATTCGATCCCGCCCCGCGCAGTGGAGTCATCACGCGGATTGATCAGGAACGCGTCATCTCGATCTCGGCGGATGTGGCACCGGGGGTGCTTGTGAACGACCAGATCCTGGCCTTGCAAAGCGAGTTGGACAAGATGGATCTGCCCGAAAGCGTCGAGGTGAAATTCGGCGGCGAGGCCGAGGAACAGGCAGAGGCCATGACCTTCCTGATCGGCGCGTTCCTGTCCGCCATCGGTTTGATGTTCCTGATCCTGCTGACCCAGTTCAACAGCTTCTGGCAGGCCTTTGTAGTGATGTCTGCCATCGTCTTTTCCATCGCGGGTGTGCTGCTGGGCCTGATGATCACCGGGCGGCCTTTTGGTGTCGTCATGGGTGGGATCGGTGTGATCGCGCTGGCGGGTATCGTGGTGAACAACAACATCGTGTTGATCGACACCTATAACGAGCTGAAAGCGGCGGGTGCGTCGCCCTACGAGGCGGCGTTGCGCACCGGCGCGCAGCGTCTGCGCCCGGTTGTGCTGACCTCGGTCACGACCGCGCTGGGTCTGATGCCGATGGTGATCGGGTTGAACATCAACTTTTTCACGCGTGAAATCGTCTATGGCGCGCCATCGACCCAGTGGTGGACCGAATTGTCCAGCGCCATTGCAGGCGGCTTGGTCTTCGCAACGGTGCTAACCCTGATCGTCACGCCTTCGATGCTGGTTCTGGGCGAAAAACGTTCGGCACGGGCGGTGGCCAGAGGGGCGGCGCAACCGGCATGATGACCCGCACCGGCTAGACGCGGGCACCCGTGAATGGAGCGAGTTCTATCCCGCTGTCTTCAAGCGCCTGCCGCACCTTGGTGGCAATCACCACGGCGCTGGGTGTGTCGCCATGCAGGCAGATCGTGTCGATCCGTGTCGGGATGCGCTGACCGCTTTCGGTGATGATCGCACCCTCGCGGACCATCTGAGCCATCCGTGCGCCTGCCGCGTCCGGGTCGTGGATCACCGCACCCGGCAGGCGGCGATCCACCAGTGTTGCGTCATCATTATAGGCGCGGTCGGCAAAAATCTCGCAGGCTGTGGCGCATCCCAGAGCACGGGCTGCATCTTGCTGGGCGGTGCCTGCCAGCACCATGATGATCAATTCGGGCGCGATCGAAAGCGCCGCGTCATAGCAGGCGCGCGCCAAATCTGCATCCTCTGCGGCCATGTTCGCCATTGCGCCGTGCAGTTTCAGATGCCGCACCTGTCCTCCTTCCGCCGCCGCCACCGCCTGCGCCGCGCCCAGTTGATAGCGCACCAGGTTTTGCAGCGTTCCGCGGGGAAGCTCCATCCGTCGCCGCCCGAAGCCGTGCAGGTCGGCAAACCCCGGATGCGCGCCGATGCCAACCCCCTTGGCAACCGCATTTTTCATCGTTGCGGCCATGACGTCCCAATCGCCTGCGTGCAGCCCGCAGGCAATATTGGCCGATGTCACGATATCAAGCAGCGCCGCGTCATCCCCCATCTGCCAAGGGCCAAACCCCTCACCCATATCCGCGTTCAGATCGATTGTCTGTGGCATCTTCTACCTCTGGTCCTCATCTGTCCTGTCACCACCTGCCGTGACCCCGCTGATCAACTGATAGGATAGCAGGTCAGGGATGGAATGGGGATCACGGATCAGCGGGATGATGCTCTGCACAAGCGCTTTGCGTGCGATCGCGGCCTTCCGTTCGACTTCAACCGCGTGGTCCAGTTCGATGAATTGGAACCGCAGCGGCGCGCCCGCCGGGGCTTGCGCGATGATCGGCAGATCGCAGGGCAGCACAGTGCCGATACGAGGATAGCCGCCGGTGGTCTGACACTCGCACAGCAGCACGAAGGGCGTGCCATCGCCGGTGATCTGGATGTCGCCCGGCACGACCACCTCGGACAAGACCGTGCGGCCGCCCTCGGTGTGGAACCCTTCCTCCGGTGGCACCAGCCGCGCGCCCATCCGGTTGCCCCGCACGTCCCGATGAAAGGTTGTGGTTGTGAACCTGTCACGTTCGGCCTGAGGAAAAAGATTGGTCTGGAGGCTTTCGACGATCCGCACGGTGCCGCCGCTGAAGCGGTCAGCAACGTCCAACGTCATGCCTGCCTGCCCACCCGGATCATCAGAGACCCCTAGGTGATCGCCCGCCTTCACCGCACTGCCAATCCCTGCCGCCAAATGCGCCGAGCATGCGCCCAGCCGCGAGGTGCCTTCGAAGCCGCCGCCCACATGCAGATAGCCATAGCTGCCCGTCACCGGACCACCGATGGACAGCCGCGTGCCCGCAGGCCATCTGTGACTGGCATTCCACGCCAGTTTCATCCCATCCAGCATTGCCCGCATTGGCGCGCCGGTCAGGGCGATGCGCAGATCGGAATCCGCTTCGAACTCTCCGCCCATTCCCGCCATCTCAACCGCGGGCAGATGATCGGACTGGCCCAGCAACACGGCCCCTTCGGTCAGCGCCAAAAGATCGACAGCCCCGCCACGGGAAAGTCCCGAATCCAACCATCCGGGACGTCCCTTGTCTTGCAAGGTTACACCCGGTCCAGCCCGCAGAACTTTCATATTCCCGCTCATCTGATCACCGCGACGGTCGCGCCGCCCATCGGGTCACGGCGCAGACGATCCAGCGTGTCGGGCTCTGTGGTCACAAACTGCACCTCGTCACCAGCCCGCAACAGGAACGGCTCGTCGGCATCGGGTTGAAACAGACGCATCGCGGTCTGTCCGACATGCTGCCAACCGGTCGGTGTGGGCACCGAAAACAGCACAAGTTGTCGGATCGCCACCGCGATGGCCCCTTCCGGCACCCGCGCGGTCAGCTGGCTTTGGCGCGGAATGTCCCATGCCTTGGGCAGCGTGCCGAGATAGGGCTGTCCGGGTGCGAACCCGATGGTCTGAACCCGCAAGCGAGTCGAGGTCAGGGATGCGATCGCCGTGTCCTCAGACAGCCCGGCTTGCGTGGCGGCCTGCGCAAGCTGTGGGGCAAGATCGGTGCCGAACACGGCAGGAATTCGCCAAAGACGCCGCCCATCCGGTAGGTTTGCCGCATACCAGTCACGACTGTCGAGCAGCCCCCGGATCTGGCCGCGCAGCGTCACGTGATCCAGATGGAGCGGATCGAAGCGCAGATAGACCGACACCAACGAAGAGGATGTCTCCTCGACTGCCGCCCACCCGGCGGCTTCTATTGCGGCGCGAAAGGCCAAGGCAGCGCGGTTGGCGGCCTCGCTTAGCGTTTCGGCGAAACGGACAAGGATGCCATCCACCCCGGCAGAGCAAATGACCGGGCCATCGGGCGGGCATCGTTTTGGATCACGCTGTGTCACATGTGCCCCGGCAAGCGGTTTCAATCGAAGGAAAACCTATCGCCATCTCGGCCAGGATAACATTCAAAAATGCGGCTCCCGGCATCGACCGGATGGTCTTCACCAAGGTTCAACCGGGTGGACTCTGACTCAGAAACAGAGTGTTTTTGTATTCGGGACAGTTTTCTGATAGAGTAAAATACTATTATTTCTCAGATTAGTTGATTTTGAATACCTATTGTTTTGTAAGGGACGGTTATTTCGATGGCCAGCTTTGCGCGATCCTTGATCAAGGATACCGGCGTGCGCGCCGATTGGGTGGACCTGCGCGATCAGGATTATGTCCCCAATCTGGCGGTGCTGCGTGACACGGTTTCCCTGAACCCGAAACTCTTGACCCCTGATCCCGCCACCGGGTTGCAGGTGCCAGTCTTTGGTGCGCGCAATCAAGGCAGCAGCGGTCGGTGTGTCGGCTTTGCGCTGGCCAATCTGATCGACATCCAACGACTTCTGCAAACCCTGCGCCGTACGCCCAGCACTAGCGATCATCCCGAACCCGATCTGTCAAAGGTGCAGGAAGATATCGTCAGTGCAGACATGCTGTATCGCATGGCGTCCTTCCATGACCGCTATCCCGAGCTTGAAAACGGTGAAGTGCTGGCAGAAGAAGGGATCCTGACATTACGATCTGCGATCAAGGGCTTCTATCATCATGGCGTCTGTCGCGATTGGCCCTTTGGCGAACCGACCACCGATGAGGGGCGCTGGCAAAGCGAATGCTATTTGGCGGACGGGCCAGACAAAGCGCGTAAGTTCACCACGGTCGGTCAGGCCAAGAAAGCGCGCGAGATCGGGCTTGGCGCCTATTTCCGCCTGGCCTCGATCCTGAACCATTTTCACGCGGCGCTGAACGATGCCGAGGCGATCCTGACCACGGCGAATATTCATGACGGCTGGCTTGAGGCTTTGCCCGACAAAGGAGGTCTGATCACCTGGCCGCCCGCGCTTGGAAAGACCGGCACGCATGCTTTCGTTGTCATCGGCTATGATGAAATGGGATTTCACATCCTGAACTCTTGGGGACCGAAATGGGGCGGATATAACGGGCAAGCAGGGGTGGGCTTGTGGTCTTACACCGATTGGGCGCAGAACGTGGTGGACAGCTGGGTCCTGCGACTGGGCGTGTTCGCCCCCTCTGCCTTCGGCGCGTCTGTTGGCGAAAAAGGCACCAAGGGCGACGCCGGCCCCATCCAGTCCGGCTCCACCCCCAGTTTTGAACTTGTCGGCCATTACATGAACCTGGATGATGGATATCACGTGGCCACCGGGTCTTATCCGTCTTTCAAGGATGGCTGGACACGAACCCGCAAATACCTTTCAGAACGGCTGGACCCCAAGGCCGATCCCGCCAATAAGGACAACCAGTATCGCGGCGTCCTGATCTGGATCCCCGGCAGTCTTGAGGGAATAAAGCCCGCCTTTGCCGACGCGGTCGGGCGTAAGACCCTGATCAAGGATCTGGGCCTGTATCCCTATACGATTTTCTGGTGCAACGGCTTCGTCGAAAAATCACTTGAGGTGCTGCAAAGCCTGTTTGACAGTTGCGAAGAACAAGCTGGGGAAAATGCCGCCCATCTTGACGAACTGATCGAAAACCGCGTGCGTGGCGTGGGTCGCGCTTTCTGGCGGGATATCGAACTGAGTGCCCGACGCGCGCTGCGGGGCACCGAAGAACTGCCATATGAAGATTTCGAAAGTGACGAACTTGACAAGATCAAGACCGGCTTTGTCGGCGATCTGTTGTTCGACCTGTTGGAGTTAAGAAAAGAAACGGGTTGTGAACTTCACATCGTCGCCGAAGGGGCCGGTGCTCTGGTGGTGCACGAAATGCTGTCGCTGCTGGCGCACAAGACACGCTGGTTCGATCCGGCTTCCTTGAAACCGCGGGGGATGGACCGGTTTGACACGCTGCATCTGGTCCATCCGGCTATTGGGATGCCACGCGCCAGGAAACGCCTGATCCCGCTGATCAACGTAATGAACGGTCCTGTTGCGGGCAAAAAGAAACGCAAGTCGTCATCGCGCAAGCCGGTGGTGCAGGAATACCTGGAATACACGACACCTCCGCGTGCGCGGATTTACGTCCCAACGCCCGAACTTGAGGAGCGCGTGAAGTTCGGTGCCTATGGCAAATCCATCCTCCACCTCGTCTCGCGCGCATTCGAAGATCGATACCCCTTGCCACAAGACGCCGACGACACCTCGGCCCCCTATCTTCTGCGCCCTCGACCGTTTCTTGGCATGTCGGGTGTCGTGGATGATCCCACAATCCCGGTGCAAAATGCGGTGTTCCGGCTGAACTGTATTGCCGCGCAGAAACACAATCTGGACCGCATCCCGCAGTCTGCCCTGAACGACGACCCCACCATCACCAACAGCATTTTCGAATGCATAAGAGGATTTCAGGAAAAGGGACACTGAACGCCATCAAGGAGAAGACCATTGACCAAGATCACTGTTGAACAACTGATGTCGAAAATGTCGGATCTGAACGCCGATGAATCCGAACTCTCAGAGTATTTCATACTTGATGAGGAACGATCAGGTCCATTCTCCCCCAAGTTCAAGCTGAACCCTGCGACCGTTCAGATTCCTCGCGGCGCCAACGCCGCCCAACGCACGGCGGCGTTGATGAACTCGGCCAACTGGTTTGCACGGATGAACCGCAAAAGCGCGTTTCAGAAGAAACTGGCACAGGGCTATGACGGCCCGATCATCGTGTCCGAAGGGGACAGTTGGTTTCAGTATCCCATCCGCCTGCGCGACACGATCGACCACTTGATGGCCAGCTATGCGATCTATTCGCTGGGCGCCGCAGGCGATCTGCTGAAACGTATGGCGGACAAACAGGAATATATCCGCGCGCTGGAAGAAACAGGCGCCGAGATATTGCTTCTGTCAGGAGGCGGCAACGATCTGGTCGCTGGCGGCGCTCTGGCCTCCCATCTAGAGGCTTTCGACCCCGAACTCGCCCCTGCTGATTACCTGCTGCCATCCTTCCAGGCGCTGCTCGATGACGCGCTCGGGCATTATGGGCGGATGTTCCGGCAGGTGCAGCAAAGGTTCCCCCATGTCAACATCCTGTGCCACGGCTATGACTATCCCGTGCCCAACAAGGATAAGTGGCTTGGCCAACCGATGGAATCGCGGGGCATTCGCGACCGCGCGCTGCAAATGGCCATCGCCGCCGAGATGATGGACCAGTTCAACCGACGCCTGCGCCGCCTGTCCCGGTCGATGCCCAATGTCACCTATATTGATTGCCGGGGTGTGGTGGGCAATAATCGTTGGTTCGACGGGCTGCACCCGACAGGCGAAGGCTATGGCGATGTCGCGCGCAAATTCCAGCTCGAGATCAATCGCATCGCCAACGCCCGCAGCGGACCGCCTGTTGTTGTGAGCGGCCCGTTTGGCTCGGCCGTCGAGTTGTCACGCGCCTTGCAAGCGCCCCCGGTCATCGCTGGAGGCCCGGCAAAAGGCATGTCCTTGCATGTCGGTATCAACTCCGTGGATCCGACGCATTATGACGGCTGGGATGGTCAACTGGCCGCCTGCGAAGCCGACGCTCTTGCGATGCAGGGTATCGCTGAAAGCGAGGGGTTCAAACCGCAGCTTGTGTTGACCAGTGACGCCACCCGCCAGAACGTGGTGGACGAAATAAAGCGCGCTGCAAAAGACCTTTCCCCGGGTGACATGTTCCTTTTTACCGTGTCCAGCCATGGCGGGCGGGTGCCCGATTTCAATCAGGACGAAGACCATGACGACGACAGCCAGCGGATGGACGAAACCTTATGCCTGTATGATTTCCAGATCGCGGATGACGAGCTTTATATGCTCTGGACCCTGTTCCGCGATGGGGTTCGCGTGCTGATCATGCCGGACACTTGCCATTCCGGGTCGATGGCGCGGTTTGGTCCCACCGCCCCGGCCGAGTTGTTTGGGCGCGTCATCCCGCAAGACCCGCGCATCCGGGCCATGCCGCTTTATGTTGAAGATCGAGTCTGGCGGGCCAACGAAGCCGCCTATCGCACTGCGTCGAAGTCTTACAGCGCGATGAAAGAAAGCGTCATGACCGCGCCGCTCAGCAGCCCCATTCAGGCGTCTGTCCTGAACCTTGGGGCGTGCAAGGATACGCAATATGCGATGGACGGGCCGCAAAACGGGGCCTTCACCGGCGCCCTTCTGAACGTCTGGAACGGCGGACGCTTCACCGGCGACTACCGCGCCTTCCGTGCCGCAATCGACGCCGAGATCGGCAGCGACAGCCAAACTCCGCAACTGTTTGAACGGTTGCTGAAACAGCCGAATTTCGTTCTTGATCGGCCCTTCACCTTGCAACCTGCCGGTATTTCATCCGGAACGGGCACAGTGGCGGCCAAATCATTCTCTGCATCGGTCGATCCGATGACCGAGGATGAAGGAGACGAAAATGACCTTCTGCCTGATGCCGAGCTTGATGCGATCCTGTCAGCCAAGACACGTGGGGCGGGCTTCCGCAGCGCCACGGCGGCGCTTGAGTGGCCAGACTATGCGGACTTCGACGGATTTATCCGGTCACTTGGGCTGAAAAATTTCGGTACGGATGAGTTCCTGATCCTGGGTGGAGGGCACTCGACCCCCGGCGGGAAATGTCAGGGCAAGAACACCTATCCACCGCGCGGCTTGTGGACCAATATCGCCAAGACCGCGCAGGCGCTGGACCATTTCCGCGACCGGATCGGTAAACCCATCGCCATCACCAACGCGTATCGTGGCCCGGCGTATAACGCTTGTATTGGTGGGGCCAAACAAAGCCAGCACATGAAGTTCTGCGCGTTGGATTTCAAGGTCTCTGGAATGTCTGCCCCCGAGGCGGCAAAAGCCCTGCGCTGGCTGCGTGACAAAGAGGGGTTCTTCACCGGCGGGATCGGCCGCTATAGCAGCTTCACCCATATCGACACGCGCGGCGTCAACGCCACATGGCCACCGGCATTCCGAGACATGAAGCTGTCCGGCTCGTCGCCCCTGAAAAAACGCGAGCCGCGCGATCTTGCGGAACGGATCGCAATTCTGATTGCAACTATGTTGGCCAAGCCCAGATCGGCACCGGGTGCGAAATCCCGCAGTTCGGCCTTCGCGGACCCGGTCAGCCGGTCGAACGACGATTTCGACCCAACGTCTGAAAATGCAGCACACCAGCAATCGCTACAAGCAGCGGTCAGCGCATCCAGCGTGATCTCGTTCGTCGAGAACCTGACCCCCAGCCAGAAAGAGGACGTGCTTTTGTCAACGCTGTTTGCCCAGCGGGCGGCGGACGCAAAGGCCGACCCGGTGAAGGAACGTGAGCTGTGGCACACAACCTATATGGATATGCTCAGCCTGATGGGATGGACCCGCGAGGCCGCGCCTTTCGAGGCCAGCCAGAAGATGAAAGGCAATGGCAGCTTCGATAAGGTCGTCCTGGCCACACTTGCCCAGGTCGCGACCGGCAACCAGTTCAAGATCGTCGAAAGCGCGATGGAGGCGCTGCGCGGGCTGGCAGCGGATGACGGCAAAATCAAGCTGTTTGATTTCGAAACCTCCACTTCGACCGGTGGCAATTTCCAGATCGGAAGCGCCGAGGCATCGGGTGACGTAATCTCGATGGCTTTGGGCGCGTTCAACTTCAATTTCAAAGACAAAAAGCAGAACATCCTGTTTGTGTCATGGGGCAAGAACGAACTTGACTACTGGCTGTCCGCGCAGAAAGTCGTCCTTAGCCCGACGATCTACGCCGATATACGCGAGATCATTCGCGATAAGCTGGCGGACACGCGCAAAACCCTGATTGCGGATATCGACATCGGATGACACAGGAAAACGCGCCTCCACCACTCGACAGTGACGCCGTGCCGTTGCCACGACCGGTCACTGCGGGAAAGCTACAGATCGCACCGCGCTATCTGTTGATCCTTCTCTTGCCGGTCGCGGTGCTGACTGCTTCAGAATATTTGCTGGGCACGTTCGGTGATACGTCGTTACAGGTGCAGGGGATCGAACTTGCGCCGATGGCGCCGCTGATCGAGCTGGACGGACGTTACAAGTTTCTTGCCGCCCTGTTTTTATTCGTGGCCGTGACCATCACCCTTATCGCCATGTTTTCATTCGAGCTTTATGCCCGCCATACGAAAAAGTCGATCTGCTATACGCTGGTCGGCATTGTCGGGGTCATCATGGTGACGCTCAGCTTTTCAACTTTTGAGCCGGACTGGATGCCCGCGAGTTTTGAATCGCAAGCCTTGCTGGGCGAAAACCTGTTTCGCACAGCGCTTGGCATCGGCAATCTGCCCGGCTGCGACCCCGGCGGCGCACTAACAGGGCCTTGCGAGAATATGGGCGCATACTTTGCGATGAAATACCTGCTGGATCGCGTCAACATCCTGACCTCACTGGCGGCAGCGGCGATCATAGCGGGAATGGTTCTGTCACTGGCCGACCCTGTTGGCATTGATCGCAGCAACAAGAACGCACTGATTTCCGAGGCCACGGCACTGCAAAACGCGCAGGAAAGCACCCAGCGGTATCTCTATTGTGCCGGTGTCTTGCTGACGACCGGGATGGTGCTTGTGCTGTCCTGGATGAAATGGCCCGGTGCCTTGATCGCAGACCCGATTCTGCGCAACGCACATGACAGTGTTGTCAGTTCTTTGTCCATGTTTCGCGGCGTGACCTATACGGTGCTGATTCTGTCATTCTATATGCCGGTCAGCCTGATCCTGAAGGTGCGGATCGAGCGGTTCAAACAGGCAAGCGAAGCGGTCGGAGAAACCAAGCTGGGCAGCACGCTTGAAGGCTTCGACATAAGGCGTATTGCAAGTATGGAGGCATTCAAATCCATCCTTGCCATCGCCTCGCCGATCCTGGCCAGCGCGATTGGGTCCTTTGTTGATCTGTCGGTGTTTCAGTGACACCACGCTGTGCTGACGCCCCTAAAGCGCCCAGCCGCGTTCTGTAACACTGACAGAGGTGGGAAATGGTGGAGAGCCTAGCCAAGTCGAACCGCTACCCTCTTGCTTAAGCCTAGGGCCGTTCCAGAACGAAATCCGGAACAATGCCCGACAACTCGATCAGCCGATGCGGGTCGTGGCCGTCAAAGAACCCGAAACCTGAAATCAAAGCCGATTTTATTCCTGCTGTCTGTGCACCCAGTATGTCTGTGTGCAGACTGTCGCCCACCATGACGGTGCGGATCGCGTCACATCCACCAAGCTGCGCAAACGCCAGTTCAAAAATATTCATAAATGGTTTGCCGAAGAACTGAGGTTCAGTTCCCGTCCGGTTCGCAAGTCGATGGGCAAAATGGCCTGGTTCCGTGGAAAAACCATGCTCGCGCGGTGCAACAATATCAGGGTTTCCCACTAATACCGGGCGCGCAGTATGGGCAAGTGAGGCTTCCAAAAGCACTTGTCTTTCCTCAGTCCAGTTAGAACTGCCGAGCATCAAGAACCCGTCAACCGCGTCATAGTCCGATGCGTCATCGGCCAGAAAGGTCGTATCAAGGTGCTCCAGGCCTTCGCACCCAAAGCTCTCCTGTGCAATCACACCCCAGCGCCTTTCGGGTTCGGATGACAAGGCGTGAAGCACAGTCTTCCGGCTTGTGATCACGTCCTCTGGCGCGAAGTCATAACCCAGCCGCTTGTATTTCTTCATCAGCGTTGAGTGAGGGTAGCCAGCAGCATTCGAAACCACGACCACGCGTTTTCCTGTCTTTTGCAGACCCGCCACACGTTCGGTCACGCCTTCAATCGCTGTCTCGCCGATGTTCAGCACCCCAAATGCGTCCAAAAGGAAGGTGTCGATGGTGTCGCTTAACGCATCAAGGTCAGGCAACCGTTGGCTTGCCCCTTTGCGTCGCACCGCCGGCAAGCGATGTCGAACCGCTTCGTAAGCAGCAAAAGCCTCGGGCAAGTTCAAATGATCGCGCCTCTGACTTTGGCTGACACCCATTCGGAAATCACAACTGCAAGCAAAATAACCAAAAGGATCAGCGAGACTTGCGGCCACGCCAGCACATTAAGCGAAGACGACAATTGCAGCCCGATCCCACCCGCGCCCACCAGCCCCAGCACGGTGCTTTCACGAATATTGATGTCCCAACGGAAGACTGCAATGCCGGCAAAAGCAGGCAGGATCTGCGGCACGATACCATATGCCATGATTTGCCAGCGGCTGGCGCCCGTTGCGGAAATAGCCTCGACTTGGGTTTCGTCAATTTCTTCAATCGCTTCGTAAAGAAGTTTCGCACAGAACCCGATTGAGCGAATTGCGATGGCAACAACGCCCGCGAAGACGCCGGGGCCGATAATCGCAATCAGCAACAATGCCCAGATCAACGAATTGATCGAACGCGTTGAGACGATGATCAACAATGCAACTGGTCTGATAAACAATTTTGACGGCGTGGTGTTTCGGGCAGCTGCGAACGCCACAGGCACCGCAAGGATCAGCGCAATAATCGTGCCAAGTGTCGCGATGTTAAGTGTATCCCAGATGGGTTTGCCCAGTTGTGAAATATATGACCACCTTGGCGGCGTTGCACGGGTCCAGATATCACTGGCAATCCGGGGTGCATCCCAAACGAAAAACCATGTGGTCGCGGCGGATATCTGCTGCCACGAATAGGCAAAGATCGCCACACCGGTCAGCCAAAGCAACCAATGAAACAAGCTTTCACGCCCGGTGCGACGTTGCCAAAGCTTCAGTTCGTTGTATTCGCGCACCGGCATTATTGCACCCTCGCCCGGATCAAACCGGACAGGTATTCCAGTGCCATGACAATGATGATGATCATCATTAAAATGGCCGCTGCGGTGTCGTATTCATACCGATCGAACGCAGTGTTAAGAGTCGCGCCAATGCCGCCCGCACCAACCAACCCCAGAATGGCACTTTCACGAAAATTGATGTCGAGGCGATACATCGAAAGCCCAATAAGGCGGGGCATGACCTGAGGCTGCACACCGTAGTTGATCCACTGCATCCATTTCGCACCAGACGCCTTGATGGCTTCGGCTTGCACGCGGTCCATGCTTTCGATGTCTTCTGCCAGCAGTTTTGACAAGAATCCGATGGTCGCGAAGCTAAGTGTCAGAAATCCGGCAAGCGGTCCAAATCCAAAGATCGCGACCAACAGGATCGCGACGATGATTTCTTGCAAGGCGCGCGACACTGCGATGATACCACGGCAAATGAAATAGATCGGCAAAGGCGCCACATTGCGGGCCGCACCAAGCGCAATGGGAATGGAAATCAAGATGCCGACCACGGATGATGCGACCGTCATAATGATGCTTTCGATCATCCCGCCCCAAATATCGGCCGATCGCGACGTGAAATCAGGGCTCGTGAAGGCCAACACGAACTGCTTGCCACGTTCCAGCCCCTCGTATACCCGAGACCAGTTGATCTCGATCGTCATGTAGGCGGCAATCAGGTATGCCACAAATCCGATAAGCAAAAGCCAACGCAACCAAGCGCGTTGAACGAACGGCTTTTTCTTCCACGGCTTGCCCAAGATCGTTTCGAGTTCCGTATTCATCCGACGGCCTCTTCGTCGTCATCGACCGCTTCAATCGTGGCTTCCCAGTCCTCTTCGCCATAAATCGTCGTCAGCACGTCGGGCGTCAAACCTTCGGGCGGGCCATCAAATTCGACAGCGCCGACGCGCAATCCGATGACGCGCTGCACAAACATCTGCGCCAGTGCCACGTCATGGATGTTGATAATCGCCGCCAATCCGCGTTCTTTGCAAAGCTCGCAGATCAATCGCATGATTTGACGGGATGTTTTTGGATCAAGCGATGCAGTCGGTTCATCGACCAGCAGAAGCGCAGGATCTTGGATCAGGGCCCTGCAAATACCCACCCTTTGGCGTTGCCCGCCCGACAGTTCATCCGCACGTTTGTCAGCCATATGTGCAAGCCCGACACGGTCAAGCAGGCGGAACGCTTCGTCCACGTCGGACTGAGGGAACTTGCGCATAAAGCTGCGCCAGAACCCGACATAACCCAATCGACCAGACAGCACATTTTCCATCACCGTCAGTCTTTCGACGAGCGCATATTCCTGAAAAATCATTCCCATGCGCCGACGTTCTTTTCGCAGAGCGCCAGCCGACAACCCAGTCAATTCCGTATCAGCCAGGTAAACTTTGCCCGACGTTGGCTCAACCAACCTGTTGATACATCGGATTAGCGTCGACTTCCCCGCGCCAGATGGGCCGATCAACGCCAGAACCTGACCTTCTGGGATATCCAGGTCGACCGCTTTCAGCGCCTGATCCCCGGTCTTGTACGTCTTTACAAGCTTCTCAAGCCGCAGCATGAAAGCCTCCCCGCCCCAGTTCTTGTTGTTGGATGGGGCGAACCTTCTGGTCCGCCCCAACGATATTTATTCGCAAGCGTAGCTTACGCCATTGGCTGTATCGATCTTGCGGATCACATCCCAAAATTCCTTGTAGGTCATTTCCAGGAATTGACCCTCATTTGATTTCTCAAACTCAGCCTGTAGCGACGTGCCCTCCCATTCGAAGCTAAAGAACGCGTTACGTATCTTTTCCTTCAGCTCAGGTTTAAGGTTGTAAACCGTGCCAAACCCGGTGGTTGGAAACGTCTGCGATTTATAGATCACTTTGACGTCGTCTTCTTTGATGACATCCCGGCTGATCATGCGCGACTTGACCGAGTTGGCGATGGAGGCCGCCACATAGTCTTTGTTGGCCACACCAAGGATCGAGTTGTCGTGCTTGCCCGAAAAGACAGGTTCGAAATCGCGATCAGGCAACATATCGAAATCGCCCTTCAGGATAGCAGAAGGCGCTTTGAAACCCGAGTTCGAAGTTGGCGACGTGAAGGCCAATTGCTTGCCCTTGATGTCCTCAACCTTTTCAATACCAGAGCCAGGATAGGTGATGATCTCCATCTCATATCCAAAATTGCCGTCCAATGACGCCATGATAGTGAACGGATTGAAACCTGCACAATTCACAGCCAAGGGGTTCGACCCGGTGTTGAACCCTGCAATATGCAGCCGTCCTGACCGCATTGCTTCAATCTGTGCGGCGTTGCTTTGCACAGGGAAAAACATGACCGGCTTGCCAGTTTCATTTTCCAGATGCGTCAGGAAATCAGACCAAGCCTCTTTGTAAACCGCCGGGTCTTCAACGGGCGTATAGGCAAAAATCAGGGTGTCAGGGTCAATTTGCTCGGCTGGGTCTGTGGGTGTGTCTGCCAGCAGATCCCCGTCAACGTCACAAAACCTTTCGTCCAAAGTGCCCCGCGGGCAGTCTTGTGCAGCGGCAGGCCCGGCCAGCGAAAGGCTAAATACCAAAGCGGCTCCGGACAGAAGTGTGGTCATTACTTTCATGAAAATATCCTCCCTAGACGGTGAGGCTAGAGCGGAATAGCGCTAACAAGCAAGAAATAATTCGACTGCTATCAACGGTTGAGAAAGTCTGCTTCGGTCCAATCTCTGAAACAGTTTTCCGTCGGAACATCCAGTATCTTTCCATTCAGATAGCCGCCCGAAAACAGCCGGAACGGAACCGCTGCATTTCGCGCAGTTTGAAAATCAATAGCACTGTCACCGACATAAACCGATTTATCCGGGGTTGTCCCAAGACCAGAGATACAGCCATGCAATGGCGCTGGGTCAGGCTTCTTCGCCACATTGGGTTCGGCACCCACGATCACGTTGAAATACCGTGTAAGACCAAGTTCTGCGCAAATTCTTCGAGCAGGTTCAGTCGGCTTGTTCGTACAAACACCCAACGGCACGTCAGACGCGCACAACTGTTCAAGACATTCAACCACGCCCGGGTACGGGCGGGTCAATGTCGTCATATTCTGCTCATAGTTTTCCAGAAAAAGCGTCAAGGCTTCTGCTTGCAGACTGTCGTTAAACTCGCCCGTTGCCTTCAAGCTCCGTTCAACCAATTTTTCGACGCCATCACCGATGAATGAGATAATGGTCTGCAGATCGAGAGGCGCGCGGTCTAGTGCAGCCAAAACCACATTGGTTGCGGCCTGCAAATCCGGTGCCGAATGGACCAAGGTGCCGTCCAGATCGAAAATAATTGCTTCAGGTATTGTCATAGGAGGTTCTTATCGCGTCCAAGCCTTGCACACCATCGCTCGCAACATCTGTGCATCACATTTCGGGTGACAAGATGGGGAAACCCGACTGCATACACAATGGAGACAGCGCGCGCAGATCGCTGACCACCCTTTGACCCGCTCGAAAACCGAATGAAGCTCCTGATTGACCCGTTTTTGATAACTAGCTTGTCTCTGCCCCTGCTAGCTTGTCTCTGCCCCTGCCGAAATCATCGAAACCAGCCAGTTCACGTCCTTTGCTTGGACAGACCGTTTGCGGCGATCCGGCGTGAGCGTCCCCATGGACGGAAAAGGCCGGTTTCCCGATAACATCTTCGTCGAAAGGCTCTGGCGATCCCTGAAGTATGAATGCGTCTACCTACATGCCGGGGAAACCGGATCAGAGGCAAAGGCAGGGATCAGAAAGTGGTTGGAGTTCTACAATCACAAGCGCTCCCATTCCGCACTTGATCGGCAGACGCCGGACGACGCATATTGGGCGGGCTTAGAAGAGCAAAAAGCAGCATGAAATCTAAACCTGATACACCTTAGAAACGCTGCAAACCTGTCCTAAAAGGTGGGACCACTTCAATGTTTCAGGTGCGGACAAAGCCTTAGTTCGCAGAGGTAGACTAAATGTCCGCTTTCTCCGAGTATAGACGGATGGATAAGATTGCAGAGACCTGGCGCGGCACACGCGCTTCACTAGTTTGGTTGTCTGAAGCTCCGATCGTGAACGCGCGTATTGCACTTTCCACGATGAACAAGGAACAGGCGCGCATGCTCATGGCAAGTCAATGCGCTAAGTTCCTCGCAACCTGCCGCGTTAACGTTGAGATGCATGGTGAGCCACCCAGCCCGGGCAAAGGTTGCGTTCTGAACTACAATGAAACATCGTTCGCCGACGTGATGGCCTATGGTTCATCTTTGTGGGGCCATATTGATCGCGCGGCGGCAGCGGAACTCTACGGTTATCTTCCTTTTGGACGCTCGGCCGCTCGCAAGGCGGGGATCGAATTGGTTCCAAGAGGGAATCGTCAGGCCACTGAACGCTTGCTTCATAAAATAGTGGCCGCCCTGAAACGCGGAGAGCGGCTGGCTTGGGGTGGTGAGGGTCGGCTGCAAGGCCAGGACGCGGTTGGAAGGTTCAAGGTCGGAGGAAGTCTAATCGCAATACGGGCGCAAGTTCCCATAATTCCCCTTGTATTCTGCGGTGGCCACCAAGTAATGCCGCTTGGTTCAATGCGCGCGCGCGCAGGAAAGATACTTATTCGTTTTGGCGCACCGATTCCAACGACGGGGCTCAAAGAGGACGAGGCACGTTCTTTGGCGGATCAGGTCCAAGAAATTGCTGTCGAAATCTATGCTGAATTAAAGGAGGCGTTGGCTCTAAGTACTTAACCGTCCTGTGGGTCTCGCCACGAGGGACATGTTCTAGCTGAGAACTGCGTATTTCCCGCGAGCGGTGATTCAATCGTTGCGCAGCATTCGCCACCAAGGGCTCTTTTTCCTCTTTCGCCGCGCTCTGACTGAAGGTCCGCTATCACCAGATAGGGTCAGTGGTGCTGCCAGAAAAAGACAATCTATGTGGCCATAGGGGTCAAAGTGCTGTCCATAGGGGTCAAACTATGTGGCCATTCACATGGAGAATTTGGTGGAGCCTAGCGGGGTCGAACCGCTGACCTCTTGCATGCCATGCAAGCGCTCTACCAACTGAGCTAAGGCCCCATCCGAAGGCGTTTCCGCCGTCAATGCGCGGTATTTATGCAAAGGCGCATTAGGGTTCAAGCCTAAAAGTCGCCTTTGCTAAAAATTCAGTGCCGCTTAGTCGTCGTCATCTGCGGCGACGTCGGCGATGTCGTCCAGCGAGACTTCATCTTCATCGTCGTCTTCCAGAACGTCATCGCCCAGATCGACATCGACATCTTCATCGTCTTCAAGAACCGCATCTGCGTCATCGACCAGATCGTCCTTCATTGCGGCTTTGTCTTCTTTGTCGGCAACCATAGTGCGCGATGCTTTGCCAGTTTCGAGGTTCACAACCTCACTCGTATAGGGGCTGACCACCGGATTGGCGTTCAGGTCATAAAAGCGTTTACCGGTGGTCGGGCAGACGCGTTTGACGCCCCATTCTTCCTTGGGCATGTAAAACCCTTTCCGTTCTGTCTAAGTCGTGCGAGATTTGCCGCCAACTGCCACATGTGTGCAGAGGTGTCAAAGGCTTTTCCCCTTATGGGCGGATACCGTGGCAATTGTAAGGAAAAAAGGGACCATATGTTCTGGTCAAAACAGGCAAGCAGGCTGACCGAAGCTGAACACATTGATCTGGCAGGCACACCAGACGTTACTGTTTTGTTGCGCCCTTCGGTGCGGGCGCGGCGATTGTCTTTGCGAGTTTCCAAACTGGATGGCCGCGTGACTTTGACCGTCCCACACGGGGCGTCGCGCCACGAGGCAGTGCGATTTGTCTCGGAACGCGCCGATTGGATTCGCAAGCATCTGGCAGATGCGATGCCAGAAAAGCGTCCGGCCCTTGGCTCTACCCTACCATTTCTTGGCCAGTCTCATCAGATCACCGAGGCACCAATACGGGCCGCACGCGTCCGCGATGGCAAATTCATTCTGCCACCCGGTGACGCCCGCAAGACCGCCGTCCGACTTGAGGCGCTTTTGAAACGCGAAGCGCGCGACCGGCTGGCGAAGGCAAGTGATCACTATGCAGACATGGTTGGCCGCAATTTCGGTCGCCTGACGCTGCGCGACACGCGCTCGCGCTGGGGATCCTGTAGTTCGACGGGCAACCTGATGTATTCCTGGCGGTTGGTGATGGCGCCCGAAGCGGTGTTGGACTATGTCGCGGCGCATGAGGTTGCGCATCTCGTGCATATGGATCACTCGGCTGCATTCTGGGCGCAGGTTGAAGCCATTTGCCCGGCCTATCAAACACCCCGACAGTGGCTGCGCAACCATGGCGCAGGTCTGCATCGCTATCGCTTTCGCGACTGAACGCATGGGCGTGTTGACGCCACGCCAATTTGTGATCACAGTTACGACATGCAGGCTCAAACCCGTTCACCATCCGATACGTCCAGCGCCCATGAGCGCGTCTATCGCAGCCTGCGTGCGCGGATCATGCACGGAGAGCTGGACCCCGGCCAAAGCCTGACAATCCGCGGGATCGGCAAGGAATACGACGTCTCGATGACCCCTGCCCGCGAAGCGGTGCGCAGACTGGCCGCCGAGGGCGCGTTGACACTGTCCAGTTCCGGACGAGTGTCAGCACCCGACCTAACCGCCGAACGGATCGAAGAGTTGGCCGCGCTGCGCTCGCTGCTGGAACCCGAGCTGGCGGCCCGCGCCCTGCCCCGCGCCCATATGGCGCTTATCGACAGGCTGCGCGCCATCAACGTACGGGTGTCGGAATGCGTCACCAAGCAAGACGCGGTCGGCTATCTGCGTACCAATCTGGAATTTCACCGAACGCTCTATCTTCGGGCACAGGCGCCGGCGATCCTTGCTGTGGCTGAAACGGTGTGGCTGCAACTCGGCCCGACCATGCGTGCCCTTTATGCGCGTCGCCAACGCACCGATCTGCAACGCCACCACCGGATGATCTTGTCCGCTCTGTCAGCCGGTGACGAACCCGCCCTGCGACTGGCGGTGCGCACGGACGTGACGCAAGGTTTGAAAATGCTGGTGGCCGATTGATCACGGACCGCAGTCAACCCAGATGAAACCCCCGAAACTCTTTCACCGTCGACAAGCTGAGCAGTGTTTTCATCTGCGCGAACGACGGAATGGAAGTCAGCCTTTCGCGATATAGTTTCTCGTAATCCTCGGTGTTTCTGGCCGCGACTCGCAGCAAGTAATCAAACTCGCCTGAGATCAGATGACATTCCAGCACCTCTGGCATTTCAAGAATTGCCGCCTCGAAGGCCTGAATGTCCTCACGCCGCTGACTGACCAGCTTCGCCTCGATAAACACCTGAATTTCCAAGCCGATGGCCTTGCGGTTCAGGCGCGCCGCGTAATTGGTGATGAACCCGTCCGCCTCCAACAATTTGACCCGCCGATGGCAGGCCGAGATCGACAGACCCACCTTGTCTGAAAGCTTCGACATTGAAATCGAGCCGTCCTTTTGAAGGATGGAAAGAATCCTCGTGTCCAGCTTATCCATCGTAAATTTTCCGATCAATCAGGTATGTTCGATAGTTTTTACGTAAAACATCCTTCATTGCAAGAAATTAAGGAACCTTTTCAGATCAACCGCTGCTAGGCTACAGTTGCTTAACACGTGACACGTTCACCCAAGGGAGGAAGAAAATGTCCAATAAGATCGTCGTCGGATACGATGGCAGCGACAGTTCCAAAGCGACGCTGGATTTCGCGGTTCGGCTGGCCAAATCGCAGGGCGCTGCACTTGTCGTGGCGCATGTGCTGGAATGGTCACCCTATTCATTCCTGACACCAAACGAGATCGAAGAACGCCACAAACGGCGCGGTGAGGAGTTGGAGCGCGCGGAAAAGGCAGTGCTGACGCCCGTCGTCAAGGGGCTGGCCGACAGCGGGGTCAAGGTCTCGACCGCCCTGAAATACGGCGGCATCGCTGATACGCTGTGCGATATCGTGAAAGCCGAGGGTGCCACGCAAGTGATCGTTGGCCGCACCGGCAATTCGGGCCTGTCATCACGCATCTTCGGCTCGGTCGCGGGCACATTGGCGCAGATCTCGCCGGTGCCCGTCACCATCGTTCCTTAAAAAAACAATGCGAACAGGGATAGTTATGAATTACTCAATCAAGGCAGCGGCATGGGCCGCACCGGCCATGCTGGCGGCGACAGCGCCCGCGATGGCCCAATCCATGGACCAGAAAATCAACGACATATTTGCCAGTTCAACCGGCTGGTTCGTCAACTTCATCTTCAGCCCTTTCCCCGGCACGTCCTTCCCGTGGATCGTTGCTTGGCTGGTGGTTGCGGCAACGGTCTTCACAATCTATTTCGGCTTGATCCAATTCCGGGCCTTCCCGCATTCGATCGCGCTTGTGAAAGGCGATTACTCTGACCCCAATGACGCCGGTGAGGTCAGCCACTTCCAAGCCTTGGCAACCGCCCTTTCAGGCACGGTCGGGCTTGGCAACATCGCAGGTGTGGCCGTCGCGGTCGGCATCGGAGGGCCAGGTGCCACCTTCTGGATGATCCTTGCGGGCCTGTTGGGCATGGCGTCGAAGTTTACCGAATGTACGTTGGGTGTGAAATACCGTAACGAATACGAGGATGGCACCGTGTCGGGTGGCCCGATGTATTACATGACCAAGGGCTTTGCCGAGCGCGGCCTGCCCGCTGGCAAATTCATGGCGGTCTTGTTCTCGATCTTCTGTATCTTGGGCGCATTGGGCGGCGGGAATATGTTCCAGGCCAATCAGGCACATGCACAAATCACAAATGTGGTCGGAGATTTTCCGGGCTGGATCACCGGTATCATCTTCGCTGGCATCGTTTTTGCGGTAATCGTGGGCGGTCTGAAATCCATCGCCAGCGTGACTGAAAAAGTTGTGCCGTTCATGGGTGTGCTCTACGTGTTGACCGCCTTGATCATCCTGCTGATAAACGCAGACATGATCGGCTGGGCGTTCGGCCAGATCTTCGCAGGCGCTTTCACCGGTCTTGGTGTTGCTGGCGGTATGGTTGGTGCACTGATCCAAGGCTTCAAACGGGCGGCGTTCTCGAACGAAGCCGGCGTTGGGTCGGCTGCGATTGCCCACTCGGCCGTGCGCACCAAGGAACCGATCACCGAGGGCTTTGTGTCCCTGCTTGAGCCGTTCATCGATACCGTCGTGATCTGCACCATGACGGCGCTTGTGATCATCATCACGGGCCAATTGATCAGCGATCCTGCAACCGGTATGTATCTGCTGGATGAAGGCGGGGCGACGATTCAGACCATTGACGGCAACAAGGGGGTTGCGCTGACATCGGCTGCATTCTCGGCCTCGTTCGGTTGGTTCAAATATGTCCTCGCCATCGCGGTGATCCTGTTCGCTTTCTCGACCATGATCAGCTGGTCCTACTATGGCCTCAAGGCGTGGACTTTCCTGTTCGGCGAAGGCCAAAGGAAAGAACTGACCTTCAAGGTGATCTTCTGCATCTTCGTGGTGATCGGTGCCTCGGCCAACCTTGGTCCGGTGATCGACTTCTCGGACGCGGCGATCTTTGCCATGGCGGTCGTGAACATCCTGGCGCTGTATTTCCTGATGCCCGTCGTGAAGCGCGAGTTGGACAGCTACCTGTCGCGCCTCAAGTCGGGCGAGATTCGGAAATTCGAATGAGATGACACCGGACACAGAGATGTGTCAGAAAAGACGAAAGCCACCGGAGCGATCCGGTGGCTTTTTTTCATGCGTGTCTACGAGGGATTACGCGTGGATCGCGCCATCGCCACAAGCCAGCGCGGCCTCGCGCACAGCTTCCGAGAAAGTCGGGTGGGCGTGACAGGTGCGGGCCAGGTCTTCGGCTGATCCGCCGAATTCCATCAGCACGCAAGCCTCGTGGATCAATTCGCCCGCCGCTGGGCCCATGATGTGGACGCCCAGAACGCGGTCGGTGTCCTTGTCAGCCAGAATTTTTACAAAGCCCTCGCCCTGGAACACGGCCTTGGCGCGGGCATTGCCCATGAAGCTGAACTTGCCGACCTTGTAGCCGCGGCCCTCTTCCTTCAACTGTTCCTCGGTCTTGCCGACAGAGGCCACTTCAGGCGCTGTATAGACGACGCCCGGAATGACATCATAGTTCACATGGCCCGCCTGGCCGGCAATCGCCTCGGCCACCGCAATGCCCTCGTCTTCCGCTTTGTGAGCCAGCATCGGGCCTTCGATGACATCGCCAATGGCCCAGACACCCGACACGGAGGTTTTCCAATGATCGGTCGCGATCTGCCCGCGTTCGGTCATTTTCATACCCAGCGCGTCCAGACCCAACCCTTCGACATACGGACGGCGGCCTGTGGCAACCAGCACCACATCGGCATCAATCGCGTGCTCGCTGTCATCCTTGCGCAGCTTGTAGTTCACAGTCGCCTTCGTTTTCTTGGCGTCCACATTCTGAACAGCCGCGCCCATGACAAAGCTCAGCCCCTGCTTTTTCAGCGCACGCTGGAAGGTCTTGGCCAGATCGCTGTCCATCCCTGGTGTGATGGCGTCAAGGAATTCAACGACCGTAACCTCGGTGCCCAGACGTGCATAAACCGACCCCATCTCAAGCCCGATCACACCGGCCCCGATCACAACCATCTTCTTGGGAACCTTCGGCAATTCAAGCGCACCGGTCGAGGTCACGACGATTTTCTCGTCCACCTCGACCCCGGGCAGGGTCGACGGCTCGGACCCGGAGGCAAGTACGATGTTCTTGGCGTTGTGGACTTCGTCGCCGACCTTGACCTGACCGGCGGCGGGGATCGACGCCCAGCCCTTGATCCAGTCGACCTTGTTTTTCTTGAACAGAAACTCGATGCCCTTTGTGTTCTGGCCGATGACGTCATCCTTATAGGCCAGCATCTGCTTCCAATCGACCGAAGGGCTTTTGCCCTTCAGACCCATCTTGGCGAAGTTGTGTTCGGCCTCGTGCAGGCTGTGCGATGCGTGCAAAAGCGCCTTGGACGGAATGCAGCCGACGTTCAGGCAGGTGCCGCCCAAGGTCTCGCGCCCTTCGACGCACGCGGTTTTCAGGCCAAGCTGTGCACAGCGTATCGCGCAGACATAGCCGCCCGGACCGCCGCCGATGATGATTACGTCATAGTCTGCCATGTGTCTTGTTCCTTTCATTTGGGGTCTGGGCGTGGCGTATGTCCGCCATCGTCCCGCTCACCCCGGAGCATTCTTGCCTAGTGATATTCATATGAGCGCCGAGATCAACATCACGGTCGTCGCAAGGAAGCCCACGAACCAGATCAGCGAGCGCCATGGCGCCCAGCCAAACAGGTAGGCGGGAAGATACAACAGCCGAGCGCCCAGATAGACATAGCCGCATGTCGCCGTCGTCGCGGTGGACCGGCCCGAGAGCGTGACGACCACGACTGCCGCCGTGAACAGGATCAGCCCTTCGAAATGGTTATTCAACGCCCGCTGCGCCCGACCTGCGATGCCCGTCAGCTCCCGCGGCTTGTCACGGGGCGAGGCCGCGTATTTCGACCCCACCTGCATCTGCGCCAGAACGGAGTAGATGCAGAACTGGACCACTTGCAGCAGGCCTGCGAGGGCGAGGATGGTGAGTTCGGGGGTCATAGATCCATCCCTTTCATTCGATCTTCAATGAGCGAACCTCCGAAACAAGCTGTTCTATCGCACCTGAACAATGGATCTCCAAATCCGATATTGAAGTTACATCGTGTGACAAGCACCAATTCAGTTCGCGGCGGATGACCTCTTGGATACTAGTACCCAACGAGATCTCAGTTTCTTTGGGGCGATAAAGTAGATAGTTTTTCGCCCCAAAGTTAACCAGTCTATCAGCGGTTTTTCGGTTCCAGCCGAGCTCTCGACAAGATGCTTTTAGCGATTTTGCTAGATCTTTAACCTCAGATTGAGTTGCTTGTGCTCTAAGATGACGGCGGAAAACGACAACAATCAACAGTTGGTCGAACAAGGTTCCCTCGCGGCTAGATAAACCACGCTTCATCGGATGCAAATCTTCGAACAACCTTTTGAACATCCGAAGTTCAGCCTCACAAATCCATCAACAACCGACGCGGATCTTCCAGTGCTTCTTTCACGCGCACAAGGAAGGTCACGGCACCCTTGCCGTCAACGATGCGGTGGTCATAGGACAGTGCCAGATACATCATCGGGCGGATCACGACCTCTCCGTTGATCGCCATCGGGCGGTCCTGGATTTTGTGCATACCAAGGATACCCGACTGCGGTGGGTTCAGGATCGGCGAAGACATAAGCGAGCCATAGACACCGCCGTTCGAGATGGTGAAGGTGCCGCCCTGCATTTCGTCCATCGACAGCTTGCCATCACGGGCGCGGCGGCCCTTTTCGGCAATGGCTTTTTCGATCGCGGCGAAGGACATCGCATCGGCGTCATTGATCACCGGCACGACCAGACCCGTGGGCGTGCCCGCAGCGACGCCCATGTTCACGTAGTTCTTGTAAACAATGTCGGTGCCGTCAATCTCGGCGTTCACCTCGGGCACCTCTTTCAGCGCGTGACAGCAGGCCTTGGTGAAGAAGGACATGAAGCCCAGGCGCACGCCGTGTTTCTTTTCGAACTCGGCTTTGTATTCGTTGCGCAGCGCCATCACCTCGGTCATGTCGACCTCGTTATAGGTGGTCAGCATGGCGGCGGTGTTCTGGCTGTCTTTCAGGCGGCGCGCGATGGTCTGGCGCAGGCGCGTCATTTTCACGCGTTCTTCGCGGGCGGGGTCCCCAGCGGCACGCGGTGCGGCGGGCGCGGCAGCAGGCGCAGGGGCAGCTTTCGGAGCGGCCACGGCGGCAGCGACGTCATGCTTCATCACGCGACCATCGCGCCCCGTGCCTTGCACGTCGCCCGGTTTCAGACCGGCTTCGGCCATGGCTTTCTTGGCCGATGGGGCATCTTCCACGTCCTTGCCGGTCGTTGCGGATGCCTGTGCCGCGGCGGGTTTGGGCGCGGGTTCGACAGCCCCATCTGCACTGCCGCTGATCACCGCGAGCTTGGCCGAGGCATCGACGGTGGTGCCTTCGGCGGCAAGAATTTCGGTCAGCACACCACCGGCAGGGGCTGGGACCTCGACCGACACCTTGTCGGTTTCCAGTTCGCACAGCATTTCATCCTGTGCCACGGTATCGCCAACCTGTTTGAACCAGCTTGACACGGTCGCCTCGGTCACGCTTTCGCCAAGGCTGGGCACCATGACATCGACGGCAGGCGCATCATCGCCAGAGGCGGCGGGCGCGGTGTCGGCTTTCTTCTCGGGTGCAGGTGCCGGGGCCGCCCCTTCGCCTTCGCTGATGGTTGCCAGAAGCGCGTCGACACCCACGGTTTCACCTTCGGCGGCGACAATCTCACCCATCACACCGGCGGTGGGCGACGGCACTTCGACCGTCACCTTGTCGGTTTCAAGCTCGCAGAGCATTTCGTCCACCGCCACGGCATCACCGGGTTTCTTGAACCATGTGGCGACCGTGGCTTCGGTGACGCTTTCGCCCAATGTTGGGACCCTTACTTCGATGCTCATGGCTTATTTCCCTTCCAGGTTCAGCGCCGCGTCCACGAGCGCCTCTTGTTGTGCTTTGTGCTGAGATGCCAGACCGGTGGCAGGCGATGCCGATGCCGGGCGACCGGCATAGACGGGCCGCGTGTGCTTGGCCCCGATCCGGGTCAGCACCCATTCGATATTCGGTTCAACGAAGAACCAGGCACCCTGGTTCTTGGGCTCTTCCTGGCACCAGACGATTTCCGCCCCTTTGAAACGTTCCAACTCCTTCACCAGCGACATGGCGGGGAAGGGATAGAACTGCTCAAGGCGCAGCAGATAGACGTCTTCAATGCCGCGACGGTCACGTTCCTCCAGCAGGTCGTAATAGACCTTGCCCGAACACATCACGACGCGCTTGATCTTCTTGTCCGTGACAAGCTTGGCCTCGGACCGACCTGTGCCGTTGTCACGGTCGCCATCATCCCACAACACGCGGTGGAAACTGGACCCTTCGGTGAAGTCTTTCGCGTTCGACACCGCAAGCTTGTGACGCAGCAGCGACTTCGGCGTCATCAGGATCAGCGGCTTGCGATAGCCGCGATGCAACTGACGGCGCAGAATGTGACAATAGTTGGCGGGCGTGGTGCAGTTGGCGACGATCCAGTTGTCACCGCCACACATTTGCAGGAAGCGTTCCAGCCGGGACGAGCTGTGTTCCGGCCCCTGCCCTTCATAACCATGCGGCAGAAGAACCGTCAGGCCGGACATCCGAAGCCATTTCGACTCGCCAGACGAGATGAACTGGTCGAACATGATCTGCGCGCCGTTGGCAAAGTCGCCGAACTGCGCTTCCCACATCACCAGCGCGTTGGGTTCGGCCAGCGAATAACCATATTCGAACCCAAGAACCGCGTATTCCGACAGCATCGAGTCGATGACCTCGTAACGTGCCTGACCTTCGCGCACGTGGTTCAGCGGATAATAGCGTTCTTCCGTGTCCTGATTGATCAGGCCGGAATGGCGCTGGCTGAACGTGCCACGCGTGGCGTCCTGCCCCGACAGGCGGACCGGGAACCCTTCCGTCACCAGCGAGCCGAAGGCAATCGCCTCGCCAGTGGCCCAGTCAAACCCTTTGCCGCTGTCGAACATCTCTTTCTTGGCGTCCAGCAACCGGCCCACGGTTCTGTGCAGAGGGAAACCTTCCGGCACCGTGGTCAGCGCCTTGCCGATCTCGGCCAGCGTGTCCGACGAAATCTCGGTCTTGCCACGCTGATATTCGTCGCTTTCCTTGTCCAGATGCGACCAGCGCCCATCCAGCCAATCGGCCTTGTTGGGTTTGTAGTCCTTCCCGGCCTCGAACTCCTCGTTCATCTTGGCCTGGAACGCAGCTTTCATATCTTCAATCTCGCCAGCCGGGATCAACCCGTCTTTCACCAAACGATCAGTATAGATCTGAAGCGTGGTCTGGTGTTTCTTGATCCGCTTGTACATCAGCGGGTTGGTGAACATCGGCTCGTCGCCTTCGTTGTGACCGAAGCGGCGATAGCAGAAAATGTCCAGAACCACGTCCTTGTGGAACTTCTGGCGGAACTCAATCGCGACGCGGGCCGCGTGCACCACGGCTTCGGGGTCATCCCCGTTCACGTGGAAGATCGGGGCCTCCACCATCAGCGCGATATCCGTCGGATAGGGTGACGAACGGCTGAAATGCGGCGCGGTGGTGAACCCGATCTGGTTGTTCACCACGATATGCATCGTGCCGCCGGTCTTGTGACCGACCAGACCCGACAGACCAAAGCCTTCGGCCACAACACCCTGACCGGCAAAGGCCGCGTCGCCGTGCAGAAGGATCGGCAGAACCTGATCGCGGTCCTTGTCGTTCATCTGTTCCTGCTTGGCGCGCACCTTGCCCAGCACCACCGGGTTCACGGCCTCAAGGTGGGACGGGTTCGCGGTCAGCGACAGGTGCACGATATTGCCATCAAACTCGCGGTCCGAACTCGCGCCAAGGTGGTATTTCACATCGCCCGAGCCATCGACCTCTTCCGGTTTGAAGCTGCCACCCTGAAATTCGTTGAAGATCGCGCGATAGGGTTTTTGCAGCACGTTGGCCAAAACCGATAGGCGACCACGGTGCGGCATCCCGACTACGATGTCTTTCAGGCCAAGCTGACCACCACGCTTGATGATCTGCTCCATCGCGGGGATCAGTGCTTCGCCACCGTCCAGACCGAACCGTTTGGTGCCCATGTATTTGACATGCAGGAACTTCTCGAAACCCTCGGCCTCGACCAGCTTGTTCAGGATGGCTTTGCGGCCCTCGCGGGTGAACTTGATCTCGCGATCAAACCCTTCGATCCGTTCCTTCAGCCACGCCGATTGAACCGGGTCCGAGATATGCATGTATTGCAGCGCGAACGTGCCGCAATAGGTGCTTTTCACAATCGCCAGAATTTGCCGCATCGAGGCGACTTCCAGCCCCAGCACATTGTCGATGAAGATCGGACGATCCATATCGGCTTCGGTGAACCCGTAGGAGGCCGGATCAAGCTCGGGATGATCCGACGCCTCGCGCATCCCGAGCGGATCAAGATTGGCGGCCAGGTGGCCCCGGATCCGATAGGCGCGGATGATCATCAGGGCGCGAATGCTGTCCAGCACGGCGCGCTTGACCTGATCGTCGGACAGTTGAACACCTTTCTCAACCGCCTTGGCTTCGATCTTCTTGCCTGCGGATTTGACCTCGACCACCGGTTCTTCGGGCCACTGCCCGTCCAGCCCGTGAACCCGGTCGCCGGTCGGCATCGGCGGCCAATCCGCCCGCGCCCAGGACGGTCCCGCCGCCTCGGCTGTCACGTCACCGCCGTCATCCCCAAGCTCGGTGAAAAACGCCTGCCACGCGGCATCCACCGCGTTGGGATCGCGCGCATATTGGGCGTAAAGCTGTTCAAGATACTCGGCATTGTGACCTTGCATGAAACTTGATGCATGAAAAAGGTCGTTGGGGCTCTGATCCGTCATGGGTTCACCTGAAAATTGGAAAACACGCGCCCCTGCGTCCAGGGGCGCGCGCCTTGATGTTTATTTGCCGATCGCTTCCAGCACGGCCTCGCCCAGCGTGGCTGGGCTGTCGGCAACCACGATGCCAGCGGCACGCATGGCTTCGATCTTGTCTTCGGCGCCACCTTTGCCACCCGCAACAATCGCGCCAGCATGGCCCATACGACGACCCGGAGGTGCCGTGCGGCCCGCGATGAAGCCCGCAACCGGCTTCCAGCGGCCTTTTTTCTTCTGTTCGGCCAGGAACTCGGCGGCTTCTTCTTCTGCCGAACCACCGATTTCACCGATCATGATGATCGACTGCGTTTCGTCGTCATCCAGGAACATGTCCAAAACGTCGATATGCTCGGTGCCTTTGATGGGGTCGCCACCGATGCCAACCGCAGTCGACTGGCCCAAACCGATATCCGAGGTCTGCTTCACAGCCTCATAGGTCAGGGTGCCGGACCGCGACACAACACCGACCGAGCCGCGCTTGTGGATGTGGCCGGGCATGATGCCGATCTTGCAGGCGTCGGGCGTGATGACACCGGGGCAATTCGGCCCGATCAGACGGCTTTTCGAACCGTCCAGCGCACGCTGCACCCGCATCATGTCCAGCACCGGAATGCCTTCGGTGATGCAGACGATCAGTTCCATCCCGGCGTCGATCGCTTCAAGGATCGAGTCCGCTGCGAAGGGCGGTGGCACATAGATCACAGAAGCGTTGGCTTCGGTGACGTGCTTGGCCTCGTGCACCGAGTTGAAGACCGGAAGGTCCAGATGCGTCTGCCCCCCTTTGCCCGGCGTCACACCGCCGACCATCTTGGTGCCATACGCAATGGCCTGTTCCGAGTGAAAGGTCCCCTGCGAGCCGGTGAAGCCCTGACAGATGACCTTGGTGTTTTCGTCGATGAGAACTGCCATTGTCTTACCCCTTCACCGCTTTCACGATTTTCTCTGCGCCGTCGGATAGGTTGTCTGCCGCGATGACATTCAAACCGGAACCGTTGATGATGGCTTTGCCCTCATCCACGTTGGTGCCTTCCAGACGCACGACCAGCGGAACTTGCAGACCGACCTCTTTCACCGCGGCGACAACGCCTTCGGCGATGACGTCACAGCGCATGATGCCGCCGAAGATGTTGACCAGGATGCCTTTGACCTGCGGGTCCGAGGTGATGATCTTGAAGGCCTCGGTCACTTTCTCTTTGGTGGCGCCGCCGCCGACGTCAAGGAAGTTGGCCGGTTCAGCGCCATAAAGCTTGATGATGTCCATCGTGGCCATCGCCAGACCAGCACCGTTCACCATGCAGCCGATCTCTCCGTCCAGAGCGATGTAGTTCAGGTCGTATTTCGACGCTTCCAGCTCTTTCGGGTCTTCTTCGGTGGTGTCGCGCAGTTCGGCAACATCCGGGTGACGGTAAATCGCGTTGCCGTCGAAGCTGACTTTCGCATCCAGCACTTTCAGATCACCGCTGTCGGACACGATCAGCGGGTTGATCTCCAGCATCTCCATGTCCTTCTCGACGAAGGCTTGGTAAAGCTGGCCCATCAGTTTGACGCACTGCTTGATCTGCGCGCCTTCAAGCCCCAGCGAAAACGCGATGCGGCGGCCGTGGAAGCCTTGGTAGCCTGTCGCGGGGTCGACCGAGAAGCTCAGGATCTTTTCGGGGGTTGCGGCTGCAACCTCTTCGATGTCCATGCCGCCTTCGGTCGAGCATACGAACGAAATGCGCGAGGTTTGGCGATCAACCAGCAGAGCGAGGTAAAGTTCACGCTCGATACCGGAACCGGCCTCGATATAGATGCGGTTGACTTGCTTGCCCGCCGGGCCGGTCTGGTGTGTGACCAACGTGCGGCCCAGCATCTTTTTGGCTTCCTCGGCGGCTTCTTCGACCGATTTGGTCAGGCGGACACCGCCCTTTTCGCCAGCGCCAGCTTCCTTGAACGAACCCTTGCCGCGGCCACCTGCGTGGATTTGTGCTTTCACCACCCAAAGGGGGCCGTCGAGTTCACCTGCGGCGGTCTTGGCTTCTTCTGCTCTCAGAACAGCGCGCCCGTCAGAAACGGGGGCACCGTAGGATTTCAGAAGGGCCTTCGCCTGGTATTCATGAATGTTCATGAAGTCATCCTATCCAGTTGGTCCATTTGGTCGGGGACACCATGCACAACTGGCGGAAGTGTCGAAAACACTTTCTGCTGAATTGGTGGATTTTTGCGCTAAACCTGCTTTTTTGTGATCACACGCGAAAATACTGTGATCACAAAAAATCTTCACCTGCGCAGAAACGCAGAAATCTCGTGATTCTAAAGGCGCTTCGGTCACATGAAAAAAGGCGCCCCTGAATGGGACGCCCCGATTCTGTTTGACTGATGATATCAGGCCAGAGAGCTGTCGATCCCTTTACAGGCTTCAACCAGACCCTTCACGGCATCGACGGATTTGTCGAACATCGCCTGCTCGTCTTTGCTGAGCTTGATGTCGATCACCTTCTCGATGCCGTTGGCACCGATGACGGTCGGCACACCAACATAAAAGCCGTCCAAGCCATAAGCGCCGTCCACATATGCCGCGCAGGGCAGGACGCGTTTTTGGTCGTTCAGATAGGCTTGCGCCATCTCAATCGCCGAAGCCGCAGGCGCATAGTAAGCCGACCCGGTTTTCAAAAGCCCTACGATCTCGGCCCCACCATCGCGGGTGCGCTGAACGATCGCGTCCAGTTTTTCCTGGCTAGTCCAACCCATCTCGACCAGATCGGGCAACGGGATGCCACCAACGGTCGAATAGCGGGTCAGCGGCACCATGGTGTCACCGTGGCCGCCCAGAACAAACGCCGTCACGTCGCGCATCGACACGTCAAATTCGACCGACAGGAAGTGGCGGAAGCGAGCCGAGTCCAGAACGCCAGCCATGCCGACCACCTTGTTGTGGGGCAGGCCCGAAAATTCGCGCAGCGCCCAAACCATGGCGTCCAGCGGGTTGGTGATGCAGATCACGAACGCGTTCGGGGCATGTTCCTTGATGCCTTCACCGACCGATTTCATCACTTTCAGGTTGATGCCCAGCAGGTCATCACGGCTCATGCCCGGCTTACGCGGCACACCGGCGGTCACAATGCACACGTCAGCACCTGCGATATCTTCATAGGATGTGGTGCCCGACAGGCTCGCGTCGAACCCTTCGACGGGACCGCTTTCCGCGATATCCAGCGCCTTGCCTTGCGGGATGCCGTCGGCAATATCAAAAAGAACGACGTCGCCCATTTCTTTCAGTGCAGCAAGGTGGGCAAGGGTGCCACCGATCATGCCGCTACCGATAAGCGCAATCTTTGGTCTGGCCATGGGGTTGATCTCCGATCAGTTGTTTTCGGGCGCATGCGTAGTCCGATTATGGCGTTCGTGCAAGGGTGCCGCGCTGCGGCATAAAGCGATGCTTGCCCCTGTGCAGCATTCGCGATAGCGCTAAAACACTCGTTTTCCAGCGGTTTGGGGGATACACCATGCCCGAGGTTCTTGACCTCACATTCTTTGCCTTTGCGATCCCCGCCGTGATCTTTGCAGGCATTTCCAAGGGCGGTTTTGGGTCTGGCGCGGCTTTTGCGGCAACACCTTTGCTGGCGCTGATTCTGGAGCCGGGCGCGGCCATCGGGTTGATGTTGCCGCTGTTGATGCTGATGGATGTAACCGCGCTGAAACCCTATTGGCGCAAGTGGGATACGCCATCGGCCAAGGCGCTGGTTCTGGGCGCGGTGCCGGGCGTTGCGGTTGGCGCATTGTTATATTCCATCGCCGACCCGGACATCTTCCGCTTGTTGATCGGTCTGATCGCTGTGGGCTTCGTCGCGTTTCAGGCCGCACGTGCACGCGGACTGATTACGCCGGCGGCCCACCCGATGTCCGCCGGTCTGGGCGGGTTTTGGGGACTGATTGCCGGGTTTACCAGCTTCATCAGCCATGCGGGCGGCCCTCCGGCCGCGGTGTTCCTGTTGTCGCGGCGGTTGGACAAGACCACGTTTCAGGCGACGACTGTGATCAGTTTCTGGGCAATCAATCTTTTGAAATTCATCCCCTACTTCGCTTTGGGAATTTTCACGTGGCAAACCGCCCGGGCTGACCTGTTCCTGATCCCGTTTGCGGTGATCGGTGTCTGGATCGGCGTCCACATGCACCACCGCCTGTCAGAGCGGGGCTTTTTTGCCTTCACCTATCTGTTCCTGATCATCACCGGCACGAAGCTGATTTGGGAAGGTCTGACCTGACGAACGCTGCACTGAGGAAATAAGAAACTTCTGCGACGCGGCAAATCCACCCTTGCGAAATGGTGCGCAGATGTGGTCCCTTGCGCAACAATATTGCGGAGATCCAGAATCATGTCGACTCGTCCTTATCGTTCCGTCCTTTATATCCCCGGCTCGAAAGAGCGCGCGTTGGAAAAGGCGCGCAGCCTTTCTGCCGACGCGATTATCTTCGATCTGGAAGATGCGGTCGCCCCCGATGCAAAAATTGAAGCCCGTGCAACTCTGAAGGATGAACTGGACAAGGGCGGTTACGGCAATCGCGCGAAAATCGTGCGGATCAACGGTTTTGACACCGCGTGGGGCAAGGACGATGTGGCCGCGTTTGTTGGGGCGGATATCGACGCGGTCCTGATGCCGAAAGTGGACAGCGCGGCCCAACTGGACGAACTGGCAGCCCTGATCCCGGACGTGGACCTCTGGGCGATGATGGAAACCCCGCTGGGCATGCTGAACGCTGCCGAGATTGCCGCCCACCCGCGCCTGAAGGGGTTCGTGATGGGAACCAATGACCTTGCCAAGGAGCTCAACACCCGTTTTCGCGCCGATCGCCTGCCGATGATGGGCGGTCTGCATATGTGCCTGCTGGCAGCGAAGGCCCACGGTGTGGTGATCATTGATGGGGTCTATAATGCCTTCAAGGATAACGAGGGGTTGAAGGCCGAATGCGAACAGGGCCGTGACATGGGCATGGACGGCAAAACCCTGATCCATCCGGCTCAATTGGACATCGCCAACACGGCTTTCGCCCCGTCGAAGGACGAAATCGACCTTGCCCAACGCCAGATCGCGGCGTTCGAGAAAGCGAAAGCTTCCGGCCTGGGCGTCGCGGTTGTGGATGGTAAGATCGTCGAAAACCTGCATGTTGTGACGGCAAAAGGAATTCTGGCCAAGGCGGACGCTATCACCAAAATGGCCGGCTAACGCGGAGAACACACATGACCATCCTGATTATCGGCATCGCCCTTTGGTATGCCGGGCATTTCTGGAAACGCGCCTTGCCCGCGCGCCACGCTGCGATAGGGGACAAGGCGAAAGGTGTCTCGGCGCTGATCCTTCTTGTGGGCATCGTCCTTATGGTGATCGGCTATCGTAGTGTGGACAGCTATGACCTGATCGCTTATCCGGCCTTCCTGAAACACATCAACAACCTGGCGATCGTCTTCGCGATCTACTTCATGAGCCCCGGCCCATCGAAAGGCGCGCTGTTTTATCGGATGCGTCACCCGATGCTGACCGGCTTCATCATCTGGAGCGTGGCGCATATCGTGGTGAACCCGGATATTGCCTCGATCATCCTGTTCGGTGCCCTGACACTCTGGGCTGTGGCCGAGATCATCGTGATCAACCGGGCCGAGCCGACATGGACCCCACATCCGAAAGGCACGATTGCCAAGGACGGCATGTTTCTTGCTGCGGCGGTGGTTCTGACAGTGATCATCGGCGTTATCCACGGGCTGATCGGCCCCTCACCGTTTGGAATGTAAGCCATGAAGCTCTATCGCCTGCTGACCGAAGAAGACACGTCGGCCTTCTGCCACAAAGTCACCGCAGCACTGAACAAAGGGTGGGAACTGCATGGCGACCCGGCCTATGCCCATGACGCCGCCACCGGTAAGATGCGCTGTGCGCAAGCGGTGGTGAAGGTGGTTCCCGGCGATTACACGCCCGACACAAAACTGGGAGAACACTGATGGCGAAAACCAATCCCGGCCGCTTTTTCGAAGATTACAAGCTGGGCGAAGTGATAGGGCATGCGGTGCCACGCACCGCGGCAGAAGGCGAACGCGCGCTCTATCACGCGCTCTATCCTGCCCGGCATGCGCTTTACTCCTCGGATGAATTTGCGGGCAATTGCGGGCTGGAAGGGTCGCCGCTGGATGACCTGATCGCGTTCCACATCGTGTTCGGCAAGACCGTGCCCGACATTTCCCTGAACGCTGTGGCCAACCTTGGCTATGCCGAAGGGCGTTGGCTGAAGCCCGTCTATCCCGGCGATACGCTGCGCTCATCCTCGGAGGTGATCGGGCTGAAACAGAACTCCAACGGCAAGTCCGGCGTGGTCTGGGTGCGCACGCGCGGTGTGAACCAGATGGACGAGCCGGTGCTGGAATATGTGCGCTGGGTGATGGTGCGCAAAGGCGATCTGGATGCACCCGCGCCCGACACGGTTATCCCTGATCTGAAAGCCACGTTGGACGCCGAGGATCTGGTGATCCCTGCCGGACTATCGCTCGAAGACTACGATTTCAATCTGGCCGGTGAACCGCACCGTTGGGGCGACTATGAGATCGGGGAAAAGATCGACCATGTCGATGGCGTGACCGTCGAAGAAGCCGAGCACATGCTGGCGACGCGTCTGTGGCAGAACACCGCCAAGGTTCATTTCGACGCCACATTCCGTCCGGACGGGAAGCGGTTGATCTATGGCGGCCACGTGATCTCGGTGGCGCGGGCCTTGTCGTTCAACGGGCTGGCCAACGCGCAGATGATCGTCGGCCTGAACGGCGGTGCGCATGCCAACCCCTGTTTTGCGGGCGACACGATCCGCGCCTGGTCCGAGGTTTTGGACAAAGCCGACACGGATGCGCCGGGTGTTGGCGCGATAAGGTTGCGTCTGGTCGCGGTAAAACATGGCGCGCCGGAGTTTTCCCTGAAAGGCGCGGATGGCAAGTATCACCCCGATGTCATGCTGGACCTCGACTATTGGGCGCTGATGCCAAAATAGCCATCGAGGCACCCCATATCGCTACGGGCCAATTACGCCGCGAAGCAGCATATCAACCAGTTTGCCTTATATATTCAGTCGGATATAACGGCTAAATATATGTGATCACAAAAAATAATTCTGTGATCACAAGGTCGAATTTTAGTCCTTGTTAGCGCAATTTCCGCCGAATTCCCCTTCCATAACGCGTGACTCTGCACGGTAAATGACGCTATTCCTGTCCCAACAGTCGCAACAGACAGAAGGAGGCCGCCATGGCCGACGTGAATAGGGGCAATCGCCCACTATCCCCGCATCTGCAGATTTACCGCCCGCAGCTGACCTCCATGACCTCGATTTTCGCACGGATCACCGGCGTGGCCCTGATCGGGGCCGCCATTCTGGTCGTCTGGTGGTTTATCGCTGCCGCGATGGGTCCGGGATATTATGATTTTGTAAACGGTCTGATGACCTCGTTCATCGGGGACGTGATCATGTTCCTCGCGCTTTGGGCTTTGTGCTACCATGCGCTGTCCGGTCTTCGGCACCTGATCTGGGACATTGGCATCGGCCTTGATGTTCCTACCGCAGAAAAGATGGGCCTGGGTGTCATCTTCGGTTCCGTTATTCTGGCGATCATCGTCGCCATCATCGTGTAAGGGGGACGGACATGCACTATCTGACCGACCGCAAACGCGCCGTGGGTAAAGGGGCGTCAGGCTCTGGCACCGAAAACTTCTGGGGTCAGGCTATTTCGGCTGTTGGCCTGCTGATCCTGATGCCGTTGTTCGCGCTGACTTTCGGCTGTGCGCTTGGGCTGCCTTACGAGGAAGCCATCGCATATTATCAACGCCCCTTCCCCGCCATCATCGCCGCGATGACACTTGTGACCGCCATGGTTCACTTCCGTCATGGTATCCAGGTGGTGATCGAGGATTATTCGCGCGGCGTGACCAAGAAGGTCCTGGTGATCTTCTGCACGGCACTTGCCTACACAACACTCGCGATCGGGCTTTATGGCCTCGGCAGCATCGCCTTTTAAGACCGGAGAGCAACCCAAATGGCAGCTTACGAATACGAAACGCACGAATATGACGTGGTCGTGGTCGGTGCCGGTGGCGCTGGTCTGCGGGCCACACTTGGCATGGCCGAACAAGGTCTGCGCACGGCCTGTGTAACCAAAGTTTTCCCGACCCGCTCGCACACTGTCGCAGCCCAGGGCGGCATCGCCGCGTCCCTATCCAACATGGGCCCGGACAATTGGCAGTGGCACATGTATGACACCGTGAAAGGCTCGGACTGGCTGGGTGATACCGACGCGATGGAATATCTGGCCCGTGAAGCGCCCAAAGCGGTGTATGAGTTGGAGCACTACGGCGTTCCTTTCTCGCGCACCGAGGAAGGCAAGATTTACCAGCGCCCCTTCGGCGGCCACACCACCGAGTTTGGTGACGGCCCCCCCGTGCAGCGGACCTGTGCCGCCGCGGACCGGACCGGCCACGCCATCTTGCACACGCTCTATGGTCAGTCTCTGAAAAACAATGCGGAGTTCTATGTCGAGTATTTTGCCATCGACCTGATCATGTCCGAAGACGGTCAGTGTCAGGGCGTTGTCTGCTGGAAGCTCGATGACGGCACCATGCATGTCTTCAACGCGAAGATGGTTGTGCTGGCGACCGGCGGTTACGGACGCGCCTTTTTCTCGGCGACCTCGGCCCACACTTGTACGGGCGACGGTGGCGGCATGGTGGCGCGCGCGGGGCTGGCTTTGCAGGACATGGAGTTCGTCCAGTTCCACCCAACCGGCATCTACGGCTCTGGCTGCCTGATCACTGAAGGTGCGCGGGGCGAAGGCGGTTATCTGGTGAACAGCGAAGGCGAACGGTTTATGGAGCGTTATGCGCCCCAGTATAAGGACCTTGCCCCGCGTGATTATGTCTCTCGCTCGATGACCATGGAAATCCGCGAAGGGCGCGGTGTGGGCGAAGAAAAGGACCACATCTATCTGCACCTCGATCACCTGCCATCTGAGGCTTTGGCCGAACGCCTGCCCGGCATTTCCGAAAGCGCAAAGATTTTCGCAGGCGTCGATGTGACCAAAGAACCGATCCCGGTTCTGCCCACGGTTCATTATAACATGGGCGGCATTCCGACCAACTATTGGGGCGAAGTGCTAAACCCCACCAAAGACGACCCAACCGCTGTCGTGCCAGGCCTGATGGCCGTCGGCGAAGCGGGCTGCGCCTCGGTGCATGGGGCGAACCGCCTCGGGTCGAACTCGCTCATTGACCTGGTGGTCTTTGGCCGTGCCGCCGCGATCCGCGCCGGTAAGATTGTCGATGCTGACAGCGCCAATCCGGTTCTGAACCAAGGCTCGGTTGACAAGGCGTTTGACCGTTTCGACGGATTGCGCAACGCCAATGGTTCCGTTCCAACCGCCGAGCTGCGGCTTGAGATGCAGAAGACCATGCAGGCCGACGCCGCCGTCTTCCGCACGGCCAAGACGCTGAAGGAAGGTGTCAAGAAGATGACCAATGTCGCCGCCAAGCTGGATGACCTGGCCGTTACCGACCGTTCGCTGGTCTGGAACTCGGACCTGATGGAAACGCTGGAACTGACCAACCTGATGCCGAACGCTCTGGCCACCATCCACGGGGCTGAAGCGCGCGAGGAAAGCCGTGGCGCCCACGCCCACGAGGACTTCCCCAAGCGCGACGACAAGAAGTGGCGCGTTCACACTGTCAGCCGCGTCGATGGCAACAAGGTCGATCTAAGCTATCGTCCTGTCATCACCGATCCGCTGACCACCGAGACCGAAGGTGGCATCAGTCTCAAGAAAATCGCGCCCAAAGCGCGGACGTTCTAAGGAGGACACGATATGGTTCAATTCAGACTTCCGAAGAACTCGACCATCCGCACCGGCAAGACCTGGCCCAAACCCGAGGGCGCGACCAATGTCCGCAAGTTCCAGATTTATCGCTGGACACCGGATGACGGGCAGAACCCGAGCGTCGATACCTATTTCGTCGACATGGACAAATGCGGGCCGATGGTTCTGGACGCGCTGATCAAGATCAAGAACGAGATTGACCCGACACTGACCTTCCGCCGGTCCTGCCGCGAAGGCATCTGCGGGTCCTGCGCGATGAATATCGACGGGATCAATACGCTGGCCTGCATCTATGGCATGGACGAAATCAAGGGCGATGTGAAAATCTATCCCTTGCCGCACATGCCGGTGGTGCGCGACCTGATCCCGGATCTGACGCATTTCTATGCGCAGCATGCTTCGATCATGCCGTGGCTGGAAACCAAGACCAACCGCCCCGCGAAAGAGTGGAAGCAGTCCATCGAAGATCGCAAGAAACTGGATGGTCTCTATGAATGCGTCATGTGCGCAAGCTGCTCGACCGCCTGCCCCAGCTATTGGTGGAACGGTGATCGGTATCTTGGCCCGGCCGCGCTTCTGCACGCCTATCGCTGGATCATTGACAGCCGCGACGAAGCCACAGGCGAGCGTCTGGACGAGTTGGAAGACCCGTTCAAACTTTATCGCTGCCACACCATCATGAATTGCGCCAAGACCTGCCCGAAAGGTCTGAACCCGGCCAAGGCGATCGCTTCGATCAAGAAGATGATGGTCGAACGCACGCTCTGATGGGCGCCATCGTTTATGCGACCCTATTGGCCGCCCTCGCCGGGGCGGCCATTCCTTTGGGGGCGTGGCTGGCAAGGTTCGACCGCATTCTGCCCGGCCCTCTGCGCAACGAAGCCAACCACTGGATCATGGCGTTTGGCGCAGGCGCGTTGTTGTCGGCGGTCGCCCTTGTTCTGATCCCCGAGGGGATCGACCGCGTGCCCGGCCTGTTGGCCCTTCTGCCATTGCTTGCAGGGGCAATTGCGGCACTGGTATCGGATATTGCAATGGCGCATCGAGGAGGTTCCAAGGCGCAGTTCATGGCGATGCTGATGGATTTCATCCCGGAAGCCATCGCCATGGGCGCAATCCTGACAGCCGATCCCGGACTGGCGGTGCTGCTGGCCATCCTGATCGGCGCGCAGAACCTGCCGGAAGGGTTCAATGCAGATCGCGAATTGGCAGCCTCGTCCAAGACACCGCGCAGCAAGCGCCTGTTATTGTTTCTCGCCTTGGTGCCAGCCGGGCCACTTGCCGCGGTTCTGGGCATCACGATGTTCTCCGGATGGCCCGAACTGCTGGGCGTTCTGATGCTGTTCTCGGCGGGTGGCATTCTTTACTTGATGTTTCAGGACATCGCCCCGCAAGTGCCAGTGGAACGACATTGGTCCCCGCCGCTGGGGGCAATTATGGGTTTCGCATTCGGGTTGGGCGGACATATCCTGACTCTATGACAAGGTCTTCCGATACACCTCTGGCGAAGAAGCTCGGCCTGAAGGATGGCCAACGCGTAGCATGGCTGGATCGCCCTGCCGCGCATGACCACCTTGTCACCAGCCGCGCCTTTAGGAGTGCGCGAGCCGTCTCAACCGAGGCCTTAAGCGGCCCGTATGACGTGATCCATATGTTTACAGACAGCCGCAAAGCGTTCGAGACCGCGTTGCCGAAATTGCTCGTCACACTGGACAAGGATGGAATGATCTGGGTCTCTTGGCCCAAGAAAACGTCAAATGTTCCCACCGACATGACCGAGGATGTAATCCGGGAAATCGCGCTGCAAACAACGCTGGTGGACGTAAAAGTCTGCGCGGTGGACGACATCTGGTCCGGCCTGAAACTGGTTATTTGCAAGAAGCATCGTGCGACGCACGGTTAAGGTTCATTCTCGCGCGCGAAGCACCCGCGCGGGACGCGCAGACAGTGGTCGCCAAGCATAGAACAATCCAGCAAGCACCGTGGCAACCACGCCGCCCGAAACAATTGCGATGGCATTGGCGGCATCGAAGACGAACCGTTCTTCCATGATGTAATACGTCACGGCCCACCCCGCCAATCCGCCCGCCAGCACTGCGACCGCCCCCGCCGCCGCACCCAACACCGCAGACCGGATCGCGAAGTTTGCCAAGATAACGGGCCGGGTTGCCCCAAGGGTTTTCATCACCGCGGCCTCGTATGTCCGCGCGCGTTCGCCCGCCGCGGCGGCACCCATCAGCACGACAAACCCAGTCAGCAACGTGGCCAGCGCCCCATAAGTGATCGCGGCAGCCACCTGCCCCATGATCCCCGTCACCTGCGTGATCGCATCGCGCACCGAGATCAATGTGATGTTCGGATACGCCCGGCCAAGGTCGCGCAGGATTGCCGCCTCTCCGGCGGCTTGGGAATAGATTGTCGCGATATAGCTGTGCGGTGCGCCCGCCAACGCCGATGGGTTCATGGTCATTACAAAGCCCATCCCGGCTTGGCTGAAATCGACCTCGCGCAGGCTGGTAATTTCGCCGGTTATGTCACGACCCAGAATGTTGACGGTCAGGCTGTCGCCGATACCGATCCCCATCTCCTCGGCCTCTTCAGCAGCAAAGCTGATCTGGGGCGGGCCTTGATAGTCTTCGGGCCACCATTCCCCGTCCACCACCGTGGAGCGGGTGGGCGTGTCGGAATAGGTCAGACCGCGATCCCCGTGCACAACCCAATGTCCGCCCGCGACTTCGCGCGCAGGACGGTCGTTGATCTTGGTAATCACTCCCCGCAGCATTGGGGCGGTATCGATCCGAGTGACCAGCGGGTCGCCCTCCAATCGGGCTTTCACGCCATCAATCTGGTCGGGTTGGATGTCGACTACGAAAAAGCTGGGAGCCACATCTGGCAAGTCACGTGCAATCGCACCGCGCAGGTTGTTGTCGATCTGCCCCACAGCAGCCAGAACAGCCAAACCCAACCCTAGCGACAGAACGACTGCACCCGCTTCGCCCCCCGGCCCACCCACAGCGCCAAGCGCCATTCGTAGGGTCGGCCAGCCACGCATAGCCTTTCGATGCCCAACCCATCGGGCCGCCCAGCGCACCGCCAACCCGGTCAGAACCAGCGCGGCAAATGCTCCCGCCAATCCAATAAAGCTCCACATCGCAAGGCGGGGCATCCCGGACAGGACCGAGGCAGACCAGATCAGCAGCGCAAGGATGGTCAAACACACCCCGATGAACAACGGGCGCGGCAGGCGGGCGCGGCCCAGTGCGGCATCCCGAAACAACGCCGCCGCCTTCACATCCTCGGTTCGCGCCAGTGGCCACAGTGTGAACAACAATGCGGCCAAAACACCGTATAATGCAGCCTCGGCCAAAGGTCGGGCATAGATCGTGATCTCGGCCGTGATGGGCAGCACTGCCGAGATCACCGGAGCCAAGGCCAACGGCACGACAGCCCCTAGCAGAAGCCCCAAAGACAGCCCAATTACGGTTAACAAGCCGATTTGTAGGAAATATGTCAGAAAGATCGTTAATTTGGATGCCCCCAACGCTCGCAAGATCGCAATAGTGCTGGTTTTACCGTCCAGATAGGCGCGCACTGCCGCCGAAATACCGACCCCGCCAACCGCTAACCCGGCAAGTCCGACCAGCACAAGGAACGCTCCAAGTTGATCCACCAACCGTCGCATTCCCGGCGCGCCGTTGCGCGCATCCTGCCAGCGTGCACCTTTCGATTCCAGCGTCGGCATCGTGGCGGCGTAAAGCCCATCAAGGTTTTGCTCTGCCTTTAGGCGCATCTTGTAATGGCTGTTGAACAACGTGCCTTCAGTCAACAGACCCGATCCATCCAATGCGATGCGACGCACGATGGTGCGCGGGCCAAGACCAAAACCGCCACTGGCATTGTCGGGCTCCGTGACCAGTTCGGCCGTCAAGACAAACTCGGCATCGCCAAGTTGGAAAGCATCCCCCAAAGACAAGCCCAGCCGTTCGATCAAAAGGTTGTCCATCACGCCTCCGGGCAGCCCCCGCTGCCCGTCCAGCGCGGCGGACAAGGCTATCGGAGGGTCCAATTCGACCGATCCAACCAACGGATAGGCGTCATCGACCGCTTTGATCTGGGTCAGGGCCCGCTCGTCCCCCACAACCGCCATGGATCGAAAGTCGGCCATCACGGTCATTGCAGCGCTTTCTGATGCCAGCAACGCAGCTTCCGTGTCCTCGGCAAATCGATAGGTGAACGACACCGACGCATCGCCCCCCAGCAAGACCGCCCCTTGCGAGGCCAGTCCCGCCCGAAGTCCTTCGCGCACGCTGCCCACACCGGCAATCGCCGCGACACCCAGCACGAGGCAGGCCAGGAAAATGCGGAACCCACGCATCCCGCCACGCATCTCGCGTCGGGCCAGACGCAAGGCCATGGTCAGCGTCTGCATCATACAAGCACCCCGTCTTGTATCTGAAGGATGCGGTCACAGCGTTCGGCAAGCTCTGGCGCATGTGTCACCAGGATCAGCGTCGCACCATGGCGATCCCGCAGGCCAAACAACAGATCCATGATCGCCGCGCCGGTTTTTCCGTCCAGGTTTCCTGTTGGCTCGTCCGCCAACAGGATTTGGGGGCGCGGGGCGGCAGCGCGGGCCAGTGCCACACGCTGCTGTTCGCCACCAGACATCTGGCTTGGGTAGTGGTCCAGCCGGTGAGACAATCCAACCGCGTTCAATTCTTCCGTTGCGCGCTCAAACGCGTCCGGCGCACCGGCCAGTTCCAATGGGGTCGCCACGTTTTCCAGCGCGGTCATTGTCGGGATCAGGTGGAAAGATTGGAACACCACCCCCATATGATCTCTGCGGAACCGGGCAAGATCGTCCTCGCCCATCGCACTCAGATTCTGACCCAGAACGTTTACCCCGCCGCCGCTGGCCTGCTCCAACCCGCCCAGCACCATAAGGAGAGATGATTTGCCCGACCCCGACGGACCCGTCAGCCCCAATGTCTCGCCCGCGGTAACAGACATGTCTATGCCCTTGAGGATCTCGGTCCGTCCGGCATTATGGCCAAGCGTAAGGCGGGCGTCGGTCAGGGAAATGATCGGCTCTGGCATTGGAAATCCTGTAAGGGGCAAAACATGGTGATATCACGTGGATATGGGGTTTTGACCCGGTTTCTCAAGTGCTTGGCCGCAATCGTGTTGCTGTCGGGGACGGCGCGCGCCAGTGATGTCACGATCCTTGCGTTTGGTGACAGTCTGACCGCCGGATATGGGTTGCCCCAGCAAGACGGGTTCGTGCCCCAGCTTGAGGCATGGCTGAACGATCGTGGCGCAGACGCGACCATCATAAACGGTGGCGTTTCCGGCGACACCACGGCAGGCGGCGCGGCGCGGCTGGGATGGGTTTTGACGGACGACATCGACGTGGTTCTGGTGGCGTTGGGGGCCAATGACATGCTGCGGGGGACCGATCCACAGACGACTTATGCCAATCTCGATGCCATCCTGTCCGAGCTGTCGGCGCGCGATCTGCCCTGCTTGCTGATCGGCATGCCCGGTCCGGCCAATTTCGGCGCGGAGTATAAAACCGAGTTCGAACAGGTGTTCAAGCGGCTGGCGCAGGAACATGATATTCCGCTGTACCCCAGTTTTCTGGCCGGTCTGACCGATGCCGCCGGGTCCGCAAATGGCGCGCTTCAATATTTGCAAGAGGATGGGTTACACCCAACCGCCCAAGGTGTTTCCTTGATCGTTGACGCGTTGGGACCGGTGGTTTTGGACATTCTGCCCTAGTCTCATGGCGTCCTGACCAACTGTCAACACAGCCGCGATCTGTTGCACATTGCGCGGTGCTGTCTGCAAGACCTCACTTTCAGACAGGTTTTGGCCCGAAAACCTATCCCTAGTGACACCTGTTCGTCACCCGTTCGCTGTGCGAATGTTGCGCGCCAAAACCGGTCGTGGCCATGACGGCCACAAATCGCGAAGCGGAGCGCCGCTGTGACAATCCTGTTGGTGACAGAGGACCTTGCCATCCAGCGCAGGTTCACATCTGTTTTGAAACTGGGCGGTGACGTCCCGTTGCGCGTCTGCACGACGATACAAGAGGCCGAAACGCTGCTGCCTCGCATCACTGACCTGCAAGTCCTGGCAGTGGATTTTGGCACGCCGGGTCTTGGCGGGTTGAAAGCAATTACCCGTCTGATCAAAGCCCGCGCAAATGCGAGGGTGGTCCTGTTGATGCACACGCCATCCCTGACCATTGCACGGCAGGCATTGCGCCTTGGTGTGACCGCCTGCATCCCGGCCTTTTTGTCGAATGCAGACCTGAAAGCGGCCCTGAGTTTGGCCAAAGGACACAATGATCTGATCGTCCTGCCACAGGGTAGCATGTTGAAACCCGACAAAGAAAACCTGTTGTCGCGGCGCGAAGAGCAAATATTGGCGCTTTTATGTGACGGTCAGCAGAACAAGGAAATCGCGCATACATTCGGCATTCAGGAAGTGACGGTGAAAATGCATATGCGGTCGGTAATCCGAAAACTCGGTGCTCGAAATCGCACCCATGCAGCAATGATCGCGCGGGATCGCGGAATGGTATGAACCGCCCTTAATCCTCGGGCGGTGCGTCATCCCAACGGTCGCTTAGAATGCGGTGGCTGTCGCCGTCCGGGTCTTCATACTGCTCGCTTTTCAACGTCCAGAAAAACGCAGCCAGCCCCAGCCCGCCCAACAGAAGCGAGACAGGGATAAGGTAGACCAGCACGTTCATCGATCAGCCTTTCTTCAGCCGCAGGGCGTTCAATGACACTGTCACGGACGAGGTTGACATGGCAAGCGCCGCCGCCAATGGGGTTGCCAGCCCGATCAGGGCAATCGGGATCGCAATGGCGTTGTAACCCGCCGCGATGGCAAAGTTTTCCTTGATCCGGCGCGTTGCGGCTTTTGACATGTCGATCGCGCTGGACAGCGGTTCCATCGATTTGCCCAACAGAACAATATCCGACACCACGCGCGCCGCTTCCAACGCCGAGGCTGGCGAGATCGAGACATGGGCAGCTGCCAGTGCAGCGGTATCATTCAACCCGTCGCCAACCATCAGGACCTTCTTGCCCGCCTTACCCAGACGCGCGACATATTCTGCCTTGTCTTCAGGCAATGTGTCGGCTTTCCAGTCTGCGATGCCTACGCGGCCCGCGATATCGGCAACGGCAGCAGGCACGTCACCGGAAATCAGTGTGATACCCATCCCCTTGGCTTTCAGGGCGGTGATGGCGTCAGCCACCCCCGGTCGTAACGCGTCGGTAAAGGTGAAGGCGACCGGATGCGCGCCCGAGACGGACAGATAGGTTGCCGTCTGCCCAACCGCGTTGGCACCCAGCCATTCCGCACGGCCCAGACGCACGATTTTACCCTGCCAATTGCCTTCGACACCACGACCGGGCACTTCTTGCATCGCTGTCACCTGGGCGGGTTGCACACCCGCAGCACGCACCGCCTGCACCAGAGATTGCGCCAAGGGGTGGCTGGACCCTTCGGCAAGCGCCAAAGCGATTTCCAGATCGCAGGACTTGTGGCGGGACAGATCGCCCAATGCAGGCTTGCCCTCGGTCAATGTGCCGGTCTTGTCGAACACCACGTGATCGACTTCGGCCAGTCGTTCCATTGCAGTGGCGGATTTCAGCAGCATGCCTTGCTTGAACAGACGTCCCGACGCCGCTGTGGTCACGGCCGGCACGGCAAGGCCCAACGCGCAGGGGCAGGTGATGATCAGGGTCGCCACTGCAATGTTCATCGCCATGCGCCAGTCACCGGAATACCAGAACCAGAACAGGAACGCCGCAAAGGCCAGCAGGTGCACGACGGGCGCATAGACCGCCGCCGCCTTGTCTGCGAGCGACGTATATTTGTTGCGCGCGGTTTCCGCGATGGCCACCAGATCGGCCATCCGGTGCAAAGAGCTGTCACGCCCGGCCGCTGTCACGCGCACGGTCAGGGGGCCGGTCAGGTTCACCTCGCCCGCCGAGACGATGGTTTCAGGCGCGGCTGCAACCGGCAGGCTTTCCCCGGTCAACAAAGAACGGTCCAGCTCGCTTTCTCCTGTCACGACGATCCCATCCACCGGCACGCGGGCGCCGGGCACCACGCGCACGATGTCGCCGGGTGTCAGATCGGACACGGCCACCTGCTCATCCGCCTGCCCCTCAGCCACGCGGGCGGCACGTGGCACTTCAAGGGCGGCCAGTTCTTCCGCCGCTGATCGTGCAACCGCACGGGTGCGATAATCCAGATACCGGCCCGCCAACAGAAAGAAGGTCAGCGACAGGGCGGCATCGAAATAAGCGTGCTCGCCCGAATGCATTGTCTCATACAGAGACATGCCCAGCGCCAACAGGATCGCCAGCGAGATCGGCACGTCCATGTTCAGACGCCCCACCCTCAACGCCGACCACGCCGAACGAAAAAAGACCTGGCTGGAAAAACCGATGGTCGGAATCGCGATGGCCGCGCTGATCCAGTGGAACAGGTCACGGGTGGCGTCGGTGGCCCCAGACCAGACAGCAACGCTCAGCAGCATGACGTTCATCATGGCAAAACCCGCCACACCCAGCCGCATCAGCAAGTCCTTGCCCTGCTTGTCTGTCGCGGTCGAGGTCAATTGTCCCGGATCCAGTTCATAGGCTTCGAACCCGATCCCGGTCAGATAATCCGCCAGCGACTGCGCCTCAACGCCCGAATCGACATCGACTGTGGCGCGCTTCAGCGTCAGGTTCACACGGGCCGCGCGCACACCCGGCTGCGCGACAAGGCCGCGTTCGACTCCGGCAATACAGGCTGCACAATAGATTTGTGGCAAAGACAACATGACGCGCTGCGCCTCGTTCCCGTTGCCGCGATAGCCTTCACTTGCTTGTTCTTCCGCAAGCGGGGCCGCAGCGCAGGCTGGGCAGGCAGAGATCGGTGTGGCCATGGGTGAGTTCCTTGTCCGCAGTCAGTCGGGCCTATCTGGCCGAGACAAAGATCGGAATGCGACGTTGAAAGCTGGTGCCGTCTTCGGCAATGACGTTCAGGCGCAGGTTCCAGTTGCCCTCGCCCAGCTTACCAACCTGCGCCAGATAGGCGCCGCTTGACCCTTGATCGAAGGTTGGTTCCCGATCCTCTTTTACGTGCGTCGCGCGCCCCAAAAGACCATAGACGGACTTGACCGTGACAGCGTCACCTGCCCGATCCTTGATATCCAACACAAGAACCTCTCCGTCCATTTCGGCTGACACGTTCCAGCCCAAGGCCTCTTGGGCCGCTTTCTGAACATCAAATTTCTGGCTGGCGACGTAAGAGTTCTTGGTCTCCAGCCCCGGAAAGGTGTCAATGGCCGAGTATGCCATGAAGAGGTTCACACCAATGATCACAGCAAAGGCCGAGACCACAATGGCCAGAACATGCTTGCCGGTCAGTTCGAACTCTTTCTTGTCCTTTGGATTGGCCATCGCCTAGCGCCCCCTGCCGTTGAATACTGTGTCCACAGACACGCGGTCCCCGGTGATGCCATCGACAATCCAAAGGCGCAATTCGGTGCGCGCCGTGCGTGCCGCTTCGGACCCCGGAGGTGCAACCACATAGACCCGTTGTTTCGCTTCGGTGTCGGGAGGTGCAACCAGAACCAGTTTGTCGCTACCTTCCAACTCGATCACCATATCATTGCCATCGGCAAGCGAGAAGTAGTATGGCCATTCTTCGCCATGCCGGTTGCGCACACCCACGTCATAGGTGTTGCGGATCGCCCCGTCGGACAGCGTGACATACGTCGGATTGCGGACCGGGCGCACCGTCACGTCCACTTTCGGGCGAACGAACAACGCCACGGTCAGGGCGATGCCGACCAGTGCCCAAAGCGAGGTGTAAAGGATCGTGCGCGGGCGCAGCAGGTGTTTGATAACCGGGATTTTCTCGTTCCCGGCACGTTCATAAGCCTCGTCTTTCAGGGCCAGATAGTCGATCAGGCCGCGTGGTTTGCCCACTTTATCCATCATCTCGTCACAAGCATCGATGCACAGGCCGCAAGTGATGCACTCCATCTGCTGCCCATCGCGGATGTCGATGCCCATCGGGCAGACGTTCACGCAGGCATAGCAATCAATACAGTCGCCCAGATCTTCGCGATCCTTGCCCTTCCCGCGCGGCTCACCGCGCCAGTCGCGATAGGCAATCGTGATCGTATCCTCGTCCATCATCGCCGCCTGAATGCGCGGCCAGGGGCAAGCATAGATGCAAATCTGCTCGCGTGCGATACCGCCAAAAACAAACGTGGTCAGGGTCAGCACCAGCACCGTGGAATAGGCCAACGGATGTGCATTCCCAGAGACCAGATCGACCAAAAGCGTCGGCGCGTCCGCGAAATAGAACACCCATGCCCCGCCGGTCGCGACCGCGATCATGATCCAGAGCGTGAACTTGATCAGACGTTTGCGAATTTTCTCGGCGTTCCAGTTCTGACGATGCAGGCGCAGGCGTGCGTTGCGATCGCCTTCGACCCAGCGTTCAACAAGGATGAACAGATCGGTCCATACCGTTTGCGGACAGGCGTAGCCGCACCAGACACGCCCGGCGGCTGACGTGAACAGGAACAACCCAAGCCCTGCCATGATCAAAAGGCCCGCGATGAAATAGAACTCGTGCGGCCAAATCTCGATCCAGAAGAAATAGAACCGGCGGTTGGCCATATCCACCAATACCGCCTGATCAGGCAGGTTCGGCCCACGGTCCCAACGTATCCATGGCGTCAGATAATAGATACCCAGTGTGATCCCCATGATCCACCATTTCAAACTGCGAAACGCGCCCTTCACCCGCTTTGGGAAAATTGGCTCGCGCGGGGCGTAAAGCTGTTCGGGGGCGTCAGACATGGACGGATTCCAATCCTGATTTTCGGGTTGATCTTGGAACTAAGAACTATTCTACATTGCAGCCTTGATGTGGATCAAAGATTTTGACTGGGCCGTTCATGGGTTATGTGATTAGTCATTGATTATTATCAAGTTTCCATAATGTCACAGCGCCATCCCGTCGCAGCCGGTCAATTGGCCGCACCCAGAATGCAACCTGCTGCGGCCCGTTGCCTTTGAAACGATCCCGCACGCATGAAAAAGCCCGGTCGCTTTCAGGCAACCGGGCTTTCGATAAGGTGGCACCGACCCCGGAGAAACGCGCGAACAGGATCAGGGGTCGGTGCCGTTGACCGGGGAGTGAGGCCCCGGAACTTTTAGTTGGCCGATGGCTTACTCGCCGCCGCCCAACTGGTGAACATACGCGGATACCGCGTTGATCTGACTTTGACTCAGCTTGCCGCTCCAGGCAGGCATCACACCGAACGGGCCGGTGGCCACGACCTCGGTAATCGCTTCTTCGCTGTCGCCATACAGCCAGATGGCATCCGTCAGGTTGGGTGCCCCTTGGGTGCGATCGCCGGTGCCGTCGTCCTTGTGGCAAGCGGAACAGTTGTCGGCGAACAAGGTTTCCCCACCCGCCGCCAGTGCCATATCGGCATCGGGCTTGGTAACGGGCGACAGCGACATCACATAGTTGACCACCTGCGTGATTTCTTCATCGCTCAGATAATCGTCACCGAAGGCGGGCATCTCGGAATACCGGGTGTCTTCGTCATCTTCCGAGCGAATGCCGTGCTGAAGGGTCAGTTGAATATCTTCGATCGTGCCACCCCAAAGCCAGTCATTATCCAACAGGTTGGGATAGCCGACGTTGCCGGCAGCACCCGAGCCGTGACATTGCGAACAGAAGGTTGTGAATGTCGCTCGACCGGACTGAATTGCATAGTTGTGCAGATCGGTGCCTTGTTCCAACGTAGTCAGGTCAACCGAAGCCAACTGGGTTTCCAACTCACTGTTCATGGCCTTGAAGCGGTCGATTTCGGCTGCGACTTCCGCACGCGTAGAATAACCCAGATAACCCGCGGTGGCCCCTTTGATCAGCGGCCAGGCAGGATAGGCGATGGTATACCAAACACCCCAGATGATGGTCAGATAGAACACCCAGACCCACCAACGTGGCAGTGGGTTGTTGAACTCCTGGATACCGTCCCATTCGTGGCCGGTCGTCTCGACCTCTTTCTTTTCAACAGGTTTTTTACTCATTGCCGCAACTCCCTTTGAGCTGAGCTCCCGGATGTGTCCCGGTCACCGGCAGGTTTGTCTTCGTGGCGGAAGGGGATGTTGGCCGTATCATGATGAACCTTGCGGCCGCCTGGACGAAACGCCCAGACAACAACACCAAGGAAAAAGATGAACATGGCCAAAAGCACCCAGCTGTCAGCGAATTGGCGGAGCACAGAATAGGTGTCCATCATCCCAGCTCCTTACCGGCTCGGGTCAGGCGTGAAGGTCGAGAAATCGACCAACGTGCCCAACATTTGCATATAGGCGATCAGGGCGTCCATTTCCGAAACACCGGGCGCACCATCGAAGTTGCGCACTTGCGCCTTCGGATAACGTGCCAGAAGGCCATCGTAGTCGCTGTCAGGGTCGGCCTGCGCCAGCCAATCGGCTGCGGCGTTTTCCATCTGCTCGTCGGTGTAAGGCACACCAACGATCTGATTGGCTCTCATCAGGTCCTCGATATATGTCGGCTCGATCAAACGATCGGCCAAGAAGGCATATTTCGGCATGACCGATTCAGGCACGACCGACTGTGGATCTTTCAGGTGATCCACATGCCATTCGTCCGAGTAACGGCCACCGACGCGCGCAAGATCAGGCCCGGTCCGCTTTGATCCCCACTGGAACGGGTGGTCATACTGACTTTCAGCAGCCAGCGAGTAGTTACCATAACGCTCTACTTCGTCGCGCATCGGGCGGATCATCTGCGAGTGGCAGACATAGCAGCCTTCGCGGATATAGATGTTCCGACCCTCAAGTTCGAGCGGCGAGTAGGGGCGCATGCCCTCCACGTCCTCGATCGTGTTCTCGAGGTAGAAGAGCGGTGCGATCTCTACGATACCACCCACGGTGACAACCAGAAGGCTACCGACCAGAAGAAGTGTTGCGTTCTTTTCCAGAACGACGTGTTTGTCGAGAATTCCCATGGGTCCTTCCCTCCTTATTCTGCCGGAGCCGTTTGAGCGTCACTGGCAGTTTCCGCTGCCGGCGAACGCTTAACGGTCATCCAAAGGTTGTAGCACATGATCAGGGAACCCGAGAGGAACAGAACCCCTCCCATCGCGCGCACCACATACATCGGGAACTTGGCGGCAACGGTGTCGGCGAACGAGTTCACAAGGAAGCCTTGTGCGTCAACTTCTCGCCACATCAGACCTTCCATGATACCAGTCACCCACATCGACGCGGCGTAGAGCACGATACCGATGGTGGCGAGCCAGAAGTGCCAGCTGACCAATTTCAGGCTGTAAAGACCGGCGCGGTTCCACAGTTTGGGGACCAGGAAATAGAGCATCCCGAAGGTGATCATCCCGTTCCAGCCCAACGCGCCAGAGTGCACGTGACCAATGGTCCAGTCTGTGTAGTGTGACAGCGAGTTCACGGCGCGGATCGACATCATCGGGCCTTCGAAGGTCGACATGCCGTAAAAGCCGATAGACACAACCATCATGCGGATGACCGGGTCGGTGCGCAGCTTGTCCCACGCGCCTGACAGGGTCATCAGGCCGTTGATCATGCCACCCCAGCTGGGCATCCACAGGATGACCGAGAACACCATACCCAACGTGCCTGCCCAGTCGGGCAGCGCGGTATAGTGCAAGTGGTGCGGGCCGGCCCAGATATACAGGAAGATCAGCGCCCAGAAGTGGATGATCGACAGTTTATAGCTGAACACCGGGCGTTCGGCCTGTTTCGGCACGAAATAATACATCATGCCCAGGAAGCCAGCGGTCAGGAAGAACCCCACCGCGTTGTGGCCATACCACCACTGTGTCATCGCATCCTGCACGCCCGAGAAAAGTTGCACGGACTTCGACCCGAAGATCGACACTGGCATCGCGAGGTTGTTGATCACGTGCAACATCGCAATCGTGACAATGAAAGACAGATAGAACCAGTTGGCCACATAAATATGCGGTTCTTTCCGCTTCATGAGCGTGCCCATGAAGACCAGCAGATACGCCACCCAGACGACTGTCAGCCAAATGTCAGTGTACCATTCGGGTTCTGCATATTCTTTCGACTGGGTAGCGCCCAGCAGATACCCCGTTGCGGCCAGAAGGATTACGATCTGGTATCCCCAGAACACGAACCACGCCAGATTGCCGCCCCAAAGGCGCGCACCTGACGTTCGCTGAACGACATAAAACGACGATGTGATCAAGGCTGTCCCACCAAACGCGAAAATCACCGCTGACGTATGCAGCGGTCGCAAGCGACCGAAGTTCAGATACCCTTCGGCCCAGCCAAAGTTGAGGCTTGGAAAGGCCAACTGAAACGCGATAAACGTCCCAACCAGAAAGCCAACCGCGCCCCAGAAGGCGGTCAAGGCGACGCCCACGCGCACGGGGCCATCCATATAGCCGGTTGCGACCGCCTTCTTTTCACCCACCGTGCGGAGTGAAAAGACAAACAGGCCCGCCGCGATCAACACTATCAGGATTGCGTGTACCTGATAGGCGATGTCGCGGGCATAACTTGCAGCAATCGCGGCCAACACTGCGATGAGGCCGTAGATCGCCAATTTGAGATAATCCCACATTTTGCGTCCCTTCGTCTTATGTCCTACCCCCCTCCCACGACCGGATGGGGGCACTGTTCGACTTTTGTGGGTTTGGACCTATCCCTTCAAGCCTGCTTTGATCCATATCAAAACAACCCACTCACCGCAGAAAAACCCTGATTGACCCATGTCAAAGCGTCGCAGGCGCGACAGGGGCACGCTGCGCATCAGGCCAAATCGGAGGGCAAACTGATGAATTACCGAACCGTGACCACTATCGTCACTGACACCACCCATTGCAAAGGATCACTCGAAGCCGCCAAGGCGGTCGCCATTCAGCACGATGCCCATCTTGAGGTGCTGTGTCTTGGTATCGACCGGTCCCAACAGGGTTTCTATTACGCGGGGGCCTCGGCCATGGTTGTGCAGGACAATCTGGCGCAAGCCCGCGAAGACGCCATGGAGCTTGAGACGTTTGCCCGCCGGTCACTGACCGCTCATCCCTTGCCCTGGTCAAGTGATGCGCTGACTGCACAGATGGTGGCACTGAATGGTGCCATCGCACATCGGACGCGGTTTTCAGATCTCGTCGTCATGCCGCGGCCTTATGGCGAAGGTCGGGGTCACGACGCCGAAGCCATTGTCGAAGCTGCGTTGTTTGACGGCAATGTTCCGGTGCTGGTGATGCCCGACAACGCGGAATTTCCGCAAGCCGTCGGCAATGTCGTAGTCGCATGGAACGAAAGTCCGGAAGCCTTGCGGGCGGTACGCCAGGCGCTGCCGTTCCTGCGTGAGGCCGACTCGGTCTCCATCGCCATCATCGACCCGCCGCAGCACGGGCCAGAGCGGTCTGATCCCGGCGGGGCACTCAGCCAATTGCTTGCGCGGCATGGCGTGCGGGCCGAGGTCTGCGTGCTGGCCAAGACCATGCCACGCATCTCGGATGTCCTGAACAGACATGCGCGTGACCGCGATGCGGATATGATCGTCATGGGGGCCTATGGGCATTCGCGGTTCCGCGAGTCGATCTTAGGTGGTGCGACACGTCACATGCTGGAAGTGGCCGATCTGCCGATCGTCCTCGCCCACTGACATCATCGACAAAGAAAAGGGTGCCGGCATCGGCGCCCTTGATGTTTTCGACCTGTTCGTCGCGTCAAGTCTCAGGTGATCGGGGCACCATCCACATCGTCGCCAGTCTCGGCGACAAGCGCCTGTAGATCGGGAATAATGACCCTGCGCTTGCCCTGAAGCTCGATTACTCCGGATTTTTTCAACGCCGACACCTGACGACTCACGGTTTCCAGAGTCAGACCAAGGTAGTCCGCCATCGATTCGCGCGTCAGTGGTAATTCAAAGCTCATCCCATCATGCGGCGGCTTCTTATACAAAGAGGCATCCCTGCGCGCCAGAATGGCCAGCAAACTGGCAATCTTTTCGCGCGCCGTCTTGCGACCCAGCACCAGCATCCATTCACGCGCGCTGTCCAACTCGTCCAACGTCATCTGCAACAGACGCGTGCCAATGGACGGTGTCTTCTCCATCATATCTTCAAACGGTTTTTTGCGGAAACAGCACAGCGTCAGATCCGTGACAGCCACAACATCGAATGGGGCCGCATCACGACCCGGCCGCCCGATGAAATCCGAGGGAAGCAACAGGCCGACCATCTGCGTGCGCCCGTCCTCCATGGTCTGGCTAAGCGTCGCAATACCACTGACAACGCTGGACACGAACTCCATCGGATCACCGGACCAGATCACCGGCTGACCCGCTTCGAAGGTTCGATAATATTTGATCGCGTCAAGCTGCTCCAATTCGTCAGGTTGGCACCGCGCGCACACGGCGCGGTGGCGAATTGGGCAGCTGCCACAATCACGGGTGTTAAAGCGGAGTTCGTTCATTATTTTTTCAACAAGAGATGTGTCTTGTTTGATCCTGATCAAAGTTGGGCGCGCGTTTGTCATCCAAACCTATGCGAATGCAGACCACTACGCAACTCAAACGCCTCGGTCTTTTTGACGCGCGCGTGCCCCGCTACACCAGCTACCCGACCGCCCCGCATTTCAAGGCGGGAATCGGCGCTGAAACCCTGTCAGACTGGATCAGCGCAATCCCCGCGAATGAGGCAGTATCGCTATACGTGCATGTTCCGTTCTGCCGGCGTCTGTGCTGGTTCTGTGCTTGCCGCACCCAAGGCACAACCACAGCAGAGCCGGTCGCGGCCTATGTGAACAGTCTGAAGCAAGAGCTTGCCACGATCAAAGATCTGCTCGCCGACGGGATCAAACTGGAGCATCTGCATTGGGGCGGCGGGACACCGACCCTGTTGCAGCCCGAGATGATCAGCGATCTGACCAATGCGATTCTGACCACCGCGCCACTGGCGCCCGGTGCGCAATTCTCGGTCGAGATCGACCCGTCCGAGATTGATGACGCAAGGTTGGATGCGCTGGCGGCGGCGGGGATGAACCGGGCCTCGATCGGGGTGCAGGATTTCGACCCGATGATTCAAGAGGTTATCGGCCGCCCACAAAGCTATGAAATCACCAAACAGGCCGTGGACGGCCTGCGCGCGCGTGGCATCAACAGCCTGAACATGGATATCCTGTATGGTTTGCCGCACCAAAACACGGCGCGTATCACGGATTCGGTCGAAAAGCTGATCAGCCTTGGCCCCGACCGGGTGGCACTGTTCGGCTATGCCCACGTCCCATGGGTGGCACGTCGTCAGACCCTTATTCCGACCGAGGCATTGCCATCCGCCGAAGAACGGCTAGAGCTTTACAACACCGCCCGCGATCTGTTCATTGCCGCCGGTTATGACGAGATTGGCATCGACCACTTCGCCCTGCCCTCGGACGGTCTGGCCAAGGCCCATAAGGCCGGAACCATGAAGCGGAACTTCCAAGGCTATACCGAAGATGTGTCAAAGGTGATGATCGGTGTGGGTGCCAGCTCGATCGCGCGTTATCCGCAAGGTTATGCACAAAACGAGCCTGCCACGTCGAAATATCAAGCCGCCGTGCGTGACGGTCGCTTGGCGGGCGCAAAAGGCCACGTCTTTACCAAGGATGACCTTGCCCGTGGTCGCGTAATCGAAGAGCTACTGTGCTATTTCCGCGTCAATTTCGCCAAACTGGCGGAAGAATTTGCCCGCCCTGTCGACGACTTTCTGTCCATGGTCGATGGATTGGAACAGGCGATGCCGGGCACCACCGTCCTTGACGGAACCATGCTTTCCATTCGGCCCGAAGCACGCCCTGTCGCCCGCATGATCGCACGGCATTTCGATGATTACGAGATGAATGAAAGCGGCCACAGCCAGGCTGTTTGATCGCCCTGCACTAACGGTCCTTGCGCAGGGTGCGGTTGCGGTATCCCGCTTCGGTGGCGATGTCATCCAACACCTGCGCCAAGGTCAGGTCGTGATCAAACTTGCCGTTTTTCAAGAATTCCGTGACCTGCGCGATCACCAAAGGGTTCACCATCATGAACGTATGTGTCACGGGCAGAACGATATGGTCGTTCATGCCGCTGATCCGCGTATTGTCCACCGACACTTTGCCATCATCTTCGCCGTCGATCACCGCTGAATAGATCGGGTTCAGGGACCGATTGCCTGCGATAACACCCAGTTCGAAGGCTGCATAGCCGGTGCGGTTGGGCACCGAATCCTCGCCGGTGCCAAGTTGCAACCCTGCTGGCCCGTTCAACCATTCAAATGGCTCAAGATCTCCAAATGCATCGACCAGTTGCGACCCCTGATTGGGCGGGGCCATCATCACCACACGTCCCATATTGGCGGGGCGATTATCCTGCAACCAGACGCGCGCAAGGATACCACCCATCGAATGGGTCACGAAATTCACTTTCTGATCGCCACAGGCCTCCAACGCAGGCGGGATAGCGGCTTCGACCAACACACCAATTTCAGCCTTGGTCGACGGGTAGCCCAAATTGACCACGTCATAGCCCGCAACGCGCAGGCTTTCCTCCATCACCCACAAGGATGACGGCGTTCGCGCGAGACCGTGCAAAAGGATAACGCACTCCGCCCGCGCGGGCGCGGCAAGCGCGGTGGCAAATCCAAGGGCAAGGGTCAATGTTCTGATCATATCGGATAAATACGCATCACACCGGCAGGATGCGAGAGGCGGCTTGTCACAGGGAGGTGGATAAGCAAATCTTGGCGCATGTCGATTTCGTTCAAAACGCCCCGATTGGCTGTGCGCGGCCTGATCCTGCATGAGAGCCGCCTGTTGATGGTCAATGCCTACGGCGGCGGCGTGTCAGACCTGCTGTGCCTGCCCGGAGGCGGGGTCGAGCCGGGTGCGAGCCTGCCAGACAACCTGATCCGCGAAGTGCATGAGGAAACCGGTCTGACCATTTCTGTCGACGCCCCCGCGCTGGTGAACGAGTTTCATGACCCCGGCACCGGTTTCCACCAGGTTGAGATTGTCTTTCACTGTCAGTTAAAATGCGGGCGTCTCGATCCTGCATGGCAAGACCCAGAGGCGATCGTGACGGACCGAAAATGGGTCAGCCGGGATCAGATCGCTGGGCTGCACGTCCGCCCGCTATCCTTGCCTGATCTGGCTTGGGGCGATGCACAGGTCGCTCCATCTTATGACGCTTTGGAAGCCATTGTCAGATAAGAAACGCCCCCGGCAACTTGCACTGTCAGGGGCGTTGTCAGTTTCAGATTAGGTCAGCGCACTTCGGTATAGAAGCCCGGCGCAAACCAGCGGATAATTAACGCCCCGGCCCCGGTAACGGAAACAGCCAGTGCGGCGATCCAACCGATAAACGGGATCATAGCCAGGATCGTGATCGACACCGCGCCCACAAGTGCCGCGACTGCGCGTTCCCCCAGTGTTTCCGGAAGCGGGCGGTTGGCTGCGCCCAACATCCCAACGCCAAGAATATAGGTGCCAATCACATAGCCTGCGATGCCCAAGAGGATTGCCAAGACGATGGAGACGGGAATCAACAGGATACCGAACCCAGTCATGGCAAGCAGGAACAGGGATCCGGCCAGCGCCGAAATGGTCAGAAAGCCCATCCAAAGCGCGCGGGCAGGTGTTTCCAAAGTGCGCAACCGCAACGCAAGAAGGAATGTCGGTGCGAGTGCCGCAATCAGAGTAACCACCGCTGTCAGAATCAGGATTGCCGTGATCTTGCCACCCAGCCATGCCCCCCAGCCAGAGCCGGACCTCTCAATCGTAGCCCCGCCTTCGGGATCAGCGCTGGCGTCAAACTCGTCGACATTGTGCCGCTCGATCCGGTCTTCGGGGGCCACGCTGTCTGGGATTTCAATGCCGTTCGGATCATCGGAATACAGGTAAAGCGTGCCTTCTATCCGGGCATCATCTCCAAAGCTGATGTTATCAACCGAGAAGCTGGCGTCACCAGCAATCACGCCTGTCAACAGGATGTTTTCGGCCGCCACCAAGGCGCTGTCGCCAACGGCTCCGTTGATCTCAATCCGTTGGGCGGCGGCGCGCAGGTCGCCTGCGACATCATCATTGACCAGAACCGTATCGCCCAGCAGGTGCGCGTCACCGCCGACACCGCCGGAAACATTTACGTTCATCCCGGCGGCATAAAGACTGTTCCCCACGGGTCCCGAGATTGACACCGAGCGGCCACCGGCATGGGCGCTGCCTTCAATCGGTGCGGACACCACAACCGTGTTGCCTGCGATGAACACGTCGTCCACCGCGTCACCTGTCAGGGTCACGTTGTCCCCGGCCATATAGGCGTCGTTGCCGAAGCGATAAACCTCTTGCGCGGTGGCAGGCACAGCCAGAAGGGTCACGAAAAGAAGGATGAAGGATCGAAGCATGGCAGTCCCCGCCAAATGGTTATGTTACACCCATTAACATACAGGGTGCTTCAACCTTTTGTAAGGGGTCAGCATGAAAATTCCACCACAAAGAAAAGGGCGCCCGAAACGAGCGCCCTTCAAATATCATGGTTGGCATTCAACAGATTGGCCTTGCGGCCAATCACCTGTCGCCGGGTAGCTTTCGGCAGATTGGCCTTGCGGCCAATCGCCTGTCGCCGGGTAGCTTTCGGCAGATTGGCCTTGCGGCCAATCGCCTGTCGCAATCGAATTCCTAGCGGAATTCGATTTACATCATGCCGCCCATGCCGCCCATGTCGGGCATTCCGCCACCACCCTGGCCTTCTTTTTGCGGCTTGTCGGCCACCATGGCTTCGGTGGTGATCAGCAAACCAGCGATCGAGCCGGCGTCTTCCAACGCGGTGCGTGTGACTTTGGCCGGGTCAATGACACCGAACTTGAACATGTCGCCATATTCCTCGGTCTGGGCGTTGAAACCGAAGGTCACATCGTCGCTTTCACGGACTTTGCCAGCAACCACGGCACCGTCAACTCCCGCGTTCTCAGCGATCTGGCGCAGCGGAGCTTCCAAAGCGCGCTGGACAATGCTGATACCTGCGTCCTGATCGGCGTTCTCGCCTTTCAGACCTTTCAGCGTCTTGCCAGCCTGCACCAGGGCAACACCACCCCCAACGATCACGCCTTCTTGCACGGCCGCACGGGTCGCGTTCAGGGCATCGTCAACGCGGTCTTTGCGCTCTTTCACTTCTACTTCGGTCATGCCACCCACGCGGATCACGGCAACACCGCCTGCCAGCTTGGCAACGCGCTCTTGCAGCTTCTCACGGTCGTAGTCCGACGTGGTTTCTTCGGCTTGGGTGCGGATCTGAGCGACACGCGCTGCGATCTCGGCCTTCTCGCCAGCACCGTCGACGATGGTCGTTTCGTCTTTGGTGATCTGGATTTTCTTGGCCGAACCCAGCATGTCCATGGTCACGCTTTCAAGCTTCATGCCCAGATCTTCCGAGATCACTTGACCACCGGTCAGGATCGCGATGTCTTGCAGCATGGCCTTGCGGCGATCACCGAAGCCCGGCGCTTTGACAGCAGCGATTTTCAGGCCACCACGCAGCTTGTTGACGACCAGGGTTGCCAGCGCTTCGCCTTCAACATCTTCAGCGATGATCAGCAGCGGTTTTTGCGACTGAATGACCGATTCAAGCAACGGCACCATAGGCTGAAGCGACGACAGTTTCTTTTCGTGCAGCAGAACAAGGCAGTCGTCCAACTCGGCGATCATCTTGTCAGGGTTGGTGACGAAATAGGGCGACAGGTAGCCACGGTCAAACTGCATACCTTCAACAACTGTGGTTTCGGTTTCGAGGCCTTTGTTTTCCTCGACCGTGATCACGCCTTCGTTGCCGACTTTCTGCATCGCGTCTGCGATCTGACGGCCGATTTCAGCTTCGCCGTTGGCCGAGATGGTGCCAACCTGTGCAACTTCGTCGGAGTCCTTAACTTCGCGAGCCATCTCTTTCAGGCTCGAAACAACCTTGGCAACAGCAGTATCAATACCGCGCTTCAGGTCCATCGGGTTCAGACCAGCGGCAACCTGCTTCAGACCTTCGCGAACAATCGCTTGGGTCAGAACGGTGGCCGTGGTGGTGCCGTCACCGGCTTCGTCATTTGTGCGGCTGGCGACTTCTTTCACCATTTGCGCGCCCATGTTTTCGAACTTGTCCTCAAGCTCGATTTCTTTGGCGACCGTCACACCGTCTTTGGTGATGCGGGGGGCGCCGAACGATTTGTCAAGAACCACGTTGCGGCCTTTCGGGCCAAGGGTCACTTTGACAGCGTCAGCGAGGATATTGACGCCACGCAGCATTGCGTTGCGGGCATCGGTGTCGAACTTTACGTCCTTAGCAGCCATTTAGCTTACTCCTGGAAATACGTGTAAATCGGTCAGACGATCAGGCAATGATGCCCATGATGTCGGATTCTTTCATGATCAGCAGCTCTTCACCGTCGATGGTGACTTCGGTGCCGGACCATTTGCCGAAAAGGATTTTGTCGCCTTCCTTGACGTCCATGGCGATACGATCACCGTCGTCGTCTTTGGCGCCAGCGCCTACGGCAATAACCAGACCTTCGGCCGGTTTTTCTTTGGCGCTTTCCGGAATGATCAGGCCGCCTGCTGTTTTCTCGTCGCTTTCGACGCGGCGGACCAACACGCGGTCATGCAGTGGTGTAAATGCCATTTGCTGAGACTCCCTAAGCTCAGTTTCAGTTCTCTTAGCACTCACCGGATGCGAGTGCTAACGGCGCAGAGTTAGGGAGTCATCCTCGGGCTGTCAAGCAGTCGGATCAGAAATTTGGATCGACATTGCACAGCCAATTACACAGTCAGCCGACATGAGCAACCAATTGACCGGTTTCACTTGGCTTACTCTTCCAGCAAATGTTCATACCGGGCATCTGTCAGCGCCTTCATAAACGCGACCAGCGCATCAATGCGTTTGTCGTCCAGCGCGGGTCCATGGATCAACTCTGTCACCGCCAGATTCTGCGGAATTTCCGGCATCACCCAAGGTTTACCGGTCTCGGGGTTGATCTGCCGGTCTTTGTCCAGCGTGTTGTACTTGTTGTAGAACAGAACAACGGTGCGTAGGTCCTTGAACACGCCATTGTGCATGTATGGTCCGGTAACTGCGACATTGCGCAGCGTCGGCACCTTGTAGCGCCCACCCGCATCAGCGGTGTCGATAGCGGGGTTCGCCAACAAGCCAAGATCCGGTCCCTCAACACCATTCGCAGCGCGCACATCGGCGTTCACGGGTGTCCCGATGTTATGGTATTCATAGTTGGTGAAGGTCTCATCCTCGGCGATGGGCGAGGGACGCAACTGGTGACACAGGTTGCAATTGGTGAACTGCTCGGAAAAGAACAATACGCGTCCTAGTTCCTCTTGATCCGTCAATTCCGCCTCACCGCGCAGAAAACGATCATACTTACTGTCGAACGGCGAAAAGAAATCCGTGCGTTCAAACGACGCGATAGCTTGGGTCATGGCGTCATACGTGGCGCTATCATCATCCCAGATCGCGTCACCGAACAGCGATATGAACGATGTAACATAATCCGCATTCTCAGACAGCCGCGCGACGACCGATGCCTCGTCCGGCATCCCCATCTCGATCGGGTTAAGGGGCGGCCCACCCGCCTGCCCTGCAAGCCCGGCGGCGCGCCCATCCCAGAACATGCCGCCGCGCCAGGCCTTTTTGTCCAACTGCTCAAACTCAGGCGTGAACTTTGCATAGGCCGCCGTCGGAGCGGAACGGTCGCCAAGGCTTTCACCGTCATCCCCCAACGACACCGCACGCCCGGCGTCCGTTTCGCGCGGATCGACAAAGCCGTAATCCGGGTCGTGGCACGTCGCGCAGGATTGCGTCCGGTTCTTTGACAGGTTCACATCGAAAAACAACGCTTCGCCCAAGTCTTCAAGGCTGTCGAAAGCGGCGGCAGGTGACACCAGCCCGACCATAAGAACCAAGGTTAGAAACACGCGCATGAACAAAGCTCCTGATCATTCCGATCCGCTGTTAATCGAGAATCAGAGGGATGGGAATTGATCCCGATCAAAAAAGTCGGATTAATTTTGAAGCGCTGCGCGCCCTTCGTCGGTCAAACCGTAAATGCCGCGCTCGACCCGCTCGAACCAGCCATAGTGATTGATTGCCATCATACGCGTCGCAGTTGTGACGCCGGTTGCCTTGGCAAGAGCAGCCCCTTTCATCGGCCCCTCTTTCGCAAGACAGGCGGCCAGTTTCTCGGCGTCCTGCCGATAGGCCGTCACCAGCTTTCCGTTTGTGCCACCCGTGTTGGGATCACCATCGCGGCGGGCGAACTCGGACAGCAAGCGAGCCGTCTTGACCTTGCATTTTCGTGGCTGAAACGGGCCGGGATCAGCATGGACCTGCACCAGCCCTTCTTTCAGGCGCACCGACAGAACCCCCAACCCAAGCCGCCGACACAGCCCCAGATTGCCTTTGAACGACCGCCATCCAGGTTTCCCCGACCAGCGCGGTACGGCCACATAGACCAGATCGGTGACAGCCTGCCGTGCGACAGCCTGTTGCAGCAAAGTCAGGGAAAACCCGGCTTTCAGTTCGACAATCACCGGCGGCTCGCCATCACGGATCGCCATCACATCCGCTGGCCCGACCTCGGATTTCACCTCATAACCCACCCCTTCCAGCCAAGCTTTCACAGGCGCATACAGATCGGTTTCGGCAGGTTTCGACATACGCAAACCTTAGCGACAAAACGCCGGGGCGAACAACCCGTGACAAGCCGCTACCTCGCTCTTATAAGTCGCGCAAACAGCTTTGAATCAAAGACGGATAAACCAAAATGACCACTCTTGTTTTCGGCCACAAATCGCCCGACACCGACTCGACCGGCTCGCCGCTGGTCTGGGCCTGGTATCTGAATGAGGTGCGAGGCGTGGACGCCAAGCCAGTATTGCTGGGCCAGCCCAACACCGAAGCCGCCTTCATGTTGAAGCGCTGGGACTTTGACATGCTTGATATTATCGAGGACGTGGCTGACGACCAGCCCTGCGTCATCGTCGACACCAACAACCCGGCCGAACTGCCTGCCAACATCAATGGCGCAGACGTGCAGGCAATCATCGACCACCACAAGCTGGTCGGCGGCCTGGAAACCAAAGGCCCGATTGACATCACCATCCGTCCGCTCGCCTGCACCGCGACCATCATGTATGACCTGATGGGCGATGACGCGGCCAAGATGCCCGACAACATCAAAGGGGCGGCCCTGACCTGCATCCTGTCTGACACGCTTGAATTCCGCTCGCCCACCACCACCGACCGCGACCGCGAAGTCGTGGCCGCGCTGGCCGCTGATCTTGGCGTTAACGTGTCCGACTATGCCGCCGAGATGTTCGCCGCCAAGTCGGACGTGTCGGAGTTCTCGGACGCCGAGTTGATCCGCATGGACTCGAAAGAATACGAAGTCGCCGGCAAGAAATTCCGCGTCAGCGTACTGGAAACCACCGCGCCGGAAATCCCGCTGAACCGCAAGGCCAGCCTGATGGAGACATTCAAAACCGTCGAGGCCGAGGACGGCGTCGATCAGGTGCTTCTGTTCGTCGTGGACATCCTGAAAGAGGAAGCAACCCTGCTGGTCCCCAACGATCTGGTGAAAACCGTGGCTGAAAAGAGCTTCGGCGCGAAGGTTGACGGTGACGTGGTTGTCCTGCCGGGTGTGATGAGCCGGAAGAAGCAGATAATTCCGCACTTGGCTGTTTAAAACAGATTGGGCATATGAAATGAGAAAGCCTGCGCAGATCGCGCAGGCTTTTTTATCGGAAACTTCCTACCTCAATCCAAACCAAGTGTAACCAAACAAAGCCCAACACGGCGAACAAAGCTCCAGGCCACTGACCAGCCCGCCTGCCTTACGCAATTTGCTGCATCCGTTGCCCTTTGCCTGATCGTGTCTTTTTGATTGGTTGCACGCCAGCATTTTACCGTTTGCTTGATCACACTCGCGGTCGCGCCTTTTATTAGGCAACCGACCACCGGATCTACTGCGCCAACAACCGTTGCAAGTTGGTCCGCAGTTGCAAAAGCCTCGTCCAACGCCGCTTCGTCGGGCGCATCTTCGGAACCGCCATTCAGCTGAAGCTCACCTAAATTTTCATCGTCATGATACAGGCCAATCAGGCCCGTCTCTCCCTCAGCGCGAACCTGAAAGCTTGCAGTTCGATCTTCGCCATCCTCCGTCCAAATGAAGGATAGATCGGTGACAACTTCGCCTTCATGAACGCGGTCCATAACAATCTCGGCAAAAACTTGATAAGAACCAGTTGGAGTGTTGATACTCTGACTAAACACTGCTCGTCTCCCATCTTGTAATAAGGTGGCGGCATTCTACCACAAATGAACCTGTGAGCCGAACGCGCACCCCAAAAGGTTAATCTTCCCCCACCGCTTGCTTGGCTGCAATTTTTAAGCTGGCTGGTTCTCGTGTTGAGGTCTCCAGCCTCGAATTCAATACTCCCCCTAGCCACCTCCTTTCCCCTCTGCCATATCTTCCTTTCAAGCAGGAGACCCACCATGACCCGCATCATCGAAAACCTCAGCGAGATTTCCGCCAACTACGACGCCTTCTTCGTGGACCTCTGGGGCTGCGTGCACGACGGGGTGCATCCCTTTGACGACGCGGTCGCGGCATTGCGCGAAGTTCGCGCGAACGGCGGATTTGTCGTTCTTGTCACCAACGCACCGCGGCACCGGACATCGGTCGAGGGGCAGTTGGACCAGATCGGCGTGCCGCGCGACTGCTGGGACACCATCGCCACGTCGGGTGACAGCGCACGTGCCGCGATGTTCACGGGCGCGGTGGGCAATAAGGTCTGGTTCATGGGCGAGGCGCACGACCGGTCCTTTTTTGACCCGATGGCCATCATCGACGACCCGGTCGACATTGAAGAGGTCGAATTGAAAGACGCCGAGGGAATTGTCTGCTGCGGCCCGTTTGACCCGCTTGCCCACCCTGACACACTGCGCCCGCAACTTCTGCTGGCCAAGCAGAACGGGCTGAAACTGCTCTGTGCCAACCCCGATATCGTGGTGGATCGAGGCGAGACCCGCGAATGGTGCGCCGGTGCCATCGCCCAGCTTTACACCGAGATGGGGGGCGAAAGCCTTTATTTCGGAAAGCCCCACCCACCGATCTATGATCTGGCGCGCCGCCGCATGATCGCTGAAGGTCGTTCAGTGGATAACTCCCGCATCCTTGCCATCGGTGATGGCATCTTGACCGATATCAAGGGCGCGCAGGGCGAAGATATTGATTCTCTGTTCATCACAGGCGGATTGGCACGCGACGAAACACAGACAGACCGGCAACCGGACGCGGATGCGCTTGGGCGGTTTGTCGCGGCGGAAATGGTCACGCCGACCTATGCGATCGGGTTTCTGCGTTAGGATCCAACCCAACAAGACCTTATGAAAAAGGACTTTCACGACATAGGTGGGGCTTGATCTCTTTTGCGTTGGATTTATCCAGCCCGACAGATGCGATCATCCCGGATTACATTTCCGCTTGATTTTCTGCAGCTGCAAAGTAATATTATTGCCAATCCAGACGATTAATCGTCTTTTTATGACCCGGAGGATCCTGATGTTGGACAATTTCCCGCGCGGCACGATCTGCATTGAAGAGCTGGAAATCGGCATGTCGCGACATGTCACCAAGGAAGTCACCGACCGGGATATCGAGATGTTCGCCGAAATCTCGACCGATCGGAACCCGGTGCATCTGGACGACGACTATGCCAATGACACGATCTTTGAAGGGCGGATTGCTCATGGCATGCTGACCGCCGGCCTGATTTCTGCAGTGATCGGCGAACAGCTTCCGGGCCACGGCACCATCTATATGGGTCAAAGCCTGACTTTTCTCGCCCCTGTGCGCCCCGGCGACACCGTGCGCGCAGAAGTCACGGTGCTGGACATTGACCACGCCAAGCGGCGCGTGACGCTGAAGACCGAATGCCTTGTCGATGGAAAACCGGTTCTGAAAGGTGAAGCCAAGGTTCTGGCGCCGTCGGCCAAGTTCGACTGACCCCTCCGCAAACCGGAAAACCGATCGCGCTGCGCCGCTGGGCTTGCACCTGTTCGCGCGGGGCGATAATGCCACCACATGCGGATCATTCGAGATTACCAGTTTGTCGAAGAAACAGATCGCGGGGCGTCCGCCGCGATCGGAAATTTTGACGGCGTACATCTTGGCCATCAATACGTGATCGACATTGCGCGTGCGCAGGCAAAGGCCAGCAAGACCCCGCTGGGCGTCATGACATTCGAACCACATCCGCGCCAGTATTTCGCGCCGAAAAGCCCCCCCTTCCGGTTGATGAGTGCGGATGCCCGCGCCCACAGGTTGGAAAAGCTGAAGGTGGAGCGGCTCTATGAACTTAGTTTCAACGATACATTGTCCGCCCTTGCCCCCGAAGAGTTTGCCCAACGCGTGATCGTCGATGGGCTGGCCCTGAGCCACGTGGTCATAGGCGAGGACTTCCATTTCGGCAAAGGTCGCGCGGGCAAGTCAAGCGACATGGTCGCCTTGGGTGATCAGCTTGGATTTGGCGTGACCGTCGCCCCCTTGATGTCGGATGAAGTTGGCGAAGTGAGTTCCACCGCCATCCGCGACGCGCTGACCGACGGCCGGCCACGCGACGCCGCGCGCATGCTGGGCCACTGGCACCGGATCGAAGGCGAGGTAATTCGCGGCGACCAACGCGGGCGTGATTTGGGCTATCCCACCGCGAATATGTCCATCGCCGGGCTGCACCCGCCGAAATTCGGCGTCTATGTCGTCGAGGTCGATATTCTGACCGGACCGCATAAGGGAAGCTATGGCGGCGCTGCGTCGATGGGCACCCGCCCGATGTTCGGCGAAAACCGCCCCAACCTTGAAAGCTTCCTCTTCGACTTCAAGGGCGACATCTATGGCGAGCAGGTTTCGGTCGCCCTGATCGACTATCTGCGTCCCGAACAGGTGTTTGATGGGCTGGATGCCCTGATCTCTCAGATGGATGCAGATTGCGCCCGTGCGCGCGACATTCTGGCGAAGGTATGAGGCCACAACATGATCCGCCACATCGTCTTTTTCACCGCCAAACGCCCCGAAGACCGCGAAACCATTCGCGCCGGGCTGGAGCTTTTGAAAGACATCCCGCACAGCCTGCGCCTTGAGGTTGCCGTGAATCTCGCGACGGACCCGATCCCCGGCCCATCGCCTGACGTAGTTGTTTATGGCGAATTTGCGGACGAAGACCAGCTTGCTGCCTATAAGGCGCATCCGTTGTATCAGCAATCCATCGCGCGCGTGCGCCCTTTGCGCGAGTTGCGGGTCGCAGCGGATTTCGAGGCAAGCGCATGACCAAGGGATTGCGAAAGAAGTTCTGGGAACGACCACTGGACAGCCTGACCGGGCCAGAATGGGAAGCGCTGTGCGATGGATGCGGCAAATGCTGCCTGAACAAGCTGGAAGACGAAGACACCGGCGAAATTGTGTTCACACGCGTGGCCTGCCGATTGCTGGATGGCGACACCTGCCGCTGTTCACAATATGACATTCGCCTGCAATTCGTGCCGGAATGCATCGTCCTGACACCCGAGAATATTGGCGAAACCGCGTATTTCATGCCCGCTTCCTGCGCCTATCGCCTGCGCCACGAAGGGAAGCCGCTTCATGATTGGCACCCGCTGATCTCGAACGACCCCGACAGCGTGCACAAGGCCGGGTGCAGTGTGCAGGGCTGGACCGTGCCGGAGTTCGAAGTGCCCGAAGACGAATGGGAAGACCACCTGATCGAGGAGCCACATTGATGTTTTTCGCCTCTGACAATTCCGGTCCGGCCCATCCATTGGTGATGGCTGCACTGGTCCACGCAAATGAAGGCTATGCCATGCCCTATGGCGCCGATGCGCTGATGGACGAGGTTCGCGTCCGCATTCGAGAGATATTCGAAGCCCCTGAGGCTGCGGTTTATCTGGTGGCCACCGGAACGGCGGCAAATTCGATCAGCCTGGCCACCCTGTCCCAACCTTGGGACACCATCTTTTGCGCGACCGAGGCGCACATCCAGGAAGATGAGTGCAACGCGCCTGAATTTTACACGGGTGGCGCAAAGCTGACACTGGTTCCGTCTGAGCACGCCAAGATGACCCCGCCCGCCTTGCACCGCGCCATCGAAGCTGAAGAAGGCCGAGGCGTGCATGGCCCGCAACGCGGCCCTGTCTCGATCACAAACGTAACCGAACGCGGCACGATTTATTCCGTCGCCGAGTTGACCGAATTGTGCAAAGTCGCGAAATCTTTCAACCTGCCCACCCATCTGGACGGCGCGCGGTTTGCAAACGCGCTGGTCGCACTTGGCTGCACGCCGGCGGAAATGACGTGGAAAGCCGGGATTGACGCGGTCAGTTTTGGCGGCACCAAAAACGGCTGCATGGGAGTCGAAGCGGTGATCTTCTTTGATCCGAAACACGCGTGGGAGTTTGAGTTGCGACGCAAACGCGGTGCGCATCTGTTTTCAAAGCACCGTTACCTGTCCGCCCAGATGCTCGCCTATCTGACCGATGACCTTTGGCTGGACCTCGCCCGGCGGGCCAACGCGGCCAATGCACGGCTGGTGCGCGGGTTGAAGCAGATCGAGGGCGTGACCTTTCTGCATGAACCTGACGCCAACATGAGCTTCGCTGGCTGGTCCCGTGCCGGCCACCAGCGCCTGCATGACTCGGGTGCGACCTACTACATCTGGGAAGGGGTGCTGGATGGCACGGACCCGGACAAAGTGCTGACCGCGCGCATGGTTGCCGACTGGTCAACACGTGACGACAATATCGACAGGTTCTTGGAGCTTGTGCGCGGCTAAAGCGTGATCGGCGCTGACTGCGACAGAAACCCTGATATAACATCGCCCACGTCTTCGGGATGGGTGATCGGACCCATGTGCCCTGCACCTTCGAATATGTGCCGCTTCACATTGGGCAGGCGTGCCGCCAGCACATCATGCACCGCCGCCACCAGGGCAGGCGAACGCGCGCCCTCCATCAGCAGGACCGGTATCGCGAGATTTTCCAACGCGCCGGGGGCAGCCTGATCGTGGACGTCTTGGTAGGTCACGGGGTTTCCAGCCGGGATCAGGTGAATGCGTTGCGCCATATCCTCGCGCAGCGACAGTGGCAAAGCCCGCCATGCGGCATCTCGGCCCCACATGATGTTAAACAGGCGCGCGGCCTCTAGCCGATCGCCAGCTTGCAAGGCCGCCATGAACGGTCCGTCCATATAAGCTAGGTTCTCGGCGAAGGCGGGATGATCCTTGGCAGCGGCAAACAGAACCGGTTCAAAAAGGGCCAGGCTGCGCACCCGGTCCGGGTGACACTGCGCCAATCGCAGGGCAATCGTGCCGCCAAAACTATGTCCGATCAGATCAACGGTACCCGGAACTTCCTGATCAAGCAGAGCCTCTGCGATCTGGACCGCCCTGTCCTGATAATCCCCTGTCCCGTCCCAGTCTGCGCTGCGCCCATGGCCGGGCAGATCAAGCGCCACCATGGTCAGCTCGTTGGAAAGGCGTCTTTCAAGTCCACGCCACGCACCGGAATGCGCCAGCGAGCAATGCACCATCAATGCGGCTCGCGACCCATTGCCAGATCGGTGCCAATAGGTCTTGTGACCTGCAAGTGTCTGAAGGGTCATCCGTGTTTGGCACCAAGATGCGTGTCCAGCGCATCCAGTCTGTCTTGGCCCCAGAACCTCTCGTCATCATCACAAACATAGAAGGGCGAGCCGAACACGCCCGCGCTCACCGCGTCTTCAAGGTTGCGGCCATAGGCTTCTGCCCCTGCCAGAAGGCCGCTATCGGCAAGGCTTGGGTCAAACCCGGCATCGGCAAGACAGGCCTTGATCACATCATCCTGCGCCACATCCTTTTCTTCCGCCCAGCAGGCCCGCATGATCCCATGAACCAGTGCGCCTATGTTCCCTCCACCCGCTGACTGCGCTGCGATGATCGCATAGGACGCAGGCGCACCATTTGTGGGCCAGTGTGCCGGGCTGTGGTTCATCGACATGTCCAGCGCCTTGGACCAGCGCTTCAGCTCTTGCATCCGGTATTCCATCCGTGACGGGTGGCGGTCTTTTGGCGGGGTGCCCCCGGTGCGGCCGAACAACTGCCCGATATCAATCGGCTTATAGGTGATTTGCGCCCCATGACGCGACGCAATATCTTCCAGCCGCGATCCGGCCAAATAGGCCCATGGCGACAACACTGTGAAATAATAGTCGATCTGCGTCATTTTTCCTGCCCTTGTTGCCCCATTACTGTTCCAAGGAATCTATCCCGATGTTAAGGGGTGTCAACGTCACGATTCTGCCACACAGACCACGCCGGGAACAGCTGCCATGCCATCCATCACCGAACCGAAACTTATCTCGGGCAACTCCAATCGGCCACTTGCCGAAGCCGTTGCCAAGCGCATGTCGATGCATCGCGGATCCTCTGTCGGTTTGGTCGATGCCCGCGTAGAACGATTCAACGATGGCGAGATTTTTGTCGAAGTTTTTGAGAACGTGCGCGGCGAGGATATGTTCATCATCCAGTCGACCTCGAATCCGGCCAACGACAACCTGATGGAGCTTTTGATCATTTCGGACACGTTGCGACGATCTTCTGCGTCGCGCGTCACCGCCGTGATTCCTTATTTCGGCTATGCCCGTCAGGACCGTCGCACCAAAGCTCGCACACCGATTTCTGCCAAACTGGTCGCCAACATGATCGCCGGTTCGGGGATCGAACGGGTATTGACCATGGACCTGCACGCAGCACAGATTCAAGGTTTCTTCGACATCCCGGTGGATAACCTTTACGCCAGCCCGATCTTCGCTTTGGACGTCAAACATCACTTCAAGGATTGCATGGACGAAGTCATGGTGATCTCGCCGGACGTGGGCGGCGTGGCACGCGCCCGCGAGCTTGCCAAGCGGATCAACGCACCGCTGGCCATTGTCGATAAGCGCCGTGAAAAAGCCGGTGAGATTGCCGAGATGACAGTGATCGGCAATGTCGAAGGCAAACGCTGCATCATCATCGACGATATCTGTGACACCGCCGGCACGCTGTGCAAAGCGGCCGAAGTGCTGATCGAGAACGGCGCACAAGAGGTGCACGCCTATATCACCCACGGCGTCATGTCAGGCCCTGCGGTCGAACGGGTATCTAAATCTGTGATGAAGTCGCTGGTGATCACGGATTCGATCCAGCCGACCGATGCGGTGAAAAACACACCCAACATTCGCATCGTGCCAACTGCACCGATGTTTGCGCAAGCGACCTTGAACATCTGGGGTGGCACATCTGTGTCATCGCTGTTCGACCACGACACGTTGGAACCGCTTTACGAGAACCTGTATTCATAGCTGCACGCGACAAAGGGCCTCGGTGGCTTTGGTCTTGGTGGCTGACGGTCCGTCAAACGTCCCAATCGTCATCCCCGCGAACCTCACCGATGGCGGTCCAATTCACCCGCATCCGGGCGACGCGTGTATCACCCCATGTGCGAAAAATGATCTGAAAGCCGGTTTCCGTAATCGCATCGGCTGCAATATCCGCCCGCGCGTTGGTGCGTTTGTCCAGATCCCACATCGACACGCTGACATGCACCGATGGTGGACTTAGGAAGTGTTCCGAAAATCCGACCGGTGTCACAAGCTTTCGTGCGCCGCTGCCGGTCCACATCTCGCCATCATGCTCGAAATCCGAAAACAGTATCATACTGCCTTGGTCCACCCCGACCATATGGGTGTTGATCCTGCGCATCGACGACGGCCCCGTTAAATATTCTTCGTGCCAGCAGACCCCAAACGCGCCCAACTGGCAAGCCATGCCTAACGTCGAAGGCGCAGGAAAAACGGAAACAATATCAAGACCAGGCCCCCGGAAAACAGGAAGGGTGCGCCGGGCAGGTAAATCGTACCTTTAGCATCCGCAAACATCTGGAATATCCAAGTTACCATCATTGGTCCAATCACCGCTGCGATGGAGCCGAGACTGGCAATAACCCCCTGCAACAGCCCCTGGCGATCCTCGGCGACCATATTGGCCATCATCGCGGTCATGGTCGGCGGTGCCATATCGGCCAGCGCTGCAATCAGGATGGCGGCGAACATTACATATACGCTCGCCGTCATGCCGAAGATCGCAAAGGCCGCGATGGCACAAATGACCGAAAATATGAGTGTGCGAAACTCGCCCAGACGCGGGATCAACAACCGCATGACGACGCCCTGCGAAACCGCGACCGCGATACCATAGGCCGCCAGCGTTAAACCGATCGGCGCCGCGCTCCACCCAAAAATTTCGCGCGTCCAGAAAGCCCACAGGGTCGGGTAAACCATATTGGCAAGCTCGAACAGGAAGATCAGAACAAGCGGCAATCCCAACCCCGGCAGCTTGAACGCATCAAGGATCGAGCCAAAGGGGTTCAGGTCGCGCCGCCGGAAGACGCGGCGTTTCTCAGGCACAAGGCTTTCGGGCAGCACAAAAAGACCCAAGAGCACGTTCAACCCGGCAAATGCGGCGGCCAGCCAGAACGGCGCGGTCAGATGCAAGCTGGCCACGAAACCACCGATGGCAGGCCCCATTACGAAGCCGATGCCGAAAGTGGCGCCAATAAGCCCAAAATTCGCAGCCCGCTCCTCAGGCTTTGAAATGTCAGCCAAGTAGGCCGTAGCGGTGATATAGGTCGCCCCCGCGATCCCTGCCAGAACCCGCCCGATCAGCAACCACCAGAAGGTCGTCGCAAGGGCCATCACCACATAGTCAATCGTCAACGCCACCAAGGCCAGAAGCAGAACCGGGCGGCGCCCCAGACTGTCCGAGATTCCGCCAATCACGGGGGCAAACAGGAACTGCATCGCCGCATACGAGGCCATCAGGATCCCGCCCCAGAACGCTCCGTCAGCGGTGCCGGTGGCCCCGACACGCAGCATCAGGTCCGGCATGATCGGGAACACAATTCCAATGCCAACCGCATCCAGCAGAATGGTGGCCAGAATGAACCATATGGCGGCTTGGTTGGATGTCGTGCGGCTGGCAGTCATGCGGTTATCTGTGCCGCGATTGCCTGGCACGTGCAAATGTAAAAAGCCCCGCCTTTTCGAGCGGGGCTTTCGTATTCCCGGGGGAAGGCCGGGATCAGGCTTTCACCGTCAATCCCAACTCGTTGGCCATCGCGGCAATATCTACCGTGCGCTTTGCCAGTTCATCCAGGTTTTCGGTGGTCGCATTTTCCGACGCGGCGGCGGCGTCAGAAACGAAGCCGTCCAACAGCTCTTGTGTCATCTCGGCCACCGGAACAGCGCGTTCGGCCAGAACCGAGGTGCCGGTTGCGGTGACTTCGGCAAAGCCCCCGGTCACGGCAAACTCGGCATTGCCTTCCGGCGCTTCGACGCGAACGATACCGGGGCGCAACGTCGTGATCGTCGGTGCGTGGTTCGGCATCGCCGTCATATCGCCATCGGCGCCCGGCAGCTGGACCGCCGTCGCCTGAAGCGAAGCAAGGCTTCGTTCGGGCGACACCAGGTCGAATTGCATCGTATCAGCCATTAGTGGGCCTCCTTAAGCGGCGTCAGCCGCCATTTTTTCGGCTTTGGCAAGCACTTCGTCGATACCGCCAACCATGTAGAAGGCGCCTTCAGGCAGGTGATCATACTCGCCTGCCACGACGGCCTTGAACGATGATATCGTTTCTTCCAGCGGCACCTGAACACCGTCCGAGCCGGTGAACACTTTCGCCACGTCGAAGGGCTGCGACAGGAAGCGTTCGATCTTGCGCGCACGGGCAACGGTCAGTTTGTCTTCTTCCGACAGTTCGTCCATGCCAAGGATGGCGATGATGTCTTGCAGCGACTTGTAACGCTGAAGCACCTGCTGAACATCGGTTGCAACCTTATAGTGCTCTTCCCCGATGATCAGCGGGTCAAGCAGGCGCGAGGTCGAACCCAGCGGGTCCACAGCCGGATAGATGCCTTTTTCCGAAATCGCACGATCCAGAACGGTCGTGGCGTCAAGGTGGGCAAACGATGTTGCGGGTGCGGGGTCGGTCAAGTCATCCGCGGGAACATACACGGCCTGCACGGACGTAATGGACCCGGATTTGGTCGACGAAATACGTTCCTGCATGGCACCCATGTCGGTGGCCAGCGTCGGCTGATAACCAACCGCCGAAGGAATACGGCCAAGAAGGGCCGAAACTTCCGAACCAGCTTGGGTAAAGCGGAAGATGTTATCGACGAAGAACAGAACGTCGGAACCGGTGTCGTCACGGAACTGTTCCGCCAGTGTCAGACCCGACAGGGCCACACGCATACGTGCTCCGGGAGGTTCGTTCATCTGGCCATAAACCAGCGCAATTTTCGACTTTTCCAGATCGTCGGGAACGATAACGCCCGATTCAATCATCTCGTGATACAGATCGTTGCCTTCACGGGTCCGCTCGCCAACACCCGCAAACACGGACACACCCGAGTGCACTTTTGCGATGTTGTTGATCAGTTCCATGATCAGAACGGTTTTACCAACGCCGGCACCGCCGAACAGACCAATTTTACCACCCTTGGTATAAGGGGCCAGCAGGTCGATGACCTTGATGCCGGTGGTCAAAATTTCGGTTTCCGTCGACTGTTCGTCAAACGCGGGCGCATCACCGTGGATCGGGCGGCTGTCTTTCGACTTCACCGGGCCCTTTTCATCAACGGGTTCGCCGATAACGTTCAGGATACGGCCCAGGGTCGCATTGCCGACCGGCACCGCAATCGGGGCTCCTGTGTCGGTCACATCCTGACCGCGCACCAGACCTTCGGTTGCGTCCATAGCGATACAGCGGACGGTGTTTTCACCAAGGTGCTGCGCCACCTCCAGAACAAGTTTGTTGCCGTTGTTGTCCGTGGTCAGGGCGTTCAGAATGGCCGGAAGGTCATCTCCGAATTGAACGTCCACAACGGCGCCAATCACCTGGGTGATCTTACCTTTAGCGTTAGCCATTGTTGTTTCTCCGGTTTCTTAGAGCGCCTCGGCGCCCGAAATAATTTCGATAAGCTCGTTGGTGATCACGGCCTGACGCGAGCGGTTATACTGAATGGTCAGCTTCTCGATCATGTCGCCAGCGTTGCGGGTTGCGTTGTCCATCGCGGCCATCCGCGCACCTTGCTCGGACGCAGCATTCTCCAGAAGCGCCGAGAAGACCTGAGTGGCCACGCCCGAAGGCAGCAGCGTTTTCAGAATACCTTCTTCCGACGGTTCATAGTCGTAAACCGTCGACGCGCTTGCACCCTCTTCCGGGGCGTCGAAACTGGCCGGGATAACCTGTTTCGCGGTCGGAACCTGCGTGATCACGCTTTCGAACGTGTTGTAGAAGATCGTCGCCACATCGAACTCATCTTCGTTGAAGCGATGGATCAGGTCGTTTGCAATAGCCTGCGCGTTGTCATAGCCGACGTTGCGCACACCCGACAGATCCACATGACCGATCATGTGATCGCCATACTCACGCTTCAGTTGTTCGCGGCCCTTCTTGCCGACGGTCAGAATCTTCATCGTCTTGCCATGTGCCAGCAGATCTTCCGCCTTGGCACGGGCCAATTTCACGATCGACGAGTTGAAGCCACCGCACAGCCCGCGTTCGGCCGTCATGACCACCAGCAGGTGGACCTGATCGGAACCCGAGCCTGCAAGCAGTTTGGGCGCGCTGTCCCCACCGGTCGATGCAGCAGCCAACCCACCCAAAACGGCATTGAACCGTTCTGCATAGGGCCGACCTGATTCAGCGGCGTCTTGTGCCCGCCGCAGTTTTGCGGCGGCCACCATCTGCATGGCCTTCGTGATCTTCCGAGTGTTCTTGACACTCTCGATCCGATTTTTGAGGTCCTTAAGGTTGGGCATCGTTCAACGCCCCCTTAAGCGAAGTCAGCGGCGAACGCATCCAGCGCAGCTTTGACTTTATCCTCAAGCTCACCTTTGACCTTGCGGTCATTGTTGGTGATATCGGCAAGCAGATCGGCGTTGTTCTGACGCAGGTGGTTCAGCAGGCCTGCCTCAAAGCGACCGACTTCGCTGACCGCGATCTTGTCCAGATAGCCGTTGGTGCCTGCATAAATCACGCACACGATTTCAGCGTTGGTCAGCGGCGAATACTGCGGCTGTTTCATCAGTTCGGTCAGACGCGCACCACGGTTCAGAAGTTGTTGGGTTGCGGCATCAAGGTCAGAGCCAAACTGGGCAAAGGCCGCCATCTCGCGATACTGAGCCAGCGACAGTTTCACCGGACCGGCAACCGAGGACATCGCCTTGGTTTGCGCCGACGAGCCAACACGCGACACCGAAAGACCGGTATTCACAGCGGGACGGATACCCTGATAGAACAGCTCGGTTTCCAGGAAGATCTGACCGTCGGTGATCGAGATCACGTTGGTCGGAATAAATGCGGACACGTCGCCACCCTGGGTTTCGATCACCGGCAGCGCGGTCAAGGAACCGGCACCGTAGTCTTCGTTCAGCTTGGCCGAACGCTCCAAAAGGCGCGAGTGAAGATAGAAAACGTCACCCGGATAGGCTTCGCGGCCCGGCGGGCGGCGCAGAAGCAGTGACATCTGGCGATAAGATACGGCCTGTTTCGAAAGGTCATCATAGATGATCAGGGCGTGACGACCGTTGTCGCGGAAATGTTCGGCCATAGCGGTCGCGGCGTAAGGTGCCAGGAACTGCATGGGGGCCGGGTCGGATGCGGTTGCCGCCACGACGATCGAATACTCGATCGCGCCGCTTTCTTCCAGTTTCTTCACCAGTTGTGCAACGGTCGAACGCTTCTGACCGATGGCAACATAAACGCAGTACAGTTTCTTGCCTTCGTCGTCGCCAGCCGCGTCGTTATACGATTTCTGGTTCAGAATCGCGTCCAGCGCCACGGCGGTTTTACCGGTTTGGCGGTCGCCAATGATCAGCTCTCGCTGGCCGCGGCCGATCGGGATCATCGCATCAACCGATTTCAGGCCGGTTGCCATCGGTTCGTGAACCGATTTACGCGGGATGATGCCCGGCGCCTTCACGTCGGCCACGCCGCGTTTCTTGGCGTTGATCGGACCTTTGCCATCGATCGGGTTGCCCAGACCGTCGACAACGCGCCCCAGAAGCTCGTCACCGATTGGCACGTCCACGATCGAGTTCGTGCGCTTGACGGTGTCGCCTTCTTTAATGTCGCGGTCCGAACCGAAGATAACAACACCAACGTTGTCGGCTTCAAGGTTCAGGGCCATTCCGCGGATGCCACCGGGGAATTCGACCATTTCACCAGCCTGGACCTTATCAAGACCATATACGCGAGCGATACCATCACCCACTGACAACACGCGGCCAACTTCGGCCACTTCGGCGTCTTGGCCAAAGTTCTTGATCTGGTCCTTCAGGATCGCAGAAATCTCTGCTGCTTGGATACCCATTATCCGACCTCTTTCATGGAATTCTGAAGTGCGTTGAGCTTCGCTCGGATCGACGTGTCGATCATGCGCGAGCCCACTTGGACGACAAGACCACCGATGAGCGATTCATCGACGGCCAGGTTGATGTTCACATCCTTGCCAATGGTGGCTTTCAAAGCCTTGGCAAGTTTGTCTTGTTGAGCCTTGGTCATGGATTTGGCGGCGGTCACCTGTGCGGTCACCTCGCCCTTGTCCTCAGCGATCAGCGCGCGCATGGCGGCCACGAACTGAGGCAGCACGAACAAACGCCGTTTCTGGGCCATCAGCCCCAGCGTGTTCGCGACCATCGACGAAAGTTTCATCTTCTTGGCGATAGCGGTGATCGAGGCACCCTGCTCGTCCCGGCTATAGATAGGGGAACTGATCAGGTTGCGAAGGTCTTCGCTGTCGGCGAGAGCAGCTTCAAGGGCGGCAACATCCGCCTCGACTGCTTTCAGGTTCTTGCCTTCCTTGGCCAGGTCAAAGACGGCAGTGGCATAACGCTGGGCAATGCCGGTTGAGATCGCGACTGGTTCGGACACGTCCACCCTTCCGATGTCTTTAGCCCCATTGTGATCTGCCGGTCAGCAAATCGGGGCGGCCTACAGATGCCGCATGTACAAGCGTGTCATCTAAATCGTCGCTGCATGTAGCAGGGATATGCTCACCTCGCAACAGGCTTGCGGGGTTTTAACGCCAACATATTCGCCCCCTTTGGCCGATCTGGTGAACTTATTTCATCCAGACCCTTTCACCTAAGGGAAAAAAGGGTTGTAGCCTGTGTGCACTAGGCAACATGTTTTCTGGATACATTTGTATACCGTGAAAGCCGATTCCGGTGGCGTCTTTGCGGGACGGGCGACCCTGGCCACATCAGCGGAGATCGAAACGAATGATTCTGCCGCTGCGAAATGGGCCTGAGCGGCTCGCGTCCTGCACTCGTGAGGCACTTGGCTCGGGCACGCCAAGCCCTTCAAGCACCTTCAAAGGTCGCTTCACGGCCTGCGCCAGTCCCGGCCGTTTTGGGGCAGGAATTTGCTTGGACACCTCGACCATCAGAACCCCCCCCGCCAACACCAGCGGCAGTTGCAGCCCCGCCCGTTCCCAGAAACTTCCCGTCTTGAGCCAGAAACGTTTCGAAGAGGGCGGCTGATACAGCGCCGACAAGTGGCGTTCGACACGAAACCCGTGCTCTTCCAACTGGGCTTCGAGCTGGCTCATCGAATAGGGGCGGCCATAGCCAAACGGGGTGGCATCTGAACGTGCCCAAAGCCCGGCACGATTGGGCGTGATGAACAGCGCCCGACCGCCAGGGCCGAGAACGCGATAGGCTTCGTCCAAAAGAAAGCTCGGCGTCTCCGAAGTTTCCAACCCGTGCATCACCACCAGTTTGTCGACAACACCGGTGTCCAACGGCCACATCGTATCTTCGACCAGGACCGAGACATTCTGCATCCCCGCAGGCCAAGGCATAACCCCTTGGGGGGCGGGCATCAGGCCCATCACGCGGCGCGCAGATGAAAGATACGGTCGCAATAAAGGCACCGCAAAGCCGAACCCGGCCACGGTCTGCCCCTTGGCCTTGGCGGCAGGCCACGTCGTTATCACCTTGTCACGGATCGCCTTTTGCGCCGCACGTCCCAACATGCTGCGATAATAGAAGTTGCGAAGATCCTGCACATCAAGATGCATGACGCCTTTTGTCACCTGCCCGTTTTCACTGCGCCAAGACTAACGGATCAGTCACAAAAAGAAATGCGACACCGGTCAGGATCACGAAAAAAGATCGCTCACTCTCGTGTTTGGCGCATCACCAGCACCAGATTGTTTGCCGGCATCTCGATCAACGCGGCGCGCGACAGGCCAGCCTCGGTCGCCCACGCTTCAATCGCCTCGATATCCTTGTAGCCGATGTCGGGATTCTGTTCGGTCAGCGCGGCATGGAATGCCTGGTCACTATCGGACCGGAACAGACCCTGCGTGCGAAAAGGGCCGTAAAGAAACCAGTGCCCACCGGGCAAAAGATTGCGCGCCACGCCATTGACCACAGCTTGCGCGGCCTTGGCGTTGATCAGGTGCATCAGGTTTACCGTCACTGCCATCTCGAACGGGCCGGTGCGCCAACTGGGGGCGGTCGCATCCAGAACCTGCGCGACTCGCATGTTCAAGATCCCTTTCCTGGCGCGCCACGCATCGATGCTGATCAGACGCTCGGCATCAATATCCGTGGGCTGCCAGATGGTTTCGGGAAACGCATCTGCGAAGGCGACGGCATGTTCACCGGTGCCCGACGCAATCTCAAGCGCGACGCCACCGGATGGCACATAGGGTCCAATGACTTCCAGGATTGGGGAAATGTTGCGCGCAGCAGAGGGCGCGGACAACCGTCCGTCGTTGCGCGTCTCCGCAATCGAATGTGGCTTTTCACCAGCCATCAGAACCCCCAGTATGGTGGTAGTATTGAGCCTTCCACACCTTTCGGCAAGAGTAGAGATGAACACAGGAGAAACACATGCTGACGCTTGTCACGATACCCTGCCTTTCCGACAATTACGCATTCCTGCTGCATGACGAGAAATCTGGCCAAACCTCGCTGATTGATGCACCCGAAGCCGCCCCCATCAGCGCAGCGCTGGCAGCGCGTGACTGGACACTGTCGGAAATCTGGCTGACCCATCACCATTGGGACCACGTTCAAGGGGTTGCTGACCTTGTGGAGGCGACCGGTGCCAAGGTTGTGGGCGCAATAGCTGACGCCCACCGCCTGCCCGATCTGGACCGTGCCTATGGCGACGACGATCAGTTTCACTTCGCCGGGCACGATGTGCATGTGATGGATGTGTCAGGACACACAGCGGGCCATATCGCCTTTCACGTCCCCGACGCCGGATCAGTGTTTACCGGCGACAGCCTGATGGCGATGGGATGTGGCCGTCTGTTCGAAGGTACAGCTGAACAGATGTGGGACAGCCTGTCGCGCCTTGCGGCACTGCCACCTGAAACGCTGGTCTGTTCGGGCCATGAATACACGACCGCGAACGCGGCTTTTGCGGCGACGATCGAACCGGACAACAGCGCTCTGAAAAGACGCACAGATGACATCGCCGCCCTGCGGGCAAGCGGTCAGCCCACGGTGCCGTCCCGCCTGTCTGACGAGCTTGAAACCAACCCGTTTTTACGCGCCCACTTGTCAGAGGTGAAAGCCGCCCTACATATGGAAACCGCCCCAGACGCCGAGGTGTTCGCCGAAATCCGGCGTCGCAAAGACAGTTTCTAACCCCAAAATTCAGCCAATCACGCCTCCGAGAGCGAAAATTGACAAGAAAAGGCTTGAAGAGACGGTCGGAAAACCGAACCTTAAAGATATGAGGCGACAGTAAAGGCGGACGAACCGTCAAGCGGCAGATCCCGCACCAATTACGAGGAGTGTTCAACGTGCCATCCTTTTCAAAACCGCTCGAAGAAGCCATTCACCACGCGCTGGCGCTGGCGAATGAGCGCAAGCACGAGTTGGCAACGCTGGAACACCTGCTTCTCGCGCTGCTGGACGAACCCGATGCCGCCCGCGTAATGCAGGCCTGTTCGGTCGATCTGGACATTCTGCGCAAGGTGCTGGTCGAGTTTGTCGATGAAGAACTGACAACCCTGATCACCGATGTCGAAGGCAGCGAGGCCGTGCCAACCGCTGCCTTCCAACGTGTGATTCAGCGTGCAGCGATCCATGTTCAAAGCTCGGGCCGCACCGAAGTCACCGGCGCCAACGTGCTGGTGGCCATTTTCGCCGAACGCGAATCGAATGCCGCCTTCTTCCTGCAAGAGCAGGACATGACCCGTTACGACGCCGTAAACTACATTGCCCACGGCGTGGCCAAGGATTCGAACTTTGGCGAAGCGCGACCGGTTTCCGGGACGCCTGACTTCGAAGAAGACGTGCAGGACGCCCAACCGGCCGAAGAAAACGACAGTGCGCTGGCGAAGTATTGCGTCGATCTGAATGCCAAGGCACGCGAGGGTGAGATTGACCCGCTGATCGGGCGCGAACACGAAGTTGAGCGCTGCATTCAGGTGCTCTGCCGTCGCCGCAAGAATAACCCGCTTCTGGTGGGTGATCCAGGCGTCGGAAAAACCGCGATTGCCGAGGGTCTGGCCGCCAAGGTCGTGGGCGGCGAAACGCCCGAGATCCTGTCGAAAACAACGATCTATTCACTCGATATGGGCGCATTGCTGGCAGGCACCCGCTATCGCGGTGACTTTGAAGAGCGTCTGAAAGCGGTGATGAAAGAGCTGGAAGATCACCCTGACGCCGTCTTGTTTATCGACGAGATTCACACCGTGATCGGTGCAGGCGCCACTTCGGGCGGGGCGATGGATGCCTCGAACCTGCTGAAGCCCGCCCTACAGGGCGGCAAGCTGCGCTGCATGGGGTCGACCACCTATAAGGAATTCCGCCAGCATTTCGAGAAGGACCGAGCACTTTCCCGCCGGTTCCAGAAGATCGACGTGAACGAACCCACCGTCGATGATGCGGTGAAAATCCTGAAAGGGTTAAAGCCGTATTTTGAAGAACATCACGGCGTGAAATACACTGCGGATGCGATCAAATCCGCGGTTGAGTTGTCAGATCGCTATGTCAACGACCGCAAATTGCCGGATAAAGCCATCGACGTGATCGACGAAGCCGGGGCAGCCCAGCATCTTCTGATACAAAGCAAGCGTCGCAAGACGATTGGCGTGAAGGAGATCGAGGCCGTTGTTGCCAAGATCGCCCGCATCCCGCCGAAAAGCGTGTCGAAAGATGACGCGGAAACACTCCGCGATCTGGAGAAGTCGCTGAAACGGGTTGTGTTCGGGCAGGACAACGCGATTGAATCGCTGGCCTCGGCCATCAAACTGGCGCGCGCGGGCTTGCGCGAACCCGAAAAACCCATCGGCAACTACCTGTTCGCCGGCCCCACGGGAGTGGGCAAGACCGAGGTGGCAAAGCAATTGGCCGACAATCTGGGTGTCGAACTGCTGCGCTTTGACATGTCGGAATACATGGAGAAACACGCCGTCTCACGCCTGATCGGTGCACCTCCGGGTTATGTCGGGTTCGACCAAGGTGGTCTTTTGACCGATGGTGTCGATCAGCACCCCCACTGCGTATTGCTGCTGGACGAGATCGAGAAAGCGCACCCGGATGTGTATAACATCCTGTTGCAGGTCATGGACCACGGCGAGTTGACCGACCATAACGGGCGCACTGTCAGCTTCCGCAATGTGGTGTTGATCATGACATCGAACGCGGGTGCCGCGGAACAGGCCAAGTCAGCCATCGGCTTCGGGCGTGACCGTCGCGAAGGCGAAGACACCGCCGCCATCGAACGCACATTCACGCCGGAATTCCGCAACCGTCTGGATGCGGTGATCAGCTTCGCGCCATTGGGCAAAGAGGTGATCCTGCAAGTGGTCGAGAAATTCGTGCTGCAACTGGAAGCCCAGCTTCTGGATCGCGGTGTCAGTATTGAACTGACCCGTGCCGCCGCCGAATGGATTGCCGACAAGGGCTATGACGACCGGATGGGCGCCCGCCCGTTGGGTCGTGTCATTCAGGAACACATCAAGAAGCCGCTGGCCGAAGAACTTCTGTTTGGCAAGCTGGCCAAAGGCGGGTTGGTTCAAGTCGGCGTCAAAAACGGCAAGCTGGATATTCGGTTCGAGAAACCGAAGAACCGTCAGCTTGGGTCGCGCAAGCGCCCGCCCTTGCTGACTGCTGACTGACACCAGCCGGACCATATAAAACAGGAAGAGGCCGCAGATTGCTGCGGCCTTTTCTTATGTCCATGATTGCTGCGCGGGGGTTATCGCTCGGTCAGTTTCAATTCGATCCGCCGGTTCTGCGCGCGGGCTTCAGGCGTGTCTGCGGTGTTGACCGGACGATATTCCCCAAACCCGGTTGCGGCCAGCCGCTCAGGGGGAAAGCCCAGATCGTTGATCAAATACTGAACAACAGACAACGCCCGCGCCTGGCTTAGCTCCCAGTTGTTGCGATAACGGCCGGTGCCGGACAGCGGCACATTGTCGGTGTGCCCATCAACGCGGATGATCCAATCAATCTCATCCGGGATCTCACCCGCCACCTCGGATAACAGAGCCGCGACCTTGGCAACCTGCGCCCTGCCTTCAGGTTGCAATGCGGCCTCGGCGCTGCTGAACAACACTTCTGAAGAAAACACGAACCGGTCGCCAACGATCTGAACCCCTTCACGATCCGCCAGAACCTGTCTCAGCTTGCCAAAAAATTCGGACCGATATGCGGCAAGCTCCTTCGCTTCCTCCTCCAAACGCTTGCGCTCGGCCTCTTCCAAGGCGGCGCGTTTGCGCTCCTCTGACGCGACGCGGGCAAGGGCCGCGTTCAACTCCGACCCGAGCTTCTGAATTTGCACCTGCGCCTCCGCATCTCGGGCGTTGCCTTCGTCAAGAATTGCCTGAAGGCTGCCCAATTGCGTGCGCAGTGCTGCAACCTGTTCATTCAAAAGCGCGATCCTGCGCTGGCTTTCGGCGCTTTCGGCCTCTTTTTCAGCCAGTTCCAGATTTGCCGCCGCCAGCAGGCGCGCTCGTTCTTCCGCCGCGCTCAATGTCTCCTCTACTTCGCTTTCCGCAGCCAGTCGCGCGGCCAACGCCGCTTGCAATTGCGCGCGCAGTTCCGGCAGATCGGCCAAATCCTCTTTGCTCTCATCCAGTTGCGTCAGTGCCGTCGCCAGACGGGTTTCAAGGTCTGCGCCCGCTGCCTTTGCTGCCGCCAACAGGGTCAGAGTTTCGTCCGCCCGCTTCCGCTCGACCTCAAGCGCAAGGGTCATGGCCGTCAGTTCCTCGTCCGCGGATTGCAGACGTTCGCGCAACGCCGCTGCGGCAGCAGCTTCGACCAGCCGGCCTGCTTCTTCCTCGTTCAACGCGGCGGCTTGCTCATCCGTCTTCGCTTCCAGATCGGCCACCAAGGCTTCCAGCGCCTCGCGTTTTGCCGCCGCCAGGCGGGCGGCCTCGGCGCTTGCGTCCACCTCGTTCCGCGCCCTGGCCAACGCCAGCGTCAACGCCTCTTGCTCGGAAATCATTCGGGCCTGCACGGCTTCCAACTCCTCGACCGTGGCGCTCAGGGCCGACCCTTCTGCCAGCGCCTGATCCCGCTCTGCCAACAACGTGGCCACCTGCGCTTCGAAACTGGTGATCTTCGCGGATTGGGTGGCCAGTTCACCAGCTTGTGCTTCGGTCTGGGCGGTCAGTTGCGCGATCAGGGCCGCCTGCGCCTCGGACACCGAGCGCGCCTCTGCCAAGGTCGCGTTCAGACTGCCCAGTTCTCCTTCCAGTTCCGCCGTGCGCGATCGCTCCAACCCCAGCGCATCGGCCAACCCCGCAACCTGACTGGACAGCTCGTCCAACTCATCCGCCTGCCCCGAGATTGTTTCGCGAAGAATAAATTGCACGATCATGAAAATCGTCAAGACGAACATCAGAACCAGCAACAGCGCGGTCATCGCGTCAACAAAACCGGGCCAGATCGAGCTGCTCATCCTTTGAACCGATCGACGCGTCAGGGCCATGGCTTAGGCCTCGTCCTGACCAGAAGCGATCCGAATGGTGTGGATCAGCGTCGCCATATCGCTTCGCAGATCCGACAGGCTTTCCTGCCGCCCCGCCTGCATTTCTTCCAGAATGCGCAAAAGTTGCACGTCGATGGACCGAAGTCGCATGCGGCTTTCGGCATCGGTCTGTGCCTCGGCTTCTTCATGCTGCGCCTGCAAGGTCACGATCAACCTTTCCTGCCCCTCGGCCAGTCGGGTCAGCGCCTCGCCCTGCCCGTTGTCCTGTCCCAGATGGGTCGAAAGCGTTTCGAGCTTTTCGGCCAACTGCCCCAGCCGTTCATCCAACATTGTGCGTTGCACATCGCTGTGTGTGAACAAGGACTGCATCGCTTCGATCTGCTCAGCCAGAACGCCAAGATAAACCCCTGCATCCGCGCCCTCTGCCTCTCCGTCACCAGAGGCGAAGCTGATCTTGGTGATGGTGGACAACCATTCCTCAAGCTCTCGGTAAAACCTGTTTTGGCCATGGCCCGCAAACAGCTCCAGCAGGCCCACCACAAGAGACCCGGCAAGTCCCAAAAGCGAGGATGAGAACGCAGTGCCCATGCCGCCCAACTGCGCTTCCAACCCGGTCATCAGGCGGTTGAACACTTCAACCCCGCCCTCCCCTTCGCCCGGCGCAAGCGAGCGGATGGTTTCGACCACCGCCGGAACAGTGGTTGCCAAACCATAGAAGGTGCCAAGAAGGCCAAGGAAAATCAGCAGGTTGACGATATAGCGCGTAATGTCGCGTGCTTCGTCAATCCGCGTCGCGATACTGTCAAGGATCGACCGGGCCGAGGCCGCACCGATCTGCAAATGCGTCCCACGGTTCGACCGAAAAAGCGCTGCAAGGGACGCCAGCAAACGCGGCGCGCGATCCGGGTCGTGCCCATCCCGTTCCTGCACATAGCCTTCTATCCAACCAACAGAGGAAAACACCTGCCAGACTTGCCAGAAACAGGCCAACAACCCGATCACGAAGACAAACAGGATAAAGCCGTTCAGGTACAAGTTCGCCTGAAAGACGGGCAGCACACGTGGAAGGGCGATGAACACGCCAAACCCGACCAGCCCAAGCACCACCAGCATCACGAAGATCTGGCGGATCGGATGGGTGAAAGACGGCTCGGCCCCTCGTTTTTTGGGCGCAGTCAGCGTCCCGCGATCCAGCTGATCCATGCGGGATATTCCTTGTCGCCATTGTTGTTGCGCACAGGATAGGCGCAAGCGGTGCAGGTGCCAAGCCTTGTCTGCGGGCTAGGGGTTCACCATCGCGCGCACGGTCTGCGACAGCCAGTTCAGGTCCTGATCCTCGATGCCCAAATCGGCCAGATGCGCAGCGGTGTTGTAAAGATATTCGGTATTCGGCCCCCGTCCACCAACCGCCCGCGCAATGATCTGTGCCTGTTCATCAAGCGCGATCTGGCAGTATTGAACATGATCGGGGTCGATCACATATGTGACTGCCTCGACCTCGCGCCCGTCCTGAAGAACGATTTTCAACCGCTTTTCCAGATAAGCGGACGACACAAGCTCTCGCTCGCGCAGCTCGGCCAACGTTTTGTTGTGGCTTTTCGGGCAGGCACGAAACGCCAACCCCTGGCAGCACGCGCCATCCATTTCGTCCAGCGCCAGCACAAGTCCCGGCGCATCCTCGGTCCCGCGATGATGGATCGACCGCATACAAAAACTGCGATGATAGCCAGGAAGCGTCGCGACCACCGCCTCGGTGTGATCGAAGCCCGGGTTCCACATCAACGAGCCATACCCGAAAACCCAAAGATCCTGTGTGCTCATTTCACTCGCTCTTAACCACGTGTCACTTTAAATACGCCAATATGCACGCAAAGCGGCAAGAGGAAAGAGTGATGCACAGATTGATCGTGATAGCCTTGGTATTGGCAAGCCTGTGGGGCGGGTATTGGTATGTCGGGTCAAGTGCCACCGAACGCGCGTTTGCGGCATGGGTCGCAGACCGACAAGCCGATGGCTGGGTCGCCGAGGCTGCGGATATCGCGACTCGCGGATTTCCCAACCGTTTCGACACGATCTTCACCGACCTGGAGCTGGCTGACCCCAACACCGGCTTGTCCTGGGTTGCTCCTGAATTTCAAATTCTCGCCTTGTCCTACAAGCCCAATCACGTCGTCGCTGTTTGGCCCGGCACGCAAGTCATCGCCACTCCCGAACAACGGGTCGAGTTCTCAGGCAGCGACGTCAAAGGCTCTATCATAGTGGCCCCGACAGCTGACCTGAGCCTGGAACGCAGCTCAATCGTTCTGGCGGATATCACGATGTCCTCGACCGCCGGATGGACATCTTCAATGGAGCGCGGCCAACTGGCGACCCGCCGACTGGAGAACGGTAACAACCGGCACGAGATTTATTTCGAGGCGACAAACCTGACCCCTGCTTCGTCTTTCGTCCAGTCACTGGACGCGAATGACCTTCTGCCCCCCGTCTTCGAAGGTATCACGCTCAGAGCCAATGTGGATTTCACCGCGCCATGGGACCGTGCAGCCATCGAAACAGCTCGGCCACAAATCTCGTATATTGACCTGAACGAGATGAAGGCAAAATGGGGCGAGCTGGAGCTTTGGTTGGCGGGCGAAGTTGATGTCGATGCTCAAGGTATACCAACCGGGAACGTGACGGTGAAAGCCCGCAACTGGCGCCAGATGATCGAAATTGCCCGCGCGTCTGGCACCCTTGCCCCAGAGCTTGTCTCAACCGTCACCGGCGCGCTGCAATTCGTGGCGGGTTTGTCCGGGGACGAAAACACGCTGGACGTGCCCCTGCGCCTGTCAGACGGGCGTATGTTTCTTGGCCCCATCCCGATCGGCACTGCCCCGGTAATCCGCATCCGCTAGAATCGCGCACCACAAACAGACTGACCGGGGTTTCTTCTGGCCCAAAATATCCTGGGGTGAATGCGTGCAGCGCAGAGGGGCAACGCCCCTTCCCCCCTTTCCAAACAGCCCTCTCTTGTTCGCTGCAGCGCGGCAGTCTATGAAAGCGTCGACTGCTCCAACGAAAAAGGTCTGCCCGCATGATCCCTCGCTATTCCCGCCCCGATATGGTCGCCATCTGGTCCCCCGAAACCAAGTTCAGGATCTGGTACGAGATCGAGGCGCATGCCTGCGACGCGCAGGCCGATCTGGGTGTGATCCCGCGTGAGAATGCCGAGGCGGTCTGGAAAGCCAAGGATGTCGCGTTTGACGTCGCCCGCATCGACGAAATCGAAGCTGAAACCAAACATGACGTCATCGCTTTCCTGACCCACCTTGCCGAACATGTCGGCAGCGAAGAAGCCCGCTTCGTGCACCAGGGCATGACGTCATCCGACGTGCTGGACACCTGCTTCAACGTGCAACTGGTCCGCGCCTCCGATATTCTGATCGAGGACATGAAAGCCCTGCTTGCCGCGCTGAAGACACGCGCGTTTGAGCATAAGGACACGATCCGCATCGGCCGCAGCCACGGCATTCATGCCGAGCCCACCACGATGGGCCTGACCTTCGCGCGCTTTTATGCCGAGATGGACCGCAACCTGAACCGTCTGGAAAAAGCCCGGTATGAGATTGCCACTGGCGCCATCTCGGGCGCGGTGGGCACATTCGCCAATATTGACCCTGCCGTCGAAGAGCATGTGTGCAAAAAGATGGGGCTGGAAATCGAGCCGATCAGCACGCAAGTCATCCCGCGCGACCGCCACGCGGCCTTCTTTGCCGCGCTGGGTGTTGTCGCCAGTTCGATCGAAAATGTCGCCACCGAAATCCGCCACATGCAGCGAACCGAGGTCTTGGAAGCGGCTGAATTCTTCTCGATGGGCCAGAAAGGCTCCTCGGCCATGCCGCACAAGAAGAACCCGGTCCTGACCGAGAACCTGACCGGTCTGGCCCGTTTGGTTCGTATGACCGTGGTGCCCGCGATGGAAAACGTGGCGCTTTGGCACGAACGCGACATCTCGCATTCCTCGGTCGAACGCAATATCGGCCCCGACGCCACCATCACGCTGGATTTCGCGCTTGCACGTCTTACCTCGGTCATCGACAGGCTGTTGGTATATCCTGATAACATGATGGCGAACATGAACAAATTCCCCGGTCTGGTCATGTCGCAACGCGTGCTTCTGGCCCTGACCCAAGCTGGCGTCAGCCGCGAGGACGCCTATCGCATGGTGCAGCGCAATGCGCTGAAAGTCTGGGAAACCGGTTGTGACTTCAAAGAAGAGCTGCTGGCCGATGACGATGTGGTCAAAGCGCTCGGCACGGACGGGATCGAAGAGAAATTCGACCTTGGCTATCATACCAAACATGTCGACACGATCTTCAAGCGGGTGTTCGGCGACGTCTAAGCGCTTTATGCCAAACATCCCGATTTGGGAATCACCCTATTTCATGTTATGATGAGACTTCCGAAAGGAGGCCTCAATGCAATTGAAGACCCTACTCTGTGCGCTTGTGCTGACTGTATTGCCGACATTGTCCATTGCCTCGGGCTGCCCACGTGGCGAGCAAAAAGTAGCCAGCTGCGACACAGGGCAAACTTGGGATGACGCAACGAAAGCCTGTGTTGACGCCGTTTCCAGCTAATTCGCAGAGGCGGTAAGCCCGCCTTAACTCGACCGTGGCAGTCTGGCACAAACCAGACGAACGAGGCCGCGCGTTGACCGCATTGGATATCGAACATACCGACATCATGCCGACGAATATCGGCGTGTCGCAAAAGGATTCCATCCCATCGAAGGGGATTGCTCCGCCTGGCCGCGCCTCGGCGGTGACACGGGTTTTGACGCGTAAGCAAAAGGCCGCGATCATTGTGCGCCTGCTGCTGGCGGAAGGGGCTGTTTTAGCCTTGCAGGATTTGCCCGAAGGATTGCAGGCCGAATTGATCCGCCAGATGTCCGACCTGCGATATATCGACCGCGCTACGCTGAAATCCGTCATTGATGAGTTTGTGCACGAGATCGAAGATATCGGCCTCGCCTTCCCCGGCGGGATCGAAGGAACGCTGTCGATTCTCGACGGTGCCATAAGCCCATCGACTGCGGCACGGATGCGCAAAATGGCGGGCGTACAGCTCACCGGCGATCCCTGGGCGACGATTGCAGGGCTTGATCCAGAGCTTCTGTTAAACATTTTGAAAACGGAAAGCACCGAAATCGCGGCGGTGCTTCTGTCCAAGCTCAAGGTGTCGGTCGCCGCAGAGTTGTTGGGGCAGTTGTCCGGCCCGCGGGCGCGCAAGGTGGCCTATGCCGTATCGCAAACCGGGGCCATCGCCCCCGATGTGGTCGAGCGGATCGGTCGTTCGCTGGCCGATCAGCTGGGCACTCAGCCCCCGAAAGCCTTCGACGATGGGCCGGTCGAGCGGGTGGGGGCAATCCTCAACGCCTCGCCTGCTGCCACGCGTGACGATGTGCTGGATGGGTTGGACCAAGATGACACAATCTTTGCCACAGCAGTTCGCAAGGCCATTTTCACCTTTGCCGACATTCCTGCCCGCATCGCACCAACAGATATTCCAAAGGTTACTCGGGATGTGGACCAGGCCGTTCTGGTCACGGCCTTGGTGGCGGCCACCGGCGATCTGGAGCCGATCGCCGAATTCATCCTTGGGGCCATCTCCAAGCGAATGTCCGAACAGATAAGGGAAGAAATGACCGAACGCGGCGACGTGAAACCGAAAGAGGGTGAAGCCGCAATGGCCGCCATCGTCGTACAGATCCGCGAGCTTGAAGCCGCCGGAGAAATCACACTTATCGCCGACGATGACGACGAGTGATCTGCCGACCCCATGCGGCAAGAGCTTGCGAGCCCCCGCCCCCGCTTGTATGTCTGAGCACCGATAGATGCAGCGCGCGCAGGACCATTGCGCAGCGCCTCGGGAGACAGGCAGATGGTGCAAGAAAAACGGGGGGTTGGCCCCTATCTGACACATGTGGCGCTGTCTGGCGTGTTGAACCTGCCACGCCTGTTGCCCTATCGCTGGCGCCTGCCGGCGGTTGGCTGGCTGGCCGCGCATGTGGTTGGCCCCATTGCGGGATATGACAAGCGCATCCGCAACAATCTGGCGCTGGCTTGTCCCGATATGCCCTCCGATCAGGTCGATCAAATGGTGGATGCGGTTTTAACCAATGCCGGTCGGTTTCTGGCCGAGATGTGGTCTGGGAACACGTTCTATAACCGACTGAAATCCACCGAACTCTCCGGTCCCGGTCTGACCGCTATGGAGCAGGCAAAGGCAGACGGCCGGCCGATCATCGCAATTTCCGGGCATTTCGGGAACTACGACGCCGCACGCGCCGTGACCATTCAGGCGGGCTATAACACCGGGGCGCTATTTCGTCCGATGTCCAATGCCTATTTCAATGAAAGTTACAAGGCGCGGATGGAAGGGTTCGAAGGTAAGGCGTTCGAGCAATCCCGCCGGGGCATGGCCGAGATGGTCAAACATTTGCGCAAGGGTGGGCTTTTGGCAATCCTGCTGGACCAGCGCGAAGATCAGGGCGCAAAGCTCAGCTTTTTCGGTCAACCCGCCATGACCACGCTGGCAGTTGCGGAAATGGCGTTGAAATACAATACGCTATTCATTCCCGTATTTGCCATTCGCAAGGACAACGGTCTGGATTTCAACATTGTCGTGGAAGACCCGATCGCCCACAGCGACGCCGAAACGATGATGCAGGAATTCAATGACCGGTTCGAAGCACGGGTGCGCCAGAACATGGACCAATTCCTGTGGATCCATAATCGCTGGCAATTGCCCGACGCAGAATAGTCCGGAATCGCCCAGGCTGTCAGCGATCACTCAACTTTGATTGCGGCCAGGATTTCGCCGGGATACCCGCCTTTTCTGGCGGCTTGCAGGATGATTGCCGATGCCTGCCCGTCAGGTGCGATGGGGCTAGGAAGCTCGAACTCGACAGCCTCCATCCCGTCCCAAACCCCAACACTCTGAATATCCGTAACAACATTTGTCGATGTGATCGACAGACCGGCATTTTCACCACGGCTGATGTCCACCTGCGCCCTGGGTAGAAAGCGCACGATCTGGACAAGCATCTGAGCCGGAAGGCCCAGATGGGTCATACGTTCGATCCGCAGTCGTTGCCCCCCGTTTCCAACGCGGGTCGTCAGCAACACCACGCGCTGCGGCTTGGCCTGTTGACGATGGATCAAGTCCATCACCTTAACGGCGTGGCTGCCCACGACCTGATCGATCCCGCCAATGACCATTTGCGGGGTGTATATGGACCGCGTGCCAAAGCCATAAGCGTAAGCCTTCTGTCTTTTGGTGTTCGCCGCGTTCGCAAACGTGTCTTTCCAGCCGATGTAATCCCAGTAATCGACGTGAAGCGCCAAAGGCAGGATGTCATCATATTCGGCCAGTTTGCCCAACAGCGCGTCAGCGGGCGGGCACGACGAACATCCTTGTGATGTGAACAGTTCGACAACCGTAACCGGGCGCTGTTGCGCGGTTGCAGTCGACGCACCAAACCACGCGGCGCATATCAGGATCAGCGGTAGAACTGCTCTCATCAGGTTTCTTTTCCGTTTGGGTCAATCTCTAGATAGCGCGCCCACCAAGACGCTGCCAATCAAGGTTTTGCGAGGGGTTTGTTACAGTTTTCGCCGATAAGTCGGGAATGGGGTCGATTTCTGGTGTGCAATCGTATACAAAACCCCGGAATCTTCTTGCGTCACCCCCCGTTTTTGGGGCAAATGCAAGCCAGCCCAACCCTGTATCCTGACCATAAGGGAGCCATTCCATGACCATTATCGTAGGTTCAGACACCGCCAAGACGCGCAAGACGCTCAAGGCCGGTGGCTCGTCCATCGCATACTACTCGATCCCTGCCGCCGAGGCTGCGGGCCTTGGTAATTTCTCGCGCCTTCCTGCGGCACTGAAAGTCGTTCTGGAAAACATGCTGCGCTTCGAAGACGGTGGCCGCACGGTCAGCGTGGATGACATCAAAGCCTTCGCCGAGTGGGCTGAAAAAGGTGGCAAGAACCCGCGCGAGATCGCTTATCGCCCCGCCCGCGTTCTGATGCAGGACTTCACCGGCGTTCCTGCCGTTGTTGACCTTGCCGCAATGCGTGATGGCATCAAGGCGCTGGGGGGCGACGCCCAGATGATCAACCCGCTGAATCCGGTTGATCTGGTCATTGATCACTCGGTCATGATTGACGAATTTGGCAACCCGCGCGCGTTCCAGATGAACGTGGATCGCGAATATGAACGCAATCTGGAGCGTTACACCTTCCTGAAATGGGGTCAGTCGGCATTCAACAACTTCCGCGTCGTGCCCCCCGGCACGGGCATTTGTCATCAGGTGAACCTTGAGTATCTGGCCCAGACCGTCTGGACCGACGAAGACCAGAACGGTGAGCAGGTCGCATACCCCGACACGCTGGTCGGCACCGACAGCCACACCACCATGGTCAACGGCTTGGCCGTATTGGGCTGGGGTGTCGGCGGGATCGAGGCCGAGGCCGCGATGCTGGGTCAGCCGATCTCGATGTTGATCCCCGAAGTTATCGGCTTCGAACTGACCGGCGAGATGATGGAAGGCACCACGGGCACTGATCTTGTGCTGAAAGTCGTCGAAATGCTGCGCGCTAAAGGTGTGGTCGGCAAGTTCGTCGAATTCTATGGCCAAGGTCTGGACCGTCTGCCGCTGGCCGACCGGGCCACCATCGCCAACATGGCGCCGGAATACGGTGCCACCTGCGGCTTCTTCCCGATCGACAATGAAACCCTGCGTTACCTGCGCACCACCGGCCGTGACGAAGAGCGTATCGCGCTGGTCGAAGCCTATGCCAAGGAAAACGGGTTCTGGCGCGGTGCCGATTACGCCCCCGTCTATACCGACACGCTGTCGCTGGACATGGGCACCATCGTACCTGCCATCTCGGGCCCCAAACGCCCCCAGGATTACACAGCGCTCGACCAGGCCGCGAAAGCTTTTCTTGATGTGGTGAACGAATATCGCGGCATCGACGACGACCCGGAAGCTGCCAAAATGGCAGCCGAGGGTCCGACGCCGAAAGCACCCGCAGATCCGCGTAAATCGGCTGCGGTCGAAGGGGAAGACTACAAGATTCGCGATGGGTCTGTCGTGATCGCTTCGATCACGTCCTGCACCAACACATCAAACCCCTATGTGATGATCGGGGCAGGTCTTGTGGCGCGCAAAGCCCGCGCGCTGGGTCTGAACCGCAAGCCTTGGGTGAAAACCTCACTGGCTCCCGGGTCGCAGGTCGTGTCCGCCTATCTTGAGGCCGCTGGCCTGCAAGAAGATCTGGACGCCGTTGGCTTCAACCTGGTGGGTTATGGCTGCACCACCTGTATCGGCAACTCGGGTCCGATCCAGAAAGAGCTGTCGGAAGCTATCTCCGAAAACGACCTGATCGCCACCTCGGTCCTGTCGGGCAACCGGAACTTCGAAGGCCGCATCTCGCCTGACGTGCGTGCCAACTATCTGGCCTCGCCCCCCTTGGTGGTTGCCTATGCGCTTGCCGGTGACATGAATATCGACATCGCCAACGATCCGATCGCGCAAGATAAGGACGGCAACGATGTCTATTTGAAAGACATCTGGCCCACCACGCAGGAAGTGGCGGAACTGGTGGAACAGACCGTCACCCGTGATGCGTTCCAGTCGAAATATGCTGACGTGTTCAAAGGCGACGAGAAATGGCAATCGGTCGAAACAACGGACGCCGAGACCTATGACTGGCCGGCCTCATCGACCTACATCCAGAATCCGCCTTATTTCCAAGGGATGTCGAAGGATGCTGGCGTGATCTCGGACATTGAAGGCGCGAAAGTGCTGGCGGTTCTGGGTGACATGATCACCACCGACCACATCTCGCCTGCGGGCAGCTTCCCTGTCACCTCGCCCGCCGGTCAGTATTTGACCGAACGGCAAGTGGCCCCACGCGAGTTCAACTCTTATGGGTCGCGTCGCGGCAACCACGAGGTGATGATGCGCGGCACGTTTGCCAACATCCGCATCAAGAACGAGATGCTGGAAGGCGTCGAAGGTGGCTACACCAAAGGCCCGGATGGCAAGCAGACGTCGATCTATGACGCGTCGATGGCCTATCAGGAAGCTGGCACCCCGCTGGTCGTCTTTGGTGGCGAACAGTATGGCGCAGGCTCGTCGCGTGACTGGGCGGCGAAAGGCACAAGCCTGTTGGGCGTCAAGGCCGTAATCGCCGAGTCGTTCGAACGCATTCACCGCTCCAACCTCGTTGGTATGGGCGTGATTCCGTTCGAGTTCACCGGCGGCGACACCCGCAAATCCTTGGGTCTGACCGGTGACGAAACCGTGTCGATCAGAGGTTTGGCCGGTGATCTGAAACCGCTGTCGAACGTGCCGTGCGAGATCACATTTGCCGACGGATCGACCAAGTCGATCGAACTGAAATGCCGGATCGATACGGAAGTCGAGATTGAATACGTCGAAAACGGCGGCGTGCTGCACTATGTGCTGCGCAACCTTGCCAAGTCTTAATCCGACCCAGTTCAACAAACACCAACGCGCCCTGTTCAGGGCGCGTTTTTTTGTGCGCATTTACCAGGTGAACAGGTCGGCGGCAGTTGAACAGATGACATTGAGATGTTGTGATCAGAAACACAGTCAGGATCAAGATAGCGGGTTAATCTGGCGGTAAGAAGCGTCACTTTTTTGAAGGAATGAATTGTTTCCTCCGGTTCGGAAGTGCTAGTATTCCCTCGGATCGGAATATTTCACTGACCAATTTGAAACGCCTGTTAGATCGCCAATGGACCCGTCTGTTTTATGTATAATTTCTTGCGCCAATTCCCGCTCCCACTTCTGGAAACAGTCGCGTTCAGCGCGTTTATCCTGATGTTGAACGCCGCTGGTTAACGGCTGGCGGCGTCATCTATCGCGGGGCGGATTACGCTTTCCAAAATGCTTTCGGTAATCGGACCCGCAAAGCGCTTCACCACGGTGCCATCGGCAGCAATGATGAAGGTTTCCGGCAGGCCGTACAAACCCCATTCAAGACCTGTGCGTCCTTCTGTATCGGCCATCAATTTTGCGAACGGATCGCCCAGTTCCTCAAGGAATCGGCGCGCGTTTACCGGGTCGTCTTTGTAGTTGATCCCATTGATCACCACACCCTCGTCGGCCAGCGTTTGAAGCTGCGGGTGTTCCGCGCGGCAAGGCGCACACCAACTGGCCCAGAAGTTCACCAGCTTGACCCCGGCGGATTTCAGATCGTCATGGGTAAAACCTTCGGCGCCGTCAAAAGCGGACAAACGAACAACACTGGGCGCAACCCCGCCTTCTCTCGTAGACGGCAGCGTATCATTGCCGCTATCGAAGAACATTTTCCACCCCCCAAGCAGAACAATACCCATAACGATTACCAGAGGAAGTGCATAGTAGATCGGGAACTTAGTGTTCTCTTGGGTCATTTTGTAACGCCCTCTTTTCGGCCGCTTCAAGCTCCCGTTTCACATGGTGCGAACGGCGCCAGGTGACAAGGATCAACGCGATCAAAAGCGCGAGAGTAATCCCCCATGAAGACAGGATCGCACCAGCATATTTGCCCAGGTCAAGCATCTTTCATCCTTTCACGGATTTCCAAACGGTGCAGGCGGACCAGGCGCAGCTCGGTCCGGGTGCGGATCAGCACGAGGGCCACGAACAGCAGAATGAAGCCTGCTATGCTCAAAAGCAGTGGAAAGTAATAGACATTTGCCACGTGCTCCTCCTTGTCCAAGGACAAGGATGCGCCTTGGTGCAGCCCCTGATTCCAGAAATTCACGGCATAGCGGCTGAGGATCGCAAAGACCGAACCAACGATGCACAGGACCGACGTCAGATCTGCGGCGGTGTCCGGGTTCTCGATCGCGGCCCACAGGGCCATGTAGCCCAGATAGAACAGAAACAGGATCAGAAAGCTGGTCAGCCGCGGATCCCACGCCCAATAGGTGCCCCACATCGGCTCGCCCCAGATCGCCCCGGTGATCAGGGCAATCACTGTCATCGTAACACCGATCAAAGCCGCCGCCTTGGCAGCGCGCACCGAAACATGGTGGCGGCGCACAATCCAGATCAGTGACGTGACAAGCATCATCGCCCAGATATTGATCGCCATCATCGCCGAGGGCACGTGGAGATAGATGATCTTGACCGAGTTGCCGAAGTTGGCGGCCTCTGGCGTGAAGAAGAAACCCCAGATCAGGCCCGGTATCAGCGTGATCGCAGCCAAGCCGATCACCCAAGGCAACACCTTGCCGCTGAGCGCCATGAACTTGACCGGGTTTGCGAATTCCCAAAGTGACATTTGCTTCCTCTATTCGGTGGCTATGATTTGCGCAAGCATAGGGGGTTCATCCTCACGGCGACTTGACCTATCTCAGGTTAACGCGCAGGGCAGCTGCGGCAGCGAAAGGCAGAAGCGCAACCGATCCAGCGGTGATGCCCGCCATCATCAAAAGCGGCGTAAGGGCAGACTGCCCCGCGGTGCCGCGGGTGGCGGCCTCGGCGCCGAAGATCAGGGTTGGAATATAAAGCGGAAGAACCAACAGCGACAACAGAAGCCCGCCACGCTTCAGCCCAACCGTCAACGCCGCGCCAAACGCGCCGATCATCGACAGCGCCGGCGTGCCAATGAGCAGTGTGATGAAAATCCAGTAATGCCCGGGCGTTTGCAGGTTCATCAGCGCCCCGAAGGCTGGCGCAGCCAGCGTCAGCGGCAGACCGGTGACGAGCCAATGCGCCAGCGCCTTGATGGCAACCGTGCCCTCCATCGGGATCGGCGCGGTGGCGAGCAGGTCCAGCGAGCCATCCTCGAAATCCAGTTGAAAAATGCGGTCGAGAGACAGAAGGCAGGCCAGCAGTGCACCGACCCAAAGAATGCCGGGCGCAATTCGCGACAGGATCGCGGCCTCTGGTCCGACGCCGAAGGGCACAAGAGTGGAGACGATCAGGAAAAACGCCAAGCCCAGACCAAAGCCACCGCCGGCACGCATCGCCAGACGCAGGTCGCGAACCAACAGAGCAATCATGAAAACGCCTCGTCAAAATCTGCATAGCGGTCGCGTTGCTGGTTGGGTGCGGCGCGGTCTCCATTGGCGCGGAACGGGCCGACGTCAAACGTATCCGCCTTCAGCCCAAGGTCGATATGGGTCGCAATCAGGGCCGCCCCGCCACCCGCGACATGGGCGCGCACTGCATCGGCAAACAAACCGACGGATGCTGTGTCCAGCGAAACGGTCGGTTCGTCCAGAAGCCAGATCGGTCGCCCCGTGACCAGCAATCGGGCCAGTCCCAACCGGCGCTTCTGACCCGCCGACAGATTGCCTGCGGGACGATGGGTCAACCCCCGCAGATTGAACCCCTGCACCGCGGCGTCGATGCTGCCAATGCCATGCACCGAAGCCCAGAACCGCAGGTTCTCCTCGACCGTCAATGTGGCTTTCAATCCATCTGCATGGGCGCCATAGGTGATATTTTCGGGGTCCGCCGATACCTGCCCCGCGATCGGAGGCTGCAAACCCGCCAAGGTGCGCAAAAGCGTGGTTTTTCCCGACCCGTTTGGCCCGCGCAGGATCAGCGTCTGTCCGGCGGACAGGGTGAAACTTACCCGTTCCAGCACCGGCACACCGCCGCGCGCGACGGACAGGTTATCGACCCTCATTTCCATGTCAGAAGCCTTAGACCGGAAGGGCGGCCAGCGCAATGCGCCGAGCTTCCGAGATCAGCACATTATAGGTGCGGCAGGCTGGCGCAGAGGCCATCGCCTCGACCCCAATGCCGGCCTCTTCCAGGGCATTGCGCAGAGCGGCGGGCGGATGGGCGGGATCGGCCCCGGTGCCATAGAATAAGACGTCGATCTTGCCTGCCAGCGCCAGCAGCGGTGCCAAGTCTTCGGGGCCATCCCAATTGGTTGCCATGTCTTCGGTCACAAGGATCGCACCTTGAATCACCTCGCCTGCCACGCGGAAGAAACCGGGGCCATAGCCATCAACCGGCTGGGCGCTGTCATATTTGACTTCATGAAGCTGCATATCGGGTCCTTGCACGTTGGCGGGTTGAGTCAGAACAGGGCGGCGTAAAGGCCAGACAGGCTGGACGCTGCAATGATCATATAGGCCACGCCACGATAGAGGGATTCGTATCCAGGGTGAAAGACCGCACCGCCGACAAGATTACCCAGCAAGTTCGGCAACATGACGATCACCCCAAGAATCAAAGGCATCCCCGCCAGCCGTCCGGCAAAGAAAAACCCCGCCAGCATCATCAGATCGAAGAAAAAGAGATAGACGGTCGTGTTGGCACGGATCACCCGTGCCGGGTGGGACGAGGCCATGTAAAGCAGAATGACCGGCGGGCCGGGAATGCCTGCTGCCCCGCCCAGCACCCCCGCGATGCCACCGGTGGTCCAGACGACGGGGGGTGTGACTTCTCCGCCATATCGTTTTCCGGTCATCAGGGCCGCGAGCATGATCAGGCTGATCACCGACACCGCCAGCTTGAACAGGTGGGGATCGACGGCAAAAAGCGCCACCAGTCCGAATGGCAGGGCCAGTGCTGTGGCCACCACCAATCGCATCAAATCTTTGAGATGCCCGTCCTTCAGGGCACGCGGGATGGCGGGCGCGGGTCCGGCCAAATCCATTACGATCAGAACCGTCACAGCCCAGACCGGATCAATGATCTGGGCCGCCACCGGCAGAAAGATCAGCGCCGTGCCGAACCCGGCAAACCCGCGTACCAGCCCGGCAATAAATGCTGTGGTAACAAGCCAGCCAAGCCCTGGCAACGCCAGGGCTTCGGCCAGCAAATCAGGCATCTACGTCTGCAAACTGGTTGCCCGCATTGGCATCCGGCTTGGACCAGTCGCGTTTCACGCCCAGCTTCAGCAAGATCACCGATGCAACAAAGATCGACGAATAGGTCCCGACAACGACACCCCAGATCATCGCGAAAACGAACCCTCGGATTACATCGCCACCCAGAACGTAAAGCGCGATCAGCGCCAACAGCGTGGTCAGCGAGGTCATCATCGTGCGCGACAATGTCTCGTTGATCGACAGGTTCAACACCTCCTTCAGGTCCATTTTCTTGTAGCGGCGCAGATTCTCGCGCACCCGGTCGAAGACAACCACGGTGTCGTTCAGCGAATAGCCGACAATTGTCAGAAGGGCTGCGATGATGGCCAGATCGAACTTGATACCCAGCAGGCTGAATATCCCGATGGTCAAAACCACGTCATGCACAAGGGCCGCAACCGCGCCCAGGCTGAACTGCCATTCAAAGCGCAGCCAGATATAGACCAAAACCGCTGCAATCGCCGCGACAACAGCCAGCACGGCGGTTGTCACCAACTCGCCCGACACTTTCGGCCCGACGCTTTCCACGCTGGGGAAGGTGATCGCAGGATCGACCTGCATCAGGGCATCTTCGATGGTCTGGATGGTCTCGGGCGTAATCGCCTCCTGACCTTCCTGCGCTTCGATGCGAATCTGGGCCACGTGCTGATCATCGGCAAAGTTCACGCCATAGACTTGCGCGATCGAGATATCGCCCAACCCGAGCGGTGCCAAAGCCTCACGATAGACCCCCACATCCACGGCCTGCGTGCTTTCGGTGCGGATCGTTGTTCCGCCCCGAAAGTCGATGCCGAAATTCAGACCGACGATCAGGAACAGCAGCACCGACGCGATCATGGCCAGACCAGACGCGCCCAATGTCGCGATCGAGGTGCGGAAGAAATCGAACACGCGATTTTTTGGCACGATGCGGATCCCCTTGACCTCAAGTTGGCGCGGGCGTTTGCGTTCAAACCACATGATCAGCATCAACCGTGTCAGATAAATCGCGGTGAAGACCGACGTCAGGATCCCCAGCGCCAGCGTGACCGAGAAGCCGCGCACAGGACCGGACCCCATGATGAACAGGATAACAGCGGTGATGAAGGTCGTGATGTTGGCGTCCAGAATGGCCGACAAAGCCTTTTCATAGCCTAGCTCGATGGCGCGGGCCGGGCCGCGGCCCGATGTCAACTCTTCCCTTATGCGTTCGAACACCAGCACGTTGGCGTCCACCGCCATCCCGATGGTCAACACGATCCCGGCGATCCCCGGCAGGGTCAGCGTGGCCCCGATCATCGACAGAAGGCCGAAGATCATACCGACATTCAGGATCAGCGCCACGTTGGCGATTACACCAAACCAGCCATAAGCGGCAATCATGAAGGCCAGCACCCCAACGAAGGCCACAATCGAAGCAACCTTGCCCGCGTCGATGCTGTCTTGTCCCAGTTCTGGCCCAATGGTTCGTTCTTCGACATAAGTCAGTTCAGCGGGCAAGGCACCAGCACGCAGAAGCACGGCCAGATTGGTCGATTCCTCGATCGAGAAACTACCGGTGATGATCCCCGATCCGCCGCAAATCTGTTCGTTGATGCGCGGAGCCGAAATCACTTCTTGGTCCAGCACGATCGCGAAAGGCGCGCCAACATTGGCACCGGTATAGTCGCAGAACTTGCGCGCGCCGGACACGTTGAACCGGAAGTTCACCGCTGGTTGGCCATTTTGATCGAAGGCCGGCTGTGCGTCGCTCAGCTCTTCGCCCGTTACAACAGGCGTTTGTTCCAGAACGTAAAACACGCCGTCTTCATCCAGCGACGGGTACAGCACGTTGCGCGGTCCGGGTGTTGTGCTTGCTTCGGTCGAGCGGCTGACCACCGGGTGGAATGTCAGCTTCGCGGTCTTGCCGATGATTTCCTTCAGTTCGGACGCGCTGCCGATCCCCGGCACCTGAATCAGGATGCGCGCGTCGCCCTGACGCTGGATCGTGGGTTCACGTGTGCCAACCTCGTCGACACGGCGGCGAATAATTTCAAGCGTTTGCTGGATAGTGCGATCATCCGTGGCGACGCGTTCGGCTTCGGACAGGGTGACGACCAACTCCCCTTCGCGCCCTGGTGCCACCTCGATATCAGTCGAGCCGACCCCGGACAGGCTGACCACCGGCTGCGCCAATGATTGCACCAGTTCGATCGCGCGCGGCAGCCCCTCGGGTTGCGAAACCTTGACGCGCAGTTCATCATCCGCGCCATCCTGACGGCGGATGGTGCCCACTGTTGCACGTTCGTCGCGCAACACATCCCGCACCTCTGGCCAAAGGGAATCCATCCGCGCGGCATATACATCCTCAACCTGCACCTCGGCCAGCAAATGCGCGCCGCCGCGCAGATCGAGCCCCAGATTGACCAGCGAATTTGGCGCCCAATCCGGCCAGGCGGACCGATCCGCCTCAAGCTCAGCGGTGGCCCCCGTTGTCTCGATTTTCGAGACCGCATCGTTATGCTGCTCAACCCGGCTGTAAAAGCCATTGGGCGCTGCAAAATACAAGCCAAGGGCCGTTAGCCCCCAGATCACAAGACGTTTCCAAGTTGCGATTTGAAGCATCTGCCCCTGCCTTATATGCGTTTGTCGTCGTTGTTTGTGGCGGCTGGTTTGCCAGGTCAGCTTTCGACCGGTTCGGTTTTTCCGATCACCTTGACGATTGTCGATCGCACCACGCGCACTTTGACACCTGTTGCGATCTCGACCTCGACCTCGGAATCGTCCTTGACCCTGAGAACTTTACCGATCAGACCACCCTGAGTGATCACTTGATCCCCTTTGCGCAGCGCGCCCAGCATCGCCTGATGCTCTTTCATTTTCTTTTGCTGTGGACGGATCATGAAGAAATACATGATCGCAAATACCAGCAACATCGGAACCAGAATCGAATTCAAAAGCCCACCGGCGGGCGCGCCCGCGGCCTGTGCAAAAGCAGGAGTGGCAAACATGTGGATATCCCTTCTCAAGCGGGCCTCGGCCCCAAACGTTGGCGCACACTATATGGGGGTCTTGGGGTTGTCCAGCAAGCGGGTGATGATCATTCCCCCTTCCCCCCTGCCCCTGCATCTGGCATATGCCGGACAAGAAAACCAAGGAAGCCCCCATGCATGATATTCGTCTGATCCGCGACACCCCCGAAGCCTTCGACGCCGGAATGGCCCGTCGCGGCCTGTCGCCCATGTCGGGTGAAATTCTGGCAATTGACGAAGCCCGGCGTGCCTCGATCCTTGCCGCCGAAACCGCGCAGGCCGATGCCAACAGGGCCGCGAAGGCTGTCGGTGCCGCGAAAGCCTCGGGCGACGAGGCGGAATTTGAACGCCTGCGCGCGCTGGTGGCGGACAAGAAGTCCGAAATTGCCAGATTGAACGATGAGGCCAAGGCGTTGGACGCCAAGCTGACCGATCTTCTGATGGGCCTGCCCAACATTCCGGGCAACGACATCCCCGACGGGGCCGATGAAAACGACAACGTCGAGATCAACCGCTGGGGCACGCCCGCAGAATTCGATTTCAAGCCATTGGAGCATTACGAGCTTCCAGCCGTCAAAACCGGCATGGATTTCGAAACCGCTGCAAAACTGTCTGGTTCGCGCTTCATGGTGCTTTCAGGTGCCGTCGCCCGCCTGCATCGGGCGCTGGCGCAATTCATGCTGGACGTGCACACCGAAGAAAACGGCCTGACCGAAACCTGGACCCCGGTTCTGGTCAAGGAAGATATGATGTATGGCACCGGGCAACTGCCCAAGTTCGGCGAAGACAGCTATCAAACCACAAATGGCTGGTGGCTGGTGCCGACCGCCGAGGTTACGCTGACCAATATCGTCAATGGCGTGACCATCAACGACAGCTACCTGCCCCGCCGCTATGTCGCCCATACCCAGTGTTTCCGGTCCGAAGCCGGGTCGGCTGGCCGTGACACGGCGGGCATGCTGCGTCAGCATCAGTTCGAGAAGGTTGAAATGGTGTCGATCACCAGACCTGAAGATTCGCATGCCGAACACCAGCGTATGACCCGCTGTGCCGAAGATATTCTGGAACGCCTTGGCCTGCCCTACCGCACCGTGGTGCTGTGCACCGGAGATTTGGGTTTTGGCATGAAACGCACCCATGACATCGAGGTCTGGCTGCCCGGCCAGAATCAGTATCGCGAGATCAGCTCGGTCTCGCTGGCGGGTGACTTCCAGGCCCGCCGCATGAACGCGCGCTACAAACCCGCAGATGGAGGTAAACCGCAGTTCGTCCATACGTTGAACGGGTCAGGCCTTGCCGTAGGCCGCGCGCTGATCGCAGTGTTGGAAAACGGTCAGCAGCAGGATGGATCGGTCAACATTCCCAGCGCATTGCACCCTTACCTGCGCGGAAAAACCCGGATCACCACAGATGGCGACCTGGCCTGATACCCGATCTTCCTCTGGCCATAAACATCTACCGCGTTGCTCGATCAACATCTGACACCCAGGAAGCATGACCAAAGAGCGTGTCGACGCCAAATATAGGAACGCTCTTTGCCCATGGGATTTCAGCAGAGCTGCCGTTGGCCTTTTTCGCGGCGAGTTCGGGCAGAGACCCAACAAAACCGCTGCTGCGGTGCGTATGAACGTCCGGTTTGCTACTGCGCGCTCTTCATCTTGAGCATGCCAAGCCGTCCAAGCGAGGTGCCGAAGATCGCTTCGCATACTCTTTGAAAACGTCGGTAATGGCCCGCGAGGGCCCACCAAGAGTGCAACCTCGCTAAAACCGGAAATTTGGTGGCACCTCCATACCGCTTCCAGACAGGCTACGCAGCTTGCGTCCGGAACCGTTCCCATCTCTTGATGATGCCAGGATAGGAGATTCCTGCCCCCGGCACATATCGCCAAGACAGCGTTGCACCTTTCTGCCGAAATCAAGGTTGATGCTGGCAGGGATGGCTCATCCAAGAAGCGTGAAGTCGATCTCTTGCTTGTATTTGAACGTGCCACCGAACGCCGTGTTCCAGTGATGTAAACTGCCGTCATACATCCCCTCGGTAAGCAACCAATGAGGTGTGACGGCAATATGAACTGTAACCTTGTCGGTCAGTGCTGCATCGTTTTCGTTCATCCAGACGCCCTGACCAATCAATGGTACGTTCGATTTTGCTAGGTTGGGTAATGATCTTAACCTGATCCCTACAAATGGGCTCTGCCATGGGTTTATGAGATCGCTCGCGCTTTTGTATGGGCTCCCATCGCCGGTCATTGTCATGTTGATCTCGTGGGCCAAAACACTGCCGGTTGAATGCTGCATGAAGGTGAAGTCTTTCAGCGAATGAGTGTGGCTGTTCGAAACACCGATATGTGCACCAACCGTCCCCATCGGCATATCGCCCATGACCCCGCCAGACGCATCAAGACCGAAACTGATCGAGGAGGTCACGCTGCCGGTCTGGTTGGATGTATTGGGGGCTTCGCGCAGGATATCCCACCCTTTGAGCGGTTTGGCTGGGTCCGGGCTCTCGCCGTGCTTTTGAATCCACATCTTGTAGTGGATCCATTCGACGAAAAACCCTCTGTAGTCATCTTGGTCCTTCATATTGGTCGGCGCACCAAACTCACTGCCATCGAGATCGACATGTATCATGCGTTTTTCAGTGGTGGTTTTGGCAGTTTTCAAGAACTCTTGGCTCTGAACAGTGAACTTTGCATTCAGACGACCGCTGAAATGCTGTGTACCAAGCGCTGTGCCGGAATGTGGGCCCTTGGCCTTCACATCCTGACTGAAATCCGACAAGAGTGGTGGCAGGTTCACACTTTTCATTGGCAAGGGGACATGCGACATAGGAAAATCCATTCATGTTAAGTATTCGTGAGGCACAACTAGGAAAGTCGTAATTATTCGGGCATGGCCCCGAATGTCCGGTCGAAATACGCGGGCTCGGGCGGGGTCCAATAATCGCGATCAATGCTACTTTCGCCGACGATATCGAGCTCTTCCTGTGAAACGTTGTTGTTGTCCAGCGCGTCCCCAATTTGTTCATAATTGTTGATCTTGGGGTCGTTCTGGGTTGTGTCATATTGGTCGAGGAGCCCGTCAACCGTATCATATTCGCTTTGAGCGACACCTACGGCGGTATCGATAGAATTGCATGCGTTCTCTATGACACCGCTCGCATCCAAATCCACGCTGAACGCGACATTGCAGTTGGCTTCAAAATACTTGGACAGAGTATCCGTTGTATTCCGCATTTTCTTCTTCATCTGGTTGAGGTCGCGCGTCGTCGTTCCCATCTTGTTGCCTCGAACCTTTTCAGCCGCTTCGGCCAAGACTTCGAGTCTTTTGAGATCATCGACTGAAATGGGTTGTTTGGGTATGTCAAAACCAATGGAGTCCAGGAACGAATAGGCTCCGTACACGCCCCATTCGCTCTTGGTGCGTTTGCCACGCAAGAAATCGGACCAAATTGTAACCGCGTCGACAAATCCCTTGGTGATATCGAGAGGTGAATATTGAGGAGGTGGATGAGGTGGCATAAAAATCTCCGTTATTTAATTGTTTTATCTTGGACTAAATTTACGTGACGTCAACCTATGCTGGCTCCCGGACACTTTTTTGCCGTGGCTTGGGTTGTGGAATGCCCGTGATCTAGGGCCGCTGGAAATACGATCGGGTCGCCTTGGCAAATGCGACCTCTCAGCCAAGTCTTGTTATTTTGTCATCTTGGCGGTGGTGTACTTGGAATACGTAAATTCCCAAGCTTCTTCAACAATGTAGGGACAGTTCAAAGACTTGATAAGCCGAAGAAGGCAGACTTTGATTTCCTAGGTTCTGACAACAGAAAAGTCCCACGCCCTGGCGGTTTTGGTATGATGCGGCGAATGTTGGCAGTTCCCAGGTTGCTACGCCGGACAGAGAGTGCTGCCATATGGTAACTGGCCCTGATAGGTGCCCCGACCCCGACCAAAACGGGCGAGAATCGAAAAAAGGGGGCAAGTCCGACAATGGCGGCGGCCTCGTCTTTGGTCAGGTCGCCAGCTCCGCAATCCATCCGCCTTTGCTGTAAACAAGGCCAGCATGCGAGCGTCGATGGCCTTCGTTCTGGAAACCAGCCCCGGCAAGCGCCTGAAAGAGGCTTCTCAGATGGTGAATGCCGTTTCCAGATTGCCCACGGGGCGCCGTCGATCACCATCTGCCGATCCTACGGCAACAATTGGCGGCGTGAAAGGCAATGATGCGTTCGGATGGCCGGACATATGGCGTGGCGGGTGGCGAGATATCTTTCGACCACGAAGCAAAAGGCTTCAGGTCAGATCAGGGGCTATGGCAAACACACAATCCTGAACCCGCGTAAAAGCCGTCACCCTTTCGCGCGGGGGAAGCGCGCTCAGCGGCAAGCCCCCCAATCATCACCCAGATCACCGACAGTAAGACCCGCTGCGATACCGCGCTGTATCCAGATGCAGGTGATCCTTGTGGAACCGGTCCGAATTGGGGCCAAGCACTGTGCCAAACGGTCCGCAGGCAGCTGCGTGCATTTTCTTCAAGACCTTGCCCTTACGCGGATCGCGCCACTCTTTCAAAACCGAAATCGCCGCACCGTTCTTGAGCGTTACCCCCGCGATGTCGATGGCCCGGCCGCGCCCATGTTCGCTGACCTTTGCGCCCGGCTGGTTGTTGCGCGTGCGACAAGCATAATGTGCCACGACACGCAAAGATTTGGGTCCGCCGCCAAGGCGGCCCACCGCCGGAAACACCCCCTCGCGCACCCATGTATTCAAGGCTTTCGCGGTGGTGCAATCCATCACCGCAGGTTGGCTGAGCTTCACGCCTGACACCTCTGTCACACGCACCGGGTCTGACACACCGCAGCCGCGGATCTTGCCGGGGATGGCTGAAATCGCCTGCCCCTTGATGTCGTTCACACCGCAGATGCGACCTCGACGATCTGCATTTACCGGCTTGGGCGTAGACGCTGCGATCTTCCGGGTAAACCCCTTTGGTCGCAACTGAGGACGCAACGAGGTGCGCACCGCAAACGCTGTCGGCAGCATCGCCGCAAAAGCGACCGGTGCCCCCAGTTCATTGGGGCGGGCCTGTGGTCGCCCTGTGTTCAAAGACGACGCTGTGCCAGAGGAACTGATGGTCGTCACGGTGACGGTCTTTGGTCGCGGCTCAGGCCGCGATGATGTATCAGGCGCAGATGCGACTGCCGACAGGCTAAGACCGCAACCCAGCACGATACCAGTCGCAGTTCTGTGCAAAAGCCATTGCCTGATACATCCTGTGATCATCACTGCTCCTTCACATGCGCCCAGCGGGTCAGATCACTTGTGTTTGCCCGTCCGTCCGAAATCGGGCGCGTCCGTGTCCTGTCCGGCTTCGATGATACCACGACGGATCGCCCGGGTTCGAGTGAAATAGTCGAACAATGCCTCGCCGTCCCCAATGCGGATCGCGCGTTGCAAGGCAAAAAGCTCTTCTGTAAAGCGGCCAAGTATTTCTAACGTGGCGTCTTTATTGGCTAAAAACACGTCCCGCCACATGGTCGGGTCCGAGGCCGCAATCCGCGTGAAGTCGCGAAAACCCGCCGCTGAAAACTTGATCACCTCGCTGTCCGTGACGCGCGACAGGTCATCGGCGACACCCACCATGGTATAGGCAATCAGGTGCGGGGTATGGCTGGTCACGGACAACACCAGATCATGGTGGTCGGCATCCATCGTTTCGACATTCGCGCCCATTCCCTTCCACAGATCAATCAGCTTCTCCGTCGCCGCCTCATCCGCACCATTGGGGATCAGAATGTTCCAACGGTTGTCGAAAAGCTCGGCAAATCCCGACCGGGGGCCGCTATGTTCCGTCCCCGCCAAGGGGTGGCCGGGTATGAAATGCACATGATCGGGCAAATGAGGGGCAACCGTTTCGATAACCGCGCGTTTCACAGACCCGACATCCGTTACCGTCGCACCGGGTTGCAAATGCGGCGCTATCTCTGCCGCCACTGCCCCCATTGCGCCCACAGGAACAGCCAAAACGACCAGATCCGCGCCTTCGACCGCCAGAACGGCAGTGTCGACAATGCGATCACAAAAGCCAAGTTCGCGGGCAATGTCGCGGGTCTCGGCAGACCGGGCGGTGCCGACGATCTCACCTGCCAGCCCCGCACGACGCATCGCATGCGCCATAGACGAGGCGATCAGGCCAAGCCCGATCAGGGCGACCCGGTTGTAGAGCACACTCATGACGCCGCCTCATCATCCAGCCGGTCTTCCTCAAGCAGCATCAGCTTTGACCCGGGAACACCACCTTTGAAGCGCCCGATCATATGCGCCACCCTGCGGCACGAGGCTTCATCACCGATGGTGATGCGCAGACAATGCGGCAAACCGTAGCCTGCCACCATCCGCACGATAATCCCTTGTTCCTGCAGGAAAGCGTTGCAGTCCGTGGCCTCTTCGGCGCTGGCAAAGCGGGCGAGGATGAAGTTGGCACATGAGGTGTCTGATGGCACCCCCAGTTCGGCCAGCGCTTCAGCCAGCCACGACCGAAGGCGCGTGTTTTCCGACAGGCAGCGGGCAACATGGTCTCGGTCCTGCAAGGCGGCTTCAGCGGCGGCTTGTTGTGCCATCGATAGGTTGAACGGCCCCCGCACGCGATTCAGCACGTCAATCACCTCGGCTGCGCCATAGCCCCAGCCGATCCGCAATCCGCCAAGCCCATACATCTTTGAAAATGTCCGAGTCATGAATACGTTGTCGTATTTGTTGACCAGACGCGCACCGCCATCAAACCCGTCGACATATTCCACATAGGCACCATCCAGAACCAGCAACACGTGATCAGGCAGTTCGCGCGCCAGGCGCGCCAGCTCGGCCTGGCTGACCATGGTGCCCGTCGGGTTGCCCGGATTGGTCACAAACACAAGGCTCGTCTGCTCGGTGACTGCTTTCAATATCTCATCGACATCGACCATTCGTTCACGTTCGGGCACCTTCACCGGTGTGGCTCCCGCCGCCAGGGCCGATATCCTGTACATCGAAAACCCGTGTTCGGTATAGATCACCTCGGTCCCCGGACCAGAGTAGCATTGACACAGGAAGGTGATGACCTCGTCCGATCCGACACCGCAAATGATACGGTCCGGGTCCAGCTTGTGAAGCTCGCCAATGGCTGCGCGCAAAGATGCGTGATCGGTGTTGGGATAGCGGTGCAGTTCGCGCCCCGCCCGCTGAAACGCTTCGATGGCGTCGGGGCTTGGCCCGAACGGGTTCTCATTCGAGCTGAGCTTGATCACGTTCGCGACGCCCTCAACACTGGACGCGCCACCCACATAGGGCTTGATTTGCATGATCCCCGGTTGAGGTTCGATCTTTGTCATCTTGGTGCTCCCCCTACGAGGTGATTTACAGAGGTCGGCGTGTCAGAGAAAGGGCGAAAGCGCCAGTTTGGACAATGCGCACCCGGCCTGAGGCTTCGTTGCATCTGCACCAGGCACGAAAAAACCCGCCCAAAAACCTGGGCGGGTTCCAAAACTCTGCGATTTGGTAAGCTGTGCTTAGTTCTTCGCGTAGAATTCGACGACCAGGTTCGGTTCCATCACGACCGGATACGGCACGTCCGACAGGCCGGGCGTCCGGGTGAAAGTGGCGGTCAGTTTCGAATGGTCAACATCCAGATAATCCGGCACGTCACGCTCGGGCAGTTGCACGGCTTCCAGAATGGCGGCCATTTGCTTTGAACGGTCACGCACTTCGATCACGTCGCCTTCTTGCACACGATAGGACGGGATGTTCACTTTCTTGCCGTTCACACGCACGTGGCCGTGGTTCACGAACTGACGGGCGGCAAAGACCGTCGGCACAAATTTGGCGCGGTAGACAACAGCGTCCAGACGGCGCTCCAGCAGGCCGATCAGGTTTTCACCGGTGTCGCCTTTGACACGCTCGGCTTCACCATAGATGCGGCGGAATTGTTTTTCGGTCAGGTCGCCATAGTAGCCTTTCAGCTTTTGCTTGGCGCGCAGTTGCAGTCCGAAATCCGACAGCTTGCCCTTGCGGCGCTGGCCGTGCTGGCCGGGGCCGTACTCACGACGGTTGACCGGCGACTTGGGGCGACCCCAGATATTTTCGCCCATGCGGCGATCGATTTTGTACTTGGCAGACGTGCGTTTGGTCACGGCTGGTCTCCTTCATAAAAGTATCGAAGGGCGTTGTCCTTTGGCCGAAGCCCGACAGGCATCCCTTTGCAGGGGCCACCAACACCAATGAAAACCGGCCCCTTGCGGGACCGGATTTGGGGCTTATAGCGTCGTGAGTGGTGGTGTCAACGCCCCGATAGCTGCGTCAGGCGATTTCTCCGCGTAAAATCGCGGCCTCGCCCCGGTTCAAGCTGCGGCGGGCAAATCCGCCATAGGCCATGGGATCGAAGTCCAGTTGCGGGAACATCGCGACCAGACGGCTGCGCTGTTCAGGATCCAACGTCTCCAGATCCGCGTTCGCAGGATGGAAACTTTCTGCCGGAACGCCGTTGGCCCAGACGACCTCGTGATTTTCCAGGAGCACATGATAATACGTGATTTCGCGGATCGTATAGTCGACCACCACGCGCCGTTCATCGACCAGATCGCGCGCCGAGATCAGCACCTCGTCTTCGTTGAACAGTTCCCGCGCGCGTTTTCCGTTCAGCAATATCTGATGTTGACCCGAAACAATCAGGTCCGCATCCGGCTGACCGGACCGAATAGCACCGGCGCGCAACCGGATCGGGCGCAGTGTCGGCATTGCAAACATGCGCGCACCGGTAATGCGCTTGGTGCCGATCCAGAGGACTTTCTGGGTGCCATTGTCGCGGGTTTGCAGCTCATCGCCTTCGCACAGATCTTCCACGCAGACTTCACCGCTATGGGTGCGCAATCGAGTGCTGGGGGCAAAACAGATGACACCTGCCGGCTGTTCAATCAATTGGTTTTGCGGCGTTGGCCTCATACTGGCACGCACCACCCAAAAATCTGTATTTGCCGGGGGCATTTCGCCCGCGAACATCAGAAGCACCTGATCATCCGCACCGTTGATCAAGGTCGCGACATAGCTTGCGTGGCCGTCTGTGACCTCGAACCCCATATTCAGTTGATGACTGTTGACCGAATGCGATCCAAATGGTCGTGAGGGGTCGATCGCTGCCCCGACCAGTTTGTATACACTGTGCGCTGCACGTCTGCGCTGGTCCTGTTCTCCGCTTGCGCTCTCAAGATCGCGAAGTTCGCGTGGTCCGTCGACGCGCAACGGTGATCCCGTCCAGCGCCAATTCGACCCCACGCCAAGCGACGTAACCGGTGCCGCCGGCATTCCGTCCACTTCTGTCTGCGACCATGAGATGACAAACGTGCCATTAAAGCCCGTTTCCATGCCCGTTAACCTGCCATTTTTATTTTTTATTGTCCCAAAGCTAGCATGGGTGATTCGCTTTGTTAAGAAAATTGTCCGCGCGAGCATTTGGTCGTGAAGGGCGCGATGAAATCGCAACAGTCAGGGCGATTGCAAAGCTCGCCGACAACTGGTAATAAAACTTTACCAATTTTTTCGGAGCGCATCATGCCAGTCATCACCGAAATCGAAGACCTTCGCCGTATCTACGCCAGAAGGGTTCCAAGGATGTTCTATGACTATGCCGAAAGCGGCAGTTGGTCAGAACAGACGTTCCGCGAAAACAGCTCGGATTTCGACAAGCTCTATTTTCGTCAACGCGTTGCGGTAGACATGGACAACCGATCCACGCGATCCACCATGATCGGACAAGACGTGGCAATGCCCGTGGCCCTTGCGCCGGTTGGGCTGACCGGGATGCAATGCGCAGATGGCGAGATCAAGGCCGCCCGCGCCGCCGAAAACTTTGGTGTGCCCTTCACACTATCCACCATGTCGATTTGCTCTATCGAGGATGTGGCCGAACACACGAATACCCCCTTCTGGTTTCAGGTCTATACGTTGAAAGACGATGACTATATGCAGCGCCTGTTTGATCGCGCCCGCGCCGCAAAATGCTCTGCTATCGTGATCACGGTGGATTTGCAGGTTCTGGGGCAGCGCCACAAGGATCTGAAAAACGGGCTTTCAGCTCCGCCCAAACTGACCCCCGCATCGATCGCGAACATGATGACCAAGGTGCAATGGGGACTGGGCATGCTGGGCACCCAGCGGCGATTTTTTGGCAACATCGTCGGCCATGCGAAGGGCGTGACCGATCCGTCCTCGCTCAGCGCATGGACAGCTGAGGCATTCGATCCGTCACTGAATTGGGACCGTATCCGCCAATTCAAAAAGATGTGGGGCGGGCCGATCATCATCAAGGGCATCATTGAACCGGAAGATGCGGTTCAGGCCCTGAATGTGGGCGCCGATGCCATCATCGTGTCCAACCACGGGGGACGACAATTGGATGGTGCGCTCAGTTCAATCCGCGCGTTGCCGTCGGTGCTTGATGCGGTGGGCGACAAGATCGAAGTGCATTTGGACAGCGGTATCCGTTCGGGCCAGGACGCGCTCAAGGCAATCGCTATGGGGGCGAAGGGCACCTATATAGGCCGCGCTTATACCTACGGACTGGGTGCGATGGGCGAGGAAGGTGTGACCAAGGCGCTTGAAGTGATCCACAATGAATTGGACATCTCGATGGCGTTCTGTGGTCACACCGACATCAACACGGTCGACCGCTCTATCTTGCATATACCTAGGGGGTTCTCGGGCGACTGGGAGGCATGAAATTGCGGCGCGGAGTCAGAAATAGCTTCTGACCAGCGCGCCGGATATCAGCGTCCAACCGTCTGCAACCACAAAGAAGGCCAGCTTGAACGGCAATGATACAATCGCCGGCGGCACCATCATCATACCCATCGACATCAGGATCGCGGCAACCACCAGGTCGATAACTAGAAACGGCAGGAAGACCAGGAACCCGATCTGGAAGGCCCGTTCGATTTCCGACAGTAGAAACGAGGGCACCAACAGAGACAGAGGTGCTTCGTTGCCGACAACAACATCGGCGGTCTGTTCGCGCAGCGCTGCCAGATGGGCAAAAGTCTCGGGGTCAATGCGCGCAGCCATGAAAACACGGAACGGGTCAATCGCGGCCATGAAGGCCGGCTCAAGCTCAAGCGCACCGTCGGAAAAAGGTTTACCGCCCGAAGCCCAGGCTTCGACAAACACCGGCTCCATGATGAAATAGGTCAGAAACAACGCCAGACTGACGATCAACATGTTCGGGGGCGATTGCTGCAATCCAATCGCCTGCCTCAGAATGGACAGGACCGTCACAATAAAGGGAAAGCACGTGACCATGATGGCCAGCCCCGGCACAAGGCTCAGCACAGTCACCAGAACAAACACCTGAATGGTCCGTGTCGCCAGCGACCCTTCATCCCCGAGAGATAGGGTGATGTCCTGTGCCCCAGCCATGCCAGCTGTGCCGATCAGGATCGCCACGATGGCAACCACGACCGCAAGACATCGCCCTGGTTGACCCAACCGGCGAACGGTCATAGGTCGGATTTCAGATCTGCAACTTCGGTCAAACGGACGGCAAGACGTCCTTGCGGGTCTCCCTCCATCTCTTCCAACTCGCCGCGCGCGATCAGTTTGTCACCAACATAAAGCTCAACCGGATCCTCGATCCGTTTGTCAAGCGGCAGCACGGTATCTTGTGTCAGGTGCAGCAGTTCTTTCACCGTGGGCCGTGCGCGGCCAACCGAGATTGTAATCTCAATCGGGACTTGCACGAAGGGATTTGCGGCAGTGCCGGGGTCGGGCGAGGACGGGTGGTCAGCCATGTTCAAAAGCCTTTTCGTTGATGTCATACAGTGCTGTAACCGCGCCCTTGATCCGTGCCAGAGCCGATGTCAGATCAATGCAGCGCTCGGATGATGACGACCGCAGGAACACCTGACCTTCCGGTAACGTGTCATCTTCAAACACCTGCAATGGTGTCGCTGTGACGCGATCCATCAGATGATCCAGAACCTTTCGGCTGCCAGAGGAAACACGCACCTCGATCGGGGTATCCGCCGCTTGCGCCGCCAATGGCATGATTTCATCGTTGATAACCTGGCCCAGTGCGTCCCGCATGACTTCGGGCAGCAGCGTGTCGACAATGGTGCGCAACAGGGGTTCAAGCGAGCCCAAGACGTGACTTCTTGCCTCGTGGAACGTGAATCCCAGGTCTTCCAGGTTGCGGGCGAACTCGGCTTCGATGCGATCCTTGTCGACATTCGCTTCTTTCACTGCGTCGTCCCAACCCGCGCTGTACCCGGCCTCGTATGACGTCAGCCGGATTTTTTCCAGTTCAGCCTCGGCGACAGAACGGATGCCGGGATGTGAAACAGACAGATCGGATTGTTCGAAATCTTCCAAGACAAGAGGCTTGTTCATCGCGCGACCTCTTCATCTTCTTCCATCCAGCCACGCAGGATTTCAACGGTATCGGACTGACGCTCTGCGATCAGATTGCGCAACCTCTCAACTGGATCTGGACCGGTCATTTCCGACAGATCTGCCGGAACGATTTCACCCCTCGCGGGTGTGTCGACCACGGCGGGAAGGGTGGACGCATCGGTTGACCCCGGCGCGGCGGATGGCGGCGGCGCTATGGCTGCAGACGCGCTTGCGGTTGCGGTCTCGGTCGCGATCTCCGCCGGGCGAGAGGCTAGAATCGGGCGCAGCACGAACAGGCCAAGAACCAGCGCGACCACCGCAAGAGCAAAGACCTTGACCAGTGACATTACATCGATGGTCAAACCGGACAGAAGCCCGCTGACAGGTGCACTGCCGACAGTCGGCACGGGTTCGAATTCCAACGACTTGATCGTGATCTGATCGCCACGCGCTTCGTCGAAGCCGACCGCGCCCGCTACAAGTTCGCGCAGGCTGGCAAGCTCATCGGCACTACGGGCGCTCCATACCTCGTTCCCTGCGTCATTTATAGTTCTGATCCCGTCAATCAGCACCGCCACAGTCAACCGCTTGATCGCGCCCGGCGCGGTAATCACCTCACGGGTGGTTTCCGACACTTCGTAGTTGATACGCTCGCGCGTCTCGGAAGTGTTTGACGACGAATTGCCGCTGGCTGCCGCATCCCCATCGGGCAAGTTCGACGCCACGGTTACACCCGCGCCTTCGCTATCCTTGGCCGAGTTCGACGTCTCAAGCGTGTCGGTCGACACGGCGACGCGTGTCTCGGGATCAAATCGGCGCTCTCTCACTGATTCCTGTTCGGTCACGGTTTCCAGATTCAACTCAACCACGGCGTTCCCAAACCCGACGCGTGCTTCTATCAACCGCTCCACGTTCTGCTTCAGGATCAGCGCGCGATCAGAGGCAAGGCTGGGAAGGTCAGTTTTCTCATCCCCTGCTGCGATCAATCCCCCCCGACTGTCGATGACCGAAACCCTTTCCGGCAGCAGCCCGGGCACGGCAGACGCCACAAGAAACTTCAGGGCTTTTGCCTGCCCCCCTGGCAACGCGCCGCTGGCCGTTGTCACCGTCACCGAGGCCGATGGCTCGTTGCGCTGGCGAAACATCTGGGTCGACGTATTTGCAATATGAACTCGAGCATTCTGGATCAGCGGGCTTGCCACGATGGTTCGTGCCAACTCCCCCTCTTTCGCGCGCCAGTAGGCGGCGTCGAACATCTGTGACGTGGTGCCAAACCCGCTCAGACCATCCAGCAGTTCATACCCTTTTCCGCCATTTGCTGGCAGACCTTCGCTGGCCAAGGTCATGCGCAGACTGTCACGCTGCGAGGTGTCGACGAAGATCGACCCGCCGCGGATGTCATAAACAACCCCGCGCGCCTCAAGTGCCTTGACGACTTCTCCCGCAGCACCGCTTTCCAGACCCGCATAAAGCAACGTCATTTGTGTCGAAGTCGCCATGCGGGACAATCCGATCACGGCAACGAACATCGCGAGTGTCGAGGCCACCACGATGATGCGTTTCCGCATATCCAAGCTGACCCATATCGAGGCGATCTGCTGCAAGACGCAACTCCTTTAACCGAGCGGGCTTCTGCCCCCGTCACATTCCGCAGTCTTCCCCGATCGCCCTTAACAATTGGTTAGTGGGAAGCAGCTTATAACGAATCGAACAAAATTCTTTGGATGCCCACATGACCGACGCCGTTCTGACAGCCGATACCGCCGATGAGTCGACAAAAAAGAAGCCCCGGAAAGGTGTGTTGATCGGAGTGATTCTGGCGATTGTCCTGGGTGGTGGCGGGTTTTTCGCGACATATTCGGGGATGATTGGCGGTGCAGGGACAAAAGGCGAAACACAGAAGCTTGTGGCTTCCGTAGCCGATTTGCCCACCGTGGCCTTTGTCGAGTTGGAACCGTTGATCATTTCGCTTGGGAGCTCCGGCAAGAGCCGCCACTTGCGGTTTCGTGGGTCGCTGGAAGTTGTGCCGGGGTATGAAGCGGATGTCTCCCATCTTCTACCGCGCGTGATTGACGTACTCAACGCCTACCTTCGGGCGGTTGACATTACGGTGCTGGAAGACCCGGCGGCCCTGATCGAACTTCGCGCGCAAATGCTGCGACGCGTGCAATTGGTCACGGGCGAAGGACGCGTGCGCGACCTTCTGATCCTCGAATTCGTCCTTAATTGATAGGGAGGCATGAGTATGGAAATTCTGGCCGACATCATGCTGGGCATCGGTGCTATCGGTGCCGCCGTCTACTGCATGGTTTTATCACGGCGTTTGCGCCGGTTTAACAACCTGCAAAATGGAATGGGCGGTGCGGTTGCGGTGCTGTCCGCGCAAGTAGACGATATGACCACCATGCTAAACAGCGCGCGAGACGCCGCAGGCGAAAGTGCCGATATTCTGACCGATCTGACGGAGCGGGCCGAGGCCTCGGCACAAAAGTTGGAGTTGATGATGGCAAGTCTGCACGATCTACCCGACAGCGACCACATGCAAGCACCGGAACCGCACAAAACCGACGCGCATCAGCCACACAACTTCCAGCAGAATATGGCTCAGGAAAATGAGCTCGCACCGATGTTCGTGAGCCATCGCATGATGAAAGCGGCGGAATGATGTGGGCACGATCCAAACGTAGCAAATTTCGCCGCCGCGCCACCAGCCGACACATTCTGTTGACGCTGGCACTGCTGCTCGCGACATCGGGACTGGTCCGTTTGGGCGGGTTTGGCATGGCCATCGCGGATGACGTAAACAACCTGCTGCGCGGGACATCGGCCAGTCACGGGGAACCCGCCATCTGCACCACCGAAACGGATATCGAGACGGTTCTGAAAGCGCTTCAAGCCCGCGAACAGACACTTGTCGAAAACGAAACCGCTCTGGACAAGCGATTGAAAATTCTTTCGAACGCTGAAGACACCTTAGACGAAAAATTGCAGGCGCTGGTGACTGCCGAGAAGGCCCTGGCCGCCACAATGGCCGCCGCGAATACGGCAGCTTCTGATGATCTGACCCGCCTGACCACCCTTTACGAAAACATGAAGCCCAAACAAGCCATTCCGTTGTTCGAGACTATGGACCCGGAATTTGCCGCAGGCTTTCTGTCACGTATGAAACCACCCATCGCCGCACAGATATTGGCAGGCCTTGATCCACAATCCGCCTATGCCATCAGCGTTGTGTTTGCTGGTCGCAACTCGGATGCGCCGACAAACTAGAGAGCGGCGGGGGTTTGTTAACTCTTATCTGTGATGAAGACATGACCGCAAAGTAACCAGTTCAAGAGGCACAAGATGATCGGATTTGTTGGTATCGCATTGATCTTCGTGATGGTGTTTGGTGGCTATCTGGCCGCTGGCGGAAAGATGGGGATCATCATGAAATCCTTGCCGTTCGAGTTTACCATGATCGGCGGGGCGGCTGCCGGTGCATTCGTTATCTCGAACGATATGGCGGCAATCAAACACACAATGAAAGACATTGGAAAGGTCTTCAAAGGCCCGAAATGGCAGCCAGGCGATTATCGCGATCTTCTGTGCCTCTTGTTCGAACTGATCCGACAGGCCCGGCAAAACGCCGTCGCCCTTGAAGAACATGTCGAAAATCCGCAGGACAGTGCCATTTTCAGTCGCTACCCGAAGATCCTTGAAGATCGTGAGGCCGTGGATCTTATATGCGACACGCTCCGCTCGGCGACAATGAACTACGATGACCCTCACCAGGTCGAGGAAGTTCTTGAAAAACGGATGGACGCCAATCTACATCACGCACTGCATTCCAGTCACGCATTGCAAACCGTTGCCGACGGGTTGCCTGCCCTTGGCATTGTCGCGGCCGTTTTGGGGGTCATCAAGACGATGGGGTCAATTGACCAACCACCTGAAATCTTGGGAAAGATGATCGGTGGCGCTCTGGTTGGGACGTTTCTGGGCGTTTTTCTGGCCTACGGTTTGGTCGGGCCGTTTTCGACGAAGGTCAAAACCGTGGTCGAGGAAGACGCTCATTTCTATCAGCTGATCCGCGAGGTGCTGGTCGCCAACTTATACAATCATTCCGTCAATATCTGTATCGAGGTAGGCAGACAGAACACACCCGGGCACCACCGCCCCAGTTTCACCGAACTTGAGGAGGCCTTGAAAGAGGTCAAGCAGGTCGCCTGATGTCCCAACGTCTCATCTTGCTCTCCCTGCTGATTTGTTGGCCGACAATCTTGGCGGCAAAAGACATCAAGGTCAAAGCAGGTGAACACGAGGAATTCTCGCGATTGGTGGTGTACACGAGCCGGTCTGACAGGCCAGCACTGACACGAGCCGCAGAAGGCTTTCGGGTTACGTCCGGGAATGATGCGGATCGATTCAGGACCAACAGCGTTTTTGACATGATTCCGCGCGATAGGATCGCCGATCTGACCTCACGTGATGGCGGCGGTTTGGATATCATTGTCAACTGCCCTTGTGATGCGGTCACTCAAACACTGCCAGGTGGGCAGTTTGTGATTGATATTGTCGACGCCCCCGAACGCCGGAAGCCGATTCCCTCGCAGAATGGGCAGTTTGGTCTTGAAAATCCGAAACTAGACAATCAACCCAGCGCACTGCACGCTCGCCGCGGGCTTCCGATTGCCGGAGTGATCGCCGGTGTGTCGGACGGAAGCGAGGCGCTTGAAACGCTCAAACAGCCTGCCCTCGAAGGTGCAGGCGATCCTTCACATTCGGGTCCAGCCCCCGTCAGTCTGCGCCCATTGACCGAAAAATCCCTTCTCGAACAACTGGCTCGGGCCGCATCGCAAGGTCTTTTGGATGCGCCCTTGATCCCGGACCCTCCAGTTTCAGACAAAAGCGAAAGCACGCCACGTGAGACACAACCTCTTGCCGCAGTTGAAACCCCAGCGCTTGAGTTCGAACCTCCGTCAGCCACGGACCATATCAGCATTCAAACTTCGGTCGACCGCGACGCTGATCGATCGACGTCGATTTCGAACGCGCCGGATAACAGCTCGGTTTGTCTCCCGGCTCAATCCTTTACGATCGCCGACTGGGGCGGAAATGATCAAGAAAAGCTGGACTTCGCAACTTATCGGGACAAGCTGACGACCGAACTCGACAGGCTGGATCCTGACATCTTCCGGTCGTTCATACAGCATCAGATTTATTTGACCCTCGGGGCGGAAGCGCAATCCTATCTGAAAAGATATCGGGGTATTCTGACCGATGATGATGACCTGCAATTGATGGCCGAGATCGTCGATACCGGCAGTGCAGCGGGACACGCCCGAATGGCAACACAGCTGACATGCGACGGACCGGTAGCCTTGTGGGCGGTGCTTTCACAGCCTCGCCTGCCCCGAGATCTACCCATCAACACCGCGGCTGTGATTTCCGAGTTTTCGATCCTACCGCGCCATCTTCGGACTCTTCTTGGGCCAATGGCGATGCGAAAATTCCTGGCCATCGGGGACACCGACACGTCAATCGAGATTAATCGCATCACTCAACGCGGCATCGAAACGTCCAACACCGACAATACACTCGCGGAGGCTCAACTGTCGCTGGAAACCGGGCAAAACTCTGAGGCTCGTGATCGGCTGACCGAAATCGTCGAAACGGATGATCAGAACGCCGTCGATGCTATTCTTTTGCTGATCGAAAACCACATTGCAACGCAGACGGGCATTCCAGACCGAACGCTGGAGCTTCTCACCTCATTGGCGCATGAAAACAAGGCGTCGGCCAAGGGTGTCGACCTGGCGATTGCGGAGGTCCGGGGGCTTATCCACAGCGCGCGTTTCGGCGATGTTCAGGCGAAATTGCGCACGTTCGACCGTTTCCCAGACCGCAAAAATGACCGCCATCTTCAAATCTTGAATGAGTTCGGCATGGCATTGACCAACTCCGCTGCCGACGGCGTTTTCCTTCGAAATATCATTGGGTCATCCATGTGGGCGGACGCCGATGAAGAGACGCGGATATCGATTGCGGACAGGTTGCTTGGCTTGGGGTTTACAGCGGCGACGAAAGATATACTGACCAACCAGCCCACCCCGCCGGGGCGCGAGGCCCGCGTGCTGATCGCCAAGGCTGCCCTAAGCGATGGGCAGGCCAAAGTCGCGCTTGGTTATCTGATTGGACTGAATGACGCCGAATCGCAAAAGCTTCGCGAAACCGCGCAGCTGGCAACCGACCAGAAGGCCGCGCGCGGCGTCCCTACGGATCGTCTTTCGCATAGCTTTGTAGATGACCCTGATGCAGAAATCTCTCTTGAAGCCTATGAAACCATGATCCAAGACAGCAAGACAATCCGCGCGCGCATCGAAGAAGCCTTGCAGCGCGCGCCAACATCATAAGTGGAGCCGTGGTTACTGCTTGTTAAGCATGGCTGAGTAGTTTGAGTGGCAGACAGAAGCAGGACCTGCATCTCAATGCCTAAATCAAATCCGAACGACACCTATCCGCACCGGACCCTGGGCGGCATCGCAGGGAAGCAGTCTGCAATCAGAATGCAGGTGGATCGACGGTACGTCAGGTCCCGTGACCCGCTGGACGGGTTCGTTCACGGGGTGACACCGGATCGTCTTCCGGTCGACCCAGATTGTCTGCGCGGGCTCGTCTTCCCGCCCAACCAAGCTCTTTCCCTTGATTGCAAAGTTCTCGCCCAATCCGCACCACATCACAATACTGATAACTTGACCCGCGTCTCTGAACTGGTCTGCCGGTCTGCCTGTGTCACCGGGAAACCCCGCCCATGCTGACTATCAAAGACATCTTCCGCCCCACCATCCTGCTGGCTCTGGTCTTGATGGCGATCATTGTCATGATGATCCTGCCGATGCCGGCCTGGGTGTTGGATGTCGGGCTTGCTGCATCATTTGCACTGGCGATTCTGATGTTTACGGTCACATTGTTTATCGAAAGACCACTGGATTTCTCGGCCTTCCCCACGGTGTTGCTGGCATCGCTGATGCTGCGTCTGTCGCTGAACGTCTCGTCTACCAAACTGATCATTGGACAGGGCCACACCGGTACGTCGGCGGCGGGCAGCGTGATCGAGGGGTTCGCCAGCTTCGTCATGGGTGGCAGCATCCTGCTTGGCCTCGTGGTATTCTGCGTTCTGTTGATCGTCAACTTCATCGTCATCACCAAAGGCGCGGCGCGAATGGCAGAAGTGGGCGCGCGGTTTGCGTTGGACGGGATGCCAGGCAAGCAGTTGGCGATCGACAGTGACATGTCCGCGGGCGCCATCGACCACGCTGAAGCCAAATCGCGGCGCGAAAAAGAGCAGGCAGAAACCACCTTCTTTGGCTCTTTGGATGGTGCCTCGAAATTCGTGAAAGGCGATGCGGTGGCAGGTCTATTGATCACATTCCTGAATCTGGTCATGGGCTTGGTGATCGGCGTGGTGGTTCACGACATGGAGGTCGCACACGCATTTCAGACCTATGCCATCCTGACCGTCGGCGACGGGTTGGTGACGCAAATCCCGGCTGTGATCATATCAATTGCCTCGGCGCTGCTGCTGGCGCGCGGTGGAACCTCCGGCTCAACAGACCTGGCCCTGTTTTCACAACTTGGGCGATATCCGTCTGCGCTTGTCACTGTGGCAGTTCTGATGGCGCTGTTCGGTCTGGTTCCCGGGCTGCCCTTCTTGCCGTTCATTCTGGGTGCGGCCGCATTGGGGGCAGCCGGTTGGAAGGGGCACCAAATACAGCTTGCGGAAGCGCAAAAAGCGACCTCTAACCTTGTTGACAACGACGTGGCCACCCCGGTCGAAAGCCTGGGAGACATTCTTGATCTGGATGATATCCACGTTGAATTTGCGCCTGACCTTGTGTCGATGGTCTTGGATCCCGCCACCGGTCTGGACGCCCGAATTGCCAGCATTCGAAATCACATTGCCAGTTCATTCGGGCTGATCTTGCCGGAAATCCGGCTGACGGATAACAGCGCACTTCCCGCTGGCACCTATGCGATCAGGATTCAGGGGGTCGAGCAGGCGCGCAATATCTTGCAGGCGCATCGCGCGCTGGTCATATTGTCCGGCCCAGACGACAACCTGCCCGACGGCGACGACGTGAAAGAGCCGGTTTACGGCGCGCCCGCTCGTTGGATCAGCACTGACCGACAGGAAGAAGCCGCATTGTCAGGCTGCGCCGTCATTGCACCAACCGAAGTTCTTGCGACCCATTTACTTGAGGTGATGAAACGCAACTTCCCGCGGCTGCTCGGGTTCAAGGCGTTGCGCCGGCTGCTGGACGAATTCGTGAACCTGTCCGACGCAACCCGGGCCGAGGCCAATCGCCGTCTGCTGGACGAACTGGTGCCGGAAAAAGTACCGCTAGACCTGCTTCACACCGTCCTGCGGTTATTGCTGGAAGAGCGTGTTTCGATCCGCAACCTCCCCCTGATCATCGAAACCATTGCCGAAGCACGTCCTGTCTATGGCTCGCCAGACAGCATTTGTGAGCATGTTCGCCAGCGCTTGGGGTTTCAACTGATCGCGGAATTGAAACGTGACGACGGAACCGTGCCGCTTGTTCAACTTGCACCAGAATGGGAGGCTATGTTTCAATCCCATCAGCTTGACAGCGATGCTGGCAGCGATGTCGCATTGCCGCCAGAAGAATTTAACCGGCTTGCAAATTCCGTGGCCGACAAGATCGCGCGGGCTGGCGAGAACGGCATATACCCTGCCGTCGTGACCTCGTCCCGGCGACGACGGTTCTTGAAAACAGTGCTGTCTGCCAAAGGTATCGCAAACCCCGTTCTGTCATTCGAAGAAATCGGTACCGAAGCCAAACCGTCGCTGGTTGGGATGATCCCCGCATGATCGCGGCACTGGATCAAATCGCGACCTTGGCGCCACTGCTTTTGCAACAGGGCCTGGTGGTTTTTCTCAGGGTCGGGGCGGCGATGGCCGTCCTGCCCGCGTTTGGCGAAAAATCCGTTCCGGCGCGGGTGCGTCTGTTTCTGTCGCTCGCCTTTACGATGATCGTCGCGCCCGGTGTCATGGCGGACATCGGAACCACGCCGCCGCTTCAGCCGCTTGTTTATATATCGGAACCGGTGATCGGGTTGGGGTTCGGCATTGCGATCCGTCTGATGATCATGGCGCTTCAAGTCGCGGGCAGCATCGCAGCACAATCGACATCGCTGGCGCAATTAATCGGGGGCGCGAATGCCGATCCGCAACCTGCGATCGGGCATGTTCTGGTTGTGGCAGGGCTGGCACTGGCCGTGATGCTCGGCCTGCATGTCAAGCTGGCGACGGGCCTGATCCTGACCTATCGCGTCTTTCCGATCGGTCAGTTTCCCGATACACAGGCGTTCGCTGACTGGGGAATTGTGCAGATCGCGCGGGCATTCTCACTGGCTTTCACCCTCGCTGCGCCCTTCGTCATCGCGTCATTGCTCTATAATGTGGCGCTTGGCGTCATCAACCGGGCGATGCCTCAGTTGATGGTGGCCTTTGTTGGCGCCCCTGCGATCACGGCAGGCGGATTGATCCTGTTGTTGCTGACCGCACCCCTGTTGTTGCCCGTCTGGCAAGCGGCGCTTGAAACAATACTTGCTAACCCGTTCGGAGGTCGGTGATGTCCGGGACGGATGATGACGACAGCAAACAGCACGAACCAACGCAGAAGAAACTGGACGATGCTCGCAAGCGTGGCGAGGTGGCGCGATCCGCCGAGTTGAACACAGCCACGTCATATCTTGCCATATTGCTGGTCGCGACATCACTGGGGGCGACAAGCCTGAAGGGTATTGGCGAATTATTGGCTGGAATTCTTGCTCGGCCAGACCAGATCGCGGACGAGGTCTTTCGCGGTGGCGCACCGTTTTCCGCATCTCTTTTGGTGGGGCTGGGCAAACATCTTGCGCCGTGGTTTCTGGCCCCGGCAACAGCAGTTCTTTTGCTCGCCATCGCGACGCGAACCTTTATCGTTTCACCGGAAAAGCTCCAACCGAAGCTGAATCGTCTATCGCTTTTGTCGAACGCCAAGAACAAATTCGGACGATCCGGCCTGTTTGAGTTTGCCAAAAGTTTTGTGAAACTGACGATCTATGCGCTGATGCTGGGTATGTTCATCTGGGTGAAGCTGCCCGAAATTCTGTCCACCATGTCACTGAGTGCAGGAATGACGACGGTCGTCCTGCTTGATCTGAGTGTCGAGTTTTTCGCGCTTGTCCTTGTGATCGCCTTGGTCATCGGTGGCATCGACTATTTCTGGCAACATAAGGAGCATCTGCGCAAGAACCGCATGTCCCATAAGGATCTGATGGACGAGATCAAGCAGAACGAGGGCGACCCCCACATGAAGGGGCAGCGACGACAGAAAGGCTATGCCATTGCCATGAACCAGATGCTTGCCGACGTGCCTGACGCTGACGTGGTTGTCGTAAACCCCACTCATTACGCCGTGGCCCTGAAATGGTCGCGGATGCCTGGTGCCGCCCCGATCTGCATTGCGAAGGGCGTTGACGAGATTGCCGCGCGGATCCGCGAGACGGCAAGTGAAAACGGCGTGCCGATCCACAGTGACCCGCCAACGGCGCGGGCGCTTTATGCCACGGTCGACATTGGTGACGAAGTTCCACCCGATCACTACAAGGCCGTCGCCGCCGCGATCCGTTTCGCCGAGAAGATGCGCAGTCGTGCGCGCGACATGTTCGGGGCTACTAAATGACTGACCAACTGACGCAATTGGCGGTTCTGGCCGCCCTGCAACATGACGCGGCGATGGCCGCGCTTGCACGCCACAACCGTGACATTGAGGATCTGGAAAGTTGCATTTCAGACCTGCGCGGTCTGCTTTATGCCGCGCCTGCATCCGGGTCGGAAGACGCCCTGCCGCTCTCATTGGCCAGCGGGCATTACGGCACCTGGCAACGCTGGGTCGAACGGGAGCTGACGAAGCTCAATTCCGACCTTGCACGCGCGCGGGCAGAACGTGATACCTTTGTCCGCAATGCGCGTCAGGCCTTCGGGCGGAAATCTGCAACCGATGCATTGGTCTGCCGGGCAAAGCAGGCGAAGCGGACACAGGCCCGGAACCGGCACGAGCAGTCCATTTCACAAGACCCGCCGGGCAAGAATCCTCTTTTCTTTTGACGGCCATCAGTCTATAGGCACGGCTTCAACCGCGGGACTTACACCCTTGGAGGAATCCCGCATCAACAAACTGGAGAATTTCCATGGCAAAACAGATTCCTGATCTAGTAGCCACGGTACGGACGGGGACAGGCAAGGGGGCCGCTCGTCAAGCTCGCCGCGAAGGCTTCGTACCCGGTATCGTGTATGGTGGTGGTGAAGACCCGCTACCGATTAACATCCCTTTCAACGAGCTGCTGAAAAAGCTGCGCGCTGGTCGGTTCCTTTCGACCCTTTGGAACCTGAAGGTCGAGGGCGAAGATGACTTTCGTGTCATCTGCCGGAACGTTCAGCGTGACGTTGTGAAAGACCTGCCGACCCATCTTGACCTGATGCGCCTGCACCGCAACACGCGGATCAGCCTGTTCATTCACGTTGAGTTCACCAACGAAGAAGAAGCCCCCGGCCTGAAAAAAGGCGGCGTTCTGACCGTTGTGCGCCCAGAAGTCGAACTGAACGTCATGGCGGGTGAGATCCCCGAGCAGATCGTTGTTGACCTGACCGGCCGCGAAGTGGGCGACGTCATCCACATCTCGGACGTGGACCTGCCGAAAGGCGCGAAAGTCACCGTCGACCGTGACTTCGTGATTGCCAACATCTCGGCCCCAAGTTCACTGCGCTCGGCAGATGACGAAGCGGAAGAGACCGAAGAGGTCGCAGCCGACGAAGTCGAAGCAACCGAAATGAAGTCGGAAGAGTAAATCAGTCCAGCCGGACGACAGTTAAGCGGGTCCTGCGGGGCCCGCTTTTTTGCTTCAGCATCCCATACCCTTACCCGGCAAGCGCTGAAACACGACCAGATTGCCCCGCGACCCCCACGGCATATAGGCAAAGCCGGCTTTCGACATGCCATCGAAAATCTCTTGTATGCCAGCGGGTGGATAAGTCTGTGGATGGATTTCCATGATCACCAACTGCACCATGAGCGGCCAGTCCTGGCGTGCCAGGTCCCGCTCCGCCCCTTCCACATCCATGATCACCAGATTTGGTTCGAACGCGTGCAGCAGATCGCTTAGTCTGAGGGCGGGCACCTTAATCCGTTGCGCAGCCCCTTTTCGCGGACCCACTGCAATGGCCGACGACCAGAAGGCTGGCTTGACGTCGAATTCGACACTTCCTCCTGAAAAGTCGTCAGGCACCACAGCCCCATGCAAAACACGAACGGCTTCAGCGTGGTTCAGCACAAGGTTTCGGCCGATGGCTTGCACCATCTCGGCACTGGCTTCTACCGTCGCGACATTTCCTGCCCCAGCAATACGCGCGGCCTGAATGGCGATATAGCCAGCCCCACCTCCCAAATCGAGCACCCGATCACCCTTCTTCAGGTGTCGTTTCAGCCCGTTGACCTCTTTCCATTCGTAATGTTCATTCTGCAACTGCTGTTTAAGATTGTCGTTCAGACAATGGAGCGGAATATCAAGGTCAATTCCATCTATCGAATACCGGGGCAAAGGGGTCTCCGATCGCGATACGCAGGGGTGATTGCAACCCGTGTGGGTGATCTTTAGTTTAACAGTGCCACACCATGTCCGGTGCGCGGGTAGAAAGTCCAGCAGGAAAGGTCGAAGATGAAAATGTTTGTGGGGCTTGGCAATCCGGGCCCAAAATACGCGGGCAACCGCCACAATATCGGCTTCATGGCGCTGGACAGCATTGCGCAGGACCATGGGTTTGCCCCTTGGCGCGGCAAGTTTCAAGGCGCACTTTCCGAGGGGCAACTGGGCCACGAGAAAGTGCTGCTGTTGAAGCCCGAGACCTTCATGAACCTGTCCGGCCAATCGGTGGGCGAGGCGATGCGGTTTTACAAGCTGACACCGAATGACATCGTCGTTTTCCATGACGAGCTTGATCTGGCCCCCGGCAAAGTGCGCGTCAAACATGGTGGCGGCCATGCGGGACACAACGGCCTGCGCTCACTCCACGCTCATATCGGGCCAGACTATACCCGCGTGCGGATGGGCATTGGGCATCCGGGCAACAAGAACGCGGTTTCCTCTTATGTTCTGCGCGATTTCGCCAAGGCGGATGAGGGTTGGCTGGATGATGTGCTGCGCGGCTGTGCCGACGGGGCTCCCGACCTTGCAGAAGGGGACAGCGGCAAGTTCATGAACGCCGTCGGGCGGCGGGTCAATCCGCCGCGCTCGTCCACTTCGCAACCGAAACCTGACACCAAATCCGCCCCCGCACCAGCATCGCCTTCCAAACCAGATGCGAATGCTGAACCCAAGGAAACCCGCAGCCCGCTTCAACGGTTGATGGATAAGTTTTCATGAGTTTACGCGACGCTTTGCGTCATCAAGCGGGCAGCAACAGGCATCTTGGTTCACCCTTCACCGCGCGCGTGCTGGACCTGCTTGCCGAGAGGATTCAGCCCGGCACGCCGCTGACAGATCGCATGTTCAACTGGCCCGGTGAAATCGGTCCTCGAGGGCATTCGGTGCCTTTACGCCTGCTGGCCGGGCTGCACGCCTTGGTGCTGACCGGAGCCTGCCCTGCGTTGAAAGCTAAGTACCCGCCGAACCCCGCGCCCGCGGACGCCAGCCTTTGGGCCGCGATCCAGGGGGCGCTGAACGATCACACCGCGCTTCTGGACCAATGGCTCGACAATCCTCCGCAAACCAACGAAGTGCGCCGCGCGGCCGTTCTGATCGCCGCGGGACATTGGCTGGCCGCACGCTACGACCTGCCGATCCGTATGTATGAACTGGGCGCGAGCGCCGGACTGAACCTGATGTGGGATCGGTTTACACTGGTCCTGCCGGATGGACAGATTGGCCCGCCCGACCCCGTTATCACCCTAGCACCCGACTGGCGGGGCGATCTGCCGACTGGCAAGGTTCCGACTATCATCGACCGGCGCGGCGTGGACCTGATGCCGATGAATGCGCACGATCCGGACGATGCCCTGCGCCTGATCTCGTATCTTTGGTCCGATCAGCCCGAACGTCTGTTGCACACCCGCGCAGTGATGGATGTGCTTGAGGCTCGGGTGGACGCAGGCGACGCTGCCGACTGGCTTGAGGATCAGTTAATAACTGTCACCCCTGATCACCTCACGCTCGTCTACCACACCATTGCCTGGCAATATTTCCCGCCGCAGACGCAATCGCGTTGCCAAGCAGCCATTGAAACCGCGGCTCAACACGGCCCGGTCGCACATCTTGCCATGGAAGCCGACGATCAGCTTGGCAAAGGCGCAGCTCTTCACCTGACGCTTTGGCCCGAGGGTCACACGTTGACGCTTGGTCGTGTCGATTTCCATGGACGTTGGGTCGATTGGGCGGCACCCTGACCAAAAAATCGTGGAGTCACATGCGCACTGTCTTGAAACGTCTGTTGCAGGCTTTTTTGGTCATCGTTGTGCTGATCGCTGCTGCGGCGATTTGGAAACGGGATGGGATCAACAGGCTGATCGCTGTAAATTCCTTGTTTTCAGAAGAAAAAATCGTTCACAACTTTTCAAACATGGATCAGGCGTTTCTGACCAGAACGATGTCGCGCGGCGGCACAGAACCTGCCGCGTTGCCCCAGGGCACACCGTTGACACTGCCTGACGGGGCCGAGGATTGGATAGCAGAACGGTCTGTGACGGCGCTGGTTGTGTTGAAAAACGGCGCGGTGCGGCACGAAAGCTATCACCTTGGCACAGACCCGGAAGACCGCCGCATAAGCTGGTCGGTTGCCAAAAGTTTTCTGTCCGCGCTGACAGGGATCGTGGTGGAGCAAGGGGCGATTGGCTCACTGGATGATCCGGTTGAACTTTACGCACCAGAACTGAAAGACAGCGCATATGAAGGCGCAACGATCCGCAATGTGTTGAACATGTCGTCGGGTGTCGTCTTCAACGAGGATTATCTGGACTTCAATTCCGACATCAACCGAATGGGCCGTGTGTTGGCGCTGGGGCAGTCGATGGATGACTTTGTTGCAAGCCTGACCGAAACCTTCGCGCCACCGGGCGAGACCTGGCAATATGTTTCGATCGACACGCATGTAATCGGCATGGTGATCCGGGGCGCCAGCGGTCAGTCCATCCCCGAGTTGCTGGAACGCCATGTCATTCAGAAAATGGGCTTCGAAGCCGACCCTTATTACGTTACCGACGGCTATGGCGTGGCCTTCGTGCTGGGCGGTCTGAACCTGCGCACGCGTGACTATGCCCGCTTCGGGCAGATGTTCTTGCAGGACGGACATTGGAACGGGCAACAGATCGTGCCGGCAGATTGGATTGCGGCCTCGACCGTTCCCTCTGCCCCGACGCCGACGGACGAACAGCGGTATGGGTTTCAGTGGTGGATCGCCCCCAACGCGCCTGACGGCGAGTATTTCGCGCGCGGGATATATGGCCAGTATATCTTCATCGACACATCGCGCGATGTGGTGATTGCACTGAACAGCGCCGACCGCAAGTTTCGCAAAGAGGGCGTCAACGACGCCAACATCGCCATGTTTCGGACGATTGCCGCTGCGTTGGATTGACCCGGATCAGTCGGCGTCGCGACCTTCCGTGTCGGACATGTCGAACCCCAGATATTTGGCGACGGTATAGATATCCTTGTCGCCCCGGCCGCACATGTTCATGCAGATGATGTGATCCTTGGGCAGATCTGGCGCAATCTTCATCACATGTGCCAGCGCGTGACAGGGCTCCAGCGCAGGGATAATCCCTTCGGTCTGACAGCACAGTTCAAACGCATCCAGCGCCTCTTTATCCGTGATCGCCACATATTCGGCGCGTCCGATCTCGTGCAACCAGCTGTGTTCCGGCCCGATGCCGGGATAGTCCAGCCCTGCCGAGATCGAATAGCCGTCCAGGATTTGCCCGTCTTCGTCTTGTAACAGGAAAGTGCGGTTGCCGTGCAGAACGCCGGGGCGTCCACCGGTCAGGGACGCGCAATGCTCCATCTTGTCATTCACACCCTTGCCGCCTGCCTCGACGCCGATGATCCGCACGCTGTCATCGTCCAGGAATGGATAGAACAGACCAATGGCATTCGACCCACCGCCAATGGCCGCGATCAACGTATCAGGCAGCCGACCTTCGGCAGCCTGCATCTGTTCCTTGGCTTCCTTGCCGATGATCGACTGGAAGTCGCGCACCATAGCGGGATAGGGGTGTGGCCCAGCCGCCGTGCCGATGCAATAAAATGTGTCGGCCACGTTTGTCACCCAGTCACGCAGCGCATCATTCATCGCGTCCTTCAGCGTGCCACGACCCGAACTGACGGGAATAACTTCGGCCCCCAGAAGGCGCATACGAAACACATTGGGGGCCTGACGCTGCACGTCGTGGGCACCCATGTAAACGATACATTTCAGACCGAATTTGGCACAGACCGTGGCCGTGGCCACGCCGTGTTGCCCGGCCCCGGTTTCAGCAATGATACGGGTCTTGCCCATGCGGCGGGCCAACAGGATTTGCCCCAGCACATTGTTGATCTTGTGCGCGCCGGTGTGGTTCAACTCATCCCGTTTCAGATAGACCTTTGCGCCGCCCAGGTGGTTGGTCAGACCTTCAGCAAAATAAAGCGGGCTGGGGCGGCCCACGTAATGGGTCCACAAGTGCTGCATCTCGGCCCAGAAACTGTCATCCGTCTTGGCGTTTTCATATTCTGCCTCAAGATCAAGGATCAGGGGCATCAACGTCTCGGACACGAAGCGCCCGCCGAAATCGCCGAACCGGCCCTTTTCATCGGGGCCGTTCATGAAACTGTTGAATAGATCGTTGGCCATGGGCTCACTCCCCTTAAGCGGCGGCTTGTGCTGCGGCACAGAAGGCCGCGATCAGCCTGTCATCCTTGATCCCCGGCGCGGATTCAACCCCCGACGAGACATCAACTTGTTTGGCCCCGGTCAGCCGAATGGCCTCGGCGACGTTGTCCGGCGTCAACCCTCCGGCCAGCATCCACGGGCACGGCCAGTATTTGCGTTGCACCAGCCGCCAGTCAAACGAGATGCCATTGCCTCCGGGAAGGTCCGCGCCCCTCGGGGCCTTGGCGTCGATCAGCAACTGGTCTGCCACCCCGGCAAAAAGTTCTATCTGCCCGACATCGTCAGGCCCGGCAATTCCAATGGCCTTCATCACCGGCAGACCGTAACGGGCTTTGACTTCGACCACACGCTCCGGGCTTTCCGCCCCGTGAAGCTGCAACATGTCGACCACGGTTTCCGACACGATCCGGTCCAGCAGCACGTCATCGGCATTTACCGTCAGTGCGACCTTCGCCACACCAACCGGCACATCGGCCATTAACTCGGCGGCGTGTCCAACCGACACATTGCGTGGACTTTTCGGAAAGAACACGAACCCCAGATAGCGCGCACCTGCCGTCACCGCAGCATCAACATGCCTCGGGTCGGACAGCCCGCAGATTTTTACACTTGCGCACATGAGGTTCAGATCACTTGGTGTCGTCGATCAGGGCCAACACATCGTCACCCGTGCGCGTCTTGGGGTCGCGTAAGGTCTTTACCTCGCGCGCCAACTGATCCCGTTCCTTGCGGGTGCGGGCACCTTCAGCGCGGATCTTGTGTTCCCGGAACCATTCCCAGACGAAGCCGATCAGCACGCCCGCAATGACGCCAGCGAAGATCACGACGAAAAGCGGCAGGGTCATTGACCAGCTATATCCCAGGAACCCGGAAAGTTCCTGAGGCAGCAGATTCAGAGTTACAGTCGCCCGATTTGCCAGCGCGACTGTGATCAGGACGACCGCAAGGGTCGCCAGAAATGCGTAACGGATGTATCGCATAGATACCTCTTACTTGCCGTTCAAACGGTCCCTGAGCAGCTTGCCGGTCTTGAAAAAGGGAACATGCTTTTCCTCAACCTCGACCGACTCACCCGTCCGGGGATTGCGCCCGATACGAGCATCCCGTTTTTTGACGGAAAATGCGCCAAAGCCGCGCAGTTCAACCCGGTCCCCCTTGGCCATCGCTTCAATAATCTCTTCAAAGATCGTGTTGACGATGCGCTCAACGTCGCGCTGATAAAGGTGCGGGTTTTCATCCGCGATCTTCTGGATCAATTCCGACCGGATCATTCTGGTCCCCCCAATTGGCTATGTAATGGATTTTGCATCCTTATTCTGTCACGGATTATAGGAGCAAACCGCCGCGCGAGATACAAGCATTGCCATGCTGAACGAGCAATTTTGGCGGGAAACGCGCGATTTTTTCGGGATTTTCGGGCCGATGCCGCAGTGGCAAATCACTTCGGGGTCGCAGCCGCCGTTTTGTTGCAGCGCAGCATAAGCCGTTGATTCGACGCAAAACAGCCCCGCGCATAGCACGGGGCTGCTTCTGGATCTTCAGGGCCGGACTTAGTTGTCCTGTTTCAGTGCGGCGCCCAGAATGTCGCCCAATGATGCACCCGAATCCGAGGAACCGTACTGTGCGACGGCTTCTTTTTCTTCCGCGATTTCGCGCGCTTTGATCGACAGACCCAGACGGCGCGATTTCGAATCCACGTTGGTCACGCGAACGTCGAGTTTGTCACCGACCTGGAAACGTTCGGGGCGCTGTTCGGCACGGTCACGCGACAGGTCCGAGCGGCGAATGAAGGATTTCATGCCTTCATATTCCACTTCGATACCGCCATCTTCGATCGAGGTCACTTCAACAGTAATGATCGAACCACGCTTCACGCCACCAATCGCGTCGGCGAAGGGATCACCGTCCAGCGCTTTGATCGACAGCGAGATACGCTCTTTGTCGGTGTCCACTTCCGAGACAACAGCCTTGACGATGTCGCCCTTCTTGAAGTTCTGGATCGCGTCTTCGCCACGTTCGTCCCACGAGATGTCGGACAGGTGAACCATGCCATCAATTTCGCCGTCGAGACCAATGAACAGACCGAATTCGGTGATGTTCTTGACTTCGCCTTCGACTTCGGTGCCCTCGGGGTGCGTTTCTGCAAACACTTCCCACGGGTTGCGCATGGTCTGCTTGAGACCAAGCGACACGCGGCGCTTGGCGCTGTCGATTTCCAGCACCATGACTTCGACTTCTTGGCTTGTCGAAACGATCTTGCCGGGGTGAACGTTCTTCTTGGTCCACGACATTTCCGATACGTGCACCAGACCTTCAACGCCCGGCTCCAGTTCGACAAACGCACCGTAGTCGGTGATGTTGGTCACGCGGCCCGTGTGGGTCGATTCCAGCGGGTATTTGCCAGCAACCAGATCCCAAGGATCGTCTTGCAGCTGTTTCATACCAAGCGAAATGCGGTGGGTTTCCTTGTTGATCTTGATGACCTGAACTTTGATGGTCTCTCCGATCGTCAGGATTTCCGAAGGATGGTTCACACGGCGCCACGCCATATCCGTGACGTGCAGCAGACCGTCAACACCGCCAAGATCAACAAATGCACCGTATTCGGTGATATTCTTGACGACACCGTCAACTGCCTGGCCTTCGGTCAGGTTACCGATGACTTCCGCACGCTGTTCGGCACGGCTTTCTTCCAGAATGGCACGACGCGACACAACGATGTTGCCACGGCGGCGGTCCATTTTCAGGATCTGGAATGGCTGCTTCAGACCCATCAGGGGGCCAGCGTCGCGCACCGGGCGCACGTCAACCTGGCTTCCGGGCAGGAACGCAACAGCGCCGCCCAGATCGACCGTGAAGCCGCCTTTGACGCGACCGAAGATGGCACCTTCGACACGTGCGTCGTCGGCATATGCTTTTTCCAGACGGTCCCATGCTTCTTCGCGGCGGGCCATCTCGCGCGAGATGACGGCTTCGCCACGCGCGTTTTCGGCGGAACGCAGGTAAACTTCTACCTCGTCACCAACTGCGATTTCAGGGGCTTCGCCGGGGTTAGCGAATTCTTTGACATCAACGCGGCCTTCCATTTTGTAGCCGACGTCGATGATGGCTTGGCCAGCCTCGATGGCGATGACCTTGCCTTTGACAACCGAACCCTCTTCGGGGGTGTCCATTTCGAAGCTTTCGTTCAGGAGGGCTTCGAATTCCTCCATGGTTGCTTTAGCGCACATATGCGGTTTGTTCCTTTACAAGTGCTATTCGGGCCGTGCGGTTGGCTCCGCAGGTCTTGGATTTTCCAATTTGGTCAACAGGTTAGCCGCAAAACAAAGAGGGCCGGCATCTCCGACCCTGCTCGTATCCCTGCTATCGCGGTGTTTTCACCTTGTCGACAGAGGCGGGAAATACGGGGATTCTGCCAATAAAGCAAGGGGGATTGCAAAGATCCCCCTTGTTTTACAGAGCGTTCCCAAATGCGCGATCAGTCGATCCGGCGCAGGAAACGCTCGTCTGGCTTGCGGACTTTCTTCAGCGGCAACAACCAGTCGCCGCTTTCGTCACGATAGCCAAGCGGCAGCAACACAACAGACCGCAGACCTTGTTCGCGCAGACCAAGGATTTCGTCGACTTTGGCAGGGTCAAACCCTTCCATTGGGGTGCTGTCAACTTCGACTTCCGCAGCCGCCGCAAGGGCAAAACCCAGCGCGATATAGGCTTGACGGGCTGCGTGTTCGAAATTGGTCTGCGCGTCGCGCGGCAAATATGTGGCTTTGAGTTTCTTGTAATACTGGCTCAGCATCGGGTTTTCGGCACCGCGTTCTTCCGCCATCTGGGCCGTTACGGCATCGATGCGGTCTTCGGTGTAGTTGTCCCACGCCGCAAACACCAACAGATGCGAGCCTTCGGTGATCTGTGCCTGATCCCACGCAACGGGACGAATTTTCTGGCGAATCTCGTCATTGGTAATGACCAGAACTTCAAATGGCTGCGTGCCCGACGACGTTGGCGCAAGGCGGATGGCATCCAGAATTTTGTTCAACTTGTCTTCCGAAACCTTTTTCGTGGGGTCCATCTTCTTGGTGGCATAGCGCCAGTTCAATTTGTCGAGCATGTCTTACCTGTCCGTTTTTTGTCGGATACATTCCGATGAACAAGACAGCTATGAACCCACATTAACGGTGGCAACCAGCGCGCCCACATGCCTGCTATGAGCTATCGGCATGCCTCGATCACCGCCACAGCTTTCGCGACAGCTTGGTCGATCGACATTTCGGATGTGTCGATGGTAATCGCATCATCGGCAGGTTTCAGCGGCGCTTCGGCGCGGTCGCTGTCGCGCTTGTCGCGCTCGATCACATCGGCCAGCACGTCTTCGCGTGTGACGTCCAGACCCTTGTCGGCCAGTTCAAGATAACGTCGCTCGGCACGCACTTCGGCGCTGGCGGTAACAAAAAGCTTCGCTTGCGCATCCGGGCAGATCACGGTGCCGATATCGCGCCCGTCCAGCACGGCCCCACCATCGCGGACCGCAAAGTCGCGCTGGAACGTGACAAGCGCCGCGCGCACGTCAGGCAGGACCGCAACCCGGCTGGCAGCCTGCGCCACCTCGGGAGTGCGCAAATCGCCCTCAAGATCCTTTGGAGTCAGCGCCTTCGCTGCCTGCACCGGATCACCGCCCGCCAGCACTTTCGCCCCGACCGCCCGATACAGAAGCCCCGTGTCCAGATGAGCGAACCCGAAATGCGCGGCCACGGCCTTGGAAATTGTGCCTTTTCCCGCAGCGGCAGGTCCGTCTATGGCAACCGTGAACCGGGTCATGTGTTCGTCCTGACCAATTGGGCACCCAGACCCGCCATCAGAGGTTCGAACCCCGGGAAACTGGTGGCGATCGGACTGCCATCGTCCAGATGGATGGGTTTCTGCGATGCCATGCCAAGGCAGGCAAAGCTCATCGCGATGCGGTGGTCCAGCACCGTGGCAACGGTAGCCCCACCACGCACGCCCTCCGGTCCCATCCCATCCACGGCCCACCAATCCTCGCCTTCTTCAACCACGACGCCAGCGGCGCGCAAACCCTTGGCCATGGCGTCGATCCGGTCACTTTCCTTCACACGCAGTTCATGCACGCCGGGCATGTTGGTGGTGCCGGTGGCGAAGGCCGCGACGACCGACAGAATCGGGTATTCGTCAATCATGCTGGCGGCCCGTTCCGGGGGCACCACTATGCCTTTCATATGGGGCGAATAGCGCGCGTGCAGATCAGCGACGGGTTCGCCACCCTCTGTGCGCTCGTTCTCAAACGTCAGGTCCGCGCCCATGTCTTGCAGTGTATAAAACAGACCGGCGCGGGTCGGGTTCAGCCCGATGTTGGGCACCAGCACCTCTGATCCCGGCACAATCAGCGCAGCGCAGACCGGAAACGCAGCCGAGCTGGGGTCACGCGGCACGACAATGGATTGCGGCTTTAGCTCCGGCTGGCCGGTCAGGGTGATCACGTGACCTTCGTCGGTGTCTTCCACAGTGATCTCGGCCCCGAAACCTGCCAGCATCCGTTCGGTGTGGTCACGGGTGGCTTCTTTTTCGATCACCACCGTCTTTCCTGGCACGTTGAGACCGGCCAGCAGCACAGCCGATTTTACTTGCGCAGACGCCATGGGCGTGGTGTAGCGCACCGCGATCGGTTGGCGTGCACCCACGACGGTCATGGGCAAACGGCCCCCGTCACGCCCGTAGCTTTGCGCCCCGAAAAGTGCGATCGGGTCGGTGACACGCCCCATCGGACGCGCCCGTAGAGAAGCATCGCCGGTGAAGGTAGCCGTTATCGGTTGTGTTGCCATCGCGCCCATGATCAGGCGCACGCCGGTGCCCGCGTTGCCACAATCAATGACTTGTTCAGGTTCGGCAAATCCGCCCACGCCCACCCCGTTCACACGCCATTCGCCCTCGCCCACGCGTTCGACATCAGCGCCAAAGGCGCGCATTGCATCCGCGGTGCCCAGCACATCCTCGCCTTCCAAAAGACCGGTGATATGAGTTTCCCCCACCGCCATCGCACCAAGGATCAGCGAACGGTGGCTGATCGACTTATCGCCTGGCACGCGCGCCTCGCCCTTCAGCGGGCCGCATTTGCGCGAGGTCATGGGGATGGCAGGGCCGTGTCCGGACATATGTCTTCTCCTGTAATCTGCGAATTCTGATAGCGTAGACATTTGGGTGAAGCCAGAGCGAAAGGGGCCTTGCCCCTCGGCCCCTCGATATTCGAGTGGCCTCACCCCAGGATATTTTGGGCCAGAAGAAACACCGGGGTGGTCAGAGCCGGCGGAAGGTCAGATAGTGCGGGATGCGCCCTTCGCGCAGGGCTTTTTGCTCGTAGCGGGTCGAAATCCAGTCGTCCCAGGGATCGCGCCAGTCCGAGGGGCGTTCGTCCAGCCATTCAAAGCCTGCGCGCGGAACCTCTTCCAGTGTTTGGCGCACGTAATCGGGGATGTCGGTGGCCACGCGAAACTCGGCCCCCGGTTTTAACACGCGGTGGAAGGGGTTGAGGTATTCGGGCGTGACGAAGCGGCGGCGGTGGTGTCGTTTCTTGGGCCATGGGTCCGGGTAGAGCAGGAAGGCTTTGTCGATGCTGTGCTCTGGCAGCACGTCAAACAAGTCACGCACATCGCCGGGATGCACGGCAATGTTCTCGCATCCCGCCTTGCGGATCTTGCCCAAAAGCATGGCGACGCCGTTGATGTATGGCTCGCAGCCAATAATCCCCACCTCCGGGTTGGTGGCGGCCTGATGCACCATATGTTCGCCGCCGCCAAAGCCCGTTTCCAGCCAGACGGGTTTGCCGTCGAAAAGGGCATTCAGGTTAAGCGGAGTCCGGTCGGGATTATCGTCCCAATCGACCGCGCCGGGACTGAGGGCAGCGAGATCCTTGTCCAGGTATTCCTGCTGGCTGTCACGCAGGCCTTTGCCCTTCAGGCGGCCATAGAAATTGCGCCACGGCGCGCCCGAGCGGTGCTTGTTCTGTGTGGGGTCATCTTGTGTCATGGCCGCGGCTATGCCGTGCAAGGGTCGGCCGCGTCAAGAGACGGGCCGCCCTTTGGCGTTCATTCACAATGGCGATCCGGGTCATACGGCCTTTTGCAAGGCATCGACGAGATCGGTCTTTTCCCAACTGAACCCGCCATCTGCATCGGGGGCGCGACCAAAATGGCCATAGGCGGCAGTACGTTCATAGATCGGCTTGTTCAGGCCAAGATGTTCGCGAATGCCACGGGGGGTCAAATTCATGACTTGATCTATCGCCCTCTCTATCTCTGCTTCGTCAACCTCGCCGGTGCGGTGGGTGTCCACGAGAATGGACAAGGGGTGGGCCACGCCGATGGCATAGGACAGTTGCAGCGTGCAGCGTTTCGCCATGCCGGCAGCCACGATGTTCTTCGCCAGATAACGCGCGGCATAAGCGGCCGAGCGGTCGACCTTGGTCGGATCCTTGCCGGAAAACGCGCCGCCGCCATGTGGCGCCGCGCCACCATAGGTGTCTACGATGATCTTGCGGCCCGTCAGACCTGCATCGCCATCCGGGCCGCCGATCACGAACTTGCCGGTCGGGTTCACGTGCCAAACAGTATTATCCGTCAACCAGCCTTCGGGCAGCACGTCGCGAATATGCGGGGCCACACGTTCGCGCACGTCATCCGGGGTCATCGAGGCATCCAGATGTTGCGTGGACAAAACAAGCGATGTGACTTCGACCGGCAGGTCGTTCTCATACCGCACAGAAAGCTGTGATTTGGCGTCCGGACCCATCCAGCCTTCGGTGCCGTCTTTGCGCAGTTCTGCCAGTCGACGCAAGATGGCGTGGCTGTATTGCAGCGGTGCCGGCATCAGGTCGTCGGTCTCGATCGTGGCATAGCCGAACATGATGCCCTGATCGCCCGCGCCTTCATCCTTGTTCTGGGCGGCGTCCACACCCTGGGCGATGTCTGCGGATTGCGCATGCAGGAAACTGTCGACGTTCAGGTTGGCCCAATGGAACCCTTCCTGTTCATAGCCGATGTCGCGGACACATTCGCGCGCGATATCTTCCACTCGCTGGATCACGCTGGCCGGGCCGCGCACCTCGCCGCCGATGACCACGCGGTCAGTGGTGGCGAAGGTTTCACAGGCCACACGAGCTTGCGGGTCTTCAGTCAGAAAAGCGTCAAGGATGGCGTCCGAGATGCGATCACAGACTTTGTCGGGATGGCCTTCGGATACGGATTCCGAAGTGAAAACGTGGTTCTTACGTGTCATGAAAAGTGCTCCGATGGTTAAGCCCACACCACGTCAGGAAGCCGTTGTGGCGGGATATGCCTTGGCGTTACATGGCAAACCGACTGCGGTCAACGCGCTTTTACGACGCGCCGCGCAAACAGGCCGCACAATGCAACAATGATCAGCACCGCCAATGGTATGTCACCATAGCGAGAATACGGCGTCGGTGGCTCGGCACCCGGCAGGCGCGCATCCAGAAAGCCCGCTTGCCCCAACGGTATTGTTGCGCGCAACTGACCGCGCGGGTCGATCACCGCCGATACACCCGTATTGGCAACCCTGATAACGGGAAGGCCAAACTCGATCGCGCGATAGCGGGCCTGAGCGAGGTGTTGGTAGGGCATCGAATAGTCGCCAAACCACGCATCGTTGGTCGCATGTAAGATCCAGTCGGCCCGCTCGGGTGCCGACCGGATATCGCGCGGAAACACCGCCTCGTAGCAAATGAGCGGCAGGACTGAGCCTGCCACCCCAACATCCAGCACCTGCGCGCCCGGACCCGCAGAATAACCATTTCCGACGCGCGAAGCGAAAGCACTTATGCCAAATTGCTCTAGCCAATCACCAAGCGGGATATATTCGCCAAACGGCACCAGATGATGTTTGTCATAAGTCGCCTGAACCTCGCCGGTCGGGCCAACAAGCGCCAGACTGTTGAAATACTGCAACCCATCGCCGCGTTGCACACCGAACATGACCAGCGCACCCTTTGCCGCTTCGGCAATATCGACGCGCAGAGTGTCAGTCCATTCCAGCAAGGTAGGAACGGCTGTCTCTGGCCAGATCACCAGATCAGGGCGAGGTTGCCCGGGCGCCGGGTCGGCAGCGGTAAAATCAATCTGACGAGTGACGAAATCATAGGCGTAGCGGGGATCCCATTTAAGGTGTTGCGGCGCGTTCGGCTGAACAAGTCGCAATGTTGCATCGCGATCCGCGGGTAACTGCTTCTGCCCCCGAGACACGCCGATGGTCAAAGCGCCCATCGCGATGACCGCACCCAGCGTCAACAGTATGAGGCGCGCGCGGAGACCCTGTCCCTGCTCCACAATTTTCGCCATCAACGCCGCCATGAATAGGGTCAACGCCCCCAATCCGCTGGCCCCGATATACGCGGCCAATTGAGCAAACGGCGTCTCGATCCAGACATGCCCCGGATTGCCCCAGGGAAACCCGGTAAACAGCCATCCACGGATCATCTCGGCCCCGGTCAGGGCCAGCGCAAGCGACAACCAGTGCAGGGAAGTCGGTGCGATACGATGCGACAGGCCCGCCGCAATAGCCCAGAGAAGCGCAAGACCCGCCGCCATGAATAAAAGTGCGAAAGGTGCCATCCAGCCGTACCGGGCAGCATCAACCAAAAAGGGTTCAACAAGCCATGAAAGCGTCACGCCGAAATAGCCGATGCCCAGACCCCAAGCGCGTAATGCGGCTTGCTTCGGACGGTCGCCTTTCAGGATGATGTAAGTTGCAGCGGCAAGCCCGATCAGGGTGAATATGGGCCAGTCAAACGGGGCGTGTCCCAGCGCAGCCACAGCACCCATGATGCTGGTGGCGATCACCGCCCGGACAGATGCCAGACGGCTGGGCTTAGTCATCGCGTTTCGCTGGGATCCGAACGCGTAGACGTTTGATCCTGCGCGGGTCTGCGTCAACAACCTCGATCTCGGGTCCGGCTGGATGTGCGATCACCTCACCGCGCGCGGGGACGTGACCGGACAACACAAACACCAAACCGCCCAGCGTGTCGACCTCTTCATCATCGATGTCTTCGCCATGAAGCCCAAACCCGATTTCCGCTTCAAATTCGTCCAGAGGCGTCTTGGCCTCGGCCAGATAACAGCCCGGTTTCTCTTCGATCCACAAAGCGCCTTCTTCAAGGTCGTGCTCATCCTCGATCTCGCCAAGCACCTGTTCGATCAAGTCCTCAATGGTTACAAGCCCGTCGACGCCGCCATATTCATCGATAACCAATGCCATGTGAATCCGTTCTGTCTGCATCTTCTGCAACAGAACACCAATCGGCATCGAGGGTGGCGCATAGAGAAGCGGGCGCAACAATTTGCGCAACGCGAAGACCGGTATCTTGACACCCGCATTGCCGTTGAAGCCGTAATTCAGAGCAAGGTCTTTCAGGTGAACCAGCCCGATTGGCGTGTCCAATGTGCCGTCAAACACGGGCAGTCGCGTCAGACCACTTTCGCGAAACAGCGCAACCAGTTCGTCTTTCTCAATATCCAACGGGGCCGAGACGATCTCTGCCTTGGGAACCATCACATCCTCGACCCGCATACGGCGCAGGTTCATCATGCCAGGTGTGACAAATGGGGACACGCCGTTTGCGACAGCGGGTGCGTTCTGAGGTGGCTCGTTCACCGTATCCGAGGGGCTGAGTGCCCCGACGATACGACCGAAAAAACCGGTCCTGCTACTTTCGGTTTCACTTGGCGCGCTCTGCGCTGCCTCAGAAGAACCGTCTTCGGTGTCGCCCATCTTTCCTTTTCCATATTCGCGCGAAATTGCGCAGGTTATCCTTCATATGGGTCTGAAATGCCCATCTTGCCAAGGATTTCAACCTCCAGCCCCTCCATCAGGGCTGCATCTTTGTCGTCTATGTGATCATAACCCAACAGATGCAATATCCCATGGACCAATAAATGGGTCACATGAGCGGGGAATTTCTTACCCTGCGCAGCAGCTTCGCGCTGACAGGTGTCATATGCAATGGCTATATCGCCGAGTTCCGGGCCCGATGGCGGATGCGGTGCGCCGCCGGGCTGGTCGGTCGCCCGATCTTCGGACGGCCAGGACAGAACGTTGGTCGGCGCGGGATTTTTGCGAAAGTCACCATTCAGCGCGGCGATCCGTGTATCATCACAGGCCAGCAGACTGACCTCGAACACCTCGCCGTCGGGCGGCGTCAGGGATAGATGATCGGTCACGGCCAGCGCTGCCTGACCAGCCAACAGGTCCAGTTCCGCCGCTATCCAGCGTTCATCTTCGATCACCAGTTCAACGTTCATATCAGCGATCGCGCCGCTCGCGCTCTGTCTTTTTGGCCATCGCTTTCTGCGCCGCCTCGTCATAAGCCTCGATGATCCTGGCGACAAGCGGATGGCGCACAACGTCTTTCGAGGTGAAGTAGTTGAATGCGATCTTGTCGATGCCTTTCAACAGTCCCTCGGCGTCACGCAACCCGCTATCGACACCACGTGGCAGATCAATCTGAGTGCGGTCGCCGGTGATCACCATGCGCGAGCCTTCGCCCAGCCGGGTCAAAAACATCTTCATCTGCATGGTCGTCGCGTTCTGCGCTTCATCCAGCACGACATAGGCGTTTGCCAAGGTGCGCCCGCGCATGAAGGCCAATGGCGCGATCTCGATCCGCTTTTCTTCGATCAGCTTGGCCACCTGTTTACCGGGCAGAAAATCATTCAACGCGTCGTAAAGCGGCTGCATGTAGGGATCGACCTTGTCCTTCATGTCGCCGGGCAGATAGCCCAGCTTTTCGCCTGCTTCCACCGCCGGGCGGCTAAGGATCAAGCGATCCACATGCCCCCCCAGAAACATGTTCACGCCCACGGCCACGGCCAGATAGGTCTTGCCGGTGCCAGCCGGGCCAATCCCGAAGGCCAGTTCGTTCTGAAACAGGTTCTGAACATAGGCTTTCTGCGCCTCGGTGCGCGGTTCAACTGTTTTCTTGCGGGTCTTGATCTCGACCGCGCCACCCTTGAACATCTCCATCTGGTCGCCGTCGCGGGTGCCGGTGCCCTCGTCCGACCCGCCCATGCGAATCTCGGCGTCGATGTCACCGGCTTCGATTCCCTTGCCGCTTTCCAGACGCTGATACAGTGCTTGCAACACTTCGACGGCTTTCGTGCGCGCACTGGCTTCGCCAAACACGGCAAGCTGATTGCCGCGTCGCACGATCTGCACGCCCAGATGGCTTTCGATATGGGTCAGGTTTTTGTCAAACTCACCGCACAGGTCGATCAACAGGCGGTTGTCGGGAAATTCAAGCAGCGCTTCTTCGGCCGTCGAGGCGTCGGGCGCAGCGGTCAGGTTTTCAAATCCCAATACGGGGTCTCCTGGTCAGATCCTATGGGGTGATGGTGCCAAGTGCGGAAGGCGGGCGCAAGCCCCCTTCGAAAATCTTCACGAATTCGACACAATAGCGGAGGCGAGCCTACACAACCAATTCGCCCGCAAGCGAGTTGGTGCTGCTTTCTACGATCTTCACACGCCGCAGCTCTCCGACCTGCCCGTCCGGGGCATGGACATGCACGGCATGAAGATGGTCGGATTTACCTACCATCTGCCCGTCAAGCCGCCCTTTCTTTTCAAACAGCACACCGACTTCTTTGCCGACCATGCTCTGCTGAATGCTGCGTTGCTGGTCCGTCAGAAGTGCCTGCAAGCGGTGCAGACGATCTGTCGCCACTGCATCGTCCACAAGCGCACGCTCTGCCGCCGGGGTGCCGGGACGGGTCGAATATTTGAAGCTATAGGCCTGTCCGTAATTCACTTCGCGGATCAGGGACATCGTATCCTCGAAATCCTGATCATCTTCTTCGGGGAAGCCGACAATGAAATCGCCCGACAGCAGAATATCGGGGCGCGCTTCGCGGATGCGTTCGATCAGGCGCAGATAGCTGTCGGCGGTATGGCTGCGGTTCATCCGTTTCAGTATCTTGTCGGACCCGGATTGCACGGGTAGATGCAGATAGGGCATCAGCTTCGCACATGTGCCGTGCGCTTCGATCAGATCATCATTCATGTCATTCGGATGCGACGTGGTGAAGCGGATTCGCTCCAACCCGTCAATCGTGTCGAGCGCCCAGATCAGGCGCGCCAGCGACCAATCGCCCCCCTCGCCTGCACCGTGATAGGCGTTGACGTTCTGCCCCAGAAGGGTGATTTCGCGCACGCCACGCTCAACCAGATCGTGCGCTTCGCGCAAGATGCGGTCAACCGGGCGGCTGACTTCGGCTCCACGTGTATAAGGCACGACGCAGAAGGCGCAGAACTTGTCGCAGCCTTCCTGCACGGTCAGAAACGCCGACGGGTTGCGCATGGCTTTCTTGGCCCCGTGCCGCCCGGGCAGGTGTTCAAACTTGTCTTCCTCGGGAAAATCGGTGTCCATCGCCTTTTCGCCTTTCGCCACCTGCGCCATCATCTGTGGCAGGCGGTGATAGGTTTGCGGACCGACCACCAGATCGACCAGCGGCTGGCGGCGCATGATCTCTTGGCCCTCGGCCTGCGCCACGCAACCCGCCACGCCGATTTTCAGATCGGGTTTGTCCGCCTTCAGACCTTTGAAGCGACCAAGCTCGGAGTAGACCTTCTCGGCCGCTTTCTCGCGAATATGACAGGTATTGAGCAGGATCATATCCGCATCATCCGGCGTGTCGGTTTCGATATAGCCATCCGCGCCCAGCGCCTCGGCCATACGTTCGCTGTCATAGACATTCATCTGGCAGCCATAGGTGCGAATGAAGAGTTTTTTCTGGTCGGACATGACGCGCATTTCCTGCTGGATAAGGCTGTGGATCAGGTCCCGTGTCCTATAGCAAAGCGGAACATGCCGCAACGCTTGCAAAAGGCTTTGATTTCATAGCATTTTGGCGCAGATGCCGCAGAATCCTGTGGTTGGGAAGAGCGCACGATGCGGTATGATGGCCTGACAGATTTCCTGAGCACCGGTGCCAAGGCACTGGCCAAAGGGCCTGTCGCGATGATCTTCGTTGAAGATCTGGTTGAGGTGGACAGCACCATCACCCACCACCAGAATGCCGGATTTTCCGAGATTCTGGTGTTCGCTCCTGACGTGCTGGACCTGCCCGACGCGCTGGAGAAGACGATCCACCGGATCCCTTATGTGATCGCCCACGAAGGGGCTTTGGAACACGCGGTCAACAAAGTCATCGACGCCGCGCCCGGCATCTGGCTCTACTACTGTTTCAACGCCGAGTATCTGTTTTATCCATTCTGCGAAACACGGTCTATCGGAGAGCTTCTGGCCTTTCATGCGGAAGAACGCCGCGACGCGGTGCTGACCTATGTTGTCGATCTTTATGCCGACGATTTGTCGCGGCATCCCAATGCTGTGGCGCTGGATCATGCCTTTCTGGACAAGTCCGGCTATTACGCATTGGGTCGCCCTGACGAAGACGGCACCCCGCGCGAACGTCAGTTGGACTTCTTTGGGGGGCTGCGTTGGCGGTTCGAGGAACACATTCCGACCGCGCGCCGGAAAATCGACCGAATCTCGGTCTTTCGCGCGAAGAAGGGACTGAAGCTGCGTCCCAACCACACCTTCAGCGATGAAGAATACAATACCTATGCCTGCCCGTGGCATAACAATATCACGGTCGCGATCGCCAGCTTTCGAACCGCCAAGGCGTTGAAATCCAATGCGGGATCAACCTTCGAGATTTCAAGCTTCAAGTGGCACAATTCGACCCAATTCAAATGGACGTCGCAACAACTTCTGGACCTTGGGCTGATGGAACCGGGGCAGTGGTTTTAGGCATCTGAAGACGCCTCCCTTTACATCCCGTTTCAAACCTTTAGGGTCGGCCCATCACACGAGCACCCGCGCAGCAAGCGGCCTCGTCCACCAATCCCCCCTTACATTACGAGGCATTTATGACCGAAGTCACATCCGGCGCAACCGTGCGCATTCACTACACTGGCACGCTTGAAGACGGCACCGTATTCGACAGCTCCGAAGGTCGCGATCCGTTGGAATTCACGGTCGGGTCTGGCATGATTATTCCGGGCTTGGACAAGGCCCTGCCGGGTATGGCCGTTGGCGAGAAGAAGCAGGTCACCATCGCCCCGGAAGAAGCCTATGGCCCGCGTCAGGAAGAGGCGCTTCTGGAAGTGCCGCGCGGTGATATTCCGGCGGAAATTCCGCTTGAGGTCGGTTTGCAACTTCAAATGACCGGGCAACAGGGCCAACCGGTTCCGGTGACAGTGACTGAGATGACAGAGGAAAGCGTGACGCTGGACGCCAATCACGCGCTGGCCGGTCAAACGCTGATCTTCGACTTCGAGGTGGTCAGCGTTGCCTGAGCGGCCTTGATTGAACAGGGCGCGCGCTGTGCGCGCGTCCGAGGGGCTTTGCCCCTCACCCCAGGATATTTTTGGCCAGAAGAAACAGGTTTGCGTTTATTTCCGGCGCAACCGGATCACCACATCGACCTTTGCAATCTCAGTCCCGGCGGGCGCTGTGGGGAGTTGCGAGATTTTGAGGTCCTCGTCCGGCGCATCCATCAATTCTTCTGTGTCTTCCCAGAAAAAATGCGGGTGATTGGTGACATTGGTGTCGAAATAGCTGCGGGCACCATTCACCGTGATCTCGCGCAGAAGCCCGGCTTCCGAGAACACGCGAAGTGTATTATAGACCGTGGCAAGCGAGACCCGTTCATCGCTGTCGCGCGACGCCTCATACAGGCTTTCCGCAGTCACGTGCCGATGCTGACCGTCGCCAATCAGAAGCTGCGCCAACGAAAGCCTTTGCCGCGTCGGACGCAGGCCTGCGCTTGCCAGCCATGTCGCTTCGGTCGTGTCACCGTTTTGGTCCATCGGGTCGTCGTCTCGTCCGCTGTGATCAAAAGTCCATGTTGAATATAGGGGCTGAGGCGGCAAAGTGCCAATTAATTCTGATCGGGCAGTGTGGCTGCGCTGCCGCGCCCGCCCGCCCCTCACCCTCCGCCTGCCCTTGCGTCCGGCTTGGGCCGGGTGATAGAGGGTGAAGGGAAGGAAAATACAAGATATGGGGCGGAGGGAATGGCGGATTATCCGACGAGTTTCGATAAGGAAGGTCTTCTGAAATGTGCGCGGGGCGAGTTGTTTGGCCCCGGCAATGCACAGCTTCCGGCCCCCCCTATGCTGATGATGGACCGCATTACGGATATTTCAGGGGATGGCGGAGCGCATGGCAAAGGGCATGTGATTGCCGAGTTCGACATCACCCCCGACCTTTGGTTCTTTGACTGTCACTTCCCCGGCAATCCGATCATGCCCGGCTGCCTTGGGCTTGATGGCTTGTGGCAACTTACGGGCTTCAATCTGGGCTGGCGCGGCTGGCAGGGGCGCGGGTATGCGCTGGGTGTGGGCGAGGTCAAACTGACCGGCATGGTGCGTCCGGATCGCAAGATGCTGACCTACAAGATCGATTTCACCAAGGCGATCCAGACCCGGCGGTTGACCATGGGCGTTGCTGACGGGATTGTGGAAGCCGACGGAGAAGTGATCTATCAGGTCAAGGATATGAAAGTCGCCCTGTCGGAAAGCTGACGGGACAACAGGATTTCCGGTGTCGGGCGCTGCCTGCCACTGGCACGCGAAGGAGTGCGCATATGCGTCGTGTCGTCGTTACCGGTCTGGGCATCGTCTCGGCCATCGGGAACAACAAGAACGAGGTTCTGGCCTCGCTCAAGGCTGGCAAATCCGGCATCACCGCCAATCAGGACATGATCGACCACGGGTTCCGCAGCCAGGTTGCCGGCAAACCCGATATCGACATTTCCGCGCATGTGGACAAGCGCGCGCTTCGGTTCATGGGGCCAGGTGCGGCCTATGCGCATATCGCGATGACCCAGGCGATTGCCGATGCCGGGCTGGGCGAGGATGACATCGTGAACCCGCGCACAGGGCTGGTTGCCGGGTCGGGCGGACCATCGACCAGTGCGATGTTTGCCGCGCATCAGACCGCCTTGAAGACCGGGGCGACCAAGCGGATCGGGCCGTTCGCGGTGCCGAAATGTATGGGGTCGACGATCTCCGCAAACCTTGCGACTGCGTTCAAGATCAAGGGAATCAATTATTCGATCACGTCCGCCTGTTCGACGTCGCTGCATTGCATCGGCAATGCAGCCGAGCAGATCATGATGGGCAAGCAGGACATGATGTTCGCAGGCGGGGGCGAGGAACTCGACTGGACCTTGTCTTGCCTGTTTGACGCGATGGGCGCGATGTCTTCGAAATACAATGACACGCCCGAAAAGGCGTCGCGCGCTTTTGATGCGAACCGCGACGGGTTCGTCATTGGAGGTGGTGGAGCAATATTGGTCTTGGAGGACCTTGAACACGCAAAAGCGCGCGGTGCGAAGATCTATGCCGAAGTCACCGGCTATGGTGCCACGTCGGACGGCCACGACATGGTTGCCCCGTCGGGTGAAGGCGGCGAACGTGCAATGCGGCTTGCCCTGCAATCCCTGCCTGATACGCGAAAAGTGGGATATATAAACGCCCACGGCACCTCGACCCCCGTTGGTGATGTCGGAGAAGTGGAAGCCGTGCGGCGTGTCTTCGGCGAGGGAACAACCCCGCCCATCAGCTCGACGAAGTCGATGACGGGCCACAGCCAGGGCGCCACCGGCGCACAAGAGGCCGTGTATTGCCTGTTGATGCTGGAACACGATTTCATCACACCTTCGATCAATGTCGAGGAGTTGGACCCAGCCATCAAACCCGCCGAGATTGCCACCGAACTTGTCGAAAACGCCGGGCTAGATACTGTGATGACCAACAGTTTCGGGTTCGGTGGGACCAATGGCTCGATGCTTTTAAGCAAATATCGCGACTGATGATTGAAACAGAATTGAGGGACTGACATGGCAGGGCTTATGCAAGGAAAACGCGGCCTCATCATGGGGGTTGCCAATAACCGTTCAATCGCGTGGGGCATCGCGCAGGCGATGGCAAATGAAGGTGCAGAGCTTGCGTTTTCGTACCAGGGCGATGCGTTCGGACAACGTGTTCAGCCACTGGCGGCATCAGTCGGGTCTGATCTCTTGGTTGATATGGATGTGACCAATGACGACGCGCTGGACAGGGGGTTCGATGCGCTGTGGTCCAAGTGGGACAGTATCGACTTTCTGGTCCACGCCATTGCCTATTCCGACAAGAACGAACTGACGGGCCGGTTCGTCGATACCAGCCGCGCAAACTTCAAGAACTCGATGGATATCAGTTGCTATTCCTTGATCGAGGTTGCGCGCCGCGCCGCGCCCAAGATGACGGACGGCGGCACGATCCTGACCCTGACCTATGGCGGGTCCAACCGTGTGACGCCGTTCTATAACGTCATGGGGGTGGCCAAGGCGGCGCTGGAGGCGTCGGTCCGCTATCTGGCCAACGACCTTGGCCCCGATGGTATCCGCGTGAATGCGATTTCCCCTGGCCCGATGAAAACGCTTGCGGGTGCGGCCATTGGCGGGGCGCGCAAGACGTTCCGACATACGGAAGCAAACTCGCCCATGCGGCAGAACGCGACGCTGGAAAGCATTGGGGGAACTGCGGTTTATCTGGCGTCTGAATATGGCGCATGCACAACCGGCGAGATCATCACCGTCGATTGCGGTTTTCATGTGCTTGGGATGCCCCAGCCTGAGAATCTCTGACCGGAAAATCACCATTATCTGACTTGCCGAACACCCGCCGTCTTTGGCGAGTGTTTTGGTCTGGTGACATCGACGCCTTCTGCTTGCACCCCTTTCCCAACCGGTGCTTACTGGCGCAAACAAGTTTCGACGGGGAACGGATATGGACAACTTTATCGCACGGGATGGCCTGACGCTGGCCTATCGGGATGAAGGCGAAGGGCTGCCGGTTTTGGCGCTGTCCGGGCTGACCCGCAATTCGGACGATTTCAATTTTGTTGCCCCACATCTGTCACGTATCCGCTTGATCCGCATGGATTATCGCGGCCGTGGTGCGTCGGATTGGGGTCCGTATCAGACATACACCGTTCCGCAGGAAGCCGACGACGCGCTGATGCTACTGGACCATCTGGGCATTGATCGGGCTGCGATCCTTGGCACATCGCGCGGGGGGTTGATCGCGATGGGGATCGCCGTTGCCGCGAAAAACCGTTTGCTGGGGGCGTGCCTGAACGACATCGGCCCGGTGATCGACCCGCGCGGGCTGGACTATATCAAGGGCTTCATAGGCCGCCAGCCAACCGCCCGGTTTTACAAAGACGCAGCCCAAGCACGCGCCCAGATCATGGAAGCAGCGGGCTTTCGAAATGTCCCGGCCCAGCGTTGGAACGCCGAAGTGCGTCACCTGTATTCGCAGACCGAAACCGGGCTGAAGAACCGGTACGACCCAGCCCTGCGCGAGGCTGTTCTGGAAGCAGGCGCACAACCGGCGCCCGACCTCTGGCCCTATTTCGATGCTCTGCAAGGTCTGCCGGTGGCGTTGATCCACGGGGAAAACTCGGACATTTTGAACGATGGCACCGTCGAAGAGATGCGGCGCCGAAACCCCGACCTTCGCTATGGACGCGTTGCGGACCGTGGTCACGTTCCTTTTCTGGACGAACCCGAAGCGTTGGAAACGATTCACGAGTGGTTGGAGGATTTGCGGTGAATATCGACGATATCCGTGCCGCCAACGCCTGCCTTGAGGGGCATGTGCGTCGCACGCCTCTGCTCACATCTTCCTTCCTGGACGACATCGCCGGCCGGCGAGTTTTCGTGAAGCCCGAATGCCTGCAACATACGGGAAGTTTCAAGTTTCGCGGCGCATGGAATGCGATCTCGAAACTGTCGGACGCACAGCGCAAACAAGGCGTTATTGCCTTTTCATCGGGCAATCATGCGCAGGGTATCGCGATGGCGGCATCGGCGGCTGGTGCACCATCGGTCATCGTCATGCCGTCGGACGCCCCGCGTCAGAAGATCGACAACACCCGTGCGCTGGGGGGCGAGGTTGTGCTGTATGACCGAGCAGGTGAGGACCGGGACCAAATCGGAGCGCAATTGGCGTCCGAACGCGGACTGACCCTGATCAAGCCCTTCGACAATTTCGACGTGATCGCCGGGCAGGGCACGGTCGGGCTTGAGATTGCTACCCAAGCCCGCGCAATGGGCATCGAAAAGACCGCCGTGCTGGTTCCCTGTGGCGGGGGCGGACTGACCTCGGGCATCGCGCTGGCGTTGGAAGCAGACGCGCCCGGTTTCCGGGTGCACCCGGTCGAACCCGAGGGGTTCGACGATGTCGCCCGCTCGCTGCAATCGGGGCGGATCGAACGCAACCCGCGCTTGTCCGGGTCGATCTGTGATGCCATCATCACCCCATCGCCGGGCGATCTGACCTTTCCCATTCTGAAACGCCTCTGCGGCTCCGGCTTGTCCGTGCCCGACGAGGATTGCCTGCGCGCCATGTCTGCGGCGTTCAACCGCCTGAAGATCGTCATCGAACCGGGTGCGGCGGTGGCGCTTGCGGCCGCCCTGTTTCACGCCGATCAGATCGAAGGTGACACTGTCATCGCGGTTGTGTCCGGTGGCAATGTTGACGGGCCGGTCTTTGCGGGCGCATTGACCCGTTTTGCCTGATCGGAGGACCAAATGACTGATTTCACCATCGCCTCGTTCAATGTGAAGAACCTGATCGGACCGGATCAGGAATATTACGAGTTTCAAAGCTACACGCCCGAGGAATACGCGTGGAAACGTGACTGGATGGCCGATCAGTTGATGGCGCTGGATGCCGACATCATCGGCTTTCAGGAAATATTCGAAGAAGATGCGCTGCGCGATGTAATTGGAGAGGCAAACAAGCGCACCGCAGCCCTGAACGCGGCGACCATACCGGACAAATCCAAGGGCTATCACCGCAAGGCAATTTTTCGCAAACTGGCGATCCGGCCCTGGGATATGGATCATTTGGCTTTCGCCCCAAACGCGGCAGACGAAGGTCCCGGCCAACGCAGACCGGGCGTGGCGATCCTGTCCCGCTTCGGATTTTCCGAACCCCCGCAAGTCATTCAGGATTTGCCAGAGCCTCTGACTATCCCGTTCACCGCCCTGCGGGGCTTGGAGGGCGAGGCGGGTCATTATACGCTTCGGCGTCTGTCTCGCCCTGTATTGCGCGCCCGCATTCCGATCGGCGATCAGGTTGTCACCGTTTTCAACTGCCACCTGAAATCGAAACTAGGCGAGTTTATCCGTCCGCCCGGCGCAGGTTTTGCCCCCGAAGAAGACCTGACCAATTATGACCCGGTTGGGCGCGCTTTGGGTGCCGCGCGCGCTGCCATGCGCCGCATGGCCGAGGCTTGGGTGCTACGCAGCTTCATCGTTGAGGAACTGCGCCAGAACAATCCGGTCATGGTTCTGGGCGATTTCAACGATGGCGAACACGCGGTCAGTTCGGAAATCATCTCGGGCGAGGTGCCGTTCAAGAACTATTCGTGGATGTTACGACACGATGCAGAATCCGACCGCGACCGTTATACAAAAGAAGAAAGCATTCAGATCACGCGAGAAGTCGAGGCTGTTCGCCTCCACTCTGCCGAAAAGCTGTTTGTGCGAAAATCCTTGCGTGATATGGTTTATACTTCGGCTTTTGCCGGGGTGTTTGAAAGCATCGACCAGATCTATCTCAGCCGCCACTTCCACCCCGACAATGTCCAACGCATCGCGGATATGACCTATTTCAGTGTGCTGAACGACCACATCACCGATGGTTCGCACCCAGAGGCACCATATAACAAGCTGGCGTCGGACCATGGGCAGATCATGGCCTATCTGACCATGCGCGGGGATGAGGATCAGAAGCGCGGATGATCATCATCCCTGATGTTAACGACCTGAACCTGTATGTCGTCGAAAGCGGGTCGCAGGATGGCCCTGCCGTGGTCTTTGCACATGCGCTCGGGTCAGATCTGACAATGTGGGACGCTGTGGTGGCGAAGCTGCCGCAAAGCCTTCGCCTGATCCGGATGGACATGCGCGGCCATGGCAAAAGCCCCTGCCCTGATGACCCTTATCCTATGGGCGATTTGGTGGGCGATGCCGCGCGCTGTCTGGATCGGTTGGGTGTGAAGGACTGCGTGTTTGTCGGCCTGTCCATTGGCGGTATTATCGCGCAAGGGCTGGCCGCTGAACGGTTGGACCTTGTGCGCGGTTTGGTAATTTCGAACACTGCCGCCAAGATCGGCACGCCCGCCATCTGGGCGAACCGGATCAAGGCAGTGCGCGAGGGTGGGATCGACGCCGTGATTGATGCCAACATGCAACGCTGGTTTTCCCGTGCGACCCATCGTGACCATCCCGAAATCGTAGAGACCGCCCGCATCCGACTGCGCACCACACCCCTTGCCGGGTATCTGGGCTGTATGGCAGCGGTTGCAGACACCGATCTTTACGAAAGCACCGCCCGGCTGCGCCTGCCCACACTGGCGATTGCCGGATCTGAAGACGGTTCGATCCCCGCCGATCTGGTGCGTGAAACGGCGGGTCTGATCCCCGGCGCCCGGTTTCGTCTGATCCGGGGGGCAGGTCACATGCCCCCGGTGGAAAACCCCGATGAGTTCGCCCGCCTGCTGTCCGAGTTCCTGATCAGCATTGGCCACATCTGACCCGCCACATCGCTTTGCCTGCGCAGGGCAGTGCTTTGGCGCTTGGCAATCACCCCCGAACTGCGCCACCATGCCGGAAATCATGTTCAGGAGGTCCAGATGGACACAATCAAAGCCGCCGTCTGTCATGCGTTTGGCGAACCCCTTGTGGTCGAAGATATCTCTATCCGTGCACCTGAAGGCAGCGAAGTCGAAGTGACATTGGACGCGGTTGCCATTTGTCACAGCGACATAACCTATATGCAGGGCGATTGGGGCGGCTCGTTACCCGCTGTCTATGGTCATGAAGCCGCCGGGCGTATCAGTGCGTTGGGCAATCACGTCAGGGGTCTGTCAGTGGGCGAACCGGTCGTCGTGACATTAATCCGTGCCTGTCAGTCCTGCTCCAATTGCGCGTCGGGATCACCTGTGACCTGCACAACCCCCTATGACGGTGATCATGGGCCGATCAAAACGCAAGAGGGCGGCAAATTGCATCAGGCCATGGCCACCGGCGGTTTTGCCGAACGTGTGGTTGTGGAGCAAAGCCAAGTGGTTCGGATACCCGACGAAATGGCGATGGATGTCGCGTCACTTCTGGCCTGTGGCGTGATCACCGGCGTGGGGGCGGCCGTGAATGCCGCCAATATTCGCCCCGGAGAAGTCGTGGTGGTGATCGGAGCTGGCGGCGTCGGGCTGAACGCCATTCAAGGCGCGCGCATTGCCGGGGCGTCGCGCATCATCGCCGTCGACATGACCGAAGACAAGTTGGACACCGCTATTGAGTTCGGGGCAACCGACGGCGTTCTGGCAACCACGGAAGCACCCTGGAAATCAGCCTTCAAAGCTGCGGGGCGTGGGGCGGATGCGGTGCTTGTCACAGTCGGCGCGATCCCGGCCTATGACAGCGCCCCGCGCTATCTTGCAGCCGGTGGCAAGGTGGTGATGGTCGGCATGCCCCCTTCCGGCGGTCTATCCCAGTACGAACCAGTGATCCTTGCCGCCCTCGGCCAAGGCATGGTGGGCAGCAAGATGGGCGATGTGGTGATCCAACGGGACATTCCTTGGATGATAGACTTGTACCAGCAAGGTCGGTTGAAGCTGGACGAGTTGATCTCGGGACGCTGGCGTCTGGATCAGATCAACGAGGCGATCGCCGACACAAAATCCGGCGCGGCCCGGCGCAATGTCATCATCTTTGATCGCCGTTAGGAGGCTTTCATGCACCTGCAAGATCTTGAAATTTTCGTCGTCTCGCCACCCGCGCCGGGCTGGGGCGGGCGGTATTGGATTTTCGTCAAGCTGACCACCGATGACGGAGTTGTGGGTTGGGGCGAGGTTTATGCCGCAGCTGTCGGCCCCAACGCCATGCGCGCAGTCATCGAAGATGTATTTGCCCGCCACATGCTGGGCGAAAATCCCGAGAACATCGAGCTGATGTTTCGGCGCGCCTATTCCGCCGGGTTCACCCAACGCCCCGACCCCACCGTCATGGGTGCGTTTTCTGGCCTTGAAATCGCGTGTTGGGACATTCTGGGCAAGACCCGCGACAGACCTGTCTGGGCTCTCTTGGGCGGAAAGATGAACGAGAAACTGCGCAGCTATACCTACCTCTATCCCGATCCCGGCCATCCGCTGCCCGCGTTCTGGACCTCGCCCGACATGGCCGCCGAGGCCGCTGCAACCCGTGTGGCGCAGGGATTTACTGCCCTGAAATTCGACCCGGCCGGACCCTATACGATCCATTCAGGTCACATGCCCGCGATGCGCGATATTACGCGTTCGGTCGCGTTTTGCGCCGCCATTCGCGAGGCGGTTGGCGACAAGGCCGACCTTCTGTTTGGCACCCATGGGCAGTTCACCACAGGCGGCGCGATCCGTCTGGCGCAGGCTATCGCACCCTATTCACCGCTGTGGTTCGAGGAACCGATTCCGCCGGACAACATTGCCGAAATGGCAAAAGTGGCCCGCGCCAGCCCCGTTCCTGTCGCGACCGGAGAGCGCCTGACCACCAAGGCCGAATTCGCCGATGTTCTTCGCCAAGGCGCGGCTTCCATCCTGCAACCCGCCCTCGGACGCGTCGGCGGCATATGGGAAGCCAAGAAGATCGCCGCCATCGCCGAAGTGCACAACGCCCTCATCGCTCCCCACCTCTATGCTGGCCCAATCGAATGGGCCGCAAACATTCACCTTGGCACCTCGATCCCCAACCTTCTGATGGTTGAGACCATCGAACGGGGCGGCCACTTCCACCTTGCCTTGATTGGCAACACATTGCGCTGGGAAGATGGTTTCGTCATCGCGCCCGACGCGCCGGGGCTTGGGATCGAACCCGACGAAACGCTGATGCGCGCCCACCCCTATTCCGGTGACGGCCTGCATCTTGAACCGCAAGAAGCACCATGCAGCTACACGGACGAAAACTGCTTTGAAGGCGGGGCACCAGTGCGCAAGAGGTAATGGCGATCCCGGCAGGACTCGAACCTGCAACCCTCTGCTTAGAAGGCAGATGCTCTATCCAGTTGAGCTACGGGACCGCACGTCGAAGGCTTACCCCCGGCATAGCCCTCCTTTCAACCGCAAATCGACCGATCAGCCTTTGATTTGCTTGGCGACCACCCACGACACCGGCAGCGCGACGATGAAGCCCGCGACGGCGGCATAGATGATGGGCTGGGCGGTATCCATGCCGACGGTCAGCGCCGCGATGATGAAAATCCCGGCAAGCGTTGCGCCGAGCAGGATATAGATGACGGCGGCGAGACGGAACATGGCATTCTCCTTCGATACATTCGCGAATACGCAAGTGTTCTGCACCCGGCGCGCCCGCGCCTCTTTGATCTGGGTCAGTCGCCCAGCATTGCTTTTGCGACAAAGTAGCTCACCGGCAACCCGACCACGAACCCGACCGCCGCTGCGCCCAGCAGGGGCCACAGGCCGGACACGCCGTTGACCAGCGCGATCACAACCAGAACCGAGGCCAGCGTTGATCCGATGATCCCATAAAATGTCATGACGATCTTGAAAAGCGGTGAACGCATCAGGGGCCTCCTTGCCGGGCGACATAGCCGACAGACCCCGCCCTGCCTACTTCTTCTTCACGAACTGCGTCAGAATGACAATGCGCTGCCCTTCCACGCGCCCCTCGATATGCTCGGGGTTGTCCGCCACAAGGCTGATCCCTCGCACCGCAGTGCCGCGTTTTGCCGTGAACCCCGCGCCCTTCACGGGCAGGTCCTTGATCAACACCACGTTGTCGCCTTGGTTCAATGTCGCCCCGTTGGCATCCTTGTGCCGGGACGCGGCGGCCTGATTGTCGACCCATGTCTGCGTGTCCTCGTCCAGATACACCTGATCCAGCAAATCCTGCGCCCAAGGCGCGGCGATCCGCTTCAACATCCGAACCGAGAGGACCTGAACCGCCGCATCCTCGGACCACATCGAGGACGCAAGCCCCCGCCAATGATTTGCCTCGGGCGTGCCGTCGATCTGAGCGGCACAGGTGGCGCAGATATCAACCGAAGCGTCTGCGGGTCCGCCGGGAACAGGGAAGGATGAAAGAGGGGCGTCTGAGGCGCAGAGGGGGCAGGTCATGGGGGCTCCGGGGTTGGGTTGGGGATCTGTAGGGGGGAATGGGGTGGAGGGGAAGGGGAGTGGGAGTCACGCGGAAGTTTAGCGCATCGCTTCGGAGAGTGGCGAGACCCCTCACGAACGGGCGTCATGTTTGAAGTGGTGCGCGCCTTCGCGCGCACCGTAGTTACTTCCGCCGCGGGCCTTTGACTTCGTCCTGACTAAGAACGGATGCAGCGAGTTTCTTCGCATCGGCGGACGTTGGCTTCTTTTGACCAGACAGCACTTTTGACGCTAGCGTCGACAATTTCGACGATGATTGTTTTTTGGGCATTGTCATGCTCCTACTTGTTTAACTTCCAATAGGGATGATATGAATTGCCCACCGGGGTACCGTCGCTTTGCAACGTCAACCCGGCGGGACTTAGTTAGTCTCTTCTAGCCATAGGCATCGCGGTCCTTGCCGCCTCTCTTTTGGTTTATGATCTCTTCGTGCTTCCTAAGGCGTGTAGAAGAGAATCGATTGGTGGGCGCCCTCGAAAGAGGGTGCCTTACTTCTATTTCAAATCCATCGCTATGACAAGTGCCTGCCGGTCCCCTCTACTTCCGAGTAAGGCAAAGTGTAGGTGTCCGAAGATGGCGTTTGAAGCCTAGAGCTTTTTACTAATGTTTCCAATGATTTACTTAAGTTGCTTCCCATCGAAGTTTTGTAGAACCCCTTCGCCTCCTTCATTGCTGATAAGATATCCGACCTCCTAAACTCCTCCATTCCGCGCGTATGGTACAAATACGCGGCGGCGGCCATAACTAAATCGGAACCAGACTTAACTGACATTTTCACTGCAAAATCTGTTGCAGATAATTTGGATTGCACCGGAGATGCCACTTCCTGCGAAATGACGCCGGAACCGAAGGTATTGACCGCTCCGCCCACACCAACCGCAATATCTGGTAGATCTAGACCGACAAACTGCTCGACAATCGCGACCAAGCTTTCCGCGATAAACTCCTCCGAACCCTCAAACTGGATATCTAACGCACCCAACTTCAGGCTAATCTTTGAATTTTCCATAACAACTCCTCAGGGATATTTCACCCTTCTTTTATCACTACCTACCTACGCAATCAACAAACTTGACGTCAGCAATCCTGAATATGCAGATTGATTGCTAAATAATACTTTTATTTCAGTATGTTAAAAATTATACAATACTCACATATGGCATTCGACGCATCCCGCGCCGCATATCTTGCTACGCGTAAAGTAGGCAGCATGCAGCTGAAGCGGTGAACCTGTCGTCAGGAGTCTATTCGACAAAGCTTTGTATGGATTGGACAAGCAACCGGTCGAATTGAACACAAATATACCAATGAAACGCACGTAAGATCTTCTAATTAAACGACTTATAGTAGAGCAAGTTGGGGGTGCGCACGCGATTTGCTTCGCAATTTGCTGCCGCGCACTGAATGAAAAAGGCCGCTTACGCGGCCATTTTCATTCTCAATCGTCCATCTTTAGCGCGCTGATAAACGCTTCTTGCGGAATGTCCACTTTCCCGAATTGGCGCATTTTCTTTTTACCGGCCTTCTGCTTCTCCAGCAGTTTCTTCTTCCGGGTCGCGTCGCCGCCATAGCATTTCGCGGTCACGTCTTTGCGCAGGGCGGACAGCGTCTCGCGCGCGATGACCTTGCCGCCAATCGCCGCCTGGATCGGGATTTTGAACATGTGGCGGGGGATCAGGTCTTTCAGTTTTTCAACCATGGCGCGGCCACGCGTCTCGGCGCGGTCACGGTGAACCATGGTGGACAGCGCATCGACGGGTTCGTCATTCACAAGGATCGACATCTTGACCAGATTGTCCTCGCGATAGCCCAGCATTTGATAATCGAAGCTCGCGTAACCCTTTGTTACGGATTTCAGGCGATCATAGAAGTCGAACACAACTTCATTCAGCGGGAGGTCATAGACAACCATCGCGCGCGACCCGGCATAGGTCAGGTCAAGCTGGATACCGCGCCGGTCCTGGCACAGTTTCAGCACGTCGCCCAGATATTCATCGGGCACAAGGATCGTCGCCTTGATGCGCGGCTCTTCCAGGTGATCGACCGTTGACAGGTCGGGCATGTCGGCGGGGTTGTGCAACTCGTGCATCGTGCCGTCGCGCATATAAATGTGATAGATCACGCTGGGCGCGGTGGTGATCAGATCAATGTCATACTCACGCTCGATCCGGTCGCGGATCACCTCAAGGTGCAGCAGGCCAAGGAAGCCACAGCGGAAACCAAAGCCAAGTGCTGCCGAGGTCTCCATCTCATAGCTGAAAGACGCATCGTTCAGCGCGAGCTTTTCGATGCTGTCGCGCAGGTCTTCGAATTCTGCCGTGTCCACCGGGAACAGGCCACAGAACACCACGGGTTGCGAAGGTTTGAACCCCGGCAGCGCCTTGTCGGTCCCCTTCTTTTCGTGCGTGATCGTGTCGCCCACCCGCGTGTCGCGCACCTGCTTGATCGAGGCGGTCAAAAAGCCGATCTCGCCCGGCCCCAGTTCGTCAATCGGGACCATCTGCGGGGTGAACACACCGATCCGGTCCACCGGATAGACAGCATTGGTCGACAGCATGCGGATCCGCTCGCCCTTTTTCAGCTTGCCGTCAATCACCCGGATCAGGACGATGACGCCCAGATATGAATCATACCAGCTGTCCACCAGCATCGCCTTCAGCGGCGCGTCGGCATTGCCCTGTGGGGCGGGCAGGTGCTGGACAATAGCTTCCAGCGTTTCGTGGATGCCCTGCCCGGTCTTGGCGGACACCTGAATGGCGCCGGACGCGTCGATACCGATCACATCCTCGATCTGTTCCGCCACCCGGTCACAGTCAGACGCAGGCAGGTCGATCTTGTTCAGGATCGGCACAATCTCGTGATCCGCGTCAATGGCCTGATACACATTGGCCAGCGTCTGCGCCTCAACCCCTTGGGTCGAGTCCACGACGAGCAAAGACCCCTCAACGGCGCGCATCGAGCGGCTGACCTCATAGGCGAAATCCACGTGGCCGGGCGTGTCGATCAGGTTCAGAACATACGTCTCGCCATCGTCGGCGGTGTATGAAATCCGAACGGTGTTCGCCTTGATAGTGATCCCGCGTTCCCGCTCGATATCCATACTGTCGAGCATCTGCTCTTTCATATCCCGCAAGGACACGGTGTTCGTCTCTTGGATCAGACGGTCGGCAAGCGTGGATTTCCCGTGGTCGATATGGGCCACGATCGAGAAATTGCGGATGTGTTTCAGGTCGGTCATAGTGCAGCGTATTATAGGGATTTGAGGGACGGTCAAGCACCGTTGAGTTAGGCTCGACACTACACGAGCTAGAGGTTTCGAACATGAATGTAGAAGACGAGATTGAAGCCATTGAAAACAACAGGCGAAATCTAAAAGAGCAGTTAGCCGAGTTAGACCCGAAAACCACTTCGCATCTTTCGGATTGCAATCAACTTCGTGCACATTTTGAAACCTTGGAGAGAGAGATTTATGTGCAGTCGGGAGAAGTATAAACGGTTTTCGACCCTGCTCTCTATCGGGAAGCACTGAACAGACGTTTGAATACTGAAGCAATCTTAGAAAAGTTAACCGTTTGGGAATTTCGCTTTATACAAGGGTTGTTGGCACTGATCGTGGTTGCCATTGTTTTCGGACTCAGATCGTTTTTCCAAACCGGTTAGAATTTTCGCCAGTAATGACATGTCATCATCCAAGCGGTGAATCCAGATAACCATAACCAGCCTATGTCCAGCTCAGGCCAGGTGACGACGTAGGCTTTGCCATGAATGGCGTCCTATGCAAGCCTCCAAACTGCTTTCCAAGACGAAGAACAGTGTATCACGACCCCCTACCCCACCGGCAACACATTCCTTCGCACCATCGTCCTTAGCGTAAAGCTCGACCGCATGCGCCGGATCCCCTCGACGCGCATCAGGCGGTGTTCCATGAATTCATCAAACGCGGTCAGGTTGGCGACGACGACGCGCAGGATGATGTCGCGGTTGCCGCTCATCAAGTGGCATTCCATCACCTCTTCCATGCGCGACACGGCGCGTTCGAACACCGTCAGGGCGTCGCGGTTCTGGCTTTCCAACTCGACCGAGATGAAGACCGAGACCGGCAGGCCCAGCTTCGCCTGATCCACCCGTGCACCATAGCCTGTGATGACGCCCGCGTCTTCCAGTGCGGCGATGCGGCGGGCGCAGGGCGTGGGCGACAGGCCGACAGAATCAGCAAGCTCGCCCAGCTTCTGACGGCCGTTTTCCTGAAGGGCTGCGATGATGCGGCGGTCAATGGCGTCCATAAGAAAAATCTCGTGATTGTCTGTCTATACGACCTATATCACCAACAATGTGATATTTCACGCAGATTTTTGGTGATTTTCACCCCCTGCTCTTCGGTAAATTCGCGACAAATCGGGAGGATCTCATGAACATCACGCAAGTGGCTTCGGCCACCCACGAAGAAGTTTACCGCGTCGAGGATGCCGCCTGCGGGCTGATCGGCTTTATCGCCATTCATTCTACGGTGCTTGGCCCCGCTGCCGGTGGCCTGCGGATGCGCCCCTATGCCAGGGAAGAAGCCGCGCTGACCGATGCGCTGCGCCTGTCTGAAGGTATGACCTATAAGAACGCCGCCGCCGGTTTACGGTTGGGTGGCGGCAAAGCCGTGATCATCGGTGATCCCGCAACATTGAAGACCCCGGCCCTGCTGCACGCGTTTGGCCGCGCGGTCGAGGCCTGCGAGGGGCGGTATTGGACCGCGGAAGATATGGGCATGAGCCCGGCAGACATGGCCGAACTGGCGAAAGTGACACGCTTTGTGGCTGGTTTGTCGGATGGGGATTTTGCCTCGGGCGACCCGTCACCCATCACCGCGCGCGGGATCTTCAACGCCGTGCGCCGCGTCGCGCTTCACCAATTCGGCGATGCTGATCTGACCGGGCGCATTGTGTCGGTGCAGGGGCTTGGCAATGTCGGGTGGAACTTGTGTGAATTACTGACCGAAGCCGGAGCCAAGCTGATTGTCACCGATATCGACGCAGCGCGCGTTACTGCGGCGACCGAAACATTCGCCGCGCAAGCGGTCGGGTTGGATGATATCTACGCCGTCCAAGCAGACATTTTCGCACCCTGTGCAATCGGTGGCATTCTGAATGAAGACACCATATCGCAGCTCAAGGTGAAAGCCGTCGCGGGCGGTGCCAACAATCAGTTGGCCAAGCCTTCCGACGCGGACCTGTTGGCCCAGCGGGGTATCCTCTACGCCCCGGATTTCGTGGCAAATGGCGGTGGAATCATCAATGTCGCCACCGAAGTGCTGCAAATCGAAGGTCGTGTCGAATGGGTCGCCAAGAAACTCGTCGCGCTGGATGACACGATGGAGGCCATTCTGTCCGAAGCCGAGAAACAAGGCGTCAGCCCCGCCGCTGTCGCGCAGGACGTGGTAGCCAAAACCATCAAGGCCCGCGCCGCATAAGATCAGCGGGGAGGGCGTTGCCGCGCCTTCCCTGACCGCCTAGTCTGGCATCATGATTCACATGCTGCGGACGCCATGCCCCATCCTGTTGCCGACATTTTGACGATCACCCTGAACCCGGCGCTGGACATGTCCACTGCCGTCGATGCGGTGCGCGCGGACGAGAAGCTGCGGTGCGACGCTCCGGTTCTGGATCCGGGTGGAGGAGGTATCAATGTTGCCCGCGCCATCTGTCGCACGGGCGGCGCTGCCACCGCCCTTGTTGCACTGGCCGGGTTTCGCGGGCAGCAGATGGCAGCCCTGCTGAAGGACGAAGGCGTTCCCACCATCGCCTTTTCACTGCCCGGAGAAACCCGCCTGTCGCTCGCGGTCAGCGATCGGAAGGCAGGCACACAATATCGCTTTGTGATGCCCGGACCGGTCTGGACGGACAACGATCTGGCGGCCCTCACCGAACAACTCCAACAGGTCATTGCACCGGGTATGCACGTTGTCTTGTCCGGCTCGCAACCGCCTGGCGTGCCCGTTGGATTTTCCAAGACCTTGGCAGAAATCACACGCAGCAAAGAGGCCATTCTGACGCTCGATACCTCCGGTGCCGCACTGACAGTTCAGACCACGGAAGATGGAGCAGCGCCGGATATCCTCAGGCTTGATGGCGCGGAAAGCGAGGCGCTGGCAGGACGGTCATTTTCATCTCTGCAAGATGTGGCCGGGTTTGCCCGTGCTGTGGTTGACAAGGGCTTCGCGGGTTCCGTGATCCTTGCACTTGGCGCGGAGGGGTCGATACTTGCGGCCGAAAACACTGTGCTGCATGCCGTCACCCCACCGGTGCCGGTTGTCAGCAAGGTCGGGGCGGGTGACAGCTTTGTCGGGGTGTTCACCATGGCCCGCGCGACAGGGGCAGACTGGCCGGATGCCCTGCGCCACGGCACTGCCGCAGCCAGCGCCGCCGTGATGAGCCCTGCGACCGAGCTTTGCCGCGACAGCGACCTGCGCGCTTTGCTGCCAAAGGTCAAGATCACGCGGCTTTGAAGCGCACAGGAAATTGCATCCCGTCACTGAAAAGTGTATTATGCACCGAAACCAGGCACCAAAGACCTGCGTATCCCGAGGCAGATTTCGACGAGGACAGCGATGAAACAGGTTCTTCTCTCATTCGCGCTAATATCCGCCATACTTCCCAGCCAAGCGGCGTTTGCCGGTGGGTCTATTGAACGGGCATGCCTGAGCGCAAATCGCGCCGCAGCCTCGCGCGCGTTGTGTGGGTGCATTCAGAACGTCGCCGATTCAATGCTGACGAACACCGAGCGTGCCAAAGTTGCCAAGTTCTTCAAAGACCCTCACAGAAGTCAGGCGCTCCGCCAATCAGACCGCAACTCTGACGAACGGTTCTGGAAAAAATACAAGGAATTTGGCCTGACAGTAACATCTTACTGCCGCTAGTCCGTTACCGCGCCAACTCCGCGATCAGGCCACGCGACGCAGCTTCGACAAGGTCCAATGTCTCTTCAAAGTTTCGGGTATAGTAAGGGTCAGGTATGTGGTCCATTCCGGTGTCAGGGGCAAAATCAGTGAACAGTTCCACCCGTGTCTTTGACCCTTTGGGCTGCATTCTCTTGATGTTTTCCTGGTTGCTTTCATCCATCGCGACAATCAGGTCAAAGCGTGTGAAATCTTCGGCCACAAACTGACGCGCCCGCAACGATGAAAGATCGTAGCCTCTCGTCCGTGCGGCATCCTGCATCGGGCCATAGGGCGGATCGCCGACATGCCAATCCGAGGTGCCGGCACTGTCAACATGCAAGCTCAACGAAGGATGCTCGGCCGCAATCGTGCGCAACACGGCTTCGGCCGTGGGGGATCGGCAGATATTGCCTAGGCAGACAAACAGGATGCGATAAGTCATGGTCTCTTCTAGCCGCCACTGGGCCTACTGTCACCACGCCTCACGCGCGCCATTTCATCTTCATGTAGCGCGTTCCGCCTTCAAGCTCCTCTAGCATCTGAACCACTCGTTTCTCGCGGGTTTCAGGTCGCTTGGCACGCGCGATCCAAGCCAGGTAGTCATTGCGTTGATATGATGGTCGCACGTCATACGCGGCACGCACCCCATGGGCCTGAAGCCGCACTTGAATATCCGGCGGCATCGGCTGGATCGGTCGTTTCAAAGGCATAAGCCAGGGTCTCACCGCAGGGGGGTCTCGTCAAGTCATCAGCGTAGCGGGGCAAACGGGCATGGCTTCGCCCATCCGTCGCTTGTCCCCTTGCAAACCATTGGCAAGGCCGTCAAAACCGCGCCATGTCACGCGTGAAACCTTATACCATGTCCTGCCCGATTTCGCGGTCGCTCGACTTGTTGGGAAATCGCTGGGCCATCCATGTGCTGCGCGAACTACATGCAGGCCCGGCCAGTTTCGCGCAGATCAAAGCGGGGTTGCCCGGCATTGCCTCCAACATGCTGTCTGCGCGCCTGTCCGAGCTGTGCGACGCTGGCTTGATTGCCAAATCACACCGTCTCTACACCCTGACCGAACACGGCTTTTCGACCCGCGGCATCCTGTTCGAACTCGCCCGGTTTGGCCGCAACCAGCCAAAGCCCGATAACCCAACCGATCCTGAAGGTGTCTCTCATCGCGCCGTGATCCTCGCCGGTGCCATCGAACGCGCCGCCGGTCCGCTTGACGATATCCGGGCCGAGATCTTGCTGGATGATGCGCCATTTTCACTGACCGTCGCGGGCGGGCGCGCGGCCCTTCAAGCCGGGTCCCTGCCGCTTGCGCCGGTGCAAATCGCCTTTGGCTGGTGCGATGTCGAAGCCGTCGCCCGTGGCGACCAACGCGTGGCGAATTTCGCAGCCGAACGGGAAATCTCCGCCGAAGACCCACTGCAAGTGGCCGCTCTGCTGGATTTGCTCCAGAAAGCCATGGACATTTACGGGGGTTTCAAATGAACCATATCGTCATCCTGACCGGTGCAGGCATTTCCGCCGAAAGCGGGTTGGGCACATTTCGCGACAAAGATGGGTTATGGACCAAATATGATCTGAACGAGGTGGCAACCCCGGAAGGATTTGCGCGCAACCCCGACCTTGTTCACGAATTTTACAATGCGCGCCGCACCAATTGCCGAAGTGCGCAACCGAACGCCGCGCACGCGGCGCTCGCACGCCTTCAGGCAGAGCATTCGGACCGAGTGACCATCATCACCCAGAATGTGGATGACCTGCACGAACGCAGCGGTACCACAGGGGTGATCCACATGCATGGCGAATTGTCAGGCGCGCTCTGTGCCGCCTGCGACCACCGTTGGACGGCGCCACAAGAAATGTCACCCAACGATCTTTGTCCCTCCTGCAACAGAACGGCAACCCGCCCCGACATCGTCTGGTTTGGCGAGATGCCGTATCGCATGGACGAGATTTACCAAGCCCTGTCGAACGCCGATCTGTTTGTCGCCATTGGCACGTCCGGCAATATCTACCCTGCGGCAGGGTTTGTGGCCGAGGCACATGCTGTGGGCACCAAAACTTTGGAGCTTAATCTGGAGCCGTCCACCACCGCCGGCACCTTTGATAGCGCGCATTTTGGCCCGGCCACCGAGATTGTGCCGCGATGGGTCTCCGAAATACTTGGTGCGCCATAAACAAATGACGGCACCAGCCAAGGTGCGGTCCTGCGGGCCTTGCCCATATTAATGGTGCGCGAAGGGAAGCCCCTACCCAGATGCATCAGTTCGACGGTGTGGCATCCTGTTTCATCTGACCACCATTCATCTTGCCATTCATCATTCCGCCTCCCATTGGATTGCGTTTCAGGTCGACTGGAATTTCGATGGTCATTTCGCCGGCTTTCTCAAACACGAGCGTGACGTTGATGGTTGATCCATCCTCGAACGGCTGGTTCAACCCCATGAACATCACGTGGTCTCCACCGCGTTCAAGCGCGTGTATACCTCCTGCGGCGACGGGAAAGCCCTCTTCAACCTCCATCATCTGCATGACGCCTTCGGCGGTTTCCTTGTGGGTGTGCAATTCGACCCGTTTGGCCACATCCGATTTGACAGCGATCAGGCGATCATCTTCATCGCCATGGTTCATGATCTGAAAAAATGCGGCACCTGCCATGGCGTTCATACCCGAAGCGCGCGCATAGGCATCTGCAATCATGATCTCATTTTCTGCGAAAGCAGGCAAAGCAAACAGGGCAGCCGCTGTGGCGGCAAAAACGGTTTTCATATGGAACATGGTTTCTTTCCTTTGGTCCAACATAGTGTTGATCTGAAATATGAACTCAGATCAGCGCCGGGGGACCTCGGGCAGATGGCGTCAGCGATGGGCGCCCCAGAAAGGATGCACTGTTCATCGGCGTGATCCGGTTGATCAATCGCGCCTCGGGCATGTGAACGACCGGAAAAGCAAAGGCTGCGGCAAACATCTGTGCCCCATCCGGGCAGAGATATATCGATTCGACGGGTTCACCATCCGGACCGATGGTCATCGTGACCATACCGACGCCGGTGCAAATCACCAATTCGATTGCCTTGTCCATATCTGGGCTGCCGCCGCGTGCATAGGCCAGCGAAAAGCTGGCAACCGTCAGCGCCAAGGCCAAGCCATATGCAAAGACAACACGGATCATATGGGCAGAGCTAAGCTGTCTTTCACACCGGCACAAGCGACAAAACGTAACAGGTCCCGACATACGAAAACCGCCCGAAGCGGTAAGGCTTGGGCGGTTTCAAACCGGACAGTCCGGGGCGCGGGCGGGCTTAGGCGGTCGCCAATGCCTTCGTGACTTCTTTCTTGATCTTCAGCGCGTTGGCCGACAGTTCAACGTCCTTGGCTTTGGTCAAATACGCATCCAGACCACCACGGTGATCTACCGAACGCAGCGCAGCGGCCGAAATGCGCAACTTGAACCCGCGGCCAAGTGCTTCCGACTGCAACGTCACATCGTTCAGGTTTGGCAGAAACCGGCGGCGGGTTCTGTTTTTGGCGTGGCTGACATTGTTGCCAGTCATCGGGCCTTTTCCGGTCAGTTCGCAAACGCGCGACATGGTCTTTTCCTTGCTCTCTCGGGCCAGATTGGTGAGTTACTCGGCACGCCCTCGCACCGCTCACGTCCAGCCGGTCAATACAAACGGGCGCCGCATTGGCAGCGCCCCGAATTCCGTCCGCGGTAATTAGACCCCTTCCCCCGGCGCGTCAAGTGAGTCGTGCCCCGGTTCCGACAGGAATTTCCACCACCCCAAACAAACGCATACTCAACTGTTTCTTCTGGCCTGAAATATCCTGGGGTGAATGCGCGCAGCGCAGAGGGGCAACGCCCCTCCAGGGCTCACATCGTGAGCCGTCGAAGGCGCCTGCCTCAATCCTCACCCAGAAACCCGCCCGACTGCCGGTCCCACAATCCCGCATAGGTGCCGCCTGCGGCCAAAAGCTCATCATGGCTGCCGCTTTCGATGATACGACCCTCGTCCAACACGACAATCCGGTCCATCTGGGCGATGGTGGACAGCCGGTGCGCGATGGCAATCACTGTCTTGCCCTCCATCATGCCGTAAAGCGTTTTCTGGATCGCGGCCTCGACTTCACTGTCCAGCGCCGATGTCGCCTCATCCAACACAAGGATCGGGGCATCCTTCAGCATGACCCGCGCAATGGCGACCCGCTGACGCTGCCCGCCCGACAGTTTCACGCCGCGTTCCCCGACATGGGCGTCATAGCCAAGGCGACCTTGCGGGTCTTCCAACGTCTGGATGAACTCATGCGCCTCAGCGCGCTCGGCTGCGGCGATCATCTGGTCCTCTGTCGCGTCAGGGCGACCATAAAGGATGTTGGCCCGCACAGAACGGTGCAGAAGACTGCTGTCCTGCGTCACCATGCCGATCTGCGCGCGCAAACTGTCCTGCGTCACCCCGGACACATCCTGCCCGTCAATCAGGATATGTCCGCCCTCGGGATCACGAAACCGCATCAGCAGGTTCACAAGGCTGGACTTGCCCGCACCTGAGCGTCCGACCAGTCCGACTTTCTCGCCAGGGCGCACGGTCAATGACACGTTGTCCAGCCCTCCAGAGCCTTTGCCATAGTGATGCGTCAGCCCGCCGAAAGTTATTTCGCCATCCTTGATCACTAGGTCCTTGGCACCCTTGGCGTCCTTCAACTCATGCGCCACGGCGATGGACCGCAGGCCTTCGCGGATCACACCCATATGCTCAAACAACCGGATCGTGACCCACATGATCCAACCCGACATCCCGTTCAGCCGCACAACAAGCGCCGAGGCGGCGGCAACCTCGCCCACCGATACTTCGCCTTGGGTCCAAAGCCAGACTGCCGCACCCAATACGCCCACGATCAGCAAGCCGTTCAGCAGGTTCAACCCAAAGCTCAGTTCGGTCATCAGGCGCAGGAAGCGTTGAAACCGCAGCCGCAAGCGTTTCAGCGAGGACAGCGCATAGCGCTCTTCGCCTGCGCCCTGTGAGAACAGTTTCACGCTTTCGATATTGGCATAGGCATCCACGATCCGGCCCGTGACCAGCGACCGTGCATCGGACCATTTCTCGGACGCCACCGATACGCGTTTGGCAATATAGCGCACATAGAGCACGTAAAACACCAGCCAGATCCCCAGGGGCAGCGCCAAACGCATGTCGACCTGCCCCAAGATCACCATCGCGCTCAACACATAGGTGGTGGCATAGAAGATGCCTTCGAAAAACATATAGGTACTGTCCTCGACCGCCGGGCCAAGCTGCATCACGCGGTTGGACAAACGCCCGGCAAAATCATTCTGAAAAAAGCCAAGCGACTGCCCCAGAAGATGCCGGTGCGCGCGCCAGCGCACCTGTTCCTGCATGTTGCCTGCCAGCGTCTGCTCCAGAAAAAACCGGTTCAGAGTGATCGCCAGCGGTCTGAGGAAGATGATGAACACTGCCGCCAGCAGAAGTTCAAAACCGTTGGTGGACCAGAAACTTTCCGGCGTGGACAGGTTGATCAGGTCCACGATGCGTCCGGTGTAGAAGATCAACCCGGTTTCAATCAACGCGACCAGAACCCCGGTCAGCGCCATCCAGATCATCCACTTGCGGAACGGTCCAAATTGCGATTTGAAGAACGGCCAAAGGGATTTGGGCGGCGTGCCCAAGTCATGCGGGGCAAAGGGATCTACGAGGTTTTCAAAGAAACGAAACATGAAGGCGCTCCGTGCGCTTGGGGGATAGAGATGTGATGGACGGGGCTGACGACAGCCCATCAGGACCGCGACTTACGCTTGATATAGGGTCCTGAAATTTCGCATCCGGCATCTCTCCTTCATGTTCTGAAGGGGACGCTAACCCAGTTGTTAGCGCTGATCAACCCCGGCATCGTTGGTGGCAGCAGCGTCCCCAGTTTGGTCGGTGCTGCCGATGGGGTGATGTTTCAAGGGGCGCTGCCCCTCGCGGCAGAGCCGCTCACCCCGGGATATTTGAGCCAGAAGAAGCCGGACAGTATGTCAGATTTTGCGCACCGGGCGCAGGTGTGTAAGGATGTCTGCCGCCGCACGGCTGGCCGAGATCTGGCCATTGGCCACCTGATCGCCCAGCGTGTCAATCCGCGCGCGCGTGTCCTTTTGATCAAGGACAGACAGAAGCCCGTGGCGCACATCCTCTTCAAACCAATGTCGCGCCTGATGCGCACGCCGCCTGGTCCAGTGGCCATGTTCGCGACGCCACGCGATCAGCGTCTGTATCGTCTCCCACGCGTCTGTCAGCCCGTCCTGCGTGACTGCGGATACCGTCATCGCCTTGGGAAATCCCTGGGGGTCATAGGCCCGTTTGCGCAACAGGCGCAAAGCGCCCGCATAGTCTGCACAGGTGCGCATGGCCATCGGCTTCAAATCGCCATCGGCCTTGTTGACCAGAATAAGATCGGCGATCTCCATGATACCGCGTTTCACGCCCTGCAACTCGTCCCCGCCCGCTGGGGCGAGCAACAAGAGGAACAGGTCGGACATTTCCGCCACCATCGTTTCCGACTGCCCCACGCCCACGGTTTCGATCAGCACAACGTCAAAGCCGGCCGCTTCGCACAGGGCCACCGCTTCGCGCGTCCGGCGCGCCACACCACCCAGTTGCGATTGCGAGGGCGAGGGGCGGATAAAAGCGTTCTTCTGGCGGCTCAGTCGTTCCATTCGGGTTTTGTCGCCAAGGATGGACCCGCCCGACCGGGCCGAGCTTGGATCGACAGCCAGAACAGCAACCTTTAGCCCTTGTTCGATCAGGAACATCCCAAAGGCTTCGATGAAGGTGGATTTACCCACCCCCGGCGTTCCTGACAGACCGATACGCAGAGCCTGTCGCCCCAAAGGGGCCAGCGCATCCAGCAACGCGCCAGCCTGCGCACGATGGTCTGCGCGGCCGCTTTCAACCAAGGTGATGGCCCGCGCCAAGGCCCGCCTCTCGCCCGCCTGCACCCGTGTTGCCAGATCGTGAATGTCCATGCTGCCTCCAACTTTCGGACAGTCATGCCGCGCTCGGGGCTTTCTGTCCAGAGCACCGGAGCTTGTATCTGGACGATATGTGCATGACGGTCGATAAGAGGGCATGAGTGACACGCTGCCCATTCACGACGCCATACCCGACCTTCTTGACGCCGTTCGCCGCGAAGGTCGCGCCGTGTTGATGGCTCCGCCGGGGGCCGGGAAAACCACCGTGGTGCCGTTGGCGCTACTGGAGGCGGGGGTGTTCGAAGGCAAGCTGGTGATGCTGGAGCCGCGCCGTCTGGCTGCCCGCGCCGCCGCCGAACGCATGTCGCAAACGCTGGGTGAGCAGGTGGGTCGGACCGTCGGCTATCGCATTCGCGGCGATGTCAAGATAAGCGCGGCAACCCGGATCGAAGTTGTCACCGAAGGCATTCTGACCCGGATGCTGCAATCCGACCCGTCACTGACCGGGATCGGCGCGGTTATCTTTGACGAATTTCACGAACGATCCCTGAACGCCGATCTCGGACTGGCGCTGACATGGGAAGCGATGCAGGCGCTGCGCGACGATCTGAAGCTCATCGTGATGTCGGCCACATTGGATGCCGAGCCGGTGGCGCATCTGCTGGACAACGCGCCCATCGTGCGGTCGGACGGACGGGCCTTTCCGGTGGAAACACGCCATTTGCCCAGACCTCTGCCCAAAAGCACGCGACTGCCCGACGCCACCGCAGCGTCTGTGCGGCAGGCGCTGGCCAAAACCGAGGGTGGTGTTCTGGTGTTTTTGCCGGGCGAAGGCGAAATTCGCCGGACCGAGGCCGCCCTGCGCCCGGACCTGCCAAAGGATTGCCACCTTCACACGCTGTTTGGCGCGATGGATTTCACGGCACAACGCGCAGCGATCACCCCGGCCACTTCCGGGCGCAAGATCGTGCTGGCCACGTCCATTGCAGAAACATCTCTGACCATTCAGGACATCCGCGTGGTGGTTGACGCGGGCCAGTCGCGCCGCGCCCGGTTCGACCCCGGCTCGGGCATGTCACGGCTGATCACCGAGCGAGTATCAAAGGCCGAAGCCGAACAGCGCCGGGGGCGGGCGGGACGCGTGGCACCGGGCGTCTGTTATCGGTTGTGGACAAAAGGGGAAGAAGGCGCCCTTCCCCCCTTTCCGCCCGCCGAGATCGAAACCGCCGACCTTGCACCGTTGGCGTTGGAACTTGCGGCCTGGGGGTCGCCCGATGGGACCGGGCTGGCCTTTTTGACGCCCCCGAACGCGGGTGTGTTGACCGAGGCGCAATCGCTTCTGCATGCGCTTGGCGCGCTGGATGCCGAGGGGCGTATCACGCCGCATGGTCGAACACTGGCCCGACTGCCCATGCACCCACGGCTTGGCCACATGCTGGCCAAAGCCGGTCCAAACGCCACCGAGCATGCCGCGCTATGGGGGGAACGCGACCCTCTGCACCGATCGGCACCCACCGATCTGTCACTACGGCTTGAAGCGATCCGTGATCCGAAAGGCTTTGCCGCGCGGCGCGCCATCTTGGCCAATCGCGGCGTGATAGAGCGTATCCGGTCCGAGGCGCGGCGCCTGCGCGGGTTGGTCAAACCAGTTCAGTGCCACCTGAGCGACCCCCAGATGGCCGCGCTTGCCTATCCTGATCGCATCGGACTGCGCCGACCCGGCGATGCGCCGCGATTTGTCTTGTCCGGTGGCAAAGGGGCGGTGATGGACGAAACCGACCCGCTGGCCGGAACCCGTCTGATTGTCGTCACTGATACCGATGGCAACCCCCGAGAGGCCCGGATACGACAAGCCATCCAGATCAGCGAAGGCGAGCTGCGCGAACTGTTTGACAACGACATCACTTGGATCGAGCATTGCGCTTGGTCCAAACGTGACGGGCGGGTTGTCGCGCGCCGGCAGGAAAAATTGGGCGCAGTCGTGTTGGATGACCGTATGTGGAAAGACGCCCCGGACGAGGCGGTCGCGCGCGCCATGTTGGACGGGGTGCGCGAGTTGGGATTGCGCCCTTCGGACGCGGCGCGCCGGTTCATCGCGCGCGTGGAACTGCTGCGGTCGGGCGGTGCAGATTTGCCCGACATGACCGATGCCGCGTTAATGGCAGGAATGGAGGATTGGCTGCTGCCACACCTGACCGGCGTCAAGACCGCCGCAGACTGGAAACGCTTCGATCTGCTGGATGCCCTGCGCGCGCGTCTGAATTGGGCACAGATGTCGTTGCTTGACAGCAACGCCCCCGCCCATTTCACGACACCAATGGGGCGCAAGTCCCCGATAGACTATGCCGGCGAAGCTCCTGAAATCAGCGTGCGTCTGCAAGAAATGTTCGGTACGACCCGCCATCCGATGATTGGCACGACGCCACTGCGCATCACGCTTCTGTCGCCAGCCGGACGCCCGGTTCAAACCACGACAGACATCCCCAGTTTTTGGGCCTCGAGCTATCAGGACGTGCGAAAAGACATGCGCGGGCGCTATCCCAAACACCCGTGGCCCGAAAATCCGACGCAGGCCGATCCGACTCTGCGGGCCAAGCCAAGAAAGGGCTGATTGCGGCAATAAAGGGCGCAAAACACCCTGATTGAGCGCATTTACTTGCAATTTACCCCATAATTACCATATCTTAACATCTACAATAAAAAATAATCAAAGCTCTTAGAGCGCAGGTGCAAAATGTCTTCATTGCTAAAGCAGGCCTGGAAAGAGGTCGTCGCCCCCATGTTTCAACGCCCCAACCGGGTGCAAGTCGCCGCCCTCTGTTATCGCGGGGCGGGTGACGACAAAGAAGTGCTGCTGGTCACATCACGCGGCACCGGGCGTTGGATTTTGCCCAAGGGCTGGCCCATGGATGGGAAGAACGCAGCCGAAGCGGCCCGACAGGAAGCTTGGGAAGAAGCCGGTGTTGCAAAAGGTCAGTTGAACCATGCCCCGATTGGCGCTTACGAGTCTGAAAAGGAAATGGATTTCGGTGGTATTGCTCGTTGCACGACCACCGTTTTCCCGCTGAAGGTCGAGAAATTGTCCGACGATTTCCCCGAAGCCGATGAGCGCACGCGCAGGTGGGTCTCAGCGGATCAAGCGGCGGACATGGTCCAGGAAAAAGACCTTCAAAAGATTCTGCAAGAGTTCTAAGCCACACTTCCCTGCACCTCTGGCCGAGATGGCTCGAATCTGTTGCAATCGCTGCCCTGACAGTCTAGCGCATGCGCTGAAATGTAACGGCTGAGCGTCAGCCACATGACAGCACGCGAGCCAGGGGGCTAAGGATGGGCGCAGAAAAACGCGGCAGCCAGTGGAAAACACTGGATAAAGACCTGAACCGGATCAGCCAGGTCGAATACGCCACGCAATATGTCTCGCGGCCCTTGGTCGGTATGGGCGTCGCACTTGCGTTCATCGTCATTGCGGCCCTTGGCGCCGCCGTATTCTTTGGTCAATCGCCGACCTCGCTCGTGGTCGTTATCGCCGCCGCCTTTGGCGCGTATATGGCGCTAAACATCGGGGCAAATGACGTGGCCAACAATATGGGGCCAGCCGTCGGCGCCAATGCCCTGACCATGGGCGGCGCAATTGTCATCGCGATCATTTTTGAAAGCGCTGGCGCACTGCTGGCGGGTGGCGACGTGGTCTCGACCATCTCGAAGGGCATCATTGACCCGTCGGGTTTTGACCAATCCCGCGTTTTCGTCTGGGCGATGATGGCGGCGCTGATCTCATCAGCCTTGTGGGTAAACCTTGCCACTTGGGTCGGGGCGCCGGTTTCGACCACACATTCTGTTGTGGGAGGCGTAATGGGCGCAGGCATCGCCGCTGCCGGGTTCGCCGCGGTCAACTGGTCTACCATGGGCAAGATCGCCGCATCCTGGGTCATTTCACCGGTTATGGGCGGCGCGATTGCCGCGCTGTTTCTGGCGCTGATCAAGCACAAGATCATCTATCAAGACGACAAGATCGCCGCCGCGAAACGCTGGGTTCCGGTGCTGATCGGCATTATGGCGGCAGCCTTCGGTGCATACCTGTCGATCAAAGGATTGAAAAAGGTTGTTAAAATCGACTTGGGCACTGCCCTGCTGATCGGGGCGGGCGTTGGAGCCGTCGCTTATGTCATCACTGCGCCGCTGATCGCCCGCCAGGCCGAAGGGCTTGAGAACCGCACCAAATCCCTGAAAACGCTGTTCGCCCTGCCGCTGATTTTCTCGGCCGCCCTTCTGTCCTTTGCCCATGGTGCAAATGACGTGGCCAATGCGGTTGGCCCGCTGGCCGCCATCGTGCACGTGGAAAGCGTGGGCGACTTCGCGGATAAAGTCTCGATCCCAACCTGGGTCATGGTCATCGGGGCCTTCGGCATCAGCTTCGGCCTGATGCTGTTCGGCCCGAAACTGATCCGCATGGTCGGCAGCCAAATCACCAAGCTGAACCCGATGCGCGCCTATTGCGTCGCCTTGTCCGCCGCGATCACTGTTATTATCGCTAGCTGGCTGGGCCTGCCGGTCAGTTCGACCCACATCGCGGTCGGCGGTGTCTTCGGCGTCGGCTTCTATCGCGAGTTTCACATGGAACGCCGCCTGCGTCGTTCTTCCGCCGCGCGGCCCGAAATCAAACGCATCGCCCCCGAGGAACGCCGCCGCCGCAAACTGGTGCGCCGTTCGCATTTCATGACCATCGTGGCGGCCTGGGTCATCACCGTGCCCGCAGCGGCGATCATGTCAGCGATCATCTTTTTCGTTTTGAATACAATCGTGTCCTGATCACCGACCCAAGCCTACGGGTTTCTTCTGGCAACAAATATCTAACATGTCGCTTCGATCAACATCCGACACCGACGAAAGGCTCATTGGACACCGCAGCCCATAACGCTTTGTCAGGAGCGCACCGGCAGCACCAGCAACAAAAACAGCGATCTCTTCTTGCGGAACGGACCAACCCTTGCACCACCTATGTCAGCAAAGATGAACGAATCCGCGACGCGTAGCCAGATCGCAAGGCAGACGTATGCAAGCTAGGGCGCATATGGCACGCATCCGATTCAGCGCACAAAGGCTGCGTTGAACGACCGGAGAACAGACGATCTTCGCGCGACCCAACTTCTTCCTGGACACACCAAGAGAGACAGCACGGTGCGGTGTCTCGGTGTCGAACTTGAAGACACCCTGAGCGCCGCGGAAAAGATCGACTTTTGAACACAGGACGAACGGCATCATGCCGTTCACCTCTTTAGATCGGTCATGGATCGATACTGGGTCAGTGGTCACAGAGAGCCCTGACTGTGAGATTCTACAACAAGCCACGACTGGCACAAAAACTCAGACCGGCTCTTGGCTGATCGGTTGGTTTGCTCCGGCGTGCCGATACTTTTCACCCCGGGTTTGGCTGCCCGCACCACTATTTTCGAGCCGCAGCGGTCGTCAGACCGACTTGTAGCTTCATACCACTGCCCGTTTCGAATTGGCGGCAACCTTTCCGAACATGCGCTTCCAATGTGGCGCGTTCGTCGGCGTCGGTCTTGTTGAAAACGTCAGCGCCAATCGGCGTACTTTGCAGGTATTGCCACAGGAAGTCGCCGGGCGGCGGCAGTTCGAGGGCCTTCTCGGCCCGGCGCACGTTCATATGGCGAAATCCGGCGCTGCGCAAAAGTTCCGTGTATTCGTCGGGATCGTGAACCGAGAAGACGGCGTCCAGGAAACCCGCCGACTTGGGGCCCACATACCTGGACACGGCGTCGCGGATCACGGAAAACAACGCGGGCATTGGCCCTGGCGTGTTGACAAGAACCCGCCCACCCGGTCGCAGGACTCTGCGCATCTCCTTCAGTGTTGGCAACTTGGCCGGAAAGAATTGAAGCCCCATCTGACATAGGACGACGTCGAAACTGTCGTCCGGCATCGGCAGGGCGGCTGCATCCGCTTCGTGCCAGTCGATGTTCGGAAAATCCTCGCACGCCCTTTTCGCCTCGGCGATCATCCCCGGGTTGATGTCGGCACCGGTCACTGTGCCGGTGGGCGCGACGTGGCGGGCAGCAAGGCGCGCGACGATGCCCGTCCCGCAGGCGACATCAAGCACCTGCTCGCCGGGCTGAAGCTGTGCCGCGGCAATCAGATCTTCCGCGATCGGTTGGCCGATGGCGGACACGAAATAGCGTTCGTAGGCCGGGGGGCCGGGGACGACAGTGTCATTTGGGGTCTGGTTCAAGATCATGGTTTTACTCCCCGTCGATTGCGGACAAGGAAAAGGGTAGATACGAGGCGGCCTGTGCGCATCGCCTGAATGAACCACGCGCGGAGTTGTTCGACATGGTCAGATCTGACCATGCCGGGCGTCAGACGAGGCCCCCTTTCTGCGCGTAGATGCTCGCCTCTGTCCGGTTGCCGGTGCCGGTTTTGTCGAAAATGTTGCTGAGATGTCGGGCAACCGTATGTTCGCTGATCGCGAGCGCCGTCGCGATTTGACGGTTTGTCTCACCCGCCGCCACCCGCGCCAGAACCTCCACTTCCCGCGCCGTCAGCCCGCCGGTGTCCCGGCCGTTCACCAGCAGCGCCGCTGCCAGTGCGGCGTCGGGTTCGGCCCCCAGGCGAACGAAGACCTCGTGCGCCGCCGCGATGTCAGCCCGCGCCGCTGCGGTTTCGGCAAGGGCTAAGTGAGCCTCGCCCAGCATCCTGCGAGTCAGGGCTGCACGATAGGGGCATGCAAGCCGCTGCCAGATCATCAGGGCCTCGCGCAGGATGCTGCGCGCAGCCTGCGGCTTGCGCTCGGCCAGAAGCAGGCGACCCGTGGCATCGAGTGCCGTGGCCTCGAGAAGCGGCGCGCCGAGGTGAGCGGCCTGTTCGGTCAGGTCCTCGGCATGGGGTCGTGCAGGCGCCAGTTTGCCCGCAGACACCAGCGTTTCGACCAAGGGTCCGAGCAGGAGCAGGCGGCGTTCGGTGCCCCCTGATGCCTCCAGCGCAGTCTGCAAGGCTTCAGCTGCCTCGCAATTTCTGCCTTGGACAAGCAACAGGAGCGCCGCGCCGGGCTGCGGCGGGAAACCGCGCAGATCGGCCTCGCGGTACATCTCTGCCGCTGGACCGAATGCGCCGCGAAGCCGAAAGATCTCGCCGCGTTGATATAAGGCTCGGCCCACGACCATTTCGGAAGAGGCACCAAGGTGATCCAGCGCCTTGTCGGCCTCGCGCTCGGCGGCGGCCCAATCCCCTTCCATCATCAGCAACTCGGACCGGTGCACGAGGCATTGGCCGCGATACGGCACAAGGTCGGGCTGCGTCGCGCACCAAGCGTCGAGTTCGCGGGTCCATTGGACTGCGCGCTCAAGATCGAAGACGCTCTGGCAAGTCAGGATCACGGCGCAGTAAACCACCCCGGCAAGAACCGGGGCCACGCGCCCCGCCGTAACCGTGACCATCGCCTCATCAAGCAAATCAACCCCCTCGGTCACTGAATCGCTGCGGATCAGAGCCTGCCCGCGAGACAGCAAACCGATGGCAAGCAGGTCCTGGTCATCGAACCTTGCAGCAATATCTATGGCCGCGTCGAAGCGCTGGATCGGCGGCGCGCCATCCAAGCCCATCAGGCCGTCGATGATCTTGCCGTAACCTGCCGCCGGGCCTTCGGACCCTCCAGACGGAAGCAGTCTCCGGGCACGCGCGCACCAGCCGCCAGCCTGGCTGGCCCGGCCAGCAAGCAAGTGAAACAACCCGATCCAGAACGCCCATCGCGCAGCAGCGTCAGTCTTGCCGTGAATCGCGCATTCCTGATGCAGCCGCGTCCAAAGCTCCAGCGCCTCGCGTTCCTCACCGATAAGATAGGCCGCGGCGGCAAAGCGCCGCAAGTCGTCGGATACCAACGGAACCTCGTGGTGGGCAGCCGAAAACAAGCCATACGACGCGCGCCACTGGCGTGCGGCATACGCGTTTCGAGCATCCTGACAGGCGTCTGACTTGGGCATTTTGAAAGATTAGCACATTAACACGATTCTCTGCCGAAAGAGCGCGATTCAATGGATCGTTTGAATGAACGCGACCAGGAAACAACCGCTTGGCAAACAATTCGGAAATGATCGGACAAGCCGGGCCGTCAAAGCCCCGGTCAGAATCCTCGACGAACGGCATCTCAAATCGGAAAGCACCAATTCGAACCACTCGCGCGAAAGCCCGCTTTCTCCTGTGTGGATGGCGTCTGCATTGCAAAAGAAAAATGCGTTGATTGCGCGGCTGGTCATTACAGTCCTGTGTCCGGCCATTGATCGCGACCTTTTGGTATTGCCGCTGGCCTTGATGGGTTCCGTGACCTTGGTCCCAATCGGCAACGCGAAGCTGAAAGTTCAGGACAAAGCTCGGGTCCCCAGGGTCCAGGATGACCGCACGTGCCATCATGGCATTCGTCTTGCAATTCGGGGTTGTTCGGCTCCTTCTGCGCTGCGGCTTGGCGGTAGTATGTTTCCTTGGTGAGTATTGCCCAGATGCTCCGCACCGCTTTGTTCGCCACCGCAATAGGTGCGAGGCGCGAAACTGCGTGTTCCGGAGCCGTGCGCATGATCCACCGGCAATCTGACGCTGGCATAGCAAGCCATGACATGCCGTTCATCGCCCCCGGAGGCTTCACAGATGGCGAATGCCGTTTCCAGATTGCCGACGGGGCGTCGTCGATCACCATCTGCCGATCCTCCGGCAACAATTGGCGTCGTCAAAGGCAATGATGCGTTCGGATGGCCGAACATATGGCGTGGCGGGTGGCGAGATATCTTTCGACCGCAAAGCCAAAGGCTTCAGGTCATCCTGGCGCCCGCGCGCCGGCCCGCCACCAGTTCACCGAATGGCCACCCGGCAAACCGACCGCCTCCAATCTGCACAGGTCAGATCAGGGGCTATGGCAAACACACAATCCTGGACCCGCGTGACAGCCGTCACCTAATCGCGCGGGGACAAACGCGCATCGCGGCAAGGATCCTAAACCTCTTCCACGTCAATCACGCCGGTTAGTGATTTCAGCGCGCCCTTTATCTGCGGATTCAGCGGGAAGGATTGGCCCAGTGTCATCTCGACCTCGCCCGGCAGGGACGGGTCCATCAGGCAGACCGAAACCTCTCCGGGTCGAACATTCCGCGTCTTCTCAGCCGCAGCTTTCAATAGGTTGGCAACCTGTGTCAGCGTGTCCGGCTGGTCAAGATAGAGCTTCAGCGCCATTCCGCCAGCGTCAGCAATCACCGCGTCCAACGGCGCGACAGACCGACCGCGCGGATCGAACTGACCTTCCTCGAACCGGCCTTCAAGCTGCATCACCACCTGCATCGTTTCATCAAAGACCTTCCGGCAGGCTTCAAAATCATCGGCAAACAGCAGAATACCCGACACCTGTTCGGTAGGGTCGTCGATGTTCAGGCGGAAGAACTGGTTGCCGCGGGCGGATTTGCGGGCCTGCAAACCGCTGACATTGACGGCCACCTTGCCAACGGCGGCGCCAGACCGTTCGGCCTTGTCACGCAGCTCTTTCAGCGTCATGATGCCCTTGCGTTTCAACGCGGGCAGATAGTCATCCAGCGGATGGCCGGACAGATAGAAGCCGATTGCCTTGTGTTCTTCGGCAAGACGCTCATTCGGCAGCCAATCCCCAACCGGAGACAGACGCGGTTCGGGCAGGTCGTCGCCCGCCTCGCCAAACAGGGACACCTGGTTTGACGCGCGCTGTTCGTGGATCGCCGCCGAATAGCTGACCAGCGCATCAAGGCTGTCGAACACGCGGCGACGGTTCGGGTCCAACTGATCGAAGGCACCGGCACGAGCCAGCATTTCCATCGGCCGTTTGCCGACCCTTTTCAGGTCAACGCGGCGGGCGAAATCAAAAAGCGTGGCGAAGGGCTTGTCGACCCCGTCCACCTTGCGGCCTTCGACGACCAGCTTCATCGCCTCGATACCCACGTTCTTCAACGCCCCCAGCCCATAGACCACGCGCGCACCGTCGACACTGAATGTCTCAAGCGAGCGATTGACGCAGGGCGGCACGATCTCGATCTCCATCCCCCGGCGGACTTCGTGGGCATAGACGGACAGCTTGTCGGTCAGGTGGATATCGCAGTTCATCACACCAGCCATGAACTCGACCGGGTGGTTCGCTTTCAGCCATGCGGTTTGATAGCTGACCACGGCATAGGCAGCAGCGTGGGATTTATTGAAGCCGTAGTTGGCGAATTTTTCCAGAAGGTCGAACACCTCGGACGCTTTCTTGGCATCCACACCGTTTTCCGCCGCCCCTTTTTCGAATTTCGGGCGTTCGGCGTCCATCGCCTCTTTGATCTTTTTACCCATGGCGCGGCGCAGAAGGTCGGCGCCGCCAAGGGAATACCCCGCCATGACCTGCGCGATCTGCATCACCTGTTCCTGATAAACGATAATACCCTGCGTTTCCTCAAGGATATGGTCGATCAGGGGGTGGACGCTTTCGATTTCGCGCAGCCCGTTTTTGACCTCGCAATAGGTGGGAATGTTCTCCATCGGGCCGGGGCGATACAGCGCAACCAGCGCCACGATATCTTCGATACAGGTCGGCTTCATGCGGCGAAGCGCGTCCATCATGCCGCTGGATTCCACCTGGAACACCGCGACCGTCTTGGCGGCAGCGTAAAGTTTGTAGGTCGCTTCATCGTCCAGCGGGATGGTGTTGATTTCGTTCTCGGTCCCTTCAGGCGGGTCATAAAGCGTGTCACCATTCGCGCTGATATGGATGTCACGCCCCTGCCCGCGGATCAGGTCCACGGCATTCTGGATGACGGTCAGTGTTTTCAGCCCCAGAAAGTCGAACTTGACCAGCCCCGCCTGTTCAACCCATTTCATGTTGAACTGGGTCGCGGGCATGTCGGATTTGGGATCCTGATACAGTGGCACCAGCGCGTCCAGCGGCCTGTCCCCAATCACCACACCCGCGGCGTGTGTCGAAGCATTTCGCAACAGCCCTTCCACCTGCTGGCCATAGGTCAGCAACCGGTCAACAACCTCTTCGGCGCGGGCTTCTTCGCGCAGGCGCGGCTCTTCCGCCAGTGCCTTTTCGATCGAGACAGGCTTCACCCCTTCGACAGGGATCAGTTTGGACAGGCGATCCACCTGCCCGTAAGGCATCTGCAACACCCGCCCCACATCGCGCACGGCGGCCTTGGACAGAAGCGCGCCGAAGGTGATGATTTGCCCCACCTTGTCGCGGCCGTATTTCTCTTGCACATACCGGATCACCTCTTCCCGACGATCCATGCAGAAGTCGATGTCGAAGTCGGGCATCGACACACGCTCGGGGTTCAGGAACCGTTCGAACAACAGTGAATAGCGCAGGGGGTCAAGGTCGGTGATGGTCAGTGCATAGGCAACCAGACTGCCAGCCCCCGAACCGCGGCCCGGACCGACGGGGATCTCGTGATCCTTGGCCCATTTGATGAAATCGGCCACGATCAGGAAATAGCCGGGGAAACCCATGCCCTCGATGATGTCCAACTCGAAATCCAGACGTTTCTGGTAATCCTCGATGCTGACCGCGTGGGGGATCACGGCCAGTCGACCCTGCAACCCTTCATTGGCCTGACGGCGCAGTTCCTCGACCTCGTCATCGGCAAACTTGGGCAGGATCGGGTCGCGGCGATAGGCCATGAAGGCACAGCGGCGGGCTATTTCCACGGTGTTGTCAATCGCCTCGGGCAGATCGGCAAACAGCGTGATCATCTCTTCGGGGCTTTTGAAGTAGTGCTGAGGCGTCAGACGACGGCGGCCTTCCTGCTGGTCAACATAAGCGCCTTCTTTAATGCAAATCAGGGCGTCATGTGCCTCGTAAAGCTTCTGCTTGGGGAAATAGGCGTCGTTGGTCGCAACAAGCGGAATGCCCATCGCATATGCCATTTCGACAAAGCCCTGCTCGGTCGCGCGCTCGGCCTGTGTCGTCTGCCCACCCTCGCCGGGATGGCGCTGCAACTCGACATAAAGGCGGTCGCCGTAACATGCATGAAACCGCCGCATCAGCGCCTCGGCTTTCGGACGTTGCCCATCCTGCAACAACCGACCCACCGGCCCTTCCGATCCGCCCGTCAAACAGATCAACCCCTCGGAATATCGTTCCAGTTCATCAAGCTGAACCTGCGGCAGCTCTGCGCCCTTGTCGATATAGAGGCAGGAATTGAGCTTCATCAGGTTTTCATACCCACGCTCATTCTGCGCCAACAAAACGAGCGGCGCGGCAGGGCGGGGTTTTTCGCCGGGGGCGGGCGTGTCGAACGCCACATCGACCTGGCACCCCATGATCGGCTGAACACCATCGCCAGCGGCCGTCACCGAAAACTCAAGCGCAGAGAACATGTTGTTGGTATCTGTGACGGCGACCGCAGGCATCCCCGCAGCAGCACACAGGCCCGGCAGCGTCTTGACCGGAATGGCCCCTTCCAACAGGGAGTATTCGGTGTGCACACGCAGGTGAATGAATCGGGGATGCTTCGTCATGCCGTCAAACTAGACGAGCACCCGGCACGGGGGAAGCACAGAAACGATCAATCCTCGGAGCGCAGGAACTCGATGCGATTTCCGAATGGGTCGGCGGTATAAAATCGCCTGAAACCGCTGAGCTTTTCATCCCAGCGCACAGGAAACTCCGCTGCTTCAAGCGTTCGTGCCAATGCGTTCAGATCATCACACAGAAAAGCGGGATGAGCCTTCTTTGCGGGTGTGAACAGCTCTTCAACACCAAGATGGACACGTACATCGCCGTGGCGAAACCAAACCCCGCCACGTTTGGCTAGGATGTCAGGCTTTGGCTCAACCTTTAGGCCCAGAAGATCAGCATAAAATCGGACTGCGCGGTCTTCCTGCCCTTTCGGCATGGCCAGTTGAACGTGGTGCAACTGAGTAATCACGGCGCCTCGCCTATTTGCTGTATACCTTTGCATACTGCAATCCATTCACTCGGGCAACCCTTCGGGACTGGACGTGCCTCAAAGGCGATGTCGCACCCACAAGCAAGGAATTTCTTGCCAGAGCGCCGATTCTCGGCTTTGCTTGATCAACACCAATAAACCCCGCCTGTTTTCTACGCCGCATCGAAGACTGGCAAACCGGGGCAACAACAGGGTAACGCGGCGGGACGAATCTCATGGATATCGCCTTTCTTCTGAACGGAGAGAGTGTGACCCTGCATGATGCAGACCCAACGCGGTCTGCACTGGATTGGCTGCGCGATACTCAAGGACTGACCGGGACAAAGGAAGGTTGCAACGAAGGCGATTGCGGCGCGTGCACGATCATTGTCGCAGACGCTCATGGCGCAAAAGCAGTTAACGCCTGCATCCTGTTTCTTGGCCAATTGAACGGAAAATCTCTGACCACCGTCGAAGGGCTGGCAGAAGGCGACCAACTTCACCCGGTGCAGGACGCGATGATCGACCGGCACGGGTCGCAATGCGGTTTTTGTACCCCCGGCATCACCATGTCGCTGGCTGCGGCACATTTGAACGGCGATCAGAACCATGACGATGTTCTGGCGGGCAACCTGTGCCGTTGCACGGGTTACGCCCCGATTATTCGCGCCGCCGAAGATGCAGCGCGTGAAGCGGTGCCCGAAGGGTTTAACCCCCGCGCAGGCACGTTGCCGGATACAGCTCACCACAAGGATCCTGCCCGACCCGAAACTTCAGACGAACTTGCACATGCGCTGATGACCTCGCCCCACGCAACCTTGATTGCAGGGGCGACGGATGTCGGGCTTTGGGCCACCAAAGCACTGCGGGACCTGAACCCGGTGATCTTCCTGAATGGCGTCAAAGATCTGAAAGACATTCACATTGGCGACGACAATATCCGTATTGGTGCGGGCGTCACGCTGGAAGACCTGCGCAGGGCCGTTGCCACGCACCATCCCCACTTTGCCGAGATGTTGCGCCGCTTCGCTTCGATCCAAGTGCGTAACGTTGCGACCGTTGGCGGCAATATCGCGAACGGGTCCCCCATCGGTGACACGCCGCCGGCCCTGATTGCCCTTGACGCCACATTGCACCTGCGGCGCGGGTCCGAGACGCGGGCGATCCCGCTGGAAAGTTTCTTTATCGACTATGGCAAACAAGATCGCCGCCGCGGTGAGTTTGTTGAGGCTGTTTCTTTCAAGCGCCAGCCAGATCGGTTGCGGGTCTATAAGCTGTCCAAACGGTTCGATCAGGACATCTCGGCCGTTTTGGGGGCGTTTAACATTACGGTACAGGACGGCACTGTCACGCAGGCGCGCATTGCGTTCGGCGGCATGGCTGGGATTCCCAAGCGCGCGTCCCATGTCGAAGCAGCCCTGATGGACAAGCCGTGGACCGAAGAGAGCATCCGCACCGCGCTCCCGCTGTTCAAGAAAGACTTCACACCAATGTCCGACATGCGGGCGTCGGCCAGATACCGGATGAAGACCGCGCAGAATCTACTGATACGCTACTGGCATGAAGATCAGGGGCTGACCACATCCGTGCTTGAGGTGCAGCCATGAGCGTCGGTCGCCCTCTTCCCCATGACGCGGCCCGTCTACACGTGACCGGCGAGGCTCGGTATGTCGATGACCTCCCGACGCCAGCCAACTGCCTGCATCTGGCATTTGGCCTCAGCGATACAGCTCGCGGCGTGATCACTCACGCCGATTTGTCAAGAGTGCGCCAGTCGCCCGGTGTGGTGGAGGTGCTGACCGCGATCGACCTGCCCCACGCGAATGATGTGTCGCCTTCTGTCCATGACGAACCCCTGCTGGCGAAGGGTGAAGTATTTTATCACGGTCAGCCGATTTTCATAGTGGTGGCAACCTCGCATCTTGCCGCCCGCAAAGCCGCCCGGAACGCCAAGATCACCATTGACCCGCGCCCTGCGGTTCTGACCATAGATGAGGCCATTTCGGCGGACAGCCGGTTTGAAGGCGGCCCGGTGAACTGGTCGCGCGGGGAAGCGGCTGACGCCATCCAATCCGCCCCGCACACACTCACCGGATCGTTCGAGATGGGCGGGCAAGAGCACTTCTACCTGGAAGGTCAGGCCGCATTGGTGATACCGCAAGAAGCCGGCGACATGCTGGTGCATAGTTCGACCCAGCACCCGACGGAGATTCAGCACAAGGTGGCCGAGGCGCTGGGCGTTCCGATGCACGGCATCCGGGTTGAAACCCGCCGGATGGGTGGCGGCTTTGGCGGCAAGGAAAGTCAGGGCAACGCGCTGGCCGTGGCCTGTGCCGTGGCTGCTTGGCGCACCGGGCGGCCGTGCAAGATGCGTTATGACCGCGATGATGACATGGTGATCACCGGCAAACGCCACGATTTCCGCATTACCTATCGCGCGGGCGTTGATGACGAAGGTCGCATTCTGGGGTTAGAGGTCACGCAGCTTGCCCGCTGCGGCTGGTCACAAGACTTGTCGCTGCCGGTGGCCGACCGCGCGATGCTACATGCAGATAACGCGTATCACCTGCCCGCAGTGCGGATCGAAAGCCATCGGCTCAAGACCAACACGACGTCGGCCACAGCCTTTCGCGGCTTCGGCGGGCCGCAAGGCGTTTTGGGGATCGAACGCATTCTGGATCACATCGCTGCCACGCGGGCGTTAGATCCGATTCAGGTACGGCGTGCCAATTTCTATCGCGACGGGCAAACTACGCATTACGGCCAGACCATCGAGGGCTTTCACGTCCCGGCTATGACCGACGCCTTGTTGGAGCGGGCCGACTATACAGCGCGACGGGCAGGTGTGGACGCATTCAACGCAGACAATCCGATTCTGAAAAAGGGTCTCGCCTATTCCCCCGTCAAATTCGGAATCAGCTTCACCCTGACCCATCTGAACCAGGCAGGTGCGCTGGTCCATGTCTATGCGGATGGGTCGGTTCGCATGAACCATGGCGGCACCGAGATGGGACAAGGGCTGTTTCAGAAGGTGGCGCAGGTGGCCGCAAGCTGCCTTGGCGTGCCGATCGACGCAGTCAAGATCACCGCGACCGACACCGCCAAGGTGCCCAACACGTCCGCCACGGCGGCGTCCTCCGGGTCGGATTTGAACGGAATGGCCGTGCAGGCGGCATGTCTGACCATACGCAATCGTATGTCTGAACATATGGCGGGGCTTTGGGGGTGTGACGCGGAAGGCATCTCGTACGAGGATGGTGCCCTGCATGGCCCCGACGGGCAAACCATCAGCTTTGCCAGAGCTGCCGCCTCAGCCTATGAGGCGCGTGTCAGCCTGTCGGCGACGGGCTTTTACAAGACCCCCGGCATCAATTGGGATCGGATGAAAGGGCAAGGCCGCCCGTTCTTGTATTTCGCCCACGGCGTCGCGTTGACCGAAGTGGTCATAGACACGCTGACCGGTGAAAACCGCATTCTGCGCACCGATATCCTGCATGACGCGGGCAGCAGTCTGAACCCAGCCTTGGACATTGGACAGATCGAAGGCGGTTATGTGCAAGGGGCGGGTTGGCTGACCACCGAGGAGTTGGTCTGGGACGGCAAGGGGCGGCTTCGCACCCACGCCCCATCGACCTATAAAATACCTGCCTGCTCAGATCGACCCCGCATCTTCAATGTCGATTTGTGGGATCAGCCAAATCACGAGGATACGGTGTTCCGTTCCAAAGCGGTAGGAGAGCCGCCCTTGATGCTGGGTATCTCCGCGTGGCTTGCGCTGGCGGATGCGGTGTCGGCGTGTGGCGATGGCTATCACGACCTGAACGCCCCGGCCACGGCCGAGGAAATTCTGAACGCCATCGAACGGGTGCGCCCCGGATGAGCTTTGATCTGATCCAACTGGCCGATGCGATCGCGCGACACGGCCCGGTCGCCCGCGTGGTTGTCGCAGCCACAGCCGGTTCAACCCCGCGCGAGGTCGGAGCATCCATGTTGGTCTGGCAGGGCGGGCAAAGCGGCACAATCGGGGGCGGAGAATTGGAATATCGCGCCACCGAAGCCGCGCGGGAATTGTTGGTTGGTGGCGGAAGCCGCACCCTGATACGCGTGCCGCTGGGACCGGATCTGGGTCAATGCTGCGGTGGGGCCGTCACGCTGCTGACCGAGCGTTTTGCAGAGGATGATCTGACTGGACCGGAAAGGGACGGGATCGTGGCGCGGGCGGTGATGGCCGTCGACACAACACCCTTGGCCGTAAAGCGTGTTCTGGATAAGGCGCGGGCCAAGGGGCTGCGCCCTGCCCCACAACTTCTGCATGGGTGGATGATCGAGCCCCTGACCCGGCCCACCACACCCATCTGGATTTATGGCGCCGGGCATGTCGGGCGGGCGCTGGTCAATGTTCTGTCGCCGGTGCACGATCTGGCGATCACATGGGTCGATACAGGCACAGACAGGTTTCCGGACGCCATTGCAGAGCGTGTGACCGCCCTGCCAGCACCCCATCCCGCTGTTGCCGCACGGCTGGCCCCGCATGACGCGCATCATCTGGTGCTGACCTATAGCCACAGCCTGGATCTGGACCTATGCCATGCGATCCTGTCTCGCCCGTTCGCCGGTGCCGGACTGATCGGCTCTGCAACCAAATGGGCGCGGTTTCGAAAGCGATTGGCCGCGCTTGGCCACAGCGTCGCACAGATCAACAGAATTCAATGCCCGATCGGTGATCCGGGCCTTGGTAAAACCCCGCAAGCCATTGCGATCGGGGTTGCCTCCGCGCTACTTAAAGGCGTGGCAAACAAAGAAAAAATCAACAGGGGAATGCCAGGTGACAGGAGATACGCGCCACGAAAACGCGCTATTGACACTTGAGGGGATGACGAAAGCCTATCCGGGTGTTGTGGCCAACGATCAGGTCTCATTTTCGATCCTGCCGGGCGAAGTTCATGCCCTGCTGGGGGAAAACGGGGCGGGCAAGTCGACGCTTGTGAAGATGATCTATGGCCTCGTCAAACCTGACGCGGGGCAAATGACGCTTCGCGGTGAAGGTTTCGCGCCGATCAATCCGGCGGCGGCGCGCAATTCCGGGGTGACGATGGTGTTTCAGCATTTCAGCCTGTTCAACGCGCTATCAGTTGCCGAAAACATATCGCTGGGGATGGACAACCCACCCGACCGGCGGGCGCTGTCTGCGCGCATACGCGAGGTCAGTCAGGCCTACGGCTTGCCGCTTGATCCGGGGCGCATCGTGGGGGAACTGTCTGCCGGGGAACGTCAGCGGGTCGAGATCATTCGCTGCCTTTTGCAAGACCCAAAGCTTTTGATTATGGATGAACCAACCTCGGTTCTGACCCCGCAAGAGGTTGATGTTCTATTCAGAACCCTGCGAAAACTGACCGCAGAAGGCACAGCGATCCTGTATATTTCGCACAAGCTGGAAGAGATCCGTTCGCTTTGCGAACATGCCACCGTTCTGCGGTTGGGCAAAGTGGTCGATACCTGCGACCCGCGCGAGAAGTCGGCGCGGCAACTGGCGGAAATGATGGTGGGTGACACGCTGCATGTGCCGTTCCGCGAGGCGGCAAAACCCGGCCCGGTGGCGTTGTCCTTGTCCGACGTGTCGATGAAATCCCCGACCGAGTTTGGTACGAACCTGCGCAACATCTCGCTTGAGGTGCACAAGGGCGAGGTATTGGGCGTCGGCGGTGTGGCGGGCAACGGGCAGGACGAATTGCTGGCCGTCTTGTCTGGAGAAGGACGTGCCCAAAGCGGGACAATATCGTTGGCGGGTGAAGAAATTGGAAATTTGCACCCCAATGCCCGCCGCGCTCGTGGTCTGCTGACGGCACCCGAGGAGCGTCTTGGACATTCGGCGGCGCCTGATATGAGCTTGACCGAAAACGCCCTTCTGACAGGCGCTGTGCGTGAAAAGCTCGTCAAACGCGGTTTTCTGCGCTGGGGCAAGGCCGAAACCTTTGCTCGCAAGGTCATCAAGGAATTTGACGTGCGCACCCCAGGGCCGGACAACGCCGCCGGTTCGCTGTCTGGCGGCAATTTGCAGAAATTCGTCATCGGGCGCGAGGTGCTGCAACGGCCGGAGGTGCTGGTGGTGAATCAACCGACCTGGGGGGTGGATGCCTCGGCCGCGGCGGCGATCCGGCAATCTCTTCTGGACCTTGCCCATCATGGCGCGGCAGTGATCGTGATCAGTCAGGATCTGGATGAGTTGATGGAAATCGCAGACCGTTTCACCGCGTTGAACGAGGGTCGTCTGGCCGATCCGGTGGCAACCCAAGATCTGGATGTTGAAACCATCGGCCTGATGATGGGCGGCGGCGAGCAGGAGAGCGCGGCATGATACATCTGGAAAAACGTCCTCAGCCGTCAAAAATCTGGGCAGGGTTCACTCCGATCCTTGCGGTCGTCGCTACGATGATCGCGGGTGGCATAATGTTCTGGATGCTCGGAAAGCCCCCATTGGAAGCCATCCGCACAATCTTCTGGGACCCGCTGTTTCACGAAACTTTCGGACCCTATTCACGCCCACAACTTCTGGTCAAAGCCGCTCCGCTGATCCTGATCGCCATCGGTCTAAGCCTTGGGTTTCGCGCGGGCATCTGGAACATCGGGGCGGAAGGCCAATACATCATGGGGGCCATCTGCGGCGCAGGTGTCGGGCTGGTCTTTTATCCATCTGAAAGCGTTCTGATTTTCCCGGCCATGGTGCTGGCGGGAGCAATCGGCGGCTGGGCCTGGGCCATGATACCAGGTCTGTTGAAAGTCAAATTTGGTACCAACGAAATTCTCGTCAGCCTGATGCTGGCCTATGTCGCCGAGAACCTTTTGGCTTCGGTCAGTCAGGGACTTTTGAAGAACCCCGAGGGCATGGGGTTCCCCGGATCACGCAATTTTCGTGATTTTCCTGCCGCCTATAACACCGAACTGATCAGCGGCACCGGCATGCACTGGGGTGTGGCCGCGGCCTTTATTGCCGTCATCTTCACCTATGTTTTGCTGACCCGGCATATGCTGGGCTTTCATGTGCGTCTGACAGGCGAAGCGCCGCGGGCGGCGCGGTTTGCTGGGGTCAATCCGACCCGTCTGATCCTGTTTTGTCTGGGCACATCAGGGGCGTTGGCCGGGCTTGCCGGGCTGTTCGAGGTCTCGGGCCCCTCAGGGCAAATCACCATCGACTTCAACTCTGGCTATGGGTTCACCGCGATCATCGTGGCCTTCCTTGGCCGTCTTCACCCCATTGGCATCCTGCTGGCCGCGCTTTTGATGGCCCTGACCTATATCGGCGGAGAACTGGCGCAACTGATGCTGGGTTTGCCAGGGGCCGCCATTCAGATGTTTCAGGGGATGCTGATGTTCTTCCTTCTGGCGATGGATGTGCTGTCCCATTACCGTATCCGCTTTAACAAAACCGCCACGGTGTAAGGAGAAAACCGATGGATCTTGGTCAAATCAATCCACTCCTACTGCTGGCGTCCCTGATGGTCGCGGCCACACCGATCCTTTTGGCGGCCATTGGCGAAGCGGTGGTCGAAAAGTCTGGCGTCCTGAACCTTGGGGTCGAAGGTATGATGATCACCGGTGCCGTGGTCGGCTTCGCCATTGGCGTCAACACAGGTAGCCCCACCGTGGGCTTTGTCGCTGCCGCTGCTGCCGGAGCCGCACTGTCGATGTTATTCGGCGTCCTGGTGCTTTACCTGATGTCCAATCAAGTCGCCACGGGGCTGGGGCTAACCTTGTTCGGACTTGGCCTGTCATCGCTGATCGGCAAGCCCTACGAAGGAATGAAAGCGCCCAGCATGGCCAAGTGGGACATCCCGTTGCTGGGCGATCTTCCAGTGCTTGGACCGATCCTGTTTCGACATGATCCCATGGTCTATGTCAGCCTGATCATCGTGGCCGCCACGTGGTATGTGCTGACGCGAACCCGCGCGGGCTTGATCCTGCGCGGTGTCGGCGAAAACCACGACGCAGCCCACGCGCTTGGCTACAAGGTCATTCGTGTGCGGCTGATGGCCATCGCCTTCGGTGGCGCGTGTGCCGGACTGGGCGGAGCATATGTCAGCCTTGTCAGGGTTCCGCAATGGGTCGAAGGCATGACAGCGGGCGCGGGCTGGATTGCCCTTGCCATCGTTGTGTTCGCCAGCTGGCGGCCATGGCGCGTGCTGCTTGGGGCATATCTATTCGGTGGCATCACGGTGCTTCAACTTAATCTACAAGCCGCCGGTGCCGCGATCCCTGTCGAGATCCTGGCGATGAGCCCCTATGTCGTGACAATTCTCGTGCTTGTGGTTATCTCTTTGCGTGGCCAACATGGCGCGCCCGGATCACTTGGGCGCATCTTCCACGCAACGCACTAGGTTTCCCAGATGATCAATCCCGATATTCACGAGATCCTTGATGGGCACAAGCCCTTGGGCGGCGTGAATGTTGGCCGTGTCATGGACGTCCTGATCGTCGCCTCAGCGATCGCCATCGCGCTTGAAACCATGCCACAACTGCCGGGATATTTGCGAAACTTCCTGCTCAGTTTCGAAATTTTCCTGTTGGTCATCTTTTCGATCGAATATCTGGTGCGTCTGACCACTGCCCCGCGTCCGCTGCGCTATGCGTTCAGCTTCTGGGGCATCATCGACCTTCTTAGCATCGCGCCTGCGATCGCGCTTCTGACCCCGCAATGGCTGGTGGTCCGTACGTTCCGCCTGTTGCGGCTGGTGCGGTTGCTGAAGCTGTTTCGTGGGTCACACGCGATGGAACGTCTTGTGGTCGCCTTCCGGCAGGTCCGGGGTGAACTTTTGGTCTTCGGCGTGATCGCCGGCCTGATGCTCTATGTCTCGGCGGTCGGCATCTATATATTCGAACACGACGCCCAGCCCGAGGTCTTTGCCTCGATCCCTGACAGCCTGTGGTGGGCGGTCGCCAGTTTCACGACTGTGGGCTATGGTGATATGTTCCCGATCACGCCCGGCGGCAAGATTTTCACCACCATCGTGCTTTTCATCGGCCTTGGGGTTATTGCCGTCCCATCGGCCATCGTGACCGCCGCACTTTTGGAAAGCGAAACCAACATTCAACGACGCATTCGCGAGGCTGCCGAGAGCACCGATGACCGCGAAAACGAAAAACCGAAATCTGCTCAATCCATCAAGGGAGAATGATATGCGTGCAGTAAAATCACTATTGGCCGGGGTGGCCTTGGCCGCAAGTTTGGCCGGGGTGGCCCAGGCTCAGGACAAGACCAAGGTCGGCTTTATCTTCGTCGGCCCCGTCGGCGACGGCGGCTGGACCTATGAACACAATCAGGGCCGCTTGGCCGTGGAAGAAGAGTTCGGCGACCAGGTCGAAACGATCTATCAGGAAAGCGTCCCGGAAGGCGCGGACGCCGAACGCGCGATCACGCAAATGGCGCTGTCTGGCGCGGACCTGATCTTCACCACTTCGTTTGGCTACATGGACGCAACCATTGCGGTGGCGGAGAAGTTCCCGGACGTCAAATTCGAACACGCAACCGGCTATAAAACCGCGCCAAACGTGTCGGTCTACTCGGCCCGCTTTTATGAAGGTCGCGCAGTTCAGGGTCACATCGCGGGCAAGATGACCAAGTCGAACATCGTCGGCTACATTGCCTCGTTCCCGATCCCGGAAGTGATCCGGGGTATCAACTCGGCCTATATTCACGCCAAAAAGGTAAACCCTGACGTCCAGTTCAAGATCATCTGGGCCTACACATGGTTTGATCCGGCCAAAGAAGCAGACGCCGCCAAAGCTCTGATCGAACAGGGTGCTGACGTCATCCTGCAACATACGGATTCGACCGCGCCGCAAGCCGCAGCGCAAGAAGCCGGGAACATCATCACCTTCGGTCAGGCATCTGACATGGCAGACTATGCGCCGATGCCGCGCGTCTCGTCGATCATCGACAACTGGGGCCCGTATTACATCGAGCGGACCAAGGCAGTCATGGACGGCACCTGGGAAAGCGCTTCGACCTGGGCCGGGATCGGCGCAGGCATGGTCGGCATTGGCGAGATCACGGACGCTGTTCCTGCCGACGTGAAAGCGGAAGCCGAAGCCCTGCGCGACGCGCTGGCATCAGGCGAATACCACGCCTTCACCGGCCCGCTGAACAAGCAAGACGGCTCGCCTTGGCTGGCCGAAGGCGAGACAGCAGATGACGGCACCCTTGCTGGCATGAACTTCTATGTCGAAGGTATCGAAGGCGAAATCCCCTCCAGTTGATCCGAGGAGATTTCAAACCATCAGACCTCGCCTGCGGGCGGGGTCTTTTCTATTTGGGTTGCCCCGGCCGCACACCCGGCAAAGGCTTTCGCTTTGGCTCGCATCATGCCAGTGTCGCGGCAAACGATGTTTCACGGGAGCAATAGATGCAGGATTTCATCGTCATTGGCGGCGGCATCGCTGGCGTGTCGGCTGGCGCGCGACTGTCCCATATTGGCCGCGTTACGCTGTTAGAGGCAGAGGCTGCCCTTGCCTATCACGCCTCGGGCCGGTCTGCGGCGATGTTCGAAGAAAGCTATGGCGCGCCCAGCGTGATTGAACTGAACCGCGCATCGCGTCGGTATCATGAAACCGAAAACGGCGGGGTGCTTAGCCCACGTGGTCTGATGATCGTTGCGAAACAAGGGCAAGAAGCCGCTCTGGCGCATGATCTGACCTCTATGATGATAGAGCGTATCTCGGTCGAGGAGGCCTGTGCGTTGGTGCCGATCCTGAAAGCCAGGACCATGGTTGGCGCGGGGTATCACGCGGACGCATGGGACATCGACACCGACCTCTTGATCCAGAACTTCGCCCGCGAGATTCGCGCGAACGGTGAGGTCATCACCGGGGCGCGCGTCCAGCACATCACCCGCTTGGCAACCGGATGGGAGGTCACGACCCCGAAAGGCACTTTCGCCGCCAGAACGCTGGTCAACGCAGCGGGGGCCTGGGCTGATCAGATTGCCGCGGTGGCTGGGATTGCGCCGCTTGGCATCCAGCCCTTTCGCCGGTCGATGGCCCGCATTCCGGCACCGGAGGACTGCGACGTGTCGCGTTGGCCGATGTTCATGGGCGCGGGCGAAAGTTGGTATGCCAAACCCGATGCTGGCGCCCTGATCGTATCCCCTGCTGATGCCGACCCCGTCGACCCGCACGACGCGTGGGCAGACGATATGGTCTTGGCCGAGGGTCTGGCCCGCTACGAAGAACTGGTGACGGAACCCGTCACACGGATGATATCGAATTGGGCGGGTTTGCGCAGTTTCGCACCCGACCGCAATCTGGTCATCGGTCCTTCACCGCGAGACGCGAACTTTCTGTGGTTCGCCGGGCAAGGCGGATACGGGTTTCAGACCAGCCCCGCCGCGTCGCAGTTGTTGGCCGATATTGTTGCAGGTTCCCCATCCGAACTGGGACAGGATACGGTTGCATCACTCAGCCCGGCGCGGTTCGCCTGATCAGCCCAACAACACGTTCAGATGCTTCACCACGGACCGGCCCAGAACGTCCGGTTCGTATCCGCCTTCCAGCATTGAAACGATCCGTCCTTCGGCAAACTCGTCAGCGACGGCCTTCAATTCACGCGTGACCCATTCATAGTCGGCATCGGTCAACTGCACGCTGGACATGTCATCCGCGATATGGGCGTCGAAACCAGCCGAGATAAATACAAACTCGGGTTTGAAATCCCTGAGGTGCGGCAGCCAATGGGCGCTGACAGCCTCGCGAAATTCCGCGCTACCGGCACCCGCTGACAGGGGAATGTCGACGAGGTTGTCGGTTTCCTTTTCGTGCCCCGTGAAGGGATAGAACGGGTGCTGAAAGCTGGAACAGAACAGGACACGTTCTTCCGTTTTGAATATCTCTTCGGTTCCATTTCCGTGATGCACATCGAAATCAACGATCGCAACGCGTTTTAGCCCGTGCGCCTCAATCGCGTGAGCGGCAGCCACCGCGATATTGTTGAACAGACAAAACCCCATCGCCTTGTCGCGTTCAGCGTGGTGGCCGGGCGGACGGATCATGCAAAACACCGGGTTGGCCTCGCTCGACATCACCAGATCAACCCCCAGCACGCCCGCACCGGCGGCGCGTTCCGCGGCACGCAACGTCCCCGGGCTCATTACCGTGTCGCCATCGACTTCAACGCTTTGCATCCCCTGCCCCGGCGCCAGCGCATAGACACGGTCCAGATACTCGCAGTCATGCACCCGCTCCAACTGCGCCCGCTCGACCAGTGGCGCATCGCGATGTCGCACAACGTAATCCATACCGGACATGATCAACTGGTTGTTGATCGCATCCAGCCGCGCCTTGCTTTCTGGATGCAGGGGGCCAGCATCGTGTTCTCGGCACTCTGGGTGCGATATGATTGACAGCATTCGGTCTCCTCTCCTGAACCTCGATCTAAAGCTCGCGTTCGACGATCACCACATCATGGTCATCCGGGTCCGGGCGTTGCGTGAACCCCAGATCTTTCATCAAACGCAGCATCGGGGTGTTCTTGCGCAGAACCGTGCCTTCGATGACATGAAGCCCATGATCCTGCGCGGCCTTGAACAAACCTTTCATCAGCTTCGTGCCCAGCCCCTGACTTTGGATGCGGTCCGACACAACGACGGCAAATTCACAGCTTTTCCAATCCGGGTTGATCACATAACGCGCCACACCGACCTGAACCGACTGACCATCAATCTCGGCCATCGCAACAAGCGCCATTTCGCGGCGATAGTCGATCTGGGTGAACTGCGCCAACAACTCGGGGCTGAGTTCATTCACCGATCCCATGAACCGCATCATCTTTGCTTCATTCGACAGATCGCGCATGAATTGCTTTTCATGCTCGGCATCCTCTGGCCGGATCGGACGGATGGTCAGGGGGGTGCCATCACGCAGGAAAGTCTGCCGTGCAAGGTGGCGCGGATAGGGATGGATCGCCATGTGATCATAGCGACCATCATTGGACGGCGGGCGCGCCACGGTAATGCGCGCATCCACTGCCAAGACGCCATCCGGCCCGGCAAACAGCGGGTTGATGTCCAGTTCAATGATCTCGGGCAATTCGCTGACGATGATCGAAATCCGCTTGAGCACATCCACCAGCGCCGCCCTGTCGACCGGGTCATAGTCACGGAAACTTTCCAGCGCCTTTGATACGCGTGTGCGATTTATAAGGCGTTCCGACAAGACCGAATTCAGCGGCGGCAGGGCAACCGCGCTGTCTTTCATCACCTCAACCATCGTGCCGCCAGCCCCGAACAAGATTGTTGGACCAAACACCGGATCACGACTGGCCCCGATCACTAGCTCGCGGGCTTGGCGCAGATGCGACATCGCCTCGACCGTGACGCCCGAGATTTTCGCATCAGGCATCGCGCTCTTTACGCTGCCAATGATTTCGTGAAACGCGCGCGTTACGGACGCGGCATGGGCCACGTTTATCTTCACGCCGCCCACATCGGTCTTGTGCGAAACATCGGGCGACGAGATTTTCATCGCGACGGGAAAGCGAACCGTTTCTGCCGCGATCAGCGCCTCGTTGGCGGTCTTGGCTTCAAAGGTCAGGTTCACCGGGATGTTGAATGCGCTGAGCAGCGCCTTGCTTTCGGTATCCGACAAAATGCTTCGCCCAGCGGCCAGCGCGTTGGCAATGATCATCCGCGCGCCATCCAGATCAAGTCCCTGTTCAAAAGCCCGCGCACGGGGAACTTCCAGTGACAGCTTTCGGTTGCGGTGATGTTGGGCGAGGTATGAGAAGCCTTCAACAGCCCGTTCGGGCGTCTCAAACACGGAAACTCCGGCTTCGGACAGCAATATGCGTCCTTCCGCAACCACATCTTCCCCCATCCAACAAGCAAGAACGGGCTTACTGTTGCGCTTCGGCAAGGCATCTTTCACGGCTTGCGCGGCAACCGTGGCGTCGGTCATGGCTTGCGGCGTCAACAGCACCAGAACGCCGTCAACTTCGGCGTCGGCAATCGCGGCCTTGACCGCCGCGCCATAGGCATCAGGGGTCGCATCGCCCAGAATGTCGACGGGGTTCGCATGGCTCCAGAACGCGGGCAGTATCTTGTCCAGAGCCTTACGCGTCGGTTCTGACAAAGGCGGAAGGCTTATGCCCAAATCTCCTGCACGGTCTGCGGCCAGCACACCTGCACCGCCGCCATTGGTTATGATGCACAACCGGTCTCCGGAAGTTTTCTTGGTATTCGCCAAAAGCTCGGCGGCGGCGAACAATTGCCCCAACGTGTTGACCCGCACCGCACCGACGCGCTCCAGCGCTGCGTCGAACACCTCGTCCGAGCCGATCAATGCGCCGGTATGGGTGTGTGCTGCCCTCGCGCTGACGGCATGGCGGCCCGATTTCAAAACGATCACGGGTTTCAAGCGTGCCGCCCGGCGCATCGCCGACATGAAATTCGGCGCATCTTTCACGCCTTCTATATACAGCAGGATCGCATCGGTTTTCGGATCGTTCACCAGATAATCCAGAGTGTCGCCGATATCGACATCCAGCGAACTGCCCAAAGACACCATCGCCGAAAATCCCGAATGGTGCGGTCCGGCCCAATCCGCAATGGCCGAGATCAAGGCCCCGGATTGCGACACCATCGCAAGGCGACCCTTGGGGGCTTGCGACTTTAGAAACGTTGCATTCAACCCAAGCCACGGCCGCACCAGACCAACGCAGTTCGGCCCAAGGACCCGGATGCCGCCTTTGCGAGCTTCGTGCATGACTTGCGATTCATAGGCTCGGCCCTTCTGATCGCCATCACTGAACCCCGCCGACAGGATAATCGCCGCTTTCACACCTGTCGCCGCACAATCGCGCATGATGCCAGGAACCGTGCGTGCGGGGGTCGCTATGACGGCCAGATCAACCTCTTTCGATATGGCCGCTATGTTGCGGTAACATTCAGTTTCACCAATTTTTTTGTACTTGGGATTGATCGGATAAATCGCTCCGTCAAAACCACCAGAGATCAGGTTGGCATAGGCCAACCCACCGACGGAACTGCCGGACGGGCTGGCCCCGAACACGGCCACAGACCGTGGGTCGAAAAGAGGGCTGAGTGGGCTTTTGTCCATGCTGTTTGGTCCTTCACGCATAACTCTCCCGACAGGTCGGGCCGACAACTCCTCCTGCCGCGTTTCTGCACCTGCGAAGACGGCCTGTCTTTGATGTGGCTCAAGACTTTCAAGCAGGGTCACTTACATGTCCGAACCTTTTCAGGACCGGTCAAACCGACCAGTTGTCGCCGGAACAGGCCAGCTACCGGTTACACTGACGGTATCGTCGGCCTGAGACGGTCATCGCCAAGCTGTATGAGATCAACCTCCCGACACAAGCGGATCATCAAATCCCGGCGTTTGTCGGGGTATCCGGATGGTGTGCTCGGATCTTGTCAGATGACGTGGCAGGCGACCTGCTGCCCATTGCCCCGGTCCGTCAGCGGCGGCTTGATCTCCGCACAGACAGGTTTCGCCAGCGGACAGCGGGTGCGAAACACACAGCCTGAAGGCGGGTTCAGTGGCGACGGCAGATCCGCATCCAGAATAAGCACCTCTTTATCAGCGTAAGCCTTCGGGTCCGGTATCGGAACCGCCGAAATCAGCGCCTGCGTATAGGGATGGCCGGGCGCTCGATACAACTGCTCGGCCTCGCTGATTTCAACGACATTGCCAAGATAAAGCACCATCACGCGGGTTGATATGTGCTTCACGACAGACAGATCATGCGCGATGAAAATCAGGCTTAACCCCATATCTTCCTGAATTTCCATCAGCAGATTGATCACTTGCGCCTGAATGGACACATCCAGCGCCGAAACGGGTTCATCGCAGATGATCAACTGCGGCTTCAGGATCAGCGCGCGGGCGATCCCGATCCGCTGACATTGCCCACCCGAGAACTCGTGCGGGTAACGGTTGATCATGTTGGGCAGGATACCCACGCGATCCAACACCTCGCGCACGCGAGCCTTCACCTCGGATTTCGAAACACTCGGATAGTGGGTCTTGAGCGGTTCAGCCACGATCTGGCCGATGGTCATGCGCGGGTTCAGCGATGCCAGTGGATCCTGAAAGATCATCTGCATCTCTTTGCGGTGCGCACGCATACCTTGCTTGTTGAGGGATAGCAGGTCGTCACCCAGCCAAAGAACCGTGCCGGCCTCGGCCGGAACCATCCGCATGATGGCGCGCGCCAATGTGGACTTGCCACAGCCACTTTCACCAACGATCCCAAGGGTTTCCCCCGGCATCAGATCGAAATCGACACCATCCACGGCTTTCAGCTTGTCCGGCGCTGTCCAAGGCATCGCGCCTTTGGCTTTGATGTCGAACCAGACTTTCAGGTCGCGGACAGACAGCAGAGGCGATTGGGCGTTCATACAAGCTCCTCCAGGGGTCTAAGACAGGCGCGTCGGCGCACTTTGCGACCAGCAACGCCGTCCAGTGTCGGACGGATCGTGGCGCATTTTTCAATGGCAAACTCGCAGCGCGGCGAGAACGGGCAGCCCGCAGGCATGTTCATCATGTTGGGCGGACTGCCCGGAATGGTTGCCAGACGCTCGCTTTCGATATCCAGACGCGGCACAGCTTTCAACAGCCCCATCGTGTAGGGATGGGTCGGCATTTCGAACAGCCCCACGGTGGTGCCATATTCCATCTGCTGTCCGCCATACATGACCAGCGTTTCCCTGCACGATCCTGCGACCACACCCAGGTCGTGGGTGATCAGGATAATGGACATCCCGAATTCAGATTGCAGGTCTTCAAGCAGTTTCATGATCTGCGCCTGCACGGTCACGTCCAACGCCGTCGTCGGTTCGTCCGCTATCAGAATGTCGGGCTTGCACAGAAGCGACATCGCGATCATCACCCGCTGACGCATCCCGCCCGAAAACTCGTGCGGATACATATTGACCCGCTTTTTCGCTTCGGGGATGCGCACGGCATCGAGCATGTCGACGGACTGGCGCACAGCCTCGGATTTCGAGATGCCTTTGTGGTGGGTCAACACCTCGGCCATCTGATCGGACACCCGCATGAACGGGTTCAGGCAGGTCATCGGATCCTGAAAGATCATCGCGATTTTCTCGGCCCTGATCTTGTTCAGCTTACCGGTCGGGATGTTCAGAATTTCTTCGCCCGCCAGCCTCACGGAACCGGTGGCCTGACCATTGCGCGCCAACAGGCCCATGATGGCAAAGACGGTCTGACTTTTGCCGGACCCGCTTTCCCCGACCACACCCAGTGTTTCGCCCGCCGTCAGGTCGAAACTGATCCCGTCCACGGCGGTTACGGTGCCGTCAGGGGTGTCGAAATGGACGCTCAGATCGCGTACCTCAAGAAGTGCCATATCGCTAGCCCCTACCGGTCTTTCGGGTCCAGCGCATCGCGCAGGCCGTCACCAAAGAAAAAGAAAGCAAACAGTGAGATCAGGAAGAAGAACAGCGGGAAGCCCAGCATCCAAAGGGTGCCATAGCGCATCTGACCTGCCCCTTCGTTGATAAGCGCCCCCCAGCTGGTCAGGGGTTCCTGCACGCCCAGCCCAAGGAACGAGATGAAGCTTTCGAACATGATCATCGACGGCACCAGAAGCGTCGCATAGACGATGACCACGCCCAGCAGGTTCGGCACGATATGGCGGATGATGATCTTGGGGGTGGACACACCCGTGGCGATCGCAGCCTCGACAAATTCCTTGTTCTTGATGGAAAGCGTTTGCCCCCGCGCAATCCGCGCCATGTCCAGCCACGAGATCAACCCGATGCCAACGAACAGCATGAAGATCGACCGTCCAAACACCACCAACAGCAGGATCAGCACAAACATATAGGGGATCGCCATCAGGATATCGACGATCCGCATCATGATATTGTCCAGACGCCCGCCAATAAAGCCCGCCGTCGCGCCGTAAAGCGTGCCGACAACGACCGAGATCAGCGCGCCGACGATACCGATCATCAACGAAATCTGCGTGCCCTGCACCACGCGCGCAAACAGGTCACGGCCCAGCGGGTCCAGTCCGAAATAGTGTTTCGTCTCGAACGACGGGCCACCAAGGGTGCGCACATCGCCCATCAGGTTCCAGTCAATCTCTTCATTTGACCAAGGGGTCAACATCCCGCCAAACAGCGCAAACAGCGAGACAAGGACAAGGATGATTAGCGATACGACCGCTGCCTTGTTGCGAAAGAACCGCGCCCGCGCGTCTTGCCAAAGCGAACGGCCCTTGATGACTTCGGCGGTTTCAACGTTTGTTACATGTGCCATGCGTCCGTCCCCTAGTACCGAATCCGTGGATCGATCCATGCGTAGAGCACGTCAACGACCAAGTTGAACAGGATCGTCAGCATGCCGACAAGGATCGTAATCCCCATGATCACGGAATAGTCGCGGTTCAGCGCGGCCTGCACGAAATCTTTACCGATCCCACCGGTGGACAGAAACATATCAACAACCACCGACCCGGTGATCATGCCAACAAAAGCCGGTCCAAGATACGAAATCACGGGGATCAGCGCCGGTTTCAGCGTGTGACGCAGGATGATCGTCCGATCCGGCAATCCCTTGGCCCGCGCCGTTCGAATAAAGTTGGAGTTCATCACCTCCAGCATTGAAGATCGCGTAAGTCGTGCAATCGACGCAAGGTAAGAGGTCGCGAGCGCAATGACCGGCATCACAAGGTAGGAGGTATAGGAATTCGGGTCGTTCGGCCCGCCCCACCAGCCGCCACCGGGCAACCAGCCCAGCCAGAGCGTGAAGACGAGCACGAGAATGGGCGCCATGATGAAATTGGGCAGGGCCTGCGCTCCGATCGAGAACCCGACCGCCAGATAGTCGATCCAGGTGTTCTGCTTCAACGCAGCCACAATACCCAGAGCACCCCCAACCAAAACGGCAAAAACAAAGGTCCAGAACCCGTAGGTCAACGTAACCGGAAACCCGTCGGCAATGATCTGGTTCACCGTTCTGTCCTGATAGACAAAGCTGGGTCCGAAATCGAAATGGAACAGGATGTTTTTCAGATAGGTGCCGATCTGCACGAGAAACGGATCATCCAGCCCATATTTGGCGTTGATGTTCTCTAACACCACTGGTGGTAATGCGCGTTCTTTTGTGAACGGACCACCCGGCGCTGCGCGCATCAAGACGAACGAGAAAACGATCAGGATCAGGATGACTGGAACGGCCATCGCAATACGACGAAGAACAAAACCCAGCATTTGGAAGCCCCGCTTTTAGGTGGGCGGCCCGGTTTCCCGGACCCGCCCCAGTTTGGTAAGAACAGGTCGCTTATTCAGCCACTTTATACATCGTGCGGGAATAGATGTTGTTCATCAGGTCGTCAAAGGGGAAGCCCTTCAGGTCCGGCTTCACCATGATCACATTGGTGTACTGATACACCGGGACGATCGGCATATCGTCGGCCAGCAACTGCTCCATCTGCTTGTATTCTTCGGCCGGGTTAGCCGAAGTTTTCGCAGCTTTTGCCAGCGCATCATATTCGGGGTTGTTGTATTTGCCGTTGTTGTGCCCCGAGGTCGAGGTGAACAGATCCGTATAGGTCGACGGTTCGTTATAGTCACCACACCACGCATACCGCGCCATGCCGAAGTCACCATTGCGCAGTTTATCCAGGTGCACTTTCCATTCGAAATTGGCCAGAGTGATATTGGCACCCAAAGTCTGCTTCCACATCTGGGTGGCAGCGATTGCGATCTTCTTGTGCGCCTCGGACGTGTTGTAGTTCAGCGTCAGTTCAAGCGGCTTGCCGCCGGGGCCATAGCCTGCTTCTTCCAGAAGCTCTTTGGCCTTTGCCATACGCTCGTCCTGCGTCCATGTCGCATAGTCGATGTTCGGCATTTCGAAGCCAGCGGTTTTCTGGTGGGTCCAGTTGTAAGACGGGTACTGACCGCCTTTCAGGATGCTGTCGACGATCACATCACGATTCAACGCATATGACAGCGCCTTGCGAACACGCACATCTTTCAGCGCCTCGGGACCGTTTTCACGCAAGTTGAACATGTAGATATAGGAACACGACCGCGGCGTCGAATAGGTCTCGTCCGGCAGTTTTTCCTTCAGGGCAGGATATTGGCCTGCGGGGACCTCGGTCTTGTCAACTTCGCCGGCATCGTAACGGGTCAACGCGATATTTTCATCATTGATAACCAGTGCAACAACCGTATCAAGGATCGTGTTGTCGTTATCCCAATACATTGGGTTACGTTCGCGCGTAACTTTCACACCGGGCACGTAATCGGTCAGGACATAGGCACCGTTGCCAACAAGATTGCCGGGTTTGGTCCATTCGTTGCCATGAGCCTCCAGCACGCTCTGATTGACCGGAAAGGTCGATGCGTGTGTCAGCATACCGGGGAAATAGGGGCGCGGCGCGTCGATCTTGACCTCAAGGGTCTTGTCATCAAGGGCCGTCACACCCAGCGTGTCAGGTGCCATTTCACCGGCGACGATCTTGGTGGCATTTTCAACGCCCATCAGTTCCATGTACCACGCATATTCTGATGCGGTGGCCGGATCTGCCAGACGGCGCCAAGCATAGACGAAATCACCGGCGGTAACAGGGTCGCCATTCGACCACTTGGCATCGCGCAGCTTGAACGTATAGGTCAGACCATCTTCCGACACTTCCCAGCTTTCCGCTGCACCGGGGACCGAGTTACCTTGCGGGTCCGAGTTCACGAGACCTTCGAACAGATCGCGCAGAATGTGCGAGCCTTCAACATCCGTGTTGATTTGCGGGTCGAACGACTTCACGTCATCGAGCATGCGATAGGTATAGGTCTGGTTGTCCGCCAGCGCCTCGCCCGTGACCGGGTGGGTGCCCGCAGCCAAGGCTGGGCTTGCAATCGCAAATGCCGAGCACAAAAGGGCCGCTTTGATTGAAATGTTCATGAAGGTTCTCCCTTACCAGTTTTTTGTGGGATGATGCTTTGAACGGAACTCAATCGTTCCGCGAGAGACTCAGCCCTCCGGCAATCACCGATAAAGCATCCTAAGCGCAACTTGTCAGGAGAAACAACTCCTTGCAAGATTGTCGTTTTTCAGCATGTCGAGAGATCAAATCGCCGCGCCGCCCCCTGCAAAACCGTGAATATGGCGGCAGGTTTCGTCAATACGGCGGAGAATCGTCAGGCCACGTCTTCCCCCACCGAAATATTGCCAATCCTGAACACCCGTGCGAACCTTGGGCAAACACAACCCACTGGACAAATCCGAGGGAAATCCGTGCAAAGTGAACAGAGATCAGCCCGCACCTCGCAAAGGGATCGGGACACGACACAGTTGCCCCAAGTGACCCATTCCCGCAATCCGGGTATGGACCTTGACATGAACTGGGTGCGCGCCGCTCAGGCCAACACTTCTGCGATTGAACGTCGATGTGCGACCCTTCCGGGGCGGCGCAGCGTCAAAAAGGAACATCAAGCCGCGTGGCTGTTGAAAGCGATCACAATGATCGACCTGACCACTCTGTCAGGTGATGACACTGCGGGGCGTGTGCGTCGCCTGTGCGCCAAGGCCGCCCACCCGGTGCGATCCGAAATCTTGTCGTCGCTGGGCGTTGACGAAATCACCACCGGCGCGGTCTGTGTTTATCATGACATGATCGCACCCGCGGTCGAGACGCTTGATCATATGGGCGTCACCCTGCCGGTCGCAGCAGTTTCAACGGGGTTTCCCGCGGGCCTCAGCCCCTATCACCTGCGCGTCGAAGAAATTCGCGAAAGCGTGCGCGTCGGGGCGTCCGAGATCGACATCGTCATTTCGCGCCGCCACGTCCTGACCGGCAACTGGCAGGCGCTGTATGACGAAATGCGTGACTTCCGCGAGGCATGCGGCGCGGCGCATGTAAAAGCCATCCTCGCGACCGGAGAGTTGGGCAGCTTGCGCAATGTTGCGCGGGCTTCGTTGGTTTGCATGATGGCGGGCGCAGATTTCATCAAGACCTCCACCGGCAAGGAAAGCGTGAACGCGACGCTTCCCGTCAGTCTGGTGATGATCCGCGCGATCCGCGATTATTACGAGGCGACGGGCTACCGCGTTGGTTACAAGCCCGCAGGTGGCATCTCGAAAGCCAAGGACGCGATCACCTATCTGGCGCTGATCAAGGAAGAACTGGGCGACGATTGGCTAACACCCGACCTGTTCCGCTTCGGTGCCAGCTCGCTTCTTGGCGATATCGAGCGTCAGCTGGAACACCACGTGACCGGACATTACTCGGCCACCTACCGCCACCCGATGGGCTGAGGAGTTAGACATGACTGTGAAAGAAATCTTCGACACGATGGAATACGGCCCCGCCCCGGAAAGCGCCCGGGAAGCGCTGGCGTGGATTGCCGAGCGCGACCGACAGTTCGGCCTTTATGTCGGTGGTAAGATGACAGCGCCCGGAGATCTTTTCGACAGCAGGAACCCCGCGACCGGCGAGGTTTTGGCGCAGGTCACGCAGGCCACATCCGACGATGTGGACGCTGCTGTGTCGGCCGCGCGCAGGGCGCAGCGCAAATGGGCCGCACTGTCGGGCCATGAGAGGGCAAAATACCTCTATGCGCTCGCGCGACTGGTGCAAAAGCACTCGCGGCTGTTTGCGGTGCTGGAAACGCTGGATAATGGTAAACCCATCCGCGAAAGCCGCGATATCGACATCCCGCTGGTCGCGCGGCATTTCTATTACCACGCAGGCATGGCGCAATTGCAAGACGCCGAATTGCCCGACCGCGAGGCTTTGGGCGTCTGCGGCCAGATCATCCCGTGGAACTTCCCGCTGCTGATGCTGTCATGGAAAATCGCACCCGCGATTGCGATGGGCAACACCGTGGTTCTGAAACCCGCCGAATACACATCGCTGACCGCGCTTCTGTTTGCGCAAATCTGCGACGAAGCCGGACTGCCCAAAGGCGTCGTCAACATCGTCACCGGCGATGGCCGCGTGGGCGAAGCGATTGTGACGCATGAGGATATCGACAAGATCGCCTTCACCGGCTCGACCGAAGTGGGCCGGGTGATCCGGCGCGAAACGGCGGGATCCGGCAAGTCGCTGACGTTGGAATTGGGAGGCAAGTCGCCCTATATCGTGTTTGACGACGCCGATCTGGATTCAGCCGTAGAAGGGCTGGTCGACGCCATCTGGTTCAATCAGGGGCAGGTCTGCTGCGCTGGCTCGCGCCTGATCGTGCAGGAAGGTATCGCCGACCGGTTCTATGCCAAGTTGCGTGCGCGGATGGACAAGCTGCGGATGGGCGACCCGCTGGACAAATCCATCGACGTGGGGGCCGTGGTCGACCCGGTGCAGCACAAGCGCATCACCGAGTTGGTCGATGCCGGTGCTGGCGACGGCGAGCTTTACCAAGCCCCCTGCCCGATCCCCACGCCGGGATGTTTCTATCCGCCCACACTGATCACCGGGCTGTCGTCGGCCTCAATGCTGATGCAAGAAGAAATCTTCGGGCCCGTCCTGGTCGCCACTACCTTCCGCACCCCAACCGAGGCGGTCGAGATTGCCAACAACACCCGTTACGGACTGGCCGCCACAGTGTGGAGCGAGAATGTGAACCTGACCCTCGATATTGCGCCAAAGCTGGCGGCGGGCGTGGTTTGGGTGAACGGAACCAACATGTTCGACGCAGCCGCCGGTTTTGGTGGCGTGCGCGAAAGCGGCTTTGGGCGTGAAGGCGGATGGGAAGGGCTTCACGCCTATACCAAGCCGCGGGGCAAGTCGCAGCCCTTGAAACCCATCGCTGCCTTCCCCGCCCCGAAAGAAGCAACGGTCGGCGCGCTGGATCGCACTGCCAAGTTCTATATCGGCGGCAAGCAGGCACGTCCCGACGGCGGCTATTCGAAAGCGGTCTGGTCCAAACAGGGCGCGCTGCTGGGACATGTCGGGATCGCTAATCGCAAAGACATTCGCAACGCGGTCGAGGCCGCACACACGGCGGCAGGTTGGTCCAAGACCACCGGACATCTGCGCGCACAGATCCTTTATTACATCGGCGAGAACCTCTCGGCTCGCGCGGACGAATTCGCTGCCCGGATCGACGCCATGATGGGTGGCCGCAATGGGTCGAAAGAGGTTGAAGCCGCCGTCAGTCGTCTGTTCACCTATGCCGCATGGGCGGATAAATATGATGGGGCTGCGAAGCCCATCCCCATGCGTGGCGTGGCACTGGCGATGAACGAGCCGGTCGGCGTGATCGGCGGCTTCTGCCCGGACGACGCCCCCCTTCTTGGCCTCGTCTCGCTGATGGCCCCGGCCATCGCCATGGGCAACCGCGTGGTGCTGGCCGCAAGCGAGCCGTTTCCGCTGGCCGCGACCGATTTCTATCAGGTGCTTGACACGTCAGACGTTCCCGCAGGCGTGGTGAATATCGTTACAGGTAGTCATGCAGAGCTTGCCTCACCCCTCGCGGGCCACCTTGGTGTGGACGCTGTTTGGGCGCAGTCAGGGTCAGACGTTTCTGCCCTTGTCGAAATAGAAAGCGCGGGCAACCTGAAACGCACATGGGTCAACAACGCCCAGGCGCGGGACTGGTTCGGGGCAGCAGGCGAAGGCCGTGAATTTCTGGCCCAGGCGACCGAGGTGAAGACCATTTGGGTGCCCTACGGCGAATAACCTGATCTGGAAAGAAAAGCGCCGCGTCGGACCCTCCACGCGACACTTTTCTAGTGTTCGTCACTTCTTACGCCAGGATCCCAACCAGCGCGAAAACCGACCCCGTGTCTCGTCTGCGCGGGCGTCAACGGCGTCCCACGCCTCGCCCGCATCCTCCAACACCGGATCGATCGAGCGTTCGCGGAACTGCCGCCACAACGCACGGATGAACCCGATGATGACAGCCAGCACAACGAAGAACATGATGTTGAACCAAGGAATAATGGTCACATCCGGGCCTGCCACCGGGCGGATGGCAACCGCGTTCGGAAACGCCGAAATCAGCTCATTGCGCCAACCATAATGGGTTAGCACCGCCCATTTGGGGTTTTCCGGCGTAGATCGCAGATCGTCCACTTCGGTCTGCAAGCTCGCGGTGTCAAACTTGAAATAGAACGGCCAACCCCAGCCCGTGTCTTCGTTGCGATAAACCATGACCTCTTCCGCATCGCGGCGCACGAAACCCAGAAGGTAGGTTTTCTTTTTCACCGTCTGAACAAACTGAACATCGCGGTTGATCAGGTTTGCAGATTGATCATCCGGCTTAGACCAGAATATCCGGGTCCAGTCCCCAAGATCCTGCCGTTCCTGATAGGTGTTCACGACCCGCACCACGTCGTGTTGTGGCAGGACATAGTGCAGCACGCCGAACAGGATCAGGAAAATCAGACTGCGGATGATAAGACGAATGCGGCGCATGGGGGACCTCAGTTGATTAAAATGACAGACATCAGGACAAAAAGCGCGGGGATGACATAGACAAGCAGGATCAGCTTGGGCCGGAAACTTTTCTTGTAGTCCTCCATCCCTTCGCGCAACCACGCCTCGCGGTCGGTTTCATCGCCATCGGGATGTTCTTCGGCCCACTGGTCTTCCAGCTTTTCCAGCCGGATCGAACGGGAATATAGGCTGACCAGCACATAGACGATGCTAAGCCCGATAAACCCAAATATGACAAGTCGCACCAATCCCATCGTTACCTCCTGTTCACGGCGCCCCACGGACCGACGATCTCGATCATATCTTCTTGCGTCCGTCCACGCGTGATGCGCGGCATTTTCATCGGGTCTTTGCGCCCGCCGAACAACGCCTCGCGCGCACCGGCCTTATTCGCCATATAATCACGATGCAGGAATTCTGCCACAAACTCACGCTTTTCGTCGGGCCATGTGGCATAGGCGGCATAGAAAAGCTCTTTGTGGCAGATAAACAGCTGCCGGAAATCCATCGGCGCCAGTTCGGACAGCAGCCGGTTGATCAGATCGCGGTCGGGATGATCGGGGCGCGCGCGCAGGGTATAGAAATAGGCCGGGTGGCGGCTGTCGATCCGCGGCCATTGCCCCCCCGCTTCAGCCCAGCGCACCATGGCGGCCAACCCGCGAAACGCGTCGGGCAGATGCGCACCCATGCGCTGTGCCACATGGCGCAAGGTGCGCGAGGACATGTCGCCCAGATCGAGGCCCGCGCTGGTGGCGGCATCGACCAGAATAAATTCCATCTTCTGGCGCAGGATTGCCGCCCCGCCGTCGCCACGTTCCTGAACGACAGGTCCGACAAGGTCGTTGCGGCTGAGGAACCCCGCGAGACGGTTTGCGTCGGTCGTGTCAAGAACCTTGCCGGGCGGCGGCACGGCCAACCGCGTCTTGTCGCCCGACACGACCACGGCGGGGTTTTCCACATCGCGGAAAATGTAAAGCCCGCCGAAATGCGCCGTCCAGAAATTCCCCTGCTCGTATTCCTGCACGCCCAGATCGACCGGAACGCGCGTCACGTCGCCGGTTTCGCGGGCCAGATCAATCATTTCGGCGATCAGATCATCGTCATACCACGCGTTCGGCGCGGTCTGGAAATGGTCGATCTTCTCGGCCAACTCGCGCGCGTTTTTGACGTGGCTTTGGGTTGTGTCGGCCTCGATTGTGATCTTGCGAATGTCGAACAGGCGGGCCGGATCGGACACATCAAAGACCGAATTCATCAGCTCGCCCGCCACTGCGTCATGGGCGGTCAGCGCAAAAAGCTTCGCCTCGTTGTCCGCAATGAACTGCCGCAAAATCCCGCGCGAGGTCGAGAACATGGCGTTCAGCAGCGGCGCGGTCTTCTGGTCCACTGTCAGAATGATGAACTGCCGGTTGCAGCCATTTGGGTTGAGGTAGAGCGGGTCTTTGAATTCCTCGCCGATCTCGGGCGAGAAGCCGGAGATGTCGATGTGGAATTCTGTGAGCTTCGTCTGCTTGCCCGCCAGCCCCTTGAGCGCGCGGTTATACCGCTCGATCAGCGCCGGACTATCGACCCGGATCAAATTGCCAAACATGAGGCCGCGTTGGATGAGGCGTTTCATTTCTTAAGCCTCTCAAATCTGGCGGCAAAACTCTCGGCTTCATCCATAACCTGTGGCGTAAGTTCTACTCCTGGATCAAGTTGCCCGTGAACAAGCTGGTTTCGAAGATTCCTTAGGTCCATTAACCGTTCGGCATCGGACTGTGTAAAACCGGGTTCTTTCTCGACAAGTTCGACAGCAAACTTCATTGGATTGTAACCACGAAGCGCATTCCGCCCGATTGCGATTTTTTCTATTCGAATCCACGCATCAAGAAAACGACCTAACAAAGTCGCAGACTGAGGGGCGCTCAACGCTAGTTTGGTCTCAAACAAGCTTTCAAAAAGCTTCGAAGCTAGTTCCGAATAGGCTTCCACTTTCAGCCGTTCAACCGTTAGCCCATTACCTTGATGATAGAGTTCATTTCGCAACCTGTGAAACCACTCGATTAGGCCCAGATCTATGCCGATGATCTTTTGGGAAGCGTGTTCTTCTAGTCCATCAAGTAGGCGAGGAAAATCAGCGCAGATTTCTTCCCGTTTCTTACGGCTGATATCGAGTCCATATATACGTTTGGGAAGGCTGACATAGGTTTGCATCATCAGCTCGACAGAATTGTCGATGCTGATCATAGCAAGCCTGCGATTCGTATCTGAATCCTTCAGAAGCAAATCCATTCCGTGTCGCAATACTTCAGCTGGGCCAGAAGCCCAATGTGGCTCGGTACTCATTTCCCCTCCAAATACCGCTTCTTCGCCTCTTCCTGACGGCCGAAGTCACGCACCATCGCCTCGATGGCGGCTTCGTCTGACTTGTCGGCATAGCGGAATTCTGAATCGGCGTAGCGGTTGATTTCCTGGATCACCATCTCGGTGGTGATGGGCACGCGTAGCTCGGCGATCATCGCCTTCTTGGTGTCGTAATCCTTCACCAGGAACAGCTCGGGGTGTTCCATCCACTCATCCGGCAGCTCAAAGTCCATCGCGCGGACTTTCACCGCGTCGGTGATGTTCTTGATCGACCGCCCGGTGAACCGCTCATCCACCTCCTGAATGGCTTTCAGATAGGTGCCCATCTTGGCGATGCTGTCCAACTCACCGATCTTGTCGCGTACCCGGTCGAAGACCTCGAGCAGACCATCCTCTTGCGGGTGGGAATGGGCTTCGAAACTGCGCGCGACGGCGGATTTGATCTCCTGCGCCGCGTAAAGGTCGTGGTCACCCAGCGGGATGTCATGGTTCTTGCCCATGAGAAGATGCAGGATGTCGATATAGTCCTCGCGCGTTTGGGGTCCGTCGACCAGAAACCGGGCGCCGGCACGTTGGCGCAGGGCATCATCCACATTCTCGGGATAGTTCGAGAACATACCGAAGGTGCAGTTGCCGCGCACGACCGTATTGGCCCCCGCAAAGCTTTCCATCAGGACTGCCGTGACCTCTTGCTGACCCGCGCTGGACTGACGATCCCCCCGCTTGCCCGCGATCTGGTCGATGTCATCAATCGTGCCAAAGCCAATCACGTTGGGGTCGAGCACGTTGTTGATGAACGCCTTGGCGTTCTGGCCCGACTTGCCCTGATAGCTGTCGATATTGTCGATGCCGAAATTCTGGTAGCGGAACGGATAACCCGCCACAGCGCAATAATCATTGACCAGCCCGGCCATCATCTGGATCAGCGTCGTTTTCCCGGTGCCGGGCTTTCCGTCACCCATGAAAGTGAAAATGAAGCCGCCGAGTTCGGCAAACGGGTTCAGTTTGCGGTCGAAATCATAAGCCATCAGCATCTTGGCCAGTTTCATCGCCTGATATTTCGCGATGTGGTTGCCGACGACTTCGTTGGGTTTCTTGAACGTCATCGTGATCTTGGACCCGCGATACGCGCGGGCGGGGGTGAAGCCGGAAATCGTCAGGTCGTCCGCCTCGACCCGGTAATTGGCGGACGTGAAGGGGCCAAGATGCGACGCGGTCTGGGCGCGCAGGGCGACCTTTTCCATCAGTTGTTCGACAAAGGCCAAGACGGTCGCGACCAGCTTGTCTTCGGACGTGACAAAGGTGGCAAGTTCCTGATCCAGCTCCCACAACGCGCCCTTCAGCGCAAGCGGCGCATTGTCGGTCAGGATTTCCTCGACCGCGCCGACTTCAATCGACGCCTCGCTTGCGTGATCGGCCAACAGGAACGAGGTCGCATTGGCGAACACATGCAAGACGATCAGCGCCTCGGCGGTCAGAAGTTCCGAGAATGCAGTTTTCTTGTCAGCGCCCAAACGCCCTTCCAGATTGGCGCGACGCAGGGCGGCCAGTTCGGTTTGCTCGGCGAACCCCTCGCCCACCGCCAATGCAACCGCAATCGCGCGACGCAGCCCATGCAGCACGGTCGCCTGAAGCGGAGAGATGAGCGGGTCATCTCCGTCTGCGCTTTCAATTCGGTCCGCCAAATGCACCCCTTCGGGCCGTGCCGTCGAACGCGTCACAAGCCCCGGTGTCGTGGCGCGAAACCGACGCGGGCGGGCAATTCCCGGGCTGCGTTCAGGCGCGGGCGCGGCTTGCTTGGGTTTGGCAATCCTTGGCGTGTGGTCAAACCCGTTAAGATGCCCGGCAGCCGCCGTGTAATGTGCACGGATTTCTTCTTCGCGAAGCTCCATCAAATCAGCGGGTAAAGACATCAAGCACTCCTAAATCAACGGTAACTCAGCACCCGGCCACCGGGGCTGACAACAAATTTACGCACGTCGTGGAACCCGGCGGGGTTCTTTTCGGCCAGCACCTGAAAGGGCCGCGCGGGCATGATAATGGCGCGTTCCATTCGGGTGGCCCCGATGTTCGAGCCGGAACCTGCAAACGGGTCCAGCGCAAAAATCTCGCGTTCCACCGTGCCGAACCAGCCGGATTTCTCTTCCTTGACGCTTTGGCTTTTCAGTTCCTCGACCGTCCATGCCAAGGCCCAGTCTTCGCCGGGCGGGCTTTTCGCCTCGGCCAAGACCTCGCGCAGCGGGCCGGTCTGCTGGGTAAATGTATGGCTATACATCGGCCCCACATGGAACCGGCGCAGGCGCTTTGGGTGCAGATCATCGAAGTCCTTGTCGAACCCGGTCGCGATGGTCACGAGCTTCAGCCCCGCCATGCTTTGCGCCATCAGATGCGACTGCACCTGCGGCCAGCGGCGTTCATCTTTGGGCAGGGCTGTGCGGCCCGTATCCTCAAGCTCCATCAGATATATGGTGGGCAGGTTGACTTCGCTGTCATAGACCGCCCAGTGGGCCAGATAGACGCGACGCACATCACGCCCTTCGCCTTTGTTCCTTCGCCAGATCACGTCCGGGTGCATCTGTGGCCAGAACAAATCGCCCTTCGCAAGCTCTTCATAGTAAAGCCGCTGGGACAGTGAATATTGCAAATCCTTCGGCACGGTCAGGTCGCCCACAATCTGGCTGACCATCTGGCTTTTCAGATCCTCGACCGACGCCATGCCTTTCAGATGCGTTCCCGCCTGTGCCGCGTCCGACGCCATCTGGAGCAGTTCGGCATGAACCGGAAACCCGCTATCGCGCCGATCAAACGTCAGCGTCGCAGCGCCAAGCCCATAGGCCTTGTCGGACATATGATACTTGTTCGCCAGCGCCTTGAAGCTAAGGCCTAGTTTGATGAGGTAGCGCGCCAACACGTCCACCTCATCACGGGTGAGCTTGCCTTCAACCTCCATCTGCCCAGCGACACGGGCCAGATGCGCCGTGATCTTCTCGAACTTCGAGAAATATCGCCGCGTGATCTGCGTGTCCGTCAGTTCGGCATGGTCGCGGGGGGCGAAACCGGCAGAGGTGCGTTCAGAGGTTTTGATGTCGTTCGTCATAGTTTCCATTCAAACCAAGGAGGGCGGCGCCTGACCCTGGGTGGGTGCGAAGCGCCCTCCCGTGGGGCGGGTCGGGCGCTGCCCGGTCTAACGACCGGGCAACACGTTAATACAACAGTTCAGCCTCCGCATTGCTTCGCTCACTCATCCGAACTGGCTTTCTCCTGTTTTGAACCCAATAATAGTGTGGCAGAACCCAAAACAGTGATCATTGTAATTATGCCAATGCCCAACGCCGTCCGAGGAGAATAGACTTAGTAAACAACCAAGAGGAGGGAAGCTAAGGACGCTTTCGCCGTAAGCTGCCTCCAAGACTTGGCGCGTTCAAAAAGATACACAGATCACTGCCCATACAGATTCTTGTCATGCTTCTCGACAATCTCGGCAAAGCGGCGGGCAAAGCGCTCATCTGCCTTGGCCTTGGCCTCCAGCACGTCGCGGGCAAAGACCATCTGGTCCTCGTGGGCTTCCATCATGTCCGCCATCCGCTGGTTCGTCGCGGTCCCAATCGCAGCCATCGCGGCTTGCGCTTCTTTGTCTGTCTCGACCCCGATCTCGTTGATCCGGTGCGCCACGTCCTGCTGCTGCGCGGTTTTCAACGACTTGGTCAGCGCGTCATACAGCACCACACGTTGCTTGGTGTCTGTCTGCAACTTGTTGATCAACACCATCTGCGTTGCCGCTTGGTTTTGCAGTGAATCGACCCAGGTCTTGCCCTTCTCGATATACCGCTCCAGCGTCTGCGACTTGGCGAGCTTCACCTGCTCGTCCTGCACCATGGCGTTGTATTGGCTGTTCAGATCGGCCAGCTCAGTCTCAAGCTGCGTGCGCTTGGCGGCGTCCTGTTCGTTGGCGATTTTGCCCTCAAGCTCGATAATCCTGGGGTCCATCGCCAGAATGTCGGCGCGCAGAGCTTCCAGCTCTCCCACGGTCATTTCGCGTTCATCCAACGTGGCTGTCAGATTGGCGCCCACCTTTTCTTTCTGCTCATTGAGCATCGCCAACTGGCCTTCCAGCAGGTTCACGATGCTGTCCGACTGCGCGATCAACTCTTGCAACTTGTCGTCGATCGACGCGGTGCGCATCCGTTCCTGCCGCATGCTTTCCGACTTACCCTTCGAGAATATCCCGACAAAGGACTCCCACCCGGTTTTCGACCGCATCTGATCGAAATCCTGCGAAAAGCCCGAGGTCACATCGTCCAGCCCCATGATCAGCTCGGCGATATTCGCGTTCATCGCTTCGGTGTGGGAATGCACATCCTCAAGCGTCGCATTCTCGATATCGATCGAGATATCTTCGCCAGCCGCCGCCTTGGCCCGCGCGGTTTCAATCCGCGAAGTCAGTTCGGAAATCTTGGACTGCGCTTCCTGAACCTGCGCCTGGCTTTCGCGAATCTGCTTGTCAAAACTGGACATGTGCCCTCCTTGGCTCCACCAAATCCCAAAAAGACCATGCGGCTTTGCGGGATAAAGTTAATCACTATAACATTACAATTAGGCCGAGTTTAGCGCGATTTAAAGACCCGCAACAGCGTTTTCGCTCGCGTTTTGGGTGAAATTGGCATGTGGCGCCGACCCCCATTGCCTGCGCGGCGCAAGCTGCATAAGTTTCGCATATGGCTCACCAAAAAGATCCCCTGCTCGCTGAAATTGCCCGTCGCCGCGACGATCTGATCACCCTGACACAAGACCTGATCCGCATCCCGACCCTGAACCCGCCTGGACGCGACTATCGCGCAATCTGCATCTATCTCGCGGAACGTATGGGCCAGCAGGGATGGCAAGTTGACCTGATCCGCGCCGAAGGCACTCCGGGCGACAGCGATGTATATCCCCGGTGGAACGTCATCGCGCGACATGAGGGCGCAGATGCAGGCGACTGCGTTCATTTCAACAGCCACCATGACGTGGTCGAGGTCGGACACGGCTGGACCAAAGAACCGTTTGGAGGTGAGTTGGTGGATGGCCGCATCTATGGGCGCGGCGCATGTGACATGAAAGGCGGGCTGGCGGCCTCAATCATCGCCGCCGAAGCCTTCGTCGCGCTTTTCCCTGATCACAAAGGTGCGGTCGAAATCAGTGCCACGGCAGACGAAGAAAGCGGCGGCTACGGCGGCGTCGCTTATCTGGCAGAGAAGGGATATTTCGATCCGGACCGTGTGCAACATGTGATCATCCCGGAACCACTGAACAAAGACCGGATCTGTCTTGGTCATCGCGGCGTCTGGTGGGCCGAGATCGAAACCAAAGGGCGCATCGCCCATGGATCAATGCCCTTTCTTGGCGACAGCGCCATCCGACACATGGGTGCGGTGCTGGAAGAAATAGAGACCTACCTTTACCCGCTTCTTGCCACCAAAAACACCGACATGCCCGTCGTCCCGGAAGGCGCAAAGCAATCCACGCTAAACATCAATTCGATCCACGGCGGAGAGTCCGAACAGGCCACCGACTACACTGGGCTGCCCGCCCCGTGTGTGGCCGACCGCTGCCGCATCGTCATCGACCGCCGATTCCTGATGGAAGAAGATATTGCCGAGGTAAAAGCCGAAGTCACGCAGATGCTCGAAACCATCCGCTCCGAGCGCCCCAGTTTCGATTACGAAATCCGCGATATGCACGAGGTCATCCCGACAATGACCGATAAGGACGCACCGGTGGTCACAACTACCGCCGCTGCGATCGAAAAAGTGCTGGGTCAGCAGCCCATCTACGTGGTGTCACCCGGCACCTATGACCAAAAACATATCGACCGGATTGGTAAGCTGAAAAACTGCATCGCATACGGCCCCGGCATCCTCGACCTCGCCCATCAGCCCGACGAATGGGTTGGCGTGGACGACATGACCGACAGCGCAGGCGTGATGGCACTCGTGCTGAAGGAGTTGATCGGATGACCCTCCCACCAGATTGCGCGTCTTCAGTCGGGGAAGGCGCACTTTGCTCATTCGATAGATTCCATGCCTCCGGCGGGGATATTTCTGGCCAGAAGACGCAGCGATTTGTTTCTTCTGGCTGAAAATATCCTGGGGTGAATGCGCGAAGCGCAGAGGGGCAAAGCCCTTGAGGCTCACAACGTGAGCCACCGGCATCGCGAAGCCGCAGGCGCAGCGCCTCGTAGTCAGATCGGAATATTATCAATCAACCTGACATCGCCAAGCATCGCCGCGACAAGCAGGCGTGCCGGACGATCAAGGTTGGATACACTGGTCAGGTGCGCCGCATCGCGCAGTTCCAGATACTCGACCGCATTGAAGCCTGCGCGCTTGATCTGCGCCTTCGCACTGTCCAGAACGACACGTATGTCAGCACCGCGCCGGATTGCACGCGCCGCCCGGTCCAATTCGGCCTTCAAGACGGGTGCGATCGCGCGCTCGGACGGCGACATACGCACGTTGCGCGATGACATGGCCAACCCATCCTCTTCACGGATGGTCTCGCACCCCAACACGTCGGTTTCAATGTCCAGATCTTCGGACAAGCGACGCACCAGCAACAATTGCTGATAGTCCTTCTCTCCGAAACACGCCACATCAGCGCGTGTCTGAAGAAAGAGCTTTGCTACCACAGTCGCTACACCGTCGAAGTGACCGGGGCGGTGCGCACCTTCCAGATCCTCGGTCAGACCTGAGATATGGACATTGGTGGCAAAGCCATTGGGATATATCTGATCCGGGGTGGGAACATAGAGCGCATCGACACGAAACGGGGCGAGCCGGGTCGCGTCTTCATCCTCTGTGCGCGGATATTTGTCCAGATCATCCGGGTTATTGAACTGCCTCGGGTTCACGAAGATCGTAACGATCACGCGGTCGGCGTGCTGTTTCGCGATCTCTACCAACGACAAATGACCCGCATGCAGGGCGCCCATGGTTGGCACCACGGCCACGCGTTCACCCTTGAATATCCAACTGCGACGCAGGGTGCGCAAATCGTCCTTGTTGCGAATGATCTTCATTTCGTTGTGACCTCATCGGCGAACACATGCTCGGGCGCTGGGAAGCTGCGATTCCGCACGTCTTTGGCATACTGCGCGATCGCGACCTCGCCGTCCCTGCCCAGCGTCGCATATCGTTTGGCAAATTTAGGCTTGAACGCCGTGAACAAGCCCAGCATGTCGTCCACAACTAGGATTTGACCGTCGCATCCAGCGGACGCCCCGATGCCAATGGTGGGGATGGAAAGTGTCTCGGTGATCTCATCTGACAGGCTTTCAGGCACTTTCTCAAGCACGACCGAGAACGCACCTGCCGCTTCCACGGCCTTCGCGTCCGCAACCACCCGCGCGCGGTCTTCACCGCGCCCCTGCACCTTATAGCCACCCAACGTGTTGATGGCCTGCGGGGTCAGCCCCACATGTGCCATCACCGGGATGGACCGGCTGGTCAAAAACCGGATCGTGTCTGCCATTGCCACGCCACCTTCCAGCTTCACGGCCGCCGCGCCGGTGACGCGCATCAGGCGCGCGGCGTTGCGAAAGGCCTGTTCCGGGCTTTCTTCATAGGATCCGAACGGCATGTCTACGACCATCATGGCCTGCGTCAATCCGCGTTTCACAGCGGCACCGTGAAGTTCCATCATCTCCATTGTGACGCCAAGCGTGTCGGGTAGGCCATGCACGACCATACCTACGCTGTCGCCCACCAGAACAATGTCGCAATATGTGTCCATCATCTGCGCTGTCGGGGTTGCATAGGCCGTCAAACAGACCAGGGGTGTGCCGCCTTTTCGGGCACGAATATCCGACGGAGTCGGCACGTTGATCTTTGCTGAAGCGCTCATGGTTTCTCCTCCCCTGATCCTCTTCGCAACGACACTATAATGCTGCATCGCAGAATTTCAAAGGGGAGTTGCCGCAGCGTCTCTCCCCTTGCACTGACACAGATTCGCGCGTTTCATGATGCCAGTCCCGTGTCTTGGGCTAAGGAGGACCGACCATGACCAACCTTAAACTCACCACCGCCGCGTGGGCCATGATGGCCACAACCGCGCTGGCCGGAAGCGACTCGATCACGCTTGGCATGGTGCTTGAACCGCCCAACCTAGACCCGACTGCCGGGGCGGCTGCGGCGATTGACGAAGTGGTTTATGCCAACATCTTCGAAGGTCTGACCCGGTTTGGTCCCGACGGTTCTGTCCAACCCGGTCTTGCCAGCGAATGGTCGGTCAGCGAAAATGGCTTGACCTATACGTTCAAGCTGCGTGATGGCGTGACGTTCCACGACGGCACAACAATGGATGCCGAAGACGTCATCTTCTCTCTGGATCGTGCCCGCGCCGAAGAGTCTACAAACGCCCAAAAGGCCCTGTTTGCGGATATCGAAGCTGTCACCGCCCCCGATCCCCTGACGGTCGAGGTCAAACTGTCCGCCCCCAACGGTAATTTCCCGTTCAACATGGCGTGGGGCGATGCTGTCATTGTGGCACCTGAAAGCATTGACAACGCCGCCACGGCACCTGTGGGCACAGGCCCATTCACCTTTGTCGAATGGGCCAAAGGCGATCATGTATCTGTCGCGCGCAACGATGCCTATTGGGGCGATGCGCCCGCGCTGGCGACCGCTACGTTCAAATTCATCTCGGACCCAAACGCCGCTTTCGCGGCAATGATGGCCGAAGATGTGGATGCCTTCCCGAACTTTCCGGCCACTGAAACACTGTCGCAATTCGAGGCTGACCCCCGGTTCAACGTCATCGTTGGCTCGACCGAGGGCGAAACGATCCTGTCGATGAACAATAAGTCCGGCCCTCTGGCCGATGTGCGCGTCCGCAAGGCAATCGCCCACGCCATCAACAGGCAAGACATTATCGACGGCGCGATGTTTGGTTACGGCACCCCGATCGGCAGCCATTTTGCCCCACACCACCCGGATTACGTCGACCTCACCGGCCAATCGTCCTATGACCCCGAGCTGTCCAAGACGCTTCTGGCCGAAGCCGGGGCCGAGGGTCTGACCCTGCGTCTGATGTTGCCGCCGCCATCCTATGCGCGGCGCGGGGGTGAGATTATTGCCGCCCAACTTCGTGCGGTCGGGATCAACACAGAGATATCCAACCTTGAATGGGCGCAATGGATCGAACAGGTGTTCAAAGGCAAGGATTTCGACCTCACCATCGTCAGCCACACTGAACCTGCCGATATCAACATCTATGCGCGGCCTGACTACTATTTCCAGTATGACAATGCGGACTTCCAGGCGCTGATTGAGAAACTGTCGGTGACGTCGGACCCCGCCATGCGGTCAGGGTTGAACAAAGAAGCGCAGCAGATGATCGCGGATGACTACGTGAATGGGTTTTTGTTCCAACTGGCCAAAACCGGTGTTGCCAACGCGAAGATAAACGGGCTTTGGGAAAACGCCCCCACGCAGGCCAATGACCTGACCGGCGTTAGCTGGTCAGACTAACGGTTGATTGGAGCATGGAAAGGGGGAGCCAGTCATGGCGCCCTTTTTCATGACTTCGCTGCATTGGGGTTGGGCGTCACACGCCGGTTCAACATCGCCTCGCGCCACGTGATATAGCTGACGGCGGCGATGATGACGCCAGCACCCGAAACCACCCAGATATCCAAGGGTTCGGAAAACAGCCAAGCCCCCATCGCTGTGGCCCAGATGATTTGCAGGAAGGTCACGGGCTGCGTCACGGAAACAGGTGCTTCGGCAAAGGCGCGCGACATGGCATAGTGTCCGGCGGTTGCGCAAAACGCGATCAGGACCAGCCATGCCAGTTGATTGGCGTTTGGCGGCACCCAGACCAACCAGGCGGCAGGCGCCAGCCCGATCGTTACCGTGATCGACATGATTGCCACCACCACGGCGGCCGATGCCTCTTGCGACAGGCGTTTGGCGATCAAGTAAGACACACCAAGAAAGATGGCGGTAAACACCATGGCCAGATGACCTGCGCCCAGTTCGCGCACACCGGGACGCAAAATGATCAGCACCCCGAGAAAGGCAAACACGACGGCGATCATCCGACGGGTCGAGAATCCTTCGCCGAGCAATAGCGCCGCGCCCAACATCACATAGATCGGGTTGAGGTAGTTCATCGCCACAACCTCGGCCACCGTGATCTGGGTCATGGCGTAGAACCAGCACAGCACCGCACCGGTGTGCACAAGCCCGCGCAGGGCAAAGAGCCGCCACATGGTCTTCGAGAACCGCGCGCGTTTCAACTGACCCAGAGCAGGCAGCACGAAGGCAAGCCCAAACAGATAGCGCAAAAATGCCGCTTGTGAAGACGGCAGCGTCTGCCCGACATACTTTACCAACCCGTTCAAAAGAACGAAGAACACCCCAGCCGCCAGCATCCAAAGAATGCCGTGCATGGGTCTTTGCGCGGTAACGGTCAGTTCTGCCATTCCGCGACCTGACCCGAGTTTCCCCTGAAAGACAATAGACCCCGACACGGTGTTCCGGGCCGGGGTCTTGTCGTCAGGCATTTCGAACCGTGTCAGAGCTGGGCCAGAACCTCGTCCGTAGCCTCGAAATTGGTTGTGACGCGCTGCACATCGTCGTCATCCTCCAACGCGTCCACCAGCTTCATCAGCTTTTGCATGCCTTCAAGATCCAGTTCAGTGGTCATGTTCGGCTGCCAGATCAGCTTGGTCGATTCGCTTTCGCCCAGCGCGGCTTCCAGCGCGTTTGAAACCTCGTTCAGATCGGTATCAGCGCACACGATGCGATGTCCGTCTTCGGTGGTTTCGCAATCTTCGGCACCAGCTTCAATCGCCGCTTCCATCACGGTGTCTGCATCGCCCACATCCAACGGATAGGTGACTTCGCCCTTGCGGTCGAACATGAACCCGACCGACCCGGTTTCCCCAAGATTGCCGCCGTTTTTCGAGAATGTCGAGCGCACGGTCGACGCGGTCCGGTTCCTGTTGTCGGTCATGGTTTCGACAATGACCGCCACGCCGTTCGGGCCATAGCCTTCATACCGGATTTCATCATAGTTTTCGGCGTCTCCGCCTTGGGATTTCTTGATTGCGCGGTCGATCACGTCTTTCGGCACCGACTGCGATTTCGCTTCTTTCACCGCCAAACGCAGGCGCGGGTTCTTTTCAGGATCCGGGTCGCCCATCTTGGCGGCCACGGTGATTTCTTTGGCAAGTTTTGAAAACAGCTTCGAGCGCGCGGCGTCCTGACGCCCCTTGCGATGCTGAATGTTTGCCCATTTTGAGTGGCCAGCCATGGCGTCCTCCGAATTAAGTCAGGTATGGATATGTTGCGCGGTTCATTACAGCAGGGGTCGGGGGGGCCGCAAGGGCGTTGCTGGCAAGATATCTAGGCGCGTTCATCCTTGGGCGACCCCATCACCACATGGGTGACGATCTGATGCACCTGCGGCAGCGTGCCCAGCTTGTCAGTGTGAAACCGTTTATAGGCGATCAGGTCTTCGGCTTCGACCCTCAGTAAATATTCCACAGTTCCAGTGATATTGTGACATTCCCGCACCTCGTCATACAGCGCGACAGACCGTTCGAAGCCTTCTTGTGCCGCCGTGGTGTGATCGGACAGGCCGACCGTCACATAGGCGACAAAACCCTTGCCCAGCGCGACCGGGTCCAGCACTGCACGATAGCCCTTGATCACGCCCTGTCGCTCAAGCTCTTGCACACGGCGCAGGCAGGCCGACGGCGAAAGCCCGACGCGGTCGGCCAATTCGGTGTTGGGCAACCGGCCATCCCGTGACAATTCCTGCAATATTTTCTGATTCAAACCATCAATTTTCGCCATTAATTGCACAGCTAGCGTCATTCAGCACAATAATGCAATCATTCGCCGCCAAAATCCCGGATAATTGCCGCTATGACGATCGAGCTTCTTTCAGCCTTCGTGGCCTTTGCCTTCGTGTCCTCGATCACGCCGGGGCCGAACAACCTGATGCTGATGGCGTCGGGTGCCAATTTCGGGTTTCAGCGCACGATCCCGCACATGCTGGGCATCGGCATCGGGTTTACCTTCATGATTGTGCTGGTGGGCGCGGGGCTGATGACGCTGTTTGACCTCTATCCCGTCAGTTACACCATCCTGAAAACCGGCAGCGTGGTCTATCTGCTGTGGCTGGCATGGAAGATCGCGAACGCCTCGCAGCCCGGCACCGGCAAAGCAAGCGGCATACCGATGAGTTTTCTGCAAGCCGCCGCCTTCCAGTGGGTCAACCCCAAACCCCAAGGGCTGGGCGATGGCCCTGACCGCGATCAGTGTCTATGCGCCCTCGCGCGATATGGCGGCGGTGGTTCTGGTTGCCATGATTTTCGGCATCGTCAACCTGCCCTCGGTCTCGGTGTGGACGGTTCTGGGGCAGAAAATACGGGTGATCCTGACCAATCCGACACGTCTTCGGTCGTTCAACCTGACGATGGCACTGTTGTTGGTGGCCACTCTTTTCCCCGTAATCTACGGGTGACGTTTCCACTTACAGGCGGTAAGCCTTGAGGCATGACAACAGATCAGATCATCCTCTTTTCGCTTTTCGGCGCGGTTTTCGGCATGCTGCTGTGGGGCCGATATCGCTATGACCTTGTGGCCTTCACCGCCCTTATGCTGGGCGTCGTGTTGGGGGTCGTCCCGACAAAGGACGCGTTTTCCGGCTTCGGACATCCGGCCACACTGATCGTGGCACTGGTGCTGGTGGTGTCGGCGGGGCTGGTGCGATCTGGCGCAGTGTTCCTGATCACTCGCACGATGGTGGATGCTTCACGCTCGCTGGGGGCGCATATCGCGCTGATGGGTGCAATCGGGGGGGTTCTGTCTGCGTTTATGAACAACGTTGCCGCCTTGGCGTTGTTGATGCCCGTGGATGTGCAGACCGCCCGTAAGGCAGGCCGCCCACCGGGGTTGAGCCTGATGCCCCTGTCCTTTGCCACCATTCTGGGTGGCATGGTGACGCTGATCGGCACCCCACCCAACATCATCATCGCCTCGATCCGGGGCGAGGCGCTGGGCGAACCGTTTCATATGTTCGATTTCGCCCCGGTCGGGGCCGTTACCGCCGCCGCGGGTCTGATCTTCGTTGCCTTGGTCGGCTGGCGACTGATCCCCCAGGCTGAGACAGTGGAAAACGGATCGGATCCGATGGAGAACTTCGGCCTCTACGTCGCAGAATTGACGGTTCCAGAGGAGTCGAAACATATCGGCAAACGTCTGAAAGATCTGGATGAAGCAGCCGAGAAGAACGATGTCGCGATCCTTGGCTTGGTGCGCGGTGGCAAGCGCCGATATGGCACCCAGCGCGCCACGAAACTTGAAGCTGGCGATGCCCTGGTGCTGGAAGCCCGGCCAGAAGCGCTGGACGAGTTTCGCGCCGCCCTGAGCCTGACGTTCACAGATGCCGAGCGCGAGGAAAAGCTGCGGGCCGAAGGCGATGGCTTGTCGAAGGTCGAAATTGTCGTGCCGGTCAATGCCCGTATCGTTGGCAAGACCGCCCAGTCCATCGGGCTGAATTGGCGGCAACGCTCGGTGTTGTTGGGGATTTCACGCGCCGGGAAACGGATCGCCAAGCAAGTTCGCAAAACCGAAGTGCGCGCTGGCGACATTCTTCTTTTGCTGGTCCCGCAGGGGTCCGAATCCGATGTCACCGAATGGTTGGGCGGCCTGCCCCTTGCCGAACGCGGGCTGAAAGTGACGCAGGACGACAAGGTCTGGATGGCCATCGGGTTGTTTGGTGGGGCCGTGGCGGCGGCCAGCTTTGGTCTGATCTATCTGCCCGTGGCGCTGGGCCTTGTGGTCGTGGGCTACACCCTGACCAAGATTGTGCCGCTGTCCGAACTCTATACCCATATCGAATGGCCCGTAGTTGTCCTGCTGGGGTCGATGATCCCGCTGGGCGCGGCACTGGAAACATCCGGCGGCACTGAACTGATCGCGAACGCATTGGTGGGAATCACGCAGGGGATGCCGGCCTGGGCTGTGTTGACCGTTTTGATGATTGTCACGATGACCCTGTCTGATGTGTTGAACAACACCGCCACCACCATCGTTGCCGCCCCGGTTGGTATTCAGATGGCACAGGCGCTTGGCAAGAACCCGGATCCCTTTTTGATGGCCGTCGCGGTGGCGGCAAGCTGCGCCTTCCTGACCCCGATTGGTCACAAGAACAACACGTTGATCCTTGGCCCCGGTGGCTATCGTTTTGGCGATTATTGGCGGATGGGGCTGCCGTTGGAAGTTCTGGTCGTCGCGGTCTCGATCCCCGCCATTCTGGTGTTCTGGCCGCTGTGATCCGTGCCGGAACGCCTAGAGCGGCCAGATGAACGGGATCAGGGCCGAAGCAAGCAGCCCCACCGACAAGTTCAGCGGAATTCCGACCTTCAGGAAATCTGAAAACTTGTAGCCGCCCGGACCATAGACCAGCGTGTTGGTCTGGTATCCGATCGGTGTTGCAAAACTGGCCGAGGCGGCCACCATTACGGCCACCACCAAGGGTCGCGGATCCAGTCCCAAAGCATTGGCGAGGCCGATGGCAATTGGCGTCACAACAACCGCGACCGCGTTGTTTGACACAAGCTCGGTCAGGACCGATGTCAGCAAATAAATCGCCCAGACGATCAGGAACGGATGCAAATTACCAAGAAGCGGTGCCACATTTTCCGCGATCAGGCTCACCGCGCCCGAGTTTTCCAGCCCTGCGCCAATCGCCAGCATCGAAAAAATCAGCACCAGAAGACTCCCGTCAACGGCCCCGAACGCCTCATCCGCGTCAATGCAGCGCGTCAGCAGAACCACCGCCACGGCAAGCACGGTCAGATAGAAAATCGGTGCCACGCCAATACCCGCCAATACAACCAGACCCACCAGCGCCCCGATGGCAATCGGCGCGTGACCACGTCGATATTCGCGTGCAGACGGTTTCGAGACATCCAGCAGGTTCATATCCTGCGCCAGCCGGTGAATATCCTCGGGCGCGCCTTCCAGCAGCAGCGTATCCCCGACTCGCACCACCAGGTCATCCAGTTGGCGGCCGATATTCTGGTTCTTGCGATGCACGGCAAGAGGATAGACGCCATAGCGACGACGCAGACGCATCCGACCCAACTGCTTTCCAACCATGCCGCAATCGGGGGTAATCAGAACCTCGACGGTCGTGGTTTCGACCGCAGACACCTGATCCACGCGTTTCAGGCTTTTGTCGCGTTGCAGGCTCAAAAGCTCAGTCATTGCCGTGCGCAGAACAACACGGTCGCCGACTTGCAGTGTCACCTCGTCCAGATTGCGTCGAAGCGAGGCATCGCCCCGCACAACGTCAACCAGCCGGACGCCATCGCGCTTGAACAACTGCACCCCGTTCACTTCGCGCCCGATCAGGTTGCTTTCGGGCGGGACCACCGCCTCGGTAAAGAACTTCTTGCGGGACCGGTCGGACAAAAGCGATGCCATGCTGTCGCGATCAGGCAGGATCTTCGGCGCAATGAAGTAAATATAGATCATGCCCCAGGCCACCAATGCGATGCCCAGCGGTGTAACCTCGAAAATCGTGAAGGCCGTCAATCCGTTAGCACGCGCCACACCGTCAACCAACAGGTTTGTCGATGTCCCGATCAGGGTCAACGTGCCGCCCAGAATGGCACCATAGCTGAGTGGTATCAGAAGTTTCGACGCCGAGGAGCCGATTTTCTTGGCAAGTTGCACAAAGACCGGGATCATCACCACAACGACGGGCGTATTGGACACAAAAGCCGAGGCAATCACCACGAACCCCATCAGGGCAGATAACGCCAGAACCGGCCGTTTCTCGGCCCGGCGCTCAGCGATCTGTGTAAACCAATGAAGCGCACCCGTGCGCACCAGCGCACCCATGACGATGAACATGCCGGCGATTGTCCACGGAGCAGGGTTCGACAACACCTTCAAGCCCTGTTCATAGTCCAGAATGCCCAGGACCAGCATGATGGCGACACCGCCAATGGCGACGACCTCGGTCGGGAAGGTTTCGCGCAAGAACATCACGAACATGCCAGCCACGACCAGCAGTGAAAGCACCGCCAACGTCATATCGCCAAAATCAAATAGGCCCATTCGCTGTCCCTGTTCGGTTCGTCAGTGCAGTCTTGCCCGGAGCGCGTCCGGTGAGCAAGCGCGGTTTTTCGCTGAATGCAGCACGTGTGTTAAGGGTTGATTGCACGTTTCACAGTTCAATACCGGAAGAAGTTCGGATCAGCCAAGGTCGGAAGGTGTCGATTGAGCCAACCGTCCACCCTCGCGGATCATCTGAACTCGCGTGGCCTTGCCGGTGCGGTCGTCGGTTTCGACATAGAGGCCTGACAACGTCGCCTCGCCCGCCGCTGGGGTGAAGCGACTTTTCGACATGCCCGTGATGAACCGGCGCATCGGTTCTTCTTTCTGCATTCCGATCACGCTGTCATAATCGCCGCACATGCCGGCATCAGACTGAAACGCTGTGCCTTTGGGCAGGATTTGCGCGTCGGCTGTGGGCACATGCGTGTGAGTGCCAACCACGATGCTGGCACGTCCGTCACACCAATGGCCCATGCCCATCTTCTCGGACGTGGCTTCGCAGTGAATATCGACCAGGGCAGCCTGCACCGCGCCGCCAAGGGGATGACGTTTCAGCACTGCATCCACCGCCGAAAACGGATCGTCGAAAGGGCGCTTCATGAACACCTGCCCCAAAGCCTGCGTGACCAGAATCTTGCGCCCACGGGCGTCCGAGAATACTCGCGCGCCCGTGCCCGGCGCGTCTTTGGCATAGTTCAGTGGGCGGATGATCCGCTGCTCCTGCTCGCAAAAAGTCAGCATCTCACGTTGGTCGAACGCATGATCGCCCAGCGTGATCACGTCAGCACCTGCGTCCAGTATCGTGCGCGCGTGTGCGGCGGTCAGGCCTGCCCCACCGGTCGCGTTTTCGCTGTTCACAACCACGAAGTCCAGCTTCCACGCCTCACGCAGCCCCTTCAGCCGCTCGGTCACAGCACGCCGGCCCGCGCGCCCCATAATGTCGCCAAGAAAAAGTATCTTCATGCCCCAAGCCCTAGGTCGAATGGGTGAAAAGGGCAAGCCAAAGCGTTTGGATCACACCCAATGCACGCCTTCATCTGTGACGATTGCGTCAAGCAGTTGATCGGTGGGTTCCAGCGGCACCGCGTCCACCTCTTGCGCGCTGTAGGCATAGCCAATGGCAAGTGTCGGCCGCTTGGCGCGCAGCCCCTCAAGCGTTCGGTCGTAGAAGCCACCGCCATACCCCAAACGACCGCCATGGCGGTCAAACGACAGCAGCGGCACGATCAACACCTCGGGCTCGACAAACTGCCGTGTCGCCGGGATGAACGCGCCAAACGCGCCCTCGGTCATCTCGCAATCCGGGGTCCAAAGCGCAAAGCGCAGTGGCTCGCCCAGTTGACCAGTCACCGGCACGCAGACCGGCCCATGCGTGGCCATCGCGGCCATCACGGGCACAGGCGTGATTTCGGTGCGGATCGGCACATAACCCGACAGCGTCTTTCCTTTATGCTCGGTCACAACCGACAAAAGATTTGCGACCCCCGCAGCCGACCGCGCCTCGCTGTGCACGTCTTTCCGACGGGCAAAGGCCGCCTTGCGCGCACGCGCCTTGATCGTTTTCAAGTCGTCCTGATCTGTTTTCAAAGCAACATCACCGCAGCAAGTCCCAAGAAGGCAAAGAAGCCCACGACATCCGTGACGGTTGTCACAAACGCGCCGGATGCCAGCGCGGGGTCAATGTCGAGGCGATCCAGCACAACCGGGATGATAACCCCGGCCAGACCCGCCACCACCAGATTAACGACCATCGCGATGGCGATCACGACGCCCAGCAACGGGGTGCCAAACCAGGCCACGCCCACCAGCCCCATGACCACGGCAAAGATCAGCCCGTTGATCAGACCCACAGCGGCTTCGCGCCGGATCACGCGCCAGACGTTTGCCGAGGTCAGGTCTTTCGTCGCCAGCGAGCGCACGGCCACGGTCAGCGACTGCGTGCCCGCATTACCACCCATCGAGGCCACGATCGGCATCAGCACAGCCAGCGCCACGAATTGCGTAATCACATCCTCAAACTGCGCAACCACCAGTGACGCCAGAATGGCGGTCACAAGGTTCACCGCCAGCCACGGGAAGCGCCGCTTGGTTGTGTCAATTACCCGGTCCGACAGGCTGCTTTCACCCACACCAGCCAGACGCATGATGTCTTCTTCATGTTCTTCATCCAGAATGACCATGGCATCATCGATGGTGATCACGCCCACAAGGCGGTCATCTGCATCGACCACCGGGGCCGAGATCAGGTGGTACTGATTGAACGCATAGGCCACTTCGCCTTCGTCCTGCATGACCGGTATGGTGCGAAAGCTGTCCTCGGCAATGTCCACCATCTTGACCTTGCGGGCACTGCCCATCAGACGCCCCAGCGTGACATAACCTGTCGGGCGCATCCGCGGGTCGACCAGAATGACGTGATAGAATTGTTCGGGTAAATCTTCCTGATTGCGCAGAAAATCAATGGTTTGCCCCACATCCCAATGTTCCGGCACAAACACCAGCTCGCGCTGCATCAGGCGGCCCGCGGATTCCTCGGGATAGGACAGGCTTTGTTCGACCACGGCCCGATCATCGTCATCAAGCGCGCGCAGAACCGCCGCAGTTTGCGGCTCATCAAGGTCTTCGATCAGGTCGACGACATCGTCGGTCTCAAGTTCGCGAACCGCATCCGCCAAAACCGTCGGAGACATCGCGCCGACGATTTCCTCGCGCAGACCCTCGTCCAGTTCCGACAGAATCTCGCCGTCCAGTTCGCCACCATACAGGCGCACCAGTGCGACACGCTCGTCATGGCCCAACTGCTCGATAATATCGGCGATGTCGGCGGCGTGAACGGGTTCAAGCGCCCGGACCAACGCTTCGGCATCTTCCGCTTCAAGCGCGGCCAGAACCGGCTGGAACACCTCTTTGTCCAGCTCGTAATCCCCTTCTTCGAGCACATCGTCGCTAAGTTGATCGTCCAGCATCACGAGGCCCTCCCGATTGGTCAGCGTGAACATAGGACATGGTCGAGCGCAATGGAACAGCAAGAAACCCGTTGCCACGTTAAATTTCCAACCGTAATCTGCCCGATGGCGTTTACGAAAGGCACGACATGCAGCTTCTTCTGGGACAGACCATCCGGTTTACCGCTGACCCGTTCAAGGCACCTCTGACCGATAGCACGACACACGAACCACGCGGTGCGGTCGCCATCGAAGGCGGCATGATCAAAGAGGCCGGGCCAGCGGACGAGTTGCGCCAGAAGTATCCACAGGCGAAGGTGACGGATTATGGCGACGCCCTGATTTCACCCGGTTTTGTCGATGCGCATGTCCATTACCCGCAAACCGCAATTATTGCGTCATGGGGAAAGCGTCTGATTGACTGGCTGAACAGTTATACCTTTCCCGAAGAAAGCCGGTTCGGCGATCCCGCCCACGCCGCCGAGATTGCCGGGTCTTACTTCGATCTTGTCACCGCGTCGGGCACCACAACAACAGTCAGTTATTGCACCATTCATCCCGAAAGCGTTGATGCTTATTTCACCGCAGCCCAAAAGCGCGGATTGCGGGTGTTGGGTGGCAAGACCTGCATGGATCGGAACGCCCCCGAGACGCTGCAAGACACGCCACAGAGCGCCTATGACGACAGCAAGGCATTGCTGAACCGCTGGCACGGGCAGGATCGGCTGTCCTATGTCATCACGCCCCGGTTTGCGCCCACGTCAACGCCTGACCAACTGGCGGCACTTGGCGGGTTGTGGGCGGAAAACCCGGATGTGCTGATGCAGACCCATATCAGCGAACAGCATGAAGAAATTGCATGGGTTGCGGATTTGTTTCCAGACGCCACGGATTACCTCGATGTCTATGAGCGTCACGGCCTGCTGGGGCCAGGCGCACTTCTGGGGCATGCCATTCATTTGACCGATCGCGAACGTGACCGCATTCGCGAGGTCGATGCAAGCCTGATCCATTGCCCAACCTCAAACATGTTCATCGGGTCCGGCCTGTTCGATATGAACTCGCTAATGGAACAGGGGCACCGGATCGGGTTGGCCACCGATACGGGCGGCGGGTCGTCCTTTTCGATGTTGCGCACAATGGCGGCTGCCTACGAGGTGGCTCAGCTTCGTGGCCATCCGCTACACCCCGCGCAGCTTTGGTGGCTGGCGACCGAAGGATCTGCACATGCGCTGCGAATGGCCGACAAGATCGGCACGCTCGCACCGGGGTCCGAGGCAGATCTGGCCGTAATCGACTTGGCCTCGACACCAGCCATCGCCCAGCGCGCAGCGCGCGCCGAGGATATATGGCAAGCGATCTTTCCCACCATCATGATGGGGGATGACCGCGCGATCAAAGCAGTCTGGGCCAATGGCACATGCCTTAGAAGCTGACCAGAGCTACCCCGACCAGAACAAATGCCGCCCCGGCCATTTCCTGCCGCGACAGCCCTTCGCCAATGACAAAGGCATAGGTCAGCACAAGCAGGGATTCGGTGGCGATGATCGCGATATAGGCAAGACCGAGTTCAACTTGACGAAGCAACAGAACTTCAGAAACTACGGTGCCCGCCAAAACGGCGACAAGCAACGCAAGTGGCAACAATGCGTAACCATAGGAAAAATGCTTCATCAAAATGGTCGAGACCCCGTAACCAAGGGCAGCGGCCAGTGCTAAAAATGTCTTGTCACTCATTACGGAAAGCATGGTGAGCCCATCCTTTCTGCGGCAATATCCGCGTGAGAGAAATATTAAAATACCGCTGATCTTAACAGAAAAAGAACTGATCGCAAAATTGCAAGTTCAGCCTGTCACGCACCAAGCCGTGCAGCGAGGCGATTTTGATCTTCGATCAATCGCGGCAGGTCAAGCGTTGTGATCCGCCCATCCCGCACGATCTGCCGCCCTTCGACAAACAGGTCGCGGACCTGACGTGGGCCTGCCAAGACCAGCGCCGCCGGATCCCAGCTGCCTGCGCTTTCCAGCCCGGACACATCCCAGATCGCTATATCCGCACGCTTGCCCACGGCGATCTGGCCGCAATCGTGACGCCCAAGAACCTCGGCCCCGCCGCGGGTGGCGATGCGCAACACCTCGCGGGCGCTCATCTTGTCGGCGCCGAAGGCCACGCGTTGCAAAAGCATGGCTTGACGCGCTTCCTCCATCAGGTTGCCCTGATCGTTGGAGGCAGAACCATCCACCCCCAAGCCAACCTTGACGCCCGCGTCGCGCATCTGGCGCACAGGCGCGATTCCCGATCCAAGTCGGCAGTTGGAGCAGGGGCAATGCGCGACCCCGGTGCGCGTGTGGGCGAACAGGTCAATCTCGGTGCTGTCCAGCTTGACACAATGAGCGTGCCAGACATCATCCCCGACCCAACCCAGTTCTTCGGCATATTGACCCGGCCGACAGCCAAACTGCGCCTGGCTATAGGCGATGTCCTCGTCGTTTTCTGCCAGATGGGTGTGCAGCATCACGCCTTTGTCACGCGCCAGAAGGGCCGCGTCCCGCATCAACTCACGACTGACCGAAAAGGGCGAACACGGTGCCACGCCCACCCGCAACATCGCGCCGTCGGACGGATCGTGAAAGGCATCAATCACCCGGATGCAATCTTCAAGAATTGCGCTTTCGCGCTCGACCAGCATGTCGGGCGGCAGGCCGCCATCGCTTTCCCCGATCGACATCGCGCCACGCGTGGGATGAAAGCGCAGACCGACTTCGCGCGCGCCGTCGATCGTATCCTCAAGCCGCGCACCGCCGGGATAGAGATAGAGGTGATCCGAGCTCATCGTGCAACCCGACAAGGCCAGTTCGGCCAGACCCACCATGGCCGACACGCGCATCTCATCCGGGCCGAAGCGCGACCAAATCGGGTAGAGGGTTTGCAACCAGCCAAACAAAAGCGCGTCCTGTCCGCCAGGCACTGCCCGCGTCAGGGTTTGATACAGATGATGATGGGTGTTCACGAGGCCCGGCGTCACAACGGCGCGGCTTGCGTCCAGCACTTCGCAATCCTGTTCAAGCTGGGGCCCAATGGCGGTGATAACACCATTCGAAATGCGAATGTCGGTGGATGATAGCTCGCGGCTGTCATCATCCATCGTCAAAATGGTTCGTGCATTGCGGATCAGATAGTCCATGTTGTCTCCTCCCGCCCATTTCGGTGAGACAACTCTGGCGGCGACAGAAAGGGCAAAGGACTCGCGCGCTTGGGCATTTTGCCACGCACAGGCGGTCCCCTACAATACCCTTGATCAGCCGTTCAGGGGCAGGACAGAAACGCCAGCGCCGCAGCGTGGATCTGCCGATTGGCCGCTGCCACCACGCGCCCGCCTTGATGCACGGGTCCGCCTTCCCAGTTCGTGACAATACCACCTGCCGCTTCGATCACCGCCATCGGGCCTTGGATGTCATACGCCTGCAAGCCGGCCTCGACCACAAGGTCGATTTGTCCTGCGGCCACCAGCCCATAGGCATAGCAATCCAGACCGAACCGCGTCAGCTTGACCTCGTTTGACAGCCGTTGAAACGCTTGGCCTTCCTGCGGCGTGCCAACTTCCGGGAATGTCGTGAACAGAATCGCATCCGCCAGATCGCGCGGCGCGCGTGTCTGCAAACGGCGTGTTCCGTGCGGCCCGTCAACACGGGCTTCGCCGAAACCGCCGATGAAGCGTTCCCCAATATAAGGCTGATCAATAACGCCAAGCTGGGGGCCGTTGTCATCGCCGACTGCGATCAACACACCCCATGTGGGTGTGCCCGACAGAAAGGCGCGGGTACCATCAATCGGGTCAAGCACCCATGTCAGACCGCTTTCCCCTGCGGTCAGGCCGAATTCCTCGCCCAGAACGGTATCCTTTGGGCGCAGGACTGCCAAAAGGTCGCGCATCGCGCGTTCTGCTGCGCGGTCGCCTTCGGTGACCGGATCAAACCCTTCGCTGAGCTTGTTGTCAGCAGTCAGGCCATCGGCGCGGAAATAGGGCAGGATGGCTTTGCGCGCCGCATCGGCCAAAGCCTCAGCAACGCGCAGCAATTCCTGTTTGGTCTCTGACGTCAGATCGGTCACCATGTCACCCCGGCAGTTTGTTGACCGCGCGGTAACAGGGCAACCGGTCTGGCGTCAAGCTCAGGCCACGTCTGACAGGACACGCGCCAGTTCAAACAGGCGACGACGTTGATTGTCAGGAATGGCGTAATAGCTGCGCACCAGTTCCAGAGCTTCTTTATCCGCCAGGATGTCGCCCGGCAGGGCACCTTCGGTATCGGCATCGGGTTTGCTTTCCAGCCCTTCAAAGAAAAAGCTGACCGGCACCGAAAGTGCTGCCGCGATATCCCAAAGCCGAGACGCAGAGACGCGGTTCATGCCGGTTTCGTATTTCTGGATCTGTTGGAATTTGATCCCTACTTTTTCAGCCAACTGCTGCTGCGTCATCCCCACCATCCAACGGCGGTGACGGACGCGTTTACCAACATGGACATCCACCGGATGTTTCATTGAACCACTCCTCGTTACTAGATTGAATTACGCAACCACTGACCATGTGTCGACGCGTTCACTCAACCTGTCTTTTTGGTCAGCTTCGACGTCAATAATGAAAAACTTATTAATACCAATACGATATACGTATTCATTCGCATTTTTTGCGCCTCCACCACAGCGAAAGTCGTCAACATGGAAGCACACGCAAAAGGAGATTAGCAACAAGTTTTGCATTTTGCAACTACACAACGCTGAGGCGAGCAGATGATTCTCTACTATCTTGCTCGATTTTCCGCTCGGAAACACCTATGGAGTTGCCAAAAGGAGCCCGCATGAAAACCTTTCTCGTCACAGATTTCGACCATCCGGCACAGCTGGTTGACGTCGCCACGCCAACTCCCCAATCCGGACAAGCATTGGTGGACATCCGCGCTTGTGGTTTGAATTTCGCCGATCTGCTGATGTCGAAAGGTAAATACCAGGACACGCCACGGCCACCCTTTTCGCTGGGGATGGAACCGGCCGGGATCGTCACCGCCCTTGGCCCGGATGCTGACGGTCCCAAGCCAGGGACACGGGTTGTGGTCTTTTCTGGCCGCGATGGTCTGGCCGAACAGGGTGTGTTCGATGCGACCCGATGCCTGCCCCTGCCCGACAACATGAGCTTCCAAGACGCCGCCGCGTTCCAGATCGCCTATGGCACAAGCCACATGGCGCTGGACTACAAAGCACGGCTGCAACCGGGCGAAACACTGGTCGTTCTGGGCGCAGCCGGTGGGGTCGGGCTGACCGCAGTGGAAATTGGCAAGGTCATGGGTGCGCGGGTCGTCGCTTGCGCGCGCGGGGCCGAGAAACTGGAGGTCTGCCGTCGCGCCGGCGCCGATCATCTGATCGACACGGACACACAGGACATCCGAGACGAGGTCAAGGCGTTGGGCGGAGCAGATGTGGTCTATGACGCGATCGGCGGCGACCAGTTCAACGCGGCCTTCCGCGCCTGCAACCCGGAAGCCCGGATCCTGTTGATCGGTTTTGCCAGTGGCGATCTGCCCGAGGTGCGGCCAAATCACATGCTGGTCAAGAACATCACTCTGATCGGCTTTTACTGGGGCGGGTATCTGAAGTTCCGACCCGACCCCTTGACCGACAGCCTGCGTCAGTTGCTGACCTGGTATGGCGAAGGCAGAATCAAACCCCATGTCAGCCACACGCTACCGCTTGACCGCGCGGGCGAGGCCTTGGACCTGCTGAGGCAGCGCAAATCGACGGGCAAGGTGGTCGTCACCATGCCGCCATCGCCCTAGAGTTCGGCAAATGCCCGGCGGATCATCGACAGCAAGTCCTGCATGGCCTGGCCGCCCGAATTGCTCGCCGCATACATGTTCACCCGGGTGACAGCAAGATCCGGCAATGCTCCTCCGTGGTCGATCTGCTCTAGAAACGGCTGAACGGTGCCATCGATCACGGCGTGCACGGCCAGATCTGCTGACAACGATGCCTCGATCGTGCGGGTAGAATCACCGTCAACCCCCATCTCCCACTGAATATTCGCCGCATTCAGGGCTTTTTGAACGCCCTTGCGGAAAATGCAGTTACGCTCAAAAGCAAGCCGCAGCGGTCTTGAACGCCATGCCTGACCGTTCGGCGCCCCGACCCAGACCAGCGGAAGCGCGGCCAGGGTTTCGGCACCGGCGTCCTTTTCTTCTTCTGTGGTCAGGGTGATGTCACATTCGCCACGCGCGAACATGGATTTCAGACGGCTTGTATAGGACGAGATCAAGTGGACGCGCATCCTCGGATATTCGGCGTGAAACTGCTTCAACACCGTGGGGATCGCCGGATAGACCACATCGGAGGGAACCCCCAAGACGATCTCACCCTCATACGCGTGATCCGTAAGGCGCGCATAAACCTCGTCATTCAGGCGCATCATGCGGCGCGCATATCCCAGCAATTGTTCGCCGTCGGCAGTCAGCGACACCCCCCGCCCCGAACGATCCAACAAAGGACGACCCAAACTTTCCTCAAGCCGTTTCAACTGCATCGACACGGCGGACTGGGTCAGATGCAAAAGCCCCGCCGCACGTGTCACTCCGCCCGCGTCCGCAACGGTTACAAAACTGCGCAAAGCCGTCAGGTCAAGATTTCGGGGCATATCACACCTCTTGATGCATAATAGCAAAAACATTCATTTTACTTATCAAACCTAGATCAGCATAAACATCAAGAACGTTGATGCAACGCCTATCAACCATTTACCTCTGAGAAGGAGAGACGAGATGTCTGCTGTTATCTGCACCAATGCCCCTACCGTAAAGCGCGCGTTCTCACCGCTGGCTTGGCTGGTCCACGCCTGGGAGGTCCATCGCGAACGTCATGCACTGGCAAATTTGGACGCGATCCGGTTGAAAGATATCGGTCTGACACCAGACGCTGCGTATCGCGAAGCGAACCGCCCCATTTGGGATATTCCGGCGCACTGGAACTAACATCTGATCTTTCCGATCAAGTTATCCTATTCCTCTTGAAATACAGTCCGCCCTTGCCGATATTAAGGCCAAGGGCGGTTTCCGTTTGGGGCTCGCCAGTTGTGTTTTTCTGGAGGTCTATCTAAATGGCTCAATATGATACGGTTCGCGCAGGCGTAGGCACCCGCGCCGCAATCGACGAAGGGCTTCGCGCCCATATGAACAAGGTCTATGGGCTGATGTCCGTGGGTCTTCTGATCACTGCCTTGGCAAGCTGGGCCATCGCTGGCCTTGCGGTAACCACCGATCCGACAGGTGCGACCGCTGCGATAAGCGAAGGTAAATACCTGACCGGATTGGGTCAGGCGATCTATATGTCGCCGCTGAAATGGGTCGTTATGTTCGCTCCGCTGGCTATGGTGTTTGCCTTCGGCGCCGCCATTAACCGCTTGTCCGCGTCAGGTGCGCAACTGTTCTTCTATGCGTTTGCCGCGCTGATGGGGCTGTCGATCAGCTCGATCTTCCTTGTTTTCACCGGCGTGTCGATCGTGCAAACCTTCTTGATCACCGCAATCGCCTTCGCGGGTCTAAGCCTTTATGGCTACACCACCAAGCGCGACCTAAGCGCATTGGGGGCATTCCTGATCATGGGTCTGATTGGTCTGATCGTGGCGTCGATCGTCAACATCTTCATCGGAAGCTCGATGCTTCATTTTGCGATCTCGGTAATCGGTGTTCTGATCTTTGCTGGCCTGACAGCTTATGACACGCAGAAGATCAAGACGGATTACATTGCGCACGCGCAGGCTATGGACAGCGAATGGCTGGCGAAATCCGCAATCATGGGTGCACTGAACCTGTATCTGGACTTCATCAACCTGTTCATGTTCCTGCTGCAATTCCTGGGCAACCGTGAATAAGCAGGCGTAACAAACGAACAAAGGGCCGGTCTTGAGGGACCGGCCCTTTTTGCTTGGAACAGGCCCATGTCTGACAGAGTTCTGAAACTTGCCCTTGCTCCCCTTCTGATCGCGCAAGCGCTGCTTGTTCGCAAAACAGCGGCCAGCCTGCCGGAACCTGCGGGGCCTCGCACGGGACAGACTGGCGATGGTTCTTCGCTGCGTCTTGCTATTATCGGAGATTCTTCAGCCGCCGGTGTCGGTGCGTCCCATCAAGGCGAAGCCTTGTCGGGTCGTTTGACAGACAAACTTGCCGCGCATTACCGTCTGACATGGTCGCTGCACGCCAGAACCGGCGCAACAACACGTTCCACGCTGGAAGAATGGCCTGACGATCTGGGCGAAGTCGACATTGCCATCGTGGTGTTGGGCGTGAACGACATCACCCGACAAACCCCGCTGCGCCGATTGTTAAAGCACCGCGAGCAGCTATACGCCCGGCTACGCCAACGCCATCACGCCCAGCGCATTCTGGTCACGGGTGTCCCGCCGCTGGATCAGTTTCCCCTGCTGCCCGGTCCACTTCGTTTTGTTCTGGGACAGCAGGCAAGGCGGTTCGATACGGCCCTGGCTCAGCAAGCCGAGACGCTGGGTATCGAATATCTGCCATTCAACATGTCGCTGGATCCCGCAACGATGGCGGCGGACGGCTTTCACCCCGGACCCACGGCCTATCGCCACTTTGCCGACACGCTGTATCGACAGATCCAAAGCTGATAAACGAAAAGGCCGCGCCCACCGGCACGGCCCATTCAACATCGAAAGGGATCAAGATTACTTGATCTTACCTTCCTTATATTCAACATGCTTGCGCACAACCGGGTCGTATTTCTTCACAACCATTTTTTCGGTCATGGTGCGAGCATTCTTCTTGGTCACATAGAAGTGGCCGGTATCCGCGGTCGAGTTCAGGCGGATTTTGATAGTGGTCGGCTTCGCCATGTCGTCAGCTCCTCATCGGGTGGGCGCACCCCGCCCGGGTAAATCTCTGGAACCCGCCTTTTAGCGTCATTGGCCCCCGAGTCAACAGGCAATCGGGAAATTCGCGCGCGTTCCGAAACGACGCGCATGACGGCGCCCAATCGGCGTGAAATATTGCGCGGACGGCCTGTAAGCCGGATTCTGTCCAGGTGTTGCCACCGTGGATGACCATTCCTCTAGGATGCCTGTTACCAGACACCTCAAGCTGCCAACCCGGACCTGCAAAAGCCAAGGCGGCTTTGGGGCAAGCCCCGTGCGGTCCCTATTTGGCATTGCTCCTGGTGGGGCTTGCCGTGCCGCCCTTGTTGCCAAGCGCGCGGTGGGCTCTTACCCCACCGTTTCACCGTGACCCGCGACAGGCGCAGGCCGTCTGTTCTCTGTGGCGCTTTCCCTCGGGTTTCCCCGGCCGGGCATTACCCGGCACCATTGCCTTGTGGAGTCCGGACTTTCCTCGCGTCACGCAGGAGCACGCCCCCACAGTCACCCGCGGTCATCCAGCCATCCGCGCATAAAGCGACTTAAGCGTTGGGTGTGGGCGCGTCAACGGGGAAGCGTTTGGAAAGGTCAGCGACAATTCCCATGTCGCGCCTATCCAACGGCCCAACAGCCCACGGGCGGAAGCGTTGGCGCAAAGCATCAAGCACAGCGGTGCACCCGGCATTCGATGGATAACCGAAAACAGCCGCCTGTTGAAGAAACTCCGCCTCATCCGGCGTGGTTTCGGAACCATCAGGCCAGATGGCCAACTCTTGTCGTGCAAGCCGGGACCACGGGAACCGCCGACCGGGATCGGATTTGCGGTCCGGTGCCATGTCGCTATGCCCGATCACACCTTCTATGGGAATCGACCATCGCTCCATGATCAGGGGCAACAATTTTTCAAGCTGTGCCAACTGCGGTTCGCTGAACGGGGATACCCCATCATTGTCGATCTCGATCCCGATCGAGCGGGAATTGATGTCATCCATCCCGCGCCACGTGCCTGCCCCCGCGTGCCACGCGCGCATATCTTCATCCACCAACTGAAACACCCGCCCGTCGCGGTGGATCAGGTAATGGGCAGACACTTCGTGTTCAGGCGCGCAAAGACGATCCAACGCCTCGGCCGGATCAGCCATGGCGGTATAATGAAGAACGATCAACGAAGGTGCGAGGCCATCCCGTCGCGGGCCGAAATTCGGGGACGGACGGGATGTGATCTGCACCTATTCGCTCGCGACGGTTTCGCCCGAGATGTTAAGGGTTTCACCCGGAAGCGGTGCCGGGTCGGCAAGATCACTCGTATCATCAGTCGTGATGCCCACGGCTTCCAGGTCCGCTTTGCTGATGCCAGAATCTTCGACCACTGCCGTATCCTCGACCGCACCACGGGCGGAGCGGAAGGGGGCCGGGTTCCAACCGCAGGCAAATCCGTCACCATCGGGGTCCAACCCATGTCTGTCTCGCTTGGGGCCACCGGCCTCAAGAAACGCGATTTGTGCAAAATCGGCGGAAGTATAGCGCGCGCAATTGCGTTCTGCCCGCGCGTCGCCCGACAATGCCGAGCGGGAATAGATCGACTGCCCCACCGTATTGGTGGTCGACAACGCATATTCCACCACCGAAACCGAACTGCCTTCGGGGCGTTCAGGGACGGCGACCACCTCGGCCTGTTGATAGGCGGCCTGATAGCTTTCGATACGCTGGGCGTCACTTTCAATACTTTCGCGGGCCGCGACGGCACTGAAATCCTGTTCGTCGGAAATGCCGGGCGCGACAGCGGCATTCTGATTGCCATCAATCGACTGACTGGTGACAGAGCTCCCTTCGATCATCGCCGACAAAGGCGCACCCGACACCGGATCGACAGCAGGTGTCACATTCGCAGGCGACCGGCTGTCAGGGGCATTGCTGGCGCAAGCTGAAACCGAAGCAACGGCGACGAGACCCAAAATATACCGCATAGAACCCTCTTTCTCGCAGCAAGGAGTTAATAATTTGCAGGAGTTACCACCATTTCCGGGGCTTTGCCACAAATCCGGCACGTTGCTCTACCTCGTGAGCGATATTCAGCAGATCGCCTTCTTCCCACGGGCGCCCGATCAGTTGCAGACCCAGCGGCAAGCCCTGCGCGTCCAGCCCGGCGGGTACCGAAATACCCGGCAACCCGGCAAGGTTCACCGTCACGGTGAACACGTCGTTCAGATACATCTTGACCGGATCGGCGTTTTCCATCTCGCCCAGCCCAAAGGCGGCAGACGGCGTCGCGGGTGTCAGGATTGCGTCGATGCCTTGCGCGAACACATCTTCGAAGTCTTTCTTGATCAGCGCGCGCACCTTGCGGGCACGATTGTAATAGGCGTCATAGAAGCCCGCCGACAACACATAGGTGCCAACCATGACGCGGCGTTGCACTTCGGCCCCGAACCCTTCGGCGCGGGTTTTCTCATACATCTCGGTAATGCCATCGCCCTGCCCCAGCTTGGCACGGTGGCCATAACGCACGCCGTCATATCGGGCGAGGTTCGACGACGCCTCTGCTGGTGCAATCACATAATAGGCGGGCAGAGCATATTTCGTGTGAGGCAGCGAGATATCAACAATCTCGGCCCCCGCGTCGCGCAGCATGTCGGCACCTTTGGCCCACAACGCTTCAATCTCGTCCGGCATACCGTCCATGCGATATTCCTTGGGAATACCGATCTTCTTGCCCTTGATGTTACCGGTCAGCATGGCCTCGAAATTCGGCACTGGCAGGTCTGCACTGGTGGAATCTTTCGCATCATGGCTGCACATCGCTTCCAGCATGATCGCAGCGTCGCGCACCGATTTGGTCATCGGACCAGCCTGATCCAACGAAGATGCGAACGCCACAACACCCCAGCGCGAGCATCGCCCATAGGTCGGCTTGATCCCGGTAATGCCAGTAAAGGCGGCAGGCTGGCGGATTGACCCGCCTGTGTCGGTGCCGGTCGCGGCAAGGCAAAGGTCAGCGGCCACAGCCGACGCCGACCCGCCCGAACTTCCGCCCGGTGTCAGCTTGCGGTCGTCGATTTTCCACGGATTCACTGCATTGCCATACACGCTCGTCTCGTTCGACGAACCCATCGCGAATTCATCCATGTTGAGCTTGCCCAACATGACGGTGCCATTGTCCAGAAGGTTTTGACTGACAGTCGATTCGTATTCCGGGATGAAGCCTTCAAGAATGCGGCTACCCGCTTGTGACGCCACGCCCTTGGTGCAGAACAAGTCTTTGATCCCCAGCGGGATGCCGCACATGTCAGGCGCATCGCCCGCCTTGATGCGGTCGTCCGCCGCTTTGGCCTGTTCGCGCGCAAGTTCGGGCGTTTTGTGGACAAACGCGCCCAGCGCGCCTGCGCCTTCGATCTCGGTCAGACACGCCTCGGTCAGTTCGACAGATGTCAGATCGCCCCTGCGCATCGCATCGCGGGCATCCGCAATCGTCAGTTTGTTCAGGTCAGCCATTATTCCACCACCTTCGGAACCGCAAAGAAGCCTTCACGTGCGTCAGGCGCGTTTGACAGTATCTTGTCCTGCATGCTGCCATCCGTCACCACGTCTTCGCGCCGCTTCAGACGCATCGGCGTGACTGAGGTCATCGGTTCGATCCCGTCCACGTCCACCTCGTTCAACTGCTCGATAAAGCCGAGGATCGCGTTGAAGTTTTCGGCAAGCTCCGGCAAGCGGTCGTCTTCGACCTTGATGCGGGCCAGATGCGCAACCTTGCGCGCGGTTTCGATGTCGATCGACATGGGGTGCTCCCGTCTGTGTTTCGCCAGTTCGTTTAGCGCGCGCCCGTCCCGCCCGCAAGCCATGTGAACGGCTTGCGGCGCTGTCCCACAGGTGACAGGGGCGGTTTTGGTGCTACTCTGACCCCAAACGATGAGAAGGGAGGCTTTCCATGCAAATCACATTCCTTGGACATTCCGGTTTTCGGATCGAGATTGAAGACGCGGTTTTACTGGTTGATCCATGGCTGGATGGTAACCCGATGTTTCCCGAGGATCGCCGGGACCAGGCCACCGCTGGCGCGACTCACATCCTGATCACCCACGGGCACGGCGACCACGCTTCCTCAACCCTAGCCATTGCACGCGAGAAAGGCATTCCGATTGCGGCGATCCATGAGCTTGCCACCTTCTGGGGCAATGAAGGCGAGGTCGATACGCTGGGGTTCGGCAAGGGCGGCACCATCGACCTGAACGGAGCCAAGGTGACGATGGTGAACGCATCACATTCCGCCAGCTTCGATTATCTGGGCGGCGATCGGCCCCTCTGCGCAGGTGCCGAGGTCGGGTTTATGATCGCAGGCGAAGGGCACGTGATCTATCTGTCCGGCGACACCGACATCATGGCGGATATGGAGTGGATGGGCGACCTGCACAAACCCGATATCGGCATTCTGTGCGCCGGGGGGCATTACACGATGGATATGGCGCGCGTGGCCTATGCGGCGAAACGGTATTTCGATTTCCAGACCGTAATTCCCTGCCACTACAAGACCTTCCCCGTCCTGGCACAATCCGCTGATGAATTGATTGCCGCCCTGCCGGACGTGAATGTGGTGGAACCAGAGGTTCTGAAGCCGATCACGATCTGAGGATCAACGCCGGGACGCGAAGAAATCCTTCAATATCTGCTCGGCCTCGTCCGCGCCGATGTCGTCATAGACCTCGGGGATATGGTGACACTGCGGATGTGTGAAGATGCGCGCGCCATGTGCGACGCCGCCTGATTTCGGGTCCGCCGCACCGTAATAGACCCGGCGGATGCGCGCCGCCGACATGGCGGTTGCGCACATCGCGCAAGGCTCTAGCGTTACGTAAAGGTCGTGATCGGGCAGACGCTCTGATCCGGCCTGCGCACAGCCTTCGCGGATCGCAAGGATTTCGGCATGGGCCGTGGGGTCGTTCAACTCGCGTGTCCGGTTGCCCGCCGCCGCGATCACCTTGCCTTCCGGCGACACCAGGACTGCGCCGACGGGCACCTCGCCACGTTTGGCGGCGGCGCGGGCCTCAGCCAGCGCGGTATCCATATGGCTTGTGAACCTACTCATGCCCCCTTTTGCCCCGGACCGGAACGCTTGCCAAGGCTTCCCCTTTGCGCCGCCTCGCGCTATGCGGGGGCATGACTGACAAGAAACGCCCCCCCGTTCCCAGACCGGCCCGCAAGCCTGCACCGAAAAAGCCGGACGCCGCGACGGCTGATCCGTCGAAAGGCGACCGCATTGCCAAGGTTCTGGCGCGTGCCGGTATCGCCAGCCGCCGCGAGGCCGAGCGCATGATCGAAGCGGGCCGTGTGACCGTGAACGGCAAGGTGATCGACAGCCCCGCCCTGAATGTCACGGCCAAGGACACTATCCTGTTTGACGAAGCCCCTTTGACCGACCCGGAACCGCCGCGCATGTGGCTGTATTACAAGCCCATCGGCCTTGTGACGACCGAGCGTGACGAGAAAGGGCGCAATACAGTCTTCGCCGCCTTACCTGAAGATATGCCAAGGGTGATGAGCGTTGGGCGGCTCGACATTAACTCTGAAGGCCTGCTGCTGCTGACCAATGATGGCGACGTGAAGCGCAAGCTGGAGCTGCCCTCGACCGGTTGGTCGCGCAAATACCGCGTGCGGGTGAATGGACGCCCGACCGAAGACACGCTTGCGCCCGTGCGCAAGGGATTGACCATCGATGGTGAGCGGTTCCAACCAATGGCCGTGTCGCTGGACCGGCAACAGGGCGCGAATGCGTGGCTGACCGTGACCCTGCGCGAAGGCAAGAACCGCGAGGTGCGCCGCGCCATGGAAGCGGTCGGCCTGACCGTGAACCGGCTTCTGCGCGTCAGCTACGGCCCCTTCCAACTGGGCGAATTGAAACCCGGCGAGGTCGAGGAAATCCGCCAGCGCATTGTGCGCGACCAGCTTGGGTTGGAAGATGCAAAGCCGGCGCCCATGCGGACGCGCAAAGAGATCCCGCGCGGCAAGCATGGAAGCAAACCGGGGGCCAAGCCTGCATTCAAAGGTGGGCGGCCCGGTGGGAAACCCGGTCAACGTCCGGCGGTAAAAGGCCCTGGCGGCAAAGGCCCGGGCGGCAAGCCCCAGGGTCGTCCCGGTTCACGCAACAAGTAGCATGGTTACCGGTTAGAACAGCGATCCTTGATCGGGGGCGTCCTTTTTGGGCTTGGGCTTTGTTGCAGGTTTGATCGGCTTCACCGCCGATGTCGCTGCCCTATCCAGCGCCAATCGACCATCCGCAAACTCGATCTCAAGCGACTTGGCTTGCGCCGCCGCGACCTGCGTCGTCACCACATCTCCGTCGCCCCGCACAACCGCATAGCCGCGCTTCAGCGTTTCGGTGTATCCCAGCGTCTGGCGCATCCGTTCAAGGCTGGACAGCCGATCCACGTGCCGCTTCGTATTCGCCAGAAAGGCACGATCCAATCGCGCTGACAGGCCCGTTATCTCGACCGTCCGGCGTTTGTTGGCGTCTGTGATACGATCCGGGTCCAATCGCGACGCCACCATGCCAAGCCGATCCCGCATCGGTGCCAATCGCGCCGTCAGAACACGCGGGCGCAGACCTGCTGACGCTTCTGTCAGTTTCACCCGCCGGGTCTGGGTCATGCTGCGCAGCGCTGCGGGCAGTTTGTGACTGACGGTATCCAACCGTTGGCGTGGGTTGTCCAACAAGGTCTCGACCCGTGGCAGGGCGCGCGCCAGATCGCGCAATCGCTGGCCGCGTTGCGTCAATGCCTGCTCCAGCGATCTGGTCAGACGGGTGCCTTGTTCCTCAGTCCATGCGAGCAATTCCAACCGTACAGGCACCGCATGTTCGGCAGCTGCCGTCGGCGTGGGCGCGCGCAGGTCTGAGACATAGTCGATCAGAGTTGTATCCGTCTCGTGCCCCACAGCCGAGATCAGGGGAATGTCCGACGCGGCGGCGGCGCGCGCGACGATTTCCTCATTAAACCCCCACAGATCCTCGATCGAGCCACCACCGCGCGCAACGATCAACAGGTCGGGTCGCGTCAGTGCACCACCCGGTTGCATGCGGTTGAAGCCTTCGATTGCGGCGGCGACCTGTGGTGCACAGGCCTCGCCCTGCACGGCGACAGGCCAGATCAACACCTTGCGCGGGAACCGGTCGCGCAGACGGTGCAGGATATCGCGGATCACGGCACCGGACGGGGACGTCACGACGCCGATCACCTCGGGAAGGAAAGGCAGCTTTTTCTTGCGTTCGGGCGCGAAGAGTCCCTCGGCGGCCAGCACTTTCTTTCGCTTTTCCAACATCGCCATCAACGCGCCTTCTCCGGCCACGACAACGTCATCAACGTTCAACTGATACTTCGACTGACTGCCAAAGGTTGTCAGCTTGCCGGTGACGATCACCTCCATCCCTTCTTCAGGCTTGATCGACAGGCGGCTGACCTGCCCCTTCCAGCTGACAGCGGCCAGAACAGACCGATCATCTTTCACATCGAAGTAAAGATGCCCCGACCGTGCCAGCATCACACGCCCAACCTCGCCCCGCACGCGAACGCGACCAAACGCGCCCTCGATGGTTTTCTTCAGCGCGCCGGAGATTTCCGAGACGGTGAACTCTGGCGCATTTTCGCCGGGCTGTGGATCGTCGATCAGGTCGGACATGGGGCCGGTGTCTCTTTCCTTGTGATTTCAGCGCCCCGACCTTAGAACGCCGGTGACGGAAGGCCAAGCGGGGGAATATCCATGAACATCCTTATTCTGGGCAGCGGTGGGCGTGAACATGCGCTGGCATGGGCGGTGATGCAGAACCCGAAATGCGACCGTTTGATTGTTGCGCCGGGAAATGCCGGAATGGCCCAGATCGCGGATTGTGCGAAACTGGATATTGAAGATGGTGACGCGGTTGTGACGTTCGCACAGGAAAACACCATAGATTTTGTGATCGTCGGCCCGGAAGCCCCGTTGGCAAAAGGTGTCGCGGATCGTTTGCGTGAGGCCGGGATCAAGGTTTTCGGCCCTTCTGCCGAGGCCGCCAAACTGGAAGCCTCGAAATCCTTCACCAAAGCGGTCTGCGACGCGGCGGGCGCGCCGACAGCGGCCTACGGGCATTTCACCGACGCCGAGGCCGCCAAGGCTTACATCCGCGAGCAAGGTGCCCCAATTGTGGTCAAGGCCGATGGGCTGGCTGCTGGTAAAGGCGTGATTGTCGCGATGGACGTTCAGACCGCGCTCGACGCCATAGACGACATGTTCGGCGGCGTGTTTGGTGGGGCTGGCGCGGAAGTCGTGATCGAAGAATTCATGGAGGGCGAAGAGGCATCATACTTCATCCTTTGCGACGGCAAGACGGCCTTGCCTATTGGCACAGCGCAGGACCACAAACGTGTGGGGGATGGTGACACCGGGCTGAACACCGGCGGCATGGGCGCCTATTCCCCTGCCCCGGTTCTGACGGACGAAATTGCCGCCCGTGCCATGCGCGAGATCATCGAGCCGACCGTGACCGAAATGGCCAAGCGCGGCACACCCTATCAGGGCGTTCTGTATGCGGGGTTCATGATCAAGGACGGGCAAGCGCGTTTGGTGGAATACAACGCCCGTTTCGGCGATCCGGAATGTCAGGTGTTGATGATGCGGTTGGGCGCGCAGGCGTTGGATCTGATGCTGGCCTGTGCCGAGGGGCAGTTGGACAAGGCCAAGGTCAACTGGGCTGACGACCACGCAATCACGGTGGTGATGGCGGCCAAGGGCTATCCCGGGACCTATCAGAAGGGGACGGTTATCAACGGGTTGGATGATCTGCCTGAGGATTCGAAGAATATGGTGTTTCACGCTGGAACGACCGAAGTCGACGGGAAGATCACCGCCAGCGGCGGACGTGTCCTGAACGTCACCGCCCGCGGCGACAGCCTGCACGAGGCCCGCGACCGCGCCTATGCGATGATCGAAAAGATTGACTGGCCCGAGGGGTTCAACCGCTCGGATATCGGCTGGCGGGCGCTTTAACCACCCCTAACAGCCCAAACGCGCCGACAGGCTGTCCGGTCCTTGATACCGACCGACATTGATCAGCTTCAGTTCCAAACCGTCCAGACGGGTTTCAATGACCCTGGACCAGTTGGCGCTGGCGGTCACAACGACCGGAGGCTCCCCCGCGCAATCACGCACGCCACCTTCGATCATCGGGCTACCGAATTTGTGATTGGTCAGACCTCCGACGGTGGCCAACTCGCTGAATGCAACGCCGTCACGACCAGGCTTGACTGTTGTTAGTATGAGCCTGCGGGCCAAATGGGGACGATCGACAAAGGCGATCTCGTCCAACCCATCGCCATTGAAATCTGCCATGCCTGCCACGGCCAACCAACGATGACGCGCGCCGATCGGGGTGTTTGCCCCACGCAGCACCAGCTTGCCATCACGCCACGCATAGATGCGGATCATTGCGCCGACATCATCGCCGCTGAACACGGTCACGATTTCGGGCGCGCCGTCACCATCGAAATCGTGCAGTCGCGGTGTCGTATCCTCGAACACGCCGCCAGAGACGCGGGACACAGCGCGCGCACCGTCAGCCAGCGTCACCTCAAGCGCACCATATTCGCCACCGGGAACCGCCCCATGGCCATAGCGGTCCGTGCGTTCAACATATCGGGCCGACGTGATCTGCGCTGCCGCCGGGGCTGCAAGGCAGATGAAAATCAGGGCAGCCCGCAGACCGATCATCAGATTTGTTTTTCCGGCATATGGACGACCAGACCGTCAAGATCATCAGTGACCTTGAGCTGGCAAGTCAGGCGGGACCGCTCGGCATCCGGCTCATAGGCGAAATCGAGCATGTCTTCTTCCATTGCGTCCTTGGCGGGCACCTTGTCGACCCACGCCGCGTCGACATAGACATGACAGGTCGAACAGGCGCATGCCCCGCCGCAATCGGCTTCGATTCCCGGGATATTGTTGTCGCGCGCGCCTTCCATCACGGTCAAACCGTTGGCGACGTCGACGACGTGCTGCGTTCCATTGTGCTCGATATAGGTAATCTTTGCCATTTGGCGCCTCCTGTTCATGCTCGGGTCTTTCTAGACAAGGCAGATAGGCAAGGCCAAGAGGATTTGCCAGTCAAGACAGCTTACCGTAACGGAAAATGTGGCTTTGCGTCGAAATGACATCGCGAAAGCCACGTTTCAAAACGAAACCAGCCCGAAACGCTTTGTCGCGCGCGGGCTGGCATTGAAACTAGATGTCCACGTTAGAACGGGTTGGACATGAACCCGCTAATGGCAGTTGTCACCGGATCGTCCTGCATGATCCAAGCCCCGGCTTGTTCGATCATCGTCCCTTGCGACAGTCGGTCAAGACGATCATTGTAGTTGATCACGCCGACCTGGCTGAACAGGAAGCCTTTGAACAGCATGAACCCAATAAGCGTCAGGATCAGTCCCTTGATCGGGAACCCCCGCCGCAGCCGGGGCTTGCTGGGCACCAACAGCCCATCGCGCTCTACCAGCTGGACATAGCCCTGCGACAAGCGACGGTGCTGACGGCTAATTCCGCGCACTCGTTTTTGAAAGTCTTGAACTTGTGCATCAGTCACTTTCAATACCCTCCCCAATAAACAAATTAAAAATACACCCAGTTCAGAATATGGCAAAAAAGTGTTTATGACCAGAAATCTGTCAAATTTTCGCGTAAAAAACACTAACTTTTTTGAAGAACCAGTGTCGTCCAGTCAACAATTTCGGTGCGTTCGACCAGATTAAGCCCGTTTTGGAGATAAACGGAAATCACTTCGTCTGCTTGCGGGTTCAGAATACCCGATAGAATCGCATATCCCTTGGTAGAAAGGTGTTTTGCCATATCCGGGGCAAGTCCGATCAATGGCCCTTTCAGAATATTTGCAAATACCAGATCAAATGGCGACGCTTCATGCAACTCTGGAGCATTGAATCCTGCTGCCTCTACGCAATGGACACGTTCTTCAAGATCGTTGGCAGCAACATTCGCTCTTGCGACATCAACGGCCACCTGATCAATATCACTGGCCAAGACCGGATTGGGCCAAACACGCGCGGCAGCCATCGCCAAGACGGCGGTCCCGCAACCAATATCGACGACATTCTTGCCGACAAACCCTTGTTCTACCAATCCATCCAGCGCCTTCAGGCAACCCAGCGTGGTGCCGTGGTGTCCTGTGCCGAATGCCATCGCAGCTTCGATCAGCAGTGCGATCTTTCCTTCCGGCACGTTGTCGGCATCATGACTGCCATGCACGAAAAAGCGTCCGGCTTCGACCGGGGACAATTCACGGCGCACATGGGCGACCCAATCAACCTCGGGCAATTCCGAGACAGTGAAGTCTTTTGCCTTGTGCATCGCCGCCAGCAGGGCAAGTCCGGCGGCATCAGGTTCCTCTGTGAAATAGCCGCCGACTTCCCAAATTCCGCTCCCGTCCTCCACTTCAAACACACCGACGCCGATGGGGTCTGGGGTCAACACCTCCATCGCCAAGCCAAGCGCTTCGGCGGCGTCTTGGCCGTCCAACGTGGTAAGTGCGGTCCAAGTGGACATGACAGCATCCTTTCTGATGACAGAAACGGCCTAGCGAGCAGCGCCCGCGCGGTCAACCACAACCACAACGCTGGCAGGCGAGTTACTCGGCAACCTGCGGCAACGGGCGCGAAAAGACGGTCTCGTTCCCCTTCTCCGGGTGGCGTGGGATAAGAAGCGACAGCATCAGAGAGATACAAGCCATGGCCGCGGCCAGCCCAAAGACGCCCCCCGGCGACACAACCCACAGATAACCGAGCAGCGCCGGCAGGAAGACCGCTGCAATATGGTTGATTGTGAAGGCGACGGCAGCTGTCGGCGCGATGTCCTTCGGGTCTGCGATCTTTTGGAAATAGGTTTTCAGCGCGAAGGCCAGCGCGAAGAACAGGTGGTCGAGCACATAAAGCGCTGCCGCCAGCACCACACCCCAGCCAAAATAATAGATCCCGCCATAGGCAAGGAACACGCAGATCAGCCCGGTATATTCAAAGGCCAACGCACGACGTTCTCCCCATCTGGCAACCGCTTTCCCCATTAATGGCGCAAAGAAGATATTGGCAAGGTAGTTGATCAGGAACAGCGCCGTGACCTCGTGCACCTCAAAACCAAAGCGTTCGACCATCATGAAGGCGGCGAAGACCGTAAAAATCTGTCGCCGGGCGCCCGCCATGAACTGCAACGCGTAGTAAAGCCAGTAACGGCGGCGCAGCACGAACTGCTTCAACTGCGGCTCGGGGCTTTCAAACTGCGGATAGGCGAAGAAAGCGAACACCGAAATGGCCAGCGTAGTGCCGCCCGCGATCATGTAGACAAGATTATAGCTCAGATCGAATGTCTTCCACGTCAACATCAGAAGCCCATAACTCAGCAAAGCGGCCGCAGACCCGATGGACATGATCCACCCCAACATTTGCGGCGCGCGTTTTTTGTCGATCCATTGAAGCTGAAGCGACTGGTTCACCGTCTCGAAATAATGAAACCCGATAGACGACAACATCGTGATTGTCAGAATGCCTCCCAAACTTGGAAACCATGCGGTGATCGCGGTGGCCGCGCCCAGTAGACCAAGCGCCACAACACCCAGAACCTGTTCGCGAAACAGCATGAGCAAGGCGATCACGCCGATGGCCAAAAAGCCGGGAATCTCGCGCACCGTATGCAACCAGCCGATTTCGACGCCGGTGAAACCCGCTACCTCGATCACGAAGTTGTTCAGAAGGGCGGACCAGGTGAAAAACGCAATCGGCATCCCGGCCGCCATCAGCATCAAAAGAAAGATGGGGCGACGCCAGAACGGTAGCATCCGGGCTTCGTCGAGTGTCAGGATCTGGTGTCTCATGATCTCGCATTACGCCTGTTTTTTTCAATTGGCGAGATCAAAACGCATTCACTCAATCGTATGTGTTAATGATTTATGTCAAGGTAGGCCGAAACATAACCCGGCAAGTTAACCCAGCAATTGAAGGAGATCGTATGGATATTGTGCCCCTGATTGATCGTATCGGAGAGGAGCCGACAGCCGCGCTGTTCGGGCTGATAACCGGAATTGTCTTTGGCGTCGCGGCCCAACGGTCCCGGTTTTGCCTGCGCGCAGCGACCGTGGAGTTCGCCCGGCGTATGATGGACAGTTCCGTGGCGATTTGGCTTCTGACCTTCTCAACCGCTCTTGTCTGGGTGCAGGGGGCGTCACTTCTGGGCCTGTTGCGACCCGAGGACGCGCGCATGATGGCGGTGACTGGCACTTGGTCGGGTGCCATCATTGGCGGGTTGATGTTCGGCGTGGGCATGGTGCTGGCGCGTGGCTGTTCGGGCCGCCTTCTGGTGCTGGCGGCCACCGGCAACCTGCGATCGGTGGTGTCCGGCCTGATCTTCGCGGTGGTCGCGCAGATGAGCCTGCATGGCTGGCTCGCCCCAACGCGCGATAAACTGGCCCGGCTGTGGATGACCGATGGCGGCGTGAATGTGAACCTGCTGAATGCGCTTGGCGTGCCGGACTGGTCCGGTTTCGCGCTTGGCATACTGATTGCCGTCCTCGCGATCTATATCGCGCGCAAATCCGGCATGGGATACCGGCGTCTTGTTTTCGGGTCCGGTGTCGGCTTTGCCGTCGCACTGGGTTGGGTGTTGACGTATCAACTGTCTCTTGCTGCGTTCGAGCCTGTGACCGTAAACTCCGTCACCTTCTCTGGCCCGTCCGCCAACACGCTTATGTTCTTCCTGATCCCCGATCCGGTGTTGGAGTTCGATGTGGGCCTTGTTCCCGGCGTTGTCATTGGGGCCTTTGCCGCCAGTTGGCTGGCCGGGGAGTTCAAGTTCCAAGGCTTCGACAGCGAGGCCAACATGCGCCGCTCGATGTTTGGGGCGGTGCTGATGGGCTTCGGTGCCATGCTGGCCGGGGGGTGCGCTATCGGTGCGGGTGTGACGGGCACGTCGATCTTAGTCGGAACCGCATGGCTTGCGCTTTTGTGCATGTGGATCGGGGCGGTCTTTACCGATGCTTTGGTCGATCAGTCGAAGGGAAGAGGCGCAGCGCTGCCGGCGGCGTGATCCGCACCTCAGACATCCATTGCTCCATCCCAATCATAGACGACAATCTCGCCAGTCTCGCGCGCATTCAAACTCTGATAAAGTGCGCGCGCGGGCTTGTTCCCCATCTCCGTGGCAAGCCAGATGCCCTGACACCCGGCATCGCGCGCTTGTTCGATAAGGTTTCGACACAGCGTGCCTGCGATGCCACGTCTGCGCATTTCCTCGGCCACACCGACCTCGTTGATGAAAAACGCAGGGGGTTTGTCGGGATGCAGCAAAACGGTGCCTGACGCAAATCCAATAACGCTGTCATCCACTCGCGCAAAGATCATTTCGTGCCCTGACGTCGACACGAACGCCTTCAAAAACTCGGGATCAACGGCGTTGTCAAAGACGTCTGCCCTTTCGAGCATCCGGGCGTTCTCTGCGTTCAAAAAATGGTAGGTCACAGGGCCGGTCATGTGCGCAGTATAGCCGATGCGCGGACCACATGGAATGTTGCACCAGGCCAGCGGCAGTAGTGCTCAATAAAAACTCTGCGGGTCAATATCCACGGATACGCGCATATCCCCCTTGATCTGGAACTGCGCCAGCCAACGTTTCAGCGCTGCTTGAATGGGCGCGCTCTTATCCGCTTTCACCAGCAATCGAACACGATGCCGTCCGCGGACGCGGGCGATGGGCGCAGGCGCGGGACCGTAGAGTTGCGCGCCGATCTGGATCAACGGTTCGGATCGCCGCGCCATCTCGGACCCCAGATCGAACACTGCCTGAATATCCGGCGAGGACAGGACGATCCCGGCCAGACGACCGTAGGGCGGAACGCCCGCAGCCTGACGCTCGGCCGCTTCCGCGCGCCAGAACTTCTCTTCCTCGCCCGCAAGGATCGCTCGGATCACCGGATGTTCGGGTTGGAATGTTTGCAAAAGCGCTACGCCGGGTGTTTCCGCCCGCCCGGCCCGGCCTGCAACCTGCCGGATCAATTGGAAGGTGCGTTCAGCCGCGCGCAGGTCGGACCCTTGCAAGCCAAGATCGGCATCAATCACCCCGACCAGAGTCAGCTTTGGAAAATTGTGCCCTTTTGCCACCAGTTGCGTGCCGATGATGATGTCGGCACCGCCCTCGGCGATCAGCTCGATCTGTTCTTTAAGCGCGCGGGCTGACCCAAAAAGGTCGGACGACAACACAGCAACGCGGGCGTCGGGAAAGCTCGCTCGGATCTCTTCCGCCAGCCGTTCGACTCCTGGGCCAACAGGGGCCAGCTTGCCTTCAACCTCGCATTCCGGGCAAGCCTCGGGCATCGGTTTCGTCTCGCCACATTGGTGGCAGACAAGACGTTTCTGAAAGCGATGTTCCACCATGCGTGCGTCGCAGTGGTCGCAACCGATCTGATGTCCGCAGGCGCGGCAGATCGTGACCGGCGCATAGCCACGGCGGTTGATGAACAGCAACGATTGTTCACCCTTCGCGATGCGGCGTGTCACAGCGGCTTTCAGTGTGGGTGATATCCAGCTTTGCGACGGCAAATCCTCTTGCCGCATATCAATCGCACGCATGTCGGGCATGACGGCGGGGCCATAACGGCTTGTCAATTCAATGCGCTTATACTTGCCCGCTTCGCAGTTGGCCCAAGTCTCTAACGACGGCGTGGCAGACGCCAGCACTACTTGCGCATCACAGATAGAGGCCCGCATCACCGCCATGTCCCGCGCGGAATAGAGCACACCGTCTTCCTGCTTGTAGGAGCCGTCATGCTCCTCATCCACAATCACCAAGCCAAGGTCCCGAAAAGGGAGATAGAGCGCAGAACGAGCACCGACCACCAGCGAAGCCTCCCCCTGCCCGACCATCCGCCAGCATCGGCGGCGTTCGGTCATGGTGACACCGGAATGCCATTCGGCAGGGCGCGCTCCGAAACGTTCTTCTACGCGTTTCAAGAACTCCGCAGTCAGGGCGATCTCGGGCAGAAGCACCAGAGCTTGCCGCCCTTTGCGCAGACCGGCGGCGACAGCTTCCAGATAAACCTCGGTCTTGCCTGCGCCCGTGACCCCGCGCAAGAGCGTGGTGCCGTATCGACCACCGCGCACCCCGTCGGTCAACTGCTTGGCCGCAGCGGCCTGATCGTCGGTCAATTCCTTGCCGGGCAGGTCCGGATCAAGTCGCGGATAAGGTAAATCACGGGGTGTACCCTCTTCGCGGATGGCGCCCAGTGTCACCAACCCCTTGACTACCGATCCGCTCACCCCCGCCAGATCGGCCAGTTCCTTCTGGGTGAACCCAACGCCGGGCTGATCCATCAGCACGTCCATCACCTTCGCACGCGCGTCCGTCAGGCGGTTGGGGCGATGACCCGATGCCTTAAGAACCTTCCGCATCGAGGGCGGATCGGACAATCCCGGCGCGCGGGTGGCAAGGCGCAGCATCTGGCTCATCGGGGTGAGGGTATAATCGCCCACACGGGTCAGGAACTCGGCCATTTCGGCGCGCATCGGGGCCACGTCCAGCACGCGGATCACGGCGCGCAATTTTGAGGCATCAAACCCACCTTCGCCCGGCCCCCAGATCACGCCCAACACCTTGCGCGGGCCAAGCGGCACCTCGACAAAGTCACCCTGCACGCAGCCCCCTTCAGGCGCGCGGTAGGTCAGAATGCGGTCCAAGGGCTGCGCGGTCAGAACACCGACGCGCGCGCCTTCCGAAAAATGCTGAATGTCGCTCATTTCGCCTGAGTCCCCGTCGTCGGGCGCACCATAAGGGCTTTCTGCCCGCGCGCCCATGGGGTATGAGAGCGCAAACGCCCAACAGCTACAGGAGTCGCGCACATGAAATTTTTCGCTGATACTGCCGATATCGACGCCATCAAGGAACTGAACGACGCTGGAATGCTTGACGGCGTGACAACCAACCCCTCGATCATCGCAAAATCCGGTCGTGACATTCTGGAAGTGACCAAGGAAATCTGTGACATCGTGGATGGACCAGTCTCTGCCGAAGTCACCGCCCTGGATGCTGACACCATGATCGCCGAAGGACGCAAGCTGGCCAAGATCGCAGACAACATCGCGATCAAAGTCCCGTTGACCTGGGACGGGCTGAAAGCCTGCAAGGTGCTGACCGATGAAGGCAATATGGTGAACGTGACGCTGTGTTTCTCGGCCAACCAGGCGCTTCTGGCCGCAAAGGCCGGTGCCACCTTCATTTCACCCTTCATCGGCCGTCTGGATGACATCAACATGGATGGGCTGGAACTGATCGAGGACATTCGGACCATCTATGACAATTACGGGTTCGAGACGCAGATTTTGGCGGCGTCGATCCGGTCGGTCAACCACATGAAAGACTGCGCGCTGGTCGGGGCTGATGTGGCCACCGCGCCGACTTCGGTCATCAAGGCGATGGCGAAACACGTCCTGACCGATAAGGGTCTGGATGGGTTTCTGGCCGACATCAAAGCGGCTGGTATCAAAATTCTGTAAGCGGTCTTACGACTGCACAACTGTTACGAGGGGGCCACGGCCCCCTCTTTCTGTTGGGGCAGGTGTTAAAAAATTGACCAACCGCGCTTCGGCTTGGTGTATGTTCGGTCAAAACGACCAAAACAAAACTGAGGCAGCAGATGAGCGTACCAGCTACGATTGACGATGAATTGCGCGCGCATTTAATCGCGCAACCCGAAACAATTCTGGATGATCAGGATATCATGCGTGCGTTAATCGCCGCGAATGAACGCGCGATGGGGGCCAATATCGTGGACCTGCGTGGCATTGCGATGGAGCGGCTTGAGGCCCGTCTGGACCGTCTGGAAGATACCCATCGGTCGGTGATCGCAGCAGCATACAACAACATTTCCGGCATGAACATGATCCACCGTGCCGTGCTCAGGATGCTGGACCCGGCGGATTTTGAATTGTTCATGGCAGACCTCAGCGGCGAAGTGGCCGAAATCTTACGCGTCGATTGTGTTCGGTTGGTTCTGGAAACTGAACACGGCGAAAAGAACCGCGCAGTCGGGCGGTTGGGCCCGGTCTTGTCCATCGCAGCCCCCGGGTTCGTAAATGACTATCTGGGTATGAGCGGCGATCAATCCACGCGTCAGGTCTTTCTGCGCCAGATTCAAGAACAAGACGAAACTATCTATGGTGACACTGGTTTCTGGGTCCGGTCCGAGGCTTGCATTCGTCTGGATCTCGGCGAAGGCCGTTTGCCCGGCATGCTGGTTCTGGGGGTCGAGGACGCGCAGCTGTTCAAACCCGGTCAGGGCACCGATCTTCTGGCGTTCTTCGGTGGTGTGTTTGAACGCGCGATGCGCCGCTGGTTGTCGTGACAGCCAAGGACACATTTGCAATCTCGGACGGTGCACGCGCAGCACTTTCGGAATGGCTGGATCACATCCGGGCGCTGGATGGTGCCTCTACGAACACGGTCACGGCGTATCAAACCGATCTGACCGCGTATCTGGCTTTCATGGCAGGCCATCTGGGCGGATCAGCCGGGCGGGGCGGACTGGCTCGCGTCACACTGTCCGACATGCGGGCGTGGATGGCGCATGAGCGCGGGCGCGGCGTAGGCGCGCGCTCTCTTGCCCGGTCTTTGTCCGCCGTCAAAAGTTTTTACCGCTGGCTGAGCGAACGGGATGATTTCGATGCCACCGCCGTGCTGTCGACACGCAGCCCGAAATTTACCAAGAAACTGCCCCGTCCACTGGCACCCGATGCCGCCATGGCAGTGATCGAGACGGTCGGGATGCAATCTCAGCACGGTTGGGTCGGTGCAAGGGACATCGCAGTTGCGACACTTCTTTATGGTTGCGGCTTGCGTATCTCGGAAGCACTTGGCTTGACCTGCGCCGATGCGCCCCTGGCGGACGCCTTGCGCATCAAGGGCAAGGGCGGCAAGGAACGTGTTGTGCCGGTTCTGCCCGCCGCCCGTGATGCTGTCGAGACCTATCGCCGCCTGTGTCCCCACCCGGAAACACCTGACGCGCCCCTGTTTCGCGGCGTTCGCGGTGGCGCACTTGGCCCGCGCATCGTGCAAAAGGCGATGGAGCAAGTGCGCCTGCAACTTGGCCTGCCAGCAACCGCCACACCCCATGCCATGCGGCACAGCTTCGCGACACATCTTCTTGCCGCCGGTGGCGATTTGCGAGCCATTCAGGAATTGCTGGGCCATGCCAGCCTGTCGACAACACAGGCCTATACGACAGTCGACACATCGCGATTGCTAGAGGTCTATAACGCCGCTCACCCGCGCGCGTAACCAAACAGGAGCCACCGGGTTTCTTCTTTCCCCTTTTGTATTTTTCCGGCACAAAGCGCGCATGAAACTTTCGACCAAAGCCCTTCTCGTCCATCTGTTGACCGCGACAGGTGCCGTTTTTGCAATGCTGGCCATGCTGGCCGCCGTGGACGAAAACTGGAGCCTGATGTTCCTGTGGCTGGTTGTAGCCTTCGGGGTCGATGGCATCGACGGGCCGCTGGCACGGCGCTATGACGTGTCGGTCAACGCGCCGCAATATGACGGTGTGTTGATGGACCTGATCATTGATTATCTGACCTATGTCTTCATACCGGCATACGCGCTGTTCAAGTCGGGTCTGATGCCCGGCTGGACTGGCTGGTTTGCCATCATCGTTATCACCTTCGCCAGTGCGATCTATTTTGCCGACACCAGGATGAAAACCAAAGACAACAGCTTTTCGGGGTTTCCCGGCTGTTGGAATATGCTGGTCATTGTCCTGTTCGCAACGCAACCGAATTTCTGGTTCATGCTGGTTCTGGTGACAGCGCTTGCGGTGGCCATGTTCCTGCCGCTGAAATTCATCCACCCGGTTCGCACCGAACGCTGGCGCGCAATCAGTCTGCCCGTCGCGCTTGCATGGACTGGCTTTGCCGGATGGGCAGCATGGGTCGATTTTCACCCGGAAAGCTGGGCGCATTGGGGGTTGGTGCTGACCTCGATCTACTTGTTGGGGGCGGGAATTGCGCAACAGATCATGCCTGAGCGCGGCACTGCCTGAAGATGCGCGAACCAACGCTTGCTCGATCTCACCACCGCGTCAATGCGTCCTCGTCATCCACCTTGGCGTCTACCCAGTCGGTTGACCCGTCCTGCTGAATTTCTTTTTTCCAGAACGGCGCGCGGGATTTCAGATAGTCCATCAGAAATTCGGCAGCTTCGAACGCGGCGACCCGGTGTTTGGCTGCGGTTGCCACCATCATGATCTGTTCGCCGGGTGCCAAGGGGCCGTGTCGGTGGATCACCAAACACCCCGCCAGTGACCATCGCGCGCAAGCCTCATCCACGATCGCCGTGATTGCTTTTTCCGTCATGCCTGGATAGTGCTCGATCTCCATCCGCGAAAGCGTGCCGACATCATCGCGCACAATGCCTGTGAAGCTGACCACGGCCCCGATGTCAGCGCGACGCTGTGCAAATCGCGACAGCTCTGCGCCCGGATCAAACGGTTCTGATTGAACCCTGACTGACATCCTAACCACCCGTCATCGGAGGGAAAAACGCCACTTCGCGCACTCCTTTCAGCGGGGCATCGAAGTCAGCAAGCTCTTGGTCCAGAGCCACGCGCAGGGCAGCGAGATCGGCGAACGCCGCCGCATAACGTGGTTCACGGGCGCTCAGTTCGCTCACCAGCTCGGCCACCGTTGACGCTTGTGTGTCGATTTTCTCGCGCGGCTCTCCGATACGTTCACGAACCCAGGCAAAATACATGACCTCAACCATTGTCAGGCTCCTCTCGCAGAAATGGCAGGGCTTTACGAAAATAATCCCAGCCTGTTACGACCGTCAGTGCGCCTGCGATCCACAGCAGTGTGATTCCCAACCATGCCGACCACCGCCCGGCGGCTTCGTAATACAACAGCCCAACATTATCCGAAATCGTGCCATTGAAGATGCCCTCAACGATTGCTTGATCCATGCCCTGCATTCGATCCAATAGGCTTTGCTGGAAAATCCCGGTGGAAAACAGGACCGCGATCGCCACCATCTGCACCGTGGTTTTCCATTTTGCCAGTTGAGTCACTTTCAACGCACGCGCGCGATCACCCAGTGTCTCGCGCAAACCAGATACGAACACCTCGCGATAGATGATCAGTGCCGAGGGCAACAATATCCAAGGTGTCACTCCGGCATAGCCGTTGATCACCAGAAGCGCGATCAGCACCATGGCCTTGTCGGCAATCGGATCCATCGCCGCACCAAACAGGCTTTCCAACTTCCATGCGCGGGCCAGATACCCGTCCAGATAATCGGTGATCGAGGCAACGATGAACAGGATCATCGCATACCAATCCGCCCAGGGTCGCGCGAAATACAGAAACATCACCGGCAACAAAGGAGCCGCGATCAAGCGGGCAACGGTCAGAATATTGGGCAGGTTCCATCTCATAGGTTTCTCCTTACCCCGTCAGCCCTTGTCATGGAAGAAGCCATAGATGGTTTCGGCAAGTGTTTCGGAAATTCCGTCGACCGCCTTCAGATCGTCAAGCCCCGCGCGGCTGACCGCCTTGGCCGATCCGAAATGCTGCAACAACGCTCGCTTGCGGGCAGCCCCCACACCCGGCACCTCGTCCAGCGGGGTTGCGCCCTGCGCTTTGGCGCGTTTAGCACGGTGGGTGCCGATGGCAAAGCGGTGCGCTTCGTCCCGCAAACGTTGGATAAAGTAAAGAATCGGGTCATTCCGTTTCAACGCGAAGGGGCGCTGTTTCCGTCGATAGAATTCTTCTTTTCCTTGGTCACGGTCGACCCCTTTGGCCACTCCAACCATCGGGATGTCCGTCACGCCAAGCTCCTCCATGATCTCGTGGACTGCGCTGACCTGTCCCGCGCCGCCGTCGATCAGCAGGAGATCGGGCCAATGTTCGCCCTCACGGTCCGGGTCTTCCTTCAGAAGACGTTTGAAGCGACGCGTCAGCACTTCTTTCATCATGCCGAAATCATCGCCGGGGGTCAGATCATCGCCCTTGATGTTGAACTTGCGATACTGGCTTTTCATGAAACCTTCCGGCCCGGCCACAATCATCGCGCCGACCGCGTGGGCGCCTTGGATGTGCGAGTTGTCGTAGACCTCGATCCGCTGTGGTGGCACGTCCAGATCAAAAGCCCGTGCGATGCCATCCAGCAGCCGTGCCTGAGTGGCCGTTTCCGCCATCTTACGGCCAAGGCTTTCGCGGGCATTGCGTTGCGCATTTGCGACAAGTTCGGATTTCTCGCCTCGCAATGGCACAGAGATTTCAACTTTGCGCCCCAATCGTTCTGACAACGCTTCGGCCATCAGGTCCTGTTCGTCCAGCGGATCGGACAGCAGGATCAGGCGCGGCGGTTCCTTCTGGTCATAGAACTGACCTACGAAAGCCTGAAGCACTTCGCCCGGCCCCGCCCCCGCACCTGTGCGCGGATAGAAGTCGCGGTTGCCCCAGTTTTGATGGGCGCGGATAAAGAACACCTGAACGCAAGCCTGCCCGCCTTCCATGTGAAGCGCGATCACGTCCGCCTCGGCGACGCCACGCGGATTGACACCCTGCGCTTGCTGCACCTGGGTCAACGCCCGGATACGGTCGCGCAAGATGGCGGCCTTTTCAAACTCCAGTGCCTCGGATGCCGCCTGCATATCTGCTGCCAGATTTTCCTGCATTTTTGTTGTGCGGCCCGACAGAAAATCCTCGGCATCGCGCACAAGACTTGCATACCCTTTGGCATCAATTTTACCGACGCACGGGCCAGAGCATCGCTTGATCTGATATTGCAGGCAGGGTCGCGTGCGGGTTTCGAACATAGCGTCCGAGCAATTGCGCAACAGAAACACCTTCTGCAACTGGTTCAGGGTCCGGTTCACAGCATCAGCGCTGGCAAAGGGGCCGTAATATGCACCCTTCTCTTTCCGCGCACCACGGTGTTTCTTGATCTGCGGAAAATCATGCCCAGTGACCAGAATGTTCGGAAAGCTCTTGTCGTCACGCAAAAGCACGTTGAAATGCGGCTTCAATTGCTTGATCAGGTTCTGTTCCAGCAGCAGCGCTTCGGTCTCGGTCTGCGTGGTCAGAAACATCATCGACGCGGTCTGGCTGATCATCCGTGCGATACGCGCGGTATGCCCCGACGGCTTGGCATAGTTCGACACACGTTTCTTCAGGCTGCGCGCTTTGCCCACATAGAGCACGCGCCCCTTGGCATCGAGCATCCGGTAAACACCCGGTGAATTATCCAGTGTTTTCAAATAAGATTGAATGACACCATGTCCGACCGGAACCTCTGGTCGATCCTGCTCTTTCATGGTGTTCTCAGCGTTCATTATATTGTTGCCCTGATTCTCTGCGCGCCTGCAATCTTAACGCCACGAAGACAAGAGGAAACCTGCCCACAATTTCTGTGGATAACTCTGAGGACATGTTTTGACCATCCACAAAAATCCCTTGTATTCAGCCTGCTTCCGCGATGTGCCTAATTTTTAGGCAGCTATCTAAGCCATTGATAGTTAACAAAAGAAATATGACGCCCGTGTAAACAAATGAAATCATTGCAAAAAATATGGACTTTCCGCAGGGGGAACTTCACGCGTGCACAACTTTGTGGTTGCTGAAAGCAACCTGTGCCATTTTACCGGGTCTCAGTGATCTTCCACGCCGCGAATGTCCGGGGTCTGCCATGCCAGATGCTGCCCGCCATCCACAGCAATCATTTGCCCTGTGACGGCTGGTGCATTCAGGAAAAATGCAAGCGCGGCTGTAATGTCTTCGACGTTCGCCCCACGTTGCAAAAGTGATGCTGACCGCTGCCCGTCAAAATGCGCCTGCGTCTGTCGCGCACCGATCAGCGTGGTCCCGGGCGCAATACCGTTGACACGCACATGCGGGGCCAGAGCCTGCGCGCCAGTACGGGTCAGCGTCCAAAGAGCGTTCTTGGCAAGGCTGTAGGTCATGAACTCGGGCGTGGGCTTTTGCACACGCTGATCGAGCATGTTCACGACAAGCGCTTGGGGAAGGCTTTCGCCATTATCATCAATGACCGCTCTGGACGCTTGCGCGGCAAAGGACTGCATCAGGAAGAACGGTGCCCGCAGGTTCGAGGACATATGCCTGTCCCAACTTTGCTGCGTGGCCGAGGTCAGCGTATCATACTCAAAGATCGACGCATTGTTGACCAATAGGGACAGCGGCCCGCCCAACGCCTTTGCCGCGCGAGGCACGAGCACCTCAACCTGTTCCATATCCAGAAGATCAGCCTGCAAGGCCACGGCTTTCCGACCCATGGATTGTATGTTCCCGACGGTCTCGGATGCCCCATCCTCTGATGTCGCGTAGTGGACCGCCACATCGCACCCCTGCCGCGCAAGTTCCAACGCCATGGCACGACCAAGCCGCGCGCCCGCCCCGGTAATCAATGCGCGTGGCTGGTTCATCAGGACATTCCCAGAACGATCATCACATAGATCACGTAGAGCGACGACAAGACGACCCCCCATATGCGACCCATATGCCATTTCAAGAAGACGAAAGGTGCCAGCAGTAGGGACGCACCCAACATCACCCAAAGGTCGAAATGCAGGATACCGCGCTCAATTGGGATCGGACCCACCAAAGACGCAATGCCAATGATTGCCAGCAGGTTGAACATATTCGACCCGATCACGTTTCCCAAGGCGACCTCGGCTTGATTTCGCAGCGCCGCCATCACTGTCGTCGCCAGCTCTGGCAAGGAAGTGCCCAGCGCCACCAGCGTCAGGCCGATCACAGTTTCAGACACACCAAAATGACGGGCGATGTTGGTCGAGGCGTCGACCAGAAGATCAGCCCCCAACGGCAAGCCAATCAAGCCCAGCACGAGGAACAGAATGACCTTCCACCACGGCATGTCCGGGTCGGCACCCTCGACCTCTTCTTCGCCGTCGCAGCAGGCGTCATTTGCCGCAACGTGGTTGGAGCGTCGGTGCGACAAAGCTACGCGAAACGCCGAATTCAGCATCAGGCCAAGCGCAGCCAGAAGCACCAGACCTTGTATCCAAGTGATCACCCCATTCATGCTCAAGATGATGAACAGCAGCGTGGCCCCCATCATCTGAAGATAACTTTTCCTGGTGTCACAGGTCGCCGTAGACAGACCGGAAATCACGGCCGGCACCCCAAGCACCAACAGGATATTCGCGGTGTTTGACCCGACCACGTTACCCATGGCCAACCCGGGCACCCCTTCGAAGATTGCCTTGACCGAGATCAGAAGCTCGGGTGCCGAAGTGCCAAACGCGACGACGGTCAGCGAAACGATCAGCGCAGGCACACCAAGGCGCAGCGACATGTTCACCGCCCCGCGCACAAGGCTGTCGCCCGCGAACAGAAGAATGACAAGGCCGAGCATGGCATAGATCAGATCCAAGGCTCAGCCCTTTCCGCTACAGTCGCAGGGGGACTTCCCCAACCGGTACTTTCCACAACGCGGACATTTCATGGCTTCGATACGTTGCTGCCCGGGGTATCTGAGCTTCCCGAACATGGCCAATACGCCCATCGCAACCAGAAACAGAACGACGATCTTAATGACCATTCAAAGACCAAAGCGCGCGAATTCCGCCCGCTCCTCTATCGCCGTGATCGCGTCTGACCCCAGTTGCAATCCAAACCGGCTGATGAACGGGCGGCGCGGGCCGTGGACGCGAAACCGCACCTTGTCGCCGAATTTCTCTTTCATCTTGGGCACCACATGCCCGATCCCATCAGCCAGACCTTTCTCGATCGCGGCATGGCCCAGCCAGATGTCACCAGTGAACAAATCTTCATCTTCGGCCAGCTTGCCTTTCCGACGGGATGCGACTTGCGCTTTGAACGCCTCGTGAATATCCATTTGCAACGCCTTCAGGCGTTTGATGTCGGCGGGCTTTTCCGGTTGGAACGGGTCCAGCATGGATTTCGATTTTCCCGCGGTATAGACCCGCCGCTCGACCCCGATTTTTTCAATCAATCCCGTCAGGCCAAACCCAGCCGAAATCACGCCGATGGACCCGAGGATCGAACTTTCGTCGGCGTAAATCTCATCCGCCGCCGTCGCCAGCCAATATCCACCCGATGCCGCAACATCTTCGACAAAGGCATAGACGGGAATTTCTTTCTCGGCGGCCAGACGACGAATGCGGGCCGCGATCAGGCTGGATTGCACGGGGCTGCCACCCGGAGAGTTTATCACCAATGCGACGGCCTGTGGTTTTCCTTTGCGAAAGGCGCGTTCGATCACCGGGGCAAGGACTGCGTCATTCAATTGCCCCCGCGCGCCTGACGCAATCACGCCAGACAGGCGGATCACCGCAACCAGCGGCGGCTTCTTGATGAACGGTATATAGGTTGTCATGGCTGTCATTTAGATCGCGCCTCCGGATCAAACAAGGGAAAGGGGCGATGCATGTTCCCCCTGTTGCAAATCGCCCATCATCAACTGCGCAACCGATATCCAGTGCGGAAAATCCAGCCGATGGTTGCAAGACATGTGGTCATGAAAACTGCAATCGCAAGCACTGACCAGCCAAGAGATACATCCGCCATGCCGAAAAACGCCCAGCGAAAGCCCGAGATCAGGTAGACGACAGGATTGAACAGCGTGATGGTCTGCCAAACCGGAGGCAGCATCGAGATCGAATAGAACGAGCCACCAAGAAACACCAGCGGCGTGATGACCAACAGTGGCACCAACTGCAACTGTTCAAAGTTCTGTGCCCAGATGCCTATGATGAAACCAAGCAACGCGAAACTGATACAGGTCAGCACCAGAAACGCCATCATCCAGACGGGATGGGCGATGGTCAGATCGACAAAGAAATGCGCCGTGGCCAGAATGATCAGACCGATCATGAAGGCCTTGGTCGCCGCCGCTCCGACATAACCGATGACAATCTCGAAAAACGAGATTGGCGCGGACAAAAGCTCGTAAACAGTGCCGATGAATTTGGGAAAATAGATTCCGAACGAGGCGTTGGTGGTGCTTTGCGTCAGGACGGTCAACATGATCAGACCGGGCACGATGAACGCGCCATAGCTGACGCCTTCGACCTGATCAATGCGCGACCCGATGGCGGCACCGAACACGACAAAATAAAGCGATGTGGACAACACAGGCGACACGATGGACTGCATCAGCGTGCGAAAGGTCCGCGCCATTTCGAACCGATAGATTGCGGCAATGGCATTCCAGTTCATGCGGCGTCCTCCCTTACCAGATCCACAAAAATATCCTCAAGCGAGCTTTGGCGCGTGGACAGGTCCGACATATGCAGCCCGGCGTCGCGCAGGTCCGCAAGCAGGCCGGTAATCCCGGTGCTGCCCGCCTGCGCATCATAGCTGTAAACCAACCCACCTTCGCCCGACACGGTCAGGGGATAGTCAGCCAATGTCTCAGGCACGGTATCAATCGGGGTATCCAATTCAATCAGAAGCTCCTTCTGACCCAGGCGCTTGATCAGCGCATCCTTGTCTTCGACCAACAGAATTTCCCCTTTCGAGATCACCGCGATCCGATCGGCCATCGCTTCGGCTTCTTCAATGTAATGGGTGGTCAGGATAACGGTCACTCCGGTTTGTTTCAGCTTGGCGACGATGTCCCACATGTCCTTGCGCAACTCGACATCAACGCCTGCGGTGGGTTCATCCAGAAACAGGACCTGGGGATCGTGGCACAACGCCTTCGCGATCAATACGCGCCGCTTCATGCCGCCGGACAGCGTCATGATACGGTTGTCCTTCTTGTCATGCAGGCTGAGCAGTTTCAGGATTTCTTCAATTCGTGCATCATCGCGCGGTCGTCCAAACAATCCGCGCGAAAAGCGCACCGTGTTCATCACTGTCTCGAACGGTTCCAGATTGATTTCCTGTGGCACCAGTCCAATCAGATTGCGGGCGGCGCGGTAATCTTTCACGTGATCGAACCCACCCACTGTGATCGTGCCAGAAGTTGCCGTCGCAATTCCGCAAATGATCGAGATCAGCGTCGTCTTGCCAGCGCCATTGGGGCCAAGCAGGGCAAGAATCTCGCCCTCGTCGATCTCAAGATCAACACCTTTCAGGGCTTCATGACCGCCCTCATAGGTCTTGGTCACGCCGCTGACGTTCAGGATCTTGGTCATTTTGTCCCCCTGTGTTGCCGCCGGTTGTTTGTTGTTCAACAACGCGTTGCGGACCAGACCTTTCAGATAAGCAACCCGGCAGCGCCTTCAAGGCGCAAAAGCTGAACTTTTGTCTCGACCCCGCCCGCACCGGAAAATCCAACCAGTTTGCCGCCTGCGCCCATCACGCGATGGCAAGGGATGATGATCGGGATCGGATTGGCGCCACACGCATTTCCAACCGCTTGCGCCGAGTTGCCGGTCAGCTTTGCAATGTCGCCATAGGTCAGAGTTTCACCATAAGGGATGTCCGCCATGACATCGCAAACAGCGCGTTGAAAGTCGCTGCCCGCGACGCGTGTTGGAAGTTCAAACCGCGTTAACCGATGATCGAAATATGCGTTGAGTTGCTGCTGTGCCTCTGCAAGCACGGGTGTCAACACGCCATCCGGTTCAGCATTCCAAACCAGCCGGACGATGACCCCTGCTTCCTCGACCAATCCCAAACGCCCGACCGGGCTATCGACCACTGCAACTGTCATAGGTGCAGCCTGCAAAACTAAACGCCCCGACACAATGGCCAGGGCGCTCGGTCTCTTGCCTATTGGGCGATGTGATCAGCCCAGCGCCTTGTCACAGCGACCACAGGTGCCCGCGTGGTCATGGCTGCCCACATCCGGCAGGATTTTCCAGCAACGCTGGCATTTCTCGCCGGACGCTTTTTCGAACACAACGCCCACGCCCTCGACCTCTGGCAGGCGGAAGGCTTCCGATGGTAGCGGGTCGTTTGTCAGCGACACAGACGAGGTGATTGCAATATCCGCGAAGTTCACAGATTTCAGCGCGGCCAGGATGTCCTTGTCGCGCACATGAACCACCGGCGCGGCCTCCAGTGACGCCCCGATCACCTTGTCGCGCCGCTGCACTTCCAGCGCAGCAGTCACCACACGGCGCGCCTTGCGGATACCCGACCATTTCGCGGCCAATGGCTCGTCCAGCCAATCGGCAGGCGTGTCGGGGAAATCGACCAGATGGACCGAGCTGTCATCACCCGGGAACCGCTCCAGCCACACATCTTCCATCGTGAAGACCAGCACCGGCGCAAGCCAGGTGGTCAAACGATGGAACAGGATGTCCAGCACCGTGCGCGCGGCGCGGCGGTTCCGGCTGTCCGCCCCGTCGCAATACAGCGCGTCCTTGCGGATATCAAAATAGAAGCTCGACAGATCGACGGTCGCGAAATTGAACACGGCCGAGAACACACCTTGGAAATCAAAGGTCTTGTACCCTTCGCGCACAACGTGATCGAGTTCTGCCAGACGATGCAACACCCAGCGTTCCAGCTCGGGCATGTCGGTTGCGTCCACACGCTCGGCTTCGTCAAACTCATGCAGATTGCCCAGCATGAAGCGCATTGTGTTTCGCAAGCGGCGATAGCTGTCGGCAACCCCTTTCAGGATTTCCGGCCCGATCCGCTGGTCGACCGTATAATCCGTCTGGGCCACCCACAGGCGCAGGATGTCCGCGCCATATTGCTTCACGACCTGTTCCGGCACGATGGTGTTGCCCAGAGACTTGGACATCTTCATGCCCTTCTCGTCCAGGGTGAAGCCGTGGGTCACGACGTTCTTGTAAGGCGCGCGCCCCTTGGTGCCGCAAGCTTGCAAAAGCGACGAGTGGAACCACCCGCGGTGCTGGTCGGTGCCTTCCATATAGACATCCGCGATCCCGTCCGGCGTACCGTCTTCACGGTCGCGCAGAACAAACGCATGTGTCGAACCACTGTCGAACCACACGTCCAGCACATCGAACACCTGCTCATAGTCATCCGGGCTGGCCGCATCGCCGATGAAGCGTTCCTTGGCACCGTCCTTATACCACGCATCCGCACCTTCCGCCTCGAAGGATTCAGCCACACGGGCATTAACTGCGGGATCACGCAGAAGATAGTCCGGATCGGTCGGCAGCGCGCCTTTCTTCACGAAACAGGTCAGCGGCACACCCCAGGCGCGTTGACGCGACAGAACCCAATCGGGCCGCGCCTCGATCATCGAATAAAGCCGGTTGCGTCCGGTCTGCGGCCACCATTTCACCAATTGGTCGATCGAGTTCAGGGCGCGCGTGCGGATGGTCTTGCCCATCTCGTCCTGCCCGTCGCCGACTTCGCGATCCACAGACACAAACCACTGCGGCGTGTTGCGATAGATGATCGGCGCTTTCGACCGCCATGAATGCGGATAGGAATGCTTGATCTTACCACGGGCCAGCAGCCCCCCAACGGAGGCGAGCTTGTCGATCACCGTCTTGTTTGCATCGCCCTCGCCGCCCTTGCGGTTCAGGATGTAGGTGCCGCCAAAGAAGGGCAGGTCCGCGCGGAATGATCCGTCGTCCATCACGTTATAGGTGATGACCTGATCCAGCATCCCCAGATCGCGATACAGTTCGAATTCTTCCATCCCGTGGGACGGAGCACAGTGGACAAACCCGGTGCCTTCCTCGTCCGTCACGAAATCGGCGGCGCGGAAGTCACGGGCAGCGTCCCATTCCCCATTGGCGCCTTCTGCACCGGCCAGCGGGTGGTGCAGCGTCATGCCTGACAATTGCGCGGGCGTCACGTTACGCACGCGGCGATACTTCCCGGGTTCCAGCCGCGCTCGCGCCATCACATCCGCGGCCAGCTTGTCGGCAAGGATGAACCGGTCGCCCTTGGCGGCCCAGCACTCATCCGGGCAATCGGTGACTTCGTATAGCCCGTATTCGAAGGTCTCGCCAAACACGACGGCCTTGTTGGACGGGATGGTCCATGGGGTCGTCGTCCAGATCACCACATGCGCGCCGATAAAATCGTGCGCAGCCGCGTCTTTGGCCAGAGCAACCGCCCCGCGGGTTTCGTCGGTTTCCTCTTCGTCGGACAGGACCATATCGGGCAGGCTGAAATCCGTGACCTTGAACTTCACCCAGATGGTGAAACTTTCCTTGTCGTGGTATTCCACCTCGGCCTCGGCCAGCGCAGTCTTTTCGACCGGCGACCACATCACGGGTTTCGATCCCTGATAGAGTGTGCCGTTCATCAGGAACTTCATGAATTCTTCGGCGATCACGCGTTCGGCGTGGAAATCCATCGTCAGATAGGGGTCGGCCCAGTTGCCGGTGATACCCAGACGTTTGAATTCCTCGCGCTGGATGTCGATCCAGCCAGCAGCAAACTTGCGGCATTCCTGACGGAAATCGACCACATCGACCGCGTCCTTGTCGCGGCCCTTCTTGCGGTATTGCTCTTCGATCTTCCATTCGATGGGCAGGCCGTGGCAATCCCAGCCCGGCACGTAACGGCTGTCAAACCCCATCATCTGGTGCGACCGCACGATCATATCCTTGATTGTCTTGTTCAGCGCGTGACCGATATGCAGGTGCCCATTGGCGTAAGGGGGCCCATCGTGCAGCACAAACGGTGTGCGCCCTTCTTTTTCGCGCAGGCGATCATAGACGCCGATTTTTTCCCAACGGGCCAGCCATTCAGGCTCGCGCTTGGGCAGGCCCGCGCGCATGGGAAAATCGGTGACGGGAAGCGTCAGGGTGTCTTTGTATTCAGGGGTGTCGGCACACATGTGTCCGGTCCTTTTCAGGAGATTATCGCAAATAGAGGCTTGGGGCGGCGCGGATTTCCAAACGCCTTGTCCCGGCGGCTCGTCTGGATCAGAGCGCCGGGCATATAATTCGAATAATGATGGCCTGTGCGTGCATCATGGGGGCGTTATAGGCGCGTGGTTCGGCGGCGTAAAGTCATGAAGGCCTGTGCTGTTTTGTCCATGTCGCCCCCCTTGGCGGCCCCGAGTTTGTCGAGTATTTTACTCGGAAAAGGGTGTGCGAAAAAGGGTGTGCGATGGCACAGACAGCTTCAAAGCCAAATCCACTCAGGCTTTTCGATATCACGCCGGATCAGATCGACCGGGTTTTGGCAGAGTTCTATGCGCAGATCCGACGACATCCACAGCTTGGACCGGTTTTCAATGGTCACGTGGGCACGACGGATGCCGAATGGGCGGCGCATATCGCGCTGATTTCAAGGTTCTGGCGCGGGGCCATCCTGCGAGAACCAGGTTACGACGGCAATCCGATGCGGGCACATATGCAAGCCGGAGACGTGAAACCAGCCCATTTCAACCCATGGCTAGACCTGTTTGAAGAGGTCACAAACGAGCTGCTGCCACCAAACACCGCGCGCGCGTGGATCATGCTGGCCCATCGGATCGGCCGCGGATTACGGATGGGTGTCGAAGATCTGTCGCAGCCTGCGCAGCACGTGCCGAAACTAAGCTGATCAGCCCGGATCAGAGGCTCAGCTTCCGAACAAACCCGTCAATGCGCGCTTAACGATACCCGACACGCCGGGGCGTTTCTTTGGGCCGAAGGGAAGCGGGCGGCAGACCTCAAGGGCTGCCACACCCACGCGGGCGGTCAACGCCCCGTTGACCACGCCTTCGCCGAAACGGCGACTGAGTTTTGACAGCATCCCGCCCCCGGCCAGCGATCCGATCATGTCATCGCCGACGGCCACAGCGCCTGTCGCCACAAGATGCGCCATCACCGCACGAGTCAGCCGCCAGCCGCCCAACACGCCGGACCGGCCACCATATATTTCCGCGATACGGCGGATCATGCGGATATTGGCCGTCAAGGCCGTGACAACATCTGCAAGGGCTATTGGCACGATCGCCGTGACCATGGCCACCTGACGGGCGGCGGCTTCGACCTCTTTGACCGCGGCGGCGTCAAGCGGGGTCAATAGTTCGCGTTCGGTCAATGCAAGCAATGTGTCCACATCGAACGCATCCGCTTCGCGTTCGTCAAGACGCTTCAAGCCCCAGCGAAGATCATCGCGACCGCGGTAAAGCTGCTTGAGTTTCTCAACAACGACACGCGCTTCGGCCAAGTCATTATGGGCCACGGCGGCTTCGGCGGCATGATGCAGCGTGTCGACGCGACGCAGCCGGGCAAACGCCACCCATTCTTTCAGCGCAATGATCAGTAGCACCAGGGTGAAGGCGGCAATCAAACCAAGTGCCGCATAGCCCAATACGGGTTGGCGGGCGATCAGGCTGGTGACAAAATCATACGCCGCCACCGACAGGACGAACCCGGTGATTGAAAGCAGAAGCGACCAAAACCACCGTGTAAGTCGCGAACGTTTGCGCCCAGCAAAACTGATCGCGCCCTGCATAGCCGCGCCGGTGGCATCCACTGCCGCGACCTCTGGAACCGGAGGGGCATCGGCGGGCGAAACAGTCTGCACATCGTCCAATTCGATCAACACGGGACCGGTTCTGGGTTTTTCCGATCTACTCATCACGCAGCCCTCCAACGAAAGCGAATGTCTGGCAAATGTTCGTCGTTGCCAGCCCCATCGGTGCGAAACTCTTCGGAGAAACCTTCGCGCCGGTAAAACCGACACGCGCCTTCGTTCGCCTGAAAGGCGTAGAGCGAAAGCTCGGGGCAAACGGCCTTCGCTTCGTCCAGCAGGGCCTTGCCAATCCCTTGCCCACGCGCGGCGGGGGACAGGTAAAGCGCATGCACTTCGGCCCCGTCACGAGCCAGAAATCCAAGCGCGCGCCCCCGGTCGCGTGCCACTTTGGTCCAGCCACGATCCACCAATATCCGCGCGAATTCTTTTTCCGAACGGCGGGAATGGACGCGTGGTATCCATGGGGTTGCGGCGATCCACCCTGTCAGAATATTTGCTATCGCGGGGGCATCGGCCGGCGTCGCGGGCAAGATTTTCATAGCCGATCCCCAAACAAAAATTCTGCCGCTTTATCCAGTCGGATATGGGGCGGCCCCTCACCCGGCTTAAGCGACACCACGGCAGGCGCGAAGCGCATCACCTCGTAATCCGCATCAAGCCAGGCCTCAGCCCCCTTTCGCGCGGGCGACAACAGACGCGCGGGATCGTCTGGCAAAGCACCCGGATAGAATGCAGCGGTCTTGCCGCTGTCCAAGAGCCTGCCTCTTACGCAATCCAGCATTTGCCCGTCATGCTCCATGCGTTCCTCAACGGTCGTGCGCAGGGCGGCAATCGACATGGCCGCGGTCTTGGCGCCTGCAAAATCCGCCCGGTCACGAGCTTCGCGCAAAAGCGCCTCGGTGATCGCCGTCAGGCGTGGATGCTGGCTGTGATGCAGGTGGTCGGCCTTTGTGGCGGCAAAAAGAATACGTTCCACCCTCCGCCCAAGGAAGATCGAACTGAGGAAAGCGTTCGCACCGGGGCGGAAGGCGGTCAGGATTTCAGCCATGGCGCGGCGCAGGTCTTCCAGCGCAGCGGGGCCCGAATGGATCGCCCCCAACACATCAACCAGCACGATCTGGCGGTCGATTTTCGCAAAATGGTCACGAAAAAACGGTTTCACAACGCGGGATTTATAGGCTTCAAAACGCCGCTCCATTTCGCGCCACAGGCTTTTACGCGGGGTCGAACCGGGCTGGAGAATGGGCGCGAAGGTCAGAACCGGGCTACCCTCCAGATCACCGGGCAGCAGGAACCGACCGGGGGTGCAATCGCTATAGCCGTCCTGGCGTGCGGATGTCAGATAAGCGGCAAATCCACCCGCCAGGCGTTTCGCCTCCATCTCGTCCAGCGGTGCGGCGGCGTCGATCCCCTGCACCATGCCCAGATAGCTTGCCGCTTGCGGACGGTCGGCAATCCGATCCAGCACCTGTGCCGCCCATTCGGTATAGCTGAGGTCCAGCAGCGCCAGGTCCAGCAGCCATTCGCCAGGGTAGTCAACGATGTCCAGATGCACCGTGCGCGGCCCGCGAAGCCCACCCAGAATGCCCGACGGTTGCACACGGAACGACAGGCGCAGTTCGGACGTGGCGCGGGTTGAATCCGGCCAGTGCGGTGTCGGCCCCGTCATCGCCGCCAGATGAGTTTCAAAATCGAAGCGCGGCACCGTATCGTCCGGTTGCGGTTGCAGAAAAGCTGTCTGGATGCGCCCTTCAGACGCGGCCAGAAGCCCGGACATACGCCCCCGGTTCATCAGGTTGGCAACCAGCGATGTGATGAAAACCGTCTTGCCCGCGCGCGACAGGCCTGTAACCCCCAAACGGATCACCGGCTCAAACAACGCCTCGCTTGTGGCGTCGCCTATGGCCTCGATCTGTCGGGTGATGCTGTCTGCGATATCGCCTAGCCCCACGGGTGCCTCCGTCTTCTTATCCATCCGAACATATGCGCGCACGCAGTCTTGTGCCAGAGGGGAGCGTTCAATGCGTGCGCTCGGTCATGTCGCGACTTGCCCACATCTTCGCTGCGCGGTATGCGAAACGTTATGCCCAGATACGTTTTGAAGATCGAATATCACGGCGCAGGTTTTGCCGGTTGGCAGCGCCAGAAAGAGCACCCTTCGGTTCAGGGAACGATCGAGGCTGCGTTGGCGAAACTCGAACCCGGCGATCACAAAATCGCGGCGGCTGGGCGCACCGATGCGGGCGTTCATGGTCTGGCGCAGGTGGCGCATTGCGATCTGGTAAAGGATTGGGATGCGTTTCGACTGTCCGAGGCATTGAACTTCCACCTGAGAGGCCAAAGTGTTGCGATTGTGGATTGCGCGCAGGTGGCCGACGATTTCCACGCGCGATTCTCGGCGCTGGAGCGTCGGTATCTGTACCGTTTGATATCCCGCCGCGCACCCCTGACCCATGATCGCGGTCTGGCCTGGCACATCAAGCACAAGTTGGACGCGAACGCCATGCAAGTCGGCGCAGACCGCCTGTTGGGGCGGCATGACTTCACAACCTTCCGGTCGTCGATCTGTCAGGCCGAAAGCCCGATCAAGACGCTGGACCAGCTTCGGGTCGAGGAGCTTCGCCTGCCCCATGGCACCGAATACCGTTTCCACGTGCGCGCCCGGTCTTTTTTGCACAATCAGGTCCGCAGCTTCGTCGGAACGCTGGAACGTGTGGGTGTCGGGGCCTGGACACCGGACGAGGTCAGCCGCGCACTCAAGGCACGAGATCGCGCCGCTTGTGGTCCGGTTAGCCCCCCGGGCGGTCTTTATCTGGCTGGCGTGACCTATCCGGAAGACCCGTTCGCCTGACGTCACACGGGCTCGAATCAGACAATTTGCACGGTCGTATGCGCGAACATCTGATGGGTTTCTGACGCGCCCGCACCGTGTTTCCCCTTATGTCCGGGCAAATGCTCTTCTAATGTCCATACAGATTGAATTGGGAGGTATTGATATGAGTCTTGTAGGAACACTGGCTAAAATGGCCCTTGGTGCAGCTATCGCCAAAGGCGTGTCCAGTATGGGCAAAGGTGCGGCTCGCCAGCGCCCCGCATCCGATCCGGGCACCGGCAGCATATTTGGCAGCACCAATTCGCCGGAAGGTGGCTTGGGCGATCTGTTGGGCAGTTTGTCTGGCGGTCAGTTGACATCCACGCAAAGCTCTGGTGGCGGACTGACCGATATTCTGGGCAGTATCATGAACGCTGGCGGCGGGTCACAATCGACGGGTCGTCAACCTGCCAATCCCGGTGGCGATCTGATGGACATGCTGGGCGGTATGCTCGGTGGCGCGCGCTCTGGCACTGGTGCCGCTCAGGGCGGCTTGGGCGGCCTTTTGGAAAGCCTGTCTGGCGGCGGCACACCGGACACGCGCGTGGCGACACCCACGCCCGGTTCGTTGGGTGGCATGCTGAACGATGCATTTCAAAATGGAGGCGCGCCCGAAGCCACACCAACCCAGGAGCAAGAAGACCAAGCCGCTGTATTGCTGCGCGCCATCGTGCAAGCAGCCAAGTGTGACGGACGTATCGACGAGCGCGAGAAAGAAGCGCTGATGCAGCATATGGGCGACATGACCCCGGACGAGGTTGATGTTTTGAACGACGCGTTCCGCCGCCCGGTAAGTGTCCAGGGCCTTGCCAACGACGTGCCGCGCGGGATGGAGGCACAAGTCTATGCTATGTCGCTGGTCGGCTTGGACCTCGACAGTCAGGCCGAAGCAAAATATCTGCACGAACTGGGCCAGGCTTTGGGTATAGATGCCCGCACCGCCAACGCGATACATCAGCGGATGGGCGAACCCGCGCTATACAGCTAAACGCAAAGCGATACTGTCAGAAATGGCGCCACGCATACGGCACCATTTCTGCTATTCGATAACGGTGTTCTATTCGCCATTGGCCAAGAGGCCATTTTCAGCAAGCGCCTTCACATTCTGTATCGCGGTGTGAATATGGTGATCACGCGTCCGATGGTTGGCAAATGCAGCGCGCAGACATGTTATCCCGCTCACATGTGTGGTCGAAAACACGGGCCCCCGGTCCAGTTGCAGTTTGATCGCAATCTGTCTGTTCAAGCTGGATTGTTCCTGCGGCGACAGATCCGGCCTTGCGGTAAACACACAAATGTTTGACACGACCGGCGCAACCAGCGCCATGCCATGCGACTGGACCAGATCGGCCATCAGCGCAGCCTGCGCGCAGTTGCGCGTGATCGCCGCGGCAAATGCGTCTTCCCCGAACATCTCCAACGCGCACCAGACCTTCAGCGCTCGATTGCTGCGTGACAGGTCGATACCATAGTCGCAGAACCAACGTTCGCCGCCGGACAGACCCGCCTCGAACCCCTCAAGATAGGGCGGACGGACGGCAAAGGCGGCGCGGTGTTCGGCCTCGTTCGCGATCAGGGCCAAGCCGCAATCATAGCCGACATACATCCATTTATGGAAATCAAGCGCGATGCTGTCCGCCCGTTCAATCCCGTCGCTCAGACTGCGCCATGGGTCGTCGGCCAATCGCGTCCAGGCACCGAATGCACCGTCAACATGCAGCCAGATATTCCGCGCCTGCGCGACATCGGCCAGGGCATTAAGATCATCGAAACTGCCGATGTCCACCGACCCGGCCGTCCCGACAATCGCCAGCGGCAGAAAACCGTCAGCACAATCCTGTGCGATCTGCTGCACCAAGGCCTGAACATCCATCTTGCCGTGATCCGTCGGGATCAGACGCAACGCGTTATGGCCCAGGCCCAAAAGCTCTACCGCCTTGCGTATCGCATTGTGAACCCGATCTCCGGCATACACCGTCAGGCTTGCACCACCGCCCTTGGACCGCATCTCAGGAACAGCGCGCATTTTCGCGGTCTGAAGCGCAATTACTGTCGCCTGCGATGTGCCCGTCACCAACACGCCGCTTGCCCCGGGCCTCATGCCCATTTTCCGGCGGGTCCAGTCGATGACCGCATGTTCCATCGCATTGGCACCATGATCGCGGCCGCCGACATTGGCGTTCATCACCGCCCCGACAAGCCCGGCCATGAGGTCCGACGGCAAACCGCTGCCCTGAACCCAGCCCCAGAACTGGGGGTGGGTGTTTCCGCTGTGATAGGGCATGACCTGTTCAGTCAGGCGCGCGACCAGATCGCCACCCCGCCCGATCCCATAGACACTGATCAAATTATCCGGTGGTGATTGCCACGGGTGTTCGGTCGCATTCACCATTCGGTCAAGACAATGGTCAAGCAGATCGTGCATCTGCTTGCGAAACACCTGCCAATCAGCCGGTTCGAGAGAACCTGCGCATTCACCCCCTCGGGCATTTGATTGTTCTGTCACGTTGGGTTCCTTCCCGAAAACCGAAAAACTGGTGTATCAATCGCGCTATCGACGCACCCGCCCTTTTCCCGGTCCGGGTGCTCTGTCATACTACAGCAAATAGCAAAGCAAAGCAGCATGCAGGGCGATACATCCATGAGCAATGACCTGTTGGCCAGCCAAGGCCAAGACATCTATGACGCGTCCTCGATCGAGGTGCTGGAAGGTCTTGAACCCGTGCGTCAGCGGCCCGGCATGTATATCGGCGGCACCGATGAACGGGCGCTGCATCATATGGTGGCGGAAATCCTTGACAACTCGATGGACGAAGCCGTTGCGGGCCATGCCAACCGGATCGAGGTTGAGTTGCACGAAGACTACGCCGTCACCGTCCGCGACAACGGGCGCGGCATTCCGATTGATCCACACCCCAAGTTCCCCGACAAATCGGCGTTAGAGGTCATCCTGTGCACCCTGCACGCGGGCGGAAAATTCTCGGGCAAGGCGTATCAGACCTCGGGCGGGTTGCACGGGGTTGGCTCGTCTGTCGTGAACGCCCTGTCAGACACGATGGTCGTGCAGGTTGCCAAGAACAAGGAACTGTTCGAACAACGGTTTTCACGCGGCATACCGCTTGGCCCGGTTGAGAAAGTCGGCGCGGCCCCCAATCGGCGGGGCACGGATGTTACATTCCACGCCGACGAGGAAATTTTTGGCCACCATCGGTTCAAACCCAAGCGACTATTTACCATGGTGCGCTCCAAGGCTTATCTGTTCTCGGGCGTTGAAATTCGCTGGAAATCGCACATTGAAGATGGCGAAACCCCGACCGAAGCCTCGTTTCACTTTCCCGGCGGCTTGTCCGATTACCTGAAAGAGACGTTGGGCGGCGCGTCGGTCTATGCCGATCAGCCCTTCGCCGGAAAGGTCGAGTTTCGCGAACGGTTTGGTGAGCCGGGATATGTCGAATGGGCGATCAACTGGACGCCGTCGATGGATGGCTATTTGCAGTCTTACTGTAACACCGTCCCAACCCCTGAAGGCGGCACCCACGTCACCGGTTTCTGGGCCGCGATGCTGAAAGGCATCAAGGCGTATGGAGATCTGGTGGGCAACAAGAAAGCCGCCAACATCACTCGCGACGACCTGATGACGGGCGGATGCGCGCTGGTGTCATGTTTCATCGCCGACCCGTCTTTCGTGGGGCAGACCAAGGACCGGCTATCGACCGAAAGCGCCAACAAGATGGTCGAGCAATCGGTCCGCGACCATTTCGACAACTGGCTGGCCGCCGACACGAAATCCGCGGGTGCGATCCTTGATTTCCTTGTTCTCAGGGCCGAGGAACGTCTGCGCCGCAAACAGGAAAAAGAGACCCAGCGCAAGACCGCCACCAAGAAACTGCGCCTGCCGGGCAAGCTGGTCGATTGCTCGGCCACCAACCGCGAAGGGACCGAGCTGTTTATTGTCGAGGGCGACTCGGCCGGTGGGTCCGCCAAAATGGCGCGCAACCGCAAGACTCAGGCGCTGCTGCCCCTGCGCGGGAAAATCCTGAACGTGCTGGGCGCGGCGGGTTCGAAAATCGGCACGAACGCGGAAATCAGCGACCTGACCCAAGCCCTTGGCGTCGGGCTGGGCACGCGGTTCAACGTCGATGACCTGCGCTATGACAAAATCATCATCATGACCGACGCGGACGTAGACGGTGCGCATATCGCGGCCCTGCTGATGACGTTCTTCTTCACCCAAATGCGCCCGATGATCGACGCGGGCCACCTGTATCTGGCCTGCCCGCCGCTGTTCCGCCTGACCCAAGGCGCCAAACGCGTCTATTGTCTGGACGAGGCAGAGCGGGACGCGTGGCTGGAAAAAGGTCTGGGCGGCAAAGGGAAAATCGACGTCAGCCGGTTCAAGGGTCTGGGCGAGATGGACGCGAAAGACCTGAAAGAAACCACGATGGACCCGGCATCCCGCAAGCTGATCCGCGTCACGATTGACGAGGATGAACCGGGCGAAACGGCAGCTCTGGTTGAACAGTTGATGGGGAAGAAACCCGAGCTTCGGTTCCAGTATATTCAGGAGAATGCGAGGTTCGTGGAGGAGTTGGATGTTTGAGGGGGCAAATTAGCCAATGGTCGAAAGCCCAAGCAAAAACATTCAGAAGCTAGACCAAATAGCTGCAGAATTAGAAAAGAGACTTACTGCTTCACTCTTTGAAGTGGCCTTTATGGAAGCGACAGTTGGGAACAAGAGAGTCACCAAAGTTATCGACGGCTCCTTTTCTGGGCACGCCTTAGATACTGCTGTGCAGGCCGTCATCAGCAATGTGGTCATGTTTGTTGGCAGGAATCTGGACAATCATGGAAACTCGCTTCCGACGTTCGTCAGGTCCATTCAAGGCATGGAGCAACATATTGAAAACGCTCGAAGACAAGCACATCCTGATTGGCCGGAGGAATTTCTTGAGATTGGAAAAGTCGGCTGTTCAATCGAAAGTCTTGCCGAGAATGTCGAAAATGCTTTGAAAAGTCCTGAGTTCGATGCGGTAAAGATCCATCGCGACGAGATTCTGGCGCATCATCTCGAGAACATCAGTGGTCACCGCCGAAAGCTTGAAAGGTCTGGCTACGAAGTGAGAAAGGTGAATTATCGACAAGTAATTAACCTTGCAAATCAATGCGCTAGACTCACTGAAGAAGCAATAAGAATTTGGACATTTCATGTAGTCAACTGCGAAGATCAGTTGAGTGTAGCAAAGCGATACTGTTCTGATTTTTGGGATTTAGTCCCCCCTTTGTCCGAGCTCGAAAAAAACCGCAGTTCGGACAAAGAAGTATGACTAGGACAGCGCCCGACCCTGGGTGGGCGCTCGTTCAGCTCTCGTGAGGCAACCACTCACAACCCCCGAACCCATTCCGTGTGCTGATAACGTTGCAAAAGCGCCCTCCCGTGGGGAGGGTCGGGCGCTGCCCGGTCTATCGACCTGGCGAAGGGGCGGCGTCAGGTCCTACCCCTGCAAACTCTCCAAATACTCCGCCAGCCGCACCAGCGCCCCCGGCGTCGGGGTCTGCACGCCTTTTTCGTCCACCCAGACCTCCATCTCGCTTTCCAGATAGGCACCGAATTCGGGCATGGGGCCTCGGTGGGTGCCTTGGGCGTAGCCGTCGATGGTGGACATGACATATCGGGCCGGGAATTTGCCGCCGTGGCGGGCGGTTAGTGTGGTCAGGTCGGGGGCTCCTGCCATCGCGCCGCCCTTGGCGTCCGCCCCGTGGCAGGACGCGCAGTTCTCTGCAAAGATTTGCGCGCCGGTCTCGTCCGTCACGTCAACTTTATCGGTGCTTGCGGTGAACAACCCATCCGGCTCGCAGGCGGCAAGCGTCAGGGTCAGGGCGGGGATGATCAGAACGGTGCGCAGCATGGAACCTCGCAGCTTTTCAAAGGGGTTGCATAACCCTAGCACGCCGTCTGGCAGGTTCAACCGGAACAGGTGCCCAAGCTGCTGCAATCCGCCTATTTCAACACCAGATCCGTGATCTGCCCCCGCGCAATGGTGTCGGTATCGTCGCTGTCGGACGACACGGCCAAGGCGACCAGGGCACCGGGATCCGATCCAAAGGCGCGGCGATAATCGGCGGCAAGATCGACGTTTTCGCTATATCCTCCCGTTCCGGATGGCCGCAGCACCACGGTCTTGCCGCGCGTGCCCAGATAGGGCGACGGCAGAACGGCCCCACGCCCGTGATCGCCGCCCCAGACATAGACCAGGACTCGACCCATGGGGTTTTTCAGAAGGCGGCGCAGGTTGCGGCCCCCGTTTACCCGTTCGGCCTCGGCTTCCGGAAGGAACGCGAAATAGAGCGCAAGGTTGCGGTCATCACCGCCCTTCTGGCGCAGGTCGGTTGCGGGCACGGTTCTATCCACGGCCCACCGCCATTGCGCGGTCCTGGCATCCCAATGCTGTTGGTCCAGCAGCTTGTAGGTGATCGACACGGCGCCGTTGGCCTGAACGCTCAGCGACTTGCCGGAGTAGGTGAAATCCACATCCGCAAACCGGGCAAACCAATGTTGTCGCCAGTCGCCAAATCCGACAGGGCCAGCGTTGGCCACCTGCACACCCAGTGCTGCAACGAAGAAAACGGATTTTGTCAGGTGGCGCATGTGGTTCTCCGATGCACGGGTTGCGAGCACGGAGTGTGCCAGAAGGATCGCGCGGCGCAATGGCAGCGCGCCGCCTGTCACGTGAATGTCAGGAACCGAGAGCGGTCAGACGATGACGCCCGCATCCAGTCTGAGCGTCCGATCCATCCGCGCGGCCAGTTCAAGGTTGTGGGTGGCGATCAGGGCCGAAAGACCGGTGTCTCGCACCAGTTCCATCAGCGCGTTGAACACAGTGTCCGCGGTGTCGGGGTCAAGGTTGCCGGTGGGCTCATCCGCCAGCAAAAGCGCGGGGCGGTTGGCAAGCGCGCGGCAGAAGGCGACGCGCTGCTGTTCACCGCCCGACAGTTCCGCCGGTCGGTGGGTCGCGCGCGTATCAACGCCCACGCGACCCATCAACTCCATCGCGTGATCGCGGGCCGATTGGTCGCTGATCCCGTTGGCCAGTTGCGGCAAGGCGATATTTTCCAGCGCGGTGAATTCGGGCAGCAGGTGGTGGAACTGGTAGATGAACCCCACTTCGTTCCGGCGGGCTGCGGTGCGCCTGCGATCCGACAGCGCGCCCATATCCTGCCCGTTGATCGCAACCTGCCCAGCGTCTGCCGTGTCCAGCAGCCCGGCGATATGCAGAAGCGTTGATTTGCCCGATCCAGAGGGCGCGACCAATGCCACGACCTCACCCCGCGCAATCTCCAGATCAGCCCCGCGCAGCACGCGGATTTCGCCGGGTGTGCCCGCGTTATAGGTCTTTTCGATGCCTGACAGGTGAAGAACAGGGTTACTCATAGCGCAGCGCCTCGACCGGGTTCATCCGGGCTGCCTTGCGTGCCGGAAACAGGGTGACAAGGAAAGACAGGGTCAGGGATAGGCCCACAGCGGACGCCACGTCCCAAAACTCCAGCTTGGCGGGCAGGCGATAGATGCCGCGGATCGACGGATCCCACACCCCGCCCCCGGCAAAGTAGTTCACTGCCGAAAAGATCGCGTCGATATTGATGGCAAACAGACAGCCAAGGATAACCCCTGCGATAGTGCCAACGATCCCCGTCAACGATCCGCACAGGAAAAACACCCGCAGAATCGACCCTTCGGTCAGACCCATGGTGCGCAGGATGCCGATGTCGCGCCCCTTGTTCTTGACCAACATGATCAAGCCCGAGGTGATGTTCATTGATGCGATCAGCACCAGCACCGACAGGATAATGAACATGACGTTATCTTCCATATCGAGTGCCCGTAGAAACGCGCCGGATCGGTCACGCCAGGTCCAATAGGATGACGGTTCCACGGTCGCGGCAAGAATATCTTCGATCAGCCGATCAACCTTTTCTGGCTCATCAACAATCACCTCGATCTGATCGGCAGCGCCTTCACGGTTGAAAAAACTCTGCGCCTCGGCAAAGGGAAGATACACGCGTGTGCGGTCGATGTCCCAGCGCCCGGCAGTGAAGATATATGTCACGTCATAGGCATTCACCCGCGGGCTGGTGCCGAACGCCGTCTTGACCCCGTTGGGCGAGATGATCTTGATCTTGTCGCCCAGCCCGATACCAAGCTCAGCCGCCACGCCCGACCCAATGGCAATGCCGTTTTCAAACGCCGAGATATCGCCCGCAAAGCTTTCGGGCTTGGCCACGCGCGGGATGGCCAGCAGATCATCATAGGATATGCCAAACACCTCGACCCCTGCGTTGTTCTGGCCCGCATTTGCCATGACCTGACCCTTGATCAGGGGCGCGGCTCGGACAACACCGGGCACTTGGGCGATGCGTTCTGCCCACTCCACATAATTCGTGATCGAGCGTTCAACCTGCCCATTTTTATTCACATAGCTCTGGGCGAAGACCTCAACATGAGCATTGGCGCCCAAAATCGTGTCGACAAATTCGTCCCGGAACCCGGTGCGTACAGCCAGCGTTATGATGAGCGCCGCGACGGCCAACGTGATACCGATCAGGCTGATCCAGGTCATCGTGCTGACGCCCCCATCGGCGCGGCGCGCGCGCAGGTATCGCCAAGCAATCTGCCACTCGAACCGGGCAAACGGGGCTGTGTGTTTGGACACCTGTGTCTCCTGACATCTTCTGTTTCGCGGCAAGTTGGGGGTTCCAAGGGGCAACGTCAAGCGGACCCGAAAAAACTGGCTTGGTTCCGCCTTCCCCGTCATGCCCCGTTAAGTTGTGGAGAAACAAATGTTTTCTGTGGACAACTGCTTCATCTGCGAAAGTTTGTCTTTACAGGGACTCGGCGACCTGACACCATATCTAGTAAGGGCAAGGCGCACAGAACGCCGAACCTAGTACAGGCATCAAGTCTTAGTGGCCGCATTTGGTCTTGGCCGACCATCTGCCCAAGCGTCGCGAGGCTGAAACGAATGGAAGGACAACATCATGTCCGCGACCGAGCAGTTCATCGAAAGTGACGAGCTTCACCCCATCGACATCGTCGAAACCATTGCCGAACACCACGCTTGGGAGTTTGACCGCGTGGCCGACGACCAGATCGCAATGGCGGTTGAAGGACAATGGCGAACCTATTCGCTGACCCTTGCGTGGTCGCCCTATGACGAAACGTTGCGCCTGATCTGCACGTTCGAGATGGAGCCGCCGGAAGAAAGCCTGCCTCGCCTTTACGAGGCCTTGAACCGCACCAATGACATGTGCTGGACCGGTGCGTTCACCTATTGGCATGAACAGCGTCTGATGGTGTATCGCTATGGCCTTGCCTTGAATGGCGGACAAATCGTCAGCCCGCAGCAAATCGACCAATTGATCTCAAGCGCGGTTGCAACGTCGGAACGGTTCTATCCTGCCTTCCAACTGGTCTGCTGGACCGATCGCAGCGTGGACGACGCGCTTCAGGTCGCCATTGCCGAGGCTTATGGCCGCGCCTGATCCCACTTCATGACGGGTTAAGAAAAAGGTCCGGCTTCAGTCGGGCTTTTTTGCTGGCTCCCTGCCCGACCATCGCGTTATCCATGGCTGGAATAGCGGAGGAGCCAACATGAGCACTGGGAGTATGAAAGAGCTTGAGGCACGCGGGCTGGTGCTGCTGGGCTGCGGCAAGATGGGATCGGCGATGCTGGAAGGCTGGCTGGCACAAGGTCTGCCTGCGGGGGCGGTTTGGGTGAACGATCCCCATCCATCGGACTGGCTTTCCAGCACCGGGGTGAACCTGAACATGACCTTGCCTGACAGCCCAGCCATCGTTCTGGTCGCAGTGAAGCCGCAGATGATGGCGGATACGCTGCCCGCACTGGCCGGGTTCGGCAATGGCAACACGCTGTTTCTGTCGGTCGCGGCTGGCACCTCGATTGCCACCTACAAGGCGATGCTGGGCGACCAGACCCCGATCATCCGCGCGATGCCGAACACCCCCGCCGCCATTGCGCGTGGAATTACGGCGATCTGCGGCAATGACCTCGCCACCGATGAGCATCTGGACATGGCCGAGGCACTGCTCACTGCGGTTGGGCAGGTCGTGCGGCTGGACGGGGAACACCAGATGGACGCGGTGACCGCCGTGTCAGGCTCTGGCCCGGCCTATGTCTTTCACCTGATCGAAACGCTGGCCGCCGCCGGTGAGACGCAAGGTCTGTCAGCCGGTCTTGCCATGCAGCTTGCCACGGCGACGGTGGCCGGGGCGGGCGCTTTGGCGGAACAAGCAGACGACGACCCGGCCCAGTTGCGCATGAACGTGACCAGCCCCGGCGGCACCACCGCCGCCGCACTTGCGGTGCTGATGAACGAGAAAGACGGCTTCCCCGCCCTTCTAACCCGTGCCGTTGCCGCTGCCGCCAACCGATCCAAGGAGCTTGCCAATGGGTGATCTGAGTTTTGACGATTTCCTGAAAGTCGACATTCGCAAGGGGACCATCACCCGTGCCGAACCCTTCCCCGAGGCCCGCAAGCCCGCCATCAAACTTTGGGTCGATTTCGGGCCAGAGCTTGGTGAAAAGAAAAGCTCGGCCCAGATCACCGCGCTTTACGACCCGGGAACGCTGGTGGGCAAAGAGGTTCTGGCCGTCGTCAACTTCCCCCCGCGCCAGATCGGTCCGGTGATGAGCGAGGTTCTGGTGCTGGGCCTGCCCGACGAAAACGAAGACATCGTGCTGTTGACCCCGGACAAGACCGTTCCGAACGGCGCGCGGATGTGTTGATGCGGCTGTTCGTCACCCGCCCCCTGCCAGAAAAGGTGATTGATCGTGCCCGCGCGGGTTTCGATGTGACCCTGCGCACCGACACCACATCCATGTCGCATGACGAGATGGTGGCAAGCCTGCGCGACTATGACCTCGTGCTGCCAACTCTGGGCGATTTCTACTCGGCCGAGGTGTTCAAGGCGGCAGGGAATATCCGCGCCAAGCTGCTGGCCAATTTCGGCGTGGGCTATAACCATATCGACGTGGATGCCGCCCGCGCGCATGGAGTGGTGGTGACCAACACGCCCGGTGCAGTGACAGACGCGACCGCCGACATGGCGATGATCCTGATCCTGATGACGGCACGCCGCGCGGGTGAAGGTGAACGGCTTGTGCGAGCGGGTCTCTGGGACGGCTGGCACCCCACGCAGATGTTGGGGATGCACGTCACCGGAAAGACTGTCGGCATCATTGGCATGGGCCGCATCGGCCAAGCGATAGCCGCGCGTTGTCACTATGGGTTCGGAATGGACGTGGTATTCTTCAACCGCTCTCCGAAACTCCCAGCTTTCCCGGCGCAACAGTTGGATAGCATTCAGGACGTGGCCCGTGCCTGCGATATTCTGGTGATCGCCGTCCCTGGCGGGGCAGACACCCAACATCTGATTGGCGCGGGCACGTTTACTGCGATGCAGCCCCACGCCATATTCGTGAACATCGCGCGAGGTGAAATCGTGGACGAGGCCGCATTGATCGCTGCGCTTGACGCCGGGCAGATCGCGGGTGCGGGCCTGGATGTCTATGAGTTTGAACCCAGGGTGCCTGACGCCCTGATCGCGCGCGAAAACGTGACGCTTCTGCCCCACCTGGGCACTGCCACGCTTGAGGTGCGCACCGCGATGGGGTTGCTGGCCGTGGATAATCTGGAAGCATTTGTGGCGGGCAAACCACTGGTCAACCCAGTCTGATCTAGGCGCCGGTCGCGTTGTCACCCACGGCTTCTCGCCAGTGACGGCGGCAAAGCGAGACATATGTCTCATTCCCGCCGATCTGCACCTGATCGCCAGCGGTCATCACGTTGCCTTCCCCGTCCTGGCGCACCACCATCGTGGCTTTCTTGCCGCAATGGCAGATCGTGCGCACCTCGCGCATTTCATCTGCCAGCGCCAGCAACGCCGCCGACCCCGGAAACAGATTGCCCTGAAAATCAACGCGCAGCCCGTAGCACATGACAGGCACGCCAAGGTCATCGACCGCACGCGCCAGCTGCCAAACCTGATCGGGTTCAAGGAATTGGGCTTCGTCAATGAAAACGCAAGCACACGGGCCGGCATCCAGCCGCGCCTTGATTTTTTGAAACAGGTCTTCGCCAACTGAGAACGTATCAGCCTCTGACCCGATACCGATCCGGCTGCCGATCCGGGCCGTCCCAGCGCGATTATCCAACCGTGCCGTAACCAGATAGGTCTGCATTCCGCGTTCGCCATAGTTATGGCTGGCTTGCAGGAGCAGGGTCGATTTCCCCGCATTCATCGTCGAATACTGAAAATAGAGTTTTGCCATGCACAGGGATTACGCGGCACCGACCCCGCGATCAAGACTATCTGTCGTTTCATGCGCAGACGAAAAGGGGGTCGCAGGGACAAAATCACTACCGAGGTCTGCGGGTCGAAACCCTGGGGATGGAACGGACCTCAAACTCACTACCTATGCCCTGCTGACACTGATCTGATCACCTGACCAGACCCCCGCCATAATACACATGACGGGCCCTTTCCGCGCGCTGGCACAAACTGCACCATGCACTCGATAAACTCACCAACTTGCCACGAATTAAATAAGCCATTCCATTGCGCTGAGAATAATGGGAAAAGAAAACTGGTTTTCCCCGCAAAGCTGTGCGGACGCGATGAGGTTACGAATATGGACAGTATTGGCAGCTATCTGAAAAAACACACCGAGGCCCTGGTCAAGGATGTGGGGCTTGAGGCCGCGTGTGAACTAACCGGCAAATCCAAGGCGACACTGGGCCGGTATTATTCTGACAGTGACGAGCATGCGGACAGGTTCATGCCCGTTGATGCAGTGGCCGCCTTGGAAGAAGCTGCACGATATCCTCATGTCACAGGTGCACTCGCGGAACTGCGCGGTATCACCATGTCCTATGATTCAGAACGTAAAAATGCCCAAGGTGGCGGCGTCAATTCCGATGTTATCGCGCTGTCACAGCGGTTTGCCATGTTGATGGGCGAGTATCAGCAATCCATCGAAGACGGCGTCATCACGATCAATGAAGCCAAACGCCTGTTGCGCGAAACGCTGGCACTTCAACATGTGCTGATCGACATGAAGCTGCATCTGGAAGAAGAAAGCGGCAGCTGAAGGTTCAGCCCATCAAGATCGCCAGCCAAGCGAAGCCCCCGGCCAAGGCAGTCAACGCCACAAACGCACTGCCGGCGTCCTTTGCCTGCTCTGCAAGCGGGTGGATGTCTTTTGTCACAAGATCGACAGCCCGCTCGATCGCCGTGTTGATCAGTTCGGACGCCACCACCAGCACGGACAAAGCAAGCATGAGGGCGCGCTCTCCGCGGCTAAGATCAAGCCAAAGCGCAAGACCGCAGGACAAAAGGCACACGATCATCCATTGGCGCAGCGATTTTTCGGTTTTCCACGCGGTGCACCACCCCGCCCAAGACCAAACACAGGTGTTCCAGAAGCGTTTCAGTTCCGACCTGATCATCTCCGCGCCTCCAGTATGGCATTGGCGACGTAATGATCCACACAATTCTGAATACGGCGAAACCGATCGCCCCCCAGCTTGGTGCCACCAAACCAACGCGTGACCACGATGATGTGCCCGTGCAGCCCTTCGCGCTCCAGCATCCGCAGGATCACCATCCCCGCACCCGCTTCGCCATCGTCACCCTTGACCGGACCGTCATCGGGCAAAATGGCGGCCCATGAATTGTGAGTGGCTTTTGCGAAGCGTTTGTCTCGCGCAAGGGTTTTCAGAAAAGACTTTACTTCGGCACGGGACGCAACCGGCCCGCCGGACACGGCGTATTTTGATCCTCGATCCGTCAGAAATCCGTTAAACTGTCGCATATGTCCCGGCTCCCCTCCACTACATCGGCACCTTCGAACACTGCGCTCAAATGAGGCACTGGCCTTTGCCGTCTGAACGCGTAAACTCGTCCCATGTTTACCATTGAGCACGAATTTGATGCCACTGTCGTCACCCTTGTGGACGAGGGCCGCGAGCATCTGAATGAAGACGTCACGATCAACGCGTTTGACGACTGCGTCACGTTGGAACAATGGGACCCGCGCACGGATCTTGTGCACCGGATCACCCTGTCGCTTGCACAACTCAGGGACCTGACGGCGGCTTTGAACCTGCCAGAAGGGATCTATCGCTCGGCGCAGATAAAAGACGAATGAACACTCGCCGCGCGGCGTCCAAAAGGGGCACGCGATGAGATGTGCCGAGGTCGATCGCAAGCATGTGCGTCATGACTGCCGCCCGTTTGCCGCGCTAAGGTCATCCGTAGTTGGAAAGCATCGCGTGCAGTTCTGGAATGCCATATCTTGCGTGCACATCAGGCGCATCGTCACCAAGCGTCGAAATGATGGCAGCCTCCGGCGGGGATATTTGAAACAAGAAAAAGCGCAACATTTTGTTAACCAATGAGCGTTATTCTGATTCAGCGGTACAGGCGGGGACGCCGATGACCGTACAAGGAAAAGCGAAAGCTTGAAAGAGAGGGCAGCCCCCTCTCTTTTTCTTGTCACAAGTATCCCGGGGTGAGGGCGCCCGCGCAGCGGGAGGCCGAGGGGCAGCGCCCCTTCATATGTAGAACGAGCCTCCTGAAAACCGCCTTTCGCGGAAGACTCAAAGCATCTCAGTAGCTGTATTCAGCATAGATCCGTTTCAAATCACCGTCCCATTCGTGGTGATATTTGGCCAACAATTCACAGGCGGGCGAACGCCCTTCCTCGACACTTTCCTGAAGGGCATTCAGGAAATGAGTTTCGTCGGGCACCAGCCCCGCATTCCCTGCCCGTGCGCGCGCCTTCAGACCAGTTTCGGCTATTTTTACCGCCTCGCGAGCAAGATCGTGCAGCTTCACGCCGCCCGCTTCGCCCTGCAACCCTTTGACCGAAGCGGCAACCCGCAGATCCTCGCGGGTTTCGGCACCCAAATTTTTTGCAAGGTCCCACGCTGCATCAAGGCTGCTTTGGTCATACATCAGCCCCACCCAGAACGCAGGCAACGCACAAAGTCGGCGCCACGGGCCGCCATCGGCGCCGCGCATTTCCATGTATTGCTTGATCCGCGCTTCGGGGAAGATGGTGGTCAAGTGGTCGGCCCAATCGGACAACGTCGGCCTTTCTCCGGGCAGCGCGGGCAGTTTGCCTTGCATGAAATCGCGGAAAGACTGACCCAGCGCGTCCACATATACGCCCTCGCGATAGACAAAATACATTGGCACATCGAGCGCGTATTGGACATAGCGCTCAAACCCCATCCCGTCTTCGAAGACGAATGGCAGCATCCCGGTGCGGGCCGGGTCCAGATCACGCCAGATGCGCGACCGCCAGGATTTGTGACCGTTCGGTTTTCCTTCAAAGAACGGTGAATTGGCGAAAAGCGCGGTGGCCACAGGCTGCAACGCCAGCGCCACACGGAATTTCTGCACCATGTCGGCCTCGTTCGCAAAATCGAGGTTCACCTGCACCGTGCAGGTCCGATACATCATCTGCTTGCCGTGTGTCCCAACCTTGTCCATGTAGTCGGTCATCAGCTTGTAACGCCCCTTGGGCATCACAGGCATCTGTTCGTGCGTCCATTCGGGGGCCGCCCCCAGACCGATGAAACGCGCGCCGATCCCCTCGGCCACCTCTTGCACCTCGCGCAGGTGTTCGTTCACCTCGTCGCAAGTCTGGTGGATACTGTCCAAGGGCGCGCCAGACAGCTCGAACTGCCCACCGGGTTCAAGGCTGATATTCGCCCCGTCACGTTCCAAGCCAATCAGGTTGCCCGCCTCGCGCACCTCGGTCCAGTTAAAGCGGTCCCGCAAGCCTTCCAGCATCGCCAGGATCGACCGCGGTCCATCATAGGGCAGCGGTTTCAGTGTGTCTTTGCAGTAGCCGAACTTTTCATGCTCGGTCCCGATCTTCCACGTATCACGCGGTTTGCAGCCGTCTTCCAGATACCGGGCCAGTTGGTCATGATGGGTGATGGGTCCGCCGCCGGACTGAGGGATGGACATGGGCGTCTCCTGACTGTTCGCGCCTTGCAAGGTCTTTCAGTGGTGGGCCAATGGGGCGGGACTGTCAATGCAGCGATACGGCCGGGCGCTGCCAGATCACAACAGTATCATTGGGTGGCGTATTGGCCGCTCGGATCGCCCCGTCAATGTCTGCACCCGTTAAGGCGGTCAACGCGTCAAACAATGCCTCGGCCCCTTCAGCGCGCACTGGAATGAACAGAATGTCGTTGCCGGTGCGAAACCGCCAAACAGCCATGCCTGCGCGGTCTTTGGCAATCTCGATCCGACCGACATCGTCCAGCGACGCAAAGCCGCCACCGACCGGGGCCAGATAAGTGATTTGCCGTTCATCGACCTGCACCACCCCAACACCGCCGTGACCCGCACGGATGCGTGCATGACGCATGCCCGACCACAGGATCGCAGCACCGAATGCCGCGACGGCCAGGCCGATCCACTTGACCAGGCCCAGCGATTCGATTGCCCACCATAGACCCAACAGTATGATCCCGCCGCCCACCATGGCTTCGCGATACCGGGCAAACGCATCGCGTGCTTCGGGTCGCATAAAGCTCATTCCTCAGCTCCAATCACCTGCGCTTTAGCGAGGATGCCCAGCGTATAGGTGCCGATCCTTCGAAAACCGATCGATTCATAAGCGCGGCAGGCGGGCTCGCCGCTGGCAAACAGGATCGCGGTCGTCACACCACGCTCGCGCGCTTCCAGCAGATGCAGGGCGACTGCCGTGCGGGCATAGCCTCTCGACCGATGTTCCGGGGGCGTATAAACACCGCCGACCTGCACCATGTCGGGCAATGCCGCATTGAACGCGGTTTTGGCGACGGGTATGCCATCCACTTCCAAAATCCGATGGTTTTTGGAATCCATGTGTGCGCTGGCGTTGGCAAGGGCGCGGGTGCGGGTTTCCGCATTCATCGCCGATCCCAGCACGCTGGTGTCATAGTCGATGATCCAGTCAACCAGCATGTCGAACTCATCCGACCTGACCGGACGAAGCTGCGCATTGCCTGTCGGGCGCTCAAGGTCCTGAAGAATCAGTCTGTAATGCGGTTCGTCCCGCATCACGGAAAACGCTGCATCGCGAAGGCCCAGAATATCCAGCGCAGTCTTGATCTGATGTGTCTCGCCCGTGATGCCTGCCACCTTTGCTCCTCGCAATACGTGACGAAATGCCCGCCAATCGGTCCGGTGATTGTCGGGGGCCTGCCCCATCAGAAACCCGGCATTGCTTTTCCCAAACACCGCGCGAATGGGACCTTCTTCGATCAGCCAGAAGGTCGTAGCGCGCGGATCATCGGACTGATCGGGGCTGACGCCGAACTGTGCCAGATTGGATCGCAGAAACATTGAGCTTTCGGAACGTGGCGCGAGGAAGGCATCAATCGCGCCTTCATCGCCCGGCTTTGCCACGCGGATCACGCCCAATCCCCCAAGGTCTGTTGCCACAGGGTCATCGCAGCGACCGCAGCCGTATCCGCCCGCAGGATGCGCGGGCCAAGGCTGACCGGATGCGCGACATCCATAGCAAGCAGGCGCCCACGTTCGCGGTCGGAAAAACCGCCTTCGGGACCGATGAAGATCGCCCAGCGATGGCCGCTGGCCGCACTCAGGGTTTCCGCGGCCCCCGCCAATGACTCGTCACAGAACATGATCTGACGATCATCGGGCCAAGCGTCCAGCAGTTTGTCCATGCGCATCAAGTCAACAACCTCGGGCACATAGGTGCCACCGCATTGCTCGGCCGCCTCGACAGCATGTGCTTGCAGGCGGTCGCGGCGGATGCGTTCGGAATTGGTGAACTCCGTCTGCATCGGCTGGATCAGGGCCGCGCCCATTTCAGCCGCTTTTTCCACGATAAAATCGGTGCGGGCTTTCTTGATCGGCGCAAAACACAGCCACAGGTCAGGCGGCATATGCAAGGGACGCGACCGGGCCGCACATTCCAGAACGCCTTTGCGCTTCCCGGCTTCGATGATCTGTGCCGGGAACTCTCCGTCACGCCCGTTGAACAGGGCCACAAGGTCGCCTTCGCCCAGCCGCATTACCGCAAAAAGATAATGTGCTTGATCCCGCAACAGCGAAACGGTTTGCCCCTCGGCCAAGGGGTGATCTACATAGAGCCTGACTTTCGCCTGTTTCATGAGGGAAACCTATGACCCAAAACGCCGATATGCCAGAGCCAAAAGGGCGGGTGTCCGACGCCTATAGCGGCAATTGGGTCGATCATCGCGCCCCGACATGGAGCCGCCCTTACCTGCGCCTGAGCCGCGCGGACCGACCCATCGGCACCTGGCTTTTACTGCTACCATGCTGGTGGGGGGTATTGCTTGCCGCCAACGTCACCGGGCGTTTCGGTTGGTTTGATGTGTGGATCATGTTGGGGTGTGCCATCGGCGCTTGGCTGATGCGTGGGGCGGGTTGCACGTGGAATGACATCACCGACCGGGACATTGATGCGCGGGTCGAACGAACGCGCAGTCGCCCTATTCCATCCGGGCAGGTCACGGCACGGCAAGCCGCAATCTGGATGGCGCTGCAAGCCCTGATCGCGTTTGGCATTCTGCTGACCTTCAACGGCGCGACCATCTTGCTGGGCATTATCTCACTGCTGCCAGTCGCCATATATCCGTTTGCAAAGCGGTTTACCTGGTGGCCACAGGTCTTTCTGGGCATCGCCTTCAACTGGGGCGCGCTTCTGGCGTGGACCGCGCATACCGGAAGCCTTGGCTGGCCCGCAGTGATGCTTTATGTCGCAGGTATCGCGTGGACACTGTTTTACGACACGATCTATGCCCATCAGGACACCGAAGATGACGCCCTGATCGGTGTAAAATCCACCGCCCGCCTGTTTGGCGACAACAGCCGACGTTGGTTGCTGTTGTTTCAGATTCTGACGGTTGCCCTGATGGCATTTGCAGTTGTTTTGGCCTTGGTTCCCGGTGCAAATGTCCTGTCATTGGCCATCGCTCTTGGCGGAGTCTGGTTCATGGGTTGGCATATGGTGTGGCAACTCGGGCAACTGAAAACAGACAATCCGGAAACCTGCCTGCGACTGTTCCGATCCAACCGGAATACTGGACTGATCCCTGTGCTGTTTCTCGCCATTGCGATATTGCTTTGATTGCGCCGGGACGCGACACACCTTATGAAGCATGGGATTCACTAGACAACGGACGCCATTCAACATGCGCCTTTCGCAAGTTTTTCTTGTTCCCGCCTCGTTCTTTATTGCGGCTTTGGTGTCACTTCTTGCAGCCAATCTTGCGGTGTCCACCATCGAGACAACGTCGCAGGACGGCGTCAAGGACGAACTGTTCCTGCAGGGCCATGAATGGGCCAGCGTCCAAGCCGATGGGCTTCAGGTTATCCTGTCCGGCGTGGCCCCCAGTGAAGCCGCCCGGTTTCGGGCGCTCGCGGCAGCCGGAAAGGTTGTTGATTCGACCCGTGTCATTGATAACGTGACGATCCCCGCAGCTGAAGCGATCAAGCCGCCGCGCTTTTCGATCGAGATTTTGCGCAATGACGCCGGTATTTCCATGATAGGCCTAATCCCGGCGGCCACTGACCGCGAGGCCCTTAACAGCGACGTTAACGCAATTGCACGCGATTCCCATGTCACCGACCTGCTTGAAACCGCTGACTATCCAATGCCCGCCAATTGGGACGAGGCGCTGGCCTTCGCGGTTTACGCACTTGAGACATTGCCACGCTCGAAAATATCTATGGATGCGCATAAAGTGGCAATCACTGCGCTGGCGGATAGCGAAGATCAGAAAGCCAAGTGGGCGCGCGATCTGAAACGCGCAGCCCCCCGCACGGCCCTTCTGTCGATTGATATTTCGGCACCGCGACCAGTGATCACCCCATTCACATTGCGGTTCCTGATCGACGAAAACGGCCCACGCTTCGATGCGTGTTCCGCACACACCACCGTCGGGCGCGCGCGGATTGTATCGGCGGCAACCGAAGCTGGCCTGACCGACGCAGCAAATTGCACCATCGGATTGGGTGTGCCGTCACCAGATTGGCCGGACGCCGTCGAAACCGGCATTCGTGCGGTCAGCGAGCTGGGCGGAGGATCAATCACCTTCTCGGACGCGGACGTGACACTTGTGGCCCCCGACACCACATCACAGGCAACCTTTGACCGTATTGTTGGCGAGTTGGAGAACAATCTGCCCGACCTTTATTCCCTGCATTCCGTCCTGCCAGCGCCCGTCAAGATTGACGGCAGCGGCGAAGGCAGTGGGCCACCCGAATTTGTCGCCACCCGAAGTCCAGAAGGAATGGTGCAAATGCGGGGCCGCCTGACCGATGAAACCTTGCGAAGCGCCACCGTGAGCTTTGCTCGGGCGAAGTTCGGATCGGGCAATGTGTATCCTGCTACACGGCTGGACAGCGAACTGCCAAGTGATTGGCCGACGCGTGTTCTTGCGGGATTGGAAGCCCTGTCCTTTCTGTCCAGCGGGTCGGTCGTGGTCCAACCCGAGGTCGTGGACATTCGCGGCGTCACCGGCGACCCGGATGCAAGCGACACCGTCTCGCGCATTCTGAGCGAAAAACTGGGGGCGTCCGAGAATTTCCAGATCAATGTGGATTATCAGGAAGAGCTTGATCCACTTCTGTCGTTGCCCAGCCCAGAGCAATGCGCCGCCAATATCAATGCCATCATGGCGAAGAAGAAGATCACATTTGCGCCCGGATCAGCCAACATAGAAGCGTCCGCCGCCGATACCATCGACGAGATCGCCGAGATTATGAAGGACTGCGCGGATGTCCGCATGGAAATTCAGGGCTATACCGACAGTCAAGGTCGCGAGGAAATGAACCTTGCCCTTTCGCAAAGCCGGGCACAGGCAGTGTTGAATGCACTTCTGACGCGGCGCATTCTGACGACAAACCTGACCGCAAAGGGTTATGGCGAGGCTGATCCGATTGCAGATAACGGCTCTGAGGAAGGTCGCGAAGCCAACCGCCGGATCGAGTTTCGTCTGCTCGATACATCCGGGAGGTCGGATGACAATACGGGCACAGATCAGGAAGGGTCCGATGGCGCTGGTGATGCTGATTCCACGCCAGATGACGGCACCCCCGCAGATGCGGACGCCGAAAATGCCGGGGCCGCGGAGACAGACGCTGGCGCAGATTCTGACGAGGGCGATGCCAACCCGACCGACGAAGACGCAGCCCCTGACACCGACCCGCTACCCGATAGCGGCATAGATGTGCACTCGCCCGAAGCCGATGACACCCGCCCCCAACCGCGCCCCGAGCGCTAGGCCACCAAACAAGGACTTCCCACGATGAACAGAACAGAGTTTATCATCGTCACCGCCATCATCCTGTTCGTGGCATTCGCACTTGGATGGTTTTCCCATTGGCTGATCCATCGGTTCGTTCAGGTCGCCGGAACCGAAATGGACGAGCTGGACAAGATGGCTCAGGCCCTTCACGAAGCAGAAGAAACTCGCGATCAGGCCATGATCTATCTACAGCAGCGCGAGGCTGAAATGTCCAACCAGTTGCAACAGACCGAGGCAGAACTTAGCGCCGCTATGGACGGTCTGCGTGACGCCCGTCAAGAAGCGGGTGAGCTTCGTGCCTATATCGAACGGGTTCAACAGGCGACCTGACCCACACCCGGTGAGAAGCCCAACCTCCACAGGAAATGGATATTGAATCCAATATGGGGTAGCGCCCCCTTCGCGTCCATGCTCAACTGATTCCATTGCGAACAGAATGATATGCCGTGGGAGGCGCGGGCATGGCTCCAAATATCCTTTTCATCATGTATGATCAGTTGCGGTTCGATTATCTCAGCTGTGCCGGACACCCGACATTAGAAACACCGAGTTTCGACCGTGTGGCCGCGCGCGGGGTGCGATTTGATCGCGCCTATTGCCAGTCACCCGTCTGCGGTGCCAGCCGGATGAGCACCTATACCGGCCGCTATGTGTCTTCGCACGGGGCCGCTCATAACAACTTCCCCCTGAAGGTTGGCGAAATGACGATGGGCGACCATCTGCGCAAAGCCGGGATGGAGTGCTGGCTGATCGGCAAGACCCACATGAAAGCGGATGCCGAAGGTATGGCGCGGCTGGGCCTGTCGCCAGACAGTGTCATCGGTGCGCGCGTCGAAGAATGCGGGTTCGATGTATGGATTCGTGACGATGGACTCTGGGCCGAGGGGCCGGACGGGTTCTATGACCGAAAACGTTCGCCCTATAACGAATATCTCAAAGCAAAGGGCTACCCATCGGAAAACCCGTGGCACGACAATGCAAATGCAGGCATCACGGGCGCAGGCGACATCGCTTCGGGGTTCCTGATGATGCATGCCGACAAGCCTGCGAACATCCGGGAAGAGGACAGCGAAACGCCGTGGCTGACAAGCCGCACGATTGATTTCATCGAGGCGCAGAAGGGCAAGGGACCGTGGTGTGCCCATGTCAGCTTCATCAAGCCGCACTGGCCCTATATTGTGCCCGCGCCCTATCACGATATGTATGGCGTGGACGACATCGTGCCCGTGGTTCGATCTGACGCCGAACGCCGAGATCCGCACCCGGTCTACGGTGCTTACATGGAGGGCGGCGTCGGCACCGCCTTTTCCCGCGACGAGGTGCGCAGAACCGTCATCCCCGCCTATATGGGGCTGATCAAGCAATGCGATGACCAGTTGGGGCGGTTGCTGGATTATCTGGATGACACCGGGCAGGCAGATGACACGGTGATCGTGCTCACCTCGGATCATGGCGATTATCTGGGCGACCATTGGATGGGCGAAAAGGACATGTTCCACGACCCATCCGCACGGGTGCCGCTGATCATCTCTGACCCTCGGCCCTCGGCCGATTCCCGTCGTGGCACGGTCTGCGACAAGTTGGTTGAGCAGATCGACCTTGCCGCCACGTTTGTTGAGATGGCTGGCGGAGAGGTGCCGCGCCATATCCTTGAAGGCCGATCCCTGGTGCCGCTTCTGGAAGGGAAAGACACCGCGTGGCGCAATTTTGCGATCAGCGAATATGACTTCTCGACCTCGGGCGCGGCCTCCAGGCTGGGGCTTGCACCGAAGGATTGCCGGCTGTTCATGGTCGTGACCGACCGTTGGAAGATGACGCATGCCGAGGGCGGCTTTCGACCGATGCTGTTCGACCTGCAAAACGACCCCGACGAGTTGGTCGATCTGGGCGCGTCGGGTGATCATGCTGAAGTCATCTCAGCCCTTTATGACAAGCTGTTTCACTGGGCGCGGCGGCAATCGCACCGCACCACAATCTCGGACGCGCAGATCGAAGCGCGGCGCAAAGGAGGATCTGCTCGCGTCGGTATTCTGTTGGGTCTGTTCGGAGACGAAGATATACCGCCAGACTATCTGACCGCCTATTCCGGCAAGGCCACGTCGGTGGATCAAACCTGAAATGCGGCTGTTTTCGACCAAGAACCGCCCGGTGCATATGGGACCATACCCGCTTGAAGGGCTGAGCCGCACAGACGGCACACCCGATTTGTCTGGCATACCCGCCTTGTCGCCGGTGCGGTTTGACCGTGCCGACCAACCGGACAGCATCGTCAATGCAATGGCGCCCTATCAGGCTGCACTGGACGCGATACGGGATGGCGATGTGAACCCGGCGCGGGCCACTATCCCCGATGACCCCACCGCGCGCGCCGAGCATCTGAAAGCGTTTGGCTATTTCTCGGACGCGTCCATGGTGGGTATCGCGGATCTGGGGTCAGATGACTTTCTGAGACAGCCGATCATCAATCCGAATATTGGGGCGCTTGTCACGTCACTCAACAGCCGCGAAGTGCACACACTGGCCGCTGGCATCGACACATTGATGGCAGAACTGCGCGAAAATCTTGGGGCATCGCCACGCGAGATCAGCTGCCACCGGTATGCTCTGGTATTCCTTTATGAGTATCACCGCGACCCCAGACCGGACGAACCGGGGGCCGCATGGATCATGGATGCGCAGGCGCAGCGCGCCTGTCTGCTGGGGGCTGAAACCGCCATTGTCATTGCAAACTACATCCGTCTTCTGGGTTTTGATGCCAGGGCGCATACGGGGTCTGCCACCGATGTTGATCTGAACCGGCTGGCGGTTGCAGCGGGTCTGGCAACGATCGAGAACGCACAAATCGTTGCGCCGTGGATCGGCCCTCGGTTCGGACTGGCGGCGGTGACGACCGACATGGCGCTGACACCCGACAAGGCTCTTGCGCCAATGTCGGGACAACCATGGCACCAGATCAACGGACCGACGTGGTGGCTGGGAACAAAGACAACGAAATCGGCGCTGAACCGCGACCCATACGCCAAGCGCGACTATGCCATGGGCGCCCATCCGTTCGAGCGCCTGAAGCGTGTCGACACGCCGACAACCTATATCGACGAACCCAATGTTGCCCGCGTTCCGAAACGCGCCGACATGTTTGCCCGCGCACAATTCGGTGACATGGGAAAGCACTTGCAGGAAAACTCGTCCGGCGGACTTTATGTTCGCAAGGCGGCGCCAAGCTATGCCCAGCGCCGCGCATTGGGGGTGCTGACACCCCTACAGGACGGACCCGTCGCGGATCAAGCCAGCCGTCCCAGTGACCCGGTCGCAAACGCCGCCGCGCTAAAGGCTGCCAGTTATTTCCTTGGGATCGACGCAGTGGGCACCAGTCGCTGCCCGGAATGGGTGTGGTACAGCCACGATGCCACAGGGGCCGAGATCAAGCCCTCGCATGGTCAAGCGGTCTCGATGATCGTGGATCAGGGATTTGAGACGATGGAGGGCGCGTCGGGGGACGACTGGATCGCCGTCAGCCAATCCATGCGCGCTTATCTGCGTTTCTCTCTGATCGGTGGCGTGATCGCACAACATATCCGCAACCTTGGCTATGCCGCCAAGGCGCATACCGTGATGGATGGAACTGTCCTGCAACCGCCCCTTCTGCTTCTAGCCGGATTGGGCGAGGTCAGCCGGATCGGCGAGGTTATCCTGAACCCCTATCTTGGCCCGCGCCTGAAATCGGGGGTGGTGACGACCGATATGCCGATAGCACATGACAAACCAATCGACTTCGGCCTGCAACGGTTCTGCGAAGCCTGCAACAAATGCGCGCGCGAATGCCCATCGGGTGCCATCACCGCCGGACCGAAGCTGATGTTCAACGGCTATGAGATCTGGAAATCCGACAGTCAGAAATGCACAACCTATCGCGTAACCCAACCCGGTGGCGCCATGTGTGGTCGGTGTATGAAAACCTGCCCGTGGAACCTTGAAGGGCTGTTTGCGCAGACTCCGTTCCGCTGGGCGGCATCGACCCTGCCAGGTGCGGCCCCCGTTTTGGCGAAACTGGATGATGCCGTCGGCCATGGTGAACTGAATGACACCAAGAAATGGTGGTGGGATCTGAAACTTGGCCCGGATGGCGGGTATCATCCGACCGACATTCCGGCAAACCGTCGAGGACTGAACCGCGATCTGAGCCTTCGCTATGAAGATCAGACACTCGCTGTTTATCCCGCCCCCCTTGCCCCGCCGCCTTATCCATATCCGTTCCCAATGGAACGCGAGGCCGGAATCGCAGCCTATCAGGCGATGATCCCGGCCAGCGAATACCGCACCCGGCTGGCGGCAGGTGATCAAACGATGATCCATCGTTACACCGTGCCTGATGATGCGCCTGTGTTGCAGTTGGTGGTGAAGCGGGTCGACCCTATGGCCGAAGGTGTCAAGAAGTACGAGTTCTCGTCCCTCGACGGTGCCCCGCTTCCCGAATGGACCGCCGGCGCGCATCTGGATGTGCTGGTATCGCCAGATTTCCTGCGTCAGTATTCGTTGTCGGGTGATCCTGCGGATCGGATGAGCTATCAAATCGGAGTCTTGTGCGAACCGGACGGTCGCGGTGGTTCAGCCCTGTTGCATCGGATATTCACCGAGGGGCGCAAGGTTTTCGTCGCCAAGCCGATCAACCACTTTGAACTGGACGAAAGCGCCTCAAGAACTTTTCTGATGGGCGGTGGCATCGGCATCACGCCCATGATCGCGTTTGCCCATCGTCTGCACGCCATCGGCGCGGATTTCGCGCTGCACTATTCGGCCAGCCGCCGATCTGAAGCGGGATTTCTGACCGACCTTTCTGCGATGCCATGGGCGGAACACGTGCATCTTCATTTCTCGGATGAAGGCACGCGGGCGGATTTCGAGGCGATCCTGTCAGGCGCACCAGACGGCACGCATGTCTATTGCTGCGGCGCTGACCGCTATATGTCATCGGTGATGGAGGCAGCGGCGCGGCAGGGCATTCCCGAAACAGCGCTGCATCTGGAATACTTCACCCCGCCCGAACAACCGGATTACGAGAACCACCCGTTCACCATCAAACTGAAAGATGGGCGACGGATCGCGGTGCCCAAGGATCAAACAGCAGCAGGGGCGCTGAACACCGCGGGTGTTCATGTCGATGTGAAATGCTCAGACGGCATCTGTGGCGTCTGCAAATGCGGCGTGATCTCGGGCAAGGTCGAGCACCGCGACTTCGTCCTGTCCAACGCCCAGCGCGCAAACAGTATGATCCTGTGCCAAAGCCGGGCCGCAGACGCTGATGGCGTGATCGAGATTGACAGATAGTCAATAGTCACAAGGCGTGCACGACCTCTTTTGGCAAAGTCAGAAGGAACGTGGTTCCGCCTGGACCTGTTTGCTCCAGCACCAGCGTCCCGCCATGCCCCCGCGCAAGTTCGGCCGCAATCGCCAGCCCCAACCCAGATCCACCCTTGCGATTGGTGCCCGCGAAGGGTTGAAACAGATGTTCCAGCGCGGGTTTTGGAAGGCCCGGCCCGGTATCGGCCACCCGGATCTGCCAATCCTTGCTCGTTTCGGTTGCCTGAACGGCTATTTCACCCGGCTTGCCCGAAGCCACAATTGCCTGTCGAGCATTGCGCACGAGATTGGACAAAACCCGGTAAAGCTGCTCGGGATCGGCGCGCAACGTCATCCCGGTGGGAATATCCTCGGCAAAAGATATGTCATGGTCCCCTGCGGCCAGCCGTTCGCTATCGAATATGTCGCCTGCCAAATTGGCCAAGGCAACCCAACCCAATGCCGGCGCGGGTTCTTCCGCCTTGCCGAAAGTCAACGTATTTTCACACAGGCTAACCGCACGATGGATCGAGTTCACCAGCTTCGGTCCGATGCGTTTGACCATCGGATCCTTGCTGCTTTCCATGCGGTCGGCAAACAGTTGCGCCGTCGTCAGAATATTGCGCAGATCATGGCTGATCCGGGCAACTGCCCCACCCAGCTGCGCAAGCCGTTCTTTTTGTTTCAGCGCGCTGGTCAGATCGGTTTGAAGACTTTTCAGGGCAAGCTCGGCCTCTCGTAGCTCGGTGACATGGGTGCTGGGCTGGATGATCCTGCGCGCATCCTCGGGGTCGATGGCATAGTCTTTCATATTACCGACGACCCGTTTGATCGGTCGCACCATAAGCGAGCGCACAGCCAGAAACAAAAGACCCGCCGTGATCACCGAGATGACGGCCGATAAATAGAAGATGTTCAGACCATATTCCAGCATCGCGCTGCGCAGCTTGCCCGTCATCATGGTAATCTCGATCACCAACCCACCTTCACGCACCGGGTCGCCGATCACGCGGATCACCTCGGGTTCTGGCGTGAACAGGCGCACCATCGCGTCACGGATCAGGGTGAAAGGTGTCGATTGGCGCAGATCGAAACTTTTATCGACCGCCGCAGGCATGGGCGAGGACAGCATCAACTCGCGCACTTCATCGCGACGCAATACAACGTTGTAAACCTCGGCGTTTTCCAGAAGCTCCACTTCCAGTTCCGGCGCGATCATGTCATCGGCCAAAAGCACCAGCGACGCGATCTGCGCGCGTTCCAGTCGGGTGCGCAGGTAATCCTCGCGAAACCGCGCAACCGATGGCACGAAGATCAGCACTTCGGCCAACATGACGAACAGGGTCGTCAGGATCAGGAAACGTCCTGAAAGGGTGTTAAACACGGCGCGTGCTCCGCTGTTACATCATCACGGCAGGACCCGTTGCACCAGTCCGACAATCCGCTTGACCCAAGGGTTATCAAACAGTCGCGGCGAGAAATAGGCCCCTGCTGCACGTTTGCTGACTTCCGCCATCGTGGGATAGGGCGCGACCATGGCGGCGATCTGGCTCATCTTCAGGTTATTGGCCAGTGCCAGCGCCCAAAGATTGATCATCTCGCCCGCGCCCGGCCCGACAATGGACACGCCCACGGGGCGGCCTTTGACCACCATCACCTTGATCCGCCCATCGGTTTGCTGCGTGGCGATGGCGCGGTCATTGCCAGCGAAATCAAACCGGGCAACTTCCAGCCCGTCGCCATGCTTTTCACGCGCTTCGGCTTCGGTCAAACCGATTTGCGCCAGTTCGGGGGATGTATAAGTCGCCCAAGGGATGTGATCTGTGCGTTGCTTGGACGGCAACCCGAACAACATTGATCGGATGATGACCCCCGCGTGATACCCCGCCACATGGGTGAATTGCAGCCCGCCGGCCACGTCGCCTATCGCATAGACCTTGCGATTGGTGGTGCGCAGGCTGTCGTCCACCTTGATACCCGCGCGCGTGGGTTCGATGCCTGCGGCCTTCAGGTTCAGTTTTTCGGTGTTCGCTTTCCGGCCTACAGCCACCAGAAGATGTGTGCCTGTGAAGACGCGGCCATCTTTGACCTCCACCTCGATCGCGCCAACCTTTCCGCGCACCTCGGCGGCCAACGCCTCTTCCTCAATGGCGATGCCTTCGCCCCGCAAGACATCCAGCACCTGCGCCGCCAGTTCCGGGTCGTCCTTGCCCAGCGCCTTCGCCCCTTCGATCACCGTCACCTTGCTGCCCAGCCGTCGATGCGCCTGCGCCATTTCCATGCCAATCGGCCCCCCGCCGATAATCAGCAGATGCTTGGGCTGCTCTTCCAGGTCAAAAAGCGTTTCATTCGTCAGATACGGTACCTTGTCCAACCCCGGAATGGGTGGCACGAAGGGCGACGAGCCGGTGGCAATCACAAAGCGGCGCGCTTCGATGACATCGTCGCCCACTTCGACCTCGGTCGGCGAGATAAACCGGCCATAATCCTGAATGACGCGCACGCCCAACCCGTCGAACCGTTCAACCGAATCGTGCGGTTCAATGGTCGCGATGGTCTGGCGCACATGGGCGTGGGCGTCGTCCCAACCCATCCCCGACTTCGCTGCGTGCAGCAGCGCCTTGGACGGCACACAGCCATAGTTCAGGCAGTCTCCGCCCATCTTGTGGCCTTCCAGCAGCACAACGGAGGCGCCCATCTGAACCGCGCCTGATGCCACCGACAGACCGCCAGATCCACCCCCGATGACGCAAACATCAACTATGATACGTTTGACCATCTCAGGCTCCTTTTTTGAAACGCTTCAGCACCATAGGAAGGGCGGCCAGCGCCGCCAGTCCCAATATGGGCAGAAGGATGTGGGGTTCGAAAATGATACCCAGATCGGGGGTTTCACCACGGGCGAAAACCTCGCCCAGCCCGGCGCCGACGGATGTATAGACCAGCGCACCAGGCATGATCCCAAGGAACGTTGAGAACACAAAGCGATAGAGTGGCACCCCGACCAATGCGGGGATCAGGTTGGCCACGAAGAAGGGCACCGCGGGGACAAGCCGGATCAGGAACAAAACCGACCATTGATTTTCGTCGATTCCATCCTTGATCGCCTTCACCTTACCCTCGCTGGCTTCCATCCGGGCGGCCAGCTTCTCGCCCAATCCCCAGCGGGCCGCCAGAAAGATGATCACGGCCCCTATCGTGGCGCCAGTCACGTTGAACAACACCCCGGGAAAGGTTGAAAAAAGGAACCCGCCGGTCAACGTGGCAATTGTCGCGCCGGGCAGTGAAAAGCCGACGATCAAGACATAGGCCAGTATGAACACCAGCACCGTCATCAGATAGTTGGCGTCGCGAAACGCCAGAAGCGCCTCGCGGTTCTGCGCCAGTGTCTCGAAGCTTAGATAATCGCGGAGGGTGAAGGCCCCAACAATGGCGACGATCAGAATGGCGATAATCGGAAGGCGGCGCAGCAAGGGGTGCTGGACTTGTTTGGGCGTCTGCGTCTTTGGTTCGATCATCATCATATGCGGCTCCGGTGCCTGTGCGGCGTCGGGCCGCGTGGGGTTCGCAACAGGATGGGGTGAAATACCCCCCTTGCCCACCCACATCACGCGTGGTTGAACCGAGATGACCAAATCGTTCCCGCCTGTAACAATGGCCGGAAAATTCTGCATCAGGCATTTGACTTGCCTGTCAATGACCCCTATAGACCGGGCTTCGAATGACACACGCTCCGAATCCACCGGGATTGGGAAGCAATTGACGGAGACGGGCGATGAAACGCACCTACCAACCTTCGAACCTGGTTCGCAAACGCCGCCACGGCTTCCGTGCGCGTATGGCAACTGCGGCTGGCCGTAAGATTCTGAACGCGCGCCGTGCACGCGGTCGGAAGTCGCTGAGCGCATAAGCCGTCGGGTCGCAGTCATGTCTGCGCCCAAAGCTGACATTACGAAGACCGCCGAGGCCGAAGGGCCTGCGGCGGTTTCCGTTTGTACAGATGATCCAAAGATTGCGACCTTGACCGAGCGGCGTGATTTTCTGGCCGCCGCCCGCGCCCGGCGCGCACCTGCACCTGCCTTTCTGTTGCAAGCACGCAAGCGATGCGCCGATGAAGCGGCCCCGCCCGCGCAGATTCGCGTTGGTTTCACATGTTCGAAGAAAGTCGGCAACGCCGTCGCCCGGAACCGCGCCAAACGCCGCTTGCGCGCAATCGCCCGCGACATTCTGCCGACCCATGGCAAGCCGGGATGGGACTACGTGCTGATCGGTCGCGCTGTAAGGACCGCCAGTCGTGATTACACTGAACTGCAAGCGGACCTGGTCCGCGCCATTAGACAAATACACACGCCGCGTCAGAAATCATGAACCCCGCCGCCTATCTCTTGTCACTTCCAATCCGCGCCTATCGAATGGTCTTTAGCCCATGGGTCGGTTGGAGTTGCCGATATCAACCGACATGCAGCGCCTATGCGCTTGAGGCGTTGCAGATGCATGGGGCGATCAAAGGTGGATGGTTGGCCGCAAAACGGATTGCGCGCTGCAATCCGTGGGGGTCGTGCGGCTATGACCCGGTGCCTGGCGCTGATCACGACTGCAAACCCCCGGACTGACCGGATCGTGGCCCGACGAACACGGCCTGCGGCTTTTGAACACGGTTCTTGATATCCCGGCGGTCACAAGAGCACGCCGCAAATATTACGAACGCTTGCCAGACGCCGCCAAAGTGCTTAGACGCCCGCCCATGACCGATATCATCAGCGACCAACTGGACGACATTCACCCGCTGTTTCACGGCGCACCCTCGACCACCGAGTTCAGGAAGCTGCGCAAACGCATCATGCGAAATGTGCGCGAAGCCTTGGACCAATACGGCATGGTCGAACGCGGGGCGAAATGGCTGGTCTGCTTGTCTGGTGGCAAAGACAGCTATACGATGCTGGCCGCGCTGTACGAGCTGAAATGGCGCGGTGTCCTCCCGGTCGAGCTTGTAGCCTGCAATCTTGACCAGGGGCAGCCGGGTTTCCCCGCCACCGTCCTGCCCGAGTTCCTTGAAAAGATGCAGGTGCCCCACCGGATCGAGTACGAAGACACCTATTCGATCGTCATGGACAAGATCCCGCAAGGGCGCACTTTCTGTTCGCTTTGTTCGCGACTGCGCCGTGGCAATCTGTATCGAATAGCGCGCGAAGAAGGCTGTTCGGCCGTGGTTCTGGGACACCACCGTGACGACATTCTGGAAACCTTCTTCATGAACCTGTTTCACGGTGGGCGATTGGCCACCATGCCACCAAAGCTTGTGAACGAAGAAGGCGACCTGTTCGTATATCGCCCACTTGCCCACGTCGCCGAAAAAGATTGCGAGAAGTTCGCCACCCAGATGAACTATCCGATTATCCCTTGTGATCTGTGCGGGTCGCAAGACGGATTGCAGCGACAGCAGGTGAAGAAAATCCTGGACGGGTGGGAGGCGAACTTTCCCGGTCGCCGCCAAATCATGTTCAAAGCCCTGATGAACACGCGCCCCAGCCACCTGCTGGACCCGCAACTGTTCGACTTCAAAGGTCTGATGCTAAGCACGGCAGAAGATCAGGACAATTCGCTCTAATTTTCCGGCACAGATTAACCTCTGATTGACCACACGTTCCTATTTTGTCCCTGACCAGGGTGGCATTTGCATTGCCGACATGGGTGTGTGACGCGCGACAAAAGGAACCTGTCATGGCGGTAGTTCAGGGTGCAGAGGAAGTAAAACGACGTATTCGCGCGGTATTGAAAGCACCGCATTTGGCAGCCTTTCTGCCAGCGATCATGGTTTTCGCCTACTGGTATGGCGGCGAACAACTGATGTTTCTGGTCGCCATCCTGTTTCCGGGTCTGCTGGCCATCGGCGGCGCAATGACTCGTCCATCGCCGCCAGTGCTTCAAAAAATTGACACGACCACCGGACTGCCGCGACGCGTCAAGCTGCTTGAACAATTGGACCTTGGCTTCAGACCCAATGCAGAATTTGAGAAATCGTGCATCGTCATTGAAATCGACGATTTTGGAAAACTGGCCGAACAGCTTGGCACGGATGGCATCGACCATGTGCTTCGTGCTGTGTCGGACCGATTGCGGACAGCTTTGCGTGAATCCGATCTGGTCTGCGCGCTGGAGCCGGGTCGATTTGGCTTCTCGATCGACAAGCGGCAGCGCGCAGACCTGGAAGCCACGCTGCAATTGGCGGCCCGGCTTCAGACCGCTGTCAGCGACGCGATCTCGCTGGGTCAGACTCGGGTTTTGCTGTCGTCCTGCGTGGGCTTCGCCTTGCCGGGCCGGTCGCCCGAAGCCACAGGCGAGGCGCTACTTGCTGCTGCCGAAAGTGCGCTTGCCGTTGCGATTCAGTCCGGGCCAGGATCGATTCGCGCCTTTTCTAACGGTATGGCTCCACGTGTCGGACGGGTTGAACACACCCGCGACACTCTGCTTTGTGCGTTGGATGAAGGCCAGATCAAACCGTGGTTTCAGCCTCAGGTCTGTGTGAAAACGGGACGCATCACCGGCTGCGAGGCACTGGCACGGTGGCAACACCCAACCATGGGGCCAATCGCACCCGGGGCGTTTTTACCCGCCATCGCCAAGGCGGGGCTGATGGAGCGACTGGGTGAAGTCGTACTGTTTGATGCGCTGTCGGCTGTGCGCGACTGGGATCGTGATGGGCTGATTGTGCCGGCTGTAGCGGTCAATGTCTCGGCCGACGAGTTGAACAACCCCACATTAAGCGAGAAAATCAAATGGGAACTGGATCGGTTCGACACCCCACCCGAACGCTTGGTGATCGAAATTCTTGAAAATGTAATCGCCCAAACCGAAGACGACGTCGCGATCCACAACGTCAATGCGTTGGCGGCTTCGGGATGCAAGATAGATCTTGACGATTTCGGCACAGGGAACGCGGCAATCGCCAGCATTGCACGCTTCAACGTCCATCGGATCAAGGTCGACCGATCCTTCGTCACCCATATCGACACCGACCCGGACCAACAAAACATGATCTCGGCCATCCTGACCATCGCGAAACAACTGGATATCGGCACGGTTGCAGAGGGGGTCGAAACCCATGCAGAACATGCAATGCTTGCCACATTGGGCTGTGACCATGCACAGGGCTATGTGATTGCCAAGCCGATGCCTGCCCCTGCGTTTCTGGAATGGGCTTTGATGCATCAACAAAAAAGGGCGCCGGATATGGTTGTTCCCAAGCTTGCATAAGGCCTGGATCTTCCGGAATGCACGGGGTGCGCACCTTAAAACTGCTTGACCTTTTGCGCCCTGCCCTGTTGAACCACTCTGACCGAAATTGATGAGTGGTAGGCCCCGATGGACGACCAAAACAAGAACCTGATCCTGGCAACAGTGCTGAGTTTTCTCGTCATCACTGGATGGATGATCATGTTTCCTCCGGCTGAACCCGTCGAAAGCACCACGCCGACCGAGCAGGTGACCGACGAAGGTCAAGTCGTTCCCGCCCTTCCTGACACCAACAGCGCGGCTGCCACTGCTGCCACAACCACAGATGTATCGGCCGAACAGGCCAATGTTGGCCGCGTCGAAATCGACACGCCCGAGCTCGCCGGATCGATTTCCCTACTTGGCGGACGCCTGGATGACCTTAAGCTGAAAGATTATCGCGTCGAGCTGTCGAAAGACAGTGACATCGTCAAACTGCTGCGCCCCACGGGCGAGGCCGAGGCGTATTACGCCCTGTATGGCTGGACACCGGGCGGACAGACGACATTGGAAGACGTCCCCGGTCCAACCACCATCTGGACAGTGGAAACCGGCACCAAACTGACGCCGGAAACGCCGGTTACGTTGCGCTGGGATAATGGCAATGGGCTGGTGTTCCGTCGCACTGTCTCCGTCGACGAAAACTTCATGTTCACCATCAATCAGTCGGTCGAGAACACAAGCAATACCGCCCACCGCATGGCACCTTATGGTGTGTTGGCGCGTCACGGTGAACCGTCGAACCTGAAAGGATTTTTTATCCTACATGAAGGCGTCATTCGTCAGGTCGATAAAGAACTGGAAGAAACCGACTATTCCGATGTGGCCGATCTTTCATTTGACGAACGCGAAGGCGCGCGGGCCGACGTGGCTCAAGTGGAAGAAAATGGCTGGATCGGCTTCACCGATCACTATTGGATGACCACGCTGATCCCGGAACCGGGTCAGGACTTCACCTCTGTCGTGCGCTATGCCGAAAAATCGGACATTTATCAGACACAGATCAGAATGCCGACGCAGGACGTCGCGCCCGGTGCCTCGGCCAGTGTCGAGACCCGGCTGTTCGCCGGTGCGAAAGAATGGGAAACCATCCGCGCCTATCAGAACGAAGACGGCATCTATAAATTCATCGACTCGATTGATTGGGGCTGGTTCTTCTTTCTGACAAAACCGATTTTCGCCGTCCTTCACTGGTTGAACGGCGTGATCGGAAATATGGGTTGGGCGATTATCGGTCTGACACTTGTGATCAAGGCAATCTTGTTCCCGCTCGCCTATAAATCCTATGTCTCGATGGCGAAGATGAAAGAGCTTCAGCCTGAGATGGAGAAGCTGAAAGAACGTGCCGGCGATGACCGGGCAAAACTTCAGCAAGAAATGATGGAGCTTTACAAGAAGGAAAAGGTCAACCCGGCCTCGGGCTGTCTGCCCATCCTGCTTCAGATCCCGATCTTCTTCTCGCTCTATAAAGTGATCTTCGTGACGCTGGAGCTGCGTCACGCGCCCTGGATCGGTTGGATCAAAGACCTTTCTGCGCCCGATCCCAGCTCGATCCTGAACCTGTTTGGCCTATTGCCTTTTGCGCCTCCGGGGCCGGAAAGCCTGCTGGCGATCGCGTCTCTGGGTGTGTTGCCGATTATCCTTGGTATCTCGATGTGGTTGCAACAGAAGCTGAACCCCGCGCCCACCGACCCGACTCAGGCAATGATCTTTGCGTGGATGCCATGGGTGTTCATGTTCATGCTGGGACAGTTTGCATCGGGCCTTGTGGTTTACTGGATTGCAAACAACACGATCACCTTTATCCAGCAATACACCATCATGCGCAGCCACGGGCACAAGCCCAATGTGCTGGGCAATGTATTGAAAACCTTCAAACGCAAGTCGAAGGACGTGGGATAATGGCGCATGTCGCCGAAATCTGGCGGCATCCGATCAAGTCGCACGGGCGTGAACCCCTTTTGCACGTGACGCTTAGGGCAGACGAATGTCTGCCCTATGATCGTCATTGGGCCGTGGCACATGAGGCTACCAAGTTAGAACATTCCAACAGATGGGTGCCATGTTCAAACTTTTCGCGCGGGGCGAAGGCGCCGTCTTTGATGGCTTTGGAGGCCAGTTTTGATGCTGCCAGTAACACGGTCACGCTAACCCATCCAAGTCAGCCCGGCGTCACATTCAACCCCGACCGAGCCGAGGATCACGCACGGTTCATCGAATGGGTCATCCCCCTTTGCCCAGCAAATCGGGCAGCACCCGTCCGCATCGTGAAGGCGGATCGCGGCATGACAGACACGGATTTTCCGTCGGTCTCGCTGATCAATCTGGCCTCTCATGCCGCGGTCGAAAAGCAGCTTGGGCAAGAATTGTCGCCGCTGCGCTGGCGTGGAAACCTGTTCCTGACAGGCTTTGACGCGTGGGAGGAGAAGGACTGGGTCGGTAAAACCGTTCGTGTCGGTGAGGTCGAGATAGAGGTCAGGGAAGAAATCACACGGTGCCTTGCCACCGCTGCCAACCCGCGCACCGGCCAACGCGATGCCGACACCTTGGGCGCGTTGAATCAAGGCTGGGACCATCAGGAATTCGGCGTCTATGGCTATGTCACCAAACCCGGTCGTGTTCACGTCGACAGCCCGGTCGAGGTCATCGCATGAACCAGCTTCCCTTTCCCCTTGCAGACGAGCCCGATCAACAGGATCGTGAGGCCGGACGCCTTTTGTTCGCGGCCGAAACCGATTTCCTGAAAGGTGTGGTCGCGATGGACGGCTTGCCGGCACCGGATCGGATCGAGGTGTGTTTCGCGGGGCGCTCCAATGTTGGAAAGTCCAGCCTGATCAATGCCCTGACCGGACGCAAAGGGTTGGCGCGCGCATCGAATACACCTGGCCGCACGCAGGAAATCAACTTCTTCACGACAACTGATGGCCCCTATCTGGTGGACCTTCCGGGCTATGGCTATGCCAATGCGCCGGTAAAGGTGGTCGAGAAATGGCAGCGACTGTTGAAGTCCTACCTCTCGGGCCGACAGAACTTGCGGCGGGCCTTCGTCTTGATCGATGCGCGTCACGGCGTGAAACCCGTAGATGACGAGATCATGTCGCTCCTGGACCAATCCGCCGTGACCTTTCAGGCGGTTTTGACCAAAGCCGACAAGGTGAAAGAAAAAGATCGCGAGAATATCTTGGCCCAGGTGCGTGGCGCGTTGTCCAAACACCCGGCTGCCTTTCCCGAACTGGTGCTGACCTCGTCCGACAAAGGACTGGGGATCGAAACCTTGCGCGCAATCATCGCCACGCTGGACTAACGTGCAATCAGACGTGTTGTGCGCCGTTCACTTCAATCTCGGTTCCCGAGATGTAAGAGCTGTCATCCGAACACAGGAAATAGATCGCGGCGGCGACTTCTTCCGGCTGGCCCAATCGCCGCATTGGCACCTTCTCGACAATCTTGTCGGTCCCAGGCGACAGGATCGAGGTTTCGACTTCACCCGGCGCAATGGCGTTCACACGCACTCCTAGCGGGCCGAAATCATGCGCCATTTCACGGGTCAGCGCGGCCAATGCGGCCTTCGATGTTGCATAGGCTGCACCGGCAAACGGATGAACGCGGACACCCGCGATTGATGTCACATTCACAACCGCACCCTTCGCGGCGGCCAGTTCATCCTTCAACCCTCGGGCCAGAACGACCGAGGCGAAGAAATTGACGTGAAACACCTTGCCCCAGTCCATCAGGTCTGTGTTCAATGTGCTCAATCGCTCACCATCCGGTCCTTTCGGTGAAATGCCGGCATTGTTGACCAATGCATCCAACCGGCCGTCCAGCTTGTCCTGAATGACCCCGACCGCATTGATCGTGTCGGCGGGGTCGGACAAATCCAGTTGCACGTGATCTTCACCGGCCCCACCCCATGGGCATTCCTCGGGGATAGGGTGCCGCGAACAGGTGATCACCCGCCAGCCCTCCAGATTGAACCGACGCACGGTTGCGTGGCCAATGCCACGGCTGGCCCCCGTCAGCAAAAGGGTCTTTTGTCTATCAGCCATGATCAGGGTTCCCTCGGTCGGTTTCGCCGCAACCCTATCAGCACACCGGCCGCGCGCAATGGGACTTGGCATGGAGGAACCAAGGCTCTAACACGGTGGGGCACGAGGATATTGGAATGAAGACCCAAGATATGAACCGCGATTGGATCGCCACAGCGCGCACCCTGTCCCAAGCCCTGCCCTATTTGCAGCGCTATACCGGCGCAACCGTCGTTATCAAGTTTGGCGGCAATGCCATGGGCGATGACGAGGCGATGGCCAGCTTTGCGCGCGACATTGTCCTGATGCGTCAGGTGGGTGTAAAACCCGTGGTCGTGCATGGCGGCGGGCCGATGATCAACGCGATGCTGGATCGGTTGCAGATCAAAAGCGAGTTTGTGAACGGCAAGCGCGTGACGGATGCGGCCACAGTTGAGGTGGTCGAGATGGTTCTGTCCGGCGCGGTCAACAAGCGGATCGTGCAAGCCATCAACGCCGAGGGCGGCAAGGCTGTGGGCCTGTCCGGCAAAGATGCGGGACTTGTCACTTGCGATCAGACGAACCCGGATCTTGGATTCGTTGGAACACCCTCCGAAGTGGATGTGTCGATCCTGCATGATCTTGCCGCGGCAGAAACGATTCCGGTGATCGCCCCCCTGGGTGCTGGTCGGAATGGCGAGACTTACAACATAAACGGCGACACGATGGCCGGGGCGATTGCGGCTGGTCTGAAGGCGGATCGCCTGCTTCTTTTGACGGATGTCGAAGGTGTGAAGAACGCCGATGGCGCGGTTCTGACCCAACTGACGCCTGTGCAAATCCGCGACATGACTGCCTCTGGCGTGATTGCGGGCGGGATGATACCCAAGACCGAAACCGCGCTGGCCGCGATTGATGGCGGCGTAAGGGCGGTGGTTATCCTTGATGGTCGCGCGCCCAATGCCTGCTTGTTGGAGCTTTATACCGATCTCGGTGCGGGGTCACTGATCCGCGCCTGATCGACGCAACACGCCATATCGCGCGAATTTGTCTTGCGCTTGGTGTGGCAGTCCATAAATTCACCCCATGGAATACGAACTCATTCTTCGGCTGGGCACCTTTCTTGGCCTGTTCGCACTGTTCGCGATTATCGAGGCCAAGGTGCCGCGTCGCCCCCGCACACAGCCACGGCAGACGCGCTGGTTTACAAACCTGTCAATCATCGTGATCGACAGCCTGACCCTGCGCCTGATGGCACTGTTGATGCCATTGCTGGCGGTTGGCGCTGCGCTGGATGCGGAAGCACAGGGCTGGGGGGTCTTCAACACGGTAGATTTTCCCGCGTGGGTCGAGGTCATCGCGGCCATGCTGATCCTTGATCTGGCGATCTGGGCGCAACATGTCGTGTTTCACAAGGTGCCCGTCTTGTGGCGGATGCACCGAGTGCATCACGCCGACCGAGATTTTGATGTCACCACTGCACTTCGGTTTCATCCAGCCGAGATCGCAGCGTCCATGGTCATCAAGATCGGTATGGTTTACCTTCTGGGCGCACCAGCCCTGGGCGTGATCCTTTTCGAGGTCATTCTGAACGGTTCGGCCATGTTCAACCACACCAATATGCGATTGCCGCTGGGTCTTGATCGGTGGCTCCGGTTGGTATTGGTGACGCCAGACATGCATCGCGTTCACCATTCCATTCACAGAGATGAAACAGACAGTAACTATGGCTTCTGCTTGTCGATTTGGGATCGTATGTTCAAGACATACACAGATCAACCCCGGGATGGGCATGATGACATGGTGATTGGGCTGGAATGGCAAGACGACAATCCATCAAAACTGGGCTGGAGCCTGCTGCTGCCGTTTCGCCGCAAGTGACCCTAGTCGATCTGACGCGTGAAGCACGCACCCTTCAGTTGGATGTTTTCGGGGCACTGCATGATGGACCGGACACGATAGTTCTGCTGGGTCCACTTGAGCCGGGGTTCTGGGCTCGATTCACCGAAAGTGCCGAATATGCCGACGGTTTGCCCGACCCGATGGATCGTTGGTCGAAATGCGCGATCACTGATTTGGCCAACCGTTGGGCAGGACAGGCAATCTTTCCATCTGACGGGCCACCCTATCCGCCATTTTTTGACTGGGCCTTGCGATCTGGTCGGGCGTGGCAATCGCCGGTAACACTGTTGGTTCATGACACCGCCGGTCTGTGGGTCAGCTATCGCGGCGCGATCAGACTGACCGGTCACATGGACCTTCAGACCGCTGCTACCTGTCCCTGCAATGACTGCCCGGCCCCGTGCCGCAGCGCTTGCCCGGTTGGCGCGTTGGGATCAAATGGATACGATATCACCACATGCCTTGCCCATCTGAACGGCGACGACAGCACTGATTGCATGGGGTCGGGATGCGCCGCGCGCCGTGCTTGCCCCGTCAGCCAAAACTATGGCAGGTTGGCCGCTCAGTCTGCATTTCACATGAAAGCGTTTAACCCAACATGACATTGACCCTGATCCTGACCCGACATGCTAAATCCAGCTGGGGTGACGCTGATCTGGATGATCATTCCCGACCGTTGAACAAGCGCGGGCGCGCCTCGGCCAAGGCCATCGGGCGCTGGCTGGCGGCGCAGGGGTATGTGCCTGACACGGTTCTGTGCTCGGACGCCGCGCGCACGCGTGAAACATGGGCGCTGATCGCCGACAAGTTCATCAAAGCCCCCAAGGCGACCTATTCCCGCGCGCTGTATCTTGCAAACCCAGAGACGATGCTAATCGCGCTCAAATCGGCCGAGACGGACACGGTGATGATCGTCGCCCACAACCCTGGCTCTGCTTTCATGGCCAGACGGCTGGCTATCACACGTCATCCCCACCCAAAGTTTCAACACTACCCAACAGCTGCAACGTCTGTGATAGAATTTGATTTGGACAAATGGACGGAAGTGGATTGGGGAACCGGGCGGGTCGTTGATTTTGTCATCCCGCGCGAGCTGATCTGAGGCGATAATTTGAAAAAGGGGCGCCGCCCCTCGCGGCGTTGCCGCTCACCCCGGGATATTTTTGGCCAGAAGAAACGGCCGGCCGCAGACGTAAAGACCCCGCACGGGACGGTGCGGGGTTTCTTGGTTGACGGGTGTGCAGATCAGAGAATCTGGCTGAGGAACAGTTTGGTCCGTTCGTTCTGTGGGTTGTTGAAGAATTCGTTGGGTTCGTTCTGTTCCACAATCTGACCGGCATCCATGAAGATCACGCGGTTGGCGACCTCTTTCGCGAAGCCCATTTCGTGGGTCACGCAGAGCATGGTCATGCCTTCCTCGGCTAGTTCAACCATGGTTTCCAGCACTTCCTTGATCATCTCAGGATCAAGCGCCGAGGTCGGTTCGTCAAACAGCATGATCCGCGGCATCATGCAGAGCGAGCGGGCGATGGCCACCCGCTGTTGCTGGCCCCCCGACAACATGCCCGGATATTTGTGGGCCTGTTCGGGGATCTTGACCTTCTCAAGGAAGTGCATCGCGACTTCTTCCGCCTCTTTCTTGGGCGTCTTGCGCACCCAGATCGGCGCCAGCGTGCAGTTTTCCAGGATGGTCAGGTGCGGGAACAGGTTGAAGTGCTGAAACACCATCCCCACTTCCGATCGCACCTTGTCGACGTTTTTCAGATCCGAGGTCAGCTCGGTCCCATCCACGATGATCTTACCTTCCTGATGTTCCTCAAGCCGGTTGATGCATCGGATCAGTGTCGATTTACCCGAACCAGACGGCCCGGCGATAACGATTCGTTCGCCCTGATAGACAGTCAGGTCGATGTCGCGCAGCACGTGGAAGGATCCGTACCACTTGTTCATGCCACTGATTTCGATGGCAACCTCGTCCGACACTTCCATCTTGGAACGATCGGCATGGGTTTCGAGAGTAATAGAAGACATAAGTCTCTCCTTTAACGGTGGTCCGTGCGAAGCCGGCGTTCGAGATACATCGAATAGCGCGACATTGAGAAACAGAAGACGAAGAACATGAAGGCGATGAAGCCGTAAAGCTCCCACACCACTCCGTTCCAGTCCTGGTCTGCACGGATAGCATTTGACAGTCCCAACGGATCAAGCAGGCCGATGATCGACACCAGAACCGTGTCTTTGAACACGCCGATAAATGTCGACACGATCCCGGGGATCGAGATCTTCAGGGCTTGCGGCATGATGATCAGGCGTTGCGCTTTCCAGTAATCAAGCCCAAGCGCGTCTGCGGCCTCGTATTGGCCCTTGGGAAGGGCTGCGAGCCCGCCCCGAACCACTTCGGCCATATAGGCCGCGGCGAAGAGCGTCACCATGATCAACACCCGGAGGATGATATCGAAGTTAGTGCCGGGTGGCAGGAAGATGTTCAACAGCGTGGACGCCACGAACAACAACGTGATCAGCGGCACACCGCGAATGAACTCGATAAAGCCCACGCAGAGCGCCTTGACGATCATCAAATCCGACTGACGGCCCAAGGCCAAGACGATGCCGATGGGCAGCGAGCAGGCAATGGCAACGACGCCGATGGTGATCGACAGCATGAAGCCCCCGAAGTTACGGCTTTCAACAGCCTCAAGCCCGATGGGAATGATGCTTTGCACAAGATCTGCGAACCCAACCGTGAAGACCATCCACCAGGCCAGCGCCGCCAAGACAGCGATGATCAACCCAGCCAAAGTGCCTGTGATGGGCGCGAGAAAGCGAAACGCAAAGTAGCCGACCACAAAGCCCAAAGCCGCACCAATTGGCAACCAGATCGACCCGCCCCAAAGCAGCCAAGGCGCGATGAAGGGGAAGATCGCCGAGAAGATCAGCGGATTGGGAAGGCGCTTTGCGCCTGACGCAATTTGGGCGGCACGATCCTCTTTCGTGGTCGAAAATGCCTGGAAGCCGATGTAACCAGCCGCGCCCAACAATGCCAATCCAAGGATGATCCCCAGCACGCCGGCCAGATAAAGCGCGGCCAGTCCAAGCACCGCGAGAAGCAGCACCCAGTTCATCCGACGCGAGATCATGTTGAACAGCACCGGGATCAGCGCCACAAACAGCAGCGCGAAGGCTACGACTGGCCGCCAGCGTTCTGCTTCAGGATAGAAGCCGAAAAGAAGTTGCACCCAGCGTTCCCGGATCACCCCCCAGCAGGCCGAACTATGGCCGCCATCGGCGCCAAAAATCTCGCGGCATTCGTTCAGGGACGCGCTGTTCCATGTTGGTGCAAACACCCATGGGATCAGAAACGACAGAACCGACCACAGAAAGACAAGCGCCAGAATGGTCAGGATCGAGTTGCCGATCCCGTTGAACAAATTGACGCGTGCCCAGCCCACGACGCCAATCTGCGATGCAGGCGGGGCGCGTTCGGGCAACATTTCTGAGCGGACATAAGATAGATCAGACATATCAGCGCTCCCTCAGCTTCACGGATTCGTTGTACCAGTTCATCACCGCTGAGATCGTCAGCGAGATCGTCAGATACACCAGCATGAGCAGCAGAACCGTCTCGAGCTCGCGACCTGTCTGGTTCATTGTGATGCCACCCAAGGTGCCCGTGATGTCCATGTAGCCCACGGCAATCGCCAGCGAGCTGTTTTTTGTAAGGTTCAAATAGTTCGAAATCAGCGGCGGAATGATCACCCGCAGAGCCTGCGGCAGGACCACAAGGCTCATGGTGCGGTTTGCGCGAAGTCCCAGCGCGCTGGCGGCTTCGGTCTGACCTTTGGAAACGGCCAGAATTCCTGCGCGCACGATTTCGGCGATGAAGGCCCCGGTATAAAGCGATAGCGCGAGCCATAGGGCGATCAACGAATTGCGAAGATGGGTGCCGCCCTGGAAGTTGAAACCCTTCAGGGCGGGATAGCCGAGATAGAACCCCAGGACCATCAGGACCAACAGAAACGGCACGACGATGGCGCCCAGACGCCAATGCCATGTGCGGGGGCGCACGCCCGTGGCCTCTTGAACGACGTCTGCCCGGCGTTTGATCAGCACCGAGGTCAGAATGCCCGCAATCAGCACGGCCAGCAGAGCGAGCAGGTCAAGGCTGACATCGAAACGAAGGCTGGAAGTGCCGAGAAGATGAACGTCACCCAAGCTGCGCGAAAACAGCGGTTCGGGAATGTATATCCCGCGGTTTGTGACCGCCACGCTATCCCCCAGGGACATGGTCGCCTCGCCTTTGCGGAAGGCACTGGGTTGCGGAAGGGTTTCGATCAGAACCGCCATGATGAACACGATCCACAGCAGGACCGGCACATTGCGGAAACCTTCCACATAGACGGCGGACAGCCGCGACACGATCCAGTTTGGCGACAGGCGCAGAACACCGATGATCACTCCGATCACGGTGGCGGCAATACAACCCATCACAGCAACGAGAAGTGTGTTCAGAAGTCCCATAAGCGATGCGCGCAAATGGGTGTCTTGTGAATCATAATCCAGAAGACGTTGGTTGATGTCGTAACCCGCAGGTTCCATCATGAAGCTGAAACTGGGTTCTTTCCCAAGATCGGCAAGGTTTTGGGCGGTGTTCGACAGCAGCCAGCCGATAAGCATCAGAAAGCCGATCAAAGCGACAATCTGGATGGTCATCGAGCGATACCGGCTGTCATACAACAGCATTGATAGCCGGAACTGGCCCTGATGAGGGTCGGTTATAGTTGTCATTGATGACGTCCCCGTTGCCCTTGGCTTTGTTTGTTTAACTGCGGATCGAGCCGCGGTGCCAAGGTGCGTTCATATAGAAACGAAAAGGGCGTGGAAGCTCCACGCCCTTTCCCAGGATGTTTTAGCGGAAGGGCGGCGAGTAGATCAGACCGCCATCTTTCCACTGAGCGTTCAGGCCACGGGCCAAAGCGATCGGGGTGCTTTCGCCGATGTTCTTGGCAAACAACTCGCCATAGTTGCCGCCTGCCATGATGGCGCGCTTGGCCCAGTCCGCATCAAGGCCGAGCATTTCGCCCAGGTTGCCCTCGGTGCCCAGCATACGGTTGATTTCCGGGTTGTCGCCCGCTGCCGCCGACAGTTCACCGATATTGGTCGACGTGATGCCCAGCTCTTCTGCCGAGATCAGCGCGTTCAGCGTCCAGCGGACGATGTCGCCCCACTCGTTATCGCCGTGACGGACCAGCGGACCCAGCGGCTCTTTCGAGATGATTTCCGGCAGAACAACGTGTGCCGACGGGTCTTCAAAAGTGGCGCGCGTCGCGGCCAGACCCGAAGCGTCGGTGGTATAGGTGTCACACGCACCAGCAAGATACTGTTGCTGACCTTCAGCGTTGGTTTCGATCGGCACGGGTTCATAGCTGATGTTGTTTGCGCGGAAGAAATCCGCCAGGTTCAGCTCGGTGGTGGTGCCAGTCTGGATACAGACGGTTGCACCGTCCAGATCCTTGGCAGAGCTTACACCCATCTCTTTCGAGACAAGGAAACCCTGGCCGTCATAGTAGTTCACGCCAACGAAGTCGAACTTCAGGTCGACGTCGCGCGACAGCGTCCAGGTCGTGTTACGTGCCAGCAGATCGACCTCACCCGAAGCCAGAGCGGTGAAGCGCGTCTTACCCGTGGTCGGAACAAACTCGACCGCGTTTGCGTCACCCAGCACAGCAGCAGCCACAGCGCGGCAGATACCGACGTCGAAACCTTCCCACTTGCCGTTTGCGTCCGGTGCGGCGAAGCCGACAAGACCGGTGGTCACACCACAGTTCAGCTTGCCACGCGCCTTGACATCATCAAGGGTCGCAGCTGCCGAAGCGCCAGCAGCCAAGCTGGCGACAGTCAGTGCGCCAAGAAAAACGGTTTTTTTCATGTTTACCTCTTCCTGATAGTTGCCCGTTGTTTCGGGCTATTGCGCAGCCATATTGGCCACATCCATGTCTGCGAAAGGACAGACCCCTCTCAACATGGGTAGGAGTTTGAAAGAATTGATCAGTTATCGTCAAGGGCAACATCGCGAATTGCGATGCTTAACCTAGAGGAAAGCAAGAATATTATCGAGGCTAACGTATTGGTTGCGTTATGTTTCGCGGCGGCTGGCGTGGAAGAACCACGCCGCGTTCACAATGTCGATACGTTTTTTCTCTGCAAGTTCCGAGGCTTCTTCGTCAACACCCCATTGTTCCTCTTGCCAGGACTCATCCAGCCGGGACAGTTCCCATGCCTCGTTCACAGATAACCTTTCGGAGGTAACGGCTAGCGCCAATACTAGTGATCCGCTGATCGCCACCAGGTCGTGGAAGCCCGCCAGCTCGAAATCCGACAGTGCATGCACTTGTTTCGTGAGCCGGACCAACGCATCACCATCCTGTGGTTGGTGCATGATTCCCGATACGGGACGCAACCGCGCATCCAACGCATCCGCCGCCCAGTCCAGCAGCGGGTCCCAGAGTTCCGACTGACGGGCCACCAATTCTTCGGGATGGGTGGCGCGATAGCACAGAAGGTCGCTGTCACCAAAGGCGGCCAACATGTCAGCCACCTCTGTGAATTGGTGCGCGACTTTGTCCAATGCCGAATTTGCGGTGCGGGTGACGGGCATGGTGGCAGGATCAATTTTATCAACCTGCGCGTCCCATTCCTTGGAAATTGCCCCGGCCAACGCCAAAGTTGGCACGCGCAGAGGTTTCTTGGCGGGCGTCTTGATGGGGCGACCATCCAGTTCGACCGAATACCCACCCTCGGTTTCAACGACCTGCGCCTGCTTCCAAAAACGTTTTGCCGCCCAGTCGCTCATGCTTGTCCCCAAAGTTCGTCCAAGGCTGCTGTCAGATCCGCATAGGTATCAACCAACAGATCGGCGCCGGCTGCAATCAACCCTTCCCGCGAGTGATACCCCCAGGTGACACCGATGGTGCGATAGCCGGCAGCGCGGCCCATTTCCATATCGAAGCTCGTGTCGCCGATCATCACAGCCTGCGCGACTTCGGCACCGGTTTCGGCCAGCGCCGCATGCAACATGGAGGGGTGAGGCTTCGACGGATGGTTGTCAGCCGTTTGGCTGGTCGCGAAAAAGCGCCGCAGGTCATGCGCGTCATAGGCATGTTCAAGCCCACGCCGCGCCTTGCCGGTTGCCACGCCCAGCAACACCTCGTCCCGCCTGTGCAGATGCTCCAGCGCCACCCGCGCGCCCGGATACATTGGAGCGGATGCCTCGCCCCCTTTTTCCGCGCGCAACTGGATAAACATGTCCTTGTATTGGTGTGACGCCTCGGCGACTTCAGGCGCGCTCAAGCCCGGCACAAGACGCTGGATAGCGTCATGCAGCGACAGCCCCACAATCGACAGCACCTCGTTCCGCGTGGGCAGGGGTACACCCATCGCTCGAAACGCGCGGTTCATCGCTTCGACGATAAAATCCTGACTGTCGATCAGCGTGCCATCGACATCGAACACAGCCAATCGCAACGGCGCATCCCTCATTCCAAATCCTCGAACGGGTCGGCGGACACGTCGCCATCCTGCCAGCCCATATAGTCCCACGTCCGCTGCATATGTTCGGGCAGCGGCGCGGTGATCGTCACCTGTTTCTTTGTCACCGGGTGCGTGAACGTGATCGAGCGGGCGTGCAGATGCAGTTTCTTCGATAACTCGCCGCCCAATTGCGCGCCCCACCCGTCGCCCAGGTTTTCCTGGCTTGACCCACCGTATTTCCCGTCACCGGCAATCGGATGACCAAGCTCGGCCATATGGGCGCGAAGCTGGTGGGTTCGGCCCGTCACCGGCACCAGCGCCACCCACGCCGCACGGCTGGCCAACGTTGTCAGCACCGCATAATCGGTGGTCGCTCGCTTGGCACCGGGTGTTTCGTCCACATGCCGCGGATGCACGCAGATCATCTTTTCCGCTTCACCTTTGCCGCCATGGCCCGGTGCTTTGACCAGCCCCCAACGCAACGTGCCCCAACGTGGTTGCGGGACGCCGGCCACCAAGGCCCAATAGATCTTGCGGGTATCGCGCGCTCGGAACGCCTGTGTCAGCTCAGCGGCCATCTTCTGGCTGCGCGCCAACAGCAGAACGCCTGACGTGTCCTTGTCGAGCCTGTGCACAAGCCGCGGCTTATCCTCGCGACCGAATTTCAACGCCTCGGCAAGCCCGTCCACATGGCGGGACTGTTTGCTGCCACCCTGACTCGGAAGTCCCGGCGGCTTGTTCAGCGCAATGATATGATCGTCACGATACAGCACACAGGACCTGATCAACTTTGCATCGGCATCGGACACGCGCGGCTGGGGTTTCGGACGGTCCTGTCCGCCTTCCGGCACCGGCAACGGGGGCACCCGCACTTCGTCGCCCGGTGCGATACGGGTCGAGGTTTTGACCTTCGCACCATTCACGCGAAATTCGCCCTTGCGACATCCCTTCTCGATCCGCCCCTGCCCGACATGCGGAAACATTCGCTTGACCCAGCGATCCAGCCGTTGTTCAGCCTCGTCCGGGCCGATTGTGATCACTTGAACGCCGCTCATGTCAGCACCATTCGTGCGACAAGCAGACCAGCGACGAGACCCGCCAGCGACAGCACTACGGACCCGACCACATATCCGCTGGCAGCCACGACTTGCCCCCGCTCATACAGCGTGACCGCATCCAGTGAAAACGCAGAGAATGTGGTGAACCCGCCCAACAGCCCCGTCATCAGGAAAGGTGCTGCCGCCTGACCGCCTTTGCGGGCAAGTGCCACCACCAGAACGCCCATCAGGAACGAACCGAGGATATTCACGACCAGTGTGCCAGCCGGAAAACCATGGCCCAGCCATCGCGTGACCGCGTTGCCGGTCAGATACCGGGCCGAGGCACCGATTGCGCCACCAAGGGCAACTTGAAACAGGGGTGTCATCATGCGGTCTGACTGAGGCCACAGGCCGCGCTTGTCAAGCATCTGGGTGGACTTTGCGACCCTCTGACCGTGATGGACGACTTAATCGACCCGCTTGGATCGAAGCCGTGCGAAATAGTCGACACGTTTCTTCAATTCACGTTCAAACCCCCGCTCAACCGGCACGTAATAGATGCCCCGCTTGACCCCGTCGGGGAAATAGTTCTGCCCCGAAAACCCGTCTGGTGCATCGTGGTCATAGGCATATCCGGCGCCATAGCCCTGCTCCTCCATCAATTGCGTCGGGGCATTCAGGATATGCTTGGGTGGTGGTTCGGACCCGGTTTTCTTCGCCGCAGCCATCGCCGTTTTGTAAGCCACATAGGCTGCATTGGATTTCGGAGCCAATGCCAGATAGGTCACCGCCTGTGCCAGCGCCAATTCGCCTTCGGGGCTGCCCAGCCGCTCATACGTCTCCCACGCGTCCAGACAGACGCGATGGGCTTGCGGATCGGCCAGCCCGATGTCCTCCACCGCCATGCGGGTGACGCGTCGGGCAAGGTAACGGGGGTCTTCGCCACCCGTCAGCATTCGCGCCAGCCAGTAAAGCGCAGCGTCCGGGTCCGATCCGCGTACCGATTTGTGCAGGGCCGAGATCAGGTTGTAATGCTCATCCCCAGATTTGTCATAAATCGCAGCACGCTTCATCAACCGGGTGGACAACCCGTCAACGTCCAGCTTGACGTCGATCTTCCACGCAAAAATCTGCTCGATCAGGTTCAGCAGCGCGCGCCCGTCCCCGTCAGCCATTTCAAGCAATGCCTCGCGTGCCTCGCCGGTCAGCGGCAAGGGGCGGTCCAGCTCCTTCTCGGCCCGCTGGGCAAGCCGTTCCAGATCGGCCAGCGTCAGGCGGGTCAGCACCAGCACTTGCGATCGTGACAACACAGCGGCGTTCAGTTCGAAGGATGGATTTTCAGTGGTTGCCCCAACCAGAAGGATGGTGCCGTCTTCCATATGTGGCAGGAACCCGTCCTGTTGCGCCTTGTTGAAGCGGTGGATTTCATCCACGAACAGCAGAGTGCCCTGACCATTTGATCGCCTGTGGCGTGCCGCTTCAAAGACCTTGCGAAGCTCGGGCACACCAGTGAAAATTGCGCTGATCTGAACGAAATGAAGATCGGTTTCCTGCGCCAGAAGACGCGCAACGGTGGTTTTGCCAACGCCAGGCGGACCCCAGAAGATCAGCGACCCAAGGCTTCCGGCTGCGAGCATCGTGCCAAGCGGTGCATCTGGCCCAAGTACCTGTTCCTGCCCGATAACCTCGGACAACGATTGCGGCCTGAGCCGGTCGGCCAAGGGGCGCGGGGCGTCTTTTCCACCCTCAGGCGTCTTGGACGCGGGATCATTATCGAACAGGTCAGCCATGATCCAAACCTAGGGGTGCATCGGGGTCGTTGAAAGGTGAAAATGACCCGGCGGGTCAAGCTATAGAAGGTTGTATTCTTGCGCGCGCTGGATTGCTTCGGCGGTGGTGCGAACAAACAGCTTTTCGCGCGCGCTGCGCAACCGGGCCTTCAGCGCACTTTCCGAGATGCCCAAAAGGGCTGCCGCCTCGGCATGTCGGCTGCCTTTGGCGATCAGTCGCAATGCCATCCGCTGCGCTGAAGTCAGTTGTTCCGGCGGCGTCGACTTCTCGTGCAATTCGACTACCAGATTGTGGATAATCTCGATCTCGGCGTCCGTGAATTCTCGATCATCACGCGCGAAACCACCAATTGTGCGCGATGCCGTCGACCCATGCGACACCGCCACGCCGTATTTCAAACCAAAACCGGCAGCTTGTGACAGGATCCCATGCGGGTCAGGCAGGTCCAACGCGCTCCACCGGATGGTGCCTTCGTTGCCAAAACCCCAGAACACCATCGGGTCCGCCAACATATATCCTTTCTCGGTGTAAAGTTGGCTCCAGCGCGGGTCGTATGTCTGAATCATAATATGCGCCGACGCGTACCGAATGTGCAGCCCCAGCGCATAGCCCTTGGGTGCCAAGTCCGACAACTTGGCCAGCCCTTGATCAAGGCCAAAATCTTCGACCATCGTTCTTATCCCCAATCCCCACACCTATCCTTTTAGACAGTTGTGCAGGAGTCAAACAACCTAAAATTGTTTCCGCTGTTTTTCTTTCCGTTAGATTAGGTTTCAAGCAAAATATGCGTCATCCGCATACAAAAACCCCGCGCAAACAGCGCGGGGTTTCCGAAATCCCAGTTGGGCGCGATCTTTATTCGTCGGTCGCGTCAGCAGCTTCTTCTGCTTCCAGACGTGCGCGGTCGGCAGCGCCTTTGGCATCTGCGTCGCGGTCAACAAACTCGATGATTGCCATCGGTGCCATGTCACCATAGCGGAAGCCAGCTTTCAGAACGCGGACATAGCCACCTTGGCGCTCAGCAAAGCGCGGGCCCAGAACGTCGAACAGTTTTGCGACATGCTGATCTTGCTTCAGACGCGACGCAGCCTGACGGCGAGCGTGAACGTCACCACGTTTTGCCAGCGTGATCATCTTCTCGATGATCGGGCGCAGTTCTTTGGCTTTCGGCAGGGTTGTTTTGATCTGTTCGTGTTCGATCAGCGAACCAGCCATGTTGGCGAACATCGCCTTGCGGTGTTCATGGGTGCGATTCAGGCGGCGGTAACCACGAGCGTGACGCATTTTCTTAATCCTTCTTTGGTGCTCTTGAACGAGCGGTGCTTTGTCCGAGAACCGATGCGTGTCGGTCCCTCTCCTTGGGGCAGGATTGCCCGGATGTTCCCTGCTATTGCAGGCATTAAGGGGCCACCAAGGCAGCCCCTGATTTCTTTAGAACTGGTCTTCGAATTTCTTGGCCAGTTCTTCGATGTTCTCAGGCGGCCATTCTTCGACATCCATGCCGAGGTGCAGACCCATGCCCGAAAGCACTTCCTTGATCTCGTTCAGCGACTTGCGGCCGAAGTTCGGGGTGCGCAGCATCTCGGCTTCGGTCTTCTGGATCAGATCGCCAATATACACGATATTGTCGTTCTTCAGGCAATTTGCCGAACGGACGGACAGCTCCAGTTCGTCCACTTTCTTCAGCAGAAGCGGGTTGAACTCGAGCCCATCGTCTTCGTCCTGGCGGCCAGCCGCTTCCGGCTCGTCGAAGTTCACGAAGATCGACAGCTGGTCCTGTACAATGCGTGCGGCGAAGGCCACGGCATCTTCCGGGGTAACAGACCCATCGGTTTCCAGTTTCAGGGTCAGCTTGTCATAGTCCAGCACTTGGCCTTCGCGGGTCGGTTGAACGTCATAGCTGACCTTCTTGACCGGCGAATAGATCGCATCGACCGGGATCAGGCCGATCGGCGCATCTTCCGGCTTGTTCTTATCCGACGCGACATAGCCTTTGCCAGTGTTGACGGTCAGTTCCATGAACAGGTCCGCCCCGTCGTCAAGGTGACAGATCACATGATCCTTGTTCAGGATCTCGATACCAGCAGTTTCCGAGATATCGCCAGCGGTTACAACCATCGGACCTTTGGCCGAAATCGACAGGCGCTTGGGCCCTTCGACTTCCATGTTGATCGCGACACCTTTGAGGTTCAGAACGATGTCGGTGACATCTTCACGCACACCTGCGACCGAGCTGAATTCATGCAGCACATTGTCGATCTGCACCGATGTGATGGCGGCACCTTGCAGGCTGCTCATCAGCACCCGCCGCAGGGCATTGCCCAATGTCAAACCAAAACCGCGCTCAAGCGGCTCGGCCACAACAGTTGCCTGACGCGCAGGGTCGTTGCCCGGCTTTACGTCCAACTGTGTCGGCTTGATCAATTCGGCCCAATTTTTATGGATCATGCGTCCCTCCATACCAGTCCTGTCCCCATGTCCAAAGGGCAGGACGCCCGAGGTTAAAATGACGGAAACCGGGCCGCGACAACCGCAGCCCGGCGAAATAATCTGATTACACGCGGCGGCGTTTCGGCGGGCGGCAACCGTTATGGGCAATCGGCGTCACGTCACGGATCGACGTGATGTTGAAACCGACTGCAGCCAAAGCACGCAGAGCCGATTCACGGCCCGAACCGGGGCCTTGCACTTCGACTTCCAGCGTTTTGACGCCATGTTCCTGCGCCTTCTTGCCAGCATCTTCAGCCGCCATCTGGGCAGCGTAAGGTGTCGATTTACGCGACCCTTTGAAGCCCATGGTGCCAGCCGACGACCACGAAATGGCGTTGCCTTGAACGTCCGAAATCAGGATCTTGGTGTTGTTGAACGAAGAGTTCACGTGAGCAACACCGGATGCGATGTTCTTACGCTCTTTACGCTTTGTACGAATTTTATCGCGAGCCATTGGTCAAACCCTCCCTTATTTCTTCTTACCGGCAATGGCCTTTGCGGGGCCTTTGCGGGTACGAGCGTTGGTGTGTGTACGCTGACCGCGCACAGGGAGGTTGCGGCGATGGCGCAGACCGCGATAGGCCCCCAGATCCATCAGACGCTTGATGTTCATCTGCACTTCTCGACGCAGATCACCTTCGACGGTATAGGTCGCGTCGATGTGCTCGCGGATGGCCAGAACTTCGGCATCCGACAGCTCGTTCACACGGCGGGTCGGATCGATTTTCACAGCTTCGCAGATGGCTTTGGCCGAAGTGTGACCAATTCCGGTGATATATGTCAGGGCGATCGGGACCCGTTTGTGGGTCGGGATGTTTACGCCGGCGATACGTGCCACGTGTCACTTTCCTTTTCGTTGCGGTTCCGTAATGCCGGAACCTTTTTTCACAACGGAAGCCCGCCGGATTATTCCTGCGGGCCGCGCTGAATTTCTGATCTGGTGGGATAGGGGAGCGACCCCGAATACACACCGATTCCCGTTAGGGATGGGGTGACTTAGATGGGATTGAGGAGGGCGTCAACCCGTCTTTGTTCATAGGTCGAAATATCCGAGCCATTCACATGAATTCGGACCAACTGTGCGACTCAGGCGTCCAACACATTCGCGATCGCTGCCTTCACCTCGGCTATTTCGCCCAGCCCGTCCACCGACCGCAGATCACCCTTGGCGTGGTAATATCCAATCAACGGCGAGGTCTTCTTGTAATACTCCATCAACCGGGTGCGCAGGCTTTCTTCATTGTCATCTGCACGGCGCTTGAACTCGGTGCCGCCGCAGTTCGAACATTTGCCATCCGCCGGGATCGGCTTCGAGATGTCGTTATAGCCTTCACCACAGTTGCCGCAGGTTGAGCGCGCAGTGATGCGCGCCACCAGCGCCTCGTCATCCACGCGCATTTCAATCACAGCATCCAGCTTGGCATTGTGTTTGGCCAACAGGTCGCCCAACGCATCCGCTTGCGCCAGCGTCCGGGGGAAGCCGTCGAAAATGAAGCCACCGCCGTGCTCGCCTTCAAGCTTTTCTTCGATCAGGCCAATGACGATCTCATCCGTGACAAGCTCGCCCGCGTCCATGATCGCGGCCACTTTCTTGCCCATGTCGGTGCCCGACGCTTTTGCTTCGCGCAGCATGTCACCGGTCGACAGCTGGATCATGCCACGCTCGTCTTCCAAAATGCGGGCTTGCGTGCCTTTTCCGGCACCGGGCGGTCCAAGCAGAATGATATTCATCGACGCGACGGAGCTTTTTTCGAGCGTTTCTTGCCGCGAAGCTGCGACTTCTCGATCAGGCCTTCATACTGATGCGCCAGAAGATGCGATTGAACCTGTTGGATCGTATCCATTGTCACCGACACAACGATCAGAACCGAGGTGCCGCCAAAATAGAACGGAATGGCCAACTGGCTGCGCAGGATTTCCGGCAGCAGGCTGACCGCGGCCAGATAGCTCGATCCCACAACCAACAGACGCACGACGACATAATCCAGATACTCGGCGGTTTTCTTGCCGGGGCGGATACCGGGCACAAAGCCGTTCTGGCTTTTCAGGTTGTCGGCGACCTCATCCGTCTTGAACGCCACCTCGCGGGTGTAGAAGAAGGTAAAGAACACGATCATGGCCGTGAAGAACAGCAGATAGAGTGGTTGACCCGGCCCGAAATAAGCCAAGACAACCGACATAACCGGCCCCGCCTGCCCCGACGAGAAGGTCGAGATCGTGGTCGGCAGCAACAGCAGAGCGGATGCAAAGATCGCCGGGATCACGCCCGCGGGGTTCACTTTGATCGGCAAGTGCGACGACCCACCGTCATAGACCTTCATGCCCACCTGACGGCGCGGATATTGAATATGGATCTTGCGCAGCGCGCGTTCCATGAACACGACAAAGCCAATCACGGCCACAACCATCACCAGCACACCGATGATCACTGCGGGGCTGATCGCGCCAGACCGGCCAGAGGCAAGGAATTGCGCCAAGGCTGCCGGGATTTCGGCGACGATGCCGACGAAGATGATCAGCGAGATGCCGTTGCCGATGCCGCGTGCGGTGATTTGTTCGCCCAGCCACATCAGGAACATGGTGCCACCGACAAGGGTGATCACGCAGGCGGCAATGAAGAACCCACCGGGGTTGGTGACAAGATCACCGGCTTGCAGACTGTTTGCCAAGGCAAAGGCCTGGCCAGTGGCCAGCAGAACCGTGCCGTAACGGGTGTATTGGTTGATCTTCTTGCGGCCTTGCTCGCCTTCCTTCTTCAGCTGCTTCAGGGGTTCCCACATGGAAGACAGAAGCTGCACGATGATCGAGGCCGAGATATAGGGCATAATCCCAAGGGCGAACACGCCCATTCGGCTGAGCGCACCGCCGGTGAACATGCCAAGCACGCCCGCAATGCCGGACTGCGCCTGGTCCATGAACTCGCGCAGGGCCGCGCCATCAATCCCCGGAATGGGGATATAGGTGCCAAGGCGGTAAATGATCAGAAGCCCGATCGTGAAGAATATCCGCTGACGCAGCTCGGTCGCCTTGCCAAAGGCGCCCCAGCTCATGTTTGCGGCCATTTGTTCTGCTGCAGATGCCATAAGGCCCCCTCGTCAAGTAAAACACCGCCGGACCGTTCCCGGCTCCGGCGGCGCTTGAAAACATAGCAAGATATGTAAGGGGCAGCGTCGCCCCTCACAAGGTCTTATTCAGCGTCGGCCTTCGCCGCGACGATCAATTTACCGCCAGCTTTTTCGACAGCTTCGACAGCTGACTTCGACGCGCCGGTGACGTTAATCGTGGCTTTGGTGGTCAGTTCGCCCTTTGCCAGAACGCGTACACCGTCCAGCTTGCGACGCACCAGACCCGAAGCAACCAGAGTGTCCTCGGTGATGTCTTTGGCGTCCAGCTTTTTCTCGTCGATGAATTTCTGGATCAGACCCAGGTTGATCACAGCGAACTTTTTACGGTTCGGCTTGTTAAATCCACGCTTGGGCAGACGTTGGTAAAGCGGCATTTGCCCGCCTTCGTAGCCATTGATGGCCACACCCGAACGCGACTTCTGACCTTTGATACCACGGCCGGCAGTTTTACCCATGCCAGAGCCGGGGCCACGGCCAACGCGTTTGCGGGGTTTGGTTGCGCCAGGATTGTCGCGCAGTTCATTCAATTTCATTTCGCTTCTCCTTGCCGGAACTGACCCACGAAGCGGAAGGGGCCAAACACGGCTTTTCTTGGTTTTGATTCTGTGGCGCACCACGCCACCGGGGGCGTATAGACCCTTGCCGCCTGCCGTGCAAGTGCGGCGTTCCTATCTGCGGGGCAGAAGGCCGACGGCGATGCCACCCAAAACCAATACCGATGCCACGACGGCGCGCAGTGTCAGCACCTCGCCCAGCAGAACCACGCCCGCCAGCATGGCGATAACGGGCACGGACAGTTGCGCCAACGCCCCGGTGCTGGCGCCCAGAGAAGGCAGCACACGATACCACAGCGCATATCCCAACCCCGATGTCACCGCGCCGGATGCGATCGCAAGGGAAACGCCGGTTGTCGTGAAGACCTCGTCCGTCACAAACAAGACAGTCGCAAGCGCGACAAATGGGGTGGCATAGATGAAATTCCACGCTGTTGACGCCAGCGGCGCAACCGCCCTGCGCCCAATCAACGAATAAATGCCCCATCCCACAGCGGCCACCGCCATCAGGCCAAGCGCCAGGGGATCGAACAACTGCACCTGTCCCGGCCAGACCAGATAGGTCAATCCACCGAGCGATACGACCATTCCGCCCCAACGTCGCGCAGGAAAGCGGTCGCTGCCAAAGATGGCGCCGACAAACATGGTGATCTGAACGCCCGCGAACAGGACAAGCGCACCCAGCCCTGCGTCCATCGCCACATAGGCAAACGAAAACCCGACGAGATAGGTCACCAGCGCCACGACCGCAGCCCAATCCGGCGCGGGCCGCGGAGGTGCTTTGCGACCCTTGGCCCAAAGCAGCCCCCACAACATGATCGCCCCGGCGATCACCCGGATCAAAGCAAACCCGGCAGGCCCGATATGCTCGCCCGCCAATCCCGCCCGGTTCAGAATCGAATTGGCCGCGAAAGCCGTCATGGTCAGCACTGTCAGCAGGAAAAGTTGCACATCCGTGTTCCGTCGTGAAAGGTCCAGCTTTACCCTTGGACCGCCTGCGCTGCCAATCTTTATGCACGGCCTGAGAAAAGACAAAACCCCGGCGGGTGGCCGGGGTTCGTCAGGCAATGCGCAAGCTGACTTACTTGTTGCAGCTGCGCAGATACTCGGTCCAGGTCGGAACAGTGTCCGAGGTCAGGAAGCGATGAGCCGCGGTTTGGGCGGCGATGATCACCTCGGCGATGGCATTTGCCAACGGGGCGACAGGGATAACAAGGGCGTTCATGTTTTTGGTCCTAAACGGGGGGTGATGTGTTAGCGCCCTGATAGGAGGGGCGCGGGTCGAGGACCACAGCCGAATCCGAAAGGCCGGGTTGCGGGGAGTGCATGGGTTGAGTTGTCGAGAATGCACAATAGAGGACGGCGCCTGACCCTGGGTGGGCGGGAAGCGCCCTGTCACGCCAGAGGCGTGCCTTTGACACGACGGGGAGGGTCGCGCGCTGCCCGGCGGTGCCGGGCGTTTTACGTACTAACAGACCGCCTGAGCCAGAAAATGCATCCAGCCGGTTGCTCGCATTAGTCGCGCCTACGCCACGCCTTAATTACACCAGAAAGGTTTTGGAGTGCCGATGGCGGGCGAAACAGAAAAATGACGACAGCAAGTGCAAGCAGGAATGCCCCAACACCGTTTCCACCTGCGATGCCAAATGTCATCTCTGCGTTCGCTATGAGCTGCAACATCTTATCTGTTATTGAGGTAGGTGGTTCTGGTGTCATGACACACTCCCGGCTATCGTGTGTCACCCCGTGAGGGGTAATATCGCACCAGTAAGCCCTAGCAGGTCAACAAAAACCTTGCGAGTATCCACAACTCATTTGGGCAGAAGCTGCCTTCTAGCCAAAATACCGTATTTATACAAAGACGTAGCACGCATTGAGCAAGCATCGTATGTATCCCTAGGCATGCGCAGTTAAACCTAGAAGCAAAAACACCCCAGCCATTTCTGACCGGGGTGCTTCAAATCTTCAAGAGGCGGTCTAAGCCGGGGCTCCGCCCGTTCGAACCTCAATCGTTCCACTGGAACGATTGCCGGGTCAGAAGACCCGGACCGGTTCTCACCCTTTCTCTTCGATGATCTCAACCATGTGCGAGATCGACGCGACCATGCCGCGCACGGCAGGGGTGTCTTCGAGTTCGCGAGTTTTGTGCATCTTGTTCAGACCCAGACCGATCAGCGTTTGGCGCTGTTTGGCGGGGCGACGGATCGGGGAACCGATCTGCTTGACGACGATGGTTTTAGCCATGGATCAGTCTCCTTACGCGTCTGCAGCTTCGGCGTCTGCCGGAGCTTCAGATTTAGCGCCCAGAATGTCGGCGACTTTCTTGCCGCGACGTTGGGCGATCATGCGGGGGCTGGCTTCTTTTTGCAGCCCGTCGATGGTGGCGCGGATCATGTTGTATGGGTTCTGCGAACCGATCGACTTCGACACAACGTCTTTGATGCCCAGCATTTCGAACACGGCACGCATCGGACCACCGGCAATAATACCAGTACCTTCAGGTGCTGTGCGCATGACCACTTTACCAGCGCCATGACGACCTTCGATGTCGTGGTGCAGGGTGCGGCCTTCGCGCAGCGGCACGCGGATCATTTGACGCTTGGCTTGCTCGGTGGCTTTGCGAATAGCCTCGGGGACCTCTTTCGCTTTACCTTTACCGAAGCCGACACGGCCTTTTTGGTCACCTACAACGACAAGGGCTGCGAAGCCAAAGCGCTTACCACCCTTAACGGTTTTCGACACGCGGTTGATCGCAACCAGACGATCGGCAAATTCCGGGGTTTCGTCGCGGTCGCGACGGTTCCGGCGGTTTTCACGTTCTGCCATCAGAACATCCTTTCATGGTGGCGATATATACGCCGCTATACTCAATCCAGGTGGGCACGATGCCCCCGGATCATCGGAGGGGCGTTTCCGCCCCCCACAGGTTTCTTAGAACTTCAAACCACCTTCACGCGCAGCGTCGGCCAGAGCCTTCACTTTGCCGTGGTACAGGAAGCCGCCGCGATCGAAATAGCATTCTTCGACGCCGGCTTTCTTGGCGCGTTCCGCAATCGCAGCACCCACTTTCGCGGCTGCGTCGATGTTGTTCTTGCCAACCACGCCCAGATCCTTCTCGAGAGAAGAAGCCGAAGCCAGGGTGACGCCATTCACATCGTCGATCAGCTGTGCGCTGATGTTCTTGTTCGAGCGGTGCACCGACAGGCGCATCTTGCCCACGTTGTGCTTACGCAGGCTGTTCCGGACGCGCAGGCGGCGCTTGAGGAACAGGGTCCGTTTGCTGTTTGCCATCTGTCTGGTCCTTACTTCTTCTTACCTTCCTTGCGGAAGATATACTCGTCTTTGTATTTGATACCTTTGCCTTTATATGGCTCGGGTTTCCGCCACGCGCGGATGTTGGCCGCGACTTGGCCGACGAGTTGTGGATCGATGCCTTCAACGACGATTTCGGTCTGCTTCGGAGCGGTCACGGTGACGCCCTCCGGTGCAACGTAATCGACGTCATGCGACAGGCCGAGGTTCAGTTTCAGGACATTGCCCTGCATCTGAGCACGATAACCAACACCGTTGATTTCCAGCTCTTTCTTGAAGCCGTCGGTGACACCAGTCACCATGTTGGCAACCATCGTGCGGCTCATGCCCCACTGCTGACGGGCGCGCTTGGACTTGCCACGCGGCTCGACGTTAAGCTGGTTGTCCTCAACGGTGATGGTGACATCATCGGTTGCGGTGAAGCTCAGGACGCCTTTCGGGCCTTTCACTTCGACGGTCTGACCAGACTGCGTGACGGATACGCCAGCAGGCAGTTCGACCGGTTTTTTACCAATACGAGACATTCGAGAGCCTCCTTAGAAGACGGTGCAAAGCACTTCGCCACCAACATTCTGGTTGCGAGCGTTTGCATCGGACATGACGCCTTTGGGGGTCGAGACAATCGAAACGCCAAGGCCCTGACGGACCTGCGCAATGTCTTTCACGCCCATATAGACGCGACGGCCAGGGGTCGAAACCCGCTTGAGTTCGCGGATAACCGGAACACCGTCGTAGTATTTGAGACTGATTTCGAGGGTGGGGTGCCCACGCTCGTCAGTGCCTTTTTCGTAGCCGCGGATATAGCCCTCATCAAGAAGGACGTCCAAAACCCACGCACGCAGCTTGGAAGCCGGTGTCGAAACAACAGACTTGCCGCGCATTTGCGAGTTGCGGATACGGGTGAGCATATCGCCGATAGGATCGTTCATATCTGTCTCTCCCTTACCAGCTTGATTTCACCATGCCGGGGATTTGGCCATTCGAGCCAAGTTCCCGCAGCGCGATCCGCGATACTTTGAGCTTACGATAGTAAGCGTGCGGACGACCGGTCAGCTGACAGCGATTGTGCAGCCGGGTCGCCGAGCTGTTGCGCGGCAGTTGTGCAAGCTTCAGGCGGGCGGTGAAACGCTCTTCCATCGACTTGCTTTCGTCGTTTGCGATCTCTTTCAGCGCAGCACGCTTGGCGGCATATTTTTCCACCAGCTTCTGACGCTTCTTTTCGCGTTCGATCATTGCTTTTTTAGCCATGTCTAGTCCTTCCCGCGGATCAGCTGTTAAAGGGCATGTTGAAATGCTTCAGCATGCTCTTTGCTTCCGCGTCGGTTTTCGCGGTGGTGGCAATCACGATGTCCATGCCCCAGTTTTCATCAACCTTATCAAAGTCGATTTCCGGGAACACGATGTGCTCTTTCAGGCCCATGGCATAGTTGCCACGACCGTCGAAAGAGGTGCCCGGAACACCGCGGAAGTCGCGGATACGGGGCATCGCAATGGTGATCAGACGGTCCAGGAATTCATACATCCGGTCGCCGCGCAGGGTTACTTTCGCACCCAGCGGCATGTCCTCGCGGACACGGAAACCAGCGATGGATTTCTTGGCTTTCGTCGTCAGGGCCTGTTGGCCCGCGATCACAGACAGGTCAGCCACAGCCGACTTGGCTTTTTTCGAGTCCTTAACGGCCTCGGCGCCACAACCAATGTTCAGAACGATTTTTTCCAGACGTGGAATCTGCATGTCGTTCTTGTAACCGAATTCCTCTTTCAGGGCGGCACGGATGCTGTCCTTGTAGATGGCTTTCAGGCGGGGGGTGTAGTTTGCAGTATCAAGCATCAGACATTCTCCCCTGTGGTTTTGGCGAACCGCACTTTTTTGCCGTCTTCCTCGCGGAAGCCAACGCGCGTTGCTTTGCCGTTCTTGTCCAACAGGGCCAGGTTCGACAGTTGGATCGGCATCGCTTGCGGGATGCGGCCACCTTGGCTGTTCTGGCTCTGACGTGTGTGGCGAATGGCGATGTTCACGCCGTCAACAACGGCTTTGCCAGCTTTTGGGTCCACGCTGGTGATCTCACCTTGCTTGCCCTTGTCTTTGCCGGCCAGAACGACAACCTTGTCGCCTTTTCTCAACTTAGCAGCCATCTTACAGCACCTCCGGAGCCAGCGAGATGATCTTCATGAAGTTCTTCGCGCGAAGTTCGCGAACAACCGGGCCGAAGATACGGGTGCCGATAGGCTCGTTGTTGTTGTTCAGAATAACGGCCGCGTTGCGGTCGAAGCGGATGGCGGTGCCGTCTTCACGACGGACTTCCTTGGCGGTGCGCACGACGACGGCCTTACGGACGTCACCTTTCTTTACGCGACCGCGCGGGATGGCTTCCTTAACCGAGACAACAATAATGTCGCCAACGGATGCGTACTTACGCTTGGAACCACCCAGAACCTTGATGCACTGAACACGGCGAGCGCCGCTGTTGTCAGCAACATCCAGATTTGTTTGCATCTGGATCATGTGGTTTCTCCCGACCTTTGGGGCGCCGATGCGTGGCGTAACCCCCAGGGTTTCGACTTGTTAAGTCGTCCGGGAAGGCAGAACTTAGCCTTCCAGAACTTCCCAACGTTTGGTTTTCGACTTCGGCGCGCATTCGATGATGCGGACGGTGTCGCCTGCCTTAAAGGCATTCTTTTCGTCGTGAGCGCGATATTTCTTCGACTTACGGACGGTTTTCTGAAGCAGCGGGTGCTTGAAACGGCGTTCAACCGAAACAGTGACGGTTTGTTCGTTGGCGGCCGAGGTGACAACACCTTGCAGGATACGTTTGGGCATTCTTCAGGCTCCTCTTACTCAGCCGCGGCGCGGGCTTGTTCGTTCAGAACGGTTTTGACGCGGGCAGCGTCGCGACGCACCTGACGCATACGGGCAGTGTTTTCGAGGGCACCGGTGGCCTGCTGGAAACGCAGGTTAAAGGCCTCTTTTTTCAGCTCTGCCAGCTTTTCACGCAGCTGGTCAGGAGACTGATCACGCAGTTCCTTGGCGTTCATTCGCCTGTTCCTTTCCTTGCACCAGAGAGCTCTGCCCTGTTTGCGGCAGGTCACCCTATGTCTGGTGGGTGAATGTCAAAACACACGAATCCCGTCGCCGGAATCCATGAGATGTGGGTCTATAGGTGGGATAGCGGGTGGGGGCAAGGGAAAGTTTGCATCTCGCGCTCTTTGTTTTCTTACGCTAAAGAACGGCTATGCCCAACATATCCTCCCTCTTCGTGACCCGCCTTTACCATGCTCACCTGTCCGAGTTTGACCCCAAAGTCAGCCAGGATGAGCTTTACGACAGCTGTTATTCCATCGCCGAGGATGACGAGGCGGGGCAGGAATGGTGCGAGGCCGAGGGGTATCCTGGTTATACCTCCTACGCATCCCTGACCGACTTGCCGTGGCGGTTCCCGATCTTCAAGGATCTGGTCGACAGCTTGGACAAGCACGTCGCCGCCTTCGCCGAGGATCTGGAGTTCAATCTGGACGGGCGCGAATTGGTGATGGAGGACATCTGGATCAACATCCTGCCGCCCGGTGGCTACCATTCGGCCCATATCCACCCCCATTCGGTGATATCCGGCACTACCTATCTGGCCCTGCCAGAAGGGGCTGGCGCGTTGCGCTATGAAGACCCACGCCACGCCATGATGATGGCCGCTCCTCCGCGTCGCAAGGACGCCCGCGAGGAGTTGCAAAACTTCATCACCAAACGCCCGTCCGAGGGTGACGTGCTGCTGTGGGAAAGCTGGCTGCGCCACGAGGTGATGCAGAACACCGGGGATGAGGAACGGTTGTCGGTGAGTTTCAACTACAAGTGGGGTGAGTAAGCGCGTGCGTCGGAGCCATTCCGCGTAACCAGATCCTGATACGGGCGGAAAGCCGCAATCCGCACACGCAAACCAGCGGGTGATATTGTATATCAATCCGGTCTTGCCCAACCTTAGAGCGATTGGAACCCTCAGAGTGGCTGGCCGTTGTTTAACCCATGGCCACGCAAACATATGGACGGATTGAATGATGAAAACCGCAACAAAAACTGCCTTGGCTCTTGTCTTGGTTCCACTGATGGCAACGGCCAGCTTTGCCGGTAACGGCAAGGGCCAAGGTCAAGGGAAGGGTCATGTGAAGAACATGGGTGCCATTGCCAAAGACTGCCCGCCCGGCCTTGCCAAGAAAAACCCGCCCTGCATCCCGCCCGGACACGCGAAACCGCGGCTTGGCGATCATCTGGACGACTACGAGTACCGGCGCTTCACCGATTACGACCGCTATCGGCTTGATCCCCGCTATCGCTATTATCGCGTGGGCGAGATGATCTATCGCGCCGATCCCACCACGTTCAAAGTGCTGGAGGTGATCGGGTTGATGGATGAGTTGTTGCGATAAGCGACTGTCGGTCGAACTGCGACTGACCAGTCCGGCTATGCGTTTTTGTCAGCGCACAAACGAAAACCCCCGCCGATTTCTCGGCGGGGGTTTCTTTTCTTCAACCGGGGTGCGGCCCGCGAGTTTCCTTCGGGAACTCGCTACACCGCGTTAGTTAGAAAGCGCCTTGCTCTTTCAACCTTTACCAGTCTTCGCGAACCACGACGCGTGATTTGATCGGCAGTTTCATGGCGGCAAGGCGCAGGGCCTCGCGTGCCACATCGTCATTGACGCCGTCGATTTCAAACATCACGCGGCCCGGCTTAACTTTGCAGGTCCAACGGTCCACGGAACCTTTACCTTTACCCATACGAACTTCGATGGGCTTGGCGGTTACCGGGGTGTCCGGGAAGATGCGGATCCAGACGCGGCCTTGACGCTTCATGTGACGCGTCATGGCACGACGGGCAGCTTCGATCTGGCGTGCGGTCACACGCTCAGGCTCTGTCGCTTTCAGACCGTAAGAACCGAAGTTCAGGTCAGAACCGCCTTTGGCCTCACCCTTGATCCGGCCTTTGTGCATCTTGCGGAACTTTGTACGCTTTGGTTGCAGCATATCTCAGCCCTCCTTAACGACGGCCGCCAGCGCCACGGGGCGCGGGACCTTCCTGAAGCTCTGCCTGGCGACGATCACGGGCAGCAGGATCGTGCTCCATGATTTCACCTTTGAAGATCCAGGTTTTGATGCCGATGATGCCGTAAGGCGTCATTGCTTCTGCATGTGCATAGTCGATGTCAGCGCGCAGGGTGTGCAGTGGCACACGGCCTTCGCGATACCACTCGGTCCGTGCAATCTCGGCGCCGCCCAGACGGCCAGCGACATTTACGCGGATACCGAGGGCGCCCATACGCATTGCGTTCTGCACACCGCGCTTCATGGCACGGCGGAAGGACACACGGCGCTCAAGTTGCTGCGCGATCGATTCTGCGACCAATGCGGCGTCCAGCTCGGGCTTGCGCACTTCAACGATGTTGAGGTGCAGTTCCGAGTCGGTGATCTTGGCGATTTTCTTGCGCAGGGTTTCGATGTCTGCGCCTTTCTTGCCAATGATCACGCCGGGGCGGGCAGTGTGGATCGTGACGCGGCACTTTTTGTGCGGACGTTCGATGATCACACGGCTGATGCCGGCTTGCTTGCATTCGGTCTTGATGAAGTCACGAATCTTCAGGTCTTCCATAAGAAGATCGCCGTAATCTTTCGTGTCTGCATACCAGCGGCTGTCCCAAGTGCGGTTGACCTGAAGGCGCATGCCGACGGGATTGACTTTGTTACCCATTAAGCTTGCTCCTCAATTTGACGCACCTTGATGGTGAGTTCCGCGAACGGTTTGATGATTTTGCCGAAACGGCCACGGGCGCGGGGACGTCCGCGTTTCATGGTCAGGTTCTTGCCCACATAGGCCTCGGCGACGATCAGTTCATCGACGTCAAGGTTGTGGTTGTTTTCGGCATTGGCGATGGCGGACTGAAGGCATTTCTTCACATCCTGAGCAATCCGCTTGTTCGAGAAGGTCAGGTCGGTCAGAGCCTTGTCAACCTTCTTGCCGCGGATCATGCCAGCAACCAAGTTCAGTTTCTGCGGGGACGTGCGAAGCATACGGGTCTTGGCCATAGCTTCGTTATCGGCCACGCGGCGGGGATTCTTATCCTTACCCATGGCTTACTTCCTCTTCGCTTTTTTATCAGCCGCGTGACCGTAATAGGTGCGGGTCGGCGAATATTCACCGAACTTCTGGCCGATCATGTCTTCCGTCACATTCACCGGAATGTGCTTCTGACCGTTATAAACGCCAAAGGTCAAACCCACGAACTGGGGCAGGATGGTCGAACGACGCGACCAGATCTTGATGACCTCGTTTTTACCCGACTCGCGGGTTTTCTCGGCTTTTTTGAGGACGTAAGCGTCAACAAAAGGGCCTTTCCAGACAGAACGTGCCATATCTTAACGCCCCTTCTTCTTGGCGTGACGCGAGCGGATGATCAGCTTCGACGACGCCTTGTTCTTGTTGCGAGTGCGCGCACCCTTGGTCGGCTTGCCCCACGGCGTCACCGGGTGACGACCACCCGAAGTCCGGCCTTCACCACCACCATGAGGGTGGTCGATCGGGTTCATGACAACACCACGGACGCTTGGGCGGACGCCTTTGTGGCGCATGCGACCGGCTTTACCGTAGTTCTGGTTCGAGTTGTCGGGGTTCGACACGGCACCAACGGTGGCCATGCATTCCTGACGCACGAGGCGCAGTTCGCCCGAGCTCAGACGGATCTGAGCGTAACCGCCGTCACGGCCAACAAACTGAGCATATGTGCCAGCTGCACGGGCGATCTGGCCGCCTTTGCCTGGTTTCATCTCGATGTTGTGCACGATGGTACCGATGGGCATACCCGAGAAGGGCATTGCGTTACCGGGTTTCACGTCGGCCTTGGCCGATGCGATGATCTGGTCGCCGACAGCCAAACGCTGCGGGGCCAGAATATAAGCCTGTTCGCCGTCTTCGTATTTCACGAGTGCGATGAAGGCTGTGCGGTTGGGGTCGTATTCGATCCGCTCAACTGTGGCGGCGACATCAAACTTGTTACGTTTGAAGTCCACGATACGATAGAGACGCTTTGCACCACCACCACGGCGGCGCGACGTGATCCGTCCGGTATTGTTCCGACCACCCGATTTCGTAAGACCCTCTGTCAGGGACTTAACCGGGCGACCTTTCCAAAGCTCCGAACGGTCGATCAGAACCAGCCCACGCTGGCCTGGCGTCGTCGGTTTGTACGACTTGAGTGCCATGCTTTCTGTCTTCCGTTGCTTTGAGGCAGTCACCTGCCTGAGTTAAAGGGCCCCGAAGGTCCCCAAATTCCAAATGTTACAAGGCCCCGGAACGAATCCGAGGCCACGCGACCTGCGCGATGTATCAGGGTTGCATTGGGGTGTCTAGAGGATGAAGCGGGGTTTTCATATGAACTGGTGCCACCGTCCCCTCGTTCGGCGAAGGGCAATGGTTGCCTGCCCGGCCGCTGGGCGGGGCTGGAGCTCTCAGCGTCCGCGCCTATGTCCAACCTCTACGCATCTTGAAAAGGTTCATCACCGACTAGTCGACATTCTTTGCACGTGATGTCAGCCACGAAATGACCGTTTCGATCGCAGCATTTGGTGTCGATCTGCGCAAAGACAGAAGATAAAAATCCTGCGTCGATACATCATGCAAGGTGCAAATCTCGGACAAATTACCGGCTTCGATGTCGCCGGAAACAAGAAAACGACTGACCAAGGCAACGCCTTGGCCTGAGACAGCGGCATCAACGGCCAAAGCTGTCTGGCTTAGTCGCAATCCACGTTTGTTCTGGTCGGACAATCCCAATTCCGCCAAGAGCTTTGGCCAAAGATCGTGTGTGTCATGGACTTTCGGCAAGCGCGATAGAGCTTGCGGACCAAAGGAAGGTTGTTCTGACTCCACCAGCTTAGGTGCTGCCACTGCTATCACATCTTGTTCGAACAAGAGCGTTGCATTCAACGCCGCACCGAACGGAGGTTCGCCCTGGCGAATGGCAAGATCGATGCCGTCACTGTGAAAGCTCGACACTTTTTCCGTCGCCAGAATCCGCAGGTCGATTTCAGGGTGCTTCTCAGAAAAGTCCGGTAAGTTCGGGATGAGCCACTTCGACGCAAAGGTCGGAGTAACGCTGATCGTGACCTTTCCGGGTTCTGGCTTCAACTCTGCGGTCGCGGCACGCAGGTCGGAAAACGCATCCGCGATTCTTTTGTGATAGCGACGGCCAGCAGATGTCAGCACCAATCCCTTGGGCACTCTGTCAAAGAGCGCGATACCAAGATCGGCTTCAAGCTGGCGCACCTGCTGAGCCACAGCCCCTTGTGTGACGCCCATCTCATCGGCTGCCGCGCGAAAGCTTAGTCGGCGCCCGGCCGCATCGAAGGCGCGCAGCGCATTTAGAGAAGGCAGTGCGGTCATTTTCCGATAGTATTCCTACTGGCAGAAAACATCAATTCTCAATCGAATGACAAGAATGCTTCATGTAATAATAGCCTATCAAACTTCGGAGGCAAACATGTCAGTAGAAAAAGTAGCCCTGGTCACGGCAGGTGGAAGCGGCATGGGCGCAGATGCGGCCCGACGCCTGGCAATGGATGGATTTAAGGTTGGCATCCTGTCATCGTCAGGAAAAGGTGAAGCACTTGGGGCAGAGCTGGGTGGTTTTGGCGTTACGGGATCGAATCTGAATGGCGATGATCTCGCCGCGCTCGTTCAGGGCGCTCAGGACCGTTGGGGTCGCGTCGATGTGTTGGTGAATTCGGCGGGGCACGGCCCAAAGGGGCCCGTATTGGACATCAGCGATGATGATTGGCATCAAGGGCTGGACGTCTATCTGATGAATGTCATCCGCCCGACACGGCTTGTGACCCCGTTGATGCAGGCGCAGGGCGGAGGCGCGATCATCAACATCTCGACATTTGCCGCATTTGAACCCGACCGACTTTTCCCAACATCGGGTGTGTTCCGTGCTGGGCTTGCGGCGTTCACGAAGCTCTACTCTGATAGATATGCTGCCGACAACATCCGTATGAACAACGTCTTACCCGGCTTCATCGACAGCCTTCCCGAGACTGAAGATCGCAAGGCGCGCATTCCCATGGGTCGCTATGGGCGCGCTGATGAAGTGTCATCGCTGATATCGTTTCTCGCGTCTGAAGGTGGTGGTTACATGACAGGTCAAAACCTGCGCATTGATGGGGGGCTCACCCGTGCGGTCTGACGCGATTCTGCAATCCGGGTCTCGTGAGCACGTTGTTTTCGCAATCAAATGGGGAGCGTCAGCCATCCAAATCATAGGTTACACAGCGACCGGATTTGGCTGGACGCCATGGAATCTCTATCTGTTTTTGGCGGGCGTTCTGGGATGGTTTGCGGTGGGAGCTTTATGGAACGATAAGGCCCTGATGCTTGTTCATCTGGTGGCACTGATCGCCATGATCGCAGGCATGACAAATAGCTAGGAAGAGATACGCCACGCGACCGAATCTGGCCCAAAGCGGTCTGTGCCCGCGATCATTCCAAGATCACGCCCGCCGCGAACTGGAGCGCTTGCGCTGCCCCCCAGAACTACCCCCTTTCCCTTCGTCGTAAAATCCTCCATCCTCTCCAAAAGTAGTCAATGGGGAAATTCATGATGAAGAAGTTGGGTATTCTGTCGAGCGCCGCTGTGGTTACACTTTCGGCTTGCGTTAACCCGGAGGGGGTGGGCGGCAATGCGACCTCTCGACCGCTGAACCCGGTGCCGGAAAATGTGCGCGCGATTGCAGCACCCTATCAAGACCTGAGCGACGTACAAATCAATGCTTCGGACGGGTGTTTCGTCTATCGCCATCAGGGTCCAGTCGAAGCAACCTATCTGCCCCTGCGCAACCGCGCAGGTCAGCCGATTTGCACCAAGCGTAGCTGATCACCGCGCGACGTGAAGGACGGCGCGCCTTAACTGCGCGCCGTGACGGTTTCAGCCGGATAAAGATATGCGGTCACGCCGATATCGACCTGTTCATACAGCCCAATGATATGCGGCATCACCATACGCACACAGCCCGAACTGGCCCGTCCACCGATCGATCGTGGCTCTGGTGAACCGTGAATGCGCAGATAGGTGTCCCGGTTTCCTACGTAAAGATAGAATGCTCTGGACCCCAGCGGATTGTTGGGGCCGCCATCCATGCCATTCACAAGCGGTCCATAGACATCGGGATCACGTTTCACCATTGCCGGGGTGGGAACCCATGTCGGCCATTTGGCCTTGCGCCGGATGGTGTAAGTGCCGGGCTCGTACAGATTTCCACGCCCGATCGCGACGCCAAAACGCATCGCAGTGCCATTGTCCCGAATATGGTAAAGATAGCGCGCCACTGCATCGACATGAATATCGCCCGGCCTCAGCCCTGGTTTGGCTTGCACCAGCTTGGGTAGAAAACGCGGGTGCAGGCCCCAAGGATTAGACGTAGCAGGATCATAATTCGCAGGCGTTACCTGCGCATCATAAGCAGCCCATTTCGACCGATCCGAAACCGGACGCCGATTGATAATGACGGGCGACGTCGCCGAAGCCTGTGTGGTCGTCGCATCCTGCGCCCAGAGCGGTGAAGCAATTGGCGCCGAAAACAATGCGGCAGAAGTGATAACAAAATGTCGTCGCGTCAACATGGGCAGATACCTCGTTTCAAGATGAGCAGATCATCGAGCCTTCTAACTTATTCATGTAAAAGTAAATCGCGAGTCAAAATCCTGTGTAGTGCGCAATGCACGCAAAAAGCGTGGCAAGATAGACCCGCAACGAAAAACCCCCCGCTTTTCGGCAGGGGGCTTTCATGTCTCATGTCAGCCTGACGATCAAAGACCGGTGGTCACGTCGATCGTGTTGCCCTCTTCCAGGGTCACATAGGCTTTTTTGACGTCTTTACGCTTGCCCAACTGGCCGCGGAAGCGTTTGACTTTGCCCTTGGTGATCGATGTGTTGACGGCTTTCACCTTCACACCGAACAGGGTTTCGACAGCTTCCTTGATCTGCGGTTTGTTGGCGCCGATCGCCACTTCGAAAACAACAGCACCATTTTCCGATGCCATGGTTGCTTTCTCGGTGATGAGCGGCTTACGGATCACGTCGTAGAGTACAGCTTTATCGGTCATTTCAGGCGAGCCTCCAGAGCTTCGACACCTGCTTTGGTCAACACAAGCGTGTCACGCTTCAGGATGTCATAGACGTTGGCGCCCATCGACGGCAGGATATCCAGACCCTCGATGTTACGAGCCGCCAGAGCGAACTTTTCGTTCACTTCAGCGCCATCGATAACCAGAGCGCGTTTCCAGCCCAGATCTTTCACCGCTTTGGCCAGTGCAGCAGTTTTGCCATCAGCGTCTGCGGTGTCAATCACAACCAGTTCGCCAGCTTGCGCTTTGGCGGACAGGGCGTGTTTCAGACCCAGTTTACGGAATTTCTTGGTCAGATCATGGCCGTGGCTGCGAACAACCGGACCTTTATAGATACCACCACCACGGAAGATCGGGGCCGACCGGGCACCGTGACGCGCGCCACCGGTGCCTTTTTGGCGATAGATCTTCTTGGTCGAGTATTTGACCTCGGACCGCGTTTTCACCTTGTGGGTGCCAGCTTGTGCGTTGTTACGCTGCCAGCGGACCACACGGTGCAGGATATCGGCGCGCGGTTCAAGACCGAACAGGGCCTCGTCCAGCTCGACCGAACCAGCCTTCTTGCCGTCCAGTTTGATTACGTCAAATTTCATGCTTCACCACCTTCCGCGGGTGCTTCTTCCGCAGGAGCTTCAGTTGCAGCAGTTGCAGCCGACTTCAGCGCCGCCGGGAACGGAACGTTCTCGGGAAGTTTTTTCTTCACGGCGTCTTTCACGGTGACCCAGCCACCTTTCGAGCCGGGGACAGCGCCCTTGATGAACACCAGGCCACGATCGGCATCGGTCTTCACGACTTCCAGGTTCTGCGTGGTCACACGAACCGAACCCATGTGTCCGGCCATTTTCTTGCCTTTGAACACGCGGCCCGGATCTTGACACTGACCGGTCGAACCGTGCGAACGGTGGCTGATCGACACACCGTGCGTGGCGCGCAGGCCGCCAAAGTTGTGACGCTTCATGGCACCGGCAAAACCTTTACCAATCGAAGTGCCCGCAACGTCGACCTTCTGACCTTCCACATAGTGCTCGGCCGAAATCTCTTCGCCAACGGCGATCAGGTTGTCGGCGTCCACGCGGAATTCCACCAGCTTGCGCTTGGGGGCCACGCCAGCCTTGGCGAAGTATCCGCGCATCGGCTTGGATGTGCGTTTTGCCTTGGCGTCACCGGCACCCAGCTGAACAGCGGTGTACCCGTCTTGTTCTGCGGTGCGGTTGGCCACAACTTGCAGGTTGTCCAGTTGAAGAACGGTTACAGGGATCTGTTTTCCGTCTTCCATGAAAAGCCGGGTCATGCCGACTTTCTTTGCGATAATTCCAGAGCGCATCTGTGATACCCTCCTTAGACCGAGATCTGGACGTCAACACCAGCAGCCAGGTCGAGCTTCATCAGCGCGTCCACGGTCTGCGGAGTCGGGTCGACAATATCGAGCAGACGCTTGTGCGTGCGGATCTCGAACTGGTCGCGGGATTTCTTGTCAACGTGAGGTCCACGCAGAACTGTGAACTTCTCGATCTTGTTCGGCAGCGGGATGGGGCCGCGAACGTTTGCACCGGTCCGTTTGGCAGTGTTGACGATCTCTTGTGTGGAGGCATCCAGCACGCGATAGTCAAACGCCTTCAGACGGATACGAATGTTTTGACTTGTCATAGCATTCGCCCTTTCAGGCAGAGAGTTGATAGGACGACAGGCGGCTCATTCCCCCTGCCCTCGTCGAACCCCGAGGAAAAACGAAAGCGGGACCGAATCCCGCCTGGTCGCTTTCCTCAGCGAACTCGCGCGTCTTACAGGGGTTGGGTGAGTGTGGCAAGGGGCAATGACGATATTCGATCTGATCCATCTTGGGTTTAGCGGCCGCCAGCATTCAGCATCTTCTTCCATGGAACCATTGTGCCTTGGTTACGTTGTTTCAGTGAAAGGCGCCAATGGTGCTTCGTCACAGAAAAGGAGTAATCCGATGATGAGATTTAAGACACTGACCGCTGGCCTGATGGCCGCAACCATGCTGACCACCGCTGCGTTTGCGGACATGACCATGGTGAAAGAGGTCGAGGTTGAAGTGGAGTTGGAGGACTTGGCCAACGCCACGGCTGCCGAGCACTGGAACATGATCTCGGACGATCTGGAAAACGCGATTGTCGAGCGTTTGGTGGGTCAGACAGATGATGAAGGTGTGCGCATCAGCATCGACATTGATGAGGTCGAACTGGCCAGCACACTGCAATCCGCAGCCGGTGTGGCTGATTCATCGTTGTCAGGCACTGTGAAGATCCTCAGCCCGAACGACAATTCAAAGTTCGAAACCTATGACCTGTCGGTGACGTTCGAACAGGCCATCCTGTTCTTGCCCGAGGATTTTGACGTGACCGCGCTGACGACGGACAGCAAGGAATACTATGACGGTATGATCGCTGCCTTCGCAGATCATGTTGTCAAACGTCTGGATGGGTAACTTCACGATCCATCAAACACATTATGCAACACGAAAAAAGGGCGCCTTCAGGCGCCCTTTCCGTTCAAGAATTGCGATCGCTATCAGGCTCTCGGCAGATTTGGCGTCGCCGCCAGATCGCCTGTCGCCAGTAAGAACGCGGGGCGTTCTTACTCGATGATCTTCGACACGTGTTTGATTGTGCGTCTCGGGATCATCTCTCGGCGTGACACAAAAAGGGCGTCCCGAAGGACGCCCTTTCCGGTCAAGCATCGGAGTTTCGATTACTCGATGATCTTCGACACAACGCCGGACCCAACGGTGCGGCCGCCTTCGCGGATGGCGAAGCGCAGCTTTTCTTCCATCGCGATCGGCGCAATCAGTTCAACGTTGAACTTCAGGTTGTCGCCCGGCATCACCATCTCGGTGCCCGACGGCAGCTCGACCGTGCCGGTCACGTCTGTGGTCCGGAAGTAGAACTGAGGACGGTAGTTCGCGAAGAACGGCGTGTGACGGCCACCCTCTTCCTTGGTCAGGATATAGACCTCGGCTTCGAACTTCGTGTGCGGGTTCACCGAGCCCGGCTTACACAGAACCTGGCCACGCTCGACCTTCTCACGGTCGATGCCGCGCAGCAGAACGCCGACATTGTCGCCAGCTTCACCGCGATCCAAGAGCTTGCGGAACATCTCAACGCCCGTGCAGGTCGTCTTCTGCGTGTCCTTCAGGCCGACGATCTCAATCTCGTCACCAACATTCACAACACCACGCTCAACACGACCGGTCACAACCGTGCCGCGGCCCGAGATCGAGAACACGTCTTCGATCGGCAGCAGGAACGCACCGTCAACCGGGCGGGCCGGCGTCGGGATGAATTCGTCAACAGCCGCCATCAGTTCGCGGATCTTGTCTTCGCCGATATTGGCGTCGCGGCCTTCCAGAGCAGCCAGCGCCGAGCCTGCGATGATCGGAATGTCGTCGCCGGGATAGCCGTATTCGGTCAAGAGTTCGCGGATCTCCATCTCGACCAGCTCAAGCAGCTCTTCGTCGTCAACCTGGTCAACCTTGTTCATGAACACGACCATGGTCGGGATACCAACCTGGCGGCCCAGAAGAATGTGCTCGCGCGTCTGCGGCATCGGGCCGTCGGCTGCGTTCACAACCAGGATCGCGCCGTCCATCTGCGCCGCACCGGTGATCATGTTCTTCACATAGTCAGCGTGGCCGGGGCAGTCGACATGGGCGTAGTGACGCGCGTCCGTCTCATACTCAACATGCGCCGTCGAGATCGTGATACCACGTGCTTTCTCTTCCGGTGCGCCGTCAATCTGATCATACGCCTTGAAGTCACCAAAATACTTGGTAATCGCAGCGGTCAGCGTCGTCTTGCCGTGGTCAACGTGGCCAATCGTGCCAATGTTGACGTGCGGTTTGGAGCGTTCAAACTTTTCCTTAGCCATGATGGCCTCCTATTAATCTATGCGCCGGGCAAGGACACCCCCTGCCCGGCTTGTTCGATTAGGCGAATTTCGCCTGAATTTCGTCCGAGATGTTCTGCGGAACCGGATCGTAATGCGAGAACTGCATCGTGAACTGCGCGCGGCCCGAAGACATGGAGCGCAGAGTGTTGATGTAGCCAAACATGTTCGCCAGCGGCACATTGGCATCAATCGCAATCGCGTTGCCGCGCGGCTCTTGACCCGACACCTGACCACGACGCGAGGTCAGGTCGCCGATGATACCACCGGTGTATTCCTCGGGCGTGATCACTTCCACTTTCATGATCGGTTCAAGCAGCTTGGCGCCGGCCAGACGCATACCTTCGCGCATACACATACGTGCAGCGATTTCGAAGGCCAGAACCGACGAGTCAACATCGTGGAATTTACCATCGACCAGGGCAACCTTGAAGTCGATCACGGGGAAGCCAGCCAAGGGACCGCTGTCCATGACAGAGTTGATGCCTTTTTCAACGCCTGGGATGTATTCCTTCGGTACGGCACCGCCAACGATGCGGCTTTCGAACGAATAACCTTCGCCAGCTTCGGTCGGAGAGATGATCATCTTCACCTCGGCATACTGACCCGAACCACCCGATTGTTTCTTGTGGGTGTAGGTATGCTCGACCTCTTTCGAAATCGTCTCGCGATACGCAACCTGCGGGGCACCGATATTGGCTTCCACTTTGAATTCACGCTTCAGACGGTCCACCAGGATGTCCAGGTGAAGTTCGCCCATGCCCTTCATGATTGTCTGACCCGATTCCAGATCAGTTTCCACACGGAAGGACGGGTCTTCAGCGGCCAAACGGGCCAGACCTTGGCTCATCTTCTCCTGGTCGGCCTTGGTTTTAGGCTCGACCGCAATCTCGATCACCGGATCCGGGAAGGTCATGGTTTCCAGAACCACCGGATCGTTGACAGCGCACAGCGTGTCACCTGTCGTGGTGTCTTTCAGACCTGCCAGCGCAATAATATCGCCCGCGAACGCTTCGGTGATTTCCTCGCGTTCGTTCGAGTGCATCATCATCATACGACCAACGCGCTCTTTCTTACCTTTGGTCGAATTCAAAAGCGTGTCGCCTTTGTTCAGGACACCCGAGTAGATGCGGGTAAAGGTCAGTGAGCCAACGAAAGGGTCGTTCATGATTTTGAACGCCAGACCCGAGAACGCCATCTCATCATCCGCACGACGCGGGATGTTGCGGGTTTCGGTTTCGTCACCGGGTTTGAAGCCCATGTAATCAACAACGTCCATCGGGCTGGGCAGATAGTCGATCACCGCGTTCAGAAGCGGTTGAACACCTTTGTTCTTGAAGGCAGAGCCACCCAGAACCGGAACAAATGACAGCGACAGGCAGCCCTTGCGCAGCAAAGCGCGCAGGGTTTTCACGTCCGGCTCAGCGCCGTCCATGAGGTAGTTTTCCATCGCATCGTCGTCCATTTCGACGGCCGCTTCGATCATCTTGCCGCGCCATTCGTCGGCCATGTCTTTCAGGCTGTCGCGGATCGGAGCTTTGACCCACGATGCGCCAAGATCTTCACCCTGCCACAGCCATTCTTCCATGGTCACAAGGTCGATCAGACCTTCCAGCTCGGTCTCGGCACCGATCGGAATACCGACAGGAACAGCCCGGGCGCCGGTGCGGTCTTCGATCATGCGAACACAGTTGAAGAAGTCAGCGCCGATCTTGTCCATCTTGTTGACGAAGACCATGCGCGGAACCTTGTAGCGGTCAGCCTGACGCCACACGGTTTCGGTCTGGGGTTCAACACCAGCGTTGGCGTCAAGAACACAGACGGCACCATCAAGCACGGCCAGCGAACGTTCAACTTCAATGGTGAAGTCAACGTGGCCTGGAGTGTCGATGATGTTCAGACGGTGCTTCGGCGTGTCAGCAGTTTCGCCATCTTCGGTGCGTTCCCAGAAAGTGGTTGTTGCAGCCGAGGTGATGGTGATGCCGCGTTCCTGTTCCTGCTCCATCCAGTCCATGGTGGCCGCACCATCGTGCACCTCACCGAGGTTGTGGGATTTGCCGGTGTAAAACAGGATGCGTTCCGAGCAGGTGGTTTTACCCGCGTCGATATGCGCCATGATGCCGAAGTTGCGGTAACGGTCGAGAGGATAGTCGCGTGCCATGGTTTTCTTCCTTCCTTGGCTTTACCAGCGATAATGGCTGAACGCTTTGTTGGCGTCGGCCATTTTGTGGGTGTCTTCGCGTTTCTTGACGGCAGTACCGCGCGAATTCACAGCATCCAGAAGCTCGCCGGCAAGGCGTTCTTCCATTGTGTTTTCGTTGCGGTTGCGGGCGGCGGTGATCAACCAGCGGATCGCCAAAGCTTCGCGGCGCTCGGGGCGCACTTCGACCGGAACCTGATAGGTTGCACCACCAACACGACGCGAGCGAACCTCGACCGACGGTTTGATGTTGTCCAGCGCCTCGTGGAACACTTCCACGGGTGCGCGCTTGATCTTGTCTTCTACGCGATCCAGCGCGTTATAGACGATTGTTTCTGCGACCGACTTCTTGCCGTCGATCATCAGGTTGTTCATGAATTTGCTCAGCACACGATCACCAAATTTGGCGTCGGGCAGGATTTCGCGCTTTTCAGCGGCGTGACGACGAGACATTCCCGGATCTCCTTACTTCGGACGCTTGGCGCCGTATTTCGAACGACGTTGCTTACGGTCTTTGACGCCCTGGGTATCCAGAACACCGCGAACGATGTGATAACGCACACCCGGAAGGTCTTTTACACGACCGCCGCGGATCAGAACCACCGAGTGTTCTTGCAGGTTGTGGCTTTCACCACCGATATAGCTGATAACCTCGAAACCATTGGTCAGGCGCACTTTGGCAACCTTACGCATGGCCGAGTTCGGCTTTTTCGGTGTGGTTGTGTAAACGCGCGTGCAAACGCCACGTTTTTGCGGGCAGGACTCCAGGTGCATCGACTTGGAGCGTTTTACTTTAGGCTGGCGCGGTTTGCGGATCAGCTGTTGAATCGTTGGCATAGGGCTCTTTTCCCGTTTCTCAACACATGTGTTTGCACGAGTGTCCCCGCGCGGTTTACATTTCCTCGCCCAGCACGTCTGCAAAGCGAAAATCCGCGACCGCTTCCATTCCGAGGCAAGCGACGCGGTTGGTTCACAGAGGATCAGTGCCTAAAAGTAGCGCCGACCTTGATCCCTCAATTCTGATGGTGCCGGGAAAAACCCAGCTGGATGGGGGGCGTATATGAGGAGTCGTGCCCCCTGTCAACCGCTGGCCACGAGTTTGCAAGGGCGGTTCAATCAGGGATGTCGCAGAAACCCCTTCGCCCTTGCCTGTCGGGACTGTTGCCGTTCGCGAAACAGGGTAAACAGGCCGGTTGCAACCACGATCCCGGCGCCGATAAGGGTAAGCACCTCCGGCCATTCGCCGAAAAAGATAAGACCAATGATCAAAGCCCAGATCAGCCCTGTATATCGGAAGGGCGCGATGAAGCCGATATCGCCCACCCGCATCACCATCACGGAAAACAGATAACCCATGAAAATAAACGAGGCCGCGAGAACCAGAAATCCTCCGCTTCTGACCGTGATCGGCGACCACTCGACCGTGGCCGAAACCATGCCGAATGCCACCGTGATTGCGACTGATGCCACCAAGGCCACGGTCATCGACGGCGTTGTCGGGGACATTTTCCGGACAACAAGGTCACGGAGTGTGATGAACCCGACTGCGAGCAATGCGTATACAGACCACGCCGTGAACCCGTCCCCCCCGGGTTTGACAATCAAGACGACGCCGACAAAGCCAACCAGGATGGCAAACAGGCGTCGCCATCCCAAAGGTTCCCCCAGAAACGCCCAGGCAGCCAGCGCGACGGTCAGGGGTAACGCCTGCAAAACCGCAGTGACGTTAGCAATCGGCATGTTGAACAACGCACTGAGAAAACAATAGGTGGCCCCCATTTCGGCCAACGACCGCAGAAGCATCAGCTTCCATTCTCGGCGGCTGAGCCGAAAGGTCAGCGACCGAAGGGCCAACCCCAAACCAAGCAACATCAAACTGGTCACGATGCCGCGCAGGAAAACCGCTTGTGACAGCGGCATATCACCGGACAAAGCTTTCATGGAGGCATCATTGAATGTGTACCCGGCCATCGCACCGGCCATCAATGCCGCACCCTTCATGTTGTCTGACACTGGCATCCGGCTTCCATTTATGGTTCTGTAAGGTGAAATCGTGCCCGATCAAACGGGGCAACCGTATGGCCAGCACCCTATTCAAAGATGGAAGGGGCTTGCAAACGAAAAGCCCCGCCAGATGGCGGGGCCTTCCAGTTCAAGTCGAGGTCGATCAGGGTTGTTCTGAACCACCGAATTCCGGTGTTTCGACCAGCCCGTTATCATCTTCGGACACGTCGCCGAAAACATCTTCGGAAGGTGCAGCCAGCGCAGCGGCTTTTTCGGCTTCAGCGCGGGCTTCTTCGATCACCTTCATGTCGCGAGCTTGCGCGATGGACCGCACGCGTTGGGTGGCACCGCCGGTGCCTGCCGGAATCAAACGACCCACGATGACGTTTTCCTTGAGACCAACCAGCTTGTCGCGTTTGCCCTGAACCGAAGCCTCGGTCAGAACGCGGGTGGTTTCCTGGAACGAGGCTGCCGAGATGAACGAACGCGTCTGCAAGCTCGCCTTGGTGATCCCCAACAGGATCGGCTCGCCCGATGCCAGACGGCGACCTTCGGCCGCAGCCTTTTCGTTTGCAGCGTCGAATTCGGCCTTGTCGACATGTTCGCCTTTCAGAAGCGTGGTTTCACCCGAGTCCAAGATCTCCCACTTCTGTAGCATCTGGCGAACGATCACCTCGATATGCTTGTCGTTGATCTTCACACCTTGCAGGCGATAGACGTCCTGAACCTCGTCGATCATGTAATCAGCCAGTGCTTCGACACCCATGATGGACAGGATGTCATGCGGCGCGGGGTTGCCGTCCATGAGGTATTCACCCTTCTGGATGAAGTCACCTTCCGCAACCGGAATGTGCTTGCCTTTGGGCACCATGTATTCGACAGGCTCCATGCTTTCATCCGCCGGCTCGATCGAGATGCGACGCTTGTTCTTGTAGTCGCGGCCAAAGCGCACGTAACCATCAATCTCGGCGATGATTGCGTGATCTTTCGGACGACGGGCTTCGAACAATTCTGCAACACGCGGCAGACCACCGGTGATGTCCTTGGTCTTGGCACCTTCGCGCGGAATACGCGCGATCACGTCACCGGCTTTCACTGCCGAGCCGTCTTCAATTGATAGAATGGCATCAACCGACAACGTATAAGTGACAGGATTGCCCGCGTCATTGCGCACGGGCTCACCATCTTCACCCACCAAGATCACTTCCGGCTTCAGTTCGTTGCCTTTCGGCGCAGAACGCCAGTCCGACACGATCTTTTGTGTCATACCGGTTGCATCATCGGTTTCGTCACGCACCGAAATACCGCTGATCAGATCGACGAATTTCACCGTCCCGTCTTTTTCAGCGATCATCGGAAGCGTATACGGATCCCATTCAAACAGCTTGTCGCCACGGGCTACTTTCGCGCCGTCCTTGACGTGCAGCTTCGAGCCATAGCTCAGTTTGAACGTGGCACGCTCCACACCATTGCCGTCGATGATGGCCAGAACCATGTTCCGACCCATGACAACAATCTCGCCGTCACGGTCTTCCAGAATGCTCGCATTGCGATATTCGACCTTACCGTCCTGGCTGGCTTCCTGGAACGACTGTTGACCACCTTGGGCAACACCGCCAATGTGGAACGTCCGCATTGTCAGCTGCGTGCCCGGCTCACCGATCGACTGTGCCGCGATGATACCGACCGCTTCACCCGTGTTCACACGCGTTCCGCGTGCAAGGTCACGACCGTAGCAGTTGGCGCAAACGCCTTCTTCGGCTTCGCACGTCAGCGGGCTGCGCATCCGCACAGTCGCCACGCCCGAGGCTTCAATCTCGTCGGCTTTGCGTTCATCTACCAGTTCATTCTTGGCAACGATCACTTCGTCAGTGCCCGGAACCAGAACGTCCTCGGCGACGACACGGCCCAGAATGCGTTCACCCAAAGTCGCAACAACTTCGCCATCGTTGACAGCAGCTTCTGCTGTGATCGAGTTTTCGGTCCCACAATCGACCATGCGCACGATACAGTCCTGCGCCACGTCAACCAGTCGACGGGTCAGATAACCCGAGTTCGCGGTTTTCAAAGCCGTATCTGACAGACCCTTACGGGCACCGTGGGTCGAGTTGAAATACTCAAGCACGGTCAGACCTTCTTTGAAGTTCGAGATGATCGGCGTTTCGATGATCTCGCCCGAAGGTTTTGCCATCAGGCCACGCATACCGCCGAGCTGTTTCATCTGGGTGACAGAACCGCGCGCACCAGAGTGTGCCATCATGTAAACCGAGTTCGGTTCCGCTTCGGCACCGTTTTCATCACGCTTGGCGGACGAGATCGTGTCCATCATCGCGTCGGTGACTTTGTCGTTACATTTCGACCAGGCATCAACAACTTTGTTATACTTCTCGCCCAATGTGATCAGGCCGTCCATATACTGCTGTTCGAACCCTTTCACCTGTTCGCGGGTTTCGTCCACGATCGGCCATTTGCTGTCCGGGATGACCATGTCGTCCTTGCCGAACGAAATGCCAGCCTTGAAGGCTTCCTTGAAGCCCATGGACATGATCTGGTCACAGAAGATCACAGACTCTTTCTGACCGCAGTAGCGATAAACGGTGTCGATGACCTGCTGCACCTCTTTCTTCCGCAGAAGACGGTTCACCAGCTTGAACGGTGCTTTCGCATTCAGGGGCAGAAGCGCACCAAGGCGGATACGACCAGGCGTGGTTTCGAAGCGAACAGTCACTTCGTTGCCTTCCTCGTCGATCTGTTTCATGCGGGCCTGAACCTTGGCGTGCATATGCACTTCACCAGCGTCCAAAGCGTGCTGAACTTCGTCCACATCGGAGAAGATCATGCCTTCGCCCTTCATACCTTCACGTTCCATCGTGATGTAATAAAGACCAAGGATCATGTCCTGCGACGGAACGATGATCGGCGCGCCGTTGGCGGGCGACAGAACGTTGTTCGTCGACATCATCAACACACGGGCCTCAAGCTGAGCTTCCAGCGACAGCGGCACGTGAACGGCCATCTGGTCGCCATCAAAGTCAGCGTTGAATGCCGAACACACCAGCGGATGAAGCTGGATCGCCTTACCTTCGATCAGGATCGGTTCGAACGCCTGAATACCAAGACGGTGCAGCGTGGGCGCGCGGTTCAGCATGACGGGGTGTTCGCGGATCACTTCATCCAGAATATCCCAGACTTCGGGACGCTCTTTTTCGACCAGCTTCTTGGCTTGCTTGACGGTGGAAGACAGCCCTTTGGCTTCAAGACGCGAATAGATGAACGGCTTGAACAGCTCGAGCGCCATCTTCTTGGGCAGACCGCATTGGTGCAGTTTGAGTTCCGGGCCGGTCACGATGACCGAACGACCCGAGAAGTCGACACGTTTCCCCAAAAGGTTCTGGCGGAAGCGACCTTGCTTACCTTTCAGCATGTCGGACAGCGATTTCAACGGACGCTTGTTGGCACCGGTGATCACGCGACCACGACGGCCGTTGTCAAACAGCGCATCAACAGATTCCTGCAACATCCGCTTTTCGTTGCGAACGATGATGTCGGGTGCGCGCAGTTCGATCAGACGCTTCAGGCGGTTGTTCCGGTTGATCACGCGACGATACAAATCGTTCAGATCCGACGTCGCGAAACGACCGCCATCCAGCGGCACCAGCGGGCGCAGCTCGGGCGGAATGACCGGGATGACGGTCAGGATCATCCATTCCGGGCGGTTGCCCGATTCAATGAAGGATTCAACGATCTTCAAACGCTTGATGATCTTCTTGGGTTTCAGTTCACCCGTGGCTTCGGCCAGATCGGCGCGCAGCTGTTCGGCTTCCGCCTCAAGATCTATCGCGGCCAGCATTTCGCGGATGGCTTCAGCACCAATATTGGCTGTGAAGGCGTCCATGCCATAGGTGTCTTGTGCGTCCATGAACTCTTCTTCGGTCATCAACTGACCGTATTGAAGATCCGTCAGACCGGGTTCGATCACCACATAGTTCTCGAAATACAGGATGCGCTCCAGATCGCGCAGCGTCATGTCCAGCATCAGGCCGATGCGCGACGGCAACGACTTGAGGAACCAGATATGCGCGACGGGCGCGGCCAGTTCGATATGGCCCATACGCTCGCGGCGGACCTTTTGCAGGGTGACTTCCACCCCGCATTTCTCGCAGACGACGCCGCGATACTTCATGCGCTTGTACTTGCCGCACAGACATTCGTAATCCTTGACCGGGCCAAAGATACGGGCGCAGAACAGGCCGTCACGTTCAGGCTTGAACGTGCGATAGTTGATGGTCTCGGGCTTCTTGATCTCGCCATACGACCACGAAAGGATCCGTTCCGGGCTGGCCAGCGACACCTTGATTTCGTCAAAGGTCTTGGGGGCTGCCAGCGGGTTGAACGGGTTTGTTGTCAGTTCCTGGTTCATTTTGCGTTCCTTACATTAAGGGAGGGAGGGGAGGGATAAGGCAGGACGCCCTATTCCTCGCCCTCTGCATCCAGGAGTTCCATGTTGAGGCCGAGGCCGCGGACTTCTTTGACAAGCACATTGAACGATTCCGGTACGCCGGCTTCGAAGTTGTCCTCGCCCTTCACGATGCTTTCATAGACTTTCGTCCGTCCGGCAACGTCATCCGATTTCACAGTCAGCATCTCTTGCAGCGTGTAGGCCGCGCCATATGCTTCCAATGCCCAGACCTCCATTTCACCAAAACGCTGACCACCGAACTGCGCCTTACCACCCAGCGGCTGCTGAGTAACAAGCGAGTACGGGCCGGTCGAACGCGCGTGGATCTTGTCGTCCACAAGGTGGTGCAGTTTCAGCAGATACTTCACGCCGACTGTCACAGGGCGCGAGAACTGTTCGCCGGTGCGTCCATCGAACAGGACCGACTGGCCCGAGGTGTCGAAACCGGCACGCGTCAGCGCATCGTTCACGTCAGCCTCTTTCGCGCCGTCAAAGACCGGCGTGGCAATCGGCACACCGCGCGTCACATTTGAAGCCGCATCGACCAATGTATCTTCGTCCATACCGGAGATGCCTTCTTCATAGACATCGTCGCCATAGGCTATGCGCATCGCTTCGCGCACCGGGGTCAGATCGCCAGAGCGGCGATATTCACCCAGAGCCTCGTCAATATTCAGACCCAGACCGCGCGCGGCCCAACCCATATGGGTTTCAAGAATCTGACCGACGTTCATACGCGACGGCACACCCAGCGGGTTCAGACAGAAGTCAACCGGCGTCCCGTCAGCAAGGAACGGCATGTCTTCCATAGGAACAACCTTGGAAATAACACCCTTGTTCCCGTGACGGCCAGCCATCTTGTCGCCCGGCTGAAGCTTGCGCTTCACAGCAACGAAGACTTTGACCATTTTCATGACACCCGGCGGCAGGTCGTCGCCACGACGGACTTTTTCGACCTTGTCCTCAAAGCGAGCATCCAACGCACGTTTCTGTGCTTCGAACTGCTCGTTCAGGGCTTCGACGATCTTGGCATCGTCTTCGTCTTCCAGCGCAAGTTGCCACCATTGGCCGCGGCTCAGGCTTTCCAGAAGCTCGTCGGTGATTTTCGACCCCGATTTGACGCCTTTCGGTCCCTTCACGGCAACTTTGCCTTCGATCATGCTGCGCAGGCGCGCATAGATGTTGCGCTCCAGAATGTGCAGTTCGTCGTCACGGTCACGGGCAAGGCTTTCGACCTCTTCCCGCTCGATCTGCAACGCACGTTCGTCTTTCTCGACACCATGGCGATTGAAGACGCGCACTTCGACAACGGTGCCGAAATCGCCCGGCTTCACACGAAGCGAAGTGTCGCGAACGTCCGATGCTTTCTCACCGAAGATGGCACGCAGAAGTTTTTCTTCCGGCGTCATCGGGCTTTCGCCCTTCGGTGTGATCTTACCGACCAGAATGTCGCCCGGTTCCACATCTGCACCGATGTAAACGATGCCAGCCTCGTCAAGGTTGCGCAGCGCCTCTTCACCGACGTTCGGAATGTCACGGGTGATTTCTTCCGGCCCAAGCTTGGTGTCACGGGCGGCGACTTCGAATTCCTCGATATGGACCGAGGTAAACACGTCATCACGCGCGATACGCTCGGAAATCAGGATCGAGTCTTCGTAGTTGTAGCCATTCCAGGGCATAAACGCGACAACCACGTTCTTGCCCAGAGCCAATTCGCCCATATCCGTAGACGGACCATCCGCAATGACTTCATCTTTCGACACCTGCTGACCCACTTTCACCAGCGGACGCTGGTTGATGCAGGTGTTCTGGTTCGAACGCTGGAACTTGCGCAGACGGTAGATATCGACGCCCGCATCCCCCAGACCAAGGTCTTCGGTGGCACGCACGACGATACGTGTCGCGTCAACCTGGTCAATCACACCGCCACGTTTGGCTTGGATGGCCGCGCCTGAATCGATGGCAACCTTGCCCTCGATGCCGGTGCCGACATACGGTGCCTCGGCCCGCAGAAGCGGAACCGCCTGACGTTGCATGTTCGACCCCATCAGGGCGCGGTTGGCGTCGTCATTTTCCAGGAACGGAATAAGCGAAGCGGCGACCGAGACCAGCTGTTTTGGCGACACGTCGATCAGGTCAACGCTTTCTCGCTGCGCCATGGTGTATTCACCCGACTGACGGGTGTTCACCAGATCGTTTTCAAAACGGCCGTTTTCGTCCAGATGCGCGTTGGCCTGCGCCACGGTGTGACGCATTTCTTCGGTGGCGGACATGTAGTTCACTTCGTCCGTGACCTTGCCGTCCACAACCTTGCGATAAGGCGTTTCGATGAAGCCGTATTTGTTCACGCGGGCGAAAGTGGCAAGCGAGTTGATCAGACCAATGTTTGGCCCTTCCGGCGTTTCAATCGGACACATACGACCATAGTGGGTCGGGTGCACGTCGCGCACTTCGAACCCAGCGCGTTCGCGGGTCAGACCACCCGGCCCAAGCGCCGACAGACGGCGTTTGTGAGTGACTTCCGAAAGTGGGTTGGTTTGGTCCATAAACTGCGACAGCTGCGACGAGCCGAAGAATTCACGAACGGCAGCCGCCGCCGGTTTCGCGTTTATCAGGTCTTGCGGCATGACGGTGTCAATCTCGACCGACGACATGCGTTCCTTGATCGCACGTTCCATGCGCAGCAGGCCAACGCGATACTGATTTTCCATCAGTTCACCGACCGAGCGCACACGACGGTTGCCCAAATGGTCGATATCGTCGATGTCGCCCTTGCCGTCACGCAGTTCAACCAGCGCCTTGACGCAGGCAACGATATCTTCGCGACGCAGCGTACGCTGGGTGTCTTCTGCATCCAGATCCAAACGCATGTTCATCTTCACGCGACCGACGGCCGACAGGTCATAACGCTCGCTGTCGAAGAACAGCGTGTCGAAAAGGGCCGACGCGGCGTCAACGGTGGGTGGTTCACCCGGGCGCATCACGCGGTAGATGTCCATAAGCGCGGTGTCGCGACCCATGTTCTTGTCGGCGGCCATGGTGTTGCGGATGTAGGGACCAACATTGATGTTGTCGATGTCCAGAACCGGGATGTCGGTGATGCCGGCATCCAGAAGCTCTTTCAGCGACCCGCCAATCAACTCGCCGTCTTTGTCGTGTTCCAGCGTCAACTCGTCACCGGCTTCGACATAGATCGCGCCGGTTTCTTCGTTAATGATGTCCTTGGCGACATAGCGGCCAACGATCGAGTCAAACGGTACCAGCAGGTCGATGGTTTTGCCATCTTCCATCAGTTTCTTGACGGCTCGCGGGGTGATCTTCTTGCCAGCCTCGGCAATCACTTCGCCGGTCTTGGCATTGACCAGATCCTGCGTCGGACGGGTGCCGGCAACACGCTCGGGGAAGAACTTGGTAACCCAACCCTTGTTCTTCTTCAGCTTGTACTGAACAGTGTCGTAATAGGCATCCATGATCGCTTCCTGATCCAGACCCAGCGCATAAAGCAGGGTCGTCACAGGCAGTTTGCGGCGACGGTCGATGCGCGCAAAAACGATGTCCTTGGCGTCAAATTCGAAATCCAGCCACGAACCGCGATAGGGAATGATGCGGCACGCAAACAGCAGTTTGCCCGACGAATGCGTCTTGCCCTTGTCGTGATCGAAGAACACACCGGGGGACCGGTGCATCTGGGACACGATCACACGCTCGGTGCCGTTCACGACAAACGTTCCGTTCGGCGTCATCAAGGGCATATCCCCCATGAACACGTCCTGTTCCTTGATGTCCTTGACCGACTTCGCGCCGGTATCTTCATCAATATCAAACACGATCAGACGAAGCGTCACTTTCAACGGGGCCGAATATGTCAGGTCGCGCTGCTGGCATTCCTCGACATCGAATTTTGGCTGCTCCAGCTCGTATTTCACGAACTCAAGAATAGCGGTTTCATTGAAATCCTTGATCGGGAAAACCGACTGGAAAACTGCGTTGATGCCCTCGCCGTCCATCGGCTGCGGCTGATCGCCGGAATTCAGGAAAAGATCATAAGAGCTTTTCTGAACCTCGATCAGGTTCGGCATCTCAAGCACTTCACGGATTTTGCCGTAGTACTTACGCAAGCGTTTCTGGCCAAGATAGGTCTGCGCCATAAGGTAATTACCTTTCATTTCTCAACTGATGCGCCAACCGTTGGGTCACCGGCAACGCCTCGTCCGAGATTGGGGGTTCGGACCAATTCCCGGAAACCGTCCCAAGGGCTTCCTCCCGATCCATTGAACCTTTCCCAGAAGAGCGCCCGATCCTTCGGGCCCTCTTCAAGACAGGTTCGGCTGGACCCGGATTTCTCCGGGCCCAGCCATAATTTGCGGGTCTTCAAGCGACCCGAAAGCGCAAGGCTTAGGCCAGCTCGACTTCGGCGCCAGCTGCTTCCAGCTTGCCTTTGATGTCTTCTGCTTCGGCTTTGTCCACGCCTTCTTTGATCTTGCCGCCAGCTTCGACCAGCTCTTTGGCTTCCTTCAAGCCAAGACCGGTGATGCCGCGAACTTCTTTGATCACGTTGATTTTCGAGGCACCAGCGTTCTTCAGAACGACGTCGAACTCGGTTTTTTCTTCTTCAGCTGCGCCAGCGTCGCCAGCAGGGCCAGCCATCATCACTGCGCCGCCAGCTGCGGGCTCGATGCCATACTCGTCCTTGAGGATGGTTTTCAGTTCTTGTGCTTCGAGAAGGGTCAGACCCACGATCTCTTCAGCAAGTTTCTTCAGATCAGCCATTTGACTTCTTTCCGTTATTAGATGTGTTCCAACGTGAGGCGATATTCCGCTACACGGGGCTCAGATTGCTTAAGCAGCCTTGTCCTCGATTGTGGACAAGATGGATGCGATGTTCGAAGCAGGCGCGCCAATGGCACCGGCGATGTTCGAAGCAGGCGCGCCAATGCAGCCAACGATCGAAGCAATAAGCTCGTCACGCGACGGCATAGCGGCAACAGCTTTGACACCGGCCGTATCCAGCGCCGTCTCGCCCATGGCACCACCAAGAATAACGAGTTTGTCGTTGGTCTTGGCGTAGCCTTCCATGACCTTGGCCGCAGCCACGGGGTCTTCGGAATAGGCAAGAACGGTCATGCCCGAAAGAAGGTCGGCGATTGAAGCGGCCGGCTTGTCTTCCAAGGCGATTTTGGCGAGCTTGTTCTTGGCAACACGCACCGACCCGCCAGCTTCGCGCATTTGCGAACGCAGGTCCTGCATCTCGGCAACCGTGAGACCCGCGTAGTGGGCAACCACTACGACGCCAGAGCTTTCGAAGATCTGGCCGAGTTCCTCGACCACTTTCTCTTTCTGGGCTCTATCCACAGTTTTACTCCAAGTATGGAGGGTCAGACCCTCCGGCTCTTATTTCACCAGATTTTCAGAGAAAACCCGGCAATCGGGTCCGTGATACGGGTCCTTCGCAAAATCGCCCCAGGGCCAAAGGGCCACGAGAATTCTTTTGTTCATTTCCCATCTCAGGCAGGAATTATGACCCTTGCGCGCGGTCGCTTTTCAGCACGGCCCACCAGTGTCACCCACCGTCTCGGACGAAATGCAAAACAGCGCACGACGAATCGCACGCTGGACTGCATGGGTTACTTAGGACGTTTGCCGGGGTATTCCAACCCCTAATCGGGCGCGCGTTGTGAGGCGTCGCCCAAAACTCTTTGAACACTAGCACGAAATCATCCGTTGCGCAAAAGGGGATGGCAAATACGAAAAGGGCGCCACATCGGGCGCCCTTCAAGGTATTGCGTCAACTGACGATCAGTTGCCCGTCGCGCTGTCCACCGAGATGGTAACGCCCGGACCCATGGTCGAGCTTAGCGCGATCTTTTTCATATAAGTGCCTTTGGCACCGGTCGGCTTGGCTTTTTGAACGGCGTCAATGAAGGCACGCACGTTTTCGACCAGCTTGGCTTCATCAAACGACGCCTTGCCCAGACCCGCATGAACCACGCCGCCTTTTTCAGCTTTGAACTGAACCTGGCCACCTTTTGCTGCTTCCACGGCTTCTTTCACATCCATGGTCACAGTGCCAACCTTCGGGTTCGGCATCAGGTTGCGAGGGCCAAGGACTTTGCCCAGACGACCCACGATCGGCATCATGTCCGGCGTTGCGATGCAGCGATCGAACTCGATGGTGCCGCCCTGAATGGTTTCCATCAGGTCTTCTGCGCCGACGATGTCGGCACCGGCTGCCTGAGCTTCTTCCGCTTTGGGACCACGTGCGAACACGGCGACCCGCATGGTTTTACCGGTGCCGTTCGGCAGGCCGATCACACCGCGAACCATCTGGTCTGCGTGACGTGTGTCGACACCCAGCGACATGGCGATCTCGATTGTCTCGTCGAACTTTGCTTTGGCGTTGCTCTTGACCAGAGCGACAGCTTCTTCGACAGAAACGTTTTCTTTGCCGGCGAATGCTTCGCGTGCGGCTTTGGTGCGTTTACCCAATTTCGCCATCTTACTTCACCTCGATGCCCATAGACCGGGCAGAGCCCAGAACGATCAACATCGCAGCTTCGATATCAGTCGCGTTCAGATCTTTCATTTTTGCTTCGGCGATCTCTTTCACCTGAGCGGCGGTCACGGTGCCCACGGTTTCGTGACCAGGCTTGTTCGCACCCGACTTCAGGCCAGCCGCCTTGCGCAGGTAGTAAGACGCAGGCGGCGTCTTGATATCCATGGTGAAGGACTTGTCCTGGTAATAGGTGATCACGGTCGGGCACGGCGCACCGGGCTCCATTTCCTGCGTCTTGGCGTTGAATGCCTTGCAGAATTCCATGATGTTGATGCCGCGTTGACCCAATGCGGGGCCGACGGGCGGGCTGGGGTTGGCTTGACCTGCAGGAACCTGCAGCTTCATCGTGCCAGCGAGTTTTTTAGCCATCTGGCTTCTCCTTTTACAACAGCTCCGGGACGCGTCCCTTTGCCTTCCATTGTCGTGGTCTGGATTGGGGATCGCGATCCCGGCCCCTCCCACGCCCGCCCGATGGGGCGGCTAACGCGTCAGGTCTGTTTCGTGACCTGCGTGTATTCCAGTTCGACCGGGGTGGCCCGGCCAAAGATCGACACCGTGACCTTCAGGCGCTGGTTATCGTCATCAACGTCTTCGACCATTCCGTCAAAGCCTTCAAACGGACCATCCGTCACCGCCACCTTCTCGCCCACTTCGAAGTGGATCAGGGTGCGCGGCGCGTCAACGCCTTCTTCAACACGGTTCAGGATCGCATTGACTTCGGCATCACGCATCGGCATCGGGCGGCCCTGCGGACCAAGGAACCCGGTCACGCGATTGATTGACGTGATCAGGTGATAGCCTTCGTCCGACATCTCCATATGAACAAGCACGTAGCCCGGCATAAACCGACGTTCGGTGGTCACTTTCTTGCCACGGCGAACTTCAATCACCTCTTCGGTGGGGACCAGAACCTCGTCGATCTCATCGCCCAGACCTTTTTCTTCGACCGAGGTCTTGATCTGCTCGGCAATCTTCTTTTCGAAGTTCGAGAGCACGCTCACCGAATACCACCGTTTCGCCATATCAGCCTCTGCCTTCTTGCGCCCATTGGGCCATTCAAATTCCGTTTTCGGGAACAAAAAAGCGGCGTGCAACTCGAATCGCCACACGCCCGTCCCGAAGTGTCGCCCGGACTACCCCTGAAACGTGCTCATTTCAAGGGGTCAGGCGAAAACTCAGCCAAACAGACCAAGCACAACAGCCAGACCGCTGCGAATACCCAGATCAATAAGCGAGAAGAACAGCGCCGTCAGCGCAGCCAGCACAAACACCATCCCTGTGGTCAGAAGCACTTCGCGGCGGGTCGGCCATGTCACCTTGGACACTTCGGCACGCACCTGCTGAATGAATTGCAGCGGATTGGTCATCTTGTTTCTCAACCTTTTATGAGTCAGGCGGTCAATTACGCAATGCGCGCGGGGTTTTCAAGCCTCGTCAGCCCTGCGCCCCGACAATAAAGCCGAAATGACGTGGTCAAGGTCAACGAAGCGGTGGAAATGGCAGGGGCACCAGGGTTCGAACCCGGGACCTACGGTTTTGGAGACCGTCGCTCTACCAACTGAGCTATACCCCTAGGACCGAGGGTCGGATTACGGCAAGGCGCAGATGTTTTCAAGCGATTTCAGCGACAATCTGCGAAGAAAGCAACCCGACCTTAAATCTTCGACTGTTTACCTGCCAGATGATGCGGTAACACGGAATCCAGATGATACGGGATACCAACGAATTCAACGATGCGCCGTGGCGCGCCATCGACCGGGCCGAGATGGAGCAAACCCAGAGCGTGCCGACCATGTTGGCGAAGCGGGAACAAAAACTCTATTATTGGCTTACATCGCATTGGACCCAAGATATTGGGGCCGTTGTCGATCTGGGCTGCTTCGTCGGCGGATCAACCGCGCGTCTTGCCGATGGGCATATGGACGCTGGAAAATCCCATTGGATTCATGCATATGACCGCTTCAAAGCGGATGAACGCACCAAAGCCGCGGAACTCTATCGCAAGGGTATCGCGCCGTTCAAAGGGACTGACATCTATTGGCTGGCCCGCGATCTTCTGGAACCGTGGGAGGAACGCGTCACCCTGCATCGCGGTGACATCCTGACAAAAACCTGGGACGGATCGCCAATTGAACTGCTGGTCATGGACGCCGCGAAATCGACCGAAACCACCGACGGCATCGCCGAACGGTTCTTTCCGCATCTGATACCGGGGCAATCTTTGGTGGTGCAGCAAGATTACTTCCACTGGCGCCTTCCGTGGATCCCGGTGCAAATGCACCTGATGAAAGACTGGTTCAGGCCGGTGGCCTTCTGCCCCGACGACACCGTGATCTTCCAGAATATCCGCCCGATTGATGACAAGGCACTGACAGCGGGCAAGGTCAGCGACCTTGACGACGACGCGCTACTCGGCAGCCTGACCGAAGTTCAACCACTTGCCCGCACTTGGCGCAGGAAGCAGCGTATTTACCGGATGAAGCGCGCCATCAAGGCAAATCCGGGGGTGCGGACGGGGTATTTGATGGTGGATCCGGATAAGCTTTGAGGCGATCCGTTGTCCTCGTTCGTATTACGAGGCAACTTTGACATCAACGTCCAACATCAAACCGTTCGAAGTGTATTTTCCACGCATTAAAAATCCATTGGTCTGCACTTCGGGAAACATTTCAGCCCAATCACGATAACGATCATTTGTCACAACGATCGCATTTAATCTGCGCGCTTCACGTAAAATCGCCTCGTCCGCGATCGTTCCCTTCGCGACAACTGTTACGGATGAACTCTGCAAACGCAGGATGTTCTCAAAATCACGATCATGCAGATACCGACCAGATAGAAGATACCCTGCGTTGGCATCAAAGAAGACCCGAGGAGAGAATCCAAGTTCCAACAATCGCCGCGTTACCGCACGCAGCGGGTCAATGCTGGGTTCTCCATCTGCCCAGTGCAGCACATTCGACCCATCAACGATTGCCCACACTTTCTTTTGGGCTGGTCGCTTGGGTTTTCTCTGCCTCGATGACGTCTGTCTCTGAAGCAGCCGCAGCAATAAGAACAAGCCAGCAAGCGTGATCGGCACCGAGAGCAACAGGAGATCATCCCATCCGGGTTTCGAAACCGCAAAAGCTGTGAACAGAAAAGACAGAAGAGTTACCAGAAACAAGAACAACAATGCTGCACGCCTTACAATGGATGATCCATTTTCCATACTATAGAGTGAACACTGCTGAGCAAGAGCAACTCAAATGAAAAAGGGCGCCTTCAGGCGCCCTTTCCGTTCAAGAATTGCGATCGCTATCAGGCTCTCGGCAGATTTGGCGTCGCCGCCAGATCGCCTGTCGCCAGTCAGAACGCGGGGCGTTCTTACTCGATGATCTTCGACACGTGTTTGATTGTGCGTCTCGGGATCATCTCTCGGCGTGACACAAAAAGGGCGTCCCGAAGGACGCCCTTTCCGGGTCAAGCATCGGAGTTTCGATTACTCGATGATCTTCGACACAACGCCGGACCCAACGGTGCGGCCGCCTTCGCGGATGGCGAAGCGCAGCTTTTCTTCCATCGCGATCGGCGCAATCAGTTCAACGTTGAACTTCAGGTTGTCGCCCGGCATCACCATTTCGGTGCCCGACGGCAGCTCAACCGTGCCGGTCACGTCTGTGGTCCGGAAGTAGAACTGAGGACGGTAGTTCGCGAAGAACGGCGTGTGACGGCCACCCTCTTCCTTGGTCAGGATATAGACCTCGGCTTCGAACTTCGTGTGCGGGTTCACCGAGCCCGGCTTACACAGAACCTGGCCACGCTCGACCTTCTCACGGTCGATGCCGCGCAGCAGAACGCCGACATTGTCGCCAGCTTCACCGCGATCCAAGAGCTTGCGGAACATCTCAACGCCCGTGCAGGTCGTCTTCTGCGTGTCCTTCAGGCCGACGATCTCAATCTCGTCACCAACATTCACAACACCACGCTCAACACGACCGGTCACAACCGTGCCGCGGCCCGAGATCGAGAACACGTCTTCGATCGGCAGCAGGAACGCACCGTCAACCGGGCGGGCCGGCGTCGGGATGAATTCGTCAACAGCCGCCATCAGTTCGCGGATCTTGTCTTCGCCGATATTGGCGTCGCGGCCTTCCAGAGCAGCCAGCGCCGAGCCTGCGATGATCGGAATGTCGTCGCCGGGATAGCCGTATTCGGTCAAGAGTTCGCGGATCTCCATCTCGACCAGCTCAAGCAGCTCTTCGTCGTCAACCTGGTCAACCTTGTTCATGAACACGACCATGGTCGGGATACCAACCTGGCGGCCCAGAAGAATGTGCTCGCGCGTCTGCGGCATCGGGCCGTCGGCTGCGTTCACAACCAGGATCGCGCCGTCCATCTGCGCCGCACCGGTGATCATGTTCTTCACATAGTCAGCGTGGCCGGGGCAGTCGACATGGGCGTAGTGACGCGCGTCCGTCTCATACTCAACATGCGCCGTCGAGATCGTGATACCACGTGCTTTCTCTTCCGGTGCGCCGTCAATCTGATCATACGCCTTGAAGTCACCAAAATACTTGGTAATCGCAGCGGTCAGCGTCGTCTTGCCGTGGTCAACGTGGCCAATCGTGCCAATGTTGACGTGCGGTTTGGAGCGTTCAAACTTTTCCTTAGCCATGTGCCATAAGCCTTGTGTCTGATGGGGTTTCGCCGAACCCGGGTTCAATATCGCGCGCTGACTACTCGTTCACGTCGGGAAAATCAAGGCTTCCGTGGCCCGTATGGTCCGGAAACATACGATTGTTTCATTTCGGAATCCCCGAACCGTCGTATGACTTTGCAACATGGACCTAGTCGCTGCCGGGCCAAGCCTTTTTGTCCGGCAAAGTCGGGTCAGATCGCGCCGCGGGTTCGCCACTGCAAACCGTCTGCAAGGATCGCCAGGCGCTGGGTTCAAGGATGGACCCATAGGTCCGACCGTCAACCACCGCCGCCTGCGCCGCCGCGATCCGTTTACCCATCTGCGGATGCGACATGAAATGGGCTACAATCCCTTCGGCATCGCCATATTCCGCCAACAACCTTTCAAACATTGTGCCCAGCGCCGCAGGTGACACGCCGGCATTGTCCAACAGGTTATAGGCATAGTCGTCGGCGGTAGCCTCGGCCGATTGGCTATAAGATGCATTGATCAGTTGATTTGCCAGGAAAAGTGCGATTGTCCCGCCAGCGAAATCGCCAAACAGAAGACCCAGCACGCCCAGTGAGCCAGCCGACCGCAGCGCATCGCGAGTCGGGTCGCGGTTTACGACATGGCCAATTTCATGGGCCAGAACGGCTGCAATCTCTTCCGGGTTTTCGGCCTGTTCGATCAATCCGCGGAAAAAGACAATACGTCCACCCGGCAAGGCAAACGCGTTGATCATGTCGTGATCAAGAATGTGAATCTGGACGTCATATGGCAGATCGGATGCCGGGTTCAGGCTGTCATACATGGCCTGCATCGCCGCGTTCCCGGCGGGCGCTTCGCAGATCGGGGTTCCAACCAGCCCGGTTTCGTCCAACGCCAATCGGATTTGTTCGAATGTGGTGTCACCCAACGCCTTTTCGCCCTCGGGCGGCAACATCACGGCCAGTTGCGCGGCCATCATCGGGACCAGCACGAAGATGATCGCCGCCACTGATGCGGCCGCGCCGCCCGCCCATGTCACCAGCTTGGAGACCGGGATTGCCCGGTCGCGCTTTTTCAGATGTGGCGCGCGGGTTCGAAGCTGAGCCTCAACATTCTTATCCCGAAGGTAAAGCCGCGCGATATTGTCGCCAGAGCGACTGACCACCAACGCATCCGTGTCCGCCTGATCGGGTTCGGCCCGCAACTCAGCCCAGCGCCAGATCAGCGACTGGCCATCGGGCTGCGCAAGCTCAAGCCCATCTGCCAGAAGGCGCACCGAAACGCGCTTCAAAACGGCGCGTTCCCCGGCAACAAAATCCGCAAAAGTGGTGGCGGCTGATTGTGTTTCGGTCAAATTGCTGCCCCCACGTCCAAGGCTTCGGCAAACCCTTCTGCTTCGGCAAACTCATCACGGTCACGTTGCACGATCTGGTGCAGATCTCCGGCGTTCAGAATCTGTGTCACCTCTGCAAAATGCGCGGCGATCGGCAGCGTGATCCAGGCATGGGTCATCGCCCGATACCCGAGGAAGATCGCGAAGTAGACGATGATCAACACGGGAGTGCCGGCCGTTAGCATTGCTTCGAACTGTTCGGGGTTCTCGATATCAACTCCTACACCCCCGACCGCAACCAGAATGATCCCCGTGACGATAAGGGCCAGACCCGTGAAGACCAAATAAATCAGAAACCAGCCCAGCGCATAGATGCCCACAATGGTCCAGGGCCGCGGGGACGTGCGAAATCGCATCGCGCCCAGCTCTTTCGTCTCGGTCATGCGCTTGAAACTGTCGGCACGCCAATAGGCCAAGCCATAAACAAACCACGGCACTGTCAGCACAAAGGTCACAAGCCAGGCCGAGTTCTCAAATGCGGCAGCCATTCCCCCGGCAACTGCGGACAGTCCAAGCGGATAGTAAATGTGCTTCATGGAGCCGAACAGCATTCCACGCCGCCCGCCCTGAACAAATATCTGATCGCCATAATAGGTGTGACCAACCCGATACTTCTCAAGCCAAAGCGTGGTCAGCGGCCACGCCAATCCGGCCGTCAGAATGGCAAGCCCCCAATGCACCATGGCGCGCCACGCATAGCCCCATGCCCCCGGCTCCAACCCGAAGCGAATACCCCGCCAGCGGGTGCGCGCCAAGATATAGCGGCGCGCGCGATATTGCGCGAAGAATACGATAGGCGCCAAACCTGCCAGGCTGAGAAGATAGGCTGCGACGTTTCCATTAAGCAGCGCAAAGCTGACATACATCAGTAAAAGGTTCACGACGCCGATGTAAAACGCCATGAAAACCACGGCGACCAGAAAACCCAGAAGTTTCTCCAGCGGGTCGCCTACATATTCCAACGGTATGCCGCCGGGACGGATGGCGCTCCAGTAATATCGGCGCAGACGGGTCTTGGCCCAGAACCGATAGAAGCCCAGCGTCAGGATGGTCAGGATGCCAGTTCTAAGCGCCAATCCCAGCATCGGACCTTTGCGTCCCGAGTATGTGATATGCAGATTGGCCGGCGGCATTGGTCAGTCAAACTTGTTGTCACGCGGGAAACCGTGTGGCGGAGCTTTACCTACTCCGGCGCGCTTGCCCAACCAGGGCGACATATTCACCTCGGTCCGGGTGCGGTCGCCGGTGGCGGGCCATGAAAGCCCGACCTCCCAATCAAAGGTCTTGGCATCGGACAGCCCGCCATCCAGTTCAAGCACGCCCTGCTTGCCGCGGGCGCTGTGGTATTTCTGGAGTCGCACGCCTTTGCCGCGTGTCATCTCGTTGATCTCGGCCACCGGGAACACCAGCAGCTTGCGATTCTCGGATACGATTGCGACGTGATCGCCTTCGACCGGTTTGCAAATCTTAGCCCGCGCATCGCCCACGTTCAGCACCTGCTTGCCGTTCTTGGTCTGCGCCAGAACATCGTCTTCGTTGACGATAAACCCGTTCCCTTCGGTCGACGCGACAAGCAACCGCCGTCCGGGCTGGTGGATAAACAGGTCTATGATCTCGGCCTCGTTCGGCAGATCGACCATCAGGCGCAGGGGTTCGCCCATGCCCCGCCCGCCCGGCAGACTGGCCGCGGAAAGTGTGAAGAATTTGCCGTTCGAATCAAATACAAGCAGCTTGTCGGTGGTTTCGGCATGAAACACGAAACGAGGCGCGTCGCCGTCGCGGAACTTCAACTCGCGCGTCAGGTCGATATGCCCCGACATGGCGCGAATCCAGCCCATTTGCGAACAGACAACTGTGATCGGCTCTTTCTCGATCATCGCTTCCAGCGGTACGTCTTCGACTTCGCCCGCTTCGGCAAACTGGGTTCGACGGGCACCGCCTTCATAATTCTTGCCAAACAGCTTCTTGGTTTCTTTCAACTGGTCAGATATCCGCGCCCATTGAACGTCTTCGCTGTCCAGCAAGTCCTCAAGCCCGGCGCGTTCTTCCATCAAAGCGTCACGCTCGCGCACCAGCTCGATTTCCTCCAAGCGGCGCAAACTACGCAGGCGCATGTTCAGAATTGCATCTACCTGAACCTCGGACAACTCGCCTTCGCCCGGTGCCGGGCTGACATAGTCCGCCTCGTTCATCGCGCGGACGTGATCGCGGCCCCAATCCTCGCGCATCAAGGCGGGTTTGGGGTCGTCATCATAACGGATGATGTCGATCACGCGATCAAGGTTCAGGAAGGCGACGATGAAGCCTTCCAGCACCTCAAGCCGGTGGTCGATCTTCTCCATCCGGTGTCGCGAGCGACGCAGCAGCACATCGCGGCGGTGGTCAAGAAACGCGCGCAGCACCTCTTTCATCGAACAGACCTTCGGCGTCACACCGTCGATCAACACGTTCATGTTCAGGCTGAAGCGCGTCTCAAGGTCCGAGTTGCGGAACATCAGGTTCATCAGAAGCTCGGCATCCACATTCTTGGATTTCGGCTCCAGCACAATGCGGATGTCGTCGGCGCTTTCATCACGAATGTCACCCAGGATCGGAACCTTTTTGGTCTGGATCAACTCGGCAATCTTTTCGATCAGCTTGGATTTCTGAACCTGATACGGGATCTCGGTCACGACGATCTGCCACTGACCACGGCCCAGATCCTCGATTTCCCATTTACAGCGCAAACGGAATGACCCGCGCCCGGTGCGATAGGCTTGGGCAATGTTCTCGCGTGGTTCAACGATGATGCCGCCGGTCGGAAAATCCGGCCCTGGCACATAGTTCAAAAGCGTATCGTCGCGGGCATCCGGCACCTTGATCAGATGCAAACAGGCGTCGATCAACTCGGCAATGTTATGGGGCGGAATGTTGGTGGCCATCCCGACAGCAATGCCGGACGACCCATTGGCCAGCAGATTCGGAAACTCAGCCGGAAGAACCACCGGTTCCGTCAGACGACCATCATAGTTGTCGCGATAGTCGACGGCATTTTCATCCAACCCGTTCAACATCGCCTCGGCGACGAAGGTCATGCGGGCTTCGGTGTATCGGCTTGCGGCCGGGTTGTCCCCGTCAATATTGCCGAAGTTGCCCTGCCCGTCGACCAGCGGATAGCGCACTGCGAAATCCTGTGCCAAACGCGCCATCGCATCATAGATCGCCGCATCCCCGTGCGGGTGAAAATCCCCCATCGTATCGCCGGAAATCTTTGCTGATTTCAAGAACTTGCCACCCGATGCCAGCTTCAACCGCGACATCGCGTAAAGGATGCGGCGGTGCACTGGTTTCAATCCATCGCGCGCGTCAGGCAAGGCCCGGTGCATGATGGTTGACAGGGCATAGGTCAGATAACGATCCCCAATCGCCCGGCGCAAAGGCTCGGACACAGAAAGGGACTTTTTATTGCTGTCGTCGGTCAAATCGTTCATAATTGTTGTGTATCGAGTGCTGTGAGAAGGGTAAAGCTACTGTGGGAAAGGATAACGATCTTTCCCCTGATATTTTGCATGACACGGTGTTCATTTTAACACCAGCTAGACGAACTCCAGTTTGAGATATGTCGGTAAGGGGCTGACATTCGGAACCGCGCGCGGGTTTTTGCGTTAAATAGTTGAACAGAAGATCGAAAAGATCTCGTCAAGGGTATTTGGTTAAGGGGAAATATTGTGGGAATTATCAAACTAAGCTGCCTGACAGTCGGGGCGCTTGGCGTCGCGATGGTCCATTTCGGACGGGACGGCGATTTGCCAGTTGATCGTATCGGGCGTGAACCGACGATCGCGCAGGACACGATTGTGCCCGTGTCCGCATCGCTTGATGCTGGGATCTCGGCATCGCCCGAAACCGCAGAGGGTGAAATCATCGCAACGGCGAACGCGGCACCAACCGTTACACCGCCGGTCGCAGCAGCTCCCGCGCGATTGACGGTCGTTCCTGTCACCGTTGAAAACGCGTCTGCACCGCAAACGCCCGCCGAACGTGCAGAAGCGGCGGCCCGGCAGATGGCATCGAAGATTACAAAGCCGGCACCAGCGGCAGCGAGCCTGAAAACAGAGGCTTTTCCAACCGCGCTCGTCAGCGGCACGACTGTAAATATGCGCGCGGGACCGTCGACAAGCTACGGTGTTGTCGCCAGACTGACGCGCGGGACCGAAGTCTATGACATGGGCACCGCCGCCGGTGGTTGGAGCCAGATCAAAGTGGTCGCAACCGGGGAACGTGGCTTCATGGCATCAAGTTTCCTGGACCCTCAATTCTAGCGGCTTTCCGACCACATTGAACGCAGACAAAATAAGCGACCTGCTTGATCCGCCCGTCGTTTTCCGTTGACCCGCCGGAGCCCTGCCGTCTTAGTGTCGCCAACGCAACCAATCAGACAACGCAGTGGCCATGACAGACAAATCCATTCTTATCACCGGTTGCTCCTCTGGCATCGGATATGTCGCGGCCCACACATTGGCCAAGCGCGGCTGGCGCGTCTTTGCCACCTGCCGGAAAGACGCCGATTGCGACCGCCTGCGCTCTGAAGGCTTAGAGAGTTTCGTGCTGGACCACGCGGACGAGGCCAGCATGGACGCTGCTGTCGCAGAAGTCACCAAACGCACTGGTGGCACGCTTGACGCATTGTTCAATAACGGTGCCTTCGCAATCCCCGGCGCGGTCGAAGATCTGCCCACGGACGCGCTGCGGTCGATTTTCGAAACAAACCTGTTCGGCTATCACCACCTGACACGGCTGGTCCTGCCTATCATGCGGGCGCAGGGGTATGGCCGGATCGTCAATAACTCGTCCGTTCTTGGTTTTGCTGCAATGCCCTGGCGCGGCGCTTACGTGGCATCCAAATTTGCACTCGAAGGCCTGACTGATACCTTGCGACTTGAGATGCGGGGCACCGACATTAAAGTGATCCTGATCCAGCCGGGCCCGATCACCACGAAGATCCGCCAGAATGCACAACCGCATTTCGAACGCTGGATCGACTGGGAAAACAGCCCACGTGCTGGCCTGTATCGCAAGCTGCGCGAACGGCTTTATGATGACAGCGGCACACCGGATCGGTTCGAACTGCCGCCGTCTGCCGTTACCGACAAGCTGATCCACGCGCTGGAACATCCGAAGCCAAAGCCGCGATACTATGTCACCACCGCGACTCGGATCGCGGGGATTGCCCGGCGGGTTCTGTCGACCCGGATGGGCGATCGCTTGACGCCAAATGGCTGACCTCAACCGATTGCCCCTCGCAATTTCCACCTCACAGGGCTATCTGATCAGGAACTAGGACCGAGGATCTTTCATGTTCGACGACCCGTTATTTGTTATTGTCGTGTTGGCCTGCGCTGCGGTGCTGATCATCCTGATGCTGGGCATCGGATCGTTCGGTATCGGCGGCGAGACCTCGCGAAAATACTCCAACAAGATGATGCGATGGCGGGTCGCAGCACAGGCCATTGCCATCGCATTGATCCTTCTGTTTGTCTGGCTGCGCGGAGGTACAGGCTGATGGTTGTTCTGAACAAAATCTATACCCGCACGGGTGACAAGGGCGAGACGGCTTTGGGTGACGGATCGCGAGTCGCGAAACATTCGGCGCGCGTGGATGCCTATGGCACCGTGGACGAAACCAATGCCACGATCGGACTGGCAAGACTGCATGCCGATGGTGACATCGACGCAGCCCTGGCGCGCATTCAGAATGATCTGTTCGACCTGGGGGCAGACCTCTGCCGCCCGGAAATGACAAAGGATGCCGAAGCCGAATACCCGCCACTGCGCATGGCGCAGGAACAAGTTGATCGGCTTGAGGCCGAGATCGACGCGATGAACAAGGCATTGGAGCCGCTGCGCAGCTTCATCTTGCCGGGTGGATCGGCGCTGGCTGCCCATCTGCACCTGTCGCGCACCGTCAGCCGCCGTGCCGAACGTCTGGCCACCCATTTGGCCACGCAGGAAGATATAAACCCGGTAGCCGTGAAATACCTGAACCGCCTGTCGGATTGGTGCTTTGTCGCCGCACGCGTGGCAAATGACGATGGCAAAGCCGACGTGCTTTGGGTGCCCGGTGCCAACCGCTAGGCTTTCCAAGCTCATCGCCGCCATGCCGCCTTTTGGAAACATTCTTGTAACGAATCCCCGTCAAAAGCAAAAAACGCGGCGTCCTTTGGACAGAACGTGACGATTTTGCGCTGTTTTCAGCGCCCCTGACCCGATAAACGGAAGAAGAACTGAGACCGCCCCATCCGGGGCCTAATTGGGAGAGACACGCCAATGAAGGTGCTTGTGCCTGTGAAGCGCGTGATCGACTACAACGTGAAGGTTCGTGTAAAAGCGGACGGATCCGGTGTCGATCTTGCAAACGTAAAAATGTCGATGAACCCCTTTGACGAGATTGCCGTCGAAGAAGCCATCCGCCTGAAAGAAGCCGGCAAGGCCGAAGAGATCGTCGTCGTGTCGATCGGCGTGAAGCAAGCTCAGGAAACCCTGCGCACCGCGCTGGCGATGGGTGCTGACCGCGCCATTCTGGTGGTCGCTGCCGATGATGTTCATAACGACATCGAACCGTTGGCCGTTGCAAAAATCTTGGCGAAGGTTGTTGAAGAAGAACAGCCGACCCTGGTTCTGGCAGGCAAGCAAGCCATCGACAATGACATGAACGCTACCGGCCAGATGCTGTCAGCCCTGCTGGGTTGGTCACAAGGCACGTTCGCATCCGAGCTGGACATTGACGGCGACAAGGCCGTTGTGACCCGCGAAGTGGATGGCGGTCTGCAAACCATCAAGGTTTCGATGCCAACCATTGTCACCGTCGATCTGCGTCTGAACGAACCGCGCTATGCCTCGCTGCCGAACATCATGAAGGCGAAGAAGAAGCCGCTGGACGAAAAAACCGCCGCCGATTACGGCGTCGACGTCACGCCGCGCCTTGAAATCGTTTCGACCACCGAACCCGCCGCGCGGGCCGCTGGCATCATCGTGGGTTCGGTCGACGAACTGGTAGAGAAACTTAAAGAAGCGGGGGCTGTATAATGGCTGTTCTTCTTCTCGCAGAAGTCAACAATGGCGAACTGGCGATGGACGCCACCGCCAAGACTGTCACGGCCGCGAAAGCGCTGGGTGATGTGACCGTTCTCGCTGCTGGTGCCTCGGCCGCTGCGGCGGGTGACGCTGCCGCGAAAATCGACGGCGTGTCCAAGGTGCTGGTCGCCGAGGATCCATCGCTGGGTCATCGTCTGGCAGAATCGACCGCAGCCCTGATCGTATCGTTGGCTGGCGATTACGAACATATCGTTGCCCCGGCCACCACCGACGCCAAGAACGTGATGCCCCGCGTGGCCGCGTTGTTGGACGTTATGGTGATTTCGGACGCATCGGGTGTGGTTGATGCCAATACGTTCGAGCGCCCGATCTATGCGGGCAACGCCGTTCAGACCGTGAAATCGTCAGATGCGAAAAAGGTCATCACCTTTCGGACATCGACATTTGACGCCGCTGGCGAAGGTGGGTCCGCTTCGGTTGAAACCATCTCGGCCGCCGAAAACCCCGGCCTGTCGGAATGGGTCGAGGACAAGGTTGCCGAAAGTGACCGGCCCGAACTGACCTCGGCTGGTGTGGTCGTGTCCGGCGGTCGTGGCGTTGGCTCGGAAGAGGATTTCAAACTGATCGAGCAACTTGCAGACAAGCTGGGTGCGGCCGTTGGTGCATCACGTGCAGCGGTCGATTCGGGTTATGCCCCGAACGACTGGCAGGTGGGTCAGACCGGCAAAGTCGTCGCCCCGGACCTGTATATCGCGGTCGGCATTTCGGGCGCCATTCAGCACCTGGCTGGCATGAAGGATTCGAAAATCATCGTTGCGATCAACAAGGACGAAGAGGCGCCGATCTTCCAGGTCGCCGATTTTGGTCTGGTCGCTGACCTCTTCACAGCCGTCCCGGAACTGACCGAAAAGCTCTGACGTTTGAACGATCAGAATAGACTAAGGCCTGCCATTTGTGCGGGCCTTTTTCGTTCCCGACTTACCGAAGCCGGTCAATGGCGTCATGCACGGCGCGGCTTGCGTTTTGATGGGCGATGTTGCCCAGCATGTCGCGTGTGGCTGGTTCGTCCATATCGGCATAGACCAACCCGCGATGCCCATCTTCCTTCTGTTGCCGAGACACCGCAACCTCGACAACATCCGCGACAAAAGGCGCGATGGCTCGCACCATGTCGCGATCGACAAACAGCGGGTCCGACCCATTGATGCCGTTCTGCGCGCCTTCGCTGATCCGGTGATCGGCCAGCCACAGCAGCACGACTTCGCAGTCCAGCTTCGCGATTAGAAGTTTCATCCGCGCAACCCATGCCGTGCGCAGCTCTTGCACGATCTTGGCGAACCGTTCAGCCGATGTGTCGTGCAGAGCCGTCAAAAGATGGCGCGTAAAGTTGAACTCGGTTAAATCAATCTCGCCATACAGCTCTTTCAACAGGTTCGAACCGCGCAGAAACCTGTCATTACGTCGTGGGTGCACAGAATAGAACCGGTTCGACATGTTATGCGCGCCGGGCACTTGCAACACGGTTACTTTGGCGCGGTTGCACAGCGTCAGCAACCCATGATCATGCAAAAAGGCGTCCACCCCGGCATTCTGACATCCAAAATTCGCGACCTGCAAACCAAGCTCCAATTGCAGCAGGTCCGGATAGGGATGCGGGAGGTATTTGCCAAATGTCTCGGTCCCGCCCAGCACCGCAATATATGGCGTGGCCAGCTTCTTTTTCGGACCACGAAACAGAATTTTCGACGTCCCGTATCTGCACAGTTGATAGTTCAGAGGACCTTTGCCCAAGGTATCGTAAGCCATTCCACCCACTCCAATTAAATTCACCCGAAACGATGATTCGCATAAACTGGTTTTCAATTGGCTAACCCTCAAATGCAGCTAATCTTTTTAGGTGGTGCTTAACCCTTGCACCCCCGCCGCGCTGCCGCATACTCTGTCGCAAGACAATGAAAGGGATCAGATGAGCATCGAGACGATTGGCATTGTGGGTGCCGGGCAAATGGGCAACGGCATCGCGCATGTGATGGCACTGGCCGGTTACGAGGTGCGCCTGAACGATATCAGTCAGGACAGTCTGGATGCAGCCATGGCGCGTATCGCGAAGAACATGGAGCGCCAGGTTTCACGCGACGCGATCACATCCGAAGAACGTGATAAAGCACTGGGCCTGATCTCGACCACGTTGAAATTACCGGACATCGGCGCAACCGATCTGATCATCGAAGCAGCAACCGAAAATGAAGCCCTTAAGAAGAAGATTTTCGACGGACTTTTGCCGCATCTGAAACCTGAAACGATCCTGACATCGAATACCTCGTCCATCTCGATCACGCGGCTGGCCAGCGGCACGGACCGCCCGGAACGGTTCATGGGGTTCCACTTCATGAACCCGGTTCCGGTGATGCAGCTTGTGGAACTGATCCGGGGCATCGCAACTGACCAGGAAACGTTCAAAGCCTGCCATGGCGTTGTGGAGCGTCTGGGCAAAACCGCCGCCAGCGCCGAAGATTTTCCAGCCTTCATCGTCAACCGCATCCTGATGCCAATGATAAACGAGGCGGTTTACACGCTTTACGAAGGTGTGGGATCCGTGCAGAGCATCGACACATCGTTGAAACTGGGTGCCAATCACCCGATGGGGCCACTGGAACTGGCAGATTTCATCGGGCTGGACACCTGTCTTGCCATCATGAACGTTCTGCATGACGGGTTGGCGGATACCAAATACCGCCCCTGCCCGCTTCTGACCAAATATGTCGAAGCTGGATGGCTTGGCCGGAAATCCAAACGTGGGTTTTATGACTATCGCGGTGACACGCCCGTTCCAACACGGTAACGGCGATCTGACTAATCGCTAGGCTTGCCCAAGGCGAGCGTATGAGCGCGCAGCCAGCCCATGAAGCCGCGTGGATCGGTGTGCAGACGCGCCATTTCCTGATCCGTCAGCACCGTCCCGATCACAGGTTTCTGCGGGCGGTTGCAGCTTTTGACGATCTCATGCAGCAACAAGGCCTGCCGCATGGTGGCCGACAACCGGTTGGCGATCTGATACCAGCGTGAGTTCGCGCCGGGGAAGTAGATCGGCACCACCTTGGCCCCGGAGCGGCGGATCAATTGCGCGGTAAAGACATTCCATTCCCGCTCAATCGCCGGGCCGAACAGCGTGTTTGACGACGCAACGACACCAGACGGGAAAAGGGTTACAAGCCCGCCGGCTTTCAGGTGCGCCATGGTCTTGGCGCGCATTTCGACCATCTTTTGTTGCGCTTCAGGATCATGTGGAAATGGCACGGGGATCATGTAGGACGACGCAACCTGATCCAACCCATCCAGAACCGAGCGGCTGAGAATGCGATAATCCTGACGGCGACGACCGATCAGTTCAGCCAACACCATCCCGTCCACCAATCCATGCGGGTGATTGGCAACCGCAATCACCGGACCGTCGGGTGGAATATTCCGCAGTTGATCTTCAGGCGTTTCGACACGAATGCCCATCACGTCCAGACAGGCACCCCAGAACGCCTGCCCCTTCGGTGCGCCCCGCTTTTCCAGTTTTCGGACCATGCGCAGGATCGAGATCTTGCCGGTGAACCATTCGACAATCCGGATCACGTAGGACTGGACCGGGTTGTTCAGGGAATTGGCATAGGTCAGGTTGCGACGGTCATACTGGTCGTGAGACAGGTCATCCTGACTGCTTTCGACCATATCGCTGTCTGCGTTATTCACGACGTCTTGTCCCATATACAACCCGCGGCACGCGCCCTACATGCCTTCGCCGAACTTGTCTTCAACCAGTTCGGTCAATGCCGCCATCAGTTCGGCAGCTTGCGGACCCGAGGTTTCGACGTGGATCTTCGTGCCTTGCGACGCTGCCAGCATCAACAGACCCATGATCGAATCCCCTTCGGCATCAATCCCATCTTTGGATACGCGGGCGGTCGCGTCATGGTTTTCGACCGTATCAACGAATTTGGCCGATGCACGTGCGTGCAGCCCTTTGACGTTGATGATCTCCAATTCGCGGCTCGTGCTCATACACTACAACTCCTGTATACCATCAATACAGTCGATGTATTTTCGACCCGCTGCAAGCGCCTTGCTCGTGGACATGTCAATCGGCAGATGTCGGGTCTTGGCCAGCTTTACCAACATGGGCAAATTGGCCCCATACAGGATTTTTCTGTCGGCCTTGCAACACGCCGGAAGCGACAGGTTGGCGGGCGATCCGCCAAACATGTCGACGACGACCACCACACCATCACCTTCGTCGACGGCATTGGCAGCTTCGGCAATCTCGGATTGTTTGCTGTCCCGGTCGCAATCCGCCGCGGTCGAGATTGCACGCACACCGGGTTGTTTGCCGACAACATGTTCGACAGCGGCAAGATATTCCCTTGCAAGCCCGCCATGCGCGACGATCACGATGCCGATCACGCTCGTTACCCCAACTGCTTCGACGCCGGCCCCGTTTCGGCGCGGCGTTCCAATTCCCGATGTCTAATTGACACTTGCCAACCCTTGTGTGCAAGCGTCTTTGCCAATCTTTCCGTAAGGGCAACCGAGCGGTGTTGCCCTCCGGTACACCCGAAACCGATTGCCAGATGCGATTTCCCCTCATCGCCATATGCGGGGATCAGAAAGTCCACCAACTCTGCGACACGGGTGAAGAACTCGTCAAACCGCGGATCCTTGGCGACATAATCTGCAACGGCATCAGTGCGGCCATCCAGCGATCTAAGCGACGGTTCCCAATGCGGATTGCGCAGGAACCGTGCATCCAGCACCATATCAAGCCCACGCGGCACGCCCCGCTTGTAGGAAAACGAATGGACAGACACCGCCAGATTTTCCGCACCCGACTGCGACAGCCATTGCATCAGTTCCTCTTTAAGGTCATGCGGCGACAGGTCCGACGTGTCAATCAGCACATCCGCGCGGCCCCGGATCGGGGCCAGAAGCTCGATCTCGCGGGTGATGCCGTGATCCGGCGTTTCTGCCGGGGCAAGCGGGTGACGACGCCGGGTTTCCGAATAGCGGCGGATCAACATCTCGCGCGAGCAGTCCAGATACAACACCTCGACATCATGGTTTTCATTTTCGCGCAGGTCTTCGATAACCTGCAACATCATCTCGGTGGAAAAATCGCGGTTACGCACATCAACGCCCAGCGCCAGCGGGTGATCCAGTGCCGGGCCGCCCAGAACCCGGCCAATCAAGGACAAGGGCAGATTGTCGATGACCTCATAGCCGATATCTTCCAGCACGCGGATAGCCGTGGTTCGCCCGGCGCCGGATGGGCCGGTGACCAGAACCACTTTCTGTCCCGTGTTGGCATTGTCGTCGGTCATCATCATCGCCTAGCTTGTTTCGTCATACCTGCCGGATTTCAGCAGGTGGTATAGCGCACATGCGAAGTAAGGCGCGTCAACCCGCAAAACAAGGTCGATATCATATCCGCCAATGTTTGTGAGGTGTCGTGAAGCCGGATGGCGCGCCAGTTCGTCCCTGGATAGATCAACGACCAGTTGCAAACGTGCCGACGCCTTCCATGGAACATTGACAAGCCCGACGCCACGCGCTTCGATCACCCCTTGCAGGCGGTCAGGGGCCAGAACGATCGGCCCATCTTCCCTGACTTTGACGCGGCTGTAATCATCCGAGACCAGCTTTGCCCCCAGCCCGATCAACTGCAACGCAAGCGAAGACTTTCCCGAGCCTGACGGCCCAACGATCATCGCGGCCGCATCGCCAACGGCAATCGTCGTTGCATGAAAGCCAAGCGGCTTCATCGGGTCATTGTCGGTCACACCGGAAGGCCAACCACGAAACGCGCCCCCAACGGGTCAGACGTGAGATCGGCGTCTGTAGGGCGAATATTTTCCGCCCAGATCACACCGCCATGGGCTTCGACAATCTGCTTCGAGATCGCCAACCCCAAGCCCGAATTGTTGCCAAACTGGCTTTCAGGGCGTTCCGAATAGAACCGTTTGAAAATCTTGCTCAACGCCTGTTCGGGGATGCCTGGACCGGTGTCTTCAATCACCACCAGCACACGGTTTTCTCGTCTGCGAACCCAAACGCGGATCGCGTCACCTTCGTCGCAGAAGCTCAGCGCATTGGTGATCAGGTTCACAAACACCTGCGCCAACCGGGCTTCCAACCCTCGGATAAAGATCGGGTCCGGCGGCAGGTCGGTGATGAACTCAACACCTTTGTCGCTGCCTTCATTGCCCAGATACTCGGTCAGGTTGCGCAGCATTTTCAGAAGGTTGAACTCTTCCTCTTCTTCCTTCACCAACTCGCTGTCCAGCCGAGATGCGTTCGAAATGTCGCTGACCAAACGGTCCAGCCGGCGCACATCGTGGTCAATCACGTCCAGCAGTTTTCCGCGATGTTCGTCTTTCTTGGCCAGCCGCAACGTGCCGATGGCCGACCGCAGACTGGCCAGAGGGTTCTTGATCTCGTGCGCCACGTCCGCCGCGAACTGTTCGTTGGAATCGATCCTGTCGTAAAGAGCGGCCACCATCCCCCGAAGCGCGCCGGACAAACGACCGATTTCATCGGGCCGCGCGGTCAGATCAGGGATGCGAACCCGGCCAGTTCGAACACTGTTGGAATCCTTGTCGCGCCCAAGTTCTGCCGCAGCAGCAAGGTCAGACAACGGGTTTGCTATGGTCGAGGCCAGAACAAGGCTCAGACCGATTGATACAAGGATCGCGATGACAAACATTTGCAACAACTGCTCACGCTCGGCGCGGACAAGCAAATCCAGCTCTCCGGTTGCACTGGTGATCGCGACCACACCGGCCGGAACCCCGTTTTGCAGGATGGGCGTCGCGACCGAGAACACCGTGCCGCCATTTTCATCGACACCGTTCGAAACCCGCGTCGCGCCGTTCATGGCACCGGGATAGAGCGTCCGTGCCATCACTTCGGTGTCCAGCGGCAGGGACTGACCATCGCCCTTTGCGACAATGCCGGACACACCTTCCCACACAGCGTTCAGCAGATCGGTGATGATGGTTGACCCGATCTCACGCCCCAGATCGTCAACCGGTGTCGGTTCCGCCGGTGGCACACCAACAGATCGCGCCAACAAAGCCTCGTTCGCGTCGAAAACGAAAACTTCCAGACCCACCGGAAGCTGCAAATCGGACAGCGTTTCAGCGAAGTCGGGTGCGGCGGGCACCACCACCTCAGCCATCACCTCCCCTTCAGGCGCAGGTAAGTTCGGCTGCTCGGGTGCTGTGACTGCCTGATTTTCACTGGCCTGCACAAGCTGCGCTTCGAACACGTCCGCGATCAGTTCAGCCTCGACCACCAAGCCCCGTTCGCGTTGAATCAGAAGGCTGTCACGAAAGGGATTCAGATACAGAACCCCCGCAACCAGGACAACAAGACCAAGCAGATTGAACGTGATGATCTTGCGCGCCAAAGGCGACCGGTTGATCGAGATCAGCCCGCGCTGCGCCCGCTTGTTGCGCAGTTCATAATCCATCTCGCCACTCGGCGAGACCCAGTCCTCACCCAGAACAAGATCGCTTCGGGTTGTGGCTTTGGTGTCCTTCACCTTTGTCACCATCTTGTCCAACGCACGCGGCGTTATTCCTCGTTATACCGATAACCGATGCCATACAGCGTTTCGATTGCCGAAAAATCGTCGTCGGCGGTCCGCATTTTCTTGCGCAGCCTTTTGATGTGGCTATCGATGGTGCGATCATCGACATAGACTTGGTCGTCATAGGCCACATCCATCAGTTGATCACGACTTTTGACAAAGCCGGGGCGCTGGGCCAAGGCTTGAAGCAACAAGAACTCGGTCACGGTCAAGGATACGTCCTTGCCTTTCCATGACACAGCATGACGCAGCGGGTCCATCGTCAGATCGCCACGAATAAGCGATTTACTTTCTTCCACGTCGCCCGCGTCGTCTTTGGCAATCACCTCCTGCCGCCGCAACAAGGCACGAATACGTTCCACCAGAAGTCGCTGGCTGAAAGGTTTGGTCACGTAATCGTCCGCGCCCATCCTGAGGCCAAGCACCTCGTCAATCTCGTCATCTTTGGAGGTCAGGAAGATCACCGGCATGGTCTTTGTTTTTTGCCGCAAACGCTGCAACAGATCCATTCCATCCATCCGCGGCATCTTGATGTCCAGAACGGCCATATCGGGCAGTCGCTGCATAAACGCATCAAGCGCGCTTTGGCCATCATTGTAGGTTTCGACTTCGAAGCCCTCGGCCTCGAGAGTGATCGCGACGGAAGTCAGGATGTTCCTGTCATCGTCCACCAAAGCGATTCTCGACATAGGGGTCTCCTTACACTGCTCATGTTTATTTTGTTTTGCGCCATTGTCCTGTTTTCGGTCATGCGAATCAATATGTAACTGCGAATCGTGGCGCCAGGCGCAGGTCTGCCGCATGAATTGATCAGAATGCTGGCGAATTTACCGCACATTGCAACCACCCTGCGCGCAACATGATTGCGCAAACAGGTGCTTGGTTGCGCTAACTGCACTAAAGCGACCTGTTCCATTTGAAAGGCACCATGCTATAGCGCGATTACCGGCTCTCGTTCACATGAGGGTTGGCGCGCGTGGTGGGTGCCACGCGGTTTCATGTGAACCCTAAATACGCCGGGGACAGACGGACCGGCGACAGGAGTAAAATATGACCACTGGACGGGTGAACCCAGAACGCCGCTTGGAAGATCAAGGCATCAAGGGGCTGGGCAATGTCTATTACAACTTGATGGAACCTGCTCTGATCGAAGCCGCGCTGGAGCGTGGCGAAGGATGCTTGGGGCAGGGCGGCGCGTTCCTGGTCACGACCGGCAAACACACGGGCCGTTCGCCCCTGGACAAGTTTGTCGTCAAAACCCCCAGCGTCGAGCCGCATATCTGGTGGGAAAACAACCCGCCGATGGATCCCGCCAAGTTCGACGTTCTGTATGATGACATGCTGGATCACATGAAGGGCAAGGACTACTATGTTCAGGACTTGTTCGGTGGTGCTGACCCCGCGTACCGGCTGGATGTACGCCTCGTGACCGAAATGGCATGGCACAGCCTGTTCATTCGCCACATGCTGCGCCGCCCCGACCGCGAAGAACTGGACGAGTTCGAACCCGAGTTCACCATCATAAACTGCCCGTCGTTCAAAGCCGACGCCAAACGACACGGCTGCCGGTCGGAAACCGTCATCGCGCTGAACTTCGACCGCAAGATCATCCTGATCGGCGGCACCGAATATGCGGGCGAAAACAAGAAGTCTGTCTTTACGCTTCTCAATTATATCCTTCCGGGAAAAGGTGTCATGCCGATGCATTGCTCGGCCAACCACGCCACTGGAAATCCCGTCGACACCGCAATTTTCTTCGGATTGTCGGGCACCGGCAAGACCACTTTGTCGGCGGACCCCGAACGCACATTGATTGGCGATGACGAACACGGCTGGTCGGACACCGGCACCTTCAACTTCGAAGGTGGCTGCTACGCCAAGACCATCAACCTGTCGCCCGAAGCAGAACCGGAGATCTATGCGACCACCACCAAGTTCGCGACCGTGATCGAGAACATGGTCTATGACGAGGAAACGAAGGAGCTGGATTTTGAGGATGATAGCCTGACCGCGAACATGCGCTGCGCCTATCCGCTGCACTATATCGCGAATGCGTCGAAAACCGCGGTGGGCGGACATCCCAAGAATATCATCATGTTGACCTGTGATGCGTTTGGCGTGCTGCCTCCCATCGCGCGGCTGACCCCGGCGCAGGCGATGTATCATTTCTTGTCAGGCTTCACATCGAAAGTGGCCGGGACCGAGAAGGGTGTGACCGAGCCGGAACCCACATTCTCGACCTGTTTCGGCGCACCCTTCATGCCGCGCCGCCCGGCAGAATATGGCGCGTTGCTGCGCGACAAGATTGCCAAGCATGGCGCAACCTGCTGGCTGGTTAACACCGGCTGGACCGGGGGCGCATATGGCACCGGCTCGCGTATGCCAATCCGCGCCACGCGTGCATTGTTGACTGCGGCCCTGGACGGATCGCTTGCCAATTCGGAGTTCCGCAAGGACGACAATTTCGGATTTGAAGTGCCCGTAACCGTTGAAGGAGTGCCAGACCTTCTGCTGAACCCGCGCCGCACGTGGCAGGACGCCGCTGCCTATGACGCGCAGTCCCAGAAACTGGTCGATATGTTTGCCAAGAACTTCGTTCAGTATGAAGGCGATATCGACGACGATGTGAAAGCCGTCGCGATCGGCTAAGCGGCTCTTCGACACGCTTTCAAACGCGCCTCGATCTTCGGGGCGCGTTTTACGTTCAGCCTAGCCCCACACCCCCCTGCGGATCAGGTTCAACCCCGCCACCGTCAACACGATCAGTGTTACCCGCTTGAACGTCGCCTGCGGCATCCGGTCGTGCAGCACGCCACCCAGCGCCATCCCGATCAGCGCCGGAAACAGCATCGAGATCGACATCGGCAAGGTCTGCGCATTCAGAACCCCGGATTTCAGATGGGCCGCAAAAAGGGCAACGGCACCGGCGCCATAGATCACCCCCTGCACCCGCATCTGTTCTGCCTTTGGCGTATTGATCGCCGTCAGATATGCGATGGTTGGAGGCCCCCAGACGCCCGATAATCCGCCCGACAGGCCGGCGAAGGCACCGATCAGGCTTTCATCCCGCTTGCGATCCTTCGGGCGGAGCGTCGGTTTCCACCCGCTGAGTTGCATCAAGCAAAATGCCACGACCGGTACGCCGATCAAGATGAACAGCGCTGATTGGGACAACACGGTCACAAGCTGGGCGCTGAGCGTCAAGCAGATCAAAAGGGCGATCAGAAAGACGCGAAATTTGGCAACGGCCTGCCATGCAGCCATCAGACCTTGCCGAAAGGCTTGGTATCCATTTGTCACGACCGTCGGCACGATCAATGCCGCCAAGGCCTGCTCAGCCGGAAGCATAGTGGCCAGACCCGAGATCATGATAAGGGGCATTCCAAATCCGACAGCCCCCTTTACGAACCCGGCAAACACGGCGACAAATGCGGCCAGGAGCAGAGTCAACTGCGGTATTTCGGTCAATAGTCCCAATGTGTTTCCGTAACGATATGCGCGTTCCCTTCCTTCTATCGAAGCCCGAACGGTGGTGCAGCAGATAAATTACTGCGTCACTTTTGTTCGTTTTGACCATATCTGACGTATTTTTATTGCGCTGCACCTGCAAAAAGATTATTTCTCTGCAAATGCGAAATACGCAGCCGAATCCCGGCTCAGATTGTGACAGGAGACAGCGATGACAGGCGCTCTGATCGACGACCTTTTGACCCTTACCGCCGACGCACTGGCACCGGTCGAAACCGTATTTGACGCCGCAAAGGCATCGGTGCGCGACATGGTGACGGAAGGTGATCGTGTCTCGGGCAAAATGCTGGAAGATCATCAAGCCGCTGCCCATGCCCTGTCGTGGCTTGCCACCTATACCGAAAGTCTGCGCCAGATGAACGCCTGGGCAGGTCGTCTGAAGGACGATGGAAGGCTCGGCGAGATGGAGAAGCTGATCCTGCAAATCGCCTTCGGGGAGTATCTTGCCCAGATAAAGGGCGGGATCATGATGAGTCAGAATGAAATGGCGCGCTTGTCCGATATGGGGATAGACGGCTCTGCATTGAACACTGATGCGATTGACACGCTTGTCGCCCAAGGCAACAGCCAGGCCGCCCGCACGCGGCTGGTTGCCCTGATGCGCGACAATGCCGGCCACGCCACTTTCGGGGCCACCGGGCTGGACGAAGAGCTTGAGATGATCCGCGAAACCTTCCGTCGCTATGCCGATGACAGGGTCGTTCCGAACGCGCATGAATGGCACCTGAAAGATGACTACATTCCGATGGAAATCCTTGAAGAATTGGCGGAGATGGGCGTCTTTGGCCTGACCATTCCAGAGGAATTTGGCGGAATGGGGCTGTCCAAGGCCTCCATGGTGGTGGTGTCTGAAGAACTCAGCCGCGGCTATATCGGCGTCGGTTCTTTGGGCACCCGCTCTGAAATTGCCGCAGAACTGATCCTTGCCGGTGGCACGGATGCGCAGAAGGAACACTGGCTGCCCAAGATCTCGTCCGCCGAAATCCTGCCGACGGCGGTTTTTACAGAACCCAACACGGGGTCCGACCTTGGCTCTCTGCGCACCCGCGCTGTGAAGAACGCAGATGGCGATTATGAAGTGACCGGCAACAAAACTTGGATCACCCACGCCGCACGAACCCATGTGATGACGCTTCTGGCGCGCACCGATCCGAACAGCACCGATCACCGTGGCCTGTCGATGTTCCTTGCCGAAAAACAGCCCGGCGACGATGCAAACCCCTTCCCGACCGAAGGCATGACGGGCGGCGAGATCGAAGTGCTTGGCTATCGCGGGATGAAGGAATTTGAACTCGGTTTCGACGGGTTCAAGGTAAAGGGCGAAAATCTGCTCGGAGGCGAGGAAGGCCAGGGCTTCAAGCAACTGATGAAAACCTTCGAGGCCGCCCGCATCCAAACCGCCGCCCGCGCCATCGGCGTGGCCCAGAACGCGCTGGAAATCGGCATGCAGTATGCCGAGGACCGCAAGCAGTTTGGCAAATCCCTGATCAACTTCCCACGCGTTGCTAATAAGCTGGCGATGATGGCGGTCGAAATCATGGTGGCCCGGCAGCTTACCTATTTCTCGGCGTGGGAAAAGGATCACGACCAACGTTGCGACCTTGAAGCTGGTATGGCCAAACTGCTGGGTGCGCGTGTGGCGTGGGCTTGCGCTGACAACGCGCTGCAAATTCACGGCGGCAACGGTTTCGCGCTTGAGTATCAAATCAGCCGCGTTTTGTGCGACGCAAGAATCCTGAACATTTTCGAAGGTGCCGCCGAAATTCAGGCACAGGTGATTGCACGCCGCTTGTTGGGCTAGCACACTGCGGTTTGCGGCCCGAGCCGACCAAACACGGTGGCCTGCGCGGTATTATACCCGGTTGCATACTACAATACGCTGGCGTATGTTTGCTTCGCGACTCGGATATCCCTACGTAACCGTATGCACCATATTGGAGCAGTTTCATGCCCGCCACCAAACCACGCCTAAATGCAGACGACTGGATCAGGGCGGGCCTGGCCGCCTTGACCTCCAACGGGCCGCAGGCGCTGAAAGCTGAACCCCTGGCCCGCGCGTTAGGAACGACAAAGGGGTCTTTTTACTGGCATTTCCAGGACGTTCCAGATTTCCATAAAAGACTTCTTGCTACGTGGGAAGACCACGCCATTGACGCGATTACGCGTAAACTGTCCGACGACAACGATCCGGTCAAACGGCTGTATCAACTCGGCGACATGGCGGCTTCGCCAGGGCTGAAAGCCGATGGTGATCTGGCCGAAACAGCAATCCGTGCGTGGGCGTATGGTAATCCTTTGGCCTCGGAAGCGGTGCATCGTGTCGATCAAAAGCGGATGGCATTGCTGGAAGACATCCTGCGCGAACTGGACCTGACAAACCCCGATTTTGCGCGGATTATCTACAGCTCATTTGTGGGTATGGATGCTCTGTCCGCCACAGACGCGACGGGCAACAAGAACGCCATGTCCACGCTGATGGCCGCAATTCTTGCCCTTCGTGACGCTTGATCACGTTGGCAATATGACCCTTGCGGCGTAAGTTGACAGCATGAAACCGACTTTGCTCATCCCCGCCGCGCTCGCGTCCCTCGCTCTGTCCGCGTGCACGGATGAAACGATTTCCGGCTATGCCGACCGTGAAACCGTATGGACGCTGCTTGAGATTGATCGAAAGCCCTTCGACTCCAATGCAACGATCACCTTCCCGAAACCCGGTCAGATCGTCGGCGAAGCCCCCTGCAACAGTTATTCAAGCGAGCAGAAAGCGCCTTATCCTTGGTTCGAGATCGGCCCAATCGCCGCGACTCGCCGAGCTTGCGACGCTTTAGACCACGAAAGCCAGTATTTCACTGCTCTGACCGAGATGCGTCAGATTGAGGTGCAGGGCGATATGCTGATCATGTCAAACGAAACCGGTGGTCAGATGGTTTTCCTGTCGCAACGCTGACAGGCCTTGGTCAATCGTCACGCACCTCGCGTTTGAGGCGATCAATCAGCCTTGCGCGTGGTTCGGGCAACGGATTGTTGCCCAAGGCATGCGCCAGCCATTGACCAAGAAAAAAGCCGGTGGTCTGAAGCCCGGCGAGAATATTTTCACGTGCGCCGCTGCCCGCACCCAATAGTTCGGGTGGCAAGGGCAGCAGACGGTCAGCCCATTCGCCCGCCGCCTCAGCCGACACGGCCCGCCCGGTTTTGGGGGACACATAGGTCAGATCATCCATCGCCCCGGTCACGGCACAGGATGACAGGTCCAGCCCGAAACCGAGATCATCCAGCAACGACAGTTCCCATTTCAGATAAGCAGTCGGCCATGCCTCGTTCGCTCCCAGCAGGTCCAGCATCGCTTGCGTCCGCCGATAAAGCTGCGGGTGAGGCTCGCGCTCGGGCAGGGAAAACGTCAGCAGCGACGTGATCGCGTTCAGTCCAGCCAGCGCAGTGCGGTCCGATAACACCGTCGCGCGACTGCGCAAGGGTTCAACCGTATAGCTGCCGATATGTTCTTCCAGCCGCGCCCGCCACGCGACATCCAACTGCGCGCCGGGTTGCAGGATCGGGGCGATTTTCCGACTGGTGCCGCCACGCACCACGCCCGCATGGCGCCCGTGCTTTTCGGTGAACACATCAATAATCACCGAGGTTTCGCCATGCTTGCGCACGGACAAAAGCGCGCCTTGGTCCCGCCAATCCATGCCTGTCACCCTCCTGCGGTCAGACTAGCCTTCGTCGCGTGCTTGGCAATGGGGGTCAATCCGACAGGCCCGGTTCATCCAGCAGATGGCGGCCCGCCCGATCTTCAACCTCGATCACCCAAAGATCAGGGTCGAAGCTCTTTTGGCGCTCCAGTGCTGCGTCAACATCGGCCTCGTCGCCGCCAGTCAGGGCGACCCAGCACCGATCACCGGTCATCAAATCGAAACTGCGTTGATAGGCCACCGCCCGCCCGTCCAGCGTGTTCATCTTCACCAGAACTGCCCCGGCTGTCGCGTCCCCTTTGCGGGTAATGAACGCGGGAATGTCAGACAGGCGCAACCGCGTCAGATAGGCCGCAACCCACAGATCCGCGGTCAGCCGAGTCAAACGTTGCCGTCCTTGAAATCAAGCCCCATTTCCGAATAGCGCTCTTTTTCATCCAGCCAGTTCGGGCGCACTTTCACTTGCAAAAACAGGTGGATCTTGCGGCCCATGAATTCTTCCAACTCGGCTCGGGCGGATTGGCTGACCGCTTTGATCGTCTCGCCTTTCTTGCCCAAAATAATGCCTTTGTGACCGTCGCGGGCGACATAGATGATCTGGTCCACACGGGCCGAGCCATCTTTGCGTTCTTCCCAATTCTCGGTTTCGACCGTCAGCTGGTAGGGCAGTTCCTGATGAAGTCGAAGGGTCAGCTTCTCGCGCGTCATTTCTGCGGCGATCATGCGCATGGGCAGATCGGCAATCTGATCCTCGGGATACAGCCATGGCCCTTCCGGCAGATGTTCTGCCAACCACGTGCGCAAGGCTGGCACCCCGTGACCTTTTTCGGCCGAGATCATGAAGGTTTCAGCAAAATCATAGCGATCGTTCAGATCCTTCGCCAAGGCCAGCAGCACCTCGGCCTTCACCTTGTCGATCTTGTTGATGGCCAGCGCGACGGTGCGGCCTTTGCCCATCTCTTCCAGCCCCTCAAGAATGCGCTTCACACCTTCGGTCACGCCGCGATGGGCTTCGACCAGCAGAACGGTGATATCCGCATCCGCGGCGCCGCCCCATGCGGCGGCGACCATGGCCCGGTCAAGCCGACGGCGCGGTTGGAACAGGCCCGGCGTGTCCACAAACACGATCTGGGTGTCGCCCTCGATGGCCACCCCACGGATGCGCGCGCGCGTCGTCTGCACCTTGTGCGTCACGATCGAGACCTTGGCTCCGACCATCTGGTTCGTCAGTGTCGACTTCCCGGCATTGGGTTCCCCGATCAGGGCGACGAAACCGGCACGTTGCGGTTGGCTTGTCATTTCTTGCTCTCCAACTGCTTCAGCAGCGTGCGGGCGGCCGCCTGCTCGGCGGCGCGTTTTGAATTTGCCGTGGCATCGGCAGAACGTCCGTTCGACAGTTCAGCCTTGATCGTAAACACCGGCGCATGGTCCGGCCCTTCGCGCGCGGTTTCTATATATGCCGGTGGGGGCATCTTGCGCGCTTGCGCCCATTCCTGCAACGCGGTCTTGGGGTCACGTGCGTCATCTTCGACCTTGTCGATCCGGTCGCCCCACAGCGTCAGGATCATTTCGCGGGCCTGATCCAACCCACCATCCATGTAAACCGCTGCAATCACGGCCTCCATCGCGTCACCCAACAGGGCTTGCTTGCGCCGCCCGCCGGTCTTCATCTCTGACCGGCCCAGTTTCAGCACCGCGCCGATATCGACTTGCCGCGCCACATCCGCGCAGGTTTCCTTGCGCACCAGCGCGTTGTAGCGCGGGGCCAAAGTGCCTTCGGGCGCGTCAGGATCGTCGCGCAGCAATTTTTCGGACATCACAAGACCAAGCACCCGGTCGCCCAGAAATTCCAGCCGCTGGTTGTCGGGTCGTGTGGCCGATGAAAACGACCCGTGTGTCAGCGCGCGGATCAGCAGCTCGAGGTCTTTGAACTCATACCCGATACGGCCTTGAAAGGCTTGAAGATCACTTGACAGCTTCACTCGATCGCCTTGAAGAACCGATCATAACGCCACGTCCAGAAATAGAACAGCCGCTTGCCCGCCGCCGAGAACATGACGCGATCCGCGCGGCCCAACAAGTATTCAGCAGGCACGAAGCCCACGCCGCCCGCATTGGGGCTGACGCGGCTGTCGGTCGAGTTGTCGCGGTTGTCACCCATGAAGAAATACTCGCCATCCGGCACCGTGAACACATTCGTGTTGTCCAGACGCGTGTTGCGCACATTCAAGACGGAATGGGTGACGCCGTTGGGCAGCGTTTCGATGGCTTTTTCCTTGATACAGGTGCCGCCCTGCCCGACCGGGCTGTTGGCACATTGCGGGAAGGTCGCAAAGCGTCCCTGCGCTTGTTTGATTTCCTCGAACGTGCCGTCGGGCACTTGTTTCGCTTCTTCCCCGTTTATGAACAGAATGCCATTCGTAACCTGTATCTTGTCACCCGGCAGCCCGATCAGGCGTTTCACGTAATCGGTGCCAAGCGACGGGTGGCGGAACACAACGACATCGCCACGCTCGGGCTCGGACCCCAGCAACCGACCCGAGATCGGGCAGGACGAGAACGGGCAGGAATAGCGCGAATAGCCATAGGCCATCTTGTTCACGAACAGAAAGTCTCCAATCAGAAGCGTGTCTTTCATGGACCCGGTGGGAATCCAGAAGGGTTGGAAGAACAATGTGCGGAACACACCAGCGATGATCAGCGCCCAGAAGATCGTCTTGATCGTTTCCCAGATGCCGTCTTGTTTCTTTTCAGCCATGTTCACGTCTGCCTCTTTCATCGGACCGATCTATGCCAGCCCATTGGGGATGAGTGGCGATATGAGCGGATGCGGAGGAAGTGTCAAGTTTTGAGGGGCGTCGCCGCGCTATGCTTGCCGCTTTTCAACCGGTCGCGCTTCGATCACCACAAAGGCCTGCGCCCAAGGGTGATCATCTGTCAGCGTGACGTGAATGATCGCCTCGTGCCCCTCTGGTGTCATCTCGGAAAGTCGGTCGGCGGCCCAGCCAGTGACCGCCATCACAGGTTGGCCCGTGCGCAGGTTGCTGACCGCCATGTCGCGCCAGCTTATCCCCATCGCAAGCCCGGTGCCCAAGGCTTTTGAGCAGGCTTCCTTCGCCGCCCAGCGTTTGGCCAATGTTCCGGCCTCGTCGCGGCGGCGGGCGGCTTTGGCAAGCTCGACTTTGGTGAATACGCGATTGCGGAACCGATCACCGAAGCGTTCAAGCGTCACGGCAATTCGGTCGATATTCGCAAGATCGGTGCCGATGCCAAGGATCATTCGGACCTCCGATGTGGGCGCGGCGGCAGCGTCATCCGCGCGCCTCATCCATCAGACCGCGCATCTCGGCCATCGCATCCGGAAGGCCACGGAATATTGCTTCGCCAATCAGGAAATGCCCGATGTTCAGCTCGACCACTTCGGGCATCGAAGCGATGGGTTTCACAGTGTCATAGGTCAGACCGTGCCCCGCGTGCACCTCAAGCCCCAGCGAATGGGCCAGCGCGGCCCCTTTTCGCAGTCGCGCAAGCTCGGCATCGCGTTCATCAAGCCGACCTTCGGCATGCAGGTCGCAATAAGCACCTGTGTGCAACTCAACCACCGCTGCCCCCACCCGCGCCGAGGCTTCGATCTGCACCGGGTCAGCCGCGATGAACAGTGACACGCGGCACCCGGCATCCCGCAGCGGCGCAATGTATTCGGCAAGCCGGGTGTCCTGCCGCGCGACCTCAAGCCCGCCTTCTGTTGTCAACTCTTCGCGCTTTTCAGGCACAAGGCAGACTGCATGGGGTTTGTGCCGCAACGCGATGTCCAGCATCTCGTCAGTCGCGGCACATTCGAAATTCAGTGGCACGGACAGCTTTTCCATCAAGCGATCAATATCGCCGTCCAGAATATGCCGCCGATCTTCGCGCAGATGCGCGGTGATACCATCAGCCCCGGCCTGTTCGGCCAGAAGCGCGGCGCGCACCGGGTCAGGATAGGCCGAACCTCGCGCGTTTCGCACCGTTGCGACGTGGTCAATATTCACACCCAGGCGCAGCTTTTTGATCTGGTTGGCCATGTCGCGCACCTCCGTTCAATACAATCGTCTACCGCGCCAAGTCTTACGGTTTTTCCCGGGCTTCGCCAGCCTTGTCTCGTGCGGCTTTCAGACGTTTTTCATACCGCTCCTTCAGCTTTTTTATGCGACGACGCTGATAGGCGTGGATCACGGGGTTTGACACTGCATAACCGATGGCGCCAGCCACGATGCCCGGTATGATGCTGCCGACCAGATAGGGCAGGAACACGCGATGAAAAAACGCTGACAAGCGCGACCAATCAACAACGTGATCGGTAAACGGCGCTTTCATATTCATCCAGAAGTCAGACGTGGCCGCCGCAAACTGTGCCGCGATCTCGGGCAGATGTACATTTGTGGACTGGCCCAGAATTGCATTTCCCAGATTGACGGAAAGTTCGGCGATCAACGGGAAGGTCAACGGATTGCCGACAAAAGTCGCCAGCAATGACGCCAGCACATTGCCGCGTATGATCCACGACAGGATCGCGGCCGTCAGAAAATGCAGTCCGAAAAACGGCGTGAACGAGGCAAAGATACCGGCTGCAATCCCGCGCGAAATCCTGTGCGCCGGGTCGGGCAGGCGCCGAATGCGGTGTATCACGTATTGCGACGCCCGATACCATCCGCCCCGTGGATAGAAGAATTCCGCAATGATACGCAGGTATGAGCGCGGATTTCTTTTGAACACGGATGGTCCCTTTCGGCCAAAATTGGCGGGTTACGGTTTGCGGGCGATGTCCCTGTGTCGGTGAACATCGGCAACATCACTATCTGCTTCCAATGTCAGCATAATGGCGTGCAAATGTTCAATATCGCGCAAATCTACATCAACAAGTAGGCGGTAGAAATCAGGTTTCCGATCCAGAAACTTCAAATCCGAGATATTGGCCTTCTGCTCACCAATCAAGGAGCAGATCCGGCCCAAAACCCCCGCGTCGTTTGAAATGGTCATATCTATGCTGACCGTATGAATGGCCGGGTGCTGCCCGGAATGCCAATGTAAATCGACCCAGCGGGAACTGTCCTCGGCCACATCAGCAAGCGCGTCGCAGTCGATGGTGTGCACCATGACGCCCTTTCCGCGATAGGTGATCCCGACAATGCGTTCCCCCGGCACGGGCTGACAACATTGCGCGCGGGCGAAGTCCTGCCCGGTTTCAAGTCCAACAACCACCGAATCACCATCGACCTCGGCTTCGGCCTCAACGCTTTCGGGGTACAGGGCTGCGACGACATCGCGCGCCTGCAATTCGGCAGAACCCAAACGTGCCAACAGCTCTTCGACATTGTCCAGACGCAGTTGCTTGGCAGCGGTCGCCAGCGCCTTGTCTGTCGCTTTGCGACCGACATGTTCAAATGCCACGCGCGCAAGTTCGCGCCCCAGTCGCACAAAGCGTTCACGATCCACGCTGCGCAGGCTTTTACGAATGGCGGCCTTGGCACGGCCCGTTACAACGATGTCAATCCAGGTGGCTTGCGGGCTTTGCCCTTCGGCGGTCATGATTTCGACCGATTGGCCATTCTTGATCCGGGTCCAAAGTGGGACCCGAATGCCATCGACCTTGGCCCCCACACAGCTGTCCCCGATCCGCGTGTGGATTGCATAAGCGAAATCCAACGGCGTGGCGCCACGCGGCAGCTTCACCACCTCGCCTTTCGGGGTGAAACAGAACACCTGGTCTTGATACATTTCGAGCTTCACATGCTCAAGAAACTCGTCGTGATCTTCCGCTGCTTCAAACCGTTCGGTCAGCGATGAAATCCACTTGGCCGGATCAACCGCGAATGGGTTCTCGGCGCGCACCCCGTCTTTATAAGACCAATGCGCCGCAACCCCCGCTTCGGCCACGTCATTCATCGCATGGGTGCGGATCTGCACTTCAACGCGCTTTCCGTCACGACCCGAAACGGTCGTGTGAATCGACCGATATCCGTTGGATTTCGGCTGGCTGATGTAATCCTTGAACCGACCCGGAATGGCGCGCCAGCGTTGGTGAATCACCCCCAGAACGCGGTAACAATCCGCTTCGCTGTCGGTGATGATGCGAAACCCATAAGTGTCCGACAGGCGCGAGAAGCTCTGATTCTTCTCTTGCATCTTGCGCCAGATCGAAAATGGTTTCTTGGCGCGCCCGAAGACTTCGGCGCTGATCTTAGCCCTGTCCAGTTCCAGCCGGATATCGCCGGTGATCTTTTCGATCACATCGCCGCTTTCCTTCTGAAGCCGCAGGAAGCGCCGCATGATCGAGTTGCGGCCTTCAGGGTTCAGAACATGGAAGGCAAGGTCTTCCAGTTCTTCGCGCATCCACTGCATCCCCATGCGACCAGCCAGCGGGGCATAGATATCCATGGTTTCACGCGATTTTTGAACCTGCTTGTCCGGCCGCATGGCGCGGATCGTGCGCATGTTGTGCAGCCGGTCGGCCAACTTCACCAGAATCACCCGCAAATCCTTGGACATGGCCATGAACAGCTTGCGAAAATTCTCCGCCTGCTTGGTCTCGGACGAACTGAGTTGAAGATTGGTCAGCTTGGTCACGCCATCGACCAGTTCTGCCACTTCTGCCCCGAAGATCTTGGTCACTTCGGAATAGGTCGACCGGGTGTCTTCAATCGTGTCATGCAGCAGAGCGGTGATGATCGTGGCATCATCCAGTTGCATATCCGCCAGAATTTCAGCGACAGCAAACGGGTGTGTGAAGTATGGCTCGCCTGAATGGCGGGTCTGGCCATCATGCATACGCGCGCCGTATTCATACGCCGCGCGGATCAGTTCGTGATTGGATTTGGGGTTATAGCGGCGGATCCGTTCGATCAGCCCATCAAGATCAAGGTCAAGATCTGGAAGGTCGTTCATCCGGTCCGCCACCCCGCGGGGATCTTAGATCCGTTTAGCCCTGACCTTGCGCTTCCATCAATGCGCGCAGAAGTTTTTCTTCCGACAGATCGTCCTCGGCGGGCTTGTCAGCAGCTTCCGCACCCATCAGCAGGGCCATGCTGTCTTCTTCCGGCTCATCAACTTCGATCTGAGTCTGATGGCTCTCGATCATACGCTCGCGCAGTTCATCGGCGGTTTGCGTTTCATCCGCAATCTCACGCAAGGCCACGACAGGGTTCTTGTCATTGTCGCGATCGACAGTGATCTGGCCCCCAGCCGAAATTTCGCGGGCGCGATGCGAGGCGAGCATTACAAGCTCAAACCTGTTCGGGACTTTATCTACGCAATCTTCAACCGTCACGCGGGCCATGATCAATCTCCATTCCTTGCAAGGGGATGTGAACCGCCTATCTAGGGCCGTTGCAAGCGGGTTACAAGCAAAAACAGGCCCGCATTACGGGTGCGAATACGGCAAAACACCCTTTTTTTCTTCATCTGGCAATTCATCGGCCATCTGTTGCACAGTCTTGCCCGTTATCGGGTGGTGCCAGTCCGGGGCAACATCGGCAAGGGGAATCAGCACAAAGGCGCGTTCATGCATACGTGGATGCGGTAGGATCAACTGATCTGGTGCCCGGGTTTTCTGGTCGTCCAGTGGCAAGTTCATCCAGTGTGCTAGAACAGATTTGCTGGGCAGAATAATGCCACCACAGGCTATCAGATCCAGGTCCAATGTGCGTGGCGCCCAGCGTGATGGCCGTTCGCGACCGAAACCGGCTTCGACCTGATGCAGTGCGGACAGTATTTCGTCGGGCGGTAAATCTGTGTCGATCCCAAGCGCCGCATTCACGAAATCGGGGCCGGCACCAGCCGGAAAGCAAGGCGTGCTATAATACCGGCTGACTCTGGTGATTCTAAATCCTTGTGCCGCCAGATGTTCAACCGCATCGCGTAAGATTTTTGCCGACTCTCGCCGCCTTGACGTCGCGTTACTTCCTAATGAAACCAGCACTTTTGGACAGGTTATACGCGAATTAATTGCTTGCGGCACCGTATTGTTTCCCTAGATTGCAAGATATGTTTCTTCGTTGATTGATTTCACATTTACCACTCACGGGATTATTCGGCGAAGCGAATTGGAAAGGAAATATTATGTTCTACCGGGACGAACGGCTCGCGCTGTTCATCGATGGTTCAAACCTCTATGCGGCCGCCAAATCGCTGGGATTTGACATCGACTACAAGCTACTTCGCCAAGAATTCATGCGCCGGGGCAAACTGCTCCGCGCGTTCTACTACACAGCCCTTCTGGAAAATGAGGAGTATTCTCCGATCCGCCCGCTGGTGGATTGGCTGAACTACAACGGCTTCTCGATGGTGACCAAGCCAGCCAAGGAATACACCGACTCGATGGGGCGGCGGAAGGTCAAAGGCAACATGGATATCGAACTGGCCGTGGACGCGCTGGAGCTCGCGCCGCATATTGACCATGCTGTTCTGTTTTCGGGTGACGGCGATTTCCGCCCTCTGATCGAGGCGCTGCAACGTCAGGGCGTGCGTGTGTCGGTCGTGTCCACGATCCGCAGCCAACCCCCGATGATCGCCGATGAATTACGCCGCCAAGCCGATAATTTTATCGAGCTGGAAGAGCTGAAAGATGTGATTGGGCGTCCGCCACGCGAGTTTGACCGACCCGAGCGGACCGAGGACTGATCCCACCGTCTGATCAGGGGCAGCGAAGGCCGGGGATTGCTCCGGCCTTTTACATTTCCGTGTCCGGCACCGCTTCCGACTGGACCTTGGCGCATAAAATGCGTACCCCTCCCCGCATCGGAGGATGCCATGACCAAGCCTGCTCTTACACTTTATCTTGCCGCGCCCAACGGGTTTTGTGCCGGGGTGGATCGCGCCATCAAGATCGTCGAAATGGCGATCGAGAAATGGGGGCCGCCGATCTACGTGCGCCACGAAATTGTGCATAACAAATTCGTGGTCGATGGGCTGCGCGCCAAGGGCGCCATCTTTGTCGAGGACCTGGACGAGGTGCCCGATGACCGCCCCGTCATCTTCTCGGCCCATGGTGTCGCGAAGGCCGTGCCCGCCGAAGCCAGCCGTCGCGAGATGGTCTATGTCGACGCCACCTGCCCGCTTGTCTCGAAAGTGCATATCGAGGCCGAGCGGCACCACCAGAACGGCCTGCAAATGGTGATGATCGGCCATGCAGGCCACCCGGAAACCATCGGAACGATGGGGCAATTGCCTGAAGGCGAAGTGCTGTTGGTCGAAACTACCGACGATGTCGCCACCCTGACCCCGCGCGACCCCGAACAGCTTGCCTATATCACCCAGACCACCCTGTCGGTCGATGATACCGCCGCTGTGGTCAAGGCTTTGCGCACCCGGTTCCCAAAGATCATCGGCCCACATAAAGAAGACATCTGCTACGCGACCACCAACCGGCAAGAAGCTGTGAAAGCGGTCGCGCCCAAGGTCGATGCGCTTCTGGTGATCGGTGCGCCCAACAGCTCCAACTCGCGCCGGTTGGTCGAAGTGGCGCGCGCCAATGGCTGCGCCTATGCCATGCTGGTGCAGCGCGCAACCGAGATTGACTGGCGCGCCATCGATGGCATTCGAACGGTCGGCCTGACCGCCGGGGCGTCTGCCCCTCAGGTCTTGGTAGACGAAGTCATCGACGCGTTCCGCGACCGCTTTGACGTCACGGTCGAACGGGTCGAAACCGCACAAGAGAACGTAGAGTTCAAAGTGCCCCGCGTCCTGCGTGAAACCGCCTGATCTGCCACCGCCGTTAGGACATCGAACATGCTGACCCTCTATTCCATGCCAAGTTCCGGCAACAGTTATAAGGTGCGGCTGCTCCTGTCGTTGCTGGGTCGGCGATATCATCACGTCCCGTGTGAAACCCGATCGCCCGACCTACAGGCCGCGAAGACCGAAGGGAAACTGCCTCTGGGCAAGGTGCCGGCATTGCATCTGGACACCGGCGAGGTGCTAAGCGAAAGCAACGCCATCCTGTGGTATCTGGCCAGCGGCACACCGTGGATCCCTGACGACCCCTTGGCGCAGGCGCGTATGCTGTCGTGGATGTTCTTCGAACAGAACCGCCATGAACCGGCCATAGCCGTGCGCGCATCCTTGCGGTGCTATCCCCATCTTGCGGATGAAGCGACGCCGGAACTTCTCGACCAGCTTCTTGAATCCGGCAACGGTATCTTGGAATTGATGGAGCACGGGCTTCACGATCAAGACTGGTTTGCGGGCGACACCCCGACCATCGCGGATATCGCTTTGTATGCCTATACCCACACCGCCGAGGACCGGGGCGGCTTCAATCTGTCGCCCTTTCCCGCGCTGCGCGATTGGCTGAAGCGGACAAGCACTCTGCCGGGCTACGAGCCGCTGACAGGTCCAGCCCATGGCTGAGTTTGTCGCGTACACCGACGGCGCCTGTTCTGGCAATCCCGGTCCGGGTGGTTGGGGCGCATTGTTGCAGGCGCATGAGAACGGCGCGGTGATCAAAGAGCGGGAGTTGAAGGGTGGCGCGTCGGAAACCACCAACAACCAGATGGAGCTGATGGCTGCCATCATGGCGCTGGAAACCCTTGGCAAACCCTGCGCGATCACGGTCATCACCGACAGCGCCTATGTGAAGAACGGTGTCACCGGTTGGATCCATGGCTGGAAGCGGAACGGGTGGCGGACCTCGTCCAGGAAACCCGTGAAGAATGTCGAACTTTGGCAAAGGCTGGACGAAGCGCAAGCGCGTCATCAGGTAACGTGGCAATGGGTCAAGGGCCATGCCGGCCACCCCGAAAACGAACGCGCTGATGAACTGGCACGCGCGGGGATGGAACCGTTCAAGAGCAGATAGAGCCTAGAACTCAAGCCATATTCCCGCTGCGACTTCGTGCTTAACCGCACCATCCAGCGCATAAGTCCATTCAAGTTGTAGGTGTTTGCCCTGCTTGTATTCCCACGCCACCGACGGGATCAGGTCGATCTGCGCATCCGCATCGATCCCGGTGACGTCCAGGGCGACCATCGTCATCAGGCGCTGACTTGGTTTCACGCCAATCTGCGCAAACGCACTGTAGTCCATCTGCGCATCCAAGACGGACAAAGTGGTCGTCAACTCTATATCCAGCCAACCGGGGCCAATCGCGGTCTCAATCCCCCGCCCCAAATGGAACGAAGGCGAGACGTAGGGGTCGTCCTTGGTCCCTTCGACCGCCAAACTGACCGCTTTTTGCCACGGCTCGTCGCTGTTTGGCAGATGCCATCGCGCAAAGGCTTTCATTTGCAATATATCATTGGAGGCAAGCGCATAATCCAGCTTGCCACCAATGGTCCAACGATCCGTCAGCCCGTATTCACCATAGACGCTGATCACCGGAGCTTCGTCCAACGTGTCGGCGTTCTGTCGCGCTTGCCCGGACAAAAACGCCCCGCCCTTGTCGCGCGGCCACGCACCCGCTTGGGCAAGATCGCCGGACGCAAAAAGCATTGGCAGAACGCAGATGAAAAACCGAAGCACCATAGTCGTCAGGTTGCTGGCGATTGGTTAATCAATGATTAAGAAAACATTTCAAGACAAGGCTTTTCGCGCCCAAACAACGCCGCACCTTAAGCCCGTAACGCCTTACTTTCGGTCCTTATACTTCTGCCAAATCCAGATCAGGAGAATGGCACCCACGACCGCGCCTACAAAACCAAAGGCCAGACCACCAATCATTGCAATGGACCGCAGGACAAACCCTCCGATCAACGCCCCGGCCACGCCAATGGCAATGGTGGTCGGCACGTCGGTGCGCAGATTCATGATCCTTGTCGCCAAGAACCCGGCGGCGGCTCCGAAGATGATCAGCATGATTACCGGCATGTCTGAAATATGGGGCGCTTCGCCCCGGAATGTAAGAGCTATTTCACCGTGTCGGGCAGGTCAAAACCCCGCAGGAAATCCTCGGCTTCCATCGCACGTTTGCCGGGACGTTGGGCGCGATGGATTTCAACCGCGCCCTCACCGCAGGCAATGGTGAACCCGTCCAGAACCTGACCGGGCTTGCCCGAACCATCCAAGACACGTGAAGCGAGCAACTTTACCTGTTCGCCCCCCATATCGCATTTCGCACCGGGGAATGGCGACAACCCGCGGATCAGGCGATCCACTTCAACGGCCGGACGGGTCCAGTCAATCTGCGCCTCGGCCTTGTCGATCTTGTGGGCATAGGTGACACCGTCTTCAGCTTGCGGCACCCGGGTCAGATCGGGCAGGCGGCCCAACGCCTCGACGATCAGACGTGCACCGATGGCCGACAGGCGGTCATGCAGTTCCGCCGTGGTTTCCTGTGCGCCGATCGGTGTCACCTCGTGCAGCAGAACAGGGCCGGTGTCCAATCCAGCCTCCATCTGCATGATGCAAACGCCGGTTTCCGGATCTCCTGCCATGATCGCGCGATGAATGGGCGCTGCCCCACGCCAGCGCGGCAGAAGCGACGCATGGATGTTCAGACAGCCATGCTTGGGCGCATCAAGAACCGCTTGCGGCAGGATCAGGCCATAGGCCACGACCACCGCAACGTCAGCGTTCAACGCGGCAAACGCCGCCTGCTCATCGGCATCCTTCAACGACACCGGATGGCGCACCTGAAGCCCCAGTTCCGCGGCCCGGGCATGGACCGGACCGGGCCTGTCCTTCTTGCCGCGCCCGGCGGGGCGTGGTGGCTGGCAATAGACAGCGGCGATCTCGTGGCCGGCATCCACCAGAGCCTCCAGCACCGGCACCGAGAAATCGGGCGAGCCCATGAACACAAGCCTCATCGCGCCAGTTTCCTTGCTTTCTTGATTAGCATATCGCGCTTCACCTTGGACAGGTGATCGAAATACATCCGCCCGTTCAAATGGTCGATCTGGTGTTGAACCGAGGTGGCCCAGATGCCGACAAAATCCTGCTCCTGCGCTGCTCCGTTTTCGTCAAGAAACCGAACCGTCACCGCGCGCGGGCGACTTATCACCGCCGAAACACCGGGCAAGTTCGGGCTGGCTTCCTCGTGCTCACGAAACTCGATGGACCGATACAGTATCTCCGGGTTCGCCATCCTGACCGCCTTGCCGCGTTCGTTTGAGGCATCCACCACCGCCAAACGCTGCATAATCCCGAGTTGGGGCGCCGCCAGACCAACGCCCGGCATGGCGTCCATCGCCTCGATCATCTCGTCCCATATCGCGCGGGTGTCATCCGTCACCTCGGTCACCGGATCAGCTGCGGTGCGCAGGCATTTGTGCGGATATCTCAGAAACGGGCGATGGGTCACATCCGCGCCATTTCACGTTTCAGTTTTTGCATTTTGCGCGTGATCATCTGCCGTTTCAGCGGTTTCAGATAGTCGATGAACAGCTTGCCATTCAGGTGGTCGATCTCGTGCTGCACGCAAGTGGCCCACAGCCCGTCAAAGTCCTGCTCCTGCACGTTGCCGTCACGGTCGACCCAGCGGACCGAAACCTCTTTGGGGCGGGTGACTTCGGCATATTGCTCGGGGATCGACAGACAGCCTTCTTCATAGGTGTTCAGATCATCCGAGGACAATATGACCTCGGGATTGAACATGACCACAGGCTGCGGAGGCTCGTCATCCTCACGCACGCAGTCCATCACGATCAGTCGCGTCAGCACGCCCACCTGCGGCGCGGCCAGACCAATGCCCGGCGCGTCATACATAGTTTCCAGCATGTCGTCGGCCAATTGGCGCAGGTCGTCAGACAAATCTGGCACCACTTCGGCGACTTTTTTAAGCCGTGGATCGGGGTGAATAAGGATCGGTTTAATACTCATGCGGAGGATTTAGGGGATGAGCGCGCGCTGCGCAATGGTTGCGTCAGGGCGAAGCGGTGAAACCTCTTGTCACACATGGCGCAACTCGACTTGCGCCTGACGTCCAAACCGCTACCGTGCCACCAGAAAGGAGACCCAATGAGTTTCGACAAGATCACCGACCGTCGCGGCACCCATTCGTCCAAGTGGGACAAGATGGAGAAGTTGTTTGGCGTATCTCCCGAAGACGGGTTGGCAATGTGGACCGCTGACAGCGACTATCCCACCGCCCCTTGCGTGATTGACGCGGTGAAGCGCGCCGCAGATCATGGTGTTTTTGGCTATTCCTGGGAATATCCCGAGTATCTGAACGCCGTCGCTTGGTGGATGAAGACCCGGCACGGCTGGGATGTCGACCCGAATTGGGTCCTGACCAGTCAGGGTTTGGGCAACGCGATTGCACTGTGCCTGAACGTCTGGAGCGAACCGGGCGACGGGATCGTGATCTTCACACCCGTTTACCATGAGTTTGCACTGAAGATCAGAAAGAACAACCGCCAGGTGGTGGAGTGTCCGCTGGCCCTGGCCGGGGACCAGTACGAGCTTGATCTGGACGACGCGCAGTCGCGCCTGACAGGCAACGAAAAGATTCTCCTTTGGTGTTCGCCACAGAACCCATCAGGCCGGGTCTGGACCAAAGATGAACTGCGTGCTGTTGCCAATTTTGCAGATCGCAATGGGTTGTTACTGGTGTCAGATGAAGTCCACCACGATCTGGTCTATCCTGGAAACACGTTCGTTCCGATGGCCGTCGCGGCACCTGACGCACGATCGCGGTTGGTGACACTAACTGCACCGTCAAAGACCTTCAACATCGCCGGTCAGCGCACCGGCAACTTGATCATTGCGGACAGCAGGCTCAGGGCCGAGATGCACAATCAGCTTAGTAAACTTGACTATGCACCCGGCATGTTGGCTTTGGCGATGATCACCGCCGCGTATTCGCCTGAAGGGGCGGCGTGGGTTGACGAACAGATCGCCCACCTGACGCGAAACAAAGCCCTGTTTGACGAAGGCATCAACAGCATTCCGGGTGTGTCCTCGATGCCGTTGCAGGCCACTTATCTGGCCTGGGTCAATTTCTCCGGTACCGGCATGTCGCATGAAGAGGTTGCGGCGCGTATCCGCGACGACGCACGCATTGCCGTCAGCCCCGGCCCCGGCTTCGGCACGGGCGGCGATGGGTATCAGCGTTTCAACCTCGCCACACAAGGCGCGCGGGTGGAAGAAGCCGTAACGCGAATGAAGCAGGCTTTCAGCGACCTACAATAGCATTTCGACCGGCAGAGAACCGCCTAACGCGAAATTCACCGCAAGTTATTCCTTGAACACAAGGCGCGCTTGGCACACACGCGCGCCATGAACGGTTTGGCGCATTTCTTTTCTCGACTTTCACTTCTTGTCTTTATCGGCGTGTTGGGCTTCTTCCTTTGGGATCGCTACACGCCCCCTGCACCCCCCACGACACTTGAGCCGATCATCGGCCAGATCGACCGTATCGTGATTGAAAAATCAGACCGCAGGATGATCGTGTTTCAGGCCGACACCGCTGTCCGCACCTATGAGATTGCATTGGGCTTTTCGCCCGTAGGTGACAAGGCATTACAAGGGGATGGCATGACCCCGGAAGGCATATTCAGGATTGATCGCCGCAACGAAAAAAGTGCGTTTCACTTGTCGCTGGGCATCGACTACCCCTTGCCCAAGGATCGCGCGCGCACCATTGCCGACGGGGGTGATTCTGGCGGGGATATTTTCATCCACGGCCAACCAAACAAGCGAAACAGCCCGGATCCGATCACAAAGGACTGGACCAATGGCAGCATCGCGTTGTCCAATGCCGAAATAGAAGAGCTTTGGGCCGTCACCCCCATCGGAACACTCGTCGAGATCAGACCCTGACCTCTGAGGGCAGACCGGTCAGCCTTCCCCTTCAATCAGCGCAACCGGCGCGTTTTCTTCCTGCGCAAAATCCAGGGGGGCTTTGTCATGGGCTTCGGCCCGCCATTTGAATTCGTATCTCATTTGGCCGTTGTCTTCTTCGGACGCGATGATCAGGCACTGATACAGGTGGCGTGATCCGTCATACAGGTCAACAAGTCCGCGCAGGTGGGGCGCTCGTTCGGCATCAAGAGCGAAGCCGCCCTCCCAGAAATCGAGCACCGGAAAGACTTCTTCATTCACACGAATCCGAAGCCTACTTTTCTTCTTGAGGTCCTTCTTACGTGCGGCTTCCAGTCCCTCACGCACTTCTTTTGGCAAAAATTCCAACATGTTCCCCTCCGAACCCAACACATGATGGCATGGAAAGTGTAACGGTCAAGTGAAGGTTTTGAATCTGATCGGCGTTCAAACCAGATCATCACCCGGCGAGGGCAGGCTTTCAAACGCCTCCAATGCGGCGCGGCGGGCGGTGGCGTGATCCACCATCGGGGCCGGATAGGTCCGGCCAATCTCGACGCCCGCCTTGGCGCGCACATCTTCAGGGGCCTTCCATGGGGCAGCCAGATATCTGTCGGGCAGGGCCGCAATTTCAGGCACATACTGACGGATATAGCCGCCATCCGGGTCGAATTTTTCGGCCTGCGTCATCGGGTTGAAAACGCGGAAATAGGGGGCTGCATCCGCCCCGCATCCCGCCACCCACTGCCAACTTGCCGCGTTCGATGCTAGATCACCGTCCAGCAGCGTGTCCCAGAACCAATCGCGCCCGGCGCGCCAGTCGATCCGCAGATGCTTCACCAAAAAGGACGCGACCACCATGCGAACGCGGTTGTGCATATACCCCGTCTGCCAAAGCTCGCGCATCCCGGCATCAACGATGGGATAGCCCGACTGGCCGCGTTGCCACGCGATCAGGGCGTCCGTGTCATGGCGCCATGGGAAGCTACGGAACTTGGGCTGAAACTCGGTATCTTCGAAGTCGCGGTTGTGAAACAGCAGATAGGCTGCGAAGTCACGCCAGCCCAACTCTGCGCGGAATTTCTCGGCGTCGCGACCAGACATCTGGCCCAGATGTTCGGCGCGATCGAGCGCCGCCCAAATCTGACGGGGGCTGATATTGCCGGACTGCAAGTAAGGCGACAGGCGCGAGGTGTGCGGTTCTGCTGGGAAGTCCCGGCCCTTGGCATAGCCTTGCGCGCCCTCTTCCAGAAACGCGTCCAGCCGTGCCATCGCGCCCTCTTCGCCGGGGTGCCACAGCGCCTCGAACCCTTTTGCCCAGTTGGGCGCGGTCGGCAGCAGGTCGAAATCCTCAAGCGAAGCGGTAGCGACTTCATCGGCGAACGTGATGTTTTTCGGCACCGGCAACGGGTCGCCAAGCCCCACGGCGCGAATTTCATCGCGGCTGGCGCGCCAGAAAGGCGAAAACACCTTGAACGGCGTGCCGGATTTTGTCGTGACCCGCCAAGGCTCCAACAGGTATCGGCCGGGATGGCTCTGCACCGTGCAGCCTGCGGCAGTCAGATCGGCCTTCAACGCGGTGTCGCTGGCGATCTCATCGGGCGTATAGCGTCTGCTCCAATAGATATGGGTCGCGCCGGTTTCTTTGCGCAGGTCGGCCAGAACATCAGCCGTCGCGCCGGTGCGCAGCACCAGTTTCCCACCCAGATCGGCCAGTTGCGCGGTCAATGCGTTCAAGGCGTGGTGAAGCCACCAGCGCCGCGCGCCACCGGGCGGATAGGGTGCATTCGGGTCCAGAATGAATGCACAGGTCAGGCACTGGCCGGACTGCGCCGCAGCGGTCAGGGCGGGGTGATCCGACAGCCGCAGATCATCGCGAAACAGCAAGATCGCATTGGAAGGCTCAGATGTGCTCATCCCCTGTCCTTGTGTTGGGCCACGTCTAAGGAGTTATACGCGCAACTGCCGGGTTTGGATCAGGTGTTGTGATCCTCGACCAGATCGACACCGACCACAGGGCGCAACACATGCGGTCTGGCCGGATCATAAAGCGCCGAATCCTTGAAATCTCGCCCACGATCCAGCGCAGGGCCGACAAGGATCAGCGCGGTGCGGGTGATCTTCTCGGCCCGCACTTTTTTGCGGATATCGGCGACGGTGCCGCGAATGAACATCTCATCCGGCCAGCCGACCCGATAGGCCACGACGACGGGACAATCAGCACCGTAGTAGGGGGTCAGCACCCGCTCGATCTCGCGCATGTTACGGACGGCAAGGTGGATGGCGAGCGTCGCGCCGGTCTTGGCGAAGTTCTCAAGCGTCTCCCCTTCAGGCATCGAGGTGGACTGCATCGACATCCGCGTCAGCACGATGGATTGCGCAATCTCGGGGATGGTCAGTTCCTGCCCCAAGGCCGCAGCGGCAGCCGCATAGGCAGGCACGCCGGGGATGACATGATAGTCGATCCCGTCGGCGTTCAGACGCCGGATCTGTTCGGCAATCGCGCCATACAGCGAGGGATCGCCGGAATGCACCCGCGCCACATCCTGACCGCGCGTGTGGGCCGCCTTGATCTCGGCATGTGTGTCGTCCAGCGTCATCGCCGCCGTGTCCATCACCTTGGCCCCTTCGGGCGCGCAGGCGACGACCTCTGGCGGCACCAGAGAGCCCGCGTAAAGGCAGACCGGGCATTCGCCGATGATGCGCTGCGCTTTCAGGGTCAAAAGTTCGGGATCGCCGGGACCGGCGCCGATGAAATAGACGGTCATGACAGATCTCCATCAATGCGGCGGGCATAGCCGCGCGGCGTGAACATGCGGGGACCTTCGCCCAATTGGGCAAGGCGCGAGTTTGACGATCCAACCAGAACCACGGTCAGCATATCAACCTCGTCCACCTCAAGCTCGGACAGCTTGCGATAGCGGATATGTTCCGTGGGGCGACCCAGATTGGATGCCAGCATCACCGGCGTATCTGCCGGGCGGTGCTTCAACAGAATATCGCGCGCCTCGGCCAGCAGGGTGCGGCGTTTCTTCGATACGGGGTTGTAGAAGGCGATGACGAAATCGCTTTCGGCAGCGGCATGCAAACGCTTCACGATGTCTTCGCGGTGTGTCAGAAGATCGGACAGCGATATGGCGCAGAAATCGTGACCAAGTGGCGCACCGGCACGCGCGGCAGCGCCTTGCAACGCGGACACACCGGGGGTGGACACAACTTCAACCCGGCGCGCGGCGGCGCTGACGCCTTTTTCTTCGGGGCCGCGATCCAACAATTCGTAGACCAAGGCCCCCATCGCATAGATGCCAGCATCACCCGAACAGACCAGCGCGACGTTCTTGCCCTTGCCCGCCTGTTCCAACGCATAGCGGCAGCGATCTTCTTCGCCGCCCAGCGGGAAGTCAGACCGGGTTTTACCTGCGGCCAGCGGGCCGATCAGGTCGATATAGAGACCGTAGCCCACAAGCTCCTCGGCCTCTTGCAACAAGCGGCTGGCCTCGGGCGTGCGCCATGTGTGCTGACCGGGGCCGATCGAGACGATGGACAGCTTGCCGCGCGACCGACCGCGCATTTCGGTGATCGGCGCAAGCGTTCGCGCAATGGCGCAGGTGGTGTTGGCGGTTTTCACCTTGGGCACGACAAGTTCGGCATCCGGGCCTGCGGCGGCCAGCGCGGCGCCTTCTGACACGCCGTGGCAGCCGACCTCGGCAAACACCACGTCGGACGGGTTGTCGAGACGTGGGGTTTCGGCTTCCAGTTCTGCGGCGGTGAAGACGCGGAAGGGCACCCCCAGACGCGCGGCCAGAACGTTCATCGCAGGCTCGTCCGCCTTCAGGTCCAGCGAGGTCACGCAGGCAATCGCGCCCGGCGCGATATTGGCCGCGTCAAGCTGTGCGGAGACGTTCTGCCAAAGCTCGTCCGGGTCCGCCCCCCGCGCGCAGCCCACGCCCAGCGCAAAGCGTTGCGGGTGATAGGCCAGACGGGTCGGGCCGGTCTGAACCGGTGCTTCGGTCACGATCAGTTCGACCGCGCCGCCGGTGTCTTCAATGTCGAAAATGTTTTCTCCCACGATGGACACGCCCCGGCCTGAAAGCAGTTCCGCCATCGCCTCTTTCGCGTCTTCGGGGTTGGCAAGGCGATAGCCCAAAGGCGGTTCGTCCAGCGCAACACCCAACGACACATCGCCCGCGGTGGTGACGGCAGCGGTCGCTCCGATGTCTTCCGCGATGCGGCTGGCCAAACGGTTCGCCCCGCGATGCCCGCCCAGAAGCGGCACCACGACCGACCCATCATCGGCCACGGACACAACCGGCGGTTCGGTCGTTTTGTCGGCCAGAAGGGGGGCAACGGCGCGGATCAATATCCCGGCAGCACAGACACCCACGATGGGTGTGCCTGCGGCAAACAACATCCGCACGTGATCCAGCGCGTTGGGGAAAAACGCATCCGCCTTTTTGACACGACCCTCACGTCCATGCACCTGAGCGCCCAATATGTTTGCAACGCGATGAGCCAGGTTTTCACCCGACCTGTTCAGGCAAATTACAACAGGCATCACAGCCATGGATCATTTCCTTTCGCAAGAAGGATCATCGAGAAATAGGGGGCCTTTTCGGGGGCGTCCGCCAGCGGAAGCACGACCTCCTCCGGCAGTGAAGCACGCTCGATATAGGTGGCTTTGTCAACTAGACCCAGCGCTTCGATCACGCCGCGAATCTTGGGCAGGTGGCGGCCAACTTTCATGATGGCAACGCTTTCGGCCCCTTCGATACGGGCGCGCAACTCGTCTTCTGGAAGCGGGCCGGGCAAGACGGTCAACCGCTCGTTCCGCGCCACCAAGGGGCTGCGGGCGCGGGCCGCACAGGCAGTGACGGATGTGACACCCGGGACGATTTCAGTCTGGAACCGATCTGCCAACCGCGCAAACAGATACATGAACGAGCCATAAAAGAACGGGTCCCCTTCACACAGAACAACCACGTCGTCCCCAGCGTCAAGCCGTGCGGCGATCTTGGCCGCACCCGCATCATATGCCTTTTGCGCAGGGGCGCGCTCGACGGTCATCGGAATGTCCATCGCGATTTCATCCGCGTCCTTGGCGATCAGATGCGCAGCAATAGAGCGGGCAAAACTGGCACCGCCTTCCAGCGTCGGGAAGGCGACCACTTTGGCAGCCCCGATCAGCCGCGCAGCCCTAAGGGTCATCAAGTCGGGATCGCCCGGCCCAAGACCCACACCATAAAGTGTTCCGCTCATCTTTTGATCAGGCTCCACTGGGTGACGGGGCGCAAGGGTTTCCAGCCGGAATGCGGACCCAAAGGCTCTGCGCGTTCGACGGACAGCTTCACCAGTTGGCCACCATGTTTTTGATGCAGCGCGGTCAGGCACATCTCGCTTTCGATGGTGACGGTGTTTGCGACCAGTCTCCCCAAGGGTTTCAACTCGGCCCAAGCGGCATCGAAAACCTGTTCCGACAGCCCACCGCCGATGAAAATCGCGTCGGGCGCTTCCAAACCGTCCAGCGCGGCGGGCACTTCGCCTTCGACCAAATCCAGCTTCGGCACACCTAGCGCCAAGGCGTTCGCGGCGGCCATTGCACGGCGGTCGGCGCGCGGTTCGATCCCGATGGCGCGGGCATAGCGTGCGCCGCGCATCCATTCGATGGCGATCGAGCCGCAGCCAGTGCCGATGTCCCACAAAAGCGCGCCACGCATCGGCATCAGCTTGGCAAGTGTGATCGCCCTCACCTCTTGCTTGGTCATGGTGCCGTCGCTCTGGAACAGCTTGTCCGCCAGCCCCGGCACACGCGGCAGCAAGGCCGCATCGGGGGCGGCGACGCATTCGACGGCGAGCGTGTTGAACTCCGGCACCTCGTGGTTCCAGCTTTCTGCCAGACCATCAAAGCGTGCCTCGTCCTTGCCACCCATATGGGCCAGCACGGTCATACGTGACTTGCCGAAGCCGCGTTCGCTCAGAAAGCGCGCGATCTGGCCTGGCGTTTCCGCACCGGTGGTCAGGATCAGAAGCCGGATATCAGGCTGAATGAAGGCGATCATCTGCTCGACCGGGCGGCCATGCACGGTCAGCGTTTCCAGATCGGCCATCGACCAGCCCATGCGCGCGGCGGCCAGTTGGAACGCGCCCACTTGCGGGTGATAAACGATCTGCGCCGGGTCAATGTGACGGCCAATTTTTGCCCCGACCGAATACCAAAGCGGATCACCCGTAGCCAGCACAACCACGCGCTTGCCGGATCGTTGGGTCAGTTCGTCAATCAGACTGTCGAAAGGCGACGGCCAGGCCAAGCGCTCTGCATCACCATCTATCAGGTCGTGGTGGCGGGTGCCGCCGACGATCACTTCAGCAGCGTCAACGACCGCCCGGGTGGCGGGAGTCAGCCCCGCGATGCCATCTTCACCGATGCCGACGATGTGAAGCCACGGGGTCGTCATGTGTTTTCCTCCGGCAATCCGGCGGCCAGCGCGTTGACAGCGGCGGAGGCAATGGCGGACCCGCCGCGCCGCCCGCGCAGGGCGACAAATTCGCAGCCACGCGGGTTGTTGGCCAGTTCCGCCTTGCTTTCCGCAGCCCCCACGAACCCGACCGGGAAGCCGAGGATCACGGCAGGTCTGGGTGCGCCTGAATCGATCAGTTCAAGCAGGTGGAACAGGGCCGTTGGCGCGTTCCCCACGGCGACCACCGCACCATCCAGCCGGTCCAGCCACAGCTCGACCGCGGCGGCGGAGCGCGTGTTGCCGATGGACTTCGCCAGGTCCGGCACAGATGGATCATTCAACGTGACGATCACGTCGTTTTTCGCTGGCAGATAGCGGCGAATGATGCCTGCCCCGACCATCTCGCAATCGCAAAAAACGGGCGCACCGGCCTTAAGGGCGGCGTGACCTGCTTCATAGGCGTTCGCGGAAAAGGCCAGACGATCCGCAACTTCGACCATGCCGCTCGCATGGATTACACGGGTCGCAAGCGCGGCCATGCCACCGGGAAACCGATCCAACCGCGCCTCTTTGCGCAGGGTCGCGAAGGACTGCGAATAGATCGCCGCCGGATCGCGCTCATACCTGAGCGCGGGGCGCGTGGGAGTGGCCCCATTGGGGCCCGACGAGCGGCCGTTTTCGCTCATTTCGAACGGGCTGATTCTGGCCCATGCGGGTGTTTGGCATGGGGGTATTCGGCATGAACGTGATCATGGTGATGATCGTGATGATGGTGGTGGTGGTGGTCGTGATCATGGTCATGACCGTGGTCATGATGATGATCGTGGTGATGGTGATGCCCCATATGCAGACGGCATTCGCCGGTGCAGAACATGTCGCAGAACGAACAATCGGCCACGTTCGACCCCGGTGCGGACGCCCCCTGGCCTTCGACATGGTGATGATGGCTTTCCTGAATGGCGCCAACCTCGGCTTCAAACCCCAGCACCTCGACCCGGTATTTGCACATCACACAGGTGGGCGGCGGCACGTCGGCATAGGCCGGGTGCTTGGCGCGGTCTTCCACCGGAATGGTGCGGTCTTCGCCCTCGTCCAGCGCCAGAACCTGTGTGCGATAGCCGCAGGTGCCGCAGTTGGGCGGCGGGACGGCGCCAAGCTGTTCAGTGATGCGTTCGGCGAAGGTTTCCAACACCTTGGGGTGATCATTCAGATACCCCGCCTTCACGAACTCGATCTCGGGATGGGCGGCGGCGACCTTGTCTGTGAAGCCATAGATCCGGTCGATCAGGATGCCCGAGAACAGGAAATAGGGAAACACAACAACCCGACTGTAGCCCAGTTTCACGACGTGATTCAGGCAAGGTTCGACCAGAGGGAACGTCACGCCGGAATAGCCGACTTCCAACCAACCGAACCCCATGCCTTCCTGCAACAGACGCGCCACTTTGGCGACGTTGCCATTGGCGTCCGGGTCCGATGCCCCACGTCCGATGACGACAAGGCAGGTGTCTTCCAGCGGCACCTCGCCGTGTTCAGCATCGGCCTGATCGACGGCCTGCCGCACACGATCCCCGGCCGCGGCGATCATCTTGGGATCGACACCCAGCTCGCGGCCATAGCTGACCTTGATCCCGTGCTTCCTGGCATAGGTGTTCAGAACGGTCGGAATGTCGTTCTTGGTGTGCATCGCGGCAAATAGCATCCCCGGCACGGCCAGAATGCGGTCGCAACCAGCTTCGCGCAGACGGTCCAGCCCGTCGCGGATCACCGGATTGGCGAACTCCAGATAGCCATAATCGGTCATCCAGTCCTTGGGCAGCAAAGCAGGCAGCTTTTCGGCCAGCACGGCAAACTGATCCACCGCGTCCTGACTGCGCGAGCCATGCCCGCAGATCATCACACCAATCTTCGACATAGGTTATGCCTCCTGCAAATCGTCTTCGCCCGGCTCTTCGCTGGCCTCCTTGCTGGCGGTCTCGGCCTGAGCCCGCGCCCCTTTCGAGCCCTTCAGTGCTGCCCAAAGGCCGATGGCTGCGGCAAGTCCGATCAGGATGACGCCGCCAACATGTCCGTGCCCGGCAATCTCGCCGATATGGCCGGGATCGGCGAAAGCAGGGCCAGCCAAAAGGCCAGGGGCAAGAAGTATCAGTCGGGTCATGCAGACATCCTTTCACGCAGAATTTGGGCGCAAAGAGGCTGTCCCTTGTCATCGACGACGCTGCGTCCGATCCCCTTCGCGGGTCGATCATCGGCAGCCAACCTCTCTGGCCCGATGGGCTTCGTCGTTGATCCGTATAGGCACAGCAAGGGGTGTTCGCAACGGGAAAGGCGGCACGATATGGCACAGGGGCGACCAATCGCCGCGAGATCGTCGGATCATGTGTTGGGGAGGTCAGCTGCCCGTGCAGCCGCGAATGTCCACGCCACGCCCTGCCGCCAGGACAGTCATGCGCAAGTCGGAACGGTTCAGCGCAAAGGGAGTGCCGGAATTGTGCACAAGATCAGCCACCGTGGTCAGCGCCCCACCCTGCCGCATGGTTGCGCGTTCCGACACCCATACCGATGGATTGGCGGTTTCGACCACTACGACCTCGTTCGGGCCAATCTGCGGCATCTCGATCTTCACTGTGACACGCAACCCGCCCTTCGCCGGTTCGACCTTGCAAACAGCGCGCTGCAATCCGGCTTCCTGTGCTGTGTCCGGTCGCTCACGCAGCGCCTGTTTGATCGGTGCCGCCAACCCGCTGCCGTGCGCAGGCAATTCGACCGAGATCTTCGCGTCCATCGGCATACACACATCCAGACACACGCCCAGATTGACATTGCCGGTCAGTGAAATGGGTTGTCCGGCGGTCTTGGGGACAAGCGTCATCGGCAGCACCAGTTCATTTGCATAGCCAATGGTTCGAATGCCGCTGATGTCAAACACTTCAGGCACTGGCCAGTGGAACTGCACGGCGGCGAGGTTCTTCGAACCCTGCCAGTTCAGGCGGGGAGGTATCCCGGCCTCGCCCGGCGCGCGCCAATAGGTTTTCCAACCCTCCGCCAGCCGGATGCGAAGCGCCGCCACATGCTGCCCCTGTCCGTTCCGCCAACCCGGCAGAACGTCAATCTTGACCACTTCCTCGGCCGTTGGTGGCAATCCATTCCCTGAAAATCCGGGCGAAACGAAGGCGGCAAGCGCCACAAGGGCGGCCAATATGACTGTTCTGAAGCTCATGATCCGATACATAGGCGTGAAACCGCTATTGTGAAATCACAATTCGGGGAAAGATCGTCACCATTTTACCCCTTTGTGGCTTGCCTTTCCCGACCCACAGCGGTTTGCTGAAAGTATGAGCACAGATGACAACACCTCGATGGACCTGAGTGGCAAACTTCTGATCGCGATGCCGGGCATGGGCGATCCGCGGTTTGAACACTCGGTCGTCTTCATGTGCGCCCATTCGCCAGAGGGTGCGATGGGGCTGATCGTCAACAAACCCGCGCCTGATGTCTCGCTTGGCGATATTCTTGCGCAACTGGACATCGATGCAAGCGCTGCGACCAAAGCGGCAAGCGTCTTTTTTGGCGGTCCGGTCGAAGGCGGGCGGGGGTTTGTGTTGCATTCGGGTGAGTATGACAACGACGCCTCAACCCTGAAAGTGGATGCCGCGTTTTCGATGACCGCGACACGCGATATTCTTGAGGCCATGGCCAAAGGTGAAGGCCCGGAAAACGCGCTGGCCGCGCTTGGATATGCGGGTTGGTCGCCGGGGCAGCTGGAAGCCGAAATACAGCAAAACGCCTGGCTGACCTGCGACGCGGAAGAGGCCATCGTCTTTTCCGATGACAGCGAAGGAAAGTGGAAGGCTGCATTGGCGAAGCTGGGGATCGACCCGCTGCTTCTGTCGGCAGAAGGCGGTCACGCCTAGTCGCACCCTAATCGCACCCTAATCGCACCCTAATCGCACCCTAATCGCGAGGGGCCGCCGCCCGGCGCAGACGATCATTGATCGCTCGCCCCATTCCGTGATCGGGTATCGGAGACACCGCAATCGGGGCATCACCTTCATCATCCAACTGGTGCAGATACCGGAACAGGTTTGCCGCCGCCTCGACCAGATCGCCGGACGGGGACAGGTTCAGAACAGCATCGACATGACCAAACCCCAGCAGGCGTTCACCCGGGCGTGTGGCATCGGCATTCAGGCGCAATGCGGCGTCGGGCGCGTAATGCGACGACAGTTGGCCGGGCGCATTGATGCCTGCGTTGGTCTGACGGGTGGCGATGGGGCCACCTAGCGCTGCCTCGACCGCTTCGACCGGCAGGCCACCGGGGCGCAAAAGAACGGGGGCTGGGTCGAACCCGACAATCGTGCTTTCCAACCCTACCTCACAGGGACCACCGTCCAACACAGCCTCGATCCGGCCCGACAATCCGTCCAGCACATGCTGGGCCGTCGACGGGCTGATCCGCCCCGACGGGTTGGCCGAGGGGGCAGCGACAGGAACACCCGCGACTGTCAGCAATTCCTGTGCAAGTGGATGGGCCGGCACACGCACCGCAACCGTGGGAAGGCCGGCCGAGACAAGGGCAGACAGCGAACCACCAGGTTTCAGCGGCAGGACCAAGGTCAGCGGCCCCGGCCAAAAGGCTTGCGCCAGATCAAGGGCCGCACCATCCAGCACTGCGATGTCGGACACCGCGTCCAGCGAGGGCACGTGCACGATCAGCGGATTAAACTGGGGGCGGCCCTTGGCCTCGAATATCCGCGCAACAGCCAGGTCGTTGGTGGCATCCGCGCCAAGCCCATAAACCGTCTCGGTCGGGAACGACACAAGGGCACCTGCACACAACAACTCTGTTGCCCGCGCGATCCCGGCCTGATCGGCGGTCAGAATTTCCGTTTCCAAACCGTTCGCACTCATGACGCTGCGTTTTCCTTTGCCACTCCACTGACCTTCAGTAAGGAAGAATAAAGGCCCAGTTAATGGCCTATCGCCCAGATGCCAAGAGATTTGCCGAGGACTCCCATGACCTACCGCGCGACAACCGACGATTTTCAGTTCCTGTTCGACCATGTCATCGGCTATGATCAGCTACCAGAAACCGAGTTGTTTGCAGATGCGACAGCTGACGTTGCCATCGCGGTCCTGACCGAGGCCGGCAAGATGTGCGAGGACATTCTGGCCCCCCTGAACCGCAACGGCGACCTCACACCTGCCGCGCTGGAAAACGGTGTTGTGCGCACCTCGCCCGGCTTTTCGGATGGCTACAAGGCAATCGCGGAAGGTGGCTGGATCGGCATGGCGGCCGATCCCGAATATGGCGGCATGGGCTTGCCTTTGACGCTGCAAACCGCCGTGAATGACATGATGTCGGCCAGTTGCCTGTCGCTGCAACTCTGCCCGTTGATGACGCAGGGCCAGATCGAAACGCTGGAGCATCACGCCTCGGACGCGCTGAAAGACCTGTATCTGCCCAAGCTGATTTCCGGCGAATGGGCGGGCACGATGAACCTGACCGAACCGCAGGCCGGGTCCGATGTGGGTGCGCTGTCCACCAAGGCCGAAGACAATGGCGACGGCACCTTTTCGATCACCGGACAGAAAATCTTCATTTCCTGGGGCGACAATGACATCACCGAGAATGTCTGCCACCTTGTTCTGGCACGGCTGCCAGATGGCGCACCGGGCACCAAGGGTATCAGCCTGTTCATGGTCCCGAAACTGATCCCTGACGCCGATGGAAATCCGGGCGAACCAAACAGCCTGCGCGTCGTGAGCCTTGAACACAAGATGGGACTGCATGGCAGCCCCACCGCCGTTATGTCCTTCGAAGGTGCCAAGGGTTGGCTGGTTGGCGAACCGCATAAAGGCATGGCCGCCATGTTCACCATGATGAACAACGCGCGCATGGGCGTGGGGGTGCAGGGCTACGGCGTGGGCGAGCGTGCCTATCAGGAAGCACTGGCCTATGCGATGGAGCGCAAGCAGGGCCGCACCCCGTTGGGCGAGGCGGGCACTGGCACAATCATCGACTTCGCCGATGTGCGCCGGATGCTGACCCAGATGCGCACAGAACTTTTTGCCGCACGGTCGATGGCGATGTCGCTGGCGCTTGCGATTGATATGGCCCGCGCAACGGGTGACGACGACTGGAAGGCGCGCGCGGCCCTGCTGACCCCGATCGTCAAAGCCTACGGCACCGAGGTTGGTATGCTTGTCAGCCATCTTGGCGTTCAGGTGCATGGCGGCATGGGGTTCATCGAAGAAACCGGCGCCGCCCAACATTCCCGCGACGTGCGCGTCACCGCGATTTACGAAGGCACGAATGGCATTCAGGCGATGGACCTTGTCGGCCGCAAGATGATGGACGGGGGCGAAGCTGCCTTCCGCCTGCTGGACGAGATTGAAAGCCAGGCCGAAGCCGCCCGTGCAAACTTCCCCAACATGTCCGAGGCGGTCTGGTCGGCGGCCGAAGACTTGCGCGAAACCATCGAATGGATGGTGGAACAATCGGACATGCAGGATCGCTTTGCCGGTGCGGTCCCGTTCCTGATGGGCTTTGCCCGCGTGCTGGGATCACACTACCACCTGCGCGCCGCGATTGCCGAAGGGGGCAAGGGGCCACGGTCGGAACTCGCGCGCTTTTATATCAACCGTCTTCTGCCGGAACATACCGCACAATTCGTGCAAGCCCGCACCGGGGCGGCGGGGCTTTACACGCTCAGCCCGGAAGATCTGGCATCGTGAACAAACCGGCACCAGGCAATCTGCGCTTCCCTTTCCCTGACATTCCCGGCGAAGGCGAAGCGGTCGAGGTGGCGAAGGGCGTCCTTTGGATGCGCCTGCCGCTGCCGATGGCGCTGGATCATGTCAACGTCTTTGCCTTCGACGACCCCGAAGGATGGACCATTGTCGATACAGGTTTTGACTCGAAGAAAACCCGCCGCATCTGGGAAAGGCTGTTGGCGGGTCCGTTGGGGGGCAAACCCGTTGCGCGGGTGGTTGTCACCCACCACCACCCCGATCACGTCGGGCTGGCCGGTTGGTTTCAACGTGACCACGGGGCAGAACTTGTCACCACACGCACCGCATGGCTGTTCGCGCGCATGTTGCTGCTGGACGAGCAGATGGTGCCGGTGGACGAAACCCTCGCCTATTGGCGCGCGGCTGGTATGGCACCTGACGTATACGAGAAGCGCCTGACCGAACGACCCTTCAATTATGCAGACATCGTGGCTGACATGCCGCTTGGCTTCAAACGGATCAAGGAAGGCAGCCGCGTCCACTTTGGCGCGAGGGATTGGGTTGTGCGCATCGGCAACGGTCACGCGCCCGAACACGCGACGTTCTGGTCGACCGATGGCGCGCTGGTGATCGGCGGCGATCAGCTTCTGGCAACGATCAGCCCAAATCTAGGGGTTTATGCCACCGAACCCGAGGCCGACCCGGTCGGGGAATGGCTGGAAGCCTGCGAACGCCTGTCGCAATACGCGACCCCGGACCAACTTGTCCTGCCGGGCCACAAACTGCCCTTCACCGGCTTGCCGACACGAATGCGCCAGTTGATCACCAACCACCACCACGCGCTGGACCGGCTGGAGGATTTTCTGGCCGACCCCCATGTGGCCGGCGACTGCTTCCCCCCGCTGTTCAAGCGCGAGATTTCGGGGAGTGAATATGGGTTGGCGCTGGTCGAAGCCGTGGGCCACCTGAACCACCTGCTGCATGAAGGACGCGTCACACGCACCCGGCGCGAGGACGGCGCATGGCTGTGGCAAAAAGCCTAGCTGCGCCCGCGCGGCACCACCTCGTATCCCGTTTCTTCCGGCTCGTCGTCCACCATCTCGGCAGGGAAGCCGGGGGCAGTGATGTTCAGTCCTGTCGCCTCTTCCAGCCTGCGGATGATGTCGTCTGACTGCGCACGTTCGCCGTAACGCGCGATGCCGTCATTAAATATCTCGATCATCAAAGGTGAAATTTCGAGCGGCACATTGGCCCGGTCCGCGATGGCCTGAAACAAACCAATATCCTTCTTCACCAGATCCATCGTGAAAGAAATATCGCGCGATCCATTCAGGATCACCTGGCTTTCGGTCTCATGCACAAACGACGTGCCGGACGAGATTTTGATCGCCTCATAGGTCGTCGCAAGGTCAAGCCCGGCGGCTTTCATTGTCACCATCGCTTCGCAGCAGGTCAGCAGGTTGGCAGTTGCCAGATAGTTGGTCATGACCTTCAGAACCGATGCCGACCCAAGCGCACCCGTGTGCAGTACGCGCCGCCCCATCGTGGCCAGAAGGGGCAGCACCCGTTCAAACGTTGCGCGCTCGCAGCCCGCGAAGATCGAGATATTGCCGGTGTCCGCCCGATGGCATCCACCCGACACCGGACAATCGACAGCCTCACCGCCGCAGGCGATCACCGCTGCGCCCAGACGTTTGACCTCGGCCTCGTCGGTGGTGGACATTTCCAGCCAGATTTTTCCCGGCTGCACGTGATCCAGCATTTGGCTGACCACCGCATCCGACGCAGCAGGCGACGGCAGGCAGGTAATGACAATATCGCATTTGCGCATCAGAGCTGCGGGATCGTCTGCCGCATTCGCCCCAAGCGCGACGAAGTTTTCGACAAGGTCTGGATTAAGATCAAGCACGGTCAAATCTTTGCCGTTGCGCAACAAGCTGCCCGCCAGTTTGCCCCCAACATTTCCCAGACCAACGAAGCCAATTTTCACAGTCTTTCCTCCGCGACGACCAGATGCCCCTGATCAAGACCAACTCTTGCACCCAAATGCGAGATAAAAATCTATCACGCGTTCATCACGTGACGCACTTGTGCGCTTGTGCCACAAAGGGTTCAGTGAACTGTAGATCGTTGTGAGGCCAGATGGCGCAGAAAAAGCAGACAAGCCGCTCAAACCCGCCCCGTGCGCATACCGCCAAGTGCAGTCAGGATGGGCCCGTTGTCGTTGATGACAAACCCTTGCCGAAAAAAATTGCAGAAACACCGCTGGAGCAGAAAAGCCCGGCGGAATGGGCCTATGAGCGGTTGATTCTCTATATCAAGAATTTCGAGGAACAATTGGACAATGAACACGAGGTCGCCATGGGCTTTACCGGCGGCGACGCGGGTGTGCTTCGGATCGAAGGGATCGGCTATTTCGACCCCGATGTGCTGACCTTTTATGGGTCGGACGGAGAGGGCATGAAAACCCAGCTGATCCAGCATGTCAGCCAATTGTCGGTGATGCTGCGTGCCTTGCCCAAGCTGGTGGAAAGCGAAGCCCCCAATCGCATCGGGTTTCGGCTGGCAGCCGAACTGGAAGAGGACGACGCACCGACAACCTGACCTGCAATCCAGCCCGTGACAGGTGGTTTCAAATCGGTTATTCGGAGTATCAACGCTTTTTTGTGAACAGGACGACACAGATGGAAGATCACGTACATGGAACGATGGACACCGGCGCACAGGAAAAAACCTTCGAAGGTTTTGTAAAATTCTCGGCCCGTGCGGTGATTGCCTTTTTGGTCATTCTGGCCCTGCTGGCGATATTCAACGCCTGATACAACAGCTCGACTACAAAGGTGGAATACTTCGATGATGCGATTGATCATAGCTGTGTCGCTGTTACTGACCCTGGCGGCATGCGGCGGAGCTGAGAAAGTCTGGGCCAGCGATGAAGACGTGGCGCGTGCGAAATACCGTCATGACGGTCCACCCACAATCACGCTGTTCACCGTGATTTCAAACAAAACCGGAGCAGGCGCACACTCGTCTCTTCTGATCAATGGGTCCGAGCGCCTGATCTTTGATCCGGCCGGCACATGGCGCCATCCAAACCTGCCTGAACGAAACGATGTGCATTACGGCATGACCGACAAAGCCGTCGATTTCTATGTCGATTACCACGCCCGCATCACCTATCACGTTGTCCGGCAAGATATTGTCGTCAGCCCGCAAGTGGCGGAAATGGCCATCCGTGCTGTTGAACGCTATGGTGCGGTGCCGAAAGGACAATGCGCCATCTCGGTAGGTTCGATCCTACGCGACCTGCCTGGATTTGAATCGATCTCGCCTGCTTGGTTTCCCAATAGGGTCATGAAACAGTTTGGTGCCCTGCCGGGTGTAACCGAACGCAAGTTCTATGATGACGATCCGGAAGAAAACGGCGAAATCCTGACGCGCGGCATCTGACCCGCGCGACTATCCCAGCAAATAGAGCAAGCCGTAAAGTGTGGCTGCACCTGACAGGATTGCGGCCAGCACATTGCGGCTGAAATACCCGACGCTGAGCGTCATCAGCGCCGCGCCCAGTCGGGCGGGATCGGTCATCCCGCCGGTCGCAGCAGGCCACAAAACCAGTGGCGCAACCAGCCCCGGCAGCACTGCTACAGGCGTATAGCGCAGGTGGCGCAACAGCCATTCCGGCATCGGACGATCGCCGACTATTCCAAGAAAGCTGAACCGGATCAGAAAACTGCCAACCGCCAACGCGACAATGACAATCCATATCATGGTGTGATCGGTGATCATTGCCGCGCCTTTCTTGCTGTCAGAAGCTCGACCTGTGCCCCGACGATCATTGCACCGATTGCGGCCACAAGAAGACCCGATCCATAGGGCATCCACGCCATCAAAAGCGCCAGAATAATGGATGTCGTCGCGGCGGCCACATGCGCCAAGGTGCGCAAAGCGGGCGCAATCATAGCAAGGAAGGTAATCGGCATCGCGAAATCAAGCGCGAAGGCCGGCGGAACCTGCGCTCCGGCAACCGCGCCCACATAGCTTGAGCCATACCAAAACGGTGCAAGCGGAGCGACCGTACCGAAGTAATAGGCGTATCGTTCTGACACGGTCAGATTGCGTTCCATCTCGAACTTGATCTGTGACAGGGCATAAGGCTGATCCACCATGAAATAAGCAGCTATGGCGCGCCGCCACATGGGTGCCTGCCCCAGATAGGGGGTCAGAGACGCGCTATACATCGCCATCCGAAGGTTCACCGCAAGCGCGGTCAGAATCACGATGATCGTCGGCGCATTCTCAGTCATAAGTTGAATGGCGGTGAACTGCGCGGCCCCAGCGATCACCAGCACTGAGAAGCTCATCACCTCGACTACATTCAACCCGGCTTCGGTAGCCACCACGCCAAACAGCGCGGCGAAAGGAACGAGCACCAGGATAAACGGCAGCGCATCACGCATACCGCGCAGGAAGTGTCTTTTGGGGTTGGACGAATTCATGATCGGACCCTAAGTTGCACACTACGCTTACGGCGTCATGGCAGGAGTTGCAATTGGCCACCAAAGACAATCTTTCCGACTATCTGATCGCGCCCGCCCCCGCCGATCCACGCCTGACACGGGCAGTGGATGGCTTTGACGAAGCAGGCGCGCCCATCCGTGTATCGGTTGTCGAAGAGCGCCCGCTGACAATCTTCCTGAACAAGCGCGAGATTGTCACCGCGATGACCATCGGGGACTATCCTGAATATCTGGCGCTTGGGTTTCTGCGCAACCAGGGCATGCTGTCCGATGCGGATCACATCATCAGTGTGGATTATGATGTAGACATCGAAACGGTCGTTGTCCGCACCGAAATCGAAACGGATTACGAGGATAAGCTGGCACGCAAAACGCGCACCTCAGGCTGTGCAGTCGGCACCGTTTTCGGCGACATGATGGAAGGGCTGGAGGGGTTGACCCTGCCAGCCGCGCCGCTGAAAACCTCGTGGCTGTATGCGCTTGCACAAAAGATCAACCGAACCCCGTCGCTCTACCTTGAAGCCGGCGCCATTCACGGCACCGTCTTGTGCCAGGAGGATCGTCCCCTTGTATATATGGAGGATGTTGGCCGACACAACGCCGTCGACAAGGTGGCAGGTTGGATGCTGTCCGACGGCGTCTCGGGGGCAGACAAAATCCTCTACACCACCGGGCGGCTGACCTCCGAGATGGTGATCAAGACTGCACAGATGGGCATTCCAGCGCTGGTGTCGCGATCCGGCTTCACCGCGTGGGGCGTCGAAATTGCGCGCGAAGTTGGGCTGACCCTGATCGGCCGCATGCGAGGGCAGCGCTTCACCTGCCTGTCTGGCGAGGCGCGTCTGATCCGCGACATTGATCCGGCCCATGTGACCCACGAAGACCGAAAGCATCGTCGCAAAGGGGCTGATGAATGACCAAACCGGTCGGTATCATCCTTGCCGGAGGGCTGGCCACGCGCATGGGCGGTGGTGACAAAGGGTTGCTGCCTCTGGGTGGTGGAACACTTCTGTCACAAGTCATCGACCGATTGGCGCCACAGGTGGAGGCGCTCGCACTGAATGCCAATGGCGACCCAACGCGGTTTGAAAATCTCGGGTTGCCGGTATTGCCTGATAGCATCGACGGGTATGTGGGGCCGTTGGCAGGGGTATTGTCAGGTCTTGATTGGGCGGCTTCACGCGGCGCGACGCAAGTGATCTCGGCAGCTGCGGATACCCCGTTCTTCCCTCGTGATCTTGCTGAACGGCTGACCCAGGCCGCCACCGACGCGCAATCGCCCATCGCCCTTGCCGCCACCAATGACCCGGAACGTGGCCCCATGCGTCAACCGACTTTCGGGCTGTGGGATGTGGCCCTGCGCCAAGATCTGCGCAATGCGTTGCAAGGTGGGTTGCGCAAAGTCGTCCAATGGACCGACAAGCACGGGGCAGCCATGGCCATCTTTGACCCTGCCCCCTTTGACCCATTTTTCAATGTGAACACACCCGAAGACCTTGCTCGCGCACAAAATCTGCTGGAGACCGCCACATGAAAATTTTTGGCGTCACCGGTTGGAAAAACTCTGGCAAGACCGGGCTGATGGAACGGTTGGTGGCCCATTTCGCCGCCAAGGGGTTAAGGGTCTCGACCCTGAAACACACCCATCACGGCGTCGATTTGGAACGCCCCGGCACGGACACCCATCGCCACCGCGAAGCGGGCGCACAAGAGGTGGTGCTGGCCTCATCGTCCCGCGTGTCGATCCTGCACGAACTGCGGGATACGGACGAACCCCGGCTGACTGACCTGATCGCCCGACTGACGCCCTGCGACCTGGTGCTGGTCGAAGGGTTCAAATCCGCCCCGCATCCGAAGATCGAAGCCCACCGTGCCACCACGGGTGAGGCCCTGCTTGCGCCAAAGAACCAAACCATCCGTGCCGTGGCCAGCGATACGCCTCTACCAACCCTCGATCTGCCCGTGTTCGACCTGGACGACACGGGTGCCATCGCCGCGTTCATCGAGGATGCGACCGGCATGACCTCTCGCCACGCACCCAAGCTGGCAAATGACTGCTTCGCCTTGCCCCCCGGCATCAACTGGACGCCCGTTGACGAAGCTCTCGCCACGCTCAGGGATCGCCTGCACCCGGTGACGGCGATCGAACGCATCCCCGTGGCCGCGGCGCGAAAACGCATCCTTGCCACAGATCATATTGCGGTGCGCGCCAACCCGCCCGGTGCGAACGCGGCGGTCGATGGCTACGGCTTCGCTTATGCAGGCCTTCCGGCTGGCGACATGATCCACATGCCCCTTGTCCATGGCCGCGCCGCCGCCGGGGCACCATTCAAAGGCACCGTGCCGATGGGCCACGCCATCCGCATCCTGACAGGTGCCCTGCTGCCCGACGGGATCGACACCGTGGTTATGCAGGAAGATGTGCGGATTGACGGAACGACGCTGAGGTTCCCGGCAGGTGTGAAACCCGGCGCAAATGCCCGGGCCGCAGGCGAGGACGTCGCAGCAGGAAAACTCGCCCTGCCCGCAGGCCACAAGATGCGCGCGCCGGATGTGGCGCTGCTGTCTGCCCTCGGCCTCTCGGACGCAGAGGTCCACACCCACCTGCGCGTCGGCGTCCTGTCCACCGGCGACGAACTGACCGAACCCGGCACGACGCTGGACGTTGGTCGCACCTATGACGCTAATCGCCCCATGCTGATGTCGCTGGCCGAAAACTGGGGCTATCTGCCTGTCGATCTTGGCCATGTCGCCGATGATCGGGACAAGCTGCGCCAAGCCTTTGATGATGCCGCGACAAAAGCAGATGTTATCCTGACCTCCGGCGGCGCATCGGCGGGGGATGAAGACCATGTCTCGGCCCTGCTGGAACAGACCGGATCGCTGCACCATTGGCGCATTGCGATCAAACCGGGTCGCCCGCTGGCGCTGGCCCAATGGAACGGCACACCCGTCTTTGGTCTGCCCGGCAACCCCGTCGCCGCGCTTGTCACCACGCTGATCTTTGCCCGACCGGCTTTCTCGAAACTCGCCGGAGGCCCTTGGCTCACGCCCCAGGTCTTCACCCTGCCCGCCGCCTTCTCGAAATCAAAGAAAGCCGGACGCCGCGAATACCTGCGCGCGCGGATCAATGATACAGACCAGGTTGAAGTGTTCAAATCCGAAGGCTCAGGCCGCATCTCCGGCCTCAGCTGGGCCACCGGACTGGTCGAACTGCCAGACGAGGCACTCGAGATCGCGCCCGGTACACCAGTGCGCTTCCTGCCCTACACGGGCTTCGGCCTGACCTGACCCACTGTTTCTTCTGGCCAGAAATATCCTGGGGTGAATGCGCGCCAGCGCAGAGGGGCAACGCCCCTCACAGGCTCACAACGTGAGCCATCGCGCCAGGTCAGTCGACCTGCACCTCGCCCAACAGCACCGCAAAACTCGCTCCATGCATGTCCCTGTCTGCCCGCGTTCCCTGCACAGCGGGGCGCGGCAGGCTGAACTTCACCACGTTCAACTCCTGCATATCGAACCGTTTCAGCGTTGCGGGATCGGTCTTGAACGTTTCTGCGACCAAATCCGTATCCAGCCCGGCAGAGATGCGCGCAAACGCCTCCTCCGTGCCGCAGAAAACATCCAGGGTCAGCCAAAACGGTCCTGCGTTTTTCGACCGCACCTTGTCCGCGATGTCTTTCAGGGCGGTCATGCGCCGACCTCCTCAATCGTCAATCGAAAAGCCTCCATGGGGTCGTCCAGCGCGAGCACATGATTCAGGCAGAACTCGTAAACTGCACCGCGCGGCATTTCAGGCGGCGAGAACGGGAAGGCGAAAGTCGGCATTTCTTCCTGCTCGGTCAGCGGGTGGTGCAAAAGATAAGGGTTCAGCATCTTCGCCACTTCGCGTGACACTGCCTCGGTCTCGGCGGTGACAATGCCCATGACGCCAAGCTCGCTGCCCGGTGTCGCGCCGGTGTCCAACGCACCAAGCGTGGCGTCAGCGCCGATGATCCGCAGTTCGATATGGAAGTCTCCGCCTACACGCGCCGCTGCCTTGGCGGTGCACTTTGTCCGGATGTCATCCACCCAGGCACGTATGTTGTCCACGTAATGCGCATCACGCACCAACACCAATGACACGGTTTGAAACCCGGCGCGCCGCGCGCCTTCCAGCTTCACGGTGTAGGGTGTTGTTTCAACCCATTCGCTGCCCGTCACCCGCACCCGACGGTCATCAAGTGCCGCATACTGCGCGCCTGTCACATCCAGATACCCGCCAGGTTCATACAACCGATACGGATCGTTGTTTTCATACAGCATATGCGCCGACACGGTGCGAGGTGTCGCGCGGGCATCCCTGCCCATCGGAGTAATGGTGAACCCATCTGCGTCAAACTCGATCAGGATTGTTCCTGTGTTCGGGCTGGTCGTCGCAAGCGCCCCGCATTCGCCAATCTTGGCACCGTGCCAGACACTGCCTGCATGACAGCCCCGCGCAAGCGGCAAAGCCGAGATAATCGCGGTGTCGGTCGTCCGCCCGGCAATCACAATATCCGCACCAGTCTCAAGCGCGGCCTGTATCTGTTCAGCCCCCGCCAGCGCGACAATATTGGTGCAGTCACGCAGAAGGTCCGCCGAGATTTCGGGCGCAGGGGTCAAAGGGGTGATCCGCCCATCCTCAAGCGCCGACGCCATCGCGTCCCCATCCTGCCCACTTTTCAGCACGGCCAGCTTCAAGCTTTCGCCTCGTTCGGCGGCAATCTCGCGGGTGATGTCAACCAGCCAGTCAACCGCATCATCCGCGCCGCATGTGCCAGCCGTTCCAATGATCAGCGGCACACCGGCTTCGACCCGCGCGGCCATCAGATCAGCCCACTCGGCCTTGGTGGATCCACGCGAGTATTTCGACGTGCCGGTGCCAAGGTAATGAGGGCCCGAATCGGTCGAGCCCCCATCAATCGCAATGATGTCCGGTTGCGCCGCAATCCCTCGTGCCAGCGCGTCACGATCATATCCCAGACCCAACGCACCCGAAGGAATAAGCACCTTTACCATCAGTCGGTAATCCTTTGCGGTTTCTTGAGAACATTGCGCAGGAACATCGGGGCCACAAAACCCACAACGGCAATGATCCACAGCGTGATTGAAATGCCGGACGAGAACAGGAAGGTCCAGTCGCCGCTCGACAATACCATGGCGCGTCGCAGCGCGTCCTCCATATGACCGCCCAGCAGGATGCCAAGAATGACCGGAACGGTCGGGACATCAAGCTTGCGCAGCACATAGCCCAGCACCCCAAACGCCACCATCAGAAGCAGGTCGAAATAACTGCCGGACAGGGAATAGATGCCCACGAAGCTGATCATCGTCACACCCGGCAACAAGACCCATGGCGGCACGGACAGGATTTTCACGAAGATCTTCACCATCGGCACGTTCATCAGAAGCAGCACGAAGTTGGCAATCAGAAGCGATGCGATCAGGCCCCAAACGACCTCGGGCCGTTCGGTGAACAACATCGGGCCGGGGGTGATGTTCAGTGTCATCAGAAGCGCCAGCAAAACGGCCGTGGTGCCAGATCCGGGCACACCCAGCGTCAGCATCGGCACCAAAGCGCCACCAGCCGCCGCGTTGTTGCCCGCCTCAGGCGCGGCGACACCTTTCGGCACACCTGTGCCAAAGCCGCCTTTTTCACCCGCGATGGATTTTTCACTCATATAGGCCAGGAAACTGCCCAGCGAGGCCCCAGCCCCCGGAAGCACACCCGCGACAAATCCAACGACCGATGCGCGTAGCATGGTCCAACCAGACTCCATGATGTCTTTGAACGGAATCGTCACCTTTTCAAGCTTCACCCCGATAGAGGTGTTCTTGCCGTGGCTTTCGATGAAGAAGAAGACTTCGGCGATGGCGAACAGGCCAACGATGGCGACAAGGAAGTCGATGCCGTCGAACAGGTGCATATTGCCGCCGGTCAAGCGCGGCAGGCCCGAGTTATTGTCCACCCCGATCATCGCGATGCCCAAGCCGATACAGGACGCAATCGCCGCCTTGGCTTGGTTGTTTGATGCCATGCCGCCCAGCGTGGCAAAGGCCAGCAGGTAAAGCGCGAAATACTCGGCTGGACCAAACAGGAAAGCCACACGCGCCAGAAGCGGTGCCAGAAGCATAAGGCCGATGGTCGCCAGAAACGCGCCGACAAACGACGCAACACCGGACAGAACCAGCGCGTCACCCGCACGACCCGCCTTCGCCATGGGATAACCATCGAGCGTGGTCATCAGCGCCGGTTCGTCACCCGGAATGTTCAGAAGGATCGAGCTGATCCGCCCGCCATACATCGCGCCGTAGTAAACGGACGTCATAAGGACCAGCGCCGATGTGGCATCCAGCCCCATCGTAAAGGTCAGCGGGATCAGGATCGCCACACCGTTGGACGGGCCAAGGCCCGGCAGCGCGCCGATGATTGTGCCGATGAAACAGCCAATCACGGCCAGCATCAGCGTATAAGGAGACAGCGCGATTTCGAATCCGATCGCGAGGTTCGAGAGTAATTCCATGGGGATTTCCTCAGCCGGTCAGCGATTTGGGAAAGGGCACAAGCCCAAGGCCCAGCGCGAATTTGAAGATCAGGAACAAGCCAACGGACAGGCCGATCCCGGCCAGCACGGCGCGCCAGGCGCGCGGCTCGATTTGATAGCTCAGAATGGTGGCCGTGATCGCCGTCGGGATCAGAAACCCAAGTGGTTTCAGCGCATAGGCATAGCCCACCAACACAACAACAGCGAGCGCGAGAGAGCCAAACGTGGCCAGCACTGGCCATTCAGGATCCGGGTCAGGCTTCACAGCGACGATAATCCCGCACAGAGCCGCAACGCTTCCGATCAGGATGGGAAAGGTCTTTGGCCCGACAGGATCCGCCATGAAACTGGTCTGGATCTGTGCGGCGCTGGCAACATATGCCAGCGCCACCAGGGTCACGACCGCTCCGAAGATACGGTCAGAGGCCATTACTGGATCACCCCGATCTCTTTCGACAGAGCGCGGATTTCGGACACCACACCGTCAACGTAAGACTGGAAGTCGTTGCCAACCTTGGTGAACGGCGCCAGACCATTTGCGGCCATGGCTTCTTTCCATTCATCGCTGTCTGCAACTTGTTGCAGCCGCTCAGCCCACATGTTGAAGTCATCGTCGCTGATACCCTTGGGCACATAAAGCCCACGCCAGTTGACGGCGACAACGTCGATGCCTTGCTCTTTCGCGGTGGGAATGTCTTCAAAGCCCGGCACGCGTTCTTCGGTCAGAACCGCAATGGCTCGCACGTCGCCGGATTTCAGGAAGCCGACGATTTCGGACATATCGCCCGACATCGCCTGGGTGAACCCGCCAACGGTTTGGGTGATCGCATCTGCACCACCGTCAACACCGATGTATTTCACGGCCTTCACATCCTCGACACCTGCACGTTGCAGGATCATCAGAGGCTTAAGGTGGTCAAACCCACCAACCGCCGACCCACCAGCGAAAGCAACGCTGCCCGGATTGGCTTTCACATCCTCGACCAGATCATTCAACGTCTGGTAAGGGCTGTCTGCCGCAACAACGATCACGCCGGGATCGGCACCGATGGCACCGACAAAGCGAACCTGATCTGCCGTCATGCCAGCATAAGCGTTTTGCGCCAGACGGGTCGAGGTTGCCGACGACGCCGCGACGATCAGGTCGGCATCTTCGTTGCGTTCGGACACAACATGGTTGAACGCCAAACCGCCACCCGCGCCCGCCATGTTCGTGACCTGAATTGGTTTGTCCACCGCGCCAATGTCATACATGATCTTGCCGATCTGACGGCAGGTGAAGTCCCAGCCACCGCCGGGGTTGGCCGGTGCAATACATTCGGCAGCGGTTGCTGCGGTGGTGGCACCAAGGCCCAATACGGCACTGGTCGCCAGCGCCTTGAAAAGACGTTTTGTCATTAGTTCCTCCCATTTGACAGGGGCGTTACACCCGCCCATGCTCAGACCCAATCGCCTGAACCTGACACCAACCTGTCACGCAGCAGAAAAAAGGGCAACTTATGCGGTTCCTTCTGATCGAGGACAATCCAAAGCTGGCTGGCGTCGTGGTCGAGCGATTGCAACTGGATGGTCACGCCGTGGATCACGCTGGCACTTTGTCCGATGCAACTGACCTGACCGCCGTTGCCGATTACGACTTGATTTTGTTGGATATTATGCTGCCTGACGGCGATGGCCGCGATTTTCTGGAACGCCAAAGGCAGGCCGAAAGACGCACGCCGGTGATCGTTATTACCGCTCGGTCGTCGGTATCTGATCGGGTCGGATTGCTGGACCTCGGGGCGGATGACTACATCGTCAAACCCTTCGACTTTTCCGAGTTGGAAGCCCGCGTGCGCGCCGTTCTCAGGCGTCAGGGCGGCGCGGCGGACAACACGACAACCTTTGAAGAGACAACGCTTGATTCGACCAAAGGCGAATTGCGATTTGACGGCCAGACCGTGTCGCTGCGAAACCGCGAGCTGCGTTTGCTCGAGGTGTTTTTTGCAGCCCCCGGACAGGTCTTCTCTAAAACTCACCTCATTGACCGGCTTTTTTCCTTGTCGGATGAGGCGTCCGAAAATGCAATCGAAGTCTATGTGGGCCGCTTGCGCAAGCGGCTCGAAGGATCGGGCGCAAAGATCGAAACCGTGCGCGGCATGGGCTATCGGATGGTCGCGCGGTGAAGATCATCGGATCAATCCGCAGGCGGCTGTTCATTCAGCTTGCCCTTGTCGCTGCCGTCTTGTCGCTGGCCTTTTTTCTGGTCGTGCGCGGCGTGGCCGAACGGGCCGCCGAAGGCACGCAGGATGACATCCTGTCGGCGTCTGCCACAGCCATTGCCGATAGTTTGCGCAGCGAGGACGGTCACGTCACGCTTGATCTGCCGTATTCGGCCTTGTCCATGCTGGGGTCGATCAACGAAGATCGGGTGTTCTATCGTGTCGTTTCGGAAGGTCAGACACTGACCGGGTATGCCGATCTGCCGCAACCGGAAGTCCCGCCCCGCCTCAGCGCACCAAGCGTCGAGACGCTGCTCTATCGTGGCGACGAGATACGCGCTGTCTCGGTCACGCGCCCGGTTGGCACCGGGGCGAATGCGGCGCAAGTGGTGGTGACGGTGGCGCAAACCCGACAGGGGCTTGCGGCCATTTCCCGGCAAATCACCGCGACGGCGACGGGCATTGGCGTCGGTTTTTTTCTGCTGGCCACCGCGCTCAGCCTGTGGGCTGCCGGCTCGGCGCTGGCACCGATCACACGGATCACAGGATCGGTCACGCGTCGCGGACCGACCGATCTGCGCCCCGTTCAGGCCGATGCGCCTGATGAACTTGTGCCGCTGATCAATGCCCTCAATTCCTTCATGGCGCGGCTCAGGGCGTCGCTGTCGCGCACCGAAGACTTCATCACCGAGGCCGCGCATCGTGTGCGCACCCCGCTTGCAACCGTTCGCGCGCAGGCCGAGATCACTCACCGCAAGCTGAACAAACCCGAACACAAACTGGCGATCCGCGAGATGATCCGCGCCATCGACGAAAGCTCACGTTCGGCCGGGCAGATGCTGGATCATGCGATGGTCACGTTCCGGGCCGACAGCTTGGCGCAAGACGCGCTCGACTTGCAAGGGCTTATGGCTGAAACCTGCGACCGGCTTGGCCCCACCGCCGACCTGAAAGACATCGCGATCCAGCGCGAGCTTGGCACCGAGCCTGTGGCATTCACGGGCGATGGCATCCTGCTGCAAGCCGCGCTTCAAAACATTCTCGACAATGCGATCAAGTATTCGCCGGACGACAGCAACATCACTGCCCGCGTCATTCTTGATCATAATATCACCCTGTCAATCACGGATCAGGGACGAGGCTTTGGTGACACGGATCTGTCTGGCCTGACGACCCGCTATACGCGCGGCGCGAATGTCGGCGACATCGTGGGGTCTGGGCTTGGGCTTACCATCGCGGACGAGGTCGCGAAAGCGCATGGCGGACGGTTGGAAATTTCACCGAATGAAAAGGGGGAAGGCGCATGTGTTTCGCTGGTATTCCCACGCGACTAGTGTCAGCAGTTCTTGGGTTGGCCCTGTCTGCCAGTGTGGCAGCGGGTTTCGAGATCGAGGATCGTCGCCTATACGAAGCGACATCCGAACGGGCAAGGCTTAGCGTCGTCTCGACCGCCGATCTTGATGTGTTCGATCCGATCATCCGCGCCTTTCAAGCCAGCCAACCGGGTGTAACTGTCGACTATGTCGTAACAGGCACAACCGACTTGATGAAGGCGTTGTATGACGAGGGGGCGGCCTTCGACCTTGCCATATCCTCGGCAATGGATTTGCAGACCAAGTTGGCAAATGACGGCTTTGCACTGAACCACACCCCAACCACCTCGACCGCCCTGCCCGCTTGGGCCAGTTGGCGTGATCAGTTGTTTGCTTTCACGCAGGAGCCAGCGGTGGTCGTGGTCTCGGATCAATTTTTCCCACCCGGCGAAGCACTGCAAAACCGGGATGAACTGATTGCCCTTCTGCGCGCCAACCCGGAACGGTTTCAGGGCAAAATCGGCACCTATGACGTGCGCCGTTCCGGCTTTGGCTATCTGATGGCGACGCAGGACAGCCGAAACTCTGATGCGTTCTGGCGGCTGATGGAGGTGATGGGGCGTCTGGATGCCAAGCTTTATTGCTGCTCGGGCGACATGATCCGTGACGTGGCATCTGGCAAGCTGGCCTTGGCCTATAACGTGCTGGGCAGCTATGCGGCAAGCCAGCAAAAGAATACAGGTGGCTATCAGATCATCGAGATGAGCGACTATGTAAATATCATGTCGCGCACCGTCCTGATCCCGCGCACAGCGAAGAACGTCGACGACGCCCGCGCGATGCTGGATTTTCTGCTGAGCCTGAAATCCCGCAAGGATTTGGTGGATGCCACCGGCTTGCCCGCCATTGATCCGTCCGCCCTGCGCGCGAACCCGTCGCTCAGACCCATTCGGTATGGACCCGGCCTATTGGTCTTTCTTGACAGTCTGAAGCGGCAGAGCTTTCTCAGAAACTGGGAAAATTCTTTGCTGCAAAATTAGAAAAGGCGGGGATAAACCCCCGCCCTTTCCCGATCCTATCTGCCTTTGATCAGTCGATCATACGCACCGCGCCCTTCGCCGCAGAAGACGCCAGCATCGCATAGGCTTTCAGCGCCTTTGACACTTTGCGCTTGCGGGGCTGGGCGGGATGCCAGCCTTGTTCGTCCTGCGCGGCGCGGCGCGTGGCCAGTTCCTCGTCCGGCACGGCCAGATTGATGGTGCGGTTGGGGATGTCGATCTCGATCTTGTCGCCTTGCTGCACCAATCCGATCGCACCACCCTCTGCCGCTTCCGGCGACACGTGACCGATTGACAAGCCTGAAGTGCCCCCCGAAAAGCGCCCATCGGTCAGAAGCGCACAGGCCTTGCCCAGCCCTTTCGATTTCAGATAGCTGGTCGGATACAGCATTTCCTGCATCCCCGGCCCGCCGCGCGGACCTTCGTAGCGGATGACGACCACGTCGCCCTCCTTGACCTTGCCGGTCAGAATATCGCTGACCGCCGCATCCTGGCTTTCGCAGACATGCGCAGTGCCGGTGAATTTCAGGATCGAGGCATCCACGCCCGCCGTTTTCACGATGCACCCGTCCAACGCGATGTTGCCAAACAGAACAGCCAACCCGCCATCTTCGCTGAACGCGTGTTCCCTGGACCGGATCACGCCCCCTTCGCGGTCAGTGTCCAGTTCCTTGTATCGGTTCGACTGGCTGAACGCCTGCGTGGTGCGCACGCCACCGGGGGCGGCTTTGAACAGGCTTTCGGCCTCGGGGTTGTTGGCTATCTTGATGTCCCATTTCGCGATCGCTTCGGCCATCGTGGCTGTGTGCACGGTTGAACAATCGCCATGCAGAAGCCCGGCCCGATGCAACTCGCCCAGGATCGAGAAAATGCCACCGGCGCGGTGAACGTCCTCCATATGCACGTTGGCGATGTTGGGTGCGACCTTACACAAGCAGGGCACGTTTCGGCTGAGCCGGTCCATGTCTTTCATGGTGAAATCGACCTCGCCCTCATGGGCAATGGCCAGCAGGTGCAGAACAGTGTTGGTGGATCCACCCATTGCGATGTCCAGTGACATGGCATTTTCGAACGCGTCAAACGTGGCGATCTCGCGCGGAAGCAGGCCTTTTTCTTCGTTCACGTAATGACGCTTGGTGATCTCGACGATCTTGCGTCCGGCCTCAAGAAACAGGTGTTTGCGGTCCGCGTGTGTCGCAAGGGTCGATCCGTTGCCGGGAAGGGCAAGGCCCAGCGCCTCGGCCAAACAGTTCATCGAGTTTGCGGTGAACATGCCCGAACACGACCCGCAGGTCGGGCAGGCGTTTTCTTCGATATGCTGAACCTGCTCATCCGTCAGGTCTTCGCTGGCGGCGGCAACCATGGCATCGACAAGGTCGATCTTGTCCATGTCAAGGTCAGCCATCTCGATCTTACCGGCCTCCATCGGACCGCCGGACACGAAAATTACGGGGATGTTCAGACGCATGGCGGCCATCAACATACCGGGCGTGATCTTGTCGCAGTTCGAAATGCAAACCATCGCATCCGCACAATGCGCGTTAACCATATATTCGACGCTATCGGCGATCACTTCGCGCGACGGCAGCGAATACAGCATCCCATCATGGCCCATCGCGATCCCGTCATCGACAGCGATGGTGTTGAATTCCTTGGCAACACCGCCTGCGGCTTCAACCTCGCGCGCGACCATCTGGCCCAAATCTTTCAGGTGGACGTGACCCGGCACAAACTGCGTGAAGCTGTTCACAATGGCGATGATCGGCTTGCCGAAATCATCATCGGTCATGCCGGTCGCGCGCCAAAGGCCACGGGCACCGGCCATATTGCGGCCATGGGTCGAAGTTCTGGAACGATAAGCAGGCATGCGGTCCCCACCTTGTCAGGAAATTGTATCTCACAGCGGATTATCATTCCACGCGCGATGACACCAGCGCAGATTAAGCCCGCATGATCAGGCTTGGCGTTGCCCGATCCCCGCGTTAGAAGCGACCAAACCGCACCCTGAAAGGCATATCCCCATGGCGCAACGCAAAGTTTTGGTCACCGGGTCGGCCGGGTTCATCGGCTATCACCTGTCCAAACTGCTGCTGGCCGAGGGCTTTCGCGTGCACGGCTATGATGGGATGACGGATTACTACGATGTGACGCTGAAACTGCGCCGTCACCAGATGCTGTTGCAAGATCCGAATTTCACGATGACCGAAGGGATGCTGGAAGATCAGGCGCTGCTGGACGAGGTGACGGACGACTTCGCGCCTGACGTGATCGTCCACCTCGCCGCCCAAGCTGGTGTGCGCTACAGCCTTGAGAACCCCCGCGCCTATCTGGACAGCAACGTGATCGGCACCTTCAACGTGATGGAGGCCGCACGGCGGCACAAGGTCGACCATCTGCTGATGGCTTCGACCAGTTCGGTTTATGGCGCAAACACCGACATGCCATTCACTGAAACCGAGAAAGCCGACACCCAGCTGACCATCTATGCTGCCACCAAGAAGGCAAATGAAAGCATGGCGCACAGCTATGCACATCTGTGGGGCTTACCCACAACGATGTTCCGCTTCTTCACCGTCTATGGCCCGTGGGGACGCCCCGACATGGCGTTGTTCAAATTCACCAAAGGCATCATCGACGGCACCCCCATCGACATCTACAACAATGGCGAGATGTTCCGCGACTTCACTTATGTCGAGGATCTGGTGCGCGGCATCCGCCTGTTGATCGACGCAGTCCCTGTTCGCCCCGCCAGCCCGGATGATATCGAAGACGGCGACAGCCTGTCACCTGCCGCGCCTTATCGCGTGGTGAATCTCGGAAACTCGGACAAGGTGCGTCTTTTGGATTTTGTGGATGCCATCGAGGATGCGATCGGCAAGAAAGCCCAGCGCAATTACATGGAGATGCAGATGGGCGATGTCCCCGCCACCTGGGCGGACGCGACCCTTTTGAAACGCCTGACCGGCTATCGCCCGGAAACCGATTTCCGCGATGGGGTGAATAGCTTCGTCGCGTGGTATCTGGACTACTACAAAGCCTGATCCCCCGTGTTTTTGGGGTTGAAACAGAAAAGGGTCGCGCCTTTTGCCTCTTTAGGTTGAATTTTAACTTTCTTTTAACGGATGTTTACGCAATGTTACACTCGCAATGGTTGTGTTGCGGATTGTTAGCGGACGCGTTCGGTTATGAAGGACTTTCCAGATCTTGGGCAGATCGCAGTGATCGGGCTGGGCTATGTCGGCCTGCCGCTTGCGGTCGAGTTCGGCAAAACGCGCCCGGTCATCGGGTTCGACATCGACCCGACCCGCATCGCTGAATTGCAATCCGGCAAGGACCGCACGGATGAAGTGACAGCCGACGACCTGACCCATGCCCGCCACCTGCGCTTTACCAGCGACCCGGATGACCTGACGGCGGCGACTGTCTTCATCGTGACTGTCCCCACCCCCATCGACGCCCATAACCGCCCCGACCTGACGCCGTTGCGGCGCGCCAGCCAAACCGTGGCGTGCGCATTGTCGCAAGGCGATATCGTGATTTATGAAAGCACCGTCTATCCCGGCGCGACCGAGGAAGTCTGCGTGCCGATCCTCGAAGCGGCGTCGGGCCTGACCTTCAACCGCGATTTCTTTGTCGGCTACAGCCCCGAGCGGATCAACCCCGGCGACCGGGCCCACCGGCTGCCGTCGATTGTGAAGGTCACGTCCGGCTCGACACCCGAAGCCGCTGACCGCATCGACGCGCTGTATGCCCAGATCATCACGGCGGGCACCTTCAAGGCCGAAAGCATCCGCGTCGCCGAGGCCGCGAAGGTGATCGAAAACACCCAGCGCGATCTGAACATCGGTCTGGTGAACGAACTTGCGATCATCTTCAACAGGCTCGGCATCGACACCGGTGCCGTGCTGGAAGCGGCGGGCACCAAGTGGAACTTCCTGCCCTTTCGACCCGGTCTTGTCGGCGGACACTGCATCGGCGTCGATCCCTACTACCTGACCCATAAGGCGGAAGAGATGGGCTATCACCCGCAGGTGATCCTGTCGGGCCGCCGGATCAATGACGGCATGGGCGCATATGTCGCCGGACAAATGATAAAGTCGATGATGCGCAAGGGGATAAACGTGGCACGGTCACGGGTTCTGATCCTTGGCCTGACCTTCAAGGAAAACTGCCCCGATCTGCGCAACACGCGCATCGTCGATATTCTGGAAGAACTGCGCGATTATGGCGTTAGGGTGGACATTCACGACCCGCTGGCCGACCCCATCACTGCCCGTGCCGAATACGGGATCGACCTGACCGACACGCCGCAAGTGCATCGCTATGACGGGGTCATGCTGGCGGTGCCGCATCGCACCTATCTGGACCGTCCGCCGGGCTGGATCAACCGCTACGCCAAGAACCTCTCGGTGATCTATGACATCAAATCCGCGCTGCCGCGAGAAATGGCGGACTTGCGGCTGTGAAGACACGAACGCTCGGTAAGATCTGGTCCCTTCTGACCCCCCGCGAACGCAGACGCGGTGCTTTGGTATTCAGCCTTGCACTACTTATGGCGGTGTTCGAGGTGATCGGCGTAGCTTCGGTCTTTCCGTTCTTTCTGGCACTGTCCGATCCCGGTCTTGTGCAGACGAACGCCTATCTATCTGCCGCCTATCGCTGGGGTGGATTTACGGACCATCTCGGCTTCCTTCTGGTGCTTGCCCTCATCACCTTCGCCTTCCTTGTCAGCGGCGCGCTGATCCGAAGCGCGGGCGAATACGCGATGACACGGTTCGTCCAGATGCGCCGCCACAGCCTTGGCACGCGGTTAATCGAGCGTTACCTGCGCCAGCCATATGCGTTCTTTCTGAACCGCCACACAGGCGAGATGGCGAAAAACATCCTGTCCGAGGTCGAACAAGTCACCATGTTCGCGCTGGCTCCGGTGCTGCGGCTGACCACATCCGTTGTGACGCTTTTGTCGATGCTGGGCTTTCTGATCTTGATGGACCCAATCATCGCCTTCACCGCGATCGCCACTCTGGGCACGGCCTATACGCTGATCTTCCTGGCAATTCGGCACCTTGTCACCCGCAACAGCGCCCGCCGCGTGGTCGCGGACGAAGCCCGCTATACGATCACACGCGAGGCCTTGGGCGGCATCAAGGACATCCGCATCCTGGGGAAAGAAGACTCCTATATCCGCCATTTCCGCGCCCCATCTATCGAGGTGTCGCGAATGCAAGCCGCCAACCTCGTCTTGGGCCAAGTCCCGAAATATCTGGTCGAAGCGATCGGCTTCGGCGGCATGTTGCTTCTCTGCGTCGCCCTGCTGGCGGCCGCTGGCCCCAATGCCAGCACCGCCGCTATCCTGCCAAAGCTTGGCGTCTATGCCTTTGCAGGCTACCGGATGTTGCCGTCCGTGCAGGGTATTTACCGTGCGATGGTCGAGTTTCGGTTCGGCGCAGGTGCGGTTGATGTTCTGTTCAGCGACATGCAAGCCTTGTCGGATGTTTACCCCGATACGCGGGCGGTGCCGCCAATGCACCTGACCAAGGCGCTGGAGGTGACGAACGTCAGCTATTCCCATGACGACGCCACGCGCAGCCTGAGTGATGTGTCCCTGACCATCCCGGCGGGCGCGTCCTTTGGCATCGTCGGCGGCACCGGGGCAGGCAAAACGACTTTGGTCGACCTGCTTCTGGGTCTTCTGACCCCGCAAGCCGGGCAGATTGGTGTCGATGGCACTCCGATCACCACGGCGAATGTCAAAGACTGGCAGGCCGCAATCGGCTATGTGCCACAGTCGATCTTTCTGGCCGACACCAGCATTGCAGAGAACATCGCCCTTGGCACGCCACGCGCGCAGATCGACATGCAGCGCATCGTTGAGTGTGCCCGGATGGCGCAACTGGATCACTTTGTGGATACGCAACTGCCTGCCGGTTATGACACCGCCGTTGGCGAAAGCGGCGTGCGACTGTCCGGTGGACAACGCCAGCGCATCGGCATCGCGCGCGCTTTGTATCACAACCCCGACATTCTGGTGTTTGACGAGGCGACAAGCGCGCTCGACACCTCGACAGAACGCGAAGTGATGAGGGCGATTACCGGGCTTCAGGGGCAGAAAACCATCGTGATGATCGCCCACCGTATCTCGACCGTCGAGGGCTGCGATCAGATCGTGGTGCTGGAACGTGGGTGCATCGTGGCCCAGGGAAGCTATGCCCAGCTGATCGCGCAGAATGACGGGTTTCGTGCCTTGGCGGGGGTGGCGGCATGAAGCACGCTTATCCGCTGCAATCTGACAATACACTGGCCTTCGTGTTACCTGACCTGCGCGGCGGCGGCGCGGAACGTGTGATGCTGACGCTGGCCACCGAGCTTGCGCAGTTTGGCTATGCGCCACATATCATCCTTGCCAACGCAGGTGGCGCGTTGATGGCCGACGCCCAGCACGCGCGCCTTCCCATCACTGACCTGAAGACCGACCGTCTACGGGAGGTCGCCACGCCGTTGCGCCGTTGGCTGTGCGAAAACCAACCAACGGCGCTGGTCCCGGCGATGTGGCCCCTGACCAGCATCGCGGTCTGGGCGGCGCGCGGAACGGGGGTGCCGATCATCACCACCGATCACGCGACGCTGTCGAATCAATACGCGGGCAAAGGCGTGCCGCACCGGCTTGTGTTGCGGGCAAGTATCCGCGCAACCTATCTTCGGGCGCGGGCCAATGTCTCGGTCTCGGCCGGGTCTGCCCGCGATCTGGAGCAATTGGGGCGTCTGCCGGTCGGCCGGGTCAAGGTCATCCACAACCCGGTCATGCGTCCCGAACCAGACACAGGACACGCCGTCTGGCCCGCACAGGCAAAGCATCGGATATTGGCCGTTGGCTCTTTGCGCTGGCAGAAAGGTTTTCCGACCCTTCTGCGTGCCTTCCGCCTGCTGCTGGACAAAGGCTGCGACGGCGAACTTGTCATTCTTGGCGATGGGCCTGATCGTGCGGTGCTGTCTGGGATGGTGCAGTCGCTGGGCCTGACCGAACGGGTGGCGATGCCGGGGTTCACGCCGCATACCGGGTCCTATTATGCGACCGCCGATCTGTTCGCGCTCAGTTCACGCAGCGAAGGGTTCGCGAATGTGATTGTCGAGGCGTTGTCGCACGGCCTTCCCGTTGTCGCCACCGATTGCCCCCATGGCCCAGCCGAAATCCTGAACACCCCCGACGTTGGCACCCTGGTTACTGTAGGGGACACCGCCGCCTTGGCTGCCGCAATCGGTGCCGCCCTGCGTGTGCCGCACAACCCTGACGCGGCGCGCAAACGCGCTCTGGACTTCCGTCCGGGTGTCGCGGCTGTCAGGTTCCTGCCCCTTCTTCCTGAACCCAAGTTATCAAAGTCAATGAGGCACATATGAGCGCCACCCGTTCGATCTTCGTCACCAATAACGGCCTGTCCGATCATATCGGCACCGCGCAGGTGCTACCCTATCTTGAAGGCCTGGCGGCCCGCGGTCATCGCATCGCCTGCCTGTCGGTCGAGCATCCCACAAGGCAGGACGTTTTTGACACCAAGATCGCACCAAGGCTGAAACGCGCCGGGGTCTTGCACAGCCCAATCCTGCGCCGCACCTTGCCGCTGGCGGGGAAGCTGGAGCGCTTCGCCATGCCGGCGTTGATGCAAAGCCGTCTGGACAAGCTGGTCGACGCCTTTCAGCCCGACCTGATCCATTGCCGCAGCTATATGCCCTTGGGGGCGGTCCTGCCAGTCTGCAAGCGGCGCGGCCTGCCCTTTGTGTTCGACATGCGCGGGTTCTGGGTGGACGAACGCTGCGAGGCAGGCATCTGGCAAGGACCGCTGGGCCACAGCATTTCCCGTCACTTTCGCAAACTGGAAACAAAGGCAATCAGCGACGCAAGCGCGATTATCGCCTTGACCCACGACGCGAAAGCCGTCGTCGCAACACGCCGCCCGTCGGCGGGGTCGGTCACAAGCGTCATTCCCTGTAGCGTCGATCAGACCCGGTTCCGACCCGACAAGACCCTGCGGGCAAGCACGCGGCTGGCGCTGGGGTATTCGGCAAAAGATGTTGTGCTGGTGCATCTTGGATCCGCTGGGCCGCTCTATCAGATGGGCACGACATATCGCCTGCTGGCCGCCCTTCAAGCGCAGCGGATGCGGGGGCGGCTTTTGTTGGTCGGGGACCTCGATGTGCAACAGCATGTCCAGGCTGCCCAAAGCTATGGTGTCACGCTGAACCCGGCGCATCTGACCTGCCGCCATGTTCCGCATGACGAGGTGCCTGCGCTTCTGAACGCTGCGGATATCGGCCTGTCCTTCCGCATTGCCAGCAAGTCCAGCCTCGGCGTTTCGGCCACCAAGGTCGGTGAATATTTGTCCTGTGGCCTGCCGGTGATCAGCAACACCGGGATTGGCGATATCAACGACATCTTGCCGGATCGCCGGTTCGGTCTGGTGCTTGCTCATCACGACACCCCTGCGATTGAACACGCCGCACGCACCATCGCGTCGGCTCCATTTGCCCCACGCGCCGTCATTCGCGCCCATGCCGCCGCCCGGTTTTCACTTGAACGGGCATGTGATGTCTACGACGCGCTCTATCGGTCGTTCGGCATCGAAAGGAAGGCCGCATGACTCACACCGACCGGACCCTTGCGGTAGACGTCTGCGGCACATTGTATGATACCAACACCACTGCCGGACTGGTGACGTTTCACCACGCGCGCCGCGGGCATCGGTGGCGGTTTGCGATGATGAAGGCTCTGACGCGCCGCCGATCAATGCTGCAACAGGGATTGATCCTATTTGCCAAACTGAGCCGGTTTGACGCCCACCGTGCGCTTGTTCTGGCCAGCCTGCGGGGTGAAACCCTGACTTCACTGCAAGCCTCGGCGACGCGATATGTCGCGGATCATCTTCCCACCCACGCCATACCCGCCGCCCATGCCCGTGTGGCGCAAATGCGCGCTTCGGGTTGGCAGCCTGTCCTGGTGTCAAACGCCCTTGCGCCTGTGATTGAAGAAATTGCACGGAAACTTGAACTACCCTGCATCGCATCGCAGCCGGATGTTCAGGATGGGTGCCTGACAGGCCGGTTGTTCCGTGATCTGACCGGACAAAAACGCAAAGCGATCGAGGCATATCTGAATCACTCGCTTGACCATGTGCAGTTTGCGGTGATCACCGACAACCGGTCGGACCGTGATCTGGTCGCGGTGGCATACCCCGCTGTGTTGGTTGCCTCACGCACTCCCCGCAAATGGATGAGGAAGTGGGATGCCGAAATTCTGTGCCACTAGGCTGCGCCACCTGATCCTGCTGCTGCCGTTTGGATATGCGTTCGTCTCTCGCTATCACTGGCCGCGCGACTTCATCGTCAATGCCCTGACGGCGTGGGTGTCAGGAATGATCCTTCTGGCACTGCTTGGCGATCTGTCTGCAGGGGCTGCAATCACCAGTTATCTGTTGGGCTATGCCACATTCATCTGCATCTATGAACTGGGCTATCTGGCCAATGACACGATCGGGTTGCGTCATGATCCGACTCCCCGGCGACGGGTAGAGGTCGCCAGTTCCGCTGGTTTCATCTTCGCTTTCGTGGTCATACGGCTGGGTGTTGGGCTGGCTGCGGCCTTCGTATTGGGGGTCGTCACCTCGGGCCTTTACTGGACTGCCGTGGCAGCGTTGGCCGCTACGCTGATCGCTCACAACACCCTGCGCGCGGTCGAGTTGAAGTTCTATACATTCATACAGCTTTCCCTGTTCAGGTTCGCGCTGCCCATTCTGCCTGCACTGATTGTCAAAGGTGACACAACGGCCATTCTGACGGTTTTCGCCACCGCGCTTCTGCTGTTCACCCTGCCACGGTTCCTGACCTACATGGATGCCAAAGGGCGACTGTCGCTGCCAGAACGCAAAGCTCGCAGCTATCACCTGAAAACCCATATCGCTGTTCTGCCGCTCATTCTTCTTCTGTCCGTGCTGACCAATGAAGCTGCCCCGCTGGTCTGCCTGCTTTGGGGCGTGGTTGTGCAACTCGTCTATGTTGCGCGCAGCAGGTTGCCCACGGGTGTTCAGGGCGCCATGCAGCCGTGATCTATGTCGTCCTGTTCCTTGCGCTGATCCTGCTGCGCCTCGTGCTGGCACACCATTCCCGCTTGCGCGACCAGATCTATCCCGTCGTGCTTGCCGCCCTGTTCCTGTTCGTTGCGTTCCGGCTCGAGGTCGGCTGCGACTGGAATGGCTACTACCGTCACTTCCTGATTCAACTGGACCTTGGTTTCGCCGATGCCCTGGCCCAGCGCGAGCCGTTGTGGTGGGCGCTGGTCCAACTGATCGGTAGGCTGGGTCTGGGTTATCCGTGGCTGAATGTGGCCGCGGCGCTGATCTTCTTTGCGGGCGTGCATGCATTGGCGCGTCGACAACCTGACCGGTTGGGTTTTCTGATCCTTCTCTACCCGGTGCTGATCCTCAACATGCCGATGTCCGGCATTCGGCAGGCGGCGTCTATCGGGGTGATGTGCGCAGCTTTTGCCGCGTTCAGCAATGGGCGCACGGCGCGGTTCACCCTCCACACGCTGATTGCCACCGGCTTTCACTCCAGCGCGGGCGTGTTCGTGCTGTTGGCTCCTCTGGCTGGGCGCGATCGGGTCAGGGCGCGGTTGCTTGCAGCCTTGGTGCTGGCGGGGCCGGGTGTTTATCTTCTGGCAACCGGCGATGGCGCGCAGCTTGCGTTGTCGCGTTATGTCAACACGGGGGTGGACGCCTCTGGCGCGCTGTATCGTGCCGCGCTGCTGGCGCTGACTGGGGGGTTGTTTTTCCTCGTGCTGCGCCCGGCTTGGCGCGCGCGCTTTCCGGGGGATCACAGGATCATGGTGCTGGGTGCGCTGATGATGCTGGCGACCGTACCGCTGATCGGCCTGTCCAGTGTGATTGCGGACCGCATCGGTTATTTCCTGATCCCCCTACAGGCCATGATACTGGCGCGCATCCCGTCACTGCGCCTTGGCCCAACAGGCACAATCCTGTCCGTCGCGCCTTATGTCGTGCTGTTGGGGATGCTGTCGGTTTGGACCATCTATTCCGCCCATTTCCACTATTGCTACCTGCCCTATGACAGCTGGCTGTTTTCAATGCCCGGCATTTATCAATTGCCGAACCGAGGTTTTCCATGAGAGTACTTCTGACCGTCAACGCCGCGTGGAACGCCCTGAATTTCCGCCGCCCGGTGATCGAGGCTTTGCTGAGCAAAGGTCATCACGTCACCATTCTGGCACCGCTGGACGACGCAGCACCAGCCCTGCGTGCCATGGGGTGTCGGGTGGTCGAGCTGCACATGGATGTGCAAGGATTGTCGCCCCGGCAAGACGCCAGGTTGGTCAACCGATTTGCCTCACACTTTGCTACGCTCAGACCTGACGTCATCCTCGGTTACACAGTAAAGAACAACATCTTCGGCGCGGTGGCGGCGAAACGGATGGCGATCCCGTTTCTGCCTAATGTTTCTGGCTTGGGGACCGGTTTCCTGTCAGGTGGCGCGCTCAGAATGGTGGTCGAGACGCTGTATCGTTTTGCCTTCCGGGGGCTGCCAATCCTGTTCTTTCAAAACCCGGATGACCGTGACCTGTTTGTCCAACGGCGACTGATCGCACCTGGTCAGGCGCGTCTTGTGCCCGGCTCCGGTGTAGACTTGAAGCACTTTTCCCCAATGCCTTTACCTGCCAGAAAAGGCACGGTGTTCCTGATGATCTCGCGTCTTCTGCGCGACAAGGGCGTGCTGGAATATGTCGAGGCCGCGCGCCAGATCAGGACTGTCCGCAATGATGTTCGGTTCCAGATTCTTGGCCAGGTGGGTGCAGCGAACCGATCGGCACTGGGCGCAAACGATCTTTCGCGTTGGGTCCAGGCAGGTGTCATCGAACATCTGGGCGAACATGACGACGTGCGCCCCTTTATCGCGCTGGCCGACAGTGTGGTCCTGCCATCCTACCGCGAAGGCGCACCGCGCACGCTGCTGGAAGCCGCCAGCATGGCCCGGCCCCTGATTGCCACCGATGTGCCGGGCTGCCGACATGTGGTGGATGACGGGATCACCGGCATGCTGTGTGTGCCACGCGATATCGAAAGCCTGCGCCAAAGACTGGTGGCGTTTGCAGACATGCCCACCAATACCCGTGTCATGATGGGCGGTGCCGGGCGCGACAAGATGTTGCGGGAATATGACCAGGCGATCGTGGTCGACAGCTACTTGTCCGCGATTTCCGACCTCGTGCCCGGCCAGGCTACCACGGCGGACGCGCGACTTCGCCCCAGCCCCCATAACACGCCGCAATTCAGCAACACACGCGACCCGAAGCATCTTCACATCCAACAACCCTAGGTATTTTTATTTTCTCAGTTTGCAATTTTGATATGAGTTAACCCAACATGCCAACCCTTACGCCGAAAACCGATAGGCGGTAGGGTTGGACGGACGGAGGACAATATGCATCACAGCGGATTGCGCGCTCTTTTTCTTGGCACCAGCCTTGTCTTGGTCGGCTGCGGTGTGACCTATAACAGCCCTACCGTGCAAACACAGGCCGCCGGGCTGGACGTGAAGGTAATGCCCATCACCGCAAGTTCGGTAAAGCAGGCCAACAGCGCACCCTATGTTCCCCTAAGCCTGCCGGACGCGTTTTACGCGGAAGCCGGTGGCGCAAGCCTGCGTGGCGCGGCAACCCTGCCTGACATTCCGGACGGCCCCACACAATCGCGCGAAAGCATAGCCACCAAACTGCCGGACCAGATCGCTCCGCAACGCTACAGGATTGGCATTGGCGACGTTGTGATGCTCGTGACCAAAAGTACCACCAGCACGATTGAGGAACTGGGCGGGCTTCTCAGCGCACAAACCCAGCGAAAAGGCTTTACCGTGCGCGACAACGGGATGATCGCGCTGCCCGACATTGGGCAGATCAAGGTTGCAGGAAACACGCTGGAAGACGCCGAAGACGCCGTTTTCCAAGCCCTTGTGGCCAAGAACATCGACCCCGCCTTCAGCCTTGAGATCGCCGAATTCAACTCGCAACATGTGGCCGTTGGTGGAAAGGTTGCCCGCGCAGGCTTGGTGCCCCTGACGTTGAAACCCTTGCGGCTTGGCGATGCGCTGGCACAGGCAGGTGGGGTCATTGCAGTTGACAAGGAAGCAACGGCGATACGTCTTTACCGCGATGGAACACTTTATCAAATGCCCGCCTCAGCCGTTCCGTCCAATGCCGAGGCGCGCAACCTGACGCTTTTGCCGGGCGATGCGATCTATGTGGATGAAAGCTATAACCTCGACCGGGCGCTGGCCTTTTACGAGGCGCAGATCACGGCGATTGGCCTGAAACGCGGCGCGCGCCTCCAGGCTTTGACCGAGTTGAAGGCCGAAATGTCGGTGCAACGCGACGCACTGGACGAACGACGCGCCAACTTCTCGACCCGCCGCGAACTTGACGCCGAAACGCGCGACTATGTCTATCTGGCAGGCGAAGTAGCCCAGCAAGGCCGGGTCGCCCTGCCTTATGGGCGGCAAGCCAGTTTGGCTGATGTGCTGTATGATGAGGGCGGGTTTGACACCAGAACCGGCGATCCGGCGCAGATTTATGTGATCCGTCCAGGAACGGGAACTGATGATACCAAGGTCACGGCTTGGCATCTGGATGCCACGAATGTGGTCAACATCACGCTGGCCACGCGGATGCAGATGCGTCCAAACGATATCGTCTTTATCGAAGAACAGCCGATCACCAAATGGTCACGCGCCTTCGAACAAGCCTTCCCGATCCTGATCAACAAATCCGTCAACGGCGACAGCAGCGTGCCTTAAGTCGGGCCGTAATACTCTTCGCCATAAGTCGTATATGCGGGATTGGTTGCCGCATACCCATAGCGCACCATGTCGTCGGGTTTGACCTGAGACAGCACCAAACCCGTGACTTCGCGATTCACCCTCTCAAACTGCCGCAAACCTTCGGCAACCTGCCGACGGGTCGTCTTGTTCCACCCCACGGTGAAAAGAACCGCATCCGCTTGGCGGGCAATCACACGCGCGTCTGGAACCACCAACACCGGAGGGCTGTCAATGACGATCATGTCATAAGCCGCCCGCGCGTCCCGCATCAGGATTTCAAATCGGCGCGACGCGAACAGATCTGCGGCGCTCGACCGTGTTCTTTCACCGAACAAAACATCCGCACCCAGCCCCGGTACGTGTTGCACTGCATCTGACAACAAAAGATCACCGGCCAGCACCGACATGATCCCAAGCTCCGACGGGCCGGGCACATATTGCTCCAAAGTGCGGCGGCGGATGTCCCCTTCGATCAACAGCACACGCTTGCCCAAACCGGCAAGGTTTTGTGTCAGGGCCACCGCATGCGTTGTCTTACCCTCGCCCGGCACAGCCGAAGCGACCAGCACAACCTGCGGAGGTTGGTCGATGTTTGACATCAAAAGCGACGTGCGCAGGTTTCGGACGGCTTCAACCGCTGCGGCTGTCGGGTGGTTCGACAGAAACGGCACCAACGCGCTGCGGTTCGCAACGGGAATGACGGGAACTTGTCCCAAAACAGGTTTCCCGGTTGCCTTTTCCAACTCATCCGAGGTGCGAAACCCAGCATGCACAAACTGCTTCGACAAGACATAGGCACCCGCAAGGACAATACCGATCATCGCCCCGGCCAGCATGATCAACCCCTTTTGCGGGGATTGATATGTGCCCGCCGACGCCGCAGACAGAACCCGCGCGTCCGCCTGCTGCAACCCGCGCAAGGCACTCGCCTGTTTCAAACGCGCCAATAAGGTTTCATAAAGTACACGTGTCGCCTGGACTTCACGTTCCGACTGTTGCAGCGCGTTTGCATCGGCACTTTGGGTCTTAACCGCCAGCGCAAGCTCGGCAATGGATTTTTCCAACGCTGATTTCTGAAGAGCCAACCTCTGCTGATCACCGTCGCGACGATCTTCGGTTTGATCCGCACGCTGTTGCACGTCCTGCAGCCGCGCGCGCGCGTCCTTCAAGCGCGCGTTCAGGATGGCCAGCCCCTCGACCGAGGTCAAATCCATCCGCGTGCTGAGTTGCGCAACGGCCGCTTCGCGCGCCGTCAGTTCCTGCCGCAAGACACCGACACGGTCCGACAGCCACCCGACCGCATCATCTGCCGCTTGGAACTTCGCATCAATTTGATCTTTCAAATAAATGGCCGAAAGCGCGTTGGCCATTCTGGCGGCCTTCAAGCGATCTTCCGAACGCACTGTGATCGCAAAAATACGTGTGTTTCTCTGCACATAGGCCGACAGCGCGCCCTGCACAGTCCCGATCACCCGTTCGATGGTTTCAGGGTCTTCTGCCGCCGATTTCGCAGAACCAGCCGTGGGAAAGACGGACCAGCCGGACCGCAGCGCCGGGTTGAATTCCGGATCGCTCGTCAAGGCCAGTTCATCAACCAGCTTGTGCACCAGGCCACGCGACTGAATGATGTGAAGTTGCGTGTTCATGTCCGACAGGTCTTGCGACACGGGTTGCGATGAGACATCGCCAGAAATGACCGGATCGGACGACGGCGTCATAACCAGTAAAGCCGTTGCCGCGTATTTGGGGCGCGCAACTCCAAATCCGTAGACTGCGCCCAGCACCAGCCCAACGATGCCCAGCAGGGCAATCACCCGACGGCCCCGCCACAACGCCTGTCCGACACGCAGAAGGTCCAGATCTGTGGGCCTCTCCGCGTCATCCCGAGCCGTCGAACCATAGGCGTCCGGAAACTCCTGCCGAATATTCATTCATAGCCCCTTGATCGGTATGCAAACACGAAATTAACGCCCCGAACGGCTGATCACCGTCACGAGTGTCCGCCAGAAAATCCACGCTTCCAGCCGGAAACCACGATTGGCGATATAGTGAAGATCGGCCTCCACCTTCTTGATCGTGGCTTCAGTGCCTTCGACATAGCCAAGCTCTGTCTGCGCAAAGCCACTGATCCCCGGCAGAACCACGTGACGCTCTTTGTAGCCAGGCACATCTTGCAGAAAGGTGACGGCATGATCATAGCAATCGGGCCGGGGACCGATCAGACTCATCTCGCCTCGCAGGACATTGATGATCTGGGGCAACTCATCCAGACGGCTTTGTCGCAATGCGGCGCCGAGGCTGGTGATACGCTCGTTTTCAAGGGGATCATTCGCGCGACGCCTTTGCGTCGACGGCGTCATTGTGCGGAATTTATACGCTATGAAGGGGGTGCAGTCGCGCCCCATCCGGGGCTGCATGAACAGCAACGGCCCCGGATTGAAGGCATAGTTCAGAAGCAGCAAAAGCAAGCTGGTTGCGCCGAGAATTGGCACTAACAGCAGGCAGAAAAAGACATCGAAAACACGTTTACCGATTGCAAAACCAAGCGGCGTCAGCGCAGCGGCGCGTGTAGGCCTCGGATCCAGATCCACCGTTTGATCCGGTGTCATGCCGTATTGCTGCATGAACTACCTCATGGTTGCATTAACCTAAATTCTTTTCATCTTTAGGTTGCTATCATGATTTGTCTAAACTGCAAAGTATTTTGATGGCCGCGCAGGCTACGCAGCTTTTCTGCCCAGACAAAGTAGACAGAAGGCCAAGTTTAGTCCTCGATTGGAACGGGTGACAAACCAAGGAGAGGAATGGCCAGCCCAGCTTCAAGCCCAATGACTGCGACAAGACGATCTGGCCCAATTTCTGGAAAACTGCCTTGTGACATGGGCGACCATATGCGCAGCGCTGCCTGAGCAATCCCTGCCTCGGCAATATCTGCATCCGGTGCATAAGCCGGTGCGAGAAGCGGTGCGCCCGCCACCTGTGGAAACTGTGCCCCGGCCAAAAGCGAGGCCAGCGCATAACGCTCCCCCGTCCCGTCTTCCCACGTCGCCGAACCGAATGTCTGTGCATCGGCGGGCGAGTTCCCAACGCAGAGCGCAAACTGATTGGCTTCGGACATCATGCCCTCTGGACAGGCAATGGTAATACGAATGGTCATAGAGATACTCCCATCTTGGCGGCGAGCCACGCTTCCAATTCGTCAATCTGTGTCGCATTGGGTTGCGTGGCGCTTGACGTCCAGACCTGTAAACCGAACAGCCGAAACGCTCCCGGAATGCTTGCCGTCACCAGACCAAGTCCAATGCGAAGCGGTTGCGCCGAAATCGACTGCTGTGCAAGGTTCTGCGCCGTATCAATGACCGGCACGCCATCCAACCGCACAGTCACATGGCCTGACGTGGCTTGTAGTGTGACCACATGTTTCTCGTGGTTTCCCCAAACGGTCGGGGATGCCACATTGCTGGCGGGCACGCCCTGTTGCGACATGCGGCTGTAATACTGCAACCGATCAATGTTTGGTCGCACCCCAACCGACATGCCGTTTGTGCTGGTCTGGCTGATCTCGGCAATGTTCACGCGCGCGGTGCCCGAGGTTGACAGCATCTGATACCCCAACACCATCGTGACGGGGTTCCGAACATCGAAAACAGGCGCCGTCTTCAACCCGTCATCCACCCCATCAGCCTCGACCCAGTGGAAGCTGCCATCGGTCCGATATGTCGGGCGGGCGGCGCTGACCTCTTGGCCAAGATTCTGACCATTCGCTGACAAATCCTGCCAAAGCCCGACCGGTTGATTGTCTGCCGAAACAGCCATGGTGCCAGCAATATCCTGAAACAAGGAAGACATCTGCGACGGATCAAAGAATACAGACGGAGACAGCGACTCCGGCGAAAACGGCGCGGGCGTGGTCGATGGTCTTCGACGTAACGCAAGCGCCGGAATATCATATCCCAACCCCATCATCAGACGAGCACAAAGGCATGGATACCAGCGGCCGTCGTACCAGTGGCCATGACGCGACTGACCCCAACGGGAAGAATTGCGTTATCCCCGACCATGACCACGCGATCATATCCGGCCACCGACGTAAAAGCGACGGCCCCACCCGTTTCAACATACAGCGCGACAGCGACGTTGATCAGATCTCTGGCATCAGACGGCGTGACCGGCGCCATATCAGTTGCAGGCCCACGCAGGGAAAGCGAACGGTTCTCGAAGGGGTTTGTCATCATATGCTCCTGACAGTTTGGCACCATGCACACCACCAAGCCGAACAGATCGACGGCGGCAGCAATTCGTCAGAGTCCTATGAAGACAGGGTTGAGACCGTCTAACGCGCCCGCACGAGACAGCTACAATCTGTTAACCAATACAGCTACAGAGTTGCGCCGCGTCTGGGGCGTCGGTGTAGCCGTGAACGTTGTTCTTGCAGCAATTGCGCCCATAGTTCGTGCAGCGTGCCCTTGTTGTTTTTCGGGTCGCGATAGACGCGCACTTCCAGATCGGTCGCCAACCGTTCTTCAACGATGGCAAGCCGGCCTTCCGCCAGCTCGGTCTTGCACAAACTCAGCGGAAGCCACCCCATGCCAAATCCTTCAAGGATCATCGCTTTCACACTGTTGGCCAGCGCGTTCTGGTTCACAATCAGCATCTTTTGCGGGGTGATGGCTTGCTCAAGCACGAAATCCTGCACCGCGCGCAACGCCGATACGGCCCCGTAGGATAACAGCGGCATCGCATCTTTGCTGCCGGTCTTGAACTGAAACTCCGGTCCGCCACCGGGTCTGGTGCGGGACACCGGCACAAACCGATCCGCCGATAAGGTCAGATGCTCGAAATTCGCAACCTCAAGCGGCCCCAGAAACTGCATTGACGGGTGCCAATAGGTCAGGATCACATCGCAATAGCTTTGCTGAAGCGCACTGACAAACTGATCCGCCGCCCACGAAGTCGAGTTCAGGTCGGTCTCCACGCCACCTTTGCTGGCCAGCGGGGCGATCAGGTTTTTGTAATGCGTCATGTAAAGTGATTGCGAGGTCGCGAACCGAATAACATTCTCGCTTGCAGCATCTATCGTCTGACAACGTTCGATGGTTTCTTCATATGTGCGCAACATGATGCGGGCTTGCGACAGAAAGACCTCGCCCGCCGGAGTCAATGCCAGAGGTAGGGTTTCGCGATTGATCAGGCGCACGCCGATCTCGTTCTCCAACGCTCTGATACGCCGCGAGAAAGCCGGCTGACTTACGTTGCGCTCTTCCGCGGCGCGCGAGAAATTCTTGCACGCAACCAACGCTTCAAAGTCTCTAAGCCAGATTATATCCAATGACGCGGGTCCGTATCAGGCGCCGATCACATCCTCGTCCAACCGGTTTTCCTCGACAGCGTGGCAGGCCACAAGGCTGCCGTCAGGTTGGTGAATGGCTTTCGGCTTTTCACTTATGCACCTGTTATTCGCAAATGCGCAGCGACTTTGGAAGGGACAACCTTGCGGCATGTTGATCGGCGTCGGGATCTCGCCCTTCAGGCGGATGTGGTTTGGCCGGTCATCCTTCAATTGCGGAACTGCGGACAACAAGGCCCGAGTATAGGGGTGTTTGGGGTTCGAGAACAGTGTGGCGGTGTCGGCAACTTCGCACACCGCTCCAAGATACAGCACCGCCACACGCGTTCCGAAGTGTTCGACCACGCTCAGATCGTGGGTGATGAACAAGTAGGTCAGGCCACGGCTTTCCTTGGCCTCCAGCATCAAGTTCAACACCTGTGCCTGAATCGACACGTCCAGCGCGCTGATCGGTTCATCCGCGATGATGAACTCCGGGTCGACCGTCAAGGCGCGAGCGATCGCGATCCGCTGCCGCTGCCCGCCTGAAAATTCGTGCGGGTACCGCTTGGCCCAGCTGGGATCAACCCCGACGGACATCATCACCTCTGTTACCTTGTCCCGCACTTCCGCCGCAGAAAACGAAGGGAAGTGATGTTTCACAGGCTCTTCCAACGCCTGCCGGATGGTCATGCGCGGGTTCAGCGACGCGTAGGGGTTTTGAAAGATCATTTGGATCTTCTTGCGCAACGGCTGCATTTCTGCACGCGAGCGGTTGTCGATGCGCGATCCGTCATAATGGATTTCGCCGCTGGTTGGGGTCAGAAGCCCCGCCACCAGACGGGCAACGGTCGATTTGCCACAGCCACTTTCCCCGACAACGCACAACGCCTCGCCGCGGTTCACATCCAGCGTCACGTTGTTTACGGCATGGACGGCACGCGTTTCTCGGGTAATGCGACCGTTACGAAACTTTAGGGTTTCAAGAAAGCCTTGATCAAGATCGAACCTCTTTTCCAAGCCTTTGATTTCGACCAGAGGCGTCTGAACGTTCATGTCTTTCATGCGTTCTGCTCCTGCCGCGCGCCTTCGGCGTGCAGCCTTTCAACCTCGTGACAAGCCACCTGAACCTCACCGTATTGGATGATCTCTGGCACCTTGGTGCGACACAGATCGGTTGCGTATTCGCAACGTGGGTTGAAAGGACAGCCCGCGGGTATGTTTGTCAAAGATGGCATGTTACCTGGAATCTGTCGCAGCTTTTGCCCCGGCAAGGTTTGCTGCGGCAAAGCGTTGATCAAACCTTGCGTATAGGGGTGCTGCGGATCGTTGATGATCTCGCGGGTGCGCCCGGCTTCGATGATCTGCCCTGCATACATGACCAGTGTCCGCTCGGTCATCTGGCTGACGACACCAAGGTCATGGGTAATCAGGATCAGACCCACCTTGTTGGACTGACACAGTTCCAGCAGCAGTTCCATGATATCGGCCTGAATGGTCACATCCAGCGCGGTTGTCGGCTCGTCCGCGATGATCAACTCCGGGTCCAGCAGAAGCGCAATGGCGATGATGATCCGCTGACGCATCCCACCAGACAATTCGTGCGGGTATTGGTCCAGACGTTCCTCGGGCGACGGAATATAAACCTCGCGCAGCTTGACAATCGCAATCTGGCGGGCCTCTTCCCGGCTCAGCTTGCGGTGGGCCAGCAAGGTTTCGATCATCTGCTGGCCGATGGTCAGAACCGGGTTCAATGTCACCATGGGATCCTGAAAGATCATCGCCATCTTGTCGCCGCGCAGCTCGCGTAGACGCGCGTCGCTCATCTTCACGACGTCTTCACCGTCCAGTAAGATCTCGCCGCGATCGACGTAACCGGGGCGACTGATCAGGTTCATCAGCGAAAAGCCGGTGATCGACTTTCCCGCCCCGCTTTCACCGACGATGCCCAGACGTTCACCCTTCGCGATGTCGAAGGAAATGCCGTTCAACGCGGTCACGGTTTCATCGCGCATGGCGAACTTGACGGTCAGGTCGCGCACAGAAAGCAAAGACATTGCCTTACCCCTTATAGAGTTTCGGGTTCAGGACATCGCGCATCCAGTCGCCCAGCAGGTTGATCACCAGAACAAGAATAACCAGCACGACACCGGGGATCACCGTGATCCACCAACTACCCGAAAAGATATAGTCGAACCCCGACGAGATCAGCGACCCAAGCGATGGCTGGCTGGGCGGCATACCCAAGCCAAGAAAGCTCAGCGATGCCTCGGAAATGATCGCGTTTGCCACCTGCACGGTCGAGATGACAAAGATCGGCGACAGAGAGTTCGGCAGGATATGCCGCACCATGATCCGCACGGGGCCAAACCCCAACACGCGCGCGCTGTCGACATATTCCTTCTTCTTTTCGGCCAACACGGTGGCCCGCACGGTCCGCGCGTATTGCGGCCATTCGGCCACGCCGATCACCGCGATCAGGAAGAAAACGGCGTATTGGTTAAACGTCTCGGACCCGAACATGGCCTGCGTAACCGCCAGAAAGATGATCGCAACCATCAACGTCGAGAACGACAACTGAATATCAGCCAAACGCATCAGCAAGTTGTCCAGACGCCCGCCGATATAGCCGGCCAGCAAGCCAATCGTGATGCCCAGGAACGCCTGCAAAGCCACTGCGCAAATCCCGATAAGCAACGACAGGCGCGTGCCATACAGGATCGTCGACCAAAGGTCGCGGCCTTGGTCATCGGTGCCCAAGATGAAGTCCGGCAGGGCACCGTTGATCCACACCGGCGGATATTCCGAGTTCATGATGTTGATCTGCGCCGGATCATAGGGATCATAGGGCGCAATCAGCGGCGACAGGAAAGCCGCCCCGGCGATCAGCGCGAATATGATCAGGCTGACGACCGCCACCGGGTTGCGACGAAAGCTGTAGCCCATGTTGGAATTGGCGATCTTCGACCAGCGCGAAGGCTCGGCCCGGGGGGTCGCGGTCTCGGTGCTCATGCGCCCATCCTTGCAAGGTTCACGGTCGGGTTCACCAAACCATAGATCAGATCAACAATGGTGTTGGTCACAACAAAGATGAAGCCAACGACAATCAGATAGGCCACGATCAGCGGCGTATCGACCCGGTTCACCGCCTCAAGAAACATGAACCCCATGCCCGGCCACTGAAACACTGTCTCGGTCAGGATGGTATAGGCTACCATGGTCCCGATCTGCACCCCGCCCACGGTGATCACGGGCAGCAAAGTGTTCTTCAGGGCATGAACGAAATAGATACGCCACGGCCGGATGCCCTTGGCAACAGCATATTTGACATATTCTGATTGCAGCACTTCCATCATCTCGGCCCGGATCAGGCGGACGAACAGCGGCAACATGATCGAGGCAAGTGCGATCGAAGGCAGGATGATATGCATCCACCCATCGGCAGTCGCGAAATTGGTCGACCAATATCCCCAGACATGCACGACATCGCCTCGGCCGAAGGATGGGAACCAACCATAGTTCACCGAAAAGACAAAAATCATCAGAATGGCGGTCAGGAAGACGGGGATCGAGATGCCGACAATCGACAGCCCCATGATGATGCGGCTCAGGATCGAGTCGGGCTTGATGGCGGTGTAAACACCCAATGGTATGGACAGCCCGACAATGATGATTGTGGCGCCCAGAACCAACTCAAGTGTGGCTGGCAGTTTCTTCATGATCACATCAAGCGCAGGCTCTTTGAAAAAATAGGATGTGCCAAGATCGCCCTGAAGCGCGTTGCCTGCAAAGCGAAGATACTGAGTCAGAAAGCTGTCATTCAGACCCAATTCGTCCCTGAGTTGCTGACGCACCTCTTCGGAAACGGACTGACCGACCAGCTCACGCAGGGGGTCGCCCAGATTGCCCTGAATGGCGAAAGCGATAAGCGAGATAACGAACATCACGGCAATCGCCTGAAAAACTCGCTTCACGAGATAGGCAAACATCTCAACACCTTATTCGATTAGGGTTGTGGCGCGTCGTTTCCATCAGGTGCCAACAGCGATGTGCCAGCGCAGCGACGTGGAACCACGTGGCAAACCGGGCCAGCGACGCGCGCCAGCCCGGTTGCAGTTTCACTTATTCGACAACCAGATCGCCGAAATACGGGAAGTTCAGTGCGTTCACGATTTCACCCGAATTCATGCCCGACTTGGAACCCCAAGCAAGGTTCTGCCAGTGCAGTGGAATGAATGCGGCTTCTTCGTACAGGATACCTTCCAGCTTGGTCAGCATTTCTGCGCGCTTCGCCTGGTCGGTTTCCGTGTTCGATGCGTTCATCAGAGCATCGGCTTCCTCGTTGCAATAGTTGCCCGAGTTATACTGGCCGTTGCCGGTTGTTTCGTCCGGGCAGGCGGTCAGGAACTGGTGGAAGTTTGCAGAATCTTCCGTGTCCGCGTGCCAGCCGATCATCATCATATCAGCAGCACGTTCGTCGAACTTGGGCCAGTATTGCGCCTTCGGCATGGTCTGAAGGTCAACCTTGATGTTGATCTGTGACAGCATCGACGCCACAGCCTGCGCAATCTTGTCGTCGTTCACATAGCGGTTGTTCGGTGCCATCATGGTGATCGAGAACCCATCGGCATAGCCGGCCTCGGCCATCAGCGCCTTGGCTTTTTCCACGTCAAAACGCGGGGTCAGTGCCGGGTCATGACCCAGATAACCAGCAGGGCTCGCCTGCGCACCCACAGTGCCGAAGCCACGCATGATACGGTCAACGATACCGGCGTTATTCACAGCATAGTCGATGGCCTGACGCACCCGCACGTCCTTGAACGCCTCGACCCGCTCCTGATTCATTTGGAACGTGATGATCCGGGTCCCCGGCATGGTGATCAGGTCAACGCCTTCAGCATCCGCAACGCGCTGAAGATCGGTCGGAGGGACTGGCGCAATGAAGTCGACATCACCTGACAGAAGAGCGGCCACGCGGGTCGGGTCTTCCTTGATCGGGGTCAGGACAATCTTGTCCACGTTGCCTTTGCTGTCCGTGTCCCAGTAATCCGCAAAACGGTCGAACACGACCTTCACACCCTGCTCACGCTCGGACACAATATAGGGTCCGGTGCCTGATACGTTGCGTGACGCGAAGCTGTCGCCATGCTTGACGATCTCTGACTTGTCTTTGCCGTCATCGGTTTCGCCGGTATAGAACGCGCTGTCCATCGGGAAGATGTATGTCGCGGTGTGAAGCACCAGCGGATACGGTGCCGAGGTTTTGAGGTCGAAGGTCATGTCGTCGATGACTTCAACATCTGTAAACTGAGCGAAAATACCTTTGAAGTCGTCACTTTGCTTCAGGCGATCAAAAGTCCAATCCACGTCCTTCGCAGTCAGCATGTTACCCGAATGGAACTTCACACCGCTTTTCAGCTTGAAGCGCATGGTGGTGTCGTCGATCTGCTCCCAGCTTTCGGCCAGACGCGGTTCGAACTGAAGATCCTGGGTCCAGCGCACCAGTGGGTCAAAGACCATGTGCGACAGCTGCAACGTGCCGCCCGAAAGCTGCTCGTGCGGGTCCAGTGAAACCGGGTCGGCGTCATATGCGACACGAACGGTGTTTTCGGCAAAAGCTGCCGACGCCATTGTCGCCACGACGGCCGCAGCCGTCAGGCTTCTGACAAATTTTGTCATTGAGTTACTCCCCTGTGTTTGTGACCGAAACGCTATCGTCAGGGTGGTCACTAGCGCAAATGCCGATAACGAATAGCCGATGCAGGGAACGCATGAAGCCGTTGACACTCAACATGCACAAAGGCTTTTTCGCATTTCAGGACCTCCACATTGGTTCGGTATTGAAACTCCGGTGCAGAGCGCGTAGTTATATACCTATAACCTAACCGGGAAATCGGCTGATGGATACCCGACCTTCAAAGTCCACGTCCCTACATGTATGGCCCAAAGCCATTGCGGCGCTTGCAATGGCTTTTGGCGTCCTGACGGTGTTTTCCGGCGGCAACGTGCTGTTTGGTCCGGTCCAGGCACGCGAAATGGCGGGTGACTACATCCCGTTTGTGGTCTGGTTTAACTTCCTGGCGGGCTTTGTCTATATCATTGCGGCATTTGGTTTGTGGCTGAACAAGATCTGGGCAAGCTGGCTTGCAATCGCGATCTCGACCGCAACAGCGATTGTCATTCTGATATTCGCCACCACCATCATTCGCGGCAATGCGTTCGAAATGCGCACTGTCGGTGCACTCTCGTTCCGGTTCCTGTTCTGGACAATCATCGCGGTGACGATGCGCGGCAAGAAGGTCAAGCGAGTATGATGAAACGTAAGTCCACCGACAATCGCAAGGCAGAAATCCTGACCGCCACCCTTGATCTGGCGTTCGAAGTCGGGCCGGACCATGTGACAACAGGACGGATCGCCAAGCGGCTTGGCCTGACTCAACCAGCCATCTACAAACACTTCCCCAAAAAAGAAGACATCTGGGGGGCGGTCGCAGATATCATCTGCAAGCGGATCACCCGGAACGCCGAAATCGGCAAAACACAAAACGGAACGCCTTCCGACCGGTTGCGACGCATGATTATGTCGCATCTGCACTTGGTCGCGGAATACCCCGCGCTGCCAGAAATCATGGTCACACGCGATCCCACCGGACGACTGACTGAAACCCGACAACGCATTTTGGCCGCGATGTTTGGGTTTCGCGATACATTAATCGCATGCTGCGAAGAACTTCGCGCCGCGGGACAGTTGCGCGACGGGCTGCGGCCAGAAGACAGCGCGACGCTTCTGGTCGGCCTCATCCAAAGTCTTGTGTTGCGCCTGATCCTGACCCGCGACACCGGCCATCTGCTGGACGAGGGCGAGCGACTTCTGAACCTGCAATTATCCCTGTTTGATCGAGAAGGACACCAGCCATGAGACCTGGTTTGAAACTGCTCCTGATCACCCTGCCGCTTGCGTTGATCGGGGTCGCCATCCTGCTCTATGTCATCTCGACCCGTACACCACCTGATCGCCATGATCTTTCCGAACGCGCCAACCCAGTGCGGGTGATCACGGCGGAGCGGCGCGAAGTCGCCCCGACGCTTGTCGGGTTCGGTGTCGTCACCCCTGCCCGCACTTATCAGGCGATTGCCGAAGTCGGCGGCACAGTTGAATACGTCAATCCCGCCTTGCGCGACGGGCAGATCCTGCCTGCGGGTTCGGTACTGCTGCGCCTGTCTCCCGTGGACTTCAACCTGGCGATAGCACAGGCGAACGCCAACATAAGGGCCGCCGAAGCGCGCCTGACAGAGCTTGATGTATCGGAAGCCAACCAGCGCGCCGCCCTGACAATCGAGCTTGAAGCCCTGGACTTGAAGACGGCGGAACTGGAACGTGCCGACACGTTGTTCAGGGCGGGAACCATGACCCAAACCGCCCGCGACGCGATCCGTACTGCCCATCTCGCGCAACGCCAGAAAGTGCAGGGAATTGAAAGCACGCTCGCCCTGCTACCGACACAACGCGCCGCGCAAACCGAACAGATCGCACTTTATCGGTCGAACCTTGCCACCGCCGAATTGAACCTAAAGCGCAGTGAAATGACGCTGCCCTTTCTTGCCCGCGTTGCCACTCATTCCGTCGAGGTCGGCCAGTTTCTGAACAAAGGTCAATCCGCCGCCACCCTGGATGGTGTGGATCAGGCAGAAGTGGTGGTGCAGGCCGCGATGAACGATTTTCGAAACCTCGTCCTCAATCGACCGAATGGGCCGACAACCCCGCCGGTGGATCCGGTGATGCTGACCGAAACCCTGCATGCCCTCGGACTAAAGGCGACCGTAAGGCTGCGTCTGGGCGATGAGGTTCTGACCTGGCCCGCCACTGTGGATCGGATCAGCGACGGCATTGATCCCAAGACCGGCACGATCGGTGTCGTCGTGCAGATCGACGATGCCTATGGTCAGGCCGGAAACGGAAACCGACCGCCACTGACCAAAGGCATGTTCGTCGACATCGTGCTGCGTGCACAACCACTCACCGGCATTGTGCTGCCCCGCGACGCTTTGCACGACGGCCAGATTTTTGTTGCCGATGACGAAAGCAGGCTGCGCATCGTTCCAGCCGAACCCAAGTTGGTGCAAGGTAATATCGCGCTGTTCTCGGATACCATCGCCGAAGGAAGCCAAGTCGTCCTCAACCCACCAATCCCAACCATCGACGGCGCGCTTTTGGATCAATACCTGGATTCTGAAATCGTGGATCGCCTGCTTGCCCAGGATGCAGCCCGATGATCCGTTTCTTCGCGGCGCACCCAACCATCGCCAACCTTCTGATGATCCTGTTTCTCGCGGCTGGCCTGTTCGTCAGTCCAACGCTGTTGCGCGAAACATTTCCCCGCGCCACGCCCAGCGAGGTCGAGATCAGCGTGCCCTATCCCGGCGCCCGCCCCGAGGAAGTGGAAACCGCCATCTGCGAACGGATCGAGAATGCGATGAACGCAGTGACGGGTATCGAACGGCAATCCTGCGAAGCCCGCGAGAATTCAGCGCGCGCGGTCGTGACCATGCGAGAAGGTGATGACTTTCAAACCTTCGTGGCCGACATCAAATCCGAAATCGACGCGATCTCCGATTTCCCGGACCGGGCCGAGGCCCCAGCGATCAGGGCGCTGGGACTGACCGATTTCGTGGCCTCGGTCGCCATCACCGGACCTGTTTCCCGCACCGATCTGAAAGACTATGCCGAACAGACACGGACCGCCATGCTGCGGTGGGGTGGCATCCCCAAAGTCGATATTCGCGGCTTCTCTACACGCGAATTACAGGTCAACCTGCGCCCCGCCGCCCTTCAGCAATTTGGCGTCTCGGTCGCGGATATCGCCCGCGCGATACAAGCTGGAAGCCTGGACCTGCCCGCAGGCAGCATCGAGACCACGACTGAAACCCTGCTGATCCGCGTCGCCGAGGAGCGGCGCGACACGGATGCGCTCGCTGCCCTGATCGTCCGATCGTCTGCGCAGGGCGGCCAAGTGCGGCTGGGCGACATCGCCGAGATATCGGAAGGTTTCGCACTGGACGATGATGTGATCCTTTTCGATGGACAACCCGCCGCCATTCTCGACATCACCAAAACCCGTGCAGAAGACAGTCTGCGCACCATGGACGCGCTAAAAGCCTTTCTGGATACCGAGCGCGCGCAGGCTCCGCCCGGCGTTACGTTGGAGATCACCGCAGATGGGGTATCCGTCGTACGCGACAGGCTGACATTGGTTGTGGTCAACGGCGTGCAGGGTTTGGCGCTTGTGTTTCTTGTGCTGTGGCTGTTCTTTGGGTTCCGCTTCTCGTTCTGGGTCGCTATGGGCCTGCCGGTTTCGTTCATGGGGGGCGTCGCTCTGATGGGGCTGGTCGGTTATTCCCTGAACCTGATGACCACGCTTGGCCTGCTTATCGTGATCGGCCTGCTGATGGACGATGCCATTGTCATTGCCGAGAACATCGCCCGCCTGCGCGAAAAGGGCCGCAGCGCGCTGGACGCCGCCGTCGAAGGGGCTGCACAGGTGTTTCCCAATGTGCTGGCCTCGTTTGGAACGACGGCGATGATCTTCGGCTCGCTCGCCTTTCTGTCGGGCGATCTGGGTGCCGTGTTGCGTGTCGTGCCGGTGGTGATGCTGTTCGTCCTCTCGATCTCGCTGATCGAGGCGTTCCTGATCCTGCCTCACCACCTGATCCACAGTCTTGAGGTCGCGGGTCACGACACAGGTCTGCGCGCCCGCGTGGAAAAGACGGTCGACTGGGCGCGCGAAAAACTGGTTGGACCAATTGTCGATCTGACCATTCGCTGGCGCTATGCGGTCGCCGGTCTCAGCCTTACCGTTCTGCTGATCGCAGCCAGCATGCTGGCAGGCGGCTTCCTGAAGTTCACCGCCTTTCCTGAACTTGATGGTGACACCATTGTTGCCCGTGTGCTGCTGCGTCAGGGAACGCCCTTGTCGCGCACCGAACGGGTCGTCTCGCAGCTCGAAGCGGGGTTGGAGCATGTCAACACCACATTGACCCCCGAACAACCTGACGGTGCGACCCTGATCCGTCATGTCAGCGTCTATTATGGCCTGAACCGGGACGCATTCGAAACAGGCGCGCATGTTGTGACACTCAGCGTTGACCTGCTGCCCTCGGCAGAACGCGCCAGCTCCCCGGACGAAATCATGGCACTGTGGCGCGATACGGTCGGGCCGGTGCCTGACGTGATCAGCCTGAAATACGATGAAAGCACCATTGGCCCGGCAGGCATCGCCATTGATCTCCGTCTGAAGGGCGACGATCTGGTGACGCTGAAAACGGCGTCTGTCGAGTTGCAGGACTGGCTTTGGCAGTATGAGGGCGTCACCTCTGTTCTTGACGACCTTCGTCCCGGCAAACGCGAACTGCGCATCACGCTGAAAGATGCAGCCGGGCCAATGGGGATCACCGCAGCCATGGTCGCCGACCAACTACGTGCGGCCTATCTGGGCACCACGATCAGCGAAATGCAGATTGCAGGCAGCCTGGTCGAACTCGTGGCCCAGTTTGGAACGCTGGAACGTGGAAACCGTGATGTTTTTGACCAGTTCAATGTGACGCGCACCGATGGTTCCTATGTGCCGCTGTCTGTTGTCGCCAACGTCGAAACGGGTCAGGGATACAGCCGGATAAACCGCGAAGACGGGATCCGAACTGTCACGGTGCAAGGTGCCATCGACACCCGCATTGCCAATGCCAACGCCATTGTCAGCGATACCATGACACGATTCGTGCCCGATTTCCTCCAACGCAACCCAACTGTTTCGCTGGACATCGAAGGCCAGAATGCCGAGGCCGGAAAAACGCAGCAATCCATGCTGAAGGGATTTATTATCGGACTTCTGGGTGTGTTCCTGTTGCTGAGTTTCCTGTTCCGCTCCTACATCGAACCGGTCGTGGTGATGCTGGTGATCCCGTTGTCCCTGCCCGGTGCAATCTTTGGACATATGGCGATGGGGCTGGATTTCTCGATGCCCAGCATGTTGGGTTTCGTCGCGCTGGCTGGTGTCGTGGTCAACAATTCGATCCTGCTTGTGGATTTCATCAAACATGAACACGAAGACGTCGCCAACGTATCACAAGCCGCCGCGCGGGCTGCGCGGGCCCGGTTTCGCGCGATCTTCCTGACCACCACCACAACGACGGCCGGTCTGCTCCCCATTCTGACCGAAACCAACTTGCAGGCACAAATCCTGATCCCGCTGGTGGCCAGTCTGGTCTTCGGTCTGCTCAGTGCCAGCCTCGTCGTGCTGTTCGTTCTGCCAGCCGTCTACGCCATTCTGGACGACCTACGTCTCAGCACTTTGGCGAAGAGGTAGATGCGATGCCCGCCTACCGACCCCACACGAAAACCCGCGCTTTTCAACCCAATCCGCAACACCGTGATGTTTTGACAAAAGTGGTGAGCCGTGAAGGATTCGAACCTTCGACCCACTGATTAAAAGTCAGTTGCTCTACCAACTGAGCTAACGGCCCACTCTGTGAGCGCGGTGACTATAGCTGTGGGCTTGGCAGGTCAACCCCATTTTCCGTGGAATCTGTTCGATCTCTGGCAAAAGTTTTCACAAGGGCTTATATCGCGCAGCATGGCTTCTGATGGCACAATATTACAAGCGCTCGACTTCATGAAGTGGCATGGTGCGGGCAACGACTTCGTGATCCTTGATTCACGGGGGAAAGATGCCGTGGTAACGCGTGCACTGGCGGTGGCGCTGGGGGACCGAAACCGAGGGATCGGGTTTGACCAACTTGCCGAGATAAGAAGTTCGGACACCGCCGATATCGACCTTGATTTCTGGAATGCAGATGGCAGTCGCGCCGGGGCGTGCGGCAATGCAACCCGCTGTGTCGCGCGGTATATCATGGACTTGACCGGCCAATCGCGACTGACCATACGAACCGCGCGCGGCGTGCTGCATGCGCGCATCGACGGCGATCAGGTATCGCTCAACATGGGGCATCCGCAGACGGCGTGGGACGAAGTGCCGTTGTCCAGGGACATCGACACCGCACACCTGCCGCTTGATGGCGATCCGGTCGCGGTCGGCATGGGAAACCCCCATTGCGTGTTCTTTGTCGAGGACGCGGATGCAGCCGATGTGGCGGGCATAGGCCCCCGTATCGAACACGATCCGCTCTTTCCCGACGCCACCAATGTCGAGTTTGCCGAAATACGCGCCCGTGACGAAATCCGAATGCGGGTGTGGGAGCGTGGCACGGGGATCACCCTGGCCTGCGGGTCCGGTGCCTGCGCAACCGCCGTGGCCGCGCACCGGCGTGGTCTTACCGACAAGTGCGTACGGATGGAGTTGGATGGCGGCTGGCTCACGCTGGATTGGCGCGAAGACGGGGTTTGGATGACCGGCCCCACCGCATTTGTTTTCAAAGGCCAGTTGACACCTGCCTTTCTGAAAGGGCTGTAGAATGGGTGCCAATCCCCCCATCTTTGCGACGCTTGGGTGTCGCCTGAACGCCTATGAGACCGAAGCCATGAAGCGATTGGCAGACGACGCAGGCGTGGAAGGTGCCGTCGTCGTCAACACCTGCGCCGTCACCGCCGAGGCCGTGCGCAAGGCGCGCCAGGAAATCCGCAAGCTGCGCCGCGAGAACCCCGACGCCAAAGTGATCGTCACCGGTTGTGCGGCCCAGACCGAGCCCGAAACCTTTGCGGCAATGGATGAAGTAGACGCCGTGATCGGCAACCACGAGAAGATGGCGCCTGCGACTTGGGCGGGTCTTGCCCCTGACCTGATCGGCGACACGGAACGTGTACAGGTCAATGACATCATGTCCGTCACCGAAACCGCCAGCCATCTGATTGACGGGTTCGGCACGCGAAGCCGTGCCTATGTGCAGGTTCAGAACGGCTGCGATCACCGCTGCACCTTCTGCATCATCCCCTATGGCCGGGGTAACTCGCGCAGCGTGCCTGCGGGCGTGGTGGTCAACCAGATCAAGCGTCTTGTGGACAAAGGGTTCAACGAGGTCGTTCTGACCGGCGTGGACCTGACCAGTTGGGGGGCCGATCTACCGGGGGAACCACGTTTGGGTGATCTGGTCATGCGCGTCCTGCGCCTGGTTCCGGACTTGCCGCGCCTGCGCATCAGTTCTATCGACTCGATTGAAGCAGACGAGAACCTGATGTTGGCCATTGCGTCCGAGCCACGCTTGATGCCGCATTTGCACCTCAGTCTTCAGCACGGCGACGATCTGATCCTGAAACGCATGAAGCGTCGTCACCTGCGCGACGACGCGATTGCCTTTTGCGAAGAAGCCCGCCGCCTGCGCCCCGACATCACGTTCGGCGGGGATATCATTGCAGGCTTCCCAACCGAAACCGACGCCCACTTCGAAAACAGCCTGAAACTGGTGACAGAGTGCGACCTGACATGGCTGCACGTCTTCCCCTATTCAAAACGCGAAGGCACGCCGGCGGCAAAGATACCGACGCAGGTCAACGGCACAATCATCAAGGATCGTGCCGCGCGTTTGCGCGCGGCAGGGGATGCTCAGGCCAAACGGCATCTGTCCGCCCAGATAGGGCGGGAACACCGTATCCTGATGGAAAACCCGACCATGGGCCGGACCGAGCAATTTGCCGAGGTAATATTCCGGTCGCCTCAAGCCGAGAGCGCAATTGTCACGGCCACGCCAACCGGCATTGACGGGCAACAATTGGTGGTCTGATTGGACAGCAATAGATTGCCGTTTTGCGTGAAAACGTGGACATGAGGCCCCCTCGCACCTACATTTGATGTGAAGGAGGATCACATGCCCCTACCGCTTGCCCCGATTGCGGCCTTTGCCATTCGCTATGGCACTGTTGCCGTTGCCACTTATGCCTTTGCCCGCTCAATTGAACGTGGGCGACGCGATCAGCGCCACGAAGACGCATTGGACGATGCCCCCGAAGGCGTGACGGCCCGCCGCGACAATGAACAGGTGAACGCAACCGCGCGTATGCGCCGTGTGATTCGCTTTGGCGACAGCGGACCGGGGATCGAGATCGACGCGGTCAGTCTGACGCGCATTCGCTTTCGAAAGGTCTGAACCATGCAGCTAATCACCTCGCCCGCATCACCCTTTGCGCGCAAGGCCCGAATGGTCATCATCGAAACCGGCCAAGAAGACGATGTCGAACTGGTCGAGGTCATGTCCTCGCCCACCGCACCAAATCCGCAGCTGACCGCGGCCAATCCCATGTCAAAGATCCCTGCGTTGATCCGCAGTGACGGGCCAACGCTCTATGATAGCCGCGTGGTAACGCGATATCTGGACGCGCGGAGCGGCGGAGCGCTTTATCCTGAAAGCCGGATCTGGGATGTCCTGGTCCTTGAAGCAACCGGTGACGCCATCATGGATGCAGGCGTTCTTATGGTATATGAGAACCGATGCCGGCCCGAAGACATGCAATTCGGTGGTTGGATGGATGCACAGTGGGGCAAGATCGAAGGCGCGCTGGATGCGCTTAACACCCGTTGGATGAGCCACTTGTCAGGTCCGCTCGATATGGGGCAGATTTCGGTCGCCTGTGCTTTGGGCTATCTTGATTTCCGGCATGCCGAGCGGGAATGGCGCAAAGGTCGCGACGCTTTGGACGACTGGTTTGCCGTATTCTCCGCCCGCGACAGCTTTCGGGCCACGATGCCCGCCTGAGTCGCCTGAACCCGGCATCGCAACATCAAATTCTCGGATTTATCTGGTTGCGCGCGCTAACATGCGGCAACATAACCTTGAAAAGCCGCCCCTGCGCCCTAATGACTTCTGGACTGGGCGCAATTCCTTGGATAAACAGCCGCAAAACGGACTGCTTTCCTAGGCGGTCTAATGTCGTGTCGGTTGCAATTCTGCGACCTAGCTAGGGAGATGCGCTCTTGTCACAAACCGACGACCACCAAGGAACCCGCCGGGATTTCCTTTATTACGCAACTGGTGGTGCCGCAGCCGTTACGGCTGGTGCCGCAGTCTGGCCGCTCGTTAACCAAATGAACCCCTCAGCCGACGTGAAAGCGCTCAGCTCGATCCGAGTCGATATCTCGGGGGTTGAGCCGGGAACACAACTGACCGTCAAATGGCTGGGCAAGCCGGTATTCGTCCGTCGGCGCACGGAAGAGGAAATTGATCTGGCGCGTGAACAAGACGCCGCTGACTATCCCGACAAGTTTGCGCGAAATCCGAATGTTGACGCGACGGTTTCTGCGGAAGACGCAAACCGCACCATGGACGAAAATGGCGAATGGTTGGTCATGATTGGCGTCTGCACCCACCTGGGCTGTGTGCCCTTGGGTGACGGTGCCGGTGACTTCGGTGGCTGGTATTGCCCATGCCACGGTTCGCACTACGACGTATCTGGTCGTATCCGTAAGGGTCCCGCGCCCGAAAACCTGCACGTTCCCGTCGCCGAATTTATCGACGAAACGACGATCAAGCTGGGCTAAGGGAGGCTTACATGTCCGGAATTCCTCATGATCATTACGAACCCAAGACCGGGTTCGAGAAATGGCTGAACAAGCGACTCCCCGTCGTTGGCCTGCTGTATGACACCCTTATGATCCCGACCCCGAAAAACTTGAACTGGTGGTGGATCTGGGGCATCGTCCTGACCTTCTGTCTGGTTCTTCAGATTGTGACCGGCGTCATTCTGGTGATGCACTACACGCCACATGTCGACATGGCCTTCGCATCCATCGAGCACATCATGCGCAACGTGAATGGTGGTTACATGTTGCGATATGTCCACGCAAACGGCGCATCACTCTTCTTTGTGGCGGTCTACATCCACATCTTCCGCGGCCTGTTCTACGGCTCTTACAAAGCGCCGCGCGAAGTCACGTGGATCATTGGCATGCTGATATACCTTATGATGATGGCGACCGGCTTTTTGGGTTATGTTCTGCCTTGGGGTCAGATGTCTTTCTGGGGGGCCACGGTGATCACCGGCCTGTTCGGGGCGATCCCGTTCGTCGGTGAAGGCCTGCAAACATGGCTTCTGGGTGGACCCGCTGTGGACAACGCCACGCTGAACCGCTTCTTCTCGTTGCATTATCTTCTGCCCTTCGTGATCGCCGCGCTTGTCGCCGTTCACATTTGGGCATTCCACACCACTGGCAACAACAACCCGACTGGTGTTGAAGTGCGCCGAGGATCGAAAGACGAAGTCGAGAAAGACACCCTGCCCTTCTGGCCCTACTTTGTCATCAAAGACCTTGTTGGCCTGGGCATTGTGCTGATCGTCTTCTTCGCCGTTGTCGGCTTCATGCCCAACTATCTGGGCCACCCCGACAACTATATCGAAGCCAACCCGCTATCGACGCCTGCGCATATTGTTCCTGAATGGTATTACCTGCCCTTCTATGCGATCCTGCGTGCCTTCACTGCCGATGTTTGGGCCGTGCAAGCGGTCAGCTTCCTGACCGGCGGTATCGTCGACGCGAAATTCTTCGGTGTGCTGGCAATGTTCGGCGCGATCTTCGTGATGGCGCTGGCCCCGTGGCTCGACACCTCGTCGGTTCGTTCGGGGCAGTATCGTCCAGCCTTCAAGTGGTGGTTCCGCCTGCTGGTCATCGACTTCATCGTTCTGATGTGGGTCGGGGCACGCGACACCGAATTCCCGCATGACTGGATTTCGTTGATTGGCGCCACCTATTGGTTCGCATATTTCCTCATCATCCTGCCGCTTCTGGGTCTGTTTGAAAAACCCACCACGCCACCGGCCACGATCGAGGAAGACTTCAAAGCCCACTATCCCGGCGCAGCCGAGTGAGAGGATTGAATACTATGATCAAGAAACTCGCAGCATCCGCTGTCGTCGCGCTGGCGCTTTCCACTGGTGGTGCGCTGGCAGCTGAAGGTGAAAGCTACATCGAAGACTTCGCCTTCTCGTTCGAAGGTCCTTTCGGAAAATATGACCAGGAACAGCTGCGGCGCGGCCTGAAGGTCTATACCGAGGTCTGTTCGGCCTGCCACGGGCTGAAATATGTGCCCTTGCGCACGCTGGCCGACCCCGGCGGCCCGAACTATACCGAGGACGAAGTGCGCGCCTACGCCGCCGAGAACTTCACCATCTATGACGAAGAGCTGGAAGATGACCGCCCACGCATTCCCGCGGATTTCTTCCCAGCCGTTTCCGGCGAAGGTATGGGCCCCGATCTGTCCTTGATGGCGAAGGCACGTGCAGGCTTTCATGGCCCCGCAGGCACAGGCCTGAACCAGCTGTTTCGCGGTCAAGGCGGGGCTGAATACATCGCCAGCTTCTTGCTGGGCTTCAACGGAGAAGAGGAAGAAGTCGCAGGTTCCATCCTTTATGGCAACACCGCTTTCGAAGGCGGCTGGGTGTCAATGCCTCCGCAACTGGAAGATGGTCTGATCGACTACGATGATGGCCACGCCAACACCGCCCGCGACATGGCCAAAGACGTGTCTGCGTTCCTGATGTGGACGGCTGAACCCAAGATGATGGGCCGCAAGCAAACAGGCTTCGTCGCGGTCCTGCTGCTCGTCCTGCTCACATCGCTTCTGTATCTCACGAACAAGAAGCTTTGGGCGCCGCATAAAGGCAAGCAGCTTGATTTGTGACCGCACAAAAATCCGCGAATAAAAAAGGGCGTCTTAGGGCGCCCTTTTACTTTTGAACACATGGCGCTATCACCCGCCAAGATAGTCACGCAACGCATCGGGCGGATGCTCAAAGATCCGAGCCGTCGGAACTGGCGCGTGAGCCCGTCCACCTTCAACCAGAATAACCTCATCCGACAAAAGCCGGGCATCTTCGGGGTTGTGGCTTACCATCCACAGCGTCGCTTTTGTCTCGGCGACCAACTCGCCCACAAGCTCCAGCATCTCGGTGCGCAACGCCGGTCCAAGCGCCCCAAACGGTTCATCCAGCAGTAACAGCGGCCGGTCACGCAGTAGCACCCGTGCCAACGCCACACGTGCGATCTGTCCACCTGACAACTGCGCTGGCTTCCGGGCCTCCTTGCCGGCAAGCCCGACCCGCGCCAAAGCCGCCGCGACCCGCTTCCGATCATCCGATGTCAGCCGCAAATCCGGTCTAACCCCCAGTCCGACATTCTGTGCCACAGTCAGATGGGGAAACAGGTTGTTGTCCTGAAACACGATGCTGATGGGACGATCAGCCGGGTCATCGGACATCTTTACCCCCTGCCATTTGATCACACCCTCTGTCAGCGGCTGAAACCCTGCGATCATCGCCAATAAGGTCGATTTTCCCGCGCCGGATGGCCCCAATACCGCTACGCGGCGTCCGTCACCCACGCTCAGGTCGGCGCTCAGGGCGAAATCCCCCATCCCGGTCCGGGCATTTTCAATCGTCAGCATTCAAGCGACCCCCACGGTCAAAAACCCAGAACAGGAACAGTGACAAGCCCAGCAAAAGCACGGCCGCCGCCGCCGCATCATCCATCCTGTAAGACCCCATCAGGCGGTAAAGCTGCAACGGCAGCGTGACCCCTTGCGGATCGGCAAACATCGCGATGACACCAAGATCGCCCATCGACAACGCTGCCGCCAGACCCAGCGCGAACCCCATAGGCCGCCGCAATCGGGGCACCCACAACAGGCGCACGCGCGTCAACCCGTGCAACCCAAGCCCGTCCGCCAACGCGCCGTAATCCCTCTCTACATTTCTAAGCGCGGGCACAAGGGCACGCAGGGCGAACGGCAGGCTCGTCGCCGCATTCACAACAGCCGTGACCGGCAGCGCAAGGTCGGATGGTTTCACAAAAGGAAACAGGATCAGAAACAGCCCGGTCCCCACCACCAAAGGCGAGGCCGCGATGGTCAGATATCCCAGCCCCTCGGCCAACCAGGCCCCCCGCTGCACCACAAGGGCCGCGATCGGCAGCGCCAGAGCCATGGTCAGAAACGCCGATGCGATGGCCACAAGCAAGGAACGGAACGCCGCCTGAAACACCGACATTGGCAGCGAGAGCATCCCGGGCACGCCGTCGATGATGACCATCGACAGGGGCAAAAGCAAAAACAGGCTGGCCAGTGTCACGGCCACCATATCCATGATCCGCTGAACCGCCGTATCGTCCCACCGCTGCACCGCGCGATCCAACCCGGCACCCATGTCGCCCGGAATGGCGATCCAGAACGCAATCAGCGCGGCACCAAGCCCCATTGCGAACTGAATCAGGGCCAGCATCGCGGCCCGGCCAAGGTCAAAATCGAACTTGAACGCCTCATAGATGGCAAGCTCAACTGTGGTTGCCCGTGGCCCTCCGCCCAGCGCCAAGGCGACGGCAAACGAGGTCAGGCAGATCAGGAAAATCACAAGAAACGCACCGGGGATCACTTCGCGTAACATCGGGCGTTCCAGGGTGCGGGCAATGTCGCGCGGACTCATGCCCAAGGACGCGGCAACGCGAAACCGCTCAGCGGGGATTGTCAGCCAGCCTTGCAGGATCAGCCGCGTTGCGAGCGGAAGGTTAAAGAACACATGGGCCAGAATGACGCCTTGATAACCATAGACCGAGATCGGCTCGATCCCAAAAACGCCCAGCGCCGCGCTGATGATCCCGTTTCGTCCAAAGACCGCGATCAGACCAAGGACAGCGACAATGATCGGCAGGATAAAGGGTGCACCCAGAAGGGTGACAAGCACACGCCGCCCCGGAAAGTCACGCCGGGCCAGCGCACGCGCGACCGGGACAGCTAATGCAACGCTGACGCCTGCCGACAGGGTTGCTTGCCACAGGGTGAACCGAATGGCCGCCCAATCCGATGGTCCAAGTCCACGGCCACCCTCGGCACGCAGCGCCACCGCAACGAGCGTCCCAAACACCAGCACGACCAGTACCAGCACGGCCAAAAGGCCGGGCCAATGCGTCACCCACAGGGGGCGATCTATCCGGCCCGGCCAAAACATCTACTTCGAGAACGCCGTCAGCCATTCGTCCAGCGCAGGTTTGCGCAAGGTTTCGGCTTCGTCTTCCGTGTAGAAGATCGCCTTGCCCGGCACACCCAACAGATCGAACTTCTCTGGCAGCAGCGATGCGTCCAGTTTCGACGGATAGGACCAGTTGGAGGTCGGGATCGCCTTCTGGAATTCTTCGCTCAGCACATAATCCATAAATGCACTGGCCAGCTCTGGTTGGTCCGAGGTTTTGAGCTTCGCGGCCAGCTCGACAAACAGATAATGACCTTCTTCGAAAATTGCAGCAGACTTGGACATGTCGTCCTCGGCGATGATGTGATAGGCGGGCGAGGTCGTGTAGGACAGCACCATGTCGGCCTCACCATCCGTGAACATCCCGTAAGATTCTGACCAGCCTTTGGTCACGGTCAAAACCTTCGGGGCCAGGCGTTCCCACGCCCTGGGCGCATCATCGCCATAGATCGCCTTGACCCACAACAGCAACGCCAAACCGGAAATCGAACTGCGCGGGTCCTGCAAAACGATCTTCACATCGTCGGGCATGTCCAAGAGCGCCTCGAAACTCGCGGGCGGGGTTTCCATCTTGGTGTTGTCATAGATGAACGCGGTGTAACCGTAGTTGAAGGGCAGGAATATATCGTCCGTCCAATTGATAGGCATCGTAAGTCCGCTGGTGTCCTGCCCATGCGGCGCAAACAAGCCCGATTCACGCGCCCGTGCAGTCACATCCGTGTTCAGGCCGATCACCACATCAGCGCCTGTGCGTTCGCCTTCCAACAGGATACGGGGCAACACGTCGCCGGTGATGAATTGCAGGTCGCAGTTGCACCGCGCTTCGAATCCTTGCTCGATCCCCGGACCAGGGCCCCATTCCGAAGCAAAGTAGTCAGGCGCATAGACTTGAAGCACGGGCGTTTCCGCGTTGGCCGCTGTGGCCGACGTGGCCGTCAGTGCAAGTCCTGCGACAAATGAAAGGGTCTGTTTCATGGCATCCTCCAAATGCGCCGGACGGAGTGGCATTTGGGGTGTCCAAATTACCTTCCCTCCGCCGGTTCTAGCCGGTTCAGGTTCAACGGGTCCGCATGATTTGCATCTCAGCCGGTTCAGTCCGGCCCCCCGAGGTGTCGCCATTCCTGACCGGTTTGATGTCGCTTGGCAAGCCCCCTTGACCTCGTGGCGATGATCGGCAATGTGAACGCTAACACCCGCCAAACCGGAGCCGAACATGTCGGACGCCACTCAATCGCCCGTGAAAGGGCTGGGCTTTGCTTTTGCCGCCTTCGCCGTCTTTGCCACTCACGATGCGATCATCAAGGCGCTCGGCGTCAACTTCTCGGTGTTCCAGATCATCTTCTTTGCGATGCTGTTTGCCTTCGTGCCGATGTCGGTCATGATGCTGGCCGACCGACAGGTCGACAATTTCCGTCCGAACCACCCGTGGCTTATTCTTCTGCGCTCGGTGACAACTCTTATTGCAATGTCGACCGCATTCTATGCCTTCACCGTTCTGCCACTGGCCGAGGTCTATGCCCTTCTGTTTGCAACGCCTCTGCTGATCACAGCGATGTCGGCCATGTTGCTGGGCGAAACCGTGCGGGCCCAGCGCTGGGCGGCTGTCGTTGTCGGGCTGGTCGGCGTTCTGATCGTGCTCAGGCCCGGCGTCATACAGATCTCATGGGGGCATATCTGCGCGCTGATCGCTGCATTCTGTTCCAGCCTTGGCTCGGTCATCATGCGCAAGATCGGTGGGGAAGAGCGGACAGCGGTGATGATCCTGTATCCGATGCTGTCTTCGATCCTGTTCATGGCCGTCGTGCTGCCGTTCGTCTATCAACCGATGGAGGTGGTCGAGTTGGGCATGGTGGCTGGGGTTGGCGTTCTGTCTGTCCTGGCGCAGATGATGATCATCGCCGCCTATCGGATTGCCCCGGCCGCAGTGGTTGCCCCAAGTCAGTATAGTCAAATCCTGTGGGCCACCCTGTTCGGCGTCCTGTTCTTCGGGGAATTACCTGACGCATGGGTAGGTGTGGGCGCATCGGTCATCATTGCGTCGGGGGTCTTTATCGTGTGGCGCGAAAGCCGCCCTTCGGTTTCGGCTCGCAACCCGTTGCTGCGCGATCCCAACCCGCGCTATGACACCGGACCCGGACCAAAACCAAAACACCGCAGACCGAAAAGCTAAGCTCGACATGCTTCCCTTTCGCCAAGGGCTTCGTTATCACCCTGACAACGAAGGAGCGCCCCCATGTCGATGAACAGCTTTGGTCACATCTTCCGCGTCACAACCTGGGGCGAAAGCCACGGCCCTGCCTTGGGTGCCACAGTGGACGGCTGCCCGCCAAATATTCCGCTGGACGCCGAAATGCTTCAAGTCTGGCTCGACAAACGACGTCCGGGCCAAAACAAACACACAACCCAACGCAACGAACCTGATCAGGTGCGTATTCTGTCGGGGGTGTATGATGGCAAGACCACCGGCACGCCCATCCAGCTGATGATCGAAAACACCGACCAGCGCTCGAAGGATTATGGCGAGATCGAGACCACGTTCCGCCCCGGTCATGCCGATATCACCTATTGGCAGAAATACGGCATTCGCGATCCGCGCGGTGGTGGGCGTTCGTCTGCGCGCGAAACAGCAGCTCGCGTGGCCGCCGGAGGCGTAGCGCGCGAGGCGCTGAAGGCGCTGTTGCCGGGGCTTCAGATCAAAGGTTACATGACCCAGATGGGCGCGCTGCATCTGGATCGCACGAAGTTCGATTGGGATGCGATTGACCAAAACCCGTTCTGGCTGCCGGACAATGCCGCAGTGCAGGAATGGGAGGACTACCTGCACCACCTGCGCACCAGGGAACATGACAGTGTCGGTGCGGCGATTGAAGTCGTGGTGCGCGGCGCACCGGCCGGATTGGGCGCACCGATTTATGCCAAACTGGACACTGATCTGACCGCCGCGATGATGTCGATCAACGCTGTAAAAGGCGTCGAGATCGGTGAGGGTATGGCGGCAGCAGGGCTGCGGGGCACCGAGAACGCGGATGAGATTTCGATGGGTGACGATGGTCCTCTGTTCAGTTCGAACCACGCCGGTGGCATTCTGGGCGGCATTTCCAGCGGTCAGGACATCGTGGTGCGCTTCGCGGTGAAGCCCACCAGCTCGATCCTGACGCCACGCCAGTCGATCACCAAAACAGGGCAGCCCGTCGAGGTTGTCACAAAGGGTCGCCATGACCCCTGCGTCGGCATCCGCGCAGTGCCCGTGGGTGAAGCCATGGCCGCCTGCGTCATGCTTGATCATGTCATGCTGCATCGCGCACAGATGGGGGACGGTCCGCGTGGCAAGATTGGATAGGGATGCCGGGCTTCGCCCGGCAGATCCGAGGCCTCCGGCGGGGATATTTTCTGCCAGAAGAAACCCAGATCGTTGACCGCAAGCGGTTCAGTGTCCATCGGTGCCTTCATGTCGTTCATCGCGGTGCTCGTAACGATTCGATCTCGTTCCTGATCATCTTTCCGAACAATGAATGTCGATCGGCGCGAAACAAAAAAATCGCCACGGCTGAATTTCTGAACTGGGCCCTATCCACCTCGATAAGCAATTGGTCGTTTGATAAGCGGGGTTTCCGGCTTCAGAGCACTGATCACACATGGCTGTGCTGCGTGCGTGCAAGCCGAGGCGGCGCACCAGCGTTGGTCTGCGCAGAACGGTCGCCCGCGCCCCGTATCTGAATACCGGAATGATGTTAAAGACGCCCGGCGCGAAGGTTGCGTTGCCTTCGCTCCGTCCGATGGCATAGCCCAAAAGCTGAACCAGAGGTCAAACCGTCTGGCCAAGGCGTGATTGCCAGCGCGATGGACAAAACCGACAAAACAACGTGATCAATCGGGATCCGTGTCATCAAACGATGACCCCATCGTCTTCACGCCTGTGCGGGATTTTGTTTCGAAAGCTGCACCGCAAGGATACCGAAAGTGATGATGGCAACACCGAAGAAATCGGCGGCGGTCAGCGCTTCACCCAGCAAGAGCCAGGCAATTGCGACGCCAAAGAACGGGTTGAGGAAATGGAAGGTTGCCGCTTTCACCGCTCCAATCCGACCCACCAGCGCGAACCAGACCCAAGTGGCCAGCACACCGGGCACAAGGACAGTATAGGTGAACGCAAGACCAAGACGCAGGCTGGGTTCGAAGCTGGGGTCTTCGAAGAAAAGCGCCGCAATGGCCAACACTGCGGACCCCACGAACATTTGCAATCCGACGATCATCATCAGATTGCCACCGGAAGACGCAGTGCGCACCGCCAAGGTGGCGGCGGTCAGGGCAGCCGCGGCGATAAAGCAAAGCACCACGCCGGTCACGTCAACGCCGCCAGACAAACGCGACCCCATGATCAGGGCGACACCAATGATCCCGGCCAACAGTCCGACCATCGCCAGCGGGCGCATCCTGTCACCCATCAGGATCCACCCCGCCAAGGCCACCATCAGGGGCATGGTCGATGCGATGATTGACGCCAACCCAGCTTCGATCCACTGCATGGCAACAAAGTTAAGGCCCAGATATAGCGCATTCTGGCAGACGCCAAAGATGATCACGGCCCGCCATTGATTATGTGTCAGCCTCCAGTTTTGCCCAAGGGCGCGTGCGATGACCACGCCTAGCAGCCCGGAGATCAGAAACCGCAATGCCAATGAGAACAGCGGCGGGGCGTCCGCCACAATGATGCGGGCAGATGTGAAAGCAGAGCTCCACATCAGGGCAAAGGCAAGCCCCATAAAGATCGCGCGCAGATCCATATCACCTCCGGCAAAAGAAAAGGGCCGCCACTTGGGCGACCCTTTCCGAATTCGTGTCCGGGGACAAGCCCCGAAGGCACCAAGATCAGCCGTTCACGCTGTCTTTCAGAGCCTTCGCGATGGTCATTTTAACGACCTTGTCAGCATCCTTGTGGATCTGCTCGCCAGTGGCGGGGTTGCGCACCATGCGGGCGGGACGTTCGCGGCAGTAAATCTTGCCAACGCCCGGCAGGGTCACAGCGCCACCACCAGAAACTTCCTTGGTGATGATGTTGATGATACCGTCCAGCGCGCTCGACGCCGATTTCTTGTCCGAGCCCATTTCTTCGGCCAAGGCAGCGACCAGTTGGGTCTTCGTCATAGGTTTCGACATATAATACACTCCTCACATTTACCCATTGATTGGGCTTCATTGGGCGCATTTAACTGTATGTAGAGGGGGGACACAACGATTTGTTGTGCAGATTTCCCCAATAAATAGCGGTTTTTTACCCGAAATCGCACTTCTTTCCCTAAAGGAAAGCTGTCTCTTCGAAACTTCTGAGCTTCCGGCTGTGGATTCGCTCGATCGGCATGTCGCGTAAAGTCTCCATCGCTTGGATACCAATCAGCAGGTGACGCGCCACCTGGGACTTATAGAAATCAGACGCCATACCCGGCAATTTCAACTCGCCATGCAGTGGTTTGTCAGAAACACACAGCAGCGTGCCATAGGGAACGCGAAACCGAAAACCGTTGGCGGCGATGGTCGCACTTTCCATGTCCAGCGCAATGGCACGGGACTGGCTCAGCCGTTGCACCGGCCCGGACTGGTCACGCAATTCCCAGTTGCGATTGTCCAAGGACGCCACGGTGCCGGTCCGCATGATGCGTTTCAGCTCGTACCCTTCCAGCTCGGTCACTTTGGCCACGGACTGCTCCAACGCGATCTGGATTTCCGCCAGCGGCGGGATCGGCACCCAGATGGGCAGATCATCGTCCAGAACCTTGTCCTCGCGCAGATAGGCGTGGGCCAGGACGAAATCACCCAGACGCTGGCTGTTGCGCAGACCGGCGCAATGGCCAACCATCAACCACGCATGGGGGCGCAGAACGGCGATGTGATCGGTTGCGGTTTTCGCATTGGACGGCCCGACACCGATATTCACCAGAGTAATACCCGACCCATCAGCCCGCTTCAGGTGATATGACGGCATCTGGGGCAGCTTTTCCGGAGTGGCCAGTTCCTGATCGGGTGCAGTGATCTTCTGATAACCCGGCCCAACGAAGGACGTGTATCCGCCGGAAGGGTCAGCCAGCATCTGGCGGGCATAGGCCTCAAACTCCTCAACATAGAATTGGTAGTTCGTAAACAGAACGTAGTTCTGGAAATCCTCGGGCTTTGTCGCAGTATAGTGCGACAGCCGGGCCAGCGAATAATCCACACGTTGGGCGGTAAAGGGTGCCAGTGGCGACGCACCGTCTTCACTCATTTGGGCGACGCCGTTCACGATGTCATCATTGGTGCTGGACAGGTCCGGCACATCGAACACATCGCGCAGCGGAAACCGCATCGCACCTTCCTGCGGCACCGAGATGTTGGGATCATTTGCCACGGCGAAATGCACTGGAATGGGCGTGTTGGACCACCCCACCTGAACCGGCACGCCGTGATGCTCCAAAAGCAGCGACACCTGCTGGGTCAGGTAACTTTCAAACAGGTCGGGCCGGGTGATCGACGTGCTGTAAGTGCCCGGTGCCGGGACATGCCCAAAGCTCAGCCGTGTATCGATCTGCGCATGGCTGGTCGTCGTCAAGCTGATCTGAGGATAGAAGGCGCGATAGCGCGTGTCAGGCTGATCGCCCGATACCGATTGCTCAAAGGTCTCACACAGGAAGGCGCAGGCTTCTGCATATAGCTCTTTCAAACGCTGAACAGCAGCTTTGGCATCCATGAAAGTCTCAAGCGCCCCGTCTGGGGGCGTAATCACGGGGATGGAGGTTCCATTCGAAAGCATCAATGATCCTCAATCAAATTGGTCAATTCAAACCGGGTAACGTCCACCAGACCCAGATCGGAAATACGTAACTCAGGTATGACAACAAGCGCCAGCAACGAATGCTGCATATAGGCATTGTTCAGCGAGCAACCGCAAGCGGCCATCGCCGCGACCATCGCATCGGCTTTCGCCGCAACGTCGCGCGCAGGGGCGTCCGACATCAGACCTGCCACGGGAAGCTCTACCAACGCCAGTTCCTCGCCATCCTTGAAGACGGTGATGCCGCCACCCACCTCGCCCAGACGGTTCGCGGCCAGCGCCATATCCTCGCGACTGGTTCCGACCACAATCATGTGGTGGCTGTCATGCGCCACGGTCGAGGCGATCGCCATCCGCCCCGTGTAGCCAAAACCCGACACCAGCCCGTTCACAACCTCACCTGTTGCGCGGTGTCGTTCGACCAGCGCGATCTGGCATACATCCTGCGCTTCGTCTGTTTCCACCAAACCGTCGACCACACCAAGATCGCGGGTCAACGCCTTGGTCGGCGCCTGATTCTCGACAACTCCAATCACCTTGGCACGGACAGAATTCGCGCCCTCCGGGGCGGCAATCTCGAAATCCACAGCTTCAAGCACGCGGCCCAGATGCACGGTCTTGCGGGCGTATTGCGGCCAGTCCAGATGGGGGCAATCAACCGTGACTTCTCCGCTCTCGGCCACCATCACGCCGCGCGCGATCACCCGGTTGATCGGCAGGGTGGTCAGATCATCGGTCAGGATCACATCAGCCCGTCGTCCGGGTGCAATAGAGCCTAATTCACGCTCTAACCCGAAATGGGTGGCCGTGTTGATCGTCGCCATCTGCAACGCGATCAGCGGATCACAGCCACAGGAAATCGCGTGTCGCACCACGCGGTTCATATGGCCATCATTGACCAAAGTGCCCGAGTGGCAATCATCGGTGCAGAGGATGAAGTTGCGCGGGTCCAAGCCCTTTTCCGTGATCGCCGTAATCTGTGTTTCCACGTCATACCACGCCGACCCCAGCCGCATCATTGACCGCATCCCCTGCCGCACACGCGCAATCGCATCGGCCTCGCAGGTGCCTTCGTGATCATCAGCCGGCCCGCCGGCGGCATACGCATGGAAGGCCGGGCCAAGATCGGGGCTGGCGTAATGCCCGCCCACGGTCTTGCCTGCGTTCTGCGTCGCTGCAATCTCTGCCAGCATCTTTGCGTCGCCATTCACCACGCCGGGGAAATTCATCATCTCTCCCAGCCCGATGATGCCGGGCCATTCCATCGCCTCGGCCACATCGTCGGGAGTGATCTCGTAACCAGTTGTCTCTAATCCAGGCGCAGATGGCGCGCATGAGGGCATCTGGGTGAAAATGTTGATGGGCTGCATCAGCGCTTCGTCATGCATCAACTTGACGCCCTCAAGCCCCATCACATTCGCGATTTCATGCGGATCGGTGAACATGGTGGTCGTCCCATGCGGGATCACGGCACGCGCAAATTCGGCGGGCGTCAACATGCCGCTTTCGATATGCATATGCGCATCACACAGGCCGGGGATCAGATATTGACCATCGGCGTCGATCACTTCGGTCTGCTCGCCGATGCAATGCCCCGCATCCGGGCCAACATAGGCAAAGCGCCCATCCGCAATGGCGACCTGCCAACCGTCCAGAACCTCGCGCGTGTGAACATTCACGACCCGCCCACCCCGGATCACCAGATCGGCGGATTCACGCCCCGCTGCCACGGCAACGAGGTGGCGGGCGCAGTCAGACCATGGTTTGAGACTTGGATTTTCCATTGACCCATTGTTCTAAATTCCGATGTTAGCGCAACCCCCAAAAACGCTTTGACTTTTGCACTTTTCAATCCCGCCGCCACGACGATACTGCGCGCATGGAAAAGACACTTTTTATCTTCGGGTTCGGATACTCGGCCCGCGCGCTGGCACGCCTGTTGCGGGACGAGTTTATCATCATTGGCACCTCACGCGAGGCAGGCGACGGTGTGATCCAATGGCCCGACACCGATATATCTGTCCCCCTGTCGCGCGCCACGCATCTGCTGATTTCAGCCGGACCAGATACCGATGGAGATCCCGTTTTGCGGCAGGTTAGAGACGAAATCGCCCAAATTGCTCCGCAGCTTCAATGGGTCGGGTATCTGTCCACCACCGGCGTTTATGGCGACCATCAGGGGGGATGGGTGGACGAAGAAACGCCCCTTGCACCATCCACCAAACGCGGCCACCAGCGGGTCGAGGCCGAAGCGGCGTGGCAAGAGCTCGCCGTCGAGACCGGTTTGCCCCTGCATATCTTCCGGCTGGCTGGCATCTATGGCCCCGGTCGCGGGCCCTTTGCCAAGGTGCGGCGCGGCACAGCGCGGCGGATCATCAAGAAAAATCAGGTGTTTTCGCGCATCCATGTCGATGACATCGCGCAGGTTCTGGCGGCATCCATCGCCGCCCCTAATCCGGGGCGCATATACAACGTCTGCGATGACCTTGCCGCGCCGCCAGAGGACGTTCTGGCCCACGCCGCCGACTTGCTGGGCGTGCCCCACCCGCCTGCCGAGGATTTTGAAACTGCCGAAATGACGCCGATGGCGCGCAGCTTCTATGCCGAAAGCAAGCGGGTGCGAAACGATCGCATCAAGGGTGAACTGAGCGTGAAACTGCTCTATCCGACCTATCGGGACGGGTTGGCGGCGCTGCTGAAAGCCGAAGGTTAGGCCCGCTTTTCACCGATCTGTGCGATGCCCAACACATCCAGCACCTTGGCCTCGATGTCCTTGGCGGACAGCTTCGCCTCTTCATACATCCGCGCAGGTGACGCGTGGTCGATGAACGTGTCGGGCAGAACCATCGACCGGAACTTCAAACCCGTGTCGAACACGCCTTCCTCGGCCAGCAGTTGCGCGACATGGCTGCCAAAGCCGCCGATTGCACCCTCTTCAATGGTGATCAGCGCCTCGTGGTCGGCGGCGAGCTTCAGGATCAATTCGCGATCCAGTGGTTTGGCAAAACGGGCATCCGCGATTGTCGGACTGATGCCCCGGGCAGTCAGGGCTTCGGCGGCTTTTTCGACCTCGGACAGGCGTGTGCCGAAAGACAGAATTGCCACGCGCGAGCCTTCGCGGATCATCCGGCCCTTACCGATTTCCAACACCTCGCCCTGCTCCGGCAGTTCAACCCCGACCCCTTCGCCGCGCGGGTAACGAAAGGCGCAGGGGCCGTCATTGATGGAATGGGCAGTGGTGACCATATGCATCAACTCAGCTTCATCCGCAGCGGCCATGACGACCATTCCGGGCAGGTTAGACATGTATCCGATATCGAATGCGCCTGCATGAGTCGCGCCATCGGCCCCAACCAAACCAGCGCGGTCTATGGCAAAGCGCACAGGCAGGCGTTGCACCGCCACGTCATGCACAACCTGATCATATCCGCGCTGCAGGAAGGTCGAATACATCGCGCAGAAAGGTTTCATCCCGCCAGCGGCCAGCGCCGCCGAGAACGTCACGCCATGCTGTTCGGCAATGCCGACGTCAAAGCACCGCGACGGATAGCGTTCTGCCATCAGGTTCAACCCGGTGCCATCCGGCATCGCCGCTGTCACCGCACAGACCTTGTCGTCCTTGCCTGCCAGATCGACCAGCGTCTTACCAAACACCGAAGTGTAACTGGGTGCGTTTGACGGAGCCTTGTGTTGTTTTCCACTAGCAACGTCAAACTTAGCGGTGGCGTGACCGCGATCGCGCGCCGCCTCAGCGGGTGCATAACCCTTTCCCTTTTTGGTGATCACATGGATCAACATCGGTCCAGTGGCGCGATCATGCACGGTGCGCAGGATCGACAAAAGGCTTTCCATGTCATGCCCGTCGATCGGCCCGACATAGGAAAAACCCAGTTCCTCGAACAATGTGCCGCCAACGGTCATGGATTTGACCATCTCTTTTGCCCGGCGCGCGCCTTCCTGAAACGGTTCAGGCAACAGGCTGACCGCACCCTTGGCAGCGGCTTTCAGTTCTTGAAACGGTTCGCCGGCATAAAGGCGGCTCAGATAGCTGGACATCGCGCCTACGGGGGGCGCAATCGACATTTCGTTGTCGTTCAGGATCACGAACAGGCGGCGATCCAGATGGCCTGCATTGTTCATCGCCTCGAACGCCATCCCCGCAGACATGGCCCCGTCGCCAATCACGGCCACCGCATCCCCGATGCCATGCTCCGGCGCGCCACCCAGATCGCGCGCGACGGAAAAGCCCAGCGCCGCCGAGATCGAGGTGGAACTGTGTCCCGCCCCGAACGGGTCGAACGCGCTTTCCGAGCGTTTGGTGAAGCCCGACAACCCACCTTCGCAGCGCAAGGTGCGAATGCGGTCGCGGCGACCGGTCAAAATCTTGTGCGGATAACATTGGTGGCCCACGTCCCAGATAATCCGGTCGCGTGGTGTGTCAAAGACAGCGTGCAGCGCCACGGTCAGCTCAACCACACCCAGCCCCGCACCCAGATGACCGCCGGTTTCCGATACGGCAGAAATCGTCTCGGCCCGCACCTCTTTCGCCAACGCATACAGTTCTGGATCAGACAAGGATTTCATATCGGCCGGAACCGTTACGCGATCAAGAATGGGTGTCTTGGGTATATCGGCCATCTGCGCCCCGCTGCCTATCTGTCGCGCTGGATAACGAAACGGGCGGCGTCCCGCAAGGTTTCGGCATCCGCGCCGAACGGGGCAAGGGCATCACAGGCCTGATCCACAAGCTCGGCTGCGCGGGTTTTTGCCGCCTGAGGGCCAAGCAGAGATACGAATGTCGCCTTGCCCGCGCCTGCATCCTTGCCAACCGCCTTACCCACTGTCCGCGCATCTCCTTCAACATCCAGAATGTCATCTGCAATCTGGAACGCCAGGCCCAACGCGGTGGCATAGTCGCGCATAGGCTTGGGATCAGCGCTTGCCAGGATTGCCCCGGCTTCGGCAGACCACTGGATCAGCGCGCCGGTCTTTCCGGCTTGCAACGTGATAATCTCGTCCAAACCCAACGGCATGGGTGCCGTTTCCGCCGCAATGTCCAGCGCCTGCCCGCGCACCATGCCTGACTGCCCCGCCGCTTGCGCAAGGGTCGAAATCAATGAAACACGCGCCGCGCCAACGGCGTCATGGGTCAGCAACTCGAAAGCCAGGGTTTGCAACGCGTCACCCACCAGAACCGCCGTCGCCTCGTCCCATTTCTTGTGAACAGTGGGCAGACCGCGTCGCAAATCGTCGTCATCCATGCAGGGCAAATCGTCATGGACGAGCGAATAGGCATGAACGGCCTCGATCGCGGCGGCGGGCCAGACGGACCTTGTATCGTTCACTCCGTGCAGCCGCGCGCTTTCCATCACCAGAAATCCGCGCATCCCCTTGCCGCCTGCTGTTGCATACCGCATCGCATCCGCCAGCGCGCCGTCATCACGAATCGCGCCATGCAGACAAGCCCGCGCCAGCCCGCTTGTTTCCGTCAGCCGTGCCTGGAACATCTACAGCCCTTCGACCGGGGTTGTGCCAACCGGCGTCCCATTGGGATCCAGCGTGATGGCTGCGACCTTTTCTTCGGCTTCCTTGAGCTTCTTCTCGCACCGCGCCTTTAACTCGGCGCCGCGCTCATAGAGCTTGATCGAATCCTCAAGCGCCACGTCGCCACGCTCCAATTGACCCACCACGGCTTCCAGCGCGCGCATCGCTTCCTCAAAACTCATCTCGCCTACGGGTTTGTCGCTCATGCGCCTCGCTCCATCATAACGTTTACGTAAGCCCCGACACTGTCGCCAAGGGCTTGAAGATCATAGCCGCCCTCAAGCGACGATACCACCCGACCATCGCAGCATTTATCTGCCAGATCACAGATCCTATGCGCCATCCATACGAAGTCCTCGGTTTCCCACTGAAGCCCGGCCAACGGGTCGCGGCGATGGGCGTCGAACCCTGCCGAGACCAACACCAGTTGCGGCTTGTAAGGCTCTAACACATCGGAAAACACACCTTCCCACGCCTCTTGCATCACCTCGCCGCCGGTCGCCTCTTCCAGGGGGATGTTGACAATCTGCCCGAACGCGCCCTTTTGGTGCAGCCCGCCCGATCCCGGGTAAAGTGGCATCTGGTGCGACGACACAAAGCGTACCCGGCTTTCATGCCACAACACGTCCTGCGTGCCGTTTCCGTGGTGCACGTCGAAATCCAACACGGCGATCCGGTCAAGCCCATGATGTTCCGCCGCATAGCGCGCCGCAATGGCCACGGTCGAGAACAGGCAAAACCCCATCGGGGTCGCCTTTTCGGCATGGTGGCCGGGCGGTCGACAGGCGACAAAGGCATTCTGTGCCTCGCCTGCCAAAACAGTGTCTATTGCCGCCACATTCGCGCCAACCGCCCGAAACGCGGCCTCCAACGATCCGGGCGCCATGAAGGTGTCGCCATCCAGTTGCGCCCAGCCTTCGACCGGTGCGGCGTCATCGAGTTTCTCGAAATACCGGCGCGAATGCCCAAGGCGCACGTGATCCAAGGTGCCCATCGGGGCAGTGCGACGGTCAAGCGCGGCGAAATCGGGCGCGGACAGCGCAGCTTCGATGGCCTCAAGCCGCGCGACCTGTTCGGGATGTCCCGGCGGTGTTACGTGTTCGTGGCAAACCGGGTGCGTGTAAAGCAGAGTTGTCATGGCGCGACGCTAGGACAATCCGAACCGATCAACAAGACGATGCGCACCGTTGCAACGATCAATCAGGCGCAAGCATATAGCCCGCGCCGCGCACTGTTTGCAGATAGCGTGGCTGTTTGGGATCGGTTTCCAGCTTGCGCCGCAACCGCGTGATCTGCACGTCTACGGCACGTTCCTGCGCTTGCCCCTGATCACGGCCCAACTGTTCGACCAGTGATGTCCGACTGACTGCATCACCGGGCGTCGCTGAAAAAATCCGCATCAATTGCGCTTCGGTTGCTGTCAGCCGCACCAGCTCTTCGCCGAACCAAAGCTCACCGCGCTCGGTGTCATAATGCTTGTCACCGAGGTTAAGCACCTTTGGCATGACCTCATCTGCAACGACCGGCATTCGGCGCAGGATCGCGTTGATGCGCAGCAGCAGTTCTTTCGGCTCAAAGGGTTTCGCCAGATAGTCATCCGCACCGGCTTCCAACCCCTTGATCCGATCCTCGGTATCGCCTTTGGCTGTCAGAAGCAGGATGGGCGTCGTCAACGTCTCGCGCAGCGACCGGGTCAGGCCAATCCCATCTTCGCCTGGCATCATCACATCCATTACGATCAGATCGAAATCCAGGCCTTCCAGCAACCGGCGTGCGTGGGTTGCATCCCTTGCCGCGCTTACCCAGAACCCCTGTCGGATCAGATATTTCTGCAATAGCCTGCGAATGCGTTCGTCGTCGTCAACGATCAACAGATGCGCTTCGGTCATGTCACTCATCGACGCTATCCCTGGCCCGGTTAAAGTGATGCCATAATTCTGGGTCCATCATTGCCTCCAGCACCGTGCGAAAGCCCTGAACCGCCTCTGGCCCGGCCTCGCGATAGGCCTGCCGCATTCGTTCGCGTTGGGCGGTGGACAAATCCTGCTCTAGCGCAGCGCCGCTTTCGGTCAGGAACAGATGGCGTTCGCGTTTGTCGCGCGTGCCCACACGGCTTTCGACCAGCCCGTCATCAATCAAGGTGCGCAGCACTCGATTAAGCGATTGCTTGGTCACACCCAGAATGGACAACAGGTTGTTCACGGTGGTGCCCGGCGCCCGGCTGATGAAGTGAAGCGCCCGGTGGTGGGCTCGCCCCAGTCGATATTCATCAAGAATGCGGTCCGGGTCTGCGGTGAACCCGCGATAGGCGAAGAACATCGCCTCGATGCCTTTGCGCAATTGCTCATCCGTCAAGAACAGAAGCGTCTGCCCACCCGGTGTCTGCATATCCGCCATTGTCGGCCTCATCACAATTCATGTTACAGGTCCTAGTTTTATGTCAGTGTTGTTGACTTTCCAAGAATCAATTGTTAGCGAAATGCTGATTTTGCGTAATTTAATATCCAATATGGACCTAATCTGCGCAACTTTTGCAAATATGCCCAAGGGCGACAGAGTGGAAAGGACTGGAACATGAGCGGATATGATGACCGTGACGGTAAGATCTGGATGGACGGCCAGTTGGTCGAATGGCGTGACGCGAATGTTCATATTCTGACCCACGCGCTGCACTATGCGTCCTCTGTGTTCGAGGGTGAGCGCCTGTATGACGGCAAGATTTTCCTGTCGCGCAAACACTCGGAACGGCTGCTGAAATCGGGCGAGATGATGGACATGCCCATCCCCTATTCTGTCGACGAGATCGAAGCCGCGAAACAGGCGGTGGTTGCGGCGAACAACCTGACCAATGCCTATGTGCGTGTGGTGGCATGGCGTGGCGCAGGTGAAGACATGGGTGTCTCATCCGCGCGCAACCCGGTGCGGATGGCGGTGGCAGCCTGGGCCTGGGGCGATTATTACGGCGACGCCAAGATGCAGGGCGCGAAGCTGGACATCGCGAAGTGGAAACGACCATCGCCCGAAACCATTCCGACCGCTGCCAAGGCCGCCGGTCTTTACATGATCTGCACCATGTCCAAGCACGCTGCCGAAGCCAAAGGTTGTTCGGACGCGCTGTTTATGGATTATCGCGGCTATGTGGCTGAAGCGACCGGTGCCAACGTGTTTTTCGTGAAGGATGGCGAGGTGCACACGCCGCTGCCCGATGCGATCCTGAACGGGCTGACACGTCAGACTGTGATCGGCATGCTGAAAAGCCGTGGCATCACCGTTCACGAACGCCATATCATGCCGGAAGAGATGGAAGGCTTCGAACAATGTTGGCTGACCGGTTCAGCAGCCGAAGTAACTCCGGTGGGTCAGATCGGCGACCATAAGTTCGAAGTTGGCGCCCTGACCCGCGATATTGCGGAAAGCTATGAAAAATTGGTGCGCAGCTAAGACCCTTTAACACTTCATGAACCTGCCCGTCCTATCCTGCCCGCAAAGCGGGGTAGGAGCCGGGCATGTTTGCGCGACGCGGGGTCAGATTGCTGGCGGGGATCATCGGCGTGATCGCCTTGCCCAGCGTGGTGGCATTGGGGTGGTATTCTTACACCAAAGATCCGACATTGCGCCCGCTTGGCATCACCAAGGCGGCGTTGATCGACAACGACCCCGGACAACCGTCCGAGGTGATCGCCCGAGTCAAATGGGGCATGACCGACAACCGCGACTCCGGCAAGGCATTCGCGCAATCTCTGGTGCGCGCCTTTGACGTAAAGCAGGTCGACTTGCGCGTGATCGTGACCGACAGCACGGAAGATGCGACGACAATCATATACGAAGTCGGTGCATCACGCATCGGCCCCTATCCAAAAGACAAGGCCGTCAAAGGGGTGAATGCCGCGATCGCCGCATATCACATGCTGACAAATAACGCAGCACCGGCCACGCCCGAGGATTAGGCCCCTGACAGTTTGCCAACCGCCCAGCGTGCAGCATCCGCGACAACCGGATCGTCGCTGTCCGCATGGGCCTGTGCGTGGGGCAGCAAGGACGACTTCCCCGAGTTGCCAATCGCATACAGCACATTCCGCAAGAACCGAGACAAGCCGATCCGCTTGATCGGACTGCCGGAAAAATGCGCCCGGAAGCCCGCGTCGTCGAACCCAACCAGATCCGCCAGTTTTGGCGCCACCAGATCCTCGCGCGCGGCATAGCGCATCTCGGTCGCCTCGACCGCGAACTTGTTCCACGGGCAGGCGGCAAGGCAATCGTCGCAGCCATAGATACGATTACCCAGCTGCGACCGCAGCGGCTCGTCCACCGGCCCTTTGTGCTCGATCGTCAGATAGGAAATGCAGCGGCGGGCATCCAGTTGAAACGGTGCGGGAAAGGCATCAGTCGGGCAAACATCAAGACAGGCGGTGCAAGACCCGCATTTCTCTCGCGCCGGTTCGTCCGTTGGCAGGTCCAGCGTGGTGAAGATCGCGCCCAGAAAGAACCAGTTGCCCAGTTCGCGCGACAAAAGATTGGTGTGTTTACCCTGCCACCCCAGCCCCGCCGCAGCGGCCAGCGGTTTCTCCATCACCGGGGCGGTATCCACGAACACTTTGATCTCACCTCCAAAGCTGTCGATCATCCAGCGACCTACCCGCTTCAGCCGCTTCTTGACGATGTCGTGGTAGTCCTTGTTTTGCGCATAGACGCTGATCGCCGCGCGGTCAGTCTGTCCGATCACATCCATCGGATCGTGAGACGGCGTGTAGGGTTCGGCCAACATAATGACGGTGCGTGCCTCGGGCCAAAGGGCGGCGGGATTGCCGCGCCAATGCATCCGTTCGCCCATCCATAGCATATCGCCGTGCCGCCCCTCGGCGACGAAGGTATCCAACCGATCGGCAATCTGGGGCACGCTGTCAGGGCGGCAGAACCCTGCTTGTGCGAAACCTTCTTCAAGGGCTTTGTCGATAATGGCCTGCCGTATCTCGGCGGTCAAAAATCAAGGTCCGAATAGTGTGGCGGCTGCGGAAAGCCCGGTATCTGGTCGGCCAGGATCGACCGGAAAGCGGGGCGCGATTTGATCTTGGCATACCATTCACGCACATTCTCGTTACGGTTCCAGTCCACATCGCTGATGTAATCCAGCGATGAAAGATGCGCTGCCGCTGCAAAATCGGCCAGCGTCATCGTATTGCCCGCCAGCCAACGGCGTTGTTCCAACAGCCAACCCATGTAATCGAGGTGAAACTTTATCGCCTTGGCACCCGCCTTGATGTTGCGGCTTTCGGGATAGCCCGCGCCCATCACCTTCTTGTTGACCCGTTCATACAGAAGGTTCGACGTCACTTCGTTGTGGAACTTGTCATCAAACCAACTGACCAACCGGCGCACTTCATAGCGACCTTCGGGATCGGACGGCAGAAGTGCCGGGTCGGGGTGGCGTTCTTCGATATACTCGCAGATCGGGCCGCTTTCACTGAGCAGCTTGCCGTCCATCTTCAGGATCGGCACCTTGCCTGCCGGGTTGCGAAGCAGAAAGTCTTTGCCCCGCTCCCAATACTTTTCCTCAACCAGCTCAACCTCGATCTTTTTCTCGGCAAGCGACAGGCGCACCTTGCGGCAGAACGGGGACAGGGGGACGTGGAATAGTCGGTTCATGGTGTGTGCCAGCGATCTTTCTTTTGTCCGTATTGCCGCGTTTGCGTCACGGGATCAATCCTCGAAACACGAGGACCGCCCATCCGCGCGGATCGTAGCCGCCCCATCGACAATGGATTGCGCCCGTTTGCGTACAAATGCCGATGGACGCGAGGCTGACCGCTCCTTGGGATTGGGCAGAAGGGCAGCCAGTCGCGCCGCCTGCACGGCGGTCAGTTTTTCCGGCCCGACGCCAAAGTAATGACGCGCGGCAGCTTCCACGCCAAAGACGCCCTCGTCAAACTCGGCGACGTTCAAATAGACCTCGATAATCCGCCGCTTGGTCCAGACCAGTTCGACGAAGGGTGTAATGGCCGCCTCAAGCGCTTTGCGCGGCCACGAGCGACCGTGCCACAGATAGACATTCTTCACGACCTGCTGTGTCAGGGTCGATGCCCCGCGTGATCCACCATCGTCAATCGCGGCCCGAATGGCGCGCATGTCGAACCCCCAATGTCCGCAAAAATTCGCATCTTCGGCGGCCACGACGGACCGCGCCATGACGGGCGCGACCTCGTCCAGATCGACCCATTGGCGATCCGCCCAACCCAAGCGCATTTTTTCGCTTACAATGTGTGGCGTGGTCGGCGGGTTGATAAAGGCATAGCCCACGATGCCAGCGGCGAAGAAACAAATGAAGGCTAGAAAAACACGTTTGATCCAAAGCCTGATCCATTCAATTGGATGAAGCTTTATGCGCTTTTTCTTTGGCGCCTTTTTTTTGCCTGTCGGCTTTTTTCTTGCTGCTCGTGCCACGTATCTTTCAGACCATGATGCGACGACCCGGTCAAGATACGCGATGGGTGGTGGTGACACATGAAAACGTCCGCCAGAGAGGCGGACGTTTACGTTTCCACTGTCGTCACTTCGGCGCTATTGGGCGGGAATAGCATTCGCTTCGATGCTCAGCGGCGCCGGAAGCCGTTCCAGCATCTCAATTGGGCAGACCTGAACGAAGTTCCCGATCTCAAGATCCCAGTGGCGCAAGATTTCCGTTGCCAACTGGCTGCGGGTTTCTTCCGCATGGCGTTCGACCAGCGATTTCAGTTGCGCTTCCCAATGGTCGACCGTGACCGGGTTGGTCACAAGGCTTTCCATGTTCATGTATTTCTGCGCAACGCCATCCGGGTCATAAAGATAGGCCATGCCACCCGTCATGCCCGCGCCAAAGTTGGACCCGATAGAGCCAAGGATGACGGCAACCCCGCCGGTCATGTATTCACACCCGTTCGAGCCGCAGCCTTCGATCACCACATGGGCGCCCGAGTTGCGTACTGCGAACCGCTCACCTGCCCGCCCGGCGGCGAACAGATGGCCGTCGGTTGCACCATAAAGCACCGTGTTGCCGATGATCGTGTTGTCCTTGGCGACCAAGGGGCTGGACAGCGGCGGGCGCACCACGATGGTGCCACCGGACAGACCTTTGCCAACATAATCGTTGGCGTCCCCCGACACTTCGATTTTCAGGCCCGGTGCCGCGAACGCGCCCAACGATTGACCAGCAGAGCCTTGCAGCTTCACGGTCAGGTGGTCAGGTTGCAGGCTGTTGCGCATACCAAACCGTTTGACAATATGGCTGGAAATGCGCGTGCCAACCGTCCGGTGTGTGTTCTGCACCGTGTAGGAAAGCTGCATCTTCTCGCCATCCTCAAGGAAGCGATGGGCATCGCGAACGATCTCGGCGTCCAGCGTATCGGGCACCGCGTTGCGGTCGCGGTTGCGGTTGTAAACGATCTTGTCCGCCCCATCGACAACCAGCAGTAACGGGTTCAGGTCAAGGTCATCCAGATGGGCCGAGCCACGGCTGACTTGGCTCAGCAGGTCTGCACGCCCGATCACCTCGTCCAGCGACCGCGCCCCGATCGAAGCAAGGATTTCGCGCACTTCCTGCGCGTAGAAGGTGATCAGGTTGACGACCTTGTCGGCGCTGCCGGTAAATTTCTTGCGCAGGTCTTCATCCTGCGTGCAGACACCAACCGGGCAGGTGTTCGACTGGCACTGACGCACCATGATACAACCCATGGCGATCAGGGCCGCGGTGCCGATGCCGTATTCTTCGGCCCCCATCATCGCGGCCATGACGATATCACGACCCGTGCGCAGGCCACCATCGGTGCGCAAAGTCACACGGTCGCGCAGGTTGTTCATCGCCAGCACCTGATGCGCTTCGGTCAAACCCATTTCCCACGGCAGACCCGCGAATTTGATCGAGGTCGCAGGCGATGCGCCCGTGCCGCCATTGTGGCCCGAAATCAGGATCACATCGGCCTTGGCCTTCGCAACACCGGCGGCAATCGTGCCAACGCCCGAGGCTGCCACCAGCTTCACCGTCACCTTGCAGCGCGGGTTGATCTGCTTGAGGTCATAGATCAGCTGCGCCAAATCCTCGATCGAGTAAATGTCATGATGTGGTGGCGGCGAAATCAGTGTCACGCCTTTTGTCGAGTGGCGCAAACGCGCAATCAGGTCTGTGACCTTCATGCCGGGCAGCTGCCCCCCCTCGCCGGGTTTCGCACCTTGCGCGACCTTGATTTCAAGCTCTTCACACTGGTTCAGGTATTCGGCGGTCACACCAAATCGGCCCGACGCGACCTGCTTGATCTTCGCAGACGGGTTGTCACCATTCGGTTCCGGGTGGAAATGCGCGGGGTCTTCACCGCCCTCGCCCGAATCCGACTTGGCGCCAATGCGGTTCATGGCGACATTCAGCGTCTTGTGTGCCTCGGGGCTGAGCGCGCCAAGCGACATGCCCGGCGTCACAAACCGTTTGCGGATCGCATTGATGCTTTCAACTTCCTCTATGGGCACTGACTTGCCCAAGGGCTTGATGTCCAGCAGATCACGCAGATGGATCGGTGGGTTGGCCCGCATCCTCGCAGAATACTGCCTCCACATCTCGAATGACGCGCGATCGCACGCCGATTGCAGCAGGTGCATGGTTTGCGCTTCCCACGCGTGCGTTTCACCCGACCGACGCGCCTTATAAAAACCGCCCACCGGCAGAACCCGATTGCCACTGCCAAAGCCTGCCGCGTGCACATCTTCCAGTTTTTTTTGAATCCCGTTCACACCGATGCCGGAGATCCGCGAGGTCATGCCAGGGAAATACTCTGCAACCATAGCGCGGCTCAGCCCCACGGCCTCAAAATTCAGGCCGCCACGATAGGACGAGATGACCGAGATACCCATCTTCGCCATGATCTTCAACAGACCCTGATCAATCGCTTCGCGATACCGGCGTACGGCTTCGGTCAACGAGCAATCCAACAGACCACGATCAATCCGATCCGCCAGCGAATCTTCTGCCAGATATGCGTTGACCGTTGTCGCACCACAGCCCACCAAGACCGCGAAGTAATGCGGGTCCAGACACTCTGCGGACCGCACATTGATCGAACAGAACGTGCGCAGCCCCTTCTTCACCAACCAGCTGTGAATGGCCGATGTCGCAAGGATCATCGGCATCGCTATGCGATCTTCGCCCTGCCCCTGATCGGTCAGAACAAGATGCCCAGCACCCGAGCGCACGGCATCTTCGGCCTTGGCGCGAATATCATCCAGTGCAATGCGTAACGCGCCTTCGCCCCCATCCGCAGGGAAGGTGCAGTCAATTTCGACCATCTGGGCGTTAAAGGCTTCTGTCAGTTTCTCGAATTGCTGGTTTGCAACAAACGGGCTTTCCAGAACGATAATTGCGGTCTGGGCACCGCTTTCATCCAGCACGTTCTTCAGGTTGCCAAACCGCGTTTTCAGTGACATCACGCGGAATTCGCGCAAACTATCGATGGGTGGGTTCGTCACCTGGCTGAAATTCTGACGGAAGAAATGGCTGAGCGGGCGGTATTTGGTCGACAGCACCGCCGACGGCGTGTCATCGCCCATAGACGCAAGAGACTCTTTCCCATCCTCGGCCATCGGTGCAAGGATTTGTTCCAGCTCTTCCAGAGTGTATCCTGCGGCAAGTTGACGGCGGCGCAGGTCTTCACCGGAATAGATCGGCTTTTCCTCAACCGAAGTAAACTCTTCTCCCAGATCGTTGATCTTGCCGACCCATTCACCAAAGGGCAGCGAAGCCGACAAACGATCTTTGATCTCGGTGTCGTGATACAGCTTGCCTTCGACCGTATCGACAGCCAGAAGCTGCCCCGGACCAAGCGCACCTTTTTCCACAATGCCAGCCTCGTTGATCGGCACCATCCCGGCTTCGGACCCGGCAATCACCAGCCCTTCACCCGTTACGACATAGCGCATCGGGCGCAAACCATTACGGTCAAGCCCGGCACACACCCAGCGACCATCGGTCATGGCAAGGGCGGCAGGACCATCCCATGGCTCCATCACCGAGTTACAATAAGAGTACATGTCCTTCCACGCTTCGGGCAGTTCGATCGCCTGCTTCGACCAGCTTTCCGGCACCAGCATGGTTTTCGCCATGGGGGCTGAGCGACCTGCACGCACCAGAACCTCGAACACAGCGTCCAGCGCCGCCGAGTCGGATGACCCGCCCGGCACAATCGGCTTGATGTCTTCGGCCAGATCGCCAAAAGCCGACGAGGCCATGCGGATCTCGTGGCTTTTCATCCAGTTCAGGTTGCCCTTCAGCGTATTGATCTCTCCGTTATGAGCCAACATGCGGAACGGTTGTGCCAACCACCATTGCGGGAACGTGTTCGTCGAATACCGCTGGTGGTATATCGCAAACGTCGAAATGAACCGCTCGTCCATCAGGTCGGGATAGAAAACGGCAACCTGTTCGGCCAGCATCATGCCTTTATAGATGATCGACCGGCACGACAGAGATGCGATATACAGCCCGTTGATCTGTGAAGACGCGGCCGCTTTTTCAATTCGGCGGCGGATCACGTAAAGCTCGCGTTCAAACGTGTCCTCGTCGACACCTTTCGAATTCGAAATCATGATCTGTTCGATCTCAGGGCGTGTCGCGTTGGCTTTTTCACCCAGACAGGTGATGTCCACAGGCACGTGCCGCCAACCATAGATGTGATAGCCCATGCGCAGAATTTCGGATTCCACGATGGTCCGGCACGCTTCCTGTGCACCAAAATCCGTGCGCGGCAGGAACACCTGACCAACCGCGATCAACTGATCTTCGTGCGGTTCGTGTCCGGTGCGGCGAATCTGGTCATAGAAGAACGGAACGGGGATCTGGATATGAATACCCGCCCCGTCACCGGTCTTGCCGTCAGCATCAACAGCACCGCGGTGCCAGATGGCCTTCAGCGCGGCGATTCCCGCTTCGACCACATCACGCGACGCTTTGCCTTCGATCGACACGACCAGACCCACACCACAAGAGCTGTGTTCGTCCTGTTCGCGATACAGGCTGTGCTCGGTCATGAATTTGCGCTTGGCTTCCTCGCGGCGGACCCAGTCGGCATCATATTTCGTCATCTCGGTTCTCCTCTCGGACGGGCGGGGGTGCATTGACCCGGATGGCCCGGAAAATTCGTTATTCGGCGGCAAGCGCGCGGGCGGCATCGAGGCGGGCCAGAATGTTGGCCCCTGCTTCGCGCCCATCGCGGATGGCCCAAACCACCAGCGAGGCACCACGCACGATGTCGCCCACTGCCCAAACGCCATCCAGATCAGTCTGGTGTGTCTCAAACGCGGCCTTCACGGTGCCCCAGCGGGTGACAGTCAGTTCCTTTTCGTCCCACAGGGTTGGCAGGTCTTCAGGTTCGAAGCCCAGCGCCTTGATGACCAGATCGGCCTCTTCAGTGTATTCCGAGCCTTCGATCACCTCGGGACTTCGGCGACCTGTCGCGTCAGGCGCGCCAAGGCGCATCTTCTGCACCATTACGCCCGTGACCGGATCGCCGGTGAACCCTTTGGGTGCGGACAGCCAGACAAATTCGACGCCCTCTTCCTCGGCGTTTTGGGTCTCGCGCTGTGATCCCGGCATATTTGCTCGGTCGCGACGATACAGACATTTCACTGATTTCGCGCCCTGCCGAATGGCGGTGCGCACACAATCCATCGCGGTATCGCCACCGCCGATCACCACAACATTTTTGCCATCCGCGTTCAACTCTCCGCTGTCGAACGCAGGAACCGTATCCCCGAAGCTGAGTTTGTTTGAGCAGGTCAGGTAATCCAACGCGGGAACAATCCCCTCGGCACCAGCCCCCGGCCCGGACAAATCACGGCCTTTGTAAACACCGGTTGCCAGCAGAACCGCGTCATGAATGGCGCGGATATCCTGAAAGCTGATGTCTTTTCCGACATTGCAGTTAAGAACGAACTCAACCCCGGCATCTTCCAGCAGCTTAACGCGGCGCATCACCACGTCTTTTTCAAGTTTGAAACCCGGAATGCCATAGGTCATCAGCCCGCCGGCACGGTCATGACGATCATAGATGGTCACGTTCACACCCGCACGCACCAGAACATCCGCCGCCGCCAAACCGCCCGGACCGGCACCGATGATCGCAACGCTTTCGTCGCGATTGGCCGACGGCGTGATCGCTTCAACCCAACCGTTGTCCCACGCCGTGTCGGTAATATACTTCTCGACCGCGCCGATGGTGACGGTGCCGTGGCCCGATTGTTCGATCACGCAATTGCCTTCGCACAGACGGTCCTGTGGGCAGATACGGCCACAGATTTCCGGGAAAGTGTTGGTGGACTGGCTCAGTTCATAGGCTTCCTTCAATCGGCCCGTTGCAGTCATGCGCAACCAGTCGGGGATGTTATTGTGCAGCGGGCAGTGCGTCTGGCAATAGGGCACACCACATTGGCTGCACCGGCTGGCTTGCTCGGCAGCTTTCTGGGCCGCAAACTCGGCATAGATTTCGTGAAAGTCATCCTTGCGCGCATCAGCCGCCCGCTTTTCAGGCATATCCCGCTCGACATCCACAAATTTCAACATAGGCTGCTTGGCCATCCTGGCTCTCCGTCAATTTGGCTCGGTCCTGCGCTTTTAATGAAGGCATACATATATTAAAAGACAGTCTTACTGACCTATATGGCATTCTCAAGCATATTTTTTCCCAGTTGCTGGAAATATAGATCATTATTAGGTCAGCTTTAATTACCTTTTATTCCCCTTCCCTTTCCATATGGCTTGTTTAGCTTGCGCGACAACATATTTCAGAAGGCTCCCGCATGACCCTTGCCCATTTGTTTCTTGTCGCCGTGCTACAGGGAATCACCGAATTTCTGCCGGTTTCCTCGTCTGGGCACCTTGCCCTGATTCCGTACCTGACCACCCTTCCAGATCAGGGGCAAACCATTGATGTCGCCGTGCATGTGGGCACGTTGGGTGCGGTGGTCCTGTTCTTCTGGCGCGATGTACGCATGGGGCTTGCCGGTGTGCCACGGATGTTGACGGGACGCATTGATACGCCCGGCGCACGGCTGGCGTTCCTGCTGGCCATCGCAACGATCCCCGCCATCGCGATTGGCTTGGTTCTGAAACTGACCGGGCTGAACGATGCGATGCGATCGGTCAAAGTCATCGCATGGACGATGATCCTGTTCGGGCTGGTGCTGTATTGGGTCGATCATAAAGGCGCGTCTGAAAAGAAGGCCGATGACTGGACGCTGCGGGACGCAATCATCATGGGGCTTTGGCAGGCGCTGGCGCTGATCCCCGGAACATCACGATCCGGCGCAACCATCTCGGGCGCGCGCGCCCTGGGATATGCGCGACATGACGCCGCAAAACTGTCGATGCTGATGTCGATCCCGACAATCTTTGCATCCGGCGTTCTGCTGGGGTCCGAAGTCGTCGCCACCGCCAACATGCAAGTCGCCAAGGACGGCGCCATCGCGGCGGTGCTGGCCTTTGTATCAGCCCTTCTGGCGCTCAGCCTGATGATGCGGTTGCTCAGATCTGTCAGCTTCACGCCTTATGTGATCTATCGGATTGCGCTGGGGGCCGTGTTGCTGTTCATCGCCTACCAATGAAAAAGGCGCGGACCCTGCCGCGCCTTCGAAATCTCGTAAACCCAAGCGTCAGCCATTGGTGCGCAGGTTCTTTGCCGAAGCCTGAATGGCCGCATATTGACCATTGTGGCGGAACCGCCAGAGGTAATCCGGCAGGATCGCTTCCGTCGCTGTCGGCGTGATCCCCAGTTCAGCAAACCCCTTGGCATCGTCAGCCACCACGTTGTCATGCGCCAGCGATCGCACCTGATCGCGGGTCAGCGGCGCTTTGATCAAGCCTCCCGACATCCACTGGATGAAGTCAAAAACAGCCGCTTGCAGCTTTGCAATCCCGAACGGCAGATTGATAACTGCACGGCGGCGTTGCACCACCTCCAGCATTTCGTCAATCAGCTCTCGCAAGGTCGCCACATCAGGTCCACCCAACTCATAGATACCCGGCTCGACCTGGCCCAGCACGGCCTTTTCTGCGGCAGCGGCAACATCATCCACGTAAACGGGCTGAAAGCGTGTATCGCCACCGGTGATTGGCAGGATCGGACCAAAGCGTGTCATGCCGGCGAACCGGTTGAAGAACTCATCCTCGGACCCAAAAATGACCGAGGGGCGAAGGATCACCGCGCTCGGAAACGCAGCTCGCACACCTGCTTCGCCCTGCGCTTTTGTTCGCGCATATTCGCTGTCGCTGTTCGCGTCCGCGCCGATGGCGGACAATTGCACCATCTGCGCCACGCCTTGCTCTGCCGCGATCCGCGCCACCCGCTCGGCACCGTCATGATGCACAGCATCAAAATTGTTCTTGCCAATCGAGTTCAGCACACCAACGCAGTTGACCACCGCATCCGCACCCATCATCGCAGCGCGCACCGAAGCGTCATCGCGAATGTTGCACAGAACAGGCTCGACCTGTCCGACCGCGCCATAGGGTTTGACGAACAGGGCTTCGTTTGGCCTGCGCACAGCAACGCGCACGCGCCACCCCTGCTTGGCTAAGCGGCGCGCTATATAGCGCCCGACAAAGCCCGAACCGCCATAGATGGTGACAAGCTTGGACATGGTAGCTCTCCTTGAAAACCTTGGGCTTTGAATAGCTTTCCACGCGGCTTTGGGCAAGTCGCAAACGGATTTCTTGGAATCCCCGCGAATCCGGTTGACAGTATCGGCAACGCCCTTTACATCGCGGCCTCACCAACCGTGCCCAGATGGCGGAATTGGTAGACGCGCTAGCTTCAGGTGCTAGTGTCCGTATGGACGTGGAGGTTCGAGTCCTCTTCTGGGCACCATTTTTCCGACATGGCAATCCCCTACGCTCGGCAACAATGCCAGTTTTTCGGTTGAGCGTCGGACGCCTTCTTTCTTCGCGCCGTCGCTGATACAAAAAACCACGCGCACTCGCAGGGCTTGCAAAATTCGTGAAGCATTTCCCTGACAGGGTCGCGCGTGAAAATGCGGTGCAAGCGGAAAGGCAGAGGACATGTCCAAGGATCTCTTCAAACTGTTCGAAGCTATGAACAAATCGGACAATACCGTCTTTGCAGACTGGGCCAATACGATGCTCAGATATCAAAGCGACATGGCAAAACTTTGGATGGGCACCGCCCTCCATGGCGAGGCCGCTGCCGCCGAAACGCGCGACCGCCGTTTTGGAGCAGAGGCATGGAACGAAGGGATATTCCCGATCCTGCGCCATTCCTACGAGCTAACCTCCAAAGCTATGGTGGACATGGCAGACAAGGCCGGGTTGCCCGATCAGGAGCAGGAAAAGCTTAGCTTCTATGCCCGCATTGCCGCCGACAACATGGCACCTTCCAACTTCCTTCTGACCAACCCCGAAGCCCAGCAATTGGCAAAAGAAACCGGGGGGCAAAGCCTGTTTGACGGGTATCAGAACCTGCTGGCCGATCTTGAGAAAGGCTATATCTCGACCACGGATGAAGCGGCGTTCAAGGTGGGCAAGAACCTTGCCACGACGCCCGGCGCGGTGATTTTCCGCAACGAGTTGATCGAGCTCATCCAATACGAACCAATGACCGCCAAGACCCGCAAGGCACCGATCCTGATCGTTCCGCCATGCGTCAATAAATTCTATATCTTCGACCTGAATGAAAAGAAGTCGATGATCCGTTACCTGCTGGAACAAGGGCAGAGCGTTTACACCATCGCGTGGCGCAATCCGGGTCCAGAGATGGGCGACCATAGCTGGGACGACTATATCTCGGACGGGATATTCGAGGCGGTGAAGGTCACATCCGCGGTCAGCAAATCCAACGCGATCGATATTCTGGGCTGGTGCAATGGCGGCACGATGCTGACCGCGGCGCTTGCGGTCATGCCCAAGGCGTTGAAATCCAAGTTGGGCACCGCGACTTTCCTGTCGTCGCTGATCGACTTCTCTGATCCCGGACAGATCAAGGTGTTCATCGACGAACCACAGGTCGAGATCTACAACCAGCGACTGAAGGCCGAGAAACTCGCTCCGGGGCGCGACATCGCCAATGCGATGGCAATGCTGCATGTCAACGAATCCATCTGGAACTTCGTGGTGTCCAACTATCTGATGGGCAAATCACCTGCGCCGTTTGACGTGCTGTATTGGAACGCCGACACCTCGAACCTGCCCGCCAAATGGTACAGCTATTTCATTGAAGAGATGTATATGGCGAACAAGCTGAAAGACCCCGGCGCACTGACCCTGTGTGGCACCCCGGTCGATACGCGCAACATAGACCTGCCCTGCTATTTCCTGGCCGCAGACGGCGACCATATCGTGCCGTGGAAAACCTCCTATACCGCGACCGGGCTGGTGTCTGGCCCGAGCGAGTTCGTGTTGACCACCGGCGGGCATGTGTCGGGCACCGTGATCAACCACCCCGCCAATAGCCGACGCCAGTTCTGGACTGGCGGCAAAACGACGGGCGATGCCGAGACCTGGCAGGAGAGCGCCAAACTGACCGATGGCAGCTGGTGGCCGCATTGGCTGAACTGGCTGGACGCCCGGAACCCGGCCGAGCGTGGCGCAAAACCCAAGACGCTGGGCAACAAGACTTATGCCCCGATGGATCCCGCCCCCGGCACCTATGTGCTAGAGGGTGTGTGAGGCATGAAAGATCTGAACGCCACCAACCCGCACCCGGACATCACCTTCAACATCGTTACAGTCGATGATACGTCTGTCCGCTATCTGCGGCGCGATGGCCCGGATAACGCCCCGCCGCTGTTAATCTTTAACGGACTGGGACAGTCACTTGAAGTGCTTTTACCGCTGGTAGACGAGTTGAAAAACCGCACCATAGTTGCCTTCGATATGCCCGGGATCGGGCGCACACCAATGATCGAAGGCATGGCCACAATCCCCGACTATGCGGGTTTTGCCTTGCGTGTTTTGGACCGGTTGAAGATCGAACGGTTCGACATTCTGGGCATTTCCTGGGGCGGGGCAGTAGCGCAGCAATTGGCCCGCGACACGCCCGGTCGCGTGGGTAAACTGGTGCTGGCCATCACCTCGGCGGGCGGGATTGGCAGTTGGTGGGGCACCCCGATTGCCCTGTCCGAGATCATGTTCCCGATGCGCTATATCAGCAAAACCTACGGCAACTTCATCGGCCCTTTGATGTATGGGGGAGAAGCAATTTTCACCCCGACAGATTTCCGCGAGTATTCCAAACACGCCATTGCGCCCAGCCCGGATGGGTATTTCACACAGGTGCGCGCCATGTGCAGTTGGACCAGCCTGCCGTGGCTGCGCCAACTGTCGCAAAAGACCCTGATCATCGCGGGTCAATATGACGGGCTGATCCCGATCACCAATCAGATCCTGCTGGCCAACATGATGCAGAACGCCCGTTTAGAGGTATACCAGGCCGGCCATCTGCTGATGTATTCCCGACGCAAGGATGTGGGCGTGACCATCGGGGCGTTTCTGGACGCTTGATGCAGAAACCTCTCCGCTTCTATCGAAGCGGAGAGGTGGTTCGTGTGCAGTTTTACTGCATGGGTACCTCATTGTTCTCATTATATTCTATCTTGCTTATCTGTGGGTAGGTTTTAAGAACCACTCAACCAGAACTAGCTTGATAAAGATCATCATTTTCAAAGATTTTCACGGTTCAAGCTTCTGAAGATCACACCCGAGATATCAGCTGTTTGGGCTGCCGTCGTTCTTTATCCCAGGTTTGTTCATTTTGGTTTATACAAATGTCCGATAACTATTCCTCCCCAACCAAAAAATATCCGATTTCTGTAACCATCGTCGACGTGGATGCTGGACCGGATCAGAAGTCACGCACATCACTTCCATCTTAAGGGAACTCCATGCGCTGATCATTTGAGAAACCACAGGGCTATTACGTGAGATTTTGCAGGAACCAAGACCGATCATGCACTAACATTCAAACTGGACCCTCAGGTGGGGCCGGTCATACGAGCTAATGCAAAAGCAAAAAGGTTCTCAGACCTGTTCGTGGCAGAAGCATCGGGTTCTAGCGACGCAGTCCTATTTTCCATGCCGACCAACAAAGCGGATCGCTCTCGGTGGATATCGAATCCGCGCATTTGCTGCGCTCGTCACCACTGTCGGAAAACGGAACTGAGATTAAAGATATGCCCGATACACTTTTTGTCGGTTCGGCTCAAAAACTGTCTGTGCAAAGCCGCAAGTTTCACCGATGATCTCATTGGTCATGGATGTCATTGTTGGCCAATAGGGATGTAGAACAGCTTCAGTGGCGTCTTGATCAATTGAGAGCAATGCGTTGTGCTTGGTGGCGAGATGCCTCATGCGGCTATTCTCTTTGAGACACGTCATGTGAATCGTTCTGACACCTCGATTCTGAGCCATTGCAAGAACGCGTTCAAAAATTGCGTTTCCTATCCCGATGTTTTGCCATTCAGATTCAACAGAAATTGCTATCTCCGCTTCCGGAGGCCAAGACAGTAAAAAACCGTGAAGTTCAGCGACACCTCGCAGCCGCCCATTTATAAAGGCACCACACACGATACTATCGTATCGAAAGATGTTTCGCGCGTATTTTGAGACAGCATCGTTACTCACTGTCCCACAAAACCGCGCCTGCCGATCGTGGATACTGAGCCGTTGGAAGTGGTCGCAGATTTCCTTTTGATCAATCGCAAGGAGACGACGAACTCCCATATCTACTGGGTATGTCTTATGTTGCATCGCTAAAGCCTCTTAGTTGTACAAGAAGGATCAGGTCAGCATCTTCGGGTGGAAGTGAAGATGCTGACCCATTGCTTCGGCGCTCCCTGTCGTTTTTTTTCGCCGCCGCTAATGCTGGCTTACTCTGGGAGGAGTGAGAACCAACACATTTCGTGTATTCTCCGGGCCTATCGTCCTGTTTTTTAATCGTCTTTCATCAGTTTCTCCGCATAACTGGGTATGTCGGATCGAGTGATTCCAATCTGAGCGAGCTGATGATCACTCAGTTTTGAGAGTGTTGACAGCATCCGGGTCATTTGTAGGGCTTTCAAAGCAATGTGTGCTTTGGCCAGCGCTTTGCTGCCAATCCTCACAGTCACCAAGTGAAGCTCATACAGCGATTTCGACATGAGATATGCCGTGATGGTGGCGAAACCGCGATCAGACCTAGCCCCTTGAGATCTAGCAGTCATGAATCGCTTCCCTTGCCAGTTCCTTAATTCTGTTGCGCGGAATTCCCAGGTCTCTGAGGTCGCGGTCACTGAGAACTGAAAGCTCATGATAGGTTGTGCGATAGCCTCTGCGCCTGGCGAAGACTTTTCGCAATTGATTGCGTTTGTGATGAAAAAACGCGCGGCCGGCGTCAAAGATGGCATCCGTCCAACTCGTTGAGCTTGTAATTGCCATGATAGCACCTCGTCTATTGCTGCATTGCAGAAATTATGCTGCACTGCAGGAATACGCTCGTTTGGTAGCACTCGCAATTAGTCGATTTGGCATAGGACCCGTGCCACGTCGGAACAGGTCGGAGAGGTGTAATGGACATATCGGCACAAATGTTGATCTTTGCGAATGTCGTTGAGCAAGGGAGTATCTCTGCCGCTGCACGGTCTATGGGACAGACGCCGTCTGCAGTTAGCAAGCAGATAGGGTTTCTTGAGGATCAAGTTCACTACCGATTGCTGAACAGAACTAGGACGGGCGTTTCACCGACACAGGAAGGCAAAGAATTCTACGAAAAATGCAAGGCGATGGCCGACAAATTCAAGGAAGCCGAGGCGCTCATATCAAATCTCGACGGCATCCCGCGCGGAATACTCAGGATTGCGTGCACCGTCGCATTTGGTAAATCCCAACTTATCCGGGTGTTACCGGAATTCATGGAAGAATACCCGGAAGTCCAGATTTCGTTGGTCCTGACTGATCAAGAAGTCGATTTGCAAAGTGAAGGATTTGATGCCGCAGTTTGCTTTGCTGAACAGCGCAAAAATCCCGATATGGTAGTCCGTCGTATTATGTGCAGTCGCCGCGTACTGTGCGCAGCCCCCTCATACCTCGAACGTCGGGGCATCCCGACCGATTTTGCTGCACTGGCTAAGCACAATTGTCTAAGGATCTCTGGGAACAGCGGCCGAAATTCATGGACCACAGTTGAACCTGATTATGGGCAGGATTTTGAAGCACAAGGTAACTTTGACGGGAACAGCACTGACGTTATTTTGCATGCAACGCTCGCTGGAATCGGGATCGCAAGATTGCCTCGATATTTGACCGATCAGAAGTTCCAGTCAGGCGAGCTGGTCCATGTCATGCCTGAATACTCACCACCTAGTACAGACATCGTCGTGATGTTTGCTGAGAGACGCAACCTTGCCCCCAAAACACGCGCGTTTGTTGATTTTCTGGTACGCCGGTTTCGGGATGTCGCTGACAATCAAGCTATAGGGTCACGGGCGAAGGGTTCCGACTAAAGTTTCAGAAGGGTGAACAGCGACGGAAAATACAACGGAAACCGGAAGGGCCCTTCGGAGCGTGTAAATCTGGGATGGAGGATGCCCAGAACGCGCGCTATGGGCATCTGCTTGCTGGCATGGCTGTAATGTCGTGCAGTTGGTCATAGGCTCTTTGCTCAGCGCCTCTTTTGTGCGTCACATAGAATACGTGCCCGATCCCGTCGGATCGAGGTCAATCGCCGACACCCAATCCCGAACAAGCCGCGCATACTGCCGTGGCAATATATGCGGCCTGTCGTGGAACCTACTTGAGAACAGGAAGGAGCACCGGAACATCTCCGGGCTGCGCATCCGACTCCAGATCGTATCCCGGTTGTTTTTGAGATCCATCATTGCTTTTGACCGCCGTAATTCTCGGGCTAGAGTTTTTTCTGAAGTCGCAAATTTCAAGCCAAATCAGTTGCGCCGAAGGCCACCCATTTCGAAAATGTAGTTAAGAACCGTATCAATACCGTTATCATGACGCAGCTTACAAAAGACAAAGGGGCGCGCGCCACGCATCTTTTTGGCGTCTCGCTCCATCACCGCCAGATCAGCACCTACATAAGGTGCGAGGTCTGTTTTGTTGATGATCAGAATGTCTGATCGTGTGATTGCGGGGCCGCCTTTTCGGGGGATTTCCTCTCCTGCAGCCACGTCGATCACGTAGATTGTCAAATCGGCAAGCTCTGGGCTGAAGGTGGCCGAGAGATTGTCGCCTCCGCTTTCGATCAGGACAATCTCAAGATCGGGATGCTTGTCGACGAGGTCCGCAATGGCCGCAAGGTTGATCGACGCGTCCTCTCGGATCGCGGTGTGAGGGCAGCCCCCTGTTTCGACCCCTACTACGCGATCCGACGGTAGGACCTGCAGGCGCATCAGCGCTTCTGCATCCTCCTGCGTGTAAATGTCATTTGTGACGACCGCGATCGAATGCTGGTCGCGCAACTGCTCGCACAGCGCCGCCGTTAATGTTGTCTTCCCCGCGCCTACGGGGCCGCCTATTCCGATACGCAGGGGGCCGTTCGGGCTGGTCATGTGCGGAATATCCTTGAGTATTGGGTTTCGTGCTTCATCGAGGCGACATCTGTAAGGAAAGCGGTGCTGCTAAGGTGGTTCAGATCACCATGTGCATGGGCCTTTGCGACCCGGACACAAAGCGGCGTCAATCGCTTGAGGATGGCCTGCCCCTCGGTCTGACCGACGGGCAAAAGCCGCTGCCCTGCTGCGATCAAGTTCGATAGCAGCGCTTGCATATACAGTTGCGTGGTTTGCGCTGCGGGAAGCTCCTCGCGCGCAGCGGCGAAACCAAGCGCCACGGGATAGGTCAACAGCATCGGCATGTCGCCCCAAAGGGCGGCGGTCACATCGCAAAATGCCCGCCCCTGTGCTTCGGTCTCAAGCAGTCTTTCTTTCGACGGGGCAAAGGCGCGGGCGGTGGCATCGATGTGATAAAGCGCCTCGTGGTTTTCGGCATTATAGGCCGCATTTAGAAACAGCGCATCGGATGACCCGCCGCCGTATTCGGCCACATCCTTCAGCCAACCCTCAAGCCCCGCTGCATCCCGGATCCAGCCTTGGTCCACAGCGGCCTCCAACCCGTGGGAATAAGCAAATGTCCCGACGGGAAAGGCGGGCGAAAGCCATTGAGTGAGGGTTAGAAGCTGGTCAATGCGCATGGGCATGAGTGCGTCCATGTCCATAGGCGCCCCCTTCTGGTGTGAAGGGTTCATGCACCTCGCAGACATCGGCCCCGAGCTTCCCAAGCATGTCCCGGATCACATGGTCGCGCTGGATCAAAAGCCGGTCGGCTTCGATCTGGCAGGGCATGTGACGGTTGCCGATATGCCAGGCAAGCCGGATCAGATCGCCCGTGACTTCCAACAGATCTTCGGCGGCTGGCACCACCTGAATCAACCGGCCATCTTCTAGAACAAAGGCGTCGCTTTGATTGACAGAGGTGGTCTGGCTGAGATCGACAAGAAACCGGATACCACCGTCAGTCGTCAGCACCTTTCTGCGCAGGAAACGGCCTTCATAGTCAAGCGTCACGCGGTCATCCGCGTGGTGGCTGTGTTCAATCTTATGACAAACAGGAAGCGACATCAGAACAGAAAGTACCGTTGCGCCATCGGCAGGGTCTCGGCGGGTTGGCAAGTCAGAAGTTCGCCGTCTGCACGCACTTCATATGTTTCGGGGTTCACTTCAATTTCAGGCGTCGCGTGGTTGAGCATCAGGTCCTTTTTCCCGATGTTCCGGGTGTTTTGCACGGCGACGGTTTGCTTGGCCAATCCCAGAGCAGAGCGGATGCCCGAAGTCTGTGCAGCTTCGCTTACAAAGCAAACGGCCGAGTTCTCAACGGATCGTCCATAGGCGCCAAACATGGGCCGGGAATATACGGGCTGTGGTGTTGGGATCGAAGCATTCGGGTCGCCCATTTGTGCCATGGCAATCGTGCCGCCGATCAGCACCATTTCGGGCTTCACACCAAAGAACGCAGGGCTCCAAAGGACCAGATCTGCGCGTTTGCCGACTTCAATCGACCCGATTTCGCGCCCGATCCCGTGTGCGATTGCCGGATTGATCGTGTATTTCGCCACATACCGGCGAACCCGGAAATTGTCGTTGTCTCCGGTCTCTTCCGAGAGCCGCCCGCGCTGTTTCTTCATCTTGTCAGCAGTTTGCCACGTGCGGATCAGCACCTCACCCACGCGGCCCATCGCCTGGCTGTCGGACGCGATGATCGAGAACGCGCCCATGTCATGCAGAATATCTTCTGCTGCGATGGTCTCGCGACGGATCCGGCTTTCGGCGAAGGCGACGTCTTCAGGGATCGATTTGTCCAGATGGTGGCAGACCATCAGCATGTCCAGATGCTCTTCAAGCGTGTTCACGGTAAAGGGACGCGTTGGGTTGGTCGAGGATGGCAGCACGTGGTCTTCGCCACATATTTTGATGATGTCCGGCGCGTGCCCGCCGCCTGCGCCTTCGGTGTGGAAGGCATGAATCGTGCGCCCTTTCATGGCGGCAACGGTGTTTTCAACAAACCCGCTTTCATTCAGCGTATCCGTGTGAATCATCACCTGCACATCCATGGCATCGGCCACGGACAGGCAGCAATCAATCGCGCCCGGCGTTGTGCCCCAGTCTTCGTGCAGCTTCAGCGCGCAGGCCCCGCCCAGCACTTGTTCTTCCAAAGCGGCCGGCAACGACGCATTCCCCTTTCCGGCAAACGCTAGGTTCATCGGGAAGGCGTCCGCAGCTTGAAGCATCCGCCCGATGTGCCACGGTCCTGGTGTGCAGGTGGTGGCAAGCGTTCCATGGGCCGGACCCGTTCCACCACCCAACATGGTGGTGAGGCCCGAGTGCAACGCGTCTTCGATCTGTTGTGGGCAAATGAAATGGATATGGCTGTCGAAACCACCAGCCGTAAGGATGCGACCCTCGCCTGCGATGGCCTCGGTGCCCGGTCCGACGATGATGTTCACACCCGGCTGCGTATCCGGGTTGCCCGCCTTGCCAATTCCGGCAATACGTCCGTCTTTCAGACCCACATCTGCCTTGTAGATCCCCGTGTGGTCAACGATCAGCGCATTGGTGATCACCGTATCCACCGCGCCTTGGGCACGTGTGGTCTGAGCCTGCCCCATCCCGTCGCGGATCACTTTGCCGCCGCCGAATTTCACCTCTTCCCCGTAAAGCGGTTGATTGCCCTGACCGGCCGCCAAATCGGCGGTCAGATCGCGTTCAACCTCGATGACCAAATCGGTGTCAGCCAGTCGCAGTTTGTCCCCCGTGGTCGGGCCAAACATGGCGGCATAGTCAGCGCGGGAAATCGTGGCGGGCATCAGAGTGCTCCCATAACTTTTTGGTTAAACCCAAATATCTTTCGACCACCGGAAAAGGGGATAAGGTTTACTTCGCGCCGCTGACCCGGTTCGAACCGAACGGCAGTACCGGCCGCAATATCAAGCCGCATGCCATGCGCCGCATCGCGGTCGAAATCCAACGCCGTGTTGCTTTCTGCAAAGTGATAATGACTGCCGACTTGCACCGGGCGGTCCCCGGTATTGGCGACCATCAGCGTGATCGCTTCGCGATCCGCATTCAGGGTAATTTCACCCGCGGCAGGAAACAGCTCTCCGGGGATCATTTGCTGGCACGCAGTTTTTGCAGTCGAAATATGCCCAGTCCTGCGAGCGCGATCACAATGACGCCAGCAGCAACCCAATAGGCTTCAGACCCATGGGCATGAGGCAGTCGATCAGCATGTGCGAATGCGGGCGTTGAGGTGAGCAGAAGAGCAGCAAGGTTGCGCATTGGATTCTCCTTAGCGAATGGGGTTGTGAACGGTGACGAGCTTTGTTCCGTCTGGAAACGTAGCCTCGACCTGGATTTCGTGGATCATCTCGGCGATCCCATCCATGCATTGATTGCGTGAAACGATTTCAGCACCGGCCTCCATCATGTCAGCGACCGACCGTCCGTCGCGCGCGCCTTCGACCACTGCATCCGTGATCAAGGCGATGGCTTCAGGATGGTTGAGCTTCACGCCACGGGACAGCCGTTTGCGCGCGACCTCGGCGGCCATGGCAACGAGCAGCTTGTCCTTTTCTCGGGGAGTTAGGTTCATGTCAGATTATCCAGCATTTAGGCAGTTGATTGCGTGTCAGGAGGTTAAGGGCTGGTAGCAGATGCTTGCGCAGCAGGTATCCATCGGGTGCGAGTATCCGGCACACCAGTTGGTCTTCTTGGATCAGACTTGCGGCGCCAGTTTCTGGCAGCAAACTCCGTATCGTCGTCAAGCGGGCTTCTGCGTCCGGCGCGATGTAGACCAAAGACACCATGGCGCGGTTGCTGCCCGCGATGTGAGGACGCGACAATGTATTCTCGATGTTGGCGCGCAACCTAACTTGGTCCAGAAAAACAGGTTTGCCGTTTCGTGTGATTTCCACCCGATCTTCAAACTGCGCGTTGGAAAGTTGCTCTCCCATCAGCGCCCGCCCGAAGATCACCGGCTCACAAATTAACGCAGACGCGCCTTGTTCCAGCGCGACATGGAGGGATCGCTTTAGATGGCAATTGTTAAACAGGATCGTTTCTTGCGGAAGCCAGTTCAGATGACCGCCGCTTTTGACGGTCAGGGCGCTTGTGATGTGCCCGCTATCTTCACCCACACTTGCATAAGCGCGTTCGGATGCTTGGGTCGTGATGGTTAAGTGAGCATCTGTTTGCGCCGTTGCAGCAACTGTAAACCGGTCTCCTCCGGTCACGCCGCCTGCGGTGTTTACCAAAACGGCTTCGCACCCACCCTCAGCTTTGCGCGGGAACAAGCATTTCAAAGAGCCCGATTGCCTAAGATTGCGCAAACGGGTTTGCGTCCCCGCAGCTACAACAGTGAGATTCACGCCGCCGATGGCGCGCGGCTGGATCTGTGTCGCTTCAGGATGCTTTATGTGCGTGGGCCGGTTGATGGGACATCTCGTTTATCAGAGGTACCCATATTTCTTGCCACATACGCGTTTAAGACCATCGAAATCTGACATCTGGCACCCACCAAACCTCTACTGCGTGAAAAATGAGCTTTCGCGAGTCATTGTGCTGAAAGTTGCAGCACACGTTAATAATTGCAGCGCTACGACCCTTGCAGTGTTGCAAAGTCCGCCGCAGTGCAGCGAGGCTCTTTCTGCCTGCTGAGCCGATGCTTGGGAGACAGGTGTGTGACGGCAAGACGAAGTAGTGCTCGCATCAAGCCGCCACACGGGTGCAACAAAGGAAGTTGCAGAGACAACGCCTAGTGAAACATGCGTATTTGCGCAAGTGTCCATGGCCTTCTCTGCGAGGAGAAACACATGAATTTTTTGAAAACTACGATGCTGGCCACGGTTGCGACGGCTGCCGTTGCGACGGCTGCCAATGCTGCTGAATGTCCGATTAAGGTTGGTGTTCTGCATTCCCTTTCCGGGACCATGGCGATCTCGGAAACCACGTTGAAAGACACGATGCTGATGCTGGTGGACGAACAGAACGCCAAGGGTGGCGTGCTTGGATGCGAACTGGAAGCTGTCGTCGTAGACCCAGCCTCTGACTGGCCACTGTTCGCTGAAAAAGCGCGTGAGCTGCTGACCGTTCACGAGGTTGATGTGATTTTCGGCAACTGGACATCAGTATCACGTAAATCAGTTCTGCCCGTAATCGAAGAATTGAACGGTCTGCTGTTCTATCCGGTTCAGTATGAGGGTGAAGAAAGCTCGAAAAACGTGTTCTACACCGGTGCTGCCCCGAACCAACAGGCCATCCCGGCAACTGACTATTTCTTGGATGAACTGGGCGTTGAAAAATTCGCTCTGCTCGGCACCGATTATGTGTACCCGCGCACCACGAACAACATTCTGGAAAGTTATCTAAAAGGCAAAGGCATTGCCGCTGAAGACATCTTTGTGAACTACACCCCGTTTGGTCATTCAGACTGGTCCAAAATCGTTGCTGATGTTGTCGCCATGAGTGCTGACGGTAAGAAGGTCGGCGTGATCTCGACCATCAACGGTGACGCAAACATCGGTTTTTATAAAGAGCTGGCCGCGGCCGGTATCTCGGCGGATGACATTCCCGTGGTTGCATTCTCGGTCGGTGAAGAAGAGCTGTCGGGTCTGGATACCTCGAACCTTGTTGGCCATCTGGCGGCGTGGAACTATTTCCAGTCAGCCGAATCTGATGCAAACACAGCATTCATCAAAGCCTGGAAGGCCAGGATGGGTGAGGAACGTGTGACCAATGATCCGATGGAAGCACATTTCATTGGCTTCAACATGTGGGTCAACGCGGCAGAGGCTGCTGGAACCACTGACGTCGATGCCGTGCGCACCGCGATGTATGGCCAAGAGTTCCCGAACCTGACTGGCGGCACCGCCGTAATGCTGCCCAACCACCACTTGGCCAAGCCGGTGTTGATCGGGGAAATCCAGGATGATGGTCAGTTCGACATCATCAGCCAGACCGAAGAAGTTCCCGGCGACGCATGGACCGACTACTTGGCAGAATCCGCTGTGCTTAAGTCGGATTGGAAGGATCTGGGTTGCGGTATGTACAACACCGAAACCAGCAGCTGTGTTCAACTGAAGTCCAACTACTAATCTGAAACTTTTAGAGGGGCTTTGGCCCCTCTGACCCCTTTGCCTGAAGGCTTCTTCCCATGAGAACCCATGTTTTGGCCGCGCTGATGGTCCTTGTCTCGGCGTTAATGACACTTGCACAGACGGACAGTCCAGTGGGCCCGATGCAAATCGTTTTGCAAGACCACAAAGAAGCGGTCCTTAAAAGCTCGCGCAAGACGATTGGTCCTGCGATTGATGCGGTCGTTGCCAGCAAATTGCCGCAAGCGCGCGCAATGCTGAACACATGGCAAAGCAAAGACATGTGGCACCACAAGCCAAGCGGGCTGTTCTATCAAGCTCAGAAGGTCGAGGGCAAAACCTATCGTCTTATAGACTTCGACACCGGCGAAGTTGTTGGCGAAGTCGACAAAGGTGATCTGAAGCAGATCAAACCAAACAGCGGCATTCGCGCGATGATTGCGACAGCGCTTGTTCGCTTCCAACTGGAAGACCCCGATCCGTTGATGCGTGCAAAGGGCCTGACCGGAATCGAGCGCGCGCCAAACGCGTCGCTGCTTGAACCCCTAGTTGCGTCAGTCGAAAGCGAGACGGATCCTGATCTTAAGGCACGCAAAGCCCGGCTTGCGAAACTGCTTACAATATCCTTTGGCGACGACGACCTTGCACGCGTTGCTGCGATTGAGGAGCTTTCCGGTGATCTGGGTGTCGATGTGCGTGGTGCACTTAACCCCTTGGTCACGAAAGTGACCAGAGCCTTCGAAGGAGATATCCCCGCCGATTTGAACGTCGCGCAAACACGCGTTCCCGGACGCGATGAATTTACCAAGGCGGCCGCGTATCAATTGCTCGTCGATGCCGAAAAAGCACCAGCCTTGATTTCGGACGATCAGCTTCGATCGTCGCTGAGCGCGCACATCGACGGTGGCCAAGTTGGTGGTGTGCCAATTGCCCAGCTTAGCGATGCCGATGCCCGCGTTCGTGCTTATGCCGCTCTGGCCGCAACGGGGAAAGTTCCCCCGCTTGTTTCGGAGGCCGACATTGATAGCTCGTTGCAAGCGTTCAGTTTCGCGGACGTCTATGCAGAGACGTCCCCCGCCGTCACTCAAGCCGCCGAAGCGGCGCTTACCAAAATCTCGACCCGAGTATCACTCAGCCAAACCGCAGATCTGACGCTGGATGCGCTGTCACTGGCGTCAATCTATTTTCTGGCGGCAATCGGTTTGGCCATCACCTTTGGCGTGATGGGCGTGATCAACATGGCCCATGGCGAATTTATCATGATGGGGGCCTACACCGGGTATGTCGTTCAGCAACTTGTTCCAAACCACACGGTATCGATTATCGTCGCGGTCCCTCTGGCATTTGCGGTGACATTTGCTGCAGGCGTTGTCTTGGAACGGCTGGTAATCCGCTGGCTCTACAACCGCCCGCTTGAGACGCTTCTGGCAACTTTTGGTATCTCGATTGCGTTACAACAGCTGGCGAAGAACATCTTTGGTACGCAAGCACGTCCGCTTACCGCGCCCGGCTGGCTTGACGGCGCGCTTGTTCTGAATCCCGTGATTTCAATCAGCTACATTCGCATTGCAATCTTCGTATTGGCGCTGATCTTTCTGGGTGTGTTCCTCTACATCATGAAGCGCACGCGGCTGGGGCTTGAGACCCGTGCTGTGACGCAAAACTCGCGGATGGCGGGTGCGATGGGGATCAATCCGGGACGCGTGAATATGCTGACCTTCGGTCTTGGATCAGGCATCGCCGGTATCGCAGGCGTCGCCATCGGGCTTTTTGCCAAGGTGACCTCGGAACTTGGATCTGACTATATCGTGCAAAGCTTCATGACCGTTGTCGTCGGTGGCGTCGGCAACATCTGGGGCACGTTGGCAGGGGCCGCGATGATTGGATTCCTTCAAAAAGGGATCGAGTGGATGAACCCGTCCAACACGCTTGCGGCCCAGACTTATATGATCATCTTCATCATCATTTTCATCCAGTTCCGACCGCGAGGGATCATCGCCCTCAAGGGTCGCGCGGCGGGGGATTGATCCATGCAGAAATCCTTTGTCTTGCGCAATCCATCCACACTGGTTTTTCTGGCGGTACTGGCTGTGTTCACGATCCTCGTGACGGTGCTGGCCGAAGGCTCGGGTGCCGGGTTGATCTCGACCAGTTTCGTGAAAACGCTGGGTAAAACGCTCTGCCTTGCACTTATTGCCGTCGCGATGGATTTGGTCTGGGGATACACGGGCATTCTTAGCCTTGGCCACTTCGCGTTCTTCGGCCTTGGCGGCTACATGATTGGTATGTGGCTAATGTATGAACGCACGCGCGGGATCGTCGAAGCCTCGTTGGCAGAGGCGCGGATCCCCCCGACTGCTCAGGAAGTGGTGGATGCGATCGGCAATCAAATCTTTGGCGTGGTTGGCTCAAGCGAGTTCCCAGTTATCTGGAGCTTTGCGGACAGTCTCGCCATACAATTGGCGCTGGTCGTGCTGGTTCCGGGGGCTCTGGCCGCCGTCTTCGGCTGGCTGGCCTTCCGGTCACGCGTGACGGGCGTATATCTTTCGATCTTGACGCAGGCCATGACGCTGGCCCTTGCTCTGTACCTGTTCCAAAACGACAGCGGATTGCGCGGTAACAATGGACTTTCTGGCCTTCAGAACCTTCCCGGCATGGATCACGTACCACAGGCGACGATCTCAATCTGGTTCTTTTGGGCATCTGCATTTGCTTTGGGTTTAGGTTATCTCTTTGCGTCCTGGATCGTGTCCGGCAAATTCGGGTCGGTTATCCGCGGTATTCGCGATGACGAGGCGCGCGTCAGGTTCCTTGGGTATCCGGTGGAAACCTACAAGCTGTTTTTGTTCACAGTCACCGCGATGATCGCGGGCATCGCTGGCGCGCTTTATTATCCGCAGGCGGGGATCATCAACCCGGCAGAAGTCGCGCCCATCGCATCAATCTACCTGGCTGTTTGGGTCGCCATTGGGGGCCGCGGGCGGCTTTACGGCGCCGTCATCGGCGCGATCTTCGTAAGCCTCGTGTCGTCATGGTTCACCGGAGGACAAGTGCCGGATGTGAACCTTGGGTTTTACACCATAAAATGGGTCGACTGGTGGCTGATCGTGTTGGGCCTGAGCTTTGTGGCCGTCACGCTCTTTGCTCCAAAAGGCATCGGAGGATTGGTTGATCTGTGGACTGACCGCAAAAGCCCCAATCGCCACGGTGCCGATCTGGGACCAAGCGAAGGCTCGCTGCAAGAAAAGGAGGCTGTTGAATGAGCACTCTTTTAGAAGTCTCTGGTGTCTCTGTCAGCTTTGACGGGTTCAAGGCGATCAACAATCTAAGCTTCACAATCGGGTCGGCAGAGTTACGTGCCATCATCGGTCCGAACGGCGCAGGCAAGACCACATTCATGGACATCATTACCGGCAAAACCAAACCGGATGAAGGACGCGTTGTTTGGGGGGACTTGAGCCGATCATTACTGGGCATGTCGGAGGCAAAAATCGCACAAGCCGGCATTGGTCGGAAGTTTCAAAAGCCGACGGTATTCGAAGACCAATCGGTCGAAGAAAACCTTGTCATGGCGTTGAAAAGCAAACGTGGCCCGTTCGCGGCACTTTTTTACAAACGCAGTTCGGACGACATGTCGCGTGTTGACGAGTTGGCGGATGAAATTAACCTTGCCGATCAGTTACACCGCAAAGCGGGCGAACTTAGCCATGGGCAAAAACAGTGGCTGGAGATCGGCATGCTTTTGGCGCAAGACCCACAGCTGTTGTTGGTTGATGAACCCGCGGCTGGGATGACACCCGCAGAACGTGAACACACAACCGCCCTGCTGGTCGAGGCCGCAAAAACCTGTGCCGTGGTTGTCGTCGAGCATGACATGGAATTTGTGCGACGTTTGAACTGCCGGGTCACGGTTTTGCATGAAGGTGCTGTGCTGGCTGAAGGCAGTCTGGATCACGTCACGTCGAACCAAGAAGTCATCGACGTGTATTTGGGGCGATAAAACATGCTGAACGTGAACGATCTGACGCTCCACTATGGGCATTCACAAATCTTGAACGGGATATCATTCGAAGCACAGGCAGGCAAAGTCACCTGTGTAATGGGCACGAACGGCGTCGGCAAAACTAGCCTGATGCGCGCGATTTCTGGGGCGCATCCAAGATCAGGCGGTAAAGTCACTTTGGATGGCGAAGATTTGGGCATGCTGCCGGCGCATGCTTTGTCTCAGAAAGGCATCGCAATTGTGCCGCAGGGTCGCGAAATCTTTCCGCTGCTCACTGTGCGCGAAAACCTGGAAACAGGATTTTCCTGTCTACCCGCATCGGAACATCATATCCCGGAAGAGATGTTCGAACTTTTCCCGATACTGCGAAAGTTTCTGGGCCGCCGCGGTGGCGATTTGTCGGGCGGGCAGCAGCAGCAGTTGGCGATTGCGCGAGCGTTGATCACCAAACCCAAACTGCTTTTGCTGGACGAGCCGACGGAAGGCATTCAACCAAACATCATCCAGCAGATCGGAGAAGTGATAAAGTTGCTTCGTGATCGAGGCGACATGGCAATCGTGCTGGTCGAACAATACTTCGATTTCGCTTATGAGCTTGCCGACAACTTTGTGGTTTTGCGTCGCGGCGAAGTCACGATGTCCGGAAGCAAACAGGATGCAAACCGAGACGCGCTGCTCAAAGCTGTCTCGGTCTGACCAACAGTTGGCCCAGCTCTTCCAGGCCTCTTTTTCCCGCTTGCGTACATGCAGGAAGTCCCGAATGTCGAAAACGGACCTTTCATCCATCGACACATAAACCAGCCCCATATTGGTGGGTTCCTGTAAGCATCCAGCCCGCAGTCACATCTTTAGCTGTTACTGAAAAGCGCGGAAATTGATCTTGAGGCCAGGCTGAGCCGCGAAGGCGCCCAAATATTGGGCAAATCGATATCAGCTTAGCAAACCGGCCGCGTTGACTCTGGCAATTCCGCGCTAAGGAATGCCCAATCACCGGGACATTCGGAGAGGTTAGGAATGGAGAATACGCCGATCTTCGACGAGATGTGGGGCAGCAATAAGCGGCTGAGGCAGCCGTATCAGCAGTTTCACCCCTGGTTCGAAGGTGAAGATCCCAAACGCTTGCGCTCTAAACAACGCGAAGCGGAAGACCTGTTCCGGCTGACGGGCATTACGTTCAACGTATATGGGCGCGCTGAAGCTGAAGAAAGGTTGATCCCTTTTGATATCATCCCGCGCATCATCTCGGATCGGGAATGGTCACGGGTGACCAAGGGGATCGAGCAGCGGGTGCGCGCGATAAACGCGTTTCTGCACGACATTTATCACCGGCAAGAGATCATCAAGGCGGGCCGAATTCCACGCGAAATGATCAGTCGGAATGCCGCTTTCGAGCCGACCATGATCGGCGTCTCACCACCCGGCGGGATCTATACACATATCGTTGGTGTCGATCTTGTGCGCGCCGGTCCGGACGAGTTCTTTGTTCTTGAAGACAATGCGCGCACTCCAAGCGGCGTCAGCTACATGCTCGAAAACCGCGAGACCATGTTGCAGATGTTCCCCGAGTTGTTTTCGCGCAACCGGGTTAAAAGCGTGCAAAGCTACCCGATGGATCTTCGCCGTTCTTTGTCGGCTTGCGCCCCCGCTGCGACCAAGGGACTACCAGTCGTTGCGGTGCTTACCCCCGGCATATACAATTCGGCCTATTACGAACATGCGTTCCTTGCAGATCAAATGAGCGCAGAGCTTGTCGAGGGCCATGATCTGCGTGTCGTGGACGGGCGCGTGGCCATGCGCACAACGCGCGGCTATACCCCGATTGATGTGCTTTACCGGCGGGTTGATGACGACTTTCTCGACCCTTTGAATTTCGATCCCGAAAGCCAGCTTGGCGTGCCGGGTATCATGGACGTTTATCGGGCTGGGGGGATAACCATTGCCAATGCTCCCGGAACCGGGATTGCCGATGACAAGGCAATCTATAGCTACATGCCTGAAATCGTAGAGTTTTACACAGGCGAGCGTCCTTTGCTGAAGAACGTGCCGACATGGCGTTGTTCTGAGCCGGACCAACTGGCCCATGTGCTCGACAATCTCGAAGAACTGGTTGTCAAAGAAGTCCATGGCTCAGGTGGGTATGGGATGCTGATCGGACCAACGGCCACCAAAAAGGACATTGCAGCTTTCAGGCGAAAGCTTAAAGCGCGGCCAAGCAATTATATCGCGCAGCCAACACTCAGCCTGTCGACCGTGCCGATCTTTGCCCGTCAGGGTTTGACCCCGCGGCACGTTGATTTGCGCCCTTTCGTTCTTGTCGGTCCAGACGCGATCAAGGTCACGTCCGGCGGGCTCACGCGCGTGGCGCTTGAAAAAGGTTCGCTTGTGGTCAACTCCAGCCAAGGTGGCGGGACCAAGGATACTTGGGTGGTGGAGGACTGATGCAATGCTAGGTAAAACCGCCAATGGTCTTTACTGGATGTATCGCTCTCTTGAGAGGGCCGAGAACACCGCGCGCCTGATTGAAACCGGTCAGCGCATCGCCCTGACACGGCTTGAGTTGGGCGAAAGCGAATGGCGGTCCGTCCTGCAGTCGGCTGGCAGCTTGGAACAGTTCGAAGCAAACCGGGACGAGTTGACCAAAGATGCCGCGATTGACTGGCTGTTGCGCGACCGTTCAAACCCATCATCCGTACTGTCCTCCATCGAAACATCTCGCCAAAATGCCCGACTTGTGCGCACGGCCCTGACCCACGAGGTCTGGGAAGCCACAAATGCCGCCTATATGAGCGCACGCGACGTACTGGCGCGCAAAGTGGTAGAGCGTGACTTGCCGAGCGTTCTAAGCACCTTACGCCAACGAACGGCTCTTGTTCGCGGGATGACACACGGCACAATGCTGCGCAACGATATCTATAACTTCGCGCGGCTTGGAACATTTATCGAGCGCGCAGATAACACTGCACGTATTCTTGACGTGAAATACTATGTGCTACTGCCGTCGGCCAGGGCGGTGGGAACATCACTGGACAATGTGCAATGGGAATCGATCCTGCGATCGGTATCGGCACGTGGCGGGTTTCGCATGGAATATGGCGCAGGTGCCGGAACGCGCGAGATCGCGCATTTCCTGATCCTCGACAGGCGAATGCCGCGATCATTGGCGTTCTGCGTGCGTAAGCTTCACGATAATCTCGGATATTTGAGCAGAGATCTGAGGCGGCCCAGTCCGGCCCAATCAAAGACCTTGCATTTTGAACGGACCTATCTCAGCCACGAAATCGACGCAGTTTTCGACTTTGGCCTTCACGAATACGTCCAGAAAGCTCTGAGGCTTCTAGCAGACCTGTCCGCGCAGATTGAAACTGACTTTCGGTTCTATGAGTAAGATCATGCGCCTGACCATCCGCCACGAAACCCGCTATAATTTCGCTACACCGGTGAAATACGGGTTGCAACAGCTTCGCAAGACACCGAAGTCCTCGCACCAGCAATCGGTATTGTCATGGCGGACAGAAGTCGTCGGCGGCCAACGTGAGCTGAGCTATGAAGATCAAAACGACAACACTGTCGAGTTGATCAGCTTCGCGCCGGAAGCACAGGAGTTGACCGTTGTCAGTGAAGGCGAGGTCGAACTGAGCGACAATCACGGCATCTTCGGTCAGCATCGCGGGGCGGCACCGCTTTGGTTCTTTCAGAAATCGACGACAAGGACAGAAGCGAGGCAAGGGGTCAGGGCAATTCTGCACGACACTCCGAAGTCAGAGCCGCTGGACCAATTGCATGCTCTGTCGGACATCATCCGTGACAGTGTGCGTTTTGAGGTGGGTGCTTCAGACGCAGATTGGGGTGCAGAAGAGGCCATCGCGGCTGGCAAAGGCGTGTGCCAAGACCACACTCATATCTTTCTGAGTTGTGCCCGCGAACTGGGCTACCCGGCGCGTTACGTATCTGGATACCTGATGCTAAACGACCGAACAGCTCAGGAGGCGATGCACGCATGGGCCGAAGCCCATGTCGAAGGGCTGGGCTGGGTCGGTTTCGACGTGTCGAACGCGATTTCACCTGATACACGTTATGTGCGCGTGGCGACCGGTCGGGACTATGCCGAAGCAGCCCCGGTATCGGGCACGCGCGTCGGTGGCGCAGAAGAAACTCTGTCTGTTGCCATTGATGTGGTGCAGCAATAGGAAGACCTGAATGACTTACTGTGTGGGGATGATGCTCGAGCGGGGGCTGGTTTTCATGTCAGATACGCGCACGAATGCCGGGCTTGACAATATCTCGACCTTTCGGAAGATGTCGATCTGGGAAACGCCGGGGGATCGGTCGATCACGCTGATGTCGGCGGGCAATCTGGCAACGACGCAAGCAGTCGTCAGCTTGTTGGACGAGCGTAGCAAATCCCACGACGAACGCGCGCCGTCACTTCTCGCGGTTCCTTCCATGTTCCAAGCGGCACGCATAGTGGCCGACACGTTGCGCGAAGTGATCGCAAGCCATGCCAACACAGGCCAGCGCGCCGATAGCAGCTTCAACGCAACCCTGATCCTTGGAGGTCAGATTAAGGGAGGCCCGCATAGGCTTTTCTTGATCTACCCAGAGGGCAATTTCATCGAAGCGGCCAAGGACACCCCATTTTTCCAGATTGGCGAGACTAAATATGGCCGGCCAATACTCGTGAGGGCCTATGAGTCGGACATGAGCTTTGAAGCCGCGATGAAGCTTCTGTTGGTGAGCTTCGATTCCACGACCAAAGCAAACCTGACGGTGGGCGCGCCATTCGATTTCCATTGCTACGATAAAGACAGCCTGAAAACTGGCCAAACCGGGCGCATGGCAAGTGATGACCCTTATTTCCAATCAGTTTCCCAAGGATGGGGCGACGCGCTGCGCGAGGCCTTGGACATGCTGCCGGATTTCTCGCTGTAAGCAGACCACTCGCCGGATGCTTGCGTTGTAAACGATGGCGGTTATTGTTACCGCCCGTAGCGAAAAACCGCTGCCTGTTCTTTCGACCAAACCTAGTAGCTACTAGAAATCCAGATTCTCGACGGACAGCGCGTTTTGCTGAATAAATTCGCGGCGCGGCTCGACAACATCGCCCATCAGCTTGGTGAACAGATCGTCTGCATCTGCCAGATCGTCCACTTTCACCTGAAGCAACGTGCGGGCTTCCGGGTCCAGCGTGGTTTCCCAAAGCTGATCAGGGTTCATCTCACCCAACCCCTTGTAGCGTTGCAAGGTCAAACCTTTTTCGCCTTCGGTCAGAATACCCTGCAGAAGGTCAATTGGTCCCTGCACAAGAACCTCACGATCTTTGCGCACGAGGTGAGAGCTGTCACTGTAGATGTCGCGCGTGTCTTTCGAGACCTCGGACAGGCGGCGTGCCTCTCCCGAGCGCAGCACCGCGCCATCCAGGGTGCGGATTTCTTCTACTCCGCGCAGGATACGAGCCAGTCGAATACCGTGATCTTGGGTGATCCGACCTTGCCAACCGCGTTCGTATTCCACGGCGACCTTGTCCAATCGCTTCGCCACGCTTTCAGCAACGGCTTGCAGATCGGCATCGGCACGACCCGGATCAAACGCACCGGCAAGGGCAGCCTGTTCCAGAATGTTGCGCGGATAATGGGTGGGAAAGGCTTCCAGGATGCGGCGGAAACTGCGCGCGGCTTCGACCACGCGAGCCAGATCGGCCCCTGCGATCTCTTCACCATTTGCAAGCCGCAGAACGGTGCCGTCGATGCCCTGCGCAATCAGGTAATCTTCCAATTCTACCTGATCTTTCACGTAAACCTCGGACTTGCCGCGGCTGACTTTGTAAAGCGGCGGCTGCGCGATATAAAGGTATCCGCCTTCAATCAGTTCCGGCATCTGACGGAAGAAGAAGGTCAGAAGCAGCGTGCGGATATGGGCGCCATCGACGTCCGCATCGGTCATGATGATGATCTTGTGATAGCGCAGCTTCGAGATGTCGAATTCGTCCCGCCCGATACCCGTACCCAAGGCGGTGATGATGGTGCCGATTTCCTGGCTGGACAGCATCTTGTCAAACCGCGCGCGTTCGACGTTCAGAATCTTGCCGCGCAGGGGCAAAACGGCCTGATTGTGGCGGGATCGACCCTGTTTTGCCGACCCACCGGCCGAGTCGCCCTCGACCATGAACAGCTCGCGCTTGGCGGGGTCGCGTTCCTGACAATCGGCCAGCTTGCCGGGCAGGGACGCCACATCCAGCGATGATTTCTTACGCGTCATTTCGCGCGCCTTGCGGGCCGCTTCGCGCGCCAGAGCGGCTTCGATGATCTTGCCGACAATCATCTTGGCAATGTTCGGGTTTTCGTCAAACCACTCCTGCAACTTCTCGTTCATCAGCCCTTCGACCGCGGGCCGCACTTCCGAGCTGACCAGCTTGTCCTTGGTCTGGGACGAGAATTTGGGGTCCGGCACCTTGACCGAAAGTACGCAGGTCAGACCCTCGCGCGCATCGTCGCCGGTGAAGTTCACCTTTTCCTTCTTGGCCAACCCGGTCGAGTTGGCATAGAGGTTCAGCGTCCTGGTCAGCGCCCCACGGAAACCCGCCAAATGCGCACCGCCATCGCGTTGCGGAATGTTGTTGGTGAAGGGCAGCACGTTCTCGTGATAGCCGTCATTCCACCACATCCCGACCTCGACCCCGATCCCGTCTTTTTCGCCCGTGACGAAGATGGGTTCTTCCATCAGGGGGGTCTTGGAGCGATCGAGGTATTTCACGAACTCTTTCACGCCGCCTTCGTAATGCAGTTCTGTCCGCAGTTTCTCGGCGGGGCGTTCGTCTTCGATGATGATCCGCACGCCCGAGTTCAGGAAGCTCAACTCGCGCAGACGGTTTTCCAGCGTCTTGAACTGGTAATCGAGGTTCGAGAATGTTGTCGTAGACGCAAGAAACCGCACTTCGGTGCCGGTACGGTCGCCGCAATTACCGACGACCTTCAGGTGTTCGACGGTCTCGCCACGCTCAAAGCGCGCAACGTGTTCTTTGCCGCCGCGCCAGATGCGCAGTTCCAGCCAGTCGGACAGCGCGTTCACCACCGACACACCGACGCCGTGCAACCCGCCCGACACCTTATAGGAGTTCGAGTCAAACTTACCGCCTGCGTGAAGCTGGGTCATGATGACCTCGGCCGCCGAAACGCCTTCTTCCTGGTGGATATCGGTGGGAATTCCGCGCCCGTTGTCCGACACAGAAACCGAGTTATCGGCGTGGATTGTGACATTCACGGCATCGGCATGACCGGCCAGGGCCTCGTCAATGCCGTTGTCCACGACTTCATATACCATATGGTGCAGACCAGACCCATCATCGGTGTCGCCGATATACATGCCAGGACGCTTGCGAACGGCCTCTAAACCTTTGAGAACTTTAATGGATTCGGCACCGTATTCGGCACCGGTCTGCGCGTCATCAGCCATAAGGGACTTCCTGTTCATTGTTGCCGAAAATATAGGGTTTTTTACCGGCGTTGTCACCCGCCTGACACAAGATTTAGTGTCCAACAGACCGCTTTTCCGCCTATGTAAATGGAATGATGATTCCCACCAGAATCAACATGCTACCGGCGGCCACGTTCATACGACGCAGGCTTGTCGGTGATGACAGCAATTTGCGGGCGCGGTCGATAAAAAACGCCATGCCCAGGTTGCCAATCAACGGCACGATGAAAGAGGCAATGCCAATAGCCACAATGTCCGCGGCGGTCAGGCGCGACAGGTCAAAGAACCCCGGCAGAACGCCCATGTAGAACAGAATGGCCTTGGGGTTGGCGAGAATTACGATCAGGCCCGCGACAAAACCCGCCCAGATGCCGGGACGGGTCAACTTGCGATCCTTGGAAATCTTATGATCGGCGGATCGAATGATCGTGACGCCCAGCCAGATAAAAAACAGCGCAGCCACGATTTTCAGGACCAACATGGCCCCGCCAAAGCTGGACGCCACCCAGCCCATGCCCAGGGCCGCCAGAACCGACCAGAAGATGTCGCCGATTGCGACGCCCATCGCCAGCGGCCAAGCCTGGGCAAAGCCACCGGCCAGAACGCGAGCCACCAATGCCACCCAAACCGGGCCGGGGGTCAGGAACAGGATGAACAGGCCGATGACATAGAAACCAAGCTCAAGCGCTGTGATTGTCATTTCAGATGCCCATCACCATCCAGTTCCCAGAACGGGTTCATGGCGTATTCCCACAGGTGCCCGTCTGGGTCGGCGAAGTAACCCGAATACCCGCCCCAAAAGATCTTTTCAGGGCGTGTAACTTCGGTTGCCCCCGCTGCAAGAGCCTTGTCATAGGCCGCATCGACCTCGGCCTCGGTCGGGAAGTTCTGTCCCAGTGTCATCGCCCCTGTCTTCAGGGCCTCAATTGGCATCCCTGTGTCTTCGGCCAAGCCATCCAACAGGTAAAATCCGAATTTCATGCCGTTCATGTCATAGAAGACCACCTTGTCCTGCACTTCGGATGGCTCCCACCCGATGGCTTCATAAAAGTCGCGGGCCCGGGCAATATCCCTGACGCCAAGGGTGATCAGGGTCACACGGTTGGACTTCATATCGTCACCTCTTCAATGTGCGAGCGCCCATCCGCTTCGCTGACTTCAATATGGCTGGCACGATTGCCAAGTTCGGCAAACAATTCGGGACCAGTGCCGGTCATGAAGGCTTGCGCGCCAAGTGCGCAAACCTCGTCATAAAGCGCGGCACGACGGCCAGCATCCAGATGGGCGGCCACTTCGTCCAGCAGCAGGATGGGCGGTGCGCCAAAATCACGCGTCAACGCGCGGCTGTTGGCAAGAATCAACGACACCAAGAGCGCTTTCTGCTCGCCTGTCGAGCAATCCCGCGCGGCAATCCCCTTGGTGGAATAAGTGGCGGCCAGATCTGTCCGATGCGGCCCAACAAGGGTCCGCCCGGCCAGCAAATCACGTGGACGGCTTTCGGCAAACGCCTGTGCCAAACCCTCTTCAGTTGTCGGCAATTCGGCCTCGTCAGGCTGGATTAGAGACAGTTCCGCCGCCGGAAAAGCCGTTTCGGCTTCGGCTTGTGCCGCGATCAGCTGTGACAGGGCGGCGTTTCGGTTCTTGGTCATCTCGGCGGCAGCGCGCGCCATCTGCGCTTCCAAGGCATCATACCAGTGGCCGTCACGCTGACCATCTTTCAACAGCCGATTGCGTTCGCGCATGGCCTTTTCATAGGTCAGAACCGTATCGGCGTGGTGCGGCTTGAAACTCATTGTCATCCGGTCCAGAAACCGCCTGCGCCCGTCTGCGCCTTCGACCCAAAGACGGTCCATCACCGGCACCAGCCAGACCATCCGCGCGATCCGGCCCAGGGCGACCTGCGGCGCGGATTTACCATCGATCCGCACCTGCCGCACGCCGCCTTGTTCGATCCAGGTCTCAACCTCGTGTATTTGATGCAGGCTTTGCAGGATTGCCGTGACCTTCCAGCCGACGCCTTCCGGCCGCCGGATCATCTCGTCCGCGGTTGCACGTCGCAACCCGCGCCCCGGAGACAGCATGGATATCGCCTCAAGGATGTTGGTCTTGCCAGCCCCGTTGCGGCCATGGATGGCGACGGGCCGTCCGTCAAGCGACAGCCGCGCAATGCGGTGGCTTCGAAAATGGCTGAGTGTCAGCTCTCGCAAGGCCAGCATCACTTGCCCTGCCTTATCTTCTTACAGAAAACATCCCCGCCGGGGGCGTCGGATCGTGGCTTGGTAGCGGTCACACACGCATCGGCATGACGACATAGACAGCACTGGTGTCATTGCCTTCACGCATCAAGGTCGGGTCGCCGGAGGAATTGAACATGAACACAGCGTTTTCGCGGTCCACCTGGCTGGCAATCTCAAGCAGGTATTTGGCGTTGAACCCGATTTCCAATCGCTCGTCCCCATAGGCGACAGCCAGTTCTTCTTCGGCGGCACCGGCGTCCGGGGCATTCACGGACAGGATCAGGCGATCTTCGTCCAGTTGCAGCTTCACGGCACGCGACCGTTCGCTGGACACAGTGGCGACGCGATCGACGGCCTGAGCAAATTCGGTGGCGTCCACCTCCAGTTTGCGGGTGTTGCCCGTGGGAATAACGCGGGTGTAGTCGGGGAACGTGCCGTCGATCACCTTCGACGTCAGTGTGATCGCAGGTGTCGCAAAGCGGATCTTGGTTTCCGACACGGACACGGCGATGGTCGCATCGTCATCGTCCAGCAGTTTGCGCATCTCGCCCACGGTTTTTCGGGGCACGATCACGCCGGGCATATCCTCGGCGCCGGCGGGCAGGTCGGCGTCGATCCGTGCAAGACGGTGACCATCAGTGGCCACGCAACGCAGAACCTTGCCGCCATCAGCATCAGCCACATGCATATAGACGCCGTTCAGGTAATACCGTGTCTCTTCCGTCGAGATTGCGAATTTCGACTTGTCGAACAGGCGGCGCAGAACAGGCGCGGGGGCCGAGAAATTAGCTGAATACTCGGATGATGCCATCACCGGGAAATCTTCCTTCGGCAGCGTCGCGAGCGAAAAGTTCGAGCGTCCCGCCTCGACCGCCAACCGGCCGGTTGCACCATCGTCGGTCAGTTGCACCAACGCCCCATCAGGCAGCTTGCGCACAATTTCGTGCAGGGTCACGGCGGACACCGTTGTGGCACCGGCGCGTTCGACCATGGCATCGGTCTTGTCGACAACTTCGATATCCAGATCGGTGGCGCGGAACGATACGCTGTTGCCTTCGGCTTCGATCAGCACATTGGCGAGGATTGGGATGGTGTTTCGGCGTTCTACAACGGATTGCGCCTGTGACACGGCTTTAAGCAGCGCGCCGCGTTCGATACTGATCTTCATGTCCCACTCCTGACAGATACCGGGACGGTGAACATATCACGTTCTCCGCCCGGCTCAATTTGTTATTCGGAATGTCTGATTCTTTCGCGGGCGGGTCAAGGCTTTAGGGCCTAAAAACCCGCCAGAGTCGTGTCAATTCAGGCTTCAAGCGCACGGCGCAGAAGTTCAAGATCTTCAGCGATCTGATCGTCGGCGCCCTTCAACTCGTCAATCCGCTTCACCCCGTGCATGACAGTGGTGTGATCACGACCGCCAAATCGGCGCCCGATCTCTGGCAATGACCGCGAGGTCATGTGTTTGGCCAGATACATCGCCACCTGACGCGGTCTGGCAATGGTGCGCACACGCTTCGGACCGATCAGGTCGGACAGGCGAATGTTGTAATGTTCGCTAACCTTGCGCTGTATCTCTTCCACCGTCACCTTACGGTCCGAGGCGCGCAGGATGTCACCAAGGCAATCCTGTGCCAGCTCTAACGTGATTTCGCGACCCACCAGAGACGCGAAGGCAAACAAGCGCATCAAAGCACCTTCCAGAACGCGCACATTGGTCGAGATGCGGTGGGCGACAAACTCCAGAACGCCATCCGCGATCACCAGCCCGTTATATTGTTCGCGATAGGTGCTAACCTTGTTCTGAAGCACACCAAGGCGCAGTTCGTAGTCGGTCGGGTGCAGGTCCACTACAAGGCCACATTGCAGACGACTTTTGATACGGTCTTCCAAGTCCTTGATCTCGCCTGGTGCGCGGTCGCCGGAAATGATGATCTGCTTGTTTTGATCCACCAACGCATTGAAGGTGTGGAAAAATTCTTCCTGCGTGCTGTCCTTGCCCGCAATGAATTGCACATCATCCACCATCAGCACATCAACCGAGCGGAACAGCTGCTTGAAATCCATCATCTGCTTTTCGCGAAGGGCCTGCACAAAGCGATACATGAACTGCTCGGCTGACAGATAGACCACGCGAAGATCGGGATTGCGGGTGGTCATTTCGTGCGCAATGGCGTGCATCAGGTGCGTTTTGCCCAGTCCGACGCCGCCATACAGGAACAGCGGGTTGAACGTCACCGGGCCACCTTCGGCCACGCGACGGGCTGCTGCGTGCGCCAGTTCGTTGGGCTTGCCCACAACGAAATTGTCGAAGGTGAAACGGTCGTAAAGCGGTGCGCCGGGCAGATCGTCGTGATTTGTTCTGGCAATTGCGACAGCCGGTGCAGTTTCATCTGACGCCTGAGCCAATTTTGCCGTGGCTGTCTTCGACGGGACCGCAAAATCAAGTCTCGAGACCTTCAGGCCCTCGCCAACCATCTGATGCAGAATCTTGTCGCCGAAGTTTCGATCCACCCAGTTGCCCATAAAATTGGTCGGAACCAGAAATGTTGCCACGCCGTTCTTCAGATCGGCAAATTCCAGCGGTTCAATCCAATTGGTATAGTTGTTCTGCCCTACCGCCTTTTGCAGCTTGTTTCGAACAAGTCCCCATTCATCGTTCGTCATGTCACCTCGACCCGGTTTCTTTGATAGGCTGTTCAACGACAGCCATTTTACCAAACATATAGATACCAGACGCGCCCAAGCGCCCGACGATCCACAAAACCAAGCACGCCTGCCTCACCAAAAGCGTGCCAAGCCGACAGGCGTTCGCTGCACAAGACCACAGTCTTGGCACAGGGATCGCCCGATCGGGCATGGAGACATAACAATAAGTTAACCTGCCAGGCCGAAACGGTCTGACAATCACTGAAACGACGCTTGCCTTTAACCCGACCCCCAAGTCGGAATAAAAACTTACGTCGATTGCACCGGACAGGCTCCGATTCAATCTTCAGGTCAAATTTTAACCTAATTTTTCAAGGGGTTATCCCTTGAATGTATGATAGTCCCAAGTCGGCGATGTGAATCGCTGAGGGCAAACTAGCAACCTGTCAGCGGCGCGCGCAATAGAAACTCGTGCTTGACTCATTCTTTGCAGAAACGAATCCCAAGCGGCTTGCACTAATGCAATTTTTGCCGCCAAAAACGAGAGCGGAGCGTGCCTTTGAGGACACGCTCCGTCTGTTTTTCAAAACCGGTCTTTGACCAGAATCGCGATTAGCCCAGGGTTTTGATCCGTGCGGACAGGCGCGACACTTTCCGAGCGGCGGTGTTCTTGTGGTAAACGCCTTTGGTCACGCCGCGCATCAGTTCGGGCTGAGCAGTTTTCAGGGCTGCCGACGCGGCTTCCTTGTCACCGGATTCGATGGCTTCTTCGACCTTGCGCAGGAAGGTGCGAATGCGCGAACGGCGGGCTTTGTTTACAGCAAAACGAGCCTCGTTCTGGCGGGCGCGTTTTTTGGACTGGGGCGAATTTGCCATGTGTCTGATCCCTTCATCGGGTGTGGTTTACGTTTCAATAGCCGCGCGTTCGCACCCGACCGGGTTCAGAACCGGTGATTCTGGCCAAAGCGGGCCTCACGCGCATGTATGACGGCACCCTTTACGGAAAAATGTCTGCAAAGGGAACCCATAAAAAGCGTTACTTGTCGCGGAACTGTGGTTCGCGCTTCTCGGTGAAGGCGGCCATGCCTTCCTTCTGGTCCTCGGTCGCAAATAACGAATGAAACAGGCGACGTTCAAACAGGATGCCTTCGGTCAGCGGCAGCTGCTCGGCGCGGTTCACTGCTTCTTTGATGGCCATCACCGTTATCATGGACTTTTCGGCGATCTTGGCCGCGGCGGACATCGCTTCATCCATCAGCTTCTTGGCGGGCACGACACGGCTGACAAGGCCAGCACGTTCTGCTTCTTCCGCGTCCATGAACCGACCGGTCAGGTTCATGTCCATCGACTTGGCGCGACCAACAAGTTTGGTCAGACGCTGGCTGCCGCCCATGCCAGCCATCACACCCAGGTTCACCTCGGGTTGGCCGAACTTGGCGGTGTCCGCGGCAATGATGAAATCACACATCATCGCCAGCTCGCACCCGCCGCCCAGCGCATAGCCGGACACGGCGGCGATGATCGGTTTGCGGATGCGCATGATCGCATCTTCTTCCGGAGTGAAAAGGTCGCCAGCGAACACATCGACAAAGCTCTTCTCGGCCATCATCTTGATGTCTGCCCCGGCGGCGAAGGCTTTTTCGGATCCGGTGATCACGATGCAACGCGCCTTGTCGTTCTTCTGAGCGTCCGCCAAGGCGTCACCCAGTTCGCCCAGCAGATCAAGGTTCAATGCGTTCAGCGCGTCGGGTCGGTTGAGCTTGATCAGACAGATGTGATCTTCGATCTCAACGATGATATTCTTATAGGCCATGGTTCCCCTTGCCATTGTCCGTGGTGGTCGAAGCGGAGTCGTAAGCCTGCCCGCCTCAGTGATCAAGCTATCTTTGGCATTGCGCACAATAGAATGTTGAACGCCCCGATTGCGTGATTCGCCTTATTTTTCCAGTGCAACCTTGCGTCACGCAGGGTTGACCCTCGCGGCCGTAGGCTTGAAAATTGTGTTGGAAATAGCCCAGTTCGCCGTCTGCCTGCCGGTAATCGTTAAGGGAAGATCCGCCGCTTTCAATCGCTTCTACCAGCACGTTACGAATGATCGGGACCAGCCCTGCGATGCGCGCGGATGAAAGACGCATGGCTTTGCGGGTGGGGTGAATGCCGGCCCGAAACAGCACCTCGCAGACATATATATTGCCAAGCCCCGCGATGATTCCCTGATCCAGAAGGGCGGATTTGATGGGGGAGTTACGGTGCTTTAACGCGCCGATGAGATAGGGTTCGTCGAAGGCGTTCCCCAACGGCTCCGGTCCCAACACGCGGATCAGTTTATGGTCCTCTAGCCCTGACGAGTCGCACAGGTCCATCGCGCCAAAGCGCCGCGGGTCATTGAATGTCACCCGTGCGCCGTTGTCCATGTGCAGCACCACGTGGTCATGCTTTTCCGGCGCGGGGTGGTCGTGATGAAACTTGCCCAAAGGGTGGCCCGAGATCAGCATTCGTCCTGACATGCCAAGATGAGTGATCAGGGTCTCGCCGGTATCAAGATCCGCCAACAGATACTTCGACCGCCGCCCCAACCGCATGACCCTTGCCCCGGTCAGCCGATCCGCCATCCGGTCGGGAAACGGCCAGCGCAGCCCCTCGCGCCGGGTTTCAGCCCGGACAATCCGCGCGCCTTCCATCACGGGGGACAATCCGCGACGAACCGTCTCGACCTCTGGTAATTCGGGCATATCGGGCGTGTCTCCATTGTGCGTGGGTATTCGTCGGGATATGAGGGATCAATCGCAAGGAATGGGCAAGCCCGATGAGCACATCCGAAACAAAAACAACCCATTTTGGGTTCAAGACCGTGGCCGAGGATGACAAGGCCCGCATGGTCCATGGCGTATTCACCAATGTCGCGTCGAAATATGACATCATGAATGACGTCATGTCCGTTGGCATCCACCGCGTTTGGAAAGACGCGATGATGGATTGGCTGGCCCCCCGGAACGGTCAACGGCTTTTGGATGTCGCAGGGGGCACTGGCGATATCTCGTTCCGTTTCCTGGATCGCGCACCCAAGGCATCTGCGGTTGTGCTGGACATGACCGAGTCGATGCTGGTCGAAGGACGCAAACGCGCAGACGTCGCCAACAAAGCCGATCGGCTGGATTGGGTCGTCGGCGATGCGATGGCGCTGCCGTTCGAGGATGGCAGCTTTGACCGCTATACGATCAGCTTCGGCATCCGCAACGTGACGCGGATCGCAGATGCCCTGTCCGAGGCTTACCGCGTACTGAAACCCGGCGGTCGCCTGATTGTGCTGGAGTTCAGCCAGCTTCCCAATGACGGTATGCAGAAGCTCTATGATCTCTATTCCTTCAACGTGATCCCCCGCATGGGCAAACTGATCGCTGATGACGCCGACAGCTACCAATACCTGGTCGAATCCATTCGCAAATTTCCGGATCAAGAGACGTTCGCGCAAATGATCCGCAACGCCGGATTTGAGAATGTGAAATATCGCAACCTGTCCATGGGCATCGCGGCACTGCATTCGGGATGGAAGATCTAGGATGCGCGGACCCCACAACATCTGGCGGCTGATCCGCACCGGTGCGACCTTTCAACGGACGGGCGCGATGGGTGTCGTGCTGGATGCGATGAACGCGCCGCCGATCATTCGTATGGCCGCGCGAATTGTGGGCTTTCCTTTTGCGTGGTTGGGCAAGAAGGGCGACACGTCTCTGCCGCCCCTGACGCGCGCGATCACGGCGCTTGGCCCAGCCTATATCAAGTTTGGCCAGATTCTATCGACACGCCCCGACGTGGTTGGTGCGGAGCTGTCGGATCAATTGCAATATCTGCAGGACAAGCTTCCCCCGTTTCCGTCTGCCGTTGCCCGGCGGATGGTCGAAAAGGAACTGGGCATCAAGATCGACGAGGTGTTCTCGGAGTTTTCAGAACCCGTCGCCGCTGCGTCGATTGCGCAGGTCCATCGCGCGCGCATCGCAGCCACAGGCGAGGAAGTCGCAGTAAAGGTTTTGCGCCCGTATATTGAACGCGCGTTTCGCACCGATATCGACGCATTCCATTTCTCGGCCGGTGTCATCGAGTTCTTGCTGCCCTCCACCCGCCGCCTGCGTCCCACTGATGTGGTCGAACATTTCGAGGGCGTGGTGATGGGCGAGCTGGATTTGCGGCTGGAAAGCGCCTCGGCCAGTGAGTTTGCCGAGAACACCGCAGATGATGCCGGGTTCGTTGTGCCCAAGGTCAATTGGGGATTGTCGGCTCGGACCGTCATGACATTGGGTTGGGGCGAGGGCATTCCGGCAAACGATTTGCCCGCCATTCGCGCCTCGGGGCTGGATATGGATGGGCTGGGCGAACGGGTGCTGCAACTGTTCCTGTCACACGCGCTGCGCGACGGTCTGTTTCATGGCGATATGCACCAAGGCAATCTGAAATTTGCAGCAAACGGGGATATTATCGCCATTGATTTCGGCATCATGGGGCGAATTGACGAATACACCCGCCGCGTTTATGCCGAGATCCTGTATGGCTTTATCACCCGCGATTATCGTCGCGTGGCCGAGGTTCATTTCGAAGCGGGTTACGTGCCCGCCGACCGCAATGTCGAGGAATTTGCCCGCGCCCTGCGCGCTGTGGGCGAACCGATTTTCGGCATGGATGCCACGCAGATTTCGATGGGTCGGCTGCTGTCCTATCTGTTCGAAGTGACCGAGAAATTTGGGATGGAAACCCGCACCGAGCTGATCTTGTTGCAACGCACCATGGTGGTTGTCGAAGGTGTGGCCCGGTCGCTGAACCCGAATATCAATATCTGGCAGGTCGCAAAGCCGGTGGTCGAAAGCTATATCGCCAACTCGATCGGGCCAAAGGCGCTGTTAAGCGATTTGGCGCGGACGGTGCGGGTGCTGGCCCGGTTCGGCCCGCGTTTGCCAGAACTGGCTGAAGCGGCACTGATCCGACAATCCACACCACCGCCGGAAACCGACCGGGCGCGCCCCGCTCGGGCGATGGGATATGTGACGCTGGGTGGTGGTTTGGCCCTTGTCGCCGTGTGGGTGTCAAGCCTGCTCTAACGCGTCCAGTTCAAGCGAGGCTGCGCGGGCATAGTCCTGATCGCCGCGGGCGCTTTTCCAGTGACAATAGGCGACCATACGCCAGTGATACAGCGGGGCCAGCGCATGATAACGCGCGATGGCCCGGGCGTCCTGACTCGCATGCAGATAATCCGACAGGAACCGCGCGATTTCATTCTTGCTTAAAGGGCGGTGCCCATAGAGCATCTGCATCGCCGGGGACAGAAACATTGCGATATCGGCGCTGGAGTCGCCAGCGGCGGGGCACTGCCAGTCGATCAGTCGCAGCCCATCGGAGGTCACGATGATATTGCCGGGAACGAAGTCGCCATGCAGAAATACGCGGTGGGCGTCAGGCAGGGCTTGCGGAACGGGCGGCGGTGGGGTCAGGCCGGATGGGGACATGCCATGACCATCGGCAATCAGTGAGGCGGGTGTGACGGTCAATTCCGGCAGTCCAACCGGCAGCGTGCGTGCATGCAGCCGTGCCATTGCTTGTGCCGCCGCTGTCACATCGCCGTTCCAGGGGTGGCCGTCGATGTGCTGATAGACCATCGTTTCACCAAGGGTGCTGTCCTGAAAAGCCACAAGCTCTGGCGCCATGCGTGACCCGCTCAATGCACGCAACGCCAGCGCCTCGCGGGTTCCGTCATTGGCGAAAAGCGGCGTGGCGGTGTTGGGAATGAACAGTTTGCAGACCAAGGGCGGAGCATCTTGCATATCGACGCGCCAAATCAGGTTGGTGCGTCCACCTGTCAGCAGGGACCAATGAGCCGCATCCGGGATCACCGACGCATCTGACCAGATGCGCCGCAGTTGCTCGCGCTTTGTCTGCCTTAGCTTTTCGTCCATTCCCGTGGCCCCTGTTCAAACCGGCGCCAAGCTAGGATGCGAAAGGGTCAGGGGCAACCGTATCAATCACGGCTCGCGGATCGCTGACACCGTGTCCGCCTGAATCTTTTGACCGCTTTCAAGGATCAACCACAGATTGCCATCTGCATTCTGGCTTTCGGTGATCTTGCTATAAGCCTCTACCGGGTCGGTTGAAAGGTGAACACCGTTGCCGGAACTGACCAGTTCAAACGAATAGACACCACGCGGGAACGGCGTGCCGGACTGATCCACACCGGCCCATTGAACCGGGTCGGTCGAGGTCGGGATAATCTTGTTCTCGACAATGTCGCCAGCCGCGTTCTTGACGACCAACCTTGTTTCATCAGCACCGATGGCTGGTTGCGGTACAAGTGTGATCGGCGTCTGATCAAACTGAACGGGGGCGGCGACGCGCGCCTCCATCCCGACCCATCCGGCAATATCGGACAGCCCCATCAGGCCAAGTTTTGTCCCAAGCCCGTCAAGCAGATCATTCGTCCGCACCTGTTGTTCGACGCCTGAGAAGGTGGCCAGCTGCACGGCGTAATCGGAAGATTCAATCGGGTTCAACGGATCCTGATTTTCCATCTGAGCGGTCAGCATTTTCAGAAAAGTTTCAAAATCAGAAGAGATCACGGCATCGCCATTTTTCGTCCCTTCGGAATATTGTGCAGGTCCCGCCGTCAACGCAGCGGGCAGGGTTTGAGATACATCCATTGGGTTTCCTTTCTAGATCCGAATGTCCATGCCGGTGGCACCACCGACATGGACCTGAACCACGTCTTGCGTTTCAAGCGGGTCAACGGGATCGGTTCGGGTTGTCGACAGTTGTTGCGCGGTCGGCAGGGACTGCCCGTTCGAAGCTGTGTCTTGCCGTTGCTGTTGGAATGAAAAGCTGACCTTGTCATAGCCCAGTTCGTGCATCTCCTGCGCCAGTTGTTCGATATGGCGGCGCATCAGGTCCAGCGTCTCGGGGCGTTCGACCTGAAGGATGACATTCAGGGATGCTGCCTCGGTCTGAAAGCTCATCCGAACGCGTCCCAGCTCTTCGGGGTTCAAGGTCAGTTCGATCGGTTTGTCAGGGTTTGATCGAACCGCATCGGCCAATTGTGTGGCGATAAGCCGTGGCAATTCGGATGCCGAACGGGGCAGCTGCGCAGGCTGACCCGCCTCGCGAAGATGCGGCGCGCTCAGATCAGGGAGCGGGTCGTCCGATGCAACAAACACCTCGGCGGCGGTGATTGGGTCGTCCAAAGACCATTTCGTCGGAGTTGACACGCCAATCGAAGTGGACGCTGCCAAAGGTGAGAGAGATGGCGGCAATTGTGGTGTAACGGCTTTGGTTTCGCTGCGCATTGACCCATCAAGGAGCGGGGATTGTTGTTGTATTGGTTGCACGGGGTCATTTGCAATCCGCGAGCGTGACCCCTCTTTCACAGAATCATGTGGTGCTGCGGCAGGGGTCGCCGCGACAGGATTTGATTCGGGCAATCCTGCGATCGGTTGATGTATGGGTGACGCAAGTGCAGGGCCTGCGGATTTGGCGTCAGGAACTAAAGGCGGCGTTTGAACGGCCGTGTCCGCCGCAGCCACAATGGTCACAATCGGGTCAGAGGGAATGGTGACGGATAGCGTGGAGGCGTCCTGTGAAGCAAGCGGGCTGTGCGTGACCGGCGCGGCGGTACCTGGTTTGGGATTCTCGCTTGGATATGCGTTTGTTGGTGATGAACCGATGGCGGATGCCGGGCTGTGACCGGGCGGTCCACCTGCATTCCAGCCCACAAGCCCGACAAATGCTGGTGCTGTTTCAGGTGCGAATACAGGGACTGTCACGGCCTCGGACTGTTCGTCTTCGTTTTGTGCGGGTGTTTCCGGTAAATCAGGATCGCGCTCAAGGTTTGGCTTTGCCGTGACGTTTGTTGGAGCAGCGCGGGGCGCGTCAGGCATTTTTGGCCCAGCCATCATACGGTCATTCGTATCCCTTGGTTTGGTCATTTCCGCGTTTTGGCTGTTGAGGTCGGTCTGTGGATCGACCTGAATGGGAGCCGTTTCCGCCTGCGTGGTAGGAGGCAGAAAGCGGGCGACTGCAGGAGGCTCCATTGTCGATCCAATATTGGACCTGTCTTTACCCAGAGAAAACGAGATGCTCGTCTGCGTGTCCACACCCGGCGCAGTTGACAATTTTGCCGACCGGAGGCTCGGCCGGTGTTCGGCATCGCTGGGTCCAATTGGCTGAATGGCGGGGTTAAATTGCATGTCATGTTCCGGGTGTTCTGACTCCGATAAGGCGACCATGCCAGTTGCAAGTTACCAGTTCTTTACCGCTTGCTGCGATAACCAAGAAAATTGTCGTCAAAAAGGATCGGAAAATGGACGCAGTTGGACCCACGCACCGTATGGGTGCACAACCAAATGCTGACGCCAAAGGGCAGAATGACGCGGAGTTGATGGATGTTGCCCGCAAGCTGGAGGCCAGTTTCCTGTCCGAAATGCTGAAATCAGCAGGGATCGGCAAAACACCCGACGGTTTCGGAGGTGGTGCGGGTGAGGATCAGTTCGCATCGTTTCTACGTCAGGCGCAGGCCGAGGAAATGGTGAAATCAGGCGGCATCGGGTTGGCTCAATCTCTGTTCGACGCGTTGAAGGAACAAGATAATGGAGGACTCTAGCGCCCCTACAGCTATGAACGCACTTGAAGACCTGCTTGAGCGGGAAAGGGTTTTTATCCTTTCAGGCGAAATCGAAAAGCTGACCCGGCTTGCGCCTGAAAAAGAGCGGTTGTTGAACTCTGTGAAGTCGCTGGAGGCAGACCAACCGGCTCTTGAACGGCTTCGCCATCGGGCAGATCGAAACCAGCAGTTGCTGGCGGCAACGGTGCGCGGGATTCGAGCTGTGAAACAGCGACTGGATGCGCTGATGAAGGGTCAGTCGGAACTGCGCACCTATACACGCGAAGGGCGGGCGCAAGATTTGTCGAAGCGGGGTTCCAGCTTTGAACGGAAAGCCTGATCAGGAAAGAATTGTCTCAAATTGAAGGCAAGCAAACTGTATGGATTCAGACTTCCTTTAGATCATTCGTCTCATTTTAGTTCTGCATCCTGAGGGATGGCGCGTGCCGGATTTATGGCGACGCAACGGTCAGAAAGACTTGCAGACCCGCCGCAACCGGCGGCTACGAAATCAGGTGCAAAGCGCCAATGAACGAAGGAAAAATCGAATGTCCAGTATTCTGACCAATAACAGTGCGATGGTCGCACTTCAGACACTGAAATCCATCAATTCCAACCTTGCCAGCACGCAGGCTGAAATTTCGACCGGCAAGGCCATCGGCTCAGCGAAAGACAATGCAGCGGTCTGGGCGATTTCCAAAGTGATGGAAGCGGATGTGAAAGGCTTCAAGGGCATTTCTGACAGCTTGTCACTGGGCGAAAGCACCGTTGCGGTTGCGCGCCAGGCGTCGGAAACCGTGACCGACCTGCTGACGGAAATCAAATCCAAGATTGTGGCGGCGCAGGAAGACAATGTTGACCGTGGCAAGATCCAAACCGACATCGTCGCGCTGCGCAACCAGATCACATCCGTCGTCGGCGCGGCGCAATTCAACGGTCTGAACCTTGTGGATGGCTCGCAGACCGGAACCAACGCCAATGGCAACACGGGCGTCGACGTCCTGTCGTCGCTTGACCGGAAAGCAGATGGGTCCATCGTCACCAGCTCGATCGGTGTCGACGCACAGAACCTGTCGCTGACGGCGGGCACGGCGTTGGCCGCGGCGGCTGCCTCGGTCGGAACGGATACCGGCACAGCCGGTGTGATCGATGCCAATGATGGTGGCACCAACGACTCGATCACACTGGACACGTTTGCGTTCCTTGACGCCTCTGGTGGCGCTACTGCGACTGCGGCAGTGATGCCGGATGCGGCCGGGGTGGATACTGCCGTGACCACCGGACTGGTTGTTGGCGATCAACTGTCTCTGACGATAGGGACGGTGCAAGGAAGCTATGTCGTCAAGGAAGGTGACACAGCGGAATCCGTGGTTGCGGGCATGAAGAACGCGATGGTCGCGCAGGGGCTTGATGGAAACAGCTTCAGTATGGATATCGACACCAATGCAGCGCAGCTGGTGATCACCAATGAAACCAATGCTGATGCGGCCTTCTCGTTCAGCGCGTCGCGCGGGTCTGGTGGGTTGGCAGGTCTGGCCACCATGGATGTTTCGACCAGCGGTGGCGCGGATGCAGCCCTTGGTGCGATTGAGAACATGATTCAAACGTCGATTGATGCTTCGGCCACCTTTGGTTCGGTTGAAGGTCGGATTGAAATTCAATCCAACTTCGTGGGCAAACTGTCGGATTCACTGAAAGCCGGCATCGGCGCGATGGTTGACGCTGATATGGAAGCAGCCTCGGCAAGGTTGCAGGCGCTTCAGGTTCAGCAGCAACTTGGCACGCAGGCGCTGTCGATTGCGAACCAGGCGCCGCAGAACATCCTGTCACTGTTCCGCTAACTTGGCACGAGGGCGCCAAAATGGCGCCCTCACCTCACCCTCTGTAAGTTTCCCGTCACAGGAAGGAAATCCCCGTGAACGCAGTCACCTTGGCCAAAACGGCCTATAATACATCCTCCCGCGCACCGTTGCGCACATCTCGCGGAACTGAATACGACGCTTTTGCAAAGGTTACGCACCAATTGGGCCGGGCGCGAACCACCGGCTTCGCTGATCTGGCCGCAGCCCTTCATGAAAACCGGCGTCTGTGGACCTTGCTTGCGGCGGATGTCGCCGATGATGGCAACGGTCTGCCCAACGAACTGCGGGCGCGCATATTTTTTCTGGCCGAGTTTACGGCTGACCACAGTCGCAAGATTCTATCCGAAGGCGAAGATGTTTCCGTTCTCGTGGATATCAACACAGCCATCATGCGCGGGTTGCGGCAGTCGGAGGGTGCGTCATGAGCGGCCTTGTTCTGAAGCTCAGCCCAAAGGAACGCGTCTTGATCAATGGGGCCGTGATCGAAAACGGCGATCGCAGGTCGCGTCTGTCCATCGTGACGCCGAATGCAAACATCCTGCGACTGCGGGATGCCATCCATCCCGAGGATGCAAATACCCCGGTACGCAGGGTCTGTTACATCGCACAGCTTGTTCTGTCGGGTGATGTCACCAAAGACGATGCGCACTTGCAACTTTTGCGTGGGATCGAGCAGTTGAGCCAAGTTCTGACGGATGTGGACAGTCGCGACCTGCTGTCCTTGGCGACGTCGGCCGTGCTTGAGGATCAGCACTACCTCGCCCTCAAGCAATTACGGGCCCTGTTGCCGCGCGAGGAACGTCTGCTGGGTGCGCGATTGTCATGAGCTTTCAGCCCGTCATACCCATGGGCGGCGCGGCGGGTTGGGCGTTCCTGAAGCGCACACAGGCTGCGCAACAGACCGCGTTCAATGCTTCGCCTGAAATCCAGCGGGACACACAGTATTTCGAAGAAAAAATCGGGTCGATCAAGACGAGTGAAGATCTGGTCGGTGATCGCCGCCTGTTGCGTGTGGCTTTGGGTGCGTACGGGTTGGGCGACGACATCAACAGCACCTATTTTGTGAAGAAGGTGTTGGACGATGGCACGCTGGACACCGGTGATTTGGCCAACAAGTTGTCGGATAAACGGTATTTGGAGTTCGCTAAGGATTTCGGGTTTGGCGATTACAACATTCCGCGCACCCAGATCTCGGATTTCGGGTCCAGGGTCGCCGATGCCTATCGGCAGAAGCAGTTCGAAATTGCGGTGGGTGAGCAGGATGCCGACATGCGGTTGGCTATGACACTGGATTACCAGTTGTCTGAAATTGTTCGCGGGTCCGGATCGGACGATACGAAATGGTACAAGATCATGGGCAACCCACCTTTGCGCGAGGTGTTCCAAACAGCCTTTGGTTTGCCAAGCGCGTTCGGGTCCGTCGACATCGACCAGCAACTGGCAACCTTTCGGGACAAGGCCGACCAATACTTGGGTAGCAGCACTGTCGATCAGTTTGCGGATCAGGACAAAATGGACGAGTTGAACCGGCTTTTCCTTGTTCGCTCACAAATCGCATCTGGCGACGCGTCAATGTCAAGCGGTGCGATTGCGCTGAGTTTGCTTCAGACGATCTAGGCGGTACACCCGATAATTTCTGCTCTTTCGTATAGGCTTGTGATTCATTTCTCGCAAGACAACATGCGGGAGCAGACAGATGGCGCGGTCGGATATGAGCGATTTAGAGTGGGAGTTTATCAAGCAAGCACTTCCCAACAAGCACTTCCCAACAAGTCACGCGGCGTGAAGCGTGCTGATGATCGCCGCGTGATCAATGGCATCTTTTACGTCCCTCGCACGGGCATCCCCTGGGCCGATCTGCCCGAGCAATACGGTCCGCCGACCACGATCTACAACTGCTTCAATTGTTGGGGCTATGCGCGCCACTGGGATCGGATCATGGAGGCGGTGGCCGACGCCCACAACGTCGATATGGTCATGGTGGATGGCACGACCGTGCGGGCACACCATTCGGCTACCACGCTCAGAAAACAACCTGCGTCGTTGCCTCGGGCGCTTGCGCGGCGGCTTAAGTACGAAAATTCAAGCGTTTACCAACCAGGACGGCCTGCCGATCCGGTTCGAGCTGACGCCCGGACAGGCCCATGATGCCCCGCCCTGCAAGCGACTTCTGAACGCTCTGCAACCCGGTCAATACGTACTGGCGGACAAGGCATATCACGCCGATTGGATCCGCGAGATGATCTGGGAACAAGGTGCAATCGACGTGATCCCACCCAGGTCAAATCGTAAGTTGCCCAAGGATTTCGACAGGGAATCTATAAGGAACGCAACAAAATCGAACGCTTCTTCGAGCGCATCAAAGCCTCTTCCCGCCGCATCGCAACGCGGTATGAGAAAACGTAACGCAACTTTCTGGCAACGATCAAACTTGCATCGGTACGCCTGTGGCTCGAATTCCATGAGTCCGCCGCCTAGGTCAGATGAAGCCGCGCTAGGTTGCCATACATGCCGCAAGACGCTGAAAGCTCGCCGTGCTGTCTTTTGCTTCGGCGTGGGTCAGGAAGGCATCCAGATCGGGCCAGGCCGCTATGGCTTCGTCCAACGCAGGGTCGGAACCGGCCGTATAAAGGCCGGATTGGATCATCATTTCCGATCTGCTGTATTGTCCAAGCAGCTTGCGCCCTTTTGAAATCAAGGCATTCTCTTCATCCGTCGCGGCCTCTGGCAGAGCGCGTGACACAGAGCGCAGCAAATCAATCGCCGGGAAACGCCCGCGTTCAGCAATATTTCGGTCCAGGACTACATGCCCATCCAGCACCCCACGCAGAATATCGGCAACTGGCTCCTCCATATCCGACCCGGCCACCAGCACCGAGAATATGGCGGTGATGTCGCCCGCCGCGCCTGCACCCGGTCCAGCACGTTCGCAAAGCGTTGTGATTTGTTGTGCGGTCGACGGAGGAAAGCCCCGCAAGTTTCCGCTTTCGCCCGACGCCAGCGCGATTTCGCGATGCGCCTCGGCATATCGGGTAACGCTGTCTGCCAGAAGCAGAACATGCTGGCCCTGATCCCGAAAATGTTCGGCCACCGTCATAGCAGCCCAACCACAACGTCGCCGGACCATGGGCGATTGATCCGATGTGGCCGCGACCACAACGGCGCGCTTCATCCCCTCGGGCCCCAGAACCCGTTCGACGAATTCCTTCACCTCGCGCCCGCGTTCGCCAATCAGGGCAATCACAACGACATCGGCCTGCACACCACGCGCGAGTTTCGCCAGCAATGTCGATTTACCGACACCGGATCCGGCAAACAATCCGATTCGCTGCCCACGCACGATGGGCAGAAACGTATTGAAAGCGGCCAGCCCCGTTTCCAACCGGGCACCAAGGGCGCGCCGCTCTGTCGGGTTTGCAGGCTGCCCTCGCAGTGGGGTAGCATGCGTGCCTCGTAATATCGGGCGCCCATCCAGCGGCTGTCCCATCGGGTCAATCACCCGACCGATCCAACTGTCGTCAGGCGCAATCTCGGCGCGCCCTTGCAAGACAGCCTTATCCCCGATTTGCAGACCTTCCACATCTCCGTCAGGCAATATTGTCACGGTTTCAGCGTTCAGATTCAGGATCTCTCCCATACGTGCGCGCCCGGTTCTGGGTTGAATGTCGACAAGGTCGGCTTGCGCGGCGACCGATGACAACCCGCGCACCCGCACTGTGCCGCGCCCGATTTCCACGATGCGTCCGACATGGCAGACGGTTCGCACCGACGACACTTCGGCGGCCAATTGTTCAAATCCGATTTGGGTCACTCGGCATCTCCCATCATTTGCTGAAACTGTTTTTAAAGGAATCAGGGTTAAGCCTTGGTTGAAGCCAATCGAGGGAGAAGCCCCGATGTTTGAAAAAATGGAAATCCTGACCAAAGCCGTGGGGCTGGCAAAACATGCCGCCGCCCGACAGTCGGTCATTACGCAGAATATCGCGAATGCCGATACACCCGGATACCGCGCGAAAGATATTGCATCATTTGCCGAAACGTTTCGTGAAAACAATGGCGGGGCGATGCAAGCCACCCGCGCGCGCCACCTGACCGGGTCTGTTGATCAGGCAAATGCTGAGCCGAACATGGTCTACCGCGCCGGGGCCATGTCGCCCAACGGGAACTCTGTCGCGTTAGAGACCGAGATGATGGCCGCCGCAGAAGCAAAACGCGACCAAGATCTTGCCTTGACCGTCTACAAAACGTCGCTTGGCATCATGCGCACAGCGCTCGGCCGCAGGTGAGGTGACGCAAAATGAATGACTTAAGATCCTCTGTCGCAGCCGCCGCTTCCGGAATGCAGAGCCAGGCAAACCGCCTGCGCTATATCTCCGAGAATATCGCCAATGCCGACACGCCCGGGTACCGCCGCAAGCTGGCCAGTTTCGAAGCGGTGATGGACGGTGGGCAAGCCACCGGAGCCGTGCGTTCGGGACGGGTGATACTGGATCAGACGGAATTGCCGGCGATCTACGACCCCGCTCATCCATTGGCGGACGAGACCGGATACTATCAAGGGTCAAACGTTGACCTTGTGATCGAGATTGCGGACGCCCGCGAAGCACAACGCAGTTACGAAGCCAACCTCAAGATGTTCGATCAGGCCCGGCAAATGTCGAGTAGCCTGCTTGACCTTCTGCGCCGATAGGAAGCTGTTAGATGGATATCAGATCAACCCTCGCCGCTCAGCAATACGCTGCATCCAGACAGGCCGCGACACCCGCCCCGCTGGACGAACAAAGCACGAACCCGTTCGCGACGGTCGCCACCAGCTTTGCCGAAACTGTCCAGCAGGGCGAGAAAACCGCGATGGCCGCCCTGTCGGGCAATGCTGACCCGCACGCCCTTGTGCAGGCACTGGCACAGACCGAGCTGGCCGTCGAAACCGCCGTGACCGTCCGCGACAAGGTCGTCGAGGCCTATCAGGAAATTTTAAGGATGCCGATCTGATGATGGACGAAATCATCTTCTACGACACGTTGCGTGCGGGTCTATGGATTGCGGTGGTGATCTCGGTGCCGATCCTCACCGTGGCGCTGTTGTCCGGGTTGATCGTTGGCCTGCTTCAGGCGCTGACCTCGATTCAGGAACTGACGCTAACTTTTGTCCCAAAATTGCTCGCGATCCTTGTCGTGTTCTGGGCCAGCATGGGTTTCATGACCGAGACTCTGGTTGGATTCTTTCAGTTGCGGGTGATCCCGCTGATCGCAGGGGGATAGGCATGGACAACATCGGCTACACCTCGCTGACCCGTCAATCTGGTCTGATGCGCGAAATGCAGACCGTCGCGAACAACATCGCAAATGCTTCGACGACCGGGTTCCGGCGGGAAGGTGTTGTATTCTCGGAATATATTCAAGCGCTGGCCCCGGGAGATCCTTCGCTGTCGATGGCCACGGCGAATGCGCGCGCTCTTGATCTTCAGCAAGGTGCATTGGTCCAAACCGGCGGCGCGTTTGACTTTGCGATTGAAGGTGCGGGGTTTTTTCTGCTCGACGGTCCCGATGGTCAGTTTTTAACGCGCGCCGGGTCGTTTGCTCCGTCGGCCGAGGGCGAACTGTCCACGCCCGATGGCTATCGCCTGCTGGATGGCGGCGGCGCCCCTGTCTTTGTGCCACCAGACGCGCAGGCTGTTTCGGTTGCGGCCGACGGCACATTGTCAATTGACGGCCGGGCCGTGGCGCAGATCGGACTGTATGCCCCCACCGATCAGACTGACCTTCTGCACCGTGATGGCGTTCGCTTTGAAGCGCCCGGTGGGATGGAACCCGTTTTGGAGAGCGTCGCCATTCTACAGGGTTTTGTGGAAGGATCGAATGTCGATCCGATTTCCGAGGTGGCCCGCATGATCGAAGTCCAACGCAGCTACGAACTGGGCCAGAAATTTCTTGAGAAAGAGGACGAACGCATCCGCTCCGTCCTGAAAACCATCGCCGGATAAAGGGGGTTTACAATGCGTGCATTGAACATCGCTGCCACAGGTATGTTGGCGCAACAAATGCGGGTCGAGACGATATCGAACAACCTCGCCAATATGTCCACGACCGGATACAACGCGCGACGCGCAGAGTTTGCCGATCTGCATTATCAGCAGATGGCCCGTGCCGGCACCATCAGCGCAGCGGATGGCGCAGCGTTGCCCACAGGAATTCAACTGGGTCTGGGTGTGCGCCCCACATCAGTCTCGATGCTGGTGCAGCAAGGCACGCTGTCACAAACCAATGGCAATCTGGATATCGCCATCGAAGGCAAAGGCTATTTCGAGGTGACGCTACCGTCGGGCGGATCAGGATACACGCGCGATGGCGGTTTGAAATTGTCCGGCGACGGGTTGATCGTAACCTCGGACGGGTATGCGGTTGCGCCCGAGATTACGGTTCCCAGCGATGCAAGATCCATCTCGATCAATGCCGATGGCGAAGTTTATGCCTATTTCGAAGATGCCGTTGAACCGGAATTGTTGGGGGCCTTTAGCCTGGCGGGGTTCACCAATGAAAAGGGTCTTGAAGCAATCGGATCGAATCTGTTTCGCGAAACGCCAGCTTCCGGCCCCGCGTTTGTTGGTGCACCCGGTGAAGATGGGCGCGGCACGTTGCGACAGGGCTATCTTGAAAACAGCTCGGTTGATGCTGTGCGTGAAATCACCGAATTGATCGAAGCGCAGCGTGGATACGAGCTGAATTCGAAAGTCATAACCGCCGCCGACCAGATGCTGGCTGCAACAACACAGGTGCGGTGATGCGCGCGCTTATTGGTCTTGTCATGTGTGTTGCCTCGGCCGGTCTGGCCAGCGCCGACACAGTGGTCGCAGCGCGCAATCTTCGCGCAAATGCGGTGATCACGGCGCAAGACGTTGAACTGATCCCATCTGATCTTCCTGGCGGATTCCAGTTTATCGAGGATGTGGTCGGGCAAGAGGCACGCGTGGTGCTGTATGCAGGTCGCCCAGTCATGGTGAACGATATTGGCCCACCCGCACTTGTCGAACGCAATCAAATCGTGACGCTGGCCTATGTCTCGGGCCCACTGACCATTCTTGCCGAAGGTCGCAGTCTTGGCCGGGCGGGCATTGGCGATCGTGTCCGCATCCTGAACCTGTCGTCCCGCAGCACCGTCACCGGGTCCGTTCTGGCGGACGGAACGGTCTCTGTCTCACACACGCGTTAACAAGCCCGAAGGATTTTCCATGCGCCATTTTATTCTTTCACTTCTTACCCTGATGGTTGTTTCGGCATGCGGCCGTATAAATGACATCGGCAAGGCGCCAGAGCTTAACCCGGTAGAGATGAGCGCAGAGCACGTCGCGATGAGCGCCTCGGCCCTGCCGCGCACCGCACCAGCCAAAGGGTCGCCCGTGCGGGCGTCCCTGTGGAGCGGCGGGCGTCAATCCCTGCTGGGGGACCGGCGGGCGCAGCAGGCCGGGGATATTCTGACCGTGGTTATCGAAATAGATGATCGGGCCGAGTTCTCGAACAGTTCGAAACGCGCGCGATCCGGGTCCGAGGAGATGGGGGTTCCCAACTTCTTCGGCCTGCCGCAATCCATCGACAAAGACTTGACCGAAGGCGCGTCGATGGCAAACGCGGTGTCGCTCTCGTCCAGCAGTGCGTCGAATGGAAACGGGTCGGTGAAGCGCAACGAAAAACTTGAGCTGCGCGTCGCCGCAACGGTGATCGGCACGTTGCCCAACGGCGTTTTGAAGATTCAGGGCACACAAGAGGTGCGCGTGAATTTTGAACTGCGCGAACTTCTGGTGACGGGATTCGTGCGGCCCGAGGATATCTCGCGTCAGAACGAAATCTCTTATGACAAGATTGCATCGGCGCGCATTGCCTATGGCGGGCGTGGCCAGATCACTGACGTTCAGCAACCACGTTACGGCCAGCAGGTCACCGACATCATCTTGCCGTTCTAAAAGGGGCAGTCATGGGAAAGATCTTTCCAATTTTGCTGGCACTGATGGGGTTGGCCGCAGGGGGTGGCGCAGGGTATTTTCTGAAGCCACCGCCCGCAGCTGAGATCCCAGAAACGTGCGCCGATGCCGATGGTGAGGATGACATTCAAACTGCTTCCACCAACCCGGTCAAGGCGGATGTGGACGCTGAATTTGTTAAGATAAACAACCAGTTCGTGATCCCAATCGTGAAGGAAGAAAAAGTGACGGCGCTTGTCGTGCTCTCGCTTAGTCTGGAGGTCACGACGGGCAACCGCGAGGCCGTCTATCAGCGCGAACCGAAACTGCGCGACGAGTTCTTGCAGGTCATGTTCAACCACGCAAACACTGGAGGCTTTGATGGTGTGTTTACGCAAACAAGCCGTCTGACCAACCTGCGCCGCGCCTTGCGCGAGGTTGCGACCAGCTTGTTGGGCGAAGTTGTTCATGATGTGCTTGTCACAAACATCGTGCGTCAGGATCAGTAACTACCCGGCCGAGAGCGTCAGAACCGTGCGGCGGCGAATGGTGCAAGATCGATCGCGGGTTTTGATTGTGCCGCGAGATCGGCCACCAGCTCGGCCGTGCCAGCCGATTGGGTCAGACCCAGATGCCCGTGACCGAAGGCATAGAGGATTCGATCACCCGCGCTGGACGGCCCGATGACCGGCAGACTGTCAGGCAGAGACGGCCGATAGCCCATCCACTGCCTGCCACCCGACGCATCCAGACCGGGCATGAATGATGCGGCTTTCCGCACCAGAATTTCCGCCCGGCGATAGTTGGGGGGCAAGTCCAATCCACCCAACTCGACCGCACCTCCGATGCGCAATCCATCCCCAATCTTTGACATGACGAATCCGTGCGCGGCAAAGGTCAGATGTGTTTTCAGGTTAACAGATGTGTGGTCAAACGTGGTGTTGTATCCTCGTTCGGTTTCAAGCGGGAGGGCATCCCCGATCTTTGCGGCCAGCTTGTGCGACCATGCCCCTGCACAGAGGACGACTTGATTGGCCAACAAGCGGCCCTGGTCGGTCACGAGTTCGATGTGATCCGAGCGGGGGGTCATGTCGTGGACCTCAAGCGTCCCAACCCGACCGCCTTGATCGGCGTATCTCTGGGCCAGCATCTCGGTCCAATTCTGAGGGTCGGTGGTGTTGAACCAGCCGGGAGTGAACCCGGCATGGGTAAATCTCCGGCTCAGGCCTGGCTGGATTTCGGCGATGGCATCGGGGTGATCCAACAGATGCACCTTGATCCCAAGATCGGCTCGACGCTGCCATTTGGGTTGCGCCTCTCTGAACGCGCTTGCGCCTTCATAAAGCTCCAACTGTCCCTCGCGGCGGATCATGTTCGGATCCCCGAACCGGGAAAGCTGTCGTTCAAACGCGGCCTCACAATATTGCATCAGGCGGGTCTGTGCTGTGACCGCGCGATCATACCGATCCGACCAACTGGCCCGCCAGAATTTCAACATCCAGGGTGCGATTTTCAACGCGTAGGCCGGTGGAATCGAAAGCGGACCCAGCGGATCCAACAGCCACCTGGGTGCCCGGCGCATGATGCCCGGCGTGGCCAGGGGTTCGACTTCCGAAAAAGCGAAGGCGCCCGCGTTTCCGCGCGAGGTTTCTGCGGCGATCCCTTTGCGATCGACAAGCAAGGGGATGCGGCCCCTTGCCTGAAGCTCAAGTGCCGTGCTGACCCCGATGATCCCTGCGCCGATGACGACAATATCGATGGGTTCCTTTGTCATTCGGGGTCTCCACAGAACATGGCGTGATACTTTTGCAGGGCATCAGCATCCGCGATGATTGATGCGAATACCACCCCGAAACGGATCGTCGGCGTTGAATAACAAGGTCGCCTCGGACGTGATGAACGCCCGACCCTGAATGGTGGCCACGATGCCGCCAGACGGGCGGGTCACATAGGTGCAGTCATAGGTGCTGCCAATCACGCTTTCCTGTTTCCAGACCGCGCCCTCTGCGAGCTTTCCATCTGCGGCCAGACAAGCAAGCTTGGCTGAACACCCCGTGCCGCAGGGCGAGCGGTCATAGGCCCCACCGGGGCAGAGCACGAAGTTCCGGCCTTGCGCGGTAGCAGATTTTGGTGGACCGAGCAATTCGATGTGGTCAATTTCGGCCCCATCTTTTCCGGTCATTCTCGCGTGCTGCAACGCTGCGCGAATACGTCTGGCGGCTTGAGTGAGGTCAGGGATGTTGTCCGGGCTGAGGTCGATCTGGTCGAACTCGGTCAGAAAGAACCAGTTGCCGCCCCACGCGATGTCTCCGGTGACAGGACCGATGCCATCGACATCGACCGTGACACCGGCCTGCAAGCGGTAGCTTTCGACATTGGTGACACGCACGGTGTTCCGGTCGAACAGTTGGGCAGAGACAACACCAACTGGGGTTTCAATACGGTGGGTGCCGGGGTCAAGTTGCCCCAAATGCGCCAAAGTTGCGGTCAGCCCGATGGTGGCGTGCCCGCACATGCCCAGATTGCCAACCGTGTTGAAATAGATGACGGCCGCCACGCAGGTCGGGTCTGACGGCGGCACCAGAAGGGCGCCGACCATGGCATCATGGCCGCGTGGCTCTGCCAGAGTTGCGGCATAAACCCATCCGTGATCATCACGCAAGCGTCGGGCGCGCTCGGTCAGGCTGCCGGTGCCAAGATCAGGGCCGCCCGACAGAATGACACGAGTGGGCTCGCCTTCGGTATGGCTGTCGATCACGCGCATTCCGAAACGATGCCTTCCTGCTTGGACCATGCCGCATACCAGTTGCGAAACAGGTGAAACTGGCTTTCCGCATAGTTGCGCTGGGCATCGGTCAGCGCATCGGTTTCGTTGAAATGCGTGCGATAGGCATCGTCGCCCGTCATCACCATCAGGTGCTTGTAATACAGAACAAGATCGGGCCCTTCGTCGAAGCTGGACAGAACGCCAAGTGCCTCTTCAAGTTCTTGTGCTTTTACGCGGGCTGTGACGTCGCCAGCGGCGGCCTTCTTGCTTAGGGCAACAAGGTGCAGCACCTCGCGTGGCAGAACGTTGCCGATTCCGGTGATCGCTCCGGTCGCACCGCAGTTCACATAGCCATGAAATACCGTGGTATCGACACCGATCATCAGAGTGACATCATCGTCTTTCGAAGTGATGTTCTCGGCGGCATAGCGCAGGTCGTCCGCGCCACCAAACTCCTTGAAGCCAATCAGGTTCGGGTGCTCGGCCCGCAGCGCAAAAAACAGGTCAGCGCGCGTCGCAAAGCCGTAATAGGGACTGTTATAGATCACGGCAGGCAGATCGGGCGCGGCAGACAGAATGGCCGAGAAATGATGCCGTTGGGCGTCCAGTGACGAGCCGCGTGACAACACACGGGGGATCACCATCAGGCCTTTCGCACCGACCTTGGCGGCATGGGCGGCATGGGTCACGGCCATCTTGGTGTTCACCGCGCCGGTGCCGACAATGACCGGGATGCCGGCGGCGGTCAGGCGGGCAACACCTTCCATCCGCTCTTCATCGGTCAGAAGCGGCCAATCCCCCATCGACCCACAATAAACAACGGCAGACATGCCTGCGGCGATCAACTCCAACCCTTTGGCAACCAGCGCATCGTAATCTGGTTTGCGATCGGGCGTGCATGGGGTCATCAGGGCCGGAATGCAGCCTGTGAAAATGTCGGTGTTCATCGGGAGGTCTCCTGTTGGGTCGGATCAGGCCAAGAAGGTGGACGTGAGTGGCGCGAGAGTGGGTGTTCAATTCCTCATATTGCAAATTGGATCCAATATGCAATAATAATTTGACACCACTTCAAAGAGCGGTCGCCGCTTGCTAGAGTGCGCGCGGGGCAAGGAGGCATTTTGATGCAACTCAGATCTGTCGACATTTCCAAGACCGCGTCCGCCGCGACCATCATCTTTGATGCGCTAAAAAAAGCGATCATCGAGGGCGAGATCGAAGAAGGTGCGCCGTTGCGTCAGGATGAGATTGCCAAGATGTTCAACACGTCGCGCATTCCTGTGCGTGAGGCGATATTGCGGTTGGAAGAACACGGTTTGGTGCGGTCGCAGCGCTATAAAGGGGCGGTCGTGTCGTCATTATCATCGACCGAGGCGTCCGAGATTTTTGATTTTCGCGCTGTGTTGGAGCCGCATGTCATTCGTCACGCGGTGCCAAAGATGACGCCGGACATTCTGGCCCAGGCGCGAAGCTATTGCGAGGCGTTCCATATGGAAGCGGACCCAATGAAATGGGGGGATCTGAACCGTCAGTTCCATGCGACGCTCTATAATGCCAGCGGTCTGACCTATCATCTGGAGGCTATTGACGGGGCGCTGAACCGGATCGACCGCTATCTGCGAGCGCAGCTTGTGCTCAGCGAAGGCATGTCGCGCGCGAATGAAGAACATATGCAGATTCAAAATGCCTGCGAACGTGGCGATGCGGATGAGGCTGCCGCCCTGACTGAACGCCATATCCTGGGTGCGCGCGAAAGCCTGATCCTGCACCTGTCGTCAATAACGGGTTAGCCCGCTTTTTCCCCGATCCGGGTGGTCAGCCGGCCCAATCCTTCGATCTTTACAACGCAAACGTCGCCCGACACCAACGGGCCGACGCCTTCGGGTGTGCCGGTGAAAATCAGGTCGCCCTGTGCAAGTGTGACCAGTGACGACAAATAGGCAATCACATCCGCGATGGGCCAGATCAGATCAGACAGGTCCGAGGATTGGCGGGTCTCACCATTGACCGTCAGCCGGATGGCCCCACTGTTGATGTGGCCCGTCGTTGCAACCGGGTGCAGTGGGCCGCAGGGGGCAGAGTGATCGAAACCTTTCGCCATGTCCCATGGTCGTCCGATCTTCTTGGCGGCCGCCTGAATGTCGCGTCGGGTCAAGTCGTTGCCGACCGCATATCCCCAGACATGATGAAGCGCTGTGTCGCGCGGAATGTTGGCACCACCAGAGCCGATTGCGACCACAAGCTCGGCTTCGTGATGCAGGTTCTCGGTGCCCGGCGGATAGGGAACCGTCGCCCCGTCAGGCACCAAAGCATCGGCGGGTTTCGAGAAGAAAAATGGCGGCTCCTGATCCGGATTCGACCCCATTTCGCGTGCATGTGCCGCGTAGTTCTGGCCGACGCAATAAATGCGCCGCACGGGAAAGCGATCATCCGACCCGGTGATTGGCAGAGACGGTTGCGCGGGGCAGGGAATGGCCCAAGTCATGTCAGGAATACCTCGGATTTCATGGTGTCAGGGATGGGTGCGCCCAGTCGCGACAGGATTGTGGGCGCGATTTGCAACTGGTCCAGTCGATCATCGAAATCAGGGCCGGTCGCGGGGCCGAAATAGTATAGCGCCGCGTCCTGCTGCAACTCTTCGCGTCCACCATGGTGCCCACGGTCGGTCTGGCCGTGGTCGGCGGTCACGACGACCTCATACCCGTCCGCGCGCCAGCGATTGATGAACAGCGCCAGTTGCTCGTCGGCTTGAAAACACGCGTGATCCATTTCCCGGCACTCATGCCCGAACCGGTGGCCCATGCTATCCAGCGTGCAGGTGTGCAGGATCCCATAGTTCAGCCCGAACCGTTCACACAGCATACTGAGCGTGGCAAACAGGTCGATATCGGCCGGTGTGGTCTGGTTAATCAACCCGTATCCGGTCATTGTGTGAAAACGTCCGTGATTGATCGTCGGGCTGTCGGGCTCATCATATTCAATGTCCCGCACCAGATCGAAGGGTGCACGGTTGAAGAACTCGGACCAGAAACTGTGCGTGACCGCGCCGGTGACGCCGCCCGCCTTGCGCACCTGGCTGAAAATGTCGGGCTGGGTCAGGCGGAACACGTTGTTGTTGCCCGTGCAGCCATGTTCCTGCGGCGTCACGCCTGTGTGGATCGAGGCATAACAACTGGCCGACGTCGACGGCAGGACAGAGCGCACTTTCCAGCGTTGCGCATCGCCGCTGTCGACCCAACCTTCCAGATTGCCGAACAATCGGCGCCAGTTTCGCCACGGCACACCGTCAAGAATGATCAAAAGCAGCTTGCGATCCATGATGTTCTTCTTAAAACAGCCTGCCTTCAGTTCCCGGCGCTTTCCATTTTGCGGTGTTCCACCACCTCTTCCAGCCAGCCAAGCCTCATTTCAGGCACCGAGCTGAGCAGAAGATCGGTATAGTCATCAAAGGGTGGCGACAACACCTCGGCCTTTGGGCCGTAGCGCACGACACGGCCCTGATACATCACCGCGATACTGTCTGCGATGGCGCGCACCGTGGCAAGATCGTGTGTGATGAACAAATACGCGACGTTTTCTTTTTTCTGAAGATTGTGAAGCAGTCTGAGAATGTCTTCGGCGACCAGAGGGTCCAGCGCCGATGTCACCTCGTCACAGATGATGACCTTGGGTTTCGCGGCCAGCGCGCGCGCGATGCAGACCCGCTGCTTTTGCCCGCCCGAAAGCTCGGCGGGATAGCGGTCCTTGAATTCGGTTCCAAGCTCGATGTCGTTCAAAAGCTCGTCAATGCGTTTTCGTTTTTCGGCGCCGCGTACCCCAAAATAGAATTCGAGCGGACGCCCGATGATCGTGCCGACTGTCTGGCGCGGGTTCATCGCGACATCGGCCATCTGATAGATCATCTGAATTTCACGCAGATCGTCGCGCGCCCTCCCGGCAAGATCAGGGGACAGTATTCGGTCTTCGAAGACGATCTGCCCTTCACGTGCGGGCAACAGTCCCGTCATCACGCGGGCGGTGGTTGACTTACCCGATCCGCTTTCGCCCACAACGGCGAGCGTTTGCCCCGCGTGCAGTTCCATTGAAACGTCATGCAGCACGTCGAAGTTCGTTCCCTTGTAGCGGGCAGTGATGTGTTCGACGGTTAGAACCGGATTGTCGGTCGGGGGCTTGCCCTCATGCACTCGGGACCGCACCGACACCAAATCGCGGGTGTAGTCTTCGCGCGGGGCGTTGATAATCTGATCGGCGGTGCCGTGTTCGACCATGTCGCCCATGCGCAGCACCATGATTTCATCGGAGACCTGCGCCACGACCGCCAGATCATGGGTGATATAAAGCGCGGCGACGCCGGTGTCGCGGATCGCGTCCTTGATTGCCATCAACACATCAATCTGCGTGGTTACATCCAGCGCTGTGGTGGGTTCGTCAAACACCACAAGATCGGGTTCGGGACACAGCGCCAGCGCCGTCATACAGCGCTGCAACTGCCCGCCCGATACCTGGTGTGGATAGCGACTTCCGATGGTTTCGGGGTCCGGCAGGCCAAGTTTGGTGAACAATTCGACCGCGCGGGATTCCGCGTCTTTTCTGGAAAGTTTGCCCGCATGAACCGTCGCTTCGATCACCTGATCCATGATCTTCTTGGCCGGGTTGAAGCTGGCGGCGGCAGATTGCGAGACATATGTCACCTCGGTCCCGCGCAGTTTGCGCAGGTCGCGCAGGCTGGTGTTCAGGATCTCGCGCCCGTTGACCCACACCTCGCCGCCGGTGATTTCAACACCGCCACGGCCATAGGCCATGGTGGCCAGCCCAATGGTCGATTTTCCTGCACCGCTTTCGCCGATCAGGCCAAGCACTTTTCCCTTCTGAAGATCGAAGGACACGCCGTGGACAATTTCAATGTCATGCGGTTTTTCACCCGGCGGATAGACCCGCGCGCCGATTTTCAGGTCGCGCACTGCTACAAGATTGTTGCTCATCCGCGGCCCCCTTTCAGGCTGGTTGTTCGGTTCAAAACCCAGTCGGCGACAAGGTTAACCGAGATTGCCAGCGTGGCGATGGCCACAGCGGGCACAAGGGCTGCCGGAATGCCATAGACGATACCGTCCTTGTTTTCTTTCACGATGCCGCCCCAGTCAGCGTTGGGCGGTTGGACGCCAAGACCCAGGAAGGACAGGGTCGAGACAAACAGCACCGCAAAGATGAAGCGAAGCCCCATTTCGGCCACCAGCGGCGACAGCGCGTTGGGCAGGATTTCGCGAAAAATGATCCAAATCCGGCCTTCGCCGCGCAGCTTGGCGGCTTCGACGAAGTCCATCACGTTGATGTCCACCGCAACCGCGCGGGCCAGTCGATAGACACGGGTTGAATCCAGAAGCCCCATGACCAGTATGAGTATCGGCAGCGTCACTGGCATGACCGACAACACGACCAATGCGAAGATAAGGGTCGGGATCGACATGACCAGATCGACAAAACGGCTGAGCACCTGATCAATCCATCCGCCAATCACGGCGGCGGTAAAGCCGAGTATGGATCCGGTGGTAAAGCTGATGATCGTTGCCATCGTTGCGATGAAGATCGTCGTGCGCCCGCCATAGATCATGCGGGTCATGAGATCACGGCCGATATTGTCCGTGCCGATCCAGTGTTCGGAGGACCATGGTTCCCACACCCCGCCGACGATCTGGGTCATCGAATAGGGCGCGATCCAAGGCGCAAAAATCGCCATGAAGAAATATAGACCAGTGAAGAACAGGCCGAACAATGCGGCCGGGGGTATTCTTGTCATTTCGGATGCCTCAGCCTTGGGTTGGCAAGAATCGACACGATGTCCGCCACCATGTTCAGCCCGATATAGACTGCCGCAAAAATCAGCCCGGAGGCCTGCACCACCGGCACGTCACGTTTGGACACATGGTCCACAAGATACTGGCCCATGCCAGGATAGGTGAAGACCACCTCGACCACCACGACACCGACGACAAGATAGGCAAGGTTCAGCATGACGACGTTGACGATGGGTGCGATCGAGTTGGGAAAGGCGTGGCGCCAGATGATCGTGAACATCGTCAGGCCCTTCAGCTCGGCCGTTTCGATATAGGCCGATTGCATCACATTCAGAATCGCGGCGCGTGTCATACGCATCATATGGGCGAGGACAACCATGGTCAGCACGGCGACGGGCAATGCGATCGAGTTCAGCTTTTGCCCCAGGCTCATGCCATCATGGATCATTGACACAGTGGGCGCCCAGCCCAATTTCACGCCGATGAAATACATCAGGATATAGCCGATCAAAAATTCCGGCACAGAAATCGACGCCAGCGTAACGGCTGAAATCAGCTTGTCCGGCCAGCGTTCGCGATAGCGGACCGCAAGCAGGCCCAGAAAGATGGCCAGCGGCACAGCGACCACGGCGGCCCAGAAGGCAAGGAAAAGTGTATTTTTCAGACGAGAGCCAAGGCTGGCGGCAATATCCTGCCCCGAGGTCAGCGCGGTGCCCAGATCACCCTGAACAAGTCCGCCAAGCCAGGCGAAATAGCGACTGATCGCAGGCTCGTTCAAACCCAGCTCTTTGCGAATATTGGCCAGTGCTTCGGGGGTGGCCGACTGGCCCAGAATGGATTGCGCCACGTCGCCCGGCAAGATGTTCGTCCCCCAGAAGATCAGGACCGAGACGAGTAGCAGAAGAAGCAGGCCCAACGCGATGCGTTGGACCAGCAGTTTCATGAGCAACGGCATATCAGCCGACGACCCACATCTTCATCGGGGCATAGAAGTTCATCAGGTCAAAGCCCTTGTGGCCTTCGACCCAGCCGGCGACCCGATCGGTCGTGGCGTCGATGAAATCATTGAACATCGGGGCGATCAGACCACCTTCGTTGTGCACGATCATGCCCATATCGGCATATATCTGGGTGCGCTTGGCCTCGTCCAACTCGGCCCGTGCCGCCAACAGCATCTGGTCGAATTGCTCATTGAAGAACCGTGTGTCGTTCCAGTCCGCCGTCGAAAGATACGCGGTAGAATACATCTGGTCCTGGGTCGGCCGTCCGCTCCAATAGCTGGTGCTGAATGGCTTGACGTTCCAGACCTCGGACCAGTAACCGTCATTCGGCTCGCGCTTGATTTCAAGATTGATCCCCGCCGTTGCCAGCGATTGTTGAAACAGCGCCGACGCATCCGGGGCACCGGGGAAGCTGTTGTCAGACGTGCGCAGCAGGATGGTGCCATCATACCCGGACTTGTCAAAGTGGAACTTTGCCTGATCAGGGTCGTAGTTGCGCTGCTCGATCTCGGTGAACAGGGGATAAGAATCGTTGATCGGGATGTCGTTCCCGATCGAGCCATAGCCAAACAGAATCTTGTCGACCATCTCCTGGCGGTTTATGCCGTATTTCAGTGCAAGGCGCAGGTGGTTGTTGTCGAAAGGCGCCGTGTCGCAATGGGCAATGAACACGTAGTGGCCGGGGCCGGAGGTTGACGAGACATTGATGTTGGGCGCGCGTGCCACCAGATCAGCGGTCCGTGGGGGCACGCGGACAACCATGTCGACCTGGCCCGACTGAATTGCCGCCATACGTGCGGTGTCGTCGTTGATCACGACAAGCTCAATGGTATCGGCATGGCCCAGATCGCCCCAATAGTCGGGGTTCTTTTCGGCCACAAAGCGGACGCCCATATCCACTTCTTTCAGGATATAGGGGCCGGTGCCGATCGCGGCGGTCGGGTCATCATTGCCGCCATTGGGTTGGATCATCAGGTGATAGTCGGTCATCAGATAGGGAAGGTCGGCGTTCGGCGTGTCCAACTCGACGATGAACTTGTCCCCATCGGCGCTCATCGCGGTAATGCCGCGCATGATCCCCAGCGCACCGGATTTCGTGTCTTCGCCCGAATGACGTTCCATCGTTGCCAGAACGTCATCGGCAGTCAGGGTCTTACCATTTGAAAACTGGACGCCCGAGCGGATCTTGAAGGTCCAGACCTTGGCATCAGCCGAGGCTGAAACCTCTTCAGCCAGCTTGTTTTCAAGCCCGCCATGGGGGGCAAGTTCAAGCAGAGGCTCACCCCAGAAGCGGTTGACCATGGTGCCGGTGGAGTTGGTTGTGGTTGCCGGATCAAGGCTGTCGGTGGTCGATCCGCCCTGGATGCCGACGCGGATTGTTCCGCCCTTGACCGGCCCTTGGGCATAGACTGCCGAAGACAGCATGGTGCTTGCCCCCGCTGCGGTCATGCCAAGTGCGGCGGCACGGCCCATGAAGTGACGGCGTGATAGCTTACGCGCGACAAACTGTTTTGACAGATATTCAAGTTCTTTGGACATTGAGGACTCCCTGTGTGAAGCTTTTGGGCCTTTTGGCCCATTTTTTTAGATCGGCTCTTAGAGTTGACCAGATGATCGGGTTTCGCAAGGTTTGATACCGACTGTGTGGCTTTCCGTTCCGACACTTATCCTATGTCCGATGTGAAAATACTACCCACTACAGCATACAAAAGGGCCGGTGTCATCACCGGCCCTTTCAGTTGTTGTGTCAAATATGCTCAGAAATTCAACGAGATATCGCGATGTTGTGACGAACAGGATGCCATTGCCAATGCCTGTTCGCGGGTGAATCGATCCTGAACGCGAATGCCAAGGCTGCCACGCAGGGTGTCCACATAGCTTGTCAGACCTGGGCGCAGGGTTGCGTCCGCCTGCTGGCGCCATGCGATCTGCGACTCGAACTCTGATACGGCGGTGTCATAGGATTCCATCGCTTCGACACGGTCAGGGTTGCTTCCCTTCAGCGCCTTCGCGACGTCTTTCAAGGCGTCTTCGACATCATCCGCACCTTCGATTTTGCCGAAAGCCTTGGACATTTCACTGACCAGATCCTCTGCTTCGCTTTCGGGTGTGGATTCAATTGTCGCTTTCAAGTCGCGCAATTGCGGTTCCATCGCGGCGAAACTCTCGGTTGCTTCAAGCACGGCCAGAACATCCAGCGCATCCTCATAGGCCGAGTCGGCAGCCCGGCGATAGCGTGTCCGCGCCGCGTTTTCGGCGTTGGTCAAGCCTTGGAAGGTTTCGTGAACCTCTTTCCAGCTTTCGGGAATTTGCTCGCGCAGATACTCGACCTCGGCGGTCAGGGCGGCAACATCAGCCTCAAGCGCGGTCCGCGCGGATGCCTGACTTTCGTCGCGCATCCGACCGATCCGGGTTTTCAGATTGTCGATCGCCTCGTTGGCACTACGGATCTGTTTCTCTATCCCGCGCACCAACCGCAATTGCGGGCGATAATCGTCCGCGGCAGCTTCCACTTCGCTTTCGGCGGCAAATGCGGATTCAAGCTCGGAAACGGCGGTGTCAGCAGAATCAAGCGCGTCGGTCATGTCGTCCGACAGATTTTCGGGTAACACCGCCAGATCGAAGGCTCGCGCGGTTGCGATAGCGTCCTGAATTTCGGTGCTTTCCGACAGTTTCTGCCCGACATATTCCTCAAGGCACATCTGAAGCCTTGGGTTTCGTGGTGGCGGGCTGGTTTCTGACAGGAAACTGACCCGGTTGGGCAGGTAGTTCACCAGCGGAGGATACGAACCCACGATGGCCAGCGCCGTCAGTTGCAACAGGATAAAGGCGATCACACCCTTATACATCTGCACCGTCTTGACGACGGCAGGGGCCACCCCGCGCAAATAAAACAGCGCAAATCCGAACGGAGGTGTCAGGAAACTGGTCTGAATGTTCAGACCAATCATCACACCCAGCCAAACGGCCGTGATGTTGGCTTCGGGATCGGCCAGCAGGATGGGTGCCACAATCGGCACGACGACCACCGCGATCTCGATAAAGTCAAGGAAGAAGCCCAGGATGAAGATCACCAGCATCACGATGACGAACTGCGTCCAGAACCCGCCCGGAAGGCCCAACAGGAACTCACGCACCAGCTCTTCCCCACCAAAGGCGCGGAACGCAGCGGTCAGCATGGCGGCACCCAGAAGGATGATAAAGACCAGCGAGGTCGTCTTGGCTGTTTCCAGCATGACGCCTGCCAGCGTGTCTTCGATCTTGAAGATGCGCCAGCACGACCAGCCCAGCGCAATCAGCAGCATGATGGTCGAAATGACGCCAAGCGTGATACCCAGCTGATCGGTGACGTTTTCGACGCCTTTGACGTTCATTTCAAAATTCGTCAGGGCATAGCCCGCGACAAAAAGGGCCGCGATGGCCAGAAGTGCGGGATAATATAGCGTTTTGCCCGGTGCGGGCAGACGATATCCGGCCATGATCATCGCGCCAGCCGCGCCAATGGCGCCAGCTTGGTTCACCGTGGCGATGCCTGCGATGATCGACCCGAGAACCAGAAAGATCAGGGCAAGCGGCGGGACCAGCGTGATCAGAACGTTCTTAAGGAAATCGAGGTCAAACGCACCCTCATAGGGAACAGCCGGGGCCTGTTGCGGCCGCAAAATTGCGTAAAACAGGATGTAGAGCATGTAGAGCCCGACAAGCAGCATACCGGGGATGAACGCACCCAAAAACATCTCGCCCGCCGATGTCGACACCACGTCGAACATGGACGGCATGGACAGCTCGCCCGTGGCTTCCTTGTGCAGAATCTTGCGCGCCGTTCCGGCCTGGTCGGTGGCCGAGGCCAACTGGTCGGCCAGAATGATCAGCACGATCGACGGCGGAATGATCTGCCCCAACGTGCCCGATGCGGCAATGGTGCCGGTGGCCAGCGATTGCGAATAGTTGTTGCGTAGCATTGCGGGCAACGAGATCAGCCCCATTGCAACCACGGTTGCGCCGACGATCCCCGTCGTGGCCGCCAGAAGCGCGCCGACGAAGACGACCGAAATGCCCAGCCCGCCGGGAACCGGTCCGAAAAGGCGGGCCATTGTAACCAGAAGGTCTTCGGCGATCTTGGAACGCTGAAGCATGATGCCCATGAAGATGAACAGGGGAATGGCGATCAGCGTATCTCGCTCGACCTCCCAATAGACGCCCCTAAGGTTTGTCACCCCGGCGGACAACCACTGGTTCGGGCCGCCACTATGGAAATAGGCATCGGTTGATCCGGTAAACATATAGCCTGCGCCCGCGGCAAGGCCGATGGCGATGATCGCAGCACCCGGAAGGGCGAAGGCAACCGGATAGCCGGACCCCAGCGCACCTGCCATGATCACGATCAGCAGGAAGAGAAAGAAAAGTTCCATGTGTCAGACCTCAGTGCGCTGAAGATTGTGCGATTTCGCGGTGGCCGGGTTCGTCCCGTTTGTCTGCCACGGCATCGAAGAAATAGCTGACGAACTGGATCAGCATGGTGACGGCAAACAAGCCAATAAAGGCGGCCATCTGGTATTTCGTGTAAAGGCCGAAGGGGCCGGCCTGCGAAATCTCGAAACTGGTGATTGGCGCGTTGATGATGGACTGCTTGCCCCCGAAACCGACAGCCAGAATGACCCAGGCGGTGGACATTCCAAGCAGGATTGTGCCGATCCCGTTCACAATGCCCCGCGTCGTTCTGCCGAAGCCAGCATACAGGACATCGACCCGAACATGGCCTTCGTCAAACAATGTATAGGCGGATGAGAACAGGAACAGCGCGGCATACCAGTAGCGCACAAGATCGCCCATCAGCGCCTGTTCATAGCTGAACATGAAACGCGAGATTACGATCAGAAGCTCGGCAATCACGATCAGGAAAGCCAGCCAGAAGAACCCAAGGGTCCGTGTCACAGTCGCGATGCCAAAGGCGACGACGATCAAAGGAATGTGCACATAAGATCCAACCCAGCTTGGACGGCTGAACAGTCTGGCATTCGTCGATCCCAAGAACGGCTCGATCAGGTTTTCGGCACGCATGAATGCGATTGTCGCGTCTGTGATCCCGATCAGGAACACGGCCCAGAACAGGGCCCGTATCAGGTAGACGTTGAATTTGTGGATCCGATGCGCATCCCAGCGCAGTGATGTCGTCCGGCCGCGCAGGACAACGGCCGCAGCTACGGCAATTGCCACCGCATACAACGCCAGGTGAACCCATCCGCTGGGCGCTGTGCCGTCAAGAAAGGCATTTGTGCCGGAATAACCGAACCCGACCACCAGCACGTTGTTGATCAGAAATGCCGCCAGAATGGTCAGCGTGCACCAGCCGAACAACCGCGCAAGGATTGCAGGGTCGCCGTGTCTTGGAATGTCTGGTTGAGTGCTGTCTTGTGCCATATCGCCTCCCGAACGGCCGTCGGATCAATTCTTGCGTGATCCTTTGGAAAAAGGACGGGGAACCTTCCCCGTCCTTGGTTTTCTAGGCTTTCGTCCAGACTGGATTACAGATCCAGAATCCGGTTGCGCTGGTTCACGAACTGACCTTCGAACAACGAGATACCGCGACCGATTTCGCGCATCTTGGCCTGAACGGCGTCGTTCACTTCCGCAGCCAGTGCGTCATAGCTTGCGGTTTCTTCAAACACTTCCTGAGCAGCTTCGCCCATTGCATCCCAAGTCTCGTCATTGAAGCTGCGCACTTCGACGCCTTGCTCGTCCACCAGCTTGGTCAGGTATTCACCGTTCAGCGCCATCGCTTCAAAGTAGGAGTTGGCGTTTTCTTCGAGCGCCGCTGCGGTGATCACCGCGCGTTCCCAATCCGACAGGCTGGACCACCACGATTTGTTCGAGGTCAGCGACAGCTGCGCACCCGGCTCGTGCATACCACCAGTGTAATAATACTTGGCGGCTTCATAGAACTTCATGAAGTAGTCGTTATAGGGACCAACCCATTCGGTCGCGTCGATGGTGCCGGAGACGAGGTTTTCATAGATCTGACCACCGGGCAACGACACGGTCGATGCGCCCAGCTTCGCCAGAACCTGACCGCCAAGGCCCGGAATGCGCATTTTCAGACCCTTGAAGTCATCGGCGCTTTCGATTTCCTTGTTGAACCAGCCGCCAGCCTGGGTGCCGGTGTTGCCTGCGGGCAGACCTTTCAGGCCGAACTGGTCCTGAACTTTATCCCAGATTTCCATGCCGCCGCCATACAGGCACCAAGCGTTGATTTCAGCGAAGGACATGCCGAAGGGCACGGCGGTGAAATAGGCCAGGGCAGGATGCTTGCCGGTCCAGTAATAGTCAGCACCGATATAGGCCTGGCTATTGCCCGAAGCGACTTCGTCAAACACGTCCAGCGCGCCGACACGTTCGCCAGCGGCAAAATATTCAACATTCAACGCACCCTCGGACAACACGCCAATGCGGTCGGCCAGACGTTGTGCCGAGACACCAAGACCCGGAAAGTCGCGCGGCCAGGTCGACACGATGGTCATTGTCTTGCCACCTTGCGCCAGTGCCGGGGTGGCAAGAGCTGTTGCGCCAGCACCAATCGCTGCGCCTTTTAGAAACTTACGGCGTTCCATATAGATAATTCTCCTCCGAGTTTTAGATATATTCTTGTTCGAACGCGGGCCGACCAAGGGTCAACTTTACGCTGCCACGCAATTACTACGTAGATAAAACCAGATTTCAATTGATATTTCTCAAACTGGTAATAATTTTTTACCAATTCGTGAAAGGCGAGGCCGAAGGCCGCGACGCGAACGCACGGTTATTTACAGCTAACGCTCTGATGATTGCCGAGGATTCTCTGCAACGCAATGCAAAGTGAGAGGTTACGTAAGGGCATCCAGGGAGATTGGTGGGTGTGACGGGGTTGTCCTACGCTAACGGCGATTTTATTGATTTTAATACTGGATATTTCAGAAAATGAAATTTATAAGTACGTCAGCGCGACTCAGGCAGTTTATCACATGACGCATCCATCTGACTTCAATTCACCACACGATTCACCGGTCGAACCGGAACTTGGCGCATTGCTGGGAGTATTTGCTCTGCATGGCTTCATCGAATCGCTGATGGATGAAATCGACAGCAAGATCGACGTGCCCTATTTCGAACGAAAGATCGTGGTCTGGCTGGACCGTCCGAAGCGACTTGGCACGCTGGCACGTGAAATGAATGTGCTGCCCTCGACCATGACCACCGCCGCCGATCAGCTGGAGGCGCGTGGTCTGGTGGTGCGAGAGCGTGATCCCGATGACCGCCGGGCATGGCTTCTGAAGTTGACAGGCGACGGCGCCGATTTGCGGTCGTCGATGGTCGTCATGGCGCGCACATTGCTGTGCGAGACGCTGGAACTGACTGCCGAGGAGCTGGACAGTTTTGCCAGAACCTCGCTTAAAATTCACCGTAACATCCAGAAACACACCACCTGCTAAGGACAAAACATGCCCGTATTTCCGCGCTTCTTGGCTGCCGCCGCGGTCGCAATCGTTGCTACCATCTCTGGCGCCGTCGCCGAAGATGCCGTCAAACCCGTGAAACTTATGACGGTCGCAGCAGATGATGACACTTTAAGCCGCGTTTTTTTCGGCAAGGTGGTCGCGCGACAAAGTGTTGATATGGCCTTCCAGGTGGGAGGTCAGATCGTCGAGTTTCCGGTGATCGAAGGGCAATTGGTTTCTGAAGGTGATTTGCTGGCGCAGTTGGATCAGGAACAGTTTTCGTTGGCGCTGGAACAAGCGGCTGTGCAGAAAGATCTGGCGGAACGGACACTGGATCGTTTGACCAAGCTGCGGGGAAACACCGTCAGTCAGGTGGCCCTGGACGATGCGACGACGCAGCTGAGCTTGGCTGATATCGCGTTCAGGCAGGCCGAGAGAAACCTGAACAACGCTACGCTTTACGCCCCGTTCGACGCGCTTGTCGCGGCGCGGGATGTCGACAATTACGTCACGATCAGTGCTGGCACGCCTGTTGTGCGTCTGCATGACATGAGCGAAATCCGGATCGAGATCGACGTGCCCGAAATCCTGTTCCAAACAGCGTCGAAAGAAAAGAATGTGCAGTTCGTGGCCGAGTTTCCGGCCCATGACACGCCGTTTCCGGTCGCAATCCGTGAATTCAACGCCGAGGCCGCCGAGGCCGGTCAGACCTATCGCCTGACCTTGGGCATGGCACCGCGGGAGGACCTGAATGTTCTGCCCGGATCATCGGTGAACGTGCGGGTGTCGGCGGCACACGAAAATCCCGGTATCCTGATCCCCTCGACTGCGATTGTCGCGGCCCCCGACGGGGCGCTGTCCGTCATGCGCTTCGTGGCAGGTGACGGCGACGCCGGCACAGTCAGCGCGACCCCGGTGACGGTCAAGCCCGCGCCCAATGGTGATTTCGAATTGTTGTCCGGTCTTTCGGCGGGCGACGTGATCGTGGCAGCGGGTGCATCGGCGCTGCGGGATGGTGACGCGGTGCGCCGCTTTACCGGTTTCGCAAACTAAGGGGGCTGACATGCCGAATATCGCACGCGCCTCGATCGAGAAGCCGCTCTATACATGGCTGATCATCCTTACCATGCTGTTGGGCGGCATCTGGGGGTTTCTGAATCTTGGCCGCCTGGAAGACCCGGCCTTTACCATCAAACAGGCCGTCGTCGTCACGCAATACCCGGGCGCCACTGCCGCGCAGGTCGCGACCGAGGTATCTGAACCGCTGGAAAGCGCACTTCAGAAGATGGAAGAGGTCGAGAAGATCACATCGACCAACCGTCCCGGTGAAAGCCGGATAGATGTTGAGATCAAATCCACCTATCCAGCCGAGGCATTGCCTGACATTTGGACCCGTCTTCGTGCACGCGTGCGTGACACATCGCGACAACTGCCCGACAACGCCCTTCCGCCCTTCGTGAATGACAGTTTCGGGGATGTATTCGGCTTGTATTACGCCGTCACCGCCCCCGGCTTCACGGATGCCGAAAAATATGATCTCGGCACTTATCTGAGGCGCGAGCTTCTTGTCGTTGACGGGGTGGCCGATGTTGATTTGTCAGGCATCCCCGAAGAAGCAATTTATATCGAACCTGACATGACCTTGTCGGTCAATCAGGGGATACCGCCAGCTGCAATCATAGGCGCGGTGTCGTCCGCCAATTCCGTGACCTCTGCCGGGTCGCTGAACAAGGACGGCGCACGATTGATGTTCCAGGCACCCGAAGGATCGGAAACCGTGTCCGATATCGCCTCTCTCAGCATTGGGGTGAATGGGCAGCTGTTCAACGTTGCCGATGTTGCAAAAGTCAGCCGAGAACGGGTGGCGACGCCCGATCAGATCATTCGGTTTAATGGGGAAGAGGCGTTCACAATTGGCATTGCAGGGTTGGACACAGAAGACATCGTGAAGGTTGGACATCGCGTTGACGCGCGTCTGGCCCAATTGTCTGCCGACATCCCGTACGGGATCGAATTGCATCCCATCTATCAGCAGCATCTGGTTGTCGAGCAAAGTTCGAACGACTTTCTGAAGAACCTCGCCATGTCGGTCGGCATCGTGATCGTCGTTTTGGGCGCGTTCATGGGGTGGCGGGCGGCCATTGTCATCGGGGCAACGCTTTTGCTGACCGTCGTTGGCACGCTTCTGTTCATGGCGATCTTCTCGATCGAGATGGAGCGGATTTCGCTGGGCGCGCTGATCATTGCGATGGGGATGCTGGTGGACAACGCGATTGTTGTCGCCGAAGGGATGCAAATCTCGATGCTCAGGGGGCGCAGTTCGCTTGCGGCGGCGGATGACGCTGCCAAGAAAACCCAGATTCCGCTTCTCGGAGCCACAGTGATCGGGATCATGGCCTTTGCCGGGATTGGTTTGTCGCCGGATTCCACTGGCGAATTCCTGTTCTCGCTGTTCGCGGTGATCGGTATCTCGCTGTTGCTGTCCTGGGTTTTGGCGCTGACGGTGACACCGCTGCTGGGCCATTACCTGTTCAAGGTCAGCAATCAAGACGCGGCGGATGCCTATTCCGGCCGGTTTTTTGTGCTCTACAAGAAGATCCTGGATAAATCCCTGACCTTCCGCTGGCCGGTGATTGCAGGGCTGGTTGCCATCACGATGGTCTGCTTTGTCGGTTTTGGATCGGTGAAACAGCAGTTCTTCCCAAACTCGAACACTCCGCTGTTCTTCGTCTATTACAAGCTGCCGCAGGGCAGTTCGATTCAGCAGGTTTCGGACGATCTTGAGGTGATGGAAGACTGGTTGTTGAACGAGCAGAATGTCACCTCGGTTGCTTCCTATGCCGGGCGTGGTGCGGTAAGGTTCATGCTGACCTATGACGGTGGCAAGGACAATCAAAGCTATGGGCACCTGATCATCCGCACCAACGCTTTGGAAGATATTCCGGACATCCACGCCCGGCTGGAAACCTTCGGGAAGGAAAACTTCCCCGAAGCTGAGTTCCGTGTTCAGCGGCTTGTCTTTGGCCCCGGCGGCGGTGATCCAATCCAAGTGCGTTTTTCGGGGGGTGATCCGTCCGTGTTGCGCGATCTGGCGGATCAGGCCATGCAGGTCATGGCCGACAGTTCCGACAATCTTCTGAACCTGCGCACCGATTGGCGCGAGCAGGAACTGGTGATCGAGCCGGTTTATGCCACCCAGCGCGCGCAGACGGCAGGGATCAACCGTGACGACGTGGCGGCATCACTTCTTTATGCGACCGACGGTTTGCGCGCGGGGGTGTATCGCGAGCGGGAAAGACAGATCCCGATCATCATGCGCCGCCCACAACCGGAAGAATTCAATCTGAACGACCAGCTTGTGTTCTCGCCAATCACGGGCACCTATCTGCCGATTGAGCAATTGATCGAGGGCTTTGATTATCGAGTCGAAAACACATTGGTCCAGCGGCGCAACAGGGTGCCGACGATGTCGGTCGGGGCCGATGTGGCGACGGACGTAACCGCCGCGCAGGCCCATACCGAAATCCGGTCTGCGGTCGAGGCGATCCCGCTGCCTTCGGGATACACGATGGAATGGGGGGGCGAGTTCGAAAACGCCTCGAAAGCGCAGGCAAGCCTCGGTGCGCAACTGCCGCTGAGTGCGCTGATCATGGTGATGATCTCGATCCTGTTGTTCAACGCGATCAGACAGCCGATCATCATCTGGCTTCTTGTGCCGATGTCGGTGAACGGTGTGGTGGTTGGCCTGTTGGGCACTGGTCTTCCGTTCAGCTTCACAGCCCTGCTTGGCCTTCTGAGCTTGTCGGGCATGTTGATCAAGAACGGCATCGTTCTGGTCGAGGAAATCGACCTTGTCCGGGCTGAAGGTGTGCCCCTGCGACCGGCGATTATCGAGGCGTCGGCGTCACGGGTGCGCCCCGTTGTTTTGGCCGCCGTGACCACGATCCTTGGCATGGCACCCCTGCTGTCAGACGCGTTCTTCGTGTCGATGTCGGTGACGATCATGGGCGGCTTGGCGTTCGCATCCGTCCTGACATTGGTGGCCGCGCCGGTCTTTTACTACGTGTTTTTCAAACGCGATGAGAAAAGGGAACTGGCGATGCAGCCAGCGCGATAGCGTGTATTTGCAACTAACGAAGAGGTCTGGAGCGGGCGGCGGGAATCGAACCCGCGTCATTAGCTTGGAAGGCTAAGGTCTTACCACTACACAACGCCCGCCCAGTAGGATGACGACATATTTCATAGGAATCTGAGCGTCAATAGCAGACCCAAACTGAATCCGTTCTTTGGCTTGCTACGTTATCGAATTGGGCGGATTGTGTTGAAAAATTCCCTGTGGCGCTCTGCGTCCTACAAAATGCAAAACATTATTCCTACTCGACCTACGATTAGCCAAAAACCAAAGGAATTCGCCGCCTCACCAGAATATCTTCCCGCAAAATTGGCTCATCCAACTCAGTTGGGAAGTTTGTTCAACACAATCGGCGTAGTTCGTTGAAAAACTCTTCGTTGAGCAGAAGAAGCAGATTCTTGAAATCTACGATGCCGCAGAGGCGCTGCACATAGCGACAGGCATTCCGCATGAGGTGGATCACATGGTTCAACTCGTGGGCAAGAACAAGGCGGGCGAGCAGGTCATCTGCGGATTGCATGTGCCTTGGAATCTTCGCGCCATCCCATGGAAGATGAACCGTGACCGTGGTGACTGGTTTTTCATCGCAAACGCAGAGAGTGACGAGCCGTCTGAGGATGAGATTCTTGCCAGCTTGGCTACGCATGATGGCGACGACGAGATTCCGTTCTGAATCTGCCTTGAAGGGGCCGCCCGTTGCGTTTAAACGGGCGGTCGCGTAGCCCCATTAGCTCAGCTGGTAGAGCAGGTCCTTCGTAAGGACAAGGTCGGCGGTTCGAGTCCGTCATGGGGCACCACTTTTCTGTTAGAAGTTGTCTTTCCGAGCCGAACCATGATTTGCTGCTCGGCAAACGCAGGGTTGCCCGATCATCTCTATGAAGTTCTGCCGCCGGAGCCGGAATGGGTCGAGGCCATCATGACGGGCAGCAATCCCCCGGAAAGAACTATGCCTCCCGTTCTGAGCTGGTGTACGCCGCAGTGATCTGGATGCTATTTCGCGGGATGCAGCCGGGGCATGTCCTGTCGATCATCATGTCACCGGATGTAGGCATTAGCTTCTGGCGGAGCGATGCGTGGTCCTTCAATCCAAACAGCCCAACGAGTTCCTCTTTCGTTCCTGTACTTGGGTGTGGTACATATTGTTGATAACCGAGTCGGACATACAAGATAGGGATAGACTATTGGCGCCAGACCAAACGCAAGATGAAAGCATCCGGATTGCACATTTGACAATGCTGCAAGGGGTCATTTCCCGCATGGGCGCGAATTCCTTCACATTGAAGGCGCTTGCGGCAACGTTTGGTAGTGCCGCAGTGGCAGTCATGGCAACAGTAGAACAGCCTTCCCCTACTATGCAGTAGCTGCGATAGTTCCGATGCTGATCTTCTGGTTGATGGATGCACAATACCTCCGCCTAGAGCGCGCTTATCGTAATCTCTATGACCATGTACGTCGCGGTGAAGAAATTGAAGCCTACAGCCTCAATGCAGTACCGTTCATGAGTGAAACAGCTTCAACGTTGCGCCTTGCGGTTTCTTGGTCTGTGAGCTGGTTTTACTTAGCGATATTGCTCTCACTTGGCGCCGTGGCATATCTCATTTTTAGGGGAGTATAGATGAATAGTTTGTTCACCTCACTGCAAATCCCGACCACGAAACGGCGAGTATTCTTCTCATTTCACTACCAAAGCGACGTTTGGCGTGTGAACCAAGTTCGTCAATCTTGGCGCTACAATCACGAATATTCACGCGAGGCTGAGGGTTTTTATGACGGTAGTATTTGGGAGAGATCGAAGCGGACCGGACCAGACTCTCTGAAAAACCTTATCCGAGAAGGCATCAAGAATACTTCTGTAACCTGTGTGCTCGTAGGATCGAACACATTTGAGCGTCGTTGGGTGCGTTATGAGATTGCGCGCTCGGTGGTCAAAGGTAACGGTCTTTTGGCTGTTGGGATACATCGCATGGGCAATCAACAGGGGTACGTGTCGAATGAAGGGCCGAACCCATTAGACTACATGGCAGTTTACAAGGCTGGCGACAGCATCCGCTTGGCCGAATTCAAGAATGGAAAATGGGTCAAGTACGATGACTACACCCAGCCTGTCACGCTTCCGGCAACTTGGATCAAACCGCACGACACGAACGTAATAAGGCTTTCTCGTTACGCGGGCCGCTATTGCTACAAGGAGCAGCTTGGCTCCACCAATTTTTCTTCTTGGGTTCGTCAGGCTGCTGCCGATGTTGGTCGATAGGCGACATAGCTCCTTGTAACCGGAAGTTTGTCATATTTGTTTTTGACTAAATGCTTGTTTCTAAGAGAAGAATGGTGCCGCTGAAGGGACTCGAACCCCCGACCCCATCATTACGAATGACGTGCTCTACCAGCTGAGCTACAGCGGCCCACAGATGACTGCCGGCCCGGAACAACACAGCAGCGATCGGGGTTTTAGACGCGGGTTGGGCGCTGTGCAAGCGAATTTCATGCAATGGTGATGGATCGTCGCAGATCGAATTGCCAAGGCTGCCTGTCCGTCCTCGCGTGTCGCTAGGTTTTCGACGCGTCACCATCCGGCGTGGCGTCCGCATCCAGCAGTTCGGCCTCCAGCACGTCGTCCTCTTGCCCGTCATCGGGGTCGAGAAGTTCGGCTGTGTCATCACCCGCGTCCGCTGCGCCGACAATCATCGGCAGCATCTCAGCCCCCCCTTGCATTGCGTGATCGGTTTCGGGCGCAGGCTTCCATGCCAACGTGTCGAAGCCCTGACACCCATCACAGATCGGGGTCCAGGCGGCGTGGACATGGTTGCAGTTCTCGCACACCCATTGCGGGCCGCGCGGGGCCGTCACGGCACGCGCCAGCAAAGCGCGGACGGTTTGATCATCTGCGCCTTCGCCGCGCTCGATTGCGGCTAGCAGCGTCAGGGCACGCTGGCTGGGCAAGGCATCGGGTAAATCGCCCAGCGCTTTGCGGGCTTCGGCATAATCCTCGGCGGCGATGTTCAACTCGGTCAGAAGCATCCGCGTTTCGGGATCGCCGTCGCGATGCTTGGTCAGCGCACGAAACCGCACCAGCCGATCGGCGGGTGTCTCATCCGGCACAATCTCGGCGAAGGCGGCGGCGATGTCTGGGTGCGGCTGGGCGCTCCACGCCTTGACCAGAACGCGGCTGGCATAGCGTGGTTTGCCCTGTTCGATATAGGTGCGGGCGGCCATCACGGCGGCGGGCACCAGATCGGGCGACAGGCGATTGGCTTCAATTGCAGCCTCACGCGCCTTGATGTCGTTGCCTTCGTTCAGAACGCCTTTGGCTTCGGACAGCGCGAGAACCGCATCGCGACGCTTATGCACATCACGCGGCAGGTCGCCATATTTCAGCTTGGCCCCTAAAGTCTTGCGCGCACCCGACCAATCATTGTGGCGGGCTTGCAGGCCCAGCAACACGTCCTGCGTTTCCGTGTGACGCGGCTTTAGGGCAAACGCCTTTTGCGCCAGTTTCATCGCCGTCTCGGTATCCCCTTCGGCCAGTTTTTGCTTCATGATGCCGCGCACGCCGACAAACTGGGTTCGTTCATCTTTCAGCAAGCGGCGATACACCTCGTCCGCCTTCCGCTTGTCACCGGTCATTTCCGCGGCCTGCGCGGTCAGAAGGTTTGTCAATTCGGGGCGGTGCAGATATTTCTCGGCCCGACTGGCCTTGGACATAGCGGTGCTGCCTTCACCGGAGGCCAGCGCGATCATGCCCTCGGCCAACGCCTCGTATCCCTTGCGCTCTCGCGACCGGTCGAAATAGCGTGAAATTGCGGTTTCATCACCATTCACGAACCGGATGAAAGCCACGATCAGACCAAGCACAATGATCGCAAGCCAGATCGCCACCACCAGAACCACAGCAGCGATAACCGCCTGTAAAGGCTCCAGATTATACTCGGTCGCCCCAATGGCAATGCGAATGCCACCCTCGGTTTCCATCAGGAACCCGGCACCCAGCGTCAGCAGAGCGATGGCAGTCACGAAAAGGATAATCTTGAAAAGAGACCAAAGCATCGGTGCGTCCTTAATTACTGTTCACTTGCTGGGCCAAGGCCTGGGCAGCCTCAAGCGCATCCTTGCGGGCGGCGGCCTGTTCGATCCAAGCATCAAGCGCGGGTTTGCCAGCGTCGGGCAAAGCTTCAAGCTCGGTTAATGCAGCCGCGATCCGGCCATCCTTCAGCGCGGCTTCGGCCCGTGACAGGATCGCATCGGGATCATCGCCCTCTTGCGGCTCAAGCGACCGGGCACCAAGCTGGGTGCGGAAAAATGCCGTCACACGATCCATCTGGCCATCTGCAACCGCCGCCCGGATAGACGCATCCAGTGCATCGCGCGCCGCCTCCGGGAACCGCGCTTGCAGTGTTGCCAGCGTCACGATGCCCGTTTCCGCATATGCCGACAGCGCGTCCGGTGCGTCAAGACCCGCATTCTCGGTCAGATCAAACAGCGCATCACCATAGGGCTGTCCGCTTTCCAGCGCCGCCAATACACGAGACATCGCAGCCCGTGCCGCAGCGGCTTTGGCTGCCTCGGCGGCGCTGACCTCAAGCGTCTGCGCCTGATCCTGAGCGTTTCCAATACGCTCAAGTTCCGCGTCCAGCATCTGACGCATTTGCTGCAATTCGCGCTCATAGGCGGCAGCCGCGGCGGCGGCCGCTTCCATGCCGGACCCCTGCGGCAGTTTCTCGACCGTAACGATCCGGTTTTCCAGTTCGGTCAGCTTTTCCGACATTGACTCGTATTGAACGCGCAGCTGGTTCAGTTGACCCGTCATTTCACCGCGCAACTGATCCAGCCCGGTGGCGTCCTGCAAATCCGTCAGCGTGGCCGATTGCGCTGCCGTCACTTCCTCGATACCAGACACACGATCACCCAGATCGGTCAGTTTAATCTCTATCGGGTCCACATCGGGTTGGCTGGCAAAGGGCCATTGATCGGGATAGCGCGCCGCGCCGAAGCCCAGCGCCGCCGCAACGGCTCCGCCCAATAGAAGTGGTAAAAACGTCGATCCACCGGGGGCTGCGGTGGGGGCAGCCTGAGCGGATGGCGTATCCTTGGCAATCTGATCTGGCGTATCTGTATCCGTGGTTGCATCCTCTGCATCTGCATCACGCCCACCACCTTCCGATTTCTCCTGCTCGTCGGGTGCCTGATCCGGCGCATCGGGTTCAGTCACCTTGTTCACTGTTTCCGGTTCATCTGTTTTGGGTTCGTCAACGACAACGGCGTCCTCGACCATTTCTGGCGTGTCCTTGGCTGGTTTGCGGGATTTGGCCAATTTCGGAACCTCTCGAATCTCTTAAAGAAAATCACGGTGCGTCTGTGGTTTCAGCTTAGCTTGCCACCCCCGTTGGCTCAAGCAAGGTCAGTGTCGCAGGGTCGCGATTATCCGATCTGCCATTGCCGCGCCGGTGGGTTCGGCGACCACATCACACGATCCCCCTGTCTCGGTGCGCCAAACATCGGCAACTGCGTCACTGATCGCAATGACATGAAGGCTCTCTCCGATCTTTGCAAGCGCCTGCCCAACCAATCGCGCTGAGCGGGGCGAATAAAGGGGAAGGATCGCGGGTCTCGTTCCTTCCAACAGTTTGCGGGCGGCGTCGGTCAGCGGCAGGTCATCCTGCCGATAGGTCCAAGCGGCGCGCGCTGCGATATTCAGTTTTGTCAGTGCCGCTGGAATGTCGGTCGCCACATGCGACCCGCGCAAATAGATCACCGTGCCCGGATCGGGCTGAGTTTCCATCCACACAAGCAGTGACGCCGCATCCAACGCACAGTGGCGCACATCTCCGCCCGCTAGTGTCGCCGCATCTGCGGTGCGCACGCCGACACAAAAAACCGGTTTGCCATCTAGCGGGCCATGAATGGCGTGTGCAGACGTCGCGATCACCAGATCAACGCCCGTCAGGTCCGGCCAAAACCCCGTCGGAGAAATTTTCATAATCGGTGAGCGGACAACTGGCACATCTCGACCCAAGGACTCCTTGATCTGAGTGACCAACTGGTTGGCGTTCTGCTCTGGTCGGGTCAGAACCAGCGTCTTTTGGGTGGACATGATAAGCCTGCCGGGATTGTCTGATTTGCCCTGTGGTGTTACCCCGACCAGAGGCCACACCGCAACCAATCCCGCTTGGACCAGAACGCGATGACAGACACGATAACCCTTTTGGGGCTGGAAAGCTCCTGCGATGACACGGCGGCGGCGGTGGTGCGCCATACCGCCGACCAAATGCCCGAGATTTTGTCGTCCATCGTGGCTGGGCAGACCGGGTTGCACGCTGATTTCGGTGGGGTGGTGCCGGAAATTGCCGCCCGCGCCCATGCTGAAAAACTGGATATTTGCGTGGAAGAGGCTCTGTTACGGGCCGGTTTGCGCCTTGGCGAGCTTGACGGGATCGCCGTCACAGCCGGACCCGGTTTGATCGGCGGGGTCGTGGCGGGGGTCATGTGCGCCAAGGGTCTGGCGGCTGGATCCGGTCTGCCACTGATTGGCGTGAACCATCTGGCAGGGCACGCGCTGACCCCCCGCCTGACGGATCAGACGGCGTTCCCCTATCTGATGTTGCTGGTGTCCGGCGGGCATTGTCAGTTCCTGATCGCCAAAGGACCGGATGAGTTTAGCAGGCTCGGCGGCACCATCGACGACGCCCCCGGCGAAGCGTTCGACAAAACAGCGAAGCTCTTGGGTTTGCTGCAACCCGGCGGTCCCGCGGTCGAAGCCGAAGCGCGCAAGGGCGACCCCAAACGGTTCAATTTCCCACGTCCCCTTCTGGATCGCCCCGGTTGCGACATGAGCTTTTCGGGCTTGAAAACGGCCCTGCTGCGCGAACGCGACCGACTGGTCGCCGAACATGGCGGGTTGCGCCGTGCCGACCGTGTCGATCTTTGTGCCGGGTTCCAGGCCGCCGTGGCCGATGTTCTGGCCGAAAAATCACGCCGAGCCTTGGCCGAATACCTGACTTTGGCACCGGCCACCCCAACGCTGGCCGTGGCCGGAGGTGTTGCCGCCAATATGACAATTCGCGCTGCGTTAGAGACTGTTTGCGAACGTGAGAAAGTCACATTCTTGGCCCCACCACTTGCGCTGTGCACAGATAATGCCGCAATGATCGCTTGGGCGGGGATCGAGCGTTTCCGGGCCGGTCAGCGCGACGACATGACCTTGCAGGCCCGTCCAAGATGGCCACTGGACCAACATGCCCCCGCCATGCTTGGATCAGGAAAGAAGGGGGCGAAAGCATGACGGTTTCGGTCTTGGGCGCAGGTGCTTTCGGCACAGCCTTGGCGATCTCTTTGGCGCGCACGGGGCGACCCGTTACGCTCTGGGCGCGCGATCTGGCAGATATGGACGTGGCGCGCGAGAACACGCGACGCCTGCCGGGCTTCACCTTTCCCGAAACGCTGGCCGTGACCGGCGACCTGTCGGACGCAGCGCAATCCAGCATCCTTTTGCTGACCGTCCCGATGCAATCTCTTGCCCGCTTTCTGACCCAGCACACAAAGTTTCTGGACGGCAAAACCCTTGTCGCGTGCTGCAAAGGCATTGATCTGACCACCGGCCTTGGCCCGGCCGAAATCATCCGCCGAGCCTGTCCTGCCGCAACACCCGCTATATTGTCGGGGCCAAGCTTCGCTGTGGACATCGCAGCGGGCCTTCCCACGGCGCTGACGCTGGCGGTTGACGATGGCCATGCGCTGCAAACCGCATTGTCGACGCCGAACATCCGCCCTTATCGCAGCGCCGATCTTGTCGGTGTTGAAATCGGTGGTGCGCTGAAGAACGTGGTCGCCATCGCCTGTGGAATGACAATCGGCGCAGGGCTTGGCGAAAGTGCCCACGCCGCCCTGATGACCCGTGGCTTTGCCGAAATGCAGCGGTTTGCCCTGTCGCGCGGCGCGCGCCCCGAAACCCTGTCCGGCCTGTCCGGCTTTGGAGATCTGGCTTTGACCTGCTCGTCCGACAAGTCGCGCAACTATGCCTTCGGTCTTGCGCTTGGCCGGGGCGAGCCGTTACCCGAAGGCACGACGATCGAGGGCAAGGCGACGGCAAAAGCAGTCTCTAACCTTGCCAAAAAGATCGGGCTGGATATGCCCATCGCCGACATGGTCGTGGCCGTCCTGGAAAATCACCTGACCGTAAACGAAGCCGCAGACATGTTGCTGACACGGCCCCTGAAGGAGGAATGATATGCTCACCGCTCTTATCTGCACCGACAAGCCCGGTGCAATCGACATTCGCAAAGCCAACCGCGATGCCCATCTGGCCTATATCAAGGACACCGGCGTCGTGGCCCAGGCCGGGCCATTTCTGAACGCAGACGGGGCGATGTGCGGATCGCTCGTGATCCTTGACGTTGCAGACCGTGACGCGGCGCAAGCCTGGGCCGACGGCGACCCCTATGCCAAGGCGGGCCTGTTCTCGAACGTCCGAATTGAACAGTGGAACAAGGTGGTGGGCTGATGTCATATTGGCTTTTCAAATCCGAAGTCTCGACCTGGAGCTGGGACCAGCAGGTCGCAAGGGGTGACGCCGGCGAAGAATGGGACGGTGTGCGCAACTATCAGGCCCGTAACCATATGCGCGATATGAAAGTCGGCGATCTGGGCTTCTTCTATCATTCACAAAAAGAGAAAGAGATCGTTGGCATTGTCGAGGTGATTGCTGAAAGCCATCCCGACAGCACCACCGACGATGACCGCTGGGAGTGCGTGGACATCAAGGCCGTGCGACCGCTGAAAAACCCGGTGACGCTGGCCATGTGCAAGGACGATCCGCGTCTTGCAGATATGGTGCTGGTCAACAACACCCGGCTGTCAGTTCAGCCCGTGACGAAGGAAGAATGGGATATCGTTTTAGAGCTTTCCGGCGACAACCCCTAGGTTTGGGTCCATACTGTAAGCGTTAAAGCGCGCACAGGAGGATTGTTCATGTTGCAGGTCTTAATCTCGGCCATCGCGGGCTACGCGTTTGGCGCGGTTTGGTATATGGCACTTGCCAAGCAATGGGTGAAAGCGACTGGTATCGCAGTCGATGAAAACGGGAAGCCCGTCGACAAGTCACCCTTGCCTTTCATCGTCGCGTTCGTCAGCGCGCTCGTGGTCGCTGGAATGATGCGGCACATCTTTGTCATGGCTGGAATTGATACAGTTGGCGAAGGCTTGACCACGGGACTTGGGCTGGGCCTGTTCGTGGTGGCACCCTGGATCGTGAACAATGTGATGTTCGGCGATCGCAACAAAAGCCTGATCTGGATCGACGGCGGTTATGCCGCGGGCGGTTGCGCGGTGATCGGGCTGGTGCTTGTCCTGTTCTAGTGTTCTGAAAAAAGAGAAAGGAGGGGCTGACGTCTCGGCCCCTCCTTTCCACCCCACGTGCTCCCCAGCACCACAAGCGTCTTTGAAATTCGGGTCCGGCCATCCTAGCCTTCGATTTGACAGTAGCGGCCAGCGCGCCGCGAGGCAAGCTTGCTTTGCTTACAATACTATTCAAAATCAATATCTTAATGCATCACTAAAAAAGGCGCCGCCGAAATGGCAGCGCCCTTGCATCACGTCGCAAACAGCTTAGCCGTAGACGGATTCCTTGCCGAAGTGCTTGACCAGCATGTAATACACAACGGCCCGATACTTGTTACGCTCGCTACGACCATAGGTGTCGATGACGGCATTGATTGCTTCCATCAGTTGCGGGCCATCGGCAAGACCCAGCTTCTTGACCAGGAAATTGTCTTTCACGGTCTCAAGCTCGCTGTCCTGTCCAGCCGCAACGGTAGACGCATCGGCATTGTAAATCGCAGGGCCGCAACCGATGGTCACTTTGGTCAGCAGGTCCATATCCGGCGTCATACCGCATTTCGATTTCAGATCATCCGCATACTTTGCAATCAGTTCGTCACGTTTACCCATTTTGGTCTCCCATAATTTTACCAACGGGCCGAAGCCCAATTCGACAACGAGACTAAGCTCAATCGTAAATTGGTCAAAGGAAAAGTTTACCTTTGTATTCCCCCTAGGCATCTGCGCTGATTTCCCGCAGGATGTCGCCGGTCGTATGTTTTTGTAACGGAGGAAATCATGGGTCTTTGGAGTTTTGTGAAGGGTGCGGGAAAATCGCTGTTTGGTGGCGGTGATGAAACAGCATCTGCTGACAGTTTGAACAAGGAAGTGGCTGATTTGGGTATCGACACATCCAAATTGGACATCAAGCTGGACGGCGAGAAGGTGACAGTAAAGGGCGGCGAGAACCTGAGCGCGGAAGATCGCGAGAAGGTCATTCTTGCCGTTGGCAACGTCGAAGGCGTCGCCGAGGTTGAAGCCGACCTGGATGGCGAGCCAACATTCCACACTGTGGAAAAAGGCGATACGCTTTGGGCAATCTCGGAAAAGACGCTGGGCAATGGCGCGCGCTACAAAGAGATTTTTGAGGCCAACAAGCCTATGCTGAAAGACCCTGACCTGATCTATCCCGGTCAGAAGCTGCGCATCCCCGGCTAAAATCGTCATGATCATGGATAAGCGGTCCGTTCAACAGCGGGCCGTTTTTGCTGCAAAATCAAGACCTGCGGCAATTTTTACCTTGTGGCAAAAGACAAGTCCCTGTCTGATCCCCTGAAACTTGCAAGCAAGGATCAATGACACGATGGCATCATACTTGAAATCCACCCCCACCCGTGACGGCATGTTCGGAAACTATGGCGGCGCAATGTTACCGCCGCCGCTTGAACCGCATTTCAAGGAAATCCGCGACGCCTATGACCGTATCTCAAAGTCGGCCGATTTCATTGCCGAGCTGCGCCATATCCGCAAGCATTTCCAAGGACGACCGACACCAATCTCTTACCTCAAGAACCTGTCGAACCTGTCTGGCGGGGCGCAAATCTATGCCAAGCGCGAAGATCTGAACCACACCGGCGCGCACAAGCTGAATCACTGCATGGGCGAGGGGCTGTTGGCAAAGTTCATGGGCAAGAAAAAGCTGATGGCCGAAACCGGCGCGGGTCAGCATGGCGTCGCGCTGGCGACTGCTGCGGCCTATTTCGGGCTGGAATGCGAAATTCACATGGGCGAGATCGACATCGCCAAGGAAGCTCCGAACGTCACCCGCATGAAGCTTCTGGGTGCCAAGGTTGTGCCGGTCGGCTTCGGTGGACGTTCGCTCAAGGAAGCTGTGGACAGTGCGTTTGAAAGCTATATGGGGCAGGCAGATACCGCTCTGTTCGCCATCGGATCAGTTGTCGGTCCACACCCTTTCCCGCTGATCGTGCGCGATTTCCAGCACATCGTCGGGATTGAATCGCGTGAGCAGTTCCTTGAGATGACCGGCGGGCTACCCGACATGGTCGCCGCCTGTGTCGGCGGCGGGTCAAACGCGATGGGTCTGTTTTCCGGCTTTATCGACGACGAAGACGTATCGCTGCATGGAGTAGAGCCGATGGGCACGTCGTCCAAGCTGGGCGATCACGCGGCCACGATTACCTATGGTGAAGACGGAGATATTCATGGGTTCCGCACCATGGTTCTGAAAGACGAGAACGGTGATCCAGCACCGGTCCACACAGTCGCCTCTGGTCTGGACTATCCCGGTGTCGGACCAGAGCATGCGCATCTGTATCGCACCGGCAAAGCGAACTATACCTCCGCTGACGACAAAGAGGCTCTGGCGGCTTTCTATGCGCTCAGCCGTCATGAGGGGATCATCCCGGCCCTGGAAAGCGCACACGCCGTTGCCTTCGCAATGCGCGAAGCACCGAAGAACCCCGGCAAGTCGATCCTGATCAACCTGTCAGGGCGGGGCGACAAGGATATTGACTATGTCACCGAGACCTTCGGGTTTGGTGACAACCTGTAAATCAAAAGCGCCGCCCCGAAGGGCGGCGCATTCAGGTTATCCGCCAAGTTTGAGAGTGACATCTGCACTATTGAGTTGTGGTCTCTTCGGTGGTCTCACCTTCCGTAGTGCCCTCATCGGTCATGTCACCTTCTTCTGTCTGCGTGGCATCATCCGTGGCCGGTTCATCGGTCGCGGCATCTGACTCTGCGGCACCTTCTTCGGTTGTCATGGAGCTGCTATCACCGGCCTGGGTCAACAATGTGCCGATGGACGTTTCCGCTGGCAGGTTCTCGGCCATGGATTCGTCGAATTCCGGATAGGTCTTCAACGTTTCCTTGTCCGTATCAAGCCGCAGCGATAAGCCGTCCTCACCGAGTTTGAAATCGGTCAGCGGCAGGGCGACGGTGTATTCACCGAGACCGAGGAACCCCCCGATACCCAGCACGACTTCAGGGCCACCAGCCCCCGAGATCACATAGTCGATCTCGCTGATCCGTTCGCCCTCCGGGTCATAGACGAATGTGCCGATCATGTCGCCAACAGTCATTTCCTCAAGGCTCATGAACTTTGGTGCGATCACCGCAGTGTCCGCACCCCCGCTTGCCACGCCCGTTTCGGGGGTGGCCGTGTCCTGCGCCAAGGCACCACCGGCGATCATCGTTGCAACCGCCGTGCTCATCCAGAAATACTTGAGTGTCATATCATATCTCCTTTCATTGCTGGATATGGATACAGGCACAACGAAGCAGGACGGCCTTGGTTCCCGGCGACGGCGCAGCCGTTTTGAACCGGCAGTTTGTTGCCGGAACGCACACTTGAGGCTTGCGAATTTCCGCCGCTTCGCGCGACGGCTATCAATCAATACCGATAATGCTCGGGCTTGAACGGCCCTTCGGGTGTGACGCCAATATAGGACGCCTGCTCGCTGCTCAGCGTGGACAGTTTCACACCGATCCGATCCAGATGCAGGCGGGCGACTTTCTCGTCCAGATGCTTGGGCAGGATATAGACGTCGTTCCCGTAGTCGTCACCCTTGGTCCACAGCTCGATCTGCGCCAACACCTGGTTGGTAAAGCTGGCCGACATCACGAAGGACGGGTGGCCAGTGGCGTTGCCGAGGTTCAGCAAACGCCCCTCGGACAGAAGGATCAGACGGTTGCCTGACGGCATCTCGATCATGTCCACCTGTTCCTTGATGTTGGTCCACTTGTGGTTCTTCAGGCTTGCCACCTGAATTTCATTGTCGAAGTGGCCGATATTGCCAACGATGGCCATGTCCTTCATCGCGCGCATATGCTCGATGCGGATCACGTCCTTGTTGCCGGTGGTGGTGATGAAGATGTCGGCGTCAGCCACCGCGTCTTCCAGCGTCACAACCTCGAACCCGTCCATCGCGGCTTGCAGCGCACAGATAGGGTCGATTTCGGTCACTTTCACGCGGGCGCCAGCGCCACGCAACGACGCGGCAGAGCCCTTGCCAACGTCACCGTAACCACAAACAACAGCAACCTTACCCGCCATCATCGTGTCGGTGGCGCGGCGGATACCGTCGACCAGCGATTCCTTACAGCCGTATTTGTTGTCGAATTTCGACTTGGTGACGGAATCGTTCACGTTGATCGCGGGGAACGGCAACTGGCCTTGCTTCACCAGATCATACAAACGGTGAACGCCCGTGGTGGTTTCCTCGGACACGCCTTTGATCTGGCCACGCATCTTGGTGAACCAGCCCGGGGTGGCCTTCATACGCTTCTTGATCTGGGCGAAAACCGCCACTTCCTCTTCCGAGGTGGGCGTTTCGATCAGGTCTGTCTCGCCGTTTTCGACGCGTGCGCCCAGCAAGATATAAAGTGTCGCGTCACCGCCATCATCCAGAATCAGATTCGGGCCGTCGGGGAACATGAACGAGCGGTCCAGATAATCCCAATGCTCTTCCAGCGACTGGCCCTTGATCGCAAAGACAGGCGTCCCCCCCGCCGCTATCGCCGCAGCAGCGTGATCCTGGGTCGAGAAGATGTTGCACGACGCCCAGCGCACATCAGCGCCCAGCGCAACGAGCGTTTCGATCAGAACAGCGGTTTGGATGGTCATGTGCAACGACCCGACAATGCGCGCGCCCTTCAATGGTTTGCTCTCACCATATTCGTCGCGCAGTGCCATCAGGCCCGGCATCTCGGTTTCTGCAATATCCAGTTCCTTGCGGCCAAATTCGGCAAGGCTGATGTCTTTTACTATGTAGTCTTTGGTCACGGTGTTTCTCCGATACAGAACCCAATACGTTTTGCAGGTGCCGTAACATCCTATGGACGGGCTGGCAATCAAGCCTGATTGACTCGCGGTCCAAAAACACCAAAGTGCGCCTCGAAACACGCGAGGAGACCGCCACAATGCCCAAACAGCCCCGCGCATGGCAACGCATGCTGTCCGGTCGTCGTCTGGATCTGCTGGACCCGACCCCGATGGATATCGAGATCGAGGATATCGCCCACGGTCTGGCTTTCGTCGCGCGCTGGAACGGACAGACCTTTGGCGATTTCCCCTATTCCGTGGCCGAACATTCACTGCTGGTCGAAACGCTCTATTCCCGCATGAACCCCACCGCGCCTGTGAAATGGCGGTTGGCGGCGCTTCTGCATGATGCGCCGGAATATGTGATTGGCGACATGATCTCGCCGGTTAAATCGGCAGTCGGTCCGGCCTATGGCGAGATGGATGACCGGTTAATGGCGGCCATTCACATAAAGTTCGGTCTGCCCGCCAAGCTGCCCGACACCATCAAAAGGGCGATCAAGCAGGCGGATCGGATCTCGGCTTGGCTGGAAGCCACCCAGATCGCGGGCTTTGCTGTCGAAGAAGCCAACAAGTTTTTCGGAACGCCGGACCCAAAACAGATCGACGGACTGACGATAGTGCTGCGCGCACCCGCCAATGTGCGCAAAGATTTCACAGACCGACACCTTGCACTGTTGGGGCAGATGACATGATCTCGACACCAGAAGCCCACGCCGCAGACGCACAGGCCACGTGTGACCTTCTGAACCCGATCATTCGTGAAGGATCCACAGCTGCATCGGTCAGAATTCGACGCGCAAGCGGTTCGATATCGCCTAGGCGCAGGTTTGCCCCTGACGCCCGCTCGCGTCACGCCAACCGACGAACCGCTCCCGTGTGAAGGTCAGAACCAGATCATCCCACTGCAACTGCTGCACAACGCCTGCGGGGCAGCCATCCAGTGGCAGCACCGCATGGCGGCCCAGTTCGCGGTCCATGGCAGGCACGACACCTTTGGGCGACCGCCCAAAATCTATGCGCTTGTTCACCGGATCGACCTGAAGCCCTGCGGCATCCGGGCGAACGACCACCGCGCTGCGCGTCGATGTCGGTGTCGGCGCAATACAGGCCGTCAGGCCCGACAATGTCGCAAGAAGGATCAGCAAACGCATCACTTGGGGCTACGCTTGGCCAGAATTCGCTGCAAGGTGCGGCGGTGCATGTTCAGACGCCGCGCGGTTTCCGACACGTTGCGATCACAAAGCTCATAAACCCGCTGAATATGCTCCCATCGCACACGATCGGCCGACATCGGGTTTTCCGGCGGCGGCGGCATGGCATCCGACTTGGCCAGCAACGCATTCATCACGTCATTCGCATCAGCGGGTTTTGACAGGTAATCATTCGCGCCAATCTTGACCGCCGACACCGCCGTGGCAATCGCGCCATAGCCCGTCAGGACCACGATGCGGGCATCGGGTCGTTTTTCGCGAATGGTTTCAACGACATCCAGTCCGTTGCCATCCTCAAGCCGCAAATCAACAACGGCATAGGCAGGCGGACGGGCCGTGGCAATCGCCTTGCCCGCAGCAACGGATCCAGCCGTTTCCGGTGCAAATCCGCGTTTTTCCATCGCACGCGCCAAACGACGCAAAAAAGGTTCGTCATCATCCACAAGCAGCAGGGATGCGTCCTCGCCGATCGCGTCTAGTTCCTGTGCTGTCATCGGACCAACCTCCGGTTCGCGTCTTATTCAACTTTACCTATGCATTTCGCACCGTAAGGTCAAATTCAACGCGCCGAAACCGGCTATTTGTCTGAGGCGTCAATGAAACATCCCGCACGGTCGGCCAATTGCTCGGGCGTTTCGTCGCGTTTGAAGAAATCGGCAAACCCTTTGTCCGGGAACATCAGGTATGTGAAGGTCGAGTGGTCCATCAGGTAATACTCTTCCTGACCCTCTTCCGGCTCTTGCTTGCGATAATAGGTTTTGTAGGCTTGACTTGCGGCCTTCACCTGCTCTGGCGTGCCAGTCAATCCGATCATATCCTCGTGCATATAGTTGGTGAAATCCGCCAGTTGCTCGGGCGTGTCACGGTCCGGGTCGATCGAGATGAACACGGACTGAATGTCATAGCCGCGATCCTGCAAAAGGCGCATCGCGTCGGCATTACGCGCACTGTCCAGCGGGCAGACATCCGGGCAAAACGTATATCCGAAATAGACCAGGGTGGGCTTTGTGATCACATCCTTGTCTGTCACCGGCTTGCCGGTTTCATCGGTCAGCTCGAACGGTCCCCCGATGGAAGCCGCCCCAGTCCCAACCGCCCCGGCCCGGCACTGCGCAAACTTGTCGGTTTCGCCGGTGGTGACATACCAGGTCGCCCCAAGCAAAGCTGCGACGGCTACGGCCCCGGTAATTGCATATGGACGCATCATCGGCTTACTCCTTGATAACGTGTCGACATTGATCCGCTTTTTGCGCAGGACTAACAAGGGGTCAGAATGACACAACCCAAGACCAGCAAGCGATGGATCACATGAGCGAGAACAGCACGGGGCCTCTTAACCATCGGATGTTTCAGGCGGACGCGGATATCCTGCCGGGTCGCTGGGTGCGGTTACGCACGCTGGTTGTGCTGCGTTGGGCCGCTGTTTTCGGCCAGGTCGCCGCGATTGCCGTGTCGATCTATGTGTTCTCGCTGCAAATCCCGCTGGGATTGGCGGCGGTGGCCATCGGGCTGGCGGTGATCGCCAATCTTGTTTCGCTGGCCGTGTTTCCCAAGAACGCACGCCTGAACGAGCGGGACGCGACCGGGATGCTTCTGTTCGACACGCTTCAACTGGCCTTCATGGTCTTCCTGACCGGCGGACTTCACAACCCGTTCATGGTGCTGATCGTGGCCCCCGTCACCGTCGCCGCGACCGCGCTGTCCACCCGTGCCACCGTCATTGTGGGCAGCGTCGCGATAGCGGCTACGACGGCGGTCGCGGATTTCAACATCTCCCTGCAAACCCAGGACGGTGTGGCGGTTCTGATGCCCGATCTGTTCGTGTTCGGCATCTGGGTGGCAGTGGTGACATCCATTGGCTTTGTTGGTCTCTATACCCGCCGAATTTCGTCCGAAATGCGGTCAATGTCCGAGGCGCTTCTGGCAACCCAAATGGCCCTGTCGCGCGAACAGAAGCTGACCGATCTTGGCGGCGTGGTGGCCGCTGCCGCGCACGAGCTTGGCACCCCCTTGGCCACGATCAAGTTGGTCGCATCCGAACTTGTCGATGAACTGGACGATCAGACCGATCTGCGCGAAGACGCGGCCCTGATAGGTCAGCAGGCTGACCGCTGCCGCGATATTCTTCAGTCGATGGGCCGGGCGGGTAAGGATGACATGCTGATGAAAAGCGTGCCTCTTGTCACATTGGTGGAAGAAGCCGCCGAGCCCCACGCAGATCGCGGTAAAGCGCTTGAAATCTCGGTCGTGTCGCACCTCAACGACCCGACCGATGAGCCTGTCGTCGCGCGCCGCCCCGAGATCATCCATGGTCTGCGGAACCTGATCCAGAACGCTGTCGATTTTGCGACAACGACGGTCTGGATCGAGATCGACTGGACCCGGACTGAGATCAAGCTTCGGATCATTGATGACGGGCGCGGCTACTCGCCCCAAGTGATCGGCTGGATCGGCGATCCGTTCATTCGCGGCAAGAAACCCGCGCAGGACAAGGGACGGCGCCGCGAATACAAGGGGATGGGGTTGGGTCTGTTCATCGCAAAAACCCTTTTGGAACGGACCGGCGCCAGGCTGAGCTTTGCCAACGGAACCGAACCCTATACCGGCCGGCCGCACCCGCGCGAAAAGTCAGGTGCCATTGCGCAGGTCGTCTGGCCTCGCACCACTGGAGGGATCGAACGCAAACCAGTCGAAGGTGGGCTGGGTGAAAACATCCCGTTCGGCTGACCGAGCACCGCGATTAAACCTTCATTAACCAACCCGTGAGTAGGGTGGCCTCACGACCAGCGCGGCGCAACGGGTGCGCAGCGGCAGAGAGGTGCGCATATGATTAACACACTGCTTACAATCGGGGTTGTCCTTGCCGCATTTCTGGCCGCGTTCATAGCGCTGCTTGCCCTGTCTTGGGTTGAAGCGCGACGGCGAAAAAGCCTGCGCGACGACGCCGATGCAGCGGATGACCAGATGGTGTTTCTGTTCGACGACGAAACGCTGTGCGACGCGACGCCAGCGGCGCGTCAGATGTTGTTGGCCGGTCGGCCCGACGGTCCTGACACGGATTGGCAGCGGTTTGCACAATTGCTTCAAAATCGCTTTCCCGATCTGACGAAACACATGGGCGAATTGGCCGATCTGGGCACGCTGACCCTGACCTCCTCGGATGGAAGCAACCGGATTGTCGCGGAATGGCGCAGTGGTTTGGCGCGGATCGAACTTATTGACAGCGAAAGCCACACCACCTCCAAAGCGATGGACCGGCTGAGCTTCGACGCTATGCAGCACGAACTTGAAAGCCTGCGCGCCACGTCCGAGCATCTGCCGCTGATGGTGTGGCGCGAAGACGAAGGCGGCGCGATCACCTGGGCCAACAAATCCTATCTGGATCTGGCCGAAAAGATGAACGACACCGGCGATCTTGCGGCATGGCCACCGTTGAAGATATTTCAGCAGGGACAGCTGAAGGAGGTGAAGGACCTGACACAGCCCGGTCGGGTTGCGATCCAGCTTCCGGATGACCAAACGCGGCACTGGTTTGACCTGCATGACGCCGTTTTAGGCAATGATAGACTCTTTACTGCTGTTCCGGCTGATCGGATTGTTCAGGCAGAAACCTCACGCAACGAGTTCATCACGACACTGACCAAGACCTTCGCGCATCTTCCCATTGGCCTTGCTATTTTTGACCGTAAGCGGCAATTGACCCTGTTCAATCCTGCACTGACAGATTTGGTCGCATTGCCGGTGGATTTCCTTGTCGGTCGGCCGACCCTGTCCAGCTTTCTGGACCGGTTGCGCGAAAAACGCATGATGCCAGAACCGAAAGACTACATGTCATGGCGGCAACAGATGTCCGATCTGGAAGCCGCGGCAGTGAACGGAACCTATGAAGAAACATGGGCACTTCCCACCGGGCAGACCTATCGTGTTACCGGGCGACCCCATCCTGACGGCGCTGTTGCGTTTCTGTTTGAAGATATCAGTGCGGAAATATCACTGACCCGCCGTTTTCGGACCGAGCTTGAGATGGGGCAGGCCGCACTGGATGGCATTGACGATGCCATTGCAATCTTCAACGCGGGCGGCGTGCTGACGATGTCAAACAAGGCCTACAGCATATTATGGCAGGACGATCCGTCGGTCAGTCTGGGCGACGTCAATCTTGGGGACGCCATCAAGACGTGGCGCAAGGCCTGTGACGACACGCCGCTTTGGCAGAACCTTAAAGAGTTTGTTGCCACAAACGGCGAGCGGGAACCCTGGGACACCTCGGTGATGCAGTCAGATGGCCGAATGCTGACTTGCTCGGTCGCTCCGATGATGCGCGGCGCCACGATGGTGCGCTTCGGATTTGCAGCGACCGAAGCCCAACCCGTCGCGTCTGCCGAGAAGTTCCTGACCGCCGGTGCGTGATCGGGCTTGCGTCACCCTGACAGAGGGATAAAACTCCTGCCATGTCGCAGGCGTTTTCTCATCAGGGTCTTTTCCCCTCACCGGATCACACCCGGCAATTTGCGGAAAACCTGTCGGCTTATCTACGCAGCGGCGATGTAATCTTGCTGGAAGGCGGGATCGGTGCCGGGAAAACGCATTTTGCCCGATCGTTGATCCAGGCGCTGCAAGCCAGAACATGTCGCGTGGAAGATGTTCCCTCGCCAACATTCACGCTGGTTCAGACCTATGACGTCGACCCATCCGAGATCTGGCACGCGGATCTTTACCGCCTGTCCCATCCTGACGAGATCGAGGAGCTGGGGCTTACGCAAGCCTTTGACGACGCCATCTGCCTTGTCGAATGGCCGGATCGTCTGGGCGACCTTTGGCCGGAACGCGCCCTGCTTATGTCATTCGATACCAGCGCAGATCCGGGTCGCGAAGATCATCGTGTGATCACATTCACAGGCCCCAAACACATCTGGCAAGACCGCGTTCTGGGCGCATTGCCGTCATGAGTAACCGCGCAAATCAAAGGTCGCAGTTCCTGATTGATGCCGGCTGGCAATCCGCCACCTTGGAACCCATCGCGGGCGATGCCTCTGCACGAACATATCAGAGACTAACGCACCCAGATACACATCAAACGGCCATCTTGATGGACGCACCGCCGGATCGCACCGGTTCATCCGCACCGTTTATAATGGTTGCCGACTACCTGACACAATCCGGCCTGTCGGCGCCCGAGATATTTGCACATGATCTGGAGGCTGGCTTTCTGCTGCTAGAAGATCTTGGGGATGCTCTTTTTGCGAATGTGATCACAAATGATGCAGCGCGTGAGCAACATCTCTACGAAGCCGCCCTTCACGTGATCTGCCATCTGCACGCCCATCCCAACCAGTCGCTGCCGAAATATGGGCCAAACGAAATGGCGCAGGCCACTGATCTGGCGTTTCTACATTACCAGACAACGCTGCCCACCGAACCCGGCGACGATGCGCGTCACGCCAAAGACTTGCTGCGCGAGCTTCTGGCCCAACTGGGCGAGTTCACCTGCGTATCCCTGCGCGATTTTCATGCCGAGAACCTGATATGGCTGCCCAAGCGCACAGGGGTTGCGCGCGTCGGCCTGTTGGATTTCCAGGACGCGGTGCAAACCCATCCAGCCTATGATCTGATGTCGCTGATCCGGGACGCACGGCGCGACGTGTCGCCCGAACTTGCCGATCACCTGATCACGTTGTTCTGCCAGATCAAAGGCTATGACGAACCATCGTTCCGGGCCGAAGCCGCACTGATCTCGGCCCAACGCAATCTGCGCATCCTGGGTATCTTCGCCCGCTTGTCTCGGGTGATGAACAAACCCCATTACGTCGATCTGATCCCGCGCGTTTGGGCACATTTGCAAACCGATCTGTCACATCCGTCGCTTGCAAACCTGTCGGCGACGTTGACCCCGCTTCTTGAACCGCCAACCCGGGCCTTCCTGCAAATCCTGAGGACTCCATGCCAGACACCGCCATGATCTTTGCAGCCGGTCGCGGCACGCGCATGGGCGCGCTGACCCAGACAATTCCCAAGCCGATGATTCCGGTGGCGGGCAAACCGTTGATCGACCATGCGCTCGCGCTTGTCGATGACAGCCCAATCAGGAATATAATCATCAACCTGCACCATCTGGGCGACCAGATCGTCGATCATCTTGATCTCCGGGATATCCGGTTCTCGCACGAAGACAGCCAACTGCTTGAAACCGGGGGAGGGTTGAAAAAGGCTCTATCGTCGCTGAAAAGCGAAAGTATCGTCACTCTGAACTCTGATGCGGTCTGGACGGGACCGAACCCAATTCCGCCTTTGCTCAAGACTTGGGACCCCGGTCGAATGGACGCGTTGTTGATGCTCGTCGCGCCACAGAACGCCGTCGGCCACACAGGTCAGGGGGATTTCCTGATGGCCGAGGACGGATTGCTTCGTCGCGGTGCGGGGCTGACCTTTACCGGCTGCCAGATCATCAAAACCGAACCCGTCGCAGCGGTTGGGGACGATGTATTCTCGCTCAACGTCGTATGGGACCGGTTGCTGGCAGGTGGACGCGTTTTCGGGCTCGAACATCAAGGGCGCTGGTGCGATGTTGGCCATCCCGAAGGGATCACACTTGCCGAAACCATGCTGAAGGATGCAAATGTTCGACCCATCTGACACCCCGCGCATTTTCGGCACACCACCAGGCGTCGATTTCCCGCAAGCTCTGGTCACTGGTATTCTGGATCGCGTCGCGCCGTCCAATCCGGACGCCTTGGCGCGCATGGAGGTGTTCGTGAACACAAGCCGGATGCAAGCCCGTGTCCGCGCCTTGTTTGACGGGCAACCCCTGTTTCTGCCTCGCATCCGCCTGATCACCGATCTGGCTCGCGATCCGGCGCTGCACGAGGTGCCATTGCCGGTGGCCCCACTTCGGCGACGGCTGGAGTTGCGCCAGTTGATCGCAGCGCTCTTAGAGCGCGAACCAGATCTTGCCCCCAAAGCTGCGGCCTTCGATCTTGCCGACAGCCTTGCCGATCTGATGGACGAAATGCACAGCGAGGGCGTCCACCCGCGGGACCTGCATTCGCTTGACGTCGGCGAGATGTCTGAACATTGGGCCAGAAGTCTGAAGTTTATTTCGCTTGTCGAACACTATTTCAATCACGAAACGCTGGATGTTCCAGATGTCGAAACCCGCCAGCGCATGGTTGTCGAAGCGACCATCGCAAAATGGCACACTCAACCGCCGGAACACCCGATGTTGATCGCCGGATCGACCGGCTCGCGCGGGGCCACCGCATTGTTGATGGATGCGGCGGCGCGCCTCCCGCAGGGCGCGGTGATCCTGCCGGGGTTCGACTATGACATGCCGAACCAGACCTGGGCAGAGTTAGACAATGATTTCTCGGCGCAGGATCACCCGCAATACCGCTTCGCCAGCTTTCTGAAACGGGTTGGTCTGACACCATCCGATGTGCCGCGCTGGACCCAAGACGAACCACCAGAACCCAATCGCAATCGGTTGGTATCACTCGCCCTGCGTCCCGCGCCGGTGACAGATCAATGGCAGGTCGAGGGCAAGGCGTTTCAAGGCATCAAAGCTGCAACCCAGAACCTGACCTTGATTGAAACCCGCACCCCACGCGACGAGGCGCTGGCCATCGCCGTCGTGTTGCGTCGGTCAGTGGAAGATGGCGCATCGGTTGCCCTGATCACCCCGGATCGGAACCTGACCCGACAGGTGGCGGCCGCGCTGGACCGCTGGCGGATCGTTCCCGATGACAGCGCCGGGCGTCCGCTTGCACTGTCAGCGCCGGGGCGGCTGTTGCGCCAAAGCGCACAGCTTCTGTGTGAAGAGACCACCGGCGAGACGTTGCTGGCGCTATTGAAACACCCGCTGACCCACAGCACCGCAGGCACGCGGGGTAATCATCTGCGCTGGACCCGTGACCTTGAGCTGGACGTGCTGCGAGGCCGTTACGCGCCGCCCAACATCGACGCGTTGACGGATTGGGCTGCCAGGTTCCCGGACGAACCCGCGCGGAACGTGTGGGCCAGCTGGGTCGGCCAGACGTTTCTGAACCAGATGCAAGCAGGTGAGCATTCACTAACGACCCTTATCAACCAGCATGTTGATCTGACCGAGCGTATAGCCCGTGGCTGCGCCCCGGATGGAACGGGGGAGCTTTGGGAGCAATCCGCGGGGCAGAAAGCGCTCGAAACAGTCTCTGACCTTGCTGGAAATGCAGAGTATGGGGGCAAGCTATCCGCTTCTGCCTATCGCGATCTGTTTGCGTCGGTTCTGAACGCCGGTGTTGTGCGCGACCCAATCACACCACATCCCGGTGTGATGTTCTGGGGCACATTGGAAGCCCGCGTTCAAGGCGCGGATCGCGTCATTCTGGCCGGATTGAACGACGGAACATGGCCGGAACTTCCCGGCCCTGATCCGTGGCTGAACCGAAAAATGCGATTGGATGCCGGGTTGTTATTGCCGGAACGCCGCATTGGCCTGTCTGCACATGATTTCCAACAAGCCATAGCGACGCGCGAGGTGTTTCTGACCCGCTCCACCCGCGATGAGGACAGCGAGACCATTCCGTCGCGCTGGCTGAATCGGTTGTGCAACCTGATGGGCGGTATGTCAGAGGCCGGAGAGCAAGCGCTGAAGGACATGCGGTCGCGTGGGGCGGACTGGTCAAAACTGGCGGGCCAGTTAGACACCCCCACGGTGCTGGTCTCTCCCGCCCCGCGCCCATCGCCCGCCCCCCCGGTGTCGGCCCGCCCGACAGCGCTCTCGGTGACGGGTGTGACAAAGCTGATCCGTGATCCTTATGCGGTTTATGCCGACAAGGTGCTGCACCTCCGACCGCTGGACCCGGTGCGCCAAACTGCTGACGCGCGTATTCGCGGCACGGTTCTGCACCGTGTCTTCGAACGCTTCGTTGCAGAAGCCCCGCCATGCGCCGATCACGAGGCCGAAACCGCGCGCCTCATGAACATCGCCCGCGAGGTTATGGAAGACCACGTGCCTTGGCCCGCTACACGCATTCTTTGGCAGGCCCGGATCGGGCGTGTCGCGGATTGGTTCGTGAACGAAGAACGAGTGCGGCGCGCCAATGCGGACAATCTTGCCAACGAGGTTTGGGGCGAGGTCACGTTCGACGATATTGGCTTCACCCTGCGCGCCAAGGCGGACCGGATCGATCAACGACATGACGGGCAGCTTGAGATCTACGACTATAAATCCGGGCAGCCGCCCACCGACAAAATGCAGACGCATTACGACAAGCAACTGCTGCTGGAAGCCGTAATTGCGAAGTTGGGCGGGTTCAGAGACATATCCGCCGCCCTCGTCGCAAGTGTTGCCTATATCGGGCTGACCCCGCAGGAGACGAAGCCCGTGCCGCTTTCCGCGCGGGACATCGACGTGGTCCAAGACGAACTTCTGACCCTGATCCAAGCCTATCATAGACCGAAGCAGGGGTTTACCGCCCGACGCGCTGTGCACAAACAGCGATTTGATGGCGACTATGATCACCTCGCCCGGTTCGGGGAATGGGATGACAGCGATGAGCCGGTAACGATAGGGGTGGGGCAATGACATTTGACGACGCGACGCTCAGTCAGATCCGGGCCGCGGACCCGCGCAACTCCACCTGGTTGTCGGCCAATGCCGGGTCGGGCAAGACGCGGGTCCTGACCGACCGGGTGGCGCGGTTGTTGCTGGATGGCGTCTCGCCGCAGAACATCCTGTGCCTGACCTATACCAAGGCCGCTGCCAGCGAGATGCAGAACCGTCTGTTCAAACGGCTGGGTGAATGGGCGATGAAGGATGACGACGCCCTCGCCACCGCCCTGCACGATCTGGGGTTGGAGGGCACGCGCGATCTATCACTGGCGCGCCAACTTTTCGCCCGCGCGATCGAAACACCCGGCGGGCTGAAAATCCAGACCATCCACGCCTACGCCGCGTCTTTGCTGCGCCGTTTTCCGATGGAGGCCGGTGTCTCGCCGCAATTCACAGAAATGGACGACCGCACCGCCAAAGAGCTGCGTGCCGAACTGCTGGACCGGATGAGCGAAGGACCGCTTGCACCGCATGTGGTCGCCCTATCGCAGCATTTCACCGGCGAAGACATGGCGCAGCTGACCGCCGAAATCACCGGCAATCGCACTTTGTTCATTGATCAGCCAACCGAAGCCGAGATAGCCGGATGGTTCGGCATATCGCCCGCACTGGATGAGCATTCCATACTGAATGCGCTTTTCAAACCTGGTGATCTGCATATGCTGGTCACACTTCGGGATATTCTGGCAACCGGAAGCGCCACCGAACAAAAGGGTGCAGATTATCTGGCAGCCGTCGATCTGTCCGCCCCGTCCTTCGATGTTCTGAACCAGTGTGCCCGGTTCATGATTAATCAAAAGCCACCATATTCCGCTAAGATAGGGTCTTTTCCAACCAAAGCGATGCGCGCCGGTGATTGTGCAACCATCATGCCGCAACTGGACGATTTCATGCAGCGGGTCGAAGATGCGTATCTGGCACGGCTCGCCCTCTCGAACGTCAGGCGCACAACCGCATTGCACGGATTTGCTCATCACTTCGTGCGCCTTTACGAAGACGCGAAGTTGGAGCGGGGGTGGCTGGATTTCGACGATCTGATCCTGAAAGCAGGCGCGATCCTGACCGATCCGGCGATTGCGTCCTGGGTCCTGTTCCGACTGGATGGTGGGATCGACCATATTCTGGTGGACGAGGCTCAGGACACCAGCCCCGCACAATGGCGCATCATTGACAATCTCGCGCGCGAGTTCACCAGCGGCTTTGGCGCGCGAGACGATGTGGACCGCACAATCTTCGTGGTCGGCGACCCGAAGCAATCCATCTATTCCTTCCAAGGGGCCGAGCCTGCCGCTTTTGATCGGATGCGCGCCACGTTTGCCGACCGCCTTTCCCAGATTGGGCGAAACATGGTGCAGATGCCGCTGGAATACTCATTCCGGTCATCCCGCGCCATTTTGGAATTCGTCGATTTCGCGTTGACGGCGCGCGGCGGGTTGGGTGGCGATTTCCTGCACCGGGCGTTTTTCCGCGACTTGCCCGGTCGAGTCGATCTGTGGCCTGCAATCGAACCCGTCAACCATGACGAGGATCGCGATTGGCATGATCCGGTCGATGCCCCGTCACCGCAAGATCACCGGGTGCAACTGGCCGAACACATTGCCGACGATATTGATCGCATGATCAAAACCGAGACTATTCCCGCGGAAAAGGGCGAACACCGCCCGGTTCACGCCGGTGATATTCTGGTGCTTGTCCGGTCGCGCAAAGAACTGTTCCATGAAATCATCCGTGCCTGCAAGACCCGCGCCATACCGATTGCCGGGGCGGATCAGTTAAAGATCGGCGCCGAACTGGCGGTCAAGGATCTGACCGCGCTTCTGTCGTTCCTGGCGACGCCAGAAGACGATCTGTCGCTGGCCGCCATCCTACGCTCACCTCTGTTCGGCTGGTCCGAGGACGATCTGTTTCGTTTGGCGCACCCGCGCAGCAAAGGTAAATTCTTGTGGCGTGCGCTGTCTGACAAGGCAGGCCAATATCCCGACACGATGCGAGTGTTGCGGGATTTGCGCAATTCCGCTGACTTCCTACGACCCTATGAGTTGCTTGAACGCGCTTTGACCCGCCATGGCGGTCGTCAGAAGTTTCTGGCGCGGTTGGGGCAAGAGGCGGAGGACGGGATCGACGCCTTGCTAGCGCAGGCCATCGGGTATGAACGGTCAGGCACGCCCAGCCTGACCGGGTTCCTGACCTGGCTGCAAACCGATGATGTGACGATCAAGCGTCAGATGGATTCGGTGGGGCGCCAGGTTCGGGTGATGACCATTCACGGCTCAAAGGGCCTGGAGGCGCCGATTGTGATTTTGCCTGATCTGGCTCAACAGAAGGCATCGTCGATGCCCCCCGTGGCAAAACTTCCGGATGGGCAGGCGTTCTTTTCACCCAAGCAAGAGGATCGCACCGAAACGATTGAGGCGGTGGCGCGCGACATCAAAGACGCCGAAACCGAAGAGCGAACAAGGCTGCTTTATGTCGCGATGACACGGGCAGAACATTGGTTGATTTTGGCGGCGGCGGGCGCTCTCGGCAAATCCGAGTCCGATGTCTGGTATCGCATTTGCGAGGGTGCAATGAACAAGGCGGCGGCTGTCGATTGCGATTTTCCAACCGGGCCGGGCAAGCGGCTTGCCGTCGGGAATTGGCCCGCGCCGCAGCTACATGAACACGCCGAAAGCGGGAACGATCAACCCGACCTGCCCAAATGGCTGACTTCGCGGGTGGAAGCGCCCGCGCTGGCCGACAAACCCATCTCACCTTCTGATCTGGGGGGTGCAAAGGCGCTTCCCGGCGAGGATCATTTTGGCACCAGCGGTGACGCCAAGAAACGCGGTCGGCAGATACATCTGTTACTGGAACACCTGCCGCAGATTCCACAGGCCAAGTGGAAGGAAACGGCACGCTTCCTGCTTGGAGCGGGAGAAGATCGCGCGTCGGACGCCGAGCAGTCCGCGCTGCTGGAGGAAGCCACGCGCGTTCTGACCACCCCCGCACTGACCCCGATCTTTGCAAGCACTGATCTGGCCGAAGTACCCGTCACGGCCAGTTTGTCGCAATTCTCGGGGCGTGTTCTGCACGGGGTGATTGATCGACTGATCATATCCGACGAAGAAGTAGTTGCAGTTGATTTCAAAACCAACCGTATCGTGCCCGCGACGCCCGAAGACACGCCAGGCGGATTGCTTGTGCAGCTGGGCGCATACCGGGCTGTGCTAAGCCAGATCTACCCCGACCGCCATGTGCGCACCGCGATCTTGTGGACACAAAGCTGTGAATTGATGCGTTTCGATAATGCTTTGGTGGATGCGGCCTTCAGCCATCTTGACGCAACCCGCCTGCCTACCTAGGTTCACCACAACATATAGTTATCAGGAGAATACAACATGGCAACTGTAGCTGTCACCGATGCCACATTCGAGCAAGAAGTTCGCCAGTCAGACCTTCCCGTGATCGTGGATTTCTGGGCCGAATGGTGTGGCCCCTGCAAGCAGATCGGCCCTGCACTGGAAGAACTGTCGACCGAGTATGAGGGCAAAATCAAGATCGTGAAGGTCAATGTGGACGAGAACCCGAATTCGCCCGCCCAAATGGGTGTTCGCGGCATTCCTGCTTTGTTCATGTTCAAAGACGGTCAGGTTGTATCGAACAAGGTTGGCGCCGCACCAAAAGCCGCACTTCAATCATGGATCGATGAGAGCGTCTGATTCTCATAACCTGACCTGAAACAGAAAAAGCCCCGCCAATTCAGCGGGGCTTTTTCTTTGTCTCGTCAACACAATGCTCAGATCAACAGTACCTGCGTGCCATTCTTGGCGTAACCAAACAACTCTGCGATATGCTCGTTGTAAAGCCCGATACACCCGTTCGACGACTGGCGTCCGATCTTGCGCGTGTCTTGTGTGCCGTGGATGCGATAATATTGCCAACTTAGATACAGTGCATGGGTGCCCAGCGGGTTATCCGGCCCCGGACCCACGAAGGACGGCCATTCGGGATTGCGCTTTCGCATTGCAGGTGTCGGGGCCCAAGACGGCCCCTCGACCTTGCGAATAATGCTGGTGCGACCGCGACGCGTCAGGTCTTCGGACATCGGCACCGAGGTCGGGAACAGGCGATAGATCGCTTGATCCTCGGACCAATAATGCAAACAACGCGAGCTGATATCGACCAGAATTGCGCCTTTGCGCGTATTGTCAAAATAAGGCTCCCACCGCAACGAGCGGAAGCTGGAGATATTTCGTTTAACAACCTCTGTCAGGTCGCGTTCGCCCTGGGTTGTATTCTCGAACTGTGCAAGCGCAGGCGTTGCCAACCCGCTTGCGACGGCAATCGTTCCCCCAAGAAATGCACGCCTGCCCAACTGGGCCTCAGGTTTCTTCTGCATTGCTCATCTCCAAAAAACTCGCATGTTTGCATGGTTTATATTGCGCTTGCGCATCAGTCGCAATTCAATCGGGTGTTATCGGCCTATTCTCGCAAAGCCGTCATTTGCTACTTGCCAATACTCACGATAGACAGGCGCGAATACAACGATTTTCTTGGATGAGAGACTGACTATGCGCGTGTTCTTGATGGCTGTTGCCGCAATATTCGCCCTTTCTGCGTGTGCTCCGACAAGCGAAGGCACCGGTGGTGGGGTCAAAATATACCGGATCTCGTCTGGACAGACGTCGAAGGTTCAATATCGGATGTTGGACAGCATCAACCAACTGCGCCAGGCCGCTGGCGCACAACCGGTTAAGCTGAATTCACAACTGAATGCCGCTGCGTTGACACATGCCCGTGACATGTCGGTGCAGAACCGACCCTGGCATTTTGGATCGGACGGATCCTCGCCCATTGATCGCGCTCGCCGCGCTGGATACACCGGCACTTATTTGGGTGAAAACATCTCGGAAACGTTCGAGACCGAGCTTCAGACCCTGTCGGCCTGGATGAGTCAACCAGACACCCGACGGATCATCCTTGATCCGAACGCCCGCGATCTTGGTTTTGCATGGCTGCAAGAACGGAATGGCAAAATCTGGTGGGTGATGGAGATGGGCGGTTAATCCACCCATCCTGCCCCGCCTTACGGGTTGATATCAATCACAGTTCCCAAGCGAACCATCGTAAAGATTTCGCGGATTTCGTGATCCTTCACCGAGATACAGCCAGCCGTCCAATCGTCCCGTTTAGGGTCTTGCGGGCGCCTGCCGCCATGGATGAAAATCTCGCCGCCCGGTTTGCGTCCGGCGGCGCGGGCCTGTTCCACGTCTTGGCGATTGGGATAGGACACGCCGATTGACAGATAGAAGGCGCTTTTCGGATTACGCCGATCAATGACATAGCGCCCTTCGGGTGTTTTGCCATCACCTTCGTATTTCTTTCGGCCTTCCGGGGCGAATCCAAGTTCGATCCGATAGGATTTCAAAATCTCGGTCCCATGCATCAGATACAGCTTTCGGTCACCCTTGTTGACGATGATCTGCGTCACTTCCGGCCCATCATATGCATATTGCTTGGTGCCGCAGGAGGCGACAAAGACCAAAGACAGGACGGCAAGTATCGTTAATACGGCTCTCATTTGGTGTCCCACGCTGCTCGCATTTTTTCGATTATGGTAGATCAGATAGACTACAACACAAGAAAAATTGACGTCAGATCACCCTATCGGCGATTCCCGGGTGTTTTACGCCTTGGTGAAACTCGCGACTTGCTCGGTATGGGTGGACCAACGGAACTGATCGATGACCTGAACCCAGTCAAGGCGGTATCCGGCGTTCACCAAGGTCTTTGCATCGCGCGCAAAAGTTTGCGCGTTGCAGGACACCATGGCAATCCGTTTGATGTCGGACACTGCAAGCTGTTCAATCTGCGCCTCGGCGCCAGCGCGGGGCGGATCAATGACCGCGGCGTCAAAGCGCGCCAGATCCTCGGCGATCAGCGGATTGCGAAACAAGTCGCGCACTTCGGTCGAGACATGGCGCAACCCCTGCGTCTGGCGCCACCCAAGGGAAAGGGCATCCGTCATAGCAGCGTGGCCTTCGACCGCATGAACATCTGCGGATTGCGCCAAGGGAAGCGCGAAAGTTCCACATCCGGCAAACAGGTCGATCACGGATTGTGTGCCGCCGACAATCTCGCGCACCGCATTCAGCAGGGCCTCTTCTCCCTCACGCGTGGCTTGAAGAAATGCGCCGGCCGGCGGCACGACCGCTGCGATGCCGAACATCTGCACGGGTGGCGTTTCGGTGGCAATCACCTCGCCATTCCAACTCAGTCGCGCAAATCCATAGGCGTGAAGGGTTTGGGCCAAATCAGTCTCTAACGCACGATCAAGCGGCTTTCCGTCCGCGACCGACACATCCAGCCCAGCTGCGGATTGCACAACATTTAGTGACAACTCTCCTTTGCGCGACACGCCCAGTTTGGTCAATTCGCCCATGGCCGGAAGGGCGGCCAGTATGTCGGGGTGAACAAGCTGGCATCTGGAAATTTCGGTGATCGTGTCCGACCGGCGCCCGTGAAACCCGACAATCGCGCCTTTCTTGCCCCGCCTTGCAGACAGAACAACCCGGCGGCGCGAACGAGCAGGCGAAGTTCTGATTGGTCGAAAATCTGGCGTCAGGCCATGTGCGGCCAGTGCGGTTTTGACCACCTCCACCTTCCAGTCAGCGACAAACTGATCAGAGGCGTGCAACAATGCGCAGCCCCCACACGCGTTGTAATGCGGACAGGGCGCTTTGACCCGATCAGGCGATGGCGTCACGATCCGCGGCGCAGCAATGCGCCCGTCCGCAACCTCGCCCGAGATCTCTTCTCCGGGCAGGCAACGGGGTGCGAAAACCGGACCGGGCGCAATACCGTCACCCAGATGGCCCAATCGCTCGATCACATAGGTTTGGGTCACGACAACAGGTCCTCTCGTTGCAGCGTGAAGCCCGATGCGATCCAAAGGCTTTCCAGGCGCCGCAATTCATCGCCCAGCGCGGGGCCTGAATATGTCGGAAGCAAATCAGCAGGTCGAACGGGGAATACAGCTTTCGCGCCCTTTTCGATCTCGGCCCAGACCTCTGTGTTGATATCCGCGCCCATCTGCGCCGCGCGCAGAAGCATCATGCCCGCGGCAAGGTCTGCCCCGTGACGATAGGCAAGCTCTCCTGCCCCTTCCGTCGACCCCATCGCGTTCCGCAGCAACTCAAGCCTTTTGCGATCACGCTTGGACAGTCGAAGGCGGTCGGCAACGTCCACACCGCCCAACACGGCGAGTCGACGCAGCGGGTCAGGCGCGCGCTGGCCTTCCAGATGAATCAGAACCGGCAAAATGCGTGCATCCACACCGGGCAGAACCGCGCCCAGAACGCCGACCTGTGCCATCGTGCCAACCGCTGCCGATGGGTCCGGTGCCGCCAGCAGTTTCAACATCTCGACACCGACACGCTCCCGTGAAAGCGTCTCTAACCCAGCCAAGTTCGCGGCAATTCCGGCCAAGGCGTCACCATCCATCCCGCCGGACGGATCGCCATACCAGGCGTGGAAGCGAAAGAAGCGCAATATCCGCAAGTAATCTTCGCGGATACGGTCGCCGGGATCATCAATGAAGCGCACGCGGCGCGCGGCTAGATCCGTCAGACCGCCCAGCGGATCAACGATCCAACCGTCTGGCTTTGCATAGAGCGCGTTCATCGTGAAATCGCGCCGATGCGCGTCATCCTCAAGCCTGTCGGAAAAGGCAACCACGGCGCGCCGACCGTCCGTTTCGACATCCTTGCGAAAGGTCGTAACCTCCAGCCCCTGCCCCTCGGCCACCACGGTGACAGTGCCATGGTCAATGCCTGTCGGCACTGCGCGCAACCCGGCATCCTCGGCGATTTTTACCACCTGGTCTGGTCGCGCGTCGGTGGACAGATCCAGGTCTGAAATAGCTGCTCCCAAAAGGTCATTGCGCACGCACCCGCCCACAAAATACACCTGATGACCCGCGTTCGCGATCATCTCGCAGACTGCCTGAGCGGCAGGTGTATTGATCCAGTCACCTGTAACGCGGGTCATTGCGGCAGCCTTTCAGCAAGGGCGCGCAACATCCGTGCTGTCGCCCCCCAGATATAATAAGGCCCGAAGGGAACCGTTTCATACAGGCGCATCCGGCCCTGCCACATCCGCCCCTGATGAGCATAATTGGCAAGGTTAGAGACATGTTTGAACGGAACAGCGAAAACTTCCTCGACCTCGCCAATTTCGGCAACGATATCGAACGGCTGAGAGATGAAACCGATCACTGCGGTGACGGAAAATCCGGTTACTGTTTCATGTGGCGGCATCTGTCCAATAAGCTCGACCTGTGTCGGCGGCAGTCCGATCTCCTCATGCGCCTCCCGCAACGCCGCGGCAATGACATCCGCATCGCCCGGATCAACCTTGCCGCCCGGAAAGGCAATCTGGCCGGGATGATGCTTCAGCGCCGAAGATCGTTTGGTCAGGATAAGCTGTAGCTCGCCCCTCTCCTCGATCAACGGAACCAACACACCTGCGGGGCGAAGCTTTCGATTGCCCGGCAGATCTATGTCGGGGGTCAGATCAAAATCCGAACTGCCCGCGCCCGCTCGGGCAACCGCCGTCCGGATATTGTCCAACACATCAGTCACCCGGATCAACCGCATCTTTGCCCAGTGTGGTCGGATCAAGATCGTAATGCGCGCCACAGAACTGGCAATCTGCGGTGACACGTCCGTCATCCGTGGTCATGTGACCAATATCGCGGGCGGAGTAGATTGACAGGCTTTCGCGCACCCGATCTTCCGAACAAGGACAGCCGAAGCTGACGGCTTGCGGGTCAAACACGCGCGGCGCTTCTTCGTGGAACAGGCGCACCAGCAGATCGGTGGGCTGAACGGACGGTCCGACCAGTTCCAATTCTTCCACCGAACTGAGCAGAATATTGGCACGGTTCCAGTTCTCGGCATCATCATCCGAAAGCAGATCCTGCGCGGACAACAATCCACCCTCACCCGAGCCACCTTCGCCCGTCACCTGCGGCGAAGCCTTGGGCATGTGCTGCAACATGACCCCGCCTGCCCGCCAGCTTTCAGTGCCGCCCGTCCAGGTCGACTTCCCGAAGGTCAAGTGAAACCGCGTCGGCAACTGCTCGGACTGGGCAAAATAGGCTTGCGCGCAATCCGACAGCGATTGGCCGGCAATCGGCGTCATCCCGGTATAGGGTTTCTGTTCGCTGCCCTGATGGATCAGAACGGCAAGATACCCCTTGCCAACCTGCGGAAAACCCGGCGCGTTTGGTTCCAACCGGTCTTCGTCGAAGCTGGCATAGGCGCGGATCGTGGCAGGATCGCCTTCTTTTTCAGGCGCATAATAATCGGTGGCAATCAGCCGGGCCGGACCGTCACCACGCACTTGCAGCGACAGTTTCCACTGCATCTTGATGGTCTGCCCAATTAGCGCGGTGAGCATGGCGGCTTCGGCAACCAATGCCTCGATCGCCGGGGGGTAGTTGTGCTGCGATAGAATGGTGTCCAATGTGCCGTCCAGCCGCAACACCCGCCCGCGAATGTCGCTGCGATCCAATTGGAAGGGCAGGATGGTGTCATCCCAGGCGATTTGGGTTCCAAGAGTCATGGGGTTTCCTATCAGCGTTCAGCTTGGCATACCGCGTCTATATGGTGTCGGCAACCGAAGGGAAAAGGGCAGATGCGCAGATTTGGCAAACAGCGGGAACATGGGCGCAAATACGTGCTGCGGCCTGGCGCCTATGCCATTCTCGTTCATGGTCACGACATGCTGATCACCCATCAGGCCGAGCCGTTCAACGAATTCCAGCTTCCCGGCGGCGGGATTGATCCCGGCGAAACGGGGATTGTGGCGCTGCACCGCGAGGTGATGGAGGAGACGGGATGGAAGATCGCCGCGCCAAAACGGCTGGGGGCGTATCGCCGGTTCAGCTTTATGCCAGAATACGACCTGTGGGCGGAAAAAATTTGTCACATCTTCGCGGCCCGCCCGATCCGGCAGGTCGGCGCGCCGCTGGAGCCAGATCATCAGGCCATTTGGACCGATTTCGATACGGCCTTACGCATCCTCTGCAACCAGGGTGATCGCCATTTTGTCCGCCATCACCTGCGGTCAGGTCGGTAAGTGACCATCACGCAAGATAAATCATCCCCCAGATCCTGCCCCCCTGAAAAGGCATCGAGATCCCAGACCAACGCATCGAACAGGGCCTCGTTCGTCAACGCGCTGTTTTTTCTAAGAATATTCGCCAACCCAGCCTCATCCAGCATGGCGCCGGAATTGTCGGTGCATTCGGTAAAGCCGTCGGAATAGAAGATCAACCGCTCACCGGGTAAGAGCGATAGCTGTTGTCGGTCGAACTGAGCATCTGTGATCAGACCAATCGGCATCCCACCTTCCCCGAAAAACCTCACCCGGTTCTGCGTCGACAACCGCACCGCATTTGGGTGGCCGCACTGTGACATCTCGACCGCACCGGTTGTCAGGTCGAGATATCCGAACAGCATCGTAAAATAGTGCTCGGACCGCAGATCGTTCAGCAAGAGCTTGTTTAGCTCGTCTGCAACAATCTCGGGCGGGCGGCAGCGATAATCGCCGCTCGGCCCTCGCTCAAGCGCGATATTGTGTGTTGGCGACCCGTCCGAGAAATACGACGCCAGTCGCGCGGTCAGCAATGCGGAAGCGATCCCATGCCCGGACACGTCGATGGAGTAGAACGCAAGCGTGTCGGGGCCGGCCTCAAAAAAACCGACAAGATCGCCACCCACATGGCCGCAAGGTTTCAGCATCAATGACACCTCGGCCGCGCCAAAATCGCGATATTTTTCACGCACCAAAGATTGCTGCATCTTCCGCGCCTCAACAAGGTCACGGTCAAGCGAGTCATAAAGCGCCTGAATTTCATCAAGGGTCGAGGTGACAAGCCGGTTCTTATCCTGCAACTCCCGTTCCATCGACAGGATGCGGCCACCAGCATTGATACGCGCGCGCAACTCGTCCGGGTTGACAGGTTTTGCAAGAAAGTCATCCGCCCCGACGTCCAGCCCCTGCGCGACGGCGCCCTTGTCGGTTTTTGACGTCAGCAGAATGAAATAGACATAGCCCGCAAGCGGCAGCTGGCGAAACGCCGCGCACAGCTCAAGCCCATCCATCCCCGGCATCATCCAATCGCTGAGAATCAGGTCGAAATGCTCACGCCCAAGGATGTCCAACGCCTCGTCACCCGTTCCGGCTTCGGTCACGTCATAGCCTTGTCGGGTCAGGGAAGACGTCAATATGCGGCGCTGCGCCCGGCTGTCATCGACCACCAGAATCCGGCGGACCGGATTTTCAACCACCTGAACAGGTGGCGCAGCTGGGGTTGGCTCGTCACAACCTAAATATGCATTTGCGGCGCTCACACTTATGTCCCGGATAGGATTCGCTTTGTCAGAAATGGTTAGCGCCTGTCGTTTAACAGTCATTTAAAGCGAAAATTTTACGTGATCTTCGCGGCTTACGGCTTGTTAACCGCCTGCGGCTAAACTGCCGGAGCGTAGAAGGAGGCCGTAATGATCAATTGGACTCGCGTGAATGAGCTGAAAGCCGAAATCGGGGAAGACGACTTCGCCGAAGTCGCCGTTCTGTTTCTGGAAGAAGTGGAGGAGGTGATATGCCGTCTGAAATCCGCACCGAAACCGGATCTGTTTGAACAGGACATGCATTTTCTGAAAAGCTCGTCTTTGAATCTGGGGTTTGATCAACTGTCAAAACTGTGTGGCGAAGGCGAGCGGGAAGCGGCAGCCGGAAACTATGACGCCGTTCCTCTGGCGCCCGTTTTCCAAACCTATGACGCATCAAAGCAGGCGTTTTTGAGCGGTGATTAGACCACGAACTCGGCGATGGTTTCATCGTTCGTGATGTCGGAATAGACAAAACCGCCCGCGTCCAGCCGGGCATATAGCGTTTCGAAATTTTCGGATCGGCTGGTTTCGATGCCAATCAGAACCGACCCGAAGTTGCGTGCGCTTTTCTTCATGTATTCAAACCGTGCGATATCGTCCTCTGGCCCGAGCGCTTGAAGAAAGTCTCTCAGCGCGCCTGGCCGTTGGGGAAGTCGCAAAAGGAAATATTTTTTTACCCCCGCATATCGCTGACTGCGTTCTTTCACTTCCGGCAAACGTTCGAAATCGAAATTGCCGCCGGACGTCACGCAGACTACGGTTCTGCCTTTCACCTCGGCGCGCAGGTCTTTCAGCGCATCAATTGACAAGGCGCCAGCGGGTTCCAGAACCACACCTTCGACGTTCAACATCTGAAGGATTGTCGAACAGATGCGATCCTCGGGCACCGTCAGAACGTGATCGGCAGGCGTGGCTTTCAGCGCGTCAAAGGTAAGCTGTCCGATTTGCGCCACCGCCGCCCCGTCGACGAAATTGTTAACCCGGTCCAGTTTGACCGGTGCCCCGACGTCCAGAGCTGCGGTCAAACTTGCGGCCCCGGCGGGCTCAACAAACCTGATATCTGTTTGCGATGAAACATCGCGAAAATATCGACTCACGCCCGCCGAAAGCCCCCCGCCACCGACCGGCAACACGACCATGTCTGGCGGGCTGCTCAATTGCTCGACAATTTCGGCCGCGACGCTTGCCTGCCCTTCGATCACATCAAGGTCGTCAAAGGGCGACAGGAAATGCCCGCCAGCGTCAGAACAGAACTGCGTCGCCTCGGCCAGCGTGTCGTCGAAATAGTCACCAACAAGGCGGATTTCAACGTTGTCGCCGCCAAAAATGCGCGTCTTGTCAATCTTCTGCTGCGGTGTCGTGACCGGCATGAAGATCACGCCCTTCACATCGAAATGACGACAAACATACGCCACGCCCTGCGCGTGATTTCCAGCCGAAGCGCACACAAATACGCTGGTCTTTGGGCTGCGCGATCGCACCTTGGCCATCGCGTTCAGCGCACCCCGGATCTTGTAGCTGCGCACCGGGCTTAGATCCTCGCGTTTCAGCCAGATATCAGCTTCATACATCTCGGACAGGTGATCGTTGCGCAGCAAGGGTGTTGCGGGAAACAGCGTGCGCATCAGATGTTCGGCGCTGTGTGCTTTGTCTGTGAATTTGGTCATGGCACAGCCTTCACCTGAAAATCAGAATGGTTCAAGCCCTTGCTGACGGTTCATACCTCCACCGCGCTTGTGGGAAGGCTCCTTGCTCTTACCAATAAAAACAGGTAACTGCGCGCAGACGATACGTAGGAGAAAACAATGCCCGCGCCCAAGAAAGTTGTCCTGGCCTATTCCGGAGGTCTTGATACCTCGATCATCCTGAAATGGCTGCAAACCGAGTATGGTTGCGAAGTGATTACCTTCACCGCTGATCTTGGTCAGGGCGAAGAGCTGGAGCCGGCACGCAAGAAGGCCGAGATGCTGGGCATCAAGCCGGAAAACATCCACATCGAAGACCTGCGTGAAGAGTTCGTGCGCGACTATGTGTTTCCCATGTTCCGCGCCAACGCGCAGTATGAAGGTCTGTATCTTCTGGGGACATCCATCGCGCGCCCGCTGATCTCCAAACGCTTGGTTGAGATCGCGGAAGAGCACGGCGCGGATGCCGTCAGCCACGGTGCCACGGGCAAGGGCAACGATCAGGTGCGCTTTGAGCTGGCGGCCTATGCGCTGAACCCGGAAATCAAAGTAATCGCCCCGTGGCGTGAGTGGGATCTTGGCTCGCGCACACGTCTTCTGGAATTTGCCGAGCAGCACCAGATCCCGGTGGCCAAAGACAAACGTGGCGAGGCCCCGTTCTCGGTTGACGCGAACCTTCTGCACACCTCGTCCGAGGGCAAAGTGCTGGAAGATCCCGCCGAGGACGCACCTGATTATGTCTATCAGCGCTCCGTGCATCCAGAAGATGCCCCTGACACACCCGAATTCATCGAAATTGGGTTCGAGAAGGGCGACGCAGTGTCGATCAACGGCGTGGACATGTCCCCCGCAACCGTCCTGACCGAACTGAACGAATATGGCCGCAAGCATGGCATCGGCCGTCTTGATCTGGTTGAAGGCCGTTATGTCGGGATGAAGTCGCGCGGGATTTATGAAACCCCCGGCGGCACCATCCTGCTGGACGCCCATCGCGGGATTGAATCGATCACGATGGACCGAGGCGCGATGCATCTGAAAGACGAACTGATGCCGAAATATGCCGAGCTGATTTACAATGGATACTGGTTCAGCCCCGAGCGCGAAATGCTGCAAGCTGCCATCGACGCCAGCCAGGATCACGTGACCGGCACGGTGCGCATGAAGCTTTACAAGGGGTTGGCCCGCGTTGTGGGTCGCTGGTCTGATCATTCGCTTTATTCCGAAGAGCATGTGACCTTCGAGGAAGACATGGGCGCGTATGACCAGAAAGACGCGGCAGGTTTCATCCAACTGAATGCGCTGCGTCTGAAGCTGATCGCGATGCGTAACCGCCGCTTCAAGTAACCTCGCGCCACGTCACCGTGGACCGAAACTGAACGCCCTCGTATCAAGCGGGGGCGTTTATTTGCTTGGAGACCCGGATGCCATTGACCCCGATTGCCGAAAAGATTGAACGCGGCCTGAAGAAGCGGCCGTTCGACGAAAGCCTCAAGCTGGATTGCGGTGACGATGGTGTCATCATATTGCGCGACGGTGCGGTGTCACGCGACGATACGGACACAGCCTGCACAATTTCGATGACGCGTGATAATCTTGAAAAGCTCATGGCAGGCAAGCTGAACCCGATCAGCGCCTTTGCTATGGGCAAGATCAAAGTGTCTGGCGATGTCTCGATTGCGATGCGTCTGGGCCAATTGCTGAGAGGTTAATCAGAGCCTCTTTCTGCCAGGAACGCAACAACCTCGGCCCGGTTTGGCATCGCGTCCGCCGTGCCGTGGCGCGTGACCTGAATGGCCGACGCCGCCGCGCCAAACCGGATCGCGTCAGGGATGGTCATCCCATGATCCAGCGCAGCGACCGTATTTCCGACAAAGCAATCGCCGGCACCGGTTGTATCTACCGGATCGACCTTGAACGCGTCCGCATAGATGTGTTCGCCCGTTGCACCAACCCGCCAGACAGCGCCATTCGCTCCCCGCGTGATTAGCAGGTTGGGCACCTCAATATCATCGACCTCAACGCCCAGCGCGCTCGACAGTTGTTCGGCCTCAACCTCGTTCACCACAAGAAGGTCGACGACGGGCAGCATCTGGATTGCGCGAGATGCATCGAAGGGTGCGGCAGAGTAAACAACGAATACGCCACACGCGCGCGCGATCAGGGCGGCCTCGTATGTCAGGCAGGTTTCGTTTTGCAGAACAAGATAGTCGTCCGGCACAGCCTGGCCCAACGCTTCACCGATTTGAGTGTCTGATATATGTGCATTTGCGCCGGAATAGAGAATGATCAAGTTCTCCCCAGCCGTATCAATACAGATATTGGCGTGCCCTGTGGCTGTGGGGACCGTGGCGACGAGATCAGTATCAACACCCGCGTTGGACAAGCGGGTCTTGCACCATCCGCCTTCCTCTCCAATGGCACCGATATGGTGCACGGGCGCACCCGCAAGCGCGGCGGCGATGGACTGGTTCGCGCCCTTGCCGCCCAGCCCCACACGATAACCCGACGACGCAAGTGTCTCGCCCGGCATCGGCAGGTGGTCCACCTCGTAAAAATGGTCGATATTGATGGATCCCAGATTATAGATTGCCAAGGTGCCCTCCCGTTTTGTGGGTAGCCTATTGCGCTGGACAGTTATCACAAGGGAAAGCTAGGCTGGACTGCGATTACCCCCGATTTATTCGAGGTGGTGAATTTGACTTTCTGCTTGTATTCCATTGTATACCGTTTAAGTGAGCAGGGAACGCGCAAAAAGCCTGGAGATAACCATGACCACCAAGATCCAAGCAACCCTGATTCCCGGCGACGGTATCGGCCCCGAAATCACACAAGCCGTCACTGCCATCCTTGACCATATGGGCAAGCCGTTTGAGTGGGACGTGCAGCAAGCAGGTATGGCCGGCATTGATGCGTCCGGCGACCCGCTGCCGCAAGCAACCATCGACAGCATCCACCGCACCAAACTGGCGCTGAAAGGCCCATTGACCACTCCGGTCGGCGGTGGCTTCAAGTCGATCAACCTGCAACTGCGTCAGGAGTTCGAGCTGTTCGCCAACGTGCGCCCCACCAAGACGATCAAGACCGATGGGCGGTATGACAATATCGATATGGTGATCTTCCGCGAGAACCTTGAAGGCTATTACATCGCCGACGAAGGATACATGGAGCATGATGGCGACCCACAAGGTAAAGTCTATTCCACCGGTTATAACACCAAGCAAGAAGCGCGCCGGATCACACGCGCTGCGTTCGACTATGCCGTCGCCAACGGGCGCAAGAAAGTCTCGATCGTGCACAAGGCCAATATCCTGAAGCTGCTGTCGGGTATGTTTCTGGAAGAGGCACGCGAGGTCGCGAAAGAATACGAAGGACGCGTGGATTGCGACGAGCGCATCGTGGATGCCTGCGCCATGCAGATGGTGATGTATCCCGAAGCGTTTGACGTGATCGTCACCACCAACCTGTTCGGCGACATCCTGTCCGACCTGGCCGCCGGTCTGGTTGGCGGGTTGGGGCTGGCCCCCGGAGCCAATATCGGTAAAGACGCCGCGATTTTCGAGGCCGTCCACGGCTCCGCCCCCGACATTGCCGGTCAGCAGAAAGCCAACCCCTGCGCCTTCCTGATGGCGGCGGGCCTGATGCTGGAACATGTTGGCCTGAACGACGAAGCGGGCCGCCTGAAAAAGGCTGTGATAGAGACTGTTCAAGCCAAAGACCGCGTCACCCCAGATCTGGGTGGCACCGGCAATACCATGTCGATTGCCGACGCGATCATGGACCGGCTGTAGCGTTTCCAATCACGCAAATGGGCGCGTGGTCTGATCTTCGATCCCATTTGTGGCAACTGTTAGCGCCCCACCCTTTTTTTCTGCATCAATCTTGTGTATGTGGGTGGGGAAATTTCACCTTTCACCGGTTGGGGCGTTGGCCCTTCGGTGAAACTCTCCGCGAAAAATGAGGTGTCCTGACATGACCGATACATCGCAACCTGACATTCTGTATACCATTGTAGACGAAGCGCCCGAGCTGGCCAGCGCTTCGTTTCTGCCAATCATCAAGCGTTTTGCGTCCGCAGCGGGTGTGACTGTTGGCACCAAAGACATTTCGCTTGCCGCGCGCATCATCGCGACTTTCCCGGAAAACCTGACCGAAGATCAACGCCAACCCGACGATCTGGCCGAGCTTGGCAAGCTGGTGAAAACGCCTGATGCCAACGTCATCAAGCTGCCCAACATCTCGGCGTCGGTGCCGCAACTTGTGGCCGCGGTGGAAGAGCTTCAGGCGCAGGGCTACAAACTGCCAGACTATCCCGAAGAACCCAGGACCGACGAAGAGAAAGCCATCCGCGCCCGTTACGACGCAATCAAGGGTTCGGCGGTGAACCCGGTTCTGCGCGAAGGCAATTCCGACCGTCGCGCAGCCAAGGCCGTAAAGAACTTCGCCCAGAAAAACCCGCATTCGATGGGTGACTGGTCGTCAGACAGCAAGACCAAGGTCTCGTCCATGCCCGGCAATGATTTCTATGCGAACGAGAAGTCCGCGACCATCACCGCGACGCAAGCCGGTGATGCAAAGATCGAATTTGTTGGCAAAGACGGAAGCGTTACCGTTCTGAAAGACGGCTGGACGCTGGACGAAGGCACAATTGCAGACGCCACGTTCATGTCGGCCCGCGCGCTGGGTTCATTCCTTGCCGACGCCATTGCAGACACCAAAAAAGATGGCACCATGTTCTCGCTTCACATGAAAGCGACGATGATGAAGGTCTCGGACCCGATTATCTTTGGTCACGCCGTTAAGGCCTGGCTTGCACCCGTGTTCGACAAGTTTGGCGGTAGGTTGGAGGCGCTGGGCGTCAACCCGAACTCCGGTATGGGCGACTTGCTGGAACGCGTCGAAAACGATGCCGAAATCATGGCCGCGATTAAGGCTGTAACTGCTGAACGGCCAGCGATGTATATGGTCGATTCGGACAAGGGCATCACCAACCTGCATGTGCCATCGGACGTGATCATCGACGCCTCGATGCCCGCCGTGATCCGCGCAGGCGGCAAGGGCTGGGACGCGGCAGGCAAAAAGGGCGACACCAACTGCGTGATCCCTGACCGGTGTTATGCAACCGTCTATGACGAAGCGATCAACTTTTTCAAAGAGAACGGAAAGTTGGATGTCACCACCGCCGGCGCCGTCGCAAATGTGGGTCTAATGGCGCAGAAAGCCGAAGAATATGGCTCGCACCCCACAACCTTCGAAGCCCCCGCAGACGGCATCATTCGCATTGTTCTGGCCAACGGTGACACCCTGCATTCGCACAATGTCGAAGCCGGAGATATCTGGCGCGCCTGCACCGTCAAGAAAGCGCCGATTGAAAACTGGATCGAGCTTGCGATGGACCGCCAACGCCTGACCGGGTCTGAATCGATCTTCTGGCTGGATGCAAACCGCGCCCATGACGCCGAGCTGATCAAATACGTCGAACCCGCGCTGAAAACAGCCGGGGTCGCCGATAAGTTCCAGATCATGGCACCGCGCGAAGCGACCCGCCAATCGCTGGAAACCATCACCGCGGGCAAGGATTCGATCGCCATCACAGGCAACGTTCTGCGTGACTATCTGACCGACCTGTTCCCGATTTTGGAGCTTGGCACCTCGGCCAAGATGCTGTCGATCGTGAAGCTGATGCAGGGCGGCGGGCTGTTTGAAACCGGTGCGGGCGGATCTGCCCCCAAACACGTTCAGCAACTGGTCGAAGAAAACCATCTGCGTTGGGATTCAATGGGTGAATTCTGCGCACTGGGCGAAAGCCTGAACTTCCTGGCCGATGCGAAAGGCAACGCCAAGGCGGGTGTTCTGGGTCGTGCAGCCGAAGATGCCACACAGGGCATTCTGGACAACAACCGCTCGCCGTCGCGCAAGGTGGGCGAGCCGGACAACCGCGACAGCCACTATTGGTTTGCCCGCTACTGGGCCGAGGCGCTGGCGGCGCAAACCGACGATGCTGAAATCGCGGCGGAGTTTGCCCCCATCGCAAAAGCTTTGGCCGACGGCGAACAGGCAATTTTGACCGAGCTTGCTGCGGTTCAGGGTCCGGCCGCCGATATCGGTGGCTATTACCACCCGAGCGTTGAGAAAAAGGCGAAAGTGATGCGGCCCAGCGCCACGCTGAACGCCATCATCGGTTAACCTTCTGCGCTGCAAAGCCAGAACACTCCGTCATATCTTGGCGGGGTGTTCTTATTTGCGCTGGGATTCCTGGGTCAACACATTGGCGCGGAGCAATTCATCACGCGCGGGAAACCAGATGGATCGGTTCGGGCTGTTATAGATGCGCGCGGCGAATTCATCGCTGACCCCCTGCTGCACGAAGAACAACCGGTCACGCTCTTGTTCTTCTGCGATGTCGAACTGGGGCAGCTTTGCCGCGTCCATCAGCGCATAGCCATGAAAGCCCAGCTGCGCATCTGGATCAGCGGTTCGCGTTGCCCCGGCGATAAACACGATTGTGCAGGCCGAGCTACAATTTTCTTCGACATGTGTGTCTAGCCTGGCTGAAGTGATCAGCTTTGCCAGCCCGCGTGCCTCAAAGATATTGCCGCCTGAACTGTCCAGATAAACGGTAGAAGGCCCGGCGTTTTCCGCCAGAATCGCCGCCATCCGCTTCGTGACCCCATGTGTCAGATCGCCCTTAAACGTCACCGCGCTGCGGGCATCATCCACGGTCAGCACATATTGCGCGGCGCGCATCCGTTCCATTTTGACGGAATAAAGTTCTTCCGCTGGCGGCGCATTGGCGGCCAGCACCAGACCCCACCACTGTGACAGCATGACCGCGACCGCCACGATCAACGCGACCATTCCGCCCCACAACGGCAGCATCGAACTGGACCCTGACAGGTTGTGCTCTGCCGCACGAAAGTAACCGACAGACTGCCAGATCATCACGATCAAATCGGCCGCGACTGCGGCAAACAGGAAGATTTTGGGTAAGGGCTGCGCCCAGGTCAACAACGCAAGACCACCGTAGGCACCCAGGCGCAACAGAACACCATTGACCCAGAACGAGCGGTTCAGGGGCTGCTGTCCACGCCAATGAGTTTTAACATATCCCATGCCCCACGATAAAGGCATGAGACAATTCCGGTCAAACGGCTGAGGTTATCTCTCGCCCAACCGCGCCGCCGCCAAGACCGCCATGTTCAGAATGTCGTTCGAGGTGGAATTGGTCGAGCAAATCTGGATCGGTTGATCAATGCCCGACAGGATCGGGCCAATCACTGTCGCACCCGCCAACTCCTGCATCATCTTGACCGAGATTGACGCCGAATGCCGCGCGGGCACCACCAGCACGTTGGCGGGACCCGACAGACGACAGAACGGGTAATGCGCCATCACGTCTGCGTTCAGGGCGACATCGACGGTCATTTCGCCATCAAACTCAAAATCGACCCCGCGCGCTTCCAGAATGGCGGGGGCTTCGTGCATTTTCTCGGCCCGCTCGGACTTGGGATAGCCAAAGGTCGAGAAGCTGACAAAGGCCACCCGCGGCTCAAGCCCAAGACCGCGCGCGACGGCCGCGGCGCGCACGGCGATATTGGCCAGGTCCTCGGTCTCGGGCCATTCATGCACCAGCGTATCGGCAATCAGGACGATCCGCCCTTTGTGCAGCAAGGCGGTGACACCTACGGCTCCGTCCGTCGCGCGGGCGTCAAAGACATGGTTGATCCGGTCCAGAATATAGGCCGATTTGCGCGTCGCCCCGGTGATCAGCCCGTCCCCATGCCCATGCGCCAGCATCAGTCCCGCAAAGACATGCCGGTCGCGAGCCGCCAACCGGTTGATGTCGTGGCGATCAAAACCATTGCGTTGCAGCCGCTCATACAAGAACTCTTTGTATTGAGGCATTTGATCTGTGTTCGCCGCGTTCACCACGTGCAGCTCGCGCACCGCATCGCCCAGCCCTTCAGCTTCCAGCTTGGCTTTCACATCCTCTTCGCGACCAACCACAAGGGCACGACCATAGCCATTGCGCTGGTACTGAACCGCAGCCCGCAACACCTGCGGCGTATCACCTTCGGCAAAGATCATCGTAGCCTGATTCTTACGCGCCCGCGCCGTGATCCCGCGCAGGATCGAGGCGGTCGGATCCATCCGTGCCTTCAGGCTTTGTTCATAGCCATCCATGTCGATGATCGGACGACGCGCAACGCCCGTGACCATCCCGGCCCGCGCCACAGCCGGCGGCACAACATAAATCAAGCGCGGATCAAAGGGCGTCGGGATGATGTAATCGCGCCCGAAAGTCAGCTTCTTGCCGTAAGCCATCGCGACCTCGTCCGGCACATCCTCGCGCGCCAGTTCGGCAAGCGCACGGGCGCAGGCGATCTTCATCTCGTCATTGATCGCGCGGGCGTTGATGTCCAGCGCCCCACGAAACAGATAGGGAAAACCCAACACGTTGTTCACCTGGTTGGGATAGTCCGACCGTCCGGTGGCGACAATGGCATCATTGCGCACCTCATGCGCTTCTTCGGGCGTGATCTCCGGGTCCGGGTTGGCCATCGCGAATATCACCGGGTTGTCGGCCATCGAGGCGACCATGCCCTGCGTCACCGCCCCCTTGACCGACACGCCCAAAAACACATCCGCGCCCTTCATCGCCTCTTCCAGCGTGCGCAGGTCGGTATTGGCGGCGTGGGCGGATTTCCATTGGTTCATGCCATCCTTGCGACCCTGATAGATGACGCCTTTTGTGTCACAAACGATGCAATTGTCATGCTTGGCGCCCATGGCCTTGATCAGTTCAATGCAGGCAATCCCGGCGGCACCCGCGCCGTTCAGAACGATCCGGCAATCCTCGATCTTCTTGCCGGACAGATGCAGCGCGTTCATCAACCCCGCCGCACAGATCACCGCCGTGCCGTGTTGGTCATCGTGAAAGACCGGAATGTCCATATCCTCTTTCAATCGTTGCTCGATGATGAAGCATTCCGGTGCCTTGATATCTTCAAGATTGATGCCGCCAAAAGTCGGCCCCATGAGTTTGACCGCGTCGATGAAGGCCTCGGGATCTTCGGTATCCAGCTCGATATCGATCGAGTTCACGTCGGCGAACCGCTTGAACAGCACCGCCTTGCCTTCCATCACAGGTTTTGACGCCAAGGCACCAAGATTGCCCAGCCCCAGAACCGCCGTCCCATTCGAAATCACCGCGACAAGGTTGCCTTTGTTCGTATAGTCATAAGCCGTCTGAGGATCGGCCGCGATGGCTTCGCATGGCACGGCCACACCGGGGCTATAGGCCAAAGACAGATCGCGCTGGGTCGTCATGGGGACCGAGGGGGTGACTTCGAATTTGCCCGGCATGGGGTCCAAATGGAAGGCAAGCGCCTCTTCCGACGTGATCTTGGCTTTGGGCATGAATTACGGCCTTTTTGAAGTGGTTGGAACGCCCAACCCATACAAGGGGTGAGCGGTGGCCTCAACCGCTATCCAAGCAATTTTATGTCGTTTGACGCCAGATTGTTGCAATTTATAGAAACCAATGAAGAGTTGGCCAGCAATAACCCGAATGTTAGCGCCATCTTGGCCCCCCATCCTCACCACTTCGGTTCCCGCGTGCCTTTTTCTTGCAGCCAGCCTATACCTGCTTCAACGGACAAGAGGTTTCACGTGGTTCAAAAGATTCTGCTGACAGGCGGCGCCGGGTTCATCGGGTCGCACACATATGTCGCCCTGAAGGCCGCAGGGTATGAGGCCGTCATCCTCGACAATTTCTCGAACGCGCGCCAAGACGTGATTGACCGGCTTGAGATCATCACCGGCGCACCCGTCGAACATGTGGTCGGCGACGTTTTGGACGGCGCGTTGCTGGACCGCATCTTTTCCGAACACGCTATACAGGCCGTCATCCATTTCGCCGCGCTGAAGGCTGTGGGGGAAAGCGTTGACAAGCCGCTGGACTATCTGAACACGAACATTGTTGGGCTTTATTCCCTGCTGGGCGCAATGCAGCGGGCCGAATTATTCTCGTTGGTCTTTTCGTCGTCAGCGACGGTGTATGGTGAGCCTGCCCGCCTTCCGGTCGACGAGACCGCGCCGCGCAGCTTCAACAACCCCTATGGCTTCACGAAGCTGGTCTGCGAACAATCGCTGGAACAGATTGCCGCATCGGATGACCGCTGGGCGTTTGGCGTTCTTCGATACTTCAACCCGGTCGGCGCGCATGAAACCGGGTTAATTGGCGAAGATCCCAACGACATTCCGAACAACCTGGTGCCCTATATTGCAAAGGTCGCCACCGGCGAACTGGAACAGCTTTCGATCTGGGGCGACGACTATGACACGCCCGACGGCACCGGTGTTCGCGACTATATCCATGTGATGGACCTGGCGCGCGGCCATGTGCAGTCGCTGGATGCGCTGCTGGCATCGGGCGCGGGCCATGTGGTGAACCTTGGCACCGGCACCGGTTATTCCGTGCTGGACGTTCTGCGCGCCTACGAGCGCGCCGCCGGTCGTACACTGCGTTACCGCATAGCCCCGCGCCGCGCCGGGGATGTCGCTTGCGTCTATGGTGATACGCAGCTGGCCGAGCAAACCCTGGGTTTCAAGGCGGAATTGGGTCTGGATGAGATGTGCGCCTCAAGCTGGAACTGGGTCTCGCGCCGCAAAAACACCTGATGCCCCTTTCGTCCGGGAAGTGAAGGCCATAGTCTGGCGCAAACCGGAACACGGGGGACCGAAGGTGAGCGACAAGACGGCCAAAGTGACGCCGATGATGGCGCAATTTCTTGAGATCAAGAATGGCTATCCCGACGCCCTTTTGTTCTATCGCATGGGCGATTTTTACGAACTGTTCTTCGACGACGCCGTTGCCGCCGCCGCCGCACTGGACATCGCCCTGACCAAGCGGGGTAAACATCTGGGTGACGACATCCCGATGTGCGGTGTGCCTGTTCATTCCGCCGAAGGCTATCTGCTGACACTGATCCGCAAAGGGTTTCGGGTCGCCGTTTGCGAACAGATGGAGGACCCCGCCGAAGCCAAGAAGCGCGGATCGAAATCCGTGGTGAGGCGCGACGTCGTTCGGCTGGTCACACCCGGCACCTTGACCGAGGAAAGTCTGCTGGACGCCCGCCGCCACAACTTCCTGGCTGCCTATAACGAAGTGCGCGATGACGCCGCGCTGGCGTGGGTCGATATCTCGACCGGGGCGTTTCGCGTAATGCCATCCAATCGAACGCGGCTGTCCCCCGAACTGGCGCGCTTAGCGCCGCGCGAATTGGTGGTCTGCGACGATCTCAGCGCGGAATTGGGTGAATTAGTCTCTGAGTCCGGCGCAGACGGCACCGATTTAGGACGCGCAGCATTTGACAGCGCCAGCGGGGAAAAGCGCCTGCTGGATCTGTTCAAAGTCGGGTCGCTGGACGCCTTTGGCACATTCTCTCGTGCCGAAATGGGCGCGATGGGTGCCATCGTCGAATACCTCGACATTACCCAGAAAGGGAAGCTGCCGCTGCTGCGCCCGCCGGTGCGCGAAATGGCACATGGCACGATGCAAATCGACGCCGCCACCCGGCGCAATCTGGAGCTGACCCACAGCTTGTCCGGTGGGCGGGACGGGTCGCTGCTGTCCGTGATCGACCGGACCGCGACGGCGGGTGGTGGGCGGTTGCTCGAACGGCGACTGTCCAGCCCCTCTTGCGATCTGGCGGAAATCCGTGCGCGGCTGGATGGCGTGACGTTTTTCAAAGAGGCGTCCCGGTTGACCGAAGATGTCCGGGCTGCGCTGCGCAAAGTGCCCGACATCGACCGCGCCTTGTCGCGCCTTGGTCTGGATCGTGGCGGCCCGCGCGATCTGACAGCCATTCGCAGCGGGATCGCCGCGGCGGAAGACATCGCCACAATGCTTTCTGATCGGGATTTGCCCGACAATCTTTCCGACGCCGCAAGCGCGTTGACCGGGCATGACGCCCTGAAGCATCTGCTGGGTGAGGCGCTGGTTGCCGAGCCGCCCCTTCTGGCCCGCGATGGCGGGTTTATCGCACCGGGCTATGACGCTGATCTGGACGAAGCGCGCCAGCTTCGCGACGAGGGGCGCGGCGTGATCGCCGGTATGCAAGCCCAATATGCGGACCATACCGGCATCAGCAGCCTGAAAATCAAACACAACAACGTGTTGGGTTATTTCATCGAGACAACCGCCACCCACGCGCAGAAGATGCTTGGCGCTCCGCTGTCAGAACACTACATCCACCGCCAGACCACGGCCAATGCGGTGCGGTTTACTACGGTTGCGCTCAGCGATATGGAAACCAAGATTTTGAATGCGGGCAATCGGGCATTGGAGATCGAAAAGCGTCTCTATTCCACCTTGGTTGCGGAAGTTTTGACCCAGGCCGCCGAGATTGCGAACACCGCCCGCGCCTTGGCTGAACTGGATGTGGCCGCAGGTTTTGCAACGCTCGCCCGATCCGAAAACTGGACCGCCCCGACAGTAGATGAAAGTCGCGTTTTCGACGTGCAGGCCGGGCGTCACCCCGTGGTCGAAGCTGCGTTGAAGCGGTCGGGTGATCCATTTGTCGCCAATGATTGTCGTTTGTCCAACGGAGAGCGCGATGCCGATATCTGGCTGCTGACCGGTCCCAACATGGCCGGTAAATCAACCTTTCTGCGGCAGAACGCATTGATCGCCCTGCTGGCGCAAAGCGGCAGTTATGTGCCTGCGAAGTCTGCCCATATCGGCATTGTGTCACAATTGTTCAGCCGCGTGGGGGCGTCGGATGATCTGGCGCGGGGCCGGTCCACCTTCATGGTTGAAATGGTCGAAACCGCTGCGATCTTGAACCAAGCAAACGACCGGGCATTGGTGATCCTGGATGAAATCGGACGCGGCACCGCGACCTATGACGGGTTGTCGATTGCCTGGGCCACACTTGAGCACTTGCACGATGTAAACCAGTGTCGCGCCCTGTTCGCCACGCATTATCACGAAATGACACAGCTTGCCGCCAAGCTGGACGGTGTGGAAAACGCCACGATTGCCGTGAAGGAATGGGAAGGCGACGTCATCTTTCTGCACGAAGTGCACAAAGGCGCGGCGGACCGCTCCTATGGGGTTCAAGTCGCCAAGCTGGCGGGACTGCCCGACAGCGTGATTGCCCGCGCCAACACGGTTCTGGAAGCGCTGGAAAAAGGCGAGCGTGAAGGCACCGGGCAAAAGGCCTTGATAGATGACCTTCCGCTGTTCGCCGCCATGCCCGCCCCGAAGCAGACCGCCGCAAGCGGCCCGTCAGAGATCGAGCAGGCTCTGGCCGATATTCAGCCCGACAGCTTAAGCCCGATCGAGGCGCTGAACCTTCTGTATCAGCTTCGGGAAAAGCTGGAAACCTGACGAAAAACGCCCCAGGTTCGGGGCGTTTCTTCAATTCTGTATTCTGGGTAATTTACTTCGGAGTTGACGAAACGCCCACCTGCGCGGGCCGTAGCAGCCGATCATGCAGCATGAAGCCTTCGCCCATTACCTGAATAATATCGCCGGCCTTGGAACCGGGCGCGGGGGCTTCGAACATCGCCTCGTGCACTTCGGGGTCGAACCTGTCGCCAATCTCGGGCGACAAAAGACGGATCCCGTGCTTCTCGAAGATGTTCAGAAGCGACCGCATTGTCAGTTCGACACCTTCGACCAGCGCTTTCGCACCGTCGCCCGCATCTTCCGCAGCTTCCAGCGCACGTTTCATGTTGTCATAAACCGGCAGCATATCGCGTGCCAGCTTTGACCCGCCGTATTGCTCGGCCTCGCGGCGGTCACGCTCGCCACGTTTGCGCGTGTTTTCGGCATCCGCCAGCGCCCGCATGAACCGATCCTTGAATTCATCCCGTTCGGCGCGCAAGGCGGCCAATTCATCGACCGGCTCTTCCTCGGTCAAATCAATCTCTACTTCCTCGGTCATCAGCTCTTCGATTGCCGTTTCCAAGTTCTCTACTGCGTCGTTCTTTGCGTCAGCCATCTCTTCGCCTTTACCTTCGATCCGAGATCATCTTGCCGATCAATTGCGCGGTGTAATCGACGATGGGCACGATCCGCCCATAGTTCAATCGCGTGGGCCCGATGACCCCGACCGCACCAATGATCTTTCGATCAGCGTTCATATATGGGGAAACCACCAAAGAGGAACCCGAAAGTGAGAAAAGTTTGTTCTCGGACCCAATAAAAATGCGCACACCCTCGCCTTGATCGGCCAATTCAAGGAATTCCGCGATATCACGCTTGCGTTCAAGGTCGTCAAACAGCGTTTTGATCTTCTCAAGATCGGCGGCTTCCGCATCTTCCGCCAACAGATTCGACCGTCCGCGCACGATCAACCGCTCGTAAGGCTGGCCTTCGTTTTCCCACAACGCCGCACCGCTTTCGACCAGATCCTGTGTAAGAACGTCCAGCTCCTGCCGCCGCTTCTTGATCTCACGGGTCACGATGGTTTGAAGTTCTGAAATTGTGCGGCCCTCGGCCAGCGCATTCAGGAAGTTCGCAGCCTCGCGCATCGACGCTGGCGTTTGCCCGGCGGGCGGCGTGAACACACGGTTTTCCACGCGACCATCGGCGAACACAAGAACCACCAAAGCCCGGTCCGCACCCAAAGACACAAACTCGATATGTTTGATCGGCGCTTCGTGCTTCGGGGTCAGCACCAGGCTGGCCCCGGCGGTGATCCCCGACAGCGCAGACCCCACACGATCCATCATCGTGTTGATATTGTTATCTGTTTTACCGACGGTTTCATCTATCTTCTGACGATCCCCCTGATCCAGATTGGAAACCTCCAACAGCCCGTCGACAAACATGCGCAAGCCAAGCTCGGTCGGAATGCGCCCGGCTGAAACATGCGGGCTGTCCAGCAAACCCATAAATTCCAAGTCCTGCATCACATTGCGGATGGTTGCGGCACTGACCTTTTCCGTCAGCGACCGGGTCAGCGTGCGTGACCCCACAGGCGTGCCCGTGCTCAAGTAGCTTTCAACGACACTTCGAAACACCTCGCGCGAGCGGGCGTTCATGTCATTCATCAGTTCATGACGGTCTTCCATACGCAATCGCCTTGCCTTTTCGCCAGAGCCATGGGTATCACGCCTTTGAACATGAAACAAAGGGGGAAGCCCATGCGCCCGTCAGGTCGGAATCTAGATCAAATGCGCCCGATTTCAATTGAGACCGAAGTAACAAAGCATGCAGAGGGGTCTTGTATGATCAAAGTGGGCGACACGCATGTGTTGTGCACCGCCTCGCTTGAAGAACGCGTGCCGCCATTTTTGCGCAATTCCGGCAAGGGTTGGCTGACGGCAGAATATGGGATGTTGCCCCGCTCCACCGGGTCTCGGATGCGCCGCGAGGCTGCGTCGGGCAAGCAAGGCGGGCGCACTGTTGAAATTCAACGCCTGATCGGGCGGTCGCTGCGTGCTGGCATAGACCTTGTGGCGCTTGGTGAACGCCAGATCACCGTGGATTGCGATGTCATTCAAGCCGATGGTGGCACGCGTTGTGCGGCGATCACCGGTGGTTGGGTGGCCCTGCGTCTGGCGGTGAACAAGCTGCTGAAGGCCAAAGACATCACCACCGACCCGCTGATGGATCCAGTGGCCGCCGTGTCGTGTGGTGTCTATGCCGGTCAGCCGGTGCTTGATCTGGATTACCCCGAAGATTCAGAAGCCGGCGTGGATGGCAATTTCGTGTTGTGCGGTCCGAAGCTGATCGAGGTGCAGATGTCCGCCGAAGGATCCACCTTCACGCGCGATCAGATGAACGAACTGATGGATCTTGCCGACAAAGGCGTATCCGAGCTTGTGGCCGCTCAGCTGGAGGCAACGGGCTAATGCGCAAGTTCACGGGCACGGAATTGGTCATCGCGACCCATAACGACGGAAAGTTGCGCGAGATTTCTGCTTTGTTAGAGCCTTTCGGGGTCGCGGTGACGTCTGCGGGCGCTCTTGGCTTGGAAGAACCCGAGGAAACCGAAGACACCTTCGTCGGGAACGCCCGGATCAAGGCGCATTTCGCCGCAAACGCCTCTGGCCTGCCCGCGCTGTCCGATGACAGTGGCATCATGGTGGATGCACTGGACGGCGCGCCTGGCGTTTATACCGCAGATTGGGCCGAAACCCCCAATGGCCGTGATTTCCCGGCGGCAATGGAAAAGACATGGGCGCTGCTGGACGAGAAAAACGCGCCTCACCCACGCAAAGCGCAGTTTTGCTGCACCCTTTGTCTGGCCTGGCCTGATGGACATGACGAGGTCTTCGAAGGCAGGGTTGATGGATCGCTCACTTGGCCCATGCGCGGTGATAAGGGTTTTGGATACGATCCGATCTTCATCCCGGATGGCCATGACATCACGTTCGGCGAAATGGCCCCCGCAAAAAAGCATCAGATGAGTCACCGCGCCGACGCTTTCGCCAAACTGGTGCGGGGCGCCTTTGCTTGAGAATTGGCAGATCGGTGGCTTCGGGCTTTACGTCCACTGGCCCTTCTGCCAATCCAAATGCCCCTATTGCGATTTCAACAGCCACGTCGTCGCATCAATTGACCACGATGCCTGGCTTGAGGCTTATGTCGCAGAAATCGACCGCTATGCATCCGAAACGCCGGATCGTGTGCTCGGCTCGATTTATTTTGGTGGCGGCACCCCAAGCCTGATGGCCCCCGCAACGGTCGGCGCGATTATTGAGCGTGCCGCGCAACACTGGACCTTCGCCAACGACATTGAGATCACGTTGGAAGCCAACCCCGGCTCGATCGAAGCGCAGAATTTCGCAGGTTACAGAGCAGTGGGCGTCAATCGGATCTCCATTGGTATTCAGGCGCTGAACGATCCGGATCTGAAGCGGCTGGGAAGGCTGCATTCGGTCAACGAGGCAAAAAAGGCTCTAACCTTGGCGAAATCGCTGTTTGACCGGGTCAGTTTCGACCTGATCTATGCGCGACAGGATCAGACGCTGTCCGCCTGGCAAGCCGAGCTTGAGGAAGCTCTGGATTACGGCCCCGATCACCTGTCCCTGTATCAACTGACCGTCGAGCCGGGAACAGCTTTTGGCGCGCGATTTGAGGCGGGAAAACTGCGCGGATTGCCCGAAGAAGATCTGGCAACCGACATGTATTTCCTGACGCAATCGCTGTGTGACGCCGCCGGACTGCCCGCCTACGAAGTATCGAACCACGCCAAGCCAGGACAGGAAAGCCAGCACAATCGCATTTACTGGCGATCTGGGGATTGGGTGGGTATCGGTCCCGGTGCGCATGGACGACTGACTTTGGGCGGCGCGCGGTTTGCCACTGAAACGGCGCTGGCCCCGGCAAGATGGTTGTCGGCGGCAACGTCGGGTCAGGGCGAAAGCCAGCGCGCCACCCTGCCCCGCGATGAACAGATCACCGAGTTTTTATTGATGGGGCTTCGCACCACGGAAGGTTTAGACCTTCATCGCCTTGATAGGCAACTCGGCTTCACGTTAGATTCAAACAAGATCAACGAGTTAAGCGATCTTGGCTTGATCCGCGTCAAAGGCCACAGCTTGCTGGCAACCAACAAGGGCCTCCCGGTATTGAATGGTATTCTTCGCGAATTGATTCCCGGCTAGGACGACAGTTTTCCGCACAGCGTATCCAGATCGTCTAGCGAGGCGTAACGCACCGAAACGGTTCCGCTCTCCCCACCTGCTGCGTGATCAATCTGAACGTTCATTCCCAGGGCGGCGGACAAGTCACCCTCAAGCGCACGGGTGTCCGCATCTTTCTCGGCCTTTTGGCGCGGTGGTCTCGATGCGTTTGGCTTCGGTGATTTCGCCAGAGCCTCGGCGGCTCGCACCGACAAACCCTTTGCGATGATCTGGCGTGCCAATTCAACCGGGTTGTCTGCCGTTACCAAGGTGCGTGCATGTCCGGCGCTTAGCTTCCCATCTCTCACAAAATCCTGCACTTCGTCAGGCAGGTTCAGCAACCGCAGCAGGTTCGCGATGTGGCTGCGGCTTTTACCAAGCGCTTCCGAGACTTTTTCTTGCGTATGGCCAAACCGATTCATCAGGTCACGATAGCCCGCGGCCTCTTCAATGGCGTTCAGGTCTGCGCGCTGGATGTTTTCAATGATCGCGACTTCCAACGCCTCGGTATCGCTATATTCTCTAACGATAACAGGTAGTTCGTGAAGTTGCGCCATTTGCGACGCCCGCCAGCGCCGCTCGCCGGCGACGATCTCGTACTCGCCGTCCGCACCAGGCTTGGGGCGGACGATCAAAGGCTGGATCACGCCCTTTTCGCGGATGGATGCGGCCAAATCATTCAGCTGCTCTTCAGTGAACTGACGCCGGGGCTGTTCTGGGTTGGGCGTAATTTTCTCCACCGGCACAACAAGATCGGCGCGCCGCGGGGATTGCGTGCTTGGCGTTTCTTCGGTTGTGACATCGGCCATCAGCGCAGACAGACCGCGACCCAGACCACGTTGTTTTTGGTTCCTGCTCATCTCAGCCTCTTCTGTTGCGTATGGACAGTTCGGATGCCAAATCGCGATAAGCCTGACTGCCCTTCGACATGGGATCATACATCAGAACCGGCAACGCGAAAGACGGCGCTTCGCTGACCCGAACATTGCGCGGGATCATGGTGTCGAACACAAGCTCTCCCAGATTGTCGCGGGCATCTGCCTCTACCTGGCGGGACAGGTTGTTTCGAGTGTCGAACATGGTCAGCACGATCCCCTCGATCCGGAGGTTGGAATTGGCCGTCTGGCGCACCTCACGAATGGTCAGCATCAGTTGTGAAAGACCTTCCAGCGCAAAAAATTCACTTTGCAATGGGATCAGAACGCTGTCTGCGGCCACCAGCGCATTGACCGTCAGAAGGTTGAGCGACGGCGGACAGTCAATCAGGATATAGTCCAGACCCAGCTGGCTTAAACCCGTCGCGCGCACCGCGTCATGTAACAGGTGGCTGCGTTTTTCATTCGACACCAGCTCAATATCCGCCGAGGACAAATCAGTGGTTGCAGGCGCGATAAACAGGTTCTCGACATCGGTCTCTTGCAGGACGTCCGTCAACAGCGCCTCTTCCAGCAATAGGTCATATGTTGTGAGCTTCCGATCCGCGACCTCAACACCTAGTCCAGTTGAGGCATTTCCTTGCGGATCAAGGTCGATCAAAAGCACTTTGCTTCCTGTCTCGGCCAGCGCGGCACCCAGGTTGATTGTGGTCGTTGTTTTGCCCACACCGCCTTTTTGATTTGTGATCGCGATGATCTTCGGGCCATGGCCATTGATAATATCAGGCACGTTCTAGATCTCCGATTTTCAAAACAACGGCGTTCGGGTTGGTCTTGCTGGGATATGTATCAAGTTCAAACTGCCATTTTTCAAGCGCTTCTTCGACCTCAGCGCGGTAATTTTCCCCTTTCAGGAAAACCCCCACCCCGCCCGGCTTCAAGTGCCGATCCGCATAGCCCAAAAGTTCGGCCAGCGACGCCAACGCCCGGGCTGACACCACATCCGCCCCTGATGGCGCAACCGCCTCGATTCGTTCAGAGATTATGGAAGCCTTAACACCGGTTTCGCGCACGACCGTTCGCAGAAACGTGGCCTTGCGCATATCGCTTTCGATGCAGATCGTGTTTCGGTCAGGATCGCGTTCATGGGCCAAAATGGCAACAATCAGCCCCGGAAAACCTCCGCCCGCGCCCATATCGCACCACTTCCCCACTTCTTTCGGCGACAAATCGAATATCTGCGCGGAATCCTGAAAGTGGCGGGTCCACAAGGATGACAGCGTTGACGGGGCGACAAGATTTATCGCGGGATTCCATTTTTCCAGCAGGGCCGCATAGGTCTTCAACCGATCCATTGTTTCACGTGAAACATCAAGCCCCGCAAGCGCGCTCTGATCCGTCATGCCGACCGCTTTCGGCCTGCGCGACGCAATCTGGCCAATATCAAGGTCAGCGCGGCAGGTGTCATCCCCTCGACGCGGCTCGCTTGGGCAAGCGTTCTGGGGCGCGCAAGCGTTAGTTTGCTGGCCAATTCATTCGAAAGCCCTTCGAGGTCCTCATACAGAAAATCATCGGGGATGCGGTGTGCTTCGTCACGCTGCAACGCCTCCACATCGCGTGCCTGACGCTCGATGTAATTCGCATACATGGCGTCCCGCGAAATCTGCGTTTGGATATCATCCGGTATGTCTGCAAGCGATGGGTCCAGTTGCGTGATCATCGCATAATCCACGGTCGGGAATGCCAAAAGCTCGAACGCGGTGCGCTTTGTGCCGTCCTTGCGCACTGTCATTCCCAGTTTTTCAAGATCTTGCGGTGTAAACGCCCGTTCCGTCAGCGCCTCTTTTGCCCGTGAAAGGCCCTTAGCCTTGTTTTCAAAGGCTTTCTGGCGCAGCTCGCCCGCGCAACCAAGTGAAATTGCAAGTGGCGTCAGGCGCTGGTCAGCATTGTCCGCTCGCAATGACAGACGGTATTCTGCCCGCGACGTAAACATGCGGTATGGTTCCGTCACACCACGGGTGATCAGGTCATCGACCATTACGCCCATATACGAGTTCGCGCGCGAAAAGACGACCGGCTCCCGATCCAGGGCGGTCAGCGCCGCATTCAGACCAGCGATCAGACCTTGGGCGGCGGCTTCTTCGTATCCGGTTGTCCCGTTTATTTGTCCCGCCAAATACAAGCCTGGCACATCGCGAAGCCGCAACGTCTCTGTCAAAGATCGTGGGTCGACATAGTCGTATTCAATCGCATAGCCCGGCTGTAATATCTCAGCTTTCTCAAGCCCGATGATTGAGCGGACATAGGCCACCTGCACCTCGACCGGCAAGGATGTGCTGATGCCGTTAGGATAAACGGTGTGATCGTCCAGCCCCTCAGGCTCAAGAAAAATCTGATGCGAATCCTTGTCAGCAAACCGGACGATCTTGTCTTCGATTGAGGGGCAGTATCGTGGGCCTACCCCTTCGATATGGCCGCCATACATCGCGGAGCGTTTTAGATTTTCACGAATTATATCATGGGTTTGGGTATTGGTATGCGTGATTCCACAAGAAATCTGCCGGGCGTCGGGTTTGTTGTTCAAAAATGAAAACACCACCGGGTCGTCGTCCCCCGGTTGGCTGTCCAGAATATCCCAGTTGATGGTGCGCCCGTCCAGCCGTGGCGGCGTCCCGGTCTTGAGTCGCCCGAGCGGCAGGCCAAAACCGTCGATCCGTTCGGCCAGCCTGACCGAAGGTCGATCCCCCATACGGCCACCCTCACTTTGCTGATCCCCTACATGGATGATGCCGCGCAGAAAGGTGCCTGTGGTCAGGATGACCGCGTGCGATCCTAGCGTGCTGCCATCCTGCAAGACCACGCCAGCGACCCGCTGACCATCCATCACCAGATCAGTCGCTTCGCCTTCGATGACCACCAGATTTGGCGTCCTCGAAATCTCGGCCTGCATCGCGGCGCGGTACAGTTTGCGGTCGGCCTGCGCGCGCGGGCCTTGCACTGCTGGCCCTTTACGCCGGTTCAGCAGGCGAAACTGAATGCCCGCCCGGTCGGCGACACGCCCCATCAGCCCGTCCATCGCGTCAATTTCTCGCACCAAATGACCTTTTCCAAGCCCGCCGATGGCGGGATTGCAAGACATGACGCCCAGGTCGCTTTTGCGAAGTGTAATCAATGCGGTGCGCGCACCGAGGCGGGCAGACGCGTGTGCCGCATCTGCGCCTGCGTGACCTCCGCCAACAACGATCACATCGTAATCCAGATGTTTCACGTGAAACACTCCATGTCCAAATTCGCGCCGTTACTTCCCAAGACAAAAGCTTGCAAAGATTTCATCCAACAGATGCTCTACATCGATACGGCCCACCAAACTATCAAGGGCGCGAATGGCGGTGCGAATTTCTTCCGCCGCAAACTCGGCCCGATCTGGACCGTGTCCTAGCTCAATTCGAGCGTCGTCCAAAGCAGCCAGCGCGCGTTCCATTGCAACCCTGTGCCGCGCACGCGTCGCGATACCCGCCCCTTTGACCCGGTCTTCCAACAAATATGCGATTCGGGCAACAAGCTTATCAACGCCCTTGCCGGTCAGGCCAGAGACTGCCAGCTCATTTGAACTCCGCAGATCGGCCTTCCCATACACGACGATATCCTCGGCTCCGGGCGTCAACGGCATGGTCTCATCCATGTCGGATTTCAGAAACACTCGCAGATCGGCGGCTTTCGCGCGCGTAAGCGCCCGTTCGACGCCAATCGCTTCAACAGCATCTTGAGCTTCGCGCAAGCCAGCCGTATCCAGAACCGTCACCGGAAGACCTGCAAGCTCCATTTGAACTTCGATCACGTCACGCGTGGTGCCAGCCACCTCGGAAGTGATTGCGGCGTCCCGTCCGGCAAGCGCATTCAGCAAGGTCGATTTCCCCGCATTTGGCGCACCCACAATCGCGACCTCGAACCCATCGCGGATGCGCTCGGCAATACGGGTGCCGGCGGTCTCGGATCGGAGCGTCGTCAGAACGCCATCCAAAAGCGCCTCGACTTCGGGTGACACATCAACCGGCACATCTTCGTCAGCAAAATCAATCGTCGCTTCCAGTAGCGCCGCTGCCCGGATCAGGTCGCGGCGCCAGGCTTCTGCCAGCCCCCCCAACGCGCCGGACAGGATGTTGAAGGCCTGCCGCCGCTGGGCTTCTGTTTCCGCATCCAGAAGATCGGCGAGACCTTCGACTTGCGCCAGATCCAGACGTTCGTTCTCCAGCGCGCGTCGGGTAAACTCGCCTGGTTCAGCCAGGCGAAGGTCGGGGAAGCTTGACAGTTCATCAAGCACTGCACGCACAACAGCGGTGGAGCCATGAAGCTGAAACTCGACCACAGGCTCGCCCGTGAAGCTGGCCCCATCATCGAAACACAGCACAATAGCTTCGTCCAGAACGCGCCCATCTGCTGTCTTCAGATTGCGCAATCCTGCCTTGCGGATCGCCGGCAGACCGCCCGCCATGCCTTGCGCAGCCAAAAACGCATGTGGCCCGGAAATCCGGACCACGGCGACACCCGATTTACCCCGGGCACTGGCAAGAGAATAGATCGTATCCATAATTAACCCATTGTTTTATAACAATAAGTTACGTGTTCATAGAATCGAAGAACTCACTGTTCGTCTTGGTTTGCTTCAATTTCGAGATCAGGAATTCAATCGCGTCTGTGGTGCCCATCGGGTTCAGAATCCGCCGCAAAACATAGCTTTTCTGCAAATCTTTTGCGTCCACCAACAGCTCTTCTTTCCGGGTGCCGGATTTCAGGATGTCGATGGCCGGATACACGCGCTTGTCGGCGACCTTGCGATCCAGAACAATCTCGGAGTTGCCGGTGCCTTTGAATTCTTCAAAGATCACCTCGTCCATCCGCGAGCCGGTGTCGATCAGCGCGGTGGAGATGATGGTCAGCGATCCACCTTCCTCGATATTCCGGGCCGCACCGAAGAACCGCTTTGGGCGTTGCAGCGCGTTGGCATCCACACCACCGGTCAGAACCTTACCGGACGACGGGACGGTCGTGTTGAATGCACGACCCAGCCGTGTGATCGAATCAAGCAAGATCACCACATCGCGTTTGTGTTCAACCAGCCGCTTCGCCTTCTCGATCACCATTTCAGCAACGGCAACGTGACGGGTTGCGGGTTCGTCAAATGTCGAAGACACGACCTCGCCCTTCACAGACCGTTGCATGTCCGTCACCTCTTCCGGGCGCTCATCAATCAGAAGAACGATCAGATAGCATTCGGGATGGTTGGTCGCGATCGAATGGGCAATGTTTTGCAGCAGCACGGTTTTACCGGTCCGGGGCGGGGCAACAATCAGTGCCCGCTGACCCTTTCCGATCGGGGACACAAGGTCGATGATCCGGGCCGACCGGTCCTTGATGGTGGGATCTTCGATCTCCATCTTCAGACGTTCGTCTGGGTAAAGCGGTGTCAGGTTGTCAAATGCCACCTTGTGTTTGGCCAGTTCGGGGTCTCCGAAATTGATCTTCTCGACCGATGTGATGGCAAAGTAGTTTTCATTTTCGCCCGGTGCCTGAATGATGCCTTCAATCGTATCACCGGTGCGCAGCGAATATTGCCGAATCATATCTGGCGAGACATAGATATCGTCTGGCCCAGACAGATAGTTCGCTTCCGGCGAACGCAGGAAACCAAACCCGTCCTGGACCACCTCCAACACGCCGTCGCCGCCGATGATCCACTCATCATCGGCCAGTTCTTTCAGGATCGAGAACATCATCTCGCCCTTACGCATCGTGGAGGCGTTTTCGATTTCAAGCTCTTCAGCCATATCGACAAGCTCTTTCGGGCTTTTGGCTTTCAGCTCTGCAAGGTTCAGACGGTTATCGGACATGGGAATACTCTGGGATTGCCTCAGGACAGCATGCGCGCGGCAGTGCGGTCAAAGTAGGAATGGGAAACATGCGTGGCCGGACGGCCCGCGTTGAACGTCACATACGGCGGATTGCTATGTGAGTCAACGATCTCAGAACTTCAGAACAACCGAGAAGACGATGACCAGCATCAGAACGGTCGGAAACTCGTTCATCAACCGATAGCGCCGACCGGTCAGCGTGTTGGTCCCGGCGACGAAATCCATTCGCCGCCCGCCAAGCCACATGTGAAACCACGTCATCAGGATAACCGACAGACCCTTGACCCATGGCCAGATCATTGACCAATCGACAATGCCGGGGGTCAACACCAGAAGCAGACCAAACAGCCAGGTGCTTATCATCGACGGGTTCATGATCGCCTTGAGCAGACGACGCTCCATGGTCTGAAACAGGTCATCCGTTTCGTTGCCTGAACCGACGACCTCGGTATGATACACAAACAGGCGTGGCAGATAGAAAAGCCCGGCCATCCATGCAATCACCGACATAATGTGAAGCGATTTCGTCCATGGATAAATATCGGCCAGAAATTCGCCCATTCTTTGCACCCCTGTTTACTTGACCCGGCCCGCCCTTCTTAAATTAATAAAGAAGAAGAAAGAAAGATGATGTTTATGTAGGGGTTGTGAGTAATGGGGATTATTGAGTTGTCCCTGCTTTTATAAACAGGTGGATAACAGGAAATTGGTTTGTGGGAATAACAGTGTAACACATTATTATATCGCGGTAATCTCGATAACACGCTGAGGACAACCGATAGGATAAAAAGATAGGGTGGGCGAAAAACCTCACCTTCGCGAAAACCACTTTCCCCAGTGGAGCAATCCCGAAAACTGTCCTAGGAAAGAGGTGAGTTATCCAGTTGTGTCGTAAGGGACGTGTTATCCGAACTTCCGAACACCGGAACAAACAGAGTTTTTCCACAGGGTTATCACATGGCCACTTCCCTGATCCTGGCATCGGCTTCGGACATTCGGGCGCAATTGCTTCGCAACGCCGAGGTTGAAATCGACGTGCAGCCCGCCCGAATCGACGAAGAAACCATCCGCGCGTCATTGGAAGCAGAGGGCGCAAGCCCACGTGACGTTGCCGACGCGCTGGCCGAATTCAAGGCGCGCAAAATCAGCGAGAAGAATCCGGGTCGTCTGGTTCTTGGATGCGATCAAATTGCCGAACTTGGGGGCGAGGTTCTGTCTAAACCACGGGACGAAGTGGAAGCGAAAGCGCAACTGGCCATGATGTCGGGTCAGACCCATCGCTTGTTGTCAGCAGCCGTTCTGTATCAGGACGGCAAAGCGGTCTGGCGACATGTGGGTGTTGTGCGACTGCGAATGCGAGAGCTGTCGCGCGACTACATTGACAGTTATGTCACCCGCAATTGGAACAGTATTCGCCACGCCGTCGGGGCTTACAAGCTGGAAGAAGAGGGCGTTCGCCTGTTTGCCAAAGTGGATGGCGACTATTTTAATGTTCTGGGTTTGCCGCTGACAGAGCTGCTGTCATACCTGATCTTGCGAGGAGATCTTGAAATATGAGTGAACGACGTATCCCATTGGCTGGCGTGATTGGTGACCCGATTGAGCATTCATTGTCGCCCCGCTTGCATGGGCATTGGCTGCGGACGAATTTGATACCAGGGTTTTATATTCCAATGCGTGTCAGTAACGAAGATTTTGCGCAAGTCATTCGCACGCTTCCAAAGGCGGGGTTTGTCGGTGTGAACGTGACGATACCGCACAAGGAAACGGCGCTGAACATGGCCGATACTGTGACCGATCGTGCCGCGTTGATCGGGGCGGCCAATACACTGATCTTCCGCCCGGACGGAAAGATTTACGCTGATAATACAGACGGTTACGGATTTACCGAAAATTTGCGCCAAGGTGCGCCCGATTGGGCTCCGGAAACGGGCCCGGCAGCCGTGTTTGGCGCCGGTGGCGCTGCCCGTGCCGTTATCGCGTCGCTGATCGAGGTCGGTGTGCCCGAGATCCGTCTGGCCAATCGCACCCGCGCCCGGTCCGACGCACTTCGGGCCGAGTTTGGAAATCGGATCAAGGTGTTCGACTGGTTGCAAGCCGGCAATATGCTCGATGAAGCGACGACGGCTGTGAACACCACGTCACTTGGTATGGTGGGGAAACCCGATTTCCGCGTGCCCTTGGATGGGTTCAACCCCAAAGCTGTGGTCACTGATCTGGTCTATACGCCGCTGCGCACACATTTTCTGGAGGAGGCAGAGAAAGCCGGATGCGCCACCGTAGACGGGCTTGGAATGCTTTTACATCAGGCGGTTCCGGGGTTTGAACGCTGGTTCGGACTACGCCCGGTGGTCGATGATGCGCTGCGCAATGCGGTGCTTGGTCCATGAACGACCCGTTCATCATTGGTCTGACCGGGTCGATTGGCATGGGAAAATCCACAACCGCGGCCATGTTTGCGCAAGAAGGCGTGCCCGTTTGGGATGCCGATGCGGCGGTTCACCGTATCTATGCCCCCGGCGGGGCGGCGGTTGAACCACTGCGCGCGATCTGCCCAGAGGCAATCGTTGCCGGGGCAGTGGACAGGGGTGTGTTGAAAGACTGGATCGGCAGGGATTCAGCGGCACTGAAACGGATCGAAGCCGTGGTCCATCCGCTGGTCGCAGAGGATCGGGCCGACTTCATTGCCAATGCCGAAGCTCCGATTGTGGTGCTTGATATTCCCCTGCTTTTCGAAACCGGCACGGATGCGCAGGTGGACCTTGTCGTTGCTGCCTCGGCTCCAGTTGATGTGCAGCGGGAGCGGGTTCTGGCGCGCAGCACCATGACCGAGGAACAGTTCAAAGCAATCCTTGCAAAACAGATGCCGGATGCTGAAAAACGAAAGCGCGCGGATGTGGTGATCCCGACGGACACACTGGAAGACGCGCGCGCCGCCGTGAAAGCGGTGGTCGCCCAGGTGAAGGAGCGTTTGTCCCATGCGTGAGATTGTGCTGGATACGGAAACCACGGGGTTTGACCCGGATGGCGGCGACCGGATCGTCGAAATCGGGTGTCTTGAGCTTTATAACCACATGCCAACCGGTAAGACCTTTCACCAATATATCAACCCGGAGCGGGACATGCCGGACGAGGCGTTTGGCGTCCACGGGATCGGGCCTGATTTGCTTCTGACCCCCCGCGCGGCGCAGGCGGGCGAGGTGACGTTGAAAGATAAACCGGTATTCAAAACGGTCGGTCAGGCTTTCCTCGATTTCATTGGCGACGCCCGGTTGGTCATCCACAATGCCAGCTTTGACATGAAGTTCCTGAATGCCGAGCTGAAATGGATGGATCTGCCCGCGATCCCATGGGAACAGGCCACCGACACGCTGGTCATCGCGCGCAAGAAGTTTCCTGGTGCGCCGGCGTCGCTGGATGCGCTGTGTCGCCGGTTCGGCATCGACAATTCATCCCGAACCCTGCACGGCGCGCTGTTGGACAGTGAAATTCTGGCCGAGGTGTATCTGGAACTGATCGGCGGTCGGCAGCCTGATCTTGTGCTGGCCCCTGATCAGGATGCCTCGGCAGGGCCGGGCGCCGCTGGCGCATGGCGCGCGACACAACGCCCGACGCCCCTATCATCAAAGATTACAAAAGAAGAAGCCGTCGCCCATGATGCTTTCGTGGAAAAGCTGGGCGACGGCGCTGTCTGGAAAACCTATCGCTAGGTTAGATGGTCCGGATCAGTTGACCTTTGCACCGCCCTGTTCGGCAGCCACACGTCGTTCGATCTCGTGGCGATACAGCGCAAGGAAATCAACGGTATCCAGGTTCAGAGATGGGAAGCCGCCATCGCGGGTCACGTCGGCAACGATGCGACGCACGAAGGGGAACAACATGCGCGGGCATTCGATCATCAGGAACGGGTGCATCTGATCTTCCGGCACGTTTTCGACCTGAAAGATGCCGGCATATTCCAGCTCCATCAGGAACAACTGCTCGCCGCCGTTCTTGTTTTTCGACCCGATTGTGTATTTCGAGATCACTTCGAACTGGTTGTCCGCCGGACGCTTCTTGGCATCCAGCGCGACTTCAACATTGATGTCGGGCTGAACTTCGCCCTGCACGCCCTTCTGGGCCAGAATGTTTTCAAACGAGAGGTCGCGGATGAACTGGCCAAGAACCTGCATCTTGGGCTGAACGGGGGGGGTTTGTGCTTTGGCTTCCTCGGCCATGATCTTCTCCTTCGGGAAAAACTGTTGGCATGTGCTTATCACCTTGCCCCGGCACCCTCAACAAAGGGTTTTACCGCGCTCGGTTTGGCGGTATCTGGGCGCTATGACTGATATGATCCCCGCCTGGATAGACGGCACCCTTACCCCGGTTGAAAAGCTGCACGCCCATGTCGAAGGCATGAAACACAAGGCCGTGTCGGTGTTTTTGTTTCACGCGGACAAGGTATTGATCCAGCAGCGTGCGGCGGGCAAATATCATACGCCGAACAAATGGGCGAACACTTGTTGCACCCACCCCCATTGGAACGAAGACCCGCGAGATTGTGCCATCCGGCGGCTGGAGGAAGAACTGGGGATCACGGGGGTTCACCCCAAATGGGTCGAGCGGCTGGAATATCGCGCCGACGTTGGCGGCGGGCTGATCGAACACGAGGTCGTCGACATGTTCGTTATCCACACCGATGAAACACCGGGCATCACGCTGAATCCGTCAGAAGTACAAGCGGTGCAGTGGCTTGACCGGGCGACACTGGAACAGAAGATCGCCGCGACGCCTGATGCCTTCACGCCCTGGCTGAAAATTTACATGTCCAGACACGCAAGCTCAGTGTTTGGTCCAGCCTGAGGGGCCCTCCACGCCCGGATGTGTCGGGCGTTTCTTTTCTGGCGTCACATCGGTGAAATCGCCGTCAATCACGTCATCCTCGGGGTGATGTGGACGTCGTGGGCCTTGTTGTGGACCGTCTTGCCCCATTGTGAAGGTCCGAACCTGAATGCGCGATCGCGCCCAGTTGTAAACCGCGCGGCGCACAGCAGGGATCAGCAGCGCAAACCCCACGACGTCGGTAAAGAAACCGGGCGTCAGCAGAAGCGCACCAGAGAACAGGATCATCGCGCCATGGGCCAATGGTTCGGTCGGATCGTTCAGTTGACCAAAACTTTCACGCAGTTGTGACAGCGCCAAAGCCCCTTGCGCGCGCATCAACTGGGTGCCAACAACAGCAGTCAAAATAACGATCGCAAGCGTTGGCCACAGGCCGATTGCCCCCCCAACCTGAATGAACAGGGCGATCTCGATCAGTGGAACGGCGATGAACAGCGCAAAAAGCCACATAAGGCAGGCCTCCTTTTCGTTTCGAACGGTGGACTTGGCCCCGCTCAGCACCTACATATGTCTCCGGTTGACGCGTTTCCATATCGCGCTTGAAAAGAGGTATAAATGAGCTCATCCCTGATCCAGCTTCTGGTGCTTGCCGGAATTGCCCTGTTTCTGATTTTACGCCTGCGCGATGTGCTTGGGACGCGTGAAGGATTCGAAAAGCCCGTGGTGACGCGAAACGACGATCGCCGCCTTGGCCGTGACCAGCTTGAAGTGATCCAAGGCGGTCCCGACAGCGACATCACCGACCACGTTCCCGAAGGCAGTTCGGCCGCGCAAGCACTGGCCGCGATGAAGGGTGCCGAACCGTCGTTCAACGTCAGCGAATTTCTGGGCGGTGCGCGTGGTGCGTACGAGATGATCCTGATGGGGTTCGAAGCCGGAGATCTGGCCCAGATCAAGCCCTTCCTGGCCGACGATGTGTACGAGACCTTCGCCTCGGTCATAGAGGCGCGTGAAAAGAAAGGCCTGTCGGTCGACGCCAATTTCGTTGGTCTGCGAGAGCTGAAACTTGTCGACGCTGAATTCAACCCCGACACAAACGAAGGCGAAGTGTCTGTGCGGTTTATCGGCGAACTGACTTCGGTCGTGCGCGACAAGGGCGGCGACATTATCGAAGGCAACCCCAACGAAGTGAAACGCCAGAAAGACGTCTGGACCTTTGCGCGGGTCATGGGGTCTGACAACCCGAACTGGCAGCTTGTCGCCACAGGTGGATGATGTTTCGGGGGCTGGCACTTGCGCTGGCCCTTTTGGGCACGCCCGCATCGGCGGATCTGGATGACGCCGACATCACAATTCTTTCTTTTGATGATCTTGATGGTTGGGACCGCGACAACCATCAAGAGGCGCTGGGAGTGTTCCTGGACACCTGTCACGACCTGGATGATCCGCAATGGCGACCCATCTGCGCCCTTGCCGCCCAACAGGATGATGGCAAAACCTTCTTCGAACTTTTCTTTCGCCCCGTCCTGATCCGCGACGGAAACGACCCGTTGTTCACCGCATATTATGAACCCGAGATCCGCGGATCGCGCACGCAATCGCCGCGCTATCGCTATCCGGTGTATCGAAAGCCGCCAGAACTGACATCGGGCGATGTCTGGCTGTCGCGGCGCGAGATCGAGGAGGGCGGCGCGCTTGAGGGTCGCGGGCTAGAGATCGCCTGGGTCGAAGACCCGGTTGAGCTTCAGTTTCTGCAAATTCAGGGCTCTGGACGCATTCGACTGGCCGAAGGGGGCACCATTCGGTTGGGGTATGGGGGGTCGAACGGGCACAACCTCATGTCGTTAGGCAATGAATTGGTCCGACAGGGTGTCTATAACGAACATCAGGTCTCGCAACAGGTCATTCAGAATTGGGTGAAACGCAATCCCGAGGCGGGGCGTGAACTTCTGTTGTCCAACCCGTCCTATGTGTTCTTCCGTGTGATCGGGAAAGTGGCGACAGATCGCGGACCGCTAGGAGCGATGAACCGTTCGATCACGGCGCATCGATCGGTGGCGGTGGATCCCGAATATACCGCATTGGGCGCGCCTGTCTGGTTAGAGAAGAAAGGCAAAGAGCCTTTTAGTCGCCTCATGGTCGCGCAGGATACCGGGTCTCGGGTCAAAGGCGCACAGCGTGCAGACATATTCTGGGGCACGGGTGAGCGCGCGGGGCGTCTGGCAGGACAGATTCGCGATGAAGGCCGCATGGTGGTTCTGCTGCCGATCCAGCGCGCCTTTGCCATCCTGCCCGAGGAATAGGAATGGCCCGCCGCCCCAGACATCTGAGCGCCGAGGACAGGGCGTTGTGGAAAAAGGTGACGGACAGCACCGAGCGGATGCACGCGGCGACCCGCCCGCTGACCGAGCTTCCCACCACAAAGCCCGCGCCAGCGTCACGGAAGCCGCATCCAAAATCCAGACCTCCGGCGTTTCAGATTGGGCAGCGCGCCCAGCCAAACGCCCAGCCCCATGATCTTGCCCCGTCTCTGTCCAACAGTGTCGCCAGCCAGCCGGTGTCGATGGATCGCAAGATTTTCGGCAAGATGAAAAAGGGGCGTCTGTCGCCAGAAGCGCGGATTGATCTGCATGGCATGACCATTGCGCAGGCCCATCCCGTGCTGGTGCGGTTCATCCTAGATGCTGCTGCTGCCGATCGACGGTTGGTTCTGGTGATCACCGGGAAAGGGAAGCATCGCGACGATGGCGGGCCGATTCCCGTACGCCATGGTGTGTTGCGCCATCAGGTGCCACATTGGCTGAACACCATGCCGCTGAAACAATATGTGCTTCAAATATCCGAAGCGCATCTGAAACACGGTGGGCAAGGGGCGTATTACGTCTATCTGCGCCGACGACGCTAACCGCTATTGCGTGATGGGCGTAACGATCAGCCGCGTTGCGTTCTGAACCACCAGAACCGTGCCAGGAATAAGCCCAACGCGCGTTGACGGATCGCCGCCATATGCCGTGCCAAGGTCTGGCACGCGCTGTAGCAGGCGCAAGAAGGATGGCGAAGCCAAGGCGGTCGCGTGGTCGATCTTGCCATCGCTGAACGCCGAAATATCAACCATCGTCACGTCAAGTTCGGCCAGCTTCTGAACGTCGGTTGTGTTGCCCAAACGCGCGGTTTGTCCTGTCAGGCCGGCAGACAGGCGCAGCGCGATGTCACGGGTCGAGGTAAAGATATAAAACGGCTGCGGCAGTTCACCGATCCGGTCGGCCTGCGCGCGGAAAACGTCAATATCGATGTCGGGCGATATCAGGATGACGCCACTGATTTTACGCAATCCGTTTTGACCGTCGGCAATGGTCATCTGGCGCATGGTCTCCATGGCCAGCAGCGCACCCATTGAATGCCCAACCAACAGAATCTCGTCCGCACCGGATGCGGCAACCGCGCGGATCGTTGCCTCAAGCCCGTCGCGCGCGATCAACATCGAATCGCGGTCATACCCATACCCCAGCGGATGCCCAGCGCTGGGCCAAGAGTAATGAACCGGAAGGAATGGCAGATCCAAATCCTCGGATATCTGCGCAAACCGATACAGGCCTTCTGCGAAATTGTTGTTGAAGCCATGCACGAAAATGATCGCTGTGCGCTGTTCGGCCCGCCGATGAGCAAGCTCGCCGCGAAGCGCGGTGCGGAAATCGCCCTCTGTCGTCAGGGGCAGGAAACTGTCCAGCAGGAAGTGCCTGGCCGGATCAGGTGTCTTGCGCCGTGGCCATTCGATGCTGCCCGGCTCGCGCTCGGGCGGGACCGAGACGTTGTATTGCCCGAAAATCAACTCGCGACTGCGACCGCCGCTTGGAAAGCCCTGGGCGTCCATCTCGCGCGTGGTGCCCACATAGATACGTTGCAGGTCGCCGGTGTCGGCCGCCCCCTGGAACAAAGTGATTTTCCCGCGCGGCGCGCAGGAGGCAAGCATCAAGATAAGGACAAGGTGATGAACAATACGCACGCGTCGCTCCCCGGGTTCCGCTATTGGATACCCGAGGATTTGGCGTCTGCATAGACATCAAAGCATGTAGCGGCTCACATCTGTGGCGGTCATCAATTCGCCGAGGTTCTGATCCACGAAAGCCTTGTCGACGACGATCTTGTCGCCCGCCCGATCCGGGGCGGTAAAGCTCAGCTCCTCGAACACACGCTCAAGTACAGTGTAAAGCCGCCGCGCGCCGATATTTTCAACGCTTTGATTGACCTCTGCCGCAATCCGCGCCAGTGCGGCGATGCCGTTTTCCGTGAATTCAACCGTCACCTGTTCTGTGTTCATCAGCGCCGTATATTGCCGCGTCAGCGCATTGTCGGTTTCGGTCAGAATGCGCACGAAATCCTCTTCCGTCAGCGCACGCAGCTCGACCCGAATGGGCAGGCGGCCTTGAAGCTCTGGCAAAAGGTCCGATGGCTTGGCCACGTGAAATGCGCCCGAGGCGATGAACAGGATATGGTCGGTTTTCACCGGTCCATGCTTGGTCGACACCGTTGTGCCTTCGATCAGGGGCAACAGATCGCGTTGCACGCCCTCGCGGCTGACATCGGCGCCTCGTGCATCGGCGCGGGCGCAAACCTTGTCGATCTCGTCCAGAAAAACGATACCGTTCTGTTCGACAGATTCCAGCGCAGCACGGGTCACGGTTTCATCGTCCAGCAGCTTGTCGGCCTCGTCCGAGATCAGAATGTCATAACTGTCACGCACCGTCATTTTCTTTTTCACCGTGCGCTGACCGAAGGCTTTGCCAAACATGTCACCAAGGTTCAGCATACCCATACCCTGCCCCGGCTGGCCGGGCACATCGAGCATTTGCATAGGGTTTGAACTGTCGGCGATCTCCAATTCGACCTCGTGGTCGTCCAGCTCGCCCGAGTGCAGCTTCTTGCGAAACATCTCTCGCGTGCTGTCGCGGGCATCGGTGCCGGCGATGGCTTCGATCACCCGCTCTTCCGCAGCGGCTTCGGCGCGGGCTTTCACATCCTCGCGCATGTGCTCGCGCGTTTGCATGATCGCGGCGTCCACCAGATCGCGCACGATCTGTTCGACATCACGTCCGACATATCCGACCTCGGTGAACTTTGTTGCTTCAACCTTGATAAACGGCGCGCGGGCGAGCTTGGCCAGCCGGCGGCTGATCTCGGTCTTGCCGACGCCGGTGGGACCGATCATCAGGATGTTCTTGGGATATACTTCGTCGCGCAAATCGTCGGTCAGCTGCTTGCGCCGCCAACGATTGCGCAGCGCCACGGCCACCGCGCGCTTGGCGTCTTTTTGCCCGATGATATAGCGATCCAGTTCGCTGACGATTTCGCGGGGGGTCAGGTCGGTCATGCGCCGATCTCCTCGACTGTAAGGTTGCCGTTGGTGTAAACACAGATGTCTGCGGCAATCGCCATCGCCTTACGCGCCACACCTTCCGCATCCAGATCGGTTTCCATCAGGCCCCGTGCGGCGGCGAGCGCGAAGTTGCCGCCCGACCCAATTGCGGCCACGTCATGTTCGGGTTCCAGCACGTCGCCCGCGCCGGTGATCACCAAAAGCTCTTTACCGTCGGTGACGATCAGCATGGCTTCGAGCTTTTGCAGATATTTGTCCGTCCGCCAGTCTTTCGCCAACTCAACAGATGCGCGCGCCAACTGCCCCGGTGTTGCTTCCAGCTTCTTTTCCAGACGCTCCAGCAGGGTGAAAGCATCTGCGGTGGACCCGGCGAACCCCGCCACCACGTCAAACCCGCCGGGTGACAGCTTGCGCACCTTGCGCGCCGTTCCCTTGATGACCGTTTGACCAAGGCTGACCTGTCCGTCGCCTGCTATCACCACTTTACCGCCCCTGCGCACACCAATGATTGTAGTGCCGTGCCATCCGGGAAAATCCGTATCTGCCATGTCGCCTCCGTTAATCTTCACCCTATATGGACGTGGGTGGCTGGCCAGACAAGCACCCCGGCTTGTTCTTGTCAGGATCGGGGGCTAGCGTGCAGACATGCCGGTCGCAAAAATCCTACGCGTCTATCTTGACCCCGAGCCGTTACAGCGCGCGCGGCAGGGCAAGTTCAACTTTGTGAACAAGATTGCATTGGTGCTGGAGAAGCGCGGGTTTCGGGTCGAGTATCGCAAGAATAGTGACTTGGAGCGTTTGGCGTCTGCCGCCCGCAACGGCTATTCCCTGTTTCTGATGGATGATCCGCTGCACGCCAACGCGCTGACCATGCGGCGCAGCTATTTTTATCCGTTCTGGCGGATCGAAGCCTCGTCCAAACGGTGGGAGTTCGAGGTTTCAAAAAAGGTGTTCGATCCGTCCGAGGTCGACCCCGACACGGCAAAAGCCTGGGCAGACAAGTGGCGCAGATGGTTGTTCCAGGGGGCTGCGTCACATGTGACCAAAGATGGTCCCATATATGTGCCATTGCAGGGCCGGCTGCTGAGCCATCGTAGCTTTCAGGCCGTCAGCCCAATCGAGATGGTTGAGCAGGTTGCGACCCGGTTCCCCGACATACCCGTGCTGGTCGGGCTACATCCGTCCGAGGCTTACACTCAAGCTGAAAACGAGGCTCTTGAAACACTACGCGCGCGTCAGTCCAACTTGGCTGTCACGACCGGAGAGATGAAGCAGGCGCTGACCGCATGCCGGTTTGTCGTATCACAAAATTCATCCGCCGCATTGTTTGGATACTTCTTTGCCAAGCCCACCGTGCTGTTTGGACGGATAGATTTCCACCATATCGCCGCCAATGTGCATGATTTGGGCGCGCAAGAAGCGTTCGATGCGGTCCAGACCATGGCACCGGAGTTCGATCGCTATCTTTACTGGTTCACGATGCTGAACGCGATCCGCGCCGATGCAGAGGATTGCGAGGGTCAGATCTTGCGCACCTTGCGAAAACGCGGTTGGCAGGTGGATTAGACACTATTCAAGCCAGCCTGCCAGATTGCGTTCAGCCACACCCAGCAGCGCTGCGATGTGGGCGTCGTCATCGTTCAGGCAGGGGATATAGGTGAAACTTTCGCCGCCTGCCTCGACAAAGGCCTCCTGAATCTCTTCCTGAATTTCCTCAAGTGTTTCTATGCAATCGGCCGAAAACGCGGGCGCGATCACGGCGATGTTCTTCTTGCCGCTCTCGGCCAGGCGCGCGACCTCTTTTACCGTGTAAGGCTTCAGCCACTCCTCAGGCCCAAAAACCGACTGGAAAGTGGTGGTGATGTCGTCGTCGCCCCAACCCAACCGCTCTTTCAACAGGCGGGTGCTTTTCTGGCATTGGCAGTGATACGGATCACCTTGCTGCAAATAGCGTTCGGGCATTCCGTGGTAGGATACGACCAGCAGATCGGGCTTCTTCTTTATCGCCGTATAGCCGCGTTCGACCGACCGGGCCAGCGCGTCGATATAGGCCGGGTCGTCGAAATAGGGTTCTATGGTGCGGCTGGCAGGTTGCCATGGCTCGTCCATCAGGGCGCGGAAAAACTGGTCGTTCGCGGTGCCCATCGTTGCCCCCGCATATTGTGGATAAAGCGGAAAGAACAAGATGCGATCACAGCCAGCCGCGACCATGTCCCGCACCTTGGATTTGGTGGATGGGTTGCCGTAGCGCATACAGAAATCTGTGACTATTTCCGCACCAAAGCGCTTTTCCAACCCTTCGCGTAGCTTGGTGACTTGCTGCTTGGTGATTGTCATCAAGGGGCTTTCACCCAGATCCTCGTTCCAGATCGACTTGTACGCTTCGCCCGATGAAAAAGGCCGCTTGGTCAGGATGATGCCTTGCAAAATGGGCTGCCACTTCCACGCGGGATAGTCGATCACCCGCTTGTCGGACAGAAACTCGTTCAGATAGCGGCGCATGGACCAGTAGTCATAGCCATCTGGTGTGCCCAGATTGGCGAACAGAACGCCAACCTTGCGGGCGGGCAATGAGGGGTGGTCGGCTGGCTTTTTCATGGTCATATCTACGCTCCGTTTCGCACCTTGGATCAATCGCGGGCTGGGGGAATGGTGTCAATCGGACAATTTGGTCTCATCCGTGCCCAACGCTTCAGCCAGGCGCGCCGCAGCGGATCCGGGACGCAGGGGTTTGGGCTGGCTGTCATCGGGTGCCCAGCCGGTCAAAAACACCAGATCGAAGCTCGCGGTGATGCGGCCACCGCCCGCTGGGAAATGTTTGGCATAGCGGTTATTCACAGCGGACAGAAACGCGCGGGAGAGCGGCGTATTCAGTCTCTGATCCAGCGCATTTCGTTCGCCCATCAAGCGTAGATCGCGGATCAGCGCAGTGGCGTTTTCATAAGAGACTTCGCGCAGATCGCTGTCAGCCACCGGCAACGCGAAGCCCGCCCGCTGCAACAGCGCGCCAAGGTCGCGGATCTCTCCCATCGGCAGGATGCGAGGCGACAAGCCGCCGGTCATCTCGATCTCGATCTCGGCCAGAACGGCGCGCAACTCGGCCAGGGTTTGACCACCGAACAGCACACCGACGAACAGCCCGTCCGGCACCAACGCCCGCTTTGCCTGTATCAATTGCCCAACCGGATCATTCGCCCAGTGCAGAGACAGCCCGTGAATCACCAGATCATGTGCGCCGACCTCAAGGTTAAGCGTGTCGTCATCCGCAACGATTTTCGCCTTTGGGAACGCGTGCGCCCAGATATCGGCGAAACCTGTAACGACGGCGGGCTTGGTAAACGTTCTGTTAACCTCTGTCAGGCGATCCTTCACCTCGCCTGCGGCAAGGGTTTGCAGAAACAGCCCGTCAGGCGCGGCGCGACGGCGATTGCGGGCCAGCTGCGTGCGATCGGTCAGGCGCGGGGGCGTGTTTGGGTCGGTCTGTGTCATGGACGCGGACCATAGAAGGAAGGCAAGAAAATGCAATCGGTGCTTGGCGTTCTGTATCCCCCGCAATGCATCAGTTGTGATGCGCCGACAGACGCGGATTTCGCACTCTGCGGCGCGTGCTGGCGCGAGACCCCGTTTATCGAGGGGCTTGCCTGCGACCTTTGTGGCGACCCTTTGCCCGGAGAAGATGAAGGAACGCCGATCCATTGCGATGCCTGCCTCACCGTGAAACGGCCCTGGAAACAGGGTCGGGCCGCGATGATATACGACGGTAACGCTCGACGGCTGGTTCTGGCGCTTAAACATGGCGACCGGCCAGAGCTTGCCCGCGCCGCCGCCCCCTGGCTGGCCCGTGCCGCCGCCCCATTGATTTGCCGCGAAACCCTGATCGTGCCGATGCCGATCCACTGGTCGCGTCTGCTGCGCCGACGGTATAACCAATCGGCCGAGCTTGCCCGGTTTCTGGCAAAGACGTCAGGCCTCGCGCATATACCTGATGCCTTGCAGCGGCCAAAGCGAACACGCCCCCATGATGGCATGGATGTCGATACACGCTTCGAAAACATGCGGGGGGCAATTCGCCCTCGCCCAAAGAAGAGCGGCTCGCTTGAAGGACGTCGCGTGTTGCTCGTGGATGATGTGATGACCTCGGGCGCCAGTTTCGATGCCGCCACACGGGCCTGTCTTGCGGCCGGTGCGGATCACGTAAATGTGCTGGCCCTTGCCCGCGTGACGCGGGGCGCATAGGTTTCGGACGTTCTGGCCACCTTGGCCTGTCACGACGCGGAGCCTTTCATGCAGCCTGTCACCATCTATTCCTCGCAGCTTTGTGGGTATTGTCACGCCGCAAAGCGTCTTTTGAACAGCAAGGGCGTGTCGTTTGACGAGATCGACGTGGTGATGAGCCCGGACAAGCGGCAGGAAATGATGCAGCGTGCGAACGGGCGTCACACGGTGCCGCAGATCTTCATCGGCGACACCCATGTTGGTGGGTACGACGATCTGGCCGCCTTGGAGCGCGGTGGCAAGCTTGACCTTTTACTGGCGGATTAGAGTATGAAAACGGCACTGATCCAGTTTACCGCAGGTGAAGACCCCGAAGCCAACCTGAAGACCGTGCGCCGCATGGTCCGTGACGCCGCCGAGGCTGGGGCTACGTTCATTTTGACCCCTGAGGTCAGTAATATCCTGTCGGTCAGTCGCCGCCACCAACAAGCGGTGTTGCACCACGAAGCCGACGACCCGTTCCTAAGCGCGATACAGGCGGATGCTGCCGCGCTGGACGTCTGGCTGCTGATCGGGTCGCTGGCGCTCAAGACCGGTGACGCTGACGGGCGGTTTGCCAACCGGTCCTTCCTGATTACGCCAGAAGGCAAGATCGCCGCCCGCTATGACAAGATCCACATGTTCGATGTCGAGATCGACGAGACCGAGTCCTATCGCGAAAGCGCGGCCTATCGTCCGGGCGGCAAAGCGGTTGTGGCGGACACCCCGTTCGGCAAGCTCGGTATGACGATCTGCTATGACATGCGCTTTCCGCACCTCTATCGTAAACTCGCCAAAGCGGGCGCAACGATCATCACCACGCCCGCCGCCTTTTCGCCCGTGACGGGCAAGGCGCATTGGGAAAGCCTGTTGCGCGCCCGTGCAATTGAAAACGGAGTGTTTGTTCTGGCCCCTGCGCAATGCGGGCAGAACGGGCCGACGCGTGCCACACACGGGCACTCGCTGGTTGTCTCGCCCTGGGGCGAGGTATTGGCAGATGGCGGGGACACGCCGGGCATCACAATGGTTGATCTTGACCTTGCGGACGTGGGAAGGTCGCGCCGACGCGTGCCGTCGCTTGACCATGATCGCGAAATTGAAGGCCCCTGATGTCAGAAAGCTCGGTTGATACCCTTTCGGTCGCCCTGTTCAGTGAAATGTTCATGGCCGATCAACTGGCGCGCAACCGCTTGTCCAAGGCGTTGCCGAAAGGGATGGAGCTGAGCCATTTTTCCGTGCTGAATCATTTGGCCCGCCTGAACGACGAAAAAAGCCCGGCGCAATTGGCGAAGGCGTTTCACGTGACGCGGGGCGCCATGACCAACACGCTGAACAAGCTCGAATGGGCCGGACACGTGCATATCCGGCCGGATTGGGACGATGCGCGGCGCAAGTTCGTGACGATCTCACCCTCTGGTCGGGCAGCGCGCGACGCGGCGTTGCAGGCAATCACACCGATCATCGGCAACATGGTCACGAAAATCGGTCCGGACAAGGTGCGCAACGTTCTGCCTGTCTTGCGCGAGATGCGCCAGATTCTGAGCGATATGGAGTGAGGTTCGTTGAATTTGCGACCGACCTGATGGTGCAGATTTTGACCGCCGCGCTAGTTTGTCGACTTCACGCTGGTCATCGCGTAGTTCACCGACAGATCGCGGTCCGAGATTGACCAGCTCCACCTCAGCGGATTGAACACCATGCCCTTGCGGTCAACCTCGGTCAGGCCTGCCTTGACGATCAGATCGGCCAGCTCCTCCGGGGTGATGAATTTCGACCATTCATGCGTGCCCTTGGGCAACCAACGCATGACATGTTCGGCCCCCACAATGGCGACCATGAAACTTTTCGGATTGCGATTGATGGTCGAGGCCACCATCAGCCCGCCGGGCTTCAACAGTCTCTGACAGGCGGTCAGATAGGCCAGCGGGTCGGCGACGTGTTCCACCACCTCCATATTCAGAACCACGTCGAACTGTTCACCTGCGTCGGCCAAGGCTTCGGCGGTGGTGTGGCGATAATCAATGTCGAGACCCATCTGTTCGGCATGAACCTGTGCAACCGGAATGTTGCCTGCCGCCGCGTCTGCACCGACAACCTCGGCCCCCAGCCGCGCCATGGGTTCGGACAGCAACCCGCCACCACAACCGATGTCCAGCAGGCGCAGACCCTTGAGCGGTTCAACCTCGACCAGATCACGCCCGAACTCTGCGGCAATCTGGTTGGTGATATAATCCAGACGCACAGGGTTCATCATGTGCAATGGCTTGAACTTGCCGGTCGGATCCCACCACTCGGCGGCCATGGCTTCGAACTTGGCAACTTCGGCAGGGTCAACGGTAGTCTGGGCGTCAGTGCTCATCTCGTGCGTCTTTCTTTCTGATAGCGGGCGCGGCCCGGCCAATATATAGATGACATATGGACAAGGCCGCGGGAAAAAACAACGCCACTGCAAGGCTTCATCCCCCGATCGACCCGTTTGATCGGCGCATGTTGGATGTGGGTGATGGGCATCGCATCTATGTCGAGCAAAGCGGAAATCCGCATGGCATCCCCGTCGTGGTGTTCCATGGCGGGCCGGGGGGTGGGTCGTCACCCGCGATGCGCCGGTTCTTCGATCCTGATGATTACCGTATTATCCTGTTTGATCAGCGCGGCTGCGGGCGCTCGCGCCCCCATGCCAGTATCGAGGCCAACACCACATGGCATCTGGTGCAGGACATCGAACATATCCGGCTGACCCTTGGCGTTGATCGCTGGGTCGTGTTCGGCGGCAGTTGGGGGGCGACGCTGGCGCTGATCTATGCGCAAACGCACCCGTCCCGTGTGGCGTGGCTGGTTCTGCGCGGTGTCTTTCTGGCCACGCAGACGGAATTGACCTGGTTTTATGGCGGTGGGGCGGGCCGGTTCTGGCCCGAATTGTGGGAACGTTTCGAAAGCCTGATTCCCGAGGACGAGCGCCACGACATGATCGCCGCTTATAACCGGCGCCTGTTTTCCGGCAATCCGGGCGAAGAGGCGCGCTTTGCCAAGGCTTGGACCGGGTGGGAAAATGCGCTGGCCTCGATCAACAACACTGGGACGATGATTGACAGCCCGGCGGATTACGCCCGCGCCTTTGCGCGGCTGGAAAACCACTATTTCACCCATGGCGCGTTTCTTGAGACGGATGGCCAGATTCTGCGGGATATGCCGAAGATTGCTCATATTCCCGGCACCATCGTGCAGGGTCGCCACGACATGATTTGCCCCCCCACAACCGCTTATCGGCTGCACCAACGCTGGCCATCTTCTGACCTGCGGATGATCCATATGGCGGGCCATGCACTGTCCGAGCGCGGCATCGCCGACGAGTTGATCCGCACGATGGAAAAACTGGCCCGGCAGCGCGATACGTTGGGGGCGTAGCAGACTCGGCTTGCATCCCGCCGATAACTGACCTATATCCCCTTTCAACAGCGGCGCTTCGGCCTCCACCCCCGAAGCTCCACCGGAAATTCCGACGGGCCCGCTGGCCCGTTTTTTTGTTTTGGAGATGCGTGTGAGCAACCTTGTTGCCAAAGCAGCCATAGACCGGCGTCTTGCCGAGATCGTCCAGCCCGTGATCGAAGGGATGGGGTTTGAACTTGTGCGTCTGCGCCTGATGGGCGGCAATACGCCCACATTGCAGATCATGGCCGAACGCCCCGATGGTGGGATCGAAGTCGACCAGTGCGCCGAGATTTCGACCGCCGTCAGCGCGGTTCTGGATGTCGAGGACCCGATTGACGATAACTATACGCTTGAAGTCGGCTCGCCCGGCATTGACCGCCCCCTGACCCGCCTGAAAGATTTCGCGGACTGGAGCGGTTACATTGCCAAGATCGAAACATCCGAGCTGATCGACGGCCGCAAGCGCTTCAAGGGCGAATTGGCGGGTGTCGATGGCAATGACGTGCTGATCGAGATCGAGAATAAAGGCGAAACAGTCACCATTGGGCTTGATTTTGATTGGCTGTCAGAGGCCAAGCTGGTCCTGACAGATGACCTTATTCGCCAAGTTCTGAACCAGCGTAAAGACACGGGTCAGATCGACGAAACGCAATTTGACGAAATTCAAGAAATCACCGGTTCCGAGGAGGACTGAACCCATGGCAATTACTTCTGCAAACCAGTTGGAGCTGCTCCAGACCGCCGAGGCTGTCGCGCGCGAAAAGATGATCGACCCGGCGCTGGTGATCGAAGCGATGGAAGAAAGTCTGGCACGCGCCGCCAAGTCGCGGTATGGCGCGGAAATGGACATTCGCGTGGCAATCGACCGCAAGACGGGCCGCGCCACTTTCACCCGCGTGCGCACCGTGGTCGAGGATGACGAGCTTGAGAATTATCAGGCCGAGTTCACCGTCGATCAGGCCAGGCAATACATGGACGACCCCAAGGTTGGTGACACATTCGTGGAAGAAGTGCCGCCGGTTGAAATGGGTCGAATTGCCGCCCAATCCGCCAAGCAGGTGATCTTGCAGAAGGTCCGCGAAGCCGAGCGGGATCGCCAGTATGAAGAATTCAAGGACCGCGCCGGCACGATCATCAATGGTCAGGTCAAACGCGAAGAATATGGCAATGTCATCGTTGACGTGGGCACTGGCGAAGCCATCCTGCGCCGGAACGAGAAGATCGGCCGCGAAGCCTATCGCCCGAATGATCGCATCCGCTGCTACATCAAGGATGTGCGCCGCGAAGCCCGTGGCCCGCAGATTTTCCTGAGCCGCACTGCCCCTGAATTCATGGCCGAGCTGTTCAAGATGGAAGTTCCCGAAATCTATGACGGTATCATCGAGATCAAGGCGGTAGCCCGTGACCCCGGTTCGCGCGCGAAGATCGCCGTGATCTCGTATGATGGCTCGATTGATCCCGTGGGTGCCTGTGTGGGTATGCGTGGTTCGCGCGTTCAGGCCGTGGTGAACGAGCTTCAGGGCGAGAAAATCGACATCATTCCGTGGAACGAAGATCAGCCGACCTTCCTTGTGAACGCGCTTCAGCCTGCTGAGGTTTCGAAGGTTGTTCTGGACGAAGAAGCCGGCAAGATCGAAGTTGTCGTGCCTGACGAGCAATTGTCGCTGGCCATTGGCCGTCGCGGTCAGAACGTGCGTCTGGCCTCGCAGTTGACGGGTCTGGACATCGACATCATGACCGAGGCCGAGGAAAGCGAACGTCGTCAGGCCGAGTTCGCCGAACGCACCAAGCTGTTCATGGACACGCTGGATCTGGACGAATTCTTCGCACAGCTTCTTGTGTCCGAGGGATTTGCAAACCTCGAAGAGGTTGCTTATGTGGAGCTTGACGAGTTGCTGGTGATCGACGGTGTCGACGCCGCGACGGCAGAAGAGCTTCAAGCCCGCGCCCGCGACTATCTGGAAGCACAGAATGCCAAGGCGCTGGAAAACGCCCGCGCGCTGGGCGTCGAAGACAGCCTGATTGCCTTCGAAGGCCTGACCCCGCAGATGATCGAAGCGCTGGCCGAAGATGGCGTGAAATCGCTCGAAGACTTTGCCACCTGCGCCGACTGGGAACTGGCCGGTGGCTGGACCACGGTTGATGGCGAGCGGACAAAGGACGATGGTTCGCTTGAAAAATTCGGCATCACGCTGGAACAGGCGCAAGACATGGTGATGACGGCCCGCATCCTGTTGGGTTGGGTCGATCCCGCCGATCTCGTGACCGAAGAGGAAGCCGACGAAGACGACGCAACCGAGGAGGCCGAGGCCTGATCTCAGGCCTCGGGGGCGGCGCATGACGCGCGGTGGTCAAAACAAGGGGCCGGAAGAGCCGGAACGGCGCTGTATCGCGACCGGAGAAACCCAGCCCAAGGCCGGGTTGATCCGATTTGTCGTCGGGCCGGATGGGTCGATTGTGCCGGACCTGCTTGGCAAACTGCCCGGTCGTGGGATTTGGGTGTCTGCTGACCGTGCTGCGCTGACAAAGGCCGCCACCAAGGGATTGTTTTCCCGCGCGGCCAAACAGCAAGTGACCGTGCCCGGTGATTTGCTGCCGATGCTTGAAAAGGCGCTGGCGGCACGCGTGGTCCACCTGATCAGCCTTGCGCGGAAAGCGGGGGGTGCGGTCGCCGGGTTTGAAAAGGTGAAAGACTGGCTTGTTAAGGAGCAAGCGGCGGTCTTGATCCAGGCGTCGGATGGGTCCGAGAGGGGCAAGTCGAAGCTCCGCCCACCGCCCGGCCGCGACCGGTTCTTTACCTGCCTGACGGCGGATGAGCTGGGAATGGCCTTCGGGCGTGAAAATGTGATACATGGCGCGCTTGCGTCTGGTGGTTTGGCATCCCGTGTTGTAGAGGAAGCCAAGAAACTACAAGCGATGCGCGTGCAAGATAGCGACGGTGGCAACGGTCACCGGAAAGGTACGAAGACCAGATGAGCGATAATGACGGCAAAAAAACCCTGGGACTGCGCGGCGGATCACGCCCCGGTCAGGTAAAGCAAAGCTTTAGCCACGGGCGGACGAAGAACGTCGTGGTCGAAACGAAACGCAAGCGCGTTGTCGTGCCCAAGCCGGGTGCGGCTTCGGGTGCTGGTGCGACCTCTCCTGCGGCGGGCGATCCAAAGAAACGCCCCGCCGGCATTTCGGATGCCGAGCTGGAGCGCCGGATGAAAGCCTTGCAGGCCGCCAAGGCCCGCGAGACGGAAGAAGCCGAAGCCCGCGCCGCCGAGGAAAAGGCGCGCGAGGAAGAACGCAATCGCCGCCGCGAAGAGACTGAGGCCAAAGAACGCGAAGAGCGTGAACGCGAAGAAGCCCTGAAAGCGAAGGCTGAAGAGGAAGATCGCAAGAAGCGCGATGCCGAAGAAGCCAAGAAGAGTGTCAAGCAACCGGCGCCTGCCGCTGATCCTGCCGCCGCCCAAGCTGCTGAACAGCGTGGCGCCGGGAAAGCAGCATCAGGCCCGCGCAAGAAAGATGACCGTGGCGGAGCCGCGGATCGTCAGAACCGCAACACCAAAGGTGCGGCGCGCGACGATGGCCGTCGTTCAGGCAAGCTGACGCTGAACCAGGCCCTGCGCGGTGGTGGCGATCGTCACCGCTCGGTCGCCTCGATGCGCCGCAAGCAGGAACGCGCGCGTCAGAAAGCGATGGGCGAACAGGTCGATCGCGAAAAGATCATTCGTGACGTGCAGCTGCCGGAAGCCATCGTGGTGTCCGAGCTTGCCGTTCGCATGGCCGAGCGCGTGGCGGATGTCGTCAAGTCGCTGATGAACATGGGCATGATGGTCACGCAGAACCAATCCATTGATGCAGACACCGCCGAACTGATTATCGAGGAGTTTGGCCACAAGGTCGTACGCGTGTCGGATGCCGATGTTGAGGATGTGATTGATCAGGTCGAAGACAAGGAAGAAGACCTTGTCGATCGTCCGCCGGTCATCACCATCATGGGTCACGTTGACCACGGTAAAACCTCGCTTCTGGATGCGATTCGGAACGCAAAGGTGACGGCGGGTGAAGCAGGCGGGATCACCCAGCATATCGGGGCCTATCAGGTCAGAACCGATAGCGGCGCGGTGCTGTCCTTCCTTGATACGCCCGGCCACGCGGCGTTTACGTCGATGCGTGCCCGTGGGGCGCAGGTCACGGATATCGTGGTTCTGGTTGTGGCTGCCGATGATGCGGTGATGCCGCAGACCATCGAAGCGATCAACCACGCCAAGGCGGCCAAAGTGCCGATGATCGTCGCCATCAACAAATGTGACAAACCCGCGGCAAACCCCGATCAGGTGCGCGCCGAGCTTTTGCAACATGAAGTGATTGTCGAAAAGATGTCGGGCGACGTGCAGGATGTCGAGGTGTCGGCCATCACCGGTCAGGGGCTGGATGAACTGCTGGAAGCCATCGCGCTTCAGGCCGAGATACTTGAGCTGAAAGCCAACCCGAACCGTGCCGCATCCGGTGCTGTGATCGAAGCGCAGCTTGACGTGGGTCGCGGACCTGTGGCCACCGTTCTGGTGCAGAACGGTACGCTGAAACAGGGTGACATCTTCGTTGTGGGCGAACAATACGGCAAGGTCCGTGCGCTGGTGAACGATCAGGGTGATCGTGTGTCGGAAGCCGGGCCTTCTGTCCCGGTAGAGGTGCTTGGCCTGAACGGCACACCCGAAGCGGGCGATGTTCTGAACGTTGTGGATACCGAAGCGCAGGCCCGCGAAATCGCTGAATATCGCGAGCAGGCCGCCAAGGACAAGCGTGCAGCAGCAGGTGCCGCGACCACGCTGGAGCAGATGATGGCAAAGGCGAAGGCCGACGAAGATGTCGCCGAGCTGCCCATTCTGGTCAAAGCCGACGTTCAAGGGTCCGCCGAAGCCATCGTTCAGGCGATGGAGAAAATCGGCAACGACGAAGTGCGCGTACGCGTGCTGCACTATGGTGTTGGCGCGATCACGGAATCCGACATCGGTCTGGCCGAAGCGTCGGGTGCGCCTGTGATTGGTTTCAACGTCCGTGCGAACGCATCGGCGCGTAATTCGGCCAACCAGAAGGGCGTCGAGATCCGCTATTACTCGATCATCTATGATCTGGTGGATGATGTGAAAGCGGCGGCGTCGGGTCTGTTGTCCGCCGAAGTGCGTGAAAACTTCATCGGCTATGCCGAGATTCGTGAAGTCTTCAAAGTGTCAGGCGTTGGCAAGGTTGCCGGCTGTCTTGTCACCGAAGGCGTCGCGCGCCGCTCGGCTGGTGTGCGCTTGCTGCGGGACAACGTGGTGATCCACGAAGGCACGTTGAAAACACTGAAACGCTTCAAGGACGAAGTGAAAGAGGTGCAGTCAGGTCAGGAATGCGGGATGGCGTTCGAGAATTATGACGACATCCGACCCAATGACGTGATCGAGATCTTCGAACGTGAAGAAGTCGAACGCTCGCTGGATTAACACCCAGCGCCGGGATGCAAAAAAGGGGACGGTCTGACCGTCCCCTTATTCGTTCGCCAACAGGCAATCAATACCGGTGATGGGTTAAGCTGCCTTGCGCTGGTCAACCGGGCGACCCGAAAACAAGCGATCTTCGACCCGAACGACGATACGTCCGTCTGAAAGATCCCGGACATACTGACCCTGCACCATTACGCAACTTCCAAGCACAATCGTCCGCAACATCAGAATTCTCCCAATTCATAGACAACGATTCGGTGCAACCATAGCAGGTATTTTGTGTTTGAACATATTCTCGCCAAGATGTGCGCGGTTTACAGCCAGTCACGCAAAATGGGGATTAGCGGAAGGTCGGCTGGTGGCATGGGATAGTCTCGAAGTTTGTCTATACGCGCCCAGCTAAGCAATTGACCTTCTTGCGGTTTTGGCTGGCCTTCCCATTTTCGACACGCAAAGACCGGCATCAAAAGGTGAAAGTCCTCATAGCTGTGGCTGGCAAAAGTCAGCGGCGCAAGGCAAGAGGCCCAGGTGTCGATATCAAGCTCTTCCTTGAGTTCACGGATCAGTGCGTGCTCGGGCGTCTCGCCGGGCTCAACCTTGCCGCCGGGAAACTCCCACAGCCCCGCCATGGATTTGCCTTCGGGTCGTTGCGCCAGCAACACCCGACCATCGCGGTCGATCAGCGCCACGGCCGAGACAAGAACAACCTTCATTCCACGCCCCTAACCCGCGTTATGATCGATAGTCAGCGTTGATTTGAATGTATCCATGGGTCAGATCGCAGGTCCAGACAGATGAAGTGCCGTCACCAACACCCAGATCGACGGCAATGACAAGCTCGTCCCGTTTCATATAGTCCGCGCCATCTTCCTCGCGATACTGCGGTGAAACCCAGCCATCTTCGGCCACCAGAACATCCCCGAACCGGATCGACAGCTTGTCGCGTTCGGCATAGGCACCGGATTTTCCGATCGCCATGACCACGCGACCCCAGTTCGGGTCTTCGCCCGCAATTGCGGTTTTCACCAGCGGGGAATTTGCGATCGCCAGTGCGTGAGTGCGAGCATCAGTGTCGGATCTCGCGCCGGTGACGCGCACCTCGACGAATTTGGTTGCCCCCTCGCCATCGCGCACGACCTGATGTGCCAGATCCAGCATGACCCCATGCAAAGCGGTGCGGAATGCCTGGTTGCCTTTCTTGACCTCGACGCCCGAAGCGCCGGTGGCCGCCAAAAGAAGCGTGTCAGATGTGGAGGTGTCACTGTCCACCGTGATGCTGTTGAAGCTCGTTTCAGTCAGCTCCGACAGCATGGATTGCAGGTCGTCCTGCGCAACTTTGGCGTCGGTAAAGATGAACACCAGCATGGTTGCCATGTCAGGTGCGATCATACCTGACCCTTTGCCGATCCCGGCAATATGGACGGTGCGATCCCCCATCTTGACCTCGGCCTTGGCACCTTTGGCGAAGGTATCGGTGGTGCGAATGGCTTGTGCGGCTTGTTCCAGCCCGTCTGGCACCAACGTGCCTGCCATCTCATCAATCCGTGCGACAATGCGATCATGGGGCAAAGGCTCGCCAATCACGCCAGTTGAGGCAGTATAGACCCTGTTTTTCGGAATCGACAGCGCCCTGGCCACCTCGGATGTGATGGCGTCAACCGACCCGTCACCGGCGGCACCCGTAAACGCGTTCGAGTTTCCGGCATTGACCAGAATCGCGGCACCCTCGGAAGTGTCGGACCCCAATTTGGCCTGACAATCCAACACGGGGGCAGACCGCGTTGCCGACCTGGTAAAGACGCCAGCGATGGAGGTGCCGGGTTGCAGTTCGGCCAGCATGACGTCCAGCCGATCTGCATATTTGATCCCCGCCTTGGCCGCCGCGAACCGCGCGCCTGCTATCACCGGCAGGTCGGGGAAGGTTTTTGGCGCCAGCGGTGCGATGGCATGGGTATGGGTCTGTGCGGCGACAAGTCGCGCTTTCAACTTCCGCAGCTTCTTTTTCAGCTTCTTGATCTTGGCATTCTTTCCCATGCCCACACCCTTTTTGGTTTACTTGTCCAGAAGCGTCATATCACGCAACGCGGCCGGGTCGATCCCCTCAAGCGCGATGCGGTCAATTTTTGCGGCATCCAGCAGCGCCTTCAGCGCAGCTTCGACAGCGTCGTTCTCGACTTTGGCGCTTAGTTCGTCGCGCACTTCGTCCAGCGTCGGCGCGCCTTTCATCCGGGTTTCATTCAGCTTGATCACATGCCAGCCAAACTGCGTTTGGACAGGGGCCGAAATGGCACCAGCTTCCAAGCCCATCACTGCATCTTCAAATGGCTTGACCATCATACCGGCAGTAAACCAGCCCAAATCGCCACCATTTGGACCCGAGGGGCCGGTGGAGTTTTCTTTCGCCAGCTCGGCAAAATCCGCCCCGCCGTCCAGTTCCTCGATCAGTTCTTTCGCCTTGTCTTCGGTTTCGACCAAGATATGAGCGGCACTGAATTCCTGTGTCGGTTCGGCATTGGCATATTCCGTATCATATGCCGCCTGCAAAGCCTCATCGGTCACGGCACCCGAGATTACTTCTTCTACCTTTTCATTGGCAGCCAGTTCACGACGCTGGTTCTCCAGACGAATCTCGGCGCGGTTGCTCAGTTCGCCCATGGCTTGCCCCAAAACCGCCTGCTGGATCAATTGTTCGACAATGCCCGGCAGCAGCACATCATCGGGCAATTGCTGAAACTGCTCGGGAAGGCTGGCCCGCGCAGCAACCAGATGCGCCATGGTGATGTCTTCACCGTTGACGGTGGCAATCACCGTGTCGCCTGTCAGCTCGATCATTTCGACCTCTGGCATGTCCGTTTGTGCCTCGGTCGTGCCGGTATCTTGGGCACTCAGTGGTAGCGCCAGCCAGACCGACAAGGCGGAGCTCAAAAGAAGAGCGTTGCGTTTCAACATGTTTTTATCCTCAAATCAGGCCGGTTTCCCCGGCAACATTGACAGTTTTACACCCGGCGCTTACATCGCTTGAAGGCTTGAGAGCGCTGGTTCTTGAGCCCCTAGATAGGGGGCCATGCAGGGACGGGCAAGTTCCCTCTGGTCACACCAGCGTCAGAACCGCATTGAGGCAAGAAAATATGCTTGGAAAAATCGCGCGCAAGGTCTTTGGCACCCCCAATGACCGAATGATCAAAACGACCCGCCCGATCGTCGAACAAATCAACGCGCTTGAGGATGAATTTGCCGCCCTGACGGATGACGGCATCATCGCCAAGACCGAAGAGTTCAAAAAACGCATCGCAGACGGCGAAAAGCTGGATGCGATCCTGCCCGAAGCCTTCGCGAACTGCCGAGAGGCTGCGAAACGCGCGCTGGGCTTGCGGGCATTTGATACGCAGTTGATCGGCGGGATTTTCCTGCACCGTGGAAACATTGCAGAAATGAAGACCGGCGAAGGGAAAACCCTTGTCGCAACCTTCCCCGCCTATCTGAACGCGCTGTCGGGCGACGGTGTCCATATCGTTACGGTGAACGACTATCTGGCCAGGCGTGACGCGGATTGGATGGGCAAGGTTTATGGCGCGTTGGGGCTGACAACCGGCGTTGTCTATCCGCATCAGGCAGATGACGAAAAACGCGCCGCCTATGCCTGTGACGTGACCTATGCGACCAACAATGAGCTTGGGTTCGACTATCTGCGCGACAATATGAAATCCGAACTGAAAGATATGTATCAGCGCGGTCATAATTTTGCGATCGTGGATGAGGTTGACTCGATCCTGATTGACGAGGCGCGCACGCCCCTGATCATCTCTGGTCCGTCCGAAGATCGCTCAGAGCTTTATGTGACCATCGACGCGCTGATCCCAGAGCTGACTGAAGAGCATTATACCATTGACGAAAAGAACCGTGGCGCCACTTTTACCGAGGAAGGCAACGAGTTTCTGGAAGAGGTGCTGCATGCGCGCGGCCTGCTGCCTGAAGGTCAGTCGCTTTACGACCCGGAAAGCACGACCATCGTTCACCACGTCAACCAGGGCTTGCGGGCGCACAAGCTGTTCCAGCGCGACAAGGACTATATTGTGCGCGACGGTGAAGTTGTGCTGATCGACGAATTTACAGGACGCATGATGGCCGGTCGCCGCATGTCTGAAGGCCTGCACCAGGCGATTGAAGCCAAGGAAGGCTGCAAGACACAGCCAGAAAACGTGACCTTGGCATCTGTGACGTTCCAGAACTATTTTCGCTTATACAACAAGTTGTCCGGCATGACCGGCACGGCCCTGACCGAAGCCGATGAATTCGACGAAATCTATGGCTTGGGTGTGGTAGAGATCCCGACCAACCGACCCATTGCGCGGGTGGACGAGCACGATGCCGTCTATCGTACCACGGGCGAGAAATATGGCGCAGTGGTCGAGGAAATCCGCACCGCCAACGAAAAAGGGCAGCCGATCCTGGTCGGCACCACCTCGATTGAGAAATCGGAAACGCTGTCGCAGCTTTTGACTGAAGCGGGCATCAAGCATGACGTTCTGAACGCGCGCCAACACGAGCGTGAAGCGCAGATCGTTGCAGACGCAGGTAAGCTGGGCGCCGTGACAATCGCCACGAATATGGCCGGTCGGGGGACCGACATCAAGCTGGGCGGAAACGTTGAGTTCAAGGTGATGGAGGCGATTGCCGCCAACCCTGATGGCAACCCCGACGAAATCCGCGCCGAGATTGAAGCCGCCCACAAGGCGGATGAACAAGCCGTGAAAGAAGCCGGTGGCCTGTTCGTTCTGGCCACCGAACGTCACGAAAGCCGCCGGATCGACAACCAGTTGCGCGGCCGTTCCGGCCGTCAGGGCGACCCGGGTCGATCATCGTTCTTTCTGTCGCTGGAAGATGACCTGATGCGCATTTTCGGATCCGAGCGGTTGGAAAAGGTGTTGTCCACCCTTGGCATGAAAGAAGGCGAGGCGATCATTCACCCGTGGGTGAACAAGTCACTGGAGCGTGCGCAAGCCAAGGTCGAAGGCCGCAACTTCGACATTCGTAAACAACTGCTGAAGTTTGACGACGTGATGAATGATCAGCGGAAAGCGATCTTTGGTCAGCGTCTGGAAATCATGGAAGCCGAAGACCTGTCCGAGATCGTGGGTGACATGCGCCATCAGGTGATTGACGATCTGGTTGACGTTCATATGCCACCAAAATCCTATGCGGATCAGTGGGATACCCAGGGTTTGCAAGCGGCGGTGATCGAGAATCTGGGCTTCGAAGCCCCGGTAATTGACTGGGCCGCCGAGGAAGGCGTGGACGATGACAGCATTCGCGAACGGCTTTACGATGCATCGGACGCCTTCATGGCCAAGAAAGCCGCAGATTTCGGGCCAGAAACCATGCGGTCCATCGAAAAGCAACTGGTGCTGCAAACGATCGACAGCAAGTGGCGCGATCATCTTCTGACGCTGGATCACCTGCGCTCGGTCGTCGGGTTCCGCGGCTATGCCCAACGTGATCCGCTGAACGAATACAAGAATGAAGCGTTCCAGTTGTTCGAAAGCCTGCTGGATGGTCTGCGTGCCGATGTGACCAAGAAACTGGCCCAGATTCGCCCGATGTCCGAGGAAGAACAGCAGGCGATGATGCAGCAGATGGTCCAGCAGCAGAAGGCGTTGGCGCAGGCTGCGGATGAAGCTCAGGATACGAAGGACGGGTTTGACGAAACCAACCCGGCGACATGGGGCAACCCGTCACGCAACGATCCCTGCCCTTGCGGATCAGGAAAGAAGTTCAAACATTGTCACGGTCGATTGGCATGATCGGTCGCGCTGACAACATCAGTGGTTGAAATCCCGCACGCCAATTCGGATGATTGCGCAAGGGATTTGCACGGGTTGGGGGGCGCCATGAACATTTTGCGCGCGGTCGTCGCGATGGCCTATGTGATGCTGGCAACTGGTCAGGCCGCTGTCGCTGGCGATGTAACGCTGACCTCTCGGGATGGCGAGATCGAGCTGACCGGCACCCTTCTGACCTTCGATGGCGAGTTCTACCGGGTGGATACCGAGTTTGGCATCCTGACCGTCGACAGTTCCGGCGTCACCTGCGAGGGACCGGGTTGCCCAAACCTTGGACCGTTTGTGGCGGAACTGACCATTTCAGGAGCTTATGCGATGGGCGAGGTGTTGTTTCCTGCCCTGGTCGAAGGCTTCGCACTGCGCGAAGGGTATGCGCTCAAACGTGAAGAAGTGTTGGGGATCGGCACGCTCTACACGCTCTATGATGGGGTTTCCGGGCAGGAACAGGCTCGCATAACGATCAAGCTGACCTCGAGCGCCGAAGGGTTTGCAGATCTGTTGGGGCAGCAGGCTGATATGGTTCTGTCGATGCGGCAGGCGTCGACCCGTGAACGCAGCATGGCGCGCGAGGCTGGGTTGGGCGATCTGCGGATTGCGCGGCAAAGCCGGGTGATCGCGCTGGATGCGCTGGTGCCGGTTGTGTCACCGGGTAATCCAGTTACCAAACTGTCCATTGCGCAACTGGCGGCCATCTATGCCGGCAAGATCAGGAATTGGAGCGAGCTTGGCGGCGAAGACGCCCCCATCACGCCCTATCTGATGGATATCGAAGAAGGCTTTGGCCCTGCCTTCATGCAACAAGTCATCGCCGCAAGCGGTGTCAGCCTGTCGGATCGGGTGCGCTTCCATCCGTCGACCAAAGCGTTGAATGATGCCATCGCGCGTGATCCGTTCGGCATCGCGATCACGTCCTTCATGCGCCCCGGCAATGGCGAGGTTGTTCAACTGTCCGGCACCTGTGGCTTCCGCGTGCAGGCATCGGCCCGGTCGATCAAGTCGGAAGATTATCCGCTGACCATGCCAATGTATCTGTATCTGCCCGAGCGGCGTCTGCCGCTTCTGGGGCGCGAGTTTCTGTCTTATCTTCGCACCGACAGCGCGCAGTTCGTGACGCGCCGGGCCGGGTTTGTCGATCAGGCGCTGACGCGTATTCCGATACAGGATCAGGGGGATCGTATGGCCAACGCCGTTTCAGCAGCCGGTGACGAAGTGGCCCTGCCCGAGTTGAAGCGCATGGTGGATATGTTCGACGGCAAGGACCGCTTGTCGATCAGCTTCCGCTTCCAAGGGGGTTCAACCCGGTTGGATGCGCCTTCCCGTTCCAACGTCGCGCTGCTGGCTAAGGCTTTGGAAAGTGGGCGTTTTGATGGGCGTCAGATGGTGTTTGTCGGGTTCTCTGATGGACAGGGCGCGGCGGCGCAAAACCTTGATCTGGCCCGCAAACGCGCCACGGCCGTGCGCAAGCAGGTCTTGGCGCAGCTAGAGGCTTTCGACGATACCCGGGTTGATCTTCAGGTCGATGCGTTTGGTGAAGCGATGCCCATGGCCTGTGACGACAGCGCATGGGGGCGCCGCGTCAACCGTCGGGTCGAAATCTGGGTTGACTGATCTTATAGATACCCCGACCCGCGAAAGCTAAGCTCTGTCGATTTGCCGATGATCAGATGGTCATGCAGTGTCAGACCCAGCGCGGTTGCCGCGTCGTTCACCTGCTGTGTCATCTGAATATCGCTATCAGATGGCGTGGGGTCGCCTGAAGGGTGGTTGTGCACAAGGATGATTGCCGAGGCATTCAGTTCCAGCGCCCGTTTGACCACCTCGCGCGGATAGACCGGCACATGATCCACGGTGCCCTGCCCCTGCGCCTCGTCCGCGATCAGAACGTTTTTACGATCAAGAAACAGCACCCGGAACTGTTCAGTGTCGCGATGCGCCATGGTCGTGTGGCAATAATCCAGCACCGCATCCCAGGATGAAATCACATGCCGCTGAATGACACGGCTGCGCGCCATGCGCTGCGCTGCGGCTTCCACGATCTTCAATTCGGTGATCACAGCGTCACCAATCCCCGGCACATCGCGCAGGCGCTGCACGGGCGCCGTCACCACGCGGTTGAAATCGCCGAATGTGTCCAGCAGACAGCGCGCCAGCGGCTTCACATCCCGTCGCGGAATGGCGCGGAACAGCACAAGCTCTAACATTTCGTAATCCGGCATTGCCTGCGCCCCGCCATCCATGAACCGATCGCGCAGGCGTTTGCGGTGGTCCTTGATATAGGATGGCAGTTTGCCGTCCTTGACCGCCACCGGAAGAACAGGCGCTTCGTCTGCGTCAAACAGCGCCTGTGGCATTTCATCGAACTGGAATTGTCTGCTCTCGGTCATGAGAGCAGACTGCACCAAAAGTGGTGAATGAAAGGTTAACAACGCATGGTTGTTAGCCTTTCATACTGTCCCAAAAACTCTTCACCTTGGTGAAGAAGGATGAGCTTTCGGGATTGTTCTCTTCCGACAGTTTTTCGAAATCGCGCAACAGCTCTTTTTGCTTCGCGGTCAGGTTCACCGGCGTTTCCACCGCAAGTTCGATATACATATCGCCACGCGGCCCGCCCCGCAGGCCCGGCATACCTTTTGACCGCAGACGCATCTGCCGCCCCGATTGGCTGCCCGCCGGGATTTTCACCCGCGACCGGCCGCCGTCGATGGTCGGCACTTCGATATCGCCGCCCAGCGCCGCAGAGGCCATCGAGACTGGCACGCGACAATGAAGATGCGGGCCTTCGCGGTCGAAGATCGGGTGCTCGGCCACGTCGATGAAGATATACAGATCCCCCGTCGGACCACCGCGCAATCCGGCTTCGCCTTCGCCAGACAAACGGATCCGCGTGCCGGTTTCCACCCCTGCCGGGATGTTGACCGACAGTGAGCGTTCCTTGTGCTTGCGGCCCGCGCCACCGCAGCTTTTGCAGGGGTTCTGGATCATCTGCCCGGTGCCCTGACAGGTTGGGCAGGTGCGTTCGACGGTAAAGAACCCTTGCTGGGCACGCACTTTTCCCATGCCCGAACAGGTCGGACAAACGGTTGGTTCGGCCCCCGCTTCGGCCCCTGTGCCACTGCATTCGTCGCAGGACACGGATGTCGGCACGTTGATGGTCTTTTGTAGCCCTGCGAACGCTTCTTCCAGCGTCACACGCAGGTTATAGCGCAGATCAGACCCTCGTTGCGCGCGCGCGCCGCCGCCACGACCGCCGCCCATGAAGTCACCGAACAGGTCGTCGAACACATCGGAAAACGCACTGGCGAAATCGCCATTGCCGCCATGGTGCCCGCCACCGGGACGGCCGCCCATGCCGCCATCAAAGGCAGCATGCCCAAACCGGTCATAGGCCGCTTTCTTGTCGGCATCCTTCAGCACGTCATAAGCCTCGTTCGCCTCTTTGAACTGGGCTTCGGCATCAGGGTTGTCCGAGTTGCGATCAGGGTGAAGCTCTTTTGCCTTCTTGCGGTAAGCCTTTTTCAGCTCCTCCGCAGACGCGCCCTTCGACACTCCGAGAACTTCGTAATAATCACGCTTTGACATGGAAATCTCCCTTTGGGAGGGGGCAGGGCTGCAAGGGCAGCCCCGCCCGTTACCTATTCAGACTTAACGCTTGTTTTCGTCGTCAAGGTCTTCGAAGTCGGCGTCGACAATGTCGTCATCCACCGCCGAAGGGCCATCGGCGTCTTCGGGCTCTTCGCCAGCCGCTTCTTCTTGTTGCGACTTATAGATCGCTTCACCCAGCTTCATGGCCGCTTCGGTGACGTTCTGGATGCCCGACTTGATCTTGTCGGCATTGTCTTCTTCCATCACATCCTTCAGCGCGGCAATGGCCAGCTCGATCGCTTCGATCGTGGTCGGGTCGACCTTGTCGTTATGCTCTTCCATCGCCTTTTCGGTCGAATGGATCAGGCTTTCGGCCTGGTTCTTGGCTTCGACAAGCTCTTTGCGCTCCTTATCGGCCTCGGCATTGGCTTCGGCGTCTTTCACCATGGCTTCGATGTCGTCATCCGACAGACCGCCCGAGGCTTGAATGGTGATCTTCTGCTCTTTGCCCGTGCCTTTGTCCTTGGCGCCCACTTCCACGATGCCGTTGGCGTCGATGTCGAAGGTCACTTCGATCTGCGGCATGCCACGCGGTGCGGGCGGGATGTCTTCCAGATTGAACTGGCCAAGGATCTTGTTATCGGCGGCCATTTCACGCTCACCCTGGAACACGCGCAGCGTCACGGCGTTCTGGTTGTCTTCCGCGGTCGAGAAGATCTGCGACTTCTTGGTCGGGATCGTCGTGTTGCGGTCGATCAGGCGTGTGAACACACCACCCAGCGTTTCGATGCCCAGCGACAGCGGGGTCACGTCCAGAAGCACAACGTCTTTCACGTCGCCTTGCAGAACACCGGCCTGAATGGCGGCACCCATGGCCACAACCTCGTCCGGGTTCACACCTTTGTGGGGTTCCTTGCCGAAGAATTTCGACACTTCTTCGATGACCTTCGGCATACGGGTCATACCACCGACCAGAACCACCTCGTCGATGTCGTCTTTCGACAGACCAGCGTCTTTCAGCGCAGCCTGGCAGGGCTTCATCGAGCGTTTGATCAGGTCCGACACAAGGCTTTCCAGCTTGGCGCGGGTCAGCTTCATGACCATGTGCAAGGGCGAGCCATCCGACCCCATCGAGATGAAGGGCTGGTTGATCTCGGTCTGCGACGAGCTGGACAGCTCGATCTTGGCTTTTTCGGCGGCTTCTTTCAGGCGTTGCAAGGCCATCTTGTCTTTCGACAGATCGACCTGGTTTTCCTTTTTGAACTCATCGACCAGATACTGAACGATGCGCATGTCGAAGTCTTCACCGCCAAGGAACGTGTCGCCGTTGGTGGATTTCACTTCAAAGAGGCCGTCGTCGATTTCCAGAATGGTCACGTCGAACGTGCCGCCGCCAAGGTCATAAACCGCGATGGTGTGGGTTTCCGACTTGTCCAGGCCATAGGCCAGTGCAGCAGCCGTCGGTTCGTTGATGATGCGCAACACTTCAAGGCCAGCGATCTTGCCGGCGTCTTTGGTGGCCTGACGCTGGGCGTCATTGAAATAGGCGGGCACGGTGATCACGGCCTGAGTGACTTCCTCACCCAAATAGCTTTCTGCCGTCTCTTTCATCTTGCCCAGAATGAAGGCCGAGATTTGCGAGGGCGAATATTTCTGCCCGGCAGCTTCAACCCATGCGTCACCATTGCCACCATCTACGATGGCGTAAGGGACAAGCTTCTTGTCTTTCTCGACAGCCGGGTCTTGCATGTTGCGACCGATCAGGCGCTTCACTGCAAAGACGGTGTTGTCGGGGTTGGTGACAGCCTGACGTTTTGCCGACTGACCAACAAGGCGTTCGTCGTCCTTGAAGGCGACGATCGAAGGCGTCGTGCGTGCGCCTTCTGCGTTTTCAATGACCCGCGGTTGCGAGCCGTCCATGATGGCAACACAAGAGTTGGTGGTGCCGAGGTCGATACCGATGACTTTAGCCATGCTCAAAATCCTCTCTTAGGCGATGTTGTGGGAGCCGACCTTGCAAAGCATCGGCCCCTGATCCCAGATTTCTGACCGAATGGGCGTACCCCAGTCCGGCGTCTGGGCGTATATAAGTAGGGGAAATGGGGCCTGCAAGCGTTCAAGGGGCCGCAAAGGGCCAAAAAACGAGTCATTTTCAGGGTTTTGCCTATGATTGCGCACGACATTCCCCCGATGGATCTGGCAGGGGCGAGGCTTTTCAAGGGGATGCTGGATCGCCCAACACAGGAAGCGCTTGTTTCTGCACTGCGCGATGTGGTGTCTGTTGCACCTTTTTTCCACCCCGAAACGCGGTGGGGCAAGCAGATGTCTGTGCGGATGACATCGGCGGGACGTCTGGGCTGGGTGTCGGACCGGCGGGGTTATCGTTATGAGCCGCGCCACCCGACAGGTGCGCCTTGGCCCGAAATCCCCGACCTTGCGCTTGAGGTCTGGCGTGCTGTGTCAGGCGCGGATCGGCTGCCCGACTGTTGTTTGGTCAACTATTACGGCGATGGTGCGCGGATGGGGCTGCATCAGGACCGGGACGAAGGTGATTTCTCGTTTCCGGTCGTGTCGATCAGCCTTGGCGATGATGCGCTGTTTCGGATTGGCGGGATCAAGCGGCAGGGATCGACGCAGTCCGCTTGGCTTGGCTCCGGTGACGTTCTGGTGCTGGACGGTCCTTCGCGGCTGGCCTATCACGGGATTGATCGTTTGCGCTTTGGGTCTTCCGACCTTCTGCGTGACCGTGGGCGGATCAACCTGACGCTTCGTGTGGTCGAGATCGCACCAACCGCATCTGATGAGGTTTAACGCCGGGCTTCCCAACTGGCCGACACATACCTGCGGCCGTAGCTGTCGCCCAGCAGGCCAAGAAAGGCCAACACGATCGACACGATCAGTGCATACTGCCAGCTTGTGTAATGCGGAACATAATTGATGAAGGCATAGCCGCGTGCCTGATCAATAATATGAAACAGCGGGTTCCACGAAAACAGGGCCAGCATGAAAAACGGCAAAGTGTTCGCGACAAACATCTTGCCTGATGCAAACATGTTCACCCGCATGTAAAGCGTTGTGGCGACCTGCGTGAATCGCGGGAACCATGGTTTCAGGGCCATGAAAACGATGCCGACTGAAACGCCGTTGAACCAGCCGAGCAACAGCATCATGAATGCCCCGCCCGGATCGTATATTTCAACCGGCTTGAACGCCAGGCTGTAAATCGTAAGCACCACGACGATGGACAGGGTCTGCAGGTAAAGTGCCCCCAGGGCGGCTGCGGTGATGGATACGAGCGTGTTCATCGGTCCATGCAGCATCATGGTTGATGTCGCGCCTGCCGCAGTTGCCACCGATTTCATGGTTTTGATGTTCGTCATGAAGATGAAAATGCCCGACATGATGTAGAGCAGGAAATCCCCGCGAATGGCGCTTGTCCTCAGGCCGAACACGCTTATCATCACGAAGAAAATCGCGACCATCAGAAGCGATTGAAGGATATTGATCAGCAGGCCGACTATCGCATTTGGGTGTGACTTTCGAAGGTCATAGACCGTCGCGTGATAGATCACCGACACCATTGAGGCCGCAGCCTCCAACCGGGTTCTGTTCACTTTCACTTCAAACATGGCGCTGCCTTTTTGCCCGCAATGGGGGGATTCTCGCAGGGAATTCTTGCCGTTCCTTTACTCAATCATCATAAGTGGGCGAAATTATGTAATCAACCGGGCCGCACAGCTTGGCGGGTAAGGAGCAAGACCTTGGATTTTGACCGTTTGGAAAGCGTTATGCGCAAACTGGCGCTTGCGGCTGGTGATGTGATAATGGAGATCTACAATTCGGATGATTTTGATGTCCGGTCGAAGTCTGATGACAGCCCGGTGACGGCTGCCGACGAAGCGGCTGACGCCGTGATCTCGGCGGGTTTGCGAGACGCCTTTCCAGACGTGTTGTTGGTGACGGAAGAGCAAGCCGATAGCCACGGGCAGCAGGCCGACGCGTTTTTGATCGTTGATCCTTTGGACGGCACCAAGGAATTCATTCACCGGCGCGGGGATTTCACCGTCAACATCGCCTATGTGGAGGACGGCACACCCGTTCGCGGTGTCGTCTATGCCCCCGCAAAAGGTCGAATGTTCTTCACCCGCGCCGATGGCAGCAGTGTCGAGGAACAAGGCCCTTTCGATAGGGGCGCGGTTGGGCCCCTGTCCCCGATTTCTGTCACGTCGCCGGATAATGCGGCGCTGATGGTCGTGGCCTCAAAGTCGCACCGTGATCAGGCCACGGATGATTACATCGGAAAATATGCCGTCAAGGACATGCGGTCGGCGGGCAGTTCGCTGAAATTCTGTCTGGTGGCAACGGGCGAAGCGGACATCTATCCCCGTGTCGGCCGCACGATGGAATGGGACACCGCCGCAGGACATGCGGTGCTGAAAGGCGCGGGTGGAGATGTGGTGCGCTTTGACGACCATGCGCCGCTGACCTATGGCAAGCCGGATTATGCCAACCCGTTTTTCATTGCCTACGCCCCAGGGGTCGACCTGAAGAAAGCCTGATGGATGAGTGTTCTGATCGTCATCCCGGCGCGCTACGCCTCGGTCCGTTATCCAGGTAAGGCACTGGTGCCACTGCGCGGTGCGACCGGGCAAGAAAAGTCTCTGATCCAGCGCAGTTGGGATGCGGCGCAGGCAGTAGGCGGTGTGGACCGCGTTGTCATTGCGACAGATGATCACCGTATCCGCACCGAGGCTGAAGGCTTCGGAGCCGAAGTTGTCATGACATCTGCGACCTGTCGAAATGGCACCGAGCGTTGTGCCGAAGCGTTGGATGCGTTGGGCGGTGCCTTTGATATTGTGGTGAACCTGCAAGGCGATGCCCCGCTGACGCCGCCCTGGTTTGTCGAGGATCTGATTGCTGCGTTGAACGCCCACCCGATTGCCGAGATGGCGACACCGGTTCTGCGATGTGATGGCCGGGCCCTTGGTGGCTTTCTTGACGACCGCCGCGCCGGGCGGGTTGGGGCGACAACGGCGGTGTTCGGGGCCGAGGGCAAAGCGCTCTATTTTTCGAAAGAGGTGATCCCGCACGTCGCAGACGGCGCATGGGACGATCACACCGTGACCCCGGTGTTTCACCATGTGGGCGTCTATGCCTATCGCCCCGCCGCCTTGGCAGCCTATGCGCGCTGGACGCCCGGACCGCTGGAACAGTTGGAAGGATTGGAGCAGTTACGCTTTCTGGAAAGGGATCACCCCGTGCAATGTGTCGAAGTCGACGCGCGCGGGCAACAGTTCTGGGAATTGAACAACCCCGAAGATGTCACGAGAATCGAACGCATCCTGGGCGAGCTTGGCATGGCCTAGGTCGACGCCATTGCCGACGCTTCGCATACGCAGCGGGCAATCGACCGCACCTTTTCGCCGAAAAATGGAATTACCTTGAGAAAAGCCGCTGATTGACCCAATATCGTGAACAATTGCCATGAAGTTGTCAGATTTTTCGCCCATTGGTGTTCGGTATATAGTTTAAGCCTGCACAGGTAATTTATTTGTTGGCCCATCGGACGTATATTCAGACGGATCGGTCAAGACAGAGGTGTTTTATGACGCACAAAAAGGTCACCAAGGCCATTTTCCCGGTCGCAGGGTTGGGAACGCGTTTCCTGCCCGCCACAAAATCGATTCCGAAAGAGATCATGACGCTGGTCGATCGCCCGTTGATCCAATACGCAATCGACGAAGCGCGCGCGGCGGGGATCAAGGAATTTCTTTTTGTGACATCACGCGGCAAAGGCGCGCTTGAGGACTATTTCGACAATTCACCCATTCTGGAGCAGGAATTGCGGAAAAAGGGCAAAGACGCCCTGTTGGAAATCCTGAAAGACACCAATATGGAAAGCGGCGCGATCGCCTATATACGCCAGCACAAGGCGTTGGGGCTGGGACATGCGGTCTGGTGCGCCCGCCGTCTTATCGGCAACGAACCATTCGCGGTCATCCTGCCTGATGACGTGATCGCCGCCGAAAAACCCTGTCTGCAACAGATGGTTGAAGCCTATCGCGAAACAGGGGGTTGCATGGTGGCCGCCATGGAGGTGCCCGCCGAGAAGGCCAGCGCCTATGGCGTCCTTGACGTGAAGCAGGACATGGGCACCATGGTGTCGGTCAAGGGCATGGTCGAAAAACCAGCCATCGAAAACGCGCCGTCGAACCTGGCAGTGATTGGCCGCTATATCCTGACGCCTGATGTTCTGCGCAGTCTGAACAAGATGAAAAGCGGCGCAGGGGGGGAAATTCAACTGACCGACGCCATCGCCTCGGAAATCAAGCGGGGGCGCGATGTGTTTGGGTATCGGTTCCGTGGCCAGCGGTTCGATTGCGGATCCAAAGCGGGTTTTTTGCAAGCGACTGTTGCCTTTGGCATGGCGCGTGAAGAGCTTCGGGAAGAGTTTTCCGACTATCTCCATGATATCGTTACACAGCAAAAGGCTGCCGAGTAATCCCCTGTGCGAGAGGACGGACGGGATCTGTGGTCAGCCTATCGGATGCGGTGGAAGCGCCGCCGTTTGATCTGGCGATCCGTCCGGTCGCGCCACGACCTTGAATCGGTGGTGGATCGCACGGACCGGATCGATCCCGACCATGTGCTGGCCTTTTCTACAGCGCGCAACGAATACACGCGGTTGCCGCATTTCCTGACCCATTACCGTACCTTGGGTGTCGGGCATTTTCTGTTCGTTCTGAACAACAGCGACGATGCGTCCGAAGGCTTTCTTGCGGACCAACCCGACGTGTCTTTGTGGCGTACCCATGACAGCTACAAGGCGTCGCGCTTCGGGGTCGATTGGACCACATGGCTTCAGTTTCGTTTTGGGAATCGTCACTGGTGCCTGACCGTCGATGTGGACGAGCTGTTGGTCTATCCTCACAGCGATACCCGGACCCTGTCCGATCTGACCGCACGTCTGGCGCAAACGAATGCTACCGCGATGGGCGCGTTGATGCTGGATATGTATCCGAAGGGGCCGCTGGACCAAGCGACATACACGCCGGGTCAGGATCCAACCGAGATATTGCAGTATTTCGATGCCGCTCCTTATCGGGCGCAGCGGCAATTCCCCGCGCAGAATCTGTGGGTGCAGGGCGGGCCGCGTGATCGAGCTTTCTTTGCCGACCACCCCGCCCGCGCCCCGACCCTGAACAAGTTGCCGCTTGTGCACTGGAATAGACGCTTCGCCTATCTGAACTCGACCCATTCGGCGCTGCCGCCGCGCCTGAATCACGCTTGGGACGGACCTGCGTGCATTTCGGGCGACGATCGTTTGTCAGGCGCGCTTTTGCACACAAAGTTCCTGCCGGACGTCGTGACCCGGTCACGCGAGGAGAAGATGCGGCAGGAGCATTTCGGACAGCCCGAAGATTTCGATGCCTATTACGACTGGCTCTCATCCGCACCCGATCTGTGGCACGACCAGTCGGTGGCCTATCAAGGCTGGCGTCCGCTGATGGAAATGGGGCTTATTTCCAATGGCGGCTGGGCCTAAACAAGTGATAGCGTAATACCAGTTTGATACGGGGAAGATCTTGGGCGTCTGGACATCATACCGACTGCGACTGAAACGCAAGCAATGCCAGATCCGGGCATTTCGCAAACGGCGCGAACTGACCGAGATTGCCAATCGAACCGAGGCTATCGCGCCAAACGATATTCTGTGCTTTTCGACGATCCGCAATGAATGTATCCGGCTTCCATTCTTCCTCAACTACTATCGCGACCTTGGCGTGAACCATTTCTTCTTTGTCGATAATGGATCGGAGGATGGCGGCCCCACGTATTTGGCAGACCAGCCCGATGTCTCGTTGTGGTCCACAGACGCCAGCTACAAGAACGCCAATTTCGGCGTGAACTGGACCGGATGGCTGCAACGCAAATATGCCCATGGGCATTGGTCGCTAGTGGTCGATCCTGATGAATTCCTGATCTATCCCTTTTGCGACACGCGTCCGATCCGGGCGCTGACCGACTGGTTGGACAATTCGGGTGTCAGATCATTTGGCGTCATGCTTCTGGACATGTATCCCAAAGGTCCGATGCACAGTCTCAGTTATGTCTCCGGGCAAAACCCGTTCGAGGTTGCGGACTGGTTTGACAGCGGCAACTACACCATTACCAGGAATCCCAAATATGGAAACCTGTGGATACAAGGCGGCCCCCGCGCCCGCGCCTTTTTTCGGGACAAGCCCGAGAAGGCCCCCGCCCTGAACAAGATTCCGCTGGTGAAATGGAACAGAAACTACACCTATGTCAGTTCAACCCACGCGCTTTTGCCGCGGGGCCTGAACCTTGTCTATGATCAATGGGGCGGTGAGAAAGCCTCGGGCTGCTTGCTGCACGCCAAATTCCTGGACACATTCAAGGATAAGTCGGTGGAAGAACTGAAGCGCGGGCAACACTATGCCAACAGTCACGAATACCGCGCCTATCACGATGGCACCAACGAGGATACCGACCTGTGGTGCGACTGGAGCGAGAAGTATCTGAACTGGCGCCAGCTTGAGATGCTGGGCCTGATGTCGAAAGGAAACTGGGCATGAGCCTTGGCATCGTCATGCTGGTGCACGACGCGCTTGATCGCGCCGAGCAGTTGGTGCGCCATTGGGCGACGCATGACTGCCCCGTCGTCGTGCATGTCGATGCCTTTGTGTCGCGTGACGACTTCGCAAATTTCACTGCCGCGTTGGGTGATTTGGACAACGTCCGGTTCTGCAAACGCCGTCACTGCGAATGGGGCACATGGTCCTTGGTCGCGGCCAGTCAGACGGCCGCTGAAGCCATGTTAGAGACATTTCCCGACGTGAAACACGTCCTGCTGGCATCTGGTAGCTGTCTGCCGTTGCGCCCCGTTTCCGAGATGCGGTCTTATCTGAGCAACCGTCCGCAAACCGACTTTATCGAAAGCGTCACGACCGAAGATGTGCCGTGGACCATCGGCGGGCTGGACATCGAACGGTTCACGCTTCGGTTTCCGTTTTCGTGGAAACGACACCGCCGCCTGTTCGACCGATACGTCAGCATTCAGCGCAGGCTCAGGATCAAACGCCCCATCCCGGATGGGATAGTGCCGCATCTGGGCAGCCAGTGGTGGTGTTTGACGCGGGCCACCCTGACGGCGATCCTGAACGATCCGCATCGACCTGCCTATGACCGATATTTCAGGCGCGTCTGGATCCCTGATGAAAGCTATTATCAGACCCTGACCCGCCGTCATTCGACCCGGATCGAGAGCCGGTCGCTGACTCTGTCAAAGTTTGATTTTCAGGGGAAGCCACACGTGTTTCATGATGACCATCTGCAACTGTTGCGACGGTCCGATTGCTTTGTTGCCCGCAAGGCGTGGAGATACGCAGACAAGTTGTATGACAGCTTTTTATCCGAACAGAAGATCGTCCTCACCGGCGCCGAACCCAACCCCGGCAAGATCGACCGAATCTTTACCAAGGCCATCGAAAGGCGCACGAAGGGACGGCCTGGCCTTTATATGCCAAGCCGTTTTCCACGGGCCGGGCATGAAGGTAACATAACCGCCGCGCGCTATACCGTTCTGGAAGGGTTTTCCGAACTGTTCGAAGGGTTTGACCAATGGTTGGCCGATACCATCAGCGCCCGTGTTCACGGCCACCTGTTTGCCGAAGATAAAGCACATTTTGCGGGCGGTGCGCAGGTCTTCTTCGGCGCGCTCACCGATTCTGCCAGCCTGCGAGACTATAACCCCAAAGCCTTTCTGACCAATCTGATATGGAACACGCGAGGCGAGCGCCAGTGCTTTCAGTACGGACCAAAGGACAATCAAGACCTGTCCTGGGTTATGGCCAAAGACCCGAACGCACGCGTTTATGTCGTATCCGGGGCCTGGGCGGTGCCACTGTTTCATTCAAACCGCAACTTTTCGGACATCCGGTGCGAGGCGGCGCGCTTGCAAAAGATTGAAAGCGAACACCTGACTGCGCTGCGATCCAGCTATGCGCGGGCGCGCACGCAAATCTGGTCGCTGGCCGATTTCGTGCTGAATCCATCAGAGCCTCTGCAAAGCGTGGTGGATGACATTGGCCCGCGGAAAACCGGAGCTTTGCAGAGCATGCCAAAAATGAAGCCTCTTCGCGGCTTTGGGCAATTTTTGCAGGATTTGAAGAATCAGGGGATGCATCCCTATCTGATGGGTGATTTCCCGGCTGGGCATGACCTTGTGCCCACCACCCGCATTCAGCGCAAACCCTATCTGGTGAAGTGATCTTATGACCGGCCCGTTTGATTGTTTCATCATTTTCGCCGAGATGCGCACCGGTTCAAACTTTCTGGAAAGCAATCTGGATCAGTTTCCCGGCCTCAAATGTTATGGCGAGGCGTTCAACCCGTATTTCATGGTGACGCCAAAGACAGAAGTGCTGTTTGACATCACCGTGGCGATGCGGGATGCGGACCCGATGCTGCTGTTGGAGCGAATGAAGTCCGAAACAGACGGTCTGCCGGGTTTTCGCTTCTTTCACGACCATGACCCGCGTGTATTCAATGCGCTGATCGACGATCCGCGCTGCGCCAAGATCGTGCTGACCCGAAACCCCGTCGACGCCTATGTGTCCCGCAGAATCGCGATGGCGACTGACCAATGGCAGTTGAGCGACCAGAGCGATGCCCGCAAGCAACCGGCGCGTTTCATCCCGGACGAATTCGAGAAGCTGTTTTATCGATTCAAGAGCTTTCAGTTGAAGATCAAGGATCGTCTACAACGCTCTGGTCAGGTGGCGTTCTACATCGACTATGAAGAAGCGCAAAGTCTAAGCGTTATCAACGGCTTGGCGAAATATCTGGGCGAACAGACCGAGATCACGCAATTCGCCAGCACCTTCAAGAAACAGAATCCCGAACCCCTCTCGGACAAGGTGCAGAACTTCGAGCTTTTGGCGTCAACGGTCGCCCGAATTGATATATTTGATCTTCACAAGTCGCCGAGTTTTGAGCCCGGTCGCCCGCCCGCCTTGAAAACATATCTGGCGTCAGATGAATTGCAGTTGGTGTTTCTGCCGATTGCAGGGGGGCCGTCAGATCAGGTCACAGGCTGGATGGAGGCCGCTGGCCCCTTGCTCCGGGATTTCTCGCAAAAGGCCCTGCGGCAGTGGAAGCGGCGGCACAAGGCGCATCGCAGCTTCACCGTTTTACGGCACCCGGTGGCGCGGTTGCATTCGGTGTTTTGCGACCTTGTGGCTTTTCAAGAAAATGACCCGGATTGGGATCTGAAGCACGCCTTGCGGCATAATCATGGAGTGGCGTTGCCCACCAGCCCTGACGCGCCTTGGACGCTGACCGATCACCAAGACGCGTTTGCGCGGTTCATCGCGTTTGTTGCAGAGTCGCTTGGTGGTCAGACAGGTATCAATGTCGATCCGCGCTGGGCATCACAAGCGGCAACCGTCAATGGGTTTGCGGGGTTTGCCCTGCCCGATCACATCTTGCGGGAGGATCAGCTTGCCGCCGCGCTTGGTCATTTACTGGCCGAGGTGCAAGCCGGTGCCGCGCCCACCCTGCCCGCTGCGTCACCCGATGCGCCGTTTTCCTTGGATCAGGTCTATTCAGACGAGATCGAGACCGCTGTGCGCAAAGCGTATCAACGTGATTATATGATGTTTGGATTTCGGTCCTGGGGCGCGTCGGACTGATCCGCGATCACGCCGCTTTGTTCGACAGGCTTTCGGTCAGCAACGCATGAAGGGTTGCGGCCTCGGTATTGGCGCGCAGCTTGGTGCAGATCGAGGCATCCCGCATGGTGCGCGATACCAAGGCAAGGGCTTTCAGGTGGTCGACACCAGAATCTTCCGGCGCGAACAAGGCGAAGACCAGATCAACGGGTTGTTTGTCCACGGCGCCGAAATCAAACGGCTTCTCTACCCGCATGAAGCAGCCGACAACCTTGTCCAGCCCATGCAGGCGGGCATGAGGCAATGCCACCCCGCGGCCCACACCGGTGGGCCCCAGGGTTTCGCGTTGCTGAAGTGCGGTGAACGCCTCGCCACCGTTGATGCCGTAACATTCCATCACAACGTCGCCAAGGTCCTGAAACAGGCGCTTCTTGGAAGACACTGTCGATACGACCTTTACGGCCGACGGCTTGAGGATGCTCGAAAGTTCCATCGCCAACAACTTTCCCCACCCACCTGTCAGGTGGGAGGCTTACACTGCATTTTTAGGGTCGATCCAGCCCACATTACCGTCTTCACGGCGATAGACCACATTCATCCCCTCGGTTTTCTCGTTGCGGAAAACCAGAACGGGCGCATGTGCCAGCTCCATCTGCATGACCGCTTCGCCGACCGAAAGCGATGGAATCTGAGTTTCCATCTCGGCGATGATCATGGGCTGGAGTGAGGCGTCGTCTGCTTCGTCCTGACCTTCTTCTGAGGCGAGGATATACGAGGACCCGCCGAAAACTTCAACCGGGTCCACACGATCCTTATGGTGATCCTTCAATCGACGCTTGTAGCGGCGCAATTGCTTCTCCATTTTCTCGGCGCAATTGTCGAAAGCTGCATAGATTTCGGTGGCGACCCCCTTTGCCTGGGCGGTCAATCCGGTGGACAGATGCACGATCGTTTCACACACATATTCATGGGCGCTTTTTGAAAAGATCACTTGGGCCCGCGTGGGGCGTTCAGCGTATTTTTGAACGACACCACCCAGTTCCTCCTTGACGTGAACCTGAAGGGCATCACCGATGTCGATTTGCTTGCCACTGATTTGATATTGCATCCATACCTCCTATGGTAGTGCAGGCCTCAAAAATGCCTTTCTCGGACGAGGGAAGGCGAATTCCTATATAAATTACATAGTGTTGTGAGTGCTTTGAACAACCTTACCCGTCCAAATTCATTTGGACGATCCGCCATGCATTTCCCGAACTCGGGGGGACAGGAACAAAGGATCAGGTGGTCTTGCATTGTCATCATTTGGCGACGAGTCGAGGGGGCTTGTCAACCACATCAGACCCCGGCGTCCCTATTTGATCGAGAAATTCTGCCCCAGATATACACGCCGAACATTCTCATCCCGGATCACCTCATCGGTGGTGCCGCTCATCAAAACGTGGCCGTCATGCAGAATATAGGCGCGGTCCACGATTTCGAGCGTTTCGCGCACATTGTGATCGGTGATCAGCACGCCGATCCCGCGATCCTTAAGCTCGTGAACCAAGGACCTGATCTCGCCCACGGCAATCGGATCGACTCCGGCAAAGGGTTCGTCAAGCAACAGATACTTGGGATTCGATGCCAGCAGGCGCGCGATTTCGACGCGCCGTCGTTCGCCGCCGGACAGGGCCAGCGCTGGGGCGCGACGCAGGTGGCTGATGGAAAACTCGTTCAGCAATTCTTCCAGCCGTTCCCGCCGCTTGTGACGGTCAGGGGTCGAGATTTCCAGAATCGAAAGGATGTTATCCTCGACCGACATACCGCGAAAAATCGACATCTCTTGTGGAAGATAGCCGATGCCGTATTTCGCCCGGCGATACATCGGTAGAAGCGTCACGTCACGCCCGTCAATCAGAACCTGACCGGCTTCGGGCGTGATCAACCCGGCGATGGCATAAAACGTGGTCGTCTTGCCGCAGCCGTTCGGGCCTAGCAGCGCCACAACCTCGCCCCGGTGCAGCTCCAGATTCACTTCGCGGATGACGGGTTTTTTGCGATAGCTTTTGCGCAATCCGATGATCCGCAGACCGGCGTCGCCGTTTTCGACAGTCAGATCAGGTGTGTCTGACATCAATCCGCGCCCGTCTGAATGATTGATTTCACCCGTCCGTCCATCGTGCCGGTGCCAGACTGAAGGTTCACCGTCAGTTTTTCGGATGACAGCGCGTTTTGCCCTTGGGTCAGGATCACGCCACCGGTCATCACGATCACGCCGCTGGAAATCGTGTAAACCGCCTCGCGCGCTTCGGCGGCTTCGGCACCGTTCACCAGGGTGACACCATCCGAGGCCAACAGGCGCGATATCTCTCCGGTTGCATCGTCGCCGGTTGCATATTCGACCCTAACCTTGCCCGCAGACAGGCGCATGTCGCCCTGTCCGATCTGGACATTTCCGCTGAATGTGGCTGATCCGTCCGATTGATCGACCTGCAACTGATCTGCTGAAATCTCGACGGGAAGGGTGCTGTCATGTTTCAGACCGCCAAAGGCAACCTGGGCCTGCGCATGGGCCGCGATCGGCAAACCAAGCGCAAGCAAACAGGCCGCGATGCGTGCAGATCTCATCACTTGTAAGTCCCCTCTGTCTTGGGATCGTATATCAGCTTTACACCCCCTTTGAAAACAAGAAGATAGGTGTCGCTTCCCTCGCCTTCGCGGGTGATCTCTGCCAGTCCTGCGGTCAAATGCCCCATCGGGCCATCCGCTTCAACGGGGCCAAGGGTCTTGGCCGATGTTGCATCCATTGCGGTCGACAGCCCGCTGGTTGCGATGTGGTAATTCGTTGATGTCACCAACGTGACGCCGCCCGACAGGTCAACGATGTTCGAGCTGCCATTGATCACGGCTTTCGAGGCGTTGATGTCAACAGCCCCGCCATCCGGTGTTTCGATCCGGGCCGCCAACCCATCGGCGGTGAAGATGTTTGTCTGCTCCGGGTCAGGCACCGCGCTTTTGGCGGAAAACGTGATCGCTGCGCCATCCTCGGTCACGCTGGAAAACCGGGGGCTGTCGATGCGCTGTTCGCCGGTCAATTCTTCCAGATTGACGCGGGCATATGTCAGCGATGTGGTCGGATCGACGGACTTCGAGATCAGGAACATCGTCGACAACAACGCAAGTGCGCTGACCGGCAGAAGTATCTTCAGCCAGGCGATAAAGCGCGAATAACGGTTGTCGGACCGGAGCATGTGACCTCGGCTGTTCTGTCTTGTTCATATTTAGGCACCAACCGGCCCGATCCAAGGACAGGGCAGGCGATGGCCGCTCTAGTGCGCGAAAATGTCAATCTCGGGCCAGCCGGCAAGATCCAGCTGCGCACGCATTGGCAGGAAATCGAAACAGGCCTGTGCCATCTCGGTCCGGCTTTCACGGTCCAGACGCTGATTCAGTTCTTCGCGCAGGCGGTGCAGATACAGCACATCCGATGCAGCATAGTCCAATTGCGCGGCGGTCAGGTCTTCCGCGCCCCAGTCGCTCATCTGCTGTTGTTTGGAAATGTCGATCTTCAGAAGTTGCTCCAACAGGTTCTTCAACCCGTGGCGGTCGGTATAGGTGCGGATCAGTTTCGACGCGATCTTGGTGCAATAGACCGGGGCGGTGACGACGCCGAACGCGTTCAGCAGTGCCGCGATATCGAAGCGGCCGAAGTGAAACAGCTTCAAGATATCCGGGTCCGTCAACATCCGCTCCAGGTTCGGCGCGCTGGTCTGGCCCTTTTCGATCTGCACCAGATGCGCCTCGCCATCGCCAGATGACATCTGCACCACGCACAGCCGGTCGCGATGTGGGTTCAGGCCCATCGTCTCGCAGTCGATTGCAACGACCGGCCCAAGGTCCAGCCCATCGGGAAGGTCACGTTTGTATAGATGGTTGGCCATATCCGCCCTCATGCTCCGTTTTCCCTCTGATAGGCGCAGTGGGGATCGGGTTCAATGAAAAGGGATCATTTGCCGTGATATAGGCCCACAACATGCTCGGCTTCGGCGAAGAACAGCCAGCGCCCGATGATCGTGCCGAAAAGATGAAGGGCAAGCGCCAGAAAAGCGGTGATATGCCCAGAGGGTGTCAGCAGAAGGATCGCGGCGGGCAGCGCACCCGCCAAGACCAGAGCGATCCATCTGAGCTTCCGGGCATGTTTGCGGCCAACGCGGTATACCATCTCGTCCACAACATAGTTTCGCGCGGTGTGGCCGCTTTCCAGCAACCGAACTTCCCCCAGATGAACCAACCCGGTCGCATCACCGGTCGTTCCACGCGCGTTCGCCCGCTTGTCCCCGACCTGCCACGCGGCAAACAAGACAAGTGTCAGCGCAAGTAGCAGCCAGCCTGCGATCTTCACCTCACCCGCCAACAGTGCCCCGCCGCCCAGCGTATGCAGCAGGAACAGCACCGGAGTCAGCGGCTGGTTCCAGCGCGGAATAGTCTTGAGCTGGGCATAAATCATCGAAGTTGTGAAAACAGTGACCACTGCCAACATAGACCCTATTGCGCCAGATATCGCCATCTCTGCGCCAAGGAAGATGCGCGGAACGGCGACCAGCGCGAACAGGATAAGCGTGACGATCGCTGCGATACCTTCGCGACTCAGCCAACTTGTTCGCCATTGGCTAAGCGCATAGACCGCGTTCTTCTTGTTGCCCAAGTGGAAGGTCGATGCCAACAACCCGGCGCAGGACAGCGAATAGGCGATGAAGAAGAATGCGAACGCGGTCCCACCAGTGACATCCGGCACACCAAGGCCCAGCCAAAAGAACAGACCGAACCCAAGCCCGGACAGGGTGGTGAAGATAATGACGCTGGGGGCGGGGTGCATCCGTATCCTCCGTCAGAGCTTTTCGAGCGCTTTGTCAAGCCAACCCAGAAAGCCCTTCGGCTCGTCTGCGACGGAGTCCAGCGGGACGGTGTTCAGGGTGTCCCTGGCGCGCGGCGGCAGGTATTTGTTCACAGGTTTCGTGCCCAGATCCGGCATCAGGTCATAGCCACCGCGATCTGCCACCAGCTTCGACACATCGCTGTTCGGGTCGCCAAGATCGCCGAAATGTCGCGCGCCTGATGGACAAGTGCGCACGCAGGCGGGCACGCGGTCTTCTTCAGGCAAGTTCTCGTTGTATATCCGGTCCACGCACAAGGTGCATTTCTTCATGATGCCCGCCTCGCGATCCAGCTCGCGCGCGCCATAGGGACAAGCCCAGGCGCAGAGGCCGCAGCCGATGCAGCGATCTTCGTTGACCAGCACGATTCCGTCCTCGGATCGCTTGTAACTGGCACCGGTCGGACAGACGGTCACGCAAGGCGCGTCGTCGCAATGCAGGCAGGATCGTGGCATGTGAACGGTCTGTGCGGTGCGACCTTCGGCCTGCGCTTCATAGGAAAACACGCGGTTCAGGAATGTCCCGCCGGGGTCCGCGCCGTAAGGGTCCGTATCGGACAGCGGCGCGCCATAGTTTTGCGTGTTCCAGCCCTTGCATGCGGTCACGCACCCGTGGCATCCGACGCAGGTGTCCAGGTCGATCACCAGACCCAGTTTCTTATCGGTCGATTCTGGAAGAGCTGTCATCAGATTTTCCTTGCCACGACATTTGGCCCTTTGCCAACGGGCGAAGTGATGGGTGGATGTGCCGGCTGGCTTTCCGCTGGTTTAGGGTCTGTTTTCTCGATCTTCACACGCAGATCGAACCACGCCGCCTGCCCCGTCACCGGGTCAGAATTGGTCCAACGAAGCCCATCGCCTTTCGGCGGCTGCAATTCGTGAATCAGATGGTTTAACAGAAACCCTTCCGTCGCTTCCGTCGCATCATTATCCAAGGCCCAGGTGCCTTTGCGTTTACCTATGGCGTTCCAGGTCCAGACCGTCTTTGGGTTCAACGCCGCGTGATGGGCGACCGGCACGGTGATCGACCCATGCGCCGAGGTCACGGTGGCATAGTCGCCGTCCGCGAACCCGTGGTTCTGCCAAAGATCGGTCGGCAGATAGAGGAAATTCTTGCCTGTGATCTGTCTGAGCCATGCGTTTTGCGATCCCCATGAATGATACATATGCATCGGGCGCTGGGTCAGGGCATGAATTGGGAACTCATCCGGGTCGACATTCGCATCTTCAAACGGAGGATACCAGATCGGCAGTGGGTCCATCGTCTGCGCGATGCGGGCGCGCAGATGGTCGGGTGGTTGAATGTCGCCATGCCCTTCGGCGGCCAGTTGGAACTTGCGCATCGGTTCGACATAGAGGTTGAACACATAAGGTGCCTCTGCATCGAATATGCCACGGGCGACCGCCCATTGCTGATAGGCCTTGTTCCACGGTTTATAAAACCGCGCTTCCTCGGGAATGTGATCGACCCAGAAGCCGCCATTTTCAATGTATCGGTCGATTTGGGCGGGATTAGGCTCTCCTCGCCCCCTGCCCTCGCCATCTTTTCCGCGCCATCCGGCCAGCGGGCCGACGCCCGGACGCCGTTCGTGATTCACCAGATAATCGGCGTAGTCGTTGAATTTCGGCGAGCCGTCGTTCGCGACGAAACCGGGCAAACCCAGCTTGGCCCCCAGTTGGATCAACACGGTCTGGAACCCACGCACATCACGATCCGGCTCGACCACTGGCCAGCGGATCGCATCGGCCGCGCCGTCCGCCTCGCAAATCGGACGGTCCAGCAGGCTGATACAATCGTGACGCTCCAGATAGGTCGTGTCGGGCAGGATCAGGTCGGCATAGGCCACCATTTCCGAACTGTAGGCATCGGAATAGATGATATGCGGGATCACATAGTCACCGTTTTCGTCCGTGTCGGTGAGCATTCCCATCACCTCGGACGAGTTCATCGACGAGTTCCACGCCATGTTGGCCATATACATGAACAGCGTGTCGATCTTGTAAGGGTCGCCCGCATGGGCGTTTGAAATCACCATATGCATCAGCCCATGTGCCGACATCGGATTTTCCCATGTGAACGCCTTGTCGATGCGCTTGGCGTTGCCCTCACTGTCGAGCAGCAGATGCTCCGGCCCCAATGGATAACCAAGATGGGGTCCGTCCAGTGGTTGGCCGGGCGTGACCCCCGCATGGGGTTTCGGGTGCGCTTCGGGTGGTTTGGGATAGGGCGGCTTGAACCGGAACCCGCCCGGCACCTCGACCGAGCCGAGCAGGATTTGCAGCATATGCAACGCGCGACAGGTTTGAAAACCATTGGAATGCGCCGAGATGCCGCGCATCGCATGGAAGCTGACCGGCCGTCCGATCATCTTGTCATGCTTTTGGCCCTTCCAGTCGGTCCACGGCTGGTCCAGCACGATCTCTTCCTCGAAGGCAACCCGCGCCAGCTCCGCGGCGATCGACCTGATACGGTCGGCGGGAATGCCGGTCTGATGGGCCACGGCGTCGGGCGCATATACGTCGGACAGATAGCGGTCTGCCAGCAATTGGAACACGGGCCGGTGCGAGATTCCGGCATGTCGATAGTTTGCCGCCAGATCGGGCATCACGCCGGGTGTGTCGTAATCCGCCAACTTTCCGGTCGCACGACACATAACCTGTGGCTTGCCATTCTCGCCACGCAGGAACAGGCCGTTTTCTGGTGAGTTAGGCTCTTCATTGACGATAAAGCCCGCGTTGGTATAGCGCGACAGATAGGCAAGATCGACCTTACCCGCGCGCAAAAGTTCGTGGACCAGCGCCAGAATGAAAAGCCCGTCGGTGCCCGGCGTGATGCCCACCCAGTCATCCGCAATCGCGTTATAACCTGACCGGATCGGGTTCACGCCGATGATCCGTGCGCCACGTTCCTTCAGCTTCCCCAAACCAATCTTGATCGGGTTTGAATCGTGATCTTCTGCCACGCCAAACAGCATGAACAGCTTTGTTCGGTCCCAGTCCGGTTGCCCGAACTCCCAAAAAGCGCCGCCTATCGTATAGATGCCAGCCGCAGCCATGTTGACCGAACAAAACCCGCCATGCGCTGCGTAATTCGGAGTGCCATAGGCTTGTGCGAACCAAGACGTGAAACTTTGACTCTGATCGCGGCCGGTGAAGAACGCCATACGTTTCGGGTCTGTGTCTCGTAATGGGGCAAGCCAACCGGCGGCAATCTCCAGCGCCTCGTCCCAGGTGATCTCCTCAAACTCGCCTGACCCGCGCCGTCCCACACGTTTCAGGGGCGCGCGCAGTCGTGACGGGGCATAGTGCTGCATGATCCCAGCCGAGCCCTTGCCGCACAAAACGCCTTTGTTGACAGGATGGTCGCGATTGCCCTCGATATAGGCCACCTGACCGCCCTTCATATGCACGTTAATCCCGCAACGGCAGGCGCACATGTAACACGTCGTCTTGCGCAACTCGTCCGATACGGGTGGCGAGGTGTCAATCTGAAGGTGTTCCGGTTTCGTCATTTACCTGTTCGCCCTGTCGCAAGGTCTTTTTGTTGAAGACAATTTGGTGCGGCGAAACAAGATGTTTGCGCGCAAATTGTAGTTCCAAGAACCAAACAGTCAGGCCAGCTCACCGGTAGGTCCAGATCGCGATGGGTTTATGGCCAGACAGCGGCCCGATTAACGTCCAGTGGTTCCTTGTCAGCTTAGATGCAGAAGCGTAGCTTTCCAGCCATGGATTACAACACGCTTATCGACGCTGAAACATGGGCTTTCATACGCGGAACGGAAGACCATTATCCTCCGGACATGATCTCTGCGGATGTTGCCACGCAGCGGGAAATCTACAACCGTATGTGCCGTGCGTTTTTCACCGGCTATCCAGAAGGTGTGACGGCACGAGATGATCGTGTCGGAACCATCCCTTTGCGTATCTATGAATGTGGATCCCATGGCGTCACCCTGATCTATTTTCATGGCGGGGGTTTCGTGGTCGGTGGGCTGGACAGCCATGATGATGTCTGCGCCGAGATATGCGTGCGCTCTGGTGTTCGGGTCGTCAGCGTCGACTATCGCCTTTGCCCTGAACACCCGCATCCAGCAGCGTTTCAGGACGCTCGGGACGCAACGCAATATGTGGCTCTAACTTGGGCTGGATCGCATATTCTTGCCGGGGACAGTGCCGGCGGCAACCTGGCGGCCGCAGTGGCTCATGCAAGCCGTGGGACGCTGCATTTTTCCGGACAAGTTCTGATTTATCCGGGTTTGGGTGGCGACATGATGCGCGGGTCGTATCGTGATCATGCTCAGGCGCCGATGCTGACATTGGACGATTTGAAATTCTATCAATCGATGCGTTTTGACAGGGCAATGCCGCAAAACGACCCAACCGCCACACCGCTTGCGGATAAGGATTTCACGGGCCTGCCGCCAACTGTGATTTTCTCTGCCGAATGTGATCCATTGGCGGATGACGGTCGCGACTATCGTGACGCGATCCTAGCCGCAGGCGGTCAGGCCGTTTGGATCAACGAGACCGGGTTGGTGCATGGATATCTGCGCGCGCGTCACAGCGTTCAGCGTGCGCGCGCCAGTTTCGATCGTATCGTCGCCGCAACAAAGATGCTCGCAACGGGCGAATGGCGCGAGTGACGCTTCCCTCATTGCCGAATATGCCATAATCTAAGGTCATAATAATGCGAGCGGACAACGCATCGCGGAATGAGGAAGTGCAGTAAGAATGCCGCCCATTGGGATTTCACTGTTCCGGGGCCTGCAAAACATGCAGGGCGCTGCGGGGCTTGAGCGTCGTTTGCGGCGCGGTGTCGAGGACGGCACGGAACACCCCACGCGTGGGGCGGAACGGTTGGGGCGTGGGCTTGCCAGGCGACCAGATGGTGCGCTGGCCTGGATTCATCTGAAAAACTCGGATGGGTTAGAGAAGGTTCTGGGGCTTGTGCAGCATTTCCAGGCCGATCACGAAGATCTGACAATCCTGATTACCACGACCCACCATGATGGCACCCCGCCGAACGGGTCCAGCTTTGTCCATCAATATGCGCCCTACTCGGCCAATGCGCCTGTCACGGCATTTCTGGAACACTGGCGGCCGGATGTGCTGCTATGGATGGATGACAAGCTGGATGTGACGTTGCTGCCGGCCGTTTTCGACCGCAAGATTCCCGCACATTGGGTCAATGCACATGTCCCGAAAGAAGTGCAAAGCCAATGGCGCTGGTTGCCCGGCTCGATCAAGTCGTTGATGAATGGATTCGACACGATTATGGCGGAAAATGACACCGCAGCGCGTGAACTGCGTAGGTTCGGTGCGTCCAAGGATCGCATCGTGACATCGGGTCCGTTGCAGATTCAGGTGGTCCCTCCCAGCTGCAATATGTCCGAACGGGATGCGATCGCCGCGACATTGGCGGCGCGCCCGGTATGGCTTGCTTCCGGAGTGTGTGAGATTGAGGAGCAAGCGTTGTTGGACGCGCACAAGCAACTCGTGCGCAAATCGCATCGGCTCTTGCTGATCATCGAGCCGCGCGAAGCAGAGCGTGGCCCCGAACTGGCCGCCGAGCTTGAGGCGGATGGCTGGGGTGTTGCCTGCCGGTCGCGCGACGAAGATCCCACCCCGGATATCCAGGTGTTCATCGCAGATCAGGCAGGAGAGTCCGGTCTGTGGATGCACCTTGCGCCGATCACCTATGCGGGTGGAAGCATGGGCGTGGGTACCGATCTGAACCCCCTTCAGCCCGCTGCATTGGGGTCAGTCGTCCTGTTTGGCCCGAACGTGAATGGGTTCTTCGAATCCTATCGACGGCTTGAACGCGCGGGGGCTGCGACCAAGATCAGTGACGGAAACAGCCTGACCAAAGCGGTCGAGCATTTGTTGTCCCCCGAGGAAGCTGCCAATATGGCGATGGCAGCTTGGGATGTGACCACCAGCGGAGCCGAGGTCAGCGACCTCTTGCGTGGTAAGCTGACCGACGCGCTGGAAATGCGCCGCACCTAGGGGGTTGCAATGAAGACACCCCGGTTCTGGTTCACATCACCGTCACAACCTGATTGGCGCGCGCGCATTCTTGCACCGCTTGGTTGGATCTATGCCGCAGCAACCGCGCGGCGCGTGGCTTTGAAGGATGGGTATCGTGCGCAAGTTCCAGTGATCTGTATCGGCAATATCAACGCAGGCGGTACAGGCAAGACGCCGACCACGATTGCTCTGGCGCAGCGTTTGATGGTGCGCGGTCTTGATGTGCACGTCGTCTCGCGCGGGCACAAAGGCACGGTCGAAGGCCCAGTTCTGGTGGAAGAACGAACTTACACTGCCGCAGATGTTGGCGACGAACCCCTTTTGATGGCCGCATTCACCAAGGTTTGGGTCGCGCGCGACCGGGCGGCGGGTGTGAAGGCTGCCGAAGCCGCCGGGGCCGATGTGATCCTGATGGACGATGGGTTTCAGAACCCGTCTGTTCAGAAAACCCTGTCGATTGTTGTGGTCGACGCAGTGAAAGGTTTCGGCAATGCGCGCTGCATCCCGGCCGGTCCGCTGCGTGAATCCGTTTGGGCAGGACTGCGCCGCGCTGACCTGCTGTTGTCGATCGGTCCCGACGGGGCACAGAAGCGGTTTTTGCAAGAGTGGAAAGACGCAATCCCTTGCCCGCATGCCATGGGTCAGCTTGTGCCGCTTCAGACCGGCATGGACTGGCAGGGAATGAAGGTGCTGGCCTTTGCCGGGATCGGCCTGCCCGAGAAGTTCTTTGGCACCGTCAGGAACCTGGGCGCAGATCTTGTCAGAGCCGAGTCGCTGGCGGATCACCAGCCATTGACCGATGCGTTGATGAAACGGCTACAGATCGAAGCGACGGCACTGGGCGCCCAGCTTGTCACCACCGAAAAGGACGCGGTGCGCCTGCCCGCCGCGTTCAAACGGCAGGTGCTCACCGTGCCCGTGCGGCTGAAGCTGTCGGACTGGTCGACAGTTGATGTCGAATTGAAGCGAATTGGGCTGGGCTAGAGCCTGTATCAACCCTAGCCCGCGCCGTCAGCTTTCCAGTTTTTCGTCGATCAGCTTGGCGAAGTCGTCATAAGACATGTTGGGATAGGTTTCGCCGTCGATCACAAAGGATGGAGTCGAGTTGATCTCGTCCGCAGCGGCATTTTTCTGGTATGCAGCCACCATGCTTTGCACCATTGCTTCGTCTTGCAGGCAGGCATCCATCTGTTCGTCATTCATCCCGGCGGTGCGGCCGATCTTGCGGAGGTTATCCAGAATGTTGCCGGGGTCGCCATCGCCAATCCACTCTTTCTGTCCCGAGTAGAGCAGATCTGTCATGCCGAAATACCGCGATTCCCCACCGCAGCGGGCGATCATAGCCGCCCACAGGCCAAAGCGGTCAAAATATACCTCGCGATAAACGAATTTTATCTTGCCGGTGTCGATGTAGTTTTTCTTCAGATCCTTAAAGACATTTTCATGGAAGTTGGCGCAATGCGGGCAGGTGAAGGATGCATATTCGATCACCGTCAGCGGCGCGTTCTCGTCCCCCATGACCATATCAGGGGCCAGTTCAATTTCGGTGTTTGCGTCTTGCGCCTCGGCGATGGAAACGCCGGGGAACGAACCGTTGTTCTGGCTCATATAATATGCACCACCGCCAATCAGCAGAACTGCGGCAAGCAGGAAGGAGTGGAATCGGATCATGATAAGTGTCAGCCTCTATCGTGTTTTTGTTTCATCAGCACATTACGTGCGAGCGTTTCAAGCGCTTCGCGCAAGCCTGCGTCAGTGACATCTTCCGTCACCTCGGCTGCGCGGGTGCAGGTTGTCTCGTCGATCACCGGTGCCTTTTTCGGTGCCGGGGTGAATTGCGCCTGTCCTTCGGAAAAGCCAGTCGGAGCGGTCTGGGTGATCCTTACCCGCGCGATGGCGTTATATCCATAGACCGCGTTGACCTTTTCGCGCAGTTGCTCTTTCTGCATTTCCAGCATCGGCGCCTGCGCGCCGGTGGTCAGCACGGTCAGGGTCGCCCCCATGCCGCCCCGGGCATAAGACACCTCGACAGGTTTTGCGATGGCGGCAATGTCTTCGCCGACGATCTCGGCCCAATGTGTCAGCACACGCGTTACCGCAAAGCCACGCGCTTCGCCCGTCTTGCGAATGCGCGTCGATAGCAGGCTTGATGTCCGCTCAAAGCCCTTTCTGCGGCGTTGTTTGTTCTTCGGTTGACTCACGTCTGGCACATCCCGGTTTTGCCCCTATTCTATGCGGTTGAGGATGCTATGCCAGTGCAAAGCAATGATAGGGAATAACACTTGTGTATCGCACCACAGCCCGCCGACCTTTTGGCCTGGTATGACCGCCATGCCCGCGATCTGCCCTGGCGTGTCGGCCCCTTCGATCGAGCAGCCGGCGTTGTGCCGGACCCCTATGCCGTATGGCTGTCCGAAATCATGTTGCAACAGACAACTGTGGCGGCCGTCAGAGACTATTTCACCCGATTCATGGACTTGTGGCCGACGGTCGAGGATCTGGCCACCGCAGAAGACGACCGTGTCATGGGCGAATGGGCGGGGCTTGGATACTACGCCCGCGCACGCAACTTGCTGAAATGCGCGCGCGTGGTCACGCAGATGGGCGGATTTCCCCGGACCCGCTCGGCGCTTGAGGATTTGCCGGGTGTCGGCCCCTATACGTCAGCTGCGATTGCTGCGATCGCCTATGATCTGCCGGAAACGGTGGTGGACGGAAATGTTGAACGCGTCATGGCGCGGGTGTTTCAGATCGAAACGCCGCTGCCAGACGCCAAGCCCGAAATGAAGCAGCGCGCCGCCAGCCTGACGCCCAGTGCGCGGCCCGGTGATTATGCGCAAGCCGTGATGGATCTGGGGGCCACGATCTGCACACCCAAGTCGCCCGCTTGCGGGATTTGCCCATGGATCAGAAATTGCCGCGCCCGCAGGGCAGGGGTGCAGGTCTCGCTGCCCGCCCGCAAACCGAAAACCCCCAAACCCACGCGATACGGCATCGCCTATCTAGCGCGGCGCGCGGATGGGGCGTGGCTGGTCGAACGTCGCCCTGAAAAGGGACTGCTGGGCGGGATGCTGGGCTGGCCGGGGGCTGCGTGGGGCGACACGGCAATTGAAGCAGAGCCCTTGCAGGCAGATTGGTGCGATCCGGGTGTCGAAGTGCGCCACACCTTTACGCACTTTCATCTAATTCTGTCGCTGCGCCTGGCCACGGTTTCCAACGCCGCACAGGCATCGGTTGGCCAGTTTCAGAAGATACGACCCACCGAACTGCCCACCGTGATGCGCAAGGCCTTTGACGTGGCGAAAGCCGCGTTGCCGGATTGAGCCGCACAGGTGCTGGGGCTATACATTTGATTGGAACAGATAAGGACATCGCCATGGTTCCAGCTTCGACAGTATCCCGGGTGCGAAATGCAGCACCCTTCGGGGTTTCGCTCTTGTTGCCCATTTTGGTCTGCATCGCGGCTGTGAAGGGCGGGTGGTATGTGCTTTTGCCGCCTTTGGGGACATGGTGGCTTTACGCGCTTCTCGACGCGGCGATCGGACGATACACTGACAATGCAGACCCTAACACGGCTGAAAAAGACCTTTTCTGGTATCGACTGATCACGCTGATCTGGTTTCCGATTCAGTTCGTGATGATCTTTGGGATGGTCTGGTATGTCACCGGCGCGGACCACCTGTCGCTGCTTGAAAAATTCCTGGTGTTCTTCGGCGTGGGCGTTCTGTCGGGCTCGGTTGGGATCGTGTATGCCCATGAACTGATGCACCAATCCAACCGGTTGGAGCGGTGGTTGGCCGATCTGTTGCTGGCCACTGTGCTCTACAGCCATTTCCGCACCGAACACCTGTTGGTTCATCACCCCTATGTCGGCACCACCCGCGATGCCGTGACGGCGCGATACAACGAAGGCTTTCACCGCTATTTCCTGCGCGTGCTGCATGAAACGCCTGTGTCGGCATGGAAGGCGGAAAAAGCGATGCTGGCGCGCAGGGGTTTGTCGGTCATGGACGGGTCGAACCCGTTTTGGCGCTATGGGGCCTTGCAACTGACGGCGTGTATTCTGGCTGTGCTGATTGGCGGCTGGCTTGGTCTGGCACTTTTTGCCTTTCAGGGCTTCATCGCCATCTGGCAGTTGGAGCTGACCAATTATGTCGAGCATTACGGCCTGACCCGCAAACATCTGGGCGATGGAAAATATGAAAGTGTGATGCCGCATCACAGCTGGAACGCCGATCACCGCGCGTCGAATTGGCTGTTGATCAACCTGCAACGCCATTCCGATCATCACTATAAACCCGCGCGGCGATTTCCGTTGTTGCAGACCTATCCCGACAGTGACGCGCCACAACTGCCCTTTGGCTATCCGGTGATGACCGTCGCCGCATTGATCCCGCCGGTGTGGCGGCGCGTGATGAACCCGCGTGTGCGGGCCTGGCGCAAGCTGCATTACCCCGAGATCACGGATTGGAGCGCCTACAAGGCCGGAACCCTGCCGCCGCCGGGGGTCCGTTAGCGGAAGACTGTTGGTGTGTCACCGGTCTGCCATGGAGGGTATTTCTGCATGACGTCCGCAAGGCGGTCGCTGGCCAAAAACGTCTCTAGCCATGCGGAAATGCGCGGTGTTGCCTGGGTGTCGAAGCGCGGCTTGTCAATCATTGCGAACTGACGGACGAAGGGCAGGGTGGCGAAATCGGCCAGAGTTGGGGTGCGCCCATATAGCCAACCATTGGCCAGTTGCGCCTCAAGCCCGGTCAGCATCGCCATGGCCTCGGCGCGTGTAACCTCGGGGTCGCTGTCGGGGTGGCGCACGGCGTATTTCGTAAGATCAAGCGCGCGTTTGAACGGGCCGTCAAATGATTCGATCAGGTCAAACCCGGCGTCCGGCATGTCGCACAGCCCCTCGGGATCGTTCTGCGCCAAGGCCCAGCGCATGATGTCGTAGCTTTCATCCAGCACACCCTTAGCCGTCACCAGACACGGCACGGTCGCCGTGGGTGAGGCGTCGAGAAACGCTTGTGGCTTGTCGCGCAACAGGATCTCGCGCAGTTCGACTTGCACACCGCTGCTGGCAATCGCAAGCCGCGCGCGGATCGCATAGGGGCAACGGCGGAAGGAATAAAGGATCGGTAACATGGTCTATTCCTGCCTGATCCGACACAAGAGGTGCAAGTGGGCAACCCTGTGCAGATCAAAAAAAACCCCACCCTTTGCAGGGTGGGGTCAGTTAAAGTGCCATGGAACAGACCACAGGCACCGGCGGTACACCGTGTTGCAGGCGCATGTATCTGCGTTCTGCAAAAATCGGGAAGGCTAGTTCATCTCTGCGCGGATTTGCTGGCGCAGCAGGTCAATCGGGACGTTCTTGCCGTCTTGCTTGAAGAACCAATAGGTCCAACCATTGCAGCTTGGCGCGCTTTCCAGTGCCGCGCCGACCTGGTGGATCGAGCCGCGCGCGTCGCCAGAGATCAGCGTGCCATCGGCGCGCACCTTGGCGGTTTGGCCACGGGGGCTGGTCAGCACCTCACCGGGGCGCAACATGCCGCGTTCGACCAGTTGGCCGAAGGGCACGCGTGGTTCGGCGCGTTTTGACGGTGTGGTGATCAACGCCTCTTTGTCGAACTTGCGGATTTTCGAAATACGTTTCTCAGCCACTTTGCGATAGGCTTCTTCGCGCTCGATCCCGATGAAATCGCGGCCCAACATCTTGGCCACGGCCCCGGTGGTGCCGGTGCCGAAGAACGGATCAAGGATGACGTCGCCAGGATTGGTCGATCCGACCAGAACACGATGCAGAAGCGATTCCGGTTTCTGGGTCGGGTGGGCCTTGTCACCGTTTTCGTCTTTCAGGCGCTCATGGCCGGTGCAGATCGGCAGAACCCAGTCTGACCGCATTTGAATGCCTTCGTTCAACGCCTTGAGCGCTTCATAGTTGAACGTGTATTTCGCGCCCTCGGATTTCGAAGCCCAGATCATCGTTTCATGCGCATTGGTGAAACGCTTGCCGCGGAAATTCGGCATCGGATTCGACTTGCGCCAGACCACATCATTCAGGATCCAATAGCCTTGGTTCTGAAGCTCGGCGCCCATGCGAAAGACGTTGTGATATGAACCGATCACCCAGATCGCACCATCCGGTTTCAGGATGCGGCGCGCGGCTTTCAGCCAGGCGCGGGTGAACTGGTCATAGGCCTTGAAGCTGTCGAACTGGTCCCAATCATCGTCGACCGCATCGACCTTGGAGTTGTCGGGTCGATGAAGATCGCCTTTTAACTGCAAATTATAGGGCGGGTCGGCAAAAATAAGATCGACTGAGTTTTCCGGCAGACTGTTCATCACCTTGATGCAGTCACCGTCAATAATCTGGTTCAGCGGCAGATCGACAGCCGCTTTTGTTGTGGTTTTCGTTTTCATTTCTGCCTCATGTACCCGGCGCATTTTGCGCTTATCGGTGGCGCATTTTTGCGCTCGTTTTGATGTGGTCAGCATGAGTCAAAGGCGATTCGCCGTCAAATTCTTTTTTGAATCAGTCACTTACATTTTCTTGTTGATACAAGATATTGTGCACCGGCTTAAACGAACGTCTATGGTGTGGGGTCACACCAAGATTTTGAAGCGCCAACCTGTGGCTTTTTGACGGGTATCCCGCGTTCGTCTCCCACCCATAGCCGGGAAACTGTTGCGCCAAATCCACCATGATCCGGTCGCGGGTGATTTTGGCGATGATCGAGGCGGCGGAAATCGACACCGACCGGGCATCGCCTTTGATGATGGTCTCGGATGGCAGGGTCAAACCGCGCGGTGTCATGTTGCCGTCGATCAGCACGTGGTCGGGCGGGGTTGCCAGCCCTGCCACCGCTCGTTCCATCGCCAGATGGCTGGCGCGCAGGATGTTCAGTTCATCAATCTCGTCCACGGTCGCGTGGGCAATTGATACGTCAGCGCATGAGAGGATGATGTCAAACAGACCTTCACGCTTCTTGGAAGTCAAAACCTTGGAATCATTCAACCCGTCGGGAATGTTTGAGGGGTCCAGCACGACCGCCGCCGCCGTGACCGGCCCAGCCAAGGGTCCGCGACCGACCTCGTCCACACCGGCGATCCGCGCAAAGCCGCGCGTCATCGCCGCTGTTTCGAATGTGTAATCGGGAACGAGCTTGGTCATGTCCCTGCGTCGCCGATCGCTGGCCCGCCCGCAAGCAAAAAAAGCGAGAGCCGAAGCTCTCGCAAGTTTGGCGGTGCGATGGGTTAGGGGACGCCGCACCGCTGCTCGATGTTGGGTTAATAGGTGGTCTTCGTGCGGTATCCGCGATTGTTCAGGCATCCGCTGCGATACACTTTTCGAGCGACATAAATGCCATTCTTGTTGCGCGCGACGATCGTGTCCCGACAAGCGCGCGGAAGATCAGATGCATATGAGAAGTTCCGCTTCAGGCACCGCGGAGCAAAGAATTTCTGTTTGCCCTGCTGCGTTCGATAAGTGCGCAAGCAATTGGCAGGCAGTTGCAGATGATCCGGCACGCGGCGTACACGTTTATGCGGACGACTGGGTTTGTCCTTGTCCTCTTTCCAGTTCTTCTGACTGGATAGCAATGCACCCACAGTTGCCAGACCAAGCAATATTCCAATCACCGTTGTCGCATCCTGGCTGTCTGATCGCGAACCGTAATTGTCAGCAGAAACGGGGGCGACCGATAAGGCCAAAGCAAGTGTGGCACTAAGCGCGAGCTTCAAAGGCGAGGTTGTCAAATGGCGTTTCATCTTGTGTCCTTTCGGCAATGCATCCTTGGGGACGCGTGGCAGATGAACCGATGGTGGAGCCGTGGGCAAAGGTCAGGCAATAACGCCTCATTGTTATGACCTATCAATGCGTTTGATATTGAATATCCCGCGCGTGGATCGCATGGTTTGAACATGATGAAACATATCCTTCTTGCCCTTGCGCTTTCTGCCTATGCTCTGCCGTCTCAGGCCGGGTGTTATGCTGATTACAAAGCGAAACAGGACGACCCGCTCAGGCTACACTACGGCGTGATCGAGCTGTCGGATGCCGCGTGCAACAACCGACAGGTGGCCATGCGACAGGTGCGGCAAAGCCTTGAAAACGAGGGGTGGCTGCTTTTGAAGATTCAGTCCATCTTCGACGAGTCAGGTCTTACCGAAAGGAAAGAAAGTGCCGGAGAGTTCTTCCTTCGCTTCTGATGCGCGACGGGTGTCGAACCGGGTGGTCGTGGCGGGGATTGCCGCGATTGTCGGGATACTTCTGATCGCCGCCATCGTGTTGTTCATGACACTGCCAGACGCCAATGCGTTCAACGCACGGGTCGAGCGGATATTTGTCGAAAATGACGGCCTGACCTCGGGGGCAGAGATAAAGCTCTTGGAAATTCTGGCCCAATCAGGCACCGCGTTTGCCGACACGCTGACCAGCTATCGCATGGTGATCTTCGTGCTTCTGGTGTTCGCCACCGCGCTGCTGGTGGCTGCGTTGGTGTTTCTGTTGACCATCATCGGCTTGAACCGGCGTATGGGCGAGATTGAGCGGGCGGGCATCCAGGTCAACTCGCTGCTGATCAGCCGCGAGGAACGGACGGTCTATCTGAACAACATGGAATTTTCCCTGACCGAAGCCGCGATCGAAACCCTGTCGGCCCTTGCTGAGGCGCGGATGGACGAAGAGGTTTTGTCGGGGTCCGAACTTGAGGGGTTGATTTCCGGTCGCGACCCCGCCGACTGCGACGAGGCGGCAGGCGCCACCCGGATCAAACGCCTGCGCGATGCGCTGGGCAATCAGATGATGAGCGAACTGCTGGTCAAAACCATCGCCCGCCGCGGTTACATGCTGTCGATCGACAAGGATGTGATCCGAATGATCTGAGGGGGTGGCGACCCCGGCAGGATTCGAACCTGCAACCTGCCCCTTAGGAGGGGGCTGCTCTATCCAGTTGAGCCACGGGGTCTTTTGGTTGGAATAGTGTCAGGCAACTGGCTTGTCCAGCCGGGTCTACCTGCGCCTGAGTGTGTCGCCGGGCTGTATTTTGGGAGTCAGTTCGATGCGCTCGCCACCGCCGATTGCGCCATCTTCGGCGCTGCGTTCGGCGATGATGCGGGCGGCGGCGCGACCGATTTCGGCGCGGCAGGCGTCCATCGTGGCCAATTGCCGGGGCAGGCCGTCCAGCAACTCGACCCCGTTGAACCCGGCAAGGCCGATTTGGCCGGGAACGCTGATCCCCTGATCCAGACAATACAGCAATCCGCCTGCCCCGATCATATCGTTGGAATAATACAGAAAATCTATTTCGGGCGTGCGTTTCAGCATCGCTTCGGTCATTTCGCGCCCCTTGGCCAGCGCCGATCCGCCCTCGTAAAATTCCCGATCAACGATTTCTATGCCTTCTTTGGCCAGCGCTTCGGTAAAGCCTTCAAACCGTTTGCGGGCGCGGTGATCCAGCGGCATCTTGGTGCCAAGGAAGCCGATATTGCGATAGCCCGCTTTCAGGATGGCATTGGCCATCTTGCGCCCAGCGCGCCGGTGCGAAATACCGACGCAGGCGTCAATAGCCTGCCCGTCGGTGTCCATGATCTCGACCACTGGAATACCTGCGGCTTTCAGCATGGCTTTGGACGCGTCGGAATGTTCCAGCCCGGCGATGATCACACCGGACGGGCGCCATGACAGCATCTCGTACAGCACTTTTTCTTCGCGTTCGGGCTTGTAATTGGTCACGCCCACGACAGGTTGCAGCGGCGTTTCGTCCAGCACCTCGTTGATACCGGTCATGACCTCGGGAAATACCATATTGCTGAGGGACGGGATGATCACCGCGACCAGATTGACCCGTTGCGAAGCCAAAGCACCAGCGATCTTGTTTGGCACATAGCCCAGGTCTTTAGCAGCCTCCAACACGCGTTCGCGGGTGGTTTGGCTGACATCTCCCCGGTTCCGCAACACCCGGCTGACCGTCATTTCGCTGACACCGGACGCTTCCGAGACATCACGAAGGGTAAGGGGGCGGCGATTTCGGGAAGGGGCTGTGTCGGTCACGAAGGCATCCTCGCAGGTAAATGGATGCGCTCATGTTAGCGATAAAGTCTTTCTTGGCAATGACCTCTTTTCAAACCGATGTTAGCCTAACATTGTCATGCCAGACGGGTCAGCAACGCGTCGTGAATGATCGCACCACCAGCAACCATGCCGGGAAGCTTTGGCACCGGGTTGTTGAAATGTGTCGGCTGGCGCGCGCGGTCGCTGACAATGCCGCCGGCTTCCTCCACGATCAGGCTGCCCGCCGCGACATCCCATTCCCAGGTGGGATGCAATGTCATCATCGCGTCGAAACGGCCTTCACCCACGAGTGACAGCCGATAGGCCAGTGATGACCGGAACTTGCGGCTGATCGGGGGAACTGTCGCATTGATCCAACGCGATGGTGCGAGATTGGGCTTTGCAGCCAAAACAGTTGCGCCGTCCAGCTCTGCGCGGGTGCTGACCGCAAGGGGCTGGTTGTTCAAAGTGGCCCCTTTACCAAGGGCGGCGGCGTAGAGCTTGTCGCGCAGGGGAAGATAAACCACCGCCGCTTCGACACGACCGTTGCGGGCGATGGCCAACGAATGGGCCCATGTGGTGGATCCTTCGATGAAGGACCGCGTGCCATCGATGGGGTCAACGATGAACACATGCTCGGCGGATAACCGTTCCGCGCCATCCTCAGTTTCCTCTGACAGCCAACCATAATCAGGCCGCGCAGCGGTAAGTTCTTCGCGCAGCATCTGGTCCACCGCCAGATCGGCCTCGGTCACGGGGCCTTGGCCGCCGGGTTTGTCCCAGCGATCTGCGAACCCATGGAAATAGCGTGCGGCGATCTTGCCTGCGTCCTGCGCGGCGTCGATCAGCAGGGACAGGTCATCAGTCTCCGGCAATGGTCATTCCTTCGACCAGCAAGCTGGGAACCATGCGGCTCAGGTGGGCCTCGGCGTCGTTGGCGGGAATGATCCGGCGCAGCATGTCCCGCAGATTGCCCGCAATGGTGCATTCATTGACCGGATAGGCGATCTGGCCGTTTTCGACCCAGAAACCTGATGCGCCGCGTGAGTAATCGCCTGTTGTCGGATTGATGGTCGAGCCGATCATCGAGGTGACGAGCAAACCGGTTCCCATCTGCGCCGTCAAGTCCATTTTGGTCGATTTGCCTTGTGTTAGGGTCACATTCGAGATTGAGGGCGACGGCGGTGATGATGTGCCTCGCGATGCGCTGGCTGTGCTGTTCAGGCCCAATTTGTTGGCCGTTGCAATGTCCAGCGTCCACCCGGTCAACGTGCCGTTGTCAATGATCTTGCGGACCCGTGTGGCCAGCCCTTCTCCGTCGAAAGGACGCGAACCCGATATGCGCGGGCGGTGTGGGTCTTCGATCAGGTCAATGCCGTCGGGCAAGACCTGCTCGCCCAACGCGTCGCGCAGCCAGGACGAACCGCGGGCGATCATGGCACCGTTGACCGCCGACAAAAGATGTCCGATCAGCGACGAGGAAATCCGCTCGTCATAGAGAACCGGAAAGGCTCCGGTTGGGGGTTTGCGTGCGCCCGCACGTTCCACCGTGCGCCGCCCGGCCTTCGTGCCAACCTCAACCGCCGAAGGAAGATCGGCCTGAAAACTGCGCATTTCGCCAGCATAGTCACGCTCCATCGTGGCCCCTTCGCCAGTGATTGCAACGGTAGAAATGGCGCGATGGGTGCGCCCGTATCCGCCGGAAAACCCGTTGCTTGTCGCCAGATGGAATTGGTGTCGCCCATATCCGGCTGAACTGCTGGATACCTGCGTCACACCTTCGACCGCCAGCGCAGCGGCCTCTGCTTCGGCAGCATCGCGTTCCAGATCAGCCGGGTCGGGTTCGGCCGTCGGGTCTTGCAGGTCCAACGCAGCCAGATCCCAGTCGCTGGCCAGCATCTCGGCTGTGGCCTGCGCAATATTGGGATCTTCCGGGGCTTCCTTGGCCATCGCGACTGCGCGTTCCGCCATGGTCTGAATGGTTTGTGTCGAAATGTCCGATGCGGAAACACAGGCTTGCCGCTGCCCAACCAGAACGCGCAGACCGATATCGATGTCCTCTGATCGCTCGGCATGTTCCAGTTTCCCGTGCAACACGTCGATCGACACCGATGTCCCGTCAACCGCGAGCGCATCCGCCCCATCGGCCCCGGCCTTCTGGGCGGCGTCCAGCAACTGCTGTGTCAGATCGTCAAGCGTATTTGTCATGTCGGTCCCTTTCCCGGTCGTGTCCCTGAGGTAACGTCAGGGGCGCATGGTCGCAAGATGTGACTCTGGCCTAAACCACTTTGCTGGGCTAGCACTTAGGGGACAGCACTTAGGGGACAGGAGGAGTGACGATGACAGACATGACCGGAAAAACCGTATTGATTACAGGTGCCAGCCGCGGGATCGGCGAGGCCGCCGCCCATATCTTTGCCCAGGCCGGGGCCAATGTCGTGCTGACGGCGCGTGGGAAATCCCAGATCGACGCGATTGCTGCCGCAATTGGCGACCGCGCCCTCGCGGTGCGATGTGACGTATCAAAATGGGAGGATGTGAAATCTGCCGTTGACGCGGCGGTCGCCAGCTTCGGCAATGTCGATGTCTTGATAAACAACGCAGGCGTGATCGAACCGATTGGACCATTGATAGACTCTAATCCGGCCGAATGGGGTCATGTGATCGACGTGAACCTGAAGGGTGTCTATTATGGTATCCGGGCAGTGATGCCGATCATGGCGGCGCAAGGCGGTGGGTCAGTACTGACCATCAGCTCGGGTGCCGCGCATAACGCGCTGGAAGGCTGGGCGCATTACTGTGCGTCGAAGGCAGGCGTGCATATGTTGAACAAGGCGCTGCATCGGGAGGGCGCGGGCAAGGGCATCCGCGCAATCGGCCTGTCGCCAGGCACCGTTGCCACCCAGATGCAACGCGAGATCAAAGGGTCGGGTATCAACGCGGTTGCCCAGCTTTCATGGTCCGAACACATCCCGCCAGAATGGGTCGCCCGCGCGCTGTTGTGGATGTGCACCGAGGATGCAGACGATTTCCTTGGCGAAGAAATCTCGCTTCGGGACGAGGACATTCGAGCGCGCGCGCAGGTGCGTGGATGATCGACGTCAAAAAGCAAGACGGGGTCTGGATTGTGACCCTAAACCGCCCGGAAAAGGCAAATTCTCTGACCAAGGCGATGCTGGAAGATCTGGCGAAGATCGCTATGGAAGCATCGGGTGAAGCGCGCGTTATGATCCTGACGGGTGCCGGGAATGTGTTTTCCGCCGGGGCAGATCTGGATGAGGCACGCGCCGGGCTTGCCGTGGATGGGGTGTGGGAACGTCTGTCAAACGCAGTGTCCGCAGCCCCTTGCCTGACCATCGCGGCCCTGAACGGCACGCTGGCGGGCGGCGCCTTTGGAATGGCGCTGGCCTGCGACATCCGCATCGCGGTGCCCGAGGCGTCGTTCTTCTATCCGGTGATGAAGCTGGGGTTCCTGCCACAGCCGTCCGATCCGCGCCGGATGGTGGGGCTAATCGGTCCCGCACGCACCAAGATCATTCTGATGTCCGGGCAGAAAGTGCAGGCAGACGAGGCTCTGCAATGGGGGCTGGTGGATCGTCTTGTCCCGCGCGCCACGCTGTTGGAGGCAGCACTGGAGCTTGCAGAGGCGGCGCGAACCCAACGCGCGGATCACGTCGCTGAAATGAAGCGGATGATCCCGGATGTAGGCTCTAATCAAGCCTGATATCGACGGTATGGTCGGCGCGACCTCTTGGGTATGTCATAGAAATCCGGTGGACGTTTCGCCACCCACCTGATGAACCGTGCCAGCGCAGCATGCGATTGCAGTGCTGCGGCGGCGTTGAAACTGCGTGCGGGGTTGGCCTCGCTCAGTTCAAGATGGATTTGGTTTTGGCAGATTTGATGCAGAAGCATTGTCGCCCACCCTCGCCGCCACGCAACTTCGGCACAAGATGACGCCGGCTTTGCACCACGTGAGGCGGAATCGGCCTGCTGCATAACACGCAAATGGGCACCGAATCCTTGCCCTTTGATGCCAGATCGCTATCCATGCCGGATAGTTTTGCAAACATCCCCATTTTGGCAAGAGGACACGCATGGAGAACCGCCCGGAAATTCTGGATCAGGCCATAGGTTATTTCAACCAAGCGTGGGAACTTGCCGAAGGGTGGCTTCTGTCCCCGGCGGCGTGGTCGCAATTCGGCTTGCTGGTCGTGGCCTATCTGGCGGCGCATCTGGTTGCGCGAAAGCTGACCCCTCTCATTACACGGTTGCTGTCACCCGCCGGCAACCAAAAATCCCTGCTGTCGAAGGCGCGGTTGTTCCTGCTGATATTCCTTCCGCTGACCCTGCCCCTGCTGGCATGGGCGTTTACCGGGATTGGTGAACAAGTGACGCGATCCCTGTTCGGGTCCGGAGCCGTGATCGCACTGGGTAAACGGATATTCCTGTTCCTTGCGGTGCGGGCCTTTGTGAAGCAGATCCTCAAGGATCCGTTCCTGAAGCTGCTGGGCCGGTATGTGCTGATCCCCGTGGCGGCGCTTTATGTGCTTGGGTTGCTTGCGCCGGTCACTACCAAACTGGAAGAAACCGTTGTGCCGCTGGGCAACATGAGCTTCTCGCTGCTGTTCGCCGTGAAGTTTGTCGTGATCAGCGGCACGATCTTCTGGCTGGGGCGGTGGTCGAACGATCAGACGCGGCAGGCGATCAAGAAACAGAAGGAAATGCGCCCGGCAACGCGAGAACTGGCCGCCAAGGCTGCCGAGATCGCGATCTTCGGCGTCGCGTTCCTGGTGCTGATGAACATCATGGGCATCAACCTGACCTCGCTTGCGGTTCTTGGGGGTGCCATCGGTGTCGGGCTTGGCTTTGGGCTACAACAGATTGCATCGAACTTCATTTCCGGCGTGATCCTTCTACTGGAAGGGCAGGCCACCGTCGGGGATTATGTTGAACTGGATGGGGGCGAGGCGGGCACAATTGTGAAGATGACCGCCCGAGCCGCCATATTAGAGACGTTTGACGGCCGTTGGATCGTTGTTCCGAACGAGCATTTCATCACCACCCGGGTTGTGAACTACTCGGATGCGGGCAGCGCCAACAGGTACGAGGCACCGTTCTCGGTCAGCTACGACTCCGATATTGAAGCGATCCCCGAACTGATTGAAAACGCCGTGGCGGAACTGGACTTTGTGTTGACCGACACCGAGGAACACCGCCCGGACTGCGAGCTGCGTGCCTTCGGTGATAGCGGAGTGGATTTCGCGGTTGAGTTCTGGGTGAACGGCATCGACGACGGGCGCAACAAGTTTACGCCGCGTGTGATGATGCAGGTCTGGAAGACCCTCAAGGCCAACAGCATCGAAATCCCCTATCCGCATCGCGTGGTCGAGATGAAAGCCCCCACTCAGGACACCGCGTGACACAAGCTCTGGTCATCGGTGCAGGGCCTGGTGGCTTGATGGCAGCGGGTGAACTGGCGCGGGCCGGTCTGTCTGTCACCATTGCCGAGGCAAAACCCTCGCCCGCGCGCAAATTCCTGATGGCGGGCAAGTCCGGGCTGAACCTGACCAAAGCCGAACCGCTGGAGCAGTTTCTCAGCCAAATACTTGGGCCGAAGCAGCTTCACGATATCGTTGCGGATTTCGGGCCCGAAGCCGTGCAGGACTGGGCGCGCGGGCTGGGGCAAGAGGTGCTCACCGGATCGTCGGGCCGCGTCTTTCCCAAGGCGATGAAAGCCTCTCCCTTGCTGCGCGCGTGGTTGGCTGAACTGGGCGGTATGGGTGTTCAAATGCGGCGCGGCTGGGTTTGGACTGCGATCAGGGCGCGCGACATGGTGTTTGCGACCCCTGGCGGCGAACAAGCTCTACGCCCCGATGTGACCGTTCTGGCGCTGGGCGGCGGCAGCTGGGCGCACTTGGGATCGGATGGAAAATGGGTCTCTATCCTTGCGGAAAATGGGGTGGCCTGCGTGCCATTCCAGCCGTCGAACATGGGGTTCGTGGTGGCTTGGTCAGATCACATGACGCGCCATTTCGGGGTGCCGATAAAGCCTGTGCGCCTGCACGCAGGTGACACGTCGGTGGTGGGGGAGTTTGTCATTTCGTCCAAAGGGGTCGAGGGATCGGCAATCTATGCCGTCAGTCGTGCGATGCGGGACGGGGCGGTGTTGTTCGTTGATCTGACGCCCGATCGCAGCGTCGATGATGTGGCGACCCGGTTGGCAAAACCCCGTGGCAAAACCAGCCTGACAAACCACTTGCGCAAGACCCTGAAACTGGACCCGGCCAAGATCGCGCTGTTGCAGGAATTTGCCCGCCCGTTGCCGACCGACCCTACGGCTTTGGCTTCTGTGATAAAGGCACTGCCGGTTCTCCACCACGGGCCGCGCCCAATGGACGAGTCGATTTCAACGGCGGGCGGGCTGCCTTTCGGCGCATTGGATGCAGGGTTGATGGTCAAGACCCTGCCCGGTGTCTTTGCTTGCGGCGAAATGCTGGATTGGGATGCGCCAACGGGGGGGTATCTTTTGACCACCTGTCTGGCGACGGGGCGGCATGCAGGGCGCGCCGCCGCAAAATGGGCGCAAGATCAGGCGGCAGAAGCCCGCACATAGGCCGCCCGGCTGCGCAAGGGCTTGGCATAGGCGCGGAAAGCGTCGTTCTCCAGCGGGAAACCCGCCGCGATGGCCCAGCTTCCGCAATGGGTGGCAATAATGTCCGGCACGGTCATCTGATCGCCCATCAGAAACGGTGCGTCCCCCTTGCGGCGCATCAGCTCGTTCACCGCGCGTGCAAACTCCCATTTCAGGCTCTGTTTCACCTCGGGAACGCGTTTTTCTTCGGGCAGAATAAAGGTGTGGCGCGCGGCAGTCCACAGGGTGGCGTCCATCTCATCCAGAAGGAAATGGGTGAACCCGTCCTGGCGTGCGCGGTCGAGCGTGCCAGCCGGATAAGTCAGCGCACCGTGTTTGTCAGCGAGGTAGTGCATGATCGCGGTGCTGTCCGTCAGGGCGGCGTCGCCATCCAACAACACCGGCACCTTGCCCGCCGGGTTGAATTTGCGCAGCGCGTCTGATCGCGGAGCATGGGTCAGACGGTCATAGCTTTGCCCCAACTCCTCCAGCATCCACAGAACGCGGAAGGTGCGGGTGACGGTCGGCCCGATCACCGTGTAGGTCATCTTTTAGCTCCCAGCATGGCCAAGCGAATCAAGGTGCGCTCCATCAGCGCCATCACCGGCGCTTTTTGGGCTGACCGCAACGTCAGGTCTGTCTCGACCAGAATTTCCAGCGCCTGTTCCAGGCGTCGCAACCCCCATTGCTGGGCTTGCCGCACCATGCGGTCCCGGCTTTTGAAATGCACAGGTGGGCGCAGCCGGTTGATACCCTGGGCTGGTCCGGCCGGGTCGGCGCAGGCCGCATGCAGCGCGCGGAAATGGCGGGTGGTGTTGATGCACAGGCCAACCGGGTCGACCCCTTGTGCCTGAAGCCGGGCCAGAACAGGCCCTATTTCGCCTGAGCGCCCCTCGGCGGTGGCGTGAAGCAGGTCATCCAAACCGGCCTCGGTCGAGGTGGGCGAGACCGCCAATACATCACCGGGGGTGACGGGGGTTTGATCGCCCAGCTTATACAGTCCCAGCTTTTCCACGGTCTGCCGGAAATCCCCCGGATCAAGGTCGCGTGACAGGCTGGTCAGCTCGTTCATCGCCTCGGGTGAAATGTCCGCGACCCCGGCGCGTTTCAAGTCGGCGTCGATCTCGTCCCGCGTTGGTGGATCGTCATAGATCCCGACCGCATAGGCATTTGGGTGGATTTCAAACAGTTTACGCAGCGCGCCACGGGCTTTCAGATTGCCCGCGGTGACGACGAGTTGCGCATCGCCATCTTGCCAATCCTCCAACGCGTTGTCGATGACGCCAGCGGTCGTCTCGGTCGCGTCCTCGACAAAGGCCACGCGGGGACCGGGGAAGAAGCCTCGTGACTTGATCGCGTCAGACAGCATCGCGGGGTCTTTGCGCAGATCACCCGCCGGGATTCGCGTCAGGCGCATTTCTTCTTCGCCCTGTGGGCCGATCAGGTTGGCAATCAACTCCTGCCGCTTCAGGGCGACACGCATCGCGTCCGACCCGTAAATCAGAACGCCGGTACGGCGGGGGTCGGGCTTGGCAAAATACTTAACGGCTTCGCGCGGTGCGAGCTTCATTTGCCCCAACCTGAGAAGGTGGCGGTGAATCGCGTAACCATCATGTCGGCAAGCGATACCATCAATCGCCGCTTTGCATCCCGTTCGACCGATGCGGTTGACACCGTGGACCCTTCGGTCGAATACGAGGTGAAGTTCGACAAGCTGCCGCTTTCCACAACCTCGCCTGTTGCGGATGAGGTCACAGAAAATTCAACTGCGCCAAGGATTTGCGTGCGGGTGATTTCTTGCCGGGGGGTCACGCCGACATCTTCGGATCGGGTGGTGATGGTATAGCTGAGATCATACGGGGCCGACAGGTTGCGGCCCAACCGCTCTTCCAGACGTTTCACCAGCTCATAGCTGTTGGCGTCAGAGGGTGCGGCCACCGTCACCGCGCCCCGCAGACCATCCGCCGAACCGCCGGGCGCATAGACCGGGGTGAACCCGCAGGCCCCAAGCGCCGCCGTGGCGACCAGTGCAGTCAGGAAAAAACGGCGATCAGACCACGACATTCACAATGCGCCCCGGAACCACGATGACTTTCTTGGGCGACTTGCCATCAAGCGCCCTGACAACAGCATCCTCGGCCAGCGCCAGTTTTTCAACCTCGGCTTTGCCCATATCTTTGGGCACGCTGATTTCCGCACGCCGTTTGCCATTGATCTGGATGGGCATGGTGACGGTATCTTCGACCAACATCGCCTCGTCCGCTTTTGGCCAGGGGGCTTGCGCGATCAGCCTCTCGCCACCCAGCAACGACCAGATTTCTTCTGACAGGTGTGGCGTCATTGGGGACATCAACTGTGCCAGCGTGCGCATCGCCAGTTTTTGCGCGCGCCCTCCCGCTTTCGATTTTGAAATGGTGTTCTGGAAGGCATAGAGCTTTGCGATGGCGGCATTGAAACCAAAACTTTCGATACCCATCGTCACATCATGGATCGCCTTGTGCATGGCGCGCAGAAGATCGGTATCGTCCCCGTCTGCATCATCCATTTCCGCGATCTTGACGGCAGTGGCGTGCACGCGGGCCAAGTGCTTGGCAGCGGCTTCCGCGCCCGAGGCTGTCCATTCCACATCGCGTTCAGGGGGCGAATCGCTCAGCACGAACCAGCGCGCAGTGTCGGCGCCGAAGGACGAAATGATGTTGGCCGGATCCACCACGTTCTTCTTGGATTTCGACATCTTGGCCGAGGGGATGACCTCAACCTCGGTCCCGCAGGCCCCAAGGCGCGCGCCGCTTTCCGTCCATTCGATGTCTTCTGGCAGATGATACACAGGCCGGTCGTTTTCGTCGCGCGTGACATAGATTTCGTGCGTCACCATGCCTTGGGTGAACAACGCATTGAACGGCTCGATCGCCTTGTCGGGCAGGTGGCCGCAGATATTCATCGCACGGGCAAAGAAGCGGGAATAGAGCAGGTGCAGAATGGCGTGCTCGATGCCGCCGATATACTGATCGACATTCATCCAATAGCTTGCGTCGTCCAGATCCGTAGGCGTGTCGGCATTCGGAGAGGTGAAGCGCGCGTAATACCAGGACGAATCGACAAAGGTGTCCATCGTGTCGGTTTCGCGCTGGGCGGGCTTGCCGCAGGACGGGCAGGCGCAGTCGCGCCATGTCGGGTGGCGGTCCAGCGGGTTGCCGGGCACGTCGAAGGTCACGTCTTCGGGCAGTTTGACCGGCAAATTCTCTTTCTTTTCAGGGACAACGCCGCAATCGGGGCAATGAACGACAGGGATCGGGCAGCCCCAATAGCGCTGGCGGCTCAGCCCCCAGTCGCGCAGGCGAAACTTTTCGACGCCTTTGCCCCAGCCGGCGTCCTCGGCGAATGTGATGGTGGCCTCAAGCGCTTCTTCGCCTGTGGCCTCGTCCAACCCGGCGAAATGATTGATCCATTTCACTTTTTCGGATTTTGGCGGCACGAAGGCCTCTTTATCGACGGGCGAGGGGTCTTCCAACGACAGGAAAGTGTCGATTACCGGCAAGTCATACTTGCGGCAGAAATCAAGGTCGCGCTGGTCATGGGCCGGGCAGGCGAAAATCGCGCCGGTGCCGTAATCCATCAGAATGAAGTTGGCGATCCACACTGGCAGTTCCCAATTCGGATCCAGCGGATGTTTCACGCGGATGCCGGTGTCATACCCGAGCTTCTCGGCGGTTTCGATGGCTTCTTCCGTGGTGCCGCCCTTGCGCATTTCGGCGAGTTTGGCGGCAATCCCGGGGCTCTCGGCCTCAAGCGCCTTGGAAATTGGGTGGTCGGGCGAGATACCGATGAAGGACGCGCCCATCAGCGTGTCGGGACGGGTCGTATAGACCTCGATCTCGCCGCCATCCACACGTTCAAAGCTGAATTGCAGACCCTGCGAGCGGCCGATCCAGTTGGCCTGCATGGTGCGCACCTTTTCAGGCCAGTTGTCCAGGCTGTCCAGCGCCTCCAGCAACTCGGCCGAATAATCCGAGATTTTGAAGAACCACTGCGTCAGATCGCGGCGTTCGACCGGTGCGCCCGACCGCCAGCCGCAGCCGTCGATCACCTGTTCATTGGCCAGAACGGTCATATCGACCGGGTCCCAGTTCACCGTGGCGTTTTTGCGATAGACCAGTCCGCGCTCCATGAAATCAATGAACATGGATTGTTGCTGGCCGTAATATTCCGGGTCGCAGGTGGCAAATTCGCGGCTCCAATCAATCGACAAGCCCAAAGGCTTCATCTGACCTTTCATGGTCTTGATATTGTCATAGGTCCATGTGCCGGGATGACCACCCTGAGCCATCGCGGCGTTTTCCGCAGGCATTCCGAAGGCATCCCAGCCCATTGGATGCAACACACTGAAACCACAAGAAGATTTATAGCGTGAGATCACGTCGCCCATCGTGTAATTGCGCACATGCCCCATATGGATACGGCCTGATGGATAGGGGAACATCTCTAGCACATAATACTTGGGGCGCGTTTCATCGCGCTTGGCGGTGAAAATTCCGGCCTTGTCCCAGGCTTCTTGCCATTTCGGTTCGATATCGGCGGCTGTGTATCGCGACATGCGGCTTGGTCCTTGATGTAGAAACGCCGGGCAACTGGCCCGGCGCTTGTCTTATTCCGATGGTCGATCCGGGTCTAGAGGTTGCCGTCGCGAATACGAAGCTGGCGCGCGCGGGTCAGGATCGCATCTTCGACCTTGCGCACGGCTTCGGCGCTGGCGGGGCCGGACCGTGTATAGAGTGCGACTGACAACGACCGCGCATCCAGCGCGGGGTCGCGCACGTAAACGGTGGCTTTGTAAGTGGAGCCGCCGCCGGGCGGACGACCGAAGCCAAAGACGATGATACCCGAGAAGGGATCGGCGGCCTGAACCGGCATGAAGCTCAGCACATCCAGCGAGGCATTCCAGATATAACGGTTTACTTCGACCGTGGTGTTGGGGTCGTCCACATTGGTGAACAAATCCCAGATGGTTTCGCGCCGCTCTTCCGTTTGGGGCGAATGCTGGACGGTATTTGCCTGCTGCTGACCACCGCCGATCCCCAACGATCCGCGGCCGCCGCCACAGGCAGACAGCCCGAGCACACCAATCAATGAAATTCCGAATGCGACAGACTTGAAGATGCGCATAAATAAGCCCCGTTTCCTCAATTTCCTCTTGTTAGTATATAAGGCCATACAGGCGGGCAAGCGTTTTCCCAAACAGAGCTTTTGCGGGCCAAGACGCTGGAAAAGAGCGGGAATACAGCGACCCCGGAAATGCGGCCTGGGAAACTGTGGCATAGAAGCACCAATTTCGGCCACAATCCGAAAACTGGTTTCGCATTTCTTGCAAACCCCGGCGGAAAGGTAGATTGAACCATCATACTCAATTCGGATTTCCCTGAATTGAGGTGCACTATTGAAACACATGAGGGAAAACGAAATGAAAAAGATTCTCTTCGCTTCGACCGCACTGGTTGCATCGGCTGGCTTCGCCGCCGCTGAAATCAGCTTTTCGGGTGAAGCCGGTATCGGCTTTGAATACGCAGACGTCGCAGTTGGTGACGACTGGACGCTGGACCACTATCTGACACTGACGGTCTCGATGACCGGTGAAACCGATGGCGGCCTGGGCTTCGGCGCAACCTTCGACATCACCAACACCGCTGGTGGCGGCGCTGTCGACGGCTCGTCGGCTTACATCGAAGGCGGCTTCGGCAAGTTCTCGGTTGGTAACGTTGGTTCGGCTGTTGACGCAAAACTGGGTCTGTCGGACATCGGTTACGGCGGCATCGGCACCGACAACGTTGCAGAAGCTCTGGTTGACGCAGCCGACATGGGCAACATGATGTACGAAGGCACTTTCGGTGACTTCGGGATCGCAATCTCGCACGACTTCAACGGCACCGAGATCACCTCGGTTGCAGCCACCTACTCGATGGGTGACTTCAACGTTGGTCTGGGTTACGACGATTGGGGCAACATCGACACGTCGAACACCATTCACGTGAAAGCTGGCGCTGATATCGCTGACTTCTCGATCAACGCTCTGTATTCGCGCAATGACGACAACGACGTGACCTCCTACGGTATCCACGGTGCTTACACCATGGGCGCAGTTGTTGTAAGCGCTGCTTACTCGGAAGTTGAAGTCGGTGCTCTGTCGACTGACGCATACGGTCTGGGCGTTGCATACGACCTGGGCGGTGGCGCATCGTTCAACGCCGGTGTTGGCGAAGTTGGCGGCACGACTGTTGCTGACCTCGGCATCATCATGCTGTTCTAATCCTAACGGATTATGACTAAGGGAAGAGCGGGCCTTGTGCCCGCTCTTTTCTTTTGGGACACCTATATCTGAACAATCAGACTTGGGGGATCCCATGCCACTTTCCGACATCACCGACCGTATTGCCAAAGAAGAGGCGCGCGTTGGGCGTGTGCCCGGGTCGACGCACCTAATTGCCGTGTCAAAGGTTCAGCCGCTGGACCGCGTTGTTGCCGTTCTGGAAGAAGGCCACCGCGTCTTTGGTGAAAACAAGGTGCAAGAGGCTGCCGGTAAGTGGCCGGATCTGAAACAGCGTTTCGACGGTGTGGAATTGCACCTGATCGGCCCGTTGCAATCCAACAAGACCCGTCAGGCGATGGGTCTGTTCGATGTGATCCATTCCCTCGATCGCCCGAAGCTGGCCCGTGCCATAGCGCGTATTGCCAACGAAGAAGGGCATTGCCCGCAGTTGTTCATTCAGGTGAACACAGGCGAGGAGCCTCAGAAAGCGGGGATCATGCCCGACGATCTGGATGATTTCGTCAGCGAATGTCGTGATCTGGGACTGCCAATCGTCGGGTTGATGTGCATTCCGCCGGTAGATGAAGAGCCGACCCTGCATTTTGCCCTGCTGGCCAAGATGGCCAAACGCAACGGGTTGGAGCAACTTTCAATGGGGATGAGCAGCGATTTCGAGCGTGCGATTGCACAAGGTGCGACACATGTGCGGGTAGGGTCTGCGATTTTTGGCGCGCGGGACTACGATTAGGGGCGTTGCCCCTCTGCGCGTTGCGCATTCACCCCAGGATATTTTGGACAAGAAAAAGACCTAGCGGACGATGATGCGGCTGTGTTGTGTCCAGTGAGACAGGATCCAGCGCAGATCTTGCGGTGCAAAGGCCAGGCATCCGGCGGTGGGGTGGCGCGGTTTGCGCCATTGGTGGATGAAGATGGCCGACCCTTTGCCGGGTTGTGCGTCGGGCCAGTTCCAATCGCTGATCAACACCACGTCGTAAAGTCGGGCAGTCATGCGTAGTTTTTCGTGGCTGAACGGGTGGTTCGTGGCGCGCAGCGGGTGGTTATAGGCGGCATCAGCGGGGTCGTCGGACCAGATGTCCCGTGGGTTTGTCGGGTGAAGGTCAAGCAATGTGTCTGGGGGTGCGATTCTGTCGGCGCGGAAGTAGCCCCCGACGATCCTCCATTTCCCGCGCGGGGTGGCCATATCGCCCTCGCGCTTGTTGTCCGTCATTCCGCCGCGCCCGATGGAGACACGGAACCGGCGGCCCATGAAGCGCGCATCCCAGCGCGATACCACCATGTCCGTTCGTCGCGGGATCACAGCAGATGCCCGGATTTGGAAGCTTTGGTGGCAAGGTAGGCTTCGTTATGGGTGCCTTTTCCAACCTTGAGCGGCACCCGTTCGGTGACTTCAATGCCGGTCTCGTTCATCATCGCAACCTTGCGGGGGTTGTTGGTCATCAGGCGAACGGATGAGAAGCCCAGTGACTTGAGGATCATCGAGCCGATGCGGAAATCCCTCTCGTCATCCTCAAACCCAAGGCGGTGGTTTGCTTCCACCGTGTCAAACCCCTGATCTTGCAGGGAATAGGCGCGCATCTTGTTGGCCAACCCGATGCCGCGTCCCTCCTGATTCAGGTAAAGCAACACGCCTTGGCCCTCCTGTCCGATCCGCGCAAGGGCGGTGTGAAGCTGCGGGCCGCAATCGCATTTCAGGCTGCCCAGCACGTCGCCGGTGAAACAGGCCGAGTGTAGGCGCGCAAGGACCGGATTATCGCGGGGTGGGCGGCCAATTTCCACGGCATAGTGTTCTTCGCTGCCATCGTCCGGGCGGTAGATATGCAGGCGTCCGGCTTCGCTGACCGATAGGGGCAAGCGGGCGTGGATGACAGGCGCGAGGGACATGATCTCGACCATCGCATCGTCCAAGGACATGGCGGTCAGGTTATCATTGGTGGCGACTTCGGGCGTGTTAGAGACATCTATCACCAAAGCGGCGGGCAACAGGCGGGCGGATTTGCACAGGGCAACAGACTGCGCCTCAAGCCCATCATCCCCACCGCGCAGGGTACGAAAAGGCCCTTTCATCGGGTGGGTCAGATCATCTGCGGGATCGGCGACGGATGCGATCCAGTCGGTTCCGGCATCATGCGGCAGTTCGATCCGGGCCACGCGGTCGGAATAAGCGCGGGCCTTCAGCGTGGCCGCCCGCCGGGGTGTTATGGCAAGAACTGGCGCGCCAAGTGTACGCATCTCGCTGAGCCGCCCCGATGACAATGTTTCGGCGGCCGCAACCAACACGGTGCGTCCATCACGCGCCAGCACCACCGGCACTCCCATGCGCAAATCGGCACGGGCGCGGGCCAGAAGCTCGGTCTGATTGGGGGCAAGTGTCATCGGCATCCTTTCACGACCTATAGTTAAAGCGTTTTGCGACGAACTTGAATCACCGATTTTCGCCAAGCGCTTTGGGATGAACTGTCACGATATGAAACATTTACCAGTGAATTGACACGAGGCCGTGAGACCGCTGTTACAAATCTTGTCAATCGCGTGAGGGAGGAACATCTGTTTGAGCAACACGACGGAGGAGGGCGACATGTCCACACTGAAAAAGATACTGCTTGTTGATGATGACGAGGATCTGCGCGACGCGCTGGCCGAACAGCTTCTGATGACCGAGGACTTCGATGTCTTCGAGGCCGGAAACGGATCTGAGGCTCTGATCAAGTCGAAGGAAGCGATCTATGATCTTGTGATTCTGGACGTGGGCCTGCCCGACACGGATGGGCGCGAGCTGTGCCGCGTGATGCGCAAACAGGGTGTGAAATGCCCCATTGTGATGCTGACCGGGCATGACACCGATTCCGACACCATTCTGGGTCTGGATGCAGGCGCAAACGACTATGTCTCCAAGCCCTTCAAGTTCCCGGTGCTTTTGGCCCGTATCCGTGCCCAGTTGCGCCAACACGAACAATCCGAGGACGCCGTGTTTCAGCTTGGGCCGTATACGTTCAAGCCGTCGATGAAGATGCTGATCACCGAAGATGACCGCAAAGTGCGCCTGACCGAGAAAGAGACGAATATCCTTAAGTTCCTCTATCGCTCAAACGACGGTGTGGTGGCCCGCGATGTCCTGCTGCACGAGGTCTGGGGTTATAATGCAGGCGTCACAACCCACACGTTAGAGACACATATCTATCGCCTGCGCCAGAAGATCGAGCCCGATCCGTCGAACGCACGGCTTCTGGTGACGGAAAGCGGCGGGTATCGGTTGAACGCATAAGGTTCCCTGGTGTCCGGGGTTGCGGGCACATTCCTCCCTGATGGACTGGCCGGACCTTTGGGTCCGGTCTTTTTTTGATGCGATTGGAGAACTTGGAAAGTGCGGCTAAGCTAAGATTTTGGAGGCCCAATATGTCAGCCAAAGTTATCCTTGCCCGCACCCCTGAAGAGATTGACCAAGTCAGAGTGCTTGTGTGGGAGTTTTTCGATGGCCTTCGTGCCAAGTATACTGAAATGCTTGATACGATAGACGAATACCTTGAGGAGCAGAACGTCAAAGGCGAGCTTGAGAACTTTGCAGACCATTTTTTGCCCCCACATGGCGAGTGTTTTCTAGCGTTGCTTGATAATGAGCCAGTCGGGATCGTGCTTATGAAACCTAAGGGCGCCAATGATGCCGAGATGAACCGGATGTATGTGCGGGATACTGCGCGCGGCAAGGGGATAGGTCGTAAGCTGGGCGAAGCGTTGTTGTCAAAGGCGCAGGCGCAAGGCGTCGGCATGGTCTGGCTTGATGCGCTCTATCGTCATAATGAGGCGCTTCCGCTATACGAAAGTCTGGGATTTGTCAGGTTTACTGACCCGGAGGCGTTTCACGGCGATGATGAGCGGGTGATCCATATGAAGCTAAAACTTTGAAAACAATGAACCAACGCGTGTCGTTAGACAGCACGCAGCAAATCAGTAAAACAACTACACCCTGCCCTCACGCCATCAAACATTGAACAATGTCCCAACGCCGTAAGCCAACCCGGCTGCGGCGCCGCCGATCAGCAGGGTTTCAACCGCAGATCGCCACCAAGGGCTGAGGGACCAGTGGCTTTTCAGTGCGCCGATGGAAAAGAAGCTCGCCATGGTCATCCATGCGGACAGGGAAAAAGCGCCGTCAAGTTTCAGGATGAAGGGCGATAGAGGGATCATCCCGGCCACAAGGAAGGACAGGAATGTGGTCGTGGCTGAACGCATCGGGTGCGGATCACTGGAACTCAGTCCATATTCACCTTCCATCATCAAGTCGATCCAACGCTCTTTGTCTTGAGTCACTGCGTCGGTGGCATCGTCCAGAAGACGGTCACTTAGTCCCTTTTGGGCAAGGATTTCACGCACTTCGAGCCATTCCCCCTTCGGATGGGACCGGATGTGCTTTTCTTCAATCTTACGAATGCGGCGATAGTTGTCTTGCTCGGCTTTGGTGCCGGAATAGGCAGCGGCGGCCATCGAAAACCCATCAGCCAGCACATTGGCCAAACCCAGAACCACAATGATGAACGGCGACAATCCGGCCCCCGCCACGCCAGCCACAATGGCAAACGTCGTGACTGACCCGTCAATGGCACCATAGACCGCATCGCGCAGCACCCCTTTGCCCGGGGGTGCGCCAATGCGTGCGGCAATTTCCTGATGGCTGTGACCATGATCGGACATAGCTGACCTCCATTGGGGTCAGTTTGCAGCGGAAGCGGTCAGATTGCCTTAAGACAGATCAATGCCGCGGCTTCGTGCGCCCTCAGTTTTCAGGCCGAACTGCCTCATCTCCCAGCAAATACCGCGGCCCAGCGCCTTTTTCGGCCGCCACATCGTCAGGGTTATAAAGCGCGCAGCGATCCAGCGACAGGCACCCGCAGCCGATGCACCCGTCCAGCTTGTCACGCAGGCGGGTGAGGGCTTCGATTTGTTCGTCCAACTCCGCGCGAAAGTCTTGGGAAATCCCGGCCCAGTCTTTTGCCGTGGGGGTTCGGCCTGCGGGCAGGCGGGACAGCACCTCGCGGATGCGATCCAGGGTGAACCCGAACTTTTGCGCGATCATAACGAAGCTTAGTCGCCGTATGTCTGAGCGCAGAAACCGCCTTTGCCCGCCTGCGTTGCGTTCCGGCGCGACCAGCCCTTGGGTTTCGTAATACCGGATCGCGGACACGGCCAGCCCTGTGCGGCCCGCCAACGTGCCGATCGAAATCTCGTTTCTGCGCTCCATGAGAAACTCCAAAGAAAAAGCTTGAGCTAAAGTCAGCTTTAGGAATTATCAATCGAGTCGCAACTGAAATCAAGGAGGCCAAAATGGCTGTTCTGGAACATGTGAATGTGACCGTATCAGACCCCAAGGCGACCGCCGTCTGGCTGGGGGCCGTGTTTGATTGGAAAATCCGTTGGGAAGGCGACGCGATATCGGGCGGATACACCGCCCATGTGGGGGATGAGGGAAGCTATGTGGCTCTATACACGCCCAACAGGGCCATAGATAACCCGCAGCATTCTTATACAACCCGCGCCGGGTTGAACCATGTAGGGGTAACGGTGGATGACATTGACGCAGTCGAAAAACGGGTGAAAACCGCCGGGTTCAGGCCGCACAACCATGGGAATTATGAACCGGGGCGGCGGTTTTATTTCGATGATCATGATGGGGTCGAGTGGGAGGTCGTCTCCTACACCTAACGAAACGGGGCGGGGTCAAACTCGCCCCTGTTCACTTTTTGATCCGTCCTTTATGGTCACGCCAAACGCGCGATCACCGGAGGATAGAATGAGCTTCACCCTTGCCACCTGGAACATCAACTCGGTGCGGTTGCGCGAACCGATTGTGCAGAAGCTTCTGGCCGAAGAAGGCCCCGATGTTCTGTGCCTTCAGGAATGCAAAAGCCCGGTCGAGAAGATCCCGATGGAGGGGTTTCACGCCCTGGGCTACACCCACATGGTGGCGCGTGGGCAGAAGGGGTATAACGGCGTTGCGATCCTGTCACGCCTACCGATGAAAGAGGTCGCGAGCTTCGGTTTTGCCGGCTTGGACCATGCCCGGCACATCGCGGGGCAGTTGGAAAACGGGGTCATCATCCACAATTTCTATGTGCCCGCTGGCGGTGATGTGCCTGACCGCGAAGTGAACGAGAAGTTTGGCCAGAAGCTCGATTATCTGACCGATATGCGCGACCATTTCTTTGCCGAAAAGCCGGGCAAGTCGATCCTCGTCGGCGATCTGAACATCGCCCCGCGCGAAGATGACGTCTGGTCCCACAAACAGCTTCTGAAAGTGGTCAGCCACACGCCGGTCGAGGTCGAAGCGCTGGCCCAAGTGCAGGACGCTGCGAATTGGGTCGACATCACCCGGCAGGATATTCCCGAAGGGCAGCTTTATTCTTGGTGGTCCTATCGCGCAAAGGACTGGGATGCAGCAGACAAGGGTCGTCGGTTGGATCATATCTGGGCCACCCCGGACATTTCGAACGCTGGTCATGCCTCACGCGTGTTGCGCGATGCGCGCGGTTGGGAAAAGCCATCCGATCACGCACCGGTCTTTGCGACTTTCGACCTTTAAAACCCGCAGGGCAGGGGGCATATAAGCCTCAACGCATTTGAAGGAGCTTGAGCGATGGAACTTGAACTGGGCGGCGCACCGGCCGCGGGTGATCTGATCAAGGATGTGGGCGAAGCGACCTTCATGCAGGATGTCGTCGAAGCCTCGCAAGAGGTGCCGGTCATCGTCGATTTCTGGGCGCCGTGGTGCGGCCCGTGCAAGACGCTTGGTCCGGCGCTGGAAGCCGCCGTGACCGAAGCCGGCGGCAAGGTGCGCATGGTCAAGGTCAATGTGGACGAAAACCAGATGATCGCAGGCCAGTTGCGCGTGCAGTCGATCCCGACCGTCTATGCGTTTTGGCAAGGACAGCCCGCTGACGGGTTTCAGGGCGCGCTGCCTGCCTCCGAAGTGAAAGAATTCGTCAATCGGGTGGCCGCTTTGGGTGGAGATGCAGATAACGGTTTGACGGATGCCATTGCCGCCGCAGACGAGATGTTGGAGGCAGGCGCCATCGACGATGCCGCGCAAACCTATGCCGCCATCCTGGAAGAAGACCCCGCAAACGCCGCGGCCTTCGGCGGACTGGCCCGCACCCATATTGCCAAGGGCAATACAGACGAGGCCGAGGCTGTTCTGAATGGTGCCCCTGCCGAAATCTCGGACGCGCCCGAGTTGGAAGCCGCCCGCGCAAAGATCGAACTGGCGCGTCAGGCGGAAAGTGCTGGCCCTGTGACTGAATTGCGCGCAGCCGTGGATGCCAACCCGGACGATCATCAATCCCGCTTCGATCTGGCCGTGGCTTTGAATGCGTCAGGTGATGTGCAGGCTGCTGTCGATGAGTTGTTGGAGCTTTTCCGCAGGGATAGAGACTGGAACGACGGGGCGGCCAAGGCGCAGCTGTTCACGATTTTTGACGCGCTGGACGCGAAAGACCCCATCGCCTTGACGGGTCGGCGCAAGCTGTCGTCGATGATCTTTGTGTGATCGGACAAGCCGCGTTACAGTGGTATCATGATGTCAGCCGCTGACCTGCCAGATTTCCTGCCGCTGTTCCCGTTGCCGGGCGCACTGCTGTTGCCGCGCGGTAGGCTTCCCCTGCATGTGTTCGAGCCGCGCTATCTGGCGATGTTCGATGATGCTTTGAAGACACCCGAGCGATTGATCGGAATGATACAGCCGATCGGTGACAGCGATCAGGACACGGCCCGGTTACATGCCATTGGGTGTGCCGGACGCATCACCTCGTTCACCGAAACCGAGGATGGACGGTATATGATCACGCTTACCGGCGTCTCGCGCTTTCGCCTTGGCGCGGTGCAAGAGGGGTTCATGCCCTATCTGCGAACCGAGGCCGATTGGCGCGGCTTTGATCGCGACCTCGGCCCAGCCGAACATGACCCTGGTTTGGATCGGGATGCCTTCTTCAAGCTACTTGAGCGCTATTTCGAGCTGGAAGAGCTGCAAACCGACTGGGACAGTCTGCAAACCGCGGAAGACGAACTGATGATCAACGCCTTGTCGATGCTGTGCCCGTTTGACCCCGAAGACAAGCAGGCGTTGCTTGAGGCACCGTCCCTCAGCACCCGCCGCGAGACTTTGGTCACGTTGATGGAATTTACCCTGCGCAAAGGCGTAGGCGAGGAGAAAGTGCAATGACCGAGGCGCCCGCCCCAGAATTTGACCGCCGCATGATTGAAGCGCTGGTTTGTCCCGTTACCCAAACAGTCCTGCGCTATGATGCTGAAAAACAGGAGCTTGTGTCGAAAGCGGCGCGTCTGGCGTTTCCAATTCGGGGCGGTATCCCGGTGATGTTGGTGGACGAAGCCCGCAAGATCGAGGATTGATGCGCTAGATTTGGCGACCCTGCAACAGCCGGGGCAAATCGCCGGTCAAGCCAGCGGCTTCGCGGATGAACCCGCGCCGCAGGCCGGGCATCGCATTTACAACCCCCAGTCCCAGATCGCGCACCGTTCGCAATATCGGATTGTCGTTTGAAAACAGGCGGTTGGTGGCTTCGGTCGCGGCCACCATCTGCGCCACATCAAAACGCCGCCATTGTTGATAACGCTCCAGCACGTCCAACCGTCCGATGTCTTCACCGCGACGGCGGGCGTGGGTCAGCACTTCGGCCAGTGCTGCCACATCCTTCAGACCCGCGTTCAAACCTTGTCCGGCAATTGGGTGCAAACCGTGGGCGGCATCCCCCACCAGCGCCAGCCGATCCGCGAAAAAGGCGTTCGCGACGGTCAGGTTCAGGGGATAAGTAAATCGCTTGCCCGCAAGGTTGATCTGACCGAGGAACGACCCGAAACGCGGGCGCAATTCCTCAAGATACCCGTCATCATCCAGCGCATGAATGCGGGCAGCTTCCGCGTGGGATTCGGTCCAGACGATCGAACTTTGATTGCCTGGAAGCGGCAGGATCGCCAGCGGGCCGGATGGCATGAAAAATTGATGCGCGGCACCGTTGTGGGGCAATTCATGATCAATCGCGCACACCAACGAGGTTTGCCCGTAGTCATGTCCAAACCGCCTGATGCCTGCCCGTTCGGCGGTGCCGGATAGACGTCCATCACAGCCCACCACCACACGTCCGGTCAGGCGCTTGCCCGACGCAAGCAACAATGTAACCGAAGCGGGGCCAACCGCTTGTTCTACCACGGTTTCCTGATCCAGTAAGGTTACTTTTGGATGCGCCTCGACTGCGCCCAGAAGGGCGCGCGACAGGAACCGGTCCTCGACCATGTATCCCATTGGGCCTTCGTCGATCTCGGCGTGGTCAAATTCCAGCACGAAGGGGCCGGTCCCTTCTCCGGGACGACCGTCCGAGATACGGATATCCAGCAGGGGTTGAGCGTTGGGGGCGACCTTGGGCCAAACGCCGATGGCTGACAATAGTCGCTGCGAGGCCAGCGCCAGCGCATAGCCACGCCCATCGAAATCATCGCTACCACGCGTGCCCTTTGGCAGCGCGTCAATAATTGTGACGCTAAAGCCGGTATCGGCCAGCGCAAGCGCCAGGGCCGGGCCGTTCAACCCGCCACCAACGATCAGAATATCGGCATCAATCTTCATATCACCTTTTTGAACCCGTTGTCGGGGATTGTCCATGTGTGCAAGCGTCGCTACCGTCACCACAATACCGGACAGGAGGGTTTGATGAGCAACCAGTGGCTGACCATGAGCATGGGCGATCTGGGTCGGGGAATCGGTGCAGGCGACATTGACCCTGTTGCCCTGACCGAAACCTTTCTGGACGCCATCAAGGCGCACAAGTTTCAGGATCGCATCTATGCGCGGCTTACCGAATCCCGCGCACTGACCGAAGCGGCAGCGGCGTCCAAACGTGCGGCATCCGGGCATCGTTTAGGCTTGCTGGACGGCGTGCCGATCAGTTGGAAAGACCTGTTTGATACAGCCGGTGTCGCGACCGAAGCGGGATCGGCTCTCTTGAAGGACCGGGTGCCGGACCGCGATGCCGAAGTGCTGCACAATGCGACCGCGCAGGGGCTTGTCTGCCTTGGCAAAACGCATATGAGCGAACTGGCCTTTTCGGGCCTTGGGTTGAACCCTGTGACGGCGACCAGCCCTTGTGTGAACGACTATGACGCGGTGTCGGGTGGATCCAGTTCGGGGGCGGCGACGTCGGTGGCGTTTGGTCTGGCGGCGGGGGCTGTCGGGTCTGACACCGGCGGATCGGTGCGCATTCCAGCGGCGTGGAATGATCTTGTGGGGTTGAAAACCACCTCTGGTCGGGTGTCGTCCAAGGGGGTTGTGCCATTGGCCGCACGGTTCGACACGGTTGGGCCGCTGTGCCGCACGGTGGAAGACGCCGCCCTGATGCTTGCAGTGCTGGAGGGCGGCGCGGCTGCAGATCTGCGTGGGGCCAGCCTGAAAGGCACGCGCCTTCTGGTTTTGGAAAACGGGCTGGAAGGTGCGCGCAGCGAACCGAAAGCCGGATTCGAAAGCGCCATCGGGCGGTTGATGGACGGCGGCGCTGTGATCCGGCGCGCCCATTCAGCCATTGTGGACGAAGCATTGGCCATGTCCGGCGTTCTGTTTACAACCGAAGCCTATGCGACATGGCAGGACGAGATTGAAGCGCGCCCGGATCTGATGTTCGTCGAAATCCTGGAACGGTTCCGCGCGGGGGGTCAGTTTCGCGGGGCAGACTATGTCCGGGCCTGGCAACGGCTGGATCAGATCAGGGATGAGTATCACGCCGCGATTGCCGGGTATGACGCTGTGGTGCTGCCGACCTCTCCGATCATGCCGCCCATTGTCTCGCGGCTGATGGACGATCACGACTATTATGTCGAGGAAAACCTGTGGGCGCTGCGCAACACGCGCATAGGCAACCTTATGGGGTCATGCGGCCTGAACCTGCCCACCGGCTTGCCTTCGACCGGGATCATGTTGATGGGTGCGCCAATGGCCGAGGAGCGATTGTTGCGTCTGGGGGCGGCTGCGGAAGCCGTGTTGGCCTAAAAGCCACAACCGACACCCTCAACCATCGAAAATTGCGGCCTTTTTCTGGACCCGCCGTTGATTGCGGGCTATCCTTGGATCAAACGGGGCGAAATGATCCCGAGATTTGAGGCAGTATAGTGACGTTCCAATGACGTTTCCCGAGCGGTATTCCAGCTTGCCCGAATATGCATTTCCGCGCCTGCGGAGCCTTCTTGACGCCCATAGACCGGGCGGCGAAGTCATGGATATGACGATTGGCGAGCCGAAACATCCATTCCCTGAATGGGTGCCGCAGGTGATTGCCCAACATGTTCAAGAATTTGGAAAATATCCACCGAACGATGGATCGACCGAACTGTTGCAGTCAATCAGCGACTGGCTTCGGCGACGCTACGGTGTGCAGATCGATCCCGCCACGCAGGTTATGGCGTTGAACGGCACGCGTGAGGGGTTGTTCAACGCGCTTCTGGCGCTTTGCCCAGAGCGAACGGCGCGCGGTGAACGGCCTGTGGTGCTGATCCCCAACCCGTTTTATCAGGTTTATGCGGTAGCGGCGGCAACAGTTGGGGCGGACGCGGTGTTCCTGCCCACATCGGCTGCAACCGGGTTCCTGCCGGACTATTCCCAGTTGTCGCCCGACATCCTGAACCGGACCGAAATTGCTTATATCTGCTCGCCCACAAACCCGCAGGGCGCTGTGGCGGATCGGGATTACTGGGCGAACCTGATCGCCTTGGCCGAGAAATACGATTTTCAGATTTTCGCGGACGAATGTTATTCGGAGATCTATCGCGACACACCGCCTCCGGGCGCGCTCGAGGTGGCCCGCGAAGGCGGTGCCGACACGGACCGCGTGGTGGTGTTCCACTCGCTGTCAAAGCGGTCGAACCTGCCCGGCCTTCGGTCGGGGTTTGTTGCTGGCGGACCGGAAAGCATCCATCGGGTGCGCCAGTTGCGCGCTTATGCGGGTGCGCCGTTGCCGCTGCCCCTGCAACGGGTGGCGGAACGCGCTTGGGCGGACGAGGCGCATGTGGCCGACAACCGCGCGCTCTATCAGGAGAAATACGCGCTGGCGGACGAGGTTTTTGCAGGCGTCGAAGACTATCAGGGGCCAGAGGCCGGTTTTTTCTTGTGGCTGCCCGTCGAGGACGGCGAAGCAGCAGCCATGAAACTTTGGACCGAAACAGGCGTGCGGGTTCTGCCCGGTGCGTATCTGTCGCGGGATGTGAGCAATCAAAACCCCGGCAAGGGGTATATACGGGTCGCCATGGTGGCCCCAAAACAAGAAATGCAGAGCGGGTTGATTAAGATCCGTGACTGTCTCTTTACGTAAGGACGTGGTGGTATGGCGTATCAGGCGAAACAACGGGATCCCATCTTTGACAGCAACACGCAGGCTGTGATCGAACGACGTGGGAAAGAGCTTCTGGGGCTGGGGCTGATTGCCCTTGGGGTCATTTTGGCGCTGATCCTTGGCAGCTATTCGCCCGAAGATCCCGGTTGGATGTCGGCCACAGATACGCCCGCGCAGAACGCATTGGGGCGGGTCGGTGCCTTCATCGCTTCGCCGTTGGCGGTCATTTCCGGGCTGGGCGCATGGTCCCTTTCGCTGATCCTTGCCGTTTGGGGGCTGCGCCTAACCTTCCATGTCGGTCAGGACCGCGTTTTTGGGCGGATGATTTTTGCCCCCATCGCGGTGGCGCTGTGTTCGATCTATGCTTCGACTTTGGTGCCGGGTGCGGGCTGGACGCATTCCTTTGGGTTGGGCGGTCTGTTCGGTGATACCGTGTTGGGCGCTTTGCTGGCAGGGCTGCCAGTGAGTGCTGGGTTGGGCCTGAAAGTGATGTCTGTTGTATCGGCCATCGCTGCCTTGGTTGCCGTTCTGTTCGTGATCGGTGCGGACCGGTTCGAAATGCAACGCTTCGGCCATTTTCTGATGGTCGGCGTCGTGATGAGCTATGCGGCCGTCGTATCCTTGCTGGGCAAGGGTGCCAAGGGCGCGGCCCAAGGGGCGGCGGCAACAGCCCGCCAAATGCAAGCACGACAAGCGGCCCGCAAAGAGGAACGTTTTGCACAAGTCAAGGCAGATGAGGCCTATGACGAAGAGTTCACCGCGCCGCCACCCCTGCGCGCCGCCCGCGTGATGCGACCCGAGCCGCCGTTGCGCGGTGCCTCGGCGACCTATGGCGAGGGGATTGAAGAACCTGCCCCCACACCAGCCAAGCCGGGACTTTTGAACGCCCTGTTCCGCCGGACCCTTGAACCGGAACTGGTGGAGCAACCCACCTTTGATGGCGATATCCCCGAGGGCTTGGGTGGCGAGGATCGCATCCGGGCCAAGATTGCATCGGCCCTGAAAAACCGGACGCATCAACCAGCTTTTGGCGATCCAACACGGGCTGAACCGCCGCTTGCGCGCGCCGTTGCCCGCCATCGTCGCAGCCCCGACCCGATGATCCTGAATGTGGTGCCGCCGGCGGATTCCCATCAGGCACCGGCTCAGGCTCGGATCGTGCCTGCACCCGACATGATCGAGGACGACGATATGGTTGTCGAAGACCTGATGGCCCCAGATGCCGCCGCGTCCGAGCCGCGTGTTTACACCCCGCCACATGCCGGGCTGTCGCAACCTGCCAAGAAGGTCGTTCAACATCCTGCGCCCAAGCCCGTGCAGCCATCGGCCCGCGCGAAAGCCGAGGCGCAACCGTCGCTGAGCTTCGAAGAAACCCATCCGGGGTATGAGCTTCCGCCGCTGAACCTCTTGGCGAATCCGATCACGATCGAGCGTCACCACCTGTCGGACGAAGCTCTGGAAGAAAATGCGCGGATGTTGGAAACGGTGCTGGATGACTACGGTGTGAAAGGCGAGATCGTTTCCGTGCGTCCCGGCCCCGTTGTCACCATGTATGAACTGGAACCCGCACCCGGTTTGAAAGCCAGTCGCGTGATTGGTTTGGCCGACGACATCGCCCGCTCGATGGCGGCTTTGTCGGCCCGTGTCTCGACCGTGCCGGGCCGGTCCGTGATCGGGATCGAATTGCCCAACGAAAAGCGTGAAATGGTGTCGTTCCGCGAAATCCTGTCGACCCGGGATTTTGGCGATGGCAATCACGGCTTGCCGCTGGCGCTGGGCAAGGACATTGGCGGCGATCCGATCGTCGCGAACCTGGCCAAGATGCCTCACCTGTTGATCGCAGGGACGACCGGGTCGGGTAAATCCGTGGCGATCAACACGATGATCCTGTCGCTTCTGTATCGTCTGACACCGGAAGACTGCCGGATGATCATGATCGATCCGAAGATGCTGGAGCTCAGCGTCTATGACGGCATCCCGCACCTTCTGTCTCCGGTTGTGACCGATCCGAAGAAGGCGGTCGTCGCCCTGAAATGGGTCGTGGGCGAGATGGAGGACCGCTATCGCAAGATGTCCAAGATGGGGGTTCGGAACATTGAAGGCTATAACGGCCGTGTCGCTGACACTCTTGCCAAGGGCGAGATGTTCGAGCGCACCGTGCAGACAGGTTTCGACGACGATACCGGTGAACCGATTTTCGAGACCGAGGAATTTGCGCCCGAGAAACTGCCCTATATCGTGGTGGTCGTGGACGAGATGGCCGATCTGATGATGGTCGCGGGCAAGGAAATCGAGGCGTGTATCCAACGTCTCGCGCAGATGGCACGGGCATCGGGCATTCATTTGATCATGGCAACGCAACGTCCATCAGTGGACGTGATCACCGGCACGATCAAGGCGAACTTCCCCACCCGTATCTCGTTTCAGGTGACGTCGAAAATCGACAGCCGCACCATTCTGGGCGAACAGGGCGCCGAGCAGCTTCTGGGCATGGGCGACATGCTTTACATGGCGGGCGGATCGAAGATCACCCGCGTTCACGGCCCGTTCGTGTCGGATGAGGAGGTGGAAGAGATTGTCACCTACCTGAAAGGCTTTGGCGCACCCGAATATGTGGGTGGCGTGGTTGAAGGCCCGCCGGATGACAAAGCCGACAATATCGACGCGGTTCTGGGTCTGAACACTGGCGGCAACACCACGGGTGAAGACGCGCAATACGATCAGGCTGTGGCAATTGTGATCAAAGACCGCAAATGCTCGACCTCGTATATCCAGCGCAAACTTGGCATCGGTTATAACAAGGCCGCGCGCTTGGTCGAACAGATGGAAGACGAAGGTCTGGTGTCTGCGTCCAACCATGTGGGCAAGCGCGAGATTTTGATCCCGGAACAATAAGAACCGCCGCACCCGCATGGGCGGGTGCGCGGTCAACCAACAGCAGCATTGGGGCAAAAGATGATTCAACGACGCCATACGACCGACCGGATGAGCCAGAGTGTGACCCATAAAGGCGTGATCTATCTGGCAGGCCAGGTCGGTAATGCAGGTGACAGCGTTGCCGAACAGACGCGCGAATGTCTGGCCCGTGTTGAAAATCTGCTGAACGAAGCGGGGTCGTCCACGAAACACATGCTTCAGGCGGTGATCTGGCTGGCAGATATGAAGGATTTCGCCGCGATGAACGAGGTATGGGATGCTTGGGTGCCGAAGGGTCACGCGCCCGCCCGCGCCACCGGATCCGCCGATCTGGCCACACCGGGTTACAAGGTCGAGGTCATCGTGACCGCCGCGGTCGCGCAATAACACCTTGAATTGAGCGGCGTGTTATCGCCTATCATCTTCTGATCGGACTTAATCTTCCCATATGTAACGGGATAGAGTGTGCCCGATCAGCAAAGGCAGGATGAATGACTCCTTTTCGAATGACAATTGCCGCCGCGGCGGTGGCCCTGAGTGCAGCGCCAGCGATGGCTGAAAAGCTTTCGCTGAACGCGATCTCGCAATATCTGAACGGGCTGGACACCGCCAAAGCGTCGTTTACGCAGATTAACGATGACGGCACGATCTCGACCGGGACGATTTACCTGAAACGTCCGGGGCGGGCGCGGTTTGAATATAACCCGCCAACGGATGCGCTGGTCGTGGCGGGGGGATCACAAGTCGCGATCTTTGACGGCAAATCCAATGCCGGGCCGCAGCAATACCCGCTGAACCGCACGCCGCTGAACCTGATCCTTGCGCGCAACGTGAACCTGAATCAGGCGAAGACGGTGATTGGGCATGGGTATGACGGCACAGCGACCACGGTGCTGGCGCAAGACCCGCAGAACCCCGAGATCGGGACGATCGAGTTGAAGTTCACCGCAAACCCGACAGAGTTGCGCCAGTGGATCATCACCGACAACGCCGGGTCTAAAACCACCGTCTTGCTGGGTGAATTGACGAAAGGCGCGCCGCTGCGAAGCTCGCTGTTTTCCATTACAGCAGCGATCCAGCAGCGAGCACGTTAAGGTCAGTTCAGCGTCGACAGCTTGCCAGTTGGTACTGATACAGAATGGCACGGGCTTGCACCTCGGACGCGATCCGAAGCAGCCATGATTTCGAATTGTGGCTGCCACGCAAATACCCTGCACGCCCTTCGTGATAGGCCAGATATTGATTACGCGCGTCGGTCAGGGGGATTCCCGTCTTGGCGCGCGTTTCATTCATGTACCAGCCCATGAAATCTGTGGCGTCCTTGATGTCAGTGCGCCGCGCACCGCGACCGCCTTCATCGCGTTGGTATTCTTTCCACGTCGCATCCAGAACCTGGGCATATCCATAGGCAGAACTTTGACGCCCCATGGGCAACACGCCGAGCGTGTATTTCATCGGGGTGCGCGCGTCCCGGATAAATTTCGATTCCTGATAGATCATCGCCATCTGAACCGGCACCGGAACTTTCCATTTCCGCTCAGCTTGTTTCATCGCCCGATAGATTTTCGGGCGTTGCTCGATAATGCTGCACGCATTGTTCAGATTTCGCGGCGCCTTGGAGTCACCTCCACATGACGCCAGGAAAACCAATATCAATGCCGTGCGAAGAAGTCTGCTCATCTGCCTCTCGCAATCTTTTGTTTTTTAGAACTATAGCCGAAACTGTCGAGGCTGGGAATTCCAAGATTGTCAAAAATTTTGCGACCAGCAGCGACCCGCGCACGCGTCTCCGTAAAATGGCGCCGCAGACCACTACACAATCTGTTTCGTAGAAACTGGCCCCGCTTCCATGGACAAATACCCCCCAGAGGCGCTAATTACGAAACTAGGAGCTTTAATATATGTTAAAGACGCGCGCCAAATATTCTCTCGGACAGATTGTCCGTCACCGGAAGCACCCCTTCCGGGGAGTCGTGTTTGACGTGGATGCCATGTTTTCGAACACCGAGGAATGGTATGATGCCATCCCCGAGGACAGCCGCCCCCAGAAAGATCAGCCGTTTTATCACCTGCTCGCTGAAAATGACCAAAGCTACTATGTTGCTTATGTGTCCGAGCAAAATCTGGTTGCAGACTATTCCGGCGAACCTGTTGGCCACCCCGATGTGCCCGAATTTTTCGGAGATCTGGAAGACGGCCAGTACCCGCTGCACGTTCAATTGAACTGATAGCGCGTCAATATCCGATCGCACAACCGTCCTTGCGGGGATCAGATGCCCCGATCAGGATGCCGCGCGTATGATCAATGCGAATGGCCTGTGCGCCCCCAATCGGTGTATCAGAGAGAGCGATCTCGTGCCCCATATCAGCCAATTGCTTCCGAACATCGGGGCCATAGCCGCGTTCCAATTTCAAAACACCTTGGTCTGCAAAGCTGCGGGGGGCGTCGATGGCGGTTTGGGCGTCCATCCCGAAATCTACCATATTGCTTAGAAAGCGCACATGACCGTTCGGTTGATACGCCCCACCCATCACGCCAAAGGGCATCGTCACCGCGCCGCCTTCGCGCAGCATTCCGGGAATGATCGTGTGCATCGGGCGCTTGTTGCCGCCAGCTTCATTCGGGTGGCCTTCTTTCAGGTTGAAACCCGCGCCGCGGTTCTGAAACAGAATGCCAAACTTTTCCGATGCAAACCCGGACCCGAAGGAATGGAAGATCGAATAGATCAGCGAAACCGACATTCGGTCCTTATCGACGACGGTCAGATAGACCGTATCGCGGTGCACGGCTTCGCAAAGTCGGGTCGCAGAAGGCATCGCCTTGCGCGGGTCGATCAGCGCCGCCAGCTTTTCGGCGGTGGAATGTGACAGCATGTGGTCCAGCCGTGTGGTCTCATCCGGGTCGGCGATGATCCGGTTGCGGGCGTCATAGGCCAGCTTGGTGGCTTCGGCTTCGATATGAGCGCGGTCGGCTCCGAACGGATCAAGCGTGGCAAGGTCAAAATGAGACAGGATATTTGCCAAAAGGATGGCCGTGGCCCCCTGTCCGTTTGGTGGATGTTCGACCAGGTCAACATCCTTGTAGGTGCCGGAAATCGGATCGGTATAGAACGCGTGTGTCTTTGCGAAATCCTTCATGTTGTGTGTGCCGCCCAAGGCGGTGAGGCTGGCAACCATATCCCTGGCCACCTCGCCTTCATAGAAACCGGCGCGCCCGTGCTGGGCGATGGCGCGGAGTGCTTTGGCCTGCATCGGCGCGCGGAAGACGTCGCCCGCTTGTGGTGCGGATCCATTCTGAAGATAGAAATCGCGTGCGACGCCGGAAAGACGCGCATCGCGGTCCGCGATCTTCCAATCCATCGCGACCCGGGGGGCGACGGGTACGCCTGTTTCGGCATAATGGATGGCCGGGGCAAGCGTTTCGGCAAGCGACAGGCGGCCCCAGTCATTTGACAGGGTGCAAAAGGCGTCCACCGCGCCGGGGATCGTCACCGCATGAACCGAACGTTCCGGGATCTGCGCCAAGCCACGATCGCGCAAGGCCTCTGCGGAAAATCCGCCCGGTGCGCGCCCTGATCCGTTCAAGGCGATTATGTCTTTCTGTCCCGGCGCATCCAGCAGGACGAAACAATCCCCCCCGATGCCGGTCATCTGCGGTTCGCAGATGCCCAGCAGCACCCCGGCAGCGATCGCGGCATCGACGGCATTTCCGCCGGATTTCAGAACGCTCACGGCAACCTGCGCCGCAAGGGGGTGGGACGTGGCGCACATACCGTTTGTAGTAAAGACGGACGACCGTCCGGGCAGGTGGAAGTCTCGCATGGAACCTCTCAGCTTCGCTTTTGCGCAGACTATGAGGTGATGCAACCCTTGCCAAGACGCGGTTTGGCGGCCTTTGCGTCGATATGGCGGCGATCCATGCCAAACTCCTGAGAAGTCAGCTTATCCGCGTGTCGGCAAGGACAATGGTAAAATCCAGCCTGTTCCTGACATCGCTGCGAACATAGTGCAGATCCCGTGTCAGATCCTGGATCAGTGACCAGCCAAAGCCACCTTCCGGAAGCTCTTCGACCGGGCCATCCAGCTTGTTTCTGGTGTGCTCCGGCAGGTTGCCTTTTGGCAGGGGAACACCGTCGTCAAGAACCGTGAAGCTCAGACTGTCCTGCATTCGCCTTACCTGTAATTCGATGACGCCGTCCTTGTGATGGTCATAAGCGTGTTCCACCACGTTGTTCAAAACTTCGGCCAATACAATCTCGATAACGCCGCGTTCGTCTGCCGTCAGGTTGAGGCGGGAAAGACCGGTCATCGACGCCTGAAGCGCCCGACGCACGGCCATCGGACGGGCCGGAAAAACAAGTCTCATCTCGTCCGTTTCTGGCGAAAGCGCCGATTTATGCCGGTGATTTGCTCGCCCCATGAAGCAAAGCGTCTCAGCCGACATCTGCGACCGGGCCGGCCAAAGCGGTATCAATATTGGCGTGGATCGTGAACACGGTATCCATGCGGGTCAGTTTGAACACCTTCTGCACCGTACCGGACAGGCTGGCCAATTCAAACGATTTGGACGGACCGACCTGCTTCATTGCTGCGACGATTGCGCCAAGCCCACTGGAATCGATGAAATCGACCTGCGCCATGTCCACGACGATGCGGGCCGGGCCGCCATCGGTCAGTTCGCGCATGCGATCCTTGAAGCTGATGGCAATGGCGGCGTCGATCCTATGTTCGCCAACAGTGATCACCCGCGTCCCGGCGGTGTCAATATGAGCAAGTTCCAACTGTATTCTCCTTCCCGAGATTGGTAGAACTACAGTCTAGACGGCGATCGTTACCATTCGGTAAGCGTGGTCAGGAATTTGCATATGGGATGGAGTGGACGATGAAGAATGTCGTAATCGCAGGTGCCGCGCGCACGCCGATGGCCGGGTTTCAGGGCGCTTTCACAGGTGTTGCAGCCGCAGAGCTGGGGGGCGCTGCCATCAAGGCCGCGTTGGATGATGCCGGTGCCTCGGCCACTCGGATTCAGGAAGTATTGATGGGCTGCGTTCTGCCAGCAGGTCAGGGTCAGGCACCGGCACGTCAGGCAGGTTTTGCTGCCGGACTGGGCAAAGAAGTGCCGGCGACCACGCTGAACAAGATGTGTGGATCGGGCATGAAAGCAACGATGATCGCCTTTGATCAGGTCGCACTGGGTGGCACCGACATCATGGTGGCGGGCGGTATGGAAAGCATGACCGAAGCGCCCTATCTGTTGCCGAAAATGCGCAGCGGTGCACGCATTGGCCATGGTGCCGTCATCGACCATATGTTTCTGGACGGGCTTGAGGATGCCTATGACAAGGGGCGCCTGATGGGCACCTTTGCCGAAGACTGCGCCGAAGCCTTCCAGTTCACCCGCGAGGCGCAGGATGAATACGCGTTGAAATCGCTATCCAATGCGCTCGACGCCCAGAAATCCGGGGCGTTCGAAGGCGAAATTACTCCCGTGACGATCAAAACCCGCAAGGGCGACGTTGTGGTGGCCGAAGATGAGCAGCCCGGCAAAGCGCTGCCCGAAAAGATCCCGACACTGAAACCGGCCTTCCGCAAGGATGGGACGGTGACGCCTGCTAACAGTTCCTCCATTTCGGATGGCGCAGCGGCATTGGTTGTCGCGTCTGAAGATGCCGCCAAGGCCAACGGCCTGAAGATCCGCGCGCGTATTCTGGGCCATACCAGCCACGCGCAGGAACCCAACCTGTTCCCGACCGCTCCTGTCCCCGCCGCGCAAAAGCTGCTGGACCGGCTGGGATGGACAACGGACGATGTGGATCTGTGGGAGGTGAACGAGGCCTTCGCCGTGGTGCCGATGGCATTCATGCATGAGTTCGGTCTGCCGCGCGACAAGGTAAACGTGAATGGCGGGGCCTGCGCGCTGGGCCACCCGATTGGTGCTTCTGGCGCGCGGATTATTGTCACACTGCTGAACGCGCTGGAAAAGCGCGGATTGAAACGCGGTGTGGCGGCGATCTGTATCGGTGGGGGTGAAGGCACCGCCATCGCGATCGAACGCGTCTGAACCAACGTCTGGAAACCAAGGGGGCGCGGGACATGCGCCCCCGTTCGCATCGGAGGCCCCATGGCGCATGTCAACTATTCCGAGCTTGCCCAGGTGATCGCATCGCTGACCGAAGGCGAGCGTGACGAGGTCGCCCTGATGGCCACACTGGCCTGTGAAGTGCATCATTCTGATGATCGTTTTGATTGGACAGGTTTTTACCGCGTGACGGAGCCTGAGCTTCTGAAAATAGGCCCGTATCAGGGCGGGCATGGCTGCTTGCAAATCCCGTTCTCGCGCGGGGTGTGCGGGGCTGCGGCGCGCACGGGTGACGTGCAGTTGGTGCCGGATGTCGATGCTTTCCCCGGCCACATCGCGTGTGCATCATCGACGCGGTCCGAGCTTGTCCTGCCGGTCTGGAACCGCGCGGGCGATCTGATTGCGGTATTTGACGTTGACAGCGACAAGCCCGACGCATTCACCCAAGACGATGCCGATCACCTGTCGGCCATCCTGAAATCCACATTCGCAACCTGACCGCGACTGACAATTTCGCTTGCGTCGAATCATCCATTTGCCGCACCGTGAAAAAAGACGTGAAAATTTCACGTAAAGTTTCATGGCGGAGCAGGCGCGGACAGGATGTTGCACAGTGACCCCGTTACAACCCGAAGCCTTGGCGCGGATATCCGCGCGTTGCGCAAGTCGCGTGGGCTGACGCTGAGTGATCTGGCCGGTGCGCTGGATCGGTCCGTTGGCTGGCTGAGCCAGGTAGAGCGGGACATGTCCGATCCGTCGATTTCCGACCTGCGCGCGGTGGCGCAGTCGCTGGGCGTGCCGATGTCACTTCTGTTTGCCCATGCCTCGGCCCCGGTGGATGAGCAGGGATACGTCGTGCGCGCCGGTGCGCGCCGTCCGATGGGGTCGCGTGACGAAGGGTTGATCGAGGAACTGTTGTCCCCCGACCTGACCGATGATTTCGAGGTGGTGCATTCCACCTTCACACCCCGCTCGAAAATGCAGACCCCGGCGCTGAGGCCCACGCAGGAACTGGGTTACATGGTGTCCGGCAAACTTGATCTGACCATCGGGGGCCGTCGTTTCACCGTGGCGCAGGGCGACAGCTTTCGCATCCGGAACGAACTGCATGAATGGGCCAACCCCTATGACGAACCGGCCATCGCAATCTGGGTGATTGCCCCGCCGGTGTATTAAGGAGAGTGCAATGCTGAAGGGAAGTTGCCTGTGTGGCGCGATCCGGTTTGAGACCATGTCTCCGCCGAAGGGCGTGTCGATGTGTCATTGCAGCCAGTGTCGCAAACAATCCGGTGGCGTATGGTCATCCGCCTATGTGCCCGAACGCGATCTGCACATCGAAGGCGAGGTCAACTGGTTTACGTCAAGCGAAACTGCCAAACGGGGCAGTTGCCCGACCTGCGGATCGTTCCTGTTCTGGAAAGCCAATGATGAGAACACGATCAGTTTTTCGCTGGGCGCCGCGGACGGCCCGACGGGTCTGACGCTCGAAAAGCACATCTTTGTTGCCGACAAGGGTGACTATTACGACATCACCGACGGCGTGCCGCAAAGCGCATAGAAACCCGAACAGTTGGAGACTTTCATGCCCGATTTCCCGAAGAAAGCCCGCGTTGTCGTCATCGGCGGCGGTGTCGTCGGTGCCTCGTCGCTTTATCACCTTGCCAAGAAAGGTTGGAGCGACTGCGTTCTGCTGGAAAAGAACGAGTTGACTGCCGGGTCCACATGGCACGCGGCAGGGAATGTTCCAACCTTCTCGACCTCGTGGGCGGTGATGAACATGCAGCGCTATTCGACCGAGCTCTATGCGCGACTGGGGGACGAGGTTGACTATCCGATGAACTATCACGTCACCGGATCGCTGCGGCTGGCCCATTCGAAAGAGCGGATGCAGGAGTTTCAGCGCGCTGCCAGCATGGGTCGTTATCAGGGCATGGATATCGAGATCCTGACACCCGAGGAAACCAGGGCACGCTATCCCTTCCTGGAAACCCATGACCTTGTCGGCGCGCTTTACGACCCGCATGACGGGGACATTGACCCGGCGCAGCTGACGCAAGCCTTGGCCAAAGGTGCGCGGGACATGGGGGCCAGGATCGTGCGGTTTTGCCCGGCACAAGGTGTCACCCAGCATGACAATGGCACATGGACTGTGCACACCCCCAAGGGCGACATCGCCTGTGACTATGTGGTGAATGCCGCCGGGTATTATGCCCAGCGCGTGGGCGAATGGTTCAAGCCCTATGGCGGGCGCACGGTGCCGATGATGGTGATGAGCCACCAATACCTACTGTCCGAAGAAATCCCCGAGATCGAAACCTTTACCAAGGAAACCGGCAAGAAGCTGCCCCTGCTGCGGGACGTGGATGTCTCGTATTACCTGCGGCAGGAAAAGCACGGCTTCAACCTTGGACCCTATGAGCCAAACTGCAAGGCGCATTGGGCAACTGACGACGACCCGATGCCCGACGACTTCAGCTTTCAGCTTTGGAACGACGATCTGGACCGGATCGAGGATATCGTCACGGATGCAATGGAGCGTGTCCCTGCGCTGGGCACAGCGGGCGTGTCGCGCGTGATCAACGGCCCGATACCCTATGCGCCTGACGGACTTCCCCTGATCGGTCCCATGCCCGGCGTGAAAAACGCGTTCGAGGCGTGCGTGTTCACCTTCGGCATCGCCCAAGGCGGCGGGGCGGGCAAGGTGCTGGCCGAATGGATCGTGGACGGGGCGACCGAATGGGATATGTGGGCCTGCGATCCACGCCGCTATACCGACTACACCGATCATGATTACTGCGTGCAGAAGGGGATGGAGGTCTATGGCAACGAATACGCCATGCATTTCCCCCGCCACGAATGGCCCGCCGCGCGTGACAGGAAATTGTCGCCCCTGCATCCTCACCTGCAAGACGCAGGTGCGGTCTTTGGGGCCTACAACGGCTGGGAGCGTGCGAATTGGTTTGCCAAACCCGGCGACGACACTTCGCTTGAGGCCACGCACACATGGGGCCGATCCGGCCCGTGGGAGGCACGCATCCGCGAAGAATGCGAGGCGGTGCGCGATCATTGCGGGATGTTGCCGATTACCGGCTTCACGCGGTTGAAGGTCGAAGGGCCGGGCGCGCGTGATTTCGTGGACGGTCTGACCGCATCCCGCCTTCCGAATGAAGGGCGTGTGAGCCTTGCCTATTTCCCTGATGCGCGTGGAAGGTGCCTGACGGAAATGTCGGTCATGGTGCACGGCCCGGACGAGGTCGGGCTGATCACCGCAGCAGTTGCCCAGTGGCACGATGCCGAGATCCTGTCGCGGCAGGCGCCGGATGGCATCACCGTGACAGATCACACCAAGGACGTGGAATGCCTGTTGGTCACGGGACCGAAAGCGCGCGACATCCTAAGCAAGCTGGTCGAGGGCCATGACCTGAATTTGCCGTGGTTGTCCGCCAGCTTCGAAGGCTGCGTTGCTGGACAGGACGCCGCGCTTTTGCGGGTGTCTTTTGCAGGGGAACTTGGCTGGGAAATCCATGCCTCCCCAGAGGCCATGCCCGCAATCTGGGTCGCGCTTTTGGCCGAGGGTGTCAAACCCTTCGGGATGTATGCCCTGGACGCGCTGAGAATCGAAAAGGGATACAAGGCCTGGAAGGGTGATCTGTCGACGGACTACTCGTTGTTGGAGCTTGGTCTTGATCGGTTCCTGAACTTGGACAAGCCGCAGGATTTCCCCGGCAAAGTCGCTTTGAAGGCCGAAGCGAAGGTCGGATCAAAAAAGCGGTTCGTCACCCTGATCGTCGACGCGGGCAATGCGGACGCGCCTTATATGTCCTGCATCTGGCATGACGGTCAGATTGTCGGCGAAACCACGTCCGGCGGCTGGGGCTATCGCGTCAACGCGTCGATTGCGCTGGGCATGGTGCGGACCGATCTGGCTGAGCCGGGCACCGAGCTTGAGGTCGAGATCTATGGCGAGCGGTGCCATGCCGTTGTGCAGCCGGATCAACCGCTTTGGGACCCGAACAATAAGCGTTTGCGCGCGTGACAGGTGAAACGCCGAAATCACCCATCCAGGTTGATATACTGGTCGCAGACGGTTTTGTCCTGACCGAGTTCACTGCCGCCGTAGAGCTGTTGCGCACCGCCAACCGCGTGACGGCGAGAGAGACCTTTCGCTGGCGATGGCTGTCCAGACGCGGCGGTCCGATCACCTGCCGCGCGGGCATCACCATCGACACAACGCCGTACGAGGCCAAGCCAACGGCGGATTACGTGTTCGTGCTTGGCAACTCTGACCCTGACGCGCCCGACCTGTCGCTGCGGCGCGAGATCAAGGCTTATCAATGGGCTGGCACCCGCGTCATTCTGCTGTCGGAAGCAGCCAGCCGTTATATCGCCGAAACCGGCGAGCAGTTGATGAGCCACACCACCCATTGGGAAAATCGCGCGCTCTTGAATGAACGCGGCACGCCCGGCATGGGGTCTTATGCCCTTGCCGCCGATGATGGGCAGATCACCACTAGCGCGGGGATGGGGGCGACCTATGATCTGGTGTTGGGGATGCTTGGGGGCCACATCAGCGCCGCCGCCGTGGCGACGGTCGCGGATATCTTCCTGCATGAAACCATCCGGACCCCCGCCACACTCCAGCCTTTTGGGGGCAAGGAAATGTCGCGCAGCGGCAATCGCTCACTGGACCAGTGTATCGAGTTGATGCAGGCCAATCTGGAAGAGCCGCTGCGGATATCCGAGCTTGTGGGCTATTTGAACATCTCGGAACGATCTTTGGAGCGTCAGTTTCGCAAGCATTTCGGAACCACACCCAATGCCTATTACCGCGAGTTACGCCTGAACCAGGCCAACACTTTGTTGCTGAAAACTTCCATGAGCGTGCGCGAAGTTGGGCTGGCTTGCGGGTTTCCCAACGGGTTCTCATCCATGTTCGCAAGGCATTTCGGCATCACGCCGACCGTGTTGAGACGAACACGGGCACCGGCAGGATGACAGATTTCCGACAAATATGACGGATTGTATGGGTTCGGGTCCCTGCAATTATGCAACCGTGAACCAGATCCACATGGAGTGAAAGATCATGAGCCTTCCCAATCATGCCCGTGTCGTCATCATCGGTGGCGGCGTCATAGGGTGTTCCGTTGCCTATCACCTGACCAAGCTGGGGTGGAAAGATGTGGTTCTGCTGGAACGAAAGCAGTTGACGTCCGGCACCACATGGCATGCGGCGGGCCTGATCGGGCAGTTAAGGTCGTCGTCGAACATGACCAAGCTCGCCAAATACTCGGCGGATTTATATCTGGGACTCGAGGCAGAAACAGGTGTTGCGACCGGGATGCGGCAGTGTGGTTCGGTATCGGTCGCGCTGACGGACGAGCGCAAAGAGGAGCTTTACAGAAGCGCCGCCATGGCCCGCGCCTTTGGTGTTCCGTGTGAAGAACTGTCGCCCGCCGAGGTGAAAGAGCGCTATCAGCACATCAATCTGGACGGTGTGGCAGGTGGCATCTGGCTGCCCACCGATGGGCAGGCCGATCCCGCCAACATCGCATTGGCTTTGGTGAAGGGCGCGCGACAGCGGGGCGCGGTGGTCAAAGAGCGCACAAAGGTGACAGGCGTTGTTCGGGATGGGCGCAAGGTGACGGGCGTGAACTGGGTGTCTGACGATGGGTCAGACCAAGGGACGATCGCCTGTGACATGATCGTCAATTGCGCGGGGATGTGGGGCCGCGAGGTCGGCAAGATGGCCGGTGTGAACGTGCCGCTGCACGCCTGCGAGCATTTCTATATCGTGACCGAGGGGATTTCGGGCCTGACCCAGATGCCCGTGCTGCGGGTGCCGGACGAATGCGCCTATTACAAGGAAGACGCGGGGAAAATCCTGCTCGGGGCGTTTGAACCGAATGCCAAGCCTTGGGCGATGGACGGTATTCCCGACACGTTTGAATTTGACCAGCTTGCCGAGGATTTCGACCATTTCGAACCCATCCTGGAAGCTGCCTGCAATCGGATGCCGATGCTGGCCGAGGCAGGCATTCACACCTTCTTCAACGGACCCGAAAGCTTCACGCCGGACGATGCCTATCACCTTGGCTTGGCACCCGAGATGGACAATGTCTGGGTGGCCGCAGGTTTCAATTCGATCGGCATCCAGTCGGCGGGTGGCGCCGGAATGGCGTTGGCACAGTGGATGGAGGATGGGCAAAAACCCTTCGATCTGGGCGATGTCGACATCAGTCGGATGCAGCCGTTCCAAGGCAACCAGCACTACCTTTATGAGCGGTCAAAAGAGACATTGGGTTTGCTTTATGCCGACCACTTCCCGTTCCGCCAGAAAGCCACCGCGCGTGGTGTGCGGCGCACACCGTTTCACCGGCACCTGCTGGATCAAGGCGCTGTCATGGGTGAAACGGCTGGGTGGGAGCGCGCCAACTGGTTTGCCCGTGATGATCAGGCCCGCGAATACGAATACACTTGGGGCCGCCCCAACTGGTTCGACAACGCCGCCGCCGAACATAATGCGGTGCGCGAAAACGTGGGCATGTATGATATGTCGTCCTTCGGGAAAATCCGTGTCGAAGGCCCGGATGCGGAAGGCTTCTTGAATCACGTTTGCGGAGCGGACATGTCCGTGCCCGTCGGCAAGATTGTTTATACCCAGTTCCTGAACACCCGCGCGGGGATCGAGGCGGATGTGACCGTCACCCGCTTGTCCGAAACCGCCTATCTGGTGGTCACGCCCTCCGGCACGCGTCTGGCGGATGAGTCATGGATGCGCCGTCATGTCGGCGAAGCCCGCGTCATGATCACCGATGTGACGGCGGGCGAGGGCGTGCTGGCTGTCATGGGGCCGAATTCCCGTGCGCTGTTGCAGCGCGTCAGCCCGGCGGATTTCAGCAATGATGCAAACCCGTTCGGCACCGCGCAAGAGATTGAGCTGGGCATGGGCCTGGCCCGCGCTCACCGCGTGTCTTACGTGGGCGAGCTGGGATGGGAGATATATATCTCGTCCGACATGGCCGCTCATGCGTTCGAGACGATATTCGAAGCCGGGCAGGACGTGGGCTTGACGCTTTGCGGGATGCACATGATGGACAGTTGCCGGATCGAGAAGGCATTCCGCCATTTCGGCCACGACATCACCTGCGAGGACCATGTGCTTGAGGCCGGGTTGGGCTTCGCGGTCAAGACCGACAAGCCGGACTTCATCGGGCGCGACGCGGTGCTGGCCAAGAAAGACGAGGGCCTGTCGCAGCGATTGGTTCAGTTCAAGTTAACCGACCCGGACCACCTGCTTTATCACAACGAACCGTTGATCCGTGATGGTGAGATTGTCGGTTACTTGAGTTCAGGTGGCTACGGGCACCACCTTGGAGCGGCCATCGGGATGGGCTATGTGCCGTGCAAAGGCGAAACGGTCGCGGATGTTCTGGCCTCAAGCTATGAAATCGACGTGGCTGGCACGCGGGTCAAGGCCGAGGCATCATTGAAGCCTATGTATGACCCAAAATCGGAACGGGTGCGCGCATGAGCTTTGACGACCAACCAGGTTTGGAAGGCGAAACAATCGCTTTGCGCGGGATGCTTGAAAGCGACCGCGCGATGCTGACTGATGCGGCCAAGGACGCGGAAACCTGGGCGGGCCATCCTTCGCGCGACAGGTACAAGACCGCGGTCTTTGCCCCCTATTTCGACTTCCTGCTGCGCGCTGGGGGTGCCAGTGTTGTGACAGACAAGGCCAGCGGCACGCTGATCGGCTGTTCGCGCTATTATGTTGGTCCCGACGCGCCCGAAGATATCGCCATCGGCTTCACGTTTCTGAACCACCACTATTGGGGCGGCGCGACAAATTTCGAGATGAAGACGCTGATGCTGGATCATGCTTTCGCGACGTTCGACCGAGTTTGGTTTCATATTGATTCGACCAATCCCCGGTCGCAGAGAGCCACTGCAAAGCTCGGCGCGGTCCGGATGGCCGACGCGGCGTTGGATCTGATCGGCGCTGGCACACCGGCACCATGGCTTTGCTTCGTTCTGGAACGCGACGCGTGGATGCGGGTCAAGGTGGCGCGGCAGGGCGTTACCGGCAAGACTTGATGATTAATCACGTTTTCTTATGACGCGGCACACAGAAATCGAGCTACCGCTTTCCGCTTTACTGGCCTAAACGACGGACCAGGAGCGCGAGATGACGGATGTGACCAGATCGACGAACGAGGATACGCCGCAGGGGCTGGGACTGGCCATGTCGGCCTATTTCCTGTGGGGGTTCCTGCCGCTTTACATGAAGGCACTGGCGCATATGCCGGCGGTCGAGGTCGTCGCGCATCGTGTGATCTGGTCGGTGCCGGTGGCGGGGGTCATCCTGATTGCCACGGGCCGCACCCGCGCCTTGCGCGAAGCGATTGCCAATCCGCGTATGTTGCTTCTGGCGGTTCTGACCGCCGGGCTGATTTCGCTCAACTGGGGCATTTACGTCTGGGCGATTGCGCATGAACAGACACTAGAGGCCGCATTAGGCTATTATATCAATCCGCTTTTTTCGATATTTCTTGGCACGGTTCTGCTGGGCGAACGGATGAACCGTGCACAGATGCTGGCGGTGGCATTGGCCTTCCTTGCAGTGCTGATCCTGACGCTTGATGCGGGGCGGGTGCCCTTGGTGGCGGTTGGTCTGATGCTGACATGGGGGTTTTACGCGCTGTGCAAGAAATCCCTGCCCATCGGCCCCAATCAAGGCTTCATGCTTGAGGTGTTGATCCTTCTGATCCCTGCGCTGGCAGCTGTGGCTTGGCTAACGGCACGGGGGCAAAGCCATTTCCTGTTGACCGGGTTGGACACGGCGCTTTTGCTTGGTTGCGGTGTGGTGACGGCTGTGCCGCTGATGCTCTATGCCAATGGTGCGAAGCTCTTGCGGCTGTCGACCATCGCGATTTTGCAATACATCGCGCCGACGATGATCTTTCTGGTCGCGGTGTTTGTCTTTGACGAACCGTTTGAAGGCGCAAAGCGGATCGCGTTTCCGCTGATCTGGCTGGCGCTGGTAATCTATACCACGTCAATGCTGCGCGGGATGCGTCGCCGCCGCTGAGCCTTGCCCGCGTCCGCCACACAGGCTATCTGGCGCCCATGTCAGATGAATACACCCCGCCCGATGATCCGCTTGTGATCGTCCACCAGGATCACGAGTTGCTTCTGGTCGACAAACCCGCAGGACTATTGTCGGTGCCGGGCAAGGGGGAGCATCTTGCGGATTGCCTGATCGCCCGCATTCAGGCGGTCTTTCCGGACGCGCTTCTGGTGCATCGGCTGGACCGGGACACGTCCGGCATCATGGTGTTCGCCATGACCTCGCACGCCCAACGGCATCTTGGGCTTCAATTTGAAAAGCGGCAGGTCAAAAAGGTCTATGTCGCGCGGGTCTGGGAACGCGTGTCCGAACGCGAAGGCACGGTTGATCTGCCCCTGATCGTCGATTGGCCCAATCGCCCCAAGCAGCATGTCGATTTCGAGAACGGAAAACCCGCAATCACTGACTGGAAGGTTCTTAAATACGAGGATCAAGCCACGCGTATGCGCTTGTTTCCCCAGACCGGGCGCAGTCATCAGTTGCGGGTGCACATGAAGGAAATCGGGCACCCCATTCTGGGCGACCCCTTCTATGCCGACGGCCAGGCGCGCAATGCCCCGCGCCTGATGTTGCACGCCGAAAGCCTGCGCCTGCGTCACCCTGATGGGGGGAAAGGGCTGACCTTCAAGGCAAAGTGCCCCTTTTAGAGGTCATGAACCAGAGTCAGTTCCCCTTGTCGCCAGGAGTGCTTCCTGATTGACTGGACCAACTTTCGAGGAGTCCCACATGATCCAGCCTGTCATTTCTGGCACCGGGGTGTTCACACCCGCACAAACCATCACCAATGCTGAACTTGTCGCTGCATTTAACGCTTATGCCGACAAACAGAACACCGAAAACGCGGAGGCCATAACGGCGGGTGAGGTTCAGCCGATCGACCATTCCAGTGAAGATTTCATTGTCTCGGCCTCGGGCATCCACCAGCGCTATGTCATGGACAAGATCGGTGTGCTGGACCCGGACATCATGCACCCGACACTGCGCGAACGATCAGACGATGAACCGGGCATCATGACTGAGATGGGCGTGGATGCCTGCGAGAAAGCACTGGCGCAGGCGGGGTGCAACGCGACCGAAGTTGACCTGATTATCTGTGCCGCGTCGAACCACGAACGCGCCTATCCCGCGATTGCCATTGAAATCCAAGAGGTGCTGGGCGCGGGCGGGTTTGCTTTTGATATGAACGTCGCCTGTTCCTCGGCCACGTTCGGCATACAGGCAGCGGCGGACATGATCCGGTCAGGCTCGGTCAAACGGGCGCTGGTGGTGAACCCGGAAATCTGCTCGGCCCATCTGGAATGGCGCGATCGCGATTGTCATTTCATCTTCGGCGACGTGGCGACCGCAACCCTGATCGAACGGAAAGAGGACGCCAGAGGCGACCATTTCGATATCCTGTCGACCCGCTGTCTGACGCAGTTTTCCAACAACATCCGCAACAACAATGGTTTCCTGCGCCGCACACGCGAGGCAGGGGATGACCTGCCCGACCGACGCGATATGCAGTTCATGCAGAACGGGCGGAAAGTGTTCAAAGAGGTGCTGCCCATCGTCTCGAAACACATTCTGGAACATATAGGCGATATAGGCGTTGCGCCCGATGACCTGAAACGGCTGTGGCTGCATCAGGCCAACAAGACCATGAATGATTTCATCGGCAAGAAGGTTCTGGGCCGCACACCGGAAGACGGCGAACAACCCAACATCCTGCAAGACTATGCCAACACCTCATCCGCCGGGTCGATTATTGCGTTCTCGAAATACTCGGATGATCTGGCGCCGGGGGATACGGGCGTGATCTGTTCGTTTGGGGCGGGGTATTCGGTTGGGTCGGTGGTGGTGCGCCGCGCCTGACGGTGAAAAGTGATCCAAGCCCGACCTTTCAGCGTAACCCTCTTGACGTAATAACGCGCTGAGGGCGACATGAAACTGAAACTTTCTGCTTTGGCTTTTACGCTTTTGATCGGTTGCGGAGGAGCACCTGATCTGGATGATCCCAAGCTCAGCACTCGAAATCTGAACCTTGAAGAGTTCTTTGAGGGCAAGACCGTCGCCCATGGGCAGTTCCAGGATGTGTTCGGCAACGTGAAGCGACGCTTTGAGGTCGCCATAAACGGCACTTGGGATGGGCAGACCCTGACCTTGGTCGAAGATTTCACTTATGCCGATGGCAGCACCGAACAACGCATCTGGACGTTGAACAAGACGGGGGACGGCACGTGGTCGGGCACTGCCCCCGGCGTCATCGGTCAGGCCAATGGCGAGGAGCGCGGAGACACCTTCAACTGGACATACCGGATCGACCTGCCCGGACGGGACGGCAAGACCATGCGTGTCGATTTCGATGACTGGATGTGGCTTCTGTCAGATGATCGCGTCTTGAACCGCGCCTATGTGAAGAAATTCGGCGTCACAGTAGGCGAAGCGATCATCGTGTTCGAAAAGTTCTGATCTTGTGTGAAAAAGGCCCGCGCAGGCGGACCTTTTCGCAGTTTGGTTTTGGGGCGTCAGCCGTTCGACCAGCCGGACACAGCCTTCACCTCAAGGAAATCCTCGATCCCCAGAATGCCACCCTCGCGCCCGTTGCCGGACTGCTTGTAGCCACCGAAGGGCGAGCCTGCGGCGCGGGATGTGCCGTTCATCTCGACCATACCCGAGCGCAGGTGGCGGGCCACGCGGTTGGCGCGGGTGCCGTCTTGCGTCTGGACATAGTTGGTCAGGCCATAGACGGTGTCGTTGGCAATCTCGACTGCTTCTTCTTCAGAGTCGAAAGGGATCATCGCCATCACCGGGCCAAAGATTTCTTCGCGGGCGATGGTCATTTGGTTGTTCACATCGGCAAAGATCGTCGGCTTTACAAAATAGCCCTTGTTCAGACCCTCGGGGCGTCCCGTGCCGCCAGCGATCAGGCGCGCGCCTTCGTCGATGCCGATCTGGATAAGATCCTGGATCTTGTTCCATTGTGCCTCGCTGACCACCGGGCCGATATGGCGACCTTCCTGGCTGGCAGGGCCAACCTGAACCTTCTCGGCCGCTTCGCGCGCGGTTTCGACGGCTTGGTCATACACGTCGCGCTGAACAAGCATCCGCGACGGCGCATTGCAGCTTTGACCGGTGTTTTGCATCATGTGCATCACGCCCCGCTTCACAGCCTTTTCGTCGGCGTCGTCAAAGATGATGTTGGCCCCCTTGCCGCCCAGTTCAAGGCTGACGCGCTTCAATGTATCAGCGGCGGCCTTGGAGATCGCGATGCCCGCGCGGGTCGAGCCGGTGAAGCTGACCATGTCCACATCGGGGTGTGTGGACAATTGTGTGCCAACGCCCATGCCGTCGCCATTCACCATGTTATAGACCCCGGCGGGGAAGCCGGCTTCGTCCACAATCTCGCTCCAGACGATCGAAGATAGCGGTGCGATTTCCGACGGTTTCAGCACCATGGTGCATCCTGCCGCCATTGCCGCCACAACCTTCAGAGAGACCTGGTTCATCGGCCAGTTCCACGGCGTGATCAGCGCGCAAACACCAATAGGTTCATAAAGCAGACGATCATTCGGCGCATGTGCCCCCAGCATCTTGTCGAACTCGAAATCCTTGAACGCGGTGATGAAGTTCTGGATGTGCCAGGTGCCCGATCCAGCCTGCGCGGTGCGGGCCAGATCAATGGGCGCGCCCATTTCCATGCTCATCGCCTCGGCCAGATCGTCCGAACGTTTCTGATAAACCTTCAGAAGCGTTTCGATCAGGGCCAGCCGATCCTGTTTCTTGGAAAAAGCCCAGTCGGCAAAGGCCGACTTGGCAGCAGCAACGGCGGCATCAGTATCCGCTTGATCGCCCAGCGATATGACCGCGCAAACGTCTTCGGTTGACGGGTCGATGACATTCAGGTCCTTGGGCGCTGCGGGCGCAACCCATTTGCCGTTGATATAGAAATCGCGTTTCTCGATCATTCCAGTCTCCTTGGTCGGATTTGTCCGCACTCTGGCACCGGGAATTGTCCGGCGCAACCCACGGAAACAAAATTTGATCAAATTTTCCTCGTGCAACGATTTAGTTGCGTTTGATTCCGTTCAGGGTCTTTAAAAATGGGAAACAGATCGTAACTCTTAGACAAGCTAACAACAGGACGGGAGAGATCACATGGGACTTCGCATTAACGACACGGTGCCAAATTTCACCGCGGAAACGGATCAGGGGAAAATCACGTTCCACGACTGGATCGGCGATGAATGGGCCATCCTGTTTTCGCACCCGAAAGACTACACCCCCGTTTGCACGACGGAGTTCGGGGCGGTTGCCCAGCTTGCCGATGAATGGGCGAAACGTGGCACCAAGGTGATCGGCCTGTCCGTGGACAGCGCCGCCGAACACGTCAGCTGGAAAGAGGATATCGAAGGTTATTCGGGCGCCAAAGCCGGTTTTCCGATCATCGCAGACGAAGATCTGGCCGTGTCAAAGATGTTCGACATGCTGCCCGCCGATGCCTATCTGCCCGACGGGCGCACGGCGGCCGATTCCGCATCCGTCCGGTCGGTGTTCATCATTTCGCCGGACAAGAAGGTGCAGTTGATCATGACCTACCCGATGTCCGTGGGCCGCAACTTTGCCGAGGTTCTGCGCGCGCTGGATGGTCTGCAAGCCACCTTCGGCACACCCATCGCCACGCCCGCCAACTGGGTCAAAGGGCAGGATGTGATTGTTGCGCTGTCGTTGAACGACGACGAGGCAAAAGAGAAGTTCGGCAAGGTGGACTTCAAGCTGCCCTATCTGCGCACCACGGCTGACCCCAGCTAACATCAGCTTGTCAGCCCAAAACAAAAGCCCGCGGTCGGTGCCGCGGGCTTTTTCGTTCTTATGTTCGATAGCCCTAATCCGGCAGACCTGCGGCTTTCACAGCCTGGCTCAACACCTCGCGATCACCGATGTGGTTGGCAAGGATCAGAATCAAACGAGCGTTCAAAGCGTCACTATCGTCTTTAGACAAACCCTCATGTGCGGCCAGCAGTTCGGCATAAAAGTCATCGGCGCGGTTGATGTTTGGTGTCAGGATAAGGTCGGTCATGGCGATTACTCCTTCCCCGTCGCGCGACGGATGGCGGCGCGGAACAGATTTTCATCAAAGCTGGGGCGGCGGGCTGCGACGTGCTGGTCAGGCCGGATAAGATAGACCGCGCTGGGCGCATGGCCCAGATAGCGTTCCTTGAGAGCACCGGTTCGGTCGTCTTTTACCGACAGTGCCAGTCGCGTCACCTTGATCCCGTCCTCTTCAATCATATCCGGCGCGTCGGCGTCGATGGTAAGAAGCGTGAATTTATTGCCCAGTTTTGGCAAAAGAAACTCATCCCCCAACGGCACGTCGGGACAGGACGAACCGGGCCGTGTTTTGATCGGTCCGTCCAGCGCGTCGGCTGAGTTCAGTGGAGAGCCATCATAGGTGCAGGGCACCGACAGCCGGCCCGAGTTAACCAGTGGACGCGCAAATTCGTAATGTTCGGCCAGATCAAGAACGGCATCGCGCAACAGGCGGCTCATCTCGGATTTAGGCGTGATGAAATCGGTTGAGCGAGTTGAGTTCAGAATATTCTCATCTGCGCCGTGAATGCGTTCGATGTCATAGCTGTCCAGAAGTTTCTCGTCCGCTTTGCCGTCAATCACCAGTTTCAGCTTCCAGCCAAGGTTGTCGGTGTCTTGCAGGCCCGAGTTTGCCCCGCGCGCTCCGAAGGGCGATACCTGGTGCGCGGCGTCCCCGGCAAACAGCACACGACCATAGCGAAATTTTTCCATCCGGCGGCACTGGAACGTGTAGATCGAGACCCACTCAAGCTCAAACTCCACATCGTCACCCAGCATGGCCTTCAGACGCGGAATCACGTTCTCGGGCTTTTTTTCTTCTTCCTTGTCGATGTCCCAGCCAAGTTGCAGGTCGATGCGCCACACGCCATCCGGCTGCTTGTGCAACAAAGCAGACTGACCGCGGTTGAAGGGCGGATCGAACCAGAACCAGCGCTCGGTGGGAAAGTCGGCCTCCATGATCACGTCGGCAATCAGGAAGTTGTCCTCGAACACACGACCGACGAAATCCAGCCCCAACATCTGTCGGGTGGGCGAGCCCGCGCCGTCGCAGGCGATCAGCCAGTCGGCTTCGATGTTGTATGACCCTTCAGGTGTGTCGATTTCCAGTGTGGCATGATCGGGATGGGTGCCAATGGCCGTGACTTTGTTGGCGCCACGAATCTCGATCGGAGCACCTTCGGCTTCCAACTCGCGAACCCGGTTCACCAGATATTCTTCGAAGTAATACTGCTGCAAATTGATGAAGGCGGGTCGTTGATGGCCTTCTTCGGGCAACAGTTCAAACTTGTAGACCTCGCGGTCGTCGAAGAAGACCTTGCCCACATCCCATTCAACTCCCTTATCGACCATCGCCTGTCCACAGCCCAATCGGTCGAGGATTTCCAGTGGCCGTTTCGCAAAACAGATTGCGCGCGAGCCGAAGCTGACCTTGTCGTTGTCATCCACGATAACAACCTTGACGCCTTGCTGCGCCAGGTCGATCCCCATGCCAAGTCCGATGGGTCCGGCACCGACGATCACGACGGGGTGGCGCACGGGGGCGGCGGCATCCTGATCCGGGCTGCGGTCATAGGGATAAAGCGGGACTTCGAAAATCTTGTTCATGCGGTTCTCCTCCGGCTGGCGATGGTCGCCGATACGCATTTTAACGCATTTCGTTGCGAAAGCTACGAATCTGGTCGGGATGCGCTGATATGCCGTCATCGCACCCCGTCAGGTATTAGCCTTGCAGGGCTTCCCACATCTCGATATCGCGCTGGGCGGTCCAGATGCGGGGTGTGTCGATGCCGCGCGCTTCGTCATAGGCGCGGGCGACGTTGAAGGGCAGGCAGTGCTCGTAAATCGCGTAATCGGCAAATTTCGGGTCACATTCGGCGCGACAGGCATCCCATGCCTCTTTCAGCGATCCACCACGAGCAGCAACTCTGGCAACTGGGCGATAGGTGCTTTCCACGAAGTCGCGCGTGTTCTCGATGGCGGCGTGCACCATCTCTTTGCCCAAAAGTGCGTCGCCACGACCCGGCGCAATGGCGTCCACATCGAACGCGGCGATGTTGTCCAGCGTGTCGCCCCAATCGCTGAAATGCCCGTCACCGCAATAGCAGGCCGAGTGATATTCGACGATATCGCCGGTGAACATCACGTTTTGATCCGGCACATGGATCACGATGTCACCTGCCGTGTGGGCGCGCCCAAGGTGCATCAGGTCGATGCGGCGATTGCCCAGATAGACGGTCATGTCATCGGAAAAGGTGGTGGTCGGATAGGTCAGTCCAGGGATGCTTTCATGCCCTTCAAACAGGCGCGGGAAGCGCTGGAATTCGCTGTCCCAATCTTCCTGGCCACGCTCGACCACCATCGCACGGGCCGCATCGCCCATGATGATCTGATCCGCGCCATAGGCCGAGGCCCCCAACACGCGCACCGCGTGATAGTGGGTCAGCACAACGTGGCTGATCGGCTTGTCCGTCACAGAGCGCACACATTCAATAACCTTGCCCGCCAGGCGGGGCGTGGCCTGAGCCTCGACGATCATCACGCTGTCATCGCCAATGATGACGCCGGAATTCGGGTCGCCTTCGGCAGTAAAGGCATACAGCCCGTCGCCCACTTCGGTGAAGCTGATGTTCTTCTCGGTCATGTCGCCTTGCGATGCGAATGCTTTTGCCATGGGGTCTGTCCTCGTTGCGCGTTGTCGTTTCAGTTGAAAATGGGTGGGCGCGGTGGGCACGCCCTTGGGTCTGTCAAGTCGGCCACGTCACCGCGGGCAGGATCTTCCCGACACAATCGCCGAACCCGATCTGGAACCCGTCGCCCTTCGCGGCCCCGCGCAGGGTCAGGGTGTCGCCGTCCTCGATGAATGTCCGGCTTTCGCCAGTGTCGAGTGTGAAAGGTTCGCGGCCTGCCCAGCTCATCTCCATCAGCGATCCGTATTCCGATTTTGTCGGCCCTGAAATCGTACCCGACCCTAGCAGATCACCCACATTCATCCCGCAGCCACCAATCGCATGGTGGCAAAGTTGTTCGGCGGCGGAGTAATACATGCGGGTATAGTTGGTTTCACCAATCACGCTGGCTTTTGCCGCGCCTTCGGGCTGCATCAGCACCTGAAGGTCAATGTCATACAGCCCGTCCTTCGAGCCTTCGAGGTAAGGCAGAAGTTCCTTCTCACGCTCGGGTGTCGGAGCGCGGAAATCTTCCAGAGCGGCGGCGGTCACGATCCAGGGGCTGATCGAGGTGCCGAAGGCCTTGCCCTGGAACGGACCCAACGGCTGGTATTCCCAGCCCTGGATGTCGCGCGCGGACCAATCGTTCAGAAGCACGTAGCCGAAGATCATGTCGTCGGCCTCGTCCACCGTGATCGGCTGGCCAAAGTCGGAGGCTTTGCCGACGATGGCGCCCATCTCAAGTTCGATATCCAGACGCATCGAGGGGCCGAAGCCTGGCATTTCGGCGTCGGGCGCTTTGCGCTGGCCGTTGGGGCGGTGGATCGGTGTGCCGGAAATCACGACCGAGGATGCCCGACCGTTATAGCCAATCGGAATATGCAGCCAGTTGGCGGGCAGATCGGGTGATCCGCGCAGGATCGCCCCCATGTTGGCGGCGTGCTGGCGACCGGCATAGAAGTCGGTGTATTCAGACACGAGGAACGGCATGTGCAGGTCGGCATCAGCCTGTTTGACCAGCAGCGGCTCAACCGTCGCACGCTCGGATGAACCTTCGCGCAACAGTTGTTCCAAACGCGTCCGCAGTGCAGCCCATGCGTCCGGCCCCAGCTCCATCAACTCGTTCCAGAATGGCACGTCGAAAACCGGCTCGTCCGAAATTTCGATCAGACCGGCTTCTTCGGCAGCTTGCATATCGAGGATCATATCGCCGATCGCAACGCCGCAACGTGGTTCGTCATCAACCGAGAAGACGCCATAGGGCAGGTTGTTGAGGGGAAAGGGTGTCTCGGCGGAGTTCGCGCTGTCGACCCATGATTTCTTTAGTTTGCTCATGTGATCCTCATTCGGCGTCCGGCTGTGCCTCGGGCTTTGCGGCGGCAAAGGCGGGCAGGGCCAGACAGGTTTCTTCGATTTCGGTCAGGCGCGGATAGGGTGCCAGATCCAGCCCCCAGCGCCGTGCATTGTAATATTGCGCGACAAGGCAGATATCCGCCAGTGACGGCGTGTCACCAAAGGCAAACCTGCTGTCTTTCGCCACCATCTGTTCCAGCGCGGCAAAGCCCTTGTCCATCCAATGGCACATCCACTGGCGCTTGGCCTCGGCATCCGCGCCAAACGCATCCGTCAGATGGGACACGACACGCAGGTTGTTCACCGGGTGAATGTCCATCGCGACGACATGCGCAGCGGCAAGCACTTTGGCGCGCGCCACCGGGTTTGAGGGCAGAAGGGCCGGGTCCGGTTGCAACGCCTCAAGATAGTCGATGATCGCCAGAGACTGGGTCAGAACCGTGCCGTCCGCCAGCTCCAGTGCCGGCACCAAATGCGTCGGGTTCTTCAGAACATACGTTGGCGTATGCTGCTGCCCGCCATCCTTCACCAGATGCACGGACACCTGTTTCGCACTGATCCCTTTAAGGTTCAGCGCAATGCGAACCCGATAGGCCGCCGTGGACCGCCAGTATCCGTACAGCGTCATCATTTTTTGCCCGCCGTCCCGTCGAATTTCTTCTCAAGGCTGTCCCAGCAGTCGATGTAATCGTCCTGCAAGGGCGCTTCGTTCGCGGCGAAGGCGGTCAGGTGCTGTGGGAAGCGGGTTTCGAACATGAAGGACATGGTGTTTTCCAGCTTCTCGGGGCCGAGGTTTGAGTTCGACGCGCCCTCAAACGCATCCCGGTCCGGCCCGTGCGGCAGCATCATGTTGTGAAGGCTGACCCCGCCGGGGACAAAGCCCTGCGGCTTGGCATCATACTGGCCATAGATGTTGCCCATCAGCTCGGACATGATGTTCTTGTGATACCACGGTGGGCGGAAGGTATTTTCCGCCACCATCCAGCGGTCGCGAAACAAGACAAAGTCGATATTCGCGGTGCCCGGCTGACCCGAAGGTGCGGTGAGGACGGTGAAGATCGAAGGGTCCGGATGATCAAACAGGATCGCGCCAACCGGGCAATAGGTGGTCAGGTCGTATTTGTAGGGCGTGTAGTTGCCGTGCCACGCGACCACGTCCAGCGGCGACTGCCCGATCTCGGTCTTGTGGAACTGGCCGCACCATTTGACGGTGATGGTCGACGGCACTTCGCGATCCTCAAACGCCGCAACCGGGGCTTTGAAATCTCGCGGATTGGCCATGCAGTTTGCGCCGATGGGACCACGGCCCGGCATCTCGAATTTCTGGCCGTAGTTTTCGCAGACGAAACCGCGCGCCGGGCCGTCCAGCAGCTCGACGCGGTAAACCAGCCCACGTGGGATGATGCCGATTTCTTGAGGTTGAAGGTCGATGATCCCTAGCTCGGTATAAAAGCGCAGCTTGCCTTGTTGCGGCACGACCAGCAGTTCGCTGTCGGCCGAGTAGAAGTAGTCGTCGACCATGGATTCTGTGACAAGATAGATATGCGATGCCATACCCACCTGAGTGTTCACGTCCCCCGCCGTGGTCATCGTGCGCATACCGGTGATCCAGTTCAGACCCTGGGTGGTGGGGACCGGGTCCCAGCGATACTGACCCAAACTGACCACATCCGGGTCAACACAGGGCGCGGATTTCCAATAGGCCACGTCAATTTTCGTATAGCGTGCCGAGTGCTTCACCGATGGCCGGATGCGATAGGTCCAGGTTCGTTCCGGCGGGTTTGCCGTGAAAGCTGTGCCGGACAATTGCTCGCCATACAGGCCGTATTCGCATTTCTGCGGGCTGTTCATGCCTTGTGGCAGAGCACCGGGCAGCGCCTCGGTTTCGAAATCATTTGCCCATCCAGGCATGTAATGTGTTTCGGTGCCGACAGAGGACACCGCGCGCGTCATGTCGCGCCCAGAGCTGTGCTGGTTCATCTGAAGCCTCGTTTCAATACCCTTCGCAGGGTCAATCCTGTTTGCCCCGCAATGGTATCGTTGCGATTGAAATGAAGTCAAGGAAAAGCGACATTTCACAGGTGAAGTATTAGATTGCCAACAATTTGAAAGATTAAGCCCGTATCAACCTCGGCCCGCTATCACTGATCCCGGGTGAAGAACGAGGTGGTGAGATGCGCGCAAACGCAAATGCGCCGGTGATCATCAAAAGGGTGAAAAAGGTCAGCGGTGGTGGACACCACGGCGGTGCATGGAAAGTGGCCTATGCCGATTTTGTGACCGCCATGATGGCTTTCTTTCTTTTGATGTGGCTGTTGAACGCAACAACGGAAAAGCAACGTAAAGGGATTGCGGATTACTTCAATCCGACCATCCCTGTGACGCGCGTGTCTGGCGGCGGCGACGGGTCGTTCGGCGGCGACAGCGTCTTTGTCGAAGAAACCCTGTCGCAAACCGGAAATGGTGGTGTCCCGCGCGATCCAGGCCTGACCGAAGGTGGTATGGCGGACGATGCCGCAACGGAAAACGCACGATTGGAAGAGTTGAACGAGATGTTGTTCGCCCGAGGCGGCGAAAGCATGGCCAGCGACGGAATCGCACGTCATATCGTGACACGCGTCACCGATGAAGGCCTGCTTGTCGAACTGTTTGATCTGGATGGTGCGCCACTGTTTGAACCGAATACAACCACACCCACTGCGGTTTTGTCCGAACTGACCGGAATGATAGCCCGCGTGTTCACCTTGGTTGAAAATGGCGTTGCGATCGAAGGCCATGTGGCAACTCAGCCGGTTGTCGTGATTGAAAACACAGCCTGGGATCTATCGACTGGGCGCGCAACCCAACTGCGCAAGATGTTCGAGGATGGTGCTTTGGCGCCTGAACGCATCACTCGCGTCACGGGTCATGCGGATCGTGAACCAGCGGTCGCGAATGCCATGGCCATCCGCAACAATCGAATCGAGCTGATCTTATTGCGGTCCGGGCAATAGCTAGGCCCGTGCCATCAAGACAGCGTCGGAAATGCCTGCAATTTTAACCGTTAGTCGCCTGTTAAGGTCAGACCCCTATGGATGGAGATCGACATAGAGGTAGATGCAGCAGAAAGGCGCACCATGACGATTTCCTCCTCACTCAGTGCCGGCGTCGCCGGATTGAATGCTCACGCAACCAAACTGGCTACGATTTCGGATAATATCGCGAACTCATCGACATTTGGATACAAACGCGCCACGGCTGATTTTCAGAACCTGGTGATTGGTGGTCTGGCCGGTGCAGGCACCTATTCGGCAGGCGGGGTGCGAACCACCACTCAACGCTTGATCGACGAACACGGACCACTGATTTCGACATCAAACCCGATGGACATCGCGATCAGCGGGCGCGGCATGTTGCCCGTCACGCAAGAGGTCTATCGCGAAGCCAATCCCGGCGAACGCCCTATGATGATGACCACAACCGGGTCGTTTCGCACAGATTCCGAAGGTGTTCTGAAGACCGAGACGGGTTTGGTGCTCCTGGGCTGGCCTGCGGATGCAGATGGTAACGTGGCGACCTATCCCCGTGATACGGGCGTGGGACTTGAACCTGTCGTGATCAACGCCAACCAAACGGCGGGCGATCCGACAACCACGATGAAACTTGGTGTCAATCTTCCTGCGGTCGAAACCGAGGCCGGATCGGCTGGGACAGTGCGGCCTCTATCAGTGGAGTATTTTGGCAACCTCGGCACATCCGAGACGCTCGATTTCTCGTTTACACCCATCGTTCCGGCAACCGGGTCTTCAAATCAATGGACGATGGTCATCAGTGATAGCGCCTCGGGCGGGACCACCATTGGCGAATACACTCTGACCTTCGACGATTCGCGGACGGATGGTGGATCGCTTGCGTCTGTCGCCGTCGTGTCAGGTGGCGGATATAATGCGGTGAACGGAACGCTTGACCTGACCGTCGCTGGCGGGCCGCTTTCGCTGACCATCGGCAAGATCGGGGATCCGAACGGCCTGACCCAATTGTCGGACAGCTTCGCACCGGTGGCGATTACCAAGAACGGCTCGCCAGTCGGCAATCTGACCGCAGTTCAGATTGACGAACACGGGTATATCCAAGCGACCTATGACACCGGATTCATACGCACGATCTATCAGGTGCCATTGGTTGACGTTCCAAACCCGAACGGACTGATTTCGATCTCGAACCAGGCCTATCAGGTGTCCCCGGACAGCGGTTCTTTCTTCATGTGGGATGCCGGGGATGGTCCGACCGGCGAAGTCGTTGGCTTCGCGCGCGAAGGGTCGACGACGGACGTCGCAGGTGAGTTGACCAGCCTTATCCAAACGCAGCGGGCTTATAGCTCGAACGCCAAGGTCATTCAAACCGTGGACGAGATGCTGCAAGAAACCACCAACATCAAACGGTGATGAAAACAAGGATCCCAGAGTCTGACCGATGAGCATTTCCGGCGCCTTCTCTAACGCCCTGTCAGGGCTTACCGCATCGTCACGCGCGGCCGAGCTTGTCTCGTCCAACGTTGCCAACGCGATGACCCAAGGCTACGGCGCCAGATCGCTGGAACTGTCTACGCGGACGCCGGGCAGTGCTGGCGTCCGGGTCGAAGGTGTATTACGGCAGGTGGATGAGGTGTTGATCGGTGACCGTCGTCTTGCGGACGCAGCGGCAGGATACCACGGCGCACAGCAGCAGTTTCTGACTGATCTGGAGCAGGTGCTGGGCACACCCGACCAGCCCGGGTCTTTATCCGGGCGTCTGGCGCAGTTTGAAGCATCGCTCATCGAAGCCGCAGCGCGACCAGACAGTCAGACGCGCCAATCTGCGGTCTTGAACGCGGCCAACAGCCTGACCACTCATTTGAACGCCACATCCGACCATATCCAGAACGCGCGCTTGAATGCGGATCAGGCGATCGCGGAGATGGTGGCAACACTGAACGCCGGTTTGGACGATGTTCAAGCGCTGAACGCGAAGATACAAACCGCACAGGCGCGTGGCGCTGACCCGTCCGGGTTGATGGATTTGCGACAGCAGAAGATCGATGCGCTTTCTCCGATTGTGCCGTTCAGACAACTGCCACGCGAGAATGGGGCGGTTGCCCTCGTCACAACCGGTGGGGCTGTGTTGCTGGATGGCAAGGCCGCGCGGCTGGACTTCACTTCGGTCAACATGATTGTGCCAGAGATGACGCTTGCTGGCGGTGCCTTGTCCGGTCTGACGCTTAACGGCATACCGATCGACAGCGCAGGTGAACGCAGCCTTGTTGCCGGTGGCGCGCTTGCGGGTCAGTTTGCCGTGCGCGATCAGATCGCTGTCACTGCGCAGGTGCGGGTAGATGGTTTTGCGCGCGACCTGCTTGAACGGTTTCAAGATCCCGCGCTGGACGCGACCCGCGCACCGGGCGACCCAGGTCTCTTTACCGATGCAGGGGCCACTTTTGCTGCGGTGGATGAAGTGGCGCTGGCAACCCGGATTTCGGTAAATGCCGCTGTCGATCCGGATCAAGGCGGCGCACTGTGGCGGCTGCGCGACGGTCTTGGGGCTGCTGCGCAAGGGAATGTTGGCGATGCTGCATTGCTGAATGGTCTGATCGACACATTCAGCACGACGCGGGTGCCAGTTTCTGGTGGGTTCTCCGCCACGTCGCAATCTGCTGCCGGACTGGCATCGGAGTTGCTGTCGAGCGTGACTTCAGACCGACTTCAGACCGAAACCCGCCTGGGCTTCGCCACATCCCAACAACAGGCGCTGCGCCAGATGGAGCTGTCGCAAGGTGTTGATACCGACGCGCAGATGCAAAAGCTGATGCAGATCGAACAGGCTTACGCAGCCAACGCGCGTGTCATTTCGACAGCTGACGAAATGATCCAGACCATACTGGCCATCTAGGAGGGACGACATGACATTCGCGAGTTACGGTGATCTTGCCAGCACGTTTCAAACCCGCCATCTGACGGCGCAAATCAAACAGGATATGGCGCGTCTGGGGCTTGAGCTGTCGACCGGTCGCAAGACAGATATGGCAACTCAGGTTTCTGGCGACTTTGGTCCGGTGGCAGGTATCGAACATAGCCTGAAACTGCAAACAGCCTATGCCCAAAGCGTAAAAGAAGCTGCGACGATTTTGGAAGGTGCCCAAACCGTTCTTGGCAACATCCAGGATCAGGTCGAGACACTGTCCGGCGGTCTGCATATTGCGATTGGGTCCCAGAATGCGGGAGTGTTCCAGGATACGGGGGTGGACGCGCGGGAACGATTGTCGTCGGTAATCTCGAACCTGAACACGAGCCTCGGCGGGCGGGCGCTTTTTGCGGGGACGGCAACGGATGGTCCGGCCCTGGCAGACGCCTCTGCTATCCTCTCGGGTGTGATGTCGGCGATCTCCGGAGAAACCACTGCTGCCGGCATTGCGGATCAGATCGACAATTGGTTCAAGGCGCCGGGCGGCGGATTTGACACGTTGGGATATTTGGGGTCAGGTCAAGATCTGGGACCGTTTCGGTTGCGTGATGGCGAAGTGGCGTCACAGCCTGTCAAGGCGAACAGCCCCGAAATACGTGACCTGTTGGCCGCTCTCACCAAATCTGCGGTCATGGGCGAAGGTGTCTTGACGGGTGACCTGGACGCCCAAAAGGACCTTGCGAGCAGATCATCGAATGGTCTGTTGAACGCGATTGATGACCTGACCAATGTACGGGCGAATATCGGTAGTGTCGAGGCGCGGATCGAAGCCGCCTCTGCCAGCAATGTAGCAGAAAAATCTGCGTTGGAACTCTCATATAATCGCCTGACCGCAGCAGATCCATACGAAACGGCAACCGCATTGCAGGCGCTCTATGACCAGATGGAAAGCCTTTATACGGTGACGGCCCGGCTCTCTAACCTGACTTTCACGGACTATATGCGATGAACCGGCTTCCTGTATTCTTGCTTTCTATGCTGTTGTCATTGTCCGTGGCTCAAGCAAATCCTGTGCGTATCAAAGACCTGGTGGAATTTGACGGCGTGCGTGGCAACGATCTGGTGGGCTACGGGCTGGTGGTCGGGTTGAACGGCACCGGCGACGGCATTCGAAACGCCCCCTTCACCGAAGACATAATGTCCAACATTCTGGAGAGATTGGGCGTCAACATTACGGGCGAACAGTTCCGACCGAAGAATGTGGCTGCTGTTTTCGTCACCGCAGCCCTGCCACCTTTTGCCCGTGCTGGGTCGAGGATTGATGTTACCGTTTCGGCTATCGGAGATGCCAAAAGCCTGCTGGGAGGCACGCTGATCATGACGCCGCTGAATGCGGCGGATGGCGAGATCTATGCCGTTGGCCAGGGCACGATCATCGCTGGTGGCGCTGTTGCCGAAGGCGATGCGGGCAAGGTTACGCAAGGGGTTCCGACAAGCGGCGTCATCCCCAATGGTGCGCGCGTTGAACAAGAGATTGACTTTGATTTTACCAAGCTGAGGTCAATCCGACTGGCGCTGCGAACCCCGGACTTTACCACGGCCGAACGTATTGAACGGGCGATCAACGCCAAGTTTGACCGCGTCGTGTCACGGATGCTGGACAGCGGAACCGTGGTCGTCGACATCAGCGCCACGCGCGCGATTTCTCCGGCCCATGCCATTGGCACTATCGAAAATCTGGGCGTCCAGCCCGAGCGAAAGGCGAAGGTCGTTGTGGATCAACGATCAGGGACCATCGTCATGGGATCGGACGTGCGGATCAGCCGCGTTGCCGTTTCGCAAGGCAATCTGACGCTTCGAATTCAGGAAACGCCCGTTGTTGTGCAGCCCAACCCGTTCTCAAACGGGGAGCCGATCCTGGTGCCGCGAACCAGTGCAGGTATCGAAGAAGAACCGGGCATTGGCCTGGCCGAGGTCGATGGTAGCGCGTCACTATCAGACGTGATCGCCGGCCTTAATGCTCTGGGGGTCGCTCCGCGCGACTTGATCGATATTCTGAAAAGCATCAAAGCCGCGGGTGCGCTCCATGCTGATTTCGTAGTCCGCTGACCCGCCGCTCCGGGATGAAAACTCCGCCAAGAAACAACACGTGGTGGAGGTCGGTTACAACCCGTTCATCACGCGCTTCAAACATTTGACCGCCCGTCACCGTGCACCAAGTCTATCCGCCGATGTCCCTGGTCCTCAGAACCGGTTGGCGGACCGACAAAGATAGTCAGGTTGCGTTGGCACGCGACGCGTAGATCACATCCGCTTTCAACACTCGGCACAACAAGTTCACGGCTGTTGGCTAGAATTTTGGTTTTGGCTTGTATTTTGTCTTGATTCGGGCAAAAATCCACAAAATTGTGTGAAAATGTGGAAAACCAAAGGATTTGGTTAAGCCACATGCTTGGGGGCTGATATGGCAGGCGAGACAAAACACTCCTACCGAGAGCTGGAATTGCTCGACGCCATTCGCAGGGTCGGCGGGTTTGCCAAGAATTCGGACCTTGCCACTGCGCTGAATGTCTCGGAAGAAACCGTACGCCGCACAATCAAGGCGTTGTCAAAGGCGGGCTCGGTCGCGCGCGTTCATGGCGGCGCCTATCTTGTCGGAACCCAGAGCGACCCGAGCTTTTTCCAGCGGATCGAGCAGTATGCGCGAGAGAAGCGCGCTGTGGCGAAAACCCTTGTGCGCGAGATTGAAGACGGCATGACGTTGTTTCTGGATGTCGGTAGCACCACCGCATTCGTCGCAGAGGAATTGCGCACCCGTGGCAGCCTTTCAATAACGACAAACTCGGTTCAGGTCGCGCAAACCTTGGTGGGCCACAACGACAATCACGTCTACCTTTTGGGCGGGGAAATGCATGTCGACGAACTGGGCGCATTCGGTCACGTGGCTGAACAACAGGCGCGACAGTTCTGTTATGATCTGTCCGTTCTTAGCGCCGATGCGTTGCACACCAAGCGCGGCTTTCTTTATTTGAACAGGGCGGAAGCGGATCTGGCGTCCGTGGTGATCGACTGCTCGGATGCGGCAGTTGTGGCAATGACTCATCATAAATTCGGATCGAAAGCACCTCATCAGGGATTCACGCCGCAACGCATTGATCGGATGATCGTAGATCAGGTGCCGGAGCATGAATTGGCGCGGCAGTTGGACAATTGGGACATCAGCGTTAAGGCGGTACATCCGGAGGTCGTGAAATGCTGACGGAGGCTGAAACAACCGTCGTTCATGCCAATCGCATTGCCGATCTGGCAGGCAGTTCTGCGATGGCGTATTTTCGCCATCTGCTTGAGATCGAGCTGAAGGACGACGAAAGCCCTGTCACCCAGGCAGATCGCAGTGTCGAACTGCGCGTGCGTGCCTATTTGGATCAGCACTTTCCCGAAGATGGCATTCTGGGCGAGGAGTTCGGTCAATCTGACCTGACTTGTGACCATGTCTGGAGCATAGATCCCATCGATGGTACCCGGTCTTTCCTGTCTGGCCACCCACTTTTTGGTATTCTTCTGGCGCGACTTTACAAGGGTGTGCCCACCATTGGCGTGATCGGAATGCCTGTGCTGAACGAAACGGTGATCGGTGTGCGGGGTGGCTCTGCGATGCTGAACGGCGACAAGATTCGCGTCTCATCACAGACTTCGCTGGATCGGGCGATTTTATATATCAACGAAGCCGAGAAGATATTTGTCAGACATCCTCAGGCCTTCAACCGTCTTCTGTCGGCAGGTCAAACGCGTCGGTTCGGCTATGATTGTTATCCTCATGCGTTGGTTGCCATGGGGCATGTCGATGCTGTGGTGGATGAAGATCTGCAACCCTATGATTATTTGCCCTTGGTTCCAGTGATCGAAGCGGCTGGAGGCATTGTCACGGATTGGGAAGGTCAGCCGTTGTCCCTGTCGTCTGGCACGTCAGGCGTCGTGACAGCCGCAACTGCCAAACTTCATGCCGACCTTCTGCATCTGGTGGGGGCGTAGCATGGCCATCGTAAGTTTTGTGATCAGCCTTGCGGGTGCCACCATGCTGCTGCTGTTCGCCGTGCGGATGGTGCGCACGGGGATCGAGCGCAGCTTTGGTGCCTCGTTCCAGCGGATGCTTACAGACAACCACAGTCTGATCGGCGCCAGCACGACCGGCGTTTTCCTGGCGATCGTCTTGCAAAGCTCGGCGGCGGTGGCGCTGTTGGCAACCGGGTTCGCCGCGAGCGGGTATCTGGCCTTTCCCACCGGGCTTGCAATCGTGCTGGGTGGCGATCTGGGATCGGCGCTTATCATTCAGATTTTGTCGTTCAAGCTGGATTGGCTCGTGCCCTTGCTGCTGGCCGCTGGCGGCTGGTTGTTTGTGAAGGTTGAAAGCAAGAAAGGTCGGCAATTTGGCCGTATCCTGATGGGTGTGGCGTTCATCCTGATTTCGCTTCAGTTTCTGCGCGATGCCGTTGCCCCGATCAGCGACAGCGCATTTCTTCCGGCAGTGTCCGGGTATCTGGCGCGTGATTTCGTGACAGCTTTCATCGTCGGTGCCGCCTTGGCATTCATCATGCATTCCAGTGTTGCCGCGATCCTGATGTGTGTGACGCTGGTTCAGATCGGCGCAATCCCCTTCGCCGCCGCGCTGTCGCTTTTGTTGGGGGCAAATATGGGCAGCGCGTTCATTCCGATCTGGCTGACCCGTGGAATGTCGTCAGAGGGGCGACGTATTCCGTTCGCAAACCTGATGCTGCGCGGAAGTTGGGCCTTGATTGTTCTGCTGGTCATTAATTTGTTGGCTGACCCAGATCACCTGCTGTTTGTTGGTCCCGGCCAGTCGCTGATTTATGCCCATATCGGGTTCAACCTGTCGCTTCTGGTGCTGGCGCTGCCATTTTGTAGCCTGATTGAACACCCGATTGTGCGGTTGTTCCCAAAATATTCGGGCAATCAGGCAAATGGGGTAGATCAGCCAGTCAGCGCATTGGACCCATCCGCGCTCGATACGCCGCAACAGGCGATCGCCAGTTTGAAACGGGAGTTGCTGCGGATGATCGGTCAGGTTGAGCGGATGTTTCACACCGTGCCCCGACTTTACGAGGCAAGCGATACATCGGTGTTGCGGGCGACGCGCGCAAAGGACGACGAGGTGAATGAGACGCTATCAGGCATCCGATCCTACGTCGCGACTATGCCGCAAAACACTTACTCAAAAGCGGACGTCAAATCTGTTCGCGGTTTGATGGAATATGCCATCCGACTTGAAGCCGCGGGCGATGTGATTGCGATGAAATTGACCTCGGTTGCGAAAGAAAAACTGGATGGGCATCTGAGTTTTTCAGAGGAAGGCTGGGCCGAACTTCTGCGGATGTACGAGGCGGTCTGCGCGAACTTCCATCTGGCCAGCAATGTTCTGATCTCGGATGATCTGGAAAGCGCGCGTTTGCTTGTGGTCGAGAAAGCCGATTTCAAACGGGCCGAGCGCAAAAGCCGAAAATATCACCTTGCGCGCCTGCAAAATGGTCGTGTCGAGAGCTTCGAGACCAGCGATATCCATTTGGAAACGCTGCGCGCCCTGCGTGATATCAACAACCATATCGCCGCGATTGCGTATCCGATCCTGTATCGGAATGGCCAGCTTTTGGAAACGCGCTTGATCGAAGACCTGGATGGCACGGAGGTGAGCGACTGATGCGCAACAAGCAATGTGACCTCCTTGGAAGTTCAAGCGCCAGACGGTGCAGCCCGATCTGTCACAAAACATTGATAAACATATGTCACGAGGCGCAGGGCATGATCTGCGCTGTCACGAGGTTCGAAGCGAGGCTCACGCGCCAAGCCCCAGTGGCTGGATATGGTATAAGGCAGGCCAATCATATGGTAGGTATAATCGATTTTTCTTGTCGTCAGAACCTGCCAAACTGGCTTGAAAAAGGATGGCGTGGAAGTTGATCGCTCCCGCCACGACAACAGAAGATCAACAGAGGAGAAGATAATGAAACACACAGCGAAAAGACTGACGTCCTTTCTGGCTAGCGTCGCCTTTGCTACCGCTGCGGTCGCAGAGACAGAACTGACGGTCTATACTGCCGTAGAAGCCGAAGATCTGGCCCGCTACGCCGAGACGTTCAACCAGAGCAACCCCGACATCAAGATCAACTGGGTGCGCGATTCCACCGGGATCATCACCGCAAAACTGTTAGCCGAGCGTGACAACCCGCAAGCAGACGTGATCTGGGGTCTGGCAGCCACGTCATTGTTGCTGCTGAAATCCGAAGGGATGCTTGAGCCTTATGCCCCGGCCGGTGTTGAAAACCTTGATCCGAAATTCGTGGATGGCGACAACCCGCCCGCCTGGGTTGGCATGGACGCCTGGGTCGCCTCGGTCTGCTATAACACCGTCGAGGCCGAGAAGCTTGGACTGAAACCACCGACATCGTGGAAGGATCTGACCGATCCCATGTATGCGGGTCATGTGATCATGCCGAACCCAAATTCGTCCGGCACAGGTTTCCTGGACGTGTCCAGCTGGCTGCAAATGTTTGGTGAAGAAGGCGGCTGGGAGTATATGGACGCGCTGCATGAAAACATCGCGCGCTATACCCATTCCGGCTCCAAACCTTGCAAGCTGGCCGCGTCGGGTGAAATTCCGATCGGCATCTCGTTTGCCTTCCGTGGTGCCAAGTCGAAAGCCGACGGTGCGCCGCTGGAAATCATCGTGCCGTCCGAAGGGGTCGGTTGGGACATGGAGGCCACGGCAATCGTTGCGGGCACAGCCAATCTTGAAGCCGCGCAGGCGCTGGTTGATTTCACCGTCACCAAGGAAGCCAACGAGATGTACAATACCGGCTATGCGGTTGTTGCCTATCCCGGCATCGCCAAGCCGGTTGAGCACTTCCCCGAGGGTCTGCTGGACGCAATGATCGACAATGATTTTGAGTTTGCAGCCAACAATCGGGCGGCCATTCTTGAAGAATGGCAGAGCCGCTATGACGGCAAGTCCGAACCCAAGTCATAAGCTAAGTGAGCGGGGGACAGCTGATGCTCCCCGCTTTCACCCAAGCCCCTTCCAGACCTGACACGCGCGCCCGGTCGCGACCGGACAGATTTGGCCGTAAGCCAACGGAATATGTAAGGACAAGCCTGTGATACAAGACACTGCTATAGGCCAGAAAACCTATCTCAGCATCGATAAGCTGTGGAAAGCTTTCGGCACGTTTCTCGCGCTGAAAGATGTCTCTCTGGACGTTAAAGAGGGTGAGTTCGTGTGCTTCCTTGGCCCGTCAGGCTGTGGCAAGACGACCTTGCTCCGGGCTATCGCAGGGCTTGATCTGCAAACCAAGGGAACCGTCATGCAGGACGGCAAGGATGTGTCGAACCTGCCGCCGTCCGAGCGGGATTTTGGTATCGTCTTCCAATCCTATGCCTTGTTTCCCAACCTGACGATCAAAAAGAATATCGCCTTTGGGCTGGAAAACACCGGCCGCAGCAAATCCGAGATTGCCGTCAGGGTCAGCGAGTTGCTGGAACTGGTCGGGCTGCCCGAGCAGGGCACCAAATATCCGGCGCAACTGTCCGGCGGGCAACAACAACGGATTGCGCTGGCCCGTGCGATTGCCACCAACCCCGGCCTGCTGTTGCTGGATGAACCGCTTTCCGCGCTGGATGCCAAAGTGCGCGTTCACCTGCGTCACGAGATCAAAGAGCTTCAGCGCAAGCTGGGTGTGACCACAGTGATGGTGACGCATGATCAGGAAGAAGCCTTGGCGATGGCCGACCGGATCGTGGTGATGAACCATGGTGTGATCGAACAGGTCGGTTCGCCCACTGAAATTTATCGCGAACCTGCAAACCTGTTCGTTGCTGATTTCATCGGCGAGATGAACCAGGTTGAATCAATGGTTGCCAAGGGTGGCCGGCTCAGCGTGGGTGAAAAGACTTTCGCCTGCCATGAACACAGCTTCAAAGATGGCACCGTCGTTGTGGCGGCCATTCGTCCCGAAGATATCATCCCTCACGAAGACGGCTATAGCGCAGAAGATCCGAACCGCAACTGCATCGACGTGTTGCTGCATGAAATGGAGTTTCTGGGATCGTTCTGGCGCTGCCGCTTGCGCAACGACCGCTTTGGCCAGTCCGAACTGATCGCTGATTTCTCGATCAATGCGGTACGCCGGCTTGGGTTGGGAGAAGGTCGCAAGATGGTCATCGAATTGCCCACCGATCGCTTGATGGCTTTCGACCGCCCGGAGGCAAGTTGATGGCCGACGCGACCGATCTTTCACAACTGCCCGGTGGCCCGACCATCAAAGGCAAGCTGAGCCGTGATGACATCATGATGCGCGGCGGAATGCTGGTTATTGCCCTGTATCTGGTCATTACCTTGGCGTTTCCGCTTTATGCCATGCTGTCAAAATCGTTTTCGACCTATCGTTTTGAGCTGTCCCAGTATGAATTCCAGGTCAGCGACGAGGATGGCGTGTTTGATGGCACCGTCTTGAACGGCGCGGAGTTGAACGCGCAAACCGGGGCGATTGATGAGTTTGATCTAAGCGCCGGATCGGATGGGCGCATTGGTGTGACGGGCTTTTTTCCGGATTTCAGTTTCCGCAGTCCGGTCATGTATCAAATCCGAAACACCAGCCAGGCCGGTCGGTTTCTGGTCGGATCGACGCTTCAGGATGGCACCGATTGGGTGACGCTGGATAGCAACACCTTCCGCCGGGTGCAGTTGCGACCTGTTAAAGCAACCGGGTTTGACAACTTCATCAATTATTTCTCGACGCCTGCGCTGTTCAACTCGATCAAAAACTCGCTTTGGATCGCAGTGGTCAGCACAATTGTGACCGTGATGCTGGCCTTCTGGTTTGCCTATGCGCTCAACCGCAGCTGCATGCGTTACAAAGGCGTGTTCCGCTTGATCGCCATGGCACCAATCCTCGTGCCATCGCTGTTGCCGGGGATCGCGCTGGTCTATCTGTTCGGCAATCAGGGCATGATGAAAGAGCTGTTGTTCGGGGCCAGCATCTATGGCCCGATCGGGATCGTCATCGGGTCGATATTCTTTACGTTCCCACACGCCTTCATGATTATCTCGACCGCGTTGGCGATCTCGGATGCGCGTCTTTACGAAGCGGCGGCCAGTTTGCGGGCAACCCGTTGGCGCACCTTCTGGACTGTCACCATTCCCGGTGCACGCTATGGCCTGATCTCGGCGGCGTTCGTGGTGTTCAACCTCGTGATCACCGATTTCGGCCTGCCAAAGGTGATCGGTGGTCAGTTCAACGTGTTGGCGGTGGATATCTACAAACAGGTTATCGGCCAGCAGAACTTTGAAATGGGCGCGGTGGTGTCGGTCGTGTTGGTCATCCCCGCGATCTTCGCCTTTGCCATCGACCGGTTGGTGCAGTCAAAGCAGGTGGCGCTTTTGTCGGCGCGCTCGGTTCCCTATCAGCCGCAGCCCGACAAGCGTACTGACACGATCTCGTTCATCTATTGCGCCATTGTCGGCCTGTTCATCATCGGCATTCTGGCGGTCTGTCAATTCGCGGCCCTGATCAAGTTCTGGCCCTATGACCTGAGCTTGAGCCTGAACAATTATCAATTCGACCGGATGGATGGCGGCGGTTGGGGGTCTTATTACAACTCGATCAAGCTGGGCCTGCTGACGGCAGTGTTCGGAACGGCCATCGTGTTCTTCGGCGCATATCTGGTCGAGAAGACCAATGGCTTCAGAACCGGTCGCGCACTCTTTCAGATGTTCGCCATGTTGCCCATGGCCATTCCGGGCATGGTGCTGGGCCTGGCGTATATCTTCTTTTTCAACAACCCGTCCAACCCGCTGAATGCGATCTATGGCACTATGGCGATTCTGGTGATCTGCTCGGTGACGCATTTCTACACCGTTTCACACCTGACGGCCGTCACCGCATTGAAACAGATGGATCGCGAGTTTGAGTCCGTGTCGGCATCTCTGAAGCAACCGACCATGAAACTGTTCAGCCGGGTCACGGTGCCGGTGTGCCTGCCGTCGATCCTGGATATCTCGATCTATCTGTTCGTCAATGCGATGACGACGGTGTCGGCGGTGGTGTTCCTGTATTCGCCCAAGACATCGCTGGCGTCGATTGCAGTGTTGAACATGGACGATGCGGGTGACATTGCCCCGGCGGCGGCGATGGGGATGATGATCTTCTACACCAACGCACTGGCACGGATCATTCACCTGATTGTATCCAAGGGTGTCCTGACGCGCACGCAGGCATGGCGGACACGTTGATTGCCAACTGGTGAAGCCCGCGAAGCGCTGGCCTAATCGCCGGCGCTTTTTTCGTCCTGAGCCTTGCGTGCAAACTCCATGAAGGCGCGGATCACTTTGACATCGCTCCGTTGTGCCAAATGCACCAATGTCTCGCTCATCTCGATATCGGCATCGACAAGCGTGATCTGGGTCAGCCGGTCATCGTGCCCGTACTCGGCTTGCGACACAAACCCGATTCCCGCGCCCGAAGCGACAACCTCGCGCACAGCCTCGCGCCCTTCGGCAACGATGGCAGGGGTCAGGGTCACGCCTTTCTGCTTCGCCCGCTCCTCCAGCTTCTGTCGTGTCTTGGACCCCTGTTCGCGAAAAATCAGCGGAAGATCCGCCAGGTCTTGCAGGCTGAGCGCTGGGCGCGCAGCCAACAACGATCCGCACGCAGCAAAGGCTGTGATCTTGGTTGTTCCAAGGTTCAGCGCCGTCATGTCGGCACCGGGAGTCAGGCTTCCGACGATGCCGATTTCGGCGTTGTAGGCGCGCAGGTCTTCCAGAATTTCCTCGGTGTTCCCGGTGCGCAATGTGACCGAGATATTGGGATAGCGGGTGCGGAAATCACCCAGGAAGTGGGTGATATGGTGGGCGCTGTCGGCGATGATGCGCAACTCTCCGTCAATCGCGGCACTGGTCGAGGACATGTAATCCTCGATCTTCTGCTCGATCTCGAAATATTGCTTGGTGAACAGGAAAAGCTGTGCACCTTCTTCGGTCAACCGAACGCGTTTGCGTTCGCGGTGAAACAACAGGGTGTCGTGTTCCTGCTCCAGTTTTTTTACCTGCTCCGAGATTGCGGGCTGGGTCAGGAAAAGCGCCTCGGCGGCGCGCGAGAATCCACCCAACAGGGCGACGTGGTGAAAGGCTTTCAACTGGCTGTGGCGCATCATCTTTCCGCTTATTTCTGGTATAGGCACAACTTATGCTTTGATCGTTAATTGCAATTTCACATATGGATGAAACTGCTGCAATGCTGTTCTTGCGTTCCCCCCTTTCGGAGACAGATCATGACCGCCGCAGACCTCAAAATCGAACCGCCGCGTTTGGGCGAGCCGTATCTTCTGACCCCCGGTCCCTTGACCACGTCTTACGCAGTGAAAGAAGCGATGCTGCGCGACTGGGGCAGCTGGGATGATGACTTCCGCGCCATGACGCGGGACATGCGCGCGCGCCTTTTGGCATTGCTTGGCGACGGGTCCGATGACTTCGATTGTGTGCCCATGCAGGGCAGCGGCTCGTTCTCGGTCGAAGCGATGCTGGCGTCCTTCATTCCGCGTGATGGCAAAGCGTTGGTGTTGGCCAACGGCGCCTATGGGATGCGCTCGGCGCAGACGCTGGAGTATCTTGGCCGCGAACATGTTGTGCTGAATAAGGGCGATTACCTGCCGCCGCGTGGCGACGAGGTCGCGCAGATATTGGCCGACGACCCGGCGATCACCCATGTCGTCGCGATCCATTGCGAAACAAGCTCTGGCATTTTGAACCCGGTCGAGGAAATCTCGGAAGCAACATATGCTGCCGGACGGAAGCTCCTGATCGACTCGATGTCAGCCTTTGGCGCGATCGAGTTGAGGGTCGCAGACATTCGCTACGAAGCGATGGTATCTTCGGCAAACAAGTGCATCGAAGGTGTGCCGGGTTTCGGCTTCATCATCGCGCGTAAGTCAGAACTGGAAACCGCCAAGGGCAACAGTCATTCGCTGAGCCTGGATGTCCACGCGCAGTGGGCGCATATGAACAAGACCGGACAATGGCGGTTCACTCCGCCCACCCATGTGGTCGCCGCCTTCCTTGAGGCGTTGCGCGGGCACGAAGCCGAAGGCGGTGTTGCCGGTCGTGGCGGGCGCTATACGCGCAATCGCGATGTTTTGGTCGATGGGATGCGCGCGCTTGGGTTTGAAACCCTACTGAAAGATCGCTGGTTGTCGCCGATCATCGTGACATTCTTCTGTCCGGCGGATGAAAACTTCGTCTTTGACCGCTTCTATGAGCTTATGAAAGGCAAAGGGTTCATCATCTACCCGGGCAAATTGACCGTCGTGGACAGTTTCCGCATCGGCTGCATTGGTCAGATGGATGAGAATGTCATGCGGCAGGTTGTGACCGCCGCCAAGGAAACACTGAACGAGATGGGCGTCGAAAGCGCCGCCCCACCTGCCATCGCACTTGAAGAACGCGCCAAACTGGCTGCCTGATAAATACGAAGGAATACTCTATGACCATTCAATCCCCCGTCGTCGTGAACGGGCGCGCTTACCCTGCTCCGAAAACCTGTGCGATTGCGATCTGCCTTGATGGGTGCGAGCCGGAGTATCTGGACAAGGCGATTGCCGACGGGTTGATGCCGACCTTGAAGCGGATGCGGGAAACCGGCACCGACCGGCTGGCGCATTCGGTGGTCCCGTCGTTTACCAACCCTAACAACCTGTCTATTGCCACGGGCCGCCCGCCGGTCGTGCACGGGATTTGCGGCAATTACCTGTATGAACCGGAGACCGGAGAAGAGGTGATGATGAACGACGTGCGTTTTCTGCGCGCGCCGACGATCTTTTCACAGTTTTACGAGGCGGGAGCGCGTGTCGCAGTGGTAACGGCCAAAGACAAGTTGCGTGCCCTTCTGGGGGCGGGGTTGAAGTTTGATGAGGACCGCGCCAAGTGCTTCTCGGCCGAGAAATCCGACACGTCGACCCAAGCAGAGCACGGTCAGGATGCGGCCAGCAAATGGCTGGGCATGGCCCAACCCGAGGTATACTCCGCTGAACTTTCCGAGTTTGTCTTTGCCGCCGGCGTCAAGCTGCTGCGCGAATGGAAACCGGACGTGATGTATCTGACCACCACCGATTACGTGCAGCACAAATACGCCCCCGATCAGGCCCAGGCGAAAGCGTTTTACGAGATGTTCGACAAGTATCTGACCGAGCTGGATGCGATGGGTGCCGCCATTGTCGTGACCGCCGACCACGGTATGAAGCCCAAGCATCACGCTGATGGCTCGCCCTCGGTCGTTTATGTGCAAGACTTGCTTGACCAATGGCTGGGCGAAGCTGCTGCGCGCCTGATCCTGCCGATCACCGACCCTTATGTTGTGCACCATGGCGCGCTTGGTTCGTTTGCGACGGCCTATCTGCCCGACAGTGCCGATCAGGATGACATCATGGCCAAGCTGCGCGCCACGGATGGGATTACGGATGTGCTGACCAACACCGAGGCGGTTGCCCGCTTTGAATTGCCTGCGGATCGGATTGGTGACATCGTTCTGGTGTCGGGCGAAAACATCTGCATCGGAACATCAGAACATCGTCACGATCTGGCCGCGCTGAACGAACCTTTGCGCAGCCACGGTGGACTGACCGAACAAGAGGTGCCGTTCATCTGCAACCGCGTTCTGCCCCTGCCGGAGCGCCCGGTGCTGCGGAACTTCGACGCGTTCTTCTATGCCACTCAGGCAGCGGCGCTTTGATATGAAGGATAACGTGATGAGCAAAGACCACATCCGCCACGAAGGTATGCGCATCGGCGGCGAGATCGTGTTCACTGACGATGTCGTTCCGGTGAAGTATCCCTATACTGATGAGGTCATCGGCACAGTGCCCGCCGGTCAGGCTGAACACGCCCGTCGCGCATTTGACATTGCGGCGAACTACAAGTCGAAGCTATCGCGTTATGAACGGTCGCAAATCCTGCAACGTGCGGGTGAACTGATCGGTGAGCGGCGCGAGTTTCTGGCCAAGTGGCTGGTGCTGGAGTTGGGCATTTGTCACCAGCACGCCATTTACGAGACCAAGCGCGCGCAGGATGTCTATCAGTTCGCTGCCGCGCAGGCATTGAATGACGATGGCGAGATTTTCTCGTGTGACCTGACCCACAACGGGAAAGAGCGCAAGATTTTCACCAAGCGCGAACCGGTGCGGGCGATCAGCGCGATCACGCCGTTCAACCATCCGCTGAACATGGTCAGCCACAAGATTGCGCCGTCGATTGCGACCAACAATTGTATGGTTTGCAAGCCAACCGAGCTGACGCCGCTGACCGCGATTGCGCTGGCAGATATCCTTTACGAAGCGGGCCTGCCGCCCGAGATGTTCCAGGTTGTCACCGGCTGGCCGCAGGATATCGGAGAGGAGATGATCGTCAACGAAAACATCGACATCATCACCTTCACCGGCGGCGTGCCCGTGGGCAAGATGATCGCTGAAAAGGCGTCCTATAAGCGGCAGGCGCTCGAGCTTGGCGGCAACGATCCTCTGATCGTTTGCAACGATCTGCGCGATGTCGATCTGGACAAGGCCGCGACCATTGCGGTGGCGGGGGCCACGGGCAATTCCGGCCAGCGCTGCACCGCGATCAAACGTATTCTGGTGCAGGAAAGCGTGGCTGACAAGTTCGTGCCGCTGGTGCTTGAGAAGGCCAAGAAGATCAAGTTTGGCGATCCGCAAGACCCCGACACGGAACTGGGTTGCGTGATCCATGCGCAGGCGGCAGAACTGTTCGAAAAACGCGTCTTCATGGCCGAAAAGGATGGTGCCGAAATCCTGTATCACCCCGGTCGCGACGGCGCGCTTCTGCCGCCCATTGTGGTCGACCACGTGCCCCATGACAGTGAATTGGTGATGGAGGAAACTTTCGGCCCAATCATACCAATCGTCCGTGTGCCCGATGATGATGACGAGGTTATGCGGATCTCGAACTCGACCCAGTTCGGCCTGTCTTCGGGGGTCTGCACAAATGATCTGAACCGCGCGATCGCCTTTATCAACGGTCTGGATGTGGGGACCTGCAACATCTGGGAACAGCCCGGCTACCGGATCGAAACATCGCCGTTTGGCGGCATCAAGGATTCAGGCAATGCCGTCAAGGAAGGCGTCACCGAAGCGATGAAGTTCTTTACCAACGTCAAAACCTATTCGCTGCCCTGGCCGAACTAGGGTGGTGCGCGACCATTTCCCCTCCCTGTCTGTGAGGCCCGGTGTCCGGGTCTCACCTTTTCTTCTTGAGGTGCCATGACAACCAAGATCGTTCACACCGAAGGCGAATCCAACACGTCGGACGCACGGCGGGTTTGGTTGAAGAAATCCATCGGGCCCAAATCCGGTCCGTTGTTGAAACGCGACGCCGATGCGTTCATGCACCAAAGCCTGTCCAGCCCCTGTGTCAGCACCATTGCGAAGGCCGACGGAATCTGGATCGAGGATATGGACGGGCGCCGCTTCATGGATTTTCATGGAAATTCCGTGCACCATATCGGTTATGGCCACCCCAAACTGATTGCCGCGATCAAGGCGCAGTTGGACGATCTGCCGTTCGCACCACGGCGGTTCACCAATGACCCGGCAGTTCAACTGGCCGAGAAACTGGCCGCGATTGCGCCCGGCGATCTTGGCAAGGTGCTGTTCACCACTGGCGGGTCGGACGCCAATGAGGTGGCGTTGAAGATCGCGCGTGCCGCGACGGGGCGGTTCAAGACAATCTCGTTCTGGGATGCGTTTCACGGCGCGGGGATGGGCGCGGCCAGCGTGGGGGGCGAGGCGACGTTCCGCAGCCACATCGCCGGGCCGCTTCTGTCGGGCACCGAACATGTCGCGCCGTTTGCCTGCTATCGCTGCCCGTATAATCACGAAAGCCCCGACGCCTGCGGATTGGCCTGTGCCAGGATGGTCGAATATGTGCTGGAGCGCGAAGGCGACGTGGCCGCGGTGATCGCGGAACCCATGCGTGCGGTGCCGTATGTTCCGCCCCCCGGTTTCTGGAAGACCGTGCGAGAGGCGTGCAGCCGACACGGCGCACTTTTGATCATGGACGAAATTCCGACCGGACTGGGCAAGACCGGCAAGATGTTCGCGTTCGAACATGACGAGATTATCCCCGACATCGTCACCATGGGCAAAGCGCTGGGCGGCGGCATCCTTCCGATCGCGGCCTGCGTGGCGCGACAGGAACTGGATGTCTGCGGTGACTTCGCCATCGGGCATTACACGCACGAAAAAAACCCGGTCACATCCCGCGCCGCCCTGACCACGATCGAGATCATCGAGGAAGAAGGACTGGTCGCCCGGTCCGCCGATCTTGGCACCTACGCGATGCATGTGCTTCAGGATCGTCTTCAAGATGTCCCGATTGTCGGCGACATTCGTGGTCGCGGTCTGATGTTCGGTGTCGAAATCGTCGAAGACCGCGCCCTGAAAACCCCTGGCAATGCGAAGGCAGAGCGGATTTATTACGCCTGTCTCGAAGCGGGTCTGAGCTTCAAGATCAGCCAGGGCTGTGTGTTGACCCTGTCGCCCCCGCTGACCATCGCGCGCGATGATCTGGACCGCGCGCTTGAGATTGTGGTGACGGCGATCAAAGACGCGGCATGACTGCTCAAGTCGCCTTGATTGTTTTGTCGGCTGCTTTCCTGCACGCGCTGTGGAATGCCCTGGTAAAAGGGGCAGGGGACAGGGTGATCATGCTGGGCATGATGGCCTTGGGGCATGTGGCCTTTGCCCTGACCTTCATCGGGTTCGTGCCCATCCCGGATCCGTCAGCATGGCCCTTTATGATCGCGTCCGTCGCGATTCACTGGCTTTATTTCTATTTCCTGAGCGTCGCCTATCGTCTGGGTGATCTGAGCTTCATTTATCCCGTGGCGCGCGGCTTCGCCCCGGTTCTTGTCGCGTTAGGCGCGCAGTTTTGGGTGGGCGAAACGCTGCCTTTGCAGGCGTGGATCGGCATTTTCAGCGTCTCGGCAGGGATCATGTTTCTTGCCCAAGGCGCATTCAGCGCGACGATTTCCAGAAACGCACTTTTCGCGGCCTTGGCGGTTGGAGGCACCGTGGTAGCCTATACGTTGGTCGATGGGTTCGGCGTGCGAACTTCCGGCAGCGCGCTTGGCTATATTGGCTGGCTGTTCCTGTCGAAAATCCTGATCGTTCTGTTTCTGTTTCCCTCCCGCTTGGACCGGTTGCGCGCGCAACCGCCCAGAATGCTTTTGATCGGGTTCATGGGGGGTGTGGTGTCTGGCACCGCCTATGCGCTGGTGCTCTATGCCAAGACAATCGCGCCGCTGGGCATCGTGTCCGCGCTGCGCGAAACTTCGGTGATCTTCGCCGCCCTGATCGGCGTTCTTTGGTTTGGCGAAGGGCCGCGGGCACGGCGTCTTATGTCGGCAGCGGCTGTCGGGGCCGGGATCATCTTCATCGGTTTGGTGCGGTAGCCCGCACCCTAATCGGCAAAAACCACGCCCTTGGTTTGCGCGCGCAGGCGTGGGTCGCGGGATTTGATCAGCACGTCGCGGCCTTCCAGCACCTCGAAACACCGTTCCAGCGTTTCACCCTCCAACCGCTGCATTGCGTCCTCGGTATAGAAGGTCAGATGTGGCGACAGGATCACGTTGGGGTGGTCAAACAGCACGCTCATCGGATGGCCCGTTTTGCTCAGGGGTTCCTGACTGAACACATCCAACCCCGCTCCGGAAATCCAGCCCTCGCGGATCGCCCGAACAAGGGCAGCTTCGTCCACAATCGCACCGCGAGATACATTGATCAGAAAGGCGGAGGGCTTCATCGCCCGCAGCTCCGCCTCGCCAATCATGCCACGGGTGTCATCGTTCAGAACTGCGTGGATCGTGACGAAATCGCTTTGCGTCATCAGGTCAAGCAGGTTGTCAACTTTCGTCACACTCAGCCTCGCCATTTCCGCCGCCGTGGTATGTGGGCTGTAGGCGATCACATTTGCCCGGAACCCCAGCCCCGCCATGCGCGCCATGCTGCACCCGATCTTGCCAAGCCCTACAATCCCGACGGTCTTGCCGGCGATGTCCGACCCAAGCCATGTGGGTTCGGGCCACGCCCATCCTTGAGATGTCATATGGGTGTTAAGCGTGGCCAGTTTCTTGGCCAGCGCGATCAGCAAGGCAAAGGCACCTTCGGCCACCGTCTCTTCCGCATATTCCGGCACGTTCACCACGGCCACGCCCGCGTCGATGGCGGCGGGAATGTCGATAGCGTCAATGCCGACACCATATTTCACGATGCCTTTCAGCCGGGTCGCGTTGCCGATCATCCGTTTCGTGATCGGCGTGTAGCACATCAGGATCAGATCGGCGTCGCGCGTTGCCGCCAACATCACATCCTCAGTAACCCCACCCGGCAACAGCACCAGGTCATGACCGGCCGCAGTCAGGTCTGCGTCCAGTTTCGGCGTCTGAAGCTCGCTGTCCGTCCGCACGATTTTCATGGCGTATTCCTGTTATATTTAACCTGTTGAAAACACTACCTGATACCACGATCATAGGCCAATGCGAACAGACCTGTTTCGTCGGATCAGGCGAGGTGTTGCTTTGTCGGCGCGGTGGACCCAAACTATGGGCGAAAGATGCCTGCGTGAAAGGACATATCATGTCATCCTGGCTTCCATCCCTGATCACGGAAACACCTGAGCAAGGCTATGAGATGGCTGTCAAACTGGCACGTGTTGCGGTCAAGATGACCCAACCCGATGACGAAGCCCGCAGTCGAATGCGCCCCGAATATGCAGAGGACGCCGAGGCGTTGATCGCGGTCAGTCAGGTGGTCGCAACTCATTTTGCCACGGTCGCTGCGGCCAATGATTACTGGCGGTAAACACGCTCAGGCCGAATCCCTTTGGCGACCAGATGGGCATGCTCCGGCAAGTGTGTCACGGGCAAGGTCGATGGTCCCAGCGACCATGGCTTGCGCAAATGGCGCGTCGACGGGAACCAGAGGTCCATCATAATCCTGAAGGCGGGCGGTTTCATTTACCAAGGGCGGCACGCTGCCTTGCCAGGGCCGGCCCTGACGCAATCCAAACGCTTCAACGGTCTTGCCGGGATGACGTTCGAACTCGCCGCCGCCGCCTTTGATTACCGTCAATGCCTCCCACCCAAGAAGCTGTGCCGCGTCGGCCTGCAACAGCCGGTATGATGGATGAAACACGCCCTGAACGCTTGCCACGGCGCGACCGGGGTTCAGCATTCTGCACACTGTGTTTACACATGACCGGAGTCCAAAAGCATCCCGCAGATTGAGCAGTGCAAAAAGGCGTGGGTGAATTATCTCGAGTGGCAGATAGGCAATCTGTCCGTGGTCAAGCGCGGATGCCGCGTCGTCCAGAGTGGTGCAGAAGGGGATGGAAAGCACGTCCAGTCCGGCACGGACCCGTGCGTCGGGCTTGTTCCAGCCGTGCAGCAAAACGCGCGTTTCGTTCTGGGCGATGGCCTTCGCAGCGTGAAGGAACCACGGCGCACCACGCGTACGCCCCGCCGCATAGCATGGCCAATCGAGATCGGCTGCCGGTCCCGCAGGCAAAGCATCCTGCGCTGCTTTGGAAAATCCTGCAATCTCGCTTGCGGTTTCGCCTTTCATCCGCATCAGCATCAGGATGGCGCCAACGGCCTCGGGCGGACCTTCACCGGACAGCATCAGCGTCATGGCGCGATAGGCTTCGTCCTGCGTCAGAGATCGCGCACGACCCGGACCACGCCCCAGAATTCGCACATATTCCGCCAAGCTCATTCGGTGGCCTCCCTGATTGATGCGCGGTCAGTACTATTGTCAGCCCCAGCCGACAGATCGTGCTCAGACCAACATTGAAACATGACCAGAGTAAAGCGCCGGGGCCAGACGGATCAAGTGGCGCGCGACACATAGTTTTGTCATTGCCGCATTGCTAAGTCATTGATCTTGAATTGGCCGGGTTTTTACTGGCGCACTAATTTTTCCATTTGCGGCTCAAAGATCTTCCATCACATTGCCGCAACCGGGAAGCTGCCATTGATCATCCGCACAGAGAAAGCGCGCGAGAGAGCCCATCCCTACCGAATGCTGCGATGTGCTGGAACGCCTGTTTTAGTGAAAGTCTCGACTTGGAAACAACCGTTTTGCCTGATCACGTGGATGCATCGCACGAGCCGGATAGCGTGAATTTTTCGGAGTATCATCGGCACGGGAGCCTTCGGTGGTCAGGGCTTCAGGTTGTGGGTGGCCCAGTTCGGTCAGTTTATGTGACAGATCCTGCACCTCCTGCGCGATCAGATGCACGACAATCCCTTCGCGCTGCAGGTAGCCTGTGACGCGCAGCAACCGACCGCCCATGACAATGCGGCGAAACTGTTCATAGACCTTAGGCCATACAACTACATTGCTGACTCCGGTTTCATCTTCCAGCGTTAAGAAGATCACGCCAGAGGCTGTGCCGGGGCGTTGCCGGGTGATGACGAGGCCGCAAACGCTATACCGCCCCAAGGCAACATCTTGCAAAGACGCATGTGTGATCAGGCCAGGAAGCGCGGGGCGCAGCAGTTCCATCGGGTGAGCACGCAGAGTCAGGCGGGTGGAAACGTAATCTTCCACCACCTCTTCGCCCAATTGCATGACCGGCAATTCGACCTGTGGTTCATGGATATTTTCCCCGTCAATCGGATTATTGAACAGAGGAAGAGGCGTGGGGCTTTGGATGGCCTTGACCTGCCACAGCGCATTGCGCCGCATGAGCCCCATATCGGAAAACGCATCGGCCTCGGCCAGGCGCCTCAGGACATTGGGGCGCACCCCCGCACGCAGCCACAGCGCCTCGGGGTCGGGGTACCCATTGCCGCGCGCCGCCACGATCCAGCCTGCATCCTCTTCTTTCAGCCCTTTGATCTGGCGAAAGCCAAGCCGTAGCGCCAAGGCCCCATCGGGGCGCCGCTCCAGCGTGTTGTCCCAGTCCGAGTGGTTGACGCAAATGGGCCGTGTCTCGACCCCGTGCTCACGCACATCCCGCACGATCTGGGCAGGCGCATAGAACCCCATCGGCTGAGAGTTGAGCAAAGCGCAGGCAAAGATCGCCGGGTGGTGACATTTCAGCCAGGCCGAGACATAGGCTAGCATGGCAAAGGCTGCCGCATGACTTTCAGGGAAACCATAATCGGCAAAGCCCTCGATCTGGCCGAAGCAGCGTTCGGCCACGTCCGAGCGATAACCATTGTTCAACATACCGGCGATGAATTTCTCCCGGTATTTGCCAATCGTCCCCATGCGCCGGAATGAGGCCAAAGATCTACGCAGATGATCAGCCTCTTCAGCGGAAAATCCGGCCCCGACCATCGCGATTTGCAAAGCCTGTTCCTGAAACAGAGGCACACCGAGGGTGCGTTCGGTAACCTGTCCCAGCGCTGGCCCAAAGGGTTCTGCGCTTTCTTGGCCGTTACGCCGCCGGATATAGGGTTGAACCATATCGCCCTGAATGGGACCGGGACGGACAATGGCGACCTCAATCACGAGATCATAAAATTCACGAGGCCGCATTCTGGGCAGAAAGTTCATCTGCGCCCGGCTTTCCACCTGAAAGACGCCAATCGCATCGGCCCGGCACAGCATGTCATAGGTGGCTTCATCGTTTTGGGGGACCGAGGCAATGCTATGTGTTACGTTGTCGTGCTCTTGCAGCAAGGCAAAGGCTTTGCGAATGCAACTGAGCATGCCCAGCCCCAGCACATCCACCTTGAGGATGCCCAAAGCGTCAATGTCGTCTTTGTCCCAGCAGATCACGGTGCGATCTTCCATCGCGGCGTTTTCAATCGGGGCAAGCTCATCCAGCCGCCCACGAGTGATGACAAAACCTCCCACATGTTGGGACAGGTGGCGGGGAAAGCCGATGATCTCGCCAATCAGACGGATGGTCTGCATCAGGCGGCGATCCTCGGGGTCAAGGCCAAGCTCGCGAATGCGCTTCAGGTCGACACCGCCATTGGTCATACCCCAGATTTGCCCGGACAGTCCTGCGGTCACATCCTGGCTGAGCCCCATGACCTTACCGACCTCACGAATGGCAGCGCGGGTGCGGAAGTGGATCACTGTGGCGCAGAGCCCGGCGCGGTGGCGACCGTATTTGCGATAAATCCACTGGATGACTTCTTCGCGCCGTTCGTGCTCGAAATCCACGTCGATATCTGGCGGCTCACCCCGATGTTTGGACACAAAGCGTTCAAAGACCATTGCAATCATATCGGGGCTGACATCGGTGATGCCCAGAAGATAGCAAAGAATGGAATTGGCCGCAGAGCCGCGCCCCTGGCACAGGATGCCCTCTGATCTGGCGAATTGAACAATGTCATGCACGGTCAGGAAATAGGCAGGGAAGTTCAGCTCTTTCACAACGGCCAGTTCCTTTGCCATCAACTCAAGCGCCCTGTCCGGCGGGCCGTCGGGGTAGCGGCGCTTCAACCCCTCCTTGACCAGGCGTTCCAGCCGGGCCTGCGGGGTTTCCTCGCTCGTTTCCTCATGCGGGTATTCATAGGACAGCTCGCTCAGATCAAAACTGCACCTGTCGGCAATTTCCAAGGTTCGGCGCAGCGCCGCCGGATGATTTCGAAAGAGCCGCGCCATGTCCGCTCCGGCCTTCAGGCGGTGTTCGCCATTGGCCAGCGCGCGGGTGCCGATCTGATCAATGGTGATACGCTCGCGCATGCAGGTCAGCACATCGGCAAGCTGGCGACGGTTTGCGCGGTGCATCAGCACATCGCCCACCGCCACCATCGGGGCCGAGGCTTTTTGCGCCGCCTGCGCGCAGGCATTGAAATAGGCTTGATCGCTCCCATCATAACGTGGAGCAGCGCCCAAAAAGACATGGTTGGGGAACTGCTGACGAAGCCTTCGAATATCGGGTATAGCCTCATTCAAACACCCCTGTGGCAAGGCGATCAGGATCATGCCCTTGCAGGCTGTCATCATGTCTTTGGTGTGAAGAATGCATCCGCCCTTTTCCGTACGTCGCTTCCCCAGGGTCAGCAGGCGCGTCAGGCGTTTGTAGGCGGCCCGGTCGCGTGGCAGGGCGATCCATTCGACTGAACTGTTCTGCAAGACGAGCCGAGAGCCCACTATCAACCTAGGCAGCGATGCAGTGTCGGGCTTGGTCAGCGGATCACTCTGCCCAATGATTTGCCGGGATGAATTGTCCACCCGCTGTTGCGAGCGTATCTGCACCGCTTCTTGTCTTTCGAGTTTAAGCTCCTTCAGAGCCGACCAGGCCCGCACCATCCCTGCGAGCGAATTACGATCCGTGATAGCAATGGCCGACAAGCCCAGTTCAGCCGCCCGTACCACCAGTTCCTCGGGGTGGGAAGCCCCGGTCAGAAAGGTGAAATTCGTGGTGACACAAAGCTCGGCATAGTCCTGCCCCTGCATCCGGGCTGCCAGCATGTCGTGCCGGAACGGCTCGATCGGGTGGTGAGTGCGGTTGACCTCGATCATGCAAACTCTCCCTGCACGAACCAGCCCGGGTTTTGCGGTGTGTGAAAAAGCCAAAGCCGCCGCCCCTCACGCGTTTCCACGCGCCAGTAGTCACGCAGGCCCGAGCGCCAGTTGTCATCCTCCAGCCACCATTCCGGGGCAATGCGTTCCGGGCCGGTCACCCGACCTGTGGTCAGAGCCATTCGCCGCCAGCGAAATTGCGCGGGCGGGCGTGCACCAGCTCCGGAAATCGGCTCTGATGGAAACAGGAGGATCGGGCGTGTGTTAGAAAGGTTCCAACCACTGGCAGGCTCTGAATAGGCCGCTGGCGCAATGATGAAACTCCGCTCCGGGATGTGGCTGTCAGCGGGAAGGAACCGCTGGATGTTCTCCAATCCGATCCGTGTGCCGATCCGGGAAATCAGGTCATCCAGCTTGCCTTTTCCACCATCCGAGGCATGGCTGATCTGTTGTACTGGCAGGGGGTCGATCAGCGTGGCTTCAAGCCTCAGCTGGTCAATACCAAATCCCGCATCAATTTCTGCCAACCCTCGTTCAAAGAGCGGCAGAATACGCTGTGGGTCGCGCAAGGGCCGGACCAGGCGCAGCTCAACCTGCTGATGACCCTGATCAACCCGGCGCAAAGAGAGGCACAGTTTGCGCGCGCCGACCTCATGTGTTTTCAACTTCGTGCAAAGCTGAGCCAAAAGCCGTTCGGCACCTGCCATCACGTCTGACAACAGACCAATCGGTTCGGGCAATGTCATCCGCACGGCGTAATGCGGCGGTGTTGTCTGTGGCGATATCTCTTCGGGCTGTGCGCCCAGGGCCTGATCCAGCCGCAACAGCAGGCCAGGTCCAAACCGGCGGGTCAGCGGCGCGCGCGCGGCCCCGACCAGATCGCCAATGCTGCGCAGCCCCAGGCGTTGCAACGTGATCGACATGCTGTCTTCAATCCGCAAGGCCGCCACTGGTAAGGCTCTTAGGGCGGGCAGCGTATCCCTGCTTGAGGCAATTCCCTCGCCATGATGCGCTAGGGCCCAAGCCGCCCCGCGCGTATTAGCACAGCCGATTTGCACCGATAATCCCGCTCGCATCAGGCGTGTGCGCATATCGGCCAGCATGGGGGCTTCTCCTCCAAACAGATGCGCCGAGCCGGTGATGTCCAGAACCAACCCATCCTTCCCCTCCAACCCCACCCACGGGCAATAGCGCAGCGCCCAGCGGCACAAGATGCGTAGAAATTGTTGATCTTTTTCGATCTCCGCCTCTCGACTTTGCAGGCTTGGAAAAAAAGCGCGCGCATCCGCATAGGGCATGCCCTGATGCAAGCCTTGTTTCTCTGCGGCAGCATTCAGGCAGTAGATCCGGTTGGAATTTTGCTGTTTCAACGTCAGGGCAAAGGGCCCTTCGATCGGGCACTGGCGTAAAACCCGGTCACTCGCGAGCCGGGGAAACCACAGTGATACGACGCGACGCTGTATCCCATCGAACATGCCAGACACCCATTGTTCCTGTTTTGTTCTTAATAAGCTCCCACTTCTGGAGTGTCGAGTCTTCAGGGTCGAAAACGGGGGTGCAGCGCCAACGCGTTTCCGCCGCATGACTTCCCATGCCTTCGGGAATAATGGCTAGCCCTGTGGACATTCCATCTCGCGTTGCCAATTGCAGTCGCCGCCCCTCTGTTAATCCCAAGGGCTTGTTGAGTTGCACGACGACCAGTGAAACCGCCTCCGACCGCAGCGCCTCTTCAGCAATCGCAAGCGCTTCTGTTTGAGCCCTCGTGTTACAAACCGTCAGTTCTGAGGGTTCCACGAAATCTGCAAACCCGGTTGGGTTGATCTGAGCGCTATCCCAGCTTTCACGAACCCATATCGTATGGCCACCCAATCGTGCCGCGAGCGCAAAGGCAAACACATACGCGCCCGCGCCGCAAACCTCATGTGTGCGGGATCTGGCGGGAGGGAAAAATGGAAGCTCGGCATGTTGCATGGGGAGAATGTAGCGAGAAACACCGGGGGCAAACAATACCGGACCTTGGTACAGCTGTGGCGAAAGCTTACTTTGTCTAAGGTTTGTGGCTGCTGCCATCGCGAGATGCAGCGGCGACAAATCTGACAAGGAGGAAAGCGCGGGCAGGTCTCGGTGCTATGGGGATTGTGCGTTAAGGCTGCATCGGTTGAAGATGGTCCCATCTTTTCGGACAGGTTTGCAGCATTTCTAAGGTGTATCGGGTTTAAGTCTCATGCTGCGTGTCGTTGCTCCAAGCCTGCCCAATATACGTCATCGGGCGTCTGCCGACCAAGCGCGGAATGGGGGCGTTTGGTGTTGTAGAAGGCCATCCAGCCTCTGATGATGCAACGGGCCTTGCAGCCGTCGTCGATTTCTTCGAGATAGATGGCCTCCTGGTTTAGTGACCGCCAAAGGCGTTCGACGAAGATGTTGTCGAGGTATCTGCCACGCCCGTTCATCGAGATGGGACCAGGCAATCTATTCGGGAAATGGTGAGTGCAGAAGGTGTTAGCCCTTTCTATCATAGTGCGATCCAGCCTTGAGGCGCTTACTTTTCAGGCAGGAATATTGCAAGCGGCAATCCGCAAATCACAAAGTCCTCTATTTCGCACTACTTTTGTGAAGATAACGTATCACATTCCGTCACACCACCGCACTCCAAGTCTGGGATAGAGATGGGGTAACGGCCATAGCAAATTGGCTTTATCGTTATTTACAATGTCTTGAAAGGTTTGAATGGCGCTCTGGGGAGGATTCGAACCCCCGACCCCTTGATTCGTAGTCAAGTACTCTATCCAGCTGAGCTACCAGAGCGCGGTAGGCGGGGATTTAGCGGTCCAGCGCCGGGTTTGCAAGGGGCAAATTGGGAAAACCGGAAGTCTTTTCCGTCGTTCTTCGGGCAGCGGAGGTACCTGTGATAATGGGAATGCTAATATGGCTAACCGGACCAACGCGCCATAAGTTCGTCGATCTGCAACGGCTTGCATTCTTCCCCTATGGTTGCGCGAATCGCGGTATCTGACAGTTTTGGTGCCGCGTCTGGCTGTATGACGTCGTCTATCGCCGCAAAGGTATTGCGTGCGCGATTATGGGGGTGGTTGGGCGCTTCCTGCAAGGACAAGACCGGGGCGCAGCAGGCGTCGGTTCCTTCAAGAAGCTCTGCCCATTCATCGCGGGTTTTCTGCTTGAAACGGGCGGCGAAACAGGTGCGCAGGACAGGCCAGCCTTCGACATCCATCTGTGCGGGCAAGTCGGCATCATCCAGCCCCAGTCGTGACAGAAGCTCTGCATAGAATTTCGCCTCCAGCGCGCCAACCGACATGTGCCCGCCACAGGCGCATTCATAAACGGTGTAGAAGGGAGCGCCGCCATCCAGCAGGTTTGCCTCGCGCGCGTCCGCCCAGATCCCAGCACCGTGCATGGAATAGATCATCGCCATCAGATGCGCCGTGCCATCGGTGATAGCGGCGTCCACCACGTTGCCTTTGCCCGTTTCGCGCGCCGCATACAACGCCGCCAGCATTCCAGCGACAAGATACATGCCACCACCGCCAAAATCGCCCAACAGGTTCAGGGGCGGCACAGGATGTTTGCCTCCGATGGCATGAAGCGCGCCAGTGATCGAGATATAGTTGATGTCATGTCCGGCCGCCTGCGCCAGCGGGCCGGATTGCCCCCAACCCGTCATGCGTCCATAAACAAGCCGAGGATTGGTGCCCGAAAAGCCAGCCGGGCCAAGCCCCAGACGCTCCATCACGCCGGGGCGCATCCCTTCGATCAGCATGTCTGCGCGGTTGATCAGGTTGCAGGCGGCGTTGCGATCAGCATCGTCTTTCAGGTCCAGTTCAACAAACCCGCGTCCTCGGTTCAGCACATCGACCCTTTGCGGGACCAAGGGTTTGAGGTTCGGGCGCTGGATGCGCACAACATCTGCCCCCATATCTGCCAGCCACATCGCGGCAAAGGGGGTCGGGCCAAGACCTTGAATTTCCACAACCCTGACGCCGTGAAGCGGGCCGTTTGCAGCAACCTTACTCATCAATCGCCCGTGCAATCAGTTCCTTCATGATCTCGTTCGTGCCGCCATAAATCATCTGCACACGGGCGTCGGCATAGAGCCGGGCAATGGGGTATTCCATCATGTAGCCATAGCCGCCGAACAGTTGCAGGCATTCGTGCATGACCTCGTTCTGGACCTCGCTGCCCCAGTATTTTGCCATCGAAGCGGTGGGCGCATCCAGCGTGCCGTCGATCAGCCGTGCGATCCCGTCATTGACAAAACTGCGCAGCACTTCGGCCTTGGTTTTGCATTCGGCCAGCTTGAACCGTGTGTTCTGGAAATCCATCACTCGTTGCCCGAAGGCTTTGCGCTCTTGTGTATAGGCGATGGTCTGTTCCAACGCGAAATCAATCGCACCAAGGGCTTGAATGGCAATGAGCAGCCGTTCCCACGGCAGTTGCTTCATCAGTTGATAGAACCCTTGCCCCTCTTCCGTGCCCAACAGATTGGTCTGGGGTACTTTCACATCCTCATAGAACAGTTCGGATGTGTCATTGGCTTTCATACCCAGCTTTTTCAGATTCTGACCGCGCTTGAAGCCCTCGCATTGGTCCGGTTCGACAACGATCAGGGACATACCTTTTGATCCAGCATTCCGGTCGGTCTTGCAGACGGTGATGATCAGGTCGGCGGCTTGTCCGTTGGTGATGAAAATCTTCGACCCATTGATCTTGTATTGGTTGCCGTCCTTCTCGGCGCGGGTGCGCACGGCCTGAAGGTCTGACCCGGTGCCCGGTTCGGTCATGGCAATAGCGCCGACAATCTCGCCCGACGCCAAGCCGGGCAGCCAGCGCGCCTTTTGTTCGTCCGTGCCATAGGCGGTGATGTAGTGGACCACGATGGACTGGATGCCATAGCCCCAACCACAATCGCCCGTGCGTGCCTGTTCATAGATGACGACGCTTTCAAACCCCATGTCTCCCCCTGCGCCGCCGAAGTCTTCGGGAATGGCACCGCCCATGATGCCCGCTTGCCCGGCGGTGCGCCAAAAGTCGTGGTCAACGATGCCTTGGTCGACCCAGCGTTCGATGTTGGGTGCCAGTTCGTCTGCAAAGAAACGGTTGGTCATATCAGCAAACATGCGGTGTTCGTCGCTGACCCATGCGGCGGATGGTGTGAAAAGTGACATGATCGGCTCCGACATTTATAGGGTTTTCGTCAGTATATCCCACCATGATTTGTTAAGGCTGGTAACGTCGCGTTACAAAGGCTAGAGGAGCTACAGGATCATTTGTGCAATTGCGCGACAATCCACTGCAAACCGCTGAACCGTGTCGGTTTTGCGTGATTTGTCTGCTGGGATCGCGTATCTGAACAAAAAAAGATGTTGAACGGAGATGGCAGTGAGCATTTCTCGGGTGGATTTTTGTAAACTGGCAGCCTTTGGTGTCGCAGCGGCGACAGCCACGCCGGCCGTGTCCGAGGTTGGGACGCTGACGTCCAGCTATACGATTTACGGGACTCCCGGTCTGATCGCGATGCCGACTGCCGAGGCCGCCGCTGACAGCGAGTTGGCATTCACCTATTCGCAGTTCGGACCGAATGCCAACGGCACGCTGAGCTTCCAGATCACGCCGCGTCTGTCAGGCAGCTTCCGCTATGCCAAGATTTCCGATTTCCACCCTGTTGTCGGGGATTACTTCGACCGGAGCTTCGATGTCCGATATCGGGTTCTGAACGAAAGCAAATATTTCCCGGCCGTGTCCGTCGGGATTCGCGACTTTATCGGCACGGGTATTTATTCCAGCGAGTATATCGTTGCCACAAAAACCATCGGTGATCGTTTGCGCGTCACGGGTGGTCTTGGCTGGGGCCGGATGGGCAGCTATGAACCAATTGGCGCAACCGGCTCGCGCCCCCCATGGAATTTTGGCCAAGGCGGCACACTAAATGCCAGCCAATGGTTCAAGGGCGATTTCGCACCATTTGCCGGTGTGTCCTATAAGGTGAACGACAAGCTGACTCTGAAGGCGGAATACAGCTCGGACGCTTATGTTCAAGAGGTGGCGGCAGGGATAATGGAGCATAAGTCTCCGTTGAATTTTGCTGTGGACTATCAGGTATCACCGGCCATTCACCTGAATGCGTTTTACCTGGCTGGTGATACGATCGGGGCAAGTGTCGTTATCCGTCTGAACCCGCGTCAACCCATCGCCCGTTCGGGGAACGAACGTGCACCTTTGCCCGTCAAACCACGACCATCGCGCAGCAACACCGAGGCCTGGAGCACGAGTTGGATTTCTGATCCGACCAACGAAACAGGCATTCGCAAAGCTGTCGGGGATGCGCTGAACAAGGACGGGATCACGCTGCAATCCCTTGCGTTGGGTGCCACGCGGGCCGAACTGAAAGTTGACAACAGAAAATTCTATTCCCCGGCGCAAGCCGTTGGGCGCACTGCACGGATATTGACCCATGCCCTGCCGCCATCAATCGAGACATTCGTGATAACGCTGGTGGACCGGGGGATTCCGCTGTCCACGGTCACCATGCGCCGCAGCGATATTGAGCGGCTGGAACACGCCCCCGCGACTGATATGTTCCAGCGTGTCTCGATCGGCGAAGCAACACCGCGTGCGGTGCGCAATTCTGAACTGGCTTATCCCGAAAGCCGGTTCCGCTGGGCTTTGGCCCCCTATATGGGATTGAGCTTCTTTGATCCGGCCAGCCCCATCCGCGCAGATTTCGGCCTGAAACTGAGCGGGTCTTATGAAGTCGCCCCGAACATCTTCTTGTCCGGGTCGATTTCGAAAAGCATCTGGGGCAACCTGAGCGAAGATTCGGATGGCAGCTCCTCGGCGCTTCCACCCGTACGGACGCAGGCCGGGCGGTACGCGGCAGAAGGTGATCCGGCGATCTCTCATTTGACGGCGAGCATGTATGGTCGCCCCGGCAAGAACCTTTATAGCCGCGTGACCATTGGTTATCTTGAAAGCATGTTTGGCGGGGTCTCGGCCGAAGTGCTGTGGAAACCGGTCGACAGCCAGCTTGCAGTAGGCGCCGAAGTTGCCTGGGTGAAGCAACGCGAGTTTGATCAGCTGTTCAGCTTTCAGGATTACAGTGTCGTTACCGGGCATGTGTCCGCGTATTATGATTTCGGAAACGGGTTTACGGGCCAACTTGACGTGGGCCGCTATCTGGCTGGCGATTACGGTGCCACATTGTCCATCGACCGGACATTTGACAACGGCTGGAAGGTTGGTGGTTTCGTGACCAAGACGAACGTCTCGGCCGAGGATTTCGGCGAAGGGTCGTTTGACAAAGGCATCCGCCTGTCGATTCCGTTTGAATGGGCGTTCGGCACACCCTCACGCGGTGCATCGAACGCCAGTTTACGATCCCTGTCTCGTGACGGCGGCGCGCGTCTGGAAGTGGATGGCCGCCTGTTCGAATGGGTGGACGAAGGCCACGGAGATGCCCTGGCGTCCCGTTGGGGCAAGTTCTGGAGATGAGCGTGAAAGTCCGTTTCACCAGACGCTCTGTGCGCGTCGCCGGGTACATTTTGGCCGCCTCAGTCGTGCTGAGCGGATGTGGTTCGGATACGGATGCGGTTGAACTGCCGAAGATCACCGCCAGTCTACTGAAAAACTCAGGCAAGCAGTTGGGTGCAAAATTGGGCGGTGGCAAAGAAGCTTCACCCACCACCGCGACGGCAGCGACGACCGATCCAAATGCCGTTGTAAGCAAAGCTTTGGCCGCAACAAAAGGGCCAATCGCCCTGGTCGTGCGGATCGAGACCAAGGCGGTCCTGGCCATCAGCCCGGTTGGACGGAATGGCGATTATGTCACGTGGGGCAGCGCCCCCGGGCAAGGACTGACCTTCCAGCGCGGGGTTCTGGCCAACACGCGCGGTCTGGGCGAAGACCTGATGGCGTCGCGCATCGATGCCGCCGTGTCGGCGATCACCGCGCGGCGCAACGCCACCTACAAGCGCGAACATTTCTATCTTGGCAATCTGGGTCAAAGCACCAGCCTTGTGCTGGATTGTTCGCTTGCGCGCGGCAAGTCGGAGCGCGTGAGTCTGGGTGCAATCAATGCGGATGCTGTTGTCATGAAGGAAAGCTGCAAGCGTGGCGAGATTTCGTTCAACAATGTCTATTGGGTAGACGGAAATGGCCGTGTCCTGAAATCCAGCCAATGGGTTGGTCAACGGATCGGCAGTCTGGCCATTCAGAACCTGCGGCTGTAACCCGCGCAGGCGTGCCGTCTAGCTGCGCGCATAGGCGTCTTCGTATCGGACAATATCATCCTCGCCCAGATAAGGACCGGTTTGAACCTCGATCAGAACGGCATCGGACAGGCTGTTGTTTTCCAAGCGGTGAACCTCGCCTTTCGGCACATAGGCAGATTGGTTCGCAGACAGGTCCAGCGTTTGGTTTCCGATGGTGACACTGGCGGCCCCCTCAACCACCACCCAGTGTTCGGCGCGATGGGTATGCGATTGCAGCGACAGAACACCCCGCGGATGCACGGTGATAAGTTTCACCTTGAAGCCGGGACCAGTGACCAGTTCCTCGAACCAGCCCCATGGTCTGAAATCCTGTGGCCGGAATGTAGCCTGCGACGCGTTCCGTGACTTCAGGTAGTTGACCACGGTGCCAATCTCATCCGAGCGGTTGCGATCCGCGACCAGCACCGCGTCTTTCATGGCCACAGCCACCAGATCGCGCAGCCCAAGACCCACAATCGTCTGATCCGCACTTTCGGACATCAGCAAGCTGCTTTCGCAATCAATGCCGTGCGCATTGCCGATGGTCACAAGGCCGTCTTGCGTCGTGTTCGACCTGCATTCTTCGCGCCAGTATCCCTGCCAACTGCCCAGATCAGACCAGTGCCCGTCGAACGGCACGGCGCAGATGTTGTCGGCATGTTCCATCACCGCGTAGTCCAGAGATATGTCGGGCAATGCCATCCAGGCGTCCTTATCAAGACGGGTAAACCCAAGATCGAGCGTATTTCCAGAAAGCGCTTTATCGACATGGGCGGCGACTTCTGGCGCGTATCGCGTGAACGCGGCAAGCATGTCAGAGGTACGAAACAGGAAAATGCCCGCATTCCACAGATGGTGTCCGCTGGACATCATCAGGGCCGCAGTCTGTAGATCCGGCTTCTCGGTAAAGGACCGGACGGGTGCAAGCTGGCCACCGCCAACATCGTCTTTGCCAAGCTCAAGATACCCATACCCTGTTTCGGGTCGGTCTGGTTTGATCCCGAATGTAACCAGTTTGCCCGAAATCGCCGCAGAAACACCCTTTTCTATGGCCAAGGTGAAACCGGTGCGATCCGTAATCAAATGATCCGACGGCGCGACAACGCACAACGCCGAAGGATTCCTGTCGGCTTGCATGCGAACCGCAGCCAAAACGGCACCTGCGGTGTTTCGCGAACAAGGTTCAAGCAATATCAACTCGGGCAGAGTGCCGATTTCTCCCATCTGTTCGACCACGTGAAAACGATAATCCTCGTTCGTGACGATGATGGGGCGTGTGAACCCCGCCAATTGAAAGCGCTGCACGGTTTGTTGAAACAAACTTGGCGCATCATTGATCTTAAGAAACTGCTTGGGAAAACTTTCACGGGATATTGGCCAAAGACGCGATCCAATGCCGCCTGCCAAAATGATCGGCGTGATTTTTTGCAATTCAAAGCGCCCTTCGCACCGGTGGGGATTGTTCATCCAACGGTGGAATCATGGCCTCTGAAAACAAAAACGGCAAGCCCCAAGGACTTGCCGTTTCCGATTGAATGCTTCCGAAGAAGCGTTCAAATTAGTTGGTGCTGGTTGCCGCGGTGTCGTCGTCCGAAGCTGCAATGATGCCAGCTACGACAGCCAGACCCAGCAGAGCCAGACCGGTGTTGCCCAGCGAGCTACCAGCTTCTTCAACAACAACAACTTCTTCTTCAACAACTGCGTCGCCGTATGCGCCAGCGAAAGCAGGTGCGGACAGAGCGATCATGCCAGCAGCGGCAAGGGTCATCACTTTTTTCATGTTTCATACTCCATAATTAATTAGCGGGCAGCGCCGATTTAGCGAGCCGTCCATATTTGTTTTGCATACCATGAACGCTATTGGAAGTCTGTTCTTGCATTCAATACCCCGTTCACGCAGAACTTCGCCACCCTGTGGCAGCGATGCAATAGTCCGCATTATCCGGCGAAGATATGGGTAAGGAATACCGAACCACAGTACTTCGCACTGGGCTGAACGCCCGCGCCGACACCGCTATATCGAAGTTTTCGGCCCAGAATGTTCTTTCTATGTCCGGGTGAATCCATCCATTTTCGAACAATCAGACTGGCCAGACTGTTATAGCTGTGCCGCCCAATCCTGCGACCGCTTTTCGTTGTGAAAAAACACTGCTGCGACGAGCGAATCATGAACTTGTTGCCATCAATGCCATAGAGATGGACCCATCCGATGTTCTCTGCCCCGGTGCGAAACCGCACACCAGATGCTCGCAGTCTGTCGGTGAGGGTCCGGTTAAACGAGCCACTGGCCTTGTGGCTGAGTTTCTGACTGCGTGCCATCCATTGTGAATGTCGTGCTGCCTGCTTACGAAGGCCCGAAGTCGTTGTCACGGCTGGAAGGCCGCGTCGACACCGTTCGGCGTTCACCCGCGCAACAACGGCCTTGTCAAGCAGGCCTTGGTTCAAGCCTTTGTTAGGAATTGGTTTTTCTGCCCCGGATACCTTTGCCACGGTGCAGGCAGCAGCCGCAGCGTCCGGCAGCGCGGCAAATGACAGAAGCGCCGCGACGCCGAGTGTTCTGAGTGTATTTCCAAACATGATTCAGGCCTAACCATCCAGTTTCGCCCCGCAGCGTGCAAACTTGCCATGGCATGGGCGTGACGGGAATAGGGCGATGTCTGGATGGGCGAAGGTTCGCCGTCCGTTGACAGTGTTTGCGTGATGCATCATCCCATCGTAGATTATTTGAAAAAAGAGGTTTCGAGCCAATGAAAATTGCGATGATCGGCACCGGGTATGTGGGCCTGGTCTCTGGCGTTTGTTTTTCAGATTTTGGACATGAAGTTGTTTGCGTGGACAAAGATCCCGCGAAAATCAACATGCTTGAAGCTGGGCAGGTGCCTATCTACGAGCCAGGCCTTGAAGATCTGATGGCGAAAAACGTGGCCGCAGGCCGACTTTCGTTTACCCAGAACCTGAAAGAAGCGGTGCAAGGCGCAAAAGCGATTTTTATTGCCGTCGGCACGCCGACTCGACGTGGTGACGGTCATGCAGACCTGACTTTTGTCTATGCCGCCGCCGAAGAGATTGCTGATTCGCTTGAAGATTATGCAGTTGTGGTCACGAAATCGACCGTTCCGGTGGGCACGAATCGCAAGGTGAAGCAGTTGATTCAAAAGGCGCATCCCGACCTTGATTTCGATGTTGCCTCGAACCCGGAATTCCTGCGCGAAGGTGCGGCAATTGATGATTTCATGCGGCCGGATCGCGTTGTCGTCGGAGTGCAGAATGAACGCGCCACGGACATCATGGCCGAGATCTACCGACCCCTGTTCCTGCGCGATTTCCCGATTGTCACAACTGATCTGGAAAGCGCCGAGATGATCAAATACGCCGCCAATGCTTTCCTGGCGACGAAGATTACGTTTGTGAACGAAATCGCCGCGCTGTGCGAGCGTGTCGGGGCGGATGTCAAACAGGTCTCGAAAGGCATCGGGTTGGACGGTCGAATCGGCAACAAGTTCCTGCATGCCGGTCCGGGCTACGGTGGCAGTTGTTTCCCAAAAGACACGAAAGCCTTGGCGCGCATCGGACAGGAAGCCGGAATGCCAATGCAGATCACCGAAACCGTGATCGCCGTCAATGATGAAACCAAGCGCCGTATGGTCGATAAGATCACCGATCTCTGCGACGGGTCTGTGTCGGGCAAAACGATTGCCGTGCTGGGCGTGACCTTCAAACCCAACACCGATGACATGCGCGATGCGCCCAGCCTGACAATTGTTCCCGCCTTGATCGGCAGCGGCGCGAAAGTGCGTGTTGTCGACCCGCAGGGGTTAAACGAAGGGGAGGCACTTTTGCCGGGTGCACATTGGTTTGAAGATGCGTATAAGGCTGTTCAGAACGCGGATGCTGTTGTGATCCTGACCGAATGGAACGAGTTTCGAGCCTTGGATTTGAAGCGCCTTGCCCGACGTATGGAAACGGCCAGAATGGCTGATTTGCGCAACATCTATTCGCCGAAAGATGCAAAGAAGGCCGGCTTTGTCTCATATTGTGCCGTTGGACGGCGTGGATTTGGGCCGGATGGTTGGGATGGTTGAAGTCACGTATTCTAAAGCCGAACTGAATGAGCGGAAAGAACTGGGGATGAAGCGCCTTTTCGACATAGGTCTCGCATTGGTTCTTTGTATCGTCGTCATTCCGACGCTGTTGGTGCTGTATGTGATCGTCACCCTGCGCGACGGTCGGCCTTTCATTTATCGTTCGGAACGGAATACGACCTTCGACAAGACGTTCGACCTGTTGAAAATCCGCACCATGCGGACCGTGCCGGACCATGAGAATGTCGGTATCACCGGTGGCCATAAACAGAACCGCATCACGCCGATGGGGAAATTCCTGCGCGCCCATCGTTTGGACGAGCTGCCCCAGGTCTGGAATGTGCTGAAGGGCGAAATGAGCTTCGTTGGCCCACGCCCACCAGAGCCGCGCTATGTTCAGGCCCGGCCCAACATCTATAGGCAGGTTTTGCTTGATCGCCCTGGAATTACGGGCTTGGCATCGATCATCTTCCACAGCCACGAAGAAAAAATGCTCGCGGCTTGCGAAACCCAGAAAGAGGCCGAAGGCGTTTACCTGAGACGCTGTGTTCCGCGCAAGGCGGCGCTGGATCACATCTATCACGTCAACAAGTCGTTACGCCTCGATCTGTATATTCTTTACCTGACGGCCGCCAAGTTGTTCCCCTTGCCCGGACGTCGTGCAAGACGTATCCGGGGTTAAGGCAAATTCGCCCGGCCCAGTCGGCCCGCGACATGCTTCGCCGAACCGCCCTGAAAACCTGATGGAGTCACTTCCGTGAAAGTAGAAAAGACCAAGCTTGATGGCTGCGTTATCGTGACGCCGCCGCGCCATGGAGATAACCGCGGGTTCTTCAGCGAAACCTTTTCAACCCGCGCGATGGAGCAGGCCGACCTTCCCTCCAATTTCGTTCAGGACAACCTGTCGCGGTCGGCGACCAAGGGCACGATACGCGGCCTGCACTGCCAGGCGCCGCCCCATGCACAGGCCAAGTTGGTTCGATGCCTGCGTGGGTCCATTCTGGATGTTGCAGTTGATGTTCGTCATGGCTCGCCCACTTATGGTGAATGGGTTGCGGTCGAACTGTCTGATGAAAACGGGTCGGCGCTGTTGGTGCCCACAGGGTTCCTGCACGGCTTCGTTACGCTGACTGACGGTGTCGATGTGTTTTATAAATGCTCGGACCACTATGCGCCCGAGACCGAGATGTCGGTGCGGTTTGATGATCCGGATATCGGTATCGATTGGGGCATATCCGCGGATCAAGCGACACTCAGCGGCAAGGACGGCGAGGCCGGGTCCATGGCCGAATTTGTTACGCCATTCGGTCCGGACGGTGGACCTCGTTGATCATAAAAAAACGCCCGCAGTAAGAACCTGCGGGCGTTTTGATGGCCGCCTCCTGCGCGGAGTTCCGGTCAGAGGGCTGTGCCGTCGCTGACCTTCAGCCATGATGCTCCGTCGCTATAGGCCAGTTGTGCACCACCCGTCGCATCCGACACAAAGGCAATGCCGCCCGCTCCGACAGTCGCAGCAGCCGGTAAGCCAGCAATTGCAGTCGGCGTCAGACGCAGGACCCCATCCACATCCAGTTTTGCCGCCGGGGTTTTGCCGATTCCCACGTCGCCCGCGCCTGTTGCGACGATAGTCTCGTTCCACACGCTGCCATCCGGGCTGGTTTTGACGTGGAAATCGTCATCACCTGTCAAACCGAACTCCGCCCGGCCAGACCAGTTGGACTGAAACAGCAGGGACGCCGTGTCACCCATTGCCGCCTTGTTGATTTTCAACTGATGCGATGTGCCGTCATGCGACAACAGCGTGGCATCTGCCGCAACTGCCAACTTGTTGGTGGCATCTGCGGTCGTGTTCACGCCCACCAGATCAAGGTTGTTGGTCGCAGGTGTCGTATCGACCCATTGGGTACCATCAAACCGCATTTGCTGCGCGGTCGCTGCGATATCTGCACGCCACCCTTGCTGAGGGGCGATGAACTGCCAAACACCATCCTGGAACCAGGTGATGTTCTGATCTTTGCCGGTCCAGTCGCCCGTGGCACCGCTGGGAACAATGTGACGGTCGCCCTCGGCCGCACCTGTTGGCGGACTCATCCCATCGGCGGTTGCGACCGACAGCTGAACCAGAATGTCCAGAAGGCGTAACGCCTCGTTATGTGTGACGTGTTTCTGCGCCTGCGCGACTTGGATAAGAGGAAGGGACAGAATGGGCGAACTGTCGGACATTTCGGATACTCCGTTGCGAAATTTGCTTCCGACGATTGATCCGGTGATAAGGTTAAAGAGTAACGATCCGGGCGCGCGCATGGCCTGACAAGGTGTGGTCGGCGGATTAGAACCAAACAACCGCGTCTTGCAGGCTGGACAAATCCTGTAGGTTCTCAATAAAAAGCGAGGCTTCACCACCAAAGTCAAGAAAGATGCCGTCATCGCGTATGTCGGCAAAATCGCTGACGGTGGTGGAAGTTACCGCAGCGGCGGCCGCGCCTTGTAGGTTTATCCGGATGATGTCTGACCCGACGTCGAAATCTGAAATCGAGTCATTGCCAGACGTGAAAACGAACGTGTCGCCTCCTGATCCACCGACCATGACATCGTCGCCTTGTCCGCCGTTCAGGATGTCGTCCCCGGGACCGCCATACAGCATGTCATCCCCGGTATTTCCAAGCAAGTGATCGTTGCCCAGGTCCCCATACAACCGGTCGTCGCCGTCGCCGCCAGTCAGTCTGTCGTTGCCCCGAGCACCGCGAAACAAATTGTCGTTGCTATCGCCATGAAGAACGTCGCCAAAATGAGTGCCCGTCAGGTTTTCGACAGAGAGGATTGTGTTGCCCTGCATACTTCGTCCGCCTTTGTTCAGCGTCAGCCAAACGTGAGCTCCCGATCCCAGTGCCGTCATGACCAACGTATCTGTTCCTGCACCGCCATGAATGTAATCCCGGCCCGAACCGGCAATGAACGTGTCATTTCCGTCCTCTCCGAACAGTCGATCATTGCCACCGAGTGCTTGAAACCGGTCATCGCCGTCGCCACCCCGAAATGTGTTCGCTTGACCGTTGCCGATCAGCCGATCGTCCGACCCCGACCCGACAACTATCTCTATCGAGTAAAGTTTGTCGCCCGCGGCTGCTCCTTTGTTCACGTTTGTGCTCAGATTGACCGTAATGCCCGTGATTGCATCAGCATAGTTGGCAATGTCGATACCGGGTCCGCCAAATAGTTGATCGGGGCCAGTCCCCCCTTGTAGCAAATCATTGCCACCTTCGCCTTTCAGAATGTCAGGGCCGTTCCCGCCAAACAGCCGATCCCGACCCACCCCGCCAAATAGCTGGTCAGCGCCGTCATCCCCCGACAAGGTATCATGACCTCCCAAGCCATAAATCCTGTCGCCCTGACCGCGCCCGGAGAGTGTGTTGTGAGCTGCATTGCCATAAATGACATCCGAACCCCGACTTCCGATCACACCTTCGACCGAAGTATAGATATCACCGGTTGCGGCCCAGAACCCTTTGCCGCTTCGCAGATCGACGCGCACATTGTTGGTTAATGCGGAATAGTCAACGGTGTCATAACCCGGACCACCATGATACTTATCCCGACCGCCAAAATCTTTCATGAGGTCAGCACCATAGGATCCATGAAGAATGTCAGCACCGCTGCCGCCGTTCATGATGTCATCGCCCCATTGGCCAAACAACACGTCGTTGCCGTGCCCACCTGAAAGGACGTCATTGCCCGAACCACCATAAAGCCGATCATTGTCATTCTGGCCCAGCAGGCTGTCGTCACCGCTGTTGCCGAACAGTTCGTCGTTACCCGAACCTCCAGACAGGAAATCAGCGCCGTCCATACCCAAGATCGTGTTGCCGCCATCGGCTCCAGAAATCTGATCGTCAAAATTACTGCCGTAAATGTGTTCGATCGACACCAGCGTGTCGCCCGCCGCACCCCAACCGGTTGTGCGTGTTCCCAAGTCAACCTGCACCTGAGAGTTTGCGTCACGATAGTCGACCCAATCCTGACCAGATCCACCATCAAGCAGGTCTGCGCCACTGCCGCCAGACAACGTGTCGTTTCCGCCGCCGCCTGCCAGGCTATCGTCGCCACCGCCGCCGGTCAGGATGTCATTGCCTTCGCCACCCCATAGCAGGTTTTCGGCATTGTTTCCGGCAAGCGTGTCGTCAAAGGCCGTCCCCACCACGTTTTCGATGTTGATCAGAATATCGCCGAGTGCGGCTCCCGCCAAAAGACCATTATCGAGTCGCGCGATAACCGCCTCGCGAGCCCAGGCATAGGTGACGGTATCGCGTCCATCACCGCCATCCAAGGTGTCACCAGAAAGACCGCCATCAAGATAATCGTCACCATTGCCACCCACCAGCCGATTGGCACTGCCATCGCCGATCAAAGTGTCGTCAAAAGCGGTCCCAACGATATTTTCGATGGAATGGTGGACGTCACCATCCGCCGCGCCCGTTGCTTGTCTGTTCGCCAGATCAACCCATATCGATGAAGCGGCGGTGGCATAATTTACGGTGTCCGTTCCGTCCCCCCCATAGAAAACATCTGGGTCGAGCGACCAGTTGAAAACGTCGTCTCCACCGAAGCCATACAAGGTTTCCGTGCCTTCATCGCCGCCCAGGACATCATTCGCGTTGGTCCCGTTTATGATCTCGGGAATATACTGAAACCCATTTGGCGGTCGGTTAAGCAGAAGCGTATCGGCAGTTGTGAAATGTGAAATGTCCAGAGACCGTCCATCGGCGCTGTATACATATGTAACTTCATTGCGATAGACTATTTCAGCTCCCCAAACGCGGGGTTCAACATTTAGCTGCCGAACATCGTACAACATCTGGAACTCAGTCAGGTTCAGCCGATCCACACCGGGCTGAAAGTCCATGATTTTGTCAACCATATCGTCGGAGGCCAGCACAAAGATATCCGCACCTGTGCCGCCAATAAGCGTATCTTCGCCGATGCCATCGCGCAGCAGATCGTTACCGGCACCGCCGGATATGGTTTCGCTCCAAATGCCACCGTCGATCTGGTCATTGCCAGCAGACCCGAAAAGAGCGGACGATGATCCGTCACCAGCAATTGTCTCGCCCGCACCAGCGAGATCGTACTCGAACTGTGTGATGCCGCGCTCGGTCTCGCTGGTTGCAAAGATCTGCAATTTGCCACCCACGTATTCCATCGACAGCGCCGAGATGTTCTGTAATGCCGTCTGATTGGTGTCCCAAACCGTATCCAGATGCACAAGCATCCCATTGGGTAGAAGAGTGAACAGAGACAATCCATCGTCTGCGCCGCCGCCGACGATGTAAAGTCTGTCGCCAACCTGTGCCGACGCCAGTTCGGTTATGGATTGGAATCTGGTCGCCGTGCTGTCGATGATGTGATCAATTGCATTCAGTGAGCCGTCGGCACCAACTTCAACGACTGTCAGGGATGAACTTCCGGCGCTTGCGAGTATGGCGAAGGTCTTGTCCAGTACGTTTCCGGACACCAGTGCCGTCGGGGCGGAAATCGGCAGGTATTCTGCCGCAGACAGCGAATCTGCGAAGGTTGGGCTTCCGGCGTTATCCAGACGATAGCTGGAGATTCCAACTTGCTGCTGTGATAAACCTAGCAAGATTTGTGCGCCGCCGCTGGAAACGATACCAAGCGCCACCATGTCCGAGGTGTTCGTGGCGGTCGGAATGCTGTTTCCGTCAATCAATTCCAAGATATTCTGTTCGGACACGACATAATGGTTGAAGCCTGTGCTCTGCGCATTCGAAGCATAGACATGTGTCTGGTCCCCGAAGCTGCGCGATGTCAGAGCGCTCAGGTTTCCCAATCCTCCCAAACCCCATTCAAAACTCTCGGTCGCACCGAACAGGTCCGGACCATCCAAAGTAATGGCGTTCAAGGTCCAGTCGTATCTACCGAACGGCAGCAGATATGTGGCGCCAGACACCTCAATCAGTTCGATCTGAGCATATGGTGAAGCCATAACCGAAAGCGGATATGACAATTGCGCTGACAATGAGAATGCGCCGGCGTCCGAAATGGAAAATACCGTCGCGCCACCATTCGAACCCGTGGCAGCATATAAATACGTCCTGTTTCCCGCCTGGAAGACTTCCAGATCAGAAACGTTTGCAACATAGCTTAATTCGGCACCCGCATGAGTGCCGGTAAATACCAGACTGGCCACCCCGACCCCCTCGTACAGCTCACCCAGCTTAATGAGGTCTATGGTGGATCCTTGGAGTTAAAGAGCGCTTTACTTCTGTGAAATAGCAGTGTGGATTTTAGGTAAACGACCCCGTCGTAAGGTGCGAACCACCCCGAGTATGGGTCAGTTGTTGAGGAGTTCGCGGTGATAGCGTCCCAGAAACACAAGGCCCAACACGGTCAGCGTCAACGAAATGCCATACACGTACAGAGGATTGACCCAAGTCGCGTCGTAGGTCGCATAGAAGCCACGCCGCATTTCCCCAATGATATGAACCAGCGGATTGTATGCAAGGTAATCACGGAAAGGTTGGGGTATGCTTTCGATCAAAAAGAATATCGAAGAAATTATGAACAGCGGGCGAGTTACGATCCCCCAGACCCGCTCCCAAATCGGATACTTGGTAAGCAAGAAACAGTTCAGCACACCCACCCCGAACGAAAAGGTCAACGCCATACTGAGTGAGTTGAATATGGCGGCGTAGTTCAGAATGTTACCAGTATCGAACAACGTCATGATGCCAAACATCAAAATATAGAACACCAGAAAATGGGTGAGCGCATTTAGAAACAAGCGTGCGAAGATAGCGTCCAGATATGTTACTGACGGGTAAGATAACAAAGGGCGGGAGTATCTGATCGACCTTGAAATTTTGTTGGACAGGTCAAGATACATCATAAAAGGCAAGTAGCCAGTTGCGTAAAACAGCGCAAAGTTGTTTCCAAGCGCAGGCGAAGCGAAGGCCATCGAGAACGCAACCGTCATGACGGTCAAGCCACCGATCGGTTCGAGCACAGCCCAGAGGTAGCCACCGGGCGATCTGCCGTAACTGGTGGCCATCTCTCGCAGCATCAGGGCCACGATCGTTCGCCAGGTTTTGAAATTGCGGGCGTGCAGGCCCTCTGCTTTGAAGCTCATGCGCGTGTTTTGCCGTTAGATGCGCGTTTTTGGCAAGCCGAATCCACACGTGTCGGCAAGAAGAATAGCTCTTTCAACGCAAAATGGTTCAATGTTATAAGCCACGCGTCCATATTGCGGTGGAAGCTGCACGACGAGCGGTTTACAAACGTGATCAATTACATCGAAACGACGGACGAACGAGCTATCAACAATAAAATGCGGCAACTTAGTTGCGCCAAACACCGACAGACTGGCGTCTTCGAAGGATGATTCATGAATAAACCCACTGAGGCCAACACTGCTCCTGCCGATGCCGTCAGCGCGTCCGCTGAAGTGAAGACTGCCCCAATGGCCCGTCCGGCGCGTTTCAAGTCGCGCCATAGGGTTGTGCTTATCAGCTTTGTTGTCGCCGTCATCTTTCCATTGCTCATCGGTGCTTGGTATCTTTATGCACGTGCACTTGACCAATATGTGTCTTATGTCGCGTTTACCGTGCGATCCGAGGATGTAAGCTCTGCAACCGATATCTTGGGGGGGTTGAGTGCGTTTGGAACCGGCGGATCCGAAGATACAGATATCCTGTACGAATTCATCCAAAGCCGCGAGCTGGTCAAACTGATCGATGAAGAAATTGACCTGAGGGCGATATACTCTGCTGGTTACGAAACTGACCCGGTTTTTTCATTCAATGATGGCGGAACGATTGAAGATTTGGCCAACTATTGGTCGAAAGTTGTCAAGATATTCTATGATAGCGGTACAGGACTGATCGAGCTGCGTGTCCACGCCTTCGATGCGAACACCGCAAAGGATATCGCCGAGCGCATCTTTAGCCGAAGCTCTGATATGATCAACGATCTGAGTGCCGATGCTCGGGCCGATGCGACCCGTTATGCAACTGAGGAATTGGAGTTTGCTGTCGAGCGGCTGAAAGCGGCGCGGCAAGCCGTCACGCAATTCCGGTCGCGTAATCAGATTGTCGACCCCGAAGCAGAGATCGGAGGTCAGGCAGGATTGATGACCGCGTTGCAGACAAAACTGTCCGACGCTCTGATCGCTTTCGATCTGATACGAGAAAGCGCTGGCACAAATGATCCTCGGATGGCGCAAGCGGAACTTCGTATTGAAGTGATCCGTGAAAGGATCGAGGAAGAGCGTTTGAAATATGGAGCCGACGACAATGATGATCGGGACTTCTCCACGCTTGTCGGCGAGTATGAGCGCCTTGCAGTCGAGAGGGAGTTTGCGGAACAGACTTACCTCGCGGCGCTTGCCGCGCTGGACTCGGCGAAGATCGAGGCGCAACGCAAAAGTCGGTATCTGGCCGCGTATATCAAGCCAACGCTTGCCGAGCGCGCCGAATACCCACAAAGGATGCTTCTGCTGGGCGTGTTCGGGGCGTTCCTTGGGTTCATCTGGGCCATTGGCGTCTTGATCTTCTACGCGATCAAGGATCGCCGCTGATGATCGAGGTCCGCAATTTGTGGAAAACCTACTATGTCAAAGGGGTGGGCAAGACGGTTGCGAAGGACCTTAATCTGACATTCCCGACTGGAAAGTCCGTTGGGCTGTTTGGACGCAACGGTGCTGGCAAGTCAACGCTGCTTAGAATGATCGCGGGTGTCGAGGATCCGGACAGCGGGTCCATCAGGTCAGACGGTACAATCTCGTGGCCGGTTGGTTTTGCTGGCAGTTTCCATGCAGATCTTACCGGTGCTCAGAACACCCGGTTCGTGGCGCGCGTTTATGGCGTGGACACAGACGAGTTGGTTGCCTATGTGCAGGATTTCGCAAAACTGGGTGTGCATTTTCATGCGCCTTTCAGGACGTATTCATCCGGAATGCGCTCACGTCTGGCGTTTGGCGTCTCGATGGGCATTAAGTTCGACACATATTTGGTTGACGAGGTTACTTCCGTGGGCGACGCCGCATTCCGCAAGCGTAGCACCACACTGCTACAGCAGCGGGTTGGAGAGAGTGCTGCAATCGTCGTTTCACACTCCATGAACTTGATGGAAGAAATATGCGATGCCGGTGTTGTGCTTGTCGGTGGCCGGGCAAGTTGGTTCGACGATGTCAAAGATGCTATCGAGTTTCACGAGAGCACAATGAACGCGCAATGAACCCTCAGTCAGATGGAATCTGTCGAAACTGTTCCTACACGGAAATCTTAGGTGCAGTCTTAGAGACGCATTCCCGATTTAAGTCTTGGCGGAATGGCGATAATAGGTATGCACATCGCTTGCGAGCAGCTTGCCTGATTGGCAACTAGCGGCAAATAATCAGAGAGACAAAATGCCCAAGATCTTCTTGCATATCGGAACACACAAAACTGGATCGACATCGATCCAGGAGGCGTTTCAAGGATATGACGATGGTCAGACGATCTATGCCGATCTTGGCTTCGCAAACCACTCCATACCTGTTTACACGGCATACTCTGGCAGGCATCAGCGGTACCATATCTGGCGGGGTGCGGGCAGCGAGGCGAAAGAAAGACTTCGAATTGAGAGCAAGAAAAACATTGCTTCATTTCTGGATCGGGTCGATCGAGAGAACATTATCATCTCGGGCGAAGACATATCCCAGTTGCCGGAAGAGGGTTTGATAGAGTTCCATAATGAGCTGAAGAAAGTGTCATCTGACATAGAAGTGATAGTTTACGTGCGAAACCCTGTGTCGTTCATGACCAGCGACATGCAGGAGTTCGTTAAATCAGGTCAAAATATGGCCAAGCCGGTTTCGCCCAATTATCGGCCCAGGATCGAGAAGTTCATTCGGCACTTCGGTCGTGAGAATGTCAATATACGCGAATTTAGTCCGGAGGTGTTGAAGAACGGAGATATCGTTCAGGATTTTTCCGAAGTCATCGGTGTTGATACACCGGGAAATTCGAGGCGCACAAACGTATCGCTTTCGACCGATGCGCTGCGCGTTGTGTACCTGACAAATCAGCTTATTTCCGTTGGTGCCGAAGCCGATACAATTCTTGCTGCACGAAAAAAGTTTATTGAGCATGTCAGATTGTTATTGCCCGGCAAATTTGTGCTGCCACCCGCACTGATTGCGCCACTTGTGGATCAACAGGACATTGATTGGCTGTATTCGGTTTCGTCGATTGATTTTCGCACGGATCAAGAACAAGACAAAGAATTTGATCCGAAAGAGTTGCGAAAATACATGAGCCAACCGGTCGAAGAAGCATTGGACAAGATAAGGAACTACCTGATTGATGCACACCGTCTGAAGTCTCCCCCCGCAGATACCAGGTTTTTAATTGCCAGGTATTTCATGGCGTTCCTAAACACGACAAACAGACCAAATGTTGATTCAATAAAGCACAAGTACCGACAATCAAGCCGCTTGCGGCTTTTGGGGCGCAAGTTAGGTTTCCGTTGATCAAGGGTCAGGGGAGAAAATTGCGTGGCGGCGCACTGATGTGCAGCCAACAGAGCCGCTTCGGAACCGTGGCGAGAAGTTCGAGACTTAACCGTAAGAGACCCCAAGGCCCGCTTGCAAATCTATCACTTCAACCCGTGCCGGAATTTGAAACGATCCATTTTGGAAAGCTGCGAAGCGTCGCCTTTTAGGCGCAGTAGGTTTAGAAACTGCGCTCGCTCCTCGGCCGACATAATCGTCTCCAGCCACGCGGCGACTTCCCACAGTTGATATCTGCCACGGTAGACAAGATCTTTCTTGTACAAAGGTGATGCCATATAATTGGGGAAGAAAAAGGCGCCACTGTGGATTGTCGATGTCTTGGCAATAAAGCCGCAAAGCTCGATAATTCGGTCCTTTGAATTTATCGGGTTTGTCTTAAGCGAACCTCGCCACGGCTGACAGACAACGGTGTTCAGCATCGGTTCGTCAACATTGTCCGTTTTCAGCATCTCAGAATATAGCTGATCGACTGAATAGATGACCTTCGTCGATTTTGACGCTTCAAGAATGGCATAGGTCAGCCCCTTTTCGCCCTGGTCAATCGCGAGGACGCGGTTGTTTGAAGGGATATAGGCTTTCCAGAAGTTCTGGAACGCCTCCGACGTGATAACATCCCGACTTACGCTGAGTGCGAAAGACTGTAGATGGTAGTCTTCCCCCCAGTTTTCATATGCTGCGATGACATCCTGATGGCCGTTCAGTGCCTCGACGAAATCGTCCAACCCACGCGCTGCGAAGAACACGCTGTCATTCAGGATCATCAGGCGATCAGGCGTCAGACCTTTCTCGTCAATGAATTTGACTGCGTCCTTGTAGCAGCCGAAGTCAAAACCCTGATTCCCGCGCTGAATGAGTGTATGACAATGGGTTCGAAAGAAAGCCCTTTGGGTTTCCGACAATGGGTGATTGTTTACAAGAATGGTATTGACACCAGCTTTGTCGAGCGTGCGGATTATCCGTTGCACACTGTCGGACACCGCCTCGCCAGGTTCGTAGTAAACGAAGATGGCAAAGGTGCCTTCGGTTTTCTCGGACAAAGTCTCGAAGGTTTTGATGTCATCAACGTAATTTCGCAGGGCGATGCGATCTTTGATCTGATCGAACGCGATGTAACGTGTCCAGAAAACCCAACGCTCCAGCCGCAGAACGATACGCCGCAGCAAGTTCTTGGCAATGGAAAGCACGTCCATAGTGACACCCTTTTGGCAATGTGGTCCCAAGCCCACCATAGCGAGGGCAGTTGCGTCCCCAGCAGATCAACGCCCGAATTACCACAAGGTCGCTGTTTTGCAAGCACCTGTCCGAAGGCGTGCCCCACGGCTTGCTCTGTCCGTGATTATGCGTTTCCCGTTGAACCTCTGAAAAACCAGATGGATGCGATCTTGTTTTATCCGGCAGATTGGTGGTTCAGCATTGTAAATGCGGGCCGGTTGGAATTAGAAGACAGACGACCATTCGAACTTGGGCTCTTGGGTGTCCTTGTCGTGGTGCGCACGTATTTTGGTTTCGCAAGGGCGAGACAGGACACTCTGATTGATCAAGGGCTCTGACATGAAACTTCTCATTACCGGCGGTGCAGGATTCATTGGGTCAGCAGTGGTCCGCCAAGCGATCCGCGACAACCTCAAAGTGGTCAACGTTGATGCTCTGACCTATGCCGCGTGTATTGAGAACGTCGCCAGCGTGTCCAACAGTCCGAATTACAGTTTCGAACAAGTCGACATATGTGACCGTACCGAACTTGATCGTGTTTTTTCAGAACATCAGCCTGATGCCGTGATGCATCTTGCAGCGGAAAGCCATGTTGACCGTTCTATTGATGGTCCGTCAGATTTTATCGAAACAAATATATCGGGCACCTTTAACATGCTGGAAGCCGCGCGTGCCTATTGGGTCGACAAAGGCAAACCGGAAAGTTTCAGGTTCCATCACATTTCAACTGACGAGGTGTATGGGTCGCTTCCCGATGACAAGAGCATCCTTTTCACCGAGGATACAGCCTATGACCCTCGCAGTCCCTATTCCGCGTCAAAGGCTGCGTCTGATCATCTGGTCCGGGCATGGCATGAAACGTATGGCTTGCCTGTTGTTCTGACGAACTGCTCCAATAACTACGGGCCCTATCATTTCCCGGAAAAACTGATTCCGGTGGTGATCCTTAATGCGCTGGCGGGCAAGGAATTGCCAATCTACGGGGATGGATCCAACATACGTGATTGGCTGTACGTAGAAGATCATGCCGATGCCTTGCTGACAGTCATCAAACAAGGTGAAGTCGGTCGCACTTATAACATTGGGGGCGAAAACGAGCGCACAAATCTGGAGTTGGTCAAAACCATCTGTCGTATCTTGGACGAGTATCGCAGCCGCGAAAGCGGTTCTTATCAAGATCTGATCACCTTCGTGGCTGATCGACCCGGCCATGACGCGCGTTATGCGATTGATCCAACCAGAATTAGCACCGAACTAGGATGGCGGCCGTCCGTCACCATCGAAGAAGGTTTGCGCAAAACTGTTCAGTGGTATCTGGACAACGAAGACTGGTGGCGCGCGTTGCAGAACCGTGATGGGGTAGGCAAACGCTTGGGGACCGGCTAAACCTGCGCCTCAAAAGGAAGCCGCGTGATGAAAATCCTCGTGTTCGGGAAAACTGGCCAAGTTGCCACCGAATTGCAACGGCAATCGGCTGTTCAGGCCTTGGATCGCAACGAGGTTGATCTGTCCGATCCAGCTGCCTGTGCTGCGATTATCCGCGATTGTGATGCTGATGTCGTGATCAACGCCGCTGCATATACGGCAGTTGATAACGCCGAACGCGACGAAGACATCGCGACCATCATAAACGGCCACGCACCCACCGCAATGGCGCGGGCGGCGAGGGATCGCAACCTCCCGTTCCTGCATATTTCGACCGACTATGTATTTAACGGTCAGGGAGAGAAACCTTGGAGGCCGCGCGACCCGGTTTCACCACAAAATGCCTATGGCCGGTCAAAGTTGGTTGGCGAACAAGGTGTTATCTTGGCTGGTGGACGCTTTGCGATTCTTCGAACCAGCTGGGTGTTTTCGGCGCACGGCGCCAATTTCGTGAAGACCATGTTGCGTTTGTCTGAAACACGCGATGACTTGAGTGTCGTAGACGATCAGATCGGCGGCCCGACATCAGCAGCAGATATTGCCAACGCACTGTTGAAAATGGCGGTTGCAATGGTGAATGGCCAAGACGGTGGCGTTTTTCATTTTGCGGGCGTGCCGAGCGTAAGCTGGAAGGAATTCGCGGTTGAAATTTTCTCGCAGTCCGGTCGTGCAGTAAACGTACGCGGTATTCCCACTGCGGATTACCCGACACCGGCAGTCCGACCGTTAAATTCCCGAATGGATTGTTCTGACTTGGAAAAAGTGTTTGGTATTCGGGCACCCGATTGGAAAACATCGTTGTCAGCTGTTTTAGATGATTTGAAAGCTGCCAGCTAAGTAATGCGGCGAGATAGAAGTGAGCCAGAAAATGAAACGTAAAGGCATTATCTTGGCAGGAGGGTCTGGGACACGGCTGTATCCAATTACGATGGCAGTGTCGAAGCAACTGCTGCCTGTTTATGACAAGCCAATGATCTACTATCCGATCAGCGCTTTGATGCTGGCCGGTATCCAAGAGGTTGCAATCATCACGACACCCCAGGATCAAGCCCAGTTCAAACGCATGTTGGGAGACGGGTCGGAGCTTGGTATGTCTTTCACATATATTGAACAGCCCTCGCCCGATGGGCTTGCGCAGGCCTACATACTTGCGGAGGGTTTTCTTGACGGTGCCGCATCGGCCTTGGTCTTGGGTGACAACATCTTCTTTGGACACGGATTGCAGGATATGCTGACCGAAGCCAGCGAGAAAACAACCGGGGGCACGGTGTTTGGCTACCGCGTTGCGGACCCGGAACGCTATGGCGTTGTCGGATTTGACGATTCCGGCAAGGTCAACACGATCATCGAGAAACCACATACGCCACCGTCAAACTATGCCGTTACGGGCCTGTATTTTCTTGATGGGTCTGCGCCTGAACGCGCAAAGAAGGTCACACCTTCCGAGAGGGGCGAACTGGAGATCACAACGCTGCTCGAGATGTATCTGGTCGAAGATAGTCTTTCAGTCCAACTGATGGGTCGCGGATATGCTTGGCTGGATACCGGGACACATGGCAGTCTGCTTGACGCCGGAAATTTCGTCCGGACACTGGAAAAGCGCCAGGGTCAGCAGGTGGGGTGTTTGGAAGAGATAGCCTATTCAAACGGCTGGATCAGCCGAAACGAACTTAAGTCACGTGCGCAGGTATTCGCCAAGAACGATTATGGGCGATACTTATCGCAATTGGCGGATTGATCTGCCCCCAATTAATGAAGCGATGCACATGACCTCTGGACCACACGTTGCCATTTTGCTTGCGACCTATAATGGCGGTGAGAACCTGCATGAGCAACTGGCCAGCATCGCCGAGCAGCAGTATCAAAACTGGTCTCTGATTGTCAGTGACGATGGGTCATCTGACGCAACGCGTTCGATACTGGATAGCTTCGCTTCCGAAGGTCATGATGTCATAGTGCTGGATGGTCCTCAGAACGGCGCGGCGGCAAATTTTATGTCCTTGTTGAAACGGTTTGCCGCTTATGCTCCGGCGGGTGCATGGGTGTCATTTTGTGATCAGGATGATGTTTGGCTTCCCGACAAACTGGCGCGCAGTGTTGCAGCGCTGACCAATCTGGACGCCGCCGTTCCGGCGCTGTATTGCAGCAGGACGTGGATCACGAATGAACAGCTGCAAGGACGCCGCCTGTCTGTGCCGCGACCGCGTCCCTTGAGCTTCCGTAACGCGCTGGTGCAGAATGTCGCTTCGGGAAACACCATTTTGCTGAATGCCGAAGGCACAAGGCTGGTGAACGAAGCCGCAACGCAGACATCAGATGTTGTGATCCATGATTGGTGGACCTATCAGATTATCGCAGGTGTGGGTGGTGCTCTGGTGCACGATGACGAACCAACGCTGTTGTATAGGCAGCATGAAGGCAATGAAATCGGTGCGAATGACAACGCAAAGGCAAAATTGGCCCGTATTGCGATGCTTCTCGGCGGTCGTTTTGCTGAATGGAACCGCTTGAATGCACATGCCCTGAGTGCGTCGGCTCATCGGTTCTCTCCGGAAAACCAGTTGTTGCTGCAAGATTTCACCCGAATCCTGAACATGCGGCGGCGGCGCAGCTGGCGTGTGCTGATGAAGATGAAGCTATATCGGCAAACCCGCGCAAGCACGGCGGCGCTGTGGTTGGCACTGTTGCTGCGCAGGCTTTGAAACCGTCGTCCGGGAACGGCACCTGCGATAAAAGGAGACTATCGTGCACATCGCGTCCGTTTTGCAGGGATGCCTTGACCGGGTGGTGCCTTCACCTGCCCTGTTTGACAAGGCCTACTATCTCGCGACCTATCCGGATATGCGGAGCTACAAAGGCTCGCTTTATAGTCATTACCAGAAATTTGGTTGGCGAGAGGGGCGTTTCCCGACGCCGCTTTTCGATTCCAAATGGTATTCCGACACCTATCTGAATGGCGCGCCTGACCAGAACCCGCTAGAACATTACGAGCAAGTTGGTTGGAAACTTGGGTTCAATCCGTCAGCGGTTTTTGACGCCAAATGGTTTCGTGAAACCCATATGTCGGGCCGGTCGGACCGTGATCCGCTGGCCTTTTACATCGAAAGCTGTGCCACAGCCGGGATATCACCGCATCCATTGCTTAACATATCGGCCTATCTCAACGACAATCGGGAGGTCCCAAAAGACGCGATGGATGCGCTTAATCACATACTTCGAGAAGGGTATCACGGTGTTCGCGCGGCTGTTCCCGGATTTGATCCCGAGCATTATCGTTCAAAAAACCCGGAAACAGCCGGTTTATCAGATCCCGAAACCTGGAAGCATTTCCTGGTTCACGGTCGCAAAACGCATGGCGTGTTTTGGCCGTCCGAAGCGGTGATGAAGGCGCGCGTTGCCCCTCGGCCGAACAGCCCCACGTCCACCGAACAGCAATCACCGATGATAATTGCGGGGTTTCACCGAAGTGGAACCTCGTTGACCTCGAATCTGTTGTTAAACGCGGGTTTGTATTTGGGCGACAGGCTCCTAGGGGCAAATTATTCTAACCCCCGCGGACACTTCGAGGATGTTGAGGTGATCTCCTTCCATAATCGATTGCTTGCAAATGCTGGACGGGATTGGATGGTGTCGGACCACTTTGAACCAATCGTAACAGCCGCAGATATCAGCTGGATGCGTGACTATGGGACGCGTCGCGCCGGAATCGGTGCATGGGGATTTAAGGACCCGCGCAGCACCCTGTTTTTGTCCCAATGGACAGCGGTATTCCCCAGTTCGACCATTCTCTATATTCACCGTCCCTGTATCGAATGTGTGCACTCGATAAAGCGCCGCGCCGCAAATTGGCTCAGGTTGGGCATTGATACTGATCTGAATGCGCGGTTCTGGACGCAAGAAGACCTGGCAGTCAAAATGTATCTGACCTACGCGGAAACTGCCCTTGAGTTTCTTGAGCAGTTTTCCGGTCGTTCCTGTGTTGTTGCGCTTGATGACATTCTTAAGGGGCGGAACATTGTCAGACAGATTAACGAGCATTGGGGCTATGACCTGAAGGAATGCAAGATTTCTGATATTTTTGATACGGAATCGATGTCACGGGTCGGTCCAAACGAATACATCCATGACAAGAGCCTGCTTGCTCGTATCGAAGATGTGGAAAGCCGCTTTTCCGCATTGGCAGAACGTGGTTTCGGTCCGGCAGTTGCAAGCGAGGAGGGTGCACAATGATCATTCAAGAGTTCGAGTTGTTACCAGAACCCAAGAAACTGGCCGCGTATCTGGATTTCCTGAGATATGAAAACGCTGCTTTGAAAAAGGATGTACAGAAACTTGAGGAAAGAGTTTCTGAACTGGAGCAAGAGCTGCAAGAGTTTGAAAGTAAGGTCCCCGAAACTTGAACCTTTGCGGCAAACCGTGCCGCCACTCGTTTCACGTTCGTTTGCCGCACGCAGCGTCTGCCGCTCATGGAAAATGCGCTTGTTGTAAACTTGTGTCGGACAGGCGCCTATCGCCAGAATTAGGCTTGTTCCGTATGCCCCCACCGCATAGGGTGGCCGCCAGCTAACGAGGTGTTTCCGGGGGCGCTATGCGTTTAATTCTAACCGCTCTTTTATTGCTAAGCATGGCAAGTTGCGGGCTGCCCCGGGGGGGTGCGCTTCAGAGCGAGATCATAGGAAACGAGACGCAGGAACGGTCTGATATCGCTATTTACCGGGTTTCACGCGAGACCCTGTCGTCGATTTCACGGTGGCCTGCGCCCAACACCAATGGTTCCTATTCATGGCCAAACCGTGGAACTCCGGCTGCGGACAAGCCAATTCGGCCATTCGACCTGGTGGATGTTATTGTCTGGGACAGTGAAGAAAATTCGCTTTTGGCATCACCAGGCCAGAATACCGTTCGAATGCAGGATATGCAGGTTTCGCCCGCCGGGACGATATTCTTGCCCTTCGTCGGAACACTAAATATTGCGGGGTTGCCACATTCGGCTGCCCGCGCACGCATTCAACGAAAATACGAAGAGGTGATCCCCTCTGCGCAAGTGCAATTGAATGTACGGCAAGGGACCCGTGGAACGATCTCGATGGTATCGGGTGTGAACCGGCCCGGCCCAATACAAGTCGATGATCCGAATTTCACAATTCTGAATGCCATCTCAGCCGCCGGCGGCCCTTCCGCTCAGATACAGAATCCGCAGGTCAAACTGATCCGAGGCAGCGCGACCTACCGCCGTCCGCTTGAGCAAGTGCTGAGCAATCCGCGAAATGACGCCCTACTGCTGCCCGGCGACAAAGTCGCTATTGAAAAGGACGATCGCTATTTCCGCTCTCTCGGCGCGGCCAGCCGCGAAGCCATCGTTCCGTTCGAGACTGCCGAGATATCTGCACTTGATGCGATGTCATTGATTGGCGGTCTGACCGATATGCGGGCCAACCCAAAGGGCATTCTTATTCTTCGGGAATATTCACCCAAGGCGGTTCGTGCAGATCGGTCGGGGCCAGGCAATACACGCAGTGTGTTCGTGATTGATCTGACCACAGCCGACGGATTGTTCAGCGCCGGAAAATTCCCGATCTATCACCAGGACACAGTGCTGGTCACGGAAAGCTCGGTAGCGTCAGCCACGCTATTGTTCACTCTGATCAAGCAGATGACGGGCGCTGCGTTTGATGTCAGCAGGCTCTGACAACAACCAATTTCGTATCCTACACGAAACCTAGATCGTCAGGGCGCTACATCTCCCGGCCCAAGTGTCGTTCGCCGCGCGCGCGCGCCAGAGCCATTTGCTTCTGCCGTTCTCTGAACCGGTCGCGCCGGGCTTCCTCAAATTCGTCTATGCACTGGTGGCAACTGACGCCGTCTTCAAATTCCGGGCGGTTCTTGTCGTCTGGCAGGATGGGGCGGCGACAGGCGTGGCACAACTCGTGCGGACCTTCGGCCAGGCCATGTTCGACCGACACGCGGTTGTCAAAGACAAAGCAAGCGCCATCCCATTTGCTGTCCTCTGCCGGCACGTCTTCAAGATACTGAAGAATGCCACCTTTCAGGTGATACACATCCTCGACCCCCTGGCTGATCAGGAAGTTGGTCGATTTCTCGCAGCGGATGCCGCCTGTGCAGAACATCGCCACACGCTTGTTGTGGAAGCGGTCCTTGTTTTGCGCCCACCAGTCGGGGAATTCGCGAAAGGTCTTGGTCTTCGGATCAACCGCGCCTTCAAACGTTCCGATCGCAACCTCGTAATCGTTGCGGGTGTCGATGACCACGACATCATCTTGCGAGATCAGATCGTTCCACTCTTCGGGCATCACGTAATGCCCGACCGAGGCGCGCGGATCGACATCCGGCACGCCCATGGTCACGATCTCTTTCTTCAACCGCACCTTCATCTTGCCGAATGGTTGGTCATTCGCGGTGGATTCCTTCCACGACAGATCCGCACAACCGGGCAGTTTGCGGATATAGGTCAGGATCGCGTCAATGCCTGTGCGCGATCCGGCAATCGTGCCGTTGATGCCTTCCTGCGCCAACAGAAGCGATCCCGATATCCCTTCGCGCCGGGCAACGTCCAGAAGCGGGGCCTGCAAAGCAGCCGGGTTGTCGAAACGGGTGAAATGATAGAGTGCAGCGATCGTATACATACTGGCGGCATACGCCCCTATTTTCAAAGGATCAAGACGTCCAATTGCTTGACCCGCCCGGATGCGAACCTTACCCATTGAGTTTCAAGGAGGATCGCTTATGCGTGATGCAAACGAAGCCCTGATCGTAATCGACGTGCAGAATGACTTCTGCCCCGGTGGTGCGCTGGCGGTGGCGAACGGGGACGCGATCATCCCCCTGATCAACGAGATGCTGCCCGAATTCTCGGTCAAGGTGTTCACACAGGACTGGCACCCGGCTGGTCACAGCTCCTTTGCGTCCTCACACGACGGGAAAGATCCCTATCAGACCGCCAAGATGCCCTATGGCACGCAAGTGCTGTGGCCCGATCACTGCATTCAGGGCAGCATAGGGGCCAAGCTTCACGATCACCTGCATCGCGACCGGGCCGATATGATCATCCGCAAGGGGTTTCGAGCCGAGATCGACAGTTATTCTGCATTCTTTGAAAATGACCGGACCACCCCGACCGGGCTGGAAGGTTATCTGCGCACACGCGGGGTCGAAAAGCTGACACTTGTCGGTTTGGCCACGGATTTCTGCGTGGCCTATTCGGCCATAGATGGCGCGCGGCTCGGGTTCGATGTGACGGTGTGGGAACAAGCGTGTCGCGCGATTGACCTTGACGGATCGCTGGATGCTGCCCGCGCTGACATGCGCGCGGCGGGCGTGACACTGGAGCCTTAGATGCCTGATATTGCCAGCCGGGTTTACAATCACCACTGGAAGATTGATCCCATCGTGCGGTCATTGATCGACACGGATTTCTATAAGCTGCTGATGTGTCAGTCGGTGTTTCGCAACAAACCGGACACCCATGTTACATTCAGCCTGATCAATCGCACCAAGTCGGTGCCGCTGGCCGACCTGATCGACGAAGGTGAGTTGCGCGAGCAGTTGGATCATATCCGCTCGCTGTCCCTGTCGCGCGGCGAAAGCACATGGCTGCGCGGGAACATGTTCTATGGCAAGCGCCAGATGTTTCGTTCGGACTTCATGGAATGGTTTGAAGGGATGCGGCTGCCGGATTATCACCTTGAGCGGGTGGGCGATCAATACGAGCTGACCTTCGAAGGTTCATGGCCCGAGGTCATGCTGTGGGAAATTCCCGCGCTTGCCGTCTTGATGGAACTTCGGGGCCGCGCGGTATTACGTGGCATGGGCAAGTTTGAGCTTCAGGTGCTCTATGCCCGCGCCATGACCCGTATCTGGGAAAAGATCGAACGGCTGCGCAAGCTGGACGGGCTGCGCCTTGCCGATTTCGGGACAAGACGCCGCCACAGCTATCTGTGGCAGGATTGGTGTGTGCAGGCGATGATCGAGGGGCTGGGGGATCGTTTTGTCGGCACCTCGAACTGTTCGATTGCCATGAAGCGCGACATCGAGGCAATCGGAACAAACGCGCATGAACTTCCTATGGTCTACGCTGCGTTGGCCGATGATGACGACGAACTGGCGCGCGCGCCCTATGATGTTCTGGCCGACTGGCAGGAAGAGCATGACGGCAATCTGCGGATCATCCTGCCCGACACATATGGAACCCAAGGGTTTCTTGACCGCGCACCCGATTGGCTGGCCGGCTGGACAGGTATCCGGGTGGACAGCGGCGACCCAGCCACCGGGGCCGAGATTGCGATCAAGTGGTGGAAAGACCGGGGTGAGGATCCGACCCAGAAAATGGTAATCTTCTCAGACGGGCTGGACACGGACAAGATCATCGAGTTGCACCAACAATTCGCAGGTCGTGTGCGCACCAGTTTCGGTTGGGGGACGCTACTGACAAATGACTTCCGTGGGCTTGTGCCAAACGACACCCTCGCCCCGTTCTCGCTGGTCTGCAAAGCGGTCGGGGCGAACGGGCGGGCGACGGTGAAACTGTCGGATAATCCCAACAAGGCAATGGGGCCAGCGGATGAGATTGCGCGCTACAAGCGGGTGTTCGGGGTTGGCGCACAGCCGAAACTAGATGTGATCGTCTAGACTGATGCGCTATGCCCTCAGGAACGTGCGTGCGGCCCTGACAGCTTTCTGAGCATAGTCCCGCACGGCCGGGCCGTCGGGCGGATTTCGCGGCACGGCCCAACCCATCGAGGCAAACCGGCGGATCATTACGAACAGCGGAAGCAGGGCTTCCGCATCATGAGGGAACGAGCGGAGGGTGCGGTAGCCTGCGATTGCGGCATCGCGGATGGCATCGGCGGCGGGTTCATCCTCGTTCTGGGTCATCATCACGGCCAGATCATAGATGCGGAAGCCAAAGCCCGCGTCGTCGAAGTCGATCAACGTCAGCTCACCGTCTTTGACAAAGATGTTTTCGCGCAGGGCGTCTGCGTGGATCAGTCCGAAATCGGCGCCATCTTCGGCAAACGCCGTCACCATGTCATGCGCCACAGCACGGGCACGCAGGATCAGGGCGCGTTCACCCTCGGTCAAAGCGGGGCTCTCCCAGAACCGGCCCCAGAAGGGATTGTCGCCCAAAAGGCCAGGAATGTCCCAACGGTGGCGCGAGAAACCCTGAGGCAGAATCATAGCGTCGGTCAGGTTGTGCAGGGTTGCCAGCTCGCGCCCCACACAGTGATAAAGCGCAACTTGGTCCACCTCGGTTCCCGGCAGCGGCACGCCACCTTCACCAATCGGCGCACCGTCAACCCACGAAACCACCGTCGCGATCTGACCTGCACCCAGATCGGCCACCGTGTCGCCGGATCGCATCGGGATGGGGGCGGGCACGCGCATCCCCGCAGACGCCAATCCGGCCATCCAGTCCAGCTCCGACTGGATCGAAGCCTTGCTTTGATAGCCGGGCCTGTGCAGGCGCAGTGCGGCGGGACGTCCGTCAATGCGCACTTCGTGAACCACGTTTTCGCGGTTCTTGATCATGCGAATGTCCTTCGCATCCCACGCCGCGAGGGCCTGTTTCAGCGCGCTCATGCGGGCAGCGCTTTCATTGCGGCATCAAGCGTTTCAGCCAGAAGTTCGGCCTGCGCGCGATCAAAACACATGGGTGGACGAATCTTGATGCCGTGGTAATGGCGCCCGACCGAGTGTAGCAGCACCCCGCGATTGCGCATCTCGTCCACCAGTCGCGCACAGAACGGCGCGGCGGCTTCGGTGTCGCCATCTATGTCAAACTCGACGCACCAGAACAGGCCTGCCCCGCGAATGTCGGCCGTGTTGATATGCTTGACTTGGCAAAGCAGCTTCTCCAGGTGCTCGCCGATTCTGAGGGCATTTGTCATCAGGCCCTCCTCTTCCAGCACGTCCAACACGGCTGAAGCGGCAGCGACGGCAACAGGATTGCCGCCAAACGTGTTGAAATAGCCGAAACGATTGCGAAATTCGGCCATGATCTCGGGTCGGGTGACAACGGCGGCAACCGGGTGGCCGTTTCCCATCGGTTTGCCCATGGTCACGATGTCTGGTGCTAAGCCGATCCGTTGATGTCCCCAGAAATGACCACCCGTTCGGCCAAAACCCGGCTGCACCTCGTCCGCGATGATGACGCCGCCGGCTTTGCGAACCACATCAACGGTCGGGTCAAGGAAGCCGTGGGACAGCTCGGGCAGCCCTTCGTTGGCAAAGAACGGATCAAGGATCAGGGTGCCAAAGCCGTGACCTTCAGCTTCAAGTGCGTCGATCGCCGCCTGAACCTCGTCTGCAAAGGCTTGCGATTGCGCCTCGTCACGACCACCCAGCGGGGTCAGCGTGTCCGGCGATGGCACTTTCTTGACCCATTCGACCGCGCCGCCAATGGGTGTTTTCTTGGCCGACAGATGCGACACCAGATCGGTGTTTCCGTGATATGTGTTATCGGTGCAGATGATCCCCGTCTTGCCCGTCACAGCGCGCCCCATACGCAGGGCGATGTCGTTGGCCTCGGACCCGGTGCAAACCATGATCATGGTATCCAGGTCATGATCCATCGTGCCGGTCAGCCGCTCGGCGTAATCCAAGATGCCTTCGTGCAGATAGCGGGTGTGTGTGTTCAATGTGGCAGCCTGTTGGGTGATTGCTTCGACCACTTTCGGATGGGCGTGTCCCACATGGGGCACGTTGTTATAACAATCAAGGAATCTGTTCCCATCGGCATCCCATAGCCAGGCCCCTTCACCACGCACGATGTGAACGGGATCGCTGTAAAACGTCGTCATGTTCGGGCCAAGAAGCCGCGCGCGACGTTGCAGAAGGGTGGGGGTGTCCGACATAGGTAAGGCTCCAGTCAGGTTAATCGTCGTCGATGCGCCCGCGCAGGGCTTTGATTTGGCTGCGGCGGGTCTTTGCGTCCAGCCTGCGTTTTTTCGACCCCAGGGTGGGCTTGGTGGCAATCCGCCGTTTTGGTGCGACCAGTGCGCGGCGTATCATTTCGACAAGGCGGTTTTGCGCGATCTCGCGGTTGCGGGCTTGGCTGCGCGTTTCTTCTGCCCGGATCACAATCGCGCCGTCTTGCGTCCATTTGCGCCCCGCGATCCGCTTCAGCCGCGTTTTCACGGGCGGGGTCAGACTCGGCGATCGCGCGGCTTCAAACCGAAGTTCGACCGCAGTCGCGACCTTGTTCACGTTCTGCCCGCCGGGGCCGGAACTGCGAGTGAAACTTTCACTCAGCTCCCAATCTTGCAGGGTGATATCGTCGGTCACGCGGATCATGGCGGCAACTTATCGAATTGGATCCAAAACGGAAATCCCGGAAATGCCAAAAGAAAAGGGTCGCCCGCTTTGGGACGACCCTTTCGAGAATTAAGGAGGTGGGACCGGTTAGACTGCCAAGAAGTTGGGTCAATAAGATCCGCATTCCTCACCGGGGGCTGCCCCGGAAAGTCGCGACCTAGATTGTCCCGGCACCTCGCTCCGTTGTATCTCTTGACATGGACACCTCCTTTCTCGTTGTTTCTATATCTAGGAGGTTGCCACAGATTTTGCGTTTGTCAAAACTTTTCACGCAGGATTTGGTGAAAGTTTCGTGACAATGAGGCGAAATGGAACCAGTGCGACAAATGCAATCGCCATTTTTACCAGCCAATCGGCCACCGCGAGAGATATCCAAAGCGGGGCGTTCGGACCACTGCCAAGCATTGGCAGAACCTCGTTCGCCCAGCCAACATCATTGCCGATTTCAAGGAACGCAAGACTGGCAGAGAAGGCGATGGTGAAGAAGATCGCGGTGTCCACCGTGCCACCGATGATGGTGCTGGCCACAGGTGCGCGCCACCATTTGCCGCCCCGCAATCGATCAAAGATAGCAACGTCCAGAAGCTGTGCCGTCAGGAAGGCAAGGCCAGAGGCGATCGCAATGCGCAAAGTCACAAGCGGTCCAAACTCACCAATGATCTGGGTGCCGATAAAGCTGCAAATCACACCGGTGACGAAGCCAGCAAAGACAACCTTGCGCGCAGCCGACGGGCCATAGACGCGGTTCATCACGTCCGTGACAAGAAAGGCAAAAGGATATGTGAAAGCACCCCATGTCAGCCATTGGCCGAACAGATGCTGCACCAGGATGTTTGACGCCACCACGATGGCGGCCATGGCGATCACGCCAGGAAGGATACGGGTCATGTTGTTGGTCCGTTTTAGCAAGGTTGCGGAGACTTGGTTCCCAATTGGCGGGAACGGGCTGCGTTTAACGGCTCATTGGTTTTTGATCAAGTGTTCTGTTTTCACACCGACGCCTTGGGGAACGACATATTCAACAATCTCCGTGACCTGAAAGAACTTGAAATTGTCGTCTGACACCATGGTCAATCGGATCAGCCCGTCGTGATCCTGCCAGACCGCCAACCCCTCAAGGTTGTCAAACTCGCCAACTTCGGTTTGCAGCAATATGGTTTCGTTGGTCAGACGTTCGTCGGTCATGTCGAACCGGCGAACGCGGCTGGTGAAGCCAAAGATGCTGCTCAGATGCCGCTCCAGCAGATAGAGCCGCCCATCCGGTCCAACATCTGCCCCAACCGGCACATAAGGCCGATAGCGTGGAATGGCGTAGGGCTTTTCCCATTCCGTCGCACCCGGGCGCAGGCGATAGACGGGATGCGGTGTTTTCTGAGCACCATTCCCTTCAGGGATCACAAGGATGGTGCCATCCGGTTGCACGGCAAGCGCTTCCAGTGCCGCGTTGGCCGACATTCTTTTGGCGGCTGGATTGTTCGGCAGGTCAACGCCTTTCGTTTGTCCGGGCTTGTACCGCACGATGCGGTGACGAATTTCGAAGCTGACATAGATCGTGCCATCAGGTGCAATGGCCAAGCCTTCGCTGTCTGTCCAGATACCGCTGAGCGGGTCGCCGCGCGGCGATGTCAGTTTCTTCAACGGGCCATGTGCGACCTTTTTGATCTTGCCGTCTTTGCGCACGAACTGACCTTGCGTGATGTGACCGCGATCAGTCAGTGCGACAAAGGTTTTTCCATCTTCGCTGACTTCAAGAGCTGAAAAGCCACCAAACACTGCATCGTCTCCGCCATACCAGCGCGTTGTCGACAGCAGCTTGGCCTCGGACACCGTCTGCGCACCAAGATCAACGGTATAGAAACCAACAAGCGCTGCCAGCGCCCCTAACGCGACGACAAGACGGAGCGACATTGATTTGGCAGGTCAGCAAGCGTCAGCGGGCCACGTGGCTTGCTTGGTTTTGGAGGAGTGGGCGGGGCAGGTTTGGGATTCAGGATATCATTGACCCAGTTCACCGCATCCTGGCAGCCGTCGCCAGGGGGCGGTGGTGCCTGATCGACACAGCCGCGCATTCCCTTCGGGCATTTCAGACGGACATGGAAATGATAGTGATGCCCATACCAGGGCCGGATTTTCCTTAGCCAGTCGCGGTTGCCTTTTTCGTCCTTACACATTTGAACTTTCGCACCGGGAAAAACAAAAATCCGCGCCACGCGCTTGTCTTTTGCAGCGGCTTTCAGGATTTCGTGATGGGCCCGGGTCCAGGACGTGTTGACAAACGCCCCCTTTGCCCGCCGCATCGATATGGACGAGATACTTTCGCGCTGATTTGCCGACAGGTTCAGTCTTTTCGCCGGAAGCATCCAGATATCGGCGTCCAACCCGATCTGGTGGGATCGGTGTCCAGTCAACATCGGTCCGCCGCGCGGTTGGCTCATATCACCGATATAGAGGCCGTTCCAACCGGGTTGCCTTGCGGCTTTGCGAGACAAATCTTTGATGAAATCAATCAGCTCTGGATGTCCCCAGTTTCGATTGCGTGACAGACGCATAGCCTGCCATGTGGGACCGGTTTGCGAAAGCTGCTCGCCCCCGGCCAAACACCCTTTTGCATAAGACCCAAAAGGCGCGGATTTCTGCGCAGATCCCGCACGTTCCGCACCAAACAGCTGTTTTGCGGCGGTTTCGGCCGTGGATTTGGTTGGGGCCAGCGTTGCGCCAGCAAACATCAGGGCGCCGATCAAAACCGAACCACGAATGAAATTCACAACCATAGTCTTGCTGCCTCTCACTGCTCACCTTCAGGTTTAACCCAGATCAAAAGCAAAAGCCCTAATGCAAACAACCCGATCAGCGGAGATACGCCGAGCCGTGCGCTGCCTGTCATCGTCGTGAACCATGCAATCAGGGCGGGCGCCATGAACGCCGTGGCCCGACCTGACAGACCATAAAGCCCAAAACTTTCAGTGGGGGCTTCCGGGTCAACATGGCGCACCATCATCGACCGACTGGCCGATTGCAACGTGCCGCCCATGCCACCGATCAACATGCCGCAGCCAAAGAAAAGGATGTCCGGGATATTCGATCCTTCAGGCAGTGCGATGCCGAATATCGCCTCGCGCGTCATATTCACGATCAGAAAGCAGACCGCCATCAGAACGAGGATAGATCCGATGATGACTGGCTTCGGTCCGCGCTTTCGGTCAACACGCCCCCCCAGCCAACTAAACCCCGCCGCGGCAAGACCCGATATGATGCCAAAGACCCCAATCAGGACGATTGACCAGTTCAGAACAAGGCTCGCATAGACCCCGCCAAACCCGTAAAGGCCATTCAGCGCATCGCGATAAAACATCGAACTGCCCAGATAGGCTGCAAGGCTTCTCTTGTTTTTCAGGCCGCGGATGGTTCGGCCCAGAATGGCAAATGCACCTGAAAAACTGTATTTTGCAGCGGGTCCGGGAAGGTCCTTCACCCACAGTGCATAGGGGATCATGAAGAGCATGAACCATACCGCGACGAAGGGTCCAACGATCCGTGTGCCTTCGCGTGCCTCGGCGTCCAGCAGGCCCAGTCCGGGGGCAAGTCCGATCAGGGTTTTTCCGTTGGGCTGTTCGACGAACAGTGTCAGCATGATCGCCAGCGCCACCAGACCACCGATATAACCGAAGGCGAAGCCCGAGCCCGAGATTTCGCCCACCTGATCCTGATCGGCAAGGCTGGGCAGTTGTGAATTGGTGAAAACCAGTGCGAACTCTGCCCCGATGAAGCCGACGGCAAACATCAGCATCATCACCCACAAGTTTGACCCGTCCGGCTGTGTCCACCACAACGAGCCTGCGCCAATGACATAAAGAAGGCTGAAGACCGCAACCCACGGACGCACCCGCCCGGCGGTATCGGCAAGTGCCCCCATGATCGGCGCGCCAAATCCAACGATCAGACCGGCGGCAGCCAGCCCCCAGGACCAGATGCTTTGCGCTTTCGCATCGGCGGCTTGCTCCACCAGCCCTTGCGCCATGAAATGCTCTGTCGCGATGGCGGCGAAGAACGGGCCGAAAATGAAGGTCAGAAGCAGAGTGTGATAGGGTTGACTGGCCCAATCGAACCAAAACCAGCCCCATATGCGCTTGCGCGTCGAGATCTCTGCCATGCCTGCTCCCTGTTTCGGATGATCAAACAGCGAAACCAGCGCGCGGGCAAGGGGTGTCATGCTTCGGGCGGCCAGGGGCGCTGCGCGTCGGCGTCGATCCAAGCCTGCACCCATTGAGGCAACACTGGTGGCGGATCATCATATCCCAACGCTTCGACCACGCGGGCGGTGGGCACGATGCCGTTGCGATCGGTGACTGCGGAACGATAGACGATCTGGTTCGCACACTCGCCGCCCAGCCACATGCCTTGTTCGACATAGATGAACCGGTCGTCCCAGCCCACCAAGCGGCTGCGCATCTCGATCCGAACGAAGGTGCGCACTCGCTTGCGATACCGAACCGAGGCACCTGCCATTGTCAGACCCCAGCGGTTCTTGATCAGCATCCGGGAAAGCCCCGTGCGTCCGGCCAGCGGAATGCGTCCAAGATCATAAAGTGTCAGGGTGCGTCCATTGTTCAACTCGCGCCACAGGTCGATGTCCCACGGCCAGCACATATGATGGCTGATATGGGTGCCGGTGATCGGCAGGGGCTTGGCCCGTGCGTTTATGATCAACTCTTTGAACATGCGGATGAACGGATACATGGCGGCTCCTTCAGGTTGTGTTCGACCTGCCTTCGGCCCGTGGAAACGTCAACCGGAACCGCGCGTCACCCTTGCCCTGCCGGGCAACCTTCCCTAGATGAAACGGACAACCCGAAAGGAGCCCCTATGCAGTCGCTGTTTCAAATCCTGATGCTGATCGTGGATATCGCCTGGTTCATCCTGATCGCGCATATCGTGATGTCGTGGTTGATTAATTTTCAGGTGCTGAACTTGCGGCAACATATCGTGGCGCAAGTCTGGTATGGGCTGAACCGGTTGCTGGAACCCGTCTATTCGCGCATTCGCGCCTTTCTGCCGCAAATGGGTGGGTTGGACTTCGCGCCGCTGGTTGCTCTTATCGCGCTTTATGCGGTCCGGATCATTCTGATCAACAACGCGTCCGCCTTCTACTAAGCCCCTTGTTCCGAGCGGTCGCGCGTGGGAATGTGCCCTCAAAATAACGAGCAGCACACATGCCCCGCGATCTGGACCTTTTGAAATCCGTTTTTGGCTTCGATGAATTTCGCCCCGGACAGGCCGAAATAGTCGAAGCCGTGTCGCGTGGTGAAAACACCTTGGCGATCATGCCAACGGGTGGCGGAAAGTCGCTGTGTTTTCAACTGCCTGCCCTGATCCGTGATGGTGTGACGGTGGTGATTTCCCCGCTGATTGCCCTGATGCGCGATCAGGTGCGCGGGCTTCAGGCGGCCGGGGTGAACGCAGGCGCGCTGACCTCGGGTAACACGCAGGACGAGACCGATGCGGTGTTCGACGCCATATCAAGGGATGAGTTGAAGCTGCTCTATATGGCGCCTGAACGGCTGGCGTCGGGGGGCACCTTGAACCTGTTGCGCAACGCAGGCGTGACCATGATCGCGGTGGACGAGGCGCATTGCGTCAGCCAATGGGGACACGATTTTCGCCCGGACTATCTGAGGATCGGAGAGCTGCGCCGCGCCCTCGATGTGCCATTGGCCGCCTTCACGGCCACGGCAGACGAAGAAACCCGCGCCGAGATTATTCAGAAACTTTTCGACGGCGCGCCTCCGCGCACGTTTCTGCACGGGTTCGACCGCCCGAACATCCATCTGGCCTTCGCCGCCAAGGACAGCCCCCGCAATCAGATCCTGAGCTTCGCGGCGGCCCGCAAAGGGCAGTCCGGCATCGTCTATTCCGCCACCCGCGCGCGCACCGAAACGCTGGCCAAGGCGCTGCGCGATGCAGGTCATCCGGCGGTCCATTACCACGGTGGAATGGATGCCGAAGACCGACGCGAGGTCGAACGCCAGTTTCAGCAAGAAGACGGGTTGATCGTCGTCGCCACCGTAGCCTTCGGCATGGGCGTCGATAAACCCGACATTCGTTGGGTCGCCCATTCCGACCTGCCCAAGTCCATCGAGTCCTATTATCAGGAGATTGGCCGGGCTGGCCGCGACGGAGCGCCCGCCGACACGCTGACCCTGTTTGGGGCTGATGATATCCGGCTGAGGCGCTCGCAAATCGACGAAGGACTGGCCCCATCTGAACGTCGTTCCGCGGATCATGGCCGCCTGAACGCCCTCTTGGGTCTGGCCGAAGCTCATGGCTGCCGTCGTCAACAACTTCTGACCTATTTCGGAGAAGACACGCCCGCTTGCGGCAATTGCGATCTCTGCACCGCACCGCCTGACCTGTTTGACGGGACGGTCGACGTGATGAAGGCACTGTCGGCGATCTTGCGGACGGGCGAGTGTTTCGGATCCGGTCATCTGATCGACCTCTTGCGCGGCACCATGACCGACCGTATCCGAGACCGTTGCCATGACCAGTTGCCGACATTCGGGGTTGGCAAGGATCACGACAAACGCATGTGGCAGGCGGTCTTCCGGCAGATGCTGGGGCTTGATCTGGTGCGCCCCGACCCTGAACGGCACGGTGCATTGCGCATTACCGAAAAGGCGCATCCCGTGTTGCGCGGCGAGGCGCAGGTCGAACTGCGCCGCGACACGTTGAAAACCGGCACGCGGCGACCGACAGCCAAGATGATGGTCGCCGAAGAGGATGCGCCGCTTTTGTCCGCATTGAAAGCAAAACGTCGCGCTTTGGCCGAAACCGCCCGCGTACCGGCCTATGTTGTTTTCAATGATAAAACCCTGATCGAAATGGCTGAAAAGCGGCCCTCTGATCTGGACGATATGGCCCGGATTGGTGGCGTTGGGGCGAAGAAGCTGGAAAGTTATGGCCAGGCGTTTCTTGAAGTTATCAATGGAGACACACCAGAGCTTCATCCGCACAGGCGCAAGCTGGCCGGGCGTGCGGCGGCGGGGCTGTTTGACCGGTTGCATGCGGTTGCGATCGACCTGGCACGGGGCGAGGATGGCACCGGAAAGCACTTGAGTGTGACAGCGACCACTTTGCGCCAGATTGCCGAACGCAAGCCGATGACAATCGGCGAACTGAGCCGAATCTCTGGGATGGGTGATCAGAAAGCCGAGCGATTTGGAACTGCTTTCATCGACATGCTGACAGAAGGGGAATGACATGTTGGTTGTCGTGTCACCAGCCAAGCGGCTGGACGAAAAACCTGCAAAGATGACAGGCGGGACGCGCCCTGTCTTTCAGGATCAGGCAGAAACTCTTGCCAAGGCAGCGCGGAAGCTGTCGGGCAAAGATCTGGAACGCCTGATGCACATCTCGCCCGCGCTGGGTGCGTTGAATGTCGAACGGTTCGCCGCCTTTGGCGGTGGTGCGGGCGAAAAACCAGCGATCGAGATGTTTGCGGGCGACACCTATGCCGGATTGGACGCTGGGAGTCTGGAAGAAGATGAACTGCGATACGCGCAGGAACATCTGTGTATACTTTCGGGATTGTATGGCCTGCTGCGACCACGGGATCAGATCGCGCCGCATCGTCTTGAGATGGGCACGCGGATGAAGAACCAGAAAGGCAAAAACCTCTATGAGTTTTGGGCAGATGACATCGCGAAAGAGCTGAACCAACGGGCGGACAGTACCTCCAGCGATATCCTTGTGAACTGCGCCTCGGTTGAATATTTTTCGGCGGTGGATCGGGACGCGCTCGACCTGCGCGTGATCACACCGCAGTTTCTGGAGATGAAACCGGGCGGTCCCAAAGTGGTCAGCTTCTTCGCCAAGAAAGCACGCGGTGCGATGGCGCGGTTCATTGTGCAAAACCGCGTCCGCGATCCTGAAGCCCTGAAACACTTTGATCTGGGCGGATATACGTTTCAGCCCGACATGAGCGAGGGTGACGACTTGATTTTCCTGCGCGACGAAAGCTAGCAGCAGCTTCCCGGCAGGGGGCATCGTGCCTCGTCCGGGCAGTGTGTCAGGATTTCATGCAGAATTTCGGGTTTCTTGAGCGGCTTTGTCAAATGCTGATCCAACCCATGCGCAAGGATGTCGCGGTCATCCCCGGTCAAAGCGTGCGCCGTCAACGCGACGATGCGTGTCCGGGGCAATGTCTGGTCTCGTTCCAACATCCGAATGCGTCGCGTGGCCTCTTTTCCGTCGACCTCGGGCATCGAGATATCCATGAAGATGATGTCGGGCTGCAATGTTAGAAACGCCTCAACCGCTTCTATGCCGTTGCTGACAAAGTGAAGGTCGATATCCAGATCCTTCAACAGTTTTGTAAAGACCAACTGGTTGGTCTTGTTGTCCTCGGCCGCAAGAACGCGCATTCGCCGAAGGTCGGATCGGTCCGAATTGGTCAGCAGCAAGGGCGCATCATCACCCGTTTCCGCTATTGTAAGCACGGGGTCTGGGGGCGGGGCACCGATCTGGTTGATGATTTCGAACACCGCGCTGCGGGTCAGGGGCAGTTGCATAACGCGCGTGGCGCAGCCAACGTCATCGCTTTGTTTTGCGGTCATCGATTGGGGTGCGGTCAAAAAGATGATGGGCGCGGTCGGGTTTTGCGCGCGCAGCGTCTGCACGAAGGGTTCCCCGTTCTGCATGTGAATTCTGGCGCTTTGTTCATCGACCAGTATCAGCGCAGCCTCGTGCACGGTCGAACTGGACGGATTCAGCGGGTCATATAGTTTGGTGCGCAACCCTGTCGCTTCGAACCTTTTTTCCAGAATGGCTCGGTTCAGACGATCTTCCATCGCCATGACCACCCAGCCTGCATCGCCGGACAGTTGCGGCGGTTCGGTGGTTTCCTTGACCGGAAGCGCGATGTGAAACCCGAAACATGACCCGACGCCTTCCTGGCTGTCGACCCAGATTTCGCCACCCATCAGGTCAACCAGCTGAGAGGTGATGGCCAGCCCAAGCCCCGTTCCTTCGAACTTGCGATTGCGTTCCGTGTCGACCTGATTGAATTCGCCGAAGATGTGGCGCTGCATGTCTTCCGGGATGCCAATACCGCTATCTTCGACGGTGACATGAACCTGCTGTTCACCACTGTCGCTCAACGGCAGCCCGATGGCGCGCACCAACACGTGCCCTTCCGCAGTGAATTTGACCGCATTGCCAATTAGGTTGGTCAGGATCTGACGTATCCGCACCACATCGCCGATGAATTTCGATGGCATGAACAAGTCGAAATCGACGATCAGCCGGATGCCTTTTTCTTGCACGGCAGGCTGTAACAGTGTCACGACATCCAAAATCACGCGTTCCAGATCGAATTCCTCGGGTTGCAGCGTAAGTTTGGCGGCCTCGATCTTTGAGTAATCAAGCACGTCGTTGATGATGGTCAGTAGCGCTTCGCCCGATTGGCGGATCGTATCAATGTACAGGCGCTGCTCATCGTCCAGATCGCCTTCGGCCATGATCTCGGCCATCGAGACAACCCCGTTCATTGGCGTGCGTATCTCGTGGCTCATGTTGGCAAGAAACGTTGACTTGGCGCGATTTGCGGCCTCTGCCCGGTGGCGCGCGTCCCGCAACTCGGCTTGGTACTTGATTGTCTCGGTAATGTTCAGGCCAAGGCTGACCATGTCGCCATCACGTGAGCGTCGATCGACCAGCTTGATATGAGTGCCATCCCATAGTCGCAGCACAACGGGATCGCGCGACGGAGCGCGCCAGCGATCCAGCATCATGTCGCGCCAGGCAAGTGGCCGCATGTCGCCAATGTCGACGATCCCTTCATCCGTCGCAATGTGCAGGATGTCGGTATAGGGAATGCCGGGGGCCACACAGCTTAGCCCGTCAAATGGTTCCAGATAGGCGCTGTTGGCGGCAATCATCCGATCCGATTGGTCAAAAACGGCAAATCCATCCTCGATGGTTTCCAGCGAATCCCAAAGCCGTCGCTTGGCGATGACCACCTCTTCGTTCGCCTTCTCAAGATCCGCGCGCACTTGCGAGTTCTCGCCCTTGATTTCTTCCACGGCGACGCGTGTTTCTATGATCTCGTCCGACAAGCTCAGCGCATGTTGTGAAAGAATGCGATTCGCGTTGGTCAGTTCAGCCTGTTTCTGCGCCAGAAGTCGTTCAGCGGCCATTCTGGCGCGCCGTTCCTGTGCAAGAATATCTTCGATCTTCATCCCCGGTTCTCCGAGTCACCATTTCCATGAGACACAGCATCATGGAACAGGGTGAACAGGGTCTTAATGACGCATCAGAAAACAGGTGCCCAACCAAAAAAGCCCCGGCAACAAGGCCGGGGCTTTGGGTTAATCCGGGGCTGGATCAATCCTTGTCGTCGTCGTCGTCATCATTGTCCGGCAGATTGAAGAAGCTGTCTGCGTCGGGCACGGCTTCTTCCTTATCGTCATCCGGCGCACCCGAGAGGGTGAATGTTTCAAGACCTTCGATGGCGCTGGGCATTTTCGGCTCGGGGTCCATCCCAAGGCTCTGCTCGGTCGAAACCAGCTTGCGACGCTCGTCATCCGACATCACGCCGCCTTCCTTGGCCTTTTTGGCAGCTGCCTTCTGAACCGCAAGGTCCAGTTCGCTTTGCTTACACAAGCCCAATGCAACCGGGTCGATCGGCTCCATGTTCTGGATGTTCCAATGCGTGCGCTCGCGAATCGACTGAATGGTCGGCTTGGTGGTGCCCACCAGCTTCGAGATCTGGCTGTCGGCCAGTTCCGGGTGGAACTTGACCAGCCACAGGATCGAGTTCGGGCGGTCCTGACGCTTGGACAGCGGGGTATAGCGCGGGCCGCGACGCTTTTCTTCGCCGGTCGCCGCCGCATAGAATTTCTGCTTCAGCTTGTGCAGAGGGTCCTTCTCGGCTTTCTCGATTTCTTCCGCGTCAAGCTGGTTGTTTGCCACCGGGTCGAACCCTTTGACGCCGGTCGCCACATCGCCATCGGCAATGCCCTGAACCTCCAGCTCGTGCAGGCCACAAAAATCGGCGATCTGCTTGAAGCTCAGTGTGGTGTTGTCCACCAGCCAAACGGCGGTGGCTTTTGCCATGATCAGTTTGCTCATCTGAACACTCCTTAGAAACTGACCCCGGATACAACTTTCCCGCGCCCTGGCTGGGCTGCCTGTGTCGCGGGGACTTTATCAGGCCGGTTTCCGTTGTCGGGGAACTTGAGGCCTATATAAGGGGGAAGAGGGAAAGAGGGAAGGCAAAATGCGAAAGTTGCTGTCAGGCGGTATTCTCTGGCTGGTTTCGGCATTCGCGCTGTGGGCGGATGGTGAGCAGGCCGGCGACTTTGATTATTACGTCTTGTCGCTCAGTTGGTCGCCCAACTGGTGCGCCGTTGAAGGCGATGCGCGCGGGTCCGAACAATGCGACCCCGACCGCGATCTGGGCTGGGTCGTGCACGGGCTGTGGCCACAGTATGAAGAAGGTTGGCCAAGCTATTGCCGCACATCCGCACGCGCCCCGTCGCGCAGTCTGACCAATGCACAGGCTGACATTTTCGGCGCGGGCGGTGCGGCCTGGTATCAGTGGAAAAAGCACGGAACTTGCGCCGGGCTGGAGGCTGAGGAATATTATGCCCTTGCCCGACGAGCGTTCAACATGGTGAACCGGCCCGAGGTGTTGCGCAAACTGACCACCCCCGTCCGCCTGCCCGCATCTGTCGTCGAGGAAGCGTTCCTGCAAGCCAACCCCGACTGGAAGCCCGACATGCTGACCATCACCTGCCGCGCAGACCGCATCCAGGAGGCGCGCTTGTGCCTGACCCGCGACCTGGAACCGCGCATCTGCGCCCGAGACGTGCGCCGGGATTGCGGTGCGCAGAGCGCGTTGTTGGAACCGGTGCGCTAGGTCCCAGTCCAAACCAAGGTACAGCGAATGGATCTTAGAAAAGCGGTTAAGTCTGATGCTTCAAGCATTGCTGCAATCTCGATCGAGGTGTGGCTCGGAACATATTTGAAACGCGGTGTGCGAGCGTTTTTCGCAGACTATGCTTTGGACGAATTCACAACCGCCAATATTGAGAAGCTCATTTCAGACCCCAAGCAGTTTATTCTTGTCTCTGAAAATGATGAAGGGATCGATGGGTTCGTGCGGGTGTCTGCGGACAGCAATTCACCGGTCTTGGGGTGTTCTGATATGGAGTTATCCACGCTTTATGTCCAACCCCGTCATCACGGAAAAGGAACTGGAACCCGAATGCTGAATGCAGCAATCCAATATTGCCGAGAAAAAAATGCGGAATCTATTTGGCTCGCGACCAATGAGAGCAATGACCCGGCAATTTCCTTCTATCTCACGCAGGGATTCGAACAGGTGGGACAAACATATTTTCGCATTGAAGATGAGCGATTTCTCAACAATGTCTATTCACTTCGTTTGACATGATCGCGCCGTGAAGCGATGGGTCTTCACGCCCCAACCTCCAACACAATCTTCCCAATATGCGTGCTGGTCTCCATCCTCGCGTGCGCCTTGCTCGCGTCTTCCAGCAGGAACGTCTGGTCCATCACAGGCGCGACGCGGCGTTCGTCCAGCAAGGGCCAGACTTTCTCGGCCAGTTCCTCGGCAATCCGGGCCTTTGCTAGGTCGGATTGCGGGCGCAGGGTTGATCCCGTCACAGTCAGGCGTTTGGCCATGATCATGGCGAAGTTAACCTCGGCCTTGGGGCCGGACAGGAACGCGATGTGGACCATGCGGCCCTCGATCGCCAAACATTTGATGTTACGCGCGATATAGTCGCCGCCCACCATGTCGAGGATCAGGTTGGGGCCGCCCTCGGGCTTCATCACTTCGACGAAATCCTCGGTCTTGTAGTTGATCGCGCGTTCGGCCCCCAGATCGCGGCAGACAGCGCATTTCTCGTCCGAGCCTGCGGTGGTGAACACCCGCGCGCCAAAGGCGTTGGCCAGTTGGATCGCGGTCGTGCCGATACCTGAACTGCCGCCGTGCACAAGGAACCGTTCGCCCGCCTGCAACCCGCCGCGCATGAACACGTTGGACCAGACGGTGAAGAAGGTTTCGGGCAGGCAGGCGGCTTCTTTCATGCCCATCCCATCCGGCACGCGCAGGGCGTGGGCGGCGGGGGTGGTGACGTATTCGGCATAACCGCCGCCGGGCAGAAGCGCGCAGACCTTGTCGCCCACGGACCACTGGGTCACACCGTCGCCCACAGCCACAACCTCGCCCGAGGCTTCAAGGCCGGGCAGGGGGCTGGCGGTTGGGGGCGGTGCGTATGACCCCGCGCGTTGCAGCGCATCCGGGCGATTTACGCCTGCAAAGGCCACGCGGATCAGGATCTCGCCGGGGGCAGGTGTTGGGATAGGCTGTTCAGAAAGATGTAGAACCTCGGGGCCGCCGGGTTCCGTGATCTCGATCGCGCGCATGGTGTCAGTCATTCTTGCCCCCAGCCTTATCGCCAGTCTCTTCCGGTTGCCAGCGACCGGGGTAGTTTGGATTGGGTGCGCCGGGCGCTTTGATTGCGTCCAATATCTTGCCCGGTCCGGACATGAATGCCTTGTAAAGTGCGCTGTCGCGGGCTTGCCCTTTGATCTTCTCGATCTGCATCACGTCGTCGATGCGGCGGTCAAGGAAAGCCCAAGTGGCTTCGTTCCCCTCTGTGTCGTCGCCCAGCCAGAACAGCACGACGGATGAATAGACCGCTGACAGCGTGGCGCGTTTCGTATACCAGTTCAGATCGGTCGATTTGTCGCCCAATGTCTCCCATATCAACCCGCAGGTGTGCCATAGCGCGGCTGCCCCATCGCCGGCATTCTGCGGCAGGGCGAAAAACGCCATTCCCTTGCGCACCAGTTCCTTCTCTGCGACCTCAAGCCGATACCGAACACCCGCCGCGATCCGGTCGCGAAATCGCATGTCAGCGAGATTTGCGGCCTTTAGCCGGGCCACCATGTCGGCGTCGCCTTTGCGGTGATACGCCAGCGCAAGATCCAGGGCACCACGGGGAAACATGGCGCGGGCTTCGGCTTCAGTCAGATCGCAATCCTGTGCGGCGGCGATCAGGGTCGCATCGCTCCAGCCGTCAAAGGGGACATGGGCGATGGCGGCTTCAAGCATCTTTTCTTTGTCGGTCATGGTGCGTTCCTCGCGGATGAGGGTGAACTGGACAAAAGCGGCAAGGGCTGCTAGATGGGCGCTTCCTGCAACTGATGCAAACTCTAACTTAGAAAGGTGGTGACAACCACATGCAGGTTTCGGTACGCGATAACAACGTAGACCAGGCGCTTCGTGCGCTGAAGAAGAAACTTCAGCGTGAAGGTGTCTTCCGCGAGATGAAGCTTCGGCAACATTTCGAGAAGCCCTCCGAGAAGAAGGCGCGCGAGAAGGCTGAAGCGATTCGCCGTCAGCGCAAGCTGGCTCGGAAAAAAGCGCAACGCGAAGGCATGATGTAAATCACGCCCAAGTGTATTCGGCAGGCGGGTTGTCAACCGCTTACCAAAAACGACCCCCGCAGCAGCCGCTTCGGGGGTTTGTTTTTGGGGTTAGTGCGCCGCGCGCCAAACCTCCAGAATATACCGGCTGGTCATCAGATCCAGATGCGCGCCGCCACCATTCTTATAAAGCGTGATGTCGTCAGGCTGGCGGGTGAACACACCATCTTTGTGATCGTAAAGATCGCCCACCACATCATCGCGCGCGATCACCCCGCGCGCCAGCGGGTCTTTGAATTCTCCGATATGGTCCAGAACGGTGTCACGACTGTCCATGAACAGCCGCGCACGGGTTAGGGCTTCATCATCCGCTTCCCGCATGTCCGGGCGATAGGCACCGATCAGGTCCAGATGCTGGCCCGGTCGTAACCAATCGCCCTTGATCAGCGGATCGGTGGTCATGGTCGCCGAGGTAATGATGTCGGCCCGTTTCACACCGTCCTCAAGCGAAGCGACGATTTCGGTCTTGTCACATTCATCCGCAAATTTCTGTGCGCCGTCGGGGCTGCGGTTCCAGATCAGGAAACGGGCGTCGGGAAACAGCGCGCCATAGGCGTCACGCAGGTTGCGCCCCACAGTGCCCGCGCCAACGATCAGGATCACCCTACTGTCAGGCCGCGCCAGCAGTCGCGCGCCCAGCACACTATCACCGGCGGTCTTCCATTTGGTGACCAAATGGAAATCGACAATCGCATCCAGCAACCCGGTGACATCGTCATAGAGGTTCACTGCCCCATGGATCATCGGTTCGCCCCGCGCCGGGTTGCCGGGCATGATGTTGGCGGTCTTGACTGCAATCCCAAGCCCGTCGATCCACGCCGAACGGGTGAGCATCGTATCATCGCCGCGATACAGGAACGTGTCGCCAATTTCAGCTTTGGGCCGCAAGTGACCCTGCAAAATCGCATCGGTTAGTGCGCGCCAATCCAGAAGGGTCTCGGCATCGAAGGGGATCATGGCAGGGGTCACAGGTCATCCTTGTCTAACAGTCCGCAAGCGATCAGGTGATCGGCCCAGTTGCGTGAAGTGGTAAAGTGGTGGGTTTGCCAGCCGCGATTGGCGGCAACGGCGATGTTTTCTGCCCGGTCATCGACGAACAAAAGCGTGCGCGGATCATGGCCGCAGTCAGCCTCGACCATCTCATAGATCTGCGCATCGGGTTTTGCGACCCCCATATGCCCGGAAAGATAGCGGCGGTCGAACTCTGCCAGAAACTCGAACTTTTCCTCGGCCAGAACGAATGGCTCACGGCCGAAATTCGAAAGTGCATAAACCGGATGCCCCCGTCCTTTCAACGCCCGCAGTGTTTGTACCGACAGGTCGATGGCGGGTTGAGCCATCTCAAGCCAGCGGTCATGCCACCAGCGAATTTCTGTGCGATAGGTCGGGTTTGCCTCGGCGAAGTCATAGATGACCTGCTGAAACACTCCACCCCGATCGACCCGATCATTCATCGCGTGCAGATCGAGACTTTCAAACATTTGCAGTCGGCGCTCGCGCCCGATCCATTGGTCGTAAAGGTCTTCGGGCTGCCAGCGGATCAACACGTTTCCGATGTCGAAAACGACGGCGCCGATGGTGTGGCGGGGTGAAGTTTCCTTGGTCATGCCCAGACCCTAGCGAAGCCAGATCGCGGCGCAAGCCGCTTTGCACCTATCCGTTGTCAACGGCACCGTGAAAGGCAATCACATTGGCCAGATCCTCGGACGGGATATCAGCCGAGACACAGGCATGGACATTGGTAATATGATTGAAAATCGAGCCGTCCGAGAAAAACGTGCTTGCGGTGACAAAGACGACGCGCGCGGTGGGCAGACGAAAGGCCACATAATCGGCAATCGCGATGCTGTTCCCACCGGCGAACGTTGCATTCAGGACCACCACATCAAAACTCTGGTGATCCAGCAGGTGGGTGACGCCGTCAGGATCATGTGCGCATTCAACCTCAATCCCCTGCCGCAGCAAGTGGCTGGCCCAAAGTTTGGCCAGTTCCGGGTTGGTTTCTACAATCAACACCCGCATCTTATGCACTCCGCCTTTCAGGATCGCATGAACAAGCGTGCATATCTATGACAACGCGCAGGAAAGGTTAATGGACAAAGTGCCGCGCTGGAAAAAAGGATGCCGCGTTGTGTGTATCAGATGCCGCATCCACCATTGTGTTTCGCATGATTTTCCGGTTCAAACCCCAACAGAACATGGGAGCGCGAAATGACCACCTGGATCACAATCTGTGACACATGCAAACGTGAAGACTGGGATGCGGCACGCAACCCGCTGACGGATGGCGAGGTTTTGGCCGCCCTGATCGAAGAACGCGCGTCGGGCACAGTGGTTAAAACCCGTCGCGTGTCGTGCCTGATGGGATGTGACAACAGCTGCAACGTGGCGATACAGGCAGATGGCAAGCTGTCTTATACGCTGGGCAAGTTCGATCCGACGGTCGAGGCGGCTCAGGGCGTGGTTGACTATGCCAAGGCGCATGCGGAAAGCACGTCGGGTCAGGTGCCGTACCGCGAATGGCCGCAGGCGGTGAAGGGGCATTTCGTGACGCGCCACATGCCGTTGCCTGACGGCGAATGATCCAGACCGGGCCGATACGCGATCATGGCGGCGGACTGGATGCCGCCATGGCCCAATATGGTGGCGCGCGCACGGATTGGCTGGACCTGTCCACCGGGATCAACCCCATGCCCTATCCCGTGGGCGACGTGCCGTCCTATGCGTGGGAAAGCCTGCCGGACGAAGCCGCGTTTGAGCGACTGGAGCGCGCCGCGCGCCGATTCTGGTCGGTGCCCGAGGGGGCCGCGATTCTGGCCGCGCCCGGTGCCTCGGCCCTGATTGCGCGCATCCCGTCCTTGCGTCTGGCCAGCCGGGTTGTGATCCCGGGCCCGACCTATAACGAACATGCGGCGAGTTTTCGGGGCCAGGGGTGGTCTGTCGAAGATAGCGGCAGCGCGGACGCCCGCGTGGTTGTGCACCCGAACAACCCGGACGGACATCTGTGGACAACGCCGATCTTTGACCAACCCCTGACGGTTATTGATGAAAGTTTCTGCGACGTCACACCGGACGCAAGTCATATCAATTCCGCGACTAAACCCGGCGTTCTGATCCTGAAAAGTTTTGGCAAGTTCTGGGGCTTGGCAGGGTTGCGGCTTGGCTTTGTAATTGGCGACCCTGCGCTTGTCGCTCGATTGCGAGAATCCATCGGGCCGTGGCAAATCTCTGGTCCGGCGCTGACTATTGGCACGCGGGCTTTGGCAGATCGGCACTGGGCGGACCGGACCCGCGCCCGGCTGGCCGCTGATGCGACGCGCTTGGATGAGCTGATGACAAGTAAAGGGGTGACGCTGGTCGGGGGGACTACACTTTTCCGGCTTTATGAGGTCGGCGACGCCGCCGCTTGGCAGCAACGTCTGGCCAAGGGACACATCTGGTCGCGGGTGTTTCCATATTCCGACCGATGGCTCCGACTTGGCCTGCCGTCTGCAACCGGCTGGGCACAGTTGGAACGCGCGTTATGAGCGGCGCCCTGATCCTTGTCCTCGCCTTGCTTCTGGACTCTCTGGTTGGCGAACCGGAGTGGTTGTGGAAACGCGTGCCGCACCCGGCCGTGCTGATGGGGAAGGCGATCGAATGGCTGGATCAGACATTCAACAAAGGCGACAACCCTATGGCCAGCGGGGCGCTTGGGGTGCTCGCGTTCTGTGTGATTGCGGCGATGATCGGTTGGGCCATTGAAGATGTGTCCTTCGGTGGCGTGCTAGAGGTCATCGTGGTCGCAGTCCTACTGGCGCAGAAATCGCTGACGCAGCATGTTCAGGCGGTGGCGGATGCGCTGCGGCAATCTGTGGAACAGGGGCGGGACGCGGTCAGTCAGATCGTCGGGCGCGACACCGCCGAGATGGATGGCCCCGCCGTATCCCGAAGCGCCATCGAAAGCGCGGCCGAGAACTTCTCGGACGGCGTTGTTGCGCCAGCCTTCTGGTTTCTGATCGCAGGCCTGCCGGGGATCCTTGTCTACAAGCTCGTAAACACGGCGGACAGCATGATTGGCTATCGCACCGCGCGTCACGAAGCGTTCGGCAAGTTCGCCGCCCGGCTGGATGACGCGATGAACTGGGTGCCCGCGCGCATGACAGCGGTGTTGTTCATGGTCAGCCGTTGGCAATGGCAGGCGTGGGGCGTGATCCGCCGCGATGCGCCCTTGCACCGTTCGCCCAATGCCGGTTGGCCCGAGGCCGCCATGGCCGCGACGCTGGGTGTCGCGCTGTCCGGCCCACGTTCCTATGAAGGCGAAATGCGGGACTTTCCTTGGGTGAATGCAGAGGGCGTGCGTGACATTGGCCCGAAGGAAATCGACCAATCCGTTGACCTGTTGTGGTCCGGCTGGTTGGTGATGCTCGGCTTTGTGATCCTGGTTGCGGTTGTCACCTAGTGTCAGTCAGGTAACGTGCACTTCAGTTCAATACGAGGTTGCACAATACGAGGTTGCACCATGCACAAGATCCTGACCCATGCCACATTGGCGATTTTGTTGGGCACCGCACCGTCCTTTGCCCAGCTTGTGGAATGTGGTGGCGGGTTTAATAGTTTCACCGCCGCCATGAAGGCCGAGGCGATCAATCGTGGACATGCGCAATCCGCCGTCGATGCCTTCTTTGCATCGGTTCGGCAGGATCCGGCGACGATCAAGGCAGATCGGGCGCAAGGCATCTTTCAGCGGCCGTTTATCGACTTCTCTCGTCGCTTGATCAGCAATGACCGAATGGCGCGTGGCAAGTCGATGATGAAGAAATACGATAGTGTTTTTGACAAGATGGAGCAGACATATGGCGTCAGTCGCGGCGTTCTGACGGCATTCTGGGCGTTTGAAACTGACTTCGGCGCGGTGCAGGGGGACTTCAACACTTTGAACTCGCTGATGACCCTGTCGCATGATTGCCGGCGTCCAGAGCTGTTTCAGCCACAAGTCTTTGCGGCACTGGAGCTTTTCGAGAAGGGCAGTTTCAACCCCAAAACCTCCAAGGGCGCATGGGCCGGCGAGATTGGCATGGTCCAGATGCTGCCCGGCGACATTATCGAGGCGGGTGTAGATGCCGATGGCAACGGCACGGTTGATCTGCGCACCTCGCCCCCCGATGCGCTTCTGTCCGGGGCGAATATGCTTCGCAAACTGGGTTGGCGCGCGGGCGAACCCTGGTTGCAGGAGGTGACAGTTCCCCAGGACCTCGACTGGTCAACAACCGGTCTGGACACAACGCTCAGCGTGGCTGATTGGGCAGGTCTTGGCGTGAAGCCGCGCCACGGGTCGTTCGGCGCGTCTGATCTGCAAGCATCGATTCTTTTGCCGCAGGGGCGCAAGGGACCAGCCTTCATCGCTTACCCAAATTTCAGCGTGTATTTTGAATGGAACAAGAGCTTCGTTTACGTGACCACCGCCGCCTATTTCGCCACCCGGTTGGAAGGGGCGCCGGTATACAATGCGGGCAACCCGGATCCGGCTTTCTCGGGCCAGCAGATGAAGGCACTTCAGAAAAAGCTACAGGCACGCGGGCATGATGTGGGCAAGGTCGATGGCATTCTGGGTGCAAAGACACGTGCCGCGGTTCAAAAAGAACAGGTCAGGCTTGACTTGCCAGCCGACGCATGGCCAACCGCGCAATTGTTAAAGGTGTTGTAGGTCTTGCGCATGCAGCTGTGAGCCAGCATGGATGGCCGCGCGGACGGTCAGGAAAGCACGGCCTCGAAGCTCTCTACAAGCTCGGTCCAGATGTCGAACATTTCGTCAAAGTCGTCTGAATCGACACCGGCATTCCCGGTATAGATATCGTATTCCAGCTTCTTATTTCCTTCGTCATCCTGATAAACACGGCCATAGCGTTGTTCGGCATTCCATGTATTCAGCGCCTCGGACGAGATTTCATTTTCGGCCGTGTAGCCGGCATAGAATTGAAGCGAATTGCAGTTGATGTTGTCAGAACAGCCATAAAAGAAGATGGCGAAAGTCGTGCCATAGTACTGAAGCTCGATCAACGGATCGCCCACGCTGTCTTCGGTCAGCGTGGCCGGGGCGCCAATATCTTGAAAATAAGCCAGCACGGTTTGTGGATCAGACGCTTTGATCGGATCGGCAAAAGCGCTGGTCGCCAGACCGGCTCCAATCACTGCGGACGCTGTAAGCTCTTGCAACTTCATGTCATTGCTCCTGAACCGTTTTCTGGTTCTAAAAGAGATTGTCAGGTTGCGCAACGGATCGCTCAGGCCACCAGTGCCTCGGCCTTCTTCAGATCGACGCTGACCAACTGGCTTACACCCATTTCGGCCATGGTCACACCGAACAGTCGATCCATCCGCGCCATGGTGACGGCGTGGTGGGTGATGATCAGGAACCGTGTGTCGGTTCGGCGGGTCATCTCGTCCAGCAGGTCACAGAACCGCGTGACGTTGGAATCGTCCAAAGGTGCGTCCACCTCGTCCAGCACACAGATCGGGGCCGGGTTGGCCAAGAACACCGCGAAGATCAAGGCCAGCGCGGTCAGTGTCTGTTCCCCGCCCGACAACAGGCTGAGCGTCGAGAGCTTCTTGCCCGGCGGTTGGCACATGATCTCGAGCCCGGCTTCCAGCGGGTCATCGCTTTCGACCAGAACCAGCTTGGCCTCGCCGCCGCCGAAAAGATGTTTGAACAGATTGCCGAAGCTGGCGTTTACCTGCTCAAATGCCGTCAGCAGACGTTCGCGACCTTCCTTGTTCAGGCTCGCGATGCCTGCACGCAGCTTCTTGATCGCCTCATCCAGATCAGTCTTTTCCTTCAGCAGCGTGTCGTGCTCTTCCTGAACCTCTTTCGCGTCTTCTTCGGCGCGCAGGTTCACCGCCCCTAATGCGTCGCGTTGGCGTTTCAGACGGTTTACGTCATGCTCGATTTGTTCAGACGATGGCATCTTGTCGGGATCGGTATCCAAACTGTCCAGCAGGGCGTCCGGTGTGGCTTCCATATCCTCGGCAATGCGCTCGGCGGCATAGGTTACGGTTTCGCGCGCGGCATCGGTGCGGGCTTCGGCACGGGCGCGGGCCTCGCGGGCCTCGCCTGCGGCGCGTTCGGCACCCCGTTCAGCCGTGGCGGCCTGACGCTCGGCAGTTTCACCTTCAGCCAGTTTGTCGGCGGATGCTTTGCGCCGGGTTTCCGCTTCGCCGATCGCATTTGTCAGTTCACCCCGCTTGGCAGCCAATGCCTCGGGCGCTGCGTTTGCTTCGCTCAACTCAGTTTCGCTTTCGGCCTTGCGTTCTTGCAGCTCGGCAATCCGTTTGCCCGCCGTTTCAAGCCGATGCTTCCAGCCCGAGACTTCCTTCGTGATCTCCTGACTCCGGCGGGTCCGGGCCTCACCCTCTCGACGCAATTCGTCATGGGTCGAGCGTTTGGTCATCATCGTCATGCGCGCGGCTTCCACTGCCATCTTGACGTCCTCGACCTGCGCGCGGGCAGCCTCCAGATCTCCCAGGTCGGTCACACCGCGCTCGGCATCAATCAACCGCTGACGCGCGCCCATGGTTTCTTCTTCATGGCGTTTCAGCGCCATACCAAGGTTTTCCAGCTTGCCACCCGCGATGTTGCGGTCCGCTTCAGCGCGCGACAGGGCGCGGTTGGCGTCTGCCATGGCGCGGTCCGCATCGCGGCGCACGTCCCGTGCATGCTTATCGGCCTCGGTTGTTTCAACCAGACGCGCCTTCAGCGTTTCATGCGCCGCGCGCGCACCATCCGCACGGGCCGAGGCGTCTTCCAGTTCCTGTTTCAGCTCTTGCAAACGGTTCAGTTGCTCTAGCCGCAAGGCCGCGGTCGAAGGTTGATCTTCCGCACCCGCGCGGAACCCGTCCCAGCGCCACAAGTCCCCTTCCATCGACACCAGCCGCTGGCCGGGCTTCAACTCGGTCTGAAGCCGTGCAGCGTCTTGCGTTCTGACCAAGCCAATCTGGCTCATCCGGCGGGCCAACACTTCGGGCACGGTCACGTAGTTTGACAGCGCACTGACACCTTTAGGCAGTGATTGCGCCTGCGCATAAGCGGGGAGCGACGCCCAGCCTGACGGCGCGTCCCCGTCAATCGCTGGTGCACGCAAGTCATCCGCCAAGGCCGCGCCAAGCGCCTTTTCGTATCCCGGCTTCACGCGCAGATCGTCCAGAACCTGCCCGCCTTCGGACGCGTCACGCTCCACCAATCGCGCCAAGGCCTGAACCTCGGCGTGCAGGGCATTCAATTCACCTTCGGCGGCAGACCGGGCGGCACGGGCATCAGCCTCGCGGGCCTGTGCATCCGCACGCGCATCGTCGGCAGCGGCCAATGCAGCTTCTGCTTCTTCGGCGGCTCTAGAGGCAGTCGCTTCGGCGGTTTTGGCCGCTTCGTAATCTGCACCGGCCTTGCCCAATGCGGCCTTTGCTTCGTCCATAGCCGAACGGGCGCGGTCGGCTTCGCCTTCGCTTTTCTCAAGTGATTTGCGACTGTCTTCCAACAGGCGGTGCGCCGACTGGTGGCGGGCCGCCAGCCGGGCGACGTCTTCGGTCAGTTGCGTCAGATCGCCTTCGCGCTCTTGCAGAATCGCGGCACTTTCGCGCGCTTCGGCACTTGCGGCTTCCAGTGCGGCATCATGCCCGTCGGACGCCTTGGTGATCTGCGACTGTTCCCACTCCAACCGCTCGATCGTTTCGCCCGCATCCTTGTTCAACCCACTTTCACGCTCCATATCGCGCGTCAGTTGGGCGATCCGGGCGGTCAGCGTTTCAATCCGCTGCCGGGCTTGGGCTTCCTGGTCCGACAACTGGTCGTGCTGGACTTGCAGGCGTTGCAGGATGGCGGCAGCGACGGCTTCTTCCTCGCGCAGCGGGGGCAGACGATCCTCGGCCTCTTGCCGGGCCTTGGTGGCGGCGCGCGACGCCCCTTCGGCAGCAGCGGCGGCTTTTACGCGTTCGGTCAGCTGGGCCTCGGCCTCGGCACGCGCCGCATCGGCTTCTTTCCAGCGGCGATACAGAAGCAACCCCTCGGCGCGGCGCAGATCGTCGCCGATGGTGCGATACCGGGCGGCCTGCCGGGCCTGCCGCGCGAGTTGACCCAGTTGGGATGCCAGTTGTTCGATCACATCTTCGACGCGCGACAGGTTGGTCTCGGTGCCTTTAAGTTTCAACTCGGCTTCGTGCCGACGTTGATACAGGCCCGAGATGCCCGCCGCTTCTTCCAGAATGCGGCGCCGCGACTTGGGTTTGGCGTTGATCAACTCGCTGATCTGCCCCTGCCGCACCAACGCGGGCGAATGCGCCCCGGTTGACGCATCGGCGAACAGCATTTGCACGTCCCGCGCCCGCACGTCCTTGGTGTTGACCTTATAGGCCGACCCGGCGTCACGGGTGATCCGGCGCACAATCTCAAGATTGTCATTGTCGTTGAACCCCGAGGGGGCCAACCGCTCGCTGTTATCCAGCAGCAACGCCACTTCGGCAAAGTTGCGGGCAGGCCGGGTTGACGCGCCTGCGAAGATCACGTCCTCCATCCCGCCGCCACGCATCGCAGTGGGGCGGTTTTCACCCATAACCCAGCGCAGGGCTTCCAGCAGGTTCGACTTGCCGCAGCCGTTTGGCCCGACCACGCCTGTCAGCCCGTCCGCGATCACCAGATCGGTCGGGTCCACGAAGCTTTTGAAGCCATTCAGTCGGAGTTTCGAAAACCGCAAGCGGTCTGCCTCATCATTGATTCTTCTTGAACCCGGAGTTTTCCGGGGGAAACGGGGCGAGTCAACGGCAGACGTCGATATATGGGTGCAATTGGCAGGTTATCCACAAGATATTGCATCTGCCTGCCGTCCTGAACCGAACCTTTGCCGCCAAACCCGCCCATCGAGTCGGTTTCCGTCTTGACCCCGCCAAGCCCCACGCGGCAAACAAGTCCGGCATGGTTCCCATTGGGACAAGAGGGAATGCAGCGGAGGCGACCCAATCCGGGGCCTGATGTTGCAGCCGCCCCCGCGACTGTAAGCGGAGAGCACCTGCACGATGCCACTGGCCCTGATCGGCTGGGAAGGCGGCAGGGGCCTCGACCCGCGAAGCCAGGAGACCTGCCATGCCAAAATGCAACCCACCCGTCGGGGAGACGGGGTATGGAGGACAAGATGCAAGCAAAGATACCGGCCACCGTCGTCACGGGCTTTCTGGGCGCGGGCAAGACCACGTTGATCCGTCACATGCTGGACAACGCAAACGGCAAGCGCATCGCACTGATCATCAACGAATTTGGCGATCTGGGTGTGGATGGGGACATTCTGAAAGGCTGCGGGGACGAAACTTGCAGCGAAGACGATATCATGGAACTGTCGAACGGTTGCATCTGCTGCACTGTGGCAGAGGATTTCATTCCGACGTTGGAAAAGCTGTTGAACCGCGATACGCCTCCCGATCACATCGTGATCGAAACCTCGGGTTTGGCGCTGCCTCAACCCCTCGTTCGAGCGTTTCAGTGGCCTGAAATCTCGACCCGCGTGACGGTTGATGGTGTTGTGACCGTGGTGGATGGCAAAGCCGTTTCGGACGGCCAATTCGCGTCGAACCTTGCGGCAATCGAGGCGCAGCGCAAGATGGATGACAACCTAGACCACGAAACGCCATTGTCAGAACTGTTCGCCGATCAGGTGGCTTGTGCCGACATGATCGTCGTGAACAAATCTGACCTGCTGGGCGAGGATGAAGCCGCGGCGCTGGTCGGCAAGCTGTCCGGCGATGCGCGCAAAGGTGTGCAGGTCGTGCGCACCTCAATGGGCGCGATTCCGATCGAGGTGTTGCTGGGTCAGGGCGTCGGTGCCGAAGATGATATGGCCGCACGTCACGAAGTGCATCACCATCACCACCATGATGATGACCACGATGATGACCATCACGACGATGATCACCACCATCATCATGACCACGACCATGATGCGTTCGAAAGTTTTGTTGTGACGCGGGCCGAAGTCGCTGATCCGGGAGCGTTTGCCGAACAGGTTGCCCAGACGATCCGCGACCACAACATCCTGCGCCTGAAAGGCTTTGCCGCCGTATCTGGGAAACCCATGCGCCTGACCCTGCAAGCGGTCGGTCCGCGCGTGGATACCTACTACGACCAGCCCTTCGGCGCACAACCACGCGAAACGCGGCTGGTGGTGATTGGCCAGTCGGGGCTGGATCGCGTGGCCATCGAAAAGGCCCTGGTGGCATGACCATCGACGTGACTCCCGGCGATCCCCGCGATCCCGGGGTCGCCGCTTTGCTTCGGCAAAGTCACGCGTTGATGGAAGAACTGTTCCCGCCGGAAGACAATTTCTATCTGGACATCGACGACCTTTGCGTGCCCGAGATTTCATTCTTCGTGGCGCGCGAGGAGGGTCGCGTGCTGGGCACTGGGGCGTTGGCCGACAAGGGCAGCTATGGCGAGGTGAAGTCGATGTTCGTCGCCACCGAGGCGCGCGGCAAAGGTGTCGGCGAGGCGCTTCTGGCGCGGATCGAAGAGACTGCCCGCCAAAAGGGTCTGGCCGCCTTGAAGCTGGAAACGGGCAATGTGCTTCACGCGGCGCACCGGCTTTACCAGCGCGCCGGTTTCAGCATTTGTGGTCCGTTCGGAGGCTACCCCGAGGCGTACAGCTCAATCTTCATGGAGAAGGCGCTGTGACGAATGCTCAGCCCTTCTTCGCCTTGGCGGCGGCTTTCATGCGTGCCAGCAGGGCCGCCTTGTCGTCCTTTCGGTTCAGCGGGTTCTTTTCGGTTCCACGGGCGTTGTGTTCGGAATGGCGCGGGGTGCCTTTGGCGGGCTTGGGCGCGCCGGCTGCTTTATAGTCCATCGTTCTACCTTGATTGGGCATGTGTTTGCCCGGTCACATAACACCAATTCGCAAAGGGCGCGACATGCATCTTCTGGCCGCCACACCCGGTTCCATCGACGACGGAAAGGAACCCGTCGATCTGGGGCAGACGCCTGCCGACGTGGTGTTCATATCGGCCGCAGATACGGAACTGGCAGGTCTGTCGCAAGCGCGCGGTGAGATGACCAACCCACCCGGGTTGCGTTTGGCCAACATGATGCATCTGGCGCACCCAATGTCGGTTGATCTGCATATCGACAATTGCGCGACCAAATCCAGGCTGGTGATCGCCCGCGTGCTGGGCGGTGTCGGTTATTGGAAATACGGGGCCGAGCAATACGCGGCGCATTTGCGCGACACGGGCGTGCCCTTGGCCCTGTTGCCCGGTGACGACAAGCCAGATGCCGAATTGCGGGCGTTGTCGACGGTTTCGGATGAGGATTATGACGCGCTCTGGGCCTATCTGGTCGAAGGCGGGCCGGAAAATGCGGTCGGGTTCCTGAATTACACCCGTGCCATGCTGGATGGCAGCGACAAACCCGAAGCCGCACGCCCCTTGTTGCGCGCAGGCGTCTATTGGCCCGGCGCCGGGGTATCCGATCTGGGCACGGCGCGGGCAGACTGGACCGATGGCGCCCCCTTGGTGCCGATCATTTTTTACCGCGCGCTGGTGCAGGGGGCAGGGCTGAACCCGATCAACCGGTTGGTTCGGGCGCTGCTCAGGCAGGGTCTGAACCCTCTGCCCGTGTTCGTCGCGTCGCTGAAAGACCCGGTGTCGGTCGCGACGATGGAGCATTTGTTCACCGAGGCCGCTCCGGATGTGATCCTGAACTGCACCTCGTTTGCGGTGGGATCGCCGCATGAGGACGACACAGCGCAACCGGCGAACCCATTCCAGTTGCCTTGGTGCCAAGCCGCCCCGGTCTTTCAGGTCGTGCTTGCCGGATCCAGCGAAGAGGCATGGGCCGAAGGTCTGACCGGCCTGTCGGCCCGCGACATCGCGATGAACGTCGCGCTGCCCGAGGTGGACGGGCGCATCCTGTCCCGCGCCATAAGCTTCAAAGGCGAGGCGTTCTTTGACGACGCCACCGAATGCCCCATCGCCACCTATCGCGCGCGCGGCGACCGCGTGCAATTCGTGGCCGAGCTTGCCGCCAGTTGGGCCAAGCTGCGGCGGGCGAAAGCGGCGGATCGGCGCGTGGCATTGATCATGGCGAACTATCCCAACAAGGACGGGCGGCTGGCCAATGGTGTCGGGCTGGATACGCCTGCTGCGGTCGTTCATGCGCTGGGCCTGTTGAACATCAACGGCTATCGCGTTACCGGTGCCCCCGCCGACAGTGACACTTTGATGCAAGCGGTGATGACCGGACCGACCAACTGGCTGACAGACCGGGCCGCGCGCGCAGGCGGCGTCGCCCTGTCGATGGCGGACTATCAAATCAGCTATGGTCAACTGCCATGGACCTTGCGCGAAGCCATCGAAACGCGCTGGGGCAAGCCCGAAGCCGACCCGTTCTATACCCCCGGTGATGTCGATTGCGGATCGTTCGCCCTGGCTGTTCTGCAATATGGCAACGTGGTCGTCGGTGTGCAGCCCGCACGTGGTTACAACATCGACCCGACCGACACCTATCACAGCCCCGACCTTGTTCCGCCACACAATTACCTCGCCTTCTATTTCTGGCTGCGCCACACGTTCGGTGCCCATGCGATCGTGCATATGGGCAAGCATGGCAACCTTGAATGGCTGCCGGGGAAATCGGTGGCGCTGTCCGGTGAATGCTGGCCCGAGGCTGTGCTTGGCCCGATACCGCATGTCTATCCGTTCATCGTCAACGATCCGGGCGAAGGCACACAAGCCAAGCGCCGATCACAAGCGGTGATCATCGACCACCTGACACCGCCTTTGACACGGGCCGAAACCTATGGCCCGCTGCGCGATCTGGAAGCACTGGTGGACGAGTATTACGAAGCCGCCGGAGTTGATCCCCGCCGGATTGAATATCTGCGCCGCGAGATTCTGACGCTGACTTCGGCCACCGGGCTGGACGTTGATGTCGGGATGGTCGGAGATGACGAGGATCAGGATCTTGCCAAGCTCGACGCGTATCTGTGTGAACTGAAAGAAGCCCAGATCCGTGATGGTTTGCACATCTTTGGCCAGTCGCCGGAAGGCCGATTGGAGCGGGATCTTGTGCAAGCACTGGTTCGTGTGCCGCGCGGGTCGGGCGAGGGTGGAGATGCGTCACTCATCCGGGCTTTGGCCAAGGATCTGGAGTTGGACTTCGATCCGCTGGATTGCGACATGGCCGCGCCCTGGACCGGGCCGCGCCCCGACCTGTTGTCGGGCGAAGGGTCATGGCGCAGCCATGGTGATACGGTCGAAAGGCTTGAAGAGTTGGCATCGCGTATGCTCGACGGTGAAATCAAGGAACCTGGGGACGCCAGTGCTGCCGTTTTGACCGAGATTGCCGCGCGCGTGCGTCCAAATGTGGCAGCCTGTGGTCCCGGCGAGGAAACGGGGCTTCTCACCGCCCTTGCAGGGCAATTCGTCGCCCCTGCGCCGTCCGGCGCGCCAACCCGCGGGCGGTTGGATACGCTGCCAACTGGCCGAAACTTCTATTCCGTCGACAGCCGCGCCGTGCCCACCCCGACCGCCTGGGCGCTGGGCTGGAAATCGGCCAGCCTTTTGATTGAGAAACACCTGCAAACCCATGGCGATTGGCCGCGCGCCATGTTGGTAACTGCGTGGGGCACCGCGAATATGCGCACCGGCGGCGACGACATCGCACAAACGCTGGCGCTGATGGGTGTGAAGCCGAAATGGGACAGCGCCAATCGGCGCGTCACGGGGTTCGAGGTGATCCCGGCGACCGCGCTGGGCCGTCCACGTGTAGACGTAACGTTGCGTGTTTCCGGTTTCTTCCGCGATGCGTTCCCGCAGCTTATATCTCTGGTCGATAGCGCTGCGCGCGCAGTGCAGGCGCTGGATGAACCTGACGATGTGAACCCTGCTGCCGTGCGGGTGCGGGCGGGTGAGGCCGCGCATAGGGTCTATGGTTCGAAACCCGGTGCGTATGGCGCGGGGCTTCAGGCAATGATCGACGAACGGCTTTGGGCAAACAAGGCCGACTTGGCCAACGCCTATCTGGAATGGGGTGGGTACGCCTATGGCGCGGGCAGCGAAGGCGCGCGCGACCGGGAAGGGTTCGAGGCGCGGTTGAGCCAGGTCGAAGCCATCGTGCAGAACCAGGACAATCGCGAACACGATATCTTGGACAGCGATGATTATTACCAGTTTGAGGGCGGGGCGGCCGCTGCCGTGTCCACGTTGCAGGGGCGAGATCGGCCGATCTATCACAACGACCACTCGCGCCCCGAACGTCCCGTGATCCGCACCCTGGATGACGAGATCGGGCGGGTGGTGCGATCGCGCGTGGTGAACCCCAAATGGATCGAAGGTGTGAAGCGCCATGGCTACAAGGGAGCGTTCGAGATTGCCGCGACGGTCGATTACTTGTTCGCCTTTGCGGCCACCACGGGCGCGGTGAAAGGGCACCATTTCGATCTGGTTTATTCAGCCTTCATCGACGACGATGACACGCGCGACTTCATTGACGAACACAATGCGCCTGCGTTGAAGGAAATCGCCGAACGTCTGACCGAAGCGATAGAACGCGGGCTTTGGATGCCCCGGTCGAATTCGGCTCGGGCGCGGTTGGATGCGCTCAGATGAAACCCCGTCAAGTTTCGCCTGATGAAGATACCGCGCCCATCCTCGCGCTTCTGCATCGCGCGTTTGCACAGATGGAGGGGCGTATTGACCCCCCAAGCTCGCTGCACCGGTTGACCCCCTCTGGGATTGCGGAGCAGGCCCGCATGGGCGAGGTCTGGGTGATTGAAGATAAGGCTTGTATTTTCCTGACCCCGCAATCTGATGCAACGCCTCCAGATCTTTATATCGGAAAGCTGGCTGTGGACCCTGCAGCGCGGGGGCAAGGGCTGGCGCGGCATCTGATCAAGCTTGCCGAAGACCGCGCCGCTGTGCTTGGTCTTTCACGTCTGGTTTTGCAAACGCGCGTTGAACTGGTCGACAACCACGCCATATTCCAACATCTCGGGTTCGTGAAAACTGCCGAGATTGCTCATGACGGGTTTGATCGGCCCACGTCGTATCGATTTGAGAAATCCCTGCGCGGGTAACGTCCATTACTGCGCCCAAGTGCCTTAGCCGCAATCAATCTCGGCCCGCTGGATGGCTTGATCACCGGACAATGACCCCTCGACCACCTTGCAACCAGTGGCCTGTTCGATGGCGGTCTTGGCGCGGGCAAGGATGACGGGGATTCGTGGCAACGCTTCGAAACTTGTGCGATAAACCTCAACCCAGTTTTCGCGCCGGTGAACCGAAAAGGTTGAGCCGTCGACGGTTGCTTTCTTCACGCTGGTGTCGGCGGACATGAACTGCGGGCTGGGGCTGTCGCAGGCGGCAACAACCAGGCCGGTTACAAGAAACGCGGCACAGGTACGAATGGGTTTCACTCTGACTCTCCTGTTTCTGGGCAGGTTGCGACAGGATGGTTAACAACCGGTTAAGAACCAGTGAGGTCGCAGGTGCGACAACATGTGCACCGCGTTTGCTTGCTTTGGGGGACAAACAGTTCTATTGATATTCAAGAAAATGAATATGAATGGAGAGGTCCAATGCACCCCAATCGCCCAGCGGACAAGTACTCGCCGCTCTACTTCCTTGCCTCGGTCGGGGCAGGTGGCCTGACGGTTACATTTTTCATGTACCTGATGTTCTGGGTGCCCCACCAAGACCGACCGGTGCCTGTCTTCGAAGACATATTCGCGACCCTTGGGGCCGGATCGGTCGGCCTGAAAACTGCCATTGCTGTGGCACTTGTCGGTATCGCGACATTTGTTTTTCTGAACATCAAGTATCTGGTGTGGAACCTGAAGGCCTTCTTGGCCTTTCGTAAATCGGACGCTTATGAATCGCTGAAGAAATCAAATGCAGAAACGACCATACTGGCAATGCCGTTGGCCCTGGCGATGAGCGTGAACGCGCTGTTCATTGTCGGCTTGGTGTTTGTGCCTGGCCTGTGGTCAATCGTCGAATACCTGTTTCCCTTCGCGATGGCGGCGTTTCTGGCCATCGGTGTTCAGGCGCTGATCTATATCGGTGATTTTCTTGGGCGCGTGTTAACCAACGGGGGAGTCTTCGATGTGACCGCGCATAACAGCTTTGCCCAGATGCTGCCGGCCTTCGCGCTGGCCATGATCGCGGTTGGCTTCTCGGCCCCCGCCGCGATGAGCACCAATTCCGTGGTCGTCGGCGTCTCTCTCGTCGGGTCAACCTTCTTCGGGATCGCCTCGGTTATCTATGCAGCGCTGGCCTTGTTCACGGCGTTCAACTCGATGCTGCATTATGGCACCTCGAAAGAAACCGCACCGACGCTTCTGATCGTGATCCCCTTGATGACCGTTCTTGGCATCATGGCGATGCGTCAGAACCACGGATTGCATGCCACCTTCGAAGCCCAAGTGACGGCGGGCGAAACCATGGTCTTGCTGGCCCGGTTGCTGACGGTTCAGGTGCTGTTCGGCCTGATGGGTCTGGTTGTGCTGGCCCGCCATGGTTACTGGAAAAGCTATGTGATCGGCAACGAAACCTCGCCGGGGTCCTACGCGCTGGTCTGCCCCGGTGTGGCCTTGTCGGTGCTAATTCAGTTCTTCGTGAATGCCGGGCTGGTACAAGCGGGCTTGGTGGACAAATTCTCGGTGATCTACTGGATCGTGACGGCAATCGCCATTGCCTTCCAGTTCGCCATGATCGCTATGGTTTTCCGTCTGAACAAGCAGCATTTCGGGCGCGCGACATCGCAGGTTGTGCTTGCCGAGTGATCTGAACACCATCGAAATTGCAGAGGGCGTGCCTGAAACGGCGTGCCCTCTCTTGCATCTGGTCTTCATGACCCGCACAGTGAAGCGCGAGCAATTCATGAGGATACCATGACCGTAGACCCCGACCGCCACGCATCGAAGATGGCCAAGAAGAAAGCCGCCCGCGATAAGATCATGGCGACCAAGACCGACAAAAAGGGCTTGATCATCGTCCATACCGGCAAGGGCAAGGGCAAAAGTTCTGCCGCGTTCGGGATGATCTTCCGCTGCATCGCGCATGGCATGAAATGCGCTGTGGTCCAGTTCATCAAGGGTGGGATGGATTGCGGTGAACGTGATCTGATCAATGCCAAGTTCAGTGATGTGTGCGCGTTCTATACGATGGGCGAGGGCTTTACCTGGGAAACACAGGACCGCACCCGCGACGTGGAGATGGCGCAGGCTGCATGGGAGAAGTCGAAAGAGCTGATCCGTGATCCGTCGAACACCATGGTGTTGCTGGACGAGATCAACATCGCAATTCGCTATGACTATGTGGATGCGAACGAGGTCGTCAAATTCCTGGCCGAAGAAAAACCCGAGATGACGCATGTTGTTCTAACCGGGCGCAACGCCAAGGATGAACTGCTCGAAATCGCCGATCTGGTGACTGAGATGGAATTGATCAAGCACCCGTTCCGGTCAGGCATCAAGGCGCAACAGGGGGTCGAATACTAGGCCTCGAAGGAGGACGAGAGATGCCCAAATACTATATTGCCTATCACGAGCCGCGCGATGTGCCCGATGATAAGAAGGCAGACATGCAAGCCGCATATAAAGCGTGGATTGCCAAGTATTCCGACACTTTCGTCATGCCCGAAACGCCGTTCAAGGCGCAATGGACGGTAGATGGCGATGGCGCACGTGAAGGATTCAAGCAACCCATGATGGGCTTTTGCGTAATCGAAGCGGCCGACGCAGATACGGCATTGGCGATTGCCAGCGAAAACTCATTCCTCCAGATGGGCACCATTCATCTGGCGGAAATGATGGATATGCCGCAGGGCTGAAAGCGCCGGTCGCGGCCCTTCAACGCTGTTTCCCGATCTCGCGCAAGGCGTTCAGTGTCAGACTGGGCGTCGCAACCTGCGGGTCCAGCACCAGTTCGATCACCGCCAATGTATCGGCGGCTTTGGCGCGGGCAAAGGCGGCGGCGAAATCTTCGCCATTGGTCACGGTCTCGCCATGCCCGCCGTAAGCGCGGGCAAGCGCCGCGAAATCGGGGTTGGCCATGTCGGTGCCAGACACGCGCCCCGGATAGGTACGCTCCTGATGCATTCGGATCGTGCCGTATCGCCCGTTATTGGCGATGATCGCGATGGGTTTGGCACCATGCTGGATCGCGGTGGACATCTCGTTCAGGGTCATCTGGAATTCACCGTCCCCTAGCCACGCAATGACGGTCCGGTCCGGATGTTCAAGGCTGGCAGCGACCGCGGCGGGAAACCCGTATCCCATGGACCCGGAGGTCGGGGCCAGTTGTGTGCCATGCTGCTTGAAGCTGAAATACCGGTGCAGCCAGGTGGCATAGTTTCCGGCCCCGTTGGTCACGATGGCATCGTCGGGAAGGTTTCTGGACAACCACAGAACGACCTCTTCCATCTTCACATTGCCGGGTGTCGTGACGGGCTGCTGAAACGCCTCATAGTCTGCGCGCGCGGACTTGGTCCAGTCTGCCCAGCGGGGCGCTTGCGTTCCATTCGTGCGCACAAGGGCGGCCAGCGCCTCTGGCCCGGTGGCCACCAGCGCCAGATCGGCGTGAAAGACGCGCCCCAATTCGTCCGGGTCGGGATAAACGTGCACGATACGCTTGCCTGTGGCAGCGGGGTCCAGAATTTCGTATCCGCCGGTTACACTGTCGCCCAGACGCGACCCCAGCACGATCAGCGTATCGGCATCGCACATACGCGCGCCCAGTTTCGGATTCATTCCAACCCCAGGGTCGCCGACATAGTTCGGGTGACGGTTGTCCATGAAATCCTGCCGACGGAAGGTGCAGGCGACCGGCAGGCCATGAGCCTTTGCAAAATCGGCAAGATTGCGGGCGGCGTCTGGGGTCCAGCCCGGTCCACCCGCGATCACCAAAGGCGTTTTCGCGTCTGTCAGTATCGCGGTGATTGCCTGCGCGTCCTCGGCTGTCAGGTGCCCATTCGTGCGTGCCATCGCCGGGCGGTCCGGCACGTCGGCATGGGCGCTCAGCATATCCTCGGGCAGGGCCACCACCACCGGGCCGGGGCGACCAGATCGGGCCATGTGGAAAGCGCGGGCCAGGTATTCGGGCAGGCGTTCGGTCTGATCCACCTCGCAAGCCCATTTGGCAAGTGTGCCGAACATGGCGCGATAATCGACCTCCTGAAACGCTTCACGGTCGCGGTGGCCCCGCGCGATCTGGCCGACGAACACCACCATTGGCGTGCTGTCTTGTTGCGCCACGTGAATGCCCGATGCGGCGTTGGTTGCGCCCGGTCCACGCGTGACGAACAGCACGCCCGGCTCTCCGGTCAGCTTTCCATGCGCCTCGGCCATCATAGCCGCGCCACCTTCCTGGCGGCAGACGATGTTTTCGATCCCGCTGTCATGCAGCCCGTCGAGCGCTGCCAGAAAACTCTCACCGGGCACTGAGAAAACGCGGCACACCCCTTCGGTTTTCAGGTGATCGACCAATATCTGTCCGCCATGCCGCATGTCTTCGCTCCTTATCGCTATTCAACCGTTGACCTTGCCCGATGCGCACCGCACCTTAGCGTGATGCAGCAGGAGGTTGACTTGTCTAAACATCGTTTGCTTGGCATGTCCGGGTCATTGCGTAAAGACGCAACGAACCGGCTTCTGATCCGAAATGCCGCCCGCCTGTATGGCGACGCCGAATTTACCGAGGCCGATCTTGATCTGCCCCTGTTCAACGCCGACAACGAAGAGGTGCACGGCGCACCTGACAGTGTTGTCCGACTGGCCGGGCAGATTGCTGTGGCGGATGCGGTCATTATCTCGACCCCGGAATACAACAGGATGCTGTCAGGCGTTCTGAAAAACGCACTTGATTGGGTCAGCCGCGTGAAGCCCTTGCCATGGACGGGCAAGCCGGTCGCGGTCATGTCTGCTGCAGCGGGGCGCGCTGGAGGGGTGAGGGCCCAGAACTCTCTGGTTCTGGCGATGATGCCATTTCAGCCGCGCCTGATCACCGGACCAGAGATGGCCGTCGCAGGCAGTCGTCAGGAATTTGACGATGATGGGCAGTTGAAAAGCGAACGATACGAAGCCACCCTGAAAACCCTGATGGAGAAATTGCAGGCCGAGGTCGAAAGTGGTTAGGCGCGTGCCCGACGTTAGAGACTGGCCGCGACCTTGAAATCCTCGGGGATGGTGTCGCGCCCGTCCAACACCAGATCGGCCATCACCTCGCCGACCTTTGGTCCCATGCCAAATCCGATCTTGAAGCCACCATTGGCGATGAAGTGATCGGGCCTGCCGGGGTATTGGCCCAGCATCGGGGCGCGGGACTTTGCGCGAGGTCGCACCCCAGCCCAGCGTTCGATGACAGGGGCGTCCGCGATGGCCGGGCAGACTTCGCGAGCACGCGCGATCACATCGTCCAAGGCGTCATCGCAGCTTGCGGGATCGTCAAAATCGCGTTCGCTGGTAGACCCGATGGCAACCGTCCCGTTGGCATGGGGGATGATGTGTAACGCATCGGCGAACAGTTGTGGCAGGTGGGCGGCGTCATGCTGCAACAGGGCGCTTTGCCCCTTCACCCCGTTGCCGACGGGTTTGCTCAGCTCTTGCGACAGGGCCAGAAGCCCCTGCCAGCCGGTGGCCCAGACGACGCGCCCTTCTTCGTCTGCCGCGCTTGCAACCTCGCCTCCCTTGGCCTGAACTGCCCCGGCCAACGCCTTCGCAGCCAGTCGCGGGTTCATACGCGCGGTCAGCGTGTCGTGGATCAGGTATCCGGTAGCACTGTCAGGTGCCCAGCCCGGAAAATCGGTGATGGGGCGAACCTCCCACATGGCCTTCCCTTGCCACAGGGACTTAGCCTCGGCCTTGCGGTCGTGGGCAAGGGCCAGAAGGCGATCATCGGCAATGGGTTGCAAGCGGCCAGTGCGGCCATACCCGGACGGCAGGCCAGACACCGCCTCGACCTCGGCCCAGTAAGCTTCCGCCATGATCAGGCTGTCGAATTGAAATGCCTTCTTGGCGTTCCAGCGTTCCGGCACATGCGGGGCCAATGCACCAACCAGCCCGCCAGAAGATCCGGCCCCGACGCCACCCGGATCAATCACCCTCACCTTCGCGCCTCGCTTCAGGCAACTCCACGCCACCGACAGGCCGAAAATGCCCGCGCCATAAATGGTCACATCCACGATTGCCAAAGCATCGGTCCTTCTTCATGGTCACGCGCGTTGGGCCGAGTTCTAGGGCAAGTCATGGCAAAGAACCAGATCGCAGACATCTCGTGGAAAGAAAGCGGCGTGCCGGTGGCGGCGCAGTTTGGCGACCCGTATTTTTCACTGGAAGACGGGTTGGCCGAAACGCGTCATGTCTTCCTGGGCGGCAACGATCTGTCTGCCCGGCTGGCGTCAGGGTTTCATATCGCGGAACTGGGCTTTGGCACCGGGTTGAACATGCTGGCGACGTTCTTGACTTGGCAGGAGGCGGGGGCGCCAAACCGCGCCCGCTTCACCTCGTTCGAAGCCTTTCCCATGACGGTGGAGGACATTGCCAAAGCGCTGGATGCCTTCCCGGAAGCGCGGGCCGTCGCTGCGCCATTCCTATCGGCATGGGGTGATGGTGCGCGCACGTTTGATCTGGACGGTTTTGCGGTCGAGGTGATCATGGGCGATGCCCGCCAAACCCTGCCCGCGTGGCGGGGCAAGGCCGATGCGTGGTTTCTGGACGGGTTCTCGCCTGCCAAGAACCCCGAGCTTTGGGGGGAAGACCTGATGATGCAGGTCGGCGCGCATACCGTCCCCGGTGGCACATTCGCGACCTATACCGCGGCCGGTTTCGTGCGTCGGGCGCTGGACGCGGCAGGCTTTGACGTGGAACGCGCACCGGGATACGGGCGCAAGCGGCATATGAGCCGCGGCACCCTGCGCCGTTGAGGAGCCACCAGATGGACCAGAACACCCGCGCCGGTATCCTGCTGATGATTGGTGCGACCTTTGTTTTTGCGCTGCAAGACGGGATTTCACGTCATCTTGGCGGAACCTACAACGTCTGGATGATCGTGATGATCCGGTATTGGTTCTTCGCGGCCTTCGTCATCTGGCTGACCCGCCGAAATGGCAGTTTAAGGAATGCCCTGCGACCCGCCCGCCCGTATCTGCAAGCCTTTCGTGGCGCGCTTCTGGCGCTTGAAATCTGTGTGACGGTTTTGTCTTTCGTTCTGCTGGGGCTGGTGGAAAGCCATGCGATCTTTACCAGCTACCCGCTGCTCATCGCGGCGTTCTCGGGTCCGGTATTGGGTGAGACCGTCGGCTGGCGGCGTTGGTTGGCGATCGGCATTGGGTTCATCGGCATTCTGGTGATCCTGCAACCCGGCGTCGGTGTTTTCGCCCCCGAGGCGATCGTGCCCTTGATCGGGGCCCTGATGTTTGCGCTTTACGGGTTGCTGACCCGGCTGGCTGCGAAAACCGACAGCACCCAGACCAGCTTTTTCTGGACGGGCATTGTCGGCGCGGTCGTGATGACCGTCATTGGCGCGTCGTTCTGGGAACCGATGATCGCGCGCGATTGGGCCTGGATGGCCCTTTTGTGCGTCACCGGTGTGCTCGGGCATTGGCTGTTGATCAAATGCTATGAGTTCGCCGAGGCCAGCGTGGTGCAGCCCTTCGCCTATCTGCAACTGGTGTTTGTCGCGATCCTTGGCGTGTCCCTGTTTGGTGAAGAGCTTCGGACAAACGTGGTGATCGGCGCGGCCATCGTGGTCGGCGCAGGGATATTCACCCTGATCCGCAGCCGCCGCGCGACACGACCTATTGCTTAAGCTCTTTCGACAGGGACAGGGGTTCGGTCTTGCCGGTCAGCCGCGCCCGGTAGATCGGCAGGCTTTCGGCCACCCGCATGACGTAGTTGCGGGTTTCGCGAAACGGAATGTGCTCGATCCAGTCGATGATGTCGGTTGAACTGGCGCGCACGTCCCCCAACTGCTCGGTCCACCGGGTCGCACGGGTGGGTCCAGCGTTATACGCCACCGAAAGCAGCACTGGGTTCATACCAAAATCCTCGATCAGCTTGGCAAGGTATTCGGACCCCAGCCGTGTGTTGTATGCCGGGTCGGTGATCAGGCGTGATTTCGAATAGGGCATATCCAGACGCTTGGCCATGTCCGACGCCGTGCCGGGCATAAGTTGCATCAACCCGCGCGCACCCACGCCGGACATGACGCTTGGGTCAAATTCGCTTTCACGTCGCGCGATGGCAAGTTCAAGCGCACGGGGCACGGTCCGGTTGCCGCGACCGATATCCGGCGTTGGGTAATAGGGGCGCGGAATCGTCAGGCCGACACTGGCAGCTTGTTTTGCGACCATCACCTGCAAATGCGGCTCGTCCACGCTTTCCGCCCATGCGCTAAGCTGGCCGAGCTCCTCGCGGTTCAGGTTTTCAGCCAGTTGCACGGTAAAGCGTCTGGCCCAGGATCTTTCGCCTGCGGCTTGCAGCAGACGTGCGGCCTCCATAACGGATCCACCCCAGAACCGCGCCTTGGCGAACGGCGGGAAAGGTTCGTTTCCGATCAAGGTCGGATCCATTGGCATTCCGGCTTTTTCTGCCGCCAGCAGTCCATAAAAGCTGGTCTGATACTCGCCGCCCAATTCATACGCAGCCTTGGCGGCGACCGTGTCGCCGGCGGCTTCATAGGCCCGACCCAGCCAATAGCCCGCACGCCCCATGCTGATCGGAGAGTTCACACTCTGCCGAAAAATCTGAAAATGCTCAAGCGCGGTGATCGGATCGTTCAGCTTGCGCAGGGCGACATAGCCGGCGATCCATTCAAGGTCGGCCCGATCCGATCCGCCATTCAGATAATGAAACGATGCCAGTTGATAGGCCTGCTTAGCTTTGCCCTCGCGCATCGACCATCGGGCCAGGACGCGGCGCCAACTGGCCCAGCGTTGGGGTTTCCCCAGTGACGCCACGCTGTTCGAACGGGCAAGAATCAGGTCAACCGCATCCTGATTGCGCCCTTTCGACGCTCGCCACAGGAAACGCTCGTATGCCAGCCCTGCATCGTCTGCCAACGCGGACGGCACCGCGGCGATCAGCGCATCGACGCCGTCGTCCTTTTTGCGCAGAGCCAATCGGGCTTTGGCCAATGCTTGCTGATCCTTGCTGACCAAAGGTAGCATCCGGGTCGCTTCGGCGGTAGCACCACGCCACAACAGGGTGTCGAGCCTGTCCCAATGGTAAGGCCTGAGAGTGTCGCCATAGCGCGAGATAAAGGCCTCATGCTCTTCCTCGTCCAGCGACAGGGTGCGCCATGCCAGTATGATGTGGGCGCGTGCGTCTTCGGCTGCACCGGTGGCAGTCAGGGCTTCGGCCAACCGCAATGCGCCCCGACCGGTCTGTGGCGGCTCTGGTTTGAAGAAGGCCAAAACCTTCGCGGGATCATAGCGATGTGGAATGGTTTCTTCGGATTGTTTGCGCAGGTATTTCAGGCCCGGCCAATCCGGATGATTTGCCAAAAAGGTGCGGGTATCCTCGAAACTGCCCTCGCCGCGACGCAGCCTGTGCCATTCGACGATATCTCGCACCAGCGGACCGCTTGACTGTGCGGTCGCCAATGCCGATGGCCAATCGTCAGATCTCGCCTGTTGAACGGCTTGTTTCAACGCGCTGACCGCGTCTGATTCTTGCGCCGATGCCCCGGTTTGCAAGGCAAACAAGGGCAATAACGACAGGGACATGGCCCCGATTGTGTGCTTAAAAATCCTGCTCATTTGGAAAAACTAGTAATGGCAGCCGGATACGCAACACACAAACTTGGCATTTGTGTTGAACCCGGCTAGTTTCCGCCGCGTTTGAGGTCGCGAGTCAGTTCGCGACCCTGAAAATCTGAAACAACAAAATTGGAGCGTGTCATGTTCAAAGGATCTCTTCCTGCCCTGGTCACGCCGTTCAAGGACGGCGCAGTGGATTTCGACACGCTCAAACGCTTGGTCGAATGGCATATCTCCGAAGGTTCGCACGGGCTGGTGCCGGTGGGGACAACCGGAGAAAGCCCGACGCTGAGCCACAAGGAACACGAACAGGTGGTCGAGGCCGTTGTGACCGCCGTCGCCGGCCGCGTGCCGGTGATTGCCGGGGCTGGGTCGAACAGCACTGCCGAAAGCCTACGTCTTGTGAAACATGCCAAGACTGTGGGCGCGGACGCAGCGCTGGTCGTAACCCCATACTATAACAAACCCACCCAAAGTGGGCTGATCGCGCATTATTCGGTGCTTGCCGAAGTTGGTATTCCGATCATCATCTACAACATTCCGCCGCGCTCGGTGGTGGATATGTCACCTGCGACGATGGGAGAGCTGGCGAAGCTGGACATGATTGTCGGCGTCAAGGATTCCTCGGCCGACCCGGGCCGGGTTGCCATGCAGCGCATGACCTGCGGCAAGGATTTCATCCAATTGTGCGCCGAAGACCCGGCCGCGGTTGGATACAACGCGATGGGCGGGGTCGGTTGCATTTCCGTGACCGCGAACGTGGCGCCGAAACTGTGCAGCCAGGTGCAGGAGGCGACACTGGCCGGCGATTTTGCCAAGGCGCTTGAATTGTCCGACAAGCTGATGCCTCTGCATCGCGCGATCTTCCTCGAACCCGGCGTGGCCGGGGCGAAATACGCGATGTCGCGGCTGGGCATTTGTGATGGCGAACTGCGCCTGCCGATGGTCGAGGTGACGGATGGCACCAAGACACAGATCGACGATGCCTTGCGCCACGCAGGTTTGCTGAACTGATCAAAACAGCCCGGTGGTCTGTGAATTGCAGATGGCCGGGCTGGACAGCGCCCGATCGAACGCCTACATCCGCGTCATGGCCAAGACGAAAGACGACCCCAACTACAAGGTGATCGCCGAGAACCGGCGGGCGCGGTATGATTACGCGATTGAGGAAGATGTCGAATGTGGCATCGTTCTGATGGGGTCCGAGGTGAAGTCGTTGCGCGAAGGCAGTGCCAACATCGCCGAGAGCTACGCGGCGGTCGAGGATGGCGAGCTGTTCCTGACAAACGGCTATATTGCACCTTACAAGCAAGCCGTGACCTGGGGTCATCTGGAGCGCCGCAAGCGCAAGCTGTTGGCGTCAAAGCGCGAGATTTCGAGGATGTGGAATGCGACCCAGCGCAAGGGCATGACCCTTGTGCCGCTGGTCATGTATTTCAATCACAAGGGCTTGGTGAAGATCAAGATTGGCATCGCCAAGGGCAAGAAGGCGCACGACAAAAGGGCAACCGAGGCCAAGCGTGATTGGGGACGCCAGAAGCAACGGTTATTGCGGCACGGGGACTAGGCTCAGGGCTCATTGATTGACCTGAAAAATGACGATTTCTGCGATACAGTTTGTGAGAAGAATGCGTTTGCACATCTGTCGTTTCTTGTTGCGATACGACGCCAGTCTTTGAGCTTGGCGAACAGATTCTCTATCTCGTGGCGCTGTTTGTATAAGGTTTTACAGGAGCTTGCAGCGCGCCTCCACCTGGCTCTTGGCGGAATGCAGGGCGTGAACCGACGTGCTTCCGGGGCTTCACGATAACTATCACTGTCGTATCCCTTATCGCCAATCAGTTCGAATGCGGGCCGCAGATCAGACAGAAGGATGGCGGCTCCATGCGGTCGCTTTGCTGCTCTCTTGGTTTTGGATGGCAGTGTTTCAGAACCGTCGGCGTCTCGCTAGAAATTAGTAGGCCCTGACCCCAGGCTGCGGGGCTTCGTTGCCGTTGCTTGGGATAGGCCGGATGACTGCTGTTGCGACTGGCCGTGAAAGGGTAATATGACTGAATGAAAACACGTGTAGCACTTCTTCGCGCGATCAATGTTGGCGGGACCGGCAAACTGCCTATGACAGAGTTGCGCTCGATGGCGGAAGCGGCGGGCTTGACCGATGTGCGAACCTACATTCAGTCAGGAAATCTCGTATTCTCTACCGCCGACGACCTGCCGACGGTGAAAACGGCGCTTGAGAAAAGCCTTGAAACATATGCAGGCAAGCCCGTCGGCGTCTTTGTCCGCACCGCTCAAGATATGCAAGATGTGCTCGATGCAAACCCGTTCCCGAATGCCGAACCAAGCAAGGTCGGCGTTCTTTTTCTCGATACGCCACCGCCTTCCAAAACGATTGAGGAGGCCAAAGGGCAAGCTGATGAAGAAATCGGACTCGGGGAGCGCGAGGTATATGTTCATTTTCCATCCGGGATGGGAAAATCGAGACTGCGACTGGCAGCCATGTCCAACGGCACTCTTCGTAACATCAATACGGTTGCAAAGCTCGTCAAAATGTCGAGGGGTTGATACGGAGCAACTCGCCAAAGCCGATATTTGGTGTCGACACATTCTTTGCCCATGCTTCCTCGCTATCAGATGTTGACCGAAGCAACACGGTAGATATCTATGGCCAGAAGAAACCCAAGGTGGTTTCATCAGGGCAGGCATATTTGCGAGGGGGGGGGGAACATGAAGATCAAGGCGATTGCGTTTGACGCCTACGGAACGCTGCTGGATGTCTTTTCGGTCGGCACTTTGGCGGAAACGATGTTTCCCGGCAAAGGTGCGGCAATCGCCACGACGTGGCGGGACAAGCAGATCGACTATACGCGGCTGCGCAGTATGAGCGACAAGTTCGCGGATTTCTGGCAGGTGACGGGCGACGCATTGGATTATGCGTGCGAGGCGCACGGTGTGGTGTTGTCAGAGGGTGCGCGCCGTGCGTTGATGGATGCCTATGAAGTGCTGACGGCGTTTCCTGAGAACCGCGTGGCGCTTTCCCGTTTGCAGGAGTCGGGTATTCCCATGGCGGTTCTGACCAACGGCAGCACGGGGATGATCGGGGCCGCTTTGCGGGCGTCCGGGTTGGACGGGTTCTTTGATCACGTGTTGAGCGCGGACAGTGTTCAGGTGTTCAAGACCGCGCCCGAAGTCTATCAGCTTGGACCCGAGGCGTTTGGGTGCGCGGTGTCTGAGATACTGTTCGTGTCCTCGAATTGCTGGGATATCTGCGGGGCGACGTGGTTTGGGTATCACACGATCTGGCTGAACCGTTATGTCCAACCGATGGAGCGGTTGGGCGTCGAGCCGAATGCGCGGGGTCGGTCACTGACCGACGTGGCGGATTACGTGCTGGGGTGATGGCGGTCTTGTCGTTTCGGGCCGTCATTGGTGATCGTGTCCAGCGACAGGGTGTGATCCATGTTTTTCATTCTGTGGCGTAGCATCTGCCGGGTCAGGCGTGACAGGTCCGCGGCGAAGGCGGGGTTTTCGGCGACGTTCTCCATCTCTCCTTGACCGGCGCGGTCAAACAAAAGTGGGGGCAGGTCGGCGGCAAACTCAACCAAAGTGAAACGCTCATCACGCAGGATGCCAAGGCAGGAATTGCAGGGGGTCGTCCCAAGCCGTTTTTGCCACAGGGTGGGTGCCTCCGGTTCGGCAAAGTCCAGTTCCGAGAAGGAATAGCTGCGCCAGTCGTCGGGCACCGTGCCGTTCAGAAGCGGTAGAAGGGATCGCCCATCCATCGAATTTGGCACCCTTTGCCCGACCCAATCGAGGATGGTCGGGGTCAGGTCAATTGATTCTGTTGGCGCGTTAACTTCGTAGCCTTTGTCACAGCCAGGGGCGTGTATGACCAGCGGCGTGTGATAGGCAGCGTCATAGACGTTGTGTTTGCCCCATGCGTGGTGATCGCCCAGCATTTCCCCGTGATCCGAGGTGACGATCAGTAGCGTGTCATCCCACTGGCCGCTGTCTTTCAGGAATGCGATCACGCGGCCAATATGGTGGTCCACTTCGGTCGCCAAACCCAGATAGACCGCGCGCAGGGTTTGGGTGGTGTCATCGCAAGGCGGCACGTTTGCGCAGCCGATGACAAAATTTGCCTCGGTCGTGGTGTCGAGGGCTGGCCCGAAGAAGGGGTGGACCGAGGCCTCGGTTTTGCGGTCCCCGATACGGTTGGGCAAGGGAAGGGACGCTGGGTCATACATGTCGTTATAGGGTGCTGGCGCGACCAGCGGCGGGTGTGGCCGGATATAGGTCAGATGCGCAAACCAGCTCTGATTAGTGTAGGCTGGCATCGCGTCCAGAAACCGATCGGTCAGAAATGCGGTGTCGCTGTCTTCGGCTGCATAAACGGCCGGGGCGTTCAGGCGCCCTCCATCACCCCCCGGGATGTAGAGCTGCCAGTAATTGTCGAAGGTGTAGCCTTTGTTCAGAAGGTATGAACGCCATGGATAGGACATTTCCAGCCGCATCTCGACCTGTTCGGAAAAGCCCTCCATTGGAAATTCATAGGTCTGCATCGCAGGGTCACTTGGCGCATGAATGCGTGGGTCGTGCGAGGTGTCGGTATAGCCAAACAGCATTGGCAGGTATCCGGCCTTGCGCATTTCACTGGCAATTGTCGGCGTATCATGCCGCAAGGGCGTGCCATTGCGGACCGAGCGGTGGTTCATCGCATATTGCCCGGTCAGGATCGAGGCGCGCGACGGGCCGCATGGATTGGTGACAGAAAAATGATGTCGGAACGTCACCGCGTCAGCCATAAGAGCGCGCAGGTTGGGCAGGTCAACATGATCGGCCAAGGCGCCGTGCAGGCAATCGGCGCGCAACTGATCAATAATGATGAAAAGGACATTCCGCTTCTTGGCCATATCGTCAATCCCGGTGTTGTGGATTGTTCGTGCTGCCCTTTTTCCGTTCGAATGGAAGACCCGGCACAAACCGTCCAAAAATCTGCGAGGAGGGTCGAGGAAAAACCCGACGCCTTCAAGAAATACTTGACGAAGCGGTGATGGATTGTGGCTGACAACACGCCCGACCAAAGCCCGCAGGAGAGCGGAGATGAAAAAAGAGTTGATTGGCAGAGTGTTGACAGCGGCGGTGATAGCGCATGACACTTACACGATCGTCGCAGAGTCGCGTGTCATGAAATCGATTCTTTCCTGATTGATGATCCACATGCGTTCTGTGACAGGCACCCCGGATGTGGGGCGCAGAAGTGGGGGCTCGTGTTCTTTCAAATTGCATCTTGCAGTACGATGTCCGCCGCCAAAACCGTGTCGATGGTAAAGCGAGGTGAACTGGACTGATTGGGCGTTTCCAGCTGGCGCTATTTCATGCCGGGATAATGACAAAGACTGACGGCACAAAACAAAAATCAGAAAAAACGTAATCAACAGGAGAATAAAATGACAACGGATACCAAATTCAGCCGCCGGTCGGTGCTGAAAGGGGCGACGACAATGGGTGCTGCTGCCCTTGCCACACCGCTTTATGTGAAACGCGCGCTGGCGTCGTCCGGTGAAGTCAACATCTTGATGTGGTCGGATTACCTGCCGCCCGAGTTTATCGCTGGCTTTGAGGCGGAAACCGGGATCAAGGTGAACTATACCGGGATCGGCTCGAACGAAGAGATCATCAACAAGATGAAGGCCACCAAGGGTCAGGGTTTCGACATCATATCGCCGACCAACAACCGGTCGCTGCAATGGGGGCCGCTGGAGCTTCTGCAACCGTTTGATCTGTCGAAGGTCAACATTGATGCGGTGAACCCTGCCATGGCGAAAATCGGCACCGATGCGTGGAACTTCGGGGATGCTGGCGTCCATTGGCTGCCGCATATCTGGGGCACCGAAGGCATCGCATATCGCACCGACTTGTGGCTGCCCGCGGGTGACGCGCCAAGCTATGGCGACGTTTGGTCGGAAGAAAACGCTGGCAAGACCATGGGCCGTGCGCATTCGATGATGCTGGGCGCTGGCCTGTACATGGAAGCATCGGGCGAGATGGAGCCGGGCTCGATCTGGTCGGCATATGAAGACGAGGAAACGATGCGCAAGGTCTGGGGTCAGGTCACCGATTGGTGTGTGGCTCGCAAGGATCGCATCAAGCTGATCTGGAACGATGCCGACACGCAGAAGAACGGCCTTCTGAACGAAGGTGTAGTGGTTGGTCAGACCTGGGATGGCCCGCCACTGGCGCTTAAATCGGCTGGAGAGCCGGTGCATTACCAAGCACCGGTCGAAGGTGCGATGGCTTGGGTCGACGGCATGTCGATGCCGGTGGGTGCCGAGAATATGGACGAGATCTATGCCTTCATCGACTATGCCTATCGTCAGGAACCGGCAGGTAAAGCGATTGACAGCCATGGCTACAACTCGCCCGTTCTCGGGGCAGACACCTATTCAGGTGACACCTACAAGAAGAACTTCTCGGAAGCCTATCCGGGTGACAGTCTGGCCAACCTGAACCCGTGGCCAGCAGAAGCGCCTTGGTATGCAGATGTGCGGACAGAGTTCGTCAACAAGTTCAAGAGCGCCTGATCGCTTTGGAATTGCGTTCCCCTGCCTGCTGGTGGGGGAACGTTATAGCTCAGTTTGAAACGATAAACACGGAGCCGCACCCCGCCAGAAGGGTGTGATCAATTCGTGCATGGGGAGAAGCCATATGAGTGCCGGAGTAGGCGTCGATCTTGAAAACCTGTGGATTCGCTTTGGAGATTTCGTCGCGGTTCGCGATGCGAATGTGCACATCAACGGGGGCGATTTCTTCTCGTTTCTTGGCCCATCGGGTTGCGGCAAGACCACGATCCTGCGCGCCGTGTCCGGGTTTCTGGAACCCAGCGAAGGCAATGTGCTGATCGGTGGCAATAACATGAAGGGCATCGGCCCGAACAAGCGCCCGACAGCTTTGATCTTCCAGAACCTTGCCCTGTTCCCGCTGATGAAGGTGTGGGAGAATATTACGTTTTCAATGGAAATCGCGGGGGCTTCGGCGAAAGAGCGCCGCAAGCGGGCCGATGAATTGCTGGACATGATCGCGTTGTCGGATCAGGGCGACAAGCTGCCCAGCGAGCTTTCAGGCGGTCAGCGTCAGCGCGTGGCGATTGCGCGCGCTTTGTGCGCCGAACCGCATGTGCTGCTGCTGGACGAACCCTTGTCCGCGCTGGACCTGAAGCTGCGCCAACATATGCGCACCGAGCTGCGCGAGATTCAAAAGCGTGTGGGCATCACCTTCATCTATATCACCCATGACCAGGGCGAGGCGCTGACCATGTCCGACGACATTGCCGTCATGCGCGCTGGCGTGATTGATCAGATCGGAGATGGCAAGACGATCTATAACGATCCCGCCACTGCCTTCGCCGCCTCCTTTGTAGGCGAAAATAATGTGTTCCGTGGCAAGGTGCTTGAGGTGGACGGGACTGAAGCCCTGATACGGACCAACCGTTCAGGCGTTTTGCGATCACGCATTTCGACGGCAAATGTCGGCAAGATGAATGTGGGTGACGATGCAATGATGTTCATTCGCCCCGAAGCGCTGTCGCTGGCGGCCAAGGGATCAACCGGCGACCACTATGTCACCGCGCAAGTGACCCACGAAGAGTTCGAAGGAAACTCCTTCAATATCTTCATGGCAGGCGACGGCGGGAAAGAGATCAAAGTCGCGATCCCGAACCACGGGCAATCTTTCGATGACCACACCGGGCAAGCCATGACGCTGGAATACGAGGTCGACAACGCCGTTGTAGTCCCTGCCGGCGAACTGGCTGCGGAATAGGGGGTCGTCATGCCACGTTTCCTGCGGGAGTTTTTCAACCGAAACGGCACGATGATGGGGTCGGTGATGCTGGGGCTGGTCCTGTTCTGGACCATTGGCCTGATTATCCTGCCACAGTTGTCGATGCTCGACTTTTCGTTCCGTCCAAACCTGCCGCCACCTGAAATCGGCGGGCCGAAAGATGTCTATACGCTTGAGAACTACAAATATCTGGTCTACGGGCCGGAAGGCGGCAGTCAGGATTACAATGCGGTCGATCTGAAGGTGTTTTTTCGCACGCTTGTTGCGGCGGTGTTTGTGACCATCTTCAACCTTATTATTTGCTACCCCATCGCCTATTATCTGGGCCAGACCAAGGGCAATCACATCCGCATTTTTGCCCTGATGTTGATCATTCCCTATTGGATCAACGAAATCCTGCGGGCGTTTGCCTTGCGCATTATCTTCGGAGAAAGCGGCGTCCTGAACACTCTGCTGGTCGGCACCGGGATATTCGATACGCCGTTTGACTTCATTCGCAATGACATCGCGCTCTACGCCGGTCTTGGATACGCCTATATCCTTCTGATGATCTTCCCGATCTATAACGTGATTGAAAGCCTTGATCACAACCAGATCGAGGCCGCGCGCGACCTTGGTGCCCCGTGGTGGCGCATCCATAAACGTGTGGTGATCCCTTATGCCAAACCCGGCATCAGCTCTGGCTGCACGATGGTATTCATGCTGTCTGCCGGCGCGCTGGCTGCGCCGCAGATCCTTGGCGGACCATCGTCGCTGTGGTTCACGCAGTTGATCTATCAGCAGTTCAATGACAATTCCGATTGGCCGCAAGGCGCGGCCTACGCGATTGTGCTTCTGGTGACCTGTATCATGCTGGTCTTGGCCGTGATGCGCCTGTTCAAGGTGAACATGGGGGATATCGGCAAATGAACAATCCCGTCATCCGTATTTCGATCTGGATCTATCTGGCGATCTTCTTTGCCTACCTGCTCGGCCCTCTTGTGATCATGTCGATCACGGCGTTCAACTCGCCCAGTTTTCCGCGGGCAACGCCGTGGGAATGTCTGACTTTCGAGTGGTTTTCGGCTCTGTTTCAGGATGAGCGTATCCTGAATGGCATCAAGAACTCGATCCTGGTGGGCATCGGCACGATCATCCTGTCCGTCTCAATGGGACTGGCCGGTGCGCTGATGCTGACGCAAATCTGGCCCAAGCTGCGCGCAACCTATTACACAATCATCATCGCCCCGATCCTGATCCCCGGCGTGGTGCTGGGTATCTCGACGCTGGTGTTCTGGGACCGGATCAACAGGATGCTGGGGCTGGGTGCGGACAGCTTCTTGTCCAACGGGCTGTTTCTGACCATCATCGGTCAGTCCACCTTCATCGCCAGTTACTGCATGTTGGTGTTGGTGGCCCGCCTGCAACGCTATGACCTGGCGCTGACAGAAGCCGCCTTGGACTTGGGTGCAACCCATGCCCAAGCGTTCCGCAAGATCCTGTTGCCGTTCATGCGGCCTGCGATTGCGTCCGCGGCGGTGCTGGCGTTCTTGGCCTCGTTCGAGAACTACAACACCACCACCTTCACCTTCGGCGAATACCCTACACTGACCATCGAACTGGCGCAGAAGGTGCGCTATGGCATCACACCCGCGATCTCGGCGCTGGCTTTCATGATCGTTGTTTTGACCGTCTTTGCGGCGCTGTTCAATGAAGCGAACATCAAGCGCAAAGAAGTTGTCGCGAAGGCGCGCCGGGACGGGGCCAACGTTGGCGACGTGACGGGCGGCGTTAAACTTCCCGGGTTCTTCACCGGGAACGCGGCTGCTGTTGCGCTGGTGGTCTTTGCGATTGCCACCATCGCGGTGGTCGGAACGGCAACTGTCTATAACCCCCAACAATGCATCGCCAATGTGCAGGACCAGAAGCGCCTGGAGACCCAGCAGCGCATTCAGGAACTGCGTGAACAACGCCAGCGCGATGCCGAAGCCAAAGCCGCCGAAGAAGCGACAGACGGCGGGGCGACAGCTCCGAAGCCGTCCAACAACTCCGGCTTTGGCGGTGTGTTTGCGCCGGGAACGCTTCAGGGCGAGGACGAGAGCAGCGCTCCAAGCGATGAGCCTGACTCGTCCAACAACTCAGGTTTTGGAGGTGTCTTTGCCCCCAACAATATCGGGGGCGGAAGCGACTGAGCGAAAGCGATGACCCGCGAGACGCAAAAAGCCCCGGTGGTTCCACCGGGGCTTTCTCGTTGGAACGATGCGCAATTTAAGCGTCTTCGTCTTTTTTCTTCTGTTCCGGCACGACTTCTTCGCCGGTTTCCTGATCGACAACTTTCATCGAAAGGCGCACTTTGCCGCGATCGTCAAAGCCCAGGAGTTTCACTTTCACTTCCTGGCCTTCTTTCAGAACGTCCGACGGGTGGTTCAGGCGGCGGTTTTCGATCTGGGACACGTGGACCAGGCCGTCGCGTTTACCGAAAAAGTTCACGAAAGCGCCGAAATCGACGATCTTCACGACCTTACCGGTGTAAACCGCACCTTCTTCCGGTTCTGCCACGATCGCGTGGATCATGTCATAGGCCTTCTGGATGGCGTCGCCATTGGGCGATGCGATCTTGATCACGCCGTCATCGTTGATATCGACCTTGGCGCCCGAAGTTTCCACGATTTCGCGGATGACCTTGCCGCCCGAACCAATCACTTCACGGATCTTGTCGGTCGGAATGTTCATGGTTTCAATGCGCGGGGCGTGAGTCGAGAACTCGGCCCGGCCAGCGGACAGGGCTTTGTTCATCTCTTCCAAGATATGCAGACGGCCTTGCTTGGCTTGCGCGAGGGCTTTCTCCATGATCTCGGGCGTGATGCCTGCGACCTTGATGTCCATTTGCAAGGAGGTGATGCCGTCTTCGGTGCCTGCCACTTTGAAGTCCATGTCACCCAGGTGATCTTCGTCACCCAGAATGTCGGTCAACACGGCGTACGAGCCGTCATCTTCAAGGATCAAGCCCATGGCCACGCCAGCCACGGGGGCTTTCAGCGGCACAGCGGCGTCCATCATTGATAGCGAACCACCACAGACCGACGCCATCGAGGATGAACCGTTGGACTCGGTGATCTCGGACACTACGCGGATCGTATAGGGGAAGTCGGTGGCCGACGGCAGAACCGCCTGCAACGCACGCCAAGCCAGCTTGCCGTGGCCGATTTCGCGACGGCCAGTAAAGCCGAAGCGGCCGACTTCGCCGACCGAATAGGGCGGGAAATTGTAGTGCAGCATGAAATTCGACTTGTAGGTGCCGGTCAGCGCGTCGATCATTTGCTCGTCGTCGCCTGTGCCCAAAGTGGTCACGACCAGACCCTGTGTTTCACCACGGGTGAACAGGGCCGAACCGTGTGTGCGGGGCAGAACGCCGACCTCTGACACGATCGGGCGCACCGTGTCCAGCGCGCGGCCGTCGATGCGCTTGCCGGTCTTCACCACGTCACCACGCACAACCGAGCTTTCCAGCTTTTTCAGCGCGGAGCCGAGGTTTTCGTCTTCCTGTTGCTCTTCGCTCAGGGATGCGATGATGTCGTCCTTGGCGGCGGCCAGTGCCGCGACACGTTCCTGCTTGTCGGTGTTGCCGTAAGCTGCGCGGATTTTGTCTTCGCCAGCCGCTTTCACAGCTTCGTAAAGGTCCGAGTAATCAGCAGGCTGATAGTCGAAAGGTTCCTTCGCGGCAGCTTCCGCCAGTTCGATGATCAGGTCGATGACGGGCTGGATTTGTTCGTGGGCAAAGTTCACGGCGCCCAGCATTTCGGTTTCGGTCAGCTCATAGGCTTCCGATTCAACCATCATCACGGCGTCTTTGGTGCCAGCAACCACAAGATCCAGACGTTGGTCCGGGTTGTTGCGCAGCTGGTGCATGTCGTCGCAAGTCGGGTTCAGGATGTATTCACCATCTTCAAAGCCAACACGTGCGGCAGCAATCGGGCCCATGAAAGGCGCGCCCGAAATGGTCAGCGCAGCCGAGGCCGCGATCATCGCCACGATGTCGGGATCGTTGACAAGGTCGTGGCTTAGCACGGTGCAGATAACCAGAACTTCGTTTTTGAAGCCGGGGACGAACAGCGGGCGGATCGGACGGTCAATCAGACGGCTTGTCAGCGTTTCTTTTTCCGTTGGACGCGCTTCGCGTTTGAAGAAGCCACCGGGGATTTTGCCGGCTGCATAGTATTTTTCGTTGTAGTGAACCGTCAGCGGGAAGAAGTCCTGACCGGGCTTTTGTTCCTTCGCGAAGGTTACGTTGGCCATGACCGAGGTTTCGCCCAGCGTGGCGATGACCGATCCATCAGCCTGACGGGCAACCTTGCCGGTTTCCAGAGTGAGGGTTTCTTCGCCCCACTCAATCGATTTTGTCGTTACATCAAACATCATGTTTTCCTAGTTGGAAGCACTCCCGGCCCTCCGGGTCTTCCGTTGTCATGGTGGCCCCATTGCCACCGACCCCTCTACCTTGTCATGCGCCGGGGTCGAAGCGTCACGTCTCAGATGGGCGGTCCATATAGGAAAAGCAGGTGTTTGGAAACAGGATTGTTTGCGCACACAATCCTGTTTGGATTGGACTTACTGCGTTTGTGCAGCCCGCTGCCGGGTCAGCTTGCCGCGCGGCACTTTGGTGATCCCGAAGGCTTTTCGCGCCGTGACCAGTCGCAGGTCTTCCGGGTCCATTCCCATCGACAGGATCGTGTCGCGATCATATCGTTCGCGGGCGGCGTCCGGGTCGTGCCTGGTGCCGAACAGGCGGTCGATCCAGTTCATGCCGAAGCTAACGTGATAGGTTGCCTGATGGTCTTGGAAGTGATGCGCCAGATGAGTGCGAGTGACCCGTCGCCCGAACCATCCTTTCGGCACGTTCACATGGGCGAGCGTGTGGCAATATTCATAGAATGTGAATGCGCTGACCGATCCGACAAACAAGGCGACATAGGCAGTCAGAACAGCAGGCCCGGCCCCGAGAATGGGCCAGAGGATCAGGCTGTGGGCGACGAAAGAAATCAGCCCGAAGCGCACCGGATACCAGTGATCGCCGCCCGTGAAGAATTCTGGGTCGCCGGGAAATTCATGGTGACCGATATGGCTGCGATACAGATCGTTGAAAACGCCCTGATCGGTCGGCGGTTCACGATGCAGAAGAAAGCGATGCATCGCATATTCGACAAAGAACTGGGCAATGACGCCATAAACCACGGCCAGAAGGAGCCACGGCGTGAACCAATAAATCAGCGCGGCAATGCCAGCAAACCAAAACGGAAACAGCCTGTGCAGGCTGCCCATGTTGACAAGAATTGCAAACGTGGCTTTCATGGTGTCCTCCCTTGATCCTGACAGCATGAGCAATCCAATGCAGGTCGATCAAGCGGGACGCGACGTAAAGACGGTTTTTGCCAAAGGTGCCAAAGAAAAAGGGGCTGCAAAACAGCCCCTTCGTCCGGTTTCTGAAGCAACGCTTAGCGACGCAGGCCAAGGCGTTTGATCAGGTCCTGATACCGGGCCTCATCTTTCGCGCGCGCGTAGTCCAGAAGTTTACGACGCTGAGCAACCATTTTAAGAAGACCACGGCGACCGTGGTTGTCTTTCTTATGGGTTTTGAAGTGCTCGGTCAGGGTCGCGATGCGTGAGGACAGGATTGCAACCTGCACTTCGGGCGAACCTGTGTCACCGTCTTTGGTGCCGAACTCTTTGATCAGGCGGGCTTTTTCTTCAGGCGTAATCGACATCGGGGTCTCCTTCATAGGTTAAGGTTGATGGCGCAGGCCGGGATGTCGTCCAGCAAGGCCCGTGGAGAGGTCTGCCCACAGACGTGAACAGATGGGGGCGTATAGGAAGATTCCGCAGAAAACGCAAAGAAAAAATACCGGGGGTCGTTTGCAGGTCGTTTGCAGATTATTTTTTCATCTCGTCAATGATCTGCTGGGCCCAATCGCCCAGCACCGGGATGAAGTCGATTGAGGCCAGAACATACAGCAGGATCGAGACCAGAAGCGACGCACCCAGCACTGATCCCAGACCGAAGGCAAGGCCGCGATAGAGTTGAAACAGGCCAAGTTTCCACAAGGAATCGTGCAGCTTGATGAAGCGATGATTGTTCATCCGCTCCACCTCGGCGCGCAGCGCACGGACTTCGAATGACAGTGCTTTTTCGCGCTCGGCGAGTTTGCTTCTGACGTTCGCCCGGGTGTCTTCAGGCTTGTTAACCATTTGTTAACCAATCGTTAATTTAAGTTTGTAACTACTATTTTCTATGAGTTTGCGTTCAGAAGGCTACAATCGCAAGCGGTTGTCTGTGCCAACCAGCGTTATGTCGCGAGTTCTACCGTTTCGCGCTTTTTGGAAAGCGAGCTTTTAAATGTTGTTTTCGTTGCTGTTTCTGGGTCTGCTACCGGTCGCCTTAATGGCTGACAGTTTCACCGAAGGCTTCTCGGATGATGAAGAAGAGGATGAAGATGTCGGGCGCGGCACCGAACCTGTGCCGCCTGCGGGACAAGGCGATTTCATCGCGGTCGACGATGGGGATATGTCCGGCGGTGAAAATACACCAGGGGTTTTGTTGCCCAACACCGGCGACCAGGTAATTCCAGGTCAGGATATCGGTGCAGACGATACAGTTCTTGCGCCGAATAACGGCTTGGGCGATGGTGCCACCCCTCATCAAGATGCCACGCTGCTGGATCGTTTGTTGGCGACCGAAACGGATCAGCATTATGGTCGCGAGGATATGGGGCATTTCCTTGATGAGCTGGATGAACTGTCGCTGAACGATGCCGATGATCACGCGGTTTTGCCGGATGATGGTATCGACGGCACTGGCAGGGGAACAATCGACGAATTTCATGGCACCCCAATCCTGAGCAATGATGAAGGGACTGAGGTGCCAGTGGTTGATGGTGGTGCCGGCAACGACACGCTGACATCCGGTGATGATGCTGCCTATCTGTTCGGAAATGATGGCGATGACGTGATTACTTCGGGCGAGGGCGTTTTGGCCGGGTTCGGTGGCAACGGGGACGACACACTGGACGCCGCGAGAAGTCGCGATAGTTTTCTGGATGGAGGGGCAGGCGATGACATGCTGGTCGGGGGGGACGGGGACGATCAACTGTTCGGCGGTGTGCATGAGACGCCTGATGAAGAGCATACCCCCGTAACAGACGACGATATTTTGATCGGCGGTGCGGGTGACGATGCCCTATTTGGCGGGCACGGCGCCGATACACTGACGGGCGGGGAAGGGGATGACATCATCAATCACCTTGGCCACGCGATGGAGCGCGGCGGTGCTGAGCTTCACGACTTCGGTTGGCATATTGATGGCGATCAGGACACGTTGGATGGCGGTTCAGGTGACGATACGCTGATCATGGATCGCAGCGACATCGCCACCGGCGGTGACGGCGAAGATGTGTTCTGGGTCTATTCTGATGCTGACGCAGGACAGAGCCATGCCGAAGTGATGGATTTCGTCCCCGGACAGGATTTCCTGCGCGTGTCGCTGGATCCGACCCAAGATGCCAGGGATTTGGAATATGATGTTCACCCATCGGCAACTGGTGAAGATGGTATAGTGACCGTAAATGGCGAGGTTGTTGCCATCCTTAGGGGTGCACCGGGCGCAACGATGCATGATGTCTATGTTGAAGTCGTACCCAACGTGGTCGGCTGACTTTGACGGATCAAAACCATTTTTGGGGTTGTTGGGCATAGGCGATGTAAAGCGGGTGCTTTGGATGCCCATCCTTCGTCTGACCAAGATGAAAAGCAGGCTGACCGGTCTGGCGCAACAAGGCCTCAACCTGTGCACCACGGTCCAGATGTGCACCATGCGTGCCCCATCCACAGATAATCTGATCTGCCCAAGGACAACTGTCCACGATGGCCGCGTCATTTGCCGGGCCAACCGGGTCTGTTGCTGCACGCATGTTGCGCGGATCGGTGTCGCGCCACGCGAAAATGTTGGTGACGCGAAACGCCCCGAATCCCAACGTGCGTGCCCGCCGTTCGCAGCGTTCGACCGTCGGATCGTTCTGCACCTCGGTTGCGGTGGACGGGTTCAGCATGATGAACAGCGCCTTGCGACCTGCCGGATCCCAAACTCGGGTCAGCAGGTAACGGTATTTCTCGCAGTCTGAATAGACCGCGAAGGACTGGGCATCGCCCTTCTGGAACTCACGCGTAATCATAGACGCGTTTTGAACGTGGCGCGCCTTATTGGCAAGCCCTTGCGCCGCCGCGCGTTTGGTCGTTCACTGGCTGGGCAAAGAAAGGTCACATCATGCTGATAGCCGAGATCATCCGCAAGAAACGCGATGCACGGGTTCTGAGTTCTGACGATATTGCCCAGATGGTGCGCGGCATCTCCAACGGCAGCGCCAGCGACGCGCAGATCGCCGCGTTTGCCATGGCAGTCCTTTTGAACGGGATGGCGCGGGACGAGGCTGCTGCCCTGACCATGGCGATGCGCGACAGCGGGGATGTTTTTAATTGGTCCGACCTGCCGGGGCCTGTTGTGGACAAGCATTCCACCGGGGGGGTTGGCGACAATGTCAGCCTGATGCTTGCACCGATTGTGGCGGCGTGCGGTGCCTATGTGCCGATGATTTCTGGGCGCGGGCTTGGTCATACCGGCGGGACACTGGACAAGATGGAATCGATCCCCGGATATGGCGCAACACCTGATAACACCTTGTTTTCGGAGGTTGTGAATGGGGTTGGCTGCGCCATTATTGGACAGACTGCGCATTTGGCCCCGGCGGACAAGCGGTTTTATGGCATCCGTGACGTGACGGCGACGGTTGAAAGCATCCCGCTGATTACCGCCTCGATCCTGTCAAAGAAGCTGGCGGCTGGGCTTGGTTCGTTGGTGATGGATGTGAAGTTCGGCAATGGTGCCTTCATGTCGGATTTTGACAAGGCCCACGAGCTTGCGGTGTCGATCACCGAGGTTGCCCGCGCCGCTGGATTGCCATGTCATGCGCTTTTGACCGATATGAACCAACCGTTGGCGGATGCGGCAGGGAACGCGGTCGAGGTCATCAATGCAGTTGATTTTCTGACCGGTGCACGGCGAGAGGCCCGGTTGACCGAGGTTGTGATCGGTCTGTGTGGCGAAATGTTGGTAACGGCAGGGGTTGAAACAGATCGCACCCGTGCGCGTGATCTGGCACAAGCGGCGCTTGATGATGGGCGTGCGGCTGAGCGATTTGGCAAGATGGTCGCCGCCCTGGGCGGCCCCTCTGATTTTGTCGAAAACCACGTGACGTACCTGCCGGTTGCGCCCATTCAGCGAGAAGTGCTCGCGCCACGTGCGGGTCATATAAGTGCCATTGCAACGCGCGATGTTGGATTGGCCGTGGTCGAACTGGGCGGTGGGCGCCGCGTGTCCAGCGATACGATCGATCCTGCGGTTGGTTTGACCGGCCTTTTGCCTTTGGGGGTCATGGTCGACAAAGGCGACCCTATTGTCACGGTTCATGCGCGCAGCGAACAAGCTGCGGAAATAGCGCAGGCGCAGATCCTGTCAGCCTATGAGATCGGCGAATGCCCGGATCGGCAGCCGGTCGTGCGCGACATCATCGACTGAAAGCGGACTGCTATTGGTTGAACACCCGTGACGGGTGCAATTCGCCCGCGCGATAGATACCAACGGCAACAGCTTTTCCGTCATGGGACGCCCATGCCTCGTCACCATATTCAACGTCCGAGGTGATCACCATGCCCGGATTGCCGTGGCGCAGGCGGGTTGCTCCTTGGTCGGTTGCTTTCAGTTCGGGCAGGTCTTGCAACCCTTCTTCTAAAGGGTGCAAATAAGCGTCGAGTTCGCCAGTTTTCGCCAGTTTATCGACCAAATCAAGACTAACGCCCTCTTCGACGTCAAACGGGCCGGACCAGATGCGGCGCAATTCGCGGACATGGCCGTGGCAACCCAGCACCTCGCCTAGATCACGCGCGATGGCGCGGACGTAGCCGCCCTTGCCGCAGGTCATTTCGAGCGTGACATTATCGGCGTCTGGACGGTCCAGCATCACTAGTTCTTCGACCCAGAGGGGACGAGCGGCGATGTCCACGTCTTCGCCGTCGCGGGCGAGTTTATAGGCGCGTTCGCCGTCGATTTTCACGGCGGAAAACTTCGGCGGCACCTGCATGATCTTTCCGGTGAACTTGCCCAATGCAGCTTGAATGTCTTCATCGGTGGGGCGCGCGTCGCTCTCGGCGATTACCTCGCCTTCGGTGTCATCCGTGTTGGTCGCCTGACCAAGTCGGACGGTAAACACATAGGCTTTCAGCGCGTCAGTAATGTAGGGCACGGTTTTGGTGGCCTCGCCCAAAGCGACCGCCAAGACGCCGGTGGCTTCGGGGTCCAGCGTGCCTGCATGTCCGGCCTTCTTGGCATCCATTGCCCAGCGCACCTTGTTGACCACGGCGTTCGAGCTGACACCGGCGGGTTTGTCCACGACCAGCCAGCCGTGAATGTCCCGCCCCTTCTTGCGGCGTCCCATCAGGCGTCCTCCGCTCCGTCGTCATCTTTCGTTTTCAGGTCGCGCTGGACGGCTTCCTGTGACAGCAGGCGGTGGGTGTGGTCCATCTGGTCAAAGGTCTCGTCCACCATAAAACGCAGGTCGGGCGTGTGCTTGATCTTCAGCGCTTTGCCCAGAATGCGGCGCAGCTCGCCCTTGTTGCGGGCCAGCGCCTTGATCGCCAGATCGCCATCCTTGCCCCCCAGGGGCAGCGCAAAGACGGTGGCGATGCTAAGGTCCGAGGTCACACGCACCTCGCCAATTGTGATCGACATGCGCCCAAGGTCGGGGTCGTGCACATCACCACGCATCAATGCTTCGGACAGGGTCCGGCGGATCAGTTCGGCGATGCGCAGCTGTCGCTGCGTCGGGCCTGCTGTGTCATTAAATCGGTTCTTTGCCATAGGGGCCATTTATGCCCGATTGCGCGCCTTCGCAACAGGGCTTTGCCAAGATAGGGCAAGCGCGCTAGACAGCGATGAAGCGAAGGAGACAAAGATGAGCGATTTGCCGGGCATTGTTGTGATGGGCGCGTCAGGCCGGATGGGCCAGATGCTGATCCGCGAGATTGGCACGATCAAGGGCGCGCGGTTGGTCGGCGCGTTGGAGCGTTCGGGGCATGATTGGATCGGCAAGGATGTTGGCGTTTGCATGGGCGGTCAAGCGCTGGGCGTCACCGTGTCCGATGACCCGCTGGAGACAATGGCAAAGGCGCAGGCGGTCATTGATTTCACCGCTCCTGCGGCAACGGTTGCCATGGCTGAAATCGCAGCGCAGGCCCGCGCGGTGCACGTGATTGGCACCACGGGTCTGAGCGATGACGATCTGGCGAAACTGGCGCTTGCCGGGCGACATGCGACCATCGTGCGCGCAGGCAATATGAGCCTTGGCGTGAACCTTCTGGTGCAACTGACCCGCAAGGTGGCCGAGGCGCTGGACGAAGATTTCGACATCGAGATTGTCGAGGCGCATCATCATCACAAGGTCGATGCCCCATCAGGCACCGCGTTGATGCTGGGCGAGGCCGCGGCCGAAGGGCGGGGCGTCGATCTGGAAGAGGTTTCAGACCGGGGTCGTGACGGTATGACCGGCGCGCGCAAACGTGGTGACATCGGGTTTCACGCTGTGCGTGGCGGCGATATCGTGGGGGAACATGACGTGATGTTTGCAGCCCCGGGCGAGCGTATTGTGCTGCGCCATGTCGCCACAGACCGCGCCATTTTCGCCCGTGGGGCTGTGAAGGCCGCACTTTGGGGGCAGGGCAAGAAGCCCGGTGAATACGACATGATGGACGTGCTTGGGCTGTAAACCGCTGGGTCTACCCGATCAGAAGTCGATCGCGATGCCCTTCTTTTCCCAATCGCCATAGCGGACCGGTTCGGGGCCGTCGCGGCCTCCGAGTTCGGTCGGGCGAGTTTTGGCCTCTGCCTCTGCCTTCTTGCGGCGTTCCGCGGCTTCGGCCAAGGCACGCTTGGCCGCGGGCGGTAGGTCGCGCTGCTCGGTTTCGGGCTTTGACGGCGTGTCGGGCATGGGCCTGATCCTTGTGGCTTTCTGTGCCATGATATAGGTCGCGCGAAGGTGAAACGCAAAGGGGTGCCGATGGGCAAGGTTGTGGACCCGCGACATATCGCGGTCGATCTTTTGGGGGATGTGCTGGACGAGCATCGTTTGCTGTCCGAAGCATTGCCGAAACGGCTGGCCAAGGTTGCCCCAGAAGACCGCGCGCGCACCCAGCGGTTGACTTTGTTGGCGCTGCGCAACATGGATCGGGCGGATCGCATGTTGGGGCCACATCTGAAAAAGCGCCCTTCCGCACGGGTTCTGAATATTCTGCGGCTGGGTGTGGCCGAGATATGCACGGGCGGGGCTGCGCATGGCATCGTGAACTCGCTTGTGGCTTTGACCCGTGCGAACCGCCAGACGGAACGGCAGTCCGGTTTGGTCAACGCGATTCTGCGTAAGGTCACCGAAGAGACTGCCAAGTGGGATGGTTTGCCGATCCCGCGGCTGCCGAAATGGCTGCGTAAGCCGCTGATTGCCGATTATGGTAAAGCACGGGTCGAAGCGATGGAGGCAGTACAGGTGCTCGCACCTCCACTTGATCTGACCGCGAAGGGAGACGCTGAGGAATTGGCGAAACGGCTGGGCGGAACCTTGTTGCCCACTGGGTCGGTGCGGTTGCAGGATGCCGGGCAGGTGACGGGGCTCGCTGGGTATGATGCCGGTGATTGGTGGGTGCAGGATGCGTCTGCCGCTTTGCCTGCAAAGGTGCTGACGCCAGTGTCCGGGGCGCGGGTGCTGGACATGTGCGCCGCGCCGGGTGGCAAGACCATGCAACTGGCCGCGATGGGTGCGAATGTGACTGCGCTGGATGTGTCCGAGGTTCGGATGAAGCGCGTGGCTGAAAACCTGTCGCGCACCGGGCTGAAGGCCGAACTCGTGGTAGGCGATGCGCTGGAATTCGACGAACCGCAATTTGATTCCATCTTGCTGGATGCGCCTTGCACAGCGACAGGCACGATCCGCAGACATCCCGATTTGCCCCATACCAAGGATGGCAGCGACTTTCCTGGCCTGTTCGAGTTGCAGGAATACATGATTGATCGCGCCATTGGGCTGTTGAAACCCGGCGGGCGGCTGGTGTTTTGCACCTGTAGCCTGCTGATCGACGAAGGCGAAGAGCAGGTGCGCGATGCGCTGGGACGCCATGCGAATGTGCAGCTTGATCTCGACGCTCTGCGCCTTCCAGGCGTTGACGGAAGTTGGATCGGTCCTGAAGGGTTGCGGATTTTTCCGCATTTCAACGCCGATCTTGGCGGGATGGACGGATTTTTCATCACAGCCTTTCGCAAAACCTGACCGACAATGCGGCAATTCACCGATGACTCTCGTCAAGCGGGTCTGTATGCTTTCCCAAAGACCCCCGTCAGAGGGGCGTAAGTTCAACATAGTTGGATGATTGAGGCGAGGCGTCCCCGTGGTGCACCAAGACGGTTTTTCCGGGTTTAGAACCCGTTTTGCGAATCGCTGGCAAGCGAAGCGGGCAGCACGAGCGCGCCCGGCCACCGGGTTCGTGTCGCAACCAGAGCCTCGCACGATTGGCGCGTACGCGCGCGGCAAGCAACTGATCGCTGGCAATTATCTGTTCGCCGGACATCTTGTAAATGCACCCGATGCCGGGTTGTGGGACATCATTCCTCCGAGTCTGGGATTTTCTGAAGAAACGCAAGGTTTTGTCTGGCTGGATGACCTGGCCAGCGTGGGCGACAGCGACGCGCGCAAGCTGGCGCGGACCTGGGTCATGGGCTGGATTGACCAGTTTGGCCGAGGCGATGGCGATGGCTGGACACCGGACCTGACCGGGCGGCGACTGATCCGCTGGATCAACCACGCAATATTCCTGATGGCGGGGATGGATTCGGACCAAAGCCGTGCCTTTTTCCGATCCTTGGGGCAGCAAACGATCTTTTTGGCCCGGCGTTGGGGCGCGGCATCTCCGGGACTGCCGCGGTTCGAGGCGCTGACCGGTCTGATATATGCGGGCCTCGCCCTGGAAGGCATGGAGCGGCATGTGGCCCCCGCGGTCAAAGCCCTTGCGCGGGAATGCGCTGATCAGATCGACGCGGAAGGTGGCATCCCGACCCGTAACCCCGAAGAGCTTCTGGATGTATTCACGCTGCTGAACTGGGCTGCACTGGCGCTATCGGAAAGCGGCCGTCAATCTGCGAAGGCTCACATGGACGCAATCGAACGGATTGCGCCGACCCTTCGCGCCCTTCGCCATGCCGATGGTGGACTGGCGCGGTTTCACGGCGGCGGGCGCGGGCTTGAAGGACGGCTGGATCACGCACTGGCGACATCGGGGGTGCGCGGTCGCGCGGCCTCTGGGCGGTCGATGGGCTATACGCGTGTAAGCGCGGGGCGCACGAGTCTGATCGTCGATACAGCCACCCCGCCCACCGGGCTGGCGTCTGCCAACGCCCATGCCTCGACCCTTGCGCTGGAACTGACCTCGGGTCGGCGCCCCCTGATCGTGAATTGTGGATCGGGCGCGCATTTCGGGGCCGAATGGCACAAGGCGGGCCGCGCCACGCCCTCGCATTCGGTGCTGGGGTTGGCGGGACTGTCTTCATCGCGTCTGGGAGCAGCAAAACATCATGGCGGGGGGGCTAAGGTGTTTCTGACATCAACTCCATCTCAGGTTCACTTGCAGCATTTGACCGAAGGCGCGCTGACCGGCGTGGTGGCGGCGCATGATGGCTATGTCAAAAGCCACGGGCTGACCCATATGCGGCGAATCGAGATGGATCAGGATGGCCGCGGTGTGATGGGCGAAGATACGCTCGCCGCCGTGACAGATGCCGATCAAGCCCGCTTTGATCGCGCGATGGATCAGGTCGCACTTCAGGGCGTTCCGTTCAGCATTCGGTTTCACCTGCATCCGGATGTGGATGCGGCGCTCGACCTGGGCGGCACAGCCGTATCCATGGCGCTGCGGTCTGGCGAAATCTGGGTGTTCCGCTTCGAAGGTCGTGGCGAATTGACGCTGGAAAGCAGCGTTTATCTGGAAAAGACACGTTTGAAGCCACGGAAAACGAAACAAGTGGTTCTATCTGGTGTCGCAATGGACTATGCGACACGCATCCGCTGGACGCTGGCAAAGGCGCAGGAAACCCCATCGGTTTTACGTGACCTTGAACGCGGTGATACGGCGGAGCTGTCAAGTTAAGAGCCAAAGGGGCCAAGAGCCATGACCGACTTTCATCCCGTGCGCCGTGCGCTGATTTCCGTATCTGACAAAACCGGCCTGATTGATCTGGGCACTGCGCTGGAAGCGCGCGGGATTGAAATCCTGTCCACCGGCGGCTCGGCCAAGGCACTGCGCGATGCAGGCGTGGCCGTGAAAGACGTGGCCGATGTCACCGATTTTCCCGAGATGATGGATGGTCGCGTCAAAACCTTGCACCCGATGGTGCATGGCGGCCTTTTGGCCTTGCGTGACAATGAAGAACACGTCGCGGCGATGGAAGAACACGGCATCTGGGCCATCGACCTGTTGGTGGTGAACCTTTACCCGTTCGAAGAAACCGTCGCCAAAGGTGCCGACTATGATACCTGTATCGAAAATATCGACATTGGTGGTCCCGCAATGATCCGCGCTGCTGCCAAGAACCATGCGTTTGTCAATGTGGTGGTGGATGTCGAAGATTACCCCAGGCTGCTAGGCGATCTGGACCAGCACGATGGGTCGACCTGCCCGAAATTCCGCAAGAAGCTGGCTCAGAAAGCTTATGCCCGCACGGCAGCCTATGACGCGGCTGTATCCAATTGGATGGCGCGCGCGCTGGACCTGCAAACCCCATATCGCCGCGCCTTTGCGGGCACATTGAAGCAGACCCTGCGCTACGGCGAGAACAGTCACCAGAAGGCGGCGTTCTATACCGATGGCACGAACCGTCCAGGCGTTGCCACCGCGCAGCAATTGCAGGGCAAGGAGCTCAGCTACAACAACATAAACGACACGGATGCCGCGTTCGAACTGGTGGCAGAATTCGACCCCGCCGACAGCCCTGCCGTAGCGATTATCAAACACGCCAACCCCTGCGGTGTTGCCCAAGGCGCGACTCTGGCTGAGGCGTATCAAAAAGCCTTCGATTGCGACCGCACCTCCGCCTTTGGAGGGATCGTGGCGCTGAATCAGCCGCTGGATGCCGAAACCGCCTTGAAGATCACGGAGATATTCACCGAGGTCGTGATTGCCCCCGGAGCCTCGGACGACGCGCGCAAGATTTTTGCCGGTAAGAAAAATCTGCGTTTGCTTTTGACGGACGGCTTGCCGGACCCTCGCACGCCGTTGACAGCGTATAAACAGGTTTCAGGAGGTCTGCTCGTTCAGGATAAAGATGTGGGATATATCGGGTTGAATGATCTGAAAGTCGTGACCGACAAAGCGCCGACCGAAGATCAACTGCGTGATTTGTTGTTCGCTTGGAAAGTCGGCAAACACGTCAAATCGAATGCCATCGTCTATGTGAAAAGTCTTGCGACCGTCGGTGTGGGTGCCGGTCAGATGAGCCGTCTGGACAGCGCCAATGTTGCCGCCGCCAAGGCGCAACGCATGGCGGACGAGTTGGGCCTGACTGAAAGTCTTGCCAAAGGCTCGGCCGTGGCATCGGATGCGTTCTTCCCCTTCCCCGACGGGTTGCTTGAAGCCGCAGCCGCAGGGGCCACTTGCGTGATCCAGCCAGGCGGTTCGATGCGTGACAACGAGGTGATCGACGCGGCGAACGAAGCCGGTCTTGCCATGGTGTTCACCGGCATGCGCCACTTCCGGCATTGATGTGACCATGCGCGCGTTACTGATAGCTGCCATTCTGGCCTTCGCCGTTGATCAAGGCAGCAAGTCTCACTCTCTTTACATACTTGAACTGGACCGCGTCGGCGTGATCCCGATCTGGCCACCTTATCTGGTGTATCAGATGGCGTGGAACACAGGCGTCAATTTCGGCCTGTTCGGGTCCGACGCCGCGACGATGCGATGGGTGCTTGTGGTGCTCAGCCTGGTGATTTCGATGTGGGTCTTCATATGGGTGCGCAATGAGCGTTTGGGGCGGTGGGCCAACATATCCGCAGGCCTATTGATAGGCGGCGCACTGGGAAATGCGGCGGATCGCATTGTTTACGGTGCCGTCGTGGACTTTCTGAACATGTCCTGCTGCGGCATCCAGAACCCGTTTTCGTTCAACGTGGCGGACATTTTTGTCTTCGCGGGGGCGATTGGCCTGGTTCTCTTCTCATCATCGAAGAAGACCCCGTGACGCGCGTTTCCAGATGGGCTAAGAAGCGATAGGAAACGAGGGTTTTGCGTCACATGCGATTTTCATCCGTCAAACTTTTGACCGCTCTTTGCGCCGGTATTCTTCTGACAGCCTGTTCTGGTGGCGATCCCAAGCTGATGAACATCAAGTCCACGCAGGCCGGACCGGACGAGTTTTCGATCCTGCCGACCAAGCCGTTACAGGAGCCGCCCAGCTATCAGGCGCTGCCTGCCCCGACACCGGGCGGCACGAACGTCACGGACCCCACACCGAACGCAGATGCCGTGGCGGCACTTGGTGGTCAGTTGCGTAATACGGGTCTGCGCGGTGGTGAGGGTGCGCTTGTAACTGCTGCAAGCCGATATGGTGTGTCCGCGAGCATTCGCAGTCAACTGGCCGCAGAAGACCTGAAATGGCGTCAGGAAAACCGCGGCAAGCTGCTTGAGCGGCTGTTTAACGTGAATGTATATTACAGCGCGTATGAGGCGCAGGAACTGAACCAGCACCGCGAACTTGAACGCTTGCGTCGCTTGGGCATCTGGACACCGGCTGCCCCGCCCGACCCGGTGGCGGCACAGTAACTTGGGGCCAGTGCCCCCGTTTTTCTTCATCTGATCGACGACGATCACAACTCTGTTTGCGCGCCTTGAAGCCCGCGCGTCAGCGCGTAACTTGGTTAGGAACAGACAGGAGTCTCTGATGCGTTTTTTGATTGCGGCTTTTCTGGCCGTTGGGTTAGGCACCCCAATTTCCGCCAAAGAAGGCGTCACGGATTTCACTCTGGACAACGGGCTTCAGGTCGTTGTGATCGAAGATCACCGTGCGCCGGTCGTCGTCCATATGCTGTGGTATCGGGCGGGGGCTGCGGACGAACAACCCGGCGTGTCAGGCATTGCGCATTTCCTGGAGCATCTGTTGTTCAAGGCCACCGACACGATGGAGGCCGGAGAGCTGAGCCGCGTGGTTGCCGAAAATGGTGGGTCTGACAACGCATTCACATCGCAGGACTATACCGCGTATTTCCAGCGGGTCGCAGCGGATCGTCTGGGTCTGATGATGCAGATGGAAGCCGACCGGATGCGCAATCTGCGACTGACCCAGGATGACATCGCGACCGAACGAAATGTCATTCTTGAAGAGCGGGCCCAACGCACTGACAACGACCCGTCGTCCCTGTTCTATGAACAAATGAACGCGGCAGCGTATCTGAACCATCCCTATGGCACCCCGATCATCGGTTGGCGCCACGAAGCGGCCCAATTGTCGCGCGAGGATGCCTTGGCATTTTACGAACGTTTCTATGCACCGAACAATGCGGTCTTGATTGTCGCAGGCGATGTGACGCCGGATGAGGTCAAGGTTTTGGCACAGAAACACTATGGTCCGCTGAAGCCTACGCCTGATCTGATGGCGCGCGAGCGACGCGCCGAGCCGCCGCAACTGGCCGAGCGTCGGATACGCTTCGAAGACCCAAGGGTCTCGCAACCCTATGTCTATCGCCAGTACGTCGCGCCCGAACGTGATGCAGGCGCGCAGGAAGAAGCCGCAGCCCTTGTGTATCTGGCCGAAATTCTTGGCGGAAGCGGGGCCACATCTGTGTTGGGGCGTGCGCTTCAGTTCGAAAACCCAATCGCGGTCTATGCCGGGGCGGGCTATGGCTCGGTTATGCTGGACGACACCGAGTTTTCGCTGGTGGTCTATCCGACCCAAGGCACCAGCCTTGCCGAAGCCGAAGCGGCGTTGGACGCGCAGATTGCGAAGTTTCTGGACACCGGCATCGACCCTGATCAGTTCGAGCGGATCAAGTTCCAGATCCGCGCAGATCAAGTCTATGCGCTCGACAGCGCGATGGAGCGGGCGCAGCGCTATGGTCGTGCGCTCACTTCGGGCCTGACGATCGAGGATGTGCAGGCGTGGCCGGATGTGTTGCAGGCCGTCACTCCGGAACAGGTGATGGACGCCGCGCGCAAGGTGTTCGATGATCGCCGATCCGTCACCGGCTGGCTTGTTCCCGAAGGCGGAGAGGAAATGAAATGAAGCGTCTGTTCGTCACCCTTGTCACGCTGTTGGTTGTGAGCTTTCCCGCCCGCGCCGAGATTGCCATTCAGGAAATCACGACGCCCGGTGGAATTAACGCCTGGCTGGTCGAAGAAGACAGCCTGCCCTTTACCGCGCTGGAAATCCGCTTTCGCGGTGGCACCTCGCTGGATCGGCCGGGCAAGCGCGGGGCGGTCAATTTCATGGTCGGCCTTCTGGAAGAAGGGGCCGGGGACTTGGACGCGCGCGGCTTTGCCGAAGCACGTGAAAGCCTGGCCGCGTCGTATCGTTTCGGAGCCTATGATGATGCGGTGACGGTTTCGGCGCAGTTTCTGACCGAGAATCGCGAGGCGGCGACAGAGCTTTTGCATATGGCGCTAACTGAGCCTCGTTTTGATGCTGCTGCCATTGACCGTGTTCGCGCGCAGGTGATGTCGCATCTGGCATCTCGCTCGACCGATCCCAACGCCATCGTGGGCGAAACATGGGATCGCATGGCCTATGGCGATCACCCCTATGGCAGCTATCGGGTTGGTACGGTCGACAGCGTGGCGGGATTGACGCGGGACGATCTTGTGACGGCGCTGAAGGACGCGCTTGCGCTGGATCGCATTTATGTGGCTGCCGTCGGCGATATCTCGGCGGATGATCTGAGCAAGCTGCTTGATGACTTGTTTGATGGGCTGCCCGCGACCGGTGCACCTTTGCCACCGCGTGCGGATTTTGCGTTGTCCGGGGGCACCACGGTCGTTCCTTTTGACACACCACAATCGGTCACAATGTTCGGACAGTCTGGCATCGCTCGCGATGACCCGGATTTCTTTGCTGCTTACGTTGTGAATGAAGTTCTGGGCGGACGCGGTTCGCGCTCGCGCCTGATGCAAGAGGTGCGGGAGAAGCGCGGGCTGACCTATGGCGTCGGGACGTTTCTGGCCAATGCCGATCTGTCAGACACCATATTGGGACAGTTTTCCAGCCAAAACGGGTCCATGGCCGAAGCGATCGAAGTGACACGCGGTGAATGGGCCAAGATCGCGAAAGATGGCATCACGCAGGATGAATTGACTGCCGCGCAAACTTATCTGACCGGATCGTATCCGCTGCGTTTCGATGGCAATGCCAATATCGCCAATATTATGGTGTCGATGCAGATGGAAGACCTGCCCGTCGATTACATTGCCACGCGAAATGATCAAGTGATGGCGGTCACGCTAGAGGATGCAACGCGGGTTGCGACGCGGCTTTACGACCCGGATGCATTGCATTTCGTGGTGGTTGGCCAGCCTGAGGGCGTTGTTTCAAATTGATCGGTTGTAGCTGTTGGGTCGGGCAATTCGCAATGGTCGAATCGGCGCAAGATATGCTAGGTTTTGTGGTATGCCCGAGGATAGCCCCCATATAAGCCCCGCGCGCGCCTCTGATCGCCGCCCGGTCATTCGCCAGTTGGACGATGCTGCAATCAATAGAATTGCAGCGGGCGAGGTTGTGGAGCGCCCCGCATCAGCCGTCAAGGAACTGGTGGAAAATGCGCTGGACGCCGGCGCGACGCGGGTTGAAATCGCCTATGCCGATGGCGGCAAAACCCTGATCCGTGTCACCGATGATGGGTGTGGGATTGTGCCCGATGATCTGCATTTGGCTTTGTCACGTCATGCGACGTCGAAGATCGACGGCTCGGACCTTCTGGACATTCATACCTTCGGCTTCCGGGGCGAGGCATTGCCGTCGCTCGGGTCGGTTGGTCGCCTGACCATCACCTCGCGGGTCGATGGGTTTGATGCTGCCACGATCCGGGTGGCCGGCGGTGAAACCAGCGTGGTGAAGCCTGCGGCCTTGTCGGCTGGAACTGTGGTTGAGCTGCGTGATCTTTTTTACGCAACACCCGCAAGGTTGAAATTTATGCGCAGCGATCGGGCCGAGGCGCAGGCGATCACCGATGTGATCAAGCGCCTTGCGATGGCTGAACCGCATGTGGGCTTCACCCTGCGTGATGTGTCCGGTGGCGGTGAGGGCCGCGTGACCTTCCGCGCCGATCCTGAAACCGGCGATATGTTCGATGCGCTGGGCGGGCGGCTCGGGTCCATCCTTGGGCGCGATTTTTCGGATAATGCGATCAGGATTGATGCGGAACGCGACGGGCTGCGCCTGACCGGGTTCGCGGCGCTTCCAACCTATTCGCGCGGCGCTGCGGTGGCGCAGTTTCTGTTCGTGAACGGTCGCCCCGTGAAAGACAAGCTGCTGACCGGTGCACTGCGCGCGGCCTATTTCGATTTCCTCAGCCGCGACCGGCACCCGGCGGCTGCATTGTTCGTATCCTGCGACCCGCATCTGGTCGATGTAAACGTGCATCCGGCGAAATCCGAGGTGCGGTTTCGCGAACCGGGCGTTGCGCGTGGCTTGATTGTGTCGGGCCTGCGTCATGCGCTGGCAAGCGCGGGGCATCGTGCGTCAACGACTGTCGCGGGGGCGACTTTGGGCGCGATGCGGCCCGAACAACCGGCGCCGCGCGTTTATCAAATGGACCGCCCCGGCGCTGGCGCGATCCGGCAGACCTACACCTCGCAAGCCCCCGGCTCTGACGTGCCGGGCTTTGCCGAAATGTCCACGCCCTCAGCCCGCTTTGATCCGGTGGTCGAGCCGGATAACGAAGCCCTGCAAAAGGCGCTGCCCCTTGGCGCCGCCCGCGCGCAGGTGCATGAGAACTACATCATCGCACAAACCGAAACCGGCATGGTTATCGTGGATCAGCACGCGGCACATGAACGTCTGGTCTATGAAAAGCTCAAACGCCAGATGGCCGAAAACGGCGTCGCGCGTCAGGCCCTTTTGATCCCTGAAATCGTCGAACTGTCCTCGGGTGATGTGGCGCGGCTGTTGGAAGTCGCAGATGACCTTGCCCGGATGGGGCTTGTCATCGAACCCTTCGGTGGTGACGCCATCGCCGTGCGCGAGACCCCGGCCATTCTGGGCGAAATCAACGCCACTGCGATGATCAAGGACGTGCTGGACGAACTGGCCGACCTTGGCGACAGCAACAAGGTGCAGGCGCGCCTTGAAGCCGTGTTGTCCCGCGTCGCCTGCCACGGCTCGATCCGGTCGGGTCGCTGGATGCGGCCCGAGGAAATGAATGCGCTCTTGCGCGAGATGGAGGCCACGCCTCATTCCGGCCAGTGCAACCACGGCCGCCCCACCTATGTGGAACTGAAACTTGCAGATATCGAAAGGCTGTTTGGCCGCACATGATCCAGATTGGCGATACAACCTACAACCTCGCGGACCCGTCAACGCTGCTGGTGATCGGCGCGGCAGTGCTGGCCGTGTTGATGTTCGTCCTGCTTATCGTCGTGGTGCGCCGGGCGGGGCAATCGGCACGCGTGGCCCATGATCTTGCCCGCGACATGGGCGGTCTTGGGCAGGCTGTGCAGATGCTGGGCGCGGGCCAGGATCAACTGTCGGGCGGGTTGCGCACGGTGTCGGATGCTCAGTCCACCGGACAGGCGCAGGTGTTGCAGGCGATGGAAACGCGTCTGGCGCATGTGCAGCAGCAGATGAACGACCGGCTGCATGACAACGCGATGAAATCCGCCCGCGCCATGTCGGAATTGCAGGAGCGGATGAAGGAAAGCCTGCAAGGCAACACGGTGAAAACCACCCAAAGTCTGACCCAGTTGCAGGAACGGCTGGCGGTGATCGACAAGGCGCAGGACAACATCACGCGGCTGTCGGGCGATGTGCTGAGCCTTCAGGATATCCTGTCCAACAAACAGACGCGCGGCGCATTTGGCGAGATACAACTGCACGACATCGTATCCAAGGCGCTGCCCAAAGACAGCTATGACCTGCAACAGACCTTATCCAACGGCAAACGCGCCGATTGCCTGATCCACCTGCCCAACCCGCCGGGGCCGATCGTGATCGATTCAAAATTCCCGCTGGAGGCTTATGAAGCCCTGCGCGCCGCGGACACGCCTTACGAGGTGAACGAGGCGGCAAAGGCCATGCGCATCGCAGTCAAGGCGCATATCAAGGCCATCGCCGAGAAATATATCATCGAAGGCGAAACCGCCGACGGTGCCCTGATGTTCCTGCCGTCCGAGGCCGTCTATGCCGAACTGCACGCCAACTTCCCCGAACTGGTCCGCGAAGGGTTCGCGGCGCGGGTTTGGATCGTGTCCCCCACGACCTGCATGGCGACCCTGAACACCATGCGGGCGATCCTGAAAGACGCCCGAATGCGCGAACAGGCAGGCGAGATCCGTAAGATGCTGAAGCACCTTCACCGGGATGTGGAGCTTGTTGTCGAGCGCGCGGGCAAGTTGGAGACTCACTTCGATCAGGCACGACGCGATGTTGAGGGGATCACCACGGCGGCGGAACGCGCCGGAAAACGTGCGGCGCGGCTGGATAATTTCGATTTTGAGGAGCTGTCAGACGAGGCCGAGAATGTGGTGCCGATTGGGAAAGGGTGAGGGTTGCCGGGGCGTTGAAAGGCAGTTTTGAGCCCATTGCGGTTGTTCACGGGCCAGCGCATAAATGCTGGCAGGAGGTATAAGAACCATGGCAGAACCCGCAGGTCTACTGTTTGAATGCCCGTTGAACGAGAAACTACTGGCAGCCCTGTTCAAACAAGAAATCACCCTTGACGACCGCAAGGTACAATTTGGCCGTGCGTTATCCGAACTCCTTGGTAGCGGAGACGATGCGGACGTTCTGATTGTTCATCATGATCCAGACCAAGAGCGCCTGTTTCTAGCCTGGATGCTCAATTTTTATGACAAAAGCGCACTTGCCCCGATCTGGCCGATCCTTGATGCGCTGGCTGCAAACATTGATCCCTCGGCAGATGCCGGAGGTGCCGTGGCCACGATATTTCCCGAGGCCCTTGAATCCGTTCGGGTGCAGGATGGCACGGTGGTCCGCGGGCCCGGCGATCTAGTCGATGCCGATCTTCTCAAGCGGCTCTCCGACAAACTCTGGGACTTTGCCAAGAAGGAGCAGTTCCCGGATGCCGCCGCGTCGATGCGGCGCAAGACAACGCAATGCAAACCCTTCAAAACCGCGTGGAAATCCTATCTGGCCTGGCGCGAGAAAGAAGAGCGCCCCGCCCGGATCGCGGCGGCAACCGCACAAGAGCCGTTCTTGCTGTTCGACGACGTTTACACCGCACAGGGTCAGGTTTTCCAGCGTCACAACCATACGAAACGGGATATCGAGTTTGCCGGAGCAGACCCGCTGACATTTCGAAAGGAAAGCCGCTATCACGCCGACAAGAACCATGTCTGGCATCGCCAGCTTGCCGACGGTTCGCCACCGGCAAGAGATCCGAAAGGCGCTTATCCACGCAACAATCGCGATGCAATTTGGGAATACGTACACGTCGAGGGTGCCGATGGAGCATCCTTTCGCTGGCTTTTCGACCGGTGGGATACCATTTACTGGCGTGACAGGCACCGCGTCTACAGCAGTTCCTCGGCGCTTGCGCTTGTTCCCCTGCCGGGCGTCGATGCAACCAAATTCCGGGAAATTGGCAACGGCTATGGAACCGATGGGCAGCAGGTTTATTGGGGCCTGGATCGTCTGCCGCTTGACGCAACAAAACTGCAAACAAACGACATCTTTATCTGGGACCCTGACAAGGTATTTTGCCTGGGTCAGGAACTGCCCCTTAAGGGGGCGGGATTTCGCATACTGACGCAGAAGTTCCAGCGCCCGGCCATCCAATATGCCTATCGGCTGACGGACGGCAAAAAGACGATCGTCCTATCCCCGCAAAAAGAGATACTGCCGGACGATCCGGATTTTTGACAGGCATGACCCGCCCGTAGGGTAGGAAACCTTCATCGGAGCAGGGCTTCGAACAGGTCTCGGGGAGAGGCTTGTTGAACCGCGGCAGTGGTGCAATCGCCGTCGGGGGCGATTTCGTACATGAGATAGGTAATCTGCGCGCCGCTGCCCTCAACGTAGGCCCGGGTGCCATCGGCCAGAGTTTCGATGTCCTGGTAGACGTTGAAAGTTCCGATTTGGCGATTACGGAATATCCGGCTCTTGGGGGTGCCATCGGCAGCGTCAGTCGAAACAAAGGCAAACACCATCTTGCCGGGCTCGCCGGTGTCCTTGACGATGGCTGCCCGTTGTCCGATCGCGTCGATGGGATCTGCATTTTCGGGCCAGGCGTCGTACAGATCCGGGTTGCGGGAATCGAGGAGGAACACTTCGAAAAAGCCGCAGAACGACGGGTTGATCTGGATGCGCACCTGCTGCTTTTCCTCGGCATCCCTCATGATCAGGACACCCAAGACAAACAACCCGGCAAGAAACAGGGCAAGGATCGAGTAACGGCTGGGCTTCTTCATTTGTCTGGAAGCTCCTGGATAAAATTGATTTTCTTCGGTTTATTGCAACTATGCGAAGAATGGAATGCCAGGTGCCTTGGGATTGCGGTGCAGCCCGTTCGTTCTTTAGGCTCGGAATCCGAACCATGGCCACGGCAACTACGCGTACAAAATTCGCTACGCAAAGGAAACCCCAGTCGGCGAATGCTTTTGCATCAGAAATGATGACCGCCGCCAGCGTTTGCGACATCCTTTTGATCCCGCTCGATCAACTAGAGCCGAGTCCGCTGAGCGTCCGCAAAGTCCCGCAAACCAGACTCTCCGTTACCCATGCTCCACCACCTCAACATGCTGCGCCAGTTCCTTCACATGCCCCATCCAGACCTCGATCATCTCGGGATCATCTGTCGCTGCGGACACGCCAGCCGGGGCTTTGCCGTCTCGGATCATCTCGACGGCAAGTGAGACGGGGGTCGAGACCAACCGCGCCATGGCGGTGCCGCGTTCGTCGCCCCAAGCGTCCATGACATATGTTTTGTGATAGACCGTTTCGCCGTCTTTTTCCGCCTTCAACGCCACGCACATGATCACACGGTCAGGCTCCCCGTCGTCATAGGCATTGTCGCGCCAGAACTGGTCGGACATTTCCTTCAGCCGCGCGTCGCCTTCGGGGCCTTGCAGCGTCTCGACCTCGGCAAAGACGTCATTCCACGCCTCGGCCCAGCCGTTCAGGCGCAGGGTGCCGCGCACGAAGGTGTCGACGTGCCACGCGGGGTCGAACTTGTAATCCGCCATGAAGGGGATCGAGTCGCGGTTGGGGTAGACCTCGAAGCTCTCGGGCGCGGGCAGGGGGGCGTCATAGGTGCTGATCGCGTCCCAAGGCCGCGCGACATCCAGCGGTCTGCCGTCCTTGATCGAGCGAGAGGGCGAACGCAGCGCTTTCAGCACGCCCAAAGGCGACCAACTGAACTTATAGCGAAACGGGTTCGGGATTTTCGGCACGCCGCCGCAATAGCTGATGAAACTCAGTTTGTTATTCGGGTCAAAGGCATCTGACGCGCGATAATCGGCGACCAGCCAGTGGGCCATCAGGTGGTCGATGCCGGGGTCCAACCCGATCTCGTTCACGCAGGCAAGACCAGCGTCGCGGAAGTCTTCATCCAGCGCGCGCATCTCGGGCGAGATATAGCTGGAGGACACGAAATGCGCGCCTCTTTGCAGGCAGCGCTCGGCCAAGGGGACGTGCAGATCGCCAGGCAGCATTGACACCGCGATATCGCCGGGGGCAAGGGCCGCGGTCACGGCGTCCAGATCGAAGGCGCGGATATTTTTGGTGAGATCGCCGACGGCCTCGCGCGCCTTGTCGACGGTCCGGTTCCAGACTACGACGTTGCGACCGGACTCTAGCAAGCGACGCAGGCCGGGGATGGCCGACAGGCCGGTGCCACACCAATGGATTGTCATGTCAGGGCTTCCTTTCAGCCGAATTTCAGTTTGGCGGTGATGATGGACCCCACCATCACCAAGGCAATTGCGTTTGCAATGACCATAGGCCACGCGTCGAGCATCAGGCCATAGATCAGCCATAACCCGATCGAGGCGAAGACCATCAGGTTCGTTGGCAGGGATAAATCCGCCGTTTGCCGCGTGCGCCAGGCCCGAAGGGTTTGCGGCAACCAACAGATGGTGCTGATGACGCCGGCGGCGCTGCCGATCAAGGTTTCCAAATCAGATGTCCTTCAAATGGGTGCGGAACGTCGCCTTGGCTCGGCCCCAGACCCCCGTCGTCAGATCGGTCAGGGTCAGAAGCGACGGCAGAAGCTGTCCGGCGTAGTCGATGGAACTTTCCAAGGGCAGCATAGACGGCAAGTTGTCGATTGCCATCACATCCAGCACGGGGTTGTCCGCCACGCGCAGGACGGGGGCGTCCCAACTGGTCGCGTGGTCATAGACCGGCACGGGGTTGTAGTCGCTGTCCGGGTCGCAAGCCACGTCACCGATGACGGTCAGCGTGCGATTAGCCGTCAGTGCATTGCGCGCCACGAACACCGGCGTTTGGGGTCCGGCGAGGATGCAGTTGATGAACAGGTTGTGGTCAAGGATCTCGGGGAAGGGGCCACCGCTGGCGGTTTCCGCCATGTCCCATTTGGTGACGGTGACACCCATCGCCTCCATCAAATCAGACGCCCCTGTGCCAACGCGACCCAACGCGCCGATGACGATGGCGGTCGGGCGGGGGGTATTGGTGGCATTAAGTTCGGAGCGAAGCTCGTCCAGCAACGCGTCCTTGTTCTTGTAGGCTCCAACGGGACCGCATAGCTTCCCGTGTTGTTGCGCGGCCCATGCTTTCAGTGTCACCGCTGCGCCCGCAAACCCGGCCCAATAGCCGAACGCCGCCACACGCCGCCCAGTTTCGTCGACCAGATATTCGAGGTCATAGAGCGTGCCACCCCCTGCCTTGAACCTCTCCAGCAACGCACGGCCAGAATGCTGGCCCTTGAAGGCGTGGCCGAACATGATGTGGCAGTGGGGAAGGGGGGTGCCGTCCTCGGGCAGCTCTTTCAGACCGAAAATGATGGCGTCTTTCGGCGCGTTGGGCCAGCTGTTTTCCGGCGCAATCTCGCAGCCTGCGTCGCGGTAGCCGTCGATGCCGATGGCGCGGACCCGGCTTTCTTCGACCGTCACGCGCAGGCCGGCATGAATCAACGCTTTCGCACCGTCAGGCGTCAGCCCCACGCGGTCTTCGTTCTGACGCTGTTCGGCGCGAACCCACAGATGTGTCATGGTGAAAGCTCCTTAAAAATGGGTCTGCGCGTGGTGTCGGTCGGTGGGTTCCAGATGCGGAACAGCGTTGAACTGGATCAAGCTGAGCCCGGCAGGTGTCAGGCGCATCCGGTGGACCGAGCTGTTCATGATCGGCAGGATCGTGCGGGTGAACGCGCCGATTTCAAGGCCCATTACCACCCGCGTTGCCATGCCGATCAAGCCGCCTGAGGTAAAGATGATCGCATCCTCGCCCTGTTCGGCGATGTCGTGAATCACGTCGCTGACGCGGGTTTGAAAATCGTGGAAGGTCTCTGGCACGTCGTCGATTTTGCCTTCCTGCCAGGCCGAGAAGGTCAGCGGCAGATGGTTGATGAAATCTTCATGGGTGCGCGGATGCGGGATGCCGAACTGGGTGTGCATCCGTTCGGACAGGTCGAAATAGCGCACCTCGTCCAGTCGGGCGTCCTGTGTGAAGTCATCCGCGCCCCATTCCTGTGCTGTCTGGCGGTGCCGCGTCAGCGTGCCGGTGTAAACCTTTCTGTAACGCTGCCCGGTGTTGCGCATGTAATCCCCCAGCCAACGAGACTGCTGGCGGCCCAGATCGGACAGCCGATCATAGCCTGCTTCGTCGGTCGCTGTGTTGTTGGCCTGGCCGTGGCGGATCAGCGTGATTGTGGTCATGAAGAATCCTTTCGGCTCATTGCTAGTGAATTGGATCCAATTCGGAAAGGGGGGCTGGCGCAAAATCGGCGTGGGGTGTCGGGATTGTAAGACTGACGCACGGCCACACGTGGTTTATAATGCCCTGCATCAGACGGAGGTTTCCATGAGCGATGGCATCAAATTCACCTTGGACGGGCAGGACGTGGTCGCCCACGAAGGCGAAAGCATCTGGGATGTGGCAAAGCGGCAGGGCACCCCGATTCCGCATTTGTGCCACAAGGATGTGCCGGACCTGCGTGCCGATGGCAACTGCCGCGCCTGCGTGGTCGAGATCGAGGGCGAACGTGTGTTGGCGGCCTCGTGCATCCGGCAACCGACCCAAGGAATGGTTGTCACCACCGACAATGCGCGCGCGCGCCAGGCTCGCAAGATGGTGGTTGAACTGTTGATGGCCGACCAGCCTGACACCCCGCATGATGCCTCGTCACATTTGTTGGACATGGCCGATCTGACCGGTGTGGCATCCAGCCGCTTCCCGAAGCTGGAATCCGGGCGCATCCCGTTGCTGGATGACAGTCATGTCGCGATGAGCGTCAATCTGGACGCCTGTATTCAATGTAACCTGTGCGTCCGTGCCTGCCGCGAAGTGCAGGTCAACGACGTGATCGGTATGGCCGGGCGCGGGCATGACGCCTATCCTGTCTTTGACATTGCCGACCCGATGGGCGCGTCAACTTGCGTGGCCTGCGGCGAGTGTGTGCAGGCCTGCCCCACTGGCGCGCTGATGCCCGCCAAGGTCAAGGACACGCAGGATTATGACCGCGAGGTCGAAAGCATCTGCCCCTTCTGCGGCGTGGGTTGCCAGGTCAGCCTGCGCGTGAAGGACGACAAGGTCGTGTATGTCGAAGGCATCAACGGCCCCGCGAACGAAGGCCGCCTGTGCGTGAAGGGCCGGTTCGGCTTTGACTATATCAACCACGACCACCGGCTGACCAAACCCCTGATCCGCAAGGAAGGCGCACCCAAGGGGTTGAACGTCGATCCCGCCAACCCGCTGACCCATTTCCGCGAGGCAACTTGGGATGAGGCGCTGGATTACGCGGCAAACGGGCTTGCCAAGCTGCGCGACACCTATGGCGGTGACGCAGTGTCCGGGTTTGGGTCGGCCAAATGCACCAATGAAGAAGCCTATCTGTTTCAAAAGCTGATCCGCACCGGTTTTGGTCATAACAACGTGGACCACTGCACCCGATTGTGCCACGCGTCGTCGGTGTCGGCGCTGCTGGAAAACGTCGGCTCGGGTGCCGTGACCGCCACGTTCAACGAGATTGAAAACGCGGATGTTGCCATCGTCATCGGCTCGAACCCGATCGAAAACCATCCGGTCGCGGCGACATATTTCAAACAGTTCACAAAGCGCGGTGGCAAGCTGATCGTGATGGACCCGCGCGGCACTTCGCTTAGCCGGTTCGCCACGCATATGTTGCAGTTCAAGCCGGGCGGCGATGTGTCGATGCTGAACGCGATCATGCATGTGATCGCCGAAGAAGGTCTGACCGACGACGCCTATATCGCCAAGCATACCGAGAATTGGGAGGCGATGCGCGAGCACCTGAAAGCGTTCCCGCCCGAGGATATGGCCGAGATTTGCGGCATCCCCGCCGAAACCCTGCGCGAAACCGCCCGCACCTTTGCGGCAGGTAAGGCCGGGATGATTTTCTGGGGCATGGGTATCAGCCAGCACGTGCACGGCACAGACAATTCCCGCTGCCTGATCTCGCTGGCGTTGATGACTGGCAATGTTGGGCGTTCGGGCACGGGCCTGCACCCGCTGCGGGGGCAGAACAACGTGCAGGGCGCGTCGGATGCCGGTCTGATCCCGATGTTCCTGCCGGATTACAAGTCGGTGAAAGACCCCGCTGTTCTGGCCGAGTTCAGCGCCGAATGGGGTGTGGATAACTTGTCCGACCAGCCCGGCCTGACGGTGGTCGAAATCATGGACGCCGTGCATGATGGTCGCATCAAGGGCATGTATATCCTGGGCGAAAACCCGGCCATGTCTGATCCCGACATCACCCATGTGCGCGAGGCTTTGGAGCGGATGGAATTTCTGGTCAGTCAGGACATCTTCCTGACTGAAACCGCCAGCTATGCCGATGTCGTCCTGCCCGCCGCTGCGTTTGCCGAGAAAACCGGCACCGTGTCCAACACAAACCGGCAGGTGCAGATGGGCCGCCCCGCCGTCCCGCCCCCGGATGAGGCGAAAGAGGATTGGTGGATCACGGTTGAACTGGCGAAGCGTCTGGGGCTGGATTGGACATATACCCACCCAAGCGAAGTGTTTGCCGAAATGGGCCGCCTGATGCCATCGCTTAACAACATCACGTGGAGCCGGTTAGAGGCGCAGAATGCGGTGACATATCCATCCCTGTCCCCCGAAGATCCGGGACAGGCCGTCGTGTTCGGCGACGGTTTCCCGCGCGCAAACAAGCGCGCGCGCTTCACACCAGCGGCCATCCTGCCGCCGGCCGAATTGCCCGACGCCGACTATCCTATGGTGTTAACCACCGGGCGACAATTGGAGCACTGGCACACCGGGTCCATGACCCGCCGCGCCACCGTGCTGGACGCCATCGAGCCGGAGGCGAACTGTTCCATGAACCCCAAGACCCTTCGCGAAATGGGGGTCGAGCCGGGCGACATGGTGCGCCTGACCACCCGCCGCGGATCCATCGAAGTGATGGTCCGCGCTGATTATGGTGTGGCTGAAAACATGGTGTTCCTGCCGTTTGCCTATGTCGAAGCGGCGGCCAACATGCTGACCAACCCGGCGCTGGACCCCTATGGCAAGATTGCGGAAATGAAGTTTGCAGCGGTGAAGGTCGAGAGAACCAACTCCATCGCGGCGCAGTAAGGGCCACCGGGCAGGGTCGAATCGATCGCACGATTGCGGTGTGTCAAAGCGGACTGCCCGTATTTTTGGTAAGGGTCGCCTTGAGTGAAAATTCGAGGTGTATGATGAAAATTATCTTCCTTACCGGTGTCGGATTACTCGTTGCCGCCACCGCTTTCCTTGTGATTTCAGCCCAATGGTTCACGGCTGAAATCAACCGACAAATCAGCAGATTGCTGACTGGACCGGTTTTGGCGGTCCGGCCAGACAATAATCTACCAGAGGTGGTGCGCCGTTTTGCCCAGCGAGGTCATGCGGCAGAAAATGGTGTTCCGCGCGTCGTCGAGTTTACGCAAGACCTAGAGCTGCGACAGGGCGAAAAATGGAGCAAAATGACCGCTCATCAACACATCGCGATCACTAGGCCGGGATTTGTTTGGGTGGCAGACGGAACGGGCTGGCCCTTGCCAGTGGTGCGTGTTCTGGACAGTTTCGTTGATGGTGCCGGATTGCTGGAGGCGCGATTGCTTGGTGCAGTGCGGGTGGCCAGATTTGAAGGTGCTGATGCTGATCTGGGCGAGGCGATGCGTTATGTTGCCGAACTTCCTTGGGCGCCAGATGCAATATTGACCAACCCGTCCATTTCTTGGCGTGAAGTGGACGCGCAAGTTGTGGAAGCCAGGCTGCCCCTGCCCGATGGGGCGGCAATCGTGCAGTTCACCTTCGACGATGTCGGCGACATCGTCGAAGTCTATGCCGAGAAACGCCCCGATACTTCCGAGGGGAAAACCGTGTTGCGCGAATGGCGTGGGTTGTTCAGCTCATATACCGATATCGGCGGGCGTCGCGTTCCGGCAGAAGCGGAAGTCGGTTATGTAGTAGACGGTGCTTACGAGCCGTACTTTCGCGGGCGTGTGACGTCCTATCAGATCCGGCTATGAGGCTTTGAAGCCCTGTCCGACCCCTGAACGCGGGCAGACAGAAACGCAGCGCCTCACCCCCACTTCACATCCCCCAGAAAAATATATCCCGCGCCATAGATCGTCTTGATCAGGCGCGGGTTTTTTGGGTCTTCCTTCAACTTGGTGCGCAGGCGCGAGATGCGGACGTCCATGGCGCGGTCGAAGCTTTCTCCAGCAACGCCGCCCAATGTTTCCTGCATCTGCGCGCGGGAGATCAGGCGCTTGGGGGCGTCAAGGAACAGCCGCAGCACTTCACCTTCGGCGTGGGAAAACGCTGTTTCTTCGCCGCTTTCATCTTCAAGGATGTAGCTGTCGAAATGGGCGGTCCAGCCGTTGAAACGCGCGGTTTGGGACGATTTCAAACTTGATTTCGGGCTGCGCAGCCGGGCGCGGACGCGGGCTACGACCTCGGACGGTTCAAAGGGTTTGACGATGTAATCATCCGCCCCCAATTCCAACCCTGTTACCCGATCCTGCACCTGCGTGCGGCCAGAGATGATGATGACCGACGCCCCGCTTTCCAGCGCCAGCCGGTGCACCAGCGTCAGCCCGTCGCGATCCGGCAGACCAAGGTCGACCAGGCAGACATCAGGGGACATGGCGTTCAGCGCGGCCTCGAATTCCGTGGCGCGGGCGAAACTGGCGGTGCGAAAACCAGCGTCTTCAAGCGCGTCAGAAAGCATACGGCGGATTTCAGGTTCGTCATCGAGGATGGCAACCATGGGTTGGGTCATATTCGAACCTCGTCTGACAGAAAGGTGGCAAGTTCGCCCTGCGTAAAAGGCTTGGCCAGAACCGGAAAACCGGCCTCGGCGCGGCGTGGATCGTCCGGGGGAAGGGATGTCATGACCAGCATAGGGACATTTATCCCTGCCGCGCGCAAGCCCTTCAAAAACTCCGGTCCGGTCTGCGCGCCTTCCAGCATCACATCGCTGAGGATCAGGCCAAGCCCGTCCAGATCGACAAGCCCCAGCGCCTCTTCTGCCGATGTCGCCTCGATCACCTGATGGCCCATGGTGGTCAGCATGTCACGGACCGAGGTGCGGATATCTTCATTGTCTTCGATCAGAAGAACAAGGCGCGGCGAAATGGGTTGCAGCGGTTTGCGAAGGGGCAGGCGGATTGAAACCACTGCCCCCCCGGTTTCGGCCGAGTTGGACAGTTTCAACTGTCCGCCGGCCACCTTTGTCTGATCATAGACCATGGACAGGCCCAGGCCCGACCCTTCGCCCCCTTTGGTGGTGAAGAACGGGTCCAGCGCATGCTCCAGGGCCTTGGGCGCGAAGCCGGGGCCGGTATCGGTGACGCGAAATTCCACCCAGGTTTCGCGGATCGGGCGCGCGGTCAGGTGAATTGTGCCCGGTCCCGCCCCGATTGCGTGGGTGGCGTTTAGGATGAGGTTCAATATCCCGTCCTGCACGGCGCCGGCATCCAGAACGATTGGATCACCAAGTTCGGACACGTCGATCTTCAAGTCGATCCCGTCCGGCAAGGTGGACCGTGCCAGTGTTTCCAAGCCACGCAGCATGTCGGGCACTAGGGTGGGTTCGAAATGCAACTCGCGCCGCCCCGAGATCGAGGCGATCCGGTCCAGCAGCGTTCCGCCCCTGCGCACCGCTCTGGTGGTGGCCGCGACCATCTTTTGCGCCTCTTCGCCCAGCGGCATCTGAGCAAGGCGGCTTTGCAGTCCAAGGATGATGGTCAGCAGGTTCGAAAAATCATGCGCGACGCCCGATGTCAGCTGGGCAGCGAGTTCGCGTTTCCGGGTTTGCGTCAAGGCGGCGCGGGCCTGCGCTTCCTGCGTGATGTCCATCGACAGGATATAGACGCCAGTGATCTCGTCGTCATCGTGATCAGGCGTCAAGGCTACTCGGATACGGCGGCCCGATGCATCATCGACCAGCTCGAACACGCTGGGTTCGCCAGTGAAGGCGCGGGCAAAATAGGGCGAGATGCGGTTATAGAACTCGTCGCCCAAGGCCGCGCTTGCATGAAGGCCAACCAGATCACTGGGCCGCCCCGGCATCACATCCCCCAACCGGCGGTTCGAGAACGTGTAGCGCCGGTCACGGTCGATGCGCGCGATGTGGGCAGGCATCATCTCGGCTGTCAGTCGGGTGCGGCTTTCCATTTCGGTCAGTTCGCGCTTGGTTTCCTCCAGCGCCGAGTTTGCCGAAGCCAGCGCCCGGTTGGTCTGTGTCAGTTCCTCTGTGTAAGCGAGCACCTGGTCGGATAATTCTTCGGACCGGGCGCGCAACAGCGCCTCTTGCCGCTTGATCGGTGTGATGTCGGTATAGACCGTCACCCACCCGCCCTGAGACAGCGGATGCCCCTCGACCGAGATCACCCGACCATTGGCCCGCGTGCGCTCCATATAGTGAGGTTCGAACGCCAATGCTTGCTGGACGCGCGAGGTCACAAAAGATTCTATGTCCCCGACCGCGCCATAGTCGCCCCGCTCCGCAAGATAGCGGATGGTGTCGGAAAACTCTGCACCGGGGGTGACAAGGTGATCGGGCAGGTCGAACATCTGTTGAAACTGGCGGTTCCCTACGACCAGTTGCAGTTTGCGGTCATAAATGGAAAGCGCCTGTTGAATAAGGTTCAGACCGGCTTGCGTCAGGGCCGAGGTTTCGGTTGAATTTTTTGCCAACAGTGCCTCCTGTTCCTTGTTTCGCTAGCACCTGAAACGACCTGTGAAAAGGCATTTCAGATGGTGGTTCGGCCCGAAGCCCGCCGTGTAACAATTCGTTAGAATTGCGAAAAAGTGGCGAAACCTTTGACGGCGAAGTTTTTTAGGTCAGGGTTGCAGGGCAAGATTCGCTCTGCGCTCGGGAACGTCGCCCGTACCGACGGTGGGAGGAAAATTTGTCACAGGAACTAGCCGCTCAAGGCGACTTTGCGTCCATTCCTGCGCTGCTTGCGCGGAATGCGAAGAAGTATGGGGATCGCCCGGCCTATCGTGAAAAAGAATTCGGCATTTGGCAAAGCTGGACTTGGGCTGAAGCTGCCGAGGAAATCGAGAAACTTGCCCTTGGCCTTTTGGCGCTTGGGATTGATCGCGGCGACCACGTCGCCATCATCGGGCGCAACCGCCCCGCTCATTACTGGGCAATGGTCGCCGCGCAAAAGGTCGGCGCGGTACCGGTACCATTGTATCAGGACGCTGTCGTAGAAGAGATGGAATATGTGCTGAACCATTGCGGTGCACGGTTCGTGGTCTGTGGCGATCAGGAGCAGGTCGACAAGGTCATCGAGGTGCAGGAAAGCATCAAGCATATCGAGCATGTCGTGTATTATGACAAGCGCGGCTTGCGGAAATACGACCACAGCCATCTGCACTGGTATCGCGACATTCAGGAAGAAGGCCGCGTGGCCCATTCGCGCCTTGAAGGCGAAATGGCAGCCCGCGAAGCCGAACTGACCTATGACAGTAAATGCGTCATGCTTTACACTTCCGGCACGACAGGACGCCCCAAAGGGGTGGTGCTGTCAAACCGCAACATTGTTGAAAGCGCCAAGAATTCGTCAGAGTTCGATAATCTGGGTGTGAATGAAGACATCCTTGCCTATCTGCCGATGGCGTGGGTGGGTGACTTCATCTTTTCGCTGGGACAGGCGATGTGGTGCGGGTTCTGCGTGAACTGCCCGGAAAGCCCGGAAACGATGATGACAGATCTGCGCGAAATCGGTCCGACCTATTACTTCGCACCGCCCCGCGTGTTCGAAACCCAGTTGACCAACGTGATGATCCGGATGGAGGACGCTGGCGATCTGAAATACGCGTTGTTCCACCATTTTCTGGATTTCGCCAAGAAAGGTGCGGGCGAGAAATACGGCATGCCGCGCCGCAAAGTCACGACCCAGAAAAAAACCCTGGAGCAGAAGATTCGCCACGGCTTTCGCTATGCGATGGGCATTGGCTTTGCAACAGAGACAGTCATCGAAAATGTCATCCGGCTGGGCATTGCCAAGCTGCGTTACGGCAAGAATGTGCGCAAACATTTCAAGGCGAAAGACCCGATTGGTCTGAAGCTGTATCGCGGCAATGCGCATGATTATTTCAAGTATCGCTGCGGTGACGTTCTGGTCTATGGCCCGTTGAAAGACACGCTGGGTTTTGGGCGCATTCGTGTGGGCTATACTGCCGGTGAAGCCATTGGCCCCGAGATTTTCGAGTTCTACCGCTCGATGGGGATCAACCTGAAACAGCTTTACGGTCAGACAGAAGCCACCGTGTTCATCACCGTGCAGCCTGATGGCGAAGTGCGCAACGATACCGTGGGTGTGCCAGCACCGGGCGTTGAAATCAAACTGGCAGAGAATGGCGAGATCTTCTATCGCAGCCCCGGCACCTTTGTAGAGTATTACAACAACCCCGAAAGCACTGCGGACACCAAGGACCCGGAAGGGTGGGTGGCCACGGGTGACGCAGGATTCTTTGACAAGACAAACGGTCATTTGCGGATCATCGACCGCGCTAAGGATGTCGGCAAAATGGCCGATGGTCGCCTGTTCGCGCCGAAATATGTAGAGAATAAGCTGAAGTTCTATCCTGATATTCTGGAAGCGGTGGTGTTTGGCAATGACCGTGACATGTGCACGGCGTTCATCAACATCGATCTGACGGCGGTCGGCAACTGGGCCGAACGCAACAACGTCGCTTATGCGTCCTATCAGGAACTGGCCGGACACCCGGATGTGTTGTCGACCATCCAGGAACACGTGGAAACCGTGAACAAATCCGTGGCCGAAGACGAGATGCTGTCAGGTTGTCAGATCCACCGCTTTCTGATCCTGCACAAGGAATTGGATGCCGATGACGGCGAAATGACACGGACCCGCAAGGTGCGTCGCAAGATCGTCGAGGAAAAATACGCTTCGCTGATCGACGCGCTTTACAGCGGGAAATCCGAACAATTCATCGAGACCGAAGTCACATATGAAGATGGTCGGAAGGGCTCGATCAAAGCGACCCTCAATATCCGCGACGCGGCTGTTGTGGGCAACATTCAGGGGATGGCGGCAGAATGACGACAGCGACCGACATGAAAGCCGACAGCTATGTCACCGCGGACGGCCGCACGATTGGCGGGGTCGTGATGGACCTGAAAAACATTACGCTAAGATTTGGTGGCGTGGTGGCGATCAAGGACATCAGCTTTGACATCCGCGAAGGTGAAATACGCGCAATCATCGGCCCGAACGGGGCTGGCAAGTCTTCCATGCTGAACGTCATTTCGGGGTTTTATAAACCTCAGGAAGGCGAGGTTTGGTTCCGTGGGTCAAAGCGCCCACCGATGAAACCTTATCAGGTTGCACGGCAAGGTCTGGCGCGGACGTTCCAGAACATCGCGTTGTTTGACGGGATGACTGTGCTGGATAACATCATGACCGGCCGTCTGAACCACATGAAGGCCAACCTGCTTCAGCAAGCGATCTGGAAGGGCAAGGCCGAACGGGAAGAGATTGCGAACCGTGAGATTTGCGAGAAGGTCATCGACTTCCTTGAAATCCAGCATATCCGCAAAACGCCGGTGGGACGTTTGCCATATGGTCTGAAAAAGCGGGTTGAACTGGCGCGCGCACTGGCCGCGCAACCGTCGCTTCTTTTGCTCGATGAGCCGATGGCCGGCATGAACGTTGAGGAAAAAGAGGACATGTCCCGCTTTATACTCGACATGAATGACGAATTTGGCACCACCATCGCCCTGATCGAACACGATATGGGCGTGGTCATGGATCTGTCCGACCGCGTGGTCGTGATGGATTACGGAAAGAAAATCGGGGACGGCACGCCGGACGAAGTGCGCAACAACCAGGATGTGATCGACGCCTATCTTGGCGTGGCACACGATTAAGGGGGGACTTATGCCTGAACAGCTACTCTTTGCGATGGAAGTCACCCTGAACGGCCTGATGGCCGGGGTGCTTTATGCGCTGGTCGCGCTGGGGTTTGTCTTGATCTTCAAGGCCTCTGGCATCTTCAACTACGCCCAAGGTGTTATGGCGCTGTTTGCAGCGCTCACATTGGTCGGCATCCAACAAGGACAGGTGCCGTTCTCTCACCTGATCAACGCGATTTTCGGTACGGAAGTTCAAAATTTCCCATGGCAAGTCCCGTCACTGATTGCGATCGTGCTGGCTGCGTGCGTGATGATCCTGTTTGCATGGATCGTGGAAAAATACATTCTTCAGCACTTGATCGGACAGCCTGATATCATCCTGTTCATGGCGACCATCGGTCTGGCATATTTCATGGAAGGGTTTGGCGATATAATGTGGGGTGCCGACATCAAGACGCTTGATGTTGGTTTGCCGCAGGGTATGAACATGGCCATCGACGAAATCACCTATAATTGGTTCGGCTACGGCTTCTTCATCGACAATCTGGACATTGTAGCGACCGTCGTTGCTGCGCTTCTTGTAACTTCGCTTGTGATCTTCTCGCAGTATACCAAGCAGGGTCGCGCGCTACGCGCCGTGGCGGATGACCATTCAGCGGCTTTGTCGGTTGGCATCTCGTTGCGCTTCATCTGGGTGCTGGTCTGGTCGATTGCTGGCTTCGTGGCCTTGGTCGCGGGCATCATGTGGGGGGCCAAGTCAGGGGTGCAGTTCAGCCTGTCGCTGATTGCGCTGAAGGCACTTCCGGTTCTGATGCTCGGTGGCTTTACGTCGATCCCCGGTGCCATCGTTGGTGGGCTTATCATCGGTGTGGGTGAGCAGTTGTTCGAATTCGCCATCGGACCCATGATCGGCGGCGCAACCCAGAACTGGTTTGCCTATGTGTTGGCGCTTATTTTCCTGATCTTCAGGCCCCAAGGTCTGTTTGGCGAAAAAATCATCGAGAGGGTCTGATACATGTTTTACCGCGAAGCAGGTGACTTCAAAACGTCTTACAGAGACGACAACCAGACCTTTCCGATCCGGCTGGATCGGATGGGTTACTACATCCTGATGTTCGTGGCCTTCCTGGTGGTCCCGTTCTTCATCAATGACTATTGGGTCAATGCCGTGTTCGCGCCGTTCCTGATCTATGCAATTGCGGCGCTGGGGCTGAACATACTGACCGGGTATGCCGGGCAGGTGTCGCTGGGCACCGGGGGCTTCATGGCCGTGGGGGCATATGCGAGCTACAAGCTGATGACAGGCTTTCCAGAGGTCAGCATCATCATCCACATTCTGCTGGCCGGTGGGATCACTGCCGTCGTGGGTGTGGCATTTGGTTTGCCGTCCCTGCGGATCAAAGGGTTCTATCTGGCGGTGGCCACGCTGGCTGCACAGTTCTTCCTTGTCTGGGTCTTCAACAAAGTACCGTGGTTTTATAACTACTCTGCATCGGGTCAGATCAACGCGCCAGAGCGGTCAGTGTTTGGTGTCATCGTGACCGGACCCAACACCGAGGCTTGGGCAAAATACATGATCTGCCTTGTCTTTGTTGTCGGGCTGGCATGGGTGGCGCGCAACCTGACGCGCGGCATGATGGGGCGCAAATGGATGGGCATTCGCGACATGGACATCGCCGCCGAGATCATCGGGGTGAACCCCCTGATGGCCAAAATGTCGGCCTTTGCGGTATCATCTTTCTTTATTGGTATTGCTGGCGCGCTGTTCTTCTCGGTTTATCTTGGAGCAGTCGAGGCAGGCGAGGCATTCGGCATCAACAAGTCGTTCCTTATCCTGTTCATGATCATCATCGGCGGACTTGGCTCGACCTTCGGATCGTTTGCGGGTGCGGCCTTCATGGTGCTGATGCCGGTCTTGCTGAAGAACGTGTTGGTGGGCGGCCTTGGCTGGCCGACCGATCTGGCCGCATATTTCGAGTTCATGATCGTGGGTGGCCTGATCGTCATCTTTCTGATCGTCGAACCTCATGGTCTGGCGCAATTGTGGCGACTGACGAAAGAAAAACTGCGTCTGTGGCCCTTCCCGCACTAGGACCCGCGCAATCCATCACACCCCGAGGATCAACGAGGAGAAGGTTCTGGGGGCAAAGCAACGTGACCCGCAATGGGCACATAAATTTGCTAATCTAGGGAGGAAGCAAATGAAATACTCGAAACTCGCAGCGGCCAGTGTCACGGCCCTTATGGCGGCAACCCCCGTCCTCGCAGAATTGGTGTTCCCGTCGCTCAGCTATCGGACTGGCCCGTATGCGGCCGGCGGTATCCCCTATGCGGACGGTTTTGCAGATTACTTCACCCTGCTGAACGAACGTGATGGCGGTATCGGTGGCGTGATGACATCTGCGCCCGAGTGCGAAACAGCCTATAACACTGAAAAAGGTGTGGAATGCTATGAGGCGACCAAGGGTCTGGGCGCGCTGGCGTATAACCCGCTGTCGACAGGCATCACCTATCAGTTGATCCCGAAAGTAACCGCAGATGACATCCCGCTTTACACGCCGGGTTACGGCCGCACATCGGCTGCAAACGGGAAAGTGTTCAGCCACGTGTTCAACTTCCCCGCCAACTACTGGAACGCTGCTTCGCTGGCTGTGAACCACCTGAAAGAGGTGAGCGGCGGCGATTTGACAGGCAAGAAAATCGCGCTCGTCTATCACAACTCGGCCTATGGCAAAGAGCCGATCCGCACGCTGGAAGGCCTTGCAGAAAAGCACGGCTTCGAATTGATGACAGTTCCTGTGGATCACCCCGGTCAGGAACAAAAAGCCCAGTGGCTGCAAATTCGTCGGGAGCGTCCTGATTTCGTAATGATGTGGGGCTGGGGCGTGATGAACCAGGTTGCCATTCAGGAAGCCGCCAATATTCGTTTCCCGATGGAGAATTTCATCGGCGTGTGGTGGTCAGGCGGGGACCATGATGTGACCCCCGCTGGTGAAGCTGCAACTGGCTACAAAGCTGTGACGTTCCACGGTGTTGGATCGGATTATCCTGTCTTTGACGACATCAAGGAATACGTTGTGGATGCCGGCAAAGCCGCAGGTAACGGCGATAACATCGGCAAGGCCCTTTATAACCGTGGTGTCTATGCCGCGATGTTGCTGGCTGAAGCGGCTAAGAAGGCTCAGGATATCCACGGCACCCCGGACATAACATCGTCGATGATGCGTGATGGTATGGAAGCGCTTGAGATCACCGAGGAGCGGATGACTGAACTTGGGATGCCGGGTTTTGGTCCGTCCTTCTCGGTCAGCTGCGAAAACCACGGCGGCCCCGGCACTGGCGCGATCCAGCAATGGGACGCGGCTGCTGGCAAGTGGTCGCTGATTTCGGATTTTGGACCGTCGGACATGGATGTGATCCAACCGCTGATCGATGAAGATTCGGCTGCTTATGCCGCTGAGAACAACATCGAGGAGCGCTGCAACTAAGCCGCGTGTAAGATATGTCGCTCGGGCCGTTTGGTCCGGGCGACCCCCGGACAACGAACACAAACAGGACGACCGATATGCTGGACGCCGCACAGACCGCAGAAAAGACCGCAAGAAACGCCGGTGAAAACCTTCTGGAGGTCAACAATATCGAGGTGATCTATAATCACGTGATTCTTGTGTTGAAGGGCGTGAGCCTTAATGTGCCCAAAGGCAGCATCACAGCCATTCTGGGTGGCAACGGCGCTGGCAAAACGACCACATTGAAGGCGATCTCGAACCTGCTGCAATCCGAGCGGGGGGAAGTCACCAAAGGCACCATCCTGCACAAGAACGAGAATGTGGCCGAGCTGAACCCTTCGGCGCTGGTCAAGCGTGGCGTCATTCAGGTGATGGAAGGCCGCCACTGTTTTGAACACCTGACCGTCGAGGAAAATCTGCTGACAGGAGCCTATACCCGCACCGATGGCAAGGCCGCGATCGCTGCGGATCTTGAGATGGTTTATGACTATTTCCCACGCATCAAAGAGCGTCGTAAAAGCCAGGCGGGTTACACTTCGGGCGGCGAGCAACAAATGGTGGCAATGGGCCGCGCGCTGATGTCGCGCCCCGATATGATCTTGCTTGACGAACCATCCATGGGTCTTGCACCGCAGTTGGTCGAGCAAATCTTTGAGATCGTCAAGAAAGTGAACGAGCAAGAAGGCGTGACCTTCCTGCTGGCAGAGCAAAACACCAACGTCGCGCTGCGCTACGCGCATTACGGATACATCCTGGAGAACGGGCGCGTGGTGATGGATGGTCCGGCCGCCGAATTGCGCGAAAACCCGGACGTCAAAGAATTCTACCTCGGTATGTCGGACGAAGGCCGCAAAAGCTTCCGCGACGTGCGGTCCTATCGCCGTCGCAAGCGTTGGCTGGCCTGACGCCTTCCCGCACACCGACAAAACGTAACGCAGGTCCGGAGGATATCCGGCGATGACAAGAGGTCACTCATGTCCAAGTATTTTGACGCGCTGGAAACCCGTTCGGCGGACGAACGCACAAGCGCATTGATTGACGGCCTCCGCGCTCAGATTGACCGTGCCCGTGCGGCGAAAAACGCCTGTCAACTGGATGGGCCAGAGATCAAATCATTGTCGGATCTGGCAAAATATCCGGTCCTGCGAAAATCCGACCTGAGCAGATGGCAAAAGAAAAGCCCGCCGTTTGGTGGATTTGCCGTCAAGAAACCCGCCCATATATTTCAATCGCCTGGTCCGATTTATGAACCCGGCGGCATCAGCCATGACTGGTGGCGCATGGGGAGGTTCCTGCATGCTTGTGGGATTGGAGAAGGGGATATCGTTCAGAACTGCTTTGGCTATCACCTGACCCCAGCCGGTATGATATTCGAGAACGGCGCGCAGGCCGTGGGTGCTTCCGTGCTTCCTGCCGGTGTCGGTCAGACCGAATTGCAGGTGCGCGCCGCGGCAGATATTGGCACCACGGCCTATGCGGGCACCCCGGACTATCTGAAGATCATTCTGGATCGCGCAGATGCCGACGGCGTCAAACTCAAGATCACCAAAGCGGCAGTAGGCGGCGGGGCGCTTTTTCCCAGTCTGCGTCAGGAATACGCGGACCGTGGTGTAACCTGTCTGCAAAGCTATGCGACCGCTGACCTTGGCAATATCGCTTATGAAAGCGAAGCGATGGAAGGCATGATCGTTGATGAAGGCGTGATCGTCGAGATTGTGCGCCCCGGCACCGGCGATCCGGTGGCATCAGGTGAGGTGGGCGAAGTCGTCGTGACCACGCTGAACCCGGATTACCCATTGATCCGCTTTGCGACGGGCGATTTGTCGGCGGTGTTGACTGGCACCAGCCCGTGTGGCCGCACCAATATGCGCATTAAAGGATGGATGGGTCGTGCGGACCAGACGGCCAAGATCAAGGGCATGTTTGTGCGCCCCGAGCAGGTCGCCGATTTCGTGGCCAAGCACGCAGAAGTTTCAAAGGCGCGCGTCATCGCCACCCGCGAAGGCGAGATGGACGCGATGACCGTGCAGGTCGAAGCAGACGGTGGCGATGCCGAGTCTTACGCGAAATCGGTGGTCGAAACCCTGAAACTTAAAGGTAAGATTGAACTCGTCGCCCCCGGCAGCCTGCCCAACGACGGCATCGTGATCGACGACAAGCGCGTTTACGACTAGATTGAACTGCCATGACGGGTGCCTGCGTTTTTCCGAAACCTGCCGGTTATCTAACTGGCGGGTTTTTTCGTTGAGTGTCGCTGATTTTCACCCAGAATGAACCAATCTGACGCTTCGGCGTTCTCGTAATATGGTGGAGGTGGGCATGACCCGTCGGTTTCAGATAGCAGTTGCGGCAGCAGCGCTTAGCGGTTTGGCAGGATTTGCAACGGCCAAGGATGCGGCTTTACTGGTGACGCAGAGCGACTATCGGTATTTGGAAGATGTTGTTGGCGTCAAAAACGCAGAGACGCTGGAACGCCGTCTGACGCAGGAAGGGTTCACTTTCCTTGACAGCGAGTCAGAGCGTGCCGATGACACTTGGGACGCGATCTCGGTGTTCCGAACCGAGGCCGAGGATGCGGAGCGTTTGCTGATCTTCTTATCGGGCCGATTTGCCAATAATGGCGATGAAACATGGTTGATCACGCGCTATGCCGAAGATGTCGATGATTTGTCGATTGGCGGCGTAGGTGTTCCACTAAGTGCAATCCTGCGCAGTGTGGCCGACCATCCTGATCGGGCCTTGGTTCTGTTGGCGCCGCAAGGCAGCGGGACGCCCCTGGGAGCCGGATTGTTGCCAGGCGTCGGTCCGATCGAAGCCCCGGAAGGTGTTGGCGTTCTGATTGGGCCAGCGGACGGTCTTGTGCGCTTCGTTGACAAGATCGCATTGACGCCCGATGCAAAAATGCGCAGCGCCCTGCGGGCCAATTATCCGGCGGTCGAGGTGTTCGGGGACGTTGCGGACAACACGCCCTTTACGCGTGGTGAGTTGTCAAACGCCGAACGTGCCGAAGCGGCATTGGGTCTGACACGATCAGAGCGCCGGAACGTCCAGCGTGACCTGACCATCCTGGGTCACAGTCCGGGTGGGATTGACGGAATATTCGGTCGGGGATCGCGCGCCGCGATCGAAGCCTGGCAGAAAGATCAGGGGCACGAGACGACCGGCTATCTGAATGCACGACAGATCAAGGCATTGCAGCGACAGGCATCGCGTCGCGCGGCGGAGTTGGAAGAGGCTGCGCGTGAACGTGCGGCGGAAGAGACGCGACAGGATAACGCGTTTTGGAACAAGAACGGGAAAGATGGCAGCGCCAAAGGGTTGCTGGCTTATCTGAAGAAATACCCAGATGGATTGCACTCTGACGAAGCAAATGAAGCCCTTGCGAAGTTACAGGGTGGAGGTAACGGTAAGGCCAGCAAGATTGAACTTGAAAACTGGAACATTGCAAAGGCCAAAGATACGGTTCAAGCCTATGATACATTTCTGCGCAGGCATCCAAATGGTTATTTTTCAGCTGTGGCTGCGAACAGAATAGAAGAGTTGAAGCAGGCGCAAAGGCGTCAGGCGGAACAGAAGGCGCTGGCCGCCGCCGAGGCATCGTTGTTGAAAAACGGCCCGCTGAGGCTGATCGTCGAACAACGGCTAAGCGGGCAAGGGTTCAAAACCGGGCAGGTCGACGGTGCGTTTGATGCACAAACCCGCAAGGCATTGCGCCAGTATCAGAAAAGTCGGGGTCTTGCCGTTACAGGATTTGTCGACCAGATCACTTTCGCCCGATTGATGATCAACATGTAAGGGAATGCGTCTGTCAGGCGGGGCAGGTCAGGCACATACACCCACACAAAAAAGCCGCCCACCGGGCGGCTTTTTAGATAACGCTGCTGATGTGTTCAGCCCTGACGGGCTTTGAACCGGCGTTGCGTTTTGTTGATCACGTAAACGCGGCCTTTACGGCGCACCACGCGGCAATCGCGGTGGCGGTTTTTCAGCGAGCGGAGCGAGTTGCGAACTTTCATGTTCCTTCTCCTTCAACGCGGCGCTGCGGTTGCGCCTAAGCTACATTATGCCGTTGGACCTTTCGGTCGTCTGGCGGTTCATGGTGGGCGATACTGGGATCGAACCAGTGACCCCTTCGATGTCAACGAAGTGCTCTACCGCTGAGCTAATCGCCCGGAAAATCTTCCCGGACCAATCTATGTGACCGATCCAAAAAACGCGACGCGGGAATACCCGCGCCGGTTCGCGGTTCTATAAAAGGAGTCGTGCCCGTGCGCAAGGGCTTTTGACGAGAGATTTTTTGCCATATTATACATTGTAGAAAAAGGCACAAAGGGCTTCGGATGTCGACACCTCCATACACGCTGACATTGCCGAAGGCGCACACAACCAGTGTTGTCTTTGCGTCGCCCCATAGCGGTCGAGATTACCCACCCGCTTTCATGCGAAACAGCGCGCTTGATGAACAGGCCCTCCGCTCATCGGAAGACGCTTATGTTGATCAGTTGTATGCGGCGGTCCCGGATCATGGCGCGCCGTTTTTGATGTCGAACACGCCGCGCGCCTATGTCGACCTTAACCGCGGGCCTGAAGAATTGGACCCGGCTCTGATCAACGGACTGCGTCGGGTCGATCACAATCCAAGGGTATCGTCGGGTCTGGGGGTTGTTCCGCGCGTTGTTGCAGGCGGGCGGGCGATCTATCGGGGCAAAATGTCCTTGGGTGATGCGCAATCACGTCTGGCGACGCATTGGCACCCTTATCATACGGCGCTGCAATCCCTGCTGGATCGCAGCAACGCGATGTTCGGAGAGGCGATATTGATTGATTGCCATTCGATGCCGCACGAGGCAGTCGCCAGCCTGAGCAAAGGTGCAAAGCGCTGTCCACAGATCGTTCTGGGCGATCGTTATGGCGCGTCTGCCGCGCCAGAAATCGTTGGTCGCGTCGAAGACGCATTTGTCCGTGGAGGGTTTGACACAGCGCGTAACACACCTTTCTCGGGCGCATATATTGCGCAACATTATGGGCGTCCGTCACGTGGGCAACACGTCGTTCAGGTCGAAATTGATCGGTCGCTTTATCTGGACGAGCGCATGGTGCGCCCAAATGCCGATTTTGCACATATCCGCGCAAGATTGGCGTCCGTGATCGCCGAAATTGCCGAGATCGGGCGGAGCGAAACCGCATTGGCTGCCGAGTAATCTCAGCGAATACCGCGACCCTTGACGATACTGCCATCTCCGAAACGGGCGCGGATTTTGTCCGTCGCTCGTTCCGCCGCGCGTCGCTTCGCGGCGTAGGGGTCAAGCAGATCGTCGCTGAGATCGGCATTCTCGGCCGAGCCAAGGTGGCTAAGCCCCACACCGATCAACCGAAACGGCCCCTTGTCGACAACCGTGTCCAGCAATGTACGCGCCGTTCGATAAATCCGGTCCGAGGACTGTGTGACATCCCCCAGATTGCTTTGCCGGCTCAGCGCGCGAAAATCGGCGCGTTTCAGTTTCAGCGTCACAACCCGACCGGCCAGATCACGCGCTTTGGCACGGTCCGATACCTTTTCGGACAAACGCCACAGATGGCCGTCCAGAAGGTCAATGTCTGATGTGTCCTCGAAAAACGTGGTTTCGTTCGAGATTGATTTGACTGGCGCATGGGCTGAAACGCGTCGCTTGTCTTCGCCTCGCGCCAGATGCCAAAGCCGTTCACCCATCCCGCCAAACCGCGTGATCAGGTCGGGTTTTTCCCAACGCAGAAGATCGGCGAAGGTGCGAATGCCTGCCTTTTCCAGTGCCGCCTGACTGACACCGCCCACGCCCCAGATCAGGCCGACGGGTTTGTCGCGCAGAAAACGCGCGGTTTCTTCCTTGCCGATCACGGAAAATCCGCGCGGTTTGTCCAGATCAGAGGCTACTTTCGCCAAGAACTTGTTGTGACTCAGCCCGATGGAACCGCTTAGCCCCAATTCGTTCTGCATACGTTTGACCAAGCCTGCCAGCATTACGGCAGGTGGCGCGCCATGCAGTTTCTGGGTGCCGGTCATGTCCAGAAACGCTTCGTCCAGCGACAGCGGTTCGATTGACGGGGACAGATCATCCATCATTGCGCGGATCTGTCTGGACACCGCCGCATAGTGGCTTCCGCGCGGTTTGATCACCACGGCATCAGGACAAAGCTTCAGCGCTTGAAACATAGGCATGGCAGACCGCACCCCGCGAATGCGCGCAACATAGCAAGCGGTTGATACGACGCCACGTTTCCCGCCACCGATAATCACAGGCTTGTCCGCCAATTCGGGATTGTCGCGCTTTTCGACCGAAGCGTAAAACGCATCGCAATCCATATGCGCAATGGTCAGGTCAAAAAGCTCGGGATGCGACAGCACCCGCGGGCTGCGGCAGGACGGGCAGCGGCGGCCATCATCGAATTGGGTCAGGCAATCTCGGCACAAAGCGGGCATAAGGTATGGTAACTTATCAGCGGCGTGGCTCAAACATTTGGCGGACCAAAGGTGGCACATGGAATTTAGTGGCGCGAAGCTTGTGTTGCTGATTGGCGGTCAGGTGGCAACCCTGTTGCGCGATGATTCCGCAAACATCCCGTATCCCGACATGTGGGATTTTCCGGGTGGCGGGAATGAAGCGGGCGAAACCCCCGAACAATGCGTGCTGCGCGAAACCCATGAAGAATTAGGGTTAATGCTGAACGAAGAAGATCTGATCTGGCGACAAACTTTCGAAAGTCCGACAGTCCCCGGAACTTTTACGTGGTGGTTTGCCGCGTCCCTGCCAGAAACGTGCATGCAAGACGTGGTGTTTGGCGATGAAGGGCAGTGTTGGACTTTGATGGAGCCGTCAAAGTGGCTGTCGCACCCGAAAGCGATTGCTCATTTCAAGCCACGATTGCAAACTGCACTTGCCGCAATTGCGGAGCAATACGTTGTATATCCGGCTAAATGACGCCATCTTCATTTTAATTATCGGACAGTGAAAGGTTCTTTCCATGAATGACATCCCCGCAGATTTACTTGGCGGAAACAGTGTGCTGCTGTTGTTGGCGGCCTTCCTGATCGTCGTTGTCCTTTTGGGCGTCAAGATCGTGCCGCAAAGCCAGAAATTCGTGGTCGAACGGTTCGGACGCCTGCAATCGGTTCTGGGGCCGGGGATCAACTTCATCGTGCCGTTTCTGGATCGTGTGCGCCACAAAGTGTCAATCCTTGAACGCCAGTTGCCGACGGCCAGCCAGGACGCGATCACCTCGGACAACGTGTTGGTTCAGGTTGATACCAGCGTGTTCTATCGTATTCTTGAACCTGAAAAGACAGTCTATCGTATCCGCGATGTGGATGCGGCGATTTCAACCACGGTTGCCGGGATTGTCCGGTCGGGCATCGGCGAGATGGAGTTGGATGAGGTCCAATCCAACCGCCAGCAACTGATCGCGAAGATCAAGCAGCAGGTCGCAGATGCCGTCGACGATTGGGGGATAGAGGTGACGCGCGCCGAAATTTTGGACGTGAACTTGGACAATGCCACGCGCGAGGCCATGCTTCAGCAGTTGAACGCGGAGCGGGCCCGCCGGGCGCAAGTCACCGAAGCGGAAGGCAAGCGTCGCGCGGTTGAACTGGCCGCCGATGCAGAGCTTTATGCCGCCGAGCAGACCGCCAAGGCTCGCCGCATTTCAGCTGATGCCGAGGCATACGCGACCGGGGTCGTCGCCAAGGCCATCGCCGAGAACGGGCTTGAAGCCGCACAGTATCAGGTTGCCTTGAAGCAGGTCGAAGCCCTGACAGCGGTCGGAAAGGGCGAGGGCAGACAGACCATCATCCTGCCTGCAAATGCGCTGGAGGCGTTCGGGGATGCCTTTAAGCTGTTGAAAGGAAAGCCATGATGTTTTGGGCGACATGGTGGGTCTGGGTCGCTGTGGCAATTGCCCTGGGTATTCTTGAAATGCTGGCCCCTGGTTTCATCTTCCTTGGATTCGCGGTTGGCGCTGCCGTTGTAGGGTTTTTGCTGTTTTTTGGAATAGCACCCGGCCTGCCGTGGATGCTGGTTCTGTTCGCAGCCATTTCGCTGGCAACATGGCTGGTTTTGCGCCGGGTTGTTGGCGTGCGCAAAGGGCAATCGAAACGCATCGACATCGACATCAACGAGTTATGATTGTCAGGTGCCGGGGCTGGCGGCCTCGGCGTCGAACAGGAAAGGTATCTGTTCCGCCATCGTGCCGCCCTTCAACAGCCAGCTTAGACCAAGTGACCACAAGGCGACGCTTTCTGCCCAGAAGGTGAATGACCATGCGGCGTCCCAAATTCTTCCCTGCTCGGGCAGGAAGATCTTGACCACGCCGATCAGGATCACCATCGCAATGATCGTCCAGCCAAAGAAGCGATAGCATTGATTGCGTCGTTTCTTGTGCCGACCAAGATTTTCCACCGAGCAGCGGGTGAACAGCCGGATGGATGTGATGCCCATGAAGATCAGGAAAATGCCTGCTGCCGAAAAATGGACATTCTGCTGCAACTGGTCCATTGATGGTGGGATGAGCCGATCAAACAGCGCCAACGGTTGATAGCAATTTTCGCGATAGCAAAGCGTCGGGATGAACGCCGTTGTGAACACCGCGACGCCTGAAATGCTGGAGACCATGCGGTCGGTCAACACTTCGTTCGGCCTGCGTGAATACCCCTCATAGGCGACCAGAAACAACCCGACACCGGCTGACGCCGACACGAACACTTCGCGCAGTTCGGTGAAGAAGAAGGCCGAGATCGAGCGCTGCATTGGCACGTTGAACAGATAGACATTGGCAAGCAACACAAACGGCAGCGTCAGCCCTATCGCCCCGATCGCACGCCGAAGTCGCAACACGGTGGACATGTCGGGGTTGGGGCGTGTGTCAGGCATGGGGCACCTCGGAGTAGCTGTCGCCGGCGTCAATTGTTATGTGTGCCGCAGCAAAGCACATCAGGCCCAATGTTCGAAACTTTGTTTGCACCGCGCAAGGCGGCATGTCCTGTCATTGGCTCACGATTGTACGAGCGATGCGTGACCGGGCTGACCGGAGAGGGCGATCTAGCTTTGGTTGGCTTGCCGGGCCTGAGGTGAGTTCAATTCGGCAATGATTGCTTCGACCGCTGCTTTCGGGTCTTTGGCGTTCCGTATGGGGCGGCCAACCACGATATGGTCAACACCATCGGCGATGGCCTGCGCCGGGGTGGCAATCCGCTTTTGATCACCCAGCTCAGCGCCAGCCGGGCGCACGCCCGGGGTGACGATCAGTTTGCCGTCTGCCTCGGGCAGGGCGCGGATCAACCTGGCCTCTCGTGGTGACGCGATGACGCCATCCGCACCGGCGTCCAACGCGCGGGCGGCACGTTCCAGAACCAGATCCCGAATGTTGCCGGGCTTGATCAGCGCAGCATCCAGATCGTCGCGATCCAGCGATGTCAGGATGGTCACGGCAAGGATCTTCATGTCACTGCCGCCCTTGCCCTCCTGTGCGGCGCGCACCACGTTGGGATCGCCATGCACGGTCAGGAAATCCAGATCGAACTGCGACAGCCCGCGCACGGCAGCTTCGACAGTGTTGCCGATGTCAAACAGCTTCATATCCAGAAAGATCTTTTTGCCCTGTTCGCTTTTCAGCTCGTTGGCCAGCGCCAACCCGCCGCCCGTCAGCATACCCAGCCCGATTTTGTAAAAACTCACGACGTCGCCCAGTGACTCGGCGAGTTGCAGGCCTTCCAGCGCATTGGGGACATCAAGGGCAAAGATCAGGCGGTCATCAGACATGGAAAGTTCCTTTTTGCGCAGTTGGCCCGTCCTAACTGCCGCCAACGACAATGGCAATTGATCGTTGTTTGGATGACGATGCGACGGGCTGAAAAATGATCAGTTTCGGGTCAATCGACCCATCCGTCGTCTTGCATTTTTCCGACCCGTTCCCATCTTTATTGCGAGGCCCGAAGGGATGTGCTGCAACGGTGGGCATTCCAACTGCGGGCGCTTTAAAAGGAGAGTGATATGGACTTGAACAAGTTCACCGAACGGTCGCGTGGTTTCATACAGGCCGCACAGACCATCGCGATGCGCGAAAACCATCAACGTCTGGTTCCCGAGCATCTGCTGAAAGCCCTGATGGATGATGAAGAAGGGATGAGCGCCAACCTGATCCGCAAGGCAGGTGGGTCGCCAGAACGTGTCCGCGCCGCCGTGGACGAGGCCATCGGCAAGCTGTCGAAGGTGACAGGTGATGCTGCCCAGGTTTACATGGACAACGCCACCGCCCGCGTTCTGGACGAGGCGCAGAAACTGGCCAAGCAGGCCGGGGACAGTTTTGTTCCCGTCGAACGGCTGTTGACCGCGTTGGCGATGATCAAATCCAAGGCGCGCGACGCGTTGGATGCTGGCGCTGTTGATGCCAAGAAACTGAACGCTGCGATCAATGCGGTGCGTCAGGGGCGCACGGCGGACAGTGCCAGTGCCGAAGACAGCTATGAAGCTTTGTCGAAATATGCCCGTGACCTGACCGAAGCAGCGGAAGAGGGCAAGATTGACCCGATCATTGGTCGTGACGAAGAAATTCGTCGCACCATGCAGGTTCTGTCGCGCCGCACCAAGAACAACCCGGTTTTGATCGGTGAACCCGGTGTCGGTAAGACGGCCATTGCCGAGGGGCTGGCCCTGCGCATTATCAATGGCGACGTGCCGGAAAGCCTGCGCAACAAGAAACTGCTCGCTCTGGATATGGGCGCGCTGATTGCCGGTGCGAAATACCGTGGCGAGTTCGAGGAGCGCATGAAAGCGGTTCTGGGCGAAGTGACTGCCGCGGCTGGTGAAATCATCCTGTTCATTGACGAAATGCACACGCTGGTTGGGGCCGGTAAGTCGGATGGCGCGATGGATGCCGCCAACCTGATCAAGCCTGCGCTGGCGCGCGGTGAACTTCACTGTGTCGGGGCCACCACGCTGGATGAATACCGCAAGTATGTCGAGAAGGATGCTGCTTTGGCCCGTCGGTTCCAGCCGGTGATGGTGGAAGAACCGACCGTGGAAGACACGATCTCGATCCTGCGGGGCATCAAGGAAAAGTATGAGTTGCATCATGGTGTGCGGATTTCCGATAATGCGTTGGTCGCGGCCGCGACGCTGAGCCATCGCTATATCACCGACCGGTTCTTGCCGGACAAAGCCATCGACCTTGTGGATGAAGCTGCCAGCCGTTTGCGGATGGAAGTGGATTCGAAACCCGAAGAACTTGATGCGCTGGACCGTCAGATCATGCAGATGCAGATCGAAGCCGAGGCCCTGAAACTTGAAGACGACAAGGCGTCGAAAGACCGTCTTGAGAAACTTGAAGCCGAGTTGTCGGATCTTCAGGAAAAATCGTCCTCGATGACCGCCAAATGGCAGGCCGAACGCGATCAGCTTGAAGGTGCGCGCGGCTTGAAAGAGCAGTTGGATCGCGCCCGTGCAGAACTGGATTCCGCCAAGCGCGAAGGCAATCTGGCCAAGGCCGGTGAGCTGTCCTATGGCGTTATTCCAAGCCTTCAGAAGAAGTTGGAAGAAACCGAAAGCGCCGAGAGCGATATGATGGTCGAAGAGGCGGTGCGGCCCGAGCAGATCGCGAGTGTGGTCGAGCGTTGGACGGGTATCCCAACCTCAAAAATGCTGGAAGGCGAGCGTGAGAAGCTGCTCAGAATGGAAGACGAGCTGCACAAGCGTGTGATCGGTCAAACGTCGGCCGTGAAAGCCGTGGCGAACGCCGTGCGCCGTGCGCGTGCCGGGCTGAACGACGAAAACCGTCCGCTTGGATCTTTCCTGTTCCTTGGGCCGACCGGTGTCGGTAAGACGGAACTGACAAAGGCCGTGGCTGAATACCTCTTTGACGACGACAACGCGATGGTTCGTGTGGACATGTCCGAGTTCATGGAGAAGCATTCCGTCGCCCGTCTGATCGGCGCGCCTCCGGGCTATGTCGGCTATGACGAAGGTGGGGTGCTGACCGAAGCGGTGCGACGTCGGCCCTATCAAGTGGTGCTGTTTGACGAAGTCGAAAAGGCGCACCCCGATGTGTTCAACGTGCTGTTGCAGGTTCTGGATGATGGTGTTCTGACCGATGGTCAGGGGCGCACCGTGGATTTCAAGCAGACACTGATCGTTCTGACCTCGAACCTTGGGGCGCAGGCGCTGAGCCAGCTTCCCGATGGAGCGGATGCGTCAGATGCCAAGCGTGACGTGATGGATGCGGTGCGGGCCCACTTCCGCCCCGAATTCCTGAACCGTCTGGATGAAACGATCATCTTTGATCGGCTTAGCCGGAATGACATGGGCGGCATCGTCGATATCCAGTTGGAGCGTCTGACCCGCCGTCTGGCCCGTCGCAACATAGCCCTTGAACTGGACGATGGCGCGCGCAAATGGCTGGCCGATGAAGGCTACGACCCGGTGTTTGGCGCCCGCCCTTTGAAGCGCGTTATTCAACGTGCGCTTCAGGACCAGTTGGCGGAAATGATCCTGGCCGGGGATGTGATGGATGGTGACACGATCCCGGTTTCTGCCGGGGTGGATGGCCTGATAATCGGGGATCGAGTTGCAAGCTCGAACCAACATCCGCCGGAAGACGCGGTCGTTCACTAATCCCGTCCGTTAAAACAAATGAAAGCCCCGCCGGTGAGAACCGACGGGGCTTTGCCGTGAGTGGGGAAGAGGCAGAGAGCCCTTACATCTCGCTTGGGATCGAGCCAGCTTCCTGGGCTGCTGCAAGTTCGTCAGCGTCCAGAGTGCCGCTTGCGTCCGCGTCGGCCGTCGAGAAGTCCTCGGCGGTCACGTCAGGATAAACTGCGACCAGTTCTTCCATCGTGACCTGCCCGTCCTCGTTTGCATCCAAAGCGTCGATGTTGGCAAAAGCTGAAGTCGACCCGGCAATCAGAAGAGCGGCGGCAAGAGATGTGGTTTTCATGCGATATACTCCAAGTTTATTGATCGCACCCAACGTCGGGTGCAGAGAGATAGAAATCACGCCCGATGGTAGGGTTCATCTGAAATGCGCAGCGATGCTCTGTTTAGGCGCTAACCTGCGAGATTGACCTCCACCTACAGGCGAAGTTCCGCAGGGGCGGGTCAAAGGGTCGGAACCCGGCAAAACGGCTCCTATCCAAAGGGAGGTTTTAGGCGATTCGCAGCCGAGAAATCGCATTTCGCGATCATGCGAAGTTTTGTGCTTGTCGGTGGCGTGGGCGAAGGTGATTCCGTCTTCACCCCGAATCACGCTACTTCGTCCAGATAGAGTCGCAGTCTTTCCGTTCAGGCACATGGCGCTAGACTCGATCTGCATCACGGAGAGGTTTAGATGCAATCCATGTTCTGGCCATCTTCTGGCCAAGTTCTGGGCGGTGGAACTGTTAGCGCAGGCGTTGTTCTTTATGATTGGCATCGGGTTTCTGGTGCTGGTTGTGCTTTATGCCATCGACCGGTTGCAAACCCATGACCCAGTGCGCCGCAACGAGCCGATGGTCAGCCGGTTTCGGGCGCTGTTCACCAATCCGGGCGAGTTTTTCCGGCAGTATTTCTTTGCGATGGACCGCAAAGAACTGCCATTCAACCGCGCCCAACGGGATTGGGTCAAGCGTTCGGCGTCGGGGCTGGGCAACACGGTGCCTTCGGGTCGACCCGGAATCTGGGTGTTACTGGCACCCCCATCTTTGTGAATGGCGCATTCCCGCCTCTCAGCGATCAGCACTCCCAGACCGAACCGTTTTTGATCGGTCCAACCGCCCGACACACTTATAGCGCGAAATCCATTTTCAATCTGTCAGGTATGAGTTTCGGTGCCTTGTCTCACTATGACCTGAAGGGGTGTAGCGACATTGTCTTTCAGATCGGCACTGCGAAATACGGGGTGCGGGATGCCGAAGGCATGGGCATCATCCAAGAAGTGGAAACCATCGCTCATTCCGTTGGCGTAAGCCAGCCACGCCAGATGGGCCGCCATCATGTTCGTCTGGTGCAGCAGAACGGTCGTTCGGTTCAAATGAACCACATCTATCCTGCCTTCCCCCCTCTTGATTGATGGATTGTTACAATCCTCTGGCGCGGACGTGAGTCATTGTGCTTTGGATTTTCGCGCGTGCTGTCTTAGGTCAAAGGTAGACGAGCATGAGAGGTGTGCCAAATGGCTTATATGAGTAAACTGAAATATTCCGACGTAACGCCGCGCGCGGCGTATATGAACCGACGCCAGTTGATGGGCGGTGCCGCCGGGCTGGCTGCCGGGCTGGCGCTTGGTCCGGTGCTGGGCGCATCGAAATACTCGGTCGATCTTGAGCCCAACACCTTGGAAGACATCTCTTCCTACAACAACTTTTATGAATTTGGCACTGGTAAGACCGACCCGGTCAAATACGCAAGCCAGCTGACCATTGATCCATGGTCCGTCGAGATTGGCGGGATGGTGGATCGACCCGGTACCTATGGGCTTGAGGATATCCTGAAGAAGGTCACGTTGGAAGAGCGCATCTATCGGTTCCGTTGCGTTGAAACCTGGTCGATGGTTGTGCCTTGGGTTGGGTTCGAATTGAACCAGTTGCTGGATCTGGCCGGGGTCCAAGGATCAGCGAAATACGTTGCCTTCGAAACCCTGTTCCGACCCGAAGAAATGCCCGGGCAGAAAACCGTCAGTCTGGAATGGCCCTATCGTGAAGGTCTGCGGCTGGACGAAGCACTGCACCCGCTGACGATCATGGCCACCGGCATCTATGATGAACCGATGCCGAAGCAGAATGGTGCGCCCTTGCGCCTCGTGGTGCCGTGGAAATACGGCTACAAGTCGATCAAGTCGATCGTGCGCGTGACTCTGACAGATAAAGAGCCGCAAACCACTTGGAATATGTTGCAACCGAATGAGTATGGTTTCTATTCCAATGTGAACCCCGAGGTCAGCCACCCGCGTTGGTCGCAAGCTTACGAGAAACCGATTGGGGGTGGTCTGTTTGCCAAGCGGCAGGAGACGTTGAAGTTCAACGGATACCAAGAAGAGGTCGCCAGCCTGTATGATGGCATGGACTTGGTGGTGAACCACTGATGACCATGGTTGACCGGATCAACACCGCGTCGCGGAAGGTGCCGGTTTGGGTGCTTTATGTTGCAGGTGCTCTTTGGCCGGCCTGGCTGTTGTATCTTGCGGCAACAGGCAGTATGGGACCAGAGCCTGTCAAAGCACTTGAGCAAGAGCTGGGCCGGCTGGCGCTGAAAGCCCTGATCCTTGGGTTGCTCGTGACACCGTTACGCGCCGTTGCTGGCATCAACCTGATCCGTTTCAGGCGCGCAATCGGCGTTCTGACCTTCTATTTCGTGTCAGTCCATCTTCTTGTGTGGTTGGTGCTGGATGTTCAGATTCTGTCCGAGATCTGGAAAGATATTGTAAAACGGCCGTATATCACTGTTGGGATGGGGGCATTCCTGTTGATGACACCGCTTGCGATCACGTCAAACAACTGGTCGGTGCGCAAGCTCGGCCCGAAATGGCGCAAGCTGCACCGGTTGGTCTATCCCACGGTTCTGCTGGGCGGCGTGCACTTCATCATGGTCGGTAAGACATGGGAAGCTGATGCGCTAATGTATATGGCAGTTATTGTCACGCTGTTGGGTTGGCGGGTCTGGCAGGTTTTGACACGTGCCCGGGTCCAGAAACCAAAGCAGCCCCTTCCAACTTAAAGTCAGCGTAGCCCAAACTTCGTTAGAAGCGCGCTTATCTTGGATGGTTTCACCGTTGTGGGCTTCTTCTCTATCTGATCCAGCACATTCGGCGTGTGATACATTCCTGTGACATCCAAAAATCGATGACCATGATTTTGGCCATTGGGTTTGATCATAATAAACTGTGCCCGATGTGCCGCAACCATTGGTGCATTCTGCGCTTCTGCGAAGTACTGCGCAAAGGGATACACAAAAGTTGGCTCGTACTCGCTGCTATGTTGCCAAATCGTCGGAGAGAAATCATCACCTACAATTATTCCTCCGGGTTTCAGTTTGGGCCAAACTGAGATCAAATCGATGCAGATACCCCTGAGTGTATGATCCCCGTCGATATAGATCAGATCAAGCGATTCATCATTGATCTGGTCTATCATTTCCAATGTCGTTCCCCGAAGTATGACACGCTTCTGTGCGGCGAAATTGGTGTTCTTAAGTGAGGTTTCATATGCTTCCTCGAACTCCGGTGCGCTTATGTTGAAGGGCTTGTTCCAGTTATCAAGCGTGCGCCACGGATCAAGCATATAATAGGTCTTTATAGAGGGATTCCGCTCAAGAATATCTTTCGCGAATTCACCATGCCATACTCCAAGCTCAAGGATCGTCGGTAGATCAAGCAATTCGATCAGTCGTGTTGTGAGATCTATCCGCGTTTCAGCGGTCTTAGCAATTGCAGCAATGTCGGCGAGGGTGACTTGAGTGGTGTCTGACAATTTGGGCCTCTTTTGGTGTTATTTGGGTGCAACTGTTCAATCATCCGGATCGGATGCGCAAGAAAAGTCTCGGTAGTCTTGAGCGACATTCAGATTCAGCGTCGGAATTGAAGGTGAAATAGGGCAATAGGAAGGATTGATTCCGATCGAGTAATAATCTTAAATTCTGAAGCTGGCACTGATGTTGAAAATTACGCCAACACGTTAAAAACACACCGAAAATCAGAAAAATACAAAAAGATGCGTTTTTCTCAAAAAAGGGGTTGCGACTCTTTTGCGTTGGGCCTAGAACCCCCTTCACCGGCGGCGCTGAGGCGCGGTTGGGTCGCTGGACTG